>NZ_CEEDBV010000001.1:0-2477997 GCF_979253075.1 Pedobacter sp. AC464
CGGTGCCAAATCTTAAACTGCATAAAATGCAGCTTAACAAGAACCCTTGCAGTAACAACTGCAGGGGTTTCTTCGTTTAAAAACTTAAGCGCAAAGACCAAAGCGGAAAGCTAAAAGGCTAAAGCTAAAAGTCCGAAGCGCAAAGACTAAAGTTGAAAGTCCACAGCGAATTCATTTGGCTGTTTTACTGGCGGGGAAGGTAGTTGGCCGTGCTGGCGGAAACAGGCGGACGTAGGTACCACCGGAACCGGCTGCCCTAAACCCGATGGCAGCGGAAATCCTTTTTGGCTGCACAAAGCCTTCACTTCCGGCAACACACGCAGCCCAAAAAGATTGCAGCAAACAGCGGGGCGGTAGCACCTATGGAAAACCAACGCTCGTTTTCCAAAATTTTAACCTGTGTGTTTAGCTAATCGAAAGGTTAGATGAGCGCTTTTTGAGTTTAGGAAAAATGTTTACCATTATCAATTTGCAAAGTAAGAATGGTGTGGAATACAACCTGGCTTAAAATGTAAGATAACTTGCATTTTTTATGCGTATCAATGTACATACTCTTCATCACTTATATCATATTTAAAACTGAATTAGGCCATTTGTGTTAATATTGTAAGGTTTGCCATATTATTTGGCTATCTTTGCTAATAACAAATATATAACCACAGATAATGAGTTTTTTTGCAGATAAAAGAAGGGAAGTAATGGTGCATATTGAAAAATATATGCTTGAGATGATGGATACCTATCTTAAACCAATTGACACAAATTGGCAGCCGTCTGATTTCTTACCAGATTCTACAAGCGACACATTTTTTCAGGACATTAGAAATTTAAGAGAAAATGCTAAGGATCTTTCTTACGATTTAGTTGCAGTTTTGATTGGTGATACAATAACGGAAGAGGCTTTGCCGACATATGAATCCTGGCTTGCAATGGTTCAAGGGCCTAGTATGAAGGAAGATGGTGGTTGGATGAAGTGGAACAGGCATTGGACTGCAGAAGAGAACAGGCATGGTGATTTGTTGAACAAGTACTTATATCTTTCTGGGCGGGTTGATATGCGGCAGATGGAAATTTCTACGCAATATTTAATCGCTGACGGTTTCGATATCGGTACCGGTCATGACCCGTACAGGAACTTTATTTATACAAGTTTCCAGGAAATGGCCACGAACATTTCTCACCGTAGAGTAGCTTCTCTGGCCAAAAAGGATGGAGATACTTTACTATCAAAAATGTGTGGTGTAATTGCTTCTGATGAGGCAAGGCATGCAAAGGCTTACAAAGATTTTATGAATAAGATTTTTGAAGTTGACCCTAATGAAGCAATGATTGCTTTTGAAGACATGATGCGTAAAAAGATTGTAATGCCCGCTCATTTTTTACGTGAGGTTGGCTTGAAAATTGGGCAGACCTTTGGCCACTTTACGGATGCTGCACAAAGACTTGGTGTTTACACTGCGGTAGATTATGTAGAAATTATGCAGCAGCTTATCGAAGATTGGAAAATTGAAGGCATGCGTGACCTGGATGAGGCTGGTGAAAAAGCTAGAGATTACATTATGAATTTGCCTGCAAGGCTTTTGCGGGTAGCAGAACGAATGAAAAACCCAACTATCGACTATAAATTTACCTGGATAGCTGGTTAAATTACCAATAACTTTTTTAAAGCCACGATTTTTTAATCGTGGCTTTTTTTGTTTTACATGTTTCTACGGTACTGGCCGCCTACTTCATATAATGCCTTGCTAATTTGTCCTAGTGAACAGACTTTGCAAACCTCCATTAACTGTTCGAAGATATTTTCACCCGCAATGGCCGATTTTTGAAGCTTTGTGAGGAGATATGCCGACTTATCTTCATTTCTATCTTGAAAGGCTTTTAAGGTTTCTATCTGATATTGCTTTTCTTCTTCAGTAGCGCGGATTACTTCGCCCGGAACAATAGTTGGAGAACCGTTTTTATTTAAGAAGGTATTAACGCCAACAATTGGGTACTCGCCGGTGTGCTTTAATGTTTCGTAATACAAACTTTCTTCCTGGATTTTGCCACGTTGATACATGGTTTCCATTGCACCTAATACGCCTCCACGATCGTTTATGCGCTTAAATTCTTGCAGAACAGCGTTTTCTACTAAATCCGTAAGTTCTTCTATAATAAATGCGCCTTGTAGCGGATTTTCATTTTTTGCTAATCCTAATTCCCTGTTTATGATGAGCTGAATTGCCATTGCCCTGCGTACTGACTCTTCGGTTGGCGTTGTAATGGCTTCATCGTACGCGTTTGTATGCAATGAATTACAGTTGTCATATATGGCATACAAGGCCTGCAAAGTGGTCCGGATATCGTTAAAATCTATTTCCTGAGCGTGAAGCGAGCGCCCGGATGTTTGAATGTGGTATTTTAGCTTTTGCGATCGATCGTTTCCTTTGTATTTATTTTTAATTGCTTTAGCCCAAATACGCCTGGCCACGCGGCCAATAACTGCGTATTCCGGATCGATGCCATTGGAAAAGAAAAATGATAAGTTTGGCGCAAAATCATCAATATGCATGCCCCGGCTAAGGTAATATTCTACAAATGTGAAGCCGTTGCTTAATGTGAATGCCAACTGCGAAATCGGGTTTGCGCCCGCCTCAGCAATGTGATAACCCGAAATTGATACAGAATAGAAATTCCGCACTTTTTCATCAATAAAATATTTCTGAATATCACCCATCATCCTCAAGGCAAATTCTGTTGAGAATATACAGGTATTCTGTGCCTGATCTTCTTTGAGTATATCTGCCTGGACGGTTCCACGGACTGAACTGATTGCATAGGCCTTTATTTTTGAGTAGACTTCCGAAGGTAGCACCTCGTCGCCTGTAACGCCGAGTAGCATAAGCCCTAATCCGCTATTTCCTTCTGGCAGTGTGCCGTTATAGCTTGGCCTCGGGATATTTTTTGATTTGTATATCGCATCTATTTTTTCGGCTACTTCAGCTTCCAGTCCGTTTTCAACTATGTATTTTTCACATTGCTGGTCTATCGCGGCATTCATGAAAAACCCCAACAACATAGGCGCAGGACCATTTATCGTCATTGATACGGATGTAGAGGCCGCACATAAATCAAAGCCTGAATATAGTTTTTTCGCGTCGTCTAAAGTGGCAATACTCACCCCTGAGTTACCAATTTTCCCATAAATATCCGGGCGAACATGTGGATCTTCGCCATATAAGGTTACCGAATCGAACGCTGTAGACAAACGGTGGGCGGGTTGACCCAAGGAAACGTAGTGAAAACGCTTATTTGTCCGTTCAGGCCCGCCTTCTCCGGCAAACATTCGTGTTGGGTCTTCTCCTTCCCGTTTCAACGGAAACACACCCGCCGCGTATGGAAATTCTCCGGGAAGATTTTCCGTAAGCAGCCAGCGCAAAATATCACCCCAGTCTTCATAACGGGGTAGGGAAACTTTTGGAATGCTAAGCTTGGATAACGACTCGTAATACAAGGGCTGTTTAATTTCTTTATCACGCACTTTGTAGATAAAAAACTCTTCTTTGTAACTGCGTTTGGTTTCAGGCCAGTGGCGGAGTAGTCGTCTACATTCGCCATCCAATTGCTCTTCGAAATGCGTGTATGCTTCTTCCAGTCCGGCACCAATTGCTAAAGTTTTATTTTCATCCGCAAGGTTTATTACACCTTTAAGCTGATACATTTTTCTGGCAATGGCAACTTGTTTATCAACCCATTCGTTGTAAGTCTGGCTGGATTCTGCAATCTCTGCCAAATAACGAATCCTATCCGGCGGTACAATGTAAATCTTTTCTGATTGCTCGGCCGTTAATTCCATTTTTGCATGGAAATCTGTTCCTGTTTTAACTTTTATCTGTTCCATTAAGGCCACAAACAAATTGTTCATGCCAGGGTCGTTGAACTGCGATGCCATAGTTCCATACACCGGAATTTCTTCATCTTTCGCATCAAAAATATTATGGTTGCGCTTATACTGTTTACGAACGTCCCTTAATGCATCTAAGGCACCTCTTTTGTCAAATTTATTGATAGCGACAAGGTCGGCAAAATCAAGCATGTCAATTTTTTCCAGTTGAGTGGCAGCGCCAAATTCTGGTGTCATCACATACAAGGAAACATCACAATGTTCGGTAATTTCTGTATCAGACTGGCCGATACCGGAAGTTTCCACAATTATTAGATCATAACCAGCAGCTTTACAAATATCTATGCTTTCCTGAACATTTTTGGAGAGAGCCAGGTTTGCTTGTCGTGTTGCAAGTGAGCGCATGTAAACCCGCGGATTGTTAATGGCGTTCATGCGTATCCGGTCGCCAAGTAAAGCGCCGCCAGTTTTACGTTTGGAAGGGTCTACAGAGATAATTGCTAATGTTTTATCCTTAACCTCTACAAGGAATCTTCTAACCAGCTCATCAACCAGTGACGATTTTCCGGCGCCACCGGTTCCTGTGATGCCTAAAATAGGGGCATTATTATTTTTCGAAAGCTTTTTTAGCTCGTCTACAAATGTTTGAGCACCTTCCGGATCGTTTTCTGCCACCGTAATTGCGCCGGCAATTGCTTTAACATCTTTGCCCGGAATGGTTACTAATTCATCTGTAATGATTGATTTAGTAACAAAATCCGTTTGTATAAGCATATCATTTATCATCCCTTGAAGGCCCATGCGCCTTCCGTCATCAGGAGAATAAATTTTAGAGATGCCGTAGGCTTCCAACTCTTCAATTTCTGATGGTAAGATAACGCCACCACCGCCGGCAAATATTTTAATATGGCCCGAGCCACGTTCCTGAAGCAAATCGAACATGTATTTAAAATATTCAATATGTCCGCCTTGATAAGAAGTCATTGCGATACCTTGAACATCTTCCTGAATGGCACAGTTAACAACCTCATCAACAGAGCGGTTATGCCCCAGGTGTATCACTTCAGCGCCTGATGATTGCAGAATTCGACGCATAATGTTTATCGTTGCGTCGTGCCCATCAAAAAGAGAAGCAGCGGTTACAAAACGGATTTTATTTTTTGGTTTGTATATTTCTACTTGTTGCATATTGCGGTATTTTGGAGAAAAGATAAATCTTTCCTTAAATATATTTGGTTGCGCAAATGTAAGAATTACTTATTATCTGGCAGATGATTAATAGCATTGATACTGATTATAAATAAAAATGCCCCAAAAAGTCTGGAACTTTCCGGGGCAATGAATTGCTGATGAATGGACTATTACTTGTTAGTAATCTCCGTTATGGGCTCACCAACGCAACCGCTTGGCATTTGAATGTGCAATAAAGCTGCGAGGGTCGGCGCTATATCAGTCATATAATGTGTTTTATTTGATGCGCCGGGTTTTATTCCCCAACCCATAAATACTAAAGGAATGTGCGAGTCGTAAGGATTCCAGTTACCATGTGTAGTACCAGTAGTACTGCCGTTAAACCAGTTTGGATCGAGAATGTAGTAAAGGTCGCCACTTCGGCGGGCATTGTAACCATTCGTAATCATTTTCTTCTGCACTTCTGGAATTGTAGCTAGTGAAATTCTTGATATATCGACAACGTTTGCAAAGCCGTCCATTCGTTTTAAGAATTCCATTGATGCTGATTTAATAACATCGAAACTAACTGTTCCATTGTCGGTTTTATCATGATCAAAAATTATCTGGTTATTCATTGATTTTAACACAACATTGTTAACCTTAAATTTATCGTTTAAAAAACTGTTTAATTTAAAAACGATATCCCTGTCGCTCACGGTGCCGCCCGGAAGTTTGTTCTCTTTCATGAAACCGGGTACGTGTGCCACGCCATGGTCTGCGCTTAAAAATATAGTGTAATTCCCTTTCCCAACTTTTTTATCAAGATAGTTGAAAAACTCTTCAAAGTCTTTGTCCAGGCGGAGGTAGGTATCTTCTGCCTCAATAGAATTAGGACCGTACGCGTGGCCAACATAATCTGTTGCTGAACAGCTTACTGCTAAGAAATCGGTGATGTTATCCTGTCCTAAATCTTCTGATAAAATTGCAAGCTTCGCTAAATCAAGCGTTATTGTATTTCCATAAGGCGTACTCCTAATGGCATCGAAATTTTTGTCGATGTTTTGAGTGAGCTGATGTGGAAATGTACTTGTTTTACCTTCATAATCTTTTTGGTCGGCGGTACTGTTTACGTACGATGCTATGGGATACAGCGTTTCCCAGTTCTTTGCGTAAAATTTATTTGCCAATTTAAGTTTGTTGTAGTCAGCAATCCAGCTAGGAACTTCTTTCATATAGTATGAACTGGTAATCCAGTTTCCTGTGCTGCCCTGGTACCAATAAGCTGCGTTTGCGGCGTGGCCCGCCGGCAAAATAGACCCTCTATCTTTAAGAGAAATTCCAATTACTTTTCCCCTAAAGTTTGTAGCCAATCTCAATTCGTCAGTAATTGTAGTTGCTAATAAATTTTTTGGCGACATATTTCCCTCGCTTGATGGCGTGCTGCCTACCGTAACAACGGTCGAATCTTCTGTACAATAAACATTCTTTTTGGTTTCAGGATTGTACCAATCATTACCCACAATTCCGTGGATGGCCGGTATAGAACCTGTGTAAATAGAGCTGTGCCCAACTGCGGTGTACGTTGGCGTGTATGGAATGAAAGTATTTTCGACCGAGAATCCTTCGTTAATTAGTCTTTTAAATCCACCGTTAGTGTACCGGTTGTAATATCGATAAAGGTAATCCCAGCGCATTTGGTCTACTACTAAACCAACAACCAATTTTGGTCTGGCAACTTCAGCGGGGAATGTTTTAACAGGTGTTGATTTTTTTGTTTGAGCTGAAACTGTTGTGAGCGATAAGATAGACAGGGAAACGATTAAGCTCGAAATTTTCTTCATTCTAATTTATTTTAAACGCTAAAAGTAATAATTTTTAGATGAAGAATTTTTGAACTTTCTGTAAAGTTTTTATAGTGCTTCGGCCACTACAAAAGTGCTGCCACCGATGAAAATCAGATCATTTTCACCCGCATGACTGATTGCAGCCGCTTTGGCTTCCGGCACTGACTGGCAAGCAATTCCCTCCAACCCAAATTCCGCTGCCTGCTTCTGGAGTTCGTACGTTTCAAGGCCACGTTCTATGTCTGGCTTGCAAAAATAGTAACTTGCGTTTTTTGGCATTAACGATAATACTTTGGTGATGTCTTTGTCTTTTACCATCCCGAAAACGATGTGGAGGCGCTCATACTGCGTCTGTTCTATATTCTTTATCACCTCCGTTATGCCAGCATCATTATGGCCGGTATCGCAAATCATCAGCGGGTTTTTGCTTAAAGTTTGCCAACGCCCCTGTAGCCCTGTAAGTTTTTTAACCTGAGCGAGCCCGTCGTAAATTGATTTTTTCGCAACCTTAAGTCCGCTCTGCTCATTTAAAACATCAAGTGTTTTTAATACAGTCAAAATGTTTTTTGGCTGATACAAGCCTGTTAAGTCACTCTTTAATTTTTGATATTTAAGTGCGTTCTTCTCATAAACTGATAGTTGTAGTTTATTGTTTTTAACGGAAATATCCCGAGCTTCTAAATCACCATCGGCGAAAAATATCTGAGCGCTCTCAGCTTTTGCTTTTTCAACGAAAATTGGTTCAGATTCAGGGTGAGTTTCACCAATAACTACAGGGATTCCTTTTTTTATGATACCTGCCTTTTCGCCCGCAATCTCCGGCAAGGTGTTTCCAAGCATATTCGTGTGGTCGAGACTGATGTTCGTAATCACAGAAATTTCTGGCGTAATGATATTTGTTGAATCCAAACGCCCCCCAAGGCCAACTTCTATGACTGCGATATCCACCTGGTGCCTCGCAAAATGTTCAAAGGCCATTGCAACAGTAGCTTCGAAAAATGAGGGTTCGATTTCAAAAATTAGCTTCTTATTCGTTTTAACAAAAGATTTAACTTCAGCTTTGCTTATCATTTTCCCGTTTATACGAATTCGTTCGCGAAAATCTTTCAGATGGGGTGAGGTGTACAATCCGGTTTTGAAACCCTGAGCCTGTAAAACAGACGCCAACATGTGTGATGTAGAACCTTTGCCATTCGTACCTGCAACATGTATGCTTTTAAACTTATTTTGTGGATTGTTTAAAGCTTCACAAAAAATGATTGTATTGGTTAAGTCTTTCTTAAACGCAGCGGCACCAACCCTGGTAAACATGGGTAATTTACTGTAAAGGAAATCCAGCGTTTCTTGATAGTTCATCCTTTTTAATAAAGAAAATAGAAATGGGTAGGCTTATTTCACCTTGAAGTTAAACACGACTACACCTGTTTGGTTATCGGTGCCAACATCTGATTTACTTAACGACGAATTTAGCACGGCCTGGATACACTTGTTAACTAAATCAGTATCTGTAATTGTAGAACCTTTTAACTCCTGATTTGCCCTTGTAATGTCTCCGTTTTTGTTGAAATAGATTCTGATGGCAATTTTGCCGGTTTTCTGTCCGTCATCTTTAGGTATAACGAGATTAGAAAAGCGCCTTAACTCTATTGGTTTATTTCCGAAGCCTGAACCCCCGTTACCATAATTATTAGCCAATGGGTCACCATTTACCGAGCCCTGATTCCCAGGAGTGTTCCCAGTTCCATCGCCGCCGCCCTGACCGGTATTTTTCTTGCCTTTGTATAGTGCGTTCTGATTAATGACCGGCTTTGAAGGTTTTTCTTCTGCTGTAGTTGTCGGGGTAGTTGTAGTTGGCTTCGTTTTTTTCGTATTTACACTTATTGCATCTTCTGTATTCTGTGTCTGAATCTCCTTATCACTTGTTTGCGATTCGGTATTTTCCGTAACCTTTTCTTCCGGTACAACTTTATCTGGCCGCTTATTGTTGGCGTTTGGGTCCGCAGATGGTTCCTCGATACTTGTATAATCATCACCCATGCCGGTTTCGGCAGTTCCATAATTCACAACCATCCCGCCCATACCCAAATCTTCGGGTGGCTCGAAAGAATTAATCACAATTAAAAAGCTAATCGCAAGCAAAAGCCCCATTATTCCGGTAGAGATTGCGACGGCTTTTGGATAATTATTTTCTTCTTTGTAATTCATTATTTTTTCGGCTCAACAGCTAAAACAAGTTTTAATTTCAATTTGTTCGCTACATCGTAGGCAACCATTATATTTTCTGCGGGAACATTTTTGGCCACATATAAAATAATGGTCATATCAGGCGCCAGCTTTTGGTAAGCTTCAATAGCTGATTGCAGACTTTCTGCAGTTGCTGGTTTTTTATCAACGAAATAATTTAAATTCTCGTCTATACTAACTGTAACTGCTTTTTTAGCTGTAGACTGTTGTCCGCTGGATGATTGCGGCAATAACAATTTAACCACCTGTGGATTTACGACCGCCGATGCCAATAGAAAAAACAGCATCAGAAAGAACATTATATCATTTAATGCCGATGTATGTACTTCTACCGAGCCTTTAGTTCTCTTTCTTAAATTCATTATTTACCCGGTTCTTCTAATAAATCAATAAAGTCAATTGCATCGGTTTCCATTTTAAGAATGATTTTTTCGACCATTATGTTTAAAATGTGGTATAAAACATAAGCAATAATACCAATAATTAAACCCGTTGCCGATGTAATCATTTTGGTGTACAAACCACCAGAAATTGTACCGATTTCAATCGCTCCTTTTATTGATACCTGATGGAAAATGGTAATTACCCCAACAATTGTACCCACGAAGCCAAGCATTGGTGCAATACCTGCAACAATACCTAAAATACTTATATTTTTTTCGAGTTTTGAAACTTCTAATTTTCCAACGTTCTCAATTGCACCTTCAATATCTTTAATTGGACGGCCAATTCTTTTTAGCCCTTTTTGCAACATGCGGGATAGGGGCGAGTTGTTGTTTCTTAAAAGGGCAGAAGCACCTTCCAAATTTCCAGATTGTATGTAAGATCTGATCTGAACCATTAAATTTGATTCATCCTTTGTAGATTTTTTAATTGTAAGGTAACGTTCAACGAAAATAACCAATGCCAGGAAGGCTAAAAAAGCCAACGGAATCATTACCCAACCACCTTTGAATAACAGATCTATAAAATGCAATTCCGGTGCCGGTTGTGATAATGTCGGGTTTAAGGCATTTGCCGTGTCTTGAAGCGCTTGCGTGGTGTCTTGAATTAATAAAGTTATCATTATGGTTGTGTGTTGTTTTTTATTTCTTTAACGTAAAATCCTTCTCCTTTTAATCTCTTTTGGAGGATATTCTTTTGTTTTTCAGCTTCGTCTTTTGTAGTAAAGCTGGCAATACTGACTTTTTTTCTTTTGCCTTCCATCTTTGCAATGGTTGCATTAAGGCCAATTTTTTTCACTTTATCGATGTACCGTTGCGCTGCAGCTTCAGTAGCGTAAGAAACTGAAATTACATGAAACATCGATGTTCCCGGAGCAGCTACGGTTTGCTTTTGATTAGGCGTGATATTTTTTCTGCTAACTGTATCAGCCATTGCCGATACCTGATTTGCCTTTAAAATACTATCGGTTTTTGCAATCGAATCTTGTTTGGTTTTTGTTGCATCGGCCTTGTTTACATTTGCAGAATCTACAACTTTAGCAACCGATGTTGGTTCTTTCACTGTTGCTGAATTTCCGAACCATTCCGGTTTAACAAAGTACGCGATTGCGACAAGTAAAATTAATACAAAAAGGGCAATCCATACCTTTGGCCAAACAGATTTGCTTTCCTCTTCGTGGATTTCGGTATAGTCAAGCGGGTCGTTACCAAATCGATTTGGATGCTCCGCATGCTGTTCTTTTATAAATTCAGGAGCTTCGATAACTTTTTCGACCGTTGATGAATCATCCTCAAGGTTTACGTAGGTTTTAGGAAGTTCGGATTCTGGTTGATGGCCAAACCGATTTGGATGTTCCTGATGTTGCTCTTTTACAGACTCAGGCACAGCAACTTCGTCATGCTTAACATCGGCAGTTGAGCCTGACTCGACATTTGAGTTGGCAAGCGTATGCTTCAAATCATCTTTTACCTCATCTAATTCTATGTTTTCGATTAGAGGATGTTTTGCTTCGTCCTGAGGCAAATTATTGGCAGTTAAATGTGCGCCATTACCCGGAGCTTCCGCAATTTCATCATAAATTTCATGCGCTGTTTCAGGGTGGGTTTGATTTTCCTGCTCTGTCTTCTGTTGTACTGGTGGCTCTGCCGAAACTTCAGTTTCTGCTATCGCTGGTAAACCATAAAACTCAGAACCATAAATTATAGCTTTAGATGGTTCGAAACTTAAACCTTCGTGCTCAGTAAAAAATAAGCGACCTATGTTTTCAAGCTCAGCCTCGTGGTCAATTTCCAAACGCTTGTTTACCTCCTCAACAAATTGAGCAATGTAATATGCTGCGCTTTCAGCTGAAATACTCCTTTTTTCGGAGATAAAGGTTTGCAGCAAGTTTTCATTCTTAACATCGCTGGTAAATTGCAGGCTATATCCCGGAGGTAAAAACGATTGTTTTTCCTTGTCGTATCTGCCAGCAAATTTTTTTTTTAAAAAGGTACCAAGGCCGGTCAATCCAACCGAAGTATTTTGCTGTAAGAGTTCTGAAAGGTATAATAAGATATCCATTCCGGTAAAATTAGCGTTTTATTCTAAATCGACACAATAATAAATTAACGTGCTTAAAAAGAATAGGTTAGGCCACCAAATACGTTAAAGCCATTTACCTGGTAAAATAAGTACCTGCTATAATTGGTATTTAAGATGTTATTAGCTTTAGCGAAAACTGAGAATTTGTTGTTTATGCGATACTCCGCTCCAAGGCCCAAATCTACAAAACCTTTAACGGTTTGAATGAGTTCGATATTGGTATTTGGAACTACATACTGGCTTGCCGGAACCGGTGCGCCAGTATATATCTTCGCTTTAACATCATCCTGAATTACTACTGCCGCATTAAAGCTCAATTTTTTGTTATAAGTGTAAAGGAAATTAGAACTCACTTTTAAGCCTGGTTTAACCCAGCTATAGGTTTCAGATGCTGGCTTGTAGTCGTCTATATTTAATTTACCCGTCCATTTTAAAGCATCACTAACCTGAACCGAGATTTCACCTTCCAAACCAGTTATTTTTGCTTTCCCAAAATCATAGATTACGTCGAATTTATTAAAATCGGTAAAGTTGTTCACAAATAAAGGCATGTCATCAATTTGTTTCATGTAGAAACGTGCTTTGTAGCCAAAACCAGGGCCGCCCGTGCCTTTTATTCCTGCACTAATGCTTAATTTTTCAACCGTGTTCTTAATCAGGATGTTGTTATTTAACCATGGATTTTCATCTGTAAAAGTTTTCATCGAATTGCGGTTTACATCTCCTTTTACTTCTCCGAAAACCTGTAAATAGTCAGGAATTAATGTAAAATCTGCGGTAACAGCTGGGAAAATCCTTGTGCTGCTGTAGGCTCCGAATTCCTGAACGAAATTAATGCCGGCGGTAACTTTTGCCCCTTTTACCTGTAAACGGATATAAGGGTTTAAACGCAAAAGGTTATTTCCTACGCTTGTTGCCAGATCCTTGGTATTGCCAAATTCGGTTGATGCTGCGAGCCCTAAATTTAAAGAGTTAATCCGCTTGTTTAAATACCCGTTTAAAGTTAAATAACTTTCTTTTGCACTAAATTTGTCGTTCCATACGTAGCCATTCGCCTTCACAGCATAGCTAAAAGCATCAGTATCTTCCTTATAATTTCTTATCAACTCTCCTTCTGCCTCAAATAATGTTAGGGCTTGCTTTTGAGGATTAGGGTTTAAAGCAGGACGATCATTATCGATACCGTAGAAATACAAACCATTGCGCTCGAAATTGATTCGGCCGCTAATTGTATTTTCATCCATAATGCTCCGGCCAAAAAGGCTAAATTGCTGGTTGCTGCTGTTCTGCTTGTTCAGTTTACCTTCCTGACTGAAGTGTTTAAAATAGCCACCAACCTGTAGGGCAGGGTCGCGGCCCATATTTACATAGACCTCGCCGAGCAAAGTTGCCAGTGAGCCAAAGCCACCTTTTACGTAATTGTTTACTAACTCAGTTTGTTTTTCATCAACCAAGGCCTGCGCCTGAAGCTTCTGTATATCACTGTTAATCTCAAGTTTTCTATCCGTTACACTATAGTTAAGTTTCGCCTTATAGGTTTTAACATCATCCAAATTCGGACTTCTCCGCAGTTTAACGGCTTCAGCTAAAATTGGTTTGTAAGGACGAACAACCTCTATCTCTTCACTAACCGCCGCTTTCTCTTCCTGTTTCTTTTCCTGCGCCTCAGCTGTGATAAATCCGGCAGCAAAAATGAGCGTACTGTATATATATTTATTAAACTTCATGATTTTACTTCTTCGGGGTTAGTTTTTCTAATTTTTGTTTTGCCGTAGGGATGATGTCATCTGTTTTATTATCATAATTATCGATAATGCTTAGCAGTGTACTTTTCGCCTGCAAATTGTCCTTAAGCGCAACATAATTGTCTGATAATAAGATGAATGATTTAGCCACCCAATAATCGTATGATGCCATGTTGTTAATTAAATCGAAACAGGTTTTTGATGAAGTTTTATAATCACCTTTCGTATACTCCAGAAAAGCAAGGTTATACTTGGCTTCTGCAGCGGCAATTGTTTTTGTACTGGCCACAACATTTTTAAATTCTTTTACGGCCGTGGTTGTATCGCCTTTCAATAAATAAGCTTTACCAGCATATAAACCCGAACTGTTTTTTTCTTCCTCTGATGCCTTTTCAGACTCCTTGGTCAGCTGTGCATATTTTATCATGTCGTCAGCCGAATTGAGAGCAGTGTAAGCTTTCAACAAATTATTAATTGCATAACCGTAATGTGCTTTATAATCTGTAGTAGTTTCCAGGCGCTTCAAATAGACGATTGCTTCGTTATACTTTTTCTGGTCTAGAAACACTTTAGAAATACTTAATAACGAGCGCTCTGTATAATCGCTTGTCCAGTCATTTAATATGTATTCATAATCTGCAATAGCATCTTCTGGCCGGCCTAATTTAACCAATGATTCTGCCCTGATGAATTTTCCCTCCTTATCATGAATTGCTTTCGGGAACTTATCGAAGTAAGCATTGATCGCCTGTAAAGCACCGTTTGCATCTCCTTTTAGGTATAAATTATTGGCAGCCGCGAAAACAATGTTATCTTGTTCTGCATTAGAATAATTACCTAGTGGTGTTGTGCCAGCATAGCTAATAAAGCCATTCGCATCGCCTTTATCGATGTAGATATTTTTGATAGATTCCATTGCCTGCTTAGCTTCATCGGCGCTTGGATAATCACGAATAACTTTTTTGAATGATTCCAAAGCGGCATCGTCCTGGTCCTGATTGTATTGTACCAAACCAATGGTTACCAACGCCTTTGGAACATAGCTGCTGCGAGGATACTTTGCAACCAAACCAACTAAATCGGTTTTAGATTTTTCTAAATCACCTTTGTTAAAATAAGTATAAGCCGTTTCAAAGCCCGCGTCGTCGGCATAATTTGAGTTTGGAAAGCGTTGCAGCAAAGTTTGCATGGTTGCAATTTTAGTATCGTACTGGTTTTCCAAACCTTGTATCATACCTTTTTGAAAAATGGCATAATCTTCAGCACTTGTTTTGCGACTAATTATCTTATTATAATTATTCATCGCATCGCCGTAGCTCTTATTAACAAAGTATGAATCTGCTAAACGAATTGTTGCATCATCAACCGTTTTCTGGTCTTTATCATTTCCTGCCAAAAACTTCTCGAAGTAAGTAGCCGCTTTGCTGTATTTCTCATCTTCGAAAGCGGCGTATGCCAACGCATAATTGGCAAAGTTATAAACGCCCGTTTTATCGGCATCAGGCATTTTTAAAAATTTCTCGAATGTAGCAACCGCTTCACCATATTTTCTCAGTTCGTACATCGATTCTGCTTTCCAATAGGTGTTTAAGGCATGTATCTCATTATCTTCGGGAAATTTATCAGAACGCAAGAACATAGACAAGGCATTCGGGAATGCTCTTTCATTGTAAAATTCAAGTCCGCGGAAATAGGTAACTTTCTGATAAGCCTCTTTAGCTTCTAAGTTTTTATCGGGGATTGGCTCGAGGATATCTACGGCAGCCTGATAGTTTTTGGTGGTAAGCAATACTTCACCCAAAAGAATTTTTGCTTCGTTTGTTTTCTTTGATTTTGGAAAAGTTTTTAAGAAAGTTTGTGTCGCATCAAGCGCTTGCTGATGAAAATTCAACTCATAACTTAATTTCGCATAATTTAACCATGCTTCTTCCTGTATAGCCTTGTCGAAATCTAATCGCGAAGCCCTGAAAAAAGCACTTTGGGCTTTTTCTTTATTGCCCAACTGGATAAATGCTTTTCCTAAAGTGTGCATACCATTTTGAAGGTAAACATCATCCGTGTTCAATTTTTCCAATACAGCAACCGACTGCGTGTATTTTTTATTCTGAAACAAGGAATAGCCATACTGGTAAATGAAAAGGTTGTTTTTTACTTCGCTTTTATCTTTTGCGTAAAACGCTGCAAAATATTTCTCAGCATTTTTAAAATCTGATTTTGCAAAGTAAGAAGCAGCCACTAAACTCAGCATTTCGGGCTCAAATTGTTGTTTAGTTTTCGCAATGGCTGGGAGCGCATAGCTTATTACATCATCATAACGTTCATCCAGGTAATACATAGAGGTTATGTAATACGGATAACTTGCTTCATAGGTAGGCGAGCCTTTAAGTTTTTCGAAATTGGCTAAGGCTGTTTTATACTCTTTGTTTAGGTAGTTAATGTAGGCAAAATAGTAAGTAGCACTTTCCTGAAATTCACCCTCTTCTTTTTTAACTTTTTCAAAAAGGGGTTCGGCTTTCTCATAATCCTTTAACTGGAAATATGAATAACCTTGCTTAAACTGATATTCGTTTCTTTGCTTTCCGGATAGGGTGGAAGGATCGGTTTTTTCAAACCATTCGAGCGCTTTCTCATAATTCTTTTGATTGAAATAGGTCTTTCCAACATAGAAATAAGCAAGTTTTGTATTTGGATTTAAAGGGTAATCGCGAATGAAGGCTTGAAATAAACTCTCTGCATCGCTGTTTGTAAGTTCCAACGCACAAACAGCTGCGTAGAACTTTGCATTTTCTTTCAGCAGCGATAGTTCTGCATTACTTTCTGATTGCGATGCGGGTTTAATACGTTGCTGTTCTACAAGTTTAAATTGCTGCGATGCGGCTGTGTATTTTTCTTTATCTAATAATTCTAACCCCGTTTGATAGTTTTTATTGAGGTTTTGCACCGCACTAACTTGTGCATATGTGCTAAAACTTCCTGCTAAAATTAGCGGAATCAGTAAGTATTTTTTTTTCATTCGTATATCTTTTCAATGGTAATGCGCCATCATAATTTCGCTATAACAGCACTTTATCAGGTGGTGTTTGTTGCAACGGTTTCAAAAATGGTCGGTACTAAATTAGAAATAGTATCAAAGCTTATCAACAGAAGTAATTAACATCTGTTAATAACACAAATTAACGACAGGAATTTTTATTTGGTATCAGGGAAGTTAGATTGTGGAAAATTTCGCTGGTTTTAGCCCTGACTTGCCAACAAGTAAAGAACAGCCATTCTTACTGCAACACCATTTTCAACCTGCTCGAGAATGATGGATTGCTTGCTATCTGCAACGTCGCTGGTAATTTCAACGCCACGGTTTATTGGGCCAGGGTGCATTACAACAATCTCTTTGTCCAGGTTATCCAGAATCTGTTTATTCAATCCGTACATCATTGCATATTCCCTTAACGATGGGAAGTATTTAATGTCTTGGCGCTCGAGTTGGATGCGCAGCATGTTCGCTACGTCGCACCAGTTTAGTGCTTTTAGCAGGTTGTGTTCAACCTTTACACCAAGTTGATGAATGTGTTTTGGTATTAGCGTAGTTGGGCCGCAAACCATAACTTCGGCGCCTAGACGCTGCAGGCAGAGAATGTTGGAAATGGCAACCCTTGAGTGTAAGATATCGCCTACGATAACAACTTTTTTCCCCGCAACATCACCAAGTTTCTGGCGGATAGAAAAGGCATCGAGCAAAGCCTGGGTTGGATGTTCGTGGGCACCGTCTCCTGCGTTAACAATTTGAGCTTTAACATGTCTGCTCAAAAACTGACCCGCACCGGCGTATGGATGTCGCATCACCACCATATCAACTTTCATCGAAAGGATATTGTTAACGGTATCAATCAATGTCTCACCTTTGCTTACTGATGAAGATGATGCCGCAAAATTTACAACATCTGCAGAAAGCCTTTTCTCGGCCAGCTCGAAAGACAGTTTGGTGCGTGTTGAATTTTCAAAGAAAATATTGGCGATTGTAATGTCACGAAGTGATGGAACCTTTTTAATCGGCCGGTTAATCACTTCTTTAAAATTATCTGCAGTTTCGAAAATCAATTCGATATCATTCCGGTTAATATCTTTAATACCTAAAAGATGTCGGGTTGATAGTTTGTCTGCTGCCATTTTTTATTTATTGTTTTTCGGATAATAAAATCACTTTATCTTCTGCACCTTCGTCGGCCCAACTTACTTTAACATGTTGAGAATCCAGGCTATCTACCTGTAAGCCGATATAGTTAGGCTCGATAGGTAAGTGTCTGCTAAATCTTCTGTCAATTAGCACTAAAAGTTCAACTTTTTCAGGCCGCCCATAAGCTAAGAGGGCATCCATCGCTGCTCTTATTGTTCGTCCAGTCCAAAGCACATCATCAATAAGAATTACTTTTTTTCCTTCAATTATAAAATCAATTGAATTGCTGCTAGCCGTTACAAGACCGTCTTTGCGGCGAAAATCATCTCTGAAAAAAGTAATGTCGAGGTTTCCTTTTAAGATTTTCTTATTTTTTAAAATGCTCTGTAGTTCGGATTGAATGCGGTCTGCCAAGAAAATGCCTCGGGGTTGAATCCCGATTAAAACGGTATTTGCGAAATCGTCGTGATTTTCAATTAGCTGACGGCAAAGTCGCTTAATTGTTATCTGAATTTTTTGTCCGTCAAAGATTGTTTTCTTTTGCATTGAAGAAGGATTGGGCAAATATAGGCAAAAACACTAAAGTTGAAAGCAGAAAGTTAAAAGTTATCAGGTAAAAGGACAAAGCATTTGATTACTAAACTGTTGTATTTATATATCTTTTTAGCTAATCAATCTTCAAACATTAACAGCTAATTTACTGCGTTATACTTCCTGTAAATAAAATGCATTGCCCGCATCAGCATCGTGTTAAATTACATGAAATGGTATTTTACCGATAGTTATACTTCGCTCAATACTTTATATTTGTATATGGAGCCAGTAATTTTTTTTGATGGTATTTGCAACCTTTGCAACGCGTCGGTGCAGTTTGCAATTAAGCGGGATTCGAAAAAAGTTTTCAGGTTTACGGCTTTACAAGGTGTTTTCGCTCAATCAGTTTTGCCTGAATACAATATAGATTTAACGAAAATAAACTCAATATTGCTGCTCGACGAGAACCGGATTTATACTAAGTCATCAGCCGCGTTAAGAGTAGCAAAGAAACTCGATGGATTATGGCCCTTATTATATGGTTTAATTATTATTCCGAAATTTATAAGAGACTGGTTTTATGACGTCGTCGCTAAAAATCGTTATAAATGGTGGGGCAAGCAGGAGGTTTGTTGGGTGCCAACGCCGGAATTAAAGAGCCGGTTTTACGATTAATTGTCCAGGTACCTTTTAGAATAGGTTATTCCCATCAAATCGTAACGACTAAACTGCGATTTCAACCTTCTTTGAAAGTCTGGATAATTCTTTTTCTCTTTTGGGCTCCACAAAATTTCGCTTAAGGCATCGAGGCGTGGAAATAGCTGATATTGTACTTTTGCAGGATTTGTGATGTATTCAGTCCACAAACAACCCTGGCCACCCCAAATATAGCTTGTTTTTTCTGCGCTTAACGCTGCAGGAAGGGGTTCATAATTATATACATCAATCAGTAACGACGGTTTACCTGCGGTTAAACTATCTTCTTTCACAAACTGTGCATGGTTAAAGTACATTTTGTTTTCTGGAGTCATGATGGCTTTGTGACTTTGGTTGGCTGCGTCAATTCCCCCTTTTTCCCCTTGCCAGCTCATCACTACGGCATTTGGCGCCAATCCACCTTGCAAAATTTCATTCCAGCCGATAATTGTTTTTCCTTTAGCATTCACAAATTTTTCTATCCTTCGGATGAAATAACTTTGCAGTTCGCTCTCCGTATTCAGTCCGTTTGCTTTCATAATCTGCTGGGAAACTGAGGAGCGTTTCCACCACACTTTCGATGCTTCATCGCCACCGATGTGAATGTATGGCGATGGAAATAGGTCCATTACCTCTGTTAAAACATTCTCAAGAAACTTAAAAGTGGTATCAGATGCCTGAAGTACATTGTTGTACTTATTCATCATGCCCCAGGTTTCCGCAACGCTATACTTTTTATTGGGTTCTGTGCCCAATTCTGGATTGGCAGCAAGAAGCGCCATACTATGCGCAGGCATTTCAATTTCGGGGATAATGGTGATATAACGTTTTGCCGCATAATCTACCACATCTTTAATTTCCTCTTGTGTATAGAAACCGCCATGTTTAATGCTGTCTGTTTTTATGATGGCATCCTTCGGTGTAATTTTTATTTCTGATGGAAATACCTGGTATTTTATGTTTTCATTTCCTTTTCCAGGCCATAAACCAATAATGCTTCCATTTCTCCAGGCACCGATTTCCGTCAGCTTTGGATATTTTTTAATTTCGATTCTCCAGCCATGGTCGTCTGTTAAATGCCAGTGAAAATAGTTCATTTTATGCAGGGCTAAATAGTCAATATATTGTTTTACAAAGGCCACATCAAAAAAATGCCGGCTAACATCAAGGTGCATTCCGCGGTAATCGAAGCGAGGATAATCAGTAATGGAAACGGCCGGAATTTGAAGTGCGTCAGCTTTTGCATTTGGCAATAACTGAATTAAGGTTTGTATAGCATAGAATACGCCTTGAGCAGACGATGCCGAAATCTGAATCTGCTTATTGTTGCAATTGAACTCATAAGTATCCGGATTGGTTGGATTTAAATTACCGATAGCCAGCTTGATTACATTTGTATTTATGCCGGATGTTGTATCTCTGCTTATTGCAATTCCATAATACTTTGTTAAATAATCATTTAAGAAATTGATGCTGTTTAACAATGAATCAGGGGCAATTATTTTTGTACCGCTATTTATTGTAAAAGGAGGTGTAGCAGGATTTAAACTAACTTGCACCGGCTGCGGAATGATATTCACTTCCTGTGCAGAGAGTTTCCAGCAAAAGCCAATTAAAAAAAACAAAAGGATAATTTTTTTCATAACGAGTCGGTTTTCCTTTTCAAAAGTAATAATTATAGGCGTTTGAAATGAAAGCCTTTGGTAGAACGAACTACTTATGTTACATAAACCCGATGGGAGGGAAATCCTTTTTGGTTGTGCGATTAAACAGGTTTAGCACAAAAATAGACCAAAAAGATTGTACAAACAGCGGGACTGGCCTTTCCGAAGCGTGCTTGCATTCGTTTCCAAATTATTTGTGCTGTATATAACATTTTAAGTGTTAAATACATTTCGCCTACTCTTAAATGCATCAGTCGGTGGTAAGTGTTTATACCTTTTGCGGATTTTTGGGTAAAAAAAATCCCGATAACTTTCGCTATCGGGATTAATATTATCAGTTAAAAAGAACTAGCCTTTTTTAGCTTTGCTTTCTTCGCCTTCTAATTGCGATTTCAATTGAGCCAATACGTCTAAGTCTCCTAAAGTAGATTTCTCTACAGAATCTTTAACTTTTTTAACTGCAGTTACAGCAGCTTTAGCTTCTTTTTTCTTAGCATTTCTTTCTTCTGCTACTGCTTCAGCTTTAACTTCTTCCCAAATACGAGCGTGAGAAACAACGATGCGTTTAGCTTCTTTGTTAAACTCGATAATTTTGAAATCGTTAGTTTCTTCTGCTTTAACTGAAGTACCATCTTCTTTAACCATGTGTTTAGTTGGTACGAAACCTTCTACACCGTATGGTAAAGCAATAACAGCACCTTTATCAGTTACTTTAACAACAGTACCTTGGTGAACCGAATCTAAAGTAAAGATAGTTTCGAAAGTATCCCAAGGGTTTTCTTCTAATTGTTTGTGACCAAGGCTTAATTTGCGGTTGTCAACATCAAGTTCTAAAACAACAACGTCTAATACATCACCAACTTTAGTGAATTCGTTAGGGTGGTTTACTTTTTTAGACCAAGATAAATCAGAGATGTGGATTAAACCATCAATTCCTTCTTCAATTTCAACGAAAACGCCGAAGTTAGTCATGTTTTTAACCGTTGCTTTGTGCTTGCTTCCAACCGGGAATTTAGCAGCAACTTCTTGCCATGGGTCGTTAGATAATTGTTTAATACCTAAGCTCATTTTGCGCTCGTCTCTATCTAAAGTTAAAACTTCAGCTTCGATCTCATCACCAACTTTTAAGAATTCCTGAGGGTTTCTTAAGTTTTGTGACCAGCTCATTTCAGAAACGTGAATTAAGCCTTCAACACCTGGGATAATTTCTAAGAAAGCACCGTAATCTGCAACAGTTACGATTTTTCCTTTTACTTTAGAACCAACCTGAATGTCAGCACTTAGGTTTTCCCAAGGGTGTGGAGTTAATTGTTTTAAGCCTAAAGCGATACGTTTTTTCTCATCATCGAAATCTAAAACAACTACGTTGATTTTTTCATCTAATGATAATACTTCTTTTGGATGCTCTATGCGGCCCCAAGAAATATCGGTAATGTGAAGTAAACCATCAACACCACCTAAATCGATGAACACACCGAAATCAGTAATGTTTTTAACAGTACCTTCTAATACCTGTCCTTTTTCTAATTTAGAAACGATTTCTACTTTTTGGCTTTCTAAATCGTCTTCAATTAACACTTTATGAGAAACAACTACGTTTTTAAACTCATGGTTAATTTTAACAACTTTAAATTCCATTGTTTTACCCACGTACACATCGTAATCGCGGATAGGTTTAATATCAATTTGAGAACCTGGTAAGAAAGCTTCAACGCCCATGATATCAACAATTAAACCACCTTTAGTACGGCTCTTAACGAAACCATTGATGATTCTATCATTTTCAAGAGCCTCGTTAATCGCTTCCCAAGATCTTTGGGTTTTTGCTCTTTTGCGAGAAAGGATCAACTGACCGTTAGCATCTTCTGGTGCTTCAACGAAAACGTCAACTGAATCGCCGATTTTTAGATCTGGTGTATCACGGAATTCTGAAGTAGAAACTAAACCGTCTGATTTAAAACCAACGTTTAATACTACATCTTTGTTGTTAATTGAAACAACGATACCGCTAATAATTTCACCTTTAGTGATCTGATTAAACGTTCCGGCATACATATCTTCAAACTTTTTACGGTCTGCATCATTGTAATTACCGAAAACTTTTTCATCTGCATCCCAGTCGAAATCTTCGGTTGGTGTTGCTAATGATGATTTGATCGATTCGATCGAAACTGAATCAGCTTCTGATTCAATAGTTTCTTTTTCAGTTAGGCGTCCGCCTTCTCCCTGAAGTTCAGCTGTTTTTGCTGCTAATTCTTTTTCTGCTACTTGTTTTTTAGCCATTAATTAATTATCTCCTTTTTTCCCTATTTAGGGACTGCAAAGGTAAAACTTTTTTAATAAATAGAAAAGATTTTTTTAATAAATGTTGCTGATTTTAAGGTTATTAGAAAAGGAGTAACAACTATTTAGCATCGAGTATCAAGATTGGATGCAGAAAATAGACATTTGTAATTTTACGCCAGCAGACAGATTTTAGCAAACCGGAGAATTTTATTTATCGATTGAACCTAATGATTTGGAAATGAGCGTCAAGTATTTCTTCGCATACAGTAGCCCCGTTATTCGCTATAGCCCCGGGAAAAAAATCGGGGGCTGCCGCTACTACCGGGTTTAAAAACAACAGATAGTACCACAAATTGCAGCAGGCAATTACTTTTTGGTAAATGTACCTCTTGTAAAACCTTCGCCAATTAAGGTGTTTTCATCCCTAATCAAAAGCATTATTGTATTTTGCTGGTCGTATAACTTTATCATTTCTCCGTCTATTACATATTTCGATGTAAAAACAGAATCGGTATAAGCATCAGTAACGGTAACAGAATCTTTCGATTTAAAGTTGAAAGTTTTGTACTGAATATCTTCGTTGCTGGAAAAAGTGCCAGAAACAACCTTCGCCTGTATAAAAGTAATGAAACAAAAATAACCGATTACAAGGATTACAATTACAGAAAACGCAACCAAAACCTTGTTTCCACTCGCATATTTAATGGAGAAATACAGAACAGTAAATAAAATTAATGCAACAATTACAAAGAAAACAATACTGGCATAATCTTTAGTTTCTTTTGGTACCGAAGCCGCAATTGTTGATGCTGTTGCTACTGGTTTATTTACAGGAGAAACCCTAACCAAAAATTCTTTACTAGCCCAGCCTTCGCCATTGGTAACCTTTATTTTAAAGTAACTTGCATTGCTCGAGTCCAGAACCGCAACATTTTCACTTTCGGGCAGGTAGCCAATAACTTTACTTTTTGGGTCTGCCTGTGCTCTTACCCTTAAATTATCTGTTGTAACCCGGTAAATTACATCTGCTGTCGCTGTGCTTTGACTTTGCTGCGGCGTTTTGGATTCAGTTTCACTGGCATGGGCTACTGGTGTCGCCGTAATCTTTTCTACAAAATCTTTGCTCACCCAACCTTCGCCATTTCTTAATTTTACTTTATAAAATTTATCGTTTGAAGCATCTAAAACAATGATCTTTTCATTCTGTGAAATATTTGCGATAACCTTGCTCTTCGGGTCGCTGGTTTGCCTAACGCGAAGCTTGTCTGCTTTCACACGATAAGTATCCTGTGCGATTGCAAGATTTGAAAATATAGAAAGCGCAATTAGTAAAAAGAAAGTTTTAAGCATAATGTTTGGATTTCTTCAGGCAGGTTTATAACAAAATTTCATCGACGCTTGGAACAAACATCGTGCTAAGCGTTCCAAAATTATGAAATACTTTTAAATTGAGGGTAGAAAAGCCGTAGATATTGGTTCGGTACAGTTACCAACTCCCGCCGGTTCCGCCACCGCTACTGCTTCCACCTCCCCAACTACTGGATGATGATGACGATGATGAGCTGCTGCTCGAAGATGAAGAACCCGAAGATGAGCTAGACTGGACAAGCATTGGCAAAGCCACCCAACTAATAAATTCGGTTTTTTTGCAGAAACTACATTCATTAACCACTTTCGCTTTACCAGCGTGGCTGTAAGTTGCGGTTGTAACGGTAACTTGCTTGTTTAACTGATAAGTTCTAAAGCTGCAGTCAGGACACTGGATAAAAGTATCGTATTCTTCAGCTGGCCATTGTTTAATAACATGTTGCTTTCCGTCACAGCTTTCCCAGATATCGTAATCATAAGCCTTAACCATTTCTTCTTTACGTTGCCCCGCACTTAAAAATGGTTCGCCTTCTACATTCACATCCCTATCCACCCGAATCATTTCCCTTTGCTTATCATCTAAAATGGGCTTAAAACGATCGATATTTTTGCTGCGCTTAAACAGGTAATTCAATAGTAGAATTAAAATCAGCGGTGAAAAAATAATCAGCCAAAAATTCTTTCTATTAAAAGAAGTTACCGCTTCAAAGAAATTTTCGTCATCATTATGATTTTTTCTCAATGAGGATAGGTAATAAAGATATCGAAAAAATAATGCAATGGCCAATATACCGTACAATATGAACGGTGCATGTACCAACCTAATATTTTGGAGAAAACGAAAGCCATCGAAAAAAACGACAATAAAAATGCAGGCGAAAACCACAATAAAAAGGCCCACACATCCATTTGCTATTTTCTTTTCGAGATTGTTGTTATCGCCAGCTTGTTTGCCAACATTGCCTTTCGCCTGGCGGTTAATTAAAGTAAACACGCCAAAAAATAGAACGGCAATTGCAGCTATGTAGAGCCAACTTTTATCTGATGAGTTTCCGCCAGCCTCCGGTTGAGTAAATAATTGATTCAATTCGGCCTCATTATCCGGATTGAGAATAACCTTGCCGATGGCCTGGATGGTATTAATAATTCCGGTGCCGAAATCATTTTCTCTAAAGGCGGGCAGGAGTTTTTGCTCAGCAATATGCTTTAACTTAACATCAGGTAATACCCCTTCCGTTCCTGTGCCGGTTATAAATCGATATTTCCGGCGGTCTTTAGCGATGAACAGCAGCAAACCATTGTTGCTGGTTTTCTGCCCAATTCCCCAGGTGTTAAAAAGTTCGTATGCAAAATCAAAATCCTCTTTATCCTTTTCAAAATCGTTCACAATTACTACTGCAACCTGAACATTTGTTTTTTGCTCAAAATCGGAAATTGCGCTGTTGATTTGGCTTACAACATCCGAAGTTAAAATTCCATCAGGGTTACTTACCCAACCACCACCATCTTTTTTAGGGTCTGGAATTTCGTTTACCCGATAAGGCTTTTGGGCGTATGTTGTTACAGCAAGGGTGGTGAAAAGAAATAATAGAAAAGCTTTGAGCAGGTGAGTTCTGAGCATTATATAGATAATTTTCCGGTTACGAAGCTTTTTTAGAATTTACGTTACTCTTTTAAAATTCTGGCGAGAACGTTGTCCAGTTTAGACTTATCTTTTACGTAAGGTGCTAAATCGAAAAGTTTGACACTTTTAAATTCGATCGGATGACTCTCGCTTTGAAGCGAAATATAGCCAGATTTCAAAGGTGTTCCATCAACTTTTACTTTTGGGTCGTAGTTAGAAACATTTCCGCCACCAATTTGAGGCTTCGTATACTCTAAAACCACTTCTCCATCGATGATGTGTTTAATAACAGAATCGCCCAGCACCAGGAATTCTGCCGTAACCCATTGGTCGCCAGCGTATGTTTTAGATTTGGAATCCAAACAGTGTTGTGTAAATAGTTTCCCCTGAAAATCGATTTGTGTACCAGGCGTACAAACATTGCTCGTGTGCCTGTCGTGCTCCCCATCGCCACCCAGAATTTGGCCTTCAATTGAAATTGGGAAATCCTGGTCCTTAAGCATCGTTGCAGGATTTTGGCAATGTAACATGGCGCCACTATTTCTCAATGCCCATCCTTCGCCGCCCTTGGCCTGCTCGCCAACAAACCTGTATGTTACCTTTAACAGGTAAGCCGAAAATGGTTTTTTGTAAAATATGTGCCCATACTGCTGGTCAAAGGTATTATAGCCATCATAGCTTACCTTCATTAACCCATCTTCAACGCGAAACGTGTTTGCGTAGTTGTCTTTATATTCGTGCTTGGAAATTTTTACATTCCAGTCTTTTAAATCTTTTCCGTTAAAAAGGTTAATCCAACCTTTTTGAGCATTTGCATTTAACGATAGTATTGCAAGAAGAAAAAGTAGGAGGGTGATCTGTTTAAATTTCATATCAGCAAATGGGTTAAGTGCTAAAAATATGAAAAAATAAAATGATGTGTTGTTAATTAGTCATTAATGGTGTAACTTTTTCAAGTGCAAAAGCGAGTTGCTCCTCTTGGGTTAAATCGGTATTATCCAGAATAATGGCATCTTCGGCTCTAACCAGCGGACTTTCTTTTCTGGTTGTATCGGCATAATCGCGGTGGGCCAGGTTTTCAAAAACTTCTTCTAAAGTTGTTGTATTATTGCCTTTATGCTCAAGTTCTTTAAATCTTCGCTCTGCTCGGATTTTTGGGTCTGCCGTCATGAAAAATTTTAACGGCGCATTTGGGAAAACGGTAGTGCCAATATCTCGGCCATCCATAACAATGTTCTTCGATTTGCCCATACGTTGCTGCTGTTTTACCATTTCGTGCCGAACAATTTTATGAGCAGAAACCTCGCTTACATTTTCAGAAACAGGCATTAACCTAATCTCGTCAGAAACCTCTTCGCCGTTTAAGGTGATGTGGGATTCATAATCGCGGGAATGAAAGTTCAATTCAATATGTTGCAATGCGTCTGCTACCAAATCATCATTAGAGATATCAACGCTGTTTCTTAAAAAGAATAACGTAACGGCACGGTACATTGCACCGCTATCGACATAAATAAAGCCTAATTTTTTTGCTAACGCCTTCGCTAATGTACTTTTTCCGCAAGATGAATAGCCATCAATAGCGATTACAAGGTTTTTTTTCATCGTGCAACAAAGGTAAAAAATAGAAACACAATCATGAATTTTTTGCTATTGAGGAATAGCTATTTTTTGAATTTTGCGATCCAGACAGAAGTATAAGGATGTAGCCAACCCTCATGTTGCAAATACCAAAACAGACCTTCATCTATTCTAAAAGCGAACAAACCGTATAGAAAGTGATTAGCATTATGTGTTGTGTAGTTTTTACGATAATGAAAATAGGTTACCAGTGTTGCCTTTTTCTGGTCGCCCTCATCCGTTATTTCCAATGTTGATGGATCGAAAGCTGCTGCAAATCTAAAATTTCCATTAAAACGCTCGCCCCATTTGTTCCAGGCAACTTCGTTTTTGCCCTTACGGTTTAGCATTGCCTGAATATCCGGAGCACTCAGGTAGTCATCATCATAAAAAATTCTGGTTTTGCTTTGCTTTGGAAAAAGAAGGTAAAAATTTTGAATACTAGCCTCAGGGAAAGGGATAATGTCGCCAACGGTTATAATCAGTAAGGTACCGTAAATGGCGCACTTTTCTTTAAATCTTAAATGGTAGCCACTGTTTATTTGCGCTTGAAATGCTGCTGCATTCCGGTTGTACTGGCGCAGGTTATAAGGTGTAGAGAAAGCAAATATCGCTAAGCCGGCAAGCAAAGTTATGGTTACAAAGCGGCGGCTTTTCCCTTTAAAAAAGGCTATTGAGGCTAGAATAAGCGTAATTATAAAGAAATAAAAAACATGCAGAGAATAGCAGAACGTCCAAAGTGTGAGGAAAAGAAAAATTAAACAAATAGTGATGAAGGCTATTGTACGTAAGACATAACCAAGTTTTTGACCGAAAGTTTTTAATGTCATGGGGCGTTTTAGCTAAGCGCTTGTTGGAATGATTTTTTGAAGTTAAAATTTCTTGCTGAATAAACAAAATTACGAAAAAGCCTTAACTTTTATTTAAAGGTTATTGAGCGATTACTTTGACTTATATTTGGGCGATTATTGTAAGAATTTTTGCAAGATATGCAACCAGATAGAGAGGCAATTTTAAAAATCGCAACCTTTAAAACATCCAGAAGTGGGGGCAAAGGTGGGCAAAATGTAAACAAGGTATCGAGTAAGGTTGAACTAATTTTCAATCCAAATCAAGCTGATTTTTTTACTGAGGAAGAAAAAGCACTAATCGCTATAAAGTTGGAAAACAGGATAGACGCAGAAGGTTTTATCCACATCGTTTCGCAGGAAGACAGAAGTCAGCTTTTAAATAAAGAGAGAACAATTGTAAAACTGATTGAATTGATTAAAAAGGCGTTACACGTTTCAAAACCAAGAAAGCCGACGAAAACACCCAAATCTGTTATCGAGAACAGACTAAAAAACAAAACGGTTAAAGCCCTTAAAAAAGAAAGCCGGAAAAAACCCGGTCTATACTAATCTCAACTTCCGAATCTGTAATACAAACTTAGTCCGCCATAGTTTTGCGCCTTTGCTACACTTTTAACTTCTTTAGTTTTGAAGATGATGTTAAAATCTGCGGTAAACCTTTTGGAGCTGTAGTTTACACCAAATTGCTGCTCAAATACAATTGGTTTAACTCCAAAAGTAACAGGACTATTGTTGTTAAAAAGACTTCCCTGTATGGTTGCATCGTAAGCAACAATATTTAATTGTGGCTTAGCATAAAAGAAAAACTCCGAATTATTTAAACTTTTGGTTTTTGAATCGCCGATAACGGCATTGTGGTAAGCACTGTTGAAAAGCTGATTTAGTTTGCCTGCACGAAAAAGGAGGGATGTGCCGAGGCCGCTGAAAGTTGTCCCTAAATTTACATAACCCTGGCCGCTAAAATCGACCGCATTATCGCTTGAGCGATGGATTAACTTGCTGTAATTGCCGGATAAGTTAACTGCAAGTTCATTTTTTACCTGGTACTCCCAGCCAGCAGGCGTGTAAAACCCCACTGTTTTATGAAGGAACTTTTGTGCGTCTTCTGCGAGCGAGTTTGGGCCTACAGTACCAATCTCAATACTGGTTTTCAATACGCTCTCTTTTACATAAAAAATTGAATAAGCCGCTCCTGCGTACAAATAGCCGGCAAAAGGTCTATCCTGATCTTCTTTTTTTGCAACCTGCCCCCAATATGGCGTATACATTTTTTGGCCGGCAGAAATTTCGTAAGTTTTCTTCTCTATCTTTTCATTGACTTTGTCTGGATTAATTGCCCTTCGGAAATAAATAAAAAGTCCATTGGTGTAATATCTATCATTTAATGTGGCCAAGTATGCATCATTCTCTGTTTTAAAACCGAACTCGTTTTTAAAGTTTTGAGCCCTTGCAGCATCTGCAACAAACAAAATTGTAAGAAAAGCTAGAATCAATTTCATAAAAAAGTCCCGATGAATTATCGGGACTATAAATGTATCCATTGTAAACGACTTTCTTATTTAAGAGATTTAAATAAATAAAGAATATTACAAACTAGTTAACTATCGGTGCAAGTTTGATACTCAAATCAATCGGCTTTTTAACCTTGTTTTTTAGTAAAGCGAGTTCTATTACCTCACTCATCTCCGAAACATAATGAAATTTCAAATCCTTAATATAGCTTTCTTTAATCTCCAGAATATCTTTACGATTGCTTTTGCAGAGAATAATTTCCTTAATGTTTGCTCTTTTAGCAGCTAGGATTTTTTCCTTGATTCCACCAACCGGCAATACTTTTCCTCGAAGCGTGATTTCACCAGTCATCGCTAAATGCTGTTTAACCTTACGTTGTGTAAACGCCGAGGTTAGTGCTGTTAGCATGGTAACCCCTGCTGACGGGCCATCTTTTGGTGTTGCCCCTGCAGGCACGTGTACATGGACATCCCAGTTATCGAATAAAGTGTAGTCTATGCCAAACTCGTTTGCATGTGCACGCAGATAAGCGAGTGCTATCACTGCAGATTCTTTCATAACATCGCCCAAATTGCCGGTTAATGTTAATTTTCCTTTGCCAGGACTTAAACTCGATTCAATGAACAAAATGTCGCCGCCAACGCTGGTCCATGCCAGGCCTGTAACTACACCAGCCACTTCGTTGCCTTCGTACAAGTCTTTGTCGTAAATTGGAGCGCCAAGTATGCGTTCTACATCATCCTCTGTTAGCGTAACATTGTATGCTTCTTCCATTGCAATTTTAGTTGCAACGCCACGAACCAGTGAACCAACTTTTTTCTCCAAACCCCTAACACCACTCTCGCGTGTATAGTCTTCAATAACCTTTTCTATTAAAGCAGGTTTAAGCGTAATATCTTTTAGCTTTAAGCCATGATTTTCTTTCTGCTTTGGCAATAAAAATTTCTTGGCAATCTCTATTTTCTCTTCAATTGTGTAGCCGTTAACTTCAATAATCTCCATACGATCTAACAACGCAGGCTGGATGGTGCTTAAAGAGTTCGCCGTTGCAATGAACAGGATATTGGATAAATCATAGTCCATCTCCACATAATGGTCGTAAAAAGCATTGTTTTGCTCAGGATCTAGAACTTCAAGCAAAGCTGAAGACGGGTCGCCTCTGTGGTCGGTACCAACTTTATCAATCTCATCCAAAACAAAAACCGGATTATCGGCACCTGCTTTCTTGATTGATGAAATAATGCGCCCAGGCATCGCACCAATGTAAGTTTTCCGGTGTCCCCGAATTTCTGCCTCATCACGGATACCGCCTAATGCCATGCGCACATATTTGCGACCTAAAGCTTTCGCAATTGATTTTCCCAATGAAGTTTTACCAACTCCCGGAGGGCCAACAAGACACAAAATTGGTGCCTTCATGTCCCTTTTAAGTTTTAATACAGCCAGGTATTCAATAATCCTTTGTTTAACTTTTTCAAGGCCGAAGTGGTCTTTATCTAAAATCCGTTGCGCTCTTTTAAGGTCGAAGTTATCTTTTGTAAACTCGCTCCATGGAAGGTCAAGCAGTAATTCCAGGTAATTAAGCTGAACAGAGTAATCTGGCGCTGCTGGGTTCATCCGGCCAAGTTTATCCAATTCCTTATCGAAATGTGCATAAACCTCTTTAGACCATTTTTTCTTTTTCGCTCTTTCCTGTAAAGCATCAAATTCTAGGTCTGCAGAGTTTCCACCCAATTCTTCCTGAATGGTTTTTAGCTGCTGGTTTAAAAAATAATCTCGTTGCTGCTTATCTAAATCGGTACGCACTTTTGACTGGATCTGATTTCTTAACTCCAGCATCTGAAGTTCGACCATTAAAAGTTCCATAACTTTTTGCGCACGTTCCAGCAAGTTATCCATTTCAAGGATTTTTTGCTTATCCGCCATTTCGGCATTCATGTTTGATGAGATGAAGTTTATCAAAAACGAATTGCTCTCAATGTTTTTTAATGCAATGCTGGCTTCGCTTGGAATGTTAGGAGAAAGCTGAATGATCTGAGCAGACATTTCCCTGATGGAAGCAATAAGCGTTTTAAACTCCTTATCAGTTTTAGTTTTTTGCTCTTCAAATTTCTTAACAGATGCTTTAATGTAAGGTTCGTTTTGCACTTCGGCTAAAAGGCTGAAACGCTGCTTACCCTGAATAATAACCGTTGTATTGCCATCTGGCATTTGCAACAACTTTATAATATTTGCAACTGTACCAACAGTATTTAACTGCTCAAAAGTGGGGTCTTCTATCGAAACATCTTTTTGAGATACAACACCAATAATCTTGTTTCCCTTGTAGGCTTCTTTAATTAATTTAATAGATTTATCTCTTCCAACGGTAATAGGAATAACCACACCTGGAAATAAAACGGTATTACGCAAAGGCAGTATCGCTAAAATTTCGGGCGTTTCCTCATTATTCATGTCTTCCTCATCTTGCTGAGACATTAATGGAAAAAACTCTGTATCCTCGTTAATAATTGGCATCGCGTTATTAAAATCAAATATATCTTGTTTACTCATTCTTATTTTATGAAACGACAAACTGGCAGTTTTATCGCAGGTAATTTGTGTGTGTTTACTTTGGATATAGTAAATTCAACTCTTGTGCCAAAGTTGTTTTAAGTTGATGTTATCTTAAAATTGATATGATGTTATGATAAAAAGGCAGTTGAATTTAAATTATTCGCCAAATATCATATATCAGAATTTTTAGCGTTAAAGCTATTGTTTAATTGATTTAGTGAATGTAAAAAAATTAAACCATTTTATTTTCTAAGAATTGAATTATATTGCGTGACTATTTTATTCAATTATTTGTAATGAAATTTTAGATTTGTTAACTTATTATCAGTACATGAATTATATTAAACAAACCATTTTAGGTTTAATCATTTTTTCTTCCAGCAGCAGTTTTGCACAAAATGGCAATGATAAAAAGGTGATGGATGCGATGCTAAAGGGAGACTACAAAACAGCTGTAACCCAGTTGGAAAAGGCTGATACTAAAGATCCAAATAATGTTAATACCCTAAAAATGTTGGGCTATTCTTATTTTCAAAATGGCGATTATGAAAATTCGATTAACACTTACAGCCGTTTAGTCTTATTGAAACCAGCTGAAGTTTCGGCTTATTATTACCGCGGAAAGGCTCGTTTGAATATTGCTAACGACCCGAAGGAATCTTTAAACAGCATGCGTGAAAATTTCTATGTGGCCGCGATTAAAGATTTTACAAAAGCGAGTGAACTAAGTGGGGAAGAAGATACTCAGATGCTTCAAAACAGAGGCCTGGCTTACAAAGATTATGCAATTTTCAGATCATATAAAGCTAAAAAAGCAATAGAAAAAACAGCTTGTGTAACGTTGTTCAATAATTCTATAGCCGATTTTCAAAAGGTGCTTACGCTGCAACCGTCAAGAAAAGACATTTTGGATTGGATTGCTTATGATAAAGCGCAGATTACCAGTTTAAAATGAATTAAACCAACCGCAAAGAAAAAGGCTTGAAATTAATTTCAAGCCTTTTTTTATTTAAGCTTACCTGTAATTTGATAGGTTTTTTGCGCTAAAAGTTTTATTTTTTGATGCTTCCGAATTTCGTATAAACTATCGGGGTAATAAACCAGTGTATCACCCGAAGAGTACAAAATGTTCTTATTTGATATCACAATTTCCACACGGTTAACCTTGTTGCCCGTTTTGCCAATGCTAACGTTTTTTACGGGAATTTTTTTATTGTCAGAAGTATAACGCTCAAGCAAGTTCGATCTTTCTATTTTGAAACTGCCTTTCCACGATGCTTTATTAATATCTGCATTGCTAAAAATCGCAAGCTCTTTAGTCCAATCCTTAATTTTAATTGTTTTCTCCTCAATTTTGCCATTAACCGAAACTGCCTTAGTTACATCAGGATTGAGCTTGGTTAGCCTTACAGCCTCTTTTTTAAAATAACCTGAAACATCAAAATATAAAAAGTCAGTATTCGCCTTCGATTCTTCACGCTGGTTACAGCCCGCCAAAGCGAAAGCAAATACTGCAAGTATCATTTGTTTCCTCATTATACCAAAACATTGCCCGTCATTTCTTCAGGAATTGCTACACCAAGAATTTTTAAAACTGTAGGTGCAATATCGCCAAGTTTTCCATCGGCAATAGTTTTATAGTCATCATCAATCAAAATACAAGGCACAAGGTTGGTAGTGTGTGCTGTGTTTGGAGAGCCATCGCCGTTAACCATAAATTCTGAGTTACCATGGTCTGCCAGTAAAATGAAAGAGTAACCGTTCTCTAAACCTTTTTTAACAACAATTTCGGCACATTTATCGGCTGTTTCAACCGCTTTAATTACGGCAGAAAATACACCTGTATGGCCTACCATATCCGGGTTGGCAAAGTTTAGGCAAATAAAATCGGCCCAACCCGTTTCCATTTCTTTGGTAATTGCATCTGTAATTCCTGCGGCGCTCATCTCAGGTTGTAAATCATATGTTGCCACTTTCGGAGAAGGAACTAAAATGCGCTTTTCATTTTCAAACTCAGTTTCCCTTCCTCCCGAGAAAAAGAAAGTAACATGAGGATATTTCTCTGTTTCAGCTATTCGAATTTGATTCTTACCGTTTCTGCCCAAAACTTCGCCTATGGTTTGCGATAAATCATCCTTAGTGAAAATTACATTTACCTTTTCGAAGCTCTCATCATAAGTGGTCATTGTAACATAATACAATGGCAATTTATGCATTTGTTGTTCAGGAAAATCTTTTTGTGTTAGTGCCGTTGTAATTTCGCGGCCTCTATCCGTACGGAAGTTGAAACAAATAACAACGTCATCGGCTTTAATGGTGGCCGTTGGTTCTCCATCTGGGTTTGTAAGCACAATCGGTTTGAGAAATTCGTCGGTAACACCATTTTCGTACGATTTTTTTATCGCAGCCAAAGCATCGTTGGTTTTTTCTCCAATGCCGTTAACCATCACATCGTAGGCTTGTTTAACGCGTTCCCAACGGTTATCTCTATCCATCGCATAATAACGGCCAACCATTGTTGCTAACTTAGCATTGCTGTTTTGAATGTGGTTTTCAAGGTTTGTAATAAAACCTAAACCAGAATTTGGATCGGTATCGCGTCCATCGAGAAAAGCATGTATAAATGTATTTTGAACGTTCGATTCATTAGCAGCATCACATAAAGCCTTCAGGTGTTCGATATGTGCGTGTACACCACCGTTTGACACGAGGCCAATTAAATGTACGGCCTTATTATTAGTTTTTGCGTACTCGAAAGCCGCCACTAAAACCGGATTATTATGCAGTTCTCTATCTTGAATCGCTTTATTTATTCTTCCTAACTCCTGGTAAACTACGCGGCCCGCACCTAAATTCATGTGGCCAACCTCAGAGTTTCCCATTTGCCCGGCAGGTAAGCCAACCGCTTCGCCCGACGCTTCTAATTTCGAGTTTGGGTATTTTTCAATTAAAGAGTCGAAAAAAGGTGTATTTGCCGCAAAAGCCGCGTCAGAATTATCGTGTTTTCCATAACCCCAACCATCAAGAATTATAAGCGCAAGTTTTTTATTTTTCATTCGAATTGTATTTAATCTGAAAGGATTTGTTGTAATCTTCGTTGTGTTATTCTTTAACTAATTAAATAATTTTAAAACATTTTGATAAGGGCTATGTTTTAATATTTCTTTACGAGCGCAAATATAGCTTTATTGAAGCTTAAACAAATTAAGAAATCCTTTTTTGATAAGCTAATGGCATAATTTTAGCTATAGGGTCATTATAAAATACAGAAATGATCCGGAGCTTATTTTTATTTTTCATAGCGCTAACACCAATATATCGTTCTATTGCCTTCCAGGCTGATATTATTGATGATTTATCTTCTTATTTCAAAGCCGGAAATTCTAAAGAAATTGCTAAAAACTTTGCACCAACCATCGAACTGATTATTATCGATGAAGAAGATGTATATTCTAAAGCACAGGGTGAACAAATTCTGAAAGATTTTTTTAGTAAACATAATCCTGTAAAAACAAGCATTTTCCACAGGATTAATAACAGTCAAAACTATAGGTTTGGTGTTATTTTAGTGAGCACATCAAAAGAAACTTACCGGGTTTCCATTACGATGAAAAAGTTTAACACAGCTTTTTTAATTACCGAATTGCGGATAGAGCCTTCTAAAGAATAGCTTTGCGCAATTATTCATTTCCATTCTTACTAAAATTGGCTTCTGCTAAATAATTCTTACTTTTGGGGCTTAATTATCGAATTTTGGATAAGGAACTTATAGCTCAATTTATAAAAAATGCACTTGCCGAAGATGTCGGAGATGGCGATCACACGTCACTTTCAACCATTCCCGAAGGTACACAAGGCAAAGCTAAGTTATTGATTAAAGAAGACGGCATTTTAGCTGGCGTAGAACTTGCCCTGCAAATTTTTGCACAGGTCAACCCATCGCTTGAAGTGGCGGTTTTCATAAACGATGGTGCTCATGTTAAAGTGGGTGATATTGCCTTAACTGTTTCAGGAAGCACACATTCTATATTAATTGCCGAGCGATTGGTGTTAAACTGCATGCAGCGAATGAGTGGTATAGCCACGAAAACCAGTAAAATTGTGCAGTTGCTTAGCGATACAAAAACCAAACTTTTAGATACACGCAAAACCACACCCGGTTTACGCTACCTCGAAAAATGGGCAGTAAGAATTGGTGGGGGAGTAAACCACCGGATTGGCTTGTATGATATGATTCTGATCAAAGACAATCATGTAGATTATGCTGGCGGGATACAAAATGCACTTGCTGCGGCAAGGAAATACCTTCAGGAAAAAAACAAATCATTACAGATTGAAATCGAAGTTAGAAATCTATCAGAACTTAATCAGGTAATTGCAGCGGGTGGCGCAGACCGCATTATGCTTGATAACTTTAATTTCGACGATTTGAGAGCGGCAGTTGCCCTTATAAATGGGCGTTTCATTACCGAAGCTTCTGGCGGAATTACTGAAGAAAACGTAGTCGATTATGCAGACTGCGGTGTTGATTACATCTCGATGGGCGCACTTACGCATTCAGTAAAAAGCCTCGATATGAGTTTAAAAGCATACTAATCTGTGAATTCATATAAAAAGAAAAGCTTATTTTTTGTATCATTGTAGGCTATGGTTACGGTTTATTCTCTCACAGCTCTATTAGTTGCTTACCTGTTTGGGTCTATTCCAACTGCGGTTTGGCTGGGGCAGGCTTTTTATGGTGTTGATGTAAGGGAATATGGAAGTGGCAATGCAGGCGCTACCAATACTTTCAGGGTATTGGGTAAAAAAGCGGGTATCGCTGTAATGATTATTGATATTGCCAAAGGTTACACCGCAACCAATCTTGCCTATCTAATTGGCATGTCCGTAACGGGTCCCCAAAATTCTGTTGTATTTGTAAATTACCAGTTGGCGCTCGGTGTAACGGCTGTTATGGGGCATTTATTTCCTGTATTTGCTGGTTTTAGAGGTGGTAAAGGCGTGGCAACACTTTTTGGAATGATTTTAGCAGTGAACTTCGAAGCATCTATGCTTTGTGTTCTGGTTTTCGTGGTGGTATTGCTTGCAACAAAATATGTATCTCTAAGTTCGATTTGTGCCGGTTTCACTTTTCCTTTAAGCGTAGTCTTCCTGTTTCAGGTATCTATAAAATCGGAAGTTTTGTACGGAATGGTTGTGTGTATTCTGATTCTAGTAACCCATCAAAAAAATCTCGAAAGATTGCTGAAAGGCAAAGAGTCTAAAGTGTATTTGTTTAAGAAAAAGGCTAACTAAAACTTACAAAACACAATTATGAAACATAATTTAAGCTTGCCTGTTATATGGGTAACGCTTATGATTCTGTTCATAATCACTTATCATTAACTTATGAAAAAAATATTTTTAACGGCCTTTGCTGCCGCTACACTCTTGTTCAATTCTTGTTCTACGGTGCCTTTAACTGGCAGAAGCCGTTTAGATTTGGTTAGCAATGACCAGGTTCTTCCAATGGCGTTCCAAGCCTATGGCGAATTTTTAAATGAGAACAAATCCACTGTTTTGCCCGCATCGAATGCTCAAACCTTAAGAGTAAAAACAATTGGAAGCAGGCTGATAACTGCCGTTCAAAGTTACATGAACAACAATAATTACGGCAATTTGATTAAGGATTATAAGTGGGAAGTGAATGTTGTACAAAATAATGAGAAAAATGCATGGTGTATGCCGGGAGGTAAAATTGTAGTTTATACCGGAATTTTGCCAATTACACAGGATGATGCAGGTTTGGCGACCGTGATGGGGCATGAGATTGCCCACGCCATTGCAGGGCACTCGGCAGAGCGTATGTCTCAGGAGCTAGCTGCACAGGGTTTAGGTGCCGCCGCAGGTGCTGCATTATCAAAGAATCCGCAGGCGCAATCTATATTTAATGCAGGTTACGGTATCGGCGGACAAGTTGCGATGTTGAAATTTAGCCGCAACCAGGAGTTAGAAGCCGATAGATTGGGTTTAATATTTATGGCAATGGCCGGATATAATCCTCAAAGTGCAACCACATTTTGGAATAGAATGGCATCTGCATCGCAGAGCGGACAAAAACCACCAGAGTTTTTAAGCACGCACCCAAGCGATGCAACCCGAATTGCACAGATTCAAAAATGCTTACCTGAAGCACAACAGTATTACAAGAAATAATATTGGATGCTGATAAAGGAAAGCGGAAAGTTGGTGCAAACCGATTTTCCGCTTTTTTATTTATTAAAAAGCCAACCCTCAATATTGAATTTTTTAGAAGTTATTAGCATCGTTGCCAAAAACTTTTAATATTGCGCTTGCTTTCAGTAAGCATTCGTCATATTCTTTTTCCGCATCCGATTCGTAGGTAATTGCGCCCCCAACCTGAAACGACAAGTACATTTTTTGTTCATTATAGAGAATGCTTCTTATGATTACATTAAAATCAAACGCTCCATCGGGATTAATACAGCCAAATGATCCTGAATAAACACCTCTTCTTGTTTCTTCATATTGCTCAATAAGCTTCATCGCCATCACTTTGGGCGCTCCAGTCATTGAGCCCATTGGAAAAGCATTTTTTATCGCATCAATAAAATGGACTTTTGGGTCGAGTTCACAGCTTATTGTAGATATCATTTGATGAACCTGGGGAAAAGTGTAGATTCCAAACAGTTCGTCTACTTTTACGCTGCCCTTTACAGCCGATTTTGTCAGGTCGTGACGGACGAGGTCAACAATCATTACATTTTCCGCCTGTTCCTTTGCGTCGTGCTTAAGCCGTTCTTTTATTTGTTGGTCTTCGGCAAAATCAGTACTTCTTCTCGCTGTTCCTTTTATGGGTTGGGAGATAAGTCTGGATCCTCTTTTCGAAAGAAACCGCTCTGGCGTTGCCGATAAAATATAGCGTTCGTAAAGTTTGAAATAACCTGAAAACGGCGTTGGCGAAATTTTATTCAAAAGGGTGAAGGTTTCAACCGGATTGATTTTAGCATTTTCTGAGAAAAACTCCTGACAAAAATTGACCTCGTAAATGTCACCTTGCAGAATATGTTTTTTCAAGGCATTTACTTTCGTAATGTACTCGTTTTTAGAAATCCGCTTTTGTATGGATAATTCAGGCATATCCTCAACTTGAAAAAGCTTGATATTTTCAATTTGCCCCAGCACAGCCTCATCGCCAAGAATAACTTCAAGTTGGTTATTTCTACTTACAATTAAATATTGAGGCACGAAAAAGTAAAGTTCAGGAAATGTGAGCTGATCTGCATTTTCAGATTTCAAATCTTCAAGCTCATTTTTTAAATCGTAGCCGAAAAATCCAAAAAGCCATTGTTTGTGCGTTTCATAAAACTGCTTCAGCAGCTCAAAACCATTCCCTTCCGCCGATTTAAGCTCGGCCTTACATCCAGCAGCTAAAACAAATTCGTACTCAGAATAATCGTCTTTGTAGTTGTTAGAATCCAAAAAGCAACATACATCGAATTGATTTGCCCAATGCAATGCCTTTTGTTTAAAATCGGCAGTTATTAATTGATTTTTCAAGTGGGTACAAAGGTAAATTATTCTAAACCTCAAACAAACAAAGCAACCCATATGGATTGCTTTGTCATTTCTGTTTTCAAAATATTTGAATGGGCCACATTATGGCGCCAATTGTGTGTTCTTAACGTAATTCTAAAGTTTGAGCCCTATCTGGTCCAACGGAAAGAAACTTAATTGGTACTTCAAGTTCTTTCTCTAAAAATGCGATGTAATCATTTAATTTAGCGGGAATTTCCTCTACGGTTGTAATCTTTGTCACATCGGTAGCCCAGCCGTTGATAGCCTTCAAAACTGGCTTTGGTTCAATCGAAATGATGTCGTAAGGCATATAATCGATTGTTTCGCCATTGTATTCGTAATGCGTACAAGCATAAATCTTATCGAAGGTATCCAATACATCTGCCTTCATCATTATTAATTCGGTAACACCGTTTAACATAATGGCATATTTTAAAGCAGGTAAATCTATCCATCCACAACGGCGGGCACGCCCTGTAGTTGCACCGAACTCGTGACCTAATGCACGTAAGTTTTCGCCAACTTCGTTATCCAGTTCTGTAGGGAAAGGGCCGCCACCAACACGTGTACAATAGGCTTTGAAAATGCCATACACAGCGCCAACTTTGTTTGGTGCAATGCCTAAACCAGTACAAGCACCGGCAGTTGTTGTATTGCTCGAGGTAACGAACGGATATGAGCCGAAATCAACGTCGAGTAACGTTCCTTGCGCACCTTCCGCTAATACAGCTTTTCCCTGTTTTAAATAACCATTTACGAAATGTTCGCTATCTACATGCGGGATAGACTTTAAGAATTCAATCGCCTCGAAGAACGATGCTTCTTTCTCTGCAAGCTCATATTCAAATCCTTCGTAATGAGAAAGTATTTCGGTATGCTTTTCTACCAATTTTTGGTAGCGTTCTTTAAAATCAGGGAGGGTAGTATCGCCAACTCGCAAACCATTACGGCCGGTTTTGTCCATGTAGGTTGGGCCAATCCCTTTTAATGTTGAGCCAATTTTATTTTTGCCCATCCTTGCTTCGTTTGCAGCATCTAATAACTGATGGGTTGGTAAGATTAAGTGTGCTTTTCTGGCGATTACTAATTTGCCCTGGGCAACAGGATCATGCCCGGCCTTTTTTAAGTTATCTAGCTCTCTTTTCAAAATAATCGGGTCGATAACAACACCATTGCCGATAAGGTTCATGGTTTTTTCGTTAAAGATTCCTGATGGAATAGTGTTTAAAACGAATTTTTTGCCATCGAATTCCAATGTATGTCCGGCGTTGGGACCACCCTGAAAACGGGCAATAAGGTCATATTTCGGACTTAGAACATCAACGATTTTTCCCTTTCCTTCATCGCCCCATTGCAGGCCGAGAAGTACATCTACTTGCGTCATTATTTAAAAATTAAGCTGGTTTTATTTTTTTTAATTGATTTAATTTGCTGCAACTTTTGCCACAGAAGCGGCATTTTCGCTCACTTTTCTGGCCATACTGCAATCAGAACAGAAACCATAAAGATTTAATGAATGGTGTTTTACATCGAATTTTAACAAATCGCCAACCATGGTTTGTATCTGATGGATTCGGGGATCGCAAAACTCTACCACTTTACCACATTCAATGCAAATTACATGGTCGTGCTGGCGATAACCATAAGATTTTTCGAACTGAGCCATGTTTTTTCCAAACTGATGCTTGGTAACCAAATCACAGGAAACTAAAAGTTCTAATGTATTGTAAACAGTAGCACGGCTAACGCGATACTTTTGATTTTTCATGTGGATGTAGAGGGTTTCGACATCAAAATGGTCATTTCGCGAATAAATCTCTTCTAATATTGCGAAACGTTCCGGTGTTTTACGCAGATTTTTGTTCTCTAGATAAGCCTCAAAAATCTTGCGAACCAGCTCATTTGTTTTTTGTTCAGACATAGTTTTTAAACTCCTCTCAAAGGTATGTAAATTGTTTGATTGTTCAACTGTTAGATTGTTGAAATGTTGTAATAAGTAGGGTAGAACTGGTTTCAGCGCATCCGTTATAATTCTAGGCCAGTAGGCAAATTCAAGGCTGATAAAAAAATGATTGGTTATTGTTGAATTTATTCAACAATAACCAGTAACTACTTAATAATAACGGATAATCGATAATTTATTAAGCATCAAACCTGGTTACCCCGGTTACACCTTTAACCTCAAGTAAATTTTTAATCAGGTTTTCGAGGTGCTCCGTGTCATTAACAAAAATCATAATCGAACCATCAAAAATTCCTTCATTTGTATCAACCGTAATGGAGCGCATATTCACTTTAAAATCATTAGAAATTACTTTAGTGATGTTGTTAATCAGTCCAACATCGTCAATTCCAACAATGCGAAGCCCTGTTAAAAATGTGAGTTCCTGTTGTTTGTTCCATTTAGCTTTAACGATTCTGTAGCCATAATTCGCCATGAGCTGGGCTGCATTAGGGCAGTTTGTTCTGTGTATTTTTATGCCTTCGCTAACGGTAACGAATCCAAAAACATCATCGCCGGGAATAGGATTACAGCAAGCCGCCAAGGTATAATCTATTTTCTGCAGGTCTTCTCCAATAAGCAAAATATCGTTTTCCGAACCTTTCATTTTGGTTTTTACCATGTCTACCGTAAGGTTTTCAGGGCGTTCGGGACCTCGGTTTTCTACTTCTTTTTCGCTCGAGAGATATTCCTTAATATCCTTAAGTTCTATCTTTCCTAAAGCTACATTAACAAACAATTCTTGTGTAGAAGGCAGCTTGAAAAAGTAGCTGATTTTCTGTAAGTTATCGGTGTTGTATGTTATTTTTAATGATTTCAGCTTTCGTTCCAGAATCTCTTTTCCGGCTTCGGCAATTTTTCTTTTTTCTTCTTTTAATGAAGATTTAATTTTTGATTTTGCCTTGGCGGTAACTACAACATTAAGCCAGTCTTCTTTAGGTGTTTGCTTGCTCGAGGTAATAATTTCTACCTGGTCGCCATTTTGCAGTTTATAAGAAATCGGCACCAGCTTATGATTCACTTTGGCTCCAATGCAGGTTGCGCCAACATCTGTGTGTATTTCGAAAGCAAAATCCAAAGCCGTTGCACCCAGCGGTAATTGAATGAGAGCACCTTTCGGCGTAAAAATAAAAATCTCATCCGAGAACAGGTTCATCTTAAAATCGTCCAAAAAGTCGAGCGCATTTGCCTCCGGATTATTCAGCATTTCCCTTACTTTCTGAATCCATTGATCCAAACCGTTGTCGTTACTCGATTCTTTATACTTCCAGTGTGCCGCAAAACCTTTTTCGGCAATTTCGTTCATCCTTTGCGTTCTGATTTGGACCTCAACCCATTGCCCACGCGGCCCCATCACTGTGGTATGAAGCGATTCGTATCCGTTCCCTTTCGGCGAGGAAACCCAATCGCGTAACCTGTCAGGATTGGGGCGATACAAATCGGTTACAATTGAGTATGCTTTCCAGCAATCTGCCTTTTCGTTTTCATAAGCGCTGTCTAGAATAATTCTAATGGCAAATAGATCATAAACCTCCTCAAAAGGAATGTTCTTTTTCTTCATTTTATTCCAAATGGAATGGATAGATTTCGGTCTGCCGTAAACATCAGCCACCAAACCTTGCTCGTGCACAATTTCATCAATTGGTTCTACGAACTTTTTAATGAACATGTTGCGTTCTGCTTTTTTCTCGTTTAACTTTTTCGCTATGAACTTGTAAGTTTCGGGCTCCAGGTATTTCATAGAAAGATCTTCAAGCTCCGATTTTATAGCGTATAAGCCTAAGCGGTGGGCAAGCGGTGCATAGAGATAAATGGTTTCTGATGCAATTTTAAGTTGTTTGTGCCTTGGCATGAAATCCATGGTACGCATATTATGCAACCTGTCTGCCAGTTTTATTAAAATCACCCTAACATCGTCGGCCAGGGTTAGCAGCATTTTTCTGAAATTTTCGGCTTGGAGAGAGCTGTTTGTATCAAAAACCCCCGAAATTTTAGTTAACCCATCTATAATTTTCGCCGTCTTCTTCCCAAATTCCCGCTCAATGTCTTCAAGCGTAATGTCTGTGTCTTCAACCACATCATGCAATAGCGCACACACAATAGAAGTTGTGCCCAAGCCAATTTCTTCGGCTGCAATTTGTGCCACAGCAATTGGATGATAAATGTAAGGTTCGCCAGATTTTCGGCGCATATCTTTATGGCTTTCAAGAGCCATATCAAACGCTTTTCTAATTTCCTTTTTATCTCCTTTTTGCAAGGTTGATTTGCTGGCACGGAGCAGTGCCCTATATCGTTTTAATATTTCCTGTTTCTCTGCCTCTAAATCAATCACTAACTCTGTTTTCATTTGTATTTTTTGCGTAAAAATTGCGTCTTATTCTCGAATAAAACTTATATTAGTTTTCTAAAACTCCTAATATATGAAATAACACCTAACTTTGTTGAGGTATAAATTTATGAAATTTAAAGGGCTAATCATTCTGTTTATTGTCATGATTTTTAGTGTTTCACTAAAAGCCCAGGATAATAGCGCACCCGTGTTTCCCAAACTGGGGAAAACAGATACGATACGTGTAGCATCAACAAATGATAATGGAATCATGATTCCGTGGATGCAGCTTAATGATGTTTCTATTTTTGCGGCAAGGATTTGGAAGTCGCCGCAGGAGCAGGCTGCTTTTAACCGGTTACGATACAATGTTTTGAAGGTAATGCCTTATGCCTTATTTGCAAAAAGAAGGTATGAACAGCTGGAGCGTGATTTGCTCACGGCACCAGAGAAAAAAGATCAGAAAGTATTGGTTAAACAATGCGATAAAGAAATTAAAGATATGTTTAATCGTGAAATCAAAGATTTAACGATAACTCAAGGCCAGATTTTAACAAAACTAATTGATAGGGAGGTTGGCCGTACCACTTATGATATTGTTAAACAAACAAAGGGTGGTTTTGCAGCATTTTCATATCAGATTATTGCCCGCGTTGTTGGTCATAATCTAAAAAGTACTTACGATAAAAATGAGGATAGGGACATCGAATCCATTATCCGGTCTTCAGGCTTTTATCAATAACCGCAAAAAATGAAGGAAAATATTCCGAATATCTATTCATTTAAGGTGAAAAAGATTACAGGCGAAGATCAGCTTTTATCTGCCTATAGAAATAAGGTGGTGCTGATTGTAAACACGGCATCCGAATGTGGCTTTACACCCCAGCTGGGCGAATTACAGCAATTAAAAGATGAAATTAACAATCCTGATTTTGAAATTCTAGGTTTTCCAACAAATGATTTCGGGAAGCAAGAGCCATTAAACGGGAACGAGATAAGTTCTTTTTGTGAGATAAATCATGGTGTAAAATTTCCCGTTTTCGATAAAATTATGGTTCGTGGCGCACAGGCGCATCCATTATATCAGTTTCTGAGTGACAAGAAGTTAAATAGCAAGTTAAGTTCAACACCGAGGTGGAATTTTCATAAATATCTTGTTAATCAGAAAGGCGAAGTTGAAGATTATTTTTTCCCTTTTACAAAGCCGTTAAGTTCTAAAATTAAAAAGAAAATTCAGCGCCTGCTGGAAAACAATACCAGGTAAATTAGATGAAGTTAGATATTTTAGTAATAGCAGTTCACCCGGATGATGCAGAACTCTGTTGTTCGGGAACAATTTTAAAGCATATAGCGTTAGGAAAAAAAGTTGGAATTGTCGATTTAACCAGAGGCGAATTAGGAACAAGGGGAACAGCTGAAACCCGCGATGAAGAAGCAGCAGATTCTGCAAAGATTTTAGGCTTGCATGCCCGGGAAAATTTGCGGTTCAGAGATGGCTTTTTTCAAAATGACGAACATCACAGACTGGAAGTAATCAAGATAATCAGAAAATATCAGCCAGAAATTATCTTAAGTAATGCGCTGGAAGACCGGCATCCCGACCATGGAAGGGCTGGTGACCTCGTTTATGATTCAGTTTTTTTATCGGGCCTGCCGAAGATAGAAACTTCATTTAACGGCGAAATACAGGAAGCTCACCGCCCCCGTTTGCTCTTACAATTTATTCAAGACAGGTATTTAAAACCTGATATTATTGTTGATATCACCGAACATATGGATACCAAAATCAAATCTATTCAGGCTTTTAAAACTCAGTTTTTTAACCCCGAAGTTGATGGATTGGACACTTATATTTCTTCTCCCGAATTTTTTGAAACCGTTATCGGACGTTCAAGAGAATTTGGGAAAAGCATCGGCGCAACCTTTGGCGAAGGCTTTACATCCCGAAAGCTGCTTGGCGTTAATAATCTCTTTGATTTGAAGTAACTCCAGGTATCGCTTTAATACAGCTTTAAAACGCGGATTAAGCGCTGGTAATCTGCCATACTCATATTAGCATTATTTTTTATTGATGGTGCTTGCCGGCTTATTTTTTCAATGCGCTTGATAATCTGTCGTCTATTGCGAAGGTTTTCTCCCAAAACTTAAACAGGTTGAAAATCCTGCTATTTAACGTCCCTTCAACAAAATCGCTGCTTGTTTGTTAGTTTTAAAACGACACTAATGGCGAATATAATCTCAAATCTAAAAAACGCGTATAATCTTTTTAAGCACATAGATTTCGAAAAGCTCGGATCACTGTCGAAAAAAATTGATCTGCCTAAAATGGTTGAAACCATTTCCAGTTTAGATGAAAAGCAACTGTCTGGAATGATGAAAATGATGGGCGGAGATAGGAAAACAAAGGAACTTCCTCCTGTTGAGGGGGATTTTTACCACCTTGGTGACGAGGCGCTTAAAGATGAAGACCGAGCATTACAACTTAGGGTTAGAGCTTTTTTAGAAAAGGAAGTGAAGCCCATCGTAAACGAGTACTGGAATAGGGCAGAGTTTCCTTTCGAAATTATACCAAAACTGGCAGAACTTAATATCTGTGGTTTAACCTATAAAGGCTATGGATGCCCGGGAAAATCCAATCTGATGGAAGGCATTTTGGCGATGGAAATGGCAAGAATAGATACATCGATTTCAACTTTTTTTGGCGTGCAAAGTGGTTTGGCTATGGGTTCAATTTACCTTTGTGGTTCAGAAGAACAGAAACAAAAATGGTTGCCATTAATGCAGCAATTTAAAATAATTGGTGCTTTTGGTTTAACAGAACCCGAGGTAGGCTCAGCTGCAGCTGGTGGCTTAACAACAACCTGTAAAAGGCAAGGCGATAAGTGGGTGTTAAACGGCCAAAAAAAGTGGATAGGCAATGCAACATTTGCCGATATTTTGGTTATTTGGGCTAGAGACGAAGATGACGACCAGGTAAAGGGATTCATCGTAAAAAAAGATAATCCAGGTTTCGCAGTCGAGAAGATGAAAGATAAAATGGCGCTTCGCATTGTGCAAAACGGTATAATTACTTTAACCAACTGCGAAATAGACGAAGCCGACAGGCTTCAGAATGCAAATTCATTTAAAGACACGGCCAAAGTTCTGCAAATGACCAGAGCCGGCGTAGCCTGGCAGGCTGTGGGTTGCGCAAGAGGTGCCTACGAGAATGCGCTGGAATACACCAGAACGCGAAAGCAGTTTGGTAAGCCAATCGCTTCGTTTCAACTCATTCAAAACCATTTGGTGGAGATGCTCTCGAACCTCACAGCCATGCAAACTTTATGTTTCAGGCTATCTCAATTGCAGGATCAAGGTTTGCTTAAAGATGAACATGCATCGCTTGCAAAGGTTTTTTGCTCGCTGAGAACTCGTGATGTGGTTAGCAAGGCGAGGGAGGTGATGGGTGGAAATGGAATTTTGCTTGAGTATAATGTTGCCCGTTTTGTTGCCGATGCGGAAGCAATCTACTCGTACGAAGGAACAAAGGAAATTAATACGCTGATTGTGGGGCGGGCAATAACCGGATTTTCGGCTTTCGTTTAACGAAGAATACGAAGTCTGTCCATGAAATCGAACAGACCTCGCAAAGCTAGAAAGGGTACTTATTAAAAATTACCTGGCTCATTGCACTTTTTTCAAATAGTGCAATGCAGGATTTATTAAACGCGGGGTCAAAATTCACGTCGCCGGGTTGCAATTTTTCTGGCACCTTATTGCCAGCCAAAAAGTAATAAACTTTGGTATTGCCATATTTTGTGTGTGGCATTAAGTTGCCGTATTCTTCAAGCTCCTGCCAAATTGTGTCTTTTACCGTTACTATGTAAATTCGCTGAACGGGGCCGGTGTTATTGGCATTTCTGAATTTAGCGATTTCTTTAAAGCCCGCTTTCATATCATCGATGCCGGGTTGGCTAAGCGTGTCTTTCACCATGAAAAACACCAATATAAGTGCTAGCGCAGCTATAACATAGGCAATTACTTTGTTATTCATGTTTACAATAAAGGCAATATTTTTTCCATTACCGTCAAGCCCTGGTCAATATGTTGTTTCTCGATACACAGCGCCGGCCTAAAACGAATTGTGCGATCACCGCAACCTAAAAACATTACATTGTTTGCTAACCCCTCCTTGATAAACAAATTTCGGATCTCTTTATCGGGAAAATCGAAAGCGCACAGCAAACCCTTTCCACGAACATTACTTATCGAGTCAAATTTTTGCGCAAGTTGTTCAAGGTTTTGTTTAAGATAATTGCCAATGTTTGTCGCATTATCGCACAGATTGTCTTCCTCAACAATTTGCAAAATTTGAGTTGAACGAACCATGTCTACAAGGTTTCCGCCCCAGGTAGAGTTTATCCTGCTTGGAACTTTAAAAACATTAGTTTCAATTTCATCCACTTTATTTCCCACTAAAATGCCACATACCTGCATTTTCTTTCCAAATGCAACGATGTCGGGTCTGGCTTTCTCGCTAAAATGCTGATGGCACCAAAATTTCCCGGTTAAACCAACACCGGTTTGTACCTCGTCGTAAATTAAAAAGGCATCATTTTCATCGGCGATTTCTCGCAGTGTAACGAGAAATTCTTCCCTTAGATGGTTGTCGCCACCTTCAGATTGAATTGGCTCAATAATGATTGCACATATGTCATCTTTAAAGTCGAGAAATGCCTGCTTAACCTGTGCTATCGACAATTCTTCAGACTGGATAGCCTGATTTAAATTGCCGGCTTCTAAAGGAAATTTAACAATTGGGGTTGTTACCCGTGGCCAGTCGAACTTGGCGTACCACTTGGTTTTATCCGGCAAAGTGTTCGTTAAGCTCAATGTATAGCCGGTTCTCCCATGAAATGCTTTTTCAAAATGCAAAACCTTAAAGCCCTTTTCTTCAGTATAGCCTTTGGCAAAGTTCTTTTGCACTTTCCAATCCATAGCTACCTTAATTGCATTCTCTACTGCTAAAGCGCCACCGGCGATAAAAAATGCATGGGGCAAATAATCGGGGATACCTATCCTGGAGAATGTTTCTACAAACTGGGCATATTGCTGTGTGTATACATCAGAATTAGAAGGATTCGTCATTGCAGCGAGCAGCAGGTTTTTTTTAAATTCCTCATCGTTAATCATCTTTGGATGGTTGTAGCCGAGGGGCACAGAAGCAAAACAGGTAAAGAAATCTAATAAAGTTCTGTTGTACTTTGAGTCGTAGATATAAGCACCATTACTTTTTTCCATATCGTAGGTTAGGTCGAACCCATCTGCTAGGATATGCTTATTTAATGATTCGTTAACCTGGTTGGCTGGCACTGTTAATTTATACATAAACGGAGATATTGGTGTATCTCAAATTTACAAAAATGTGTCTGAATAGCAATTTTAAGGGCTTTTTGAACTCTGGTACAAAAAATAGCTTTAAACAGTTTAAAGTTAGTTTATAGACAAAAAGCAGTTTTGGACTTAAGCATTGTGGAAAACTTTTTCGCTGAATTTAGCAAAGGATGGCTTTTTACGAGTGACACGAGCTAATTTTTCTCGTACCATTTTGGAACAGGAATGTAATTATCCTCCCAGATTATCTGATCGTCATCGTCATTGTATCCTGCTGAAATAAAGTCGATTCTTGGAGCTTCTTCAGAAATTTCGCTTTTAAACTTATATGCGTCGACAGACAAATAGTGATATAGTTTTTCCTGTTCGCTTTTATTTTCTGCGAGTAAAATCAGCGCCTTCTCGCCAGTTTCCAAGGTAATAACCAATGTGCCCTTAACTTTCATAACTTCCGCTTTTTTATGAATACGTTTTTTTATGCCTAAAAGTTTTATTTTTAAGAATTGAATTTATCCTTCATTCCAAAAATACCCAGCAAGCCGCCAGTATGAATAGCTAAAATTCTTTCATCAGCAGCAATAGTACCTTTCTTTTGAAGATCTGTTATCGCAAAAAACATCTTCGAGGTATACACAGGGTCGATGAGCAAGCCCGTTTTGGAAATAAAATCTTTAATGAAAGTAATCAGCTCAGGCGTTGTTTTCGCATATCCACCAAAATGATAATCGTTGTGGAGTACTAAATTGGGGCAGTCTGCCGTGTACTTAGTTATTTCATCTCTAATAAAAAAGCCATTCTTTAGAACGGGAACAACGTGTACTTTTGTTTTGAGATTGTGTTTTTTTACTCCTCCTAAAAGGCCTGCTGCGGTTGTACCGGTTCCGGCAGCACAAAAGATATGGTCGTATTCCCCGTCAAGTTCGTCTATTATTTCTGCACAACCTTTCACCGCTTCGGCAGATGCCCCACCTTCATCAATGAAAAAAGCATTCTCATCATTTAGAAAGCGGGTATTGAACAAGGCAGCTTTGTTCCTGTAACTTTCCCTGCTAACAAAAATAAGTTCCATTCCATAGAGCGTACAAAGCAGCAAAATGTCATTTTTAACTTCTTCGCCACGAACAAAGGCGGTAGCTCTTAAACCGCTTCTCGATGCAGCGGCCGCAGTTGCCACTAAATGATTGGAAAAAGCTCCTCCAAATGTTACCAAATGATTTTTATGCTCCGCTTTAGCTTTTGCCAGGATGTACTTCAGTTTTCTCCATTTGTTTCCGGAAATGTAAGGATCTATTAAATCATCCCGTTTAACATTTAAATCATTAAATGCCATTAATTTTATTTTATCTACAGGACTGTATATTTTTTCAAACACGTGTAAAAATAAAAAACACCTGCAATTTGCAGGTGTTTTTTTGTTACTTATTCAAATAATTAGTTATTTGAAATATATTTTCCTTACTAGATAAGGAAAAAAATTAAGAACGATTTTTACATTCTGAGTAAAATTTTTCATAGATAAAATGATTAGGTATGCATTAGTTAGCAAATAGCAAGCCAACTTTTTTCTGGTGGGGTAGATTATATTAAATTTAACTTATTTTTAATGATATGTTGATTTGAAATTTAAGCCATTAAAAATTCTCTGAGTTTGTTTTGCTAAAAGCGCAGCACCCGTTTTAAAGGTGGTTGATTTCGATTTGTTTTGCTGTTAAGATTTTCATTTTGAGGGCGTTTTACTTTTTTTTGATTATTCAAAGATACGGTATCATTGTTAATTCCATGTTACCTAACCATCATTTTGTGCTTAAAGTATATATCAAGCTCACTTTCTTCTTAATCCCATAGCTTAAAAAATTCACGTTTCTATGAAAGTTTTACGGGCTTAGTAATTCATTTCAAGCGTGGTTCTTTGTTCTTATTATAAAATGAATCAAAAATCTTGGGTTTAAAAGATTATTTTTGCGGGATGGAAAAAGTGGTTGAATTGCAGGAATCGGAAGAGCAGGAATTATATGAACATTTAAAAATAATTGTTGATAAGGGGCAATCGCTTCTTCGAATTGATAAATTTTTGATGGTTCGTGTGGAAAATGCTTCACGAAACCGAATACAGAATGCAATTGATGCTGGAAATGTCCTGGTGAATCAGAAGCAAATTAAGGCCAGTTATAAAGTAAAACCTGCCGATGAGATTTCCATAGTCTTACCACATCCTCCCCGTGATACCGAAGTTTACCCGGAAGATTTGCCGCTTGATATTATTTATGAAGACAGCGATTTGCTTGTTGTAAACAAGGCAGCAGGCATGGTTGTGCATCCTGGTTTTAACAATTATACTGGCACACTTGTAAATGCACTGGCCTTTCATTTTGAGCAACTGCCTCAACTGCCGGGAAATGATGGAAGACCTGGTTTAGTGCACCGGATTGATAAAGACACGTCGGGTTTACTGCTTATCAGTAAAAATGAAAAATCTATAACGCATTTAGCTAGGCAGTTTTTCGATCACAGCATTACCAGAAAGTACATCGCTTTAGCTTGGGGCGATATTGAAAGCGATGGAACGGTGAGCGGATACATCGGAAGAAGTGTTAAAGATCGCCGTGTTATGGATATTTATGATGATGAAGAAAAAGGGAAGTGGTCTGTAACGCATTATAAAGTTTTGAAGCGCTTAGGCTACGTTACGCTTATTAGTTGCGAACTGGAAACCGGCAGAACACATCAAATCCGGGCACATATGCAACACATTGGCCATCCATTGTTTAATGACGCGATGTATGGTGGCGATAAGATTTTAAAAGGAACTACGTTTAACAAGTACAAACAATTTGTGGATAACTGTTTTGAATTACTTCCCAGACAAGCGTTGCATGCGCAAAGTTTGGGTTTCATTCATCCAAATACAAAAGAATACATGTACTTTGAATCGCCACTTCCTACCGATTTTAAGGCCGCATTAAATAAGTGGGAAAATTATATAGCTGCCTCTTAAATTATGTCGCAACCTTACCTTTTATTTAATGATGAATTTCAATTAGTTGATACGCCTGTTTTAACCGCTTCAAACAGAGGTTTCAAATTTGGAGATGGACTGTTTGAGAGCATGCGCATGATTAAGGGAAAACTGCAATTTGCAGATTTACATGCCGACAGGCTTGTTGCGGGCATGAAAACCCTTAAAATGGAAGGACATGCTTTGATGGATGATTACTTCATCAGGCAGAAAACAGCAGACCTTGTTAAAAAAAACCGGTGGAGCGGGAATGTGCGTTTCCGACTTTCTGTTTACCGGCAGGGCGCCGGCGTGTACACACCAGAAATTAATAAAGCAGGTTATGTTTTGGAAGGCGTAACATTAAAAAGCGATGCTTACGAGTTAAACAATAAAGGTCTAATCATAGATGTTTTTGATGAATTAACTAAACCTGTTAACAAGCTTTCTAACTTCAAAACCTCGAATGCATTGTTGTATGTAATGGCCGGTATATTCAAAAGCCAAAATCGCTTAGATGAAGCTATAATTTTGAACCAGCACGGCTTTTTATGTGAAAGCATAAGCGCAAACGTTTTTGTTGTTTATGATAATAAAATTTACACACCCGCTTTAACCGAAGGTTGTGTTAGTGGCGTTATGCGCACAGCGATTATGCAGCTGGCTAAAATGAACGATTTAGATTTAATTGAAGCGCAGATTAATCCAGAAATTTTAAGGGAAGCCGAAGAGGTTTTTATTACAAACGCAATACAAGGCATTCAATGGGTAATGGGTTATGGCAGGAAACGATACTTTAATGAAGTTTCTAAATTTCTTATCGAAAAATTAAATGCGCTTTAGCTGATTGCAGTTACCAGTTTTAATTCTTCAAATTCCTAAATTCGCGGACTTAAGTGAATTACACAAGTAAGCTGCCAAGCAAAAAAATCCGTCCTCAACCGCCTGTTAGGTCAGCCTCATTCCTCTTAAAAAGTCTTCAATAAGCATTCTCTTTTTTCCTTCATATTGAATATCCAGAAGTTTAATGAAGCCGTCTTTGGTGGCAAACTTTAGAAATGTCTTTCCATCGGTCAAAAATCCGCCAGCAGCAATACCGGGTTCTTTATCTTCTATTTCTGCTTTGAAAATTTTCAATACCTTATCGTTTAATATTGTAAATGCAGTTGGGTAAGGACTTAAACCTCTGATAAGATTGTGTACTTGTTTAGCGGAATTATTCCAGTCTATTTTGCAATCCTCTTTAAATATTTTAGGCGCATGCTTTAACACATCGATTTGTGGCTGCGGTTGTTCTGTAAAATTGCCACCTTCAATTGCTTTTACTGTTTTAACTAACAGGTTTGCACCGATAATCATTAATTTATCGTGCAACTCTCCGGCAGTTTCATCATCCGCAATTGGCGTGCTGTCGCTCAAAATGATATCGCCGGTATCGATTTCGTGTGTTAGAAAAAAAGTAGTTACACCGCTTTCCTGTTCTCCGTTAATTATTGCATGATTTATTGGTGCGGCACCCCGATATTGCGGCAACAAGGAGCCGTGTAAATTGATAGTTCCTTTCGGTGGCATATTCCAAACCACTTCGGGCAACATTCTAAATGCTACCACAACTTGTAAATCAGCCTCATAAGATTTCAGCGTTTCGAGGAACTCCGGATTTTTAAGTTTCTCGGGTTGCAACACTGGAATTCCTTTTTCAACAGCATATTTTTTTACTGCACTTTCATTTAGTTTTTGGCCTCGTCCTGCTGGCTTATCAGGAGCAGTAATTACTGCTACAATATCGAATTCGGCTTTAACCAGGGCATCTAAAGAGGCTACCGCGAAATCAGGCGTGCCCATAAAAACTATTTTCATGAGAAAGGTGTTGTGTGTTTGTAAATAACGAGAAGCGTTAGATTAAGTTTTGCAAAATAACTAAAAAAAATCATCCTTAAAGGTAAAAATGGTACAAGGCAAAGATGTTGTAAAGGCTAGTGGATTGGTTTACGTAACTGATTCTATGCCTGGATTTTACAGAAAGGGTAAACCTGGCAAGTTTTACTACGAAGACAAAAATGGCCACAAAATTACCGATGAAAAGCATCTTGACAGGATAAAATCATTAGTTATTCCTCCTGCCTGGCAAAATGTTTGGATTGCCAACAAGCCAAATGCATACCTGCAGGTAACCGGTACCGATGCGGCCGGAAGGAAACAGTACAAATATCATCCAAAATGGACAAGCAGACGTTCCGAAGATAAGTATTTTAGGTTGTACGAGTTCGGTAAGGCACTACCTGAAGCCAGAAAGCGGTTGATGAAGGATTTGAACCGAAAGGAACTTGATGAACGCAAGGTTTTGGCCATATCGGTAGATGTACTGCAAAAAACATTAATTAGGGTTGGTAATGAGAGTTATAAGCAGCTTTATGGCTCTTTCGGACTTACAACCTTAAGAGATAAGCATGTGAAAATTAACGGCAGCAAAATCAATATCGATTTTATCGGCAAAAAAGGCGTGCGCCAAAACGTTGAATTGAACGATAGAACATTGGCCAAACTGGTTAAAAAATGTCGCGATATTCCTGGTCAGGACTTATTTCAATTTTACTCTAACGGCAAAGAACATAGGGGAATTGACTCCGGAAAAATCAATAACTATATTAAAGAAATTACGGGCAGCGATTTTACAGCTAAGGATTTTAGAACCTGGGGCGGTACCCTCGAGGCATTAAGGCAATTTTCGAAATGTAGTGCCGATGAAAATTTTAACCTCAACAGTAAAAAAACAGTTGTTAGTGTTCTAGATTGTGTGGCCAAAAAGTTAGGCAACACACGGGCCGTGTGCAAAAGTTCTTACGTATACCCTTTGTTGATTTCGGCCTACGAGAATAATGAACTCGAAAAATACATGAAGAAGATGAATAACAAAAAAGCCATCGGAAAACTTAGCCTTGAACACGATGAGAAAGTGCTGTTATCTTTTTTAAAATCGACGGGAAGCAAATAAAAACATTTTATATTTGTTTCCCTTTATGCACATAAATTTTCAAGCTAAAAACGATTTATTTAATATTCTGATAGAAGAATCAGAGATGCCGATTGGCCTATATGTTGGTCGGGATATGATTATCTCTGTTGCGAATAAAGCCATGCTAAACGCCTGGGGTAAAGATGACTCCGTAAAAGGTATGGAGCTGGCAGCTGCATTGCCTGAATTAGAAGGTCAGCCTTTCATTCAGATTCTCAAAGGCGTTTTCGAAACCGGAACCCCTTACGAAGCTAAAGAAGATAAAGTAGACCTAATGAACAATGGTGTTTTACAAACGTTCTATTTCGACTTTATTTACAAGCCACTAAAAGACGACAAAGGCAATGTTTGGGCAATTTTGAACAACGCAACCGATGTTACCGAACTTGTAAATGCAAAGCAACAAGTTAAGGAAAGCGAAGCACTTTTTCGCCAGATGATTTACGATGCGCCAGTGGCAATTGGTATTTTGCGGGGAACAGACCTCATTATTGAGGATGTAAATGATGAGCTGCTAAAGATTTGGGGTAAGAATAAAGACATAATTGGTTTAAAACTTATTGAAGGATTACCAGAAATAATTAATCAGCCCTTTCCGGGGTTGTTAAAAGATGTTCTGGAGAGTGGGGTTGCTCATTACGGCTACGAAACCCTGGCAACACTGGAACGTAACGGAGTTTTAGGAGATTACTATTTCAACTTTGTTTACGATCCAATACGTGATAAGAATGGAGCAGTGAGTGGTATAATGGTTGTAGCAAATGAAATTACTACACAGGTTATTTCCAAAAATGCCTTTAAAGAAAGTGAAGCAAGATTTCGAAATCTGGTGCTCGAAAACCCAATGCCTACTGCGCTTTACGAAACGGAAAACATCGTCATTAAAATTGCTAATAATGAAATGTTAAAGCTTTGGGATAAAGATATTAGTATCATCGGAAAAACGATGGCTGAAGGCATTCCAGAACTTGTTGGTCAGCCATTTATTCCGCTTCTGCAAGAGGTATTCCGTTCTGGAATTGCCTACCATGCAGACCAGCAAGCGGCCAATTTAATGGTTAATGGAGAACTTACAGAGCGATGGTTTAACTTTACCTACAAACCCCTTCGAGATGCTGAAGGCAGCGTTTACGCGATTTTACACGCGGCCATTGATGTTACCAAGCAGGTACAGTTACAAAAGCAAAAAGACGAATTTTTAGGCATAGCAAGTCACGAATTGAAAACACCTGTTACCAGCATTAAAGCTTATGCCCAGGTTTTGGAAAGGATGATAAGGAGCGAGGGCGACGAAAAGAAGGCGAATATGGTGAAGCGTATGGATTTGCAGTTGAACAGATTAACAGGTTTAATCGGCGATTTGCTTGACGTGACCAAAATTCAATCTGGTAAAATGACTTTCAATCCTGTAAAATTTGAATTTGATTTTCTTGTACAGGATATTGTTGATGATGTACAGCATACCACTTCCCAGCACAAAATTAACGTTGAACTGGCTAGTAATGCTACAGTTTTTGCCGATAAGGAGCGGATTGGACAGGTGATTATCAACTTCTTATCTAACGCAATTAAATACTCTACAGATGCGAACGAGATTTTGGTAAGGAGTTATGTAAAAGAGGGCGAGGTTATTCTTAGCGTTCGAGATTATGGAATTGGTATATCAGAAGAACTACAGCATTTAGTGTTTGACCAGTTTTATCGCGTCAGCGGAAACTTGCAGCACACTTATCCTGGATTAGGATTAGGTCTATATATCTCTTCAGAAATTGTGAAAGGTGAAGGCGGAAAGATATGGCTGGATAGCATTGAAAACGAAGGTTCTACTTTCTATTTTGCGCTAAAAGTTGACTACACCAATTAGTAAATCAGTGTAATCAAACTCGAATTATTCTTTAGGTGCTTTTTTTATGGAGTGAACTGGCTGTTCCTCATTTTCTCTCCGCTCAGCTGGGTTTGGCGTTTTAACAGGTTTGTTTGGCGTACTGTCGTTAGGTTTTCTAACCGTTTTTTTATCAACAGGCGCTCTCCCCTTAGGTACTTCTTCTTCGTAGTTGCTTCCGGGTTTATCACTTTTAACTTTTGGTCCGCTCATAATATTGATGATTGAATTTAAACTAACAACTGCTTTAAAACTTACTTATTGCGAGTTATTCAGTTGTTCAACATTAGAACAACTTCCTGTTAAACATTGTTTGAATTCTGTCAGCGGTAAATCTTTTAGTTGTAAAGCAAATATTTTTTGCGCATGGTTTTATAGGCCGAAAGTCCCGGTTCCCAGCTTGCCCTGATTTCCTGCTCACTTTTGCCGGCAATTACCTGCTTTCTAAAATCTGCCACGCCAACCAGGCGCTCAATTGGCATGGTTTGGTTACTTAATGTCGAATTAAAGAAATCTTCTTTTTTCGGCGATGCCTTGTACAGGTCGATTAACCATGTGATGTTGATTTTCTTTTCTTTCCTTAAAATGTTTGTGTCATAGTTTCTCAAATCAATTCCATAACAAACCTGATCCTTAAAAATTGGTGTTTCTGCCATCCCTTTTATCCCGGTAGGTGTATATGAAAAGTTATAAATTCCTTTTAAATAAGGCGCACCAATTACGGTAAACGGAAACTGTGTACCACGACCATGATTCAGGTAAATTCCTTCAAACAGGCAGGTGCTTGGGTATAATAAAATGGATTGTTGTGTGTTTAAGTTTGGAGATGGTTTCACAGGAAGCGTGTATTCCATATCGTGATTGTAGTTGGCGTTTTTTATAATCGTAATCTTACATTTCACCTTGTCTTTTAGCCAGCCCTCGCCATTTAGCATTTGTGCATACTCCGCAATTGTTAGGCCATGCGCCATAGGAATAGGTTGGATGCCTATCCCTGATTTGAACTGAGGATCTAAAATCGGTCCATCAATCAAATACCCGTTTGGATTTGGCCGGTCTAAAATTAAAAGTTCTTTATTATTTGCTGCGCAAGCCTCCATAACATGTTGCAGGGTGTTTATGTATGTGTAAAAACGAACGCCCACATCTTGAATGTCAAATATCATGATGTCGATATCAGCCAAATCCTCTTTTGTCGGCGTACTGTGTTTTCCATACAGAGAAACAGCTTTTATTCCGGTTTTTGCATCTACAGCATCGTTAACAACAACGCCTGCACTTGCATCGCCCCGGAAACCATGCTCAGGACCAAATATTTTTTGAATTTTTACGCCGCGTTTTAATAAACTATCAACCGAAGTAGCGGCTCCAATTATTGAAGTTGGGTTTACCACCATCCCAACACGTTTTCCTTTTAATAAAGGCAAATACTTTTCCGTTTGTTCTGCGCCGGTTTTGATGGTTTGATTAGCCTTTATTGGATGCAAATTTACATGGTCGCCTTTAGTTGTAGCATGCGGGTTTTGCCCACAAGCAGAAAGCGCAATTAAACTGGCAAGCGCAAAGCTGATACTGGTTTTCATATTCGATAGGTTTAGTCATTTTTAATCAACAATAAAACAATTTAGCACTTTTTTGATTATTGTTGTAAGCGTATTGAATTTTTTACCAACGCTTATTTATTTTCAAAAGTGCCATTTTTAAAAAGGATTTGAGCATTTTTGCCACAACAAATTTATCACCTTGAATTTCGAATATTTTATAGCCGGGCGAATCGCCATAAAATCAGAACGAACCTTTTCAAAGCTCATCGTTCGTATCGCAATTGCAGGCGTTATGCTGAGTTTGGCGGTAATGATCCTCTCGATAGCGATAATTAAAGGGTTTAAAACTGAAATTCAGGATAAAGTTCGCGGGTTTTTGGGTGATATTCAAATTACACGATACGACTTAAACAGTTCCTTTGAAAATTCACCTTTCGTTTTGGATAAGAAAACCCGCAAGCAACTGGAAAGCAATCCAAATACACAATATTTCTATCCTTATGCTACAAAACCTGCAATTATTTCTGCTAATGATGAGATAGAAGGAATAAACTTTAAAGGTGTTGATAGCACTTACAATTGGGAATATATCAAGCAACATATCATCAGCGGAACGATAATAGATTTTTCTGATAGCACCGCTGCAATGCAGGAGTTACTGGTTTCTAATTACACCGCAAACCGGCTGAAACTTAAAACAGGCGATGATTTTATCATGTATTTCGTTCAGAATCAACTTCGTCCACGCAAATTTAAAATCGTAGGGATTTATGATATTGGCGTTGAAGACATTGATAAAGGCTTTGTTTTGGGAAATCTGAACATCGTAAAGCGCTTAAACAACTGGAAACCTGAAGAAATTGGCGGCATAGAAATCCGAATTAAAGACTTTAATAAACTTAAATCGGTTGCTGATCATGTTTTTGAAGAGTTGCCGCAAAGTTTACGTTCTTATTCCATCAAAGAAAACTTTCCAAACATTTTTACCTGGCTGGGTTTGCTCGATGTAAATACAAATGTGTTGCTGATTTTGATGCTTATCGTTGGAGTTATTAATATGATTACGGCTTTGCTGATAATGATTTTGGAGCGAACAAATATGATAGGAATGTTGAAATCTTTTGGCGCCAGCAACTGGAGCATTATGAAAATCTTTCTTTACAACGCGGCTTACTTAATTGGAATCGGATTATTGCTTGGAAATATTTTAGGCGTTGGTTTAGGCCTGATTCAGCAGTCTACCCATATTTTTAAATTAGATCAATCTTCATATTTTCTTGCCTACGCCCCAATAGAGCTTCATTTTATTGACGTACTGGGCTTAAACGTTATAACGGTTGTTGTTTGCCTTACGGTGCTAATTATTCCGTCTTTGCTAATAAGTAAGGTTTCTCCATTAAAAGCAATTCGATTTAAATAGGCTTAACCTTTAGTAATTTCCAACGTAACAACCTTCGGGAGATCTGGTTTGGCTTCGTCGGTTTGCGATACTTGTTTTAGTTTTACCCAATATTTAGCGTTACCGGTAGTAAAGGTAATGTTATCAGTTGATCCGATTTCGGTACAATTGCCAATACAAAGGCTAAAATTTTGTATGTTAAAATCAGTTTGAACCTTAAGCGAAACCACTGCATTGCCTTCACGCACACAAATTGCCTCTTTAGGGCAGCGACTATCGACTATGTTTGTAATTGTAAAGGTAGAGGAGCCAATTTGCTTTTTGCTTTCGCCAATAAACGCGACAGTCTGATTGAGCGATTCGCCCTTTTTCTTACACCCGGAGCTGAGTATAAGCAGCGTGATGAAGCAAAAGTAAAAAACTTTCATTAATTATTTTTCTTGATAAGATTGTATTGATAAATTGTGGTGAGGCAGTTCTGAGCAGGGTCTTTGCAAAGTGAAATGGTTTTTTTCAATATCAAACTATCTCCTTTTATTTGATAGCTGTAGTTTCCGTTTAAAATCCTGTTCCAGTCGAAATCTGCGGTGTAAATATTTGCATCAGAGAAAACCAGCAAATTGTTTTCCAATTTAAAATTTCCTGAACCGCTGGTTGGCTTATCACCTGCCTTTACAATAAAATTGCCGCTGTTGAAACTAATCTCGGTAGGGCTGTTGGGTATCAATTGATAGGTTGAGGGCCTTACAATGAGTTCGCCGGTGTAAGTTCCCTGAAGGGGTAAATTTTTATCAGCAGACTTTTTACAACCAAAAAATAGTACGGTTAAAATGGCTAAAGCCGCCAGATGTTTCTTCATTCTCTAAAATTTACACTAAAACGTTCAGCGAGGTGAAAACGCTACAATTAAAGCAAAATCCAATCGTTATTCCCCTGAACGGCATCAATAATTTCGGTTCTGGGCTCAAGGTTTAAGTATGGATAGCTCACTTTTGATAGGTATAAGCCTGTCGGGTGCGCAGGCAAAGATAGCTTTGATGCTTTTAGATTTATGAGCTCACTTTCAAATTCATCCACGCTCAATTCGCCTTTGCCTACCATCAAAATTTTCCCCATTGTAATGCGAATCATTTTACCCAGAAACCGGTTGCTCGCAATATGGAACCGAAACCTGTCGCCCTTTGGGTTTACAAATAATTTTGCCTCCATTACATTGCAAATGGTGTGTTCATACTTATCCGGATGGGTGCAAAAGGCTCTGTAATCTTTATATTTTGGCAGAAGCGCTACCACAGCTTTCATTTTTTCAAAGTCGAGGTTTTTCAATTGATAAAAAGAGCTCTGGTTACTCAAAAACGGGTCTTTATAGGTGTGAATAAAGTAATCATATTTCCGTTGAACGGCATCAAAACGGGCATGGGGTTTTCCCTCCATTTTAGTAATATTAAAAACCGCAATGTTATATGGGAGTGCCTTATTTAATATGTAAAGAAGGTCAAACTCAAACGCCTGTTCTATATCTGCGTGAAAGAAAAACTGACTGGCATGTACGTGTGCATCGGTTCGGCCGCAACCAATAATCGGGATTGGCGTTTTCAAAATCTTGAAAAGTGTTTGTTCTATAACCTCCTGAACGCTTTTAACGCCTGGCTGTTTTTGCCAGCCACTAAAATGTTGCCCCTGATACGCAATGTGAAAGAAATACCTCATTTTTCGAGTGCAATTTTACACAAATTTTAGCTGAGGAAATATTAAATCCTAATTTTGCTTAATAAATCATAAAATGAATCCTAAAAACTGTCCTTGCGGTACCGGGTTGCTCTATAAAGATTGTTGCGAGCCTTATCATTTAAGAGTGAAAACCGCAGCAACAGCTGAAGCTTTAATGCGTTCGAGATATTCGGCATTTGTTGTAGCAGACGGAGATTATTTATTTGAAACCACACATTTAAGCAAGCGAAAACGAAACTCAAAGGTCGACTACCAGAAGAGCGCAAAAGGTATAAAGTGGCTTAAACTGGAAATTGCTTCTGCAGAGTTTGACAAAGTAGAATTTAAAGCATTTTACTTAAACAACAAATTCGGAACAGAGGTATTGCACGAAAAATCAAATTTTAAACTCGAAAACAACAAATGGTATTATGTTGATGGCCAGTTTTACCCTTGAAAATAACTATTTCGAAAACTCAGATTAACGTAACTGAGCGGGCTTTAAAAGTCTTAAAGTCGAGGTTTACCCGCTGATTTACTAAAAAAAATTCAGTTAATTATCTATTTCCAGGGTGAGTTCAATTTTGCCTAAATTGGTTTTGTATACATCTAAAGACACCAGGTCTAGCCCATAAATGTCGAACTGATTTTGTTCTGAAGCAGAGAATGATAAAAATCTTTCCCTGATTTCAATTAAAAGCAATTTTCGTGAAAAACCAATCGAGGAGAATAAATGAAATGATGTCGGCTCTGCCAGAGGATAGTCTACAGCAACTGTAATCTCGTGTTCCGGAATCACAATTTCATCGGCATCAATCAAATTTAATATTTCCTCATTAGCCCTTCCAATGTTCACCCATGGAATAACGCCACCATCAACGGTTTGGGTTGCGATAACATTAAAGGTAACAATACTTATCAGGTTTTTTGGGCCTGCATTATCATTTGTTGCTGCATTCATATCAGAGTTTCTTTGCCTCATTCCAGTAAATATCCATTTCCGCAAGGGTCATGTCTGCCAGGGCTTTACCACTTTCTTTGGCTTTATTTTCGAGATATTGAAAACGTTTGATGAACTTTTTATTCGTTTTCTCCAGTGCATTTTCCGGATTTATGTTGATGAACCTGGCGTAATTAATTAAGGAAAAAAGAACATCGCCAAATTCAGATTCCGCTTTTTCTACATCAATTGCGGTATTGTCTGTAACGTTAAATTCTGCTTTAAACTCTTGCAGTTCTTCTTCAACTTTCTCCCAAACCTGATTTTTATCTTCCCAGTCAAAACCAACTCCTCGGGCCTTTTCCTGTATTCGGGATGCTTTTACCAAGGCTGGTAGCGAACCAGGAACGCCTGCAAGCACCGATTTATTCCCTTCTTTAAGTTTAATTTGCTCCCAGTTTCTCTTTACGTCTTCTTCGTTTTGTACCTCAACATCACCGTAAATATGTGGATGACGGCTTACCAGCTTATCGCAAACGCCATTTAATACATCAACAATATCGAAATGGTTAGTTTCTGAGGCGATTTTGGAGTAGAAAACCAAATGCATCATTACATCGCCTAATTCCTTTTTTATCTCATTCAAATCGCCTTCCAAAATTGCATCGCTGAGTTCGTAAGTTTCCTCAATGGTAAGGTGACGCAATGTTTCCATGGTCTGCTTTTTATCCCAAGGGCACTGCGTACGCAGGGTATTCAAAACGGTAAGCAAACGGGTAAAAGCATCGGCAGGATTGTGCGCAACGGCAGGAATCGGATTATTCGGCATGTTGTAAAATTTATCGAACGCTAAAATACCAAACCCAGGCGATTAAGAAAAATTGAAATGGTATTCTGAACCACAAATATTTTATTCCAGGACCAGGTTTATATAAATCTTCGTAATTAATCTGATGTTTCGCAGCATAAATATTTGCTGGCAGAATTGCTAAAAAGAACAAAATTAACGCAATGCCGGCATAAAACCTGGTTTCTTCTACACATAAGCAAATGCCTAGAAGTATTTCGAGAACACCTGTGAGCACGACGATTTCTACTTTTTTTGGTATGAAAAGCGGAATCATAGCAGCCATTGATGTTTTAAACTTGAAATGGCCAATTGCAGTAAATAATAACATTACAGCCATGGCAATATTTCCTGCGAAGATATTGCCTTTATCAAATGCGGTATGATTACCAAAGCCGAGCAGGGCAACGTAAACTAGAAGTAAAACAAAAAGGGGTTTCATCTACCGAATCTACAAATGATTTTCTGAATTTGTTTTATGCATTCGAATCTGCCCGTCGAATTTGCGACAAGTCTTTTGCCTGCCTTCTGTGTTTTAGCGATTCGCATCGAGTCACTAATTTTTAAGCAATTCAGATTAATTGCCATTTTATTTTGAGAGGCTCCCTGCAGTTGGGTTTTCTGGCGGAGAGGCTACTTTATCAAATTAAATGCAATTAAGATAGTGGCTACAAAAAGAACCACCAAACCTGATAGAAATACGAAGTCGGCAACTTGTTCGAGCTTTTTACTTTCCTGGCGTTCTCTGCGCATGGAGATAAAAGATAGGATGCAACTCGTCATAAAAAACATCACTGCCGCTACAGCAAATTCATCAATTAAAGAACCATCAGTTAGGTTTAGTTTTCTCAGCGAGGTTAGTACGATAAAACAAATCCCTAATAAATTGGCTGATGTGCTTAGAATATGTGGCGATCTGTTCTCGGGCATCGTTAATCTTTTTCCTCTAATTTAATCTTTTTTGTAATGCGGTAAACACGTTTCTTTTTATCGGGCTTATGCTCTTCACCCATCAAAATTCCCCATGGTTTAAGCGTGTCTACCCGGTCGAAAATAATTTTTAACATAGCCAGATAAGGTATGCATAGGAACATGCCCGAAATACCCCAAATCATTTCGCCCACCACTATTCCTATAAAAGCAAACAAAGCGTTGATCTTAACTTTTGAACCCACAACTAAAGGCATGAGCACATTACCATCAATGGCGTGTACACCAACAAACGCTACTAAAACCAATAAAACTTTACCCGCTCCGGCTGTTGCAAAGGTAATTAGACAGCTAACCAGCAACGCGAAAAATATGCCCAGATAAGGAACGACATTGAAAATTCCTGCCACTAAACCTAACAAAACCGCATATTTAACACCTAACAAACTTAAAATCGCTATCATTAAAACGGTAACGATTAGCATTTGCAAAAATAAGCCGATAATGTATTTTTTAATGATGTATTGAATCTGACTGACAATTTCAGTTACTTTCTCTTTATGTTCCGCTGCAAAAACAGATGTTAAAAAGGTGAATAAAATTCTCCGGTAGTTTAAGATGAAGAAAGTAAATAATAGCGTGAAACCAAGGAAAAGCAGGGTAGAGGATAGCGTTGCTAACGTAGTAGCCACAATTGCGGCGCTTGTAGCCAGGGCTTTTTCAGTGCTGTCGTTTAAATAGGCCAGTTGTTTCTGCGAATCTACATGGAAGGTTTTAGATATCCAGTTTTGCAATTCATGGTAAGAAACATTTGCTTTTTCTTTTAAAAGCGGCCAATCTTTCCACAAATCACTGAGTTGATTTCCAAAGAAATATATAATTCCACCAATTACGGCAATCATCAAGATAACGGAAACTATGGTTGATAAGCTGCGTTTGAATTTAAAGCGTTGTTCTAAAAAGTTTCCAACGGGAAGCAGCAAAATCGCCATCAAGAACGAAAAAAGCAGCGGTGCCAGCAACGAATGGCCGAGAATGGCGATGTATGTTAAACTAATTAAACAGAAAAGAACGAGGGCGAGTTTTGGTAGAAAAGATAGTTTTTCTTTCATAATGTTTTAAAATCCTGTTTAATACAAAATGCCCGACTAATTGTTTCATTACTCGGGCATTTAAATATAGCAGAATATTTGCTAATCGCTACTCGCTTTATCTAATAGTGAAATATCTTCAGCCGATAAACTTAAATTTGCGGCTTGGGTAAATGATTTCAATTGACTTAAATCGGTTACACTTGCAATTGGCGCAGTAATAGATGGATGTTGAATAAGCCAGCCGAGCGCAACCGCGGCTGGTTCGACGCTATGTTTATCAGCAACTTTATCTAAGGCATCTAAAATTCTGAACCCTCTTTCATTCAGGAATTTTGTAATGCCGCCACCTCTTTTACTTTTGTCTAAGTCGTTTTTGCTGCGGTATTTTCCTGTTAAGAAACCACTCGCAAGCGAATAATAGGTAACCACGCCTAGTCCGTGCTCCACACAGATTTTTTCGTGTTCCTGTTCAAACTCCTGTCTGTCGTACAAATTATAACCTGGTTGATAAACTTCGTATCGGGGCAGATTGTTGTTGGCAGAAAATGCCAGTGATTCTTTCAGCCGCCCGGCAGAAAAGTTCGATGCGCCAATCCAACGTACTTTACCCGCTTTAATTAAGCTTTCGTATGCGGTTAACGTTTCCTCAACAGGAGTTGTTTCATCATCGAAATGTGAAAAATAAAGATCGATGTAATCCGTTTGCAATCGGGAGAGTGAATGCTCAACTTGGTTTATGATGTAATCTTTCCTGAGCGATTTTCCACTGCCCATATCCGAACCAACTTTTGTTGCAATAATAACCTCTTGCCGCTTGTTGTTCTTTTTCAGCCAGTTACCGATTATGGTTTCCGATTCGCCGCCATTATTTCCTGGTACCCAACGGGAGTACACATCAGCAGTATCTATAAAATTGAAACCGCTGTCTATAAACTGGTCTAAAATTTCACATGATTTGTTTTCATCGATGGTCCAACCGAAAACGTTTCCTCCGAATACAATGGGCGCTATATTTAAATCTGTTTTTCCTAACGTTCTTTTTTCCATAACATAAAGTTTGATTTTAAATTAACACATGAAGCAAGTTGTGGTTTGAACCGGAGGTCGGAATTGTGTCAGAATTGGTAAGCAGGCCGTGTTAAAAATTCCTCTTTTGGCTTGTGACAGGTTTAGTATTTTGCTTAAGCAAGGCAACTAATCAGCAACTTTAATAATTCAAATTCCTTTTAAAGCCCGCAACATTTCCCGTTTGCCAGGTGCGCCGGGCAGTTTCTGTATCGTAAAGCCACATGCTCTTACCGCTCGTTTTAGCTTCCCTGTTATTGCATAGGTTACAAATGTTCCGCCGGGTTTTAAGAAACTGCATGCTTTGGCAATGATTTCATCGCTCCACATCTCGGGTTGGTGCTGCACTGAAAACGCATCGTAATAAATTACATCGAACCGTTTTTCGGTGTTGAATTGTGCCAGTGTAGTGTGCGCAATTTCAAGTGTGCAAAGCGAAGTTAGTGATTGTTTAGACTTCAAACTCTCCTCATAATTTGACAGAAAATTTGTCCATATTTCTGCCGGAACGTATGCGGAATAGCCCGTTTCGTTAAGCACTTCAGTTGTTAAGGGAAAAGCTTCAATACTGGTATAATTTAGTTTAATGTTATTCTCTGTGCAATACTCAAAACTCAAAATGAAGTTTAACCCCGTTCCGAAACCCACTTCTAAGATCGATATCTCCGACTTTCCTTCAGCCGTAAACTCTAGCCCGGCTTCGATAAAAACATGCTTACTTTCTTGCAGTGCACCGTGCTTGCTATGATAATGTTCGCCGATCGTTTCATTGTAGAGCGTATTCGAACCGTCTGCGGTTTGGGTTATAATATTCATAGTCAGTTTGTTGGAGTTATGATGTCTTTAAGGTGAAATTGCAAATATAGCATCAAGCTTAGTTTGTGTGGTGTTAAAACACGGAATTTATAAACTCTTTTCGATTTAAGCTTTTATCTTTGGAGTTTCACCTTAATATGGATATCGAATCTTTCAGAGAATATTGCTTAAGTCTGCCGGGTACAACCGAAGGAATGAAGTGGGAACATCTTTGTTTCATGATTGAAGAGAAAATCTTCGTTATTATTGCAATTGATGAAGGCAATAGTTTTTCAATTAAATGTAATCCTGACGACTTTGACAGCCTTACCGCAAGACCAGGCATTGCTCAGGCTTTTCATATGGCAAAACGCCAATGGATTCAAATTGCAAACCTAGATGTTTTAAACGACAACGAACTAAAAAGCCGCGTCGCCGATTCGAGAGCAATGGTTTTGGCTAAGCTACCTAAGAAAACACAAGTCAGGTACCTTTAAAATTTGCGCCAAACCTTACTGTTTGCTATTGTCTTTTTTGATGCCTTTATCTGCATTTATTTCTTTCGATTTCATAATGTTGAAACGGTACATCTCTTCAATGCCAACAAGCTTTCGGCTGCATTTATCTATATCGGTTCCTTCTTCCCATAAATAAGGGCGAAAGCTGTATGTTTTTGTGCCATCTAAATTTCCGATAAATTGGTCCCAGCTGTTCCAGCGCAAGCCTTTGTAAAATTTAGATAAGTCGCTATCGAAACAAAAGACAAGAAATTCGCCATAGCCGGCGCCTAGTGGTTGCCAGGTTAAACTGTTGGGCTCCAGATAGTAAACGTTTTTAATGTCTTTTCCTAAACCGCCATAATTAATTGCAAAAAAACCACCAACGGCATCATCAGCAATCAACAGGTACGGTATTTTGTCGCCATACTCTTTTATCGTTTTACCTTTATTCCACTCTGCGATGTTTCTATTTAAGCGTTCACTTCCTGAACCTAAAATCCTGATCCAGCCATTGTCTACCATGATTCCTCCGGTATTAAAAATAACCGAGCCCAAAGTGGCATAAGTAGAAACCTGTGCGTTGTGTAGTGTTTCCCTGGCTTTGGCCGAATCAACAGGCAAAACTTCAACTTTATTTTTTGCAGAATCAATCCACTTTTTAACAAGTGGCCAGGCCGGGTCCGTTTTGTTAATTAATGCATCCAAACTAATCAGGTTATCTTGTGCTAAAACAATTCCTGAATTCAGCATTAAAGCAACAACAAATACAATTTTAGATAAGACTTTCATTTTTATGCTTAAGTTTTTTCAAAGATATGATGATAATCAGGATTTTCTGAACGAACTCCGTTTTAAATTAGCTGCGCAAGTTTATGGGAAACTTGTTTTATCCAATGCGCCCTTTTAATGTACATTATCCAAACTAACTAAATACCACAAAATAAAACGTCCCGAATAAATCGGGACGTTCGCATTATAGGTTTGATATTCCTCTCCGGGATGAAAATCTTGATGGAGTTGCTAAGCGTCTATCCGATGAGCATAAGCTTGGAAATATTCGCTAGCGTGAAATTACCACATTCTAATTCTATCTTCTGGTTTTTTGTAGAGTTTATCTCCAGGTTTAACATCGAAAGCGCTATACCATGCGTCCATATTAACAGGCGCACCAATTGTACGGTACGGACCTGGAGAATGTGGATCGGTTTTAATTAGCTGCGCAGCACTTTCAGGTAAAATGTTGCCTCTCCAAACTTGTGCCCAGGCCAAAAAGAAACGCTGATCTGGTGTAAAACCGTCAATTTTCTCTGTACTCTTTCCTTGCTTGGTCATTTTGAAAGCAGTATAAGCTGCGTTTAAACCACCCAAATCGCCAATGTTTTCGCCCATTGTTAGTTTACCAATTACATGTACGGTATCCAAAACCGTATAAGCATCGAATTGCTCGCCTAAAGCTTTGGTTTTTGCATCGAACTTTGCTTTATCTTCTGCAGTCCACCAGTTTTTTAGGTTTCCTTCTGCATCATACTGGCTACCACTATCATCAAATCCGTGGCTCATTTCGTGGCCAATAACTGCACCGATACCGCCATAGTTAACTGCATCGTCAGCATTCGGGTCGAAGAAAGGGAACTGTAAAATCCCGGCAGGGAAAACAATTTCGTTTAAAGTTGGTGAGTAATAAGCGTTAACAGTTGGTGGCGTCATGCCGAAACGAGTACGATCTACAGGCTTACCCAATTGGCCAACTGATTCATTATAGCCCCAAATGCTTGCATTACGCAGGTTTTGGAAGTATGTATCTTTATTTATCGCCAAACCATCGTAATTTTTCCATTTGTCAGGATAACCAACTTTGGGCGTAAAGGCATTTAGTTTTGCCAAAGCTTTTTGTTTGGTTTCAGCACTCATCCATTCCAAACCATTAATTCTGATTTCGAAAGCTTTACGTAAATTCACAATCATCTGGTTCATGCGGGCTTTAGCTTCTGGCTTAAAATATTTTGCCACATAAAGCTGGCCCAATAATTCGCCAATAGTGCCATCAGTTAACGATGACATACGTTGCCAGCGTGGTGTTTGAACTTTTTGACCTGTTTGTGCCTGCGTGAAAGCAAAACTCGCTTTAACGAATGGAGAACTCAAGCTTGACGCAGAACTTTTGATTAAGTTCCACTCTAAATAAGTTTTCCAGTCCGCTACCGGAACCGATTTTAGCATCCCATCTAAGCTAGCCATGAATTTTGGCGATGATACCAGAACAGTATCCTGACCTTTAATTTTAAATTTAGGCAAATAGGTTGCCCAATTAATATCCGGCGTTTTTTTATTTAATTCGGCCACCGTAAGCTTATTGTAAGTAGCATAAGGGTCACGCATCTCTAAACGGCTCATTTGTGCCTCAGCGAATTGCTTTTCAATTTTAAAAACCGTTTCTGCTTTTTGCTTTGCTGCTTCGGGCGTACTTCCAGTTAATGTAAAAAGCGTGGTCATGTACGTATTGTAAGCCTCGCGGATTTTCACACTACGGGTATCGTCTTTCAGGTAATAGTCGCGATCTGGCAAAGTTGTGCCGCCCTGACTAATATTTACCATGTATTTGTTCACGTTTTTACGATCCTGGCCAACGCCGATTCCAAACATACCGCCGCCTAAACCATTGGTACGCATGTAAGCAACCTGGTCTAAAACGCCCTGAACATCTTTTATTTGCTGAATTTTTGCCAAATCGGCTTTGATAGGCGTGTAACCTAGCTTTTCGATGGTTGCGCTATCCATTGCTGCAGTGTAAAAATCGCCAACGCGACGTTTTATAGAACCTGAGGGAGCAGATTTATCAGCAGCAGCCTCTTCAACCAAAGATTTTACAGCGTTGATATTAAAATCGCGAAGCTCGTTAAATGAGCCCCAACGCGATTCTTTAGCAGGAACAGGATTGTTTTTTACCCATGCACCACTCGCATAGGTATAGAAATCATCGCCAGGCTTAACGGATAAATCCATGTTTGCAGGGTCGATAAATCTTTTAGTGGTTTGTGCATTAGCAGAAAAGCCAGCAGCGACTATACCGAGTGCTGCAAAATATCTTTTCAAATTTTGGTATTTCATTCGCTTATTAAGTTAGTTTAACAGCGAAATTTATAAAATACTAAGCAATATTGAAACAATATACCAAGAATATTACTTGTTAAACCAGTAGTAAATTTTTGTCAAGCCAAACCTTCTCAGGAATTCGGCAGGCGAAAAGTGGAATTTAAGGGATTTCATGACTTTAATTCTTTTATACACTATTAACATTTTTTAACATAATTTATTGTGCGCTTATAAAAATTTTCGCTATTAAGAATGAATCAGAATAAACTTATAAATTTGAGTTATTGCATGCGTAGCGTTACAGGATTTGCCGAAAGCAGTTAAATTTAAATTGGATATCGCCCTGCCATCATTTAGGTCATTTTTCGAAAACCGTGTTGCAGGCGGTAGAAATAGTTCGGGCGTAAAATATTTCGTATCTAAACCGAACACATCAGCCTCGATTGCCAAACAAATTTTTTTGCCCCGTGATGGTTTAATGTTGATAATGCTACAGGCCGGGCCACTTAAACCCGACAAAGCGAAAAACCCGGAGGCCATTTTTCTTTGGCCGAGGATTTGCAGCGATGGCGGGAACAAAGCGTCCGAAACGAACTGGTGTTGCTTTTCAGAAAAGAAAACAGTAAATAAATGAGTCAATCCAACCACAAAGACGATAGCTGTTGCGCTACCAAAGCCAGCCAACATAGCCACGACCATAACCATAACCATGAAGGAGGCGAAGAACATGACCACGACCATGGTGGAGACCCTTCTGCTTTTAAGACCTATTTGCCCGCAATTGTAACCTTGGCAATGTTGCTTATCGGCATCGCTTTCGATAATATTTTCAAGCTAGAGGCTTTTCAAGTCATTCGGCCTTATTGGTACATCGTTGCCTATTTGCCTGTTGGTGTTCCGGTTTTAAAAGAAGTTTGGGAAACCTTTAAAGCCAAAGATTTTTTCACGGAGTTTTCGCTAATGTCTATCGCTACTATTGGTGCATTCGCAATTGGCGAATATCCGGAAGGGGTAACTGTAATGCTCTTTTACACCATTGGAGAACTTTTTCAAATGGCTGCGGTTAACCGGGCGAAGCGAAATATTTCTGCTTTATTAGATGTTCGTGCAGATGTTGCCAGCGTATTGCGCAACGGAAGATATGAAACCATGAAACCTGAAGGCGTTGAGATTGGGGAAACCATACAGATTAAAGCGGGTGAAAAAATTCCGCTCGATGGCGAGATGCTTTCGGATGGAAGTAGTTTTAATACCGCGGCGCTTACTGGAGAAAGCAAACCGAAAACCATTGCTAAAGGCGGTAGTGTTTTAGCAGGGATGCTTAATCTCGATAAGGTTATCGAAATAAAAGTAACAAAGCTTTTTGCCGATAGCGCCTTATCCCGTATTTTGGAAATGGTTCAGAATGCCACCACACGCAAAGCGAAAACTGAACTATTTATCAGGAAGTTTGCCAAGGTCTATACCCCAATTGTCTTTTTTTTAGCATTGGCTTTGGTTGCGATACCGTTTTTAGTTTTAGGTAAGGATTATCATTTTCAAACCTGGCTATATCGTTCTCTGGTGTTTTTGGTTATTTCCTGCCCCTGTGCACTGGTTATTTCTATTCCGCTCGGCTATTTTGGTGGCATTGGTGCCGCCTCGGCGCATGGCATTTTATTTAAAGGCTCTAACTTTTTAGATTTAATTACCAGGCTAAATACCGTTATTATGGACAAAACCGGAACACTTACGAAAGGTGTTTTTCGGGTTCAAAAAGTGGAAAGTGTTATTGATAAGGAGGAATTTTTAAGTTTGCTTACCGCGTTAGAGGCAAAATCTACGCATCCAATTGCGAAGGCCATTGTTGAGTATGCTGGCGAAAAGGAAATTTACCCGGCAGAAAACATTAAGGAAATTAGCGGAATGGGCCTTAAGGGAAGCGTAAACGGTAAGCAAGTGCTAGCCGGAAATCCTAAGCTTTTAAGTAAGTTTAATATCAGTTTCGATTCAAAAATTGCAGATATTGAGGAAAGCATTGTTGTTGTAGCGGTAAATGGTGCCTACGCCGGCTACGTTTTAGTTGCTGATGAAATTAAAGAAGACGCTGCTGAGGCGATTAAACAATTGCAATTAAATGGCGTACAAGATGTGGTGATGTTAAGCGGCGACAAAACATCAATTGTTAAAAAAGTTGCAGGTAGGCTGGGCATAAATTCCTTTTTCGGCGATTTGTTGCCAGAGGATAAGGTGGCCAAACTCGAAGAGATTAAAAAGGACAAAACCAGGGTGGTCGCTTTTGTTGGCGATGGTATAAATGACACACCGGTTTTAGCAATTAGTGATATTGGCATAGCGATGGGCGCTATGGGAAGCGATGCTGCTATTGAGACGGCCGATGTGGTTATTCAAACGGATCAACCTTCGAAAATTGCGACCGCGATAAAAATTGGCAAAGCCACCAAAAACGTGGTCGTACAAAATATTGTATTGGCTTTTGCTGTTAAAGCATTGGTTCTAATTTTGGGTGCAGGTGGTTTGGCAACCATGTGGGAGGCCGTTTTTGCCGATGTTGGCGTTGCGTTACTCGCAATTCTTAATGCAGTCAGAATTCAAAAAATGAAGTTTTGACCATCGGAAAATTAGTTAAACGATTCGTTATGAATTAGCAGGGGTTTTAAAAGGAATTAGCGGAAACGGCTAACTTTGCAATGAAATATTGTTTTTGCTTTTTCAAACCAAAAGAAACAGCTCACATTTCTGACGCCTTGAGTAAAGCAACATACTGAAATGAGCCAAACTTTTGGCTTTATGCTTTAGTCTTTCAGCTTAATTAGCTATTTTTGGGGCTTTTACTATAATTCATGAGCATTTCCACGCATTACAATCCTGCAGAAACAGAAGATAAATGGTATAGCTATTGGCTATCGAAAAAGTTTTTCCATTCCGAACCCGATGAACGTGAGCCTTACACAATCGTAATTCCGCCGCCGAATGTTACCGGAGTGCTGCACATGGGGCATATGTTAAATAATACGATTCAGGATGTATTGATTCGTAAGGCCCGCATGCAAGGCAAAAATGCTTGCTGGGTTCCTGGAACCGACCACGCATCTATCGCTACCGAAGCAAAGGTTGTTGCCATGTTAAAGGAGCAGGGCATCAATAAAAAAGACCTTTCACGCGAAGAATTTTTAAAGTATGCCTGGGAATGGAAGGAAAAATACGGGGGTATTATTTTAGAACAGTTGAAGAAACTTGGTGCAAGTTGCGACTGGGACCGCACCCGTTTTACGATGGAGGAAGATCTATCTGCTGCGGTAATCGATTCGTTTATTCACTTGTATAAAAAAGGTTGGATTTACCGCGGAATCCGCATGGTAAACTGGGATCCGGCTGGCAAAACAGCAGTTTCTGATGAAGAAGTAATCCGTAAGGAAGTAAACCAGAAACTGTACTACATTCGTTATAATATCGTTAGCGGCGATAATGCGAACTCTGGAAACCAGTCTGCGGATTATCTGGTTGTTGCAACAACACGGCCGGAAACGATTATGGCAGATGCCGCAATTTGTATAAACCCGAACGATGAGCGCTTTACGCACTTAAAAGGTAAAAAAGTTTTCGTGCCTTTGGTTAACCACGAAATACCGGTAATTGAAGATGAATATGTTGATATTGAATTTGGTACAGGTTGTTTAAAAGTTACGCCTGCACACGATTTAAACGATTATGAGCTTGGCGTTAAACACAATTTGCCGGTTACCGATATTTTAAATGACGACGGCACATTGAATGAACTGGCGGTTATTTTAGTTGGCGAAGACAGGTTTGTAGCCCGAAAAAAAATCGCCAAAATGTTGGAAGAAGCCGGTCACCTGGATAAGGTTGAAGATTATAAATCGCAGGTGGGTTTTTCTGAGCGAACCGATGCAGCCATTGAGCCAAAACTCTCTATGCAATGGTTTGTGAAAATGAAAGAAATGGCGCAGCCTGCTTTGGAAGATGTTTTAAATGGTGAAGTAAACCTGATTCCGAATAAATTTGAGAATACTTACCGCTACTGGATGGAAAACGTTCGCGACTGGAATATTTCCCGCCAGCTCTGGTGGGGACAGCGCATTCCGGCTTGGTATGATGATAAAGGGAATTGGGTAGTTGCTAAGACTAAAGATGAGGCTTTAGAGGAATTCTGGAAGAAAAAACATTTGGATGAAAGCTATTCGGAAACCGAAAAAGCTGGATTTAAGCATCAATTGGAGCCTTTTCTAAAACAAGATGAGGATGTGATGGATACCTGGTTTTCTTCATGGCTTTGGCCGATTTCTGTTTTCGACGGTTTTAAAGATCCAGGTAATAAAGACATTAACTACTATTACCCAACAAATGATCTGGTTACAGCACCCGAGATTTTGTTTTTCTGGGTGGCCCGTATGATTATGGCTGGACATGAGTTTATGGGCAAAAAGCCATTTACCAATGTTTATTTAACAGGAATTGTCCGCGATAAATTGGGGCGTAAAATGTCTAAATCTTTAGGTAATTCGCCCGATCCTATCGGCTTAATTGAAAAATATGGTGCTGATGCGGTTCGCGTAGGGATGTTGATGTCGTCTCCGGCAGGAAACGATTTAATGTTTGACGAAAGCTACTGCGAACAAGGCCGTAATTTTGCCTCAAAAATATGGAATGCATTTCGCCTGGTTAAGGGATGGAAAGTAGACGAAAACCTGGAAAATCCGAATACACAAGCGATAAACTGGTTTGAAAACCGTTTTAATGAGGCCTTAGTTGAGATTGAGGCTAACTTTAAACAATATCGCCTGTCGGAAGCGTTGATGATAACCTATAAACTGGTGTGGGATGATTTCTGCGCATGGTATTTGGAAATGGTTAAGCCGGCTTACCAACAGCCAATTGATGCAGAAAGTTACAAAATAACAATCGCCTTTTTTGAGAACATCATAAAGTTACTGCATCCAAATATGCCATTTTTAACAGAAGAATTATGGCATGATGATTTGTTTGCGGCACGTGACGAAATGGATTGCTGCATTGTAGCCGAATTTCCGAAAGGAGGCTCAATAGACGATAAATTATTGAAGGATGCTGAGGTGATCAAAACCGTGGTTGCAGAAATTAGAAATGTTCGTAACCAAAAGCAGATTTCGCCAAAAGAAGCTCTGCCACTGAGTTTGAAAGTAAATTCTGATATCGATTACGAAAAATGGTTAAACATCGTTTTCAAGCTGGCTAACGTTTCTGAAGCTGAAATTGTAAATGATAAGATCGCAGGTGCTACCGCTTTTATGGCTGGTAAAGACGAATTTTTTATTTCCTTAACGGAAAACATTGATGTTGATGCAGAACGCATTCGCTTAAACGCAGATTTAGTTTATTTAAAAGGTTTCTTAAAATCTGTGGAGGCAAAACTCAGCAATGAGCGTTTCGTTCAAAATGCAAAGCCAGAAATTATTGCCAACGAACGCAATAAAAAGGCCGATGCCGAAGCTAAAATCAACATAATTGAAGAAAGCCTCGCAATGTTAGGATAATTTTTTTGCTAAACCGTAAAATTTAGAAAAGCCCTTTAGAACAATATTCTGTAGGGCTTTTCTGTTATACATTCTGTTTCTTTGGATTGTTTTGCCCTCCTTGCGTTTTGCAACATTAAAGAATTTTGGCAAAACGGCCGCCTTTCCAAGCGTTTCTAAATTGTTACCAAACTCATTCTGTTCTGTTGAGTTAAACTCTTATTTTGGCATTGTATAAGGCTTACGGGTTTTCTAACCATCATTTCTATAAAAAAACATAATGAAACTACAGATTTCTATTGTTGCAATTTTACTTTCATTATTCTTATCTGGGTTTCAAAGAGAACCAAAACATTTCATTGCTCTGGGGATTGTGGCTCCGATAGAAAAAGATAGTTTAGTAAGCGCCTCAGGATTCGGTTTGATCGGAGAATCGGTTGGGAGAATGATAGCTCCATCGTTATCGGAAGAAAAGTTTAAACTAAACCTTAAAGCCATATCAAAACTCAAAACGAAACTCTACATGTGTAACGTCATGTTTCCTGGGCAGATGAAAATAGCTGGCCCGAATGTTAAGGAAAATGTGGTTTTGGACTATGTTGATAGTTTATTTCAACGTGCGCAGCAGGCAAAAATTACGCTTATTGTACTTGGCAGTGGCACAGCAAGGCGTTTGCCAGAAGATTACGATGTTAAAAAAGCAACGCTGGAATTTGCTTCGCTCTGTAGGAAAATTGCAGGCGTTGCTGCAAAATATAAAGTGAAAATTGCTTTGGAGAACCTTCAAAGTAAAGAAACCAATTTTCTTAATACTGTGAAAGCTGCAGCAGAAGTGGTAAGACTGGTTGACCATCCTAACTTTAAGCTGAATGCAGACATTTTTCATATGCGCCGAGAGCATGAATCTCCGGAAAGCATTGTCAATGCCAAAGATTTGCTTATTCACTGCGAAATTGCGGAAGATGAGGAACGGACATTGCCTGGCATTAAAGGTGATGACTTTACAGATTACTTCAAAGCGTTGAAAACGGCAAATTATCGCGGGCCGGTTTTTGTTGAAGCAGGAAGCAGTTATTCGGATGCGCAGCTAAAATACTGCGCTCAGTTTTTAAACCAACAGATTGATAAAGTCTACAAAAATTAATAACATTAGTCAATTGCTATTATCCACATTATGGAAAACTCCAGGAGAACATTTATTAAGCAGTCTGCAATTTTTGCAGCGGCCACGTACGCGGGTACGATGGGTATGAGTGCAAAAAGTTACGGCCGGATAATTGGCGCCAACGATAGGGTTCGGGTTGGCGTGGTTGGCTTTTCCGACCGCTTTAAAGATACCTTGCTGCCATGCTTTTTAAACCATAACAAAGAACTTAACTTCGATATCGTCGGACTTTCAGATTTGTGGAATTACCGCAGAGATTTGGGTATTACGCATTTGAAGCAAAAATTTGGACACGATATTAAGGCTTGCAGAAATAATGAAGAGCTTTACGCTACCAAAGATTTAGACGCGGTAATCATCAGTACGGCCGATTTTCAACATGCATTGCATACCATTGAGGCCGTAAAAGCCAATTGCGATGCCTATGTAGAAAAGCCTTTTGCCGAAACAATGGATGATGCAAAGGCAGCGCTAAAAGCCGTGAAAGCTACGGATAGAATTGTTCAGATCGGTTCGCAAAGAAGGAGTGGCGAGAACTATGCTAATGCTGCCAAATATATTCAGGATGGAAAATTCGGACCGATTACAGCAGTGGATTTGGTTTGGAATGTAAATCAACCTGGCCGCTGGCGCAGGCCGGATTTGGTTGCCAGGCTTAAAGAGGAAGATATCGATTGGAAGAGATTTCTTTTAAATCGTCCAAATGAAGCCTTTGATCCAAGAAAGTATTTAGAATATCGTTTGTTCTGGCCATATTCTTCAGGGATGCCGGGCCAATGGATGTCGCACCAGATTGATACCGTTCACTGGTTTACCGGTTTAAAACATCCAAGAAGCGTTGTTGCAAACGGCGGAATTTACACCTGGAAAGATGGTCGCAGAAACTGGGATTCGATGGTGGCTGTTTTCGATTATGGTATGCCTGAGGCTGAAGATGGTTTTCAGGTAACTTTTACTTCCCGCATGCAAAATAGCGTTGGCGACGTGGGTGAAGTATATTATTCAAATGGCGGCGAACTAAACCTGATTACCAATAAAGTTTCACCAAAAGGTGGATTGAGGCAGCAGGAAGCCGCTGCGATGGGCATGAAAGCCAATTTGTTGCCCGAATTTGATTTAAGTAAAACAGAAATTAAAGCGGCAACCGGTGCTAATATGGGCGGCGACATGCTTACTTCCGGGCACATGAGAAACTGGATGGAATGTGTTCGTAGTCGGAAAACGCCGAATGCACCTGTAGAAGCCGGCTATTCACATTCAATTGCTAACATCATGACAAATGCTGCCGTTCGTACCGGCGCTAAATCCGTTTTCGATGAGAAGCGCCAGGAAGTAATAGCAAATGGAAAAGTTTTTAAATATTGATACTCAAAGCCTCGCAAACACGATAAAAAGATAGAACCCGATCATCATGATAAAAATCAAAAAATATAGTATCCTAGCCCTTTCCTTAATCAGCTTATCGGCTGCTGCGCAAAAAGTAAAGCCACTTTTTGATGGTAAGACATTAACCGGCTGGAAAGCCGTAGCCGGTGCTGCCCCTTACAAAGTTGAAGATGGCGCAATTGTAGGCACCATGACCAAAGGAACGCCAAATTCATTCTTGATTACCGAAAAGGAATACGGTGATTTTATTCTTGAACTGGATGTAAAGCTCGAGGGGGAAACCACGAATTCTGGTGTTCAAACCCGCAGTCACCTTAAGCCGGAGGGAAACAATGGCAAAGGATTGGTTTTCGGCAGGCAGGTAGAAATAGACCCGACACCAAGAGCGTGGACGGGCGGCGTTTATGATGAAGCAAGAAGATTATGGTTGTATCCGCTCGAGCTAAATCCATCAGCAAAACCCTTGTATAAGAAAAATGAATTTAATCATTACCGGATTGAAAACATTGGCAATGAGCTGAGAACCTGGGTAAATGGAACACCCGTTGCCTACGTGATTGACACGCTCGACAAAGCTGGATTTATTGGCTTACAGGTGCATGGAATTGGCAATGAATTAGGCAATGATGGTAAGAAGGTTTACTTTAAAAACATCAATATTCAAACAGAAGGTTTAAAATTTAAATCTTTCCCGAAGGGGATTTATGCGGTGAATTTAACGCCAAATAACTTATCAGCATACGAAAAATCGGAAGGTTACAAGCTTCTGTTCGATGGTAAAAGCAATGCCGGTTGGGTTGGCGCTTATAAAACTGCTTTTCCGGCAAAGGGTTGGAAAATCGAAAACGGCGTAATCAGCGTAGAGCCATCAGGCGGAGCAGAATCTACGAACGGTGGCGATATTGTTACCAGGGAGGAGTTTGCAGCTTTTGATATGTCGTTCGAATTTAAACTGACACCCGGCGCAAACAGCGGTGTAAAATATTTTGTTACCCTGAGCGAAAAAAATACCGGTTCTGCAATTGGTTTGGAATACCAGGTTTTGGACGATGTGCTGCATCCTGATGCAAAACTAGGTAGGGATGGGAACCGCACTTTGGCATCGTTATACGATTTAATTACGGCAAAAAAGGAACCTCGTTACCTAAGGCCGATTGGCAGCTGGAATAATGCCCGATTGATCGTTTATCCAGATAACAAAGTTGAACACTACCTTAACGGCGTGAAAGTTTTAGAATATGTTCGTGGCTCCGAAGCCTTTAAGCAACTCGTAGCCATTAGCAAATACAAAGACTGGAAAAATTTCGGTGAGGCGCCAAAAGGACATATTTTACTTCAGGATCATGGTAATAAAGTAGATTTCAGAACCATTAAAATTAAGCCATTGTAAATGCATCGTCGTTCCTTCATAAAAAAGTCGGCATTGTTTGGTACCAGTATTTTAGCAACTGAAACTGTATTAGCAAACCTGAATTTAAACCGTGAAAAAATCATCAATATTGCAATGATTGGTTGCGGAGATAGGGGTAAAGGTGTGCTTTCTGTTATCGCATCAATGCCTGCAAAATTTAACATTGTAGCCTATTGCGACGTTTTGGATTTTCGCCTGGAAGAAACAAAAAAGTATGTTCCGGCGGCTGCGAGGCGGGTTAATGATTATCATAACGTTTTGGATGATAAATCAATCGATGCAGTTTTTATTGCGACGCCTTTGAGCGAACACTTTAAAATTGCAAAAGATGCTGTGCTGGCGGGTAAGCATGTGTACGTAGAAAAAACCATGACTTATAACATTGCCGAGGCTTTAGAACTGAGGAGTTTGGTTTTGAAATTTCCAAAACAGGTTTACCAGGTTGGTTATCAATATCGGTATTCGCCTTTGTATTTTCGCGTTAAGGATATGATTAAAACTGGCTATCTGGGTAAAGTTTCGCAGGTAGATTGCCGCTGGGACCGGAATGGGAATTGGAGGCGAAAAGTTGCCGACCCAAAATTAGAGCGACAAATAAACTGGCGCATGTATAAACAATATTCCGGCGGTTTAGCTGCAGAGCTCCTCTCGCATCAAATAGATTTTATTAACTGGGCGTTTGAAACGCAGCCAGATGAAATTACAGGCACCGGAGGAATAGATGTTTTTAAGGATGGACGCGAAACTTATGATAACATTCAATCTGTGCTTCGGTATAACAAAGACGGGATGATTGGTAATTTCGGCGCCACTTGCGGGAATGCTCATGACGGTTATCTTTTTAAGATAAAAGGGACTAAAGGCTCCGTTTCTCTGCTTACAAATACAGGGGTTTTTTATCCGGAGCAGGAAACAAAAAAAGAATTGGGCATTGTAGATGGCGTAACCGGCGCCAGTAAAATTGTTGTAAACCAGGATGGTGGCATCCCGATTCTCGATAAACCAACATTGGATGGCACAAACTATGCACTCGAGGAATTTTATGAATCGATTATTTCCGGAAAAGTTCCTGCATCAAATGTAAAAACGGGTACGCAAGCGGCCATTTGTGTAGCCATGTGCAATGAGGCAATTTATTCTGGCAACAAACAGCTTTGGAAAGCCGGGTACAGCATCTAAATTAGGAGGTGATTATTAAGGGGTAAAGTTACAAATCTGCGTATTCCGGCATTTCTGGCGTAAAAGCAAAGCTCCCTTTGGCTAAATCCATTTTGGCATACACGTGTTGAAGTCCGTTCGTAAGTACAATCCATTTAGCCTGGTGGATGGAATTATACCGCGAAGCTTGCTCAAAAACAGCCTGTGTAATTTTAACTTTTGGCGCTTTGCACTCTATCAGCATCAGCTTTTCTCCTGCGCTGTTATAAACCAAAATATCACTCCGTTTTTGAAGTTGATTTAACATTAATCCACCCTCAATTTGAATAAGCGTTTTTGGAAACTTTTTGCCTGCAATTAAATTTTGGATAAAATGCTGCCGGACCCATTCTTCCGGCGTTAGCACCAAATGCTTCTTCCTTAATTCATCAAAAATAAAAACAACATCATCTTTCCGGGTTATTTTAAATGGATATGGCGGAAGATTTAGTGGAGTCGGGGTAAACATTTTTCAGTTGGCGGTTCTCAGCAGAAAGAATCTCGTTAACAGTTTAGCAATAAACTAATTCAAACAAATTAAGGAAACAAAGTTAATATTGTTTGCAAACATTTAATAAATCCTAAAAGCTAAATTGTAATTTTACGGCAATGACTGCTGCCGAAATTATTAAAGACCTCAAAAGCCGGAAATTTAAACCGGTGTATTTACTGCATGGCGAAGAATCGTATTACATAGATCAGGTAACTGATTATATTGAAGATAAGTTGCTTAGCGACGCTGAAAAGGGTTTTAATCAAACTGTTTTGTATGGCAAAGATACCGACATGGCAACTGTTTTAGGTGCCGCAAAGCGATATCCTATGATGTCTGATTATCAGGTTGTTATCCTGAAAGAAGCCCAGGACTTGAAATGGGGAAAAGAAGATGCCAGCAGCAAGGAGGCAGAATTTGTATTAAACTATTTTGAGAAACCTTTGCCAAGCACAATTCTGGTTTTGGCGTTCAAATACGCAAATTTTGATAAGCGTAAAAAGATTTACAAAGCAATTGCTAAAAGCGGATTAATTTTCCAGTCAGACCCGGTTAGGGATTATAAACTGGTGCCCTGGATTGAAGAATTTGTTAAAGATAAGGGTTATAAAATCGACCAACAGGCATCTGCACTGATGGCTGAATATTTAGGAACGGATCTTTCTAAAATTGCGAATGAGATAGAAAAACTGATGCTCAATGTTGCTAAAGACGTTACAATCAATAGCGATTTGGTTCAGAAAAATATTGGCATCAGCAAAGAATACAATGTGTTCGAACTCCAAAAGGCCCTGGCCATTCGCGATGTTTTAAAATGCAATAAAATCATTAACTATTTTGCAAGCAACCCGAAAGCAAATCCAACGGTTATGGTAATGGCTAATCTGGGCGGCTATTTTACCAAGCTGTTAAAATATCATTACATTCCAAACAAAGCTGATGCCGCATCTGCACTTGGTGTGCCTCCGTTTTTTGTGAAGGATTACGAATCGGCAGCCAGAAACTACAATACAGGCAAAGTTTTTCAGGTGATTAGTCTGCTTAGGGAATACGATTTAAAAAGTAAAGGCTTAGACAGTTCGGGAAATGTGAATGATGGCGAACTTTTAAAGGAACTCGTTTTTAAAATTATACATTGATGTTAGCTTAGTTGTTAAGGGGGTGAATTTATTAACCGTAAAGCTGATTTAGCAGCCATGAAAAGCCCCGATTTAAGAGTTTAAGGATTAACATTGCTAACCGACGAAGTAAATAACCCATTAAAATAAATAACCGATATGCTACAGGGATTAAGAACAATAGTTTATTACGTTGGCGATTTAGAGGCTGCAAAAGAATGGTATAAAAAAGTATTTGAAATTGAACCGTATTTTGATGAATCTTTTTATGTAGGTTATCACATTGGTGGTTTCGAATTGGGATTAAATCCTGATGATACGGGTTACAGTAACGGCAACCATTCCATTACCTATTGGGGTGTTGCAGATATTAAGCAAACATTTACCCGCTTTAAAGAACTGGAAGTAGAAATACATGAGCAACCAAATAATGTTGGCGGCACGGTTTGGGTTGGAAGCATTTTCGACCCCTTTGGAAACGTTATCGGACTTATAGAAAATCCGGAATTCTCCCATTAGATTTCTTTTTGAGGCGAAATTCTTAAAATAAAGCCTTTGTAACTTAAAAGTTATTTCAAATACCGTATCAAAACCTGTCGGCAGACTATATTTACGGTTAAATCAACTAATTTGTTATGAAGAAAAATTTACTCAGCATTTTATTTGCTGTTTCTGCCATTGCTTGCGTTCAGGCGCAGGTGAGACAAGGCGGAGGTGCTGCAACAACCGACTCCACGCGGAGAGCGCCGGGCGCAGCCCTGGGTTCGGGTGTTAGAGCGCAGCCTAAACCTTACGATCAGGTTATTACAAGCAAAACATCAACCAGAAGGGGAATGATAACAACGCATAAACTGGAAGATAAATTCTTCTTTGAAATTGCCGATACCACTTTGGGAAGAGATATTTTGGTTGTTAGCCGTATTTCAAAGTCTGGCGCCGAAGTTAGAGCGGCTCAGGGTTATGCCGGCGACCAAATCGGAAGCTCGGTTATCCGTTTCGAGAAAGGACCGAACAATCGCATTTTCATGCGGAAAATAAGTTACAGAACTTACGGTCCTGATAGCACCACTTCAATGTATCAATCATTGAAAAATTCAAACATTCAAGCCATTGCGGCTTCGTTTAACATTGCCGCATATACTCCTGATAAAAAAGGAAGCGTAATTGATGTTACCGAATATCTTAACAGTGATAACGATATTTTTTATTTCAGTTCTCCGGCTGCAAAAACCCGTTTCAGGTTAGGTGCGCAACTTGCTGATAGAAGTTATGTTGTTGCTTTGAGAAGTTTCCCGATGAATGTGGAAATTAATACAGTAAAAACTTACAGCTTAACGGCAGCCCCAAACCCATTTGGTGGTGCTGCTCCGGCTGGGATGGGCGGTGGTGCCTCTGCAGGTTCATCAACTATCGAACTAAATACGTCACTGGTTATTCTGCCTAAAGTACCAATGAAAGCCCGCTACTTCGATCCTCGTGTAGGTTATTTTGCTGTTGGTTATACCGACTTCGACTTAAATCCACAGGGTGTTAAAGAAATCGAGTTAATTAAAAGATGGAGACTGGAGCCGAAACCACAGGATTTAGCCAAGTATAAACGTGGCGAACTGGTAGAGCCGGTTAAACCAATTATTTTTTACATCGACCCGGCAACTCCGAAAAAGTGGGTTCCATACTTAAAAGCAGGAGTTGATGATTGGGCAAAGGCTTTCGAAAAAGCAGGTTTCAAGAATGCAATTATGGCCAAAGAAGCGCCAACTGCAAAGCAGGATTCTACCTGGAGTATTGATGATGCTAGCCATTCGGCAATCGTTTACAAACCGTCTGAAATTGCAAATGCAAGCGGTCCAAGTATTTCAGATCCACGAAGTGGTGAGATTATGGAAAGTCATATAAACTGGTTCCATAATGTACAAAAACTGGTTCACGACTGGTACATGATTCAAACTGCAGCCGTAGACCCAAGGGCTCGCAAAATGACTTTCAGCGACGAATTGATGGGCGATTTAATTCGTTTTGTATCATCTCACGAGGTTGGTCACACTTTGGGCTTACGCCACAACTATGGCTCAAGCTCTACTGTTCCTACAGAAATGTTGAGAGACAAAAAATGGGTTGAAGCAAACGGCCACACACCATCTATTATGGATTATGCCCGTTTTAATTATGTGGCGCAGCCTGAAGATAACATCTCATCAAAGGGCTTGTATCCACGTATTGGTGATTACGACAAATGGGCGATTGAGTGGGGCTACAAATATTTCCCTGAAACCAAAAATGCACAGCAAGAAGTTCCGATTTTGAACAAGATGACAATCGAATCTGCTAAAAACCGCAGGTTATGGTTTGGTACTGAAACCAATCCTGATGATCCACATTCGCAGAACGAAGATTTATCAGATAATGCAATGAAAGCAAGTACTTATGGCATAAAAAACCTAAAAGTAATCTTAAGTAATTTACCTGTGTGGACTAAAGAACCTGCTGACGGATACGACAATTTAGCAAACATGTACGGTCAGTTGACTACCCAATTCGGTCGTTATATGGGCCATGTGGCCAAAAATATCGGCGGTGTTTACGAAAATCCAAAAACAGTTGAGCAGGTTGGAGCAGTTTACGAACGTACGCCGGCCGCAACACAAAAAGAGGCGATGAACTTCTTAGATGTGCAGTTGTTTAAAACACCAATGTGGATGATTGATAAACCGATTTTAGATAACATTGATCAAGACGGTTTAGAGGTTGTTGGTAGATTGCAAAACACAACAATTAACAGGTTGTTGGGTACAAATACGTTAACAAAGTTGATTTCTGCAGAAGCTGCGGATGGCGCAAGTGCCTACAAAATTACCGATTTGTTTGGTGATTTAAACGCTTCGATTTTTACCGAATTGAAAACTAGTCAGCCTATAGACGTGTATAGAAGAAATCTTCAAAAAATGTATGTTGATAAATTGATTTCAATCGTTAAACCTGGACCAGCGCCTACCGCTATTAACGCGATATTAGCTGGTGGGGGTAGAGGTGGAGCTGCTCAGGGTGGTATCACAGCTTCGCAAAGCGATGTGCTTTCTGTTGTAAAAGGCGAATTGAAATCCTTAGACGCTACGATTAAAACTGCTGCAAACTCTGCAACTGGTTTAAGCAAATATCATTTAGAAGATTTAGCGGGCAGAATTGACGATGCGCTTGATGCTAAAAGCAAATAACAAATAATTCGACTATTTAAAAAGGCTTCCTGAATTTCAGGAAGCCTTTTTTGTGTGACAAAAATTATATCTGATTTAAACCCAGAAAAATCAGGCCTACAAAAACTATCGCTGCTGCATAACCTAATATGGCAATTCGCTTATGCTCACCTTTTGCATTAAGTTTTTTGGTTTGCTTGTAAGCTGCCTCCCGGAAGGATTTTACATAAATCGAATCGTTTAACAAGGAAATGGAACTGGCAACCGATGGCGTTGGCTTAAATAGATCCGACGATGCATTACCGCGGTATTCTTTAAATTTTCGCAGGTTTTCTTCGCTTAATCTGAAGTTCTTCGAATCGTTTAGGGCAGCGTTTCTCAACGAATCTGTACTTTGACAGAATGCTTGATTGAACAGCAATAGAACTATTATTGTGGTAGATAGCTTTGTCTTTGACATGCTTAAAAATACAAACTTCTGAATATTAAATCCAATAATATATCTTAATTTAATTACAAATCTTTACGGTTATTTTTTACAAGATATGTCTTTTTAGGAGGACGATTAATTTCTTCCTTCTCCGTTTGATTTATCGTAAATTCGAAGCTTAAAACATTATAAATGAAACATTGGCTAGTAAAATCAGAACCTTTTAAATACAGTTGGGAAAAATTTAATGAAGATGGAAGAACCTTTTGGGATGGCGTTCGTAATTACCAGGCCAGAAATAACCTTAAAGAAATGAAAGCGGGCGATTTGGTTCTTTTTTATCATAGTAACGAAGGCAAAAATGTTGTTGGCGTAGCCAAGGTTGTAAAGGAATTTTATCAAGACCCGACAACTGATGATACAAACTGGGTTGTGGTAGATTTAGCGCCGGTGGAGGCGTTGAATAAACCGGTTTCTTTGGAGCAGATTAAAGCTGAAGAAAGTTTGAAAGATATATCGCTCATTCGCCAGGGAAGGCTATCTGTCATGCCCCTGAAAGCCGAGGAGTTTGATAAGATTTTAGAAATGGGCAGCTAGCTAAGCAAGCTGCTCATCCAGTTTTCTTTTGCTTAGCGTTAAGCCCAGTGTCATGATAATGCTGGTCCCTAAAACAACTAAAAATAGAAATGAAGTTCCAACTTCAGGCATTTTTAACGATGCAGGGAGGTTAAAATAAAGTAGAACACTTATCAGCCCGCGTGGCGCAAGGTATAAAATCGGCGCAGCGTTGCCTGATTTGAAAACTTTTAAAACCGCTAACCGAATTGAAAATATTGCAAGGAGAATAAATACGCCGTTGGCTAAAACCGGCAAATTATTCAACTCATAAATATCCATGGTAAAACCAAATATTACAAAAAAGAAAGTCCTTAAAATGAAGGCACTTTCTGCAGAAAGCTGGTAAAGTTGCGCTAAATCAGCGGTTAAGTTTTTGTATAAAAATGTAGTTCTAAACCAGGCATTTTTTATTGTATCCGCATTATTTAGAAAAAGCCCGGTACTCAAAATTAATACCAGGGAAGAAAGGTGGTACGATTGGCCAACGGCGTAAACTAATATTAAAATCGAGATTATTAAAAAGAATTTGATGTGGTGAATTAGCCTACCCATAATATACAGCAATACGATACAGGCAACAGCCGATAGCAGAATAATCAAAAAGGTGCTTAAGCCTAGTCCGATAAATGCCGAAGTAGTGATTGAATGATTTGCAATAGCAAAGTTGAAAATAATGATGCTGAGTATGTCTGAAAACGAAGATTCGTAAATTACAAATTCTCTGTCTTGCTTGCCCAACGCAGCCGCAGATGGTATTGCTATTGCCGAACTGATAACACTGAAAGGAATAGCATTAGCGATGCAGGAGTGCAAATCGCGATGCGAAATCTGGTAAATGATTAAGGTTATGATGGTAACCGTACCTAACAGTATGGTTAATGCAGACAAAAAGGCGCTCCTGATTACTTTGTTTTTTGCAGCGTCGTACTTTAATTCTAATGAACCCTCAAAAACAATGAGAATTAAACCAACGGTGCCTAACGTTGGCAAAATAGATAAAAAATTGAAAGTTTGTATTTTAAGGTAACCGACAAGAAAACGCAGGCCGATTCCAAGTAGCAATAGTAATAAAACCGATGGTATTTTGGTTTTGCTCGCCACTAAATCGAACAGATAGGAAAATATTACTAATCCGCTTAAAATAATAAGAATGGTATAGGTTGTCATTTTCTTAGCGTTTGGTAAATCGCTAAAATAAAACAATCATGTTAACCGGAAAGAAATCTTGTGTAAAAGTTACGGTTTAAAAAACAAAGCTTTAAGCTCGCTGGCATCTTCAGGATTCATTTTTCCTCCTAACACCAACCGTAATTGCCTCCGTCTCAAAGCCCCGTCAAACAGCGCAATTTCTTCTGCAGTTTCCGGGATTGCCTCTGGAACGGGAATGGTACGTGCACTCTGATCTACAGCAACAAAAGTATAGTAAGCTTCATTACTTTTCTGACGGGCACCACTTGGAATGTTTTCGGCCCAAACATCCAGTCTCACTTCTACAGACGTATTAAAGGCACGCGTAACCTTTGCCTCAATAGTAATAACGTCTCCAAGTTTTATCGGATGTTTAAAAGAAACGTTATCTACAGAAGCCGTTACAACAATTCGATTACAGTGTTTTTGAGCAGAAATCGCAGCCGCAATGTCCATCCAATGCAATAAACGGCCACCCATAAGGTTATTTAATGTATTGGTATCATTAGGTAAAACCAACTCATTCATTATCGTAAAACTTTCTCTGGCAAATTTCTTTTTCAAACTCATAATCGAGCGCAAAAGTAATTAAAAGCACCATTAAAACAGTATGTTTTTTGTTTTAACCCTTTGTTCCAATAAAGTTTTCAATTCAGTAGCTATCAGGAATTCATCCGTTTTGAAGCCTATTTTCCAGTTGCATCTACCAATTTACCTTTGGCCTACACGCCACAAAAACAATTAACGAACTATCATGTTATCTTTGCTTAAAATCGAATTAATGCAAAACCAAACAATCATCCAATTCTTTCATTGGTATTATAACGAAGCGCAAAACCTGTGGACCAAAGTAGTTTACGAGGCGAATCATTTAAAAGAAATTGGTGTTACTGCGGTGTGGTTGCCGCCGGCATACAAATCTAATAACGCTGCTTACGATGTTGGCTATGCCGTTTATGACTTGTTTGATTTAGGTGAATTTGACCAAAAAGGCGCTGTTAATACTAAATACGGCACAAAAGACCAATACCTGAAGGCTATAGATGCTTTACATGAAAATGGTATCGCGGCGATTGCCGATATCGTTTTTAACCATAAAGCCGGTGGCGATGAGTTAGAAAAAGTAAAAGTAAGGACTGTAAATCCTGATAACCGAACCGAATTTACAAGCGATGTTTTCGAGATTGAAGCCTGGACGAAATTTACCTTTCCGGGCAGGCAAGGTAAATATTCGGAGTTTATCTGGGATCATATGTGCTTTAGTGGGGTTGATTGGGCCGAAGATTTAAAGGAAACAGCTATCTATTCTATACAAAATTATCTTGGAGAGGGGTTTGAGCAGGTGCCGTCTACAGAGCTTGGGAATTATGATTACTTGATGTTTAATGACATTGATTATCGTAACCAGGCTGTTATTGAAGAATTGAAATATTGGGGAACGTGGCTGGTTGAAACCACAAAAATTGATGGTTTCAGACTCGATGCCGTTAAACACATTAACCCTGAGTTTATAATCGGATGGCTCGATCATCTTGATGAGAAATTTAACCGCAAGTTTTTCGTCGTTGCAGAGGATTGGAACGTGGTTGATATTGAAGGACAATTGGAGTACATAGACATTACTGCCGGAAGAACGCAAATCTTTGATTCATTACTTCATCATAACTTTTACCTGGCCAGCCATGAAGAAAACCAGTTCGATATGCGAACGATTTTTGATAAAACCCTGGTTCAGGTTAAGCCGGAACTTGCGGTGACTTTTGTGGATAATCATGACTCGCAACCGCTGCAAGCGCTAGAGTCTTACGTAGACTTTTGGTTCAGGCCATTAGCTTACGCGATAATATTGTTGCGGGAACAAGGCATCCCATGTTTGTTTTTCCCCGATTTATATGGTGGCATTTACGATGATAAAGACAAGGAAGGTAATGATGTACATATCGAATTGGCCGCCTTGCCTGAAGTTGAAACGATGTGTAAAATAAGAAGCGCTTTAGCTTACGGTTTGCAGAGAGAGCATTTTGATCATGGCAACTGTGTTGGGTGGACCAGGGAAGGTGATGATGAGCATGAAAACAGTGGCCTGGCTGTTTTAATGAGTACAGGTGAAGCGGGGTTCAAATCAATGGAAATGGGCAAAAAGTTTGAGGGTAAAACCTTTATTGATGCGCTCGGCCATTGCAGTCAGGAAGTTATAGTCGATGAAAATGGTTGGGCAGAGTTTCACTGCAACGCAGGCAGTGTATCGGTTTGGGTTTTAAAAACGCAGTAATTATCGGTCGTTTACTCTATTACTTAAGTTGTTATAACCAACCAGCGTGTCCCACCGGGCACCAGGCCTTCTGTAATAAACAAAAATTTGATAGCTGTTTTCTGTCTGGAAAAAAGAACCCTCGAAGGGTTGCGTTTCTATGGTTTTCGTTTCTTTATTAACCCACGCGTATTCATAATCATAGAGGCCTTGTTTTAGCAAAATATTGGCGTAAAATTGCTTTCTGCCGGCATCATAAATAAGCTTGTTTTCTTTAGTGAGCGTATAATTGTTAAACCGCCCAACCACGTAAGCATCGCCATTTAAGGTTGGCGCAGCAGCATTCAGCGTGAAAAGTACACTCATATATTCCGCCTCCGTTCTGTCGTTGCGGCCATCAGAATTGCGGATAAAAAAATTTCCGTTTTCATCAAACTGGGTGCCAAATGCGCCCTTGTCCCGCGGCGCATCTTGAAAAAGCATCAAGCTAACAGATTCTTTATCGCGGTAAATATCCTTTACATTTTCTCCTTTAAAACGCAAACTTCTGGTGTCGAACTTTCTAAACTCGTTGTTGCCCCAAAAGTCATTGGTCGTTAAATCGTTATATACAAGTTGATTTGGCCTTACAAAAGCTGGCCGTGTGTTGAGTTGTGCAGTATTTTGATTGAAATTTTGCATCACAACAGCTTTAATGTCCTGGTAAGGATTTGGAATATTTATCGAGTGATTTATGGTAAAATTGATTTTTTGTTTGCTGTTTCTGTCTGCTACCTGCAAAGAATTGGTAATTTCTGCGGCTACGGCAACCTGGCTATCCAAAATATAAAAGCGTTGCGAAATAACAGGCTTATTTTTATCGCCATCTAAATAAACCTTTAAAATATAGTTGCCACCAATTTTTGGCCTAACCTGCGTATTCGGTAAGCTTATTTCATAATGTGTATATTTTCTGGTCGTATTTGATGAGTAGCGGTAATCGGTTATTCTATCATCGCTAAAGCCATCCAAATAATCCGTTGTCGCAATTCTCGATGTTTGCCAGTCTGAGGTGCAATGTTCAACCGTATACCAGTAGTTTTGAGTTCCGGCCAATAAATCATCAAAGGAAAATATAATTTTTTCTGCCGAGGTGATGGCAATTAGCGGTATGCTTTGTTCTTTTGAGCTGTTGTAACAAAGAACAGTTTTGATGTTTGGGAGGTATGTTTTGTTTTCGTTGGTGAAATTTTTATCGTTTTGCGCAAAGCTTAGTATTGGGATGAAAAATAAAAGTATTCCGATTAGTTTTTGCATGGTTAAAAGTAAAGAGTATTAACCAGACATTAAAAACTAAACACAGATATTTTTAAGTTGCTTCGAAACACCGATGCCTAACACAACACCTCTATCATTAATTATGCTTATTGGAAATCAGCGCAAGCAAACCTGTTTATTTTGCCTGATTAGGGTAAAAAATTAAAGACGCAGTATTTTAATAGCACTTTATGAATCATGTAAGAAGTAAACCGTCGCAGCCGGAGAAAAACCGGCTGCGCAAACAACTTATGTTTAACCTTCCAGTTCCATAATCTCAGCAGCTAGGGTTTCCCACTTTGTTTGCTGCGTATCTAAATCCTGTTTTGCTGTAAGATAGCGTTTATTGGCTTCGGCAAGCTTATCAGCTTTGCTATAAACATTTTCATCAGCCAGTTCCGATTCTATACTTTTAACAGAAGCTTCCAGTTCAGAAATTTGATTTTCTATTTTCTTCAGCTCATCATTAAGTTTTTTTAATTGATTGGCTGTGTTTTGTGTAACAGGCTTTGGCTCTTCTTTCTTCTTCTCAGGCATTTTAACCGGAATAGGTTTAGAAGCCGGAATTACACGTTTGCTGTTCCATTCTTCGTATTCCGCGTAAGTGCCCGGGTATTGTTTTATTTTTTCGTTTTCGATAAACCAGATCTTGTTCGCTACATTATCCAGGAAATACCTATCGTGAGAAACCGCTATAAACGTTCCTTCAAACTGTTGCAAAGCCTGTATTAAAATATTAACAGATTGTATATCAAGGTGATTCGTTGGCTCATCGAGAATTAGAAAGTTCGAATCTGTTGTTAGTGATTTTGCCAAAGCAACACGCGATTTTTCACCGCCTGATAACACTTTAATTTTTTTGAAAACATCATCACCGGTAAACAGGAAACAGCCTAAAATACTCCTTAATTCGGTGTCTGTGTGTCTAGGGGCAAAGGCTTGCAACTCTTCTAAAATTGCATTATCCAGGTGTAAAGATTCCAACTGGTGCTGGGCAAAAAACGTTGTTGTAACGTTATGGCCGGTTTCGCAAAGGCCCTCAAATTTTTCGGTTCCGGCAATCATTCTAAGCAAGGTAGATTTACCTTTACCATTTGCGCCAATTAATGCAATTTTATCGCCCTTTTCTATTACGGCCTCGGCATCTTCCAAAATATGCACGTTTGGATAATGTTTAGTCGCATGTTCAATACGCACCACATGGCGGCCCGATGGTTTTGTAAATTTAAAGCTAAAATTTACCGTCGGGTTATCATCATCAACATCATCAATCCGCTCCATTTTATCCAGCGCCTTCATCCTCGATTGCGCCATTTTTGCTTTCGATGCTTTAGCCTTAAAACGCTCAATCAGCCGCTCTTCCTGCTTAATTTTTGCCTGCTGATTTTTAAATTCGCCTTTTTGTATTTCGCCACGCAAAGCTTTTTCTTCTACGTAAAAACTATAATTACCGGCATAAACGGTTAATTTTCCCTTGCGGGATTCAACAGTGCGGTTTACAATTTTATCCAGAAAATACCTATCGTGAGAAACGATTACAATAGCCCCTTCAAAGCCTGCTAGATAGTTCTCCAGCCACTTAATAGAAGGTAAATCCATGTGGTTGGTTGGCTCATCGAGTAACAAAATATCGGGGTTTTGTAATAAGATTTTAGCCAACATTACCCGCATACGCCAACCCCCGGAAAATGTATTTAACGGACGTAGTTGATCTGCAGTGCTGAAACCTAATCCGGCTAAAATCTCGTTTGCCCTATATTCGATATTATAGCCATCCAAAGCCTCAAATTCTTGCTGCTTATCGCTTAATTTGTACAAAACTTCTTCACTGTAATCCGTCTCAATTTTTTTAAGCAATTCCTCAATTTCATCATGCAACTGATTTTGGCGCTCAAAGGCCTCCATGGCCACATGTAAAATGGTATGGTGCGATTCGTAAGAAAGTAAATCCTGGTTTAAGTAACCGATTTTTAAGTCTTTAGACATAGAAACCGTTCCCGAGCTTGGCGCATACTCGCCCACGATAATCTTTAAAAGTGTAGATTTTCCTGTACCGTTAGCACCGATTAAACCAGCTCTGTCGCCCGGTTTAATGTGCCAGTTTGCATCTTCGTATAAGGCCCGCGAGCCAATTAAGAAAGTTAAATTATTTATTGAAATCATTTCGGCTGCAAAAGTACGAATTTTAAAGGCTTCTTTTGCCTGAAACTTAAATAGAAAAATCTGTCCCGCAAGTCATCGCTTTCGGCTAACGACTGCTTTTAGAAGTTAAAAATAATCTGTAAAGCAGAAACAACATTTCATATCAATGTTTGTTCCTGCTGTCCGTTGCAACAAAAGCAGAAAAAGCTTTTGGTTTCCACTGCAATCAGGTTTATAAAGAAAATTCGTGGCTTTGAAAAAATTGTTTCTTTCTGGCTCAAACAGCTCAACATTACCCATGCATCAAATGAAAATTAATGATACATTTGATTACCAAGTCACCCGAAAAATGAAAAACGACAACATTAAAATTATTAATACTGAGGTGCTTTCAGATAATTGGTATACGCTAAAAAAAATCACTTTTGAATACACCAGAAAAGATGGCACAACAGAAATCCAAAACCGAGAAGCCTATGATCGGGGTAATGGTGCCACCATTTTACTTTATAACCGGGCGAATCAAACGGTAATTTTAACCCGACAATTTCGGTTGCCAACGTATATTAACGGCAACGAAAGCGGCATGTTGATTGAAACCTGTGCAGGATTGTTGGATAAAGATAATCCGGAAACGGCAATTAAACGCGAAACCGAAGAAGAAACCGGCTATAAAATTAAAGACGTTAAAAAGGTTTTCGAGGCATATATGTCGCCGGGCTCGGTTACTGAAATCCTTTATTTCTTCGTGGCAGAATATTCAAAAGATATGAAGGTTAACGAAGGTGGCGGCCATCACGACGAGCAGGAAAACATTGAGGTTCTGGAACTTTCTTTTTCTGATGCATTGAACAAATTAGAAACCGGTGAGATTAAAGATGGCAAAACCATTATGCTGTTACAGTATGCGCAGGTTAACAACCTAATGCGTTAATCTATAGGTTTTTTCGGTAGGATTTCAAAAATATTATGGCTTAAACAATGTATTAACGTTTTTCCGCTGCGGTTTAAAATTAGGTCTAATATTATAGACAATCCGTTTCACATCCCTAAACTTAGTGAACGTTTTTAAAATAATTAGCCATAAATTTTGTTTCTAAAGAAATCTGTTTACATTTGTACTGTAATAAAAATAATTACAGAATGAACAATAGTCGATTTCCAGTCTCATTACACATTTTAACCCTGCTTCATGATGCGCAAGGTAGCTTAGTGAGCTCGGATTATTTGGCGGGTAGCATCAACATTAACCCGGTTTTGGTGCGTAAAGAAATCATTAACTTACGCAAACACGGGTTTGTAGATAGCAAAGAAGGGAAGGGTGGCGGTTCATTTCTTGCCAAAAATGCGGTTGACATAAACCTAGGAGACGTTTACAAAGCCGTAAAGAGCAGCAATATTTTAGGTCAGAACAAAAACGAGCCGAACCCGAATTGCCCGATTGGCAGACAAATTAACGAACACCTTAATACGCTTTACAGCGAAGCTGAAAATGCTTTGATTGAAAACTTGTCAACACAAACCTTGGCCGATTTCACCTCGAAGTTTAAATAAATTTTTTTAACCAAAACTGTAACAAAATATATTACAATTAATAAATTTTATAATTAAAATACAATAACATGAAAGTAGCATTAATAGGCGCCTCAGGATTTGTAGGTAAAGCCGTTTTAAACGAGTTAATTAGTCGTGGCAATGAAGTAATTGCAATTGCCCGCAATACCGACAAAATTGAAAGCACAAATGAAAAAGTAACCAATGTAGCAGTTGACGTTTTGGATACTGAAAAATTAACCGAAGCAATAAATGGCGCAGATGCGGTGATTAGTGCATTTAATGCCGGGTGGACTAACCCAAACCTTTATGATGACACGATAAAAGGCGCAGAAGCAATCCAAAAAGCCGTTAAAGCATCTGATGTAAAGCGGTATATTTTTATCGGTGGAGCCGGCACTTTGCAAATTGATGGTAGCCAGTTGGTTGATGGTCCGGAATTTCCGAAGGAGATTTATCCTGGCGCTTCTGCAGTGAGAGATTATTTCAACATTTTGAAACAAGAAAAAGAACTAGACTGGCTATTTTTCAGTCCTGCTATTGAGATGCACCCGGGGATTAACATCGGTCGCACCGGGAAATACCGTTTAGGTAAAACTTCTCCTGTTTTTAACGAAGATGGTCGTTCTGTTTTATCAGTTGAAGATTTGGCGATTGTGCTGGCCGATGAGCTTGAAAACAATGCTCATCACCAGGAACAATTTACAGCGGCTTACTAGTTCGGATAAAATGTAGTGATGTAAGGTGGAAAATGCGATAACTACCCTTATATATTTTCCATCTTTACATTTTCCATATTTTATTTATCTTCGTTGCATGTATCGCCTAATTAAACCAATATTCTTCAAATTTGACCCAGAAAACGTACATTATTTCGTTGTGAAGCGGTTGAAGTGGTTTAATGACAAGTTTCCGCTCGGAAAAACCATCATAAGAAGTAGTTTCGATGTTCACATCCGGGGATTAGAAAAAGAGGTTTTCGGCATCAAATTCCGTAATCCCGTAGGTTTGGCTGCCGGTTTCGATAAAAACGGCGAATATGTTGAGGCATTGAGTAATCTTGGCTTTGGGTTTATCGAGGTAGGCACAGTAACGCCAATGCCACAACCTGGAAACGATAAGCCACGAATGTTTCGTTTGCCAAATGATGAAGCTTTAATTAACAGGATGGGTTTCAACAACAAGGGGGTTGATGTTATGGCCGAACGTTTGCGTTTGCTAAAAGATAAACATCCAGATATTGTTGTTGGAGGAAATATCGGCAAAAATAAAGCAACCCCGAATGAAGATGCCGTTAGCGATTATATAAAATGTTTCGATAGGTTGTTTGATGTGGTTGATTACTTTGTGGTAAACGTGAGTTCTCCTAATACCCCTGGTTTACGAGCCTTGCAGGAGAAAGAACCGTTAAAAAAAATACTGAATACGCTACAACAGCGTAACCAAAAGCACGGCATTTCGAGACCTATTTTATTAAAAATAGCGCCAGATCTAACTAATGAACAATTGGATGATATTGTAGAAATCGTAGCTGAAACTCAAATTGCAGGGATAATTGCAACAAATACTACGGTAAGCCGCGAAAACTTAGCTACCGAAAAAGCAATTGCAGAAGAAATGGGTGGTTTAAGCGGTAAGCCGGTTAAAGATCGTTCAACAGAGGTTATAAAATACCTTTCCCGAAAATCTAACAAAGCTTTTCCAATTATTGGTGTTGGTGGAATTCATTCTGCGCAAGACGCCCAGGATAAATTGGATGCGGGAGCAAGTTTGGTTCAATTGTATACCGGTTTTATTTATGAAGGTCCGGGTTTAATTAAATCAATTTGTAAAGCTTTGGTAAGTTAATATTTGCAAGCGCTAAAAATTTAAAAGGCAACCCACTACGGGTTGCCTTTTAAATTATAAATTACTTTTACGATCAATTTTATTTATGACGTGGCGGGTTGCTCATCGAAATTAACCATCCAGGCAATGCCAAACTTATCTAAAAACATACCAAAGTAAGCACCCCAGAAAGTTTTATTCAAAGCCATGGTTACCTGTCCGCCTGCTGAAAGGGAATTAAAAAGGTTATCTGCTTCAACCTTACTTTCAGCGTTTATTGAAATCGAAAAGTTATTTCCCTTTTGAAACTGAGAAGCCCATTCGCCGCCTGTATCGCTACCCATTAAGCAGGTTTCCTTGCTAATTGGCAGGGTTACATGCATAATTTTATTGCCATCTGCCGCATTCATTGGTTCGCAATTCGGATCCTCCTGTGGCATATCTTTAAACCTGCCGATATAAGGGAATTCACCGCCGAAAACCGATTGATAAAATTTGAAGGCTTCTTCACAATTGCCATCAAATGTTAAGTAAACATTTACTGTTGCCATATTTATTTATTTAGTTTAGCTATTTAAAAGCAGTTGTAAACATCTGGGATGGCTATAGGAGAATGATTTGTTCTAAAGGTATAAAAATTTATTTTATTCTATTTAGTTGTAGTCCGTTGGTGAAGATTTATTTATTTCTGGCCGCAATGGCGTTAATCCATATGGGTGCGAAAGGTGATGTACAGCCTTTTGAAACGGGATAGTCGCGGTAAATTCCGAGTTTTTCGCCAATTGCCAAAGCCTGCTCACGGTAATGCGGATGATTAATTCCAATTTGAGCCAGGGTGGTGTTCATGGTCCACTGAACCTCAGGCGCTGCATCTGCCATGTCTAACTCTATCCGTTTTAAAGTTTTGTCGATATCAATACCTTGTGGCGCTCTAACGATTCTGCCACTCATCAGGCTCCAGCCCGCACGGGCAAGCATTGTATCGGCTGAGTTCATCCATTTTTCCCTAAATTGTTCTTTGTGGGGTAAGTCTTTAATTACGTAATTGTAGAACCAATCTGCCGCCCAGGCGAAGTTTTCTGAGGAAACCATTTGCTCAATCTCCTGCGTTGATAATTTTTTTGGTTCGAGGATGAGAATCGCAAGCATTCTGGCATCTATGTTTCCAGTTTCCCAAAGCTGAATTGCTAAAGCATGGTTTACTTTTATTTTCTTCGCCAGGTTTCTGATGTCGCCCATTTTAACGCCATAAAGATTTTCCCTGGCCCCATTCTTTAAGTGTTGCTTACGAACTTTTTCGTCGGCGAGTGATTGTAATTCTGCAAGAGTTTCGTGAAGATTCATATTCGCTCAAAATTTCTGTTTCCAAATTTATTTATTTCTCAGCATTTTGAACACAAAAAAAGCATCCTTTGATCAGAAGGATGCTTAAATTTTTTAGAAGAAAATCTAAAACTATTTTGCCAAAGCAGCTAAAACAGCGTTGTTTTTAGCTAATTGATCGTTTTTAGGTTGTGCAGAGCGACTTCCTAACTCAACGTTAGTTGCTCTTTTTAAAAAATCTACCTCTTGGTGAGCTGTATTTTTATTTCTTCTGTCTTTTCTTTTTAATCTGGTAACTGCCATGGTAATAACCTTTTAATTATTTTATTTGTACAAATGGAGGTCGAGAGCGGATTCGAACCGCTGTAGAAGGTTTTGCAGACCTCTGCCTAGCCACTCGGCCACTCGACCCTTAAATTCAAGGCTGCAAAAATAGCAATTATTAGTTAGCCCGCAAATATAAATGAATTTTAATGCGATTTAATTTTGCGTCCTGGCGATTTCCGAGCAAAAAATAGCAGCACTAACGGCAACATTTAGCGATTCTGCCTCGCCAAACCGCGGTATGGTAACAGGTTTAGTAATCTTGTTCATCACATCAGCCGAAATTCCTTTCCCTTCGTTACCTAAAATAATTAAACCCTCCTTTTTCCAATCGGTATGATAAATAGACTCGCCCTCAAGCAAGGCACCAAACACCGGAATCTGATTGTTTTCTAAAAGTGCGTTTAAATCATTGTAATGAACGTTTACGCGGGCGAGTGAACCCATGGTTGCCTGAACTGTTTTTGGGTTGAAAACTTCTACGCAATCTTCCGAGCAAATAATGTTTTTAAAACCAAACCAATCAGCAGTTCTAATAATTGTACCCATATTACCCGGGTCTTGCACGCCATCCAACACAATTGTAAACTGATTCCTCAGGTTTTGCAAATCAGCCGGCTTACTTTCCGGTAAATGAACTACGGCTAAAAATCCTTGCGGGGTTTGTAAAGTACTAATCTTACCCAATTCAACGTTGTTTACCTCAAATAAGTTTATATTTGCTGGTAATTTGGGTAACAAACCGGAGTGTTCGCTAAGGTAAAAAATAGTGTGTATGCGGTAAGGAGATTGTATAAATTCTTTAATTGATTTTATACCTTCAACCAGAAATAATCCATTTTCTTTACGGTATTTTTTTTGATGTAACGACTTAATAAAACTAATCTGAGATTTTGAAAGCATACAAATCCTTTAAATGTTCTAAACTGAAAAGCCCTGCAATATTACTATTTATTATTGTTTTAATGCAGGCCTGTTCATCAACTAAATACATTCCTGATTACCAATCGATAGTTAAAAAGGTTACCATCGATAGCATTGATGCTAAGTTTGAAGAGCAGGCTTATAACTATGTTCAGAAAGATATTCGCCCATCATCACCTTTTAGTATTAATGTTCCGCTGTATAATCTGTTTAACACCAAAGATGGCCGCTATAAAACTACAGATATTAAGCCTTTTGGTACGCCCCCTTCAATTCTGGATAGTACGCTCGTGGAAATATCCAGAACACAGATAGAAAAGTTTTTAAAAGGGAAGGGGTACTTTCAGGCGAAGGTTACATCTGATATAAAAGTAAAAGATAAAAAGGCAGAGGTTAAGTTTAAGGCAGATCCTGGTCCTACATCTTTTATCGGTAAACTTTCCGACTCGATTTACACACCAAATATCAAAGGCATTTATCATGCTGAAAAGTCGAAATTTACACACCTGCGCCCGGGCATGCAATATGACTCTGATTCATTATCGTATGAGAGAGAGCAGATTTACCGGGTAATGAAAGAGAATGGATATTTTTACTTTCTCCGACCTTACATAAATTTTGATGTTATTGAAACTACTGATGTGAAAAAGGTTGATTTAAGGCTGAACGTAACTAATCCACCATCCGGAAACCATAAGCAATATAATATTGGCACCACTTACATGATTATTGCTCCAAGTCCTGACGGTTTTCCAGATTCACTTCGAAACTATGTAAACAGAGATACCACCCGTGGCGTTTCTTTTACCGATTTATCTAAACGTTACCGTAGAAACCCGATACTGAGGTATGATTTTTTGAAAAGGGGCGAAATGTATGATATAAGGAATGAAAATCTTACCTACGACAGGCTCTATGAATTAAACATCTTTAAAAATGTTAAAATAGATTATTACAATCAGGACAGTACATCAAACAAAATAAATCCGATAATTTTGTTAACACCGCAGAAGGTAATGAGCAATCGTGTAGAAGGCGAGGTGCCGTTTAACGGAGGTACAGTGGGCTTTACCCTCAGCAATACTTATACAAATAATAACTTTTTCAGGGGCGCAGAGCGATTCGAATTGCAGGTTAAAGGCGGTTTGCAATCCAGAATTGGAAATGGCGCTTCTCCTTTCAGCGATATTTATCAGCGAGATTTTTCGATAAGTTCAAGCATCAGCGTTCCACGATTGATGATCCCTTTTTATAACCCTGTTTTGGGTGCGAACGGAATGCCACATACCACGTTTTCGACCAGTTATATTTATGCCTTACAAAAGGATGTTTCGGTACGAAGGATTTTCATCAACTCAATTACTTACGATTGGGTTGAAACCAAGTCGAAACTGCACTCATTTACACCTCTAAATTTTGAGTATCGGTTTGGAAACCTTGAACGCGATAAAATTAGCGACAGTGCATTTGTAAGCAATGTTTATTATGCAACATTGTTAGACAGGAAAGATTTTACGCTCGGCATGAAATACAACTATACCTTAAATGGCGACAAGCTAAATCAGCTTAGATCCTTCATTTACTTTAGAGGTGCTATGGACATGGCTGGGAACATGTTGCAACTGGTTTCTAATCTTTCGGGCAAAAAAGTTGATATAGACAAAGGTGAGCAAGCTAAATTTTTAGGCTTGCCATTTACTCAATACATAAGGCCGGAGGCTGATGTCAGGTATTACAAGCATTTGGGCGGCGACAGGCAGTTTGTTGCCCGTTTAAACGTCGGCGTTGGTTATGCATACGGTAATTCCCGTTTGGTTGGAATGCCTTTCGAAAAGAAATTTTTTGCAGGTGGTTCAAGCGGCATCAGAGCCTGGCAGGCCAGAACAATTGGCCCGGGTAATTACAATAGAGAAACGCTGGGAACCGATTCTGTTGGAAATGCACTCAGAAAAGCACTTTTTGGTTTAGATCAACTCGGCGAGATGCGAATTGAAGGTAACCTGGAATACAGATACATGCTGCTCAAGAAATTTTTTGGTGCCTCGCTTAAAGGCGCTGCTTTTGTAGATTATGGCAACGTTTGGAATTTAAATGCCAGCGATGGAGAAGAAAAGATGTTTAAATTAAGCAGGCTTGTGCAACAGCTTGCAATTGGAACCGGAATTGGTTTACGCTACGATGTACAATACTTTGTTTTCAGATTCGACATTGGCCTAAAGCTTAAAGATCCACAATTCTCGGGTTCCGACCAATGGGTAATTGGCAAATTTCTATCTGGCGGCAGGGATTTCAAAAACACTTATAACGCAACACATGGCCCAGATACCTACCGTTTTCTCCAATACAATTTTGGCATAGGTATGCCTTTTTAGTCAGCAAAAGCTTAATATTCGGTTAGAACTGCAGAGCGTTTAAAATCTTGCCGTTTATTTAGCTAAAACAGGTTTTTCAGGCCATCAAAAATACTTTCGAAGAAAGTGGCAATATTTAACCCACTACTGTGATTAAAATATACAAAAGCCAGAAAAATAATTACTGCAAATATGATGAGCTTGCGAAATGCGAAGGCCAAAATAACCAGTACAATTGGGATGATGAATAACCAAAGGCTGTTGATTGGATATGGTGTTAAATCTGCATCTTTTTTGTAAACATAAACCAGTTTACTGTGTGTGCCAGAATCGTTCTGATGTTTTAAGTAGATGAAGGTAGAACGTTCTATTGGTAGCGGCAGCACAGCAATCCCATCATTAAATTTTAAGCTTTGGGTAAAACCACTAACGCTGAAAGTGTAAATTCCGTTTATATTTTCATTCGGTACATCAAGCGAATCTGCAGCAATAATTGCAAGCTTATTATTTTTGAGCAGGTTCTCTTTAACGATAAAGTTATTAATGGCCGCCGTTTGAGCAAAGCCGAAATAGCCTGTTAGGCAAATAAAAATTAAGATAAATCCTCGTTTCATTCTATAGAACGTTTGTTGTAAATTAAATAGCCAATATGCAATAATACACCATTTCTTTTAATCGCATCGTTATATAAGTTATAACTTAAGCTTACAGGGCCAACCGGCGTGTGGTAAACTAAGCCTGCGGTGCCTGCGTACCTAATCTTCGTTATCGCTTTCGCGTAAACAACATCTTGCAGGTTATCAAGCTCGTATTCCTTATGTGGGAGGAAAAGATAACCTTCCAGCCTGATGTCGAGGTTTTTTCTAAAACTGAATACGTTTTTCAACCCTCCGGCGGCGTATGTAGAAGCCCTGAATTTATCCAGAAACAATGACCGGCTATCCTGCAAAGGGTAAAATGCAGGCGAAGCAAGCAATGTTGAATAATAGTTATTGAACAAAGGTTGATTTGAAATTACGCCTTCGACCAGATAACCCAGTGTGTATTTTTTTAGGTGAAGAAAATAGTTTTCCTGAGTAAGTTTTACACCAACCCATTGCCTCAAATGATTTGAAGGCTTAATTGTATTCGCCGGAACAGTGTTTCTGAAAATGTTGCCCGGGTTGTAGTTTTCCCTTCCAGTTGTGAAATTGAAGCTGAGTAAAAAGCGCTGCCCACGACTGGCATATTGTTTCCGGTTTAATGAGTTTTTCTCTAAATTCAGAGCACCTTTAAAACCATTAAAAATCGTTTGGTCAAGGAAATCGCCCACCGCAAAAGTATTGTTAGGACTGTAACGATCGTTGTTGTTGATAAACGATGAATGTAGCATAACCTTGGTATTGTAATTTAGCGGAACGCCCATCATCAAGTCTATCTTTCTATCTGCCTGTTCAATATAAATAGGGCGTGGGTTTTCGATAAAAATCTGGCTGGTGTTATAAAAATTCCAGTGGTTGTAAGTCAGCTCTGCACCCACAAACAATGGCAGTTTTGTTGGGTAATCGATTCGGCCGCTTACCTGAACAGATTCGTAAAAACGACCCGAATAAAAACTCGTTCCAAAGGTATACGATTTACGGTTTAAGTAATTGTATTGCACCCCCAAAAAGACATTACTTATTGGCCTGGTTGATATGTTGCCACCCAAATCCAGCTTAAAGCTTTTTTTCGGCTGGGCCACAACTTCAAAAGTATAGCTATCTGTTGTTGGTTGATAAACAATTTTCGGGTAAATGGTTTCGAAAGTCTGGTCGGCAACAAGCTTGTAATAACCTCGTTTAATATCCTGTAAGTTGAACGTTTTTTTATCACTTTTAAAAAGCCGTTCTACATAACGTTTTTGCTGCTCATTTACGCCGCTTACCGTTATATTGCTGAACACTAAATCTGGTTTTTTGCTGTTAAATTTTGCCCTTCTTTTTTCCAGCTCTTCGTCTGTAACCCGGTTGCTTATCAAAGCCTTAATGCGGTCCATATCGGCCATTGTTGCATCGTAACCTTTTTTTATTAAATCTTCTACCGGCGTAAAATTAGTAACGCTGTAGCCCGTCAAATCTGGCTGGATATAGACGCCGTTTTTCCCAACCATTGTAGAGTCTGATTTGGACAGGAACATAAATACCAAAAAACGATTCATCAAACGATCATCATTGTTTTTAGGATACTCATTGTAGGTTTTCGAAGAAACATTGGCGCCGATAATGTAATCAGGTTTGAAATCCCTTTCCATAATATCTACCGGGAAATTATTGTATAGGCCACCATCAAAAACATATTTTCCGTCGAGCTTTATCGGCCGGTAAATAATGGGAACAGTCATAGTTGCCCGCACTGCTTCTGCCAAACTGCCCTTACTAACGGTTATGCTTTTTTGCGAAAGTACATCGGCTACCATGCATCGGTAAGGAATAAAAAGATTATCGAAGTTATCTTTCGATGCGGCCGATGCCTGCGAGAAAAGTTCTAAGAATGCAAAATTTAGTGGTATATCATTTATTAGATTGGAGCGGAAACTGAAATGGAAACCAGTATCGATAGCAACTTTTGCTGCCAGCATAGAGGCATTGGGTGCATTTTTTTCGAAAAAATAAGTATAATCGCTGGTGTATCTTCCATTTACCCAATTCTGAAAGTCATCGCTTGTGGCGATTTTTTCTATCTGAGCTGGCGAATACCCGGCGGCATACATTGCACCTACAATACCACCCATCGAAGTACCGGTAATATAATCAATCGGTATGTGATTTTCTTCCAGGGCTTTTAGTGTGCCAATATGTGCTAAACCTTTCGCGCCGCCGCCACTGAATACAAGGCCAACCTTTTGCGCATGCAATTGGACACAGCAAAAAATCAAAAGCATCAGCAAGAATCTTTTAAAAGCTACCACATTCTAAAAATAAGGTTTTCTTTTAAAATTTAGTTCAGTAAGAAAATGTTATATGTTAAAAATGATGCAAAACTTACCCAAAGGATGTAGGGAATGAATATTAGGCCCGCCCATTTATTAATTTTATAGAACATTAAGGCATTTACAATAATAACAACCAATAAAATTAGTATTTCGAATGAGGCGAAACCAATTTCGTGCAGATAAAAAAATATAAATGACCACGCCAGATTGAGGATTAACTGAATAAGGTAAATGGCCACAGTGCGTGGGAAATGTGTAATTGTATCCCTTTTTATCCAAACCAGGTATGCAGATATGCCCATTAAAAGGTAGAGTGATGTCCATACCGGGGCAAATAACCAGTTTGGCGGATTAAAAGAAGGCTTGTTAAGTGTTGGGTACCAGGTTTGAACCGACTTTGCAGTCGCCCAACCGCCTAATGCGCCGATACTCAAAGTTAGGGCAATATTTAGGATAAAAGCTAAGGGTTTGAATTTCATAATTTGAAGTGAAACGACGGTAAAATGCAAATGTTCCAGCTATCGGCCCACGGTAGGCACCACAGGTAAACTCTCACTATCATCAATACCTACACTTTGCACCGCAAATAAATAATTGTCTTTGCTATAAGGCAAACGCAACTCTTTAGCGGTAGTAAAGAATTTCTTTTCCCAAACAGGACTACTTGTTTCACGCATTAAGACGAAAAAGCCTTTAACGCCAGCCGCCGGCGATTTCCAATACAAAAATGTGGAGTTGCTTAGGTTTTTTACGTCAACTTTTACCTCTGCCGGAACCATTGGTGCTTTTGCAAGATTGGCAAGTACGGCGATATTTACTGCAGTATTTTTTCTTAAATATTCAAAGTCCATAAATTCGATTAAGTCGCCATATTTTACACCTTTTTCGGTTCTTAAATCCTGATGCTGGTGATCGAAATTTTCGTTCATTTCGGTTAATCTAACGGCAGCAAATCCGTTTTCAACAAATGGTGTATGGTCGCCGCCGCGAAGAAACCTGTCGTTACGGTAAATTAACTTAACTTCTAACTGGTCTACATATCGCTCGCCGATTTCTTTTACATAGCGTGCCAGCTGCCGGCTTTTGCCGTCGTTTTCCAGGCCCAGCTGGCGAATGTTTTTCGCATTCCTGTCCAACTCGAAGCTTGGTAAGCCTTCACTAAAAACCCTGAGCTTGGTATTGTCTATAATTTGAGTTTCGCTTGCGTTGTTGCTTCCAATCATGTCGTTGTTTAACATGGCTTCTATATTCCAACCTTCTTTTTTCGCTTTGGCAGCCATAAAACCCGAGCCAAGTAGCGATTGTTCCTCACCACTTACTGCAACAAAAATAATGGTTGCGCCAAATTTGAACCTGCTCATAATGCGGGCGGCCTCGATAACGCCAGCCACACCACTTCCATCATCATTTGCACCCGGTGCATCACTAACGCTGTTCATCACGTCGGTAACGCGACTGTCTAAATGCCCGCTTACTACGAAAATTCTTTTATCTTCCGGATTTGTTCCTTTTAAGATGGCTACTGCATTTCCCAGAACGATTTGCTGGTCAACACGTTTTCCGTCAGGCTTAATGGTAACCGTATCTAAAAAAGCGGTTAATCTTCCATCGCCTTGCTTAGCAAACTGACTAAACTTACTAACTACCCAGTTTCTCGCGGCACCAATTCCTTTGCTTTTACTTTTTGTGTCGCTTATCGTACTTCTCGTTCCAAACGACACCATTTTGGTGATGTATGATTTCAGCGAGTCTGCGTTTACCGTTTTAACCATGGTTTCAATATCAGCATTGCGGTTAACGGTTGTTTGTGCTGTTAATGAAAGTGTTAATGCACTAAAAAAGAAGAGTAAAAATAATTTTTTCATGCCAGAATAATTTGGAAGGCTAATGTATCGAATTAACCGAATTTTTTCGCACTACGGGCATTAAGTCCTGTAACAATTTAAACATAAATTCGGCGTGTTAATGGTTTTGGATTGATGACTTGGTTCATTGATATCTATTTTCTATTATTTGTTTAAAACAAATATCAAAATAAGGGATTTTTATTCTGGTGAGAGGCATGGAAAGAAGGCGTAATTGCCTGATTTCCTTAACGCCTAAAAAATTCATCCTGTAATAAATAATTTATATATTTATTTCCTGTAAAGTTAGCTTTAACTTACTAAATTATCGTCCCCAAAAATTAACCTTTAAATGGATAAGTTTCCCGTAAATCTGACGGCAGCGAAATGCGAACTTTTGGATAGAATACTTCAGGAATTTAAGTACGAAGAGTATATCAAAACAGATCGCGTTCTGCATATTTTCAGAGGGAATGCCATTTTAGCATCCGAATATCTTCATTTACTTAATCAATTAAACCTGATTATGCTTATTGGTGAAGTTCACGGCCACCCTTTGCCGGCATTGATAGGTAAGCAATCCGGACTGGAAATTTTCCTCAGTGAAGGTGGTTTTATGAAACGCCTTGAGTTGCGAAAAATGCAGGAAGAAACGGGTAAAAGCATGCTCGAACTGCAAAGGGAAATACTTGAGTTGAGAAACCAGCTTGCGGCCTGCCGGGAGCTTATTGCCAAACAAGAGATGGCCATGCTCGATATGGATGCCGAGTTACGAAGACTCGAAGCTGGGATGGAAAACGAAGATATTTCCTGATAAATACTCGCTTCTGTAGCGTTTTAACTTGTACAACCGTTATATCAAAAATTAACAAAGTAAAATGATGAAAAGATATTTAACTACATTGATGCTGTTGCTCTCCCTCTCTGTAACAATGATTTCGTGCAAGAAAAATGGCATTGAAAACTTATCAAAAGACGCTTTAACAGGCACCTGGCAAGAAGTATCGACAGGCTACAACCGCGTATTGATTTTTGAGCCCGGTAATAAAATTACGATTTTGATTAAAATGAGCCAGTTTGCAGACTGGAGTTTAAAATTAACCGGTAAATATGTCGCTGATGGTGACAACCTCACCGCAAAGCTTACGGAACAGACAGAAAAGCAGGCTTCGGGTTCTGTTACAACTCCCGTTAATTACACCTGGTTCGATAAAGGCAAATTCAACATAAAAAACTTTGTACTTACCGTAAATTATAAAACTTATCCGGCGGATGCGCCTGTAGATACGGAAACGAAGTTCAATAAAATAGTTGCTATCGACTAGTATAACCCGTTTCAGCGCACCTTACGTACCCCTTCGGTTGTCATGATAATTCTTTTTATGGTGCCATCGTTATTGTAGTGTAAATCGTCTATACATACTGATCTCCGGTAGCTGCCACCATCATTGTTAATCGCTCCGTTGTGGTAAATAAAATACGATTTTCCTTTGAAATCGATAATGGATTGATGGTTGGTATTTGAGTTACCGGCAATTTCGTTTAATATCCCTTTGTAATCCCATGGGCCATTAATGCTCTTGCTCATCGCGTAAACTATTTTTTCGGGGAAGCCCGATGCATACGATAAATAATACCAGTTTTTATGCTTGTGTACCCAGGGTGCTTCTGTAAACTCCGGAACGGATATGGTTTTAATTTCTCCATCCAGTTCAATCATATTAGCTTTTAATTTAGCGTAGTAGCAGCGTTGATTTCCCCAAAATAAATATGCCTGCCCGTCGTCATCAATAATTACTGTTGGGTCAATATCATCCCAGGTAATGTCTACGGCGGTGGTCATGTTATTTGTAATCAAAGCTTTTCCCAAAGCATCTTTAAAAGGCCCGCGTGGGTTATCGGCAACAGCAACGCCTATCGATTTTCCCTTTATGCTTCCATGTTCTGTCGCCACATACCAGTAAAATTTCCCGTTTCTTTCAATTACCTGCGAAGCCCAGGCATCATCTTTTGCCCAGGCAAAATCTTTTACATTGAGGGGTGATTTGTGTTCTTTCCAGTTAACCATATCTGCAGACGAGTAACAAAGCCATTCGTGCATTTCGTAATCATTTTTCGATTTTGGAGCAACATCATGCCCGGTATACAAATACACAGAATCGCCATATACAAACGCAGCCGGATCTGCAGTATACTTATCTGTAATGATTGGATTGCCCTTCGAAACGGCCAGTTTTTCTTGCGAAAAGCCTTGAAATGAAAGGTAAACAAGTGAAGCCGTTAAAAAATGTCGTTTACAGTATGCCATAATTAAGATTTTTCGATTTATTCAACAACAATTACAAAACCACCGTAAGCTTTCATTTCAACAGGGGTTTTGTCCAGCTGAAGTTCTTTTGTTTCAAATGATGTTAGCGCTGAGTCGTCAGCAAATATTGTTGCTTTTTTAGCGCCAAAGTCTTTTAAATTTAGTTGAATAGTTTTAGCATTAGCTTCGCCATTTAATCCAGCGATGTACCACTTTGAGTTTGCTTTTCTCGCCATTACCACGAACTTTCCGGGGTAACCGTCCAGCAATCTGGTATCTGTCCACGAGGAAGGTAGCCCTTGTAAATAGGCTTTTACATAATCCGGAACCTGGGCCATACCCTCCGGAGATTCGGCAAAATGTTGTATGCCGGATTGAAATACAACCGACAAAGCCAACTCAAATGCAGCTGTTGTTTTCCGTTTTATATTGGGGATTTTAGTCAGGTTCATTGGGGTAAAATCCATCGGGTCGAACACGTTTCGCGTAAAAGGTATTGTGGTTGCATGCATGGGTTCTTCGTCAGCATTTTTTTGCTCAAAAGTTACTGCCTCCATACCCTTGATAGATTCCATGGTAACTAAATTAGGGTAAGTACGCTGCCAGCCACGCGGTAATGTTGCGCCGTGGCAATTTACATTGAGACCAAATTTTGCAGCATCTTCTAAAATTTCAAAATAGTATTTAATCATCGGTTGGCCATCGCCTCCAAAAAAGTCTACCTTTATCCCTTTAATGCCCATTTTTTCCAAAATCGCAAATTCCTTCAAGCGATTTTCATGCGTTAAAAGTTTATTTCTTGGTGTATATTTTACGGTGTTCCAATCGCCTGAAGAGTTGTACCACAAAATCAGGCCTACGTCTTTCTGTTTCGCATAAGCCGCAAGTTCGCCCATTTTCTCATAACCAATTTTCGTATCCCAGTCTACGTCGATAAGGCAATATTCCCATTTCATATCAGCGGCAAAATCTATGTATCGCTTTTGCACATCATACACGATAGAATTATCTTTAAGCATAATCCAACTCCAGGTAGCCTTGCCTGTATTGAATAGATTGGGGTTTATATTCTTTTTTGCCGGGTAAGCTAAATCTGTGCCCAAGGTAGATTCGGTTACGGTTTTTAAACTTCCAATTGCTATAATTCTCCAGGGTGTAAACCAAGGCAACTTCGATTCGGGGTTTACATTTTGCCCGGCAAAGGTTTCTTTTTCATCAGGAAAGCCAATTTGATAATTGCCATCTTCTGCATTTTGCTTGAGCCTGGCGGCACAATAGTGCTTATCAAGGCCGGTTTCTGAAACCACTACCCAGTTTTCTTTGTATTTAAAAAGTGCGGGGAAAACCCAGCCTGCAGGAGATGGGGAAGGTGTCCCAACTGAGATTTCTTTTTCGTAAAATTCTTCGTAAGATGGATTGGTATGCTCCCAACCAGATTTCGCTACAGACATGGGTTGCATCCAGGCTTTTGTTTCAGTGGAGAAATGGAACGATGTTTTTTCCTCAATTATGTTTTTAACGCCCGCATCACCATCCGGAAAATAGTAACGGAAAGCAACACCATCATTTGAAACCTGAAAAATTACATCCATTTTTTTGCCAGGTTTGTTTGCCAAATGGAACACAACTTTATTGGCTGCATAATTATTGAGCAGTCGTTTGCCATTGTTTAAGGTATAACTATCTTTAACCAACTCGCTCTTCGAAACTGAAATAAGCTTTAAGCCTAAAGAAAAATCGCCATCAGCTCTAACCAAACCAAGAGCGGAGTTTTGTAAAACCAATTCGGATTTTCTGCTCACATTATAAAGAAGTACGTTGTTTTTAACTGAAACCTTTACACTAAGTTCCTGATTTGGGCTTTTTACTGAATATTCAGTTTGAGCACTTACAAACTTAAAGGTTGAAATAAGTAATGCTGAAAGGCAAATAAATTTTTTTATCATGAATATTTTTGGTTAGAGGAGTTTCTTTTGTTCCATTCGTTCTGGCGTTCGACCGAAACAGGTAGGTTGCGAAGAATCTATATGTAAATGTAAAAATTAAAATAATAAATGTTAATTAAACGTTTATTATTTTCTGCTATTTTAAAATGCTGCAAATTGTGGGCGAAGGAGGCTAGCCCAGCATTACAATTTTGCAGTAAATCAAATATTGGCAGATTTTGCCCTGTTTTTGCCAATCGCGTTCGCTTTACCTTTTTAAGTTTATTTTTGATTACCACAAACCTTTCGAGCAAAATGACTAAAAAACTTGTACTAAAAGCGGGCTTCGGTTTGCTGCTTATCATGATGAGCAGCGGCAAAATATTTGCCCAGTCTCCCTGGGTCGCCCTCGGTAAAAAACCATCAACCTTAGGGCTTGAGCAAGGTTTCTCTACTTTCGATGCCGGCGATTTTAATCTTAAGCTGGTCAAATCTTCGCAAACAGTTGCTGGCTTGGCGCCAAAAACCGTTAAAGATTTTGATTTTGTACCCAGCGATAGCCTGAAGGTTAGAAGTTCTGACGGGCTCTATCATTTAGGCGATATCAACCTGAGGTTAAGAACCAGCGATGATACAGCCTGGAAAAGTTACAGTACCGCGGGAAAACGTGTTGCGGTAAAAAATATAGCAATACCTAAAACGCTGGCGGCAGCCGATTTAGCCCCAACAATGCCTGCCGATATGCCATTATCTATAAAAAGGATTTGGGAAATGGTAGGCGGAAAACTGGTGTTGCGTTTTGAAATCTCTAATAAAACCCGGCGTAATGTGGAAATAGGTGCACTCGGCATCCCTATGATATTCGATAATATTCTGGAAGGACGGACGCTTGAGCAAACGCATGCAAAAAATGTATTTTACGACCCTTATATTGGTAAAGATGCAGGCTACCTGCAGGTAACCAGGCTAAGCGGACACGCCCCATCATTAATTGTAGCGCCATATGGAAGAACACCTTTTGAGGCTTACAATCCATTAAACGATGATAAAACACCTCGCGGAATTGCATTTGAAGGGTTTTACGAATGGATGGTTTACAGTAAAGCTTACGCCGAAACGGAATGGAAAGGTGTGGATGAATGGAACAGCCCAACTTCAATAGTTTTAAAACCTGGCGAAACGAAAAGTTATGGACTTCAGTTTATTTTATCAGGAACGGCAAAAGACATTGAAAGTAAGCTTATTGAAAATAAGAAGCTTGTAGCAATGTCGGTTCCCGGTTATGTAATTGCCAAAGATGTAGATGCCAGATTATTCATCAACTACGGCAAAAAAATAAGCGCTATAAACGTGTACCCTTTAAACTCACTCACCTTAAAATCCGCCGGCACAACTAAAAACGGCTGGAAAAGTTACGCGGTAAAAGGAAACGATGCCGGGAGGGCACGCCTAAGTATTACCTATGCCGACGGGGTGGAGCAGACCATAAATTACAAAATTATCGAACCTGAAAGTGACGTGATAGCGAGCTACGGCAACTTTCTCACAACGAAACAATGGTTTGATAAAACTGATAAAATTTTCAAACGCAGTCCGTCTGTAATTACTTACGATTACGAAAAACAACAGCAGGTTATTCAGGATAGCAGAGCATGGATTTCGGGTTTGAGTGATGAAGGTGGGGCAGGCTCCTGGCTGGGCGCCATGATGAAACAACTTGTTCATCCAGAAAAGACTGAGATTGACAAGCTGAAACAGTTTGTTGATACGGTAATGTTTGGCCATATTCAACTTAAAGACGGGCCTAAAAAGTATGGTGTAAGGAAAAGTTTATTTTATTATGCACCAGATTCATTGCCAAAAGACACCTATTCAAAAGAAATTAATTTCAAAACCTGGTCTGCATGGCCAAGAAAGGAAGCTGATGATTTGGGGCGTTCTTATAACTATCCTCACGTTGCCGCCGCACATTGGGTTATGTACCGCCTTGCCCGAAATCATCAGGGGTTGGTTGATGAAAGCACCTGGAAACAACACCTTATTGATGCCGCGGAAACCGGTTTGGCGATGGTAAATATTGCGCCTTATTACGCTCAGTTTGGCCAAATGGAGGGAACAGTTTTCTACCTTATTTTAACCGATCTTAAAAACGAAGGTTTAAGGGCTGAAGCCGACAAACTTGAAAATGAGATGAAAAAGCGTGCGAACCATTGGCGGGCGCTCGATTATCCTTTTGGAAGTGAAATGCCATGGGATTCAACCGGGCAGGAAGAAGTATATGTGTGGTCTGATTATTTTGGCTATCAGGATAAGGCAAAAGTTACACTCGACGCGATTCTTGCCTACATGCCCGTAGTGCCGCATTGGGCATACAATGGCAATGCCCGCAGGTATTGGGATTTTTTATATGGTGGTAAATTAATGCGGATTGAGCGCATGATTCACCACTATGGTTCGGCTTTGAACGCAATTCCCGTTCTAATGGATTATCGCAAAAATCCAGAAGATTTTTATCTTTTGAGAACTGGCTATGGTGGCTTAATGGGCTCAATTTCTAACATCACTAAAGATGGTTTTGCCCCTGCTGCATTTCACGCTTATCCTTCAACGCTAAAAAACGATGGCATTACAGGCGATTACGGTTCAGGCTTTTTCGGTTATGCCATAAACACATCAACTTATCTTTTAAAACATAAGGAGTTTGGCTGGCTTGCCTTCGGCGGAAACCTGATTGAGCATGGTAAAACAATTGATTTAAAACTTACTACTGCGGCAAAATCAGCAGTTTATATAGCGCCCGCTGGGCTTTGGATAACTTTAGATGCAGGCACAATTGATGCTTTATCGTATAACGCTACAAACGGAGAGATTCAGGTAACCCTGAGCAAAGCTGATGAACATACAAACCGGGCGGTTATACGAATAAGCCAGCCGGCAAAAATCGATGGCGTGGGTAAATACTCGTTAAAGGATGGTGGGATTGGCGCAAGAGGCGCTTATGAAGTAAAATTATCAACACAAAATACAACTCAGGTAACACTCGTTAAGTAATCAATTCTTTCTGTTTAAAATAGATTTACGAAGTTAACGGCTGAATGCGTAAAACTTCGTAAATCTACGATCAGGAAGTTAAAGGTTTTCCTTAACAACTCTTAACCCGTAAATAGGACCTGCATTGTTTTTAGCCTTAGGAAACAGTTTTACAGTCACCTTATTTTTTCCTTTGGTAATCTCTGTTGGAATTTTATAGGAAACATCGTAGAAACGACTTTCTTTATATTTATTCAAATTTTCAGTAGCGATGTTTACGCCATCAACCAAAACATCGAAAATTCTGCCTCTGTTATCCATCCCCCAATAAGAAGCGATAATGGTGTTTTGAGTATTTGGATCTACCTTAACATCAAATTGAAGAAATCCTTCCTCACCGGCCAGCCGCCATTTTTTACCATGTTCTTCGCCCATACTTTCTTTTGCGGCAGTAAAGTTATGGTCCCGTTCAGGTTGCATTTCTCCGAACCGAAAAATATCAGTTGTTTTATCCTCAAGTTCTTTTTGTTTACGTTTTTGTTCGTCGTAAACCTTCTGTTGCACCACCCATTTTTCTGGCGTAAAAACATCCCAGTAAACGCTGTAATATTGATTTTTGGTCTGGTAAAAGGGAATCATGGTAACCTCCTGAGGTTGGGCAGTTTTAACCGTTTGAAATTTTAGTTCTTGCTGGTTAACCACGCTTAGCCAATCTTTCGGGTCGTTGTTAGCGCTTACAAATACCGGAACGCCTTTAATCGGATCGGGCTCGGTTGTTCCTAAAACCCCTGCCAATAAAACCGGACCATAAAAAACAGCACGCCGGTCGGCGTTATCGGGCATTGCTTCTGTATGCAGCTGCTCTGGCGTAGTGTAGGTTATCTTGTCATTATTTTTCCAGCTGCGGTTGATAACAAAATAGCCGGTATTATCGGCTGTTAACTGTTGCAACTCGCCATTTATGGCAATGGTAGCGCCTTCAGACCATTTTGGTTTCCTTATTTTTATCGCAAACGTCGCCGCTTTTGCCGTATTAATCGTCAGCACTGTTTTATCGCCCTGCGGGATAAATGTTTGCTGTGTAATTTTTATGCCCTTTGCTTTCCAGTTAAGTGTTGATGGGATAAATAAATTCACATACAGACTACCATCGCTACCTCCAAAGTAAATGCTTTCATTATACTTAACGTGGTTTTCCATGCCTGTGCCCACACAGCACGTAAAGGTGTTAAACTTATCGCTATACTCTTTTTTGCCACCCATACGTAGCGGTACGAAATAACACATCATGCCATCATCATGGTTTTGAGAAGCTAAAATGTGGTTGTAAAGTGCTTTTTCGTAAAAATCGAAAAGCTCTGCTGATGGATTTTCTGCAAATAAATGCCCGGTTAATTTAAGCATATTGTAGGTATTGCAGGTTTCTGTAGTGTTTTCCGTTAGTTTATCATTCAGCTTATTTGGCTCACTTAAATATTCGTAATTACTATTGCCGCCGGTTGCGTAAGAATGGTTGTAAACCACCGTTTTCCAAAAGAAATCTGCAATGGCTTTATCATTTTTATCGCCGGTAATTTCATGCCTGCGGGCGCTTGCAATTATTTTCGGAATTTGCGTATTCGAATGCTTTCCAGGTAGAATGTCTTGCTGGTTTGCAAGCGGGTCGAGAATTCGTTTATCATAAAACTTGTAAGATAAATCAAGGTATTTCTTATTTGCAGTAATCGAATATAAGTTCACCAAGGCGTCGGCCATGCCGCCATATTCGCAAAAAAGCATCTTCTGTAACAATTCATCGTTTAAACCCCCAATTGTTTTCTGTGTCCAGTCTGCCATGCCAATGCACTCGTTCAGCGCTTTTTTGTTGCCTGTATAAAGGTAAACATCAAGCAAGCCTGCCATTATTTTGTGTACGGTATACCATGGCGACCAGCCTCCATTTAAGTCAAACCCACCAGATTTTATGTTTCCTTTTGCAACTGCTGCCCAAATCGCATCTTCTTTTGGAATTGCCCCGATATAACCGGTTTTTCTTGCTTGCTGACATTCTTCAAGCTGGTCGACTATATAGTTAGCTTTTTGCAGAAATACAGGGTCTTTCGATGATGCGTATTGCATGGAGATTGCCGATAAATAGTGCCCCAGGGTGTGGCCGGCCAAACCATCACTTTCCCATCCTCCATACGGTTCCGCTTTTGGCGCCAGTCCGGCATTTTTTCTAAAGCCTGATAATAGCCTGTCTGGCTCAATTATTTTTAGGTAAGCTTCGTCTGCTTTCATTGCCGTTTTAAATGTGCTTTCCAACAAACTTACTTCCGATAAATCGAAGGCAAAGGCTTTAATCGGCGTTACATTTTTAACTTTTATCCTGTTATCGGCAAACTGGGGCAGATAATTTTGCGCTTTTATATCAGAAGAATACAAAATGGATAACAATAACAGTGCGTTTACAAAAACTTTATTCATAGTTGAGTTTGTCTTGAGTATCTTGAAAAATAAAATTATTCAAATACGCAGGTAAAAGTTTCCCTTTAATTCGCAGTTACTATGCAGATTTTACCTTTAATTTCTTCAAAAATTAGATTATTTGCGATTTTTATACCATAATCTAGCTTATAATTTGCAAATACAAGCCATATTTTAGCCATTCATTTTCAAACTCACAGGAAGAAGAATGCTTTTGGGATATTTGTTTAACACGAAAAAACATGTTTGATAAAGAAATTTATATCGAAAGACGAAGAACATTAAAATCCACAGTGAAGTCGGGCATAATCCTCTTTTTAGGCAACGAGGAAAGCCCGATGAATTACGCTGACAATACCTATCATTTCAGGCAAGACAGCACATTTTTATATTACTTTGGAATCAGTGAGCCAGCATTAGCCGCAATAATTGATATTGATGCCGATGAAACAATCCTTTTTGGAAACGAGATGAGTATTGATGATATCGTTTGGATGGGCAGGCAAAAAACCTTGAAAGAAAAATCTGAGGATTCCGGTCTTAAGAATGTTCAGCCATCCGCTCATCTTCAAAGCCATTTAAATCAATACAGTAAAACAGGCAGAAAGATTCACTATCTGCCACCATATCGGCCAGAAAATAAAATGAAGCTGGCAAATTGGTTCGGCATTGCCTTCAGCGAACTTGAAAAGACTGCATCGCTTGAACTGATTAAGGCCGTTGTGGCTCAGCGTTCCTCGAAATCAGCCCAGGAGGTTTTTGAACTTGATAAAGCTGCATCCATATCTGCCGATATCCATTTAATGATTATGGAGCAGGCAAAACCCGGAATGTACGAGCGTGAACTGGCGGCTAAAATCCAGGAAGCCGCTTTAGCTTCAGGAGGGAACCTTTCTTACCCGGCGATTTTAACGGTTCGCGGTGAGATTTTGCACAATCATTTTCATGGCAATATTCTAGAGGAAGGGCAAATGGTGCTTAACGATTCAGGCGTTGAAACTGCTATGGGTTACGCCGGCGACCTTACGCGTACGTTTCCTGTAAGTAAAAAATTTAGCGGTGAACAAAAAGATATTTACAACATTGTGCTGGCTGCATACACAAATGCAAAGAATATGCTTGCGCCAGGCGTTAGGTATCTTGATGTACATTTAAAAGCCTGCACAACCCTGGTTGACGGCTTAAAAGGCATTGGTTTAATGCGTGGTGATGTAAACGATGCTGTAGAAGCTGGCGCCCATGCCATGTTTTTTCAATGTGGCACCGGCCACATGATGGGCCTGGATGTGCATGATATGGAAGATTTGGGTGAGCAATACGTTGGCTACACGGATGAACTTAAAAAGAATACTACGCAGTTTGGATTAAAGTCGCTGCGATTAGGCAAAGCCCTTGAAAAGGGTTACGTTTTAACGGTTGAACCGGGCGTTTATATTATTCCGGAACTTATAGACCGTTGGAAGGCTGAACAGAAATTTTCCGAATTCATCAATTATGATAAACTGGAACAATTTAGAAATTTTACAGGGATCAGAATAGAAGATGATTTTCTCATCACCGAAGGTGGAAGCCGGATGCTAGGTAAACATCTGGCTCAAACCGTAGAAGAAATAGAGGCCATTAGAGGCCGGGCTTACTAATAACAAGAACATGAAAACTTTAATCGCAGCATTTACACTTTTACTTTTCTGCAGCACTGTTTCTGCGCAAAAAACAAAGGTTTACACTTTGGCCGACACCCTGAGAGGAACATTAACGCCCGAGCGAACCTGGTGGGATGTACAACGTTACGAACTTGCCATTAAGCCAGATTATAATGATAAAAGCATTACTGGTTCTAATCAAATTGTTTACAAGGTTGTTGGCGCAAACAATGGCAAAACCCGCATGCAGATAGATTTACAGGAGCCTTTAATTATTGATAGCATACTTTACAACAATAAATCAAAGTTAAAATTTGAACACGCTGGAAGTGTTTGGTACGCCCATGTGCCTGCACAAAAGTTAACTGCCACCAACAACGTAACCATTTTTTACCAAGGAAAGGTACACCAGGCGAAGCGTGCGCCCTGGGATGGTGGCTTTATTTTCACTGCCGATTCGCTTGGCAGGCCGTGGATGACGGTTGCCTGCCAGGGTTTAGGTGCTTCAATCTGGTATCCAAACAAAGACCACCAGAGCGATGAGCCAAATCTTGGAGCTTCATTAACGATAACGGTTCCAGATACATTGGTTGCTGTTGGTAATGGCCGGCTGGTTTTTAAAAAAAACAATAAAGATAGAACGACAACCTATAAGTACAATGTGGTAAACCCGATCAGCAATTACTGCATCATTCCATACATTGGTAAATACGTAAACTTTAAAGAGAAATATGCCGGCGAGAAGGGCCCGCTCGATTTAAATTACTGGGTTCTGGATTATAATTTGCCAAAGGCGAAAACCTACATGCCCGACCAGGTACATAAAATGATGAAAAGTTTTGAGTATTGGTTTGGTCCTTATCCGTTTTATGAGGATGGCTACCAACTTATCGATGCGTCTCATACAGGAATGGAACACCAATCGGCAGTTTCTTATGGCAACTGGTATAAATTTGGTTATCGGGGAAGAGATATGTCTGGCGATGGATGGGGCCTGAAATGGGACTTCATCATCATCCACGAAAGTGGGCATGAATGGTTTGGAAACAACATAACCAGTAACGATTTAGCCGATATGTGGGTACACGAAGGTTTTACAAATTATAGCGAAACATTGTTTGTAGACTATATTTTTGGTAACAAAGCGGGAAACGAGTACAACTTTGGAATTAGAAAAGGCATCAAAAATGATGTCCCAATTATTCCGGTTTATGGGGTAAATGCTCAGGGTAGCGGAGATATGTATCCAAAAGCAGGAAATATGTTGCACGCAATCAGACACGGACTAAATAATGATCCGCTTTTCAGATCGATTTTGCGTGGGCTTAACAAAACTTTTTACCATCAAACCGTAGCCACACAGCAAATTGAAAATTACGTTTCCAAACAAGCAGGCTTTAATTACAGGAAAGTTTTCGATCAATATTTACGCACTGTTCAAATACCATCTTTAGAATACTATGTTAAAAATGGCAAAGCTTTCTATCGCTATGTTGACTGCGTTAAGGGCTTTAATTTGCCGCTGTTTTTGAAAAATGGCAATGGGAAGTCACTAAAAATCGTTCCTACAGAGGCTTGGCAGGAAGTTAAACTGGCTGCTGGCCAGGAAGATCTGTTCACAGAAAAAGCCATTGAATTTATGTATTACATTCGGGTAAAGAACAAGAGCTAACGCTTATTTTTAACCGTAAACAGGTGTATTTTTTGCTTATATCGGTTAAAATCTAATAATACTCGGAGCTGTTGATGGGTTAACTTTGAAATAACAAAAACCAGCCTGGCCATCATAGAAGGCTAAGCTACCCAAATTGATATTTAAAGCAATAAAACAAAAACACAACGATGAGTATAAAATGGACCGGGGTTTTTCCTGCTGTTACTACGAAATTTACAGCGAATGATGAATTAGATTTTGAGACTTTCGACCTTAACATTGAGGCTCAACTCGAAGCAGGTGCTGAAGGAATTATTTTGGGTGGCTCGCTTGGAGAAGCCAGTGTATTGACAGACGACGAGAAGTTTGGCTTGCTTACGCATACTTTAGCTTTAGTAAACGGCCGCGTGCCTGTTTTACTCAATATTGCCGAATCAACAACCAAAAAAGCTATTGAAGTGGCTAAAAAGGCCGCTTTGTTAGGTGCTAACGGATTAATGCTGTTGCCACCGATGCGTTACAACGCTGCCGCTGATGAAACCTTAGCTTTTTTTGCCGCTATCGCGGAAAGTACAGAACTACCGATAATGATTTACAACAACCCGGTTGATTACAAAATTGAGGTTACCCTGGATATGTTTGAGGTGTTGAGTAAGTACAGCAATATTCAGGCGATAAAAGAATCAACCAGAGATGTATCGAATGTTACCCGGTTAATTAATCGTTTCGGAGACAGGTTTAAGATTTTTACAGGTGTTGACCCGTTAGCGATGGAGAGTATTGTGATGGGTGCCGATGGATGGGTTGCCGGATTGGTTGACGCTTTTCCGAGAGAAACAGTTGCAATTTTTAGATTGATTAAACAAAACAGGATTGCCGAGGCATTAAAAATTTACCGTTGGTTTTTACCTGTTCTGGAATTAGATATCCATGCTAAGCTGGTGCAGTATATTAAACTTGCCGAAGTAGCTACAGGCCTTGGTACTGAAGCTGTACGTGCACCAAGATTGCCGATTCAGGGTGCTGAGCGTGAAAGAGTTTTAAAAATTATTAACGATGCTTTGGCTGTTCGACCGGAATTACCCGAAGGCAGTTGGGGAAAATAGTTCAACAAAAATATGAACGGGAAAAATATAATCGCTTCAGAATATGTAGATGCGAATGAGAAAAGCCTCCATGCAATTAACCCTGCAACAGGCGTAGCGATAGATGGAGATTTTTTCAAAGCAAATGAAAAGCTTGTAAATGATGCACTAACATCGGCTACAGAAGCTTTTCAGCTTTACAGAAGTGTAAATAAAGATTTAAAGGCGGCTTTTTTAAATACAATTGCAGATGAGATTGCAGCCATAACGGATGAACTGGTAAAACGGGCATCAGCAGAAAGTGGATTACCCATGGCCCGTTTGCAGGGAGAGGTAGGTAGAACTACCGGGCAGCTTCGCCTTTTTGCCAACTTAATTGCAGAAGGCTCCTGGGTTGATGCAACAATTGAAACGGCACAGCCTGAGCGGCAACCTTTGCCAAAGCCTGATATCCGGCGGATGATGATCCCGATTGGACCTGTTGTTGTTTTCGGAGCAAGTAATTTTCCGCTTGCATTTTCAGTAGCCGGTGGCGATACCGCTTCGGCACTTGCTTCGGGTTGCCCGGTCGTTGTCAAAGCGCATCCGGCACACTATGGAACGAGTGCGTTGGTTGCTGCGGCAATTCTGAACGCTGTAGAAAAAACAAAAATGCCCAAAGGCGTATTCTCTATGCTTTATGATGATGGCTATGAAATCGGCGCTGCGCTGGTAAAACACCCTCAAACAAAGGCAGTAACTTTTACCGGCTCTTTTAAAGGGGGCATGGCTCTGGTAAAACTGGCCGATGAACGTGAACAGCCTATTCCTGTTTTTGCGGAAATGGGCAGCATCAACCCAATTGTTTTTTTACCGCAGGCGCTGCAGCATCAGGCCGCCGAGCTGGCGAAAAAATATGCTGCCTCGATAACTTTGGGCGCTGGGCAATTTTGCACAAACCCCGGTTTAATGTTGGCAATTGAATCGGCCGAGCTTACAACATTCAAAAAGACACTGTCAGAAGCGATAGCTGCAATTCCATCTGCAACTATGCTTACTGGTGGCATTGCCCATAATTACAACAAACTTGCGGCAGAGGTTATAAATGATGATAAGGCAACAATCCTGGGCATTTCAACCCTAAAAGATCAAGATTTGCAAAATCAATCTCAGGCTTTGGTTGCAGAAATCAGTGCTGCCGATTTTATTGCGCATCCAAAATTCAGGGAAGAAATTTTCGGTCCTTACTCACTTTTGGTAGTTGCCAAAACTTTAACAGAACTGGAAGCGGTGATTTCAAGTCTGGATGGTCAGTTAACGGCTACGTTAATGGCAGGTGCAGATGAGCTGAAAGATTATAAATCTTTAGTAAACAAATTAACCGATAAAACAGGTCGACTTATTTTAAATGGCGTACCAACAGGCGTTGAGGTTTGTGCTGCAATGCAACATGGAGGGCCTTTTCCCGCAACAAATGATAGTCGTTTCACTTCGGTAGGTTCTGCGGCCATATATCGTTTTGTTCGTCCTTTGGCATATCAGGATTGGCAACAGGAATTGTTACCGGATGAGTTAAAGGACGGAAATCCTTTAAATATTTATAGAACCGTTAATCAGAAACTAACGAAAGTAGATGAGTAAAACTTTTTTCTGTGTGGATGCACATACTTGCGGAAATCCGGTACGATTGGTTGCAGGCGGCGGGCCTGAATTAACAGGCTCGAATATGAGCGAAAAGCGTCAGCACTTTTTAAGGGAATTCGATTGGATTAGAACCGGCTTAATGTTCGAACCTCGTGGTCACGATATGATGTCAGGAAGCATCCTTTATCCACCTCACAACCCCGAAAATGATGTTGCTGTTTTGTTTATCGAAACCAGTGGATGCCTTCCAATGTGCGGCCATGGCACCATAGGAACCATTACCATCGCTATAGAAGAAGGACTTATCAAGCCAAAAATTCCAGGAATTATCCGTATGGAAGCGCCCGCAGGCCTTGTTTTAATAGAGTATAAGCAGGAAGGGAATAAAGTTAAATCTGTAAAGTTAAAAAATGTTCCATCGTACCTCGCCGCCGAAAACCTGGAAATAGATTGCCCGGATTTAGGTCTGCTAACTTTCGATGTGGCTTATGGAGGCAACTTTTACGCAATAGTCGATCCTCAGCCAAATTTTGCCGGCCTGGAGAATTTTACAGCCTCACAGCTGATTACCTGGAGCCAAATCATTAGAAAGCGCATCAACGAGAAATATACTTTTGTTCATCCACTTGATGAAACGATAAACGGCTGTAGCCATGTGCTTTGGACAGGCAAAACACTAGATCCAACTTCGACCGCCCGCAATGCTGTATTTTATGGCGATAAAGCGATAGACAGGTCGCCGTGTGGAACCGGAACATCAGCCCGAATGGCGCAATGGTACGCCAAAGGCAAGCTAAAAAAAGGCGAGGATTTTATCCATGAGAGTTTTATCGGGAGCAAATTTACAGGTCGGGTAGAGGAAGAAGTTGATTTAAATGGTTTTAAAGCAATTATTCCGAGTGTGGAAGGTTGGGCGAAAGTTTTCGGTTATAATACGATTAAAATTGATGCAGAGGATGACCCATACGCTTACGGCTTTCAGGTTATCTAGCATAAATAAAAGAAATGATTGGTAAGTCAATCTCAAAGCATAAAAAAGAATGTCGAAAGTTTTAATTATTGGTGGTGGGATTGTTGGTTTAAGTTCCGCTTATTACCTGCACAAACGAGGTTTTCAGGTTACTATTTTGGATAAAGGCGACATTGTCGACAACTGTTCTTTTGGCAATGCGGGGATGATTGTGCCGAGTCATTTTGTGCCGCTGGCTGCCCCAGGTATGATTAGCCAGGGCATTAGGTGGATGTTTGATAGTAAGAGCCCGTTTTATGTGCGCCCGGGTTTAAATTTGAATCTTGTTAGCTGGGGATTGAAATTTATGAAGCACGCAACCGCCAGGCACGTAGCGCAAGCGGCCGAGCCCTTACGCGACTTATCCTTGCTGAGTAAAAAACTATACGAGGATTTATCCAAAGAGCCTGGCTTTAACTTCGAACTTACAAACAAAGGCATTCTGGCTTTCTACAAAACCGAAAAGGCGGGCGAAGAAGAAGCACATTTGGCCGAAAAGGCTAATGAATTAGGCTTGGATATGGCTGTATTAGACCTAGCCGCCTGTAAAGCGCTGCAGCCAGATTTAGAATTAGATGTTTTAGGTGCTGTTCATTACCGTTGTGATGCACACCTTTATCCGGGTAAACTCATGTGCGACCTGATTTATTATCTTGAAAAGAATGACGTAAAGATTGTAAGAAATAAAGAGGTTGATAAAATTGAATCGGAAGGTAATTCCATTACTAAAGTTTTTACGGGTAAGGAAGTTTGGGAAGCAGACGAATATGTTCTGGCTACAGGCTCATGGTCTCCAGCAATAGCGAAAATGATGAATTTAAAAATTTCGTTGATGCCCGGTAAAGGCTATTCTTTTGTGGAACCCGAGCCCAAGAATCGGATTTCAATACCGGCTCTGCTGTGCGAGGCAAGAGTGGCCATCACACCGATGAATGGCAACATCAGGTACGGTGGTACAATGGAACTCGATAAAATAAATACCAGGATAAATATGCAACGTGTTAAAGGAATTGTTGAATCTGTTCCGAAATATTTTCCTGATTTAAAGCCCGAAATTCCAACCGAAGATAAGATATGGTATGGTTTCCGACCGTCTTCTCCTGATGGATTACCGTACATCGGGCGGAGTACGCAAAAGCAAAATCTGATTGTAGCAACAGGTCATGGTATGATGGGTTTAAGTTTAGGTCCGGCGACCGGCCTGCTGGTAAGTCAGATCATTTCCGGACAAACAACGGAGATTGAAACCAACGCTTTCGCTGTTAGATAACTATAAATAACCGTTTAACAATGAGTTATCGCCAAATTAGAGCCAATCATCTCGTCAAATATTATCAGGTATTGACCGTATTTTAACCCTATCTAGGTTTTATTGTTCTTTATGGGTTAATATACTTACATTGTTTTTGCAAATCAAACAACTCTAAACAAAGCAAACAATGAAGGTACTACCATTTACGATGCTTGTTCCTGATGACAAAAGTGTAATATCAGAGCATATTGAACTTCCGTTCTTCTATCAGTATCTTCACAGGCATGATGAGTGGCAGATTACCTTCATCGAAAAAGGAGAAGGAACCCTAATTGCCGGTAATGACATGCATCCTTTTCGTTCAGGCGATGTTTTTTTAATAGGGGCTAAACTTCCACATCTGTTTAAAAGCAACCCAGAATATTTTTCCAACGATGAAGAAAAGACCGTGAGGGCTTGCTCGGTTTACTTCAACTCTGCTGGAATTTTAAATGCCTTGTTCGGCTTACCCGAAATGAAACTGGCCAGCGCTTATCTTCAGAAGAATAAACATGGTTTTAAAATACCTGACGCCTTCACAAAAGAAATTATCAGGCGTATGTTTGATGTTCACAAAGCATCGGGTTCTGATGTGCTTTTCAACTTTCTTAAACTCATCAATAGCCTGCAGGCTTTAAATGAAAATATTTTGCCACTTTGTTCCGATATGTACTCATCAAACGTAAGTGAAAACGAAGGTATGCGCCTCAGCAAAATCATCAATTTTATTACCGAAAATTATAACAGTCAAATATCTTTGGAAGACGTTGCAAACGCCGCTTTTATGACGCCGCAAGCATTTTGCAGGTATTTTAAAAAGCACACAGGACATACTTTTGTTTCGTTTTTAAACGAAGTTCGCATCAACGATGCCTGTAAAAGCCTGATATCGGGGGCCAAAGCCGATTGTATTTCCGGCGTGGCTTACAAAGCGGGGTTCAACAGCATAACTAACTTCAACCGGGTTTTCAAAAGCATCATAGGGCAATCGCCACGGGCGTACATTGATACCTATAACAATGTGAGCAAAGTGAGCTACAGCGGTGCATAATCACGGCAACGGTAGGCTCATATCGTTAGAAGACCACGCCTGTTATAACTCAATGCACGAAAAATTGTATCTTCGTTCATACCAAATATAGTCCGCCTTAAACCTTATGCACCCTAAAATAAAGGCTTCTCTTTGCTTTGTGGCCGGTTTGCTCTTCAGCGTCTTTAGCTGTTTTTCGCAAATAGCTTCATCATCCCTGAAATATCTTGGTGTAGAAAACGGGCTGTCAAATAACATTGTCAATTCCCTTTATCTCGATCGTTTTGGCTTTATGTGGGCCGGTACCTACGATGGTTTAAACCGATATGATGGCTACAATTTCAAAGTTTTCAGGAACAATTGGGGCAAAAGTAACACGCTGATAAATAACCACATTTTAGTTTTAAATGGCGATAACCTCGATAGAATCTGGGTTGGTACGCAAAAAGGTGCGTCGTTTTACAGCTATGCTGATTCAAAATTTCATCAGTTTTACTATGAAGAAAGCACAAAAAAATTTTTATTAACGGCTTCAGTTACATCAATAGCAGCAAACGCTGCATCAACTGTATTTGTTGCTACCGATGAAAATGGACTTTTTGAGCTTAAAAAAAGTGCTGCTATCGCGAAAAGGATTACCTTCAAAAAAAGGAAAAATTATACCGTTAAAGCCTTGTGTGTTGATGATAACCAGGTTTTATGGTTGTTTATAAAAGACTTTGGACTGTGCAGATATGATGCTGCTGCTTCAGAAATAATTTTTGTAAAAGGCGGATTAGAAAACGTTACAAGCATTATAAACGGCTCCAGGGATTTTCTTTGGATTGGAACCGAGCAGGGGTTGTATCAGTTTGATAAAACAAGTGATATCCTGAAAAGGCCTGCGAAATATGTCGAAAGGGATAACATCATGCATCTGATGTTAGATAAAAAGGAAAAACTTTGGATATCAACCGATGGCAATGGCGTGGTAACCTTCGATACTAAAAACAATACTGTAAGCCGTTTGGCTGCCGCAAAAGAAAAGGGTTTGCTCAGCAGCAATTCCGTTGCACAGGTGTTCGAAGATAGGGAAGCCAGGAAGTGGATTGCGACCTTACGTGGCGGAATTAACATCATCGACCCGCAGAGTACGCAATTTCAAAGCATTAAACGAGATCCACTTAACCGAAATTCGCTGGTAAATAATTTTGTACTCTCCTTTAGCGAAGATGAGCAGCACAACATTTGGATTGGCACCGATGGCGGCGGTTTAAGCTTATGGAACAGAAAAAAGAATACGTTTACAAACTACGTTAAAACCGAAAGTCCGAATTCCATTACAAGTAATTTTATTACCAGTATTTTAAACGATTCTGGTAACAGGGTTTGGATTTCGAGCTTTAGCGGTGGGATAGACCGGTTCGATAAAAACAGTCAACAGTTTATTCATTACCGGTGTTATAACAGCGTTAAAGGTGTTGATGATGTAAATATCTGGAAACTCTATCAAGACCGTAGCGGCAATATATGGGCCGGAACAACCCGGGGCGGGGCACTGTACCGATATAACAAAAGCGCCGATAAATTTGAACTTTTCGATAATGGTTTGAAGGATATTCATGCTATTTTTCAGGATGCCGAGGGAAACTTATGGGCCGGAAATTACACACAACTCATTAAAATTGACCCGATAAACAGGAGGCATCGCTTTGTCAAAATCAACCAGGCAATAAGAACAATCAACGAGGATTCTAAACATCAGCTTTGGATTGGCACGGAGGGTGGCGGTTTAATTGAGTTTAATAAAACTTCGCAAAAGATAAAGCGATACATTCAAAGCGATGGTTTGCCCAACAGCTCAATTCTGAATATCCTGGTCGACGATAATGATAACTTATGGTGCAGCACTTACAACGGTTTATCTAAATTCGATTTAAAGTCAAAGAAATTTAAAAATTATTATACTTCTGACGGCCTTCAAAGCAATCAGTTTAACTACAATGCGGCTTTAAAGTTAAAAGACGGCGCTTTTTTATTTGGTGGTATCAATGGGTTTAACTTATTTTATCCTGGTAGTATTAAAGAAAACAGGCGCATTCCGAAAATCGTAATTACCGATTTTAGAATAAATAATGTACCACTTGATGAGGATTCCAGCTACAAAAATACTTCGATTGTTAACCTTAAGAAAATAGAAATTCCCTACAATTCGGCAGTAATTTCTGTCAATTATGCAGCCGTTGAATTTTCTTTTCAAGAACAGATTTCTTATGCCTATTTTCTTGAGGGCTGGGATAGAAACTGGAACTATGTAAATAAGTTAAATACAGCCTACTACTCACGTTTAAATGAAGGCGAATACAAATTACACATAAAAAGTACCGATACGGAAGGTGCCTGGAGTAATAATGAAAGGATAATTTCAATCACAATTTTACCGCCCTGGTATAGAAGCTGGTGGGCTTACGTACTGTATTTATTGCTGTTTTCGGGTGCCTATTACCTCGTTCAAACTTATCGGAACAGACAGCGAAATCTAAAACACGAAGTAGAGATTACTAATTTAAAAATGGAGCGTGAGAAAGATTTGAACGAGAAAAAACTCAATTTCTTTACAAATATATCGCACGAGTTGAGAACGCCTTTAACATTAATTGTAAACCCAATTAAGGATATTTTAAACAGCAAGGAGTCGGGGCAGGAAAAGAAAGATTTAAACGTTGTTTACCGGAATTCGCGGCGATTGCTAAGTTTGGTCGACCAGTTACTATTGTTTAGGAAAACTGAAAGTGAGAACGATACGCTCAATATTGTTCAGATCAATCTGTTTAAGTTTGCTCAGGAAATTTTTCTCTGCTTCAGCTATCTTGCCAAAAATAACAACATTAATTACACTTTTGAATGCGATAGCGAGGAGATTAACATTTATGGCGATAGGGATAAACTCGAAATCGTTTTCTTTAACCTGCTTTCGAACGCGTTAAAGTTTACGCCAAAAGGCGGTTTTGTGAATTTCAAAATAATGAGCAGCTTTGATGAGGTTACTATTGAAGTTAGCGACAACGGTCCGGGGATTCCGGAAGGTATAGGCGAAAAGCTATTCGACAAATTTTATAAGGTAATGAGCAAAGAATCTCTTAAAATGGGCTTCGGCATTGGATTGTATCTTGTAAAAAGCTTCGTAGAACTGCACAAGGGAAAAATTTCATTTCAATCCGAAAATGGTAAGGGTACCAGTTTCATCATAAAGATGCCTGTTGGCGAAAGAACCGAGTACATCGAAGATCGGGGGATTGAAAACGAACTTACTTATGTTAACGAATTAATTGCCCAGGAAGAACAGGAAGATGAACTATTTAACAAGAATGGTATTGGTAACCTCGAACTTCTAATTTCTGATTTGAATTCCATTCTCGTAGTAGACGACAACACGGAAATTATCGACTACATAAAACAGATTTTCCAGGATAATTTTAAAATTTATAAGGCAACCAATGGCATCGAGGGCTTAAACAGTTGCAGGGAATTTTTGCCTGATGTTGTGATTTCTGATGTAAATATGGACGGGATGAATGGCATAGAACTCTGCAAGGCCATTAAAGATGACAGCGCTTTGAGCCATATCCCTGTGATACTTCTAACCGCCGACCCAAATGCTGAAATCCGCCTGAAAGGAATTGAAGTCGGCGCTTATGATTTTATCAGTAAACCTTTTGATAAGGAGCTATTTACAGCAAAGATTAACGGTATAATAAAAAACCGTACTAATTTGCAATCCTACTTCTACAATGAAATTACGCTAAAATCCGACACGCACAAGGTATCGCAGGAGGACAAAGGATTTCTATTGAAATGCATTACCATAATTGAAAATAACCTGAGCGAAGATAATTTTAGCGTTAAAGCGCTGGCTGCAGAGTTGGGCATGAGTCATTCAAATTTATATAAAAAAATTAAGGCTACTTCTGGCCAGTCTGTAAATGGTTTTGTTCGCTTTATAAGGTTAAGAAAAGCGGCTGAACTATTGATAAATACCAATTTGAACATCAATGAAGCGGCTTTTAGAGTCGGAATAAATGACATTAAATATTTTCGTGAACAATTTCAGAAGCTCTTTAAACTTACGCCGTCAGAGTTTGTAAAAAAGCACAGAAAAACTTTTCACAAATACTATAACATAAGCGCAATGGTTTAACAGCATACAATCGATACAATTTACCCGAATGCCCCCCGCAAATTGTTTATTAACACCTTTTATTAAACAGACAATTTATGGTTATTCGCGAATGAAAAACACAAAGTGTAGCAAATGGGAAATTATCACATCATCCCGATACTGAAATAATTATGAGGCCGATTTTAACCATTTTCTTATTTTTAAGTCTTACGATTAGCGCCTTTGCGCAACAAAAGTTACAGGCCTTCAGCTTAACTGAGGTTAGCCTTGGTCCGGGGCTTTTCAAAAATGCCCAGCAAACCGACTTAAAATACATACTGGAACTTAATCCAGACAGGCTATTGGCGCCATATTTACGCGAAGCCGGTTTAAAGGCCAAGGCAGAATCATACGGTAACTGGGAAAATACCGGACTGGATGGGCATATGGCCGGCCATTACCTCTCGGCGCTGTCATTTATGTACGCTGCAACAAAAAATGCGGAAATTAAGGGCAGGCTTGATTACATGATTTCGGAATTAAAACGGTGTCAGACGGCAAATGGTGATGGATATGTATCTGGCATTCCCGGCGGCAAAAAGATGTGGACTGAAATCAAAGCTGGCAATATCAGGGCTTCCTCATTTTCTTTGAATGATAAATGGGTGCCGCTCTACAACATCCATAAAATTTTTTCGGGCCTGTACGATGCTTATGCTGTTGCAGGCAATATGCAGGCAAAAGCGATTTTAATTGGCTTAACGGATTGGTGTTTAAATCTGGTTTCAACATTATCGGACGAGCAAATACAGCAAATGCTTAAAAGTGAACACGGTGGCTTAAACGAGGTTTTTGCAAATGTTTATTCCATAACCGGTAACAAGAAGTACCTTGTACTGGCTCGGCAATTTTCGGATAAAACCCTTTTAAAGCCATTGTTGAACAAAACAGACGCTTTAAATGGTCTGCATGCTAATACTCAAATTCCGAAAGTTATCGGTTACGAACAAATAGGAATTGCAGGGAAGGATAAAACCATGCAAGACGCCGCCGACTTTTTTTGGAATACCGTGGTTAATAATAGAACTGTCTTCATTGGCGGCAATAGCGTTCGCGAACATTTCAATCCTTCTGATGATTTTTCATCGATGATAGAATCAAGGGAAGGGCCGGAAACCTGCAACTCTTATAATATGTTGAAGCTGACAAAGCAGCTTTTTCTTTCACAGCCCTCATCAAAATATATCGATTATTATGAGCAAACTCTGTATAATCATATTTTAAGCTCCCAAAATCCCGAAGGCGGATTTGTATATTTTACACCGATTAGGCCTGGGCATTATAGAACTTATTCGCGTGCACAGGAGAGCTTTTGGTGTTGTGTAGGCTCAGGTATTGAAAACCATGGCAAATATGGCGAGTTAATTTACAGTCATAATGCAAACGATATTTTTGTGAACTTATTCGTACCGTCTGTTTTGAACTGGAAACAAAAGGGCGTTTCAATCATTCAGGAAACAAATTTCCCAACTCAGGAAACCACAAGCTTAACACTAAAGCTCAAAAAAAATAGCCGTTTCAATATTCATTTCCGCAAACCTGCGTGGGTAGTTAACAATGAAATGAAGATTTATGTAAATCGTAAACTTCAACTTGCTGCCAATGATGACTCGGGATATATAAAACTAAATAGATTGTGGAAAACCGGAGATGTTATCAAGCTTGAATTACCTATGCAAACAAAAGCCAATTTCCTGCCTGATGGCTCTGATTGGGTCGCTTTTACCCGCGGGCCTATTGTTTTGGCGGCAGAACTTGATACGTTAAGCGAACCGAATTTATTTGCAGACGGTAGCAGAATGGGGCATATTGCCAGTGGTGCACTACTGCCTTTAAATGAAGCGCCACTCCTTGTTGGCAATAAGACTAAGCTGGCTCAAAATTTACACCCCGAACAGTCAAAAAATATTAATTTCAGTGCTTCAACGCTAATCTATCAACCAAAATATAAAAACCTAAAACTGGTTCCGTTTTATACGCTTAATGAAAAACGATACGTAATTTATTGGCCTTACACGGACTTTGCGCATTTACCGGAGCGGATAGCAAGCATGAATTTGTATGAAAAGGAGAAAATCAAACTGGAGCTTGCAACGGTCGATTTGATTAACACTGGCGAGCAGCAACCGGAAACAGACCATGGCTTTAAAGGTGAGCAAACCGATAACGGCACGTTCCACGAGCGCCACTTTAGGAATGGTAAAAGCTGGTTTAGTTATCGCCTTAAAGATAAAGATTTAGTAGCCACAAAACTATCATTAACACTTCATGGCAATGAACGGAATAAAACATTTTCAATCTTTATTAATGATAAACTTTTGCAAAAAGTTAACATTGATGGAACCAGTGGAAACGATTTTTATGTTTCGGAAATTAATATCCCGAAAACATTATTAGCTGTTGAAATGGAACTGAAGTTTGTAGCGGCGTCAAATTCTACAATTCCAAACATCTATGAGATAAGGTTGCTAAAGTAGCCATAACGTTTTAATACAATAATTATCGGCCCGCAAGACTTAAACCTCGTTCTAGATTTATTAAATCGCCCCCCTTTTAATATGAGTTTCCCCCCTAAACAAATAGTGAGATTTTCGGTACTTCGACTAACCAAATATATCAACTTGATAACCGAAAATTATAAGTGCCACTTCGCCCTGGGTTTTTTGCTATGTCTTTCATTATTTAATGTTTGTTCGCTTAGTGCACAAACGCCAAGTACCAGCACCATTTCGACAAATGGTTGGTCTAAGAATTCAGTAAATGCCGTTATTTTTCGTAAAAACTCGCTGGTTACTTTCGAAAATTTTCAATACGCCGCGTATTATGATGCCGGGCAGTTTGTTGTTTTAGCGAAGCGAAAAACCGGTTCTAACATTTGGCAAGTAAAACAAACACAATACAAAGGCGATGCAACCGATGCGCATAAATCGATCAGTATAATTGTTGACGGCGCTGGCTTTGTGCATGTGGCCTGGGGGCAGCATAACAACAATTTAAACTATGCAAAGGGACTTGCGCCGGCATCGTTACAGCTTGGAGAAAAGTCGGAAATGGTTTCAAGCAAGGAAAACAAGGTTAGCTACCCCGAATTTTATAAGCTTCCGGATGGAGATTTGCTTTTCTTTTACCGCGACGGCGGCTCTGGTAATGGTAATTTGATGATCAATCGTTACAGTACAAAAAGCAAAACCTGGAAACGCATTCAGGATGGCATGATTGATGGCGAGGGCAAACGAAATGCCTATTGGCAGGTCGCTATTGACAAGGCTGGTGCAATTCATTTGTCGTGGGTTTGGCGGGAAAGCCCTGATGTAGCCAGCAACCACGACCTTTGCTATGCGAAATCTTTAGACGGTGGCCTTACCTGGCAAAAATCTACAGGAGAAAAGTATCGTCTTCCAATTGTTGAAGCCAATGCCGAATACGCCTTAAAAATTCCGCAGAAAAGTGAGTTGATAAACCAGACTTCGATGTACGCCGATGCCGAGGGTAAAGTTTTTATTGCCGGTTATTGGCGAGACTTGCCGAGCGAAATTCCCCAATATCATATCGTTTTTAACAACGGAAATGGCTGGAAGGTGAATGCGTTGACTTTCAGAAAAACTGCATTTAGCTTAAGCGGTGGTGGCACGAAGAAAATTCCGATTTCCAGGCCGCAGATTATCGTTTGGCCCAATGGTAAGCAATATGCTGCCGGAATTATATTCAGAGATGAGGAACGTGGCAGCAAAGCTTCAATCGCGATAAATAAAAATATTGCAGGAAATAATTGGGAGATAGAAGATTTAACCCATAAAAGCGTAGGCGATTGGGAACCAAGCTACGATACAGCGCTTTGGAAAGATAAAAAAATACTAAACCTTTATTTGCAAAATGTAATACAGGTAGATGGCGAGGGAAAAGCCGAATCAAAACCGACAGCAGTTAAGGTTTTGCAATGGGTACCAAAATTTAAAAAGTAGCATGAAAAACTTCAAGATAAAAACGCAGCTTATAATCATAGCTTGTTTGTGCATTTGCATGGGCTTGTTTTCAACAAAACTTATTGCGCAAACAATTAAATCGGCTACACAAAAAAATGCAGGTTATTTGTTTGTGTATTTTACCGGTAACGATAAAAAAGAGGAAGCGATTCATTATGCGTTAAGTAGAAACGGATACAGTTTTAATGCACTAAACAATGATGAACCAATAATTTCCTCGCAAAAAATAAGCTCAACAGGAGGTGTTCGCGATCCGCACATTTTGCGTGGCGCTGATGGAAAAACTTTTTATATGGTCGTTACCGATATGGTTTCGGCGAAAGGCTGGGATTCTAACCGGGCTATGGTTTTGTTAAAGTCGAAAGATTTAATAAACTGGTCTTCATCCGTTGTCAATATTCAAAATCGGTTTCCGGGTAATGAAACGCTGCTACGTGTTTGGGCTCCACAAACTATTTACGATAATGAAAAAAAGAAGTATATGGTTTACTGGTCTATGAAACATGGCACGGCGCCTGATAAAATATATTACGCCTACGCCAATGCCGATTTTACAGATTTGGAAACTGAACCCAAACAGTTGTTTTTTAGTCCTACAAACGGCTCTTGCATCGATGGAGATATCATATACCATAACGGAAAATACAATTTGTTTTTTAAAACCGAAGGCAATGGAAACGGTATAAAAAAGGCGGTATCTAATAAGTTAACGGAGGGCTATAAACTGGAAGATAAATACCTGCAGCAAACCACAGAAGCTGTAGAAGGGGCAGGAGTATTTAAGTTAAATAACAGTGATGACTATATCCTGATGTACGATGTTTACATGAAAGGGAAATATCAGTTTACGCGAAGCAAGGACTTGGAAAACTTTAAAGTAGTAGACCAGGACGTTTCAATGGACTTTCATCCAAGGCATGGAACGGTTTTACCTATAACACAAGCTGAAATGGAACGATTGGTAGCGAAGTGGTACAGTGCAGAATCTGTTTTGAAATCTGCCAAGTCTAAATTCATCAAACAGCATAATATTGTTTTAGAAAGCAACACCAAAACACTTTTCCTTCCGGTTGAATATGGTACAAACTTGAAAGCCTTCGACCCGGAATTTGCGGATTATCCTGGTGTGATGATTGCGCCAAAAGGTAAGCTGGATTTTTCTGGAGGACCTAAAAAAATAACCGTTACGGTTGCTGGCAAACAGCCGGTTGCCTACAATGTAGATGTAAAAGTAAATAACAATCCTGTTTTGAAAGGTTACTACGCCGACCCGGAAATATTATTCTCCAACAAAACCAAAAAATACTATCTGTACCCAACAAGCGATGGCTTTACGGGCTGGAGCGGTAATTATTTCAAAAGTTTTTCGTCAACTGATTTAGTAAACTGGAAGGATGAAGGGATAATACTCGATTTGCCAAAAGATGTAAGCTGGGCTAAGAGAAATGCATGGGCGCCAACTATTGCAGAGAAGAGGTTAAGCGGAGAATATAAATATTTCTATTATTTCACAGCGGCGCAGAAGGTTGGTGTTGCTGTCGCAGATAATCCACAAGGGCCATTTAAAGATAGCGGGAAGGCGCTAATCGCTACAAAACCTTTAGGCGTTAAAGGCGGACAAGAGATAGATCCGGATGTTTTTACTGATCCGAAAACAGGTAAAAGTTATTTGTATTGGGGAAATGGCTACATGGCGGTTGCACCGTTGAATCCGGATATGATTTCAATTGATACAAATTTGATAAAAGTGATTACACCCGGTAAAGATTTTAGAGAAGGTACCGAGGTGTTCTATCGAAACGGTAAATATTATTTTTTGTGGTCTGAAGATGATACACGAAGCGAAAACTATCGGGTAAAGTATGGCACATCAGATTCGCCTACAGGAAAAATAGCTGTTTCCGAAAATAATTTGATTCTGGCAAAAGATGCGCAACATGGTATTTACGGAACGGGACACAACAGCGTAATCCAAATTCCCGGAAAGGATGAATGGTATATTGTTTACCATCGCTTTACACGGCCAAAAGGCATAACCATGGGCGATGCTGCTGGCTACAACCGTGAAGTTTGCATCGATAAGCTGGAATTTGACGCCGATGGAAACATCAAAAAAGTGACACCAACCTTAAAGGGAATAAAACCTGTTAAATAATGAGAAAGCAAATCTATTTTAGTTTCCTGATGGTATTTTTTATAACAGGAACGGTGAATGCACAAAAATTGCCCTTAAAAAAAGACGTTCTGGGCATCATCAACAAAGCGAATACATATTGGCAAACAAACAATAAGCCGCAGGTTCGGTCTTTTTGGGACAATGCTGCATACCATACCGGAAATATGGAGGTTGTCGCCCTCACGAAGAACGAAAGCTATCTCAAATATTCAGAAGATTGGGCAAGTCATAATCAGTGGATGGGTGCAAAATCTACGAATAAAAGTGAGTGGAAATACAAGTATGGAGAAACTGACGACCACGTTTTGTTCGGCGATTGGCAGATATGTTTTCAAACTTATATCGATTTGTACCATTTAAAACCTGAAGCCTATAAAATTGCCCGGGCTAAAGAGGTTATGGAGTTTGAAATGAGTACCAGCCAAAACGATTATTGGTGGTGGGCAGATGGTTTGTATATGGTGATGCCTGTTATGACAAAACTTTATAAAACAACCGGCAATCAAAAATATCTCGATAAGCTTTATGATTATTTTAGCTATGCCAATAGCATTATGTACGATAGCGAAGCAAAACTGTATTATCGCGACGCAAAATATGTGTATCCGCAACACAAGAGTGTAAATGGCAAAAAGGATTTTTGGGCCAGGGGCGATGGTTGGGTTTTCGCCGGCTTGGCGAAAGTGCTTAAAGACCTCCCAAAAAGTGATAAACACAGAAACGAATACATTGCGAAATTTAAAGGTATGGCAGAGGCCATACACAAAAGCCAGCAACCAGAAGGCTACTGGACCCGAAGTATGCTTGATGCGGACCATGCACCCGGACCCGAAACCAGCGGAACAGCATTTTTTACTTATGGTATACTCTGGGGAATTAATAACGGATATTTAAGTAAGAAAACCTATTTCCCGGCTGCGCTAAAAGGCTGGGTTTATTTAACAAAAACAGCCTTGCAGGAAACTGGTAAAGTGGGTTATGTGCAGCCGATTGGAGAAAAAGCAATTCCGGGGCAGATTGTAGATGCAAACTCAACCGCAAATTTTGGCGTGGGTGCTTTTCTTTTGGCCAACTGCGAAATGTACAGATACTTAAAAAAGTAAAGAAAGATTATCGATATGAAAATTATAATTAAAAAGCTTTTATTATGCCTTGTTACCATTGCTGTCGCTTCATCAGCTTTCGGGCAGAAGAAGAAAACAAATAAACAGCCCGCTGCAGTAAGCGACAGGCAGTTTTGGCTTCAGCAAATGGACAAAATGGTAAAGCCTGTTTTGTATAATCTGGCAAAAGATAGCTTGAGAATAAATATGCCTCAGGTTACTTCTATCCATATAGATAATAAAGAACACCGCATTAAAGTACAATATGTTGAGGTTTTAGGCAGGGTTTTAAGTGGAATTGCGCCATGGTTACAACTTGAAGGTGGCGATGCTGCTGAAGTGGCTTTAAGAAAGCAATACCGAGCATGGGTTATTCAGGGATTGAAAAACTCATTGGATTCAAATGCCAAAGATTTCATGAATTACGATATTGGGGGACAACAGCTCGTTGATGCATCATATGTAGCGCTGGCATTTATTCGTGCGCCTTGGCTTTGGGAAAATCTCGATAAGAAAAATCAGGAATTGATGATGAAATCTATTGTGACTACCCGGAGATTTAAGCCCGTTTTTTCTAACTGGTTGCTATTTTCTGCAATGAATGAAGCTTTCCTTGCCAAGTTTGGCTACGCCTGGGATCCGATGCGTGTTGATTACGCTTTGCAGCAAATGGAGCAATGGTATGTGGGCGATGGTATGTACAAAGATGGCAGCACTTACGCATTCGACTATTACAACAGCTATGTAATTCATCCTTATCTGGCCACCATTTCGAGCATCATCGGCAGCAAGGTTAGAGATTACAACAGCATGTTCGAAAAGGTGAAGAAAAGGAATGAGCGCTATGCCATTATTCAGGAACGTTTAATAAATACAGATGGAACTTACCCGGCCACAGGGCGCTCAATTGTTTATCGTGGCGGCGCTTTTCATCATTTGGCAGATATGGCTTTTAGAAAGGCTTTGCCAAAACAATTAAGTCCGGAGCAGGTGCGCTGCGCTCTAACCGCAGTGATTAGAAAAACGTTAGAAAGCCCGACAACTTACAAAAATGGCTGGCTAACCATCGGCTTATATGGTTCGCAACCCGATTTAGGAGATTTTTATAACAATCAGGGTAGCCCATACATTTGCACCAATATTTTCCTGCCTTTGGGCTTACCCTCAACTGATGCATTTTGGGCTAATCCGGCAGCTAAGTGGAGTTCGCAAAGAATATGGGCAGGAGAAGATTTCCCTAACGACCATAGTGCAGATTTGAGGTAAGTGTTTGGTTTTTTTTAGCCAACCAACCGCGACATTTTTTGCTTTAAAAAAATAAACGTACATTTTACGTTTAATTGGATTGAGGATTTATTGAATTCGCCTGAAATAAGGTTTTTTGAGCAATTTGTAAGAATTTAACCCCTATTAATTACCGTATTACCCCTCACGCCGAAGGCTGATTTTGTAGTTAATTTGTTTAAACCAAATATATATAGATGAAAACTACAAGAAGCTTTGAGCAAACAGCTCGTTTAAGCCATGATGTTTTTGAAAAATAGACTTTCAAAAACTTTTTTTACAAGCCAAATTAATTACTCAATAACTAACTAACCAAATCATCATTATGCAAAAAAATTTACTTTCACCACTTAGGTGTGTGCTTGCCTTACTGGTCATATTTCTGCTGGCAGAAATAACGCCAATGAGTGCTTTTGCTCAAACAGGAACTACAGAAGTTTCCGGCACCGTACTCGATGCGAAGGGCCTTCCAATTCCCGGTGCAACAATTAAGAATCAAACTACTGCCAAAGTTGCTGTTTCTGATGGCAACGGCCGTTACAAAATTGCCGCCGTTAAAGGCGAAACCCTTGTTTACACGTTTATTGGCTATACCGGTAAATCAGTTTTAGTTGGTAATGAGATGCAGGTTAATGTAAACCTTATCGAAGCGCCGGATAAAACACTTAACGATGTTGTTGTTATCGGTTACGGTACACAAAAACGTTCGGATGTTACGGGTTCTGTAGTTTCAGTACCAAAGGCAAGGTTGTCGCAACTACCGGTTACCAACGTTTTGCAATCTATTGAGGGTGCAGTGGCAGGGGTAAATGTTACAACAACTTCTTCAGTTCCGGGCAGCCAGCCCAGTGCGTTAATTAGAGGGCAAAATTCAATTACCGCAGGTAGCGGCCCATACGTTGTTGTAGATGGTGTGCCACTGAGTAAAACAGGTGGTTCGTTAAATGACATTAATCCGAATGATATTGCATCTGTTGAAGTGTTAAAAGACGCAAGTGCAACCGCAATTTATGGTACAAACGGTTCAAACGGTGTTATTTTAATTACAACAAAACGAGGTACGGCGGGTAAGCCAGTGATTCGCTATAGCGGTTATGCCGGTATAGATAACCTTGCGCATATTCTGGAGCCAAGAAGCGGCGCCGAATACGTACAGAAATACGCAGATTTTCTTAAGCAAACCGGGCAGGTGCAACAAAGACCTGTACCAAACATTGGTGAGCTACCAGCTTACAATGCCGGCACAACAACCGATTGGGTTAAAGAAGCAACACAACAGGGTGTAATTCAGGATCATAACGTTGGTATTTCAGGTGGTTCTCAAGATGTTAAATATTTTATCTCTGGCGATTACCTAAACCAAAAGGGCGTAATTAAAGGCTATAATTTTAAACGTATTGGTTTACGTTCTAACCTTGATGTTAACGTAACAAGTTTCTTAACCGTTGGTACTTCGTTATTTTTAACCAGCAACAATTATGATGGTGGCCGGGCAAACTTATTGTTCGCAACAGCGATGAGTCCTTACGGTCAGGAGTATAATGCAAACGGAACGTATGCAATTTACCCGATGAACCCGGAGCAGTTATACACCAACCCATTACTTGGGTTAACAACTACGCAGATTAGCAGAACCACAAATATCAATGGAAACGGCTATGCGGAAGTTAAGTTTCCTGGCGCTTTAACCGGCTTAAAATTCAGGTTAAATGCAGGCTATACTTACTTCCCCGAGAGAAGAGGAAGTTATATCGGGCGTTTGGCTAACGATTTAAATGGTACAGCAAGTAGTTTCAACGCATCTACAAACAGCTACACCATCGAAAACATCTTAACATATTCTAAAGACATTAAAAAACACCATTTCGATTTTACGGCTTTGTACAGTGCGCAGGAACGTAAATACAATTCTACCACAGCTGGTGCAGTTGGTTTTGTAAATGATGAATTGGGACTTGATAATATTGGTGCCGGTGCAACCCAAACAAGTGGTTCTTACCGCGACAGATATGGCTTGAATTCGCAAATGGGCCGTTTATTCTATTCATACGACAGTAAATATCTCCTTACTTTAACCGCACGTAGAGATGGTTCATCTGTTTTTGGGGCAAATACAACCAAATACGGTGTGTTCCCTTCCGCGGCAGTTGGCTGGAATATCATCAACGAAGATTTTATGAAAAACTCTAAAGTTTTCAGCAATCTGAAACTGAGGTTATCTTACGGTAAAACTGGTAACGAGGCAGTTGGCGTTTATAATACCATTACTACAGATGGTTCTGTACGCTATCCTTTTAACGGGATAAGTACAATTGGTGTTGTTCCAAACAACCTGGGCAATATTTCCTTACAATGGGAAACCACCAAAACGGCCAATATTGGGTTAGACTTTGGTATTCTTAATAACAGAATTACTGGCTCTATTGAAGCTTATCAGAATAAAACCAGCGGTTTGCTTTTAAACAGAAGTTTACCAATTATTACAGGATACTCAAGGGTATTAGAAAATATCGGTAAAACAACTAACAAAGGTTTAGAAGTTAGCATCAACACGCAAAACTTTACCGGCAAGGATTTCCGTTGGGAAACGGCCATCGTTTTTGCAACCAATAAAAATAAAATCACCGATTTATATGGTGACGGGAAAGATGATTTAGGAAACAGATGGTTTCTGGGAAAACCGATTCGTGTAATCTATGATTATCAAATGACTGGTGTTTGGCAAACCGGGGAAGATGTTTCCAAGCAAGACCCAACAGCGAGACCAGGTAGCTTAAAATTTGCGGATTTAAATGGCGACGGTAGAATTACAGCAGATGACAGGACCATTTTAGGCCAGATAGATCCAAAATGGACGGGTGGTTTAACCAATACGTTCCATTACAAAAATGTTAACCTGAGTGTTTTTATACAAACGGCCCAGGGCATGACGAAAAACAACCAGGATTTAACCTATGGTGATGAAACAGGCAGAAGGAATACACCAGCCGAAATAGGGTATTGGACTGCAGAAAACATGAGCCAGACAAGGCCTGCATTATCATACAACAATACACTTGGCTACGGCTACGCATCTGATGCCAGTTACACGAGAATTAAAGACGTTACTTTAAGCTACGTATTCAGTCAGAGCCTATTGGATAAACTTCACCTTGGCGGCGTAACGGTTTATGCCAGTGGCCGTAATTTGTACACTTTTACCAACTGGATAGGTTGGGATCCTGAAAATAATTATTCTTCAAGAGGTTCAGGCGATTGGACAAACAATTATCCTTTAACCAGAACTTTCGTATTGGGTTTAAATGTTTCATTACGTTAATTTACAATCATCATGAAAAAATATATAACCATAATTGCATCATTATCAGTGCTGTTTGTTGCATTTTCATCCTGCAAAAAAGCATTTTTAGATGAGAAGCCTTTTTCATCATATACGCCACTTACGCTAACAGATTCACTTGGATTTGAAGCATCATTAATTGGCTTGTACAACCACACGAGTACTCTATTTACCTGGTCTGATCAGCAAGGCTGGCCAAGCGTTTGGCAGGTTGGTACTGATGTTGCAAATGCAACGAATAACCAGCAAGGTGTCGAAATTCCATATTACAACTATGCAACGCTAACACCAACAGATAATGGCGCTGCACGTACCTGGAATAGAAATTACATCATGATTAATTTAACCAACATAATTGTAGATGGAATTGAGAACCCAAGCGTTACCACAATAAGCACAAAGGGTAAAAGCCTTGTAAATGCCGAAGCAAAATTTTTCAGAGCATACGCATACAACAATCTGGCAACTTTATTTGGTGGCGTACCTTTAATCACCCGTGCATTAACCGGTCCGAAAACGGATTTTGTTCGTGCTCCAATAGCCGATGTAAATAATTTTATCGTTGCCGACTTACAATATGCAGTAGCAAATTTGCCTGATATCGAAGCCGTTAAAACAAATTCGAAAGGTAAAATGTATGCCAGGGCAAATAAATTTATGGCGATGCAACTGTTAGCTGAAGTTTATCTGAGAATTGGCAAACCTGATTTAGCAGAACAACAGGCGCAGGCTATCATTAGCAGCGGAAAATTTAGTTTAATCAAAAACCGTTACGGCGTAAAAACAAGTCAGGCAGGCGATTATTATTCTGATATGTTCCAGTATGGCAATCAAAGAAGAGCGCAGGGCAATACCGAAGCCATTTGGGTATTAGAACAGGAAAACCCAGCAAGTGTTGTTGGTGGAATCAGCGATAGTCCTCAACAGAGAAGGGTATTCGGCGCTGCTTATTATAACATTGCCGGTATGGCTTTAGCCGATTCGTTGGGCGGTCGCTCAATTGGCAGATTGCGTTTAAGTAATTGGGTTCTGTACGGTTTGTACAAAGGAAATGACATTCGTAATTCGCAATACAACATCCGCAGAAGGTATTATTATAACGATCCAAATCCTACTTACGCAGCAAGATTCGGTAAGCAGGTTCCTTTTACTGGTCCTGATACCTTAATTAACATTTGCCCGAGTACAACAAAATGGGGCGCTTTTGATCCAAACGATACCTTTGGTTATGCAATGATAAAGGATTTCATCCTGATGCGTTTAGGAGAAACTTATCTATTACTTGCAGAAGCACAGGTTGCGCAGGGTAAAACGAGCGATGCAGCCACAACCATTAACGTGTTAAGAACCAGAGCGAACGCTGCACAGGTTACTGCCGCCGAAATGACGAAAGACTTTATTTTAGATGAGAGAGCCAGGGAATTAATTGGCGAAGAAAACAGGAGAATGACCTTGATGCGAACCGGAACCCTTGTAGAACGTGCACTTCGTTTAAACTCGAATGATGCCTCGAAACCGATTACCGGCTTAACATCAAAGGCTTTATTGTTGCCAATTCCATTAAGCGAAATACAGTTGAATAAAGATGCTGTATTAACTCAAAACCCTGGTTATTAGTAAATATTTTGGTTAGTTTTTCGGGTCGTCTTCGGATGGCCCGATTATTTTATTTCCACCTTTGTGACTTGTCGTTTATTTATTACCCTATATTAAGGCTTATATGTTCCATCGTTTTTCCTTTGTCATCAGTTTCGTGTTTTTCACGTTAATAGCAAAAAACCAGGTTTTTTCTCAGGAAACTTATCAGGATTTCAATCCCGGCAAAATCTGGAAAGATAACAACGGTGTTCATATTAACGCACATGGCGGCGGTATTGTGTACAGCAAAGGTTTATACTATTGGTTCGGCGAGCATAAAATCGAAGGTGAGAAAGGAAACACCGCACAAGTCGGTGTTCATTGCTATTCATCGAAAGATTTATACAACTGGAAAGATGAAGGTATTGCGCTTAAAGTCTCCGATGATTTAAAAAGTGACATTGCGAAGGGTTGTATTTTGGAACGGCCTAAAGTTGTATACAACAAAAAAACAAAGAAGTTTGTAATGTGGTTTCATTTGGAGCTTTTAGGCAAAGGTTACGAAGCTGCCCGAGCAGGTGTAGCTACCGCCGATAATGCCACAGGACCTTATACTTTTGTAAAAAGCTATCGCCCAAATGCAGACAAGCTTCCGTTTTACACAGCACAAACACCAGAAAGCGAAAAAGTGAATTGCGCCAAGCCAGCTAACAAAAGTGATGGCTTTTTCTGCCGCGATTTACCGGGCGGGCAAATGGCCAGAGACATGACTGTTTTTGTTGATGACGATGGTAAAGCCTACCATATTTTTTCATCAGAAGAAAATTTTACCCTGCATTTGGCAGAGATGACGCCAGATTATTTAGGCCACACCGGAAAATTTATCAGAATCTACGTAGGCCAGCAAACGGAGGCACCGGCGATGTTTAAAAAGGAGGGGATTTATTATATGGTTGGCTCTGGTTGTACCGGATGGGCGCCAAATCCGGCGAGGTGGTTTAAAGCGAATTCTATTTTTGGCCCTTGGACATATATGGGCAACCCTTGCGTAGGCCCTGGCGCTGATAAAACTTTTGGCGGCCAGAGTACTTACATCCTTCCCGCTCCGGGCAAAAAAGATGCCTTCATCTTCATGGCCGATAAATGGGAGCCTAAAAACGCAATTGATGGCCGCTATTTATGGCTGCTGATACAATTTGATGATAATAAAATAAAAATTGAATGGTCAGACAAATGGAACCTTGGCGTCTTCAAATAGAATTTAAAGAAAAGAATAACTGAGAATACAGCTGCAATTGCGGAAGTATTTGTTAGTAGAGGTTTGCTCGCCCTAGTGTCAGCCTTTCATAAGTTCCAAACCTATTAAAAATGAGAAAGATACTTTTGTTTATACTGTGCTTTTATTGCTCGGTAAATGGTTTTAGTCAGCAAGTAAAGCAAAGCTTTGAACTTGGTCAAAACGAGTTTTTGCTTGATGGTAAGCCATTTCAAATCATTTCCGGAGAAATTCACTATCCGAGAGTGCCAAAAGAAGCATGGCGAGAAAGGATGAAAATGGCCAGGGCAATGGGCTTAAATACAATTGGCACATATGTTTTCTGGAATTTGCACGAACCTCAAAAAGGAAAATTCGATTTTTCGGGCAATAACGACATTGCTGAGTTTGTAAAAATTGCGAAAGAGGAAGGTTTGTGGGTAATTTTAAGGCCGAGCCCTTATGTTTGCGCTGAATGGGAATTTGGCGGGTACCCATACTGGTTGCAAACGGAAAAAGGTTTGGTTGTTCGCAGCAAAGAGTCGCAATACTTAAATGAATACAAAAAATACATAAACGAGGTTGGCAAGCAGCTTGCTCCGTTGCAGGTTAACCATGGCGGCAATGTACTTATGGTTCAGGTTGAGAACGAATATGGCTCTTACGCGGCCGATAAGGACTATTTAGACATTAACAGAAAAATGTTTGTTGAGGCAGGTTTTGATGGGCTTTTATATACCTGCGACCCTGAACCAGATATTAAAAACGGTTATTTGCCAGGCTTGCTTCCGGCTATTAATGGTCAGGATGATCCGGAACGTGTAAAAGCAATGATCAATAAACATCACGAAGGAAAAGGGCCTTACTTTATCGCTGAGTGGTATCCCGCATGGTTCGATTGGTGGGGAGCACCGCACCATACCGTCACTGCAGAACAATACACTGGCAAATTAGACGCTGTTTTGGCCGCTGGTATATCCATAAATATGTACATGTTTCATGGCGGTACAACAAGGGGTTTCATGAACGGCGCAAATTATAAAGATGTTTCCCCATACGAACCCCAAATCAGCAGTTATGACTACGATGCACCACTTGATGAAGCTGGGAATGCCACCGGGAAGTTCAGACAATTCCGGGCAGTGATTGAGAAACATCTACCAAAAGGAGAAATTTTACCTTCAATACCAGCTCCAAAGCCTACAATTTCAATCAAGCCTTTTAAGCTGATAAGCAAGTTAAATCTGTTTAATGTGCTTCCTGCTGCGGTAAATAATGAGAAGCCTTTAACTTTTGAAGACCTAAAACAAGATTATGGTTACGTGCTTTACAGAACGAAAATATCTGGCGGCAGAAAGGGTTTACTGCAGGTAAAACAATTACGCGACTTTGCTTTGGTTTTCATCAATCAAAAACGTGTTGGCGTTTTGGATAGAAGAGTACTTTTGGATAGCCTGACATTGGATTTGCCGAAAGGGGAGGTTACGCTCGACATCTTTGTAGAAAATATGGGGAGAATCAACTATGGAAAATACCTGCTCGAAAACAAGAAAGGTATAACCGAAAAAGTAATCTTCGCGGGGAAAGAAATCAAGAACTGGCAAATGTTCGGTTTTCCCTTCAACAACATTTCAGCAATTGCTTCGAAAAAAGCACTTGTAAACGCTCCTGAAGCACCATCTATCAGTAAAGGCATATTTAATCTGCAAAAAGTTGGCGATACCTATTTAGACATGACGGAGTGGGGCAAAGGTATTGTGTGGGTGAATGGCCATAACCTTGGTAAATATTGGGCCATCGGGCCGCAACAAACACTTTATGTGCCTAAAGAATGGTTAAACGTTGGCAAAAATGAAATAGCTGTTTTTGAACTGTTAAAGCCCGGGCAGGAAATCATCACAGCAATCGATAAACCTATCCTTAATAAATTGTCGAAATAAACGGTTTGGTAATGAAGTTGAAAATGCTTTTTCTGATTTCTTTGTGCTTAACGCTCAATACATTTTTGGTTTCAGCTCAAAAATATCAAAAGGAGGGTTTCAAATTGGTTTGGGCCGATGAATTTGAACAAGACGGCGTACCAGACGCTAAAAACTGGACCCATGAACTAGGTTTTGTGCGAAATGAAGAATTGCAATGGTATCAACCTGAAAATGCTTTTTGCAAAAACGGATTCCTCATTATCGAGGCCCGTAAAAAACAAAAGCTTAATCCTTTATACGAGGAGGGAAGTGGCAACTGGCGAAAGAAAAATAAGTTTATTGAATATACCTCAGCATGCTTAATTACTAAGGGCTTACAGCATTTCCAATATGGGCGCTTCGAAATGAGGGGAAGAATAGATATTTCGGATGGTTTATGGCCGGCTTTCTGGACTTTAGGCGAAGGTGGCGCCTGGCCTGCCAATGGCGAAATAGATATTATGGAATATTATCGCGGCAAAATATTAGCGAATGTTGCCTCGCTCGGCGCCGGCAAAAAACCCAAATGGTTTAGCAAAACTAAATCAACTGATGAACTTGGCGGAAAGCATTGGGCATCGAAATTTCACATCTGGCGAATGGATTGGGATAATCAAGCCATTAGTTTGTACGTAGACGATATTCTTTTGAATAAAATCGCTTTGAATGAACTGAAAAATGAGGATGGCACCAATCCCTTTATGCAAAAGCACTATTTACTGCTCGATTTAGCTTTGGGAGGCTTAAATGGTGGGAGTTTAAATGATACAAAATTTCCAAATCAATTTGAAATAGATTATGTTAGGGTATATCAAAAAAAATAAAATGTGCACAAGGCTAACCATAATACTTTTACTTTTCACAATTTGCTCGTTTGCGCAAAAAAGAGAAGAACTTGTTGTTTCTGCAGATAAAAGCATCGCCGAAATTTCACCTTCAATGTGGGGGATTTTTTTTGAAGATATTAATTTCGCTGCAGATGGAGGCCTTTACGCAGAGTTAATTAAGAACCGTTCCTTCGAATTTGCGAATCCTTTAATGGGCTGGAATACAGAAGGCAAAGGCAAACTGCTCGTTATAAATGATGGATTACGCAATCCAAAAAATGCCCGTTATATCTCTATCGAGCCAGATGATGCAACCTTTTCTTTAACAAATGAAGGTTTTAGAGGAATTGGCCTGCACGAGAACGGCACTTACAAGTTATCGCTCCGCGGAAAGCTTGTTTCTGATAAACAACCTAAAATTGTGGTTCAACTTTTAGATACAACCAATAAAATTATCTCCGAAAGAGAATTAACTGGGTTAAAGCCAGAATGGGATACTTATTCGATAGTTTTGAAATCTTCTAAAACGATTCAAAAAGCTAAGTTCCGCCTGGTGTTTAGTGGTACTGGCCTGGTAAATTTAGACATGATTTCTCTTTTCCCAACAGATACCTGGAAAGGAAGGCCAAATGGCTTGAGGAAAGATTTGGTTCAAAAGCTTGCCGATTTAAAGCCAGGTTTTGTACGTTTTCCCGGTGGCTGTATTGTTGAAGGCCGGGACCTTGCTAACCGTTACCAGTGGAAAGAAACGGTCGGCAATCCTTTCGATAGAAAAGTAATGATTAACAGGTGGAATACGGAGTTTGATTACCGCCCGGCACCAGATTATTTTCAAACTTTTGGGCTTGGCTTCTACGAATACTTTCAACTTGCCGAAGATATAGGTGCGAAAGCATTGCCCATTTTAAATTGCGGAATGGCCTGTCAGTTTAATACTGCAGAGCTTGTTGCCAACACAGAACTCGACCCTTACATTCAGGATGCAGTTGATTTAATAGAGTTTGCCAATGGAGACACGACCACAAAATGGGGTAATCTCCGTGCTAAAATGGGTCACCCTAAACCTTTCAATTTGGATAGACTTGGGGTTGGGAATGAGCAATGGGGTCCACAATATATCGAAAAGTATAAGCTGTTCGAAGCCGTTTTGAAGGCCAAATACCCAAATGTAAAACTAATTGGAGCGGCCGGCCCTTACGCGGGTGGCGAGCTTTTTAATTTTGCCTGGGATAAGTTTAAGCTTACAAACGTCGATTTTATCGATGAACATTACTATATGGCGCCAGACTGGTTTTTGAAAAATGCTGGACGATATGATAACTACGACAGGAAAGGACCAAGAATTTTCGCCGGCGAATTTGCCGCCCATGATAAAGAAGGTAAGGCGCCTGAATCCAGAAATACTTGGTTTAGTGCATTAACGGAAGCTGCTTTTATGACCGGCTTGGAACGAAATGCAGACCTTGTTCAAATGTCGTCTTATGCGCCCTTACTTGCACACGTAGAAGCCTGGCAGTGGCGCCCTGATTTAATTTGGTTTGATAACTTAAACTCCGTTGCAACGCCTAACTACTGGGTGCAAAAAATGTATTCGAACTTCAAAGGCACGAATGTAGTAAGCATTTTAAAGGCCGGCAAAACCATTATCGGAAAGGATAGCCTCTATGCAAATGCAGTTGAAGATAAGGTGAAAAAGCAGTTGATTGTTAAGCTGGTTAACACATCCGCAGTTTCAAAAGAGTACGACTTGGTAATTAGTGGGGCAAAGGGAATGTCGAAAAAAGCAATTACATACACGCTTCAGAGTGATGTACTTTCGACGATGAACAGTCTGCAAAACCCGGATAATGTTATTCCAAAAACGTCGTCAATTGATGTGAAAAATGGCAAGGCGAATGTTAAAATGCCCAAGTTCAGCTTCATTGTGATTGTTGTTTCTAAAAAATAAATTGCTTAATATTTAAAGAATGACGTTATGGTAAGGATTGGGTTCAAAATGAAGTTGTTTGCTGGCTGTGAAGCTGAATATAAAAAACGCCATGACGAAATATGGCCGGAACTGGCATCACTTTTAACCGACACAGGGATTGCAGAATACTCAATTTTCCACGACAAATCTACAAACGACCTGTTCGCAGTTTTGAAGATTGCGGATCCAACGTTGTTGGCAAAATTGCCGGCGCAGCCTATAATGCAGAAATGGTGGACGTATATGGGCGATATTATGGAAAGCAATGCAGACAATTCGCCCATTTCCACACCGCTGGATGAACTATTCTACCTGCCATAGAGCGCTCGCTTTGTTTTTAAACCCTCAATTGCTAAGCTGCAGTTGTTTGGATTAATCGTTATCGCCCAAACATTGCAACGTTAAGACTTAAGCGTTCGCTTATATTTTCGTTGAGATGACTTTCAGCTATTTTCCAGTTCCAGTTCCCTTCATTGGTGCCGGGCGTATTCATGCGGGCCCGCTCATCCAATCCCAGAATATCTTGCAATGGTAATACGGCCAGCCAGGCAATTGATGAATAACACAAGCGGATTACTACCTCATTTATATTTTCTTTAGTAACACTTAAACCCACATATTTTGATAATCGATTGTGCAGGGCTGCGTCCGTCTCGTTTTTAAACCAGCCCTTTAAAGTATTGTTATCATGCGTGCCCGAATAAACAATGCAATTTGTCGACGTAAAGTTATGTGTTGCATGGCTCGATTCTGGCAAATGTTCATCAAAGGCAAATTGAAGCACTTTCATTCCCGGCAAGCTAAATTTTCGGATTAAATCTTCAACTTCTTCAGATATTTCGCCTAAATCTTCGGCAATAAAAGGCAAACTGCCCAGTTCGTCTTTCGCAATCTGTAGAAAATTAACGCCCGGGCCTTTAATCCACTGTCCATTTATCGCATCTTCGCTACCTGCCGGAACCTGCCAGTAAGATTCAAACGCTCTGAAATGGTCTAAACGCAGCAAATCATATAGTTCCATATTTTTCTTTAAGCGATTCATCCACCAGCTGAAATTGTCTTTTTTCATCAATTCCCAATTAAAGATTGGCATGCCCCACAGTTGCCCTTTGGCATTGAAATAATCTGGCGGTACACCTGCAACTTGTTCTTTATTCAATTGCTCATCTAAAAGAAAGTTTTCGGGAGATGACCAAACTTCAACAGAGTCATAATCCAGGTAGAAGGGCAAATCGCCAATAATTTGAATATTTTTTTCATTGGCATACGCCTTAATTTTGTTCCATTGTCTGAAAAAAATAAACTGCTGCCACTTAATTTCTTCAATCTCAAGTCCAAACTGCTCTTCAAATGATGACAACATTTTCGTTTCCCTGCGTTTAAACTGTTCAGGCCATTTGTACCATTCAGCTCCATTATGATGTTTTTTCAAGGCCGTATAGATTGCGAAATTATCGAGCCAACCCATCTCAGTTATACAAAACGATTTAAATTCCCTGTCAAGAACATCATTTTTTATGTTTTTGAAATTTGAGAAAGCTTTTTTCAACAACCTGTCTTTTAAAGCTTCTGCAATTGTAAAGTCGACGGAATCTGTAGCCTCCACGTGCTCTGCGTCGCAATCGCTTTCTGTTAAAAGTCCGTCATTAATTAATGCCTGCGGACTAATCATCAAAAAGTTACCAGCAAATGCAGAGTTACTGGAATATGGCGAATGTCCATTTTCTTTTTTGGTAGGGTTTAATGGTAATATCTGCCAATACCGCTGATTAGAATTATAAAGAAAGTCAACAAATTTCTTCGCACCGGGCCCGAGGTCGCCAATACCAAAAGCAGATGGCAACGATGTTATGTGCATTAAAACTCCAGCAGATCGCGAATGTTTCTTTGGCATCAACTTTATAACCGCAACGGGTAAGTCGGCAAATAATTCGCTTACCAACAGCCCACCTTGATTGATATCCCTGAAACCTTGCTCGCCGGTAATTAAATTTTCCCAGCCTTGAGGCGCAATATTAGGCAAAACGATTCTGGTGTCGTACCATTCAACTTTTTCTGCAGCAACATTTTGCTCATCAGCTAATTTTGCGATGCCTAGAGGCGCAGCTACTATTACCCAATTATCTTTTAGCTGCTTCGCGAATGCGAAAATGTTGCCCGCATACTTTCCCTTCGTAGCCAGGGGGATGTAAGTCCCGGTTTCAAATAGTGCTTTTTCAGCAGCTCTAATCCGCAATAATTTGCTGGTTAAAAACAATTTAATCTTTCCCGAAAATCTTTCGTTCCAACTGGTCTCCAGATTTTTTTCTGTTTTAATCGATTGAAGTTGTCCAACACGCAGGTTATAATCTACCGGTCGCCTGTTGTCTGGATCTACTAAGCTAAGATCCCAAAGTTCAGTACCCTGATAAACATCGGGTATGCCGGGGCAGGTAAATTTCAGCAGCGTTTGAGCCAGGCTATTAATTATGGCGAAGTCGGCGATATCGGCAACGAAGCGCTCTATAATGTTCTGGCCGTTTTTATTTTCATTTAAAAGTTTTAAGACAAAATCTTTCATGTCACCCTCATAGGCTTCATCTGGCTCGGCCCAATCCGATCTTTTTTTAGCTTCTCTCAAAGCCTTTTCAATAAAGGCCTGAAGCCTGCTTTCAATATCATCATCGCCGGTTCCGGGAAATGGGAGCGCTCCAACAAGATTTTGGAGAATAAAATAAACGTCGTTTTTATGTAACCACTTAAAAGAGGGGTGGTTAACTTGTAGTCTTTCTACCGATTCCTGAACTGTTTTTACGAAATTTATCCATCGGTCAGGAATATCAGTCAAAACGTTTAACCTGGCTCTTACGTCTTCGCCCTTTTTTGTATCATGCGTTGAACTGGCATTCATACTTAAGTGCCATTTGTCTTGCCGCTCTACCATCTCAGCATGGAATTCAGCAACCGAGAGGCCAAAAGCGTCGGGAGCATCGCCAACCTCTGCATGCCCAACAAAGCGATTGTAAGTAAACATTAAGGTATCCTCTACGCCTTTCGCCATAAGCGGGCCGGTAAATTGCATACATCGTTTATAAAAAAGCCCCAGCCTTTCATTATAACTTTTATCTGCCAGCGGCGGATTTTTTATAAATACTTCATACAAGATGTCGCCTATTGCTTTAGTCTTCTCATTTTCAATTACCGGAATAATCAGGGCTTCCACTTTACTTAATTCGGTTCCTTTTAAAGGGAAAATGTAGTCATAATAGCGGTAAACAGGCATTTCGATTAAAAATTCCGCTAGCCCGAGTTTTAATTCTTCAGCAGTAAACCGCTCAGCCTCAATTAATTTAGATGATGTAAAGAGTTCACATAAATTATTCAGTTCGCCAAGCATGTGCTTCCATAAAATGGCAGTTTTTTTCTCACGGGTCAGCGTTTCGGCGTCAAGTTTTTTGCCAATAACATCGTTGTACAGGTTATTAAATTCCTGCTCCGATTTCTTGTTGGTAAATAGGTTATTAACCATCGAGAGAAAATCATAGCCGGTTGTTCCCTGTATCTTCCAGTCTGTTGGCAGGCTTTCTCCTGCTTCGAGGATTTTCTCTATTACAATATAAACGTCATCTCCAACCGCCTCTCTTAGTCTACCCAGGTATTCTTTTGGGTCGTAAAGGCCGTCGATATGGTCTATTCTAAGTCCCTGGAAAACTCCTTTATCAACCAGTTCGAAGATGTATTTATGGTAGGTTGCAAATACTTCAGGATTTTGAATATTCAAACAAATTAAGCTGTTTACCGTAAAAAACCTTCGGTAATTTATCCTCGAATTTGTTTCCTGCCAATTGCAAAGCCGGTAATGCTGGGCATCGGCAATTTCTTTTATAAACCCAGGCTGGTTATTTTTTTCGGCCAGGTTTTCGTTTGATAATTTTATTGCTGTGTCGCGATTGACAGGCCAATTAGAATCAGCAGTAGAGAGAAAGAATTTTCCTTCAATTTCTTTCAGTTGAATCGATTTATTATTAATCGCATCCTCGAAATCTTCGCCTAAAAAGGGCACCATCACGCGGGCGTCTGCCTGCCGGAAATCAATGTCGAAGAAAGCAGCATAATCAGATTGCTCACCTTTTTCCAAAACATCCATAAGCCATTTGTTAGCATCATGGAAAGCCATATGGTTTGGAACAATGTCCTGGAGCCACTTTATTCCAGCTTGTTTAAGCCTTTCCGAAATGGCCAAAAGCTGGGTTTCGGTGCCAATTTCCGGATTTATCCGTAATGGGTTCACTACATCATAGCCGTGTGTGCTTCCGGGCATTGCTTCAAAAATAGGAGAAGCATAAACCGTATCAACGCCCAAATCTATTAAATAGGGAATGATTTTTTCGAAGTCATCGAAGTTAAAATCTTTGTGAAACTGTATGCGGTAGGTTGAAACTGGATTATTCATTTAGTTGGAAAAAATTAAAATAGATTCAGGAGCGATGCTGATTTCGCCGTTGTGTTGAACAGCATTTGCTGTAGGCTGCGGTCCACCAAACTCTGTAGTGGCAGAATTTAGCAAAATCGACGTATTGCCTGGCAAGTTTACCTGTAGATTTTGCTGATTTTTTGAAAAATTTAAAAGGCAAATAATAGTTTGGTCCTCGCTCGAGCGTGTAAGAAACAGGGTGTTTTTATCGGTAATTGCTCTGGCCTGCGTGTTTTTCCGATTCAAATCATTAAACGCTGCGTTTTCTTTTCTTAATCGAATAAGGGTTTTGTAAAAGGCGAGCATTGTTTTATGCATGCCAGCAACTGTTTTATTCCAATCCAGCTTCGAACGGTTAAAGGTAGCCTCATCTTGTGGGTCAGGCGCTTCACCTTCAATATGGAAAGCCGAAAACTCAGCTTTACGTCCCTTTCTTACTGCTTCAACGAGTTCGTTATCGCTGTGGCTGATAAAAAACTGGAAGGGATTAGTTTCCGCCCATTCTTCGCCCATAAAAATTAAAGGTAAATAGGGTGCACAAAGCACTGCACCGGCCATAACTTTCAACATCTCAAAACTTACGAGTGTCGATGTTCTTTCGCCAAGCATCCTGTTGCCAACATGGTCATGGTTTTGTGAAAACACGATAAACTGTTCGCCGGGGTTTTCAGTTTCCACCCCAAACTTTTTTTTACGATGTTCCGAATACTGGCCGTTGTACACATAGGCATCATTGTAGGCTTTTGCTAAATCTTCAATACCATTAAAATCAGCGTAGTAACCTGTTTTCTCTTGTCCGGCGGCCACCCGCAGGGTATGGTGAAACTCATCTATCCATTGGGCGTCCATGCCATAGCCGCCCTGTTGCTGCGAGTTGATGTAGCGGTTATCATTTAAATCGAGCTCGATCATTAAGTGGTAAGGCCGGTTGTTTTCTGTAGCAAGTTTATCAACGTGTTGCTTTATCTCTGCCAGGATATGTTTCGGACTGAAGTCTTTTATCGCATGAACGGCATCGAGTCTGAGTGCATCGATATGAAAATCACGAAACCACATCAGCGCATTCTCAATAAAAAATGTTCTTACGCCATCGCAATAGGCATCATCAAAGTTTATTGCATTGCCCCAGGGTGTATTGTACTTATCGGTGAAATAGGCTCCAAAATCATTAAAGTAATTTCCTTCGGGGCCAACATGGTTGTAAACAACATCCAAAATAACAGCAAGGCCTTTGTTGTGGCAAGCGTTTACCAGTTTCTGTAACTGTTCCGGGCCGCCATATGTATTTTGTACAGCGAAAGGAAAAACCCCATCGTAACCCCAGTTTCTGTTGCCTGAAAACTGGCTTACAGGCATGATTTCAATGGCAGTTATTCCTAATTCTACAAGGTAATCAAGTTTGTTAATAACCGCTTCAAAATCACCCTCCGGCGTAAAAGTGCCGGTGTGAATCTCATAAATTATATAGTCTTTTACCTCTATTGGCTTCCAATTCTGGTCTGTCCATTCAAAACGGCCCAAATCGAAGGCTGTTGAGTCTCCGAAAACGCCATCATGTTGATATATCGAGGCGGGGTCAGCACGCTTTAGTTTAGCATTATCCGCATCAGTGTTGGTCTCAAGTTCAAAACTGTACGCATCGAAAGGCTGGATTTGCTCTGTCTTTAAATACCAATAACCATATTCTTTCGCTAGCATATTCAGGTGATGTTCGGTTTTTTGAATGCAAATATTAACCTTATTCGCATTAGGGGCCCAAAGCCAAACTTCAGCGAAGCCATCATCATTAAAGTTTAAACCAATTTTCCTTCTAAGTAAATCTATCTGCATTGATATTTCAGGTTTTAAAAAGACAACAAAATTAAATGGTCAAAGTTCGACAGTAGAAAGACATTTTTTTGTGAGGCTTTGCCTTCAGAATACTTAACAAGCTGGATAAAAGAGTAATAAAGCGGCGCTTTAATTTTCTTTACATATTAACACGCTAAATTGAATTTTCTTGTTGTAAAGTTCTATATTTGCCGCTGATTGTTCCCATAGTTCAATGGATAGAATTGTGGTTTCCGGTACCACCGATGGGGGTTCGAATCCCTCTGGGAACACTTTTTTAAATGCCCGGAATAGACTTGAACCGGTTTTTTCATAAACCAGCTAAGACAGTCGTAGAAATTCTTCTAATTTTTCGTACTTACACAAACGGCACTACCGCAGGCAAGGCTTTGTAGCCTGCCTAACCGTTTAAAATTTACGCTCAATCAAAATAAAAAAATTAATTAATTGAAACTAAAGCAACCTGTTATTTGCTTCATTAAAAACAGTTTCAAAAGTTGGGAAAATTGGCTTTTTAAAAAATAAAAACGCACCTTTGCGAACCGTTTACAGAGGTTTAGGCATGTAATAAAAATTGGTTGTTTATGGAAGAATTGGTTGTAGAAGAGATTCAGGAACTACTTGATAAAGAAGATGATAAGGCGTTAAAGCGTTATCTGGACGAACTGAATATCTCGGATGTAGAGCAACTAATAGACGAACTTCCGCAATGTGCCGCTAAATTCATAGAAACAATCTCCTTAAACCGGGCGGTTAATGTATTCAGGATTCTGGATTTTCCTACGCAGGAACGTATCATAAAAAAACTTTCGGGTAATAAGCTGAATCAAATTATAAAAGATTTGCCACCTGATGACCGTACAGCACTTTTTAGTGAATTGAAGGGTGATGTAGTGAAGAAAATGATTACGCTTCTTCCTCCTGAAGAACGCAAAGAATCTTTGGCACTTTTAGGTTATAAAGAAGACAGTATTGGGCGATTAATGACGCCAGATTACATCGCTGTAAAGCCTGAATGGACCATTTCTCGTGTGCTGTCGCATATAAGGCGGTATGGAAAAAACTCTGAAACGATTGATGTTGTTTACGTAATTGATAAAGATGGCACCCTGCTGGATGACATCAGGATTAGAGAGGTTTTGCTGGCAGACCCCGATGCAATTATTGGCGAGTTAACCGATAAACGTTTTATTGCGTTAAAAGCCAACGACCCGCAGGAAGATGCCATCAATATCTTTAGAATGAATAATCGGGTGGCTTTACCAGTGGTTGATGAAAACAACATTCTATTAGGTATCGTAACCGTTGATGATATTTTGTGGATTGCAAATGAGGAGTATACCGAGGATATGCATAAAATTGGTGGTACGGAAGCGCTCGATGAGCCTTACCTGGATACAACCATCTTTAATCTGGTAAAAAAACGCGTGGGTTGGCTTGCAATTTTAATGATTGGAGAAATGCTTACTGCCACGGCAATGGGGTTTTTCGAAGGTCAAATACACAAGGCAACCGTGTTGGCGCTTTTTATTCCGCTCATAATTTCTTGCGGAGGTAATAGCGGCTCGCAGGCTTCTACCTTAATAATCCAGGCGATGGCTTTAGGAGAAGTTACGATTAAAGATTGGTGGCTTGTTATGCGTAGAGAAATAATATCCGGCTTTTTACTGGGGGTGTGTCTGGGTTTAATCGGTTTCTTGCGCATTCTGGTGTGGCATGTTGCCGCCCCAAACGTTTACGGCGAACATTGGATTTTGATAGCCGCTACAATAAGCGTATCGTTGGTTTTTGTCGTATTATGGGGCTCTTTAAGTGGTTCAATGCTGCCTGTTTTGCTTAAAAAACTTGGTGCCGACCCTGCAACTTCTTCTGCTCCGTTTGTTGCAACCCTGGTTGATGTTACCGGATTGATTATTTACTTCAGTTTTGCTGTATTGTTTTTAAAAGGCGTTTTACTTTAAGGTTTTATTTTATGCAAAAGATTACCACATTATTTACCGATATCGGCGGTGTTTTACTTACTAATGGTTGGGACAGAAAGGCGAGGGGCGAGGCAGCGGTTTTATTTAACCTCGATTCTGTAGATTTAGAAGAACGCCATCACCTTACGTTTGATACTTATGAAGTTGGAAAATTAACACTCGATGAATATCTTGAAAGAATTGTTTTTTTCGAGGAACGTTCGTTCTCTTACGATGATTTTAAAGAATTTATGTTTAAAAAATCATTGCCTTACAACGATATGATTGCACTAATTTGCGATCTTAAGCAGAAGTATCACCTGAAAGTTGCAGTAATTAGTAACGAAGGGCGGGAGCTAAATCAATACAGGATTAACACTTTTAAGCTTAACGAGTTTGTCGATTTCTTCGTTTCATCAAGTTTTGTTCATTTTCGGAAACCGGATGCTGACATTTTCAAAGTAGCAATTGATATTTCGCAAAGCGATGTAGCTACAAGTTTATATATTGATGACAGGATGCTGTTTGTACAGGTTGCAGAAGGTTTGGGTTTAAAAGGTATTCATCATAGCACTTACGAAGATACCAAAGCTCAATTGGCGGCCTACGGTCTCGAAGTTTAATGTTTTAAAATCTGTTGGGCTAAAAGCCTCAAAAAATTTACACATAAAAAAAGCCACTTCATTCGAGTGGCTTTTCTTTTTCGATTGCTTTACAGGTTATACATTAAACCTAAAGTGCATAATATCTCCGTCTTCCACAACGTAAGTTTTTCCTTCGACACCAAGTTTCCCAGCATCTTTACATGCGTTTTCCGAACCAAGCGTTACAAAGTCATTGTATTTAATAACTTCCGCACGGATAAATCCTTTTTCAAAATCTGTGTGAATTACGCCAGCCGCTTGTGGAGCGGTAAAACCTTTGGTAATTGTCCAAGCCCTAACTTCTTGTACCCCGGCAGTAAAGTATGTGTACAGGTTTAACAATTTGTACGCAGCACGAATCAATTTATTTACGCCAGATTCTGTCAGTCCTAAATCAGCCAAAAATTCCTGACGTTCTTCATAACTTTCCAATTCCGCAATTTCTGATTCGATTTTTGCAGATATTACCAGCACTTCCGCATTCTCGTCTGCAACGTTAGCTTTAACTAAATCAACGTATTTATTTCCTGTTATAACAGAGGCTTCATCAACGTTACAAACATACATTACCGGCTTTTGAGTAAGCAAGCCTAAATCTTCAATAAAATCGAAATCATCCTGACTTAAAGCGGCAGTACGTATAGATTTGCCACTTTCTAAATGCGATTTCACAAGTGTTAAAATTTCATAGGTACGCTTTGCATCTTTATCGCCACCTGTTTTGGCCATTTTTTCAACCTTTTGAATCCGCTTATCTACCGTATCCAAGTCTTTTAGTTGCAGCTCAGTATCAATAATTTCCCTGTCCCGAATCGGGTCAACAGAACCGTCTACATGGATTACATTTCCATCATCAAAGCACCGTAAAACATGAATAATGGCATTGGTAGCCCGGATATTTCCTAAAAACTGGTTACCTAAACCTTCACCTTTTGAGGCGCCTTTTACCAGACCTGCAATATCAACAATTTCGATAGTATTCGGCTGAACTTTATTTGGCTTAACCAATTCGGCAAGTTTAGTTAACCTATCATCAGGTACCGTAATTACGCCAACGTTAGGCTCAATAGTACAGAAAGGAAAATTCGCCGCCTGCGCCTTTGCATTTGATAAACAGTTAAAAAGTGTCGATTTGCCAACATTTGGTAAGCCGACAATACCACATTGTAATGCCATTTAAATTATTTGATTTTACGATTTACGATTTTAGATTTACGATTTACGATTTCACCTTTCACCTTTCACCTTTCACCTTTCACCTTTCACCTTTCACCTTTCACCTTTCACCTTTCACCTTTTTCAGGCGGCAAAGATAAGCTTTTAATATGTTTATTTAAAGGTTGGAATTTGTTGCGGATGTATATTTTATCTAAGTTTAGCCAAAATTACGGATTACAGACATGGAAGATTTTGAACAAACGCCTCAGGAGGTTAAATTGATAGTTACCGAAGAGATGAGAAGTTACCTCTACGAGATAGCCAAATGGGCGAGATTTTTGTCGATAGTTGGGTTTATTTTATCTGCTTTTTTAATAATTGGTTCCTTTGGAATAGGTGCTGCCTTAACAGCTAACCCAGCAATGGTTGCGCAATTGGGTCCATTGGCTGGCGCCGGTGCATTCGGGGTTACCATTGTTTACCTCATCCTGGCATTGATGTACTTTTACCCTAGTTTATTGCTCTTTAGATTTTCAAATAAGGGTAAACAAGGCGTTTTATATGGCGACCAGGAAAGCTTGAACGACGCGATGATGAACATGAAATCCCTGTTTAAATTCTGGGGGATATTTACAATTGTTATCATGATCTGTTACTTTCTTTTCATTCTTCTTTTCGCTGCAAGTATGGCCAGGGGTTAACTATTTATAGTATCTCTGAATCCCTTCTGGTTGTTTCCAGCCAAAGTTCGGCTCATAGTGGTTCCATAAAAGGTTGCTTAGTTTTCGAATCATTGTCCACCCTTCGTTGCTATAATTCCATGAAATATCTTGCTGATTTTTTGTGGTAATACAGAAAACGTAATCGCCGTGAGGGGCATTAACTAAACAAACTTCAGAGCGTGCAGCATCTACGGCTCCGGATTTTGAGGCAACCTGAACGGTTGGCGGAATCTGCGATAGCGCCTCACTGTCCCAGTAAATTCTAATCAGATTTCTGTAAATCCGTTCTGACGCGGCAGGGTTTATCATTTTTCCATCTCTGATTAATGCTAGAAGTGTAGCCATTTCTTTCGGTGTTGTTTGGCCCCAGCCATATTTCTTCTGGTTATCTTTTCGCCCAGGGGTGCGCGAATTAACCCGGGTATCTTTTAAACCGTTGTTTGCCATTACTTCGTTTATTGCCGTACCCGTTCCTGCAAGCAGCTGCGCCCATAAGCTCGCAGTATTGTCACTGGTAGTAATCATAAGCATCAACACCTTACTCAACGAAATTTTTTCGCTATCCTTAAAAGAGCCCAGAATATCTTCTCCCGCATAGAGAAGGCTGTCACAATACATCAATTGTGCATGATAATCCAATTCGCCTTTTTCAATTTTGTTAAAAACACCGCAGGTTATTGGTACTTTAATCATGCTAGCCGTAGGGAAAATTGTATCGGCATTTATTGATGCTGTTTTACCGGTTTTTAAATTTTTAACATAAATGCCAACATCCCCTTTAAAACCTTTAACCAACTCATTTAGCTTTAACTGAAGCTTTTGATCTGATTTTTCCTGTGCATAGGATGCAATGCAATTTGATATTATAAGAAAGAAAAGAGTCAACTTTTTCATTTTGGGGAATTTAGGCATAAAAAAAAGTCCCGATGGGAATCGGGACTCATTATTGAAATTATATTTACTTAAAAAGAAAAATCATCGCTTGCTTTGGTACTGTGTTCGCCGTTTTCAGAGTATTCGTAGCGTTTTTCAACAACATCCTGATGAGTTTTAATGTATTCAACGGTTTCTGTTAAGCCTTCCGCAAATTTTTCGAAATCCTCTTTGTATAAAAAGATTTTGTGTTTTACAAATACGCCGTCTTCTAATCTTTTCTTGCTCTCGGTAACTGTTAAGTAATAATCACCCGAACGAGTAGCCTTCACATCGAAAAAATAAGTTCTCTTACCTGCTCTTACTTTCTTTGAAAAAACTTCTTCTCTCTCTTTATTGTCGAATTCTCCCATGGTTGGTATTGATGTTGGTTTTTGGTTTCGGTAAATATAAAGCAAATATTTAAAGTTCAAAATAGAATTAACACAATTTAAATACTTCTGCTTTCTTCCTCCAAAAGCTGGTTATTATAAAGCTCTGTATATGCGCCATTCAAAGTAAGTAATTCATTATGTGTACCTTGTTCTATTATTTCACCTACATCAAGTACCAGAATTTTATCAGCATTTTTAATTGTCGAAATGCGGTGTGCAATAAGAATACTGGTTTTTCCCCTCATAATCTTTCCCAGGTTTTGTAGAATTTCTTCTTCTGTTTTGGTATCCACGGCCGACAGACAATCGTCAAAAATTAGAATTCTGGGCGATTTAATTAGTGCTCTGGCAATAGATACACGCTGTTTTTGTCCGCCTGAGAGGGTAATTCCCCGCTCGCCAAGCATGGTTTGAAACTTTTCATCAAAATCGATAATGTTGTTATAAACAGATGCATTTTTTGCAGCATCGTAAACCTCTTCATCGGTAACGGTGTCCAATCCAAAAGCGATGTTATTCTTAATGGTATCAGAAAAAAGAAAAACTTCCTGAGGTACAAAACCAATCTGATTTCGATAATTTTTAAGGTTTAGCGATTTAATATTTTCGCCGTCGACATTAATTGAGCCATTTTCAACGTCATACATCCGCATAATTAAGTTGGCCAAAGTTGATTTACCCGAACCGGTTTTGCCAATAACCGCTACAAATTCGCCACTATTGATTTCGAAATTAACATTTTTGAGTGCCTGTATACCTGTATCAGGATAAGTAAAGCTAACATTGTTAAAACGAATGTTTCCATTCAAAGATTTCTCAACCGAACTGGTTGATTCGATATCTGAAGGAATATCCAGAAATTCGTTAATTCTTTTTTGCGATGCAGCGGCACGCTGAATTAACGAGGTAACCCATCCGAGCATCGTAACCGGAAAAGTTAACTGATTGATGTAAATAATGAATTCAGCGATGTTTCCGGCTGTGATGCTTCCGTTCATAACCTGTACACCACCTATATATATGGTAAGAATTGTACTTAAGCCAATTAAAAGAAGCATTGTTGGGTAGAAAAGTGCGGATACCTTAACCAGGCTCATCGAGTCTTTTTTGTATTCGTTGCTCTGAATTTCAAACATGTTCCGGGTATAATCCTCACGAACGTAAGATTTTATAATTCTGATGCCTGAAAACCGTTCCTGAACAAAGCTTGACAAATCTGATAACCGTTCCTGGATTTTCCCGCTTTTTTTAAAAATCAGCGTGTTGACGTAATAAATGATAATAACCAGAAAAGGAAGTGGTAACAGGCAATAAATGGCGAGCTTCGAGTTCACATCAAACATCGACCAGATAATCAGCACCGATAAAACAAATGTGTTTATGGTATACATTATTGCCGGTCCAACATACATTCTCACCCGGTTTACATCCTCGGTAGCCCGGTTCATCAAATCGCCGGTATTATTCCTTCTGTAAAAACCCAAACTTAACCTTTGATAATGCTGGTAAATATCATTTTTCATATCGAATTCTATGTGCCTCGACATGAGAATAATTGTTTGGCGCATGAAAAACAAAAACAAACCCCGCAAAATATATAATGCCACTACTAAAAAGCCAAAATAAAGCAGGCTGTTACTGAAGATATCATAGATAACCTGCTGGCGATTAAAGCCCTCAAACAGGGCATAAATCTGTATGTTTTCGGTTATCAAATCGAAGGCATAACCAATAACCTGGGCCGGTACAACACCAAAAATATTCGAGATAACAACGAAAATGCTTCCCGGTATAATCCACCATTTATATTTCAGGAAGTATTTATTTAAGCGACGCAGGTGTTTCATACTCCACAAACTTAGCCAATGAGAAACAAATTTTGTTATAGTTTAGTTAAAATCATGTAATAATGGTTTTTTATTTTAATTTTGCAGCAGGTTAGCCGAACGTTCATTATGCCAGCAAATTCTTCGTCAGATTCATCCATTTTAGAGCAATTAAGTGCTTACGGGCATAAAAAATTGGTTTTCTGTAATGATGCCGATTCAGGTTTAAAGGCGATAATTGCAATCCACGATACCACTTTAGGGCCTGCTTTAGGCGGAACCCGCATGTGGAGTTATTCAACAGAAGCTGAAGCGCTCCAAGATGCCTTGCGCTTATCAAGAGGCATGACTTATAAATCTGCAATTACAGGTTTAAACCTCGGCGGGGGTAAAGGTGTTATCATCGGCGATTCGAGAAAAGACAAAACAGAAAGCTTAATGCGTAGCTATGGCAGGTTTATAAAAAACCTGAACGGCGAATTTATAACTGCTGAGGAGATGGGTACGAATACCCGCGATATGGAATACATCCGCATGGAAACCAATCATGTAACGGGCGTTCCAGAATCACTCGGAGGCGCCGGCAATCCGGCCCCTTTTACAGCTCAAGGCGTTTATTTAGGTATTAAAGCTAGTGTTAAAGAGGTTTTTGGAACGGATATGCTTGCCGGTAGAACTATTGTTGTACAAGGAATTGGCAACGTTGGTGAGCATTTGGTTGCCTTACTAAGAAAAGAAAATGCCGAAGTTTTAATAAGCGATATTAACCAGGAGCAATTAACTTATGTTGCACGCAAGTATAAGGCAAAACCAATCGACGCCGACAAAATTTTTGGTTTGGATGCCGATGTTTATGCGCCATGCGCCATGGGGGCAACAGTAAACAACAAAACTATTGAGCGCATGAAGTTTGCAATTATTGCCGGCTCCGCAAACAATCAGTTAAAAGATGAAGTTTTAGATAGTGAGTTATTGATGAAAAAAGGAATTCTTTTTGCGCCTGATTATCTTATAAATGCTGGTGGATTAATTTCATGCTATTCTGAACTTACCGGCTTTGGAAAAAAACGCACTGTGCAACTTACCGAACACATTTACGATGCTACAAGAAACGTTATCAAGCTGAGTAAAGCTGAAAACATAGCCACAAACATTGCCGCAAATCGGATTGCAGAAAAACGAATTGCAGATATAAAAAAAATAAATTCGACATATTAAATATTTATTAACCGGTTCTAGAAACCACACTCGTTCTTACATTCATGTTAAACAGAAGGCACTTAAGAATTAAAGCTTTGCAGAATATTTTTGCATGGCACATGGCAGACAAAAAAGACATTAAAGGAGACCTTAAAACTTTAATGCAAAGTATTGATAGCGTGTACGAAATGTACATTTGGATGCTTTCGTTAATGGTAGAAGTTACCGAATTTACTGCTAACGACGCAGCGGAACGTGCAAACAAGCACATAAAAACCGCAGAAGACATGAACCCGAACATGAAATTGTTGCACAATAAGTTTAGTGTGTTGATGCAGCAAAACCCAGAATATGTATCGTCGGTTAAAAAGTATAAGGTAGATTGGGGTTTCGATCCTGAAATTCGCAAAACAGTTTACAATTCGTTAAAAGCATCAAAAGAATATGCTGATTATCTTGCAGATCCGAACGAAAGTTTGGAATCATCGAAAGATATCATCAAATATATCTTCAGAAAAATTATCCTGAAAAATCAAGGTATTATTCAGGTTTTTGAAGAGAAATTTATCAACTGGCAGGTTGATCATGAAGTGATGAAAGGCATGGTTGCAAAAACCCTGAAAAATTTTACGCATGATGATCCTTTCAAAAATAAGCTTACAGAAATTAGCGCTGATTGGATTGAAGATAGCAAATTCGTTCAGGATTTATTTGTTTATACCCTCCAAAATGATGCGAAATATCAGGAGATGATTGCCGAAAGAACAAAGAACTGGGAATCTGAACGTATTGCATTGATGGATACAATTTTAATGAAAATGGCCATTTGTGAACTTCTGAATTTCCCATCTATTCCGGTAAAAGTAACCATTAATGAGTACCTGGAGCTTTCAAAAGATTACAGTACACCGAAAAGTAATTCGTTTATAAACGGTATTTTAGACAAAATTTTAGGCGACCTGAAAAAGACAAATACAATTAAAAAAATTGGTCGCGGATTAATTGAAGAATAAAATGAAAAAATTGTTCATACTCGCATTAGCTGCATTATCTTTTACAGCTTGCCGAAATGCAAATAATGGTTCTACAGAAGGGTCGAATGTTTCAGTTGGTAATACTGCTTCAAAAGTAGCACCTGCAGATGCTGCGGTTTTAACCTTTGAACGTGAAATCTACGATTTCGAAAAAATAAAGCAAGGTGAAAAAGTTCAGCACGAGTTTAAATTCAAAAATACGGGTAAAAGTCCGCTAATTATATCAAATGCAACAGCAACTTGTGGCTGCACCATTCCTGAAACACCTAAAGAACCAATTTTACCAGGAAAAGAAGGTGTTATCAAAGTTGTTTTTAATAGCGAAGGCAAAATGGGCATGCAAGATAAGGTTGTTACGGTAACTTCTAACGCCAATCCGAATGTAAGCACGGTACATCTTGTTGGCGAAGTTTTAGAGACAAAATAATTGATTAACAAAAATAATCATTCACTAAAAGTTAATTAAATCAAAACAAATAAATAAAATGATATCAACAGTAATTTTACAGGCAGCAGGTGGTGGTATGTTGGGTACAATTGTGCCGATGGTACTTATCATGGTAGTTTTCTACTTTTTCATGATTCGCCCGCAAGTTAAAAAAGCAAAAGACCATAAAAAGTTAGTTGCCGAACTCGGCATTGGCGATAAAATTGTAACTACAGCAGGAATTCACGGAAAAATTGTTGGCGCTAATGACACAACTTTTCTTATCGAAACCGAGGGTGGTGGTAAAATCAGATTCGATAAATCTGCGATTTCGTTAGATGCTACCAAGGCATCGACAACGCCGCCAAAAGCTTAAAAGAAATTTTAATTCAATCAACAGGCAGTCTCGAAGTTTTCGAGACTGTTTTTGTTTTACTACATTTGATTAAATGACATTTCAAATTGTTTATGCCCTTCATCAGACTAACTAAAATAGAGAGAAGACGCGTTTTAAGCTTGTTAGCTTGCTTATTCCTTGCTATAGCTGCGTGGTTTTTTATGGCCTTAAACAATAAGTATGTTTACACAGCGAAAACTGTTTTGATATACAAAAACTTCCCTCAAAACCGTGCTTTTCATCCATTACAACCCGATACAGTTGATTTACAAGTTGAAGGAACAGGCTGGCAGCTACTTTTTGCCAGACTCAGAATTAACCCGCAATCCATTGCGGTAAATCTGAGTCAGTTAAGTACAAAAGATTTTGTGGTTTTTTCTGATCAGCTTTATAACATTAATAAACAGCTGGAAAGCTCGCAGAAAGTTATTTCGGTTAAACCCGACACGCTTTACTTCGATTTTACCAAAAGAACAGTTAAAAGGGTGGATATAAAACTGATTCAAAAAATCGATTTCGCAAATCAATATGGCATAGCAAGCGCAATTAAGCTCAGTCCGAGTTACGTTACAGTAACCGGCCCAATTGATGAGCTAAAGAAAATAAATGAATGGTCTACCGATACGTTGAAGTTGACAAATGTTCAAAGCAGTACTACTGTTCGCGTTAACATGCAGCATAGCTTACACAAAAATGTGAACATCTTCCCGCCATCGGTAGAGGTTAAACTGCCAGTGGATGAATTTACTGAAAAGACGCTCGAAATTCCTTTAAAAATTATAAATAACAGGAATTACAACAGCATCAAACTTTATCCAAGAAAGGTAAAGGTTACGTTTTTGGTTGCCTTAAGTTATTTTGCGCAGGTTGATGAAAGTTTTGTTACGGCCACTGTAGACGCAGATGAATGGTCTGATTTACACCACAGCAAGCTAACGGTTAGGTTAACCGAGTTCCCTGATTATTGCAAGCTTGTAAAAATAAGTCCGTCAAAGGTAGATTTCGTAGTAGAAAAATAATGTATAAAGTAGGAATAACTGGAGGAATTGGAAGCGGCAAAACAACGGTTTGCCAGGTGTTTGAAGTGTTGGGCATACCCGTTTTTTATGCAGACACGGAAGCAAAAAACATTATGATTACAGATGCTTTGCTTATCGAAGGCGTTAAATCGACTTTTGGCAAGGAAAGCTATTTAGAAGTCGGAAAGCTAAATAATAAGCACATTGCGGGCATTGTTTTTAATAGCGATGCAGAACTGGCAAAGCTAAATGCCTTAGTTCATCCTGCAGTTTTCAGGGCTTTCGATACGTGGGCAGCGAACATTAATCCAAAAGTTCCTTATACCTTGAAAGAAGCTGCTTTACTTTTTGAAAGTGGTTCTTACAAAATGTGCGATACCAGTATATTAGTTTCGGCACCAATGGATGTTAAAATAAGCCGGGTAATGCGACGCGATAATGTAACTGCGGAACAGGTTAAAGCAAGAATGGACAAACAAATGAGCGATGAAGAAAAATCTGCAATGGCCAATCATTTTTTAATAAATGATGAAATGCACTCCATTATAGCACAGGTTTTAAAACTGCACGAACACTTTTTAAAAGTTGCAGCAGGTGTTTAGCTTATATTCGAAAAATTTAATCTCCAATCCAGATGGCTGGCCCAAAACAATCCCTGTGTTTTTCTTAAATATTACAAATCCTGATAAATGATTTTAGACGATTTCATTACCATTACACCAACAGGATTATATTGCATTTACGGCGATTTTTACCTCGACCCGCAACAGCCGGTAAAGGAGGCCGTAGTTTCTCATGCGCACGGCGACCATGCCATCGGGGGGAGCCAGAATGTTTACTGTACAGCGGCAACTGAACGATTTATGAAACATCGTTACCGTAAGTTTGCCGCAGTCGATTTCCATATTAAAAAATACCATGATACTTTTAAGATAAAAGATGTAACAATTAGTTTTTACGCCGCCGGCCATATTTTAGGCTCGGCACAAGTTTTAATGGAGTATCAGGGTGTAAAATATTTGTATACTGGGGATTATAAAATTGAACCAGATGCCACCTGCGAAGCTTTCGAATTTGTTGAGGCCGATGTTTTGATTACGGAAAGCACTTTTGCAAATCCTGAAACCAGGCATCCGTTGCCGGTTGATGAAATAAAAAAACTGAACGAAACCAATGCAAATATTATGCTGGGTGCTTATGCATTGGGTAAAAGCCAGCGAATAATTCAATTGTTAAATGAACATTGTCCGACAAAAAATGTGATGGTTCACCACAGCATTATGCCTTTTGTAAAAATCTATGAGGATTTTGGAATTGAACTTGGTAATTACAAAATGTACGATAGAAAGGTGATGAAGCAGAATCATGAACATCAGGTTTACATCGTTCCGCCGATGGTTTTCCATAGCTACCACAAGGCGATAAATGTTGTTCGGGCTTTCGCATCAGGCTGGAAAAATCTCCAGCAGCAAAATGGCATCTCGCTCTATATTTCTGACCACGCAGATTGGGATGCGATTTTAGTAACGATAGAGCAAGTAAAGCCAAAGCAGGTTTGGACCCTGCATGGTGATGGAAAACAGTTAAAAGCACATTTTGCCGGTAGGCTTGAAATTAAAATATTGAATGAATCATAAAATCGTTTAATTGAAGATTGTAACTTAAAATAATTGACTGGTTCAAAAATGGGTTGTTAAATTCAATCATTCAATAATTAAAAATATGAAAGAGGGCGAGGATTTTTACTTCAACGAAGATGGATTCATGGTTTTTACAGAAGCCTATCACCTAAAGCGTGGTTACTGCTGTAAAAATAAGTGTAAGCATTGCCCCTGGGGATACGGTAAAACCAAACAGAAAAAATAACAGCTGATTGCGGGCAACAGCTTGAGCTTTTAGCCACTGAACGGGTTAATCGAAATTCATTAACAACGGATAAATATTAATGAGCATGGCCGGCAAAAAAGCCAATAAGCGCAACACCGATTCCCAGCAAAACAGCAATCATTTTACGGGTATTAATTTTGTGGTCAGCGCTTGATTCGAATAAAATTGTGGTGGAAATATGTAAGAATATACCGATAACAATGCCCATTATTTTGTTAAAGTAAGCATCAATACCCCCAATAGTTCCGTTGCTTAATCCAACACTTACATAAAAACCAAGTGGTGCCATTACCGCAAAAATTAACAGGTATAAAATGATGCTTCCCTTTTTGAAGTGGTTTTGCATTAAAATACTGGCAAGGGCAAAAGCTGCCGGAATGTGGTGTAGGGAAATCCCGAAAATAAGCTCATTATGCTGATCTTTTGCGAGCGGCATGCCTTCTAAGAAAGCATGTAGGCATAAACTTATCATTATCCCGAATGGGAAAACATGTCCATCGTGATGTTTATGGATATGCCCATGTTCAACGCCTTCCGAAAACTGTTCAAGGAATATTTGAAGCAAGAAGCCAATTAGAATAAATATACCAATTTGCCCTTTATCCGGACCGCTGTAGGCATCGGGAATTAGGTGTAAAACCGTAATTGCAAAAAGGTAAGCGCCACTAAACGATAAGATTAGTTTCAGCAATTTAGACTTATCACTCTTAACCAAAAAAATGGCTGAGCCGCCTAAAAAAGCGCAGAAAAAAAGTACAGCAAATTTCCAAGCTTCCATTAAAATTCGGGTTGTAGTTTCTTAAATATTCTCGAACATATAAAACCAATTATCGTTCCGAGTAATGCACCTGCAGTAACATCAACAGGATAATGTACACCAACATACACTTGGGCAAAGCTTATTATTGCTGCCCAGAATAGTCCAAGAGGTAAAATTGGTTTCCAACGGTTATAAAAAATGCAGATTAAAAGCACAGCTAATGCAAAATGATTTGTGGCATGTGCTGATGGAAAGCTTAAGCCGCTACCGCATGGAACACGATGGATAATATCATTTGCCAAACTAAAATCGTTGCATGGTCTAACACGTTCTACAAAGGGCTTAATCAAACGCGATGCAACTGAATCGCTCAGGGCAAATGTAAAAACCAGCATCCCAATAATGTAAAAGCCCCGTTTTTTATATTGTTTAAGGCAGAAAACTATGATAAAAATATACAATGGCGACCAAAAGAAACGGTTGCGCATTAAAGGCATCAGCCAATCGAAAAAGCCGTTTGAAAGCCCGCGATGGATTTTCAAAAAAAGCTCGATATCAAATTGCTGAATGCTTTCTATCATGCTTTTTTGCAAACTAAAATTAAACGGTCAGCGTTTTCTTTGTCAAAATCATCGAGAGCATAGCTCCCGAACGATTTCTGAATAACCATCCCTGCTTTTGACAGCATTCTTTGAAAATCGTCCAAAGTAAAAGCCTGTACACGTTCTTCAAAATTGTAAATCTTGCCTTTATCATCAAACGTTATTTTTTTGATGATTTTTCCATCAACAATATTTTTAGTAATGTTAAAGGTAATGCCATCAAGAGATTTTGCCTCGCAATGATTTAAATTTCTTATAATTTTTTCGGTATTGAAATAATCTATTACCAAAGTACCATTAGCCTTTAAGCATTTTCTAAAGGTCTTTAGGGCATTTACGTGGTCCTTTTCGGTGTCAAAATAGCCAAAACTGGTAAACAAATTCAGGGCAACATCAAAATAGTTGATGTAAAACAGCCTGCGCATATCGTGTACAAGAAAATGCAACTTGTCGTTTTCAAATTGCTTGGCAAATTTTATGCTCTGTTCCGATAAATCGATTCCGGTTACATCAAACCCTTTCTTGTTTAAATAAATGGAATGCCTGCCTTTGCCACAAGCAATGTCGAGCATTTTGGAGCCGACTTCAGGATTAAGGTATTCTGTTAACTTATCAATGAAAAACTCGGCTTCGGCATCGTTTCTTTGTTGGTAAAGAATATGATAATATGGCGAATTAAACCAATATTGAAACCACTTACGTTGCATATAAAAAAGCCTTTTGTTTTGGAATTTGCAAACTTAGATAAAATTGATTTAAACCATGTACTTTAATTTCACCGCTAAGCAATTTTATAATTATCAGTTCAAAAATTGTCGTTCTCAAGTTAACTGATAATCTATTATCTGGCTGCAACACAATTGGGTGCAATTTTTTTTTGTAAATCAGCGTTCAGTTTTTCATTGCGATTACAGCCCTGTCATTCACTGTAGCCCTCACCCAAAAACTCGGGGCTGCCGCTGCTGCAGGGTTTAATAACAATGGCTTGCATTAGGGCAGTGATAATAAGAGTTATGGTGTTGCTTGCAGGCCTAATTTCTCTAAACCCGAGTTAGTGGAAAACCCGCAAGGCGAGGAACGAGACGAGGATTTGAAACGAGGGCGGGGCTGCTTTAGCCGAAGTATTGCTGCAATTGCTTTCCAAGTAAATAAAAATTCAGTCACACGTTTGAGTAAACACAGCAACTGAATTTCTATTAAATACATCGTATAAATGGATATAAAAGCAATGTAATTTAACTTGTAAAACCCATTCCCGATACCCGCTGTCTTGTTTTTTTTGTTATTTTTGTACCTCAAATTAAAATACGAAGAGTGACTCTAATAAAATCGATTTCAGGAATACGTGGAACAATTGGTGGACAGGCAGGAAACGGCTTAACACCGATAGATGTAGTAAAATTTACAGCCGCTTTTGGTAGCTGGGTAGTGCAAAAAACAGGGAACAAGAGAATCGTTTTAGGTCGCGATGCACGTATTTCCGGTGAAATGGTTAACAATCTGGTTATCGGAACCCTGCAAGGTTTAGGTATTGAGGTGATTAATTTAGGGCTTTCAACTACCCCAACTGTAGAAGTTGCGGTGCCCGACGAACAAGCCGGTGGCGGAATAATTTTGACAGCGAGCCATAATCCAAAACAATGGAATGCCTTAAAGTTGTTAAATGCAAACGGAGAGTTTATTAGCGATTTGGATGGAAAGGAAGTTTTGGATTTAGCCGAAGCAGCTGCTTTTGAATTTGCCGAGGTTGATAAATTAGGAAAAGTAATCAAAAACGATACTTACCTGCAGAAACATATTGATAAAGTTTTGGCTTTGCCCTTAGTAGATGTAGAGGCCATTAGAAAGGCAGATTTTAAGGTTGTTATCGATTGTGTAAACTCAACTGGGGGCATTTTTATACCTGCATTGTTAAAAGCCCTTGGTGTAAGTCGCGTTACCGAATTGTACTGCGAGCCAAATGGTCATTTTCCACATAATCCGGAACCACTTCCGGAAAATTTAACCGAAATTTCAAAAGAGGTTCAAAAACAAAATGCTGATTTGGGCATCGTTGTAGACCCGGATGTTGACCGTTTGTGCTTCGTAAATGAAGATGGCAGCATGTTTGGGGAGGAATACACGCTTGTTGCTGTTGCAGACTACGTATTGAAAAATACACCTGGAAATACGGTTTCTAACCTTTCATCTACCCGTGCTTTGCGTGATGTAACTGAAAAGGCTGGTTCGGATTATAATGCATCGGCCGTGGGAGAGGTGAACGTGGTCAATAAAATGAAAGAAACGAACGCAATCATCGGTGGTGAGGGTAACGGCGGTATTATTTATCCTGAATCTCATTACGGTAGAGATGCTTTGGTTGGCATTGCATTATTTTTAACACACCTGGCTAAATTCGGCAAATCAATTTCGGTTTTAAGAAGCAGCTATCCTCAATACCACATTTCTAAAAATAAAATTACGCTAACACCAGAAATGGATATCGATAATTTATTAAAGCAGGTTGAGGAAAAATATAAAAACCAGCCATATAGTACAATTGATGGATTAAAAATTGAGTTCGATAAAACGTGGGTACATTTACGCCGCTCAAACACTGAGCCTATTATTCGCATTTACAGTGAAGCCGAAAACGAAACCATCGCGGAAAACTTAGCTAATAAAATCATTTCCGATATCAAGGAAATACTTAAACTGAACTAGCACATGAAAAGAGTTTATTTGGATAATGCCGCTACAACACCTCTTGATAAGGATGTAATTGCTGAAATGACCAATGTGATGGAAAACTATTTTGGCAATCCCTCGGCTATTCATGCACTTGGCAGAGAAGTTAGAACCCTGGTCGAAAAGGCACGAAAAACCGTGGCAGGGTTGCTTGGTGCGTCGCCATCCGAGATTTTTTTTACTTCGGGGGGCACCGAAGCCGATAATACGGCAATTCGTTGTGGCATTTCTGCCTATGGTATTAAACACGCAATTACCTCCAAAATCGAGCATCATGCCGTTGAGCATACCTTAAATATGATGCTCAAAAATGGTGAAATTGATAAGCTTAGCTTTGTTAATATTGATGAAAAAGGTAACGTAGATTACGCTCACCTCGAAGAACTGCTCCAAAATAATGAGCGTACGTTTGTATCATTAATGCATGCCAATAACGAATTGGGTACTTTAACCGATATGGTAAAAGTTGGTGATATCTGCGAAAAATATAACGCAATTTATCATGCAGATACGGTACAAACCATGGGCCATTACGTGCATAACGTGCGTGATTTGAAAGCTCATTTTATTGTTTGTGCAGCGCATAAGCTTCATGGCCCAAAAGGTGTTGGCTTTTTGTATGTAAATAGCAATATTAAAATTCCGCCGATGATTTATGGTGGCGCTCAGGAGCGTAACATGCGTGGCGGAACGGAGAATGTTTACGGGATTGTTGGTCTGGCGAAAGCCCTGGAAATTGCTTACGCAGAGATGGAGCAACATCAAAATTACATTCAAGACTTAAAAAATTATTTAAAGGAAGCTTTAATTGCCGAAATTTCAGGTATCGCTTTTAATGGTGAAACTGATGCGGATAAAAGCCTTTACACGGTTCTGAACGTGTCCTTTCCCGAAATGGATATGGCAGATATGTTGCTTTTTAATCTGGATATAAACGGCATTTGTGCGTCAGGTGGCAGCGCCTGTTCGTCTGGCTCCAATATTGGCTCGCATGTGTTAAATGGCATAAAGGCCGACCCAAATCGTCCTTCTGTTCGTTTTTCTTTTAGCAAGTATACCACAAAAGAAGAGCTCGATTACGTTATTGAAAAAGTTAAAATGGTGGTTAAACAGAATGCCTTAGCTTAAAAATATCATTAACCAAATAGGAACAGTCCCGGAGCAATTCGGGACTTTTTTTATGATGTAAATTTTAATTGTTTCATTTAGGTTATCTAAATATTGTTGCAGATTTTTTAGCTTTTGAAATGCAATTGCAGTTCAATTATTTAAGTCAGTCCTGCTTTTTGTTCCAACAAAAGCAGAAAAAGCTTTTGGTTTCCACGTCAATCAGGTTTAGGAAACAAAGGTTTTAGGTGCTAATGAAGGCATTAAATTTCAATTCCGTCTGCTGAAGCAGGACCCCAATGAATTCAACTGCGGTGGTTTTAGGATGTTCATTTCGGCTTAAAAAACCTTCTTAGCTCACATGCATTCATTACAATTGACTTTAGTCAACGGAAGCCTAGTAAGTATGGCAATAAATTCAATTCCGCAATTGTCGAATGTTAAAATTAGTTTGAAAAGCTTTGCTAGCGCATATGCGTTTCACCGCTGTAAACTCCATTGCCGTTGACTTTACTCAACGGCGTTTATAAACCCTTGCATTTTTCAAAACAAAAAGCTATATTTAGGTAAGATAAAGGCCATCCGAAGGCCAATAGACAACTGTTCCGCAACGAAACCTTATCAAAATCCACTTGGTATAAGGTAAAGAAAATTTTTCTGATAACTTTTTAAGTCCCGCCGGAGGGATAAAGTTTCTATTCGAAAAAAAATTTTAATCCTACAAAAGCAAAAAATGCTTTGATAAAACTAACTGTTATGGAAAATCAGGGAACAACCCCGCAAGCAGCAAATCTCGAAGAAGAGAGAGCACTAAATGGCAGAAAACACATCTACAAATTCATTCTGCTGCCTTTTTCTTTTGAATCCTCTCATCATTTCAACAAAATTCATAAGCGAAAATTTAATTCGTTCGGCTGTATACACGAATTTCGAAAACTGTCTGGCTCCATGTTGTAAAGCGAATTGTGGTTGCCTTTTAACTCTTTTCAAAAAAGGGTAAAGAATTACTATGCAAAAAATCATTCCGGGAAGTGCTAATAAAAACAATATTATTTTTCGTGTGTTGCTATAATACATCAAAATGAATTACCATGGAAAATAATAAGGAAAAAGCAAAAGTTATTCAGAATGACTTACTAAATAACGAAGTGGAAGATGTAAGAGAACATGATTCTCTTGATAACAATAAATCTTCAAAACAAGGTACTAACCTATTTGATAAGGACAAAAATCGAAAAAACAACGCTTTTGGTCCGGGCCACGAACCAGGAACGATACCAGGTTCGGGTATATAATTACGTGTTTTTTTGATTAAAAATTATTAGATTTAAGCCACAGCACTAGTTGTGGCTTTTTAAGTTAACCGAAAAATGGAAAGACGACATTTTATTAAGAATTCTGCACTGGCCATGGCCTTATTATCAATTTATAAAACAGATGTTTTTGCTCAGCAGGAAATGATGCGGGAATACAATTTTAAACCGTTGCGAAACAATGTTGGTGTCTTCACTGAGCAGGGTGGTACAATTGGCTGGCTAAATTCTTCAAATGGCTTTGTTGTAGTTGATGCGCAATTTCCAACTTCGGCACCACACGTTATTGATGAATTGAAAAAGCTTGGTGAAAAACCCTTTAAATATTTAATTAATACACACCATCATGGCGACCACACCGCTGGTAACATTGCTTTTAAGGGAATTGCAGAGAAAGTTGTGGCCCACCAAAATTCCTTGGCCAATCAAAAACGGGGTGCAGAAAAAGCGAATAATCTAGATAAACAACTGTTACCCGACACCACTTTTGGGACAGGTTGGAAAGCGCAGGTTGGCGACGAGAAAATCAGCGCATATTACTATGGTTCGGGCCACACCAATGGCGATGCCGTTTACCACTTCGAAAATGCAAATATTGTTCACGTTGGCGATTTAGTTTTTAACCGTAGGTTCCCGTACATTGATAGAGAGAACGGGGCGCATATTGGAAACTGGATTACTGCGCTGGATAAAATTCAAAATCAGTTTGATAAGGATACCATGTTTATCTGGGGCCATAGCTTAGATCCAGAAAAAGTAACCGGAACAAAAGCTGATATTAAAGCATATCAGGAATACCTAAAAAACTTAATGACATATGTTGGTAGCGAAATTAAATCCGGAAAATCCAAAGAGGATATCTTAAAAGCGACAACGATTCCAAACGCTCCGGAATGGCAGGGAGATGGTATTCAGAGAAGTTTGACTGCTGCCTACGATGAACTTAAAGGTGCTTAACATTTGCCGCAGATTTTTAAATTAATTCAAAATCTGCGGCAACATCTTTCCAAATATATCTTCAATTTATAAACGTTCTATATTTAAAATAAATCTTAGTAGCTGGCTCAAATCCGCTACATCTCTGCCCTTATCTGTTATATTTGTGTTACACAAAATCCAATATCAGATATGGATGATTTTTTAGCCGCCCGCTCTCAAATGGCCTTATCGCTAGGCTTCCACATTGTATTTTCTTGCATTGGTATGGTAATGCCTTTTTTTATGGCAGTTTCGCATTACAAATGGCTCAAAACAAATGATGAGGTTTACCGGAATTTAACCAAGGCCTGGAGCAAAGGTGTAGCAATTTTCTTCGCAACAGGCGCAGTTTCCGGCACCATGCTTTCTTTTGAGCTCGGTCTGTTATGGCCAAAATTTATGGAACACGCCGGACCAATTTTCGGTATGCCATTCTCACTGGAAGGAACTGCCTTTTTTATCGAGGCGATTGCATTAGGATTTTTCTTATACGGCTGGGATAAGCTAAACAAATGGTTTCGCTGGTTTACGGGGATGGTAGTTGGCGTAAGTGGACTCGCATCGGGGATTCTGGTTGTTGCGGCAAACGCCTGGATGAACAGCCCTGCTGGTTTCGATTATGTAAATGGAGCCTACTTTAATGTCGACCCGATACAGGCCATGTTTAATAAAGCCTGGTTTTCGCAAGCCTTGCATATGTGTTTGGCCGCCTTTACCGCAACGGGCTTTGCGGTAGCCGGCGTTCATGCGTTAATGATTTTACGGAATCAAAATAAGCTATTTCACCTAAAAGCTTTTAAAATTGCCGCAGTTTTTGCCTGCGTCGGTGCGATATTGCAACCCCTAAGTGGCGATATTTCGGCTAAAGATGTAGCCAAAAGACAGCCTGCCAAGCTTGCCGCAATGGAGGCATTATACAAAACTGAAAAACCTGCGCCGCTTTTAATAGGCGGAATTGTTAATGAAAAAGAGCAAACGGTAAAAGGCGCAATAAAAATTCCTGGCGCATTAAGTTTTCTTGCTCACGGAGATTTTAAAGCGGAAGTAAAAGGTTTGGATAAAATTCCGGAGAAGGACCGGCCGCCTGTAGCCATAACACATTATGCCTTTCAGATAATGGTTGGAATAGGGACATTTTTAGCGCTGATTTCACTTATATATTTCATTAACCTGCTCAAAAAGAAATCACTTTTAGATAAGCCTTGGTTGCTGAAACTCTTCGTTTTAGCTATCCCGCTTGGTTATATTGCGCTGGAAGCAGGCTGGGTGGTTACGGAGGTTGGGCGCCAGCCTTGGATTATTTACGGCGTAATGCGCACTAAAGACGCCATAACACCAATGCCCGGAATAGCTTATTCATTCTATATTTTCACCGCAATTTATTTGTCGCTGAGCTGTATTGTAACTTTTTTACTTTATCGCCAAATTAAAATGGTGCCGGTGCTTTATAGCAAAACTGAATCAAATAATCATTAACGAAAGAGGAGATGAGAGATGCAGATAGCCTTTTAACTTCAAAAAAATTAGGTGGTTTTTACGTTTCTCTACTAAAAAATCTCTGTAATTATTTTCTATATGGAATACGTGGTAATCGCTTTTTTATGTTTGGGCATTCTGCTTTACTTTTTACTGGGTGGTGCGGATTTTGGCGCAGGAATCATCGAACTTTTTACCTCAACAAAAAACAGAAGCAGAACGCGGAAAACAATGTACCAAGCAATCGGACCTGTATGGGAGGCGAACCATATGTGGCTCATCATTGCCATTGTAATTCTTTTTGTTGGCTTCCCGCACATTTACACTACGATGTCCGTTTATCTTCATATTCCGCTGCTCATTATGCTTATTGGCATTATCGCTCGCGGTACGGCCTTTGTTTTTCGCCATTATGATGCAATTAAAGATGATATGCAATGGCTTTATAATCGTATTTTCAGGTATTCCAGCTTCGTTACGCCACTTTTCTTAGGCATTATTGCAGGGAGTGTAATTTCTGGCCATATCGATACAAAAGCTACAGACTTTGCGTCTGCATATATTTTTAGCTGGTTAAATTGGTTTTCAATTGCCGTGGGACTGTTTACCGTTGCGCTTTGCGGCTTCCTCGCGGCTGTTTACCTAATTGGAGAAACCGACGATGAACACGATAAACGCAGGTTCATCAAAAAAGCAGAATACATGAATATCGCTGCAGTTATTTTTGGTGCGATGGTTTTCATTGCTGCACAACTTGATAATATTCCGCTAATGGATTGGCTTTTTCGAAACACCGTTGGCTTAACCGCTATCATATTGGCAAGTCTCTCACTAGTTTTACTCTGGTATTTGCTTTTGAAAGGTAAAACAAAAGTGTTAAGAATATTGGCCGGCTTCCAGGTAACCATGATTTTGTTAGCCATTAGCTATGCACACTTTCCAAATTTCATCAGGTTAAAAAATGGTAGTGCAATTTCCCTATTCGAAACTATTGGGCCAGAGAAAACAATTTACAGCTTAGGTTTAGCGCTGTTATTGGGCAGTATCTTAATTTTGCCTTTTCTGGGTTATTTGTTTTACAAATTCCAGAAAAAAGAGGAGTAGAATTTCCTTCCCGTCGTTGCAGACACTAATTTTTTCCTAGGGTGCAGACATGTATTTAGTTAATTATTTGGAAAGCAATTGCAGTAATTCTTCGGCCTCGAAAGTCCCGCTATCGTTGCAATTTTTTTTAACTTCTGTCGGCTTACAAAAATTCGCTACTACGATGGGATCAACTGAGTGTTCTTTTGCGTTAGAGCGACAAAAAAATATTTACACTTTATCGGGTTTATTCTTCAAGGACAATAGAAAAAACCCAAGCACCATTTCATAAAAAAGAGCATCCATTTCTGAATGCTCTTCTCATCTATAATTTGGTTATAAGCCGCCTTTTCGTGTCGCTTTTTTAGCTTCTGGCCAGGCAACCTGCTTTCCTGTGCGCTCGTTTACCGGCAAATCTGTTGCTTTTTCAGTCGAAGTTTTTTCAGCGTCTTCGCAAGCCATATAAACCATAATCGCAGTTAGAATCACGTTGCTCCGAATTTCGTCGAAAACTAATTTATCGTAACTGTCGCGATTGGTGTGCCAGGTATATGTTCCGTAGTCCCAGCTGGTTGCACCTAATGAGTAACCGAGCGCTCCGGCAGCCACAAAAGATGCAAAGTCAGAACCGCCTGCACCTGGCATTCCAGGGAAACTTGTTTTAATCTGGTTTTTAATTGTATCCGGCACCGCCGATAACCAACGGGTTATGTAGTCCTTTGATTTTGCAAAACCTTGTCCGCCGATGTTAACCACTCTACCCGTACCATTATCCTGGTTAAACAGCGCTTGCAGGTTGCTAACAATTTCAGGATGATCTTCTACAAAAGCTCTTGAACCATTTAGTCCTTGTTCTTCACTTCCCCAGTGCCCAACTAAAATTGTACGTTTAGGGTTAGGATAAAATTTCTTCAAAATGCGCATCGCTTCCATCATTAGGATTGTGCCCGAACCATTATCCGTTGCCCCGCTTGCTGCATCCCACGAATCAAAATGGGCTGAAAGCATTACGTATTCTTTTGGCTTTTGCTTGCCTTTAATTTCAGCAATGGTATTAAAAGTTGGTACTACGCCAAGTTCTTTAGATTCTGACTCGATTTTTAACATGGGTTTATTTCCATTCGTTGCCAGGCGGTAAACTAAACCGTAATCCTCAACAGACAGATCCACGGTTGGAATTTTTGTAGTATTTGCCCCGAAAACTTTATCAACACCAAAGCCTTGCGACCAGTTGTTAATTATAATTCCGGCTGCGCCAGCATTCTCAATGGCCAACGCTAAATTTTTTGCGTTTAAGCCAGTTTTAGCCATACCGGCTGCCCAGGCCCTTGCTGCATCTGCCTTTTCTTTTTTGAATTTTTCAAATAAATCTTTAGTTGCAAATTCCTCCCAGTTTTTTTCTGGCCTGCCAGAAATTTGGTTCATGGAAATGAGTACCAATTTGCCTTTTACAGTTGGCAGCCATTTTTGGAAAGCAACAGAATCGGTAATCGCTGGTAAAACTATTGCCTCGGCATTAATGGCTTTACCATTGGTAGAAGGGCTCCAGGCCAGCTGTGTGCCCTCCAAAGTTCTTAACCTTGGACTAATCAAATCGATGTGAGTTACGCCACGTTCCCAGCCACGCCATTCGCCCCATTTCTCATTTTTTGCAGATATGCCCCAATCAGCATATTTTTTCACTGCCCAATCATTTGCCTGTTTCATTTGTGGCGAACCCACCAAACGCGGTCCGACAACATCCAAAAGTTCATGAGCAAGTTTTTCAAGTTGCGAATTTTCATTCACTTCTTTAACAATGTTGTCTATCACTTTTTTGTCTTGAGCGAAAACAAAAGAGGATGTAAATAGAAGTAAAGTTGGAAATAGTAGTTTTTTATTCATTTCAGTTTGCTTATTTGATAGGCTAATTTAAGCAATAACGGGGTGGGAGTGGCGATGTTAATGGAAATGTTGCAGATTCGCGGTATTCAACACCTGTGGAAACGCTATTAATCGTTCTTATATGGAAAATAACAAGGAATTTATTTTGCCACGTTAGCGGCGGGCGGCAATTGGGTTAGGCTGCCACAACCACGAATTGCTGAACCGCGTAATCTAAACCTGATTGCCGCGGGTAGCTACCGATTTTTTCTAATCGGTACTACAAGCAAAAAGCAGGACTGAAATAACCCAAGTTATTCAAGCCCTGCTTTTCATATTATTTTTAAATTGATTAGCCAATTTGCTCAATAAACGAGTGACTAATAACTTATTGACCAATTAATCAGGCAATTGTACTAATGAACTAATGACTATTGAACCAATAAACCAATGACTATTGAACTATTGAACCAATGACAAATAAACCAAGTTAGTTATTCATCATTTTTAAAAAGGCACCCAATTTTGCTTTCATTGCTCTTCTATCTACAATGAAATCAAGAAAGCCGTGTTCTAAAACAAACTCTGAAGTTTGGAAGCCTTTAGGTAAATCTTTTTTTATGGTTTCTTTGATTACTCTCGGGCCTGCAAAGCCGATCAAAGCGCCTGGTTCGGCAATGTTTATATCGCCTAACATCGCGTAAGATGCGGTAACTCCGCCTGTTGTAGGGTCGGTAAGCAAAGAGATATAAGGTATTTTTGCCTGGCTTAATAAAGCAAGCTTTGCCGATGTTTTAGCCATTTGCATTAGTGAAAATGCAGCCTCCATCATCCGTGCACCGCCACTTTTAGAAATCATTAAAAACGGAATTTTGTGTTTAATGCTGTAATCGATTGAGCGGGCAATTTTCTCCCCAACAACCGAGCCCATGGAGCCACCGATAAAGGCAAAATCCATACAGGCAATTACCAACTCCTGGCCTTCCATTTTACCCACACCGGCACGAATGGCATCTTTTAAGCCGGTTTTAGCCTGGCTTTCAATAATTCTTTCGGTGTAGGGTTTGTTATCGTTAAAATTTAAAGGGTCGCCTGATGTTAGGTTGGCGAACAGCTCTTTAAATTCATTGTTGTCAAATAAAACTTCGAAATATTCTTTAGAACCAACCCTCAAATGGTAATCGCAGTAGTGGCAAACGTATTTGTTTTCCTGTAATTCTGTTTGATGTAGTGGTTTTTTACAGTTAGGACATTTATTCCACACGCCATCCGGTGCCTCTTTCTTCTCTTCTGTTGTGGTAATGATACCTTTATTTTCTCTCTTAAACCAAGCCATATAATTTTTTAAAGAATTGGATTGCAAAGAAACGAAAAATATAATCAACTTCATCAATTACAAAGGCTCAAATTACCAAGAATAATCAAACCTCAGGTTTCAATTGCCTAAGTGGCTTTATTGGTCTGCAGCGTTCGAAAAGTGATAATGCAAATTCCGATTTTTTGATAATGTGTCTTTCTTACACTAAGCATAATGTCTTTTTTACACTAAACAGGCCTTATTTGGTTGTTAGGCAAATAATTCTGTTGTTACAAAAGCTTAAAATGTTATTTTTTTTTATAACTTCGGACTTAATAAAATTAACAAGAGATGAGTTTAAAAGGCTACAAAGGCGTAATTTACGGAGATGCCGTTCAAGAATTGTTTGAGCAGGCTAAAAAACATCAGTTTGCATTACCAGCTGTGAACGTAACCGGTACAAATACGGTTAATGCGGTATTGGAAACTGCCAAGGCAGTGAATTCGCCAGTTATGATTCAGTTATCTAATGGAGGTGCGCAATTTTATGCGGGTAAATCTTTAGATAATGAGAAATTACAGGCGTGCATTTTAGGTGCTGTATCGGCGGCTAGACATGTGCATTTATTGGCAGAACATTATGGTGTTGCCGTGGTTTTACATACCGACCACGCCGCTAAAAAATTGTTGCCTTGGATTGATGGCCTTTTAGACCACGGTGAAAAATTCTTCGCTGAAACCGGAAAACCGTTGTTTTCATCACACATGCTCGACCTTTCGGAAGAGCCTATTGAGGAAAACATGGAAATTTCTGCTAAATATTTTGCCCGCATGGCAAAAATGAACATGACTATTGAAATTGAGCTTGGTGTTACAGGTGGTGAGGAAGATGGCGTGGATAACAGCGATGTGGATAGCTCTAAATTATATACCCAGCCAAGTGAAGTTGCTTATGCTTATGAAGAACTGAGTAAAGTTTCTCCACGTTTTACGGTTGCGGCTGCATTTGGTAATGTACATGGTGTATACAAGCCAGGTAATGTGAAATTGCAACCGGTAATTTTGAAAAATTCTCAGGATTTTGTTAAAGAGAAATTCAATTTAACTGCCGAGAAACCAATCAATTTCGTTTTTCACGGTGGCTCAGGTTCATCTCAGGAGGAAATAAGAGAAGCAATTTCTTACGGTGCTATTAAGATGAATATCGATACCGACATGCAATGGGCATTTTGGGAAGGTATTTTGGAATATTACAAAAAGAATGAAGCTTTCCTTCAGGGCCAGATTGGTAACCCGGATGGCGAAGATAAACCTAATAAGAAATATTACGACCCACGTGTTTGGTTACGTAAAGGCGAGGAGACTTTCGTTAAGCGCTTAACAACAGCTTTCGAAGATTTAAATTGCATTAACGCTAACGAAAAGCTTTAAAAACAATCCGTTTTCGGTTGCGATTAGGCATCAGAAAACGCTTATTTTAAGAATAAATTTAAAGCGCTATAGGTTGTAAAACTTATAGCGCTTTCGTTTGTTTAATGCTATATTTAAGCAAACGAAATGTGATGACAAAATCGAGTACTGATTCCAAAAAAAACAATTTTTTTGAGAAGTTTGCCAATGCTGCAACAAAGTTTACAGGCAGTTCTGTTGCTTTTATTTCTGCCACAGCAATTGTAATTATCTGGGCCGTTACAGGGCCTGTTTTCCACTATTCTGAAACCTGGCAGTTGGTCATTAATACTGGAACAACAATTATCACCTTTTTAATGGTTTTCCTGATTCAGAAAGCACAAAATAAAGATGGGAAGGCGATACAATTGAAACTGAACGAATTAATTGCGGCGCAACAGGGCGCAAGCAACCGTATGGTTGATATAGAAGATTTAAGTGAAAGAGAGTTAGATCAGTTGCATAAATTTTACGTTACAATTGCTACTCTTGCAAAAAAAGAGGCCGATATTCATTGTTCGCATTCAATAGATGTTGCGAAAGAACTGAATGAGATAAAGTTGAAAAATAATAAACATTTTAAAAGCCATAAACAATGAGTTTGCTAGTTCAAAAAGTTAACCATCCTGAAGATTTAGATAAGGTATTTGCTATACGTAAAATTGTATTTGTTGATGAACAAAATTGTCCACCGGAATTGGAGTGGGAACATGAAGATGAATCGGTGCATTTTTTGGCTAAGCAAAACGGACAACCATGTGGTGCGTGCAGGTGGCGTAAAACGGATTTAGGCTACAAGCTTGAACGATTTGCCGTGCTTAAAGAGTTTAGAGGCCAGGGTGTTGGCCGTGCTTTAATTGCAGAAGCACTTTCCGATTTACCTGAAGATGCACATTATATCTATTTGAATTCTCAGCTCGATGCCATGAGTTTATACGCCAAATTTGGTTTCGTAGCCGAAGGTGAGCAATTTGAAGAAGCAGGAATTCAGCATTTTAAAATGGTTAAAAAGGTTTAATCTGATTTTAAAGTCATTGCCAGGCACGAAGCAATATTCATGCAGTCTATGTTTACCTCAAGTTTACACATGTAAATTTGAGCGTTAAAATTCTGCCGCAAGAAATTAAGTCTCCTCGTCATTGGCGAGGAGTGCATCAATAAAAAGCACTATACAATCGCAGGCAGGCAGGAAGTCAGTGATGGCTGTTAAAAAATATCCTAAAACCTGCAAATCAATTCGTACCCCAATTTAAAAGTTCGATAATTTATTTATCCGAATATCTTACCCGATAAATGCATCGCTTCATCCCACTTCTCCATATTAAGATTAAGTACGGCGCCTTTGGAGTTTAGATAGCTAATAACGTCTTCGGTAGCAATATTTCCTGTTAAATCATCTGCAGCCATCGGGCATCCGCCAAAGCCTTTCAATGCAGAGTCTATCCGCGTAACCCCGGCAAGATATAACGCTTCGATTTTCTCCGAGCGCTGGTCAGGGGTGGAGTGCAAATGAACACCGATTTCGGTTTCGCTGAATTTTGTAATCAGCTTTGGCAAGATGTTGGCGATTGTCTCGGGTGTCGAAACGCCTATTGTATCAGCAAGAGAAAGTATACTAACACCTTTTTGTACCAGGATATCGGCCCATTGCTCTACAATTTCATAATTCCATTCATCGCCATATGGGTTTCCAAAGCCCATGGAAAGGTACACAACAGCAGTTTTATTATTTTTGGCACAATGTGATAACATGTCTTCAACCGTGTTTAAAGATTGTGCTATGCTCGAATTGGTGTTGCGCTGCTGAAAGGTTTCTGATATGGAAAAAGGGAAACCCAAATAACTGATTTTGTCGTGCTTAACCGCCTCTTCCACACCCCGCAAATTTGCCACGATTGCGAGGAGTTTGGTAGACGTATTGCTTAAATCTAATTTGTTTAATACTTCCACTGTATCTGCCATCTGCGGAATCGCTTTCGGTGAAACAAAACTTCCAAAATCAAGTGTGTCAAAACCAACTTGCAGTAATAAATTCAAGTATTCCGCTTTCAATTCAGTTGGAATGAAATCATGTAAACCTTGCATGGCATCACGCGGACATTCTACTAATTTAAATTTTTTTAGGCTCATGCTTTCTGGTTAGTTAGCCGAAATTGCGTAAAGTTTTTCGCAAAAGAAAGAGCCGTGCCCAAAACATTTGTATAAGCTTGAACTTTACCTTAACGAACAACGAACAACGAACAACGAACAACGAACAACGAACAACGAACAACGACTAATGAACTTCCTTCACGCTTGGCACTTCTGCACGGTAATCAACGCTTCGGTCTTTTGCAAATGTTCTTATGATTAAACGCGTTCCTCTGTCGTAGCTAAAATAGCTCCAAAGCCAGTTAATGAACACGATTATCTTATTACGGAAACCAACCAAGGTCATTAGGTGTACAAACATCCAGGTAAACCAGGCAAAAATTCCCTGAAAATGGATTTTGCCGATATCTACAACTGCTTTGTTTCTGCCAACGGTCGCCATAGAACCCTTGTCGAAATACTTAAATTTTTCTAATGGTTTATTGTTTACAAGATTGATTAGGTTTTTGGCTAAATGATGTCCTTGCTGAATAGCCGCAGGAGCCACTCCGGGATGTCCGTTTGGCGTTTCTTCATTAATTATTGCCGCAACATCGCCAATTGCATATATGTTTTGGTAACCAGCCACTAAATTCTGCGTGTCGGTTTTTAACCTTCCACCACGCACAACCTCCGCTTTATCTAAGCCCGCTAACACTTCTCCTTTTACACCGGCACTCCAAATCACGGTCGAGCTCAAAATTGGCGCCTTATCTTGCAGTGATAGGGTAAGGCCGTCATAACCGAGAACTCTTGTTTCATTCATGACCTGAACACCCATCTTAAGTAAAAACTCTTTAGATTTTTGCTGTGCCTGAGGCGACATCGGGCCTAAAAGTTCCGGAGAATTTTCGATTAGATAGATGTTTACCTTGCTTAAATCCATTTCAGGATAATCGTTCGGTATAACGTGTTTCTTAAGCTCAGAAATCGCTCCGGCAGTTTCTACCCCGGTTGGGCCACCACCAACTACTACAAAGTTTAACAGGGCATTTTTTTTATCGAGGTCCTTTTCGATAAGTGATTTTTCAAAATTCTGCAGAATTAGACTTCTCAAATCCAAAGCTTCGGGAATTGATTTCATTGGCATGGAATTCGCCTCAATCTCCTTATTCCCAAAAAAGTTACTGGTTGAACCGGTCGCTATTACCAAGTAATCGTAACTCACCTTGCCAATATCAGTAATCAGACAATTTTCTGCAGCATTTACTTCAGTGACTTTGGTAACCCTGAAAACTAAATTATCCTGTCCTTTAAAAATTTTGCGCAGCGGGAAAGCAATTGAATCGGCTTCTAAACCGCCAGTGGCTACCTGGTAAAGTAATGGCTGAAAGGTATGGTAGTTATGTTTATCTAACATTACCACCTGAAAAGGCTTGTTTTTCAATCGTTTAGCTAACTCAATCCCGCCAAATCCGCCGCCAACTATAACTACTCTTGGGTATTCGCTTTTAGGAAGTTGTAAATCCATTTTTTATTGGTTTATCTGATATTAATCTAACAAAAAGATAGCCAAAAGGTTTAAAAACGAGCGTTAAAACCTTAGTAGGTCTGCATGTACGTTATTATAACTTTTACATGACCAAAGGATTTTTTCAAGCTTTCAGGTTTTCGGATTGGCTGCCCATATTCGAGTCTTAGTGACATTTTTCGATGGATAATTGATGGCAGTAACTTTCACATTTGCCCGCTGGGTAAAGAATCGGAAAGTGATTAAAAAATATGGGTAAAGTATTGCCCATATCTTTAGCCAAACAACGCCCCTCAAAAACCATCCGCTTTTTAGCTCATATCACGAGCAAAAAAAACGCCTTCCCGTAAAATCGGGAAGGCGTTTAAAATATTTAAAGAACTTAAATTTTACTTTTTCTTCTCTGCAGAGCTACCCAAATCTATTACGATAGGCGTAGAGATACACAACGATGAATACGTACCAATGATACGACCAATAAGCAATGCAAAGATAAATCCGCGGATGCTATCGCCACCAAAGATGAAGATTACCAATAACACGAAAAACACTGTTAATGACGTTAGAATGGTACGACTTAAGGTACTGTTCAATGCGAAGTTAATTAAGTTGTTACGCTCTTCGCCATGTAAATCATCTTTACCGGCTTCTTTCAGTTTCTCACGTATACGGTCGAACACAACAACTGTTTCTGTCATGGTATAACCCATTACAGTTAAAATCGCTGCAATAAAATCCTGACCAATTTCCAATGAGAATGGCATTACACCATCTAAAATTGTATAGAAAGAAAGTACCATTAAAACATCATGGAATAATGCGATAACCGCACCCAAACCGTATTGCCATTTCTTGAAACGGATAACGATATAAATGAACATGAACAAACACGAAATCAATACCGCGTAGAATGCGCCGTTCACGATATCACTTGCAATGATAGGCGTTACTTTTTGCGAGCTTACGATTTCGTATTTCGAGCCTGATAAACCTTTAGTTAATGCGTCTTCTACAACTTTATCCGTTTTAGGGTCTTGGTCTTCAATGTGGAAGGTAGTGGTAATTTTAACCTGGCTATCTTCACCAGCAGTTTTAACTTCAGGGGTTTCGTTTCCGAAAACAGGGTTTAACTTTGTTTTTAAATCTTCGGTATTTACCGCTTTATCGAAGTGTACAAGGTAAGTTCTACCTCCTTTAAAATCTACACCTAAATTTAAACCACCATTTTTAAAGTACATACCAATACCTGCAACAATAATAACTGTTGAGATTACATAGTAAATTTTACGGCGGCCAACAAAATTAAAAGCTAGATTCTTGAATGCGTTACGGGTAAAGTTATTGTCGAAACTTACCTCAACTTTACGGTTTAGCAATGAATCGAATACAACTCTTGAAATTGCAACAGCAGCAAACAATGACGAAAGGATACCAATACATAATGTGGTTGCGAAACCCTGAACCGGGCCACTGCCAAACACATAAAGAATAGCACCTAAAATAAATAGAGTAACGTTCGAGTCAATGATTGAAGGCATTGCATGTTTGAAACCTTCTTTAATTGCAGCAGCAGTATTTTTGCCATGCGCAAGTTCCTCACGCACACGTTCGAAAATTAAGATGTTTGCATCAACCGATAAACCAATGGTTAAAACAATCCCGGCAATACCAGGTAATGTTAAAACTGCACCAAGTGATACCAAGATACCAATGATGAAGAATAAGTTTAATAATAAAGCGAAGTTTGCAACCCAACCGGCACGGTGGTAATACAACGCCATGAAGATTAAAATTACGATAAAGGCAATTACGAAAGAGATTAAACCATCGTGAATAGCCTGTGCGCCTAAGGTTGGACCAACAACGAAGCTACCCGCAATACGAGCAGGTGCAGGTAATTTACCAGCCTTTAAAATGTTCGATAAATCTTTGGTATCTTCTTGTGTAAAGTTACCTGATATAGAAGAAACACCATTTGGAATTTCGTTTTGAACAGTAGGAGCGGAGTAAACCTGGTTATCTAATACAATCGCAATAGATTTATTGTCGTTTTGGTCATTTGGATTTCCAGAAGCTTCAGCAGTAATTTTTTTCCATTTCGCAGCGCCTTCGCTGGTCATGTACATGGTTACTTCTGGCTTACCTTTTTGGTCAAAGTCGTTACGTGAATCACTTACAGCATCGCCACCTAAGTCTGGTTTGCCATCAGCGCTTACCACTTTAATTGCATAAAGTTCGAACACTTTTGAACCTTCCATCGGTTTAACACTCCACATAAACTTCATTGTAGAAGGAATGGCAGCCGCAACCTCAGGCATTTTGAAATATGAATTAACTTTTGCAGTATCTTTTTGTGCAACCCAACCAACAATTGGTCCCGGGCGCAACGCAGGCTGTCCGTTTTCTGCCTGATAAGTAGGAATACTTAAAATAGAGAATAAAGGATTTGATTTTGCAATCTCAGCTTTAGCTGCAGTAGAATCTTTTTTACCTAAGCCAGCAAGTTTTCCACCTTTAGTGGTATCAGTAGCAGACTTTTCTAAACCTGCCAGTTTTCCACCTGCAGCAGGCGCAGCAGTTGTATCTTTAGCAGCAGCAACCGGGGCGGCATCTTTTAAGGTAGAAGCTAAAGTTTTATTAATATTTTCAAGCAATGAAACAACTTCCTGAACCTGATAAACCTGCCAGAACTGCAATTCAGCAGAACCTTGCAATAATTTATAAACACGTTCTTTATCCTGAATACCCGGCATCTCAATTAAAATGCGGTTACTTCCAGGTTGTTTCTGCATGTTCGGACTTACAACGCCAAAACCATCAATACGCGAACGTAAGATTGTAAATGAACGGTCGATAGCGCTTTCAGCTTCTTTTGATAAAAAGCTTTGAACCTCGCTATTTGAAGCGTTTGGTTTTAACTGCGATGCATTATCCTGATTTGAGAAATAATCTGCAAGTTTTACACCCGGACTTAATTTTTCAAATTCATCAACAAATAATTTGATGTAATCTTTACCACCGGCGTTTAACTGAGCTTGTGCATTTTGCAATGCTTTGTTGAAATTAGCATCATTTGTGTTGTCTGCTAATGATTTTACCAGTTCCGATAACGATATTTCCATCGTTACGTTTATACCACCTTTTAAATCGAGGCCTAAATTGATCTCTTTCGATTTAACAGACTGATAAGTGAAACCCAGAACAGGGTATACTTTCTCAGTGCTCATCGAATCTAAATAAGCCTTTTCTTTGGCTAAATCACCTTTCGCATAGTTTTTTGCGTCTTTCTCTACCTTGGATGCTACCAAAGTGAAAGAAAGTGCATACGCACAAACGATAGCCAATACTATCGCTATAAACTTAATAAAACCTTTTCCTTGCATTGTTTGTTTAAAATAATTTGTCTTTCGCTGTTTTTTAACAAGTCGGCAAATCTAATTAAATTTTTAAATTATAGAACCCCTTAATTGATAATTTATTAAGATTAATTTTTACCGGGCAACAAAGTAACTTTTGTTTAGCAGAACCCGCGTCAGCATTTAGTTTTGAAGGTAAATTTATTTGGAAAGCAATTGCAGTAGCGCTTAGCTTTGGTTCGGTCCCGCTAATGTTCCAAGCACCGACGAAAAATCGGTGGCTTTCCACGAATATCGGGTTTAGGTGGCAACTACAGAATATCAATTCCGCTCTAATATCCAGTTCTAATTTTTGGCTGTAGTCCTTTCGAGACACGAAGCAATCTTGATAGTGCGGTTCGTGGTCTTTAACGATTCTTAAAATAAATCTCAATAGCGAGCGCATTAAGATTGCTTCGTGCCTCGCAATAAAGAATTCCTAATTATTTTCTTTTAAGCACCTCAAAAGTATAATCATACTTGTTTTTTTCATCAGCTTTGTGAGTTTCCGAACTTATGGTATCCCATTCGCTTCTATCAATTTCAGGAAAGAAAGTGTCAGCATCGAAAGTGTGGTGGATTGTAGTTAAATATAAGGTATCGGTTTTCGGTAAAGCCTGACGATAAATCTCGGCACCGCCAACTATAAAAACAGGCTTCTCTTCGTTTTTGGTTATTTCTATAGCCTCTTCCAAACTGGTTACAACTTCAACGCCATCAATTTTTAAGTTGCCGTCCCTTGTAATCACAATGTTCCGGCGGTTCGGTAGGGGCTTGCCAACAGAGTCGAACGTCTTGCGGCCCATTACCACGGTGTGACCAGAAGTGGTTTGTTTAAAAAACTTTAAATCAGCTGGCATATGCCACAAAAGCTGATTATTTTTTCCGATAGCGAAGTTCTCGCCCACGGCAACTGCGATAGCAATGGTCATTATGTACTTTAAAATTAAAATAAATCTGAATGCGTTCCAAGTCTGTCAAGATAGATTTCTTTTGTATTCTCACTTTGGAACCAAATTAACAGCCAATCATTTTTTTGATATGACATTCCCAAAACCCAGAATCGTTACCTATTAAAAGATGAGGTTTGTATTTCGAAGGCAATGCGCCAGTTTCTCTTAATGTTTGCAAAACAATCTCGAGTGCAGCAATATCATAGTTGCGTTTTACACAGCGTTTATAATCCCTTTTAAATTGATTGGAAAAAGAAACGCTGTACATTCACTATGAGTTTAATTTCTTCATTAAATCTGAATGACTTGTTGTTTTAGTCAAATCCTCGCCTTTGCTGGTCTTTTTCATCGAACTTAAAGTCTTCTTATTAGGAACTTTGGCATTTTCCATGTTGATAACTACACCCAATTCTTTAAGTAATTGTTTAACCAAACTGCTTTTTTGTTCTGGTACGCTTATCACGAATGTTTCCATATACAAATATACCTTTTTCGATTTTAACTAAGTATGCTTATTTTTCCAATCTCCATATAATCACCTTAGCAGATTATTATTATTTAAACCGCAACTATTCCTTTAATATGTGGATGTGCCTCGTAGTTCTCCAACGTAAAGTCTTCAAATTTGAAATCGAAAATGCTTTTTACATCAGGATTGATCTTCATGGTTGGAAGTGGTTTCGGATCTCTGCTTAACTGCAAATTAGCCTGTTCTATGTGGTTGTTATACAAATGTGCATCTCCGAGAGTATGTACAAAATCGCCCGCTTCTAAACCACAAACCTGTGCAACCATCATCGTTAATAATGCATAAGATGCTATATTAAATGGCACGCCTAAAAAAATGTCAGCACTGCGTTGATATAGCTGACAACTTAATTTTCCATCGGCAACATAGAATTGAAAAAACGCATGGCAAGGTGGCAACGCCATGTTTTCAATCTCTGCAACGTTCCATGCCGAAACAATAATTCTACGCGAATCTGGATTATTTTTTATGGTATTGATGATATTTGTAATCTGATCGATGTGCTGCCCGTCTGGTGTTGGCCAGCTCCTCCACTGCGAACCGTAAACCGGCCCTAAATTTCCATCTACATCTGCCCACTCATCCCAAATTCTTACACCATTATCTTTAAGGTACTTGATGTTTGTATCGCCGGTTAAAAACCAGATTAATTCATGAATTATAGATTTCAAGTGCAGCTTCTTGGTGGTTACCATCGGGAAGCCCTCCTGCAGGTTAAATCGCATTTGATAGCCAAAAACGCTAATCGTTCCTGTTCCTGTACGGTCGTGCTTTTGTGCGCCATTATCCAGCACATGCTGCATTAAATCTAAATATTGTTTCATATATTCCTTAATCCCGAACCCATCGGAACTTTCAAATTAAAAAATTAATTAACTACAAATATGTGAAAAATCTCCATCACGGAATCTTTTAGTTTTATACATTAACTGATTTTTAAACAAGCCTGACTTTTGTATGTTTGCGCAGTGATGTCTCGATTGCAAAAAAGTCCTGATAGTCGCTCCTAATTAATACTAAAGAGATGTTATCCTTTCCAAACGCAAAAATTAATCTTGGCTTAAACATTACAGAAAAACGCGAAGATGGTTACCACAACCTGGAAACTATCTTTTATCCGGTTAATATTAAAGATTCGGTCGAAATTACCGACGCGGCTTTTACTTCATGCAAAATCCACGGTATCGCTGTTCCCGGAAATCCAGACGACAACTTGTGTTTAAAAGCATATAACTTAATTAAAAAAGATTTTGATATTCCTGCGCAGCAGATAGATTTACTGAAAAATATCCCTGTAGGAGCGGGCCTGGGCGGAGGTTCTGCCGATTGTGCTTTCTTAATTAAGTTGTTAAACAGCAAATTCAACCTCGGCTTATCTGTAGAAACAATGCAAAACTATGCCCGGCAGCTGGGTGCGGATTGTGCTTTCTTTATTGAGAATAAGCCCGTTTATGCATTTAATAAAGGAGATGAGTTCGAAAAGAATGATATCGACCTGTCATCCTGGTTTAAAGTTTTAGTTAAACCACCTGTGCACGTAAGCACTGCTGATGCATACGCACTTGTAAAACCTCAAAAGCCTTTGCAATCGATAAAAGAAATCATACATTTGTCGCCAACAACATGGAAAAATAAGGTTATTAACGATTTCGAGCCATCGGTTTTCGCAAAGTATCCCCAAATTCATCAAATAAAAACCAGTTTATACGATGCAGGCGCAACATTCGCTTTAATGAGTGGTAGCGGCTCGTCGGTTTTTGCAATTTTTAGCAAACCTGTTAATCTGCCGGAACTGGAAAAAGACAATTTAGTTTTTTACAACATTTAAACTGGGCTGAAAGTAAAAGCTGACCGGCGAAAGCAATTTCTCTGGCAACTTACACTGCCGCCCGTACTGACTATAAACAAAATGAATATAAATCTCATCCGCAAAAGCGGGAAATTTAATTTCGAAGCTGAAAACGAGAGCGGCTTTACCGTAGAACTAGATGCTAAAGCTGCAATAGGTGGCGATGGTAAAGGTTTTAGGCCTATGGAAATGCTTTTAATTGGCCTTGGCGGTTGCAGCGGCATAGACATGGTAAATGTTCTAACTAAGCAAAAAGAACCACTCGCTGATATTAAAATTGCGATTAATGCCAGTCGTAAAGATGAAGAAATGCCGCCGATTTTCGACGTTATCGATATTCACTTTAATTTATTTGGCGATTTAAACGCATCCAAAGTAGAAAGGGCTTTGGAAATGACTTTTAACAAATATTGCTCTGTGTCGAATATTTTAGGGCGCTCCGCAAAAATTAATTTTACATACGAAATAAACAACAGCATTTAGCAGGTATCGAACAGCAAGACGCATTCTCAATATTCGATGCGCAAAAACTGCTGCTGATATTAAAATCTTGAAATTTAACAATGAAATCCAACAACTTTGAAACCATAGCCATACGCACGCAAACGGAACGCAGCCTGCACAAGGAGCATTCAGCGCCAATTTACCTAACATCAAGTTACAAATTTGATGATGCTGAAGAAATGCGTGCTTTATTTGCAAACGAGAAAGAGGGCAACGTTTACAGCCGTTACTCAAATCCAAATACCTCAGAATTTATAGAGAAAATGTGCCTGCTTGAAGGCGCCGAAGATGGTTTTGCCACTGCAACTGGTATGGCCGCCATCTTTACAACCTTTGGCGCTTTCTTAAAGGCTGGCGACCATATTGTCTCTAGCCGATCCGTTTTCGGTTCTACGCATCAACTTTTAACCAATGTTTTCTCTAAATGGGGCGTAACTTTCGATTACGCAGATTTAGATAAGCCTGAAGATTGGGAGGCTCTGATTAAGCCAAATACCAAAATGATTTTTGTAGAAACGCCATCAAATCCTGGAATCGACATTATCGACTTGGCTTTTCTTGGCGAGTTGGCGAAAAAGCATAATCAACTTTTAGTCGTTGATAACTGTTTTGCAACCCCATACCTGCAACAGCCGATTAAATTAGGTGCACATCTGTCTATCCATTCGGCTACTAAATACATCGACGGACAAGGTAGAGTGTTGGGCGGAATTGTTTTAGGAACAAAAGCATTAATCGCAGAAGTTATTGGCTTTGCCCGGCACAGCGGACCGGCATTATCGCCTTTTAACGCCTGGATTTTATCAAAAAGCTTAGAAACTTTGGCTGTACGTATGGATCGCCATTGCGAAAGCGCTTTAAAGGTGGCCGCCTACCTGGAGAAACATCCAAAAATTAAGCTGGTAAAATACCCGTTTTTGCCGTCGCACCCACAGTATGAAATTGCAAAAAAGCAAATGAAGCAAGGTGGTGGCATTGTAACTATCGTTGTTGAGGGTGGTGTAGAAGGCGCCCGAAAGTTTATGGATGGCCTGCAAATGTTCTCCATCTCCGCAAACCTTGCCGATACACGCTCAATTGCAACGCATCCTGCTACCAGTACGCACAGTAAGTTAACAGAAGAAGAACGTAATATTGTCGGTATCGAGCAAGGTTCTATTCGTTTATCAATTGGTTTAGAGCATATTAATGATATTTTAGCCGACATTGAACAAGCCTTAAGCTAAACTTTTTTATTAAGTTGCTGATATATTTGAGGAACACCATTTTATTTCAGGTTTAATTAAGCTTAATTTATGCGAAACTTTTTATTGTTGCTGGTGAGTTTCTTTTTATTTTCCTGTAACCAGAGTGGCAAAGATTTATCAACTCTACCGAAAAAAGGATTAAACATGGAGAAGATTGATTTCAGAGAAAGGCCACTGGAAATTTTGAAATCAAAAATAGATTCGACCGTAAACTACGATGCAGATTTTATAAAAAAAGGATACTCAGAACCCTTCGATTACCCTGTAGGTTACAAGTTGGATTCCTGGAACGGAAAGGATTCGTTTTACGGAAAGGCATATTACAGCAAAGTAGAAGATAGCATTGCCTACTACCAAAATATATACTTTAATAGAATTGCTTTTTTATCACATGACAATAAAACGGTAGCAATTTTAGCTGATGCAGAACTTAAATCTGACACGGTTTATAACGATTTAGTTAAACAACTGACAAAGCAATTTGGAGCGCCGACTTTCAGGCCGCAGACCACGATGGATGTCTTTTATGAGTGGTCTACTCCTGACAGGCGCATCCAGATAGACTACTCGAAAGGTGGGTCAATGACTGCTGTTTCGGGTAAAGCCGTCGAATATTTAGAAACGTTTAACTTGCAAATGCTTATTTTTAACAAGGCTGAAGCGAAGCGTATCGATGAAATTCAGCAACGGAATTATGCGAAAACAAAAAACTATAAAATACTGGAAGGCGATTTTAAATTGTATAAAAATGACCCTCAAAAAAATATAGTTTTAATGGATAGCATTCTGAACGAAAAATTTAAATAACGACCGTTAGCCCAACGGGGTTTTCCGTGTCGATTTTCGATTTAAATCACTAACCTCAAGCTTTCTTAACCTACATCAATGCACAGGTTTAAAACCTGCAGTAAATTTGTATCATAAACAAGAAAGGAAATTTATGTCACAATTTATTTTGCACAAAGAAAACACCAGAGGCCATGCAAATCATGGTTGGTTAAACGCTCACCACTCATTCAGCTTTGCAAATTATTACAATCCTGAAAGAATGCATTTTGGAGTTTTGCGGGTTTTAAATGATGACTTGATTGATGGTGGAATGGGTTTTGGAACACATCCACATGATAATATGGAAATCATTACGATTCCATTAGCTGGAGCCATAGCACATAAAGACAGCATGGGCAACTCGGCCGTAATTAAAAGTGGAGAAATTCAGGTAATGAGCGCCGGTACTGGTGTTAGCCATAGCGAATTCAATGCTTTGCCAGATCAACAATTGAATTTGTTGCAAATTTGGCTATTCCCTAACAAGAAAAATGTTACGCCGCGTTACGACCAGCAGAATTTAGATGTTGAGGCCATGCACAACAACTTCCAACAAATTTTATCGCCAAATCAGGATGATGCCGGCGTTTGGATTCACCAGGACGCATGGTTTTCATTAGGCAAATTTGATAACGGCTTTGAAACTGAATACAAAATTAAAAAAGCAGGAAACGGTGTTTACGCCTTCGTAATTAGTGGCGAAGTTACAATCGATGGACAAACATTAAGCAAAAGAGATGGTTTAGGTATCTGGGATGCCGAAAGCATCAGCTTTAAAGCAAATACTGCAGACGCTGAAGTTTTGTTAATGGATGTTCCAATGGAATTTTAAATTAAGCTATTGTAGATGGTTGCAGGTTAAAAGCTTAAAAGCTTAGCCTGCAACTTTTTATTTAAGCTTTTAATTCAAAAAATATGCAAACTAAAATTCTTTATATTGGCAGGGATACGGAAATTACAATCGTTATGAACCGCTTGCTCAATGCAAGACCAGAATGGAAAGGTATTTGCGTTTGTTCTGACGATGAGGCCATATCAATTTTGAAAACGCAGAATATAGATTTGGTGCTTTTGGGTAATGGAATAACGCCAGAGTGTGAAAAGGTGCTAAGAGCGCATATAACAGGGCTCAACGCTGATACAAAAGTTATTCAACATTACGGCGGAGGAAGCGGGCTACTTTACGGGGAAATAATGGGCGCTTTGAATTGAGCTTTCCCATGCTTACCGCCTTTAAAATTCTCTATAATCTTCAAGCCCAAGCTTCCAATAGTTTATTTAGCAGATTTTAACTCAATAGCATTAAAGTGCGACATTGATATCTGCGAAAATTTTAGTCCGTAAAACTTTAGCCTCAACTAATTTTTAAATACAAAAAAATTAGAAACACTGCTATAGCAATGTTTCCAATGATCATAAAATTTATTGTGGTATCCGAAGATTCAATCTAACGGCAATTCAAATTTCGAAATCCTTTAAGAATCGACGGTAAGTTCCTTCGCTCTTAACTGATGTAATCCCTGTCCTCGTCGCTCAATTCCTTTTTACCCGAAATAGGTTGATGCTTCTCAATTTCTGCATCATAACTGCTGAGCGTTTTTCTTGGTCGCCCGGCAACAAAACCGATGATAAAACCAATAACAATGCAAACACCGATAACCAGGAGTTTAGAAACGGCAACTGTTGTTACCAGGAAGTTGAAATCGACAGCCTCTGTATTCACCATCAAAAATATGGTTAATAATGCCGTTAAAATGATAATGAAGATGGTTTTTCCGCTCATGGGTTAAAAGCTATAATTAAATGAAAATTCTAATATCGGATTTTGATTGTAAATTTTGTTAACGAAAACCAATCTCGCCCCGACATCAACAACAGGTTGATACCGTAAAATGTTTAAGCTACTGTTCAATTCTATACCATAAGTTTTTGGCTCAGTCAGTTTGGTCTCTAATCCAATATTTTCGTAGTGGCAAAATAAACCCGCCCTGAGGTTCCGCACATAAGCAAGCGAGCCAAGCTCCCAATCGGGAAAAGCAAAGGGAAAACGATAGTTGAAAAGCATACTGTTTTCTAGCTTGCTCCTGGCGAGGATATTATTATAGCCGTATACCGTAGCTATTTCTGTGGCATACTGGTTAACTCCGTTTGCGCTCTGGTAATTGAAACTAGCCAGAAACGAGTGATTTTTTGCAAAACCAGGCAAGTAAAAAAAGCTTTCTAAAGCCATAATTTCCCCTCCAAGGTTTTTATCAAAAGGCTGGTGGTTGTAAGTAAACCTGAAAACCTGTGCCCATTTAGGCGCAATATCGCGTTCGCTTGTTCTTACGCTGTGGTTAAACGTTACATTATATTCCATCGGAAACTTCAGTTTTTGAACAAAATTATTTGGCATACTTTCAGCCATGTAGCGTTGGGTAAAACTGGTGGCTGCGTTTAACGTTACAGCATAGCTCTGATTACGGGCGTTGAATGATAACGGCACCGCTGCATTAAGTTTAACATAGTTCTCCCGCCAATCGCCCTGCTGCGTGGCATTTTTAGCTCGATAGAACGTTCTTTTTGGTCTATTGCGGTACGCAACACTCAAAACCGGGTAAAGGGCTTTATAGCTAATATCTGCGGTGTATTCAAAACGGCTTAAATCGCGGTGGTATTTTGTGCCGGCATAAAAATCCATTGTATTTAACAAATTATTTGATTGCAGTTCGAGCCCAAAAACATATTCGTTATCAATAACCGGAACAATGCTATGAACATTGATTAAGTTTAAACCCTGGCGAAAGCGTTTTGAATGGAAGTTGCTATCTGGAATGTTTTCGAAAACGTTGCCAGTATGTTCTTGCTTTTCTGCCGCCGTAGAAAAATCAATAAACGTATTTTTACCAACAGCATTTTCTGATATTGGTTGCTCCGAAATCTCATAGCCATTTAATTTGTAATCATTAAAAATAATTTTGCCGCTTTCAGTTTGTGACGCGTTGAAGGCGCCGTATTTTGAATTGCTGAGTGCGCTGATTTTCTTCGACTTTAAATCCACACTGTACACATTATCGATACCGTTAAAATGCGCATTGAATACAATTTTGTCATTGATAAAAACGGGCCGGCTCAGTTGCTGTCTGCTGTTTGCAATCAGTCGTGTTTTTTTGCCGCCCGTTAACAGCCACAAACTTTTTCCTTTCTCGCTAACGCTGATGTAAGCAATTCGATTCCCTGTATTATCAAACCCCGGCGTTTGCAAAATTTCGTTTTCCGGGTTTGCGTAGGTTTTTAAAATTTTACCGGAAACGGCATCAATTTCCACAATGTTAAAGTGATTGCCAAGGTCGACTGTTGCGGCAACTATTTTTGTGCCATCTGCTGACAGGCTCGGCGAGAACAGGCGACTTTTACTTGTTAGCTTTTTAGTTTTTTTTGTCTCGAAATTATAGGAACAAATTACACTAAAGCTCCGCTGCTTGTACCGTGGGTCATAACGAATTTCATCCCAAACCAAAACGTTATTTTTGTAGCTAAACCAAGGCTGTTCCTGGTATCCAATTCCGAATAACTTTTCTTCTGATTTATCTTGCCTGATGATGACAAAATGAGGCGCTTCCTGTTTGCTTTCTTTGAGGGCTAAAATTGCATTGTTCTTTATGCGAACTGGTAAATAATAGTTTGTAGCCAGCTCCGTCTTTTTGTTTAAAGTTTCATAGTTTTCTGTGCTGAGATTCTGCCGCTGAACAGCCCAATCTTTCTTTAATTTTTCTTGTGTGGTGCGGAAATATTCTTTGGTGTTTTTGCCGGTAAATTTTTTTAAACTTTGAGCAAATGGGTATAACCGGAAAGGCCTCTTTCTGATGTCACCCAATAAGCTGTCTGAAATGAACCGTCCATATTTTTCTTTCATGTCGGCAACCATTAAATACCCGGTTTGGTAATAACCTGGAGTTACATCTTTGTTCGAACCAAAATACGCTTTACTGTACGAAAATTTTTTTCCTTCTAAAAGTGAAGTCCGGAAAGGCATAATCCATCTTGGTTGTCTGCCGCGGCCAGAAGCTGTCAGAGCTGTTTCATTTACTACTGCATCTCCCTCAAAATACCAGGTTGGTATCGCAGCACCAAAGTAGGCGAAGTAAAATAGTTCCGGAAATGGGTGCGCCTGCGTACCTGTCAATTTGTCAAATTGAGCAACATGTCTGAGTTCATGAACAGCGAGGTTGTTGAGCCAATCCTGACTGTCGAAGTTTTGTGGCGGGGTTGCGTAAAATTCAGATTTCTTAGGGGCGAGCTGAACAAAACCATTTGCGACCGTTCCGCGGTTCTGAAGCAGGAGTGGGATGGAGGTATTTTGTTGTCGCAAACCCAAGCCAATTTTAGGGTAGATTAATGGTAAAGTGTTAGCCATTCTTTGCGCTTCTTTTTCTAACTCCCGGGGATAAATGATTTTGAACCCGCCTGATTGAATATAGTTCCATCTTACACTAAGTGGGTTCTGTGCAGTGCTGAATATTTGGCCAAAAACTGTTACCGAAACAAAACTTGATGTCAATATCATTAAGTATCTGATATACAATGTTATATTTATATTAAAGGGATTCATTAAATGTTATTGCTAAATTCTTTAGTTTTATTTTGATTTTATCACAAATTTCATATAAGGTTATAATTCACTATGTAATTATTAAGCGATTGATTATTAAATATATATTAAATTTAATTTATTTATGTATTCAGCTAATTTTCGAACTTTAAGTGCCCTTTATTTATACTGTCGACATTAAATTTTTGGCTTTCTAAGTACGATAACCTAAGGTTGTTAAATTACACTATTTAATCGAAATTTATGACTTAAATTTTTATCAAAAATGATTTTTGTGTACGGATTTCTTAGATTGTTGCCGTGAGTAATTCCTCACTTTGCTTTGCCTTTCTTGGCTCTAATATCCCTTTGTTCGATGAAATTTGACTCAGCAATTTCGAATATTGCGATGGAAGATCTGCTTGACTTTGCTGGGCTTTAGAAAGTGGGTTAGCGCTGTAAAGTCTGGCTACAATTTGAACCATCTATTATTGCCGAAGCAGATATTACAGAACTTAGCTCAGAGGGAGCATTTAAAGTTATGACAAAATGGCGTTGTGTTAGCCATTTTTATTTCTTCCGATTCGATGCTGAAAGTCAACCCGGAAAGATTCTTGTGTTGTCAAAATGAAAAGTGCATGATTTTAAACATTTAAAAAAATCAAAAACTAGGTGAAATTTTCTCTCTTAAACTTAGAAATGAAGTCGGGATTTTGCTTTACGAATAGGATTTTGCCCTGCAGATTTCTTTGAATTTTGCTCTGAAATATCAATTTCTCTGTACTAAATCTCTAAGCTAATAGGTTTAGAATCGCATAAATGACTTCGAAAGTAAAAAATTTTTAAATTCCACATGTTTCTCGTTTGGATACAAAAATGCCCTTTCAGGCTATTCAAACAAGCTTTTCACAAACATTGGCTCACTAATGTTATAGATAACCAATTGTATCGAAATTTCGGTTTGGAAGGTTCTAATTGCCTAAATCGTGTTGTGTTCAGGTAATTTTAGAACCGATTTGCGCTTCTTTTCGGGTCTTATTTTCGGTTCTGATGATCCGCATTGGCACTAGATTTAGTTGACTTCAAACTGAGATTTATTACTCTAATCGGCCAAGCATTTTCACGCAAAAAGTCATCAATTATTTGCTAAATATCGCTATATGTACACCACCAAAAAAGGTCTGAATTGTTTCGACTTTTAAAGATGATTTTTGCGGTTTTTATAGATTGGATAGAGAAAAACTGATGCTAAAATTATGACTGCTCCAAGATAAAATCCACCGGTCATTTGTTCTTTATCCTTGAAGAAAATGAAGGCTAGAAAGATGCCATAAACAGGCTCGAGATTGGTTACCAAAGCGGTTCTAAAAGCAGATAAAGTTCGCATAACAGACACGCCAGCAACGTAGGCAACAGACGTGCAGAGCGTCCCTAAAATTGCAATGTAAAACCAATCATTGGTACTTAGATTAAATGGCATATTTAGCAACGAACCATCATATAAACGGTAAAGCGTGATCCAGAAAAAACCGCCTACCAGTTCGTAGAATCCGATTATGGATGGTTCACTTTTTTGAACAAAAGTTGAGTTAATTGTTGAGAAAAGACTTGATGCAACTGCGGCAGATAAGCCAAAAATAATGCCTAAAGTGTACTGACTTTCAAACTTAAATATCATGTAAATTCCAGCAATAATAAGTAAGCCCACCAAAATATCACCCAAAAAAATTGGCTGCTTTTTTATGAGCGGTTCCAGTATTGCGGTAAATAATGTGAAGGAGGAAAGGCAAACAAGCGTAACAGAAACGGTTGAAACTTTGATGGCGTAGAAGAAAAATATCCAGTGAATGGCCACGATTCCGCCTGTTAAAAAGAACTGGATAAATTGCTTTTTTGTTATCTTGATGTTCTTCCCGGTTAAAAGAAACCAGGCAAATAATGTTACGCTGGCAATCAAAACCCGGTACCAAACCATTGGCACAGCATCAATCGATATTACCTTTCCGAGCACTCCTGTAAAGCCCCATACAAAAACGGTAAGATGCAGAATTAAAAGGTTTTTTTTATTAGCGTCCATTACTATTTTGGGGCACGTTTAAGCAGGTAAAAGCCCAATAAGCCGAACACAATTGTTGGCGATAAAACGGCGATAAAAGGTGGCAAACCACCCTTTGTAGAAAACATTTGTGTAAATTGATTAAATACAATATATGCAAAGCTGATAAAGATGCCGATACCTAAAGAAACGCCGACACCGCCACGAACTTTTCTCGAAGAGAGTGCAACGCCTATCAGGGTTAAAACGAACGCTGATAAGGGGTGAAGATAACGCTTATAACGTTCAAACTGAAGGTCGTTCATGATGCCGGTTCCCCGAATTTTTTCTTTTCTGATTTTCTCAGCCAATTCAGTAGTCGAAAGGTTTTGTACTACATTATCATAAGCCGAAAAATCGTCTGGGCGCATGTCCAGAATGGTATCCTTTAACTTTCCGCTACCATAAATCATGGTTTCTTTTAAACCATTAATTTTCCTTATTGAGTAATTGCTCAGTTGCCATTTCCGCTTTGTTGAATCCCACTTAATGTTATCTGCAATAATCTTTTTCGTTAAAACATCGCCATTAAAATTATCCAGCGAAAACCTGTAGCCATAATTCGTTTTATTGTCGAAACTTTGAATATATATGTAAGTTTTGTCATCGAGTTTCATGTGGATGTTTGCCTTCGTAGAAGGATCATTCCTTTTTACATAGGTATTTTCGAAGCTGTTTTTTAATGTATTTGTATAAGGCAGTATATATAAATTGGATACTAAATTGGCCGAAAAAATAATGCTTGCTGAGATAAAGTAAGGCCATAAAAAACGGTTAAAACTAACGCCTCCGCTTAAAATAGGGACAATTTCTGTCTGGTCGGCCATTTTAGCCGTAAAAAAGATTACCGCAATAAAATTTATTAAAGGCGACAACATATTGATGTAAAAGGGAATAGAACCTGCATAATACTTGGTGATTACGCCCCATAGGCTCAAGCCGCTTTTCAAGAAATCATCGAGCTTTTCCGATAAATCGAACACGATTATAATGATAACAAAGATAGCCAGGGTATACACAAAGGTTCCCAGGTATTTGCCAATTATATAGCGGTCAATAATTTTTATGTTGCCCTTAATTAAATTCATTTTATAGCTTATTGCCCAAAACTTTTACCATTTGGTTTTTCCAGTCGTAGAATTCGCCGCTAATAATTTTTGCTCTAGCTTCCTGCACCAGCCAAAGATAAAAGTGTAAGTTATGCAAGGTAGCAATTTGTGCGCCAAGCATCTCTTTGCTATGAACGAGATGTCGCAAATATGCCTTACTGGTTACTAAATCTACGTGTAACTCGCTGTCTGCTTCAATTGGAGAAAAATCGTTTTCCCACTTTTTGTTTCGGATGTTTATAATGCCATTCTTGGTAAACAGCATGCCGTTTCGGGCATTTCTTGTTGGCATTACACAATCGAACATATCAACACCAAGCGCAATATTCTCCAGAATATTAATCGGCGTGCCTACGCCCATTAAATAACGTGGTTTTTCGTAGGGCAAAATGTCGCAAACAATTTCAGTCATTGCATACATCTCTTCTGCCGGTTCTCCAACAGATAAACCGCCAATTGCATTACCATCTCTGCCCATGCTGGCAATAAATTCTGCAGATTTTATCCTCAAATCCTTATATACGGAGCCCTGGACTATTGGAAATAAGGTTTGCTCAAAACCATACTTCGGTTCGGTGCTGTCGAAGTGTGTGCAACACCGCTTTAACCAACGGTGAGTCATCTTTATTGATTCGGCAGCATAGGTGTAATCGCATGGATATGGTGTGCATTCATCAAATGCCATTATAATATCAGCGCCAATGGTACGCTGAATATCCATAGCGTATTCTGGCGTAAACAAGTGCTTAGAACCGTCTATATGAGAGTTAAAGGTAACACCTTCTTCTTTAATTTTGCGAACTTTACTTAGTGAGTATACCTGATAACCGCCACTATCAGTTAAAATTGGCCTGTCCCATCCGATAAATTTATGTAAGCCGCCAGCTTGTTCCAAAGTTTCGAGTCCGGGCCTTAAATAAAGGTGATAAGTGTTGCCAAGTATAATCTGCGCATCTATATCTTGCACAAGCTCCCGCTGGTGAACCGCTTTTACTGTTCCTGCTGTTCCAACAGGCATAAAAATAGGCGTTTGTATATCTCCATGGGCAGTGGTAACTGTTCCGGCCCTGGCTTTAGAAAGCGGATCGTTCGCCTGTAAAGTAAATTTCATATGGTGTGTGTCTCGTCACAAAAATCAGCCAAAAGTAAGAAAATATGAGGGTTTATTTTTGTTTAATTTTTTATCAACATAAAACTGTATTACAGATTAAAAATGAGAAATTTGCGCCTGTTTATTTTAACGTTGTGATATTGAACCTGGTCGAAATCTGTCTGATTTCTTTTTTAACTTTTTGTTTGCTCGTACAGCTTTATTATGTGCTGTTTGTGCACTTAAAGCTTGCTAATACCAAAATAGAAAGCGTGCCCGAGCTTGCAAAATCTCCGCTTAGTGTTATCATTTGTGCGAGAAATGAGATTACAAATCTCGAACAATTTTTGCCCGCAATCCTGGTGCAAAACTATCCTGAATTTGAGGTAGTTGTTGTGAACGACAGGTCTTGGGATGGTACGGAAGCTTTCCTAGAAAAACTTGAAAAAGAACACAGTAACCTCAAAATAGTAAAAATTTTAGACAACGATAAGTTTATTGCTGGTAAGAAATTCGCTGTTACAATGGGTATTAAGGCTGCAAAACATGATTGGCTTGTTTTTACAGATGCAGATTGCAGACCTGAAAGCTCGAACTGGCTGATGTGCATGCAGCAGCCAGATAATGAAAATGCTGAAATCGTGCTAGGGTACTCACCGTATTTTAAGAAGAAAAGCTTATTAAATGCACTAATCCGGTTCGAAACTTTTTTTACGGCTGTTAACTACCTCGCTTTCGCCCTGAAAGGTATGCCGTATATGGGTGTAGGCCGAAATATGGCTTATAAAAAATCTTTGTTCTTTGCGAACAAGGGCTTTGCCGCACACATGCATATACCATCAGGTGATGACGATTTATTTGTGAATGCCCACGCAAATGCTGAAAATACCGAAATTAGAATTAACAAAAATAGCCATGTTTGGAGCGAACCCAATAGAAGCTGGGCTGGGTATCTACGCCAGAAAAAACGTCATTTTGGCGCCGGAAAATTCTATAAATCCAAACACAAGTTTATTTTGAGTGTTCAAATCATATTTCAATTCCTTTTCTATGTTAGTTTAGCGGCTTGTCTGTTTGTCAGTTTAGAAACGAGGTATATCGCTGCAGGAATCTTTGTTTTGAGCGTCATCATCAAATGTCTGGTTTATCCCAAATTGCTTAGCCGGTTAAATTATAGCGATTTACGTTGGTGGTTCCCATTTTTAGATATACTTTTGTTCTTCTTTTTGATGTTGAATGGCTTTTTATCCATGTTTGGGAATAACAAAGTTAGCTGGAAGTAAATACAATTGTAATAACCATGTCTGAAGTAAAACCTGATATCCTGTTAAAATATTTTCCTAATTTATCAGAAAAGCAAATTTCCCAGTTCGCTCAATTATTTGATTTATATAGTTTCTGGAATTCACAAATCAATGTAATATCCAGAAAAGATATCGAAGAACTCTATGAACGTCACGTTTTGCACTCTTTGGGCATTGCCAAAGTTTGTTCGTTTAAAGCAGGAGAAACTGTTCTGGACGTGGGTACCGGTGGCGGATTCCCAGGTATTCCACTAGCCATTTTATTTCCTGAAACGGATTTTTACCTTGTAGATTCGATTGGGAAGAAAATCAAAGTTGTAAAAGAGGTTGCATCGGCACTTGGACTCGAGAATTTGAAAGCCGACCATCTGAGGGCTGAGCAAATAAAAGAGAAGTTTAATTTCATAATTTCGCGAGCAGTTACGCGTTTGGGCGAGTTTTACCCGTGGATTCAAGGAAAGTTCAAAAAGGAATCTCTAAATGCAATTCCAAATGGAATTCTTTATTTAAAGGGAGGCGACCTGGCAGAAGAGATTAAAGAATCAAAACTGAAAGCAGAACTCTATCCGCTTTCAGCCCACTTTGAAGAAGCCTTTTTTGAAACTAAGTATGTGGTTTACGTTCCTCAATAACTAGATGATGGTTAGATACCCCTTTTTTGCATCATTTGGTTGCTTATCTTTTTTAGTAATCAGCACAACATAAACATATTTTCCGGCCGGTATCGTTCTGTTTTTTAACATTTGAATGTTGGATAGTTTACCATCCCAGTCATTCACATAATTAAAGGTTGCGTATATTCTCTTGCCAGATAAACTCAATATCTGAACAGACTTTCGTCCGGAACTCATTTCCGGAAGGATAAACTTATCATTTTTGCGCCTATCTAAAACGACATTTTTTGTTGCTGTTGGATTTGGATATTTTTCAGTTTTAACCTTGGGTTCACCAGGCGGCGGGGGCGGTAAGAGGCTTAAATTTGGCCTATCGGGTCTTCCTGGTGGCGGTGGCGAAGGGATATCTAGAATTTTGATGTTTTTTCCAACAGCTTCGATTACACCAAACTCAGCCTTTTTACCGTATTTTTTCATTCCATTATCTGAATTTAATTCGATAAAATAATCTGCATTTTCGATACCACCAAAGCTTCCGGGTTCAATCAATTTGCCATTTACGACAAAGAGTTTTTTCGATACTGGCATTCCCTTTTTCAGTAAGTCATTATATCTAAAATACAAATTAATTTTAGTACCCTCTTCCCGAATCATCAATCCTTCAATTATGCTATTGCTTTTTATCGTGTCTTGTTTTATTATTGCGTTTGAATATAAATCCAGTACACCATAAGTTTTATTAAAAGCCATAGTTGATAGCCCTAACATGCCACAGATTATAGGCAGTACGAATAACATTTTGAGTTTAACCCATCCTGCTGTTTTATTTTGATTTAACATGAATATTCTTTTCTTTAAGAGTGATGAATTAAATATTTGGTTTGTAAGCGTTAAGTTGTGAAGATTAATTGATCGTTTAATGAGAAACATGGCATAGTCGTATTTTTTCATCTCTGAATCGGTTACCTCCAGGTCGGCCAAATATTCATGAATAAGCTTTATATCCTTTTTCAATAGATAAACGACTGGATTAAACCAGTTTATTGCGCCGATAAGCTCGTAAAATAGAATGTCGAAGCTATGGCCTTGTTTAATATGTGCCATCTCATGTTTTCTTATAGTGCTTTGGTTTTCTAATTCGGGATCGATAAATAGCAGGTTGAAAAAGGAAAATGAAGCATTTGATTTTTCAAGATGTATGATTCTGATGCCGTTTTTAATTCCGTATTCATTCAAGCCTTTAATTTTCATTATAGAAATGAACCCTTTTGTTAGCCTGAATATGAATAATAAGGTAACAACCAAATAAGCCGTAAAAATGAAAGAATTTAAAGTAAAAGCAGATTCGACGATTTGCGGATGTTGAATCATTGTGACATTTGTAGTAATCTCCTGCTGGGTATAAGCAGTGTTCTCAACCACATTTATTACTTCTTTGCTCCAAATTCCCACTTTAAAAAATGGTATTAAAAAGGAAATAAGTGTCGAAAAAATCAAATAGTATCTATTTAGACTGTAGAATGTGTCCTTATTCAGGAAAATTTTGAAGAAGCAATAAAATATAATTAAATATAAGTTTGCTTCGAGTAGATAAAATAACCAGCTCATAAGTTTTGATTGAGATACTATGCCAATTGATTTATTTGCTAAACTCTACTATCTAGTGTTACGATTTGTTAATTAGCCATTGCAACCTTTGTACGGGCATCTCTAATTTCTTTCGTAATTGCATCTTTAACCTGCAGCGAAATTTTTGCCGATGCCGATTTTGCGTCAGAGGACTTTGTAGCTTTATCACCATGCTTATCGGTTGGCTCAGGCGCTACCTTCGTCTTTTCAGTTATCTTGTATCCCTTGACGATAACTGGAGTGAGTTCAGCGTTAGATTTTAAAGGTTGCGCCTTTAATTGCCCGCTTTTACCGGGGTGTCCATTTACAACATGTTCTGTTAAATCGGTATTTTTGGCATCGCCTGGTTCTGCCGGTGGCGGTGGCGGCGGCAAATTAGCACCTTTTGTTTTCTTGCTTACCGGAGGTGCAACGGGCGGCGGTGGCGGCGGAGCCAATTTCACGCCCTTAACTTTTTTACTTAGTGGAGGCGCAACAGGCGGCGGTGGCGGCGGAGCCAATTTCACGCCCTTAACTTTTCTACTTACCGGCGGTGCAACAGGCGGCGGTGGAGGTGGGGGTAATTTGGTGCCTTTTGCTTTATTAGCCGGTTGTATCGGTTCCGAAATCACAATTTCTTTTACAGCTGACTTTTTAGCCTTTTGAACGGGTTCGGCAATTCGAATTTCTTTTGCTTTAACCCTTTTCGTAGTATCCTGCAGAAAACTCGACACGTTGCCTTTTGGATATAAATCTACTACTCCATAATCTTTTGTAAAAGCCATTGTTGAGGCGCAAAGCATGCCACTCACAACAGGCAGTATTAGTAGCACCCTGAGCCTGGCCCATTTTGCTGATTTCTTTTGATTTAGCATGGTTATTCTTCGTTTTAAAATGGATGAATTAAATATTTGGTTAGTAAGCTGCAAAGTTTGTTCGCCATAGGAGTTTTGAATTAGAAATAGCGCATAATCATACTTCTGTATGCCTTCCTTAGTTGCATCTTCATCGGCGAGATATTCGTGGATAAGCTTTATATCCTTGCGTAGCAAATGAACAATCGGGTTAAACCAGTTGAAACTCCTTACCAGCTCGAAAAATATAATATCAAAACTGTGTTTCTGCCGGATATGAGCCATTTCGTGGGTTAAAATTGTATTTTTATTAGGCAATGCCGGGTCGATAAACAGCATATTAAAAAAAGAGAAGGCCGTTTTGGTGTTTGCCAATTCAACTATTGTGACACCGTTTTCAACAACCTTATTTGGTTTTTTTAGTAGTTTAAAAATGTGCCTGAACCCCCAAACTATTCTTGAAATAAATATTAAAGCGATGGAAGCATAGATAAACAGCAATATGTTTTCAGTACTGAGCAGGGGTTTCTCTACTACAATTTGCTGGTAAACCGGTTCTTCTATTATCACCATCTCTTTTATCAAAAAACCCAATTGAAAAAACGGAATTACGAAAGCTAAAAACGTACTCAACAAGAGGTAATATCTGTTGAGCGAGTAGAATGTTTCATTGTGCAACAGTATCCTGTAAAACCCGTAAAAAATAGTCAGGTATACGTTTGCTTCGAGTAGGTAGTATAGCAGGTTCATCACTTATCTTTTTTAAGTTTTTCGGCAAGTTGAATAAGTTCATTTAATTCTTCGGCGCTCATACTTTTTTCGTTTACCAGAAAGGAAACTAAGCTTTCATACGAATTCTCGAAATAGTTGGTCATTACTTTGTTCAACGCAAAACGTTTATAATCGGCCTCGTTTATTATTGGGAAGTATATATATGTGTTTCCTACTGCCTTGTGATCTACAAAGCCTTTACTTTCCAGCACCCTGATTACCGTTGAAACGGTATTATAGGCGGGTTTTGGTTCGGCCATTTTCTCAATAACATCTTTCACCAGGGCTTCTTTCATTTCCCAAAGGATAAGCATGACTTGTTCTTCCGCTTTTGTGAGCTCTTTTATCATAGTAACTATTTTTATAGTTCGGTTATATGAAGTTACTACTATATTTATAGTTTACAAACTATTTTCATAGTTTATTTGATAACTAATTGATTAACAGTTAAATAATCTTATTTCTGACAATGTGAACGCATAAAAAAAACCTGCCCGGAGGGGGCAGGTTTGATTGTTGAGGTATTTTATCTAGTATTGAGGGCTAAAATTTCTGAGATTTTCCCGGGCTATCAATCATTATCATTTTATCTTTCAATGATTGCTGTATACCACTTTGCTTATCAATGCTTTTAACAACCTCCAGTACTGCATTGGCTGCGTTGCTGAAGAATTGTTTAGTAATGGTAGAATATTCATCTGTAGCCTTATGATAGTCTTTATGATCTTCTACGCCAAAATATAAAAACGGGATGTTTTTTGCATTGAAAGCGCCCTGGTCACTTTGGTTTGTCCAGTCATCATGACCAAGTTTGGGGTCGTCATGGCCTAAAATAACTTTTATATCCTTTCTTGTGGTATCAACATATTTCTTAAGGTTAGGATACTTGAACGTTCCTGCCACATAAAGTTCGCCCTTATCGCTGTGGCTTATCATATCCATATTTAAATCAACTGCAATGGTATTAATATTAACCGGTGGATTTGCCACGAACGCTTTTGCACCTTGTAAGCCCATTTCTTCAGCATCAAAGGCAGCAAAAATAATAGTATTGTTAGGCTTGTTTTTAGCGAAGTACTCCGCGATTTTTAATAACCCGGCCGTACCCGAAGCGTTATCATCGGCGCCGTTAAAAACCTGGTCTTTCACAACACCTAAGTGGTCGTAATGCGCTGAAACCACAACAACATTTGCGCTTTTGCCTGGTATGTAGCCAATTATATTTGTACCGTTTACTTTTGCACCACCCCGGGCGTTAAAGTTAAATTCCTGGGCATAATTTACATTTTGCGGATAAGATTTTAAGCCTAATTTCTGAAAGCGAACAACGATGTAAGCTCTAGCCATTTCAGCACCCTTAGTGCCGGTTTTTCGGCCCTGATAGGCATCGGAAGATAATATTTCGACATCTTTTAATAGCTGGTTGTCCAACTTATTTGAACTATCAGCGTGCTGGTTTTTAACTGTTGAACAGCCACCTAGCATTATGGCTAAGGAAACGATATATAAGATTTTCATATTTTTTATTTTCGCCACAATGTATTTTAAACAAATGATTACTTGTTATTTGCCTCTAAAATCGCCATGGCGTGATTTTAAATTATGCTTAAAGATATTAATTCTTGGGATATTGAAAGGAAAACGTTGTTTCATTTGCTGTATTGCGTACATAAACCTGATGGCAATGGTTCCGGTTTTTCATCGGAAATAATGGACAGCAGGACTGAAAACCTCCAAAAGCTGTTCCTTTCATTTTCGAAAAAGAAAGATGCGATTATGCTTCCTTTTTAGACGAAACTACGCCGCAACCTCTCTTAAATCTACTGCAACAACTCTAGAAACTCCTTGTTCTACCATGGTAACGCCATAAATTATGTCGGTACTGGCAATAGTTCTTTTATTATGAGACACGATAATAAATTGCGACTGGTCTGAAAACTTTCTTATGATGTTATTGAATTTGTCGATATTGGTATCATCAAGGGGCGCATCAACCTCATCAAAAATACAAAACGGAGCCGGTTTTAGTAGATAAAGCGAGAAAAGCAGGGCGGTTGCGGTGAGCGTTTTTTCGCCTCCGGATAACTGGTTGATGGAAAGTGGTCTTTTTCCTTTAGGCCGTGCAACGATGTCAATATCCGCCTCCAAAGGATTGTTTACATCGGATAAAATTAAATCGCAGCTATCTTCTTCGTTAAAGAGCGACCTAAAAACAACGATGAAATGTGCTCGGGCCTGCGTAAAGGCCTTCATGAACTTGTCTTTTGCAGTGTTATCAATCTCTTTGATGGTTTGTAACAAGTCGGTTTTTGCAGCGGTAAGATCTTTTTTCTGGTCTTGGATAAAGGTATAACGCTCTTCCATTTCTTTAAAAGCTTCCATTGCCATAGAATTTATTGCTCCGAACTCCTCGAGCTGGCGCTTCATTTTTTCTACTTTTTGGCGTATTTCGAACTCTGTTTCCGAAGTCTCTGACGCTACTTCGGTTTCTAAAAGGTCATTGATATCGATATTAAATTCTACAGCCAACCGCTCTTTTAGCGAGTTCAAATCAATTTTTAGCGCATTCTTTTTGTCTTTAAGTTCGGTTAAAAAGAAGTCAGTTTCTTCCCGTCTTTTTCGCATCGCACTCAACATATTCTCCGCCTCATTGATGTCGCCTTTACGCTGAAAATACTCTTTTTCTACCTCAGCGAGGCCTTTTTCTAAGTCTTCCCGTTGTTGGTACATCTCTAAAAGTGTATCATCACTTAGATCGGTATGTTGTAGCGTTTCGGTAATTTGGGTAAGCGTTAGCTGCAGTTCTTTTTCATTTTCGGTAACGCGTTTATTAAGTGCCTCTTCCTGTACAAAACGGTAATCTAAATCTTTTTCTAAACCCGACAATTTGTTCTGCTGTTGGTGGAAACGAATGTTATCCTGGTTATATTTTCCGGCTGATTCATTTACCTGCTCTGCCAATTCCTGATAATTTAGTTGCTGTTCTTGCAGGTTTACATGTTCTTGCTGTTGTTTTTTCTGCAATTCGATCAGTGCAGGCAGCTTTTCGCTGAGTGATTTTTCAATTGAAACAATCTTTTGCGCAATGTCAGTTTTTCGGTTTTCGCTGGTCGTAATAAATTCCTGGTATTGGTCGCGGCGTGTTTGAACGGAAATATGTTCGTTTACAAGACGGTTTAATTCTTGTTGGAGCGTATTAATCTGGTTAATTTGTGAAGCTTCTTTTAACTTAAAAATATTATCTGTTTCTGCAGAAATGGCTGTATTGTATTGATTAATAAGCGATTCTGACGTTTTAATCTCTTTCGCTAAGTTTTCTAAATTCTTTGCCCGGCCTATTCTTTTTCCCTCAAACAACCCAACTGAACCTCCAGCTAATGTAAATCTGGTTTGTGCATACTTTCCGTTTTTCGCCAGGATGGTTATGCCTTCTGTTGGTGTAGTTTTGAAAAGGTGTTCTTGCTCAGTAATGGCGATATACACGTTTTGCAAAAGTAGGCTGCAAAGACTTTGGTATTTTTTATCAACCTCGGTAACCGATAGTGCAGGAATTAAGCCATCGTACTGGCCGGCCGTAGCATTTTTATCAGGAATGTTTTCCAAAACAAAAAAGTTTGCCCTGCCACGACTAGCATCTGTCAGCAAATTAATCGCCTGTACAGCATCTGCATATTTATCAACAACATAGTGATTCATAACAGGTTCCAGATAATTTTCAATGGCAATCCGATAATCCTCATCACAAAAGAGAATATCAGATAGGAGCAAAGCGTTTTTTGAAAAGGCACTATTCTTTTTCAGGAAACGAATAGACTCTGGAAAACCTTCCAAACTATCTACAAGCGACTTTGTAAGGTTGTATTCGTTTTGTTTAGCATCTTTTTTTCTGTTCTCTGCAGTGAGTCGCTCTTTGTTTGCATTTAAATTAATTTCCGATGCCGTCAACTTTTCTTTCAACAACTCTTCGGCTTCCTTGAGTTGTTTAATTTTATGCTGTCTTTCTGCAACCTGAATGTCTAACTCGGCCAAAGCGTGGTCGAAAGCTTTTAATTCAGAGGTCTTTGTTTCGGCATCGTCAATATTTCTATTGCTTTCCTGTAGCAAAGCGTCCTTTTGGATGTTTAAAATGTCGATTTCCTTTTGCGACTGGTAAACCTGACTTTGAATTTCGTTTACCGATTTGGAAAGATTATCGATACGGTTTTTCTCAATTTGTTGTTGTTCGCGAAGCGAATCAAGTGAAGACTTAAGCAATTTCAAATCAGACTCAATTTTATTGAAGACGTCTGTTTCGGTTAAAATTTCTTCGTTTAAGCGCTTTATGTTGTATTTTATGTGGTTTAGCTGATTTCTATCCTTCTCAAGTTCGCCAGATAAACGTGTTTCTTTCTCCTGCAGAAAGCGCATTTGCTCATTTTTAACTTTCTTTTCGCTTTCATAGGTTCGAATCTTCGAAACCAGTTCGTTAGTCGCTTTTTGTTGTATCGAAAGATTCTTTTCGTGGTTAATGCTTTCGAATTTTAATTTTTGTATCTGTGCTTCCTGCGTATCGATATTTGCACTTAACTCGGTTCTTAAAACCTGCTGACTTTGTTCCTGGCTTTCCAGGGCGTTCAAATCGGTTCTAAAAAACGCAATGCGATGGGTTGCCAGTTGAACGCTCAATGCTCTATATTGCTCTTTCAGCTTATAATAGCGCTCGGCTTTCCGGGCTTGATTTTCGAGTGTTTTCAGATTCTTTTCGATTTCAAAAAGCAAGTCTTCCACACGTTCCAAGTCGGTTTCTGTATCTTTTAACTTGTTAAATGTCTGTTTCTTACGTAATTTATACTTCGAAATGCCCGAGGCTTCTTCAAACAAAGAGCGCCGGCTATGTTCTTTATTCGTGATAATCTCGTCAACCATTTTAAGTTCGATAATAGAGTAACTATCCGAGCCAATTCCGGTATCGAGAAATAAATCTGTAATGTCTTTTAATCTGCATTGCACATCGTTTAAGCGATATTCGCTATCGCCGTTCCGGTACAATTTCCTGGTAACGGTAACTTGTGAATAGGCCGTTGGAAGGATGTTTTTTGTGTTGTCGAAACTTAAGGAAACCTCTGCTAACTGCGCTTGCTTGCGGTTTTTGGTGCCGTTAAATATGATGTTTTCCATCTTTTCGGAACGTAAGGCTTTTGTGCTTTGCTCCCCTAAAACCCAACGCATGGCATCGATTACATTGGATTTGCCGCAACCATTCGGTCCAACAATAGCGGTAACTCCCTCATTAAAATTGATGGTGACTTTGTCGCCAAAGCTCTTAAATCCTTTAATTTCTAACCGGGTAAGTTGCATGGTTTTTTAACACGGGAACCGAACTCAATATTAAGGATAATTTTGGGGTTTTTCAAACGCAAGTTCTACGTTTAATCGTAAAGGAATGAAAGCTTTTCGCGAAGAAATTGACGTGTTTTGCCACAGAGGAGTGGAGTTTTTGCGGAGGATAGCTAACAAAGAGCCTCACCCTGTGAAAGTTTGCGGTTTGGCAAATTTTGTAGCTGCCCTCTCCTGAAAGAGAGGGTTTTGCGGGGGTTGCTTCGAACCTAATGGTTTAGAGCCTCACCCTATGAAAGTTTGTGGTTAGGCAAATTTCGTAGCTGCCCTCTCCTGAAAGAGAGGGTTTTGCAGATATTGCTTCGAACCTAATTGTTTAGGACCCTCACCCTATGAAAGTAAGTGGTTAGGCAAATTTGTAAGCTGCCCTCTCCTGAAAGAGAGGGTTTAATTGGTAGTGCTTCGAACCTAATGGTTTAGAGCCTCACCCTATGAAAGTTTGTGGTTAGGCAAATTTGTAAGCTGCCCTCTCCTGAAAGAGAGGGTTTTGCAGATATTGCTTCGAACCTAATTGTTTAGGGCCCTCATGCTATGAAAGTTTGTGATTTGGCAAATTTGGAGGCTGCCCTCTCCTGAAAGAGAGGGTTTTGCGGGGACTGCGTCGAACCAAATGGTTTAGAGCCTCACCCTATGAAAGTTTGTGGTTTGGCAAATTTGGTAGCTGCCCTCTCCTGAAAGAGAGGGTTTTGCAGATATTGCTTTGAACTTAACGGTTAAACCCCCGCGTGTTGTTTCCATCTCCTCTGGAGAGGGAGTGCAGAGGAACATGATATATTTCTACCGTCAATAGGGTGAGGCCCCCTCTTACCTAACAATCATCAACTTAGCAAACTTCAGCAGCAACTGCTTATTGCCTAAACCTTGAAAAAATACAGTCGCTTTAACGTCCGGTAAATTACCTTCAAGACTAATAATTTTGCCGAAGCCGAATTTTTCATGTTCTACTTCCATACCGCCTTGAAATTCGTGTGGCTGCGAAGGTGCAAAACCAGGTGTTGGAACGTGGGCTTTGGCCAAAAGCGAGGTCGTTTTCGGACGGGGCGGTGGGGCAGAGGCAGTACCTGCAGGTTTCGGCTTACTAAAGAAATCACGTGGTTGTGAAGTCCAGGTTTTGCGTTCGTCATCAAAGTTGCCTTCAAACACATTGCTCTTGGCAGGTTTAACATCTAACTCTAAAAATTTAGGGTTAATTTCATTAATAAAACGACTCGGTTCGCAATTCGTCAGCGTCCCCCAACGATAGCGTGAGGTCGCGTAAGTTATCGTCAATTTTACTTCTGCCCGAGTAATAGCAACATAAAATAACCGGCGTTCCTCTTCCAAATCAGCACGCGAATTAACCGACATCTGAGATGGGAAAAGATTTTCCTCTAAACCTACAATAAACACATTTTTAAACTCTAAACCTTTAGCAGAGTGGATGGTCATCAAAGAAACTGTGTCTTTATTTTTATCGCCATCCTTGTCATCATTGGTTAAAAGCGCAACATCCTGCATAAAAATGTCGAGGCCTTTTTCTTCTATATCTTCACGCTCCGCGAACTCTTTTATACCGTTTAACAACTCCTGAATGTTTTCATATCTTGCCCGGCCCTCCACACTATCGTCAGTATATAGTTCCTTCAAAATACCCGCATGTTGGGCAATAAACAGCGCAGAATCGTATGCATCAAGCTTTTTAGCTTCTGCCTGAAAGCTTTGAACCATCATCGAGAAATCATTTAGCTGGTTAGCTAAACGTCCGTCAACATATTGATGAGCATTGGAAATTACATCCCACATGGTAATGTTGTTCTGGTCGGCAGCAACAATTATTTTATCTATTGATGTATCTCCAATTCCCCGCTTCGGATAGTTAATTACCCTTTTTATTGCCTCCTCATCTTTTGGATTAAATGTTAGGCGGAAATACGCAATCAAATCTTTTATCTCTTTGCGCTGGTAAAAAGACGTGCCGCCATAAATTCTGTAAGGAACATTAAGTTTGCGCAAACCTTCCTCCATCGCCCTGCTTTGCGCATTTGTGCGGTACAAAATTGCAAAATCATGGTATTGGTAACCCTTTAAACTGCGCTCCTGAATAATCGATTCTGCAACTAACTTACCTTCTTCGTTATCAGTAAAGGCCCGCGACACTTTAATTCTATCACCCTCAACATTTTCAGAAAATACATTTTTTTCCAGCTGATTTTTGTTGTTGGCAATGATGCTGCTTGCGGCATCAACAATATTTTGGGTAGAACGGTAATTCTGCTCTAATTTATAAACTTTCAGGTCGGGATAATCGCGTTCAAAATTTAAAATGTTTTGAATATTAGCCCCACGAAAAGCATAAATACTTTGTGCATCGTCGCCCACCACACAAATGTTTTGGTAAGCAGCAGCCAGTTTTTTTACAATCGTATATTGCGAAAAGTTAGTATCCTGATACTCATCAACCATTAAATACCTAAATTTTTGCTGGTATTTATTTAAAACATCAGGGTGTTCTTTAAGTAAAATATTCGTTTTGAACAGTAAATCATCAAAATCCATCGCACCTGCCCTAAAACAGCGCTTGGCATATTGTTCGTAAATCTGCCCCAGCAACGGGCGTTTATTCTGAATATCTTCTGCCTGAATCTGGTCGTTTGCCTGATATTCGCCCCAGGAAATCAGGTTGTTTTTAGCAGATGAAATTCGGCCATACACAAAATTAGCCGCATATAATTTATCATCCAATTGCATTTCTTTCAAAATGGCACGGATAACGCTCTTGCTATCGTCGGTATCGTAAATGGTAAAGTTGTTTGGATAACCAATTTTTTCAGCCTCAACACGTAAAATTTTTGCAAAAACAGAGTGAAATGTGCCCATCCAGATATTCTTGGCCTCGGCGCCAACAACTTTAGAAATACGCTCACGCATATCCTTACTCGCCTTGTTGGTAAAGGTTAAAACCAAAATGTTAAACGGATCCGTACCGGTTTGAATCAGGTGTGCAACACGGTATGTAATTACGCGTGTTTTACCCGAACCAGCACCCGCAACAATCATTACCGGTCCTTTTGTATTCTCTACTGCTGCTCTTTGTTGTGGGTTTAATCCTTCTAAATAGTCCAAATCGGCTCCTGTTTTTTTGAGGCTCAAAAATAACAATTCAAAAGTTTTTTATTGAATTTGTGGAGAAATAGAACGCTGTTTTTTTTGAAAAGCGAAACCTTTGTATCAGTACATAGCCAGTCCTTTACTTCGCTTATACGGCTGCAGGCCTTAGGCTCAAGGCCGGTATCCGCTGCGCCAAGGTTTAAAGAAATTAGTTTCCTGCTACTTACAACGGTCGGTTTCAGCGCCTCTACAATTCATTGCTGTGCCGTACCGAAAAATCGAAGTACAAAAGGTAAAGGTTTTTAAAGGACATATTCCATGTGGTTACTTTAGCGGTTGCCACCGCTGGGCAGTGACTAATCATTTCTCTGCCAAAATTTCACTTTATCTGTTTAGGAATAGAAATTGATATATAGTTATCATCATGGAAGAGAAAAAAATTAACAAAGAAATCGAATTTACAGATATTCCGGAAGGAACAAGCACCGATATTTATGCAAATCTAAAAGAGAAGTTAGAAAGCGTAGAAAAGTTTCCTGGCGTTTATAACTTCAAATTTATAATTACCGGCGGCCGCGAAAAGATAGACGAATTACGCACCATTTTACCTGATGACGAATTTATCGAACAGCCCTCAAAAACCGGCAAATATGTTTCGATAACCGTAAAAAAACAAATGCAAAATGCAGATGAAGTGATTGCTATTTACAAATCGGCTGGAAACATTTCGGGCATAATGACACTTTAATTTTAAGTTTCTAAGTGGCGAAACAGGAGATTCAAAGCAACTAGAAGTCTGGGTGTTTCTTATTTCGCCACAATGAACTTTTTTACGGCATTAAACCGTCCGGAATCGGAAGATATTTTGAAGAAGTAAATTCCAGGCACAAATGCTGTGGTATTGATTTCCAAAGTATGTTTCCCGGTATTAAAATATTCGTTTACAACCGTTTTAGCTAAACGTCCCATTAAATCGTAAATCTGCACATTAATTTTATCTGCCTCAGGCAAAACAATATCAATAGATGTTTGGGTAGATGCCGGGTTCGGGTAATTTTGCGAAACAACAAACAATAAGAATTTATCAAAAATTGCCTTGTTAATTGCATCAAAAATCACGTAACTTATTAATCTATAGCCTCTCGCATTTGGATGGTAAGGATCCTGATATAGCGAAAAGTCTCGTCTCATTGCTGCGTTAACATCCGCAAGGTATAATTTGTATTCTGTTACCAATCGTCTGTAAACGGCATTAATCTGACGGATAGTAGTATTAACAGCCACCAGGCTTGTATTCGTTCTATCATCTACATTTTGTAGTGTACAGATTATTGGAACCAAATTTTGCTTTAAACTTGTGGTAATCAGCAAGCGCATATTCGATTCAGTTTCTGCCACGCTGCCTCTCCCGGCGGCAATTGAGAGCGCATCGTTTATGCCCATATCTATCACGATGAAACCGGTTCGATCCTTAATCGCTTTGTCAATCCGCAGTAACCCCTGAAGCGTTGTTTGTCCGCCGATACCTTGATTGGTAATATTAATAACTTTGCCAGTATAACAGTTTGTAAAATTGCTTTCAAGCATTGTTTGGAAACCAAGCCCTTTAACGCCTTCAACAGTACTGGCTCCAAAAGTTACAATGTTAATGCTGTCTTTAGCATAATATTGCGCAGCCTCCGGACAACTAACTTTTACGTTAGTTTGAGAAAAAACCAAAACTGGTGTTAAAAATGAAAACAGCAGCAGAATATGCGATACAATTGCGCTTAATTTCATTGATAACTTTCTTACTTTGAGGTTTCTATGTTGTGTTTAAAGGGCGCAATTTAATAAAAAATCGAAACAAAACTTCCCGGGGAAATATTTATTTTGAATATTCAACAGTTAAATTACATAAACCAAAATTATAAAACCTGTAGCTTTACTAATACAGTTACATAATCCGTATTTATGCCATCTGATTTTGTTCATTTACACGCGAATATGTAAAGGCTTTTCTTGTAAAACCCTATATTTGCCCAAATTCATTTGTTATGCAAGAGATTAAAAATTATGTAGAAACACATAAGCAACGTTTTTTAGACGAGTTGTTCGAATTACTGCGTTTCCCATCGGTAAGTGCCGACCCAAAGTATAAAGCCGATGTATTAAAAACAGCAGATTTTGTGGCGCAAAAGCTTAAAGATGCGGGCGCTGAGAATGTGGAGATTTGTACAACTGCAGGTTATCCTATTGTTTACGGTGAAAAAATTATAGACAATTCTTTACCAACCGTTTTAATATATGGTCATTACGATGTTCAACCTGCCGACCCGTTAGAGCTGTGGCATACACCACCCTTTGAACCAACCGTTCGCGACGGAAAGATTTACGCTCGTGGCGCCTGCGATGACAAAGGACAGTTTTACATGCACGTAAAAGCATTTGAGCTGATGATGCAAACAAATACTTTGGCCTGTAACGTTAAGTTTATGATTGAAGGCGAGGAGGAAGTTGGATCTGCAAACCTGGGTATTTTCGTAAAAGATAATGCAGAGCGTTTGAAAGCTGATGTTGTTTTGATTTCTGATACTTCAATGATTAGCATGGACAATCCATCGATTGAAACTGGTTTACGTGGGCTGGCATACATGGAAGTAGAAGTTGTTGGTCCGAACCGCGATTTACATTCTGGAGTGTATGGAGGGGCAGTAGCAAATCCGGCAACCATTTTGTGTAAAATGATAGCATCGTTACACGATGAAAATAATCACATTACCATTCCGGCTTTTTACGATAAAGTTATCGAACTGACAGATGAAGAGAAGAAAGCATTAAATTCTGCGCCTTATAATGAAGACGAATATAAAAAGGATTTAAACATTGAAGAAGTTTGGGGTGAAAAAGGTTACTCAACATTGGAGCGGACTGGTACTCGCCCAACTTTAGAGGTGAACGGAATATGGAGCGGTTACATTGGCGAAGGTGCAAAAACCGTATTGCCTAGTAAAGCGAATGCAAAAATTTCAATGCGTTTGGTGCCAAATCAAAGCTCAGAAGAAATTGCTGAAATCTTTACAAAACATTTTGAAAGTATAGCGCCTAAAAATGTAAAAGTGAAAGTTACGCCACATCATGGTGGCGAGCCTGTTGTAACGCCAACGGATAGTGTTGCGTACCGTGCTGCGGAAAAGGCGATTGAGGATAGCTTCGGCAAAAAAGCGATCCCAACTCGCGGCGGTGGCAGCATTCCTATCGTAGCCTTGTTTGAAGATGTGTTAGGGATTAAATCGGTTCTTTTCGGTTTTGGTTTAGATAGTGATGCGTTGCACTCTCCAAACGAAAAATACGACATCTATAATTACTATAAAGGGATAGAAACCTTGCCACTCTTCCATAAATATTTTGCGGCTTTGAGTAAGTAATTTCTGGATGATTCTTATAAGATCTGCAAGTGGGATGAACCGCTTGCAGATTTTTTTTTGAAGATGCTTCTTTGGGTTGAAGTTTTGTTTTTTAATTCAAAATATTGCTATTAAGCAAGCTAATCAACTCTGGAGAGATTGAAAAAGTCAAATCAATCCGCGAAAATCAATTAAATCTGCAGGCTCCTTTTTGAATTCTCCCCAGATTACGCTAATTACGCAGATTAATATTTTGTTACTATAATTCGAAATCAATTTGCTGAGATCAATTTGATCCTCCGTAGACCTCTTTGAATTATCCCGCTAATTTTCTTAAATTGTCGACATGAAATACATATGCTCATATCTTTTACTTTTTGTAGCGGCTACTTCCTTTGCTCAAAGTACTAAAACGATTAATCAGTCTGGAAACCCTATTTTTAAGGGGTGGTACGCCGACCCCGAGGCGGCAATTTTCAATAATCAATACTGGGTTTACCCAACATATTCTGCCAGATACCGCGAGCAGGTTTTCTTGGATGCTTTTTCATCTAAGGATTTGGTGGAATGGAAAAAACACCCTCATGTATTAGATACCGCGGCAATAAAATGGGCAAATAAAGCAATGTGGGCGCCCGCAATTGTAGAAAAAGACAAAAAATACTATTTGTTTTTCGGCGCCAATGATATTCAAAGCGACCAGGAAGTTGGCGGAATTGGCGTGGCGGTTGCAGACAAGCCCGAAGGCCCGTTTAAAGATCACCTGGGAAAACCACTGGTGGATAAGTTTCATAATGGTGCGCAACCGATCGATCAGTTCGTTTTTAAAGATAAAGATGGGCAGTATTATCTAATTTATGGAGGATGGCGCCATTGTAATATAGCAAAACTGAATAATGATTTTACGGGTTTCCTACCATTTGACGATGGTACGATTTTTAAAGAGATAACCCCGGATAAGTATGTTGAAGGCCCTTACATGTTTATCAGAAATGGTAAATATTACTTTATGTGGAGCGAGGGCGGCTGGACTGGCCCCGACTACTCTGTAGCCTATGCAGTTGGCGATTCTCCATTTGGACCATTTAAAAGGGTAGATAAAATTTTGAAGCAGGATGCAACAATCGCAACGGGTGCAGGCCATCATTCCATTATAATCAATAAGAAAAAAGATAAATATTATATTGTTTATCACCGCCGGCCCTTAGGTGATAAAGATGGTAACCATCGCGAAACCTGCATTGATGAGCTCAATTTCGATAAAAATGGAAACATACTTCCTGTAAAAATTACGACAGAAGGTGTAAAAGCTCAGAAAGTAAAATAACTAATACTCAGCCGGATTTTAATTTCCGGCTGATTCTAATTCGCTTCGATTATTGGCTCCGCTTTTTTCGCATTCAACAAGCTGAAAGTGTATGCACATAACAATAACATGCATGCCAGACCGAGCCAAAGCCAGTTATAACCAAAGTGCCTTGCAATGAAAAATCCGGCCAGCGGTCCTATAACTTGCGCAAATGACCAACTTAAGGTATACCCGGCAGCATACAGGCCGCGGTTATGTTCGTTGCTTCTGCTAATTACAATCGTGTTTATGAAGGGCAAGGCAAACATTTCACCACCGGTAAAAATTACAATGGTAAGTACTGCTGCGGCAAGGTGATAACTAACCGGCGCACTTAAAATTAAATAAGATGCGGCAAATAATATCGAGCCGATAACGATAAAGTACATTGGCGAGCGTTTCTTCTCAATCTGGTTAATCATTATCATTTCAAAAAGTGCAATTATAGCTCCGTTTAATCCGATAATTATTCCAATTTCAAACTCATCTATGTGCCACTGTTCCTTGAAAAATACTGGAACTACTCTAAACATCAGGAATGCACAGGTGATGAAAACTGTTGTGAGCAGAATGAATTTCACATAGAAAATATCCTGCCATGGTTTTTTAATCACCATGCTGTTTGCCCTGGCTTTGGCCTGTTTAATGAAATCTTTAACTTTTGGTAAAAACGAGAGGATTAGTACGCCAACAATTATACTTACTCCCCCTTCAACAATAAATAACAACTTATAATTTATTGATGCAATAATCCCGGCCAGGCTAATCCCTACAGACCAGCCTATATTTACTGCGAGCCGGTTTAGCGAATAGGAGCGGGTTATGGTATCTGGCCCGGCATAATGCGCAACTGCTGTAAAGTTAGCCGGTCGAAATGCTTCGGAAAAGAAGCTGATTACAACGGCTAAAATACATAAGGTAGAAAAGTGGGTTATCGTCGAAAATAGAATGAATAGCAAGCCACCGATAATAGAAGATAAGATTTGAACAGGTCTGAAGCCGATAATATCAGTAAGTTTACCGCCTATTGCCGAGCCAAGAATTGAGCCTACACCAAACAGCGTAATAATTAGCCCGGCGTCCATTTCCGACCGATGCAGACTTTGCGTCACATACAAACCCATAAACGGAACGGCCATGCTACCGCAACGATTAAACATCATAACAATACTTAAAAGCCAGGTTTCCCGACTTAATCCACTAAAAGATGTTCTATAAGTATTAAAAATGAGTTTAAGCATGCCAGCGTCTTGATTTGCGAAATTACCAAAAACAAAAAGACTTTACTCCACGGCAGTCGATAAAAAACTAATTGGTCGGAAACTCAAACATTCATTTTTTTTATCAAATTTGTGCCTGAAATCAATTTAATGCCGCCAGTAAAAAAGAAACCAACTGTGAGAAAAAGCCCGGTGCGAAAGAAAAAGTCAAAAGCTTTTTCGACGCAATGGAAGGTGGCGATTGCCGGGTTAATCTTGATTTTATGCTCTCCGTTTTATTACGGCTACGTTGTAAAAGGATTTGTTGCAAGCTGGCGTTGGGTTAAAGATTGGGGGCAAGATCCTAATTACCGAACTTACGAAAGCTTCAATATCAAAATCCCAAAAAAATACTCAATTCATGGTATTGATGTCTCCTATTATCAGGGTAAAATAAACTGGCAGAAAGTTAAATCGATGAAAGATGATGATGTGAGCATTCGTTTTGCGTTTATCAAGGCCACTGAAGGGCTCTTACTTGTTGATCCATATTTTCAGCGAAACTGGCGGGAGGCACCTAAGGCCGGAATAATTTGTGGGGCTTATCACTTTTTCAGACCTAAACGCGATGGAAAAAGCCAGGCGAAGTTTTTTCTTCAGGTTGTAAATGTCGAGAAAGGAGATTTGCCACCTGTTGTCGACATTGAAACGCTTGATGGTGTTTCACCCTTGAAAATGAGGGCCGAGCTTGCCGATTTTCTAAATTATGTAGAACTTAAAACTAAAGTCCGCCCAATAATTTATACTGGTTTAAAATTTTACGAAGATTATCTTCAGGATAATTTTGATGAGTATCCACTTTGGATTGCGCATTATTATCAGCCTAAACTTAGGTTAGATCGTAGCCGATGGAAGTTTTGGCAACATTCTGACAAGGCCAAAATCAATGGAATAGGCCATGTTGTAGATTTTAATGCATTTAACGGAGATAGCACTGCACTAGCTGAAATGCTCGTACGCTAAGTTGAATTTTTTAAATTGTAATAATTCACGAGTCAAAGCATTCAACACTTAATGACACCGGCACTAACATAAGTTTTTCTGGCGCAGCAATCAATAATCAATTTCCAATAAACTAAAGATCGCTAAGCAAATAAACAAATGAACTAATTCCTAATGAACTAATGCCCAATGAACTAATGAACCAATGCCCAATGAACTATTGGCCAATGAACTAATGAACCAATGCCCAATGAACAAAATAAACCAACACTAAACTACCCAGCTTTCGCATTTTTCCAGAAAGAATTCGTCTGCTTCTGCGCCGATTCCTGGTGTGTCAGGTACATCAAGAAAATAGCCGTTATAAGTTAACCCATCTGCAACGGGATCTACTAAATGGCCAAGTAGGGCGGTGTCTAAATCAAAAAATACAATGTTAGGGCTCGCAAGAGCGAAATGGAGGTTAGCACTCAAGGCGATGCGGCTCTCAAGCATACTTCCAATCATACACTTTACGCCGGTCTGCAAGGCCTCCTCATGAATTTTTTGCGCTTCTAAAATTCCGCCCGATTTTGAAAATTTAATATTTAAATAAGAAGTAGATTGACTGTTAATTAATTTTCTGGCATCGTGATGGTTGTAACAGCTCTCATCAGCCATCAGTTTAATGGGAGAATTCACGTTCAGTTCGGGTAGCTTGTCATCGTACCATGTTCTCATGGGCTGTTCACAAAATTCGATATTATATTGCTCCAGCTGTCCTAAAGCAAATAATGCATCGTCAAAATTCCATCCCTGGTTGGCATCCAGCCTCAAAATTGTATCTGCACCAACAGCCTCACGAATACATTTAACTCGTTCGATGTCTTCATGAACTTGCTTACCAAGCTTTATTTTTAAAATTCTACAGCCTTTGTCTTTGTAAGTCATTGCGGTTTTAGCCATACCCTCAGGTGTGTCTATCCCAATGGTCATATCAGTTTCTATTGTGCGCTTGTTTCCACCTAAAAACTTATATAGTGGCAAACCAGCATCTTTAGCGGCAATATCGAACAAAGCCATATCAAAAGCACTTTTAATCGTGTTATTATGGTCGGCATATCCGAGGAGGTCATTCATCCTTTCCGGAATTTCCAAAGGATTTTTACCCTTCAAAATCGCTGCAAAATCCTTAGCCATGGCAATGCAGGTTTCCTGCGTTTCTCCAACAATCATCGGGAAGGCTGAGCATTCACCAATACCGTGAATGCCGCTATCAGTATGAATTCTAATCAGCACATTTTGCGCAAAATGCATCGTCCCTGTAGCAATAACAAAGGGTTCCATCGGGATACTAAAGCGAAAAATTTCGGTATGTGTAATTTTCATTTTGCGATTTAAATTTTAGAACTAAAGTATAAAAACAAAACTAAAACAGATTAGCATTGTAGATATTTTATAGCTTTATTGTTTCATTATTCATATCATATTTACATGTCAAACGTACATTCAGAAACGAACAGTTTAATAAATGCTTCGTCGCCATATTTACTGCAACATGCCTACAACCCGGTACATTGGCACGAGTGGGGGCAGCAGGCTCTAGAAAAAGCAAAGGCAGAAAATAAATTAATTTTGGTAAGTATAGGTTACTCGGCTTGCCATTGGTGTCATGTTATGGAACGTGAATGTTTCGAAAATCATGAGGTTGCCGAAGTTATGAACAGACATTTTATTTGCGTTAAAGTGGATAGGGAAGAGCGCCCGGATATTGACCAGATTTACATGTATGCCATACAGTTAATGACTGGAAGTGGTGGCTGGCCGCTTAATTGCATTTGCCTTCCAGACCAACGACCAATCTATGGCGGCACTTATTTCCGTAAAAATGATTGGATAAATATTCTTGAAAACGTAGCCGACCTTTGGGCGAATGAACCGGAAAAGGCAATTGAATATGCTGAACGCCTGACATCAGGCATCCGCGACAGCGAAAAAATATTAGCTGTAGATGTAAAGGAGGTTTACACACAGGAGCACTTAACGGAGATAGTGGAGCCCTGGAAGCGGCATTTCGACATTAGTTTTGGCGGCTACAACCGTGCACCTAAATTTCCCTTGCCAAATAACTGGCTTTTTTTACTGCGCTATGGTTTCCTTAAAGATGACGAATCTGTTTTTACTGCCGTCTGCCAGACGCTTGAAGAAATGAGTCGCGGAGGAATTTACGACCAGATAGGAGGTGGTTTTGCCCGCTACTCCGTTGATGACAAATGGCACGTGCCGCATTTCGAAAAAATGCTTTACGACAATGCGCAGCTGATAAGCTTGTATGCTGAAGCTTATCAATGTACCAAGTTTGATTCCTTTAAACAAACACTAGTGGAAACCATCGACTGGGTTTTCAATGAAATGACTTCAGCTGAAGGGTTGTTTTATTCGGCACTTGATGCGGATAGTGAAGGGGTTGAAGGTAAATTTTATGTGTGGAACAAGGCCGAATTTGATGATGTTTTAGGTGATGATGCCTCATTAATTGGCGAATATTATAATGTTACCGAAGATGGCAACTGGGAAGAGGAGCAGACAAATATCCTCAGGAAAACCATCCTCGATGATGATTTAATTGCAAAGTATGGCATCGATGCTGAGGCACTTTACGATAAGGTAAAATCAGCAACGGCAAAACTACTTGAGAAAAGAACTAAAAGAATTAGGCCCGGCCTTGATGATAAGTGCTTAACTGCCTGGAATGCAATGATGATAAAAGGCTTGGCGGATGCTGCCACGGTACTAAATCATGATCTGTATCATCGGGGTGCAGCAAAAGCAGCAGATTTTTTACTCAATAATTTAAAAGCACCCAATGGTGGGTTGTATCGAAACTATAAAAATGGAAAGGCTTCTATTACAGGATTTTTGGATGATTATGCCTTTCTAATTGACGCGTTAATTGCGCTGTACGAATATGATTTTGATGAAAGATGGTTGGAGGAAGCGAAAAACTTTGCAGATTATGTGCTGGCTAATTTCTCGGATGAAGATTCGCCTATGTTTTTTTACACCTCCGCAGAGAGTGAAAGTTTAATAGCCCGCAAGCACGAAATAATGGATAATGTAATTCCGGCGGCAAATTCTGTAATGGCTCAAAACCTAAAAAAATTGGGTTTGCTTTTCGATTTGGAAAATTACCATGAAAAAGCGTCAGAAATGCTTGCCGTTGTACATCCGAAGATAAAAACCTATGGCTCTGCTTATTCCAATTGGGCGGTTCAGCTGCTTAATGAGGTTTATGGATTGAATGAAATTGCCTTAACAGGTTTAGAAACCGACCTGGTTAAGCTGGAACTGAGCAATTATTATATTCCAAATAAAATTACATTAGGCGGAACAAAAAGTAACTTACCCTTGTTAAAAGGTAAGCAAAGCGATGAAACAAAAGTTTATATTTGCCGAAATAAAGTATGCCAGTTGCCGGTTAAAACTGTTGAGGAAGCATTAGAGTATTTACAATAAAAAAATCTGAATGAATATTTCACCAAACTCAGTAGTTGCATTAACTTATGAACTGCACACTACTAACGAAGAAGGACAACAAGTTTTTGTTGAAAAAGCTGATGAGCAAAATCCTTTAGTATTTTTATATGGCGTTGGCATGATGTTGCCTAAATTCGAAGAACATTTAACTGGTTTAAAAACCGGCGATGAGTATGGTTTCGAATTATCTGCTGCTGATGGTTATGGAGAATTAGATCCTGGTGCTTTCGCCGACTTACCAAAATCGATGTTTACCGAAGCTGGTGGCGAAGTTCCAAACGTTGGAGACGTTATTCCTTTGCAAGATAACCAGGGAAACCAGTTTAGAGCAGGTGTGACTGCCGTTCACGATGAAACTGTAGCTGTTGATTTAAACCACCCAATGGCTGGTAAAAACTTAATGTTTGCCGGAACTATTCTTAACGTTCGCGAGGCAACACAAGATGAGTTGGCACATGGTCATGCACATGGTGCTGATGGTCATTCAGGTCATTAGTAGCATTTGCAACAAAATATAATGAGCCTCAGATTAGTTTCTGAGGCTTTTTTATTTACAGTACTTTATTGCTTTCCTTTACGATGGTTTGCGTTTTCTTAATGTCCACTTTCTTCAACCAAGAAATAAAAATCCATTAATACATCCAAACTGGTATCACCTTTAAAAATCGAACTTCAATTTAATACCACCATTGGTGAGATTAAGTTTATCGGTAGAAAACGTTTTCATCGGTAGCCGCAAAAACGGCTCGACCGCAAAGTTATTCTTCTTTGAAATTTTTTGCTTGTAACCTAAAGAGAAGTTGTAAAAGCCAATCAATTTGTCGGTAGCGTTCGTTTCTGTTGGTGCTTCAGAAACTCTTTCTGTAACGATAAGCATTTTTTGTTCTGTAACCCCAAAAGTATTTGCCACTGCTGTATTCCGGGCACTGCTAACCACGTAATTATTGTTTTGTTTATTGTTGGTAATGGCAAGTGCAGATACCCCGATGCCAGTATAGAGTTTACTGCTTATGTTATATTTCAATTCTAAAGGAATATTAATCCCCCGCACATTTGCATTAATAGATTCCAAACTTTTGGATGCGCTAACATATGCAACCGCCTTCGCAGCCGACGGAGCATTTGCAGCGCCATCATTCAGGCTTTCGCTACTGGCCGAAGGATTTGTTGTCGTGCTTAACGCTCCGTAGGCAATTCCAGAACTTATCGATAATTTGTCGGCAAGATTGTAAGATAACGAAAACCCATAATTCATATTTACTTTATTATCGTTCCCAATTGATGGCGCAACAAAAAGGCCAGGCTCCCACTTTGTTATGGCTTTATTTTTCGAGGTCTTGGCAATATTGTCGCGATGGCTGTCTTGTTCTAAAAGTTGTTCGAAAGTCAGTTTAGACTGCGGCATTTTTTTCTTCTCCACATTGATTAGAACTAGTTTGATCTTAGAATTGGATGCAATTTTTTCTGAGTAAATAATACCGGACAACTTTGACTGACTTGCTACCTCATTTCCGGTAAAGTTATTATCGGATATTTTACTTTGGTATGCCTCGAGCGCATGACCTGTTTTTCTTACAGCAAGCAGTTTCTCGTCATCTGAATTATTGTTTTCAATAACGTCCGGTTTCCGCGACCTAGTTAAATTGTTTTTTTCCACCTGAACCGAAGCCTTAGTTAAATCGCCAGTGGCAACCTTTTCTAACGATTTGTCTACTTGGGGATTCCCTTGTTGGTTAGGGAAGGATTTAGAATTTTTTACGATTTGATTCGTGTGATTGGAATTTTGCTTACGCAGGACAAAGAAAGCCGTAACAACCAAAATTATTGCAGCCGCAGACCATAGAGGCCAGTAAATGATACCTCTTTTCTTTTTTTCTTCGGGCACATTAAAACGCTCCCAAGCACCAGGGGTGTAGGTTTCTTCATGCGCCTGAAGGTTATGTTTTATATGGTCAATTAATTCTTTATCCATTTTTCTCATACGAATTAACCAGTGTTTTCAAATACAAGGTTCGCAGCTTATTTTTTGCCCGGGTCAAATACACTCTACTCGAACTTTCGGGTATATTCATCATTTTCGAAATCTCATCATGGGCAAATCCTTCAATTTCATAAAGGTTAAAAACCAGCCTCTGCGTATCTGGCAGGTTATTTAACAACTTTAAAATATCCTGAACATCTAAATCAGACGTTACCGAAACCGTGCTAACCGGATGTTCACTTTCTGATAAATCATCAACATATGATTGATTTTTTAGCGTACGGAGTTTATCAATTGCCGTTCTTGAAGCAATTTTGGCAATCCAACCCTTAAAGGTTTTATGTAAATCTGCAGGATTATTTGGCGGTTGAAAGCCTTCAATATTTTTAAAAATTTTTATGAAACAATCATTAACAAGCTCTTCGCCATCATAACTATTGTTAACATATCGCAAAACAATACCCATCAGGTAGCCGTAAAATGATTTGTACATCATTTCTTTACAGCTGTTATCGTTCTTCTGGCAGCCTTTTATAATTTCCTCAATGCTGAGTATTTTTTTTATCAACCTTTGCGAACTTAATAGAGATTAGCTTATTGCGATTCAAATTTAATGAAAATGACACCATCTGATTTAAAGATGGTGCCAAATTCGTTTCATATGTAGGTGTTATTTGTTCGTAAGTATCGATAGTCCGAATTTTGTGCTATCTGTTTTGCTCTTCAGGCCCTTTGCCCATAAGGTGTAAATTTTTCCAGCCTCAATTTTGGTTGCAGGCAAAGTAGCCGTTACATTGTTGCTTTCTTTAATTTGGAAAGTATAGGCAGCTGCAGGATCGATTGAAATGAAAGGAGAAGTTTCTTTATAAGCTTTTCCGGTTACTAAAGCAGTAGCATTTCCTTCTACTGCTAAATCCAATGCTGGTGCATCAGGACTTAAATTGATGAACCTAATCTTTGCTTTTCCTGTTGCAGGCGCAGTTAAATCATCCTGAATTACCAGAATTTTTGGCGATGGCAACACATCGATAACAAATGCAGAGTAGAAAAAACCCGATTGTAAATTTACGTTAGTGGTTGAAAGGTATTTTACCGAATCTTTTTTCGCAATGCCGAATAAGCGTGTACCTGGGTAAGCGCCAAAGTAACCTAAATCATTTGTGTACTTAAATTCTCTATTGTTGGCCCGTTGATTATCTACAATAAAATCTAAAGCACCTGTTCCAGGCGATGCATGAACAAAACCAATTCCGGCAACCGTTATAGAATTCGAATCGCCCCAATCTTTTTTGCAGGCAGAAAGAAATAAGGTAACAGCAAGGAGCGCAAATATACTTTTAGCAGTTGTTTTAAAGTTTTTCAAAGCAGTTTTCATTTTAATGTTTTAAATCAATTTTCGAATAAAACTGGTAAATGGCCATTAACAATTTTTGGATAAAACGGGCATGGCTTTAGAAACGCTACATTAAAATTCAAAATTTATCTATTCTACAATAATTTTACTTTCGTAAACGATTGTGCTTGCCACTTTTTTGCCGTTTAGTACTGCAGGGGCAAATTCTAGATCTTCCGCTCTAAGCTTAGCAAGATCTACTATGTCGATTTTATTGTAATTGAGGGATGCAATTTTTGTTTCAAACTTGATGAGCTTACCAGTTTCATCCAAACTGAAAATGTAAAACAAATCATAATTGCCTAACGACCTTCTCAGCTCGTACGGAACTTTAAATACGTTAAGTAAGTAGTACATGGCATAATTTACGCCACCTATTTTTATGGGGTAAATTACTTTGTCTCCAGTTTTTAATGAATCAATATAATAAGATAAATGTTTATCCCTCAAATTGAATTCAACCTTTTTAGTTGTATAATTATAAACTTGCTCCAAGCTGTCTTTAGCATTGAAAAAGCTCCATCGTCCGTAGCGTAAGTCGTCTTTGTATAAACCAGAGGCAATAATTTTTCGCCCCGAGCTTATTTCAGCGGCGCCATTTCTAACGTATCTTTTAGATTTTAATTCAGTAGCATGTTCAATGGTTCCTCTAATTATTTTGTAATAAGTTCTGGTAGAATCGCTTTTTTGTGCGTTTGCAGAAAAGCATATTAATAACAAGAAGAGTAAGTGGAGCGTTTTCAAGGGATTGAGATTAGTTATATAAAGAAAAAGCGTTTTGATGTAATATCAAAACGCTTTTCAAAATATATTTCGCCAAATGTTTTAAGCGTACATTTCCTCGCGGAGTTTTGCAACATCAGCATTGTTAATGTATTCATCATATGTCATTAGTTTATCTATTGTACCTTTTGGGGTAATCTCGATAATTCTATTTGCAACAGTTTCTGTTAACTGGTGATCTCGTGAAGTGAATAAGATTGCACCTTTAAAATCTTTCATACCGTTATTTAACGCTTCAATAGATTCCAAATCAAGGTGATTCGTTGGTTCATCAAACATCAACAAATTTGCCTGCTGCAACATCATTCTAGAGAACATACAACGCATTTTTTCGCCCCCCGAGAGTACTTTTACATTCTTCAGTACTTCCTCGCCAGAAAATAACATCCGGCCTAAAAAGCTCCGTACAAATTGCTCATCGGCATCTGTACCTGAATATTCCCTCAACCAATCAACCAAATTTTCGTCCTTGCCGGCAAAATATTCTGAGTTATCATTCGGAATATCCGCCGTACTAATGGTAACGCCCCATTTAAATTCGCCTTTATCTGCAGGCGTTCTACCAGTTAAAACATCGTAAAATGCTGCCGTTGCTAAACTATTTTGAGACAAAACTGCAATTTTATCGCCCTTGTTTACCATAAAAGTAACCTTGTCGAACAAAATTCCATCATTGCCAGATTTGCCCAGGTTTTCTACCTGTAAAATCTGGTCGCCCGCCTCACGGCCGGTATTGTTAAAAATAATTGCCGGGTATTTACGGCTCGAGGCCTTAATTTCAGTAATGTCGATTTTATCAAGGGCTTTTTTACGTGAAGTTGCCTGCTTGGATTTCGATGCATTCGCACTAAATCTGCGTATAAATTCCTGTAGCTCCTTCACTTTATCCTCCATCTTTTTATTCTGGTCGCTACGTTGTTTCAACGCTAACTGACTAGATTCGTACCAGAATGTGTAGTTACCCGTGTAAATACTCATTTTCGCGAAGTCGATATCCACAATATGCGTACACACTGCATCTAAAAAGTGCCTGTCGTGACTAACAACCAATACAATATTCTGGTAATCGGCCAAAAAGTTTTCCAGCCATGCAATCGTTTCAATGTCCAAATCGTTGGTTGGCTCATCCAGTAACAAAATATCCGGATTACCAAACAAAGCCTGGGCCAATAACACCCTTACTTTTTGCGTATTATCAAGCTCTTTTAACAGTTTGTAATGATTATCTTCTGTAATACCCAGGTTGCTAAGCATGGTAGCAGCATTACTTTCCATGTTCCAGCCGTCCATTTCAGCGAAAAGATTTTCAAGTTCTCCGGCACGTTCACCATCTTTCTCGGTAAAATCTTCTTTCATGTAAATGGCGTCTTTTTCTTTCATAATCGCGTAAAGCTCCTTATGGCCAATCATCACCGTTTCTAATACCGAAAACTCATCAAATTCGTAATGGTTTTGCTTTAAAACAGCCATCCTTTCACCAGGCGTAAAAGCCACACTGCCAGAAGTTTGATTCACCTCGCCCGATAAGATTTTTAGGAATGTAGACTTACCTGCGCCATTAGCTCCAATTACGCCATAGCAATTGCCTTGCGTAAATTTAAGGTTAACATCTTCAAATAAAGTGCGTTTGCCGTATCGTAATGATAAATTAGAAACTGAAATCATATTAAATAGAAATAAGCCGCAAAGATAGGCAAAAAGGTTGAGGGTAGAAAGATAGAAGCTAAAACCTGTACCATTAAGAATTTGAAAATGAGCGTTTCTGTTTCATTGTTTCTGTAGTCCCGCTTTCAATTCAATCTTTTTAGTGAAAATAGGCGGAAGCACGTAAGTAACTGCTTCAAAAAGTATTTCATTTCAATCGGGTTTATTTAACAAAGTATCCTCAAGGCACGCAGAGCTTAAAAACCCAGGCGCATTGTTGGCAAAAACCACTTTGGATTTTTCATTAGCGCCGTTGATTAAAACCAAGGCAATGAACTGGCTATTTGCTTATCCAACTTCCTATTCATTGCGTCTGCTTCAGCAGACGAATAATGTTCATTTAAAAAATTAGCAATTAGCCTGTTCATCGACGCCTGCATCATCACAATGAAAATGTTCATTTCAACACCAAGAAATTTAAGCACAAAATATCTAGACATAAAAAAGTCAAAAGCCTGATGTTTTAGCAATTTTGATTTGGGCATTTAGCTTTATCTTTCACCTTTTCGCTATTTTTACACCATGAGCAATTATGAAATCTTATCACAAGTTATAAAAGAACGCCGCAGTATTTTTCCGGCCAGTTATATAAAGAAAGAAATCCCGGTTGAGGTAATAAAACAGATTCTGGAAACTGCAAACTATGCCCCGACGCATAAACTAACACAACCCTGGCGTTTTACGGTTATAAGAAAAGGTGGCTTGGCCAGGCTCGGCGAAGCGCTAGGTAACTTGTACAAACAGCATGTGTCTCCGCAACAGTTTCTGCAAAAAAAGTTCGATAGCTTTGGCGAAAAAACAAGTCAGGCAGATTGTATAATTGCCATCAATATGCAGTTGAGCGGCAAAATACCAGAGTGGGAAGAATTGGCCGCTGTATCGTGTGCCGTTCAAAATATGGCTTTAACCGCAGAAAGTTTAAAGGTCGGTGCTTATTGGAGCTCACCTCCTCTAATCGATAATTTAGGTGGGTTTTTAAATTTAGGTGAAAGCGAAAAATGTATTGGGCTTTTTTACATGGGCTATCACAACGAAAAACCCTGGCAGCCAAATCGCACGCCAATAGAAGAAAAAGTAAAGTGGATTGAAGAGTAGTCTCATAATAGCTCATATTTGCTTCTGCAAGAATTAAAGGCTCGTGCGCTTAGTAATACAATTCAAAATCCATTCATCATTATTTCAGGTATTTGCCATAACATATGTCTAACTTAAAATCTCAACTTTTCCAGCTTTGCGCAACTTTCATTCAGAATAGGATAGAGAACATTGAATATGCCCTTCTACAAGCCCGGCAGGCATCAAACGATGATACAAAAAGCAGTGCTGGCGATAAGTATGAAACTACCCGCGAAATGATGCAGCAGGAAATGGATAGAAATAGTAAGCTACTATATGAAGCCGGACAACAAAAAATTGCGTTGCAACAGCTGGAAAATGTCGAGGCTGCTGGAGAGGTTAAAAACGGTAGTTTGGTTTTAACACCAAGCGGAAATTTTTACATTAGCATTAGCGCAGGCGAATTAAAGCTAGATAATCAGATTTATTTCGCAGTATCACAGGCGTCGCCAATTGGCAAGGCTTTTATTGGCAAGCACGTAGGCGAACAATTCAGCTTTAACGGGAAAGTTTATCTATTGAAAGAAATTTTATAGCTGTTATAAACTTTCTTATTTACTTAAGGCCAATTCTAGATGCGAAAGCGGGCACCACATATGGCTTAAGTTCAGTAAAAGGGATAAATATTACAATCTGGCCCTGGGCATAACTTGCAATTTCGTAAGGGTTGTACATGAATGCAAGTCCGTTATTGTTGAAATAGAAGTTGTTATTTGGCTTTAAAAAATCATCAAACAGCACCGTGCTTATCTTTTCTCCCGGCTTAATATTATACTGCTTGCGAAGATTTTTTTCTAATATAGATTGAAGCGTATTAGAATCTATTTTTACTACATCGCTTAACACCATCTGTTTTTTATTTTCCACATCCAGACAATACATTGTGCTGCTGTAATTTCCATGAGCGCCACCCGTATAAGCATCTGCAAGAAAATCGATAACCACAAAGCCACGATCATTGTAAACAATAGTTTGCTGGCTGTCGTCCGTGTAGTTCATCCACCCCAGAAAACCACGGTCAGAATTATTTTTTTCTTCTTCAATAACCTCATTTTTGTAATCATCGAAATAGGCATCCGCAATTTCCCTGAAAGCAATCTCTCTCGTTACATTTCCTTTTTTAATTCCCGAAATTCGTTTAAGCTGATTGTCCAGCCAGCTGACTTGTTCGGTGTTGGCCTTTGCTTTTAAGTATTCAAATCCTATTTCTGCAACCGGTGATTTTGCCTTATCAGCAAATGCCTTTACCGAGTCCTTGAAAATACCCGTCGTAAATTCATAACTCCCTTCGGGGTATTTTTCTTCCAATAAAACAGGATAGGTTTTGGCCTTGTCACCACTCACCCAATTCCCTTTAAAGCCATTTCCCGTCCATTTAAGCGATAACTTAGCCTGGTTTCCATTCTCATTAAAATAGTAATCGTTAAAACTATGCTCTGAGAAAACAAGACTGTCCTTTCCAATCAGGGTGTCAACCATTAGGTTTAACCATGAGCCATTGTAGTAGTAATTACCATCTACTTCGCCGTTAAGCTTTTGCAAATGCATGACAACGGTTTTGCCCGCAATTGTACCTTCCAAGCGCTTATAAAAGTTTTCGGTTAAAGCAGCATTTGGCTTTTTCGTATTAACTGATTTTTCAGTTTTGGTGCTCTTGCCGTCGCGATTATTGCAGGCGGCAAAAAACAGAAGCAAGAAAAGTGAGGCCAGGATCGGGTTTTTCATAAAATTGGGAGTTCGCTTAGTATCTTACACTTAAACTATGATTTTGTTTTATTAAAGCTCTTATTAATGCTGTAATAGAGGTTTTTTGCTGTATACCTTCCCGGATCAATAATTCTCCTAACAGTAAATAAAGGGAAATTTTCGTCTCTTGCTGTCGATAAAATAAAGGCGGCTTTAAAGCCGTGTTCTTTCAGCTTATGCAATGCTGAAGATTTAAAAACACCATAAGGAAAAGCAAAGTATTCAACCTTCTTACCAGTTATTTCTTCAAGTTTTTTAGTGGGTTCGTCTATCTGTTTTGTCCAGTCATCATCATTAAACTGAGCGAAATTTTTATGGTCGTAAGTGTGACTTGCAATCGTATTTCCTTCGTCAGATAGTTGCTTAATCTGTGCTTTAGTCATGTAGTTAATTCTGCCTTTTCTACCGATTGAGACCGTCATGATAAAATAAACACCTTTGAAGCCGTATTTTTTTAATGTCGTGGCGCCAGTAGTAAATTGATCCTCATCCGTATCATCAAACGTGATCATTATGGGTTTTTGAGGCAATTTAGCGCCATAAACCAAATAGTCGAAGAGTTGAGCAGGTAAGATGCTGTGGTAGCCGCTATCTGCCAGCATTTTAATGTGGTCTTTAAATTTATTCGGACTAATAATATCATCGTGCGCTCTTTTGCTGTCGCTGGCAATGTTGTTTCTAATTTGATGGTAGCACAAAACCGGGACTTCGCGTCGGGCCAATATCGTTTTATTGTCTGCCGGTTTAGCACGGACCTGGGTCGAATCCGCAATGTTGACTTTCGCTACGGCATTATCTGAGCCATTGCTTTTCGCAGCCCTGCCAGAACACGCCGTTAAAAAAATTCCAAAAAGTGCAATTGAGAGTAGGGTATGAGGTTTTGATTTTAGATCTAGGTTCAAATTTTTGAGTATTTATTTAATTAAAGATACTGCGTTTTCAACTAAAATATAGTCTTTCTCATAAGTATCCCATTCGGCTTTACTGATGCCGGATTTTAGTGCATTGCGCTTGAAAAAATCATAATCTGTTAACTCGTTTTTAGTTGTTAAGCAGGTATTTAAGAACTTAAACATTCGTTTCTCGCCAATCATCTGTTCCAAACCTCTCAATAAAAATGGCCCATAAGTATACCTGTAGGTTCCTGAAATGCTGTTCATATCCTTAATCTGATTCAATGGAATTGCTTTAAAATCTTTAAGTTGTTTAGCCCTGCTCTGAAAATATTTAGCGGCAAAGGGTTTACCGAATTTTTCTTCGGCGGCCTTAACCGAAAGGTACTCGGCGGTTGATTCCAGAAAGAACCAGAATAAAGTAGCGTTTGGCTGTAACACGTTGCCGAAATAATAATGCCCGATTTCATGGGCAATGAAAGGATAATTAGTAGAATCTTTCAGTTTTGAATGTTCCTCATCAACCATATCGCCGAGCTTTAGGCCAGCAAATGCAATTACAGGAAAGGAAACAAAGCCCCAGCTGCGACCCTTGTTAAATTTTTCTACAGGCGAATGTTCTATAAATACATTTTTTGTATCGTAAGGGATTTTTAGAGCTTTAGAATAGTACGCCTTAATCTCTGCAATATTTTCCTCAAATACAGCGAGTTGCTTATCACTCATTGCTGTATTTAAAAACAGCGCATTGTTCGTTTTTTGTATGCCATAATCGCCTGCAAAAAGCAGTGGCGCAACGGCGATTGCAGATTTAAACCTGGCAACTGGCCCAGTTTTTGGCAAATCGCCATTTACGAAAATGGTTTTCGAATCTTTGCTCGTTACTTCAATATCAAAAGTCATTTGCTCAATTTGCCTGTCATTTTTAATATCGTAAATGATTGGATACCATTTGGATTGGTCAGTAGCTCGAAGGGTTTTTCCATTGAAAGCAATTAGCCCTTTAAAATCAACAAAGTTTAATGTATCGGTATAAATTGGAAACGCTCCTGTATAACTTATATGCAGCTTTTTCGGGTTTTGCAATACATCATTTCCGTTTTGCGGAATGTATGTTAACCCTTCGCCACGCATTTTGCCATTATAAAAGCCGTCGTAACTGATAGTGTTGTTAAGTGAATCTTTAATTGCTTTTACATTGAAACCCTTGTTTAATAGGATTTGATAGTCTTTTCCCATATCGGGAATGTTGCTCAAAACAAAATCGCAGGTAATCTGCCCTGTTGCCATTACAACCTCAACTTTTCCACTTAAATGTGGCCCTTGTGCTTTAAGCAAAAAGGAAGCGGAAACTAAAATTAAAAACGTTAAAATTTTTTTCATGAAGTTTATTCTGGAAAGTTAAAAAAACAAAACCCCGATAAATATCGAGGTTTTGCGGTGTTTTAAAAACTATTTTTTATGCTGTTGCTTAACGTTTTAGGGCTCCAGTAACCGCTTGCAATAATTCTGCGAATTGTGAAGAGCGGATCCTTTTCATCGCGTTTAGTCGATAATTGGTATGCCATTCTAAAACCACGTTTCTTTAGTTCTGGTATTCCTTCTGCATTCCATAAACCGAATGGATAAGCAAATTCGGTCATCTTTTTGCCTGTCATTTCTTCCAGTTTTTTAGTGGGCTTATCTAACTGTTCTTCCCAATCTTTTCCAGCGTATTTTTTGAAGTTTTTGTGGTCATAAGTATGCGAACCAATCACATTTCCTTCATCAGAAAGTTGCTTAATTTGCTCCTTATTCATATAGTTAACGAACTTTCCTTTTCTGCCGATAGAAACAGTCATGATAAAATAAACTGCTTTATAACCGAGTTTACTTAGTGTTGGGCGAACAATTGTAAACTGATCTTCATCAGTATCATCAAAAGTTAGCATAATTGGCTTACTTGGTAACGCGGCACCGGTATTTAAGTATGCATAAAGCTGGTCTGGCAAAATGGTATGGTAACCGCTATCAGCAAGCATCTTCATCTGATCTTTAAAATTCTGAATTTCGACGATATAATCTTTACCTACTTTGCCATCTGTAGGTTTCCAGTTTCTTACTTGATGATAACATAAAATCGGAACCTGCTTTCTTGCTAAAATTGTTTTCGCATCTGCCACTTTAATTTTAGACACATCTATTTTGCTAACCGCTGTTTGTCCGTTTTGGGCAGTTTGCGCTGTAGAATCTGTGGTATTTTCGCCATTGGGCTGCGATTTAGATTGGCAGCCTGCAAATAAAATTAAACAAGCCGAAAAAATCGTTAAAAAATTGAATTTCATAAATAAGTATTTCGTACAAAACTAAAAATTCTATCAAAAATTAATAGCTAAATATATTCTTGTTGATAACTATTTCAGGCGACGGTTTTTTTGATAAACTATCGCATTTATTACATGTTTAATGCACCCCATTGCAGTTAATTGAATAATTTAGTCAGCTCAAAAACCAGGCATTAATGAATAAATTTTACAAACTCGTTTTATGTGCACAACTTTTATCGTTTGCAGTTGCCGCACAAACCAAAACCTTTACAATAACTGAAAACGTAGCAGCACAACCGAAAGCAAATTACCAGCTCGCATCGAGGTTTTCGCCGAATAAATTAAAGAAAATGGTTTACTCAACTTCGGTAGATCCCCACTGGCTGAAACTTAGTAACAGGTTTTGGTATACGTTCGAAAGTCCGAAAGGCAAATTCTGGTATTTAGTAGATCCGGCAGTGAAATCAAAAAAGCTGATGTTTGATAACGCTCAGCTTGCCGCTGAGATTACGCTGATTGTTCGCGATCCTTTTGATGCGGAACATTTGCCACTCGAGAATTTGAAATTTGCCGCTGATGAAAAAAGCATCACCTTTGAAGTAAAGAGCACCATTGAAGAGCTTAAAAAGGATAGAAAGGATAAAAAAGCTGCAGATTCGATGCAGAAGAAAATCTATTCGTTTAAATATGATTTAGCAACCGCCAAAGTCAGCGAGATTCCAAATTTTAGCAAGCCAAAACCAAAGCCAATGTGGGGCTCAGTTGCTCCAGATTCTTCGGCAATTGTCTTTTCACGCAATTACAATTTGTATTGGATGGATAAGGAAAATTATAAAAAGGCTGTTAAAAATGAAGATGACAGTACCATTGTAGAGCATCAGCTAACGAAAGATGGCGTTAAGTTTTATTCTTACGGAAGCGATGGTGATGGCGAAAATAATGTTGAAAACGAGAAAAATAATAAAAAACGTAGAGGTGCTTATGTTTTATGGTCGCCAAATTCAAAATATTTTGTTTTAGACAGAACCGATTCCCGTAAGGTAAAAGATTTATGGGTTATAAATAGTGTAACGCCAGGCCGCCCCACTTTAGAAACTTACAAATACCAAATGCCAGGAGAAGCGGAAGCACCTCAGGATGAAGTTTTGCTTTTTGATTTTGCAGCTAAATCTTACAAAAAATTAAATGTTTCGGCTTTTAAAGACCAAAGTATTTCTGTCTGGAGCAAACCATCCCTGGCTAAAGATAGAGATAATGAGTTTCGTCCATCGGTTTGGCTGGGAAATGACAGCAAATTTTATTTTTCACGCACCAGCCGTGATTTAAAACGAATTGACATTGGTACCGTCGAAATTGCTACGGGCAAAGTTACGCCTTTAATTGATGAACGCTTTAATACCTACGTTGAAGTAAACAGGCCGGGTCTGGTTAATGATGGTAAAGAATTAATTCACTGGAGCGAACGCGATGGATGGGCGCATTTTTACTTGTTTGATGGTGATGGTAAACTTAAAAATCAGATAACCAAAGGTTCATTCCATTGCGAAAGCATTGTAAATATCGACGAGAAAAATCGAGTATTGTATTTCACCGCCAACGGTCGGGAAGGGAAGGAAGACCCGTATTACCTGCACTTGTACAGCATCAATTTTGATGGTTCGAACATGAAATTGCTTAACGCCGGCGATTTCGACCATGCATCGAGCCTGAACGACAATAATACTTTTTTTGTTGATAATTATTCGAGGGTTAACACAGCGCCAAAATCAACCGTGTACGATAGAAACGGCAAGAAAGTAATGGACCTTGAAACAACCGATTTGTCTTTATTGATGGCATCGGGCTATAAATTTCCTGAACCTTTTAAAGTGAAAGCAGATGATGGCGTAACCGATTTATATGGTGTAATGTATAAGCCATTTGATTTCGACCCGACTAAAAAGTACCCAATTATTGAGTATGTTTATCCTGGCCCACAAACAGAAGCTGTAAATAAAGCTTTTAGCAAAAGCATGGATCGTACGGAGCGTTTGGCTCAGTTTGGCTACATTGTAATCACTGTCGGTAACCGGGGGGGCAATCCATCCCGCTCTAAATGGTACCATACCTATGGCTACGGAAACCTTCGCGATTATGGATTGGCAGATAAGAAAACCGCTGTTGAACAACTTGCGGCAAAGTATCCGTTTATTGATGATAATAAAGTCGGCATTACCGGCCATTCTGGTGGTGGTTTTATGTCTACAGCAGCCATGTTAGTTTATCCGGATTTCTTTAAAGCTGCGGTTAGTAATTCGGGAAACCATGATAACAGTATTTACAATCGCTGGTGGAGCGAAAAACATCATGGCGTTAAAGAGATTATTAGTCCGAAAGGGGATACCACCTTTAAATATAATATTGAAAAGAACCCGGATTTAGCTAAAAACTTAAAAGGGCATTTGCTTTTGATGACCGGCGATGTGGATAATAACGTTCACCCGGCAAACACGATACGTGTGGCAAATGCTTTAATTAAAGCAGGAAAACGTTTTGATATGCTTATCGTGCCAGGGCAGCGCCATGCTTATGGCGATTTAACTGAATATGCTTTCTGGAAACTTGCCGACCATTTTAATAAATACCTAATCGGTGATTTCTCTGACCCAAGCGATGTGGATTTAGTCGAAATGGATAGAGATATCGAGCAGAATGGAAAGTAACTAAAGGTTTTGATGCCTATTTTAAAGGCAATTGTTTACAATGGCTTGCATTTATGCGGGCCATTGTCGTTTTACATAGCTACAGCGAAATCTTAATTTCCGGTAAGCGGAGAACTGAACATTCCTTATCGGTGGATAATAGCTTATAAGGATAAATATGATCACATCGGAAATAGACAAATCGAATTGGTGATGTAAATCCAAATTCTTAAAAAATTCATAAATTACAAGTCAAATCAAATTTTATGAAGAAAAGCATATTTTACCTATCTGCGCTCGCTGTTTGTTTTTCTGCGTGCAAACAATCTGCAGAAACTACGGCTAATGGTCCTGATTCCTCCGCCATTAAGGCTATAAACGACTCAAGCATCACAAAATATCTATCGGTTATTGCCGCTGATAGTTTGACAGGCAGAAAGCCATTTACGGCTGGCGAAACGAAAACAATAAATTATTTAAAATCAGAATTTGAGAAATTGGGCTTAAACCCAGGCAATGGCGATAGCTTTTTCCAGGAAGTGCCAATGGTAGAGATTAAGTCTACCCCTGATGACAGGATGATTGTAAAGGCGGGTTCGAAAGAACACTTTTTAAACTACCTTACCGAATTTGTAGCCGGTTCACGTCGCGTGCAGGATGAAGTGAGCATTAAAAATTCGCCTTTGGTTTTTGCGGGCTACGGAATTGTTGCACCAGAATACGGTTGGAACGATTACAAAAATCTGAATGTGAAAGGTAAAACAGTTGTGGTTTTGATAAATGACCCCGGTTTTGCCGACTCGACTTTGTTTAAGGGTAAGAATATGACTTACTACGGTCGCTGGACTTACAAATTTGAAGAAGCATCAAGACAGGGCGCCGCGGGCGTTCTAATTATCCACGATACAGAGCCTGCAGCTTACCCGTGGACGGTGGTGCGCAGCGGCTGGTCTAAATCAAAACTTCAGTTACAATCGGAAGATAATGGCATGAACAGAACCGTTGTGGAAGGTTGGATCGGCTTGGATGTGGCGAAAAAACTATTCGCATTGGGCGGACAATCTTTCGACGCCCTGGTTACAAAGGCCCGTAGAAAAGATTTTAAGGCAGTAGATTTGAAATTGACAACCTCATTAACAGTGAAAAACAAAATTAAAAAATCAATTACCTACAATGTGCTGGCTTCCATTCCAGGAAATAAGCTTAAAGATGAAGCGATTATTTATTCTGCGCACTGGGACCATTTAGGCGTTGGCGAAAAAGTTCAGGGCGATTCAATTTACAACGGAGCGGTTGACAATGCGACGGGTGTAGCTTCCTTATTTGAGATTGCTTCGGCTTTTAAAAAATTGCCGAAGAACCCAGCCAGAACAATCCTGTTTATTTCCTACACAGCAGAGGAGCAAGGTTTGCTTGGTTCTGAATATTACGCCAAACATCCCGCTTTTCCATTGGCGAAAACTGTTGCCAATATTAATATGGACATGATGGGGCTTGCCGGAAAAACAAAAGATATTGTCGTTTATGGCTACGGACAATCAGAGTTGGAAGATTATGCCGCAGTTTCTGCCAGGAAACAGAATCGGGTATTGGTTCCAGATCCAGTTCCATCGTCAGGTTTATATTATCGCTCCGACCATTTTAATCTGGCAAAGGTTGGCGTTCCGTCATTATTTACCGGTTCCGGAGTGGATAACATCGTTAATGGAAGGGCTTGGGGACTAAAGCAGGTAGCCGATTTTACTAAAAACCGTTACCACTCGCCGCAAGATAATTTTGATGCAAAAACATGGGATTTATCTGGCATAGTTGAAGATGTTCGCCTGCTTTTTGATATGGGTTATCGGTTAAGCAATGAAAGCACATACCCGAAATGGAAAGATGGCTCGGAGTTCAAAAAGATAAGAGAAAAGGAATAATTTCGATTTGCTAAAAGGGTTTCGCAAAGACAGGCCATCATTTTGGCCGAGGTGCAGAACCCGCGAACCCAAAGTTTGTGTGCGCTTAAAAAGTTTCGTCTGGTAAACCCTAAGTACTGCTCAAATGCTTTTAAATGATAAAGCCACAGATTTGCAGATTGATTAAGCAACTGCAAATCTGTGGCTTGTAACCAGAATTTCTAATGCTTAGAAGTGGAACATCACTCCTAATTTTGGCGCAAAAGTATCAGCCTCTAAACCGAAAGAGTTTGTAGTAACTTTATTTCCGGTTGCTTCATTTTTAATCTGGAAGTTTTGGTAACCTAAACCATTAACGGAAACTTCGATGCCGATTCTTTTAGTAGGAAAGAAAGCAAAACCTGGTGCTACATTAACACCGATAGACGTAGTAGATCCAACTTTAGCACCTGTATCACCATTTGGGGCAACTACTTTGTTAGAACCGAAAGCCATAGGAACCGATAACTGGCCGAAAAACTTGAATTGATCTGATAAACCAACATAATAACGACCGAAAGGCGCAACTACGAAAGCTTCATTCTGATTTAAACCACTTACTTGTTTGTCGTATCTATAGCCAACGCCTGTACCAATAGCAAAATTATCAGCTACAAAAAAACCAGCACTTGGAATAATATTGAAGCTAACATCTGATTTCGCAGCACCTTCAACTTTTGAAGAGCTGAAGCCAACACTACCACCTAAAATCACTTTTCCTTTTTCTGTTTGTGCATTTGCACCATAAACTAAACCTGCAACGGCTACTAACGATAATAATAGTTTTTTCATTTTTTTTAATATTTATTTGTTTAAAAATTAGTCAGATTTTACTTTTTTAATTTCTGACTATATTCGCCTAAAAGTCAACACTTGTGCCAAAAAACTTTATTTAAGTCATTAAAAAATCAGTTTAAGGTTAAGTTCCTTATTAGTAAACAGATAAAAATTTGGTGTTAAATCAATATTATTTTATGGTGACTAAAAATTAATCGAGCGATTAACTTTATCGGTATGCCAGATTGGCAATTGCAGTTTTCGGGCATTGTTGTCAGTCGTTTTTCCTGAAAAACTGACGCACTTTAGGAGTAGGTGGGAAGTAGAGATGGAACATTTAAGACCATCTCTACTTTTAAATTCGGGCATGTATCGAGGTTAATTAAATTATACTTTGCAGGCCGACAGCAAGTTTTCGAGTTTCTTTTTTATAATTCCAACTGCGGCTTCATCAGTCAGGTTGCCTTTTTCATCGAATTTATTTTGTGCCTGGGCAACTAGAACTTCAGGTTGTAAAACCGGATTCATGTTCAAGAAAGTAAATACCGGCAGAAATGCGGCTTGCATTCTTACTGTTCCCCACATACCCTGTGTAGCGCCCATTACGGCCACCGGCTTGTGCATTAGCGGAGAATCTTTACCACGGCTGGCCCAATCTATCGCGTTTTTTAATCCGCCGGGGATAGAATAGTTGTATTCTGGAGAAACTATTATGAACGCACTGGCTTTTGCAAGCTCATTTCGAAATCTGACAACGCTTTCCGGGCGTTCTGGTACCTCAGGAATGTCTATATCTGCATTGTAAACCGGAATGTCATCGAATGAAATAATTTCGAAATCAACATCTTGTGGGAGCAAAGTGCCAGCTAACTTTAATAGCATTGCATTATATGATCCTTTTCTCAGGCTACCACATAGACCAACAATTTTTTTATTTTCCATTTAGAATAAACCAGCACATGGTGAAAATGTTTGGACTGGTAAGGCTTGTGACTTAGCAAATGGGGTTTTTTAAGATTCGGGATTCATTTTATTTCAATCTTCATGGTTTTGTAACCGAGATTACCTGCCATGTCTGGACCCTCAATCCAGACGGTGTAACTTCTTTCTTATCTGCAGAAAAGGAAACAAAGCTGGCAAGTCCGGCTTCATTCGTCAACGCGTTAGGGTTCCAATATATAGTTGACCGAAAATCGGGTTTTGCACTATACCTGGTTACAGCAGTATATTTTGGGCTATAGAAAGTTTTGTTATCGCCATATTTTAAGTTAAAAAAAAAAGAGGCCGTTTGTCAACAGCCTCTTTACAAATCATTTATTTGAACTTATGCGTTTTGATTAAGGAAAACGAAGTTGTGATCAAACATATCCAGTTTAATCTTACTATCCTTATCAACTTTTCCGGCAAGTATTTCTTTAGATAACTCGTTTAAAATACGTTTTTGAATCACCCTTTTCAAAGGCCTTGCACCAAATTGAGGGTCGTAACCCAATTGTGCCAGCCAATCTAAGGCTTCATCACTGGCATCCATTTCAATACCCATTTCCGCAAGTGTTTGCTGTACCTGTTTAAATTGCAAAGCAACAATATCTCTAATTTCGTTGCGGTTTAGCGGTGTAAACATTATCAGTTCATCAATTCGATTTAAAAACTCGGGCCGAATTGTTTGCTTCAATACCTCAAACAGTTCGTTTTTGGTTTTCGCGATTACTTCGTCTCTGTTTTCATCACGCAAATCTTTAAAGTTATCCTGAATTAAGTGTGCACCAATGTTCGAGGTCATGATGATGATCGTATTTTTGAAATTCACCGTTCTACCTTTGTTGTCAGTTAAGCGGCTATCGTCTAAAACCTGCAATAAAATATTAAAAACATCCGGATGCGCTTTTTCAATCTCATCAAGCAGAACAACAGAATATGGTTTACGCCTAACGGCTTCTGTCAATTGTCCGCCTTCATCGTAGCCCACGTATCCTGGAGGCGCACCAATCAGGCGTGAAACTGCATGGCGTTCCTGGTATTCACTCATGTCGATTCTGGTTAGCGCATTTTCATCGTTAAATAAAAACTCAGCCAGTGCTTTTGCCAGCTCGGTTTTACCCACGCCGGTTGTACCTAAAAAGATGAAGGAACCGATTGGTTTCCGCTTATCCTGCAAGCCTGCACGAGAGCGACGGATGGCATCTGAAATGGCCTCTATAGCTTCATCCTGACCAGCAACCCGCTGATGCAATTCTGCCTCCAGGTTGAGCAGTTTTTCTCTTTCACTGGCGATCAGTTTTGTAACAGGAATGCCAGTCCAGCGGCCCACTACGCCTGCAATATCATCGGCAGTTACTTCCTCTTTCAGCATTCTGCTATCGCTCTGCTGATTTTCCAAATCTACTTTGAGCTTTTCAAAAGTGTCTTGAGCCTCTTTAATTTTTCCGTACCTGATTTCGGCAACCTTGCCATAATCTCCGGCTCGTTCAGCCTGTTCAGCTTCAAGTTTATACTGCTCAATGAGCTCCATTTGCCTGTTCAGGTTATCAACCAAACTCTTTTCGCTTTGCCATTTTGCTTTCAACTCATCGCGTTCTGCTGAAAGGTTTGCAATATCCTCTGAAAGTTCTTTTACTTTTTTATCGTCCTTTTCCCGTTTTATCGCTTCACGTTCAATTTCAAGCCGCATAATCTCACGGTCAAGAGCGTCAACATTTTCTGGCACGCTGTCCATTTCCATGCGCAGTTTTGAAGCAGCTTCATCCATCAAATCGATAGCCTTATCCGGCAAAAAGCGGTCAGAAATGTACCGCTGACTCATCTCAACTGCAGCGATTATAGCCTCGTCTTTAATCCTAACTTTGTGGTGGGTTTCATAGCGTTCTTTTAGCCCACGAAGAATAGAAATTGCATCCTGAGTATCAGGCTCTTCAACCATTACCTTTTGGAAACGGCGTTCGAGCGCTTTGTCCTTCTCTAAATATTTTTGGTACTCATCTAGCGTAGTTGCGCCTATAGCACGTAATTCGCCACGGGCTAAGGCAGGCTTTAAAATATTCGCGGCGTCCATGGCACCTTCTCCACCGCCAGCGCCAACTAAAGTGTGTATTTCATCGATAAACAGCACAATATCGCCATCACTTTGCGTAACCTCTTTTACTACAGCTTTTAGACGCTCTTCAAATTCACCTTTATATTTCGCACCGGCAATTAAAGCGCCCATATCCAATGAATAAACAGTTTTGCTCTTCAAATTTTCAGGTACATCACCTTTAATAATTCTAAAGGCAATTCCCTCTGCAATCGCGGTTTTACCAACGCCAGGTTCGCCAATTAGTATCGGATTGTTCTTAGTTCTGCGAGATAAAATCTGAATAACACGTCGGATTTCCTCATCACGTCCGATTACCGGATCTAACTTACCACTCTCGGCATACTCATTTAAATTACGTGCATATTTTCCTAAAGCCTGATACGTTGCCTCCGCATTTTGGTCGGTTACGCGATTATCGCCGCGTAGCTCGGTAATGGCTTTTTTAAGGTCTTTTTCGTTAACGCCCTGTTCTTTCAGTAATTTTGATGTACTATCATTAACGGCTAAAATACCTAACAGCAAATGTTCCACGGATACAAACTCATCTTTAAATTCTTTTAAAAATGACTGTGCCTTTTGAAGTACATTATTTGTGTTTGATGACAAATAGACATTACTTCCGCTTACTTTCGGGAACCTCGAAATTTCTGTATCTAGATTTTGATTTAATAAGTTAAGGTTAACATTCAGTTTCTTTAACACATAAGAAACCACGTTTTCATCAACAGTAAGCAAACCTTTAAGCAGGTGTGCCGTTTCAATAGCCTGTTGCTGGTTGCCTTGGGCTATCTCAGAAGCCTGTTGAATTGCTTCCTGGGCTTTTATTGTATAATTGTTGAAGTTCATATAACCGTTTTAATCAAAACAGATGCCATAGCAGTTTTACTTTTACGATCGGAAATTTTGTCTGCCCAAAACATTACAGACTGACTAAAATACTGATAGCTAGTAGTTTGTGCTGAAAATTTGGCGTATTTTTTGGATGCGGATATTCGAAATGAAAAATCGTTTATTGAAGGTAGCAAAAATCAATTCCACTGTATAAACTCCTGCATCTTGTAACGCAAAAAAGATAATGCACAAAAAAAAGCATCTGCCAGAAGGCAAATGCTTTTTTTTATAATCGATTGGGAACAGTTTAATGGTCTTCAACACTAACCGTATATCTATCCCAATATCTCTTTTAATTTTTCTGTTTGGTGGTCAGCAAGTTTTTGCAGCGGACCGGAGGCTAGCATTTTCATCATCATATTTAAGTCTGCAGAGATGATGTGTTTCGCAGTAGTAGTTCCGTTTCCATTGTCTTCAACTGTCCATTTCAATTCTACTTCAAAGGGTGCTTTTTCTGTAGGAATGGCGGTTAACTCCTGGTTTTCTACGCGATTGGAAATTTTAATAGCCAGTTTAGCCATGTTTTGGATGGTAAAACGGGCTTCATCTTCAGTAGATTCCCAATTGTAAATATTTTCCGGCATCAGTTGCTGATGGTTGTTCATGTTTGAGAGAAAAGTATAAACCTCCGAAACAGGTTTATTTACTTCTACAGCGCTTTCGATAATCGTCATTATGTATTTTATTAGAGTTATTCTAAATTCAAATCTAAGATTCGGGACTTGCTACTTGTCCCCATTCTGATGGATTTAATCGCCACTTGCTCAACAATTCCATATCGCTTTTGGCAATAATGCTGTGCTCGGCAGCGTAATCAATCAGCGCCCGGTAATTTGATAAGGTTAGGTAACGGCATTTTGCTGCGGTAAAGTTTTCATCTGCCTTTTCAAAGCCGTAAGTAAAAATTGCGGCTAAACCGGCAACCGATAAACCGGCCGCTCTCAGCGCTTCAACTGCTTGTAAGCTACTTTTTCCGGTAGAAATCAAATCTTCGATAACCACCACACGCTGTCCTTCTACAACTTCGCCTTCAATAAGGCTCCCGGTGCCGTGTTCTTTGGCTTTAGCCCTTACATAGATAAAAGGTAAACCCAATTCCTGGGCTACCAAAACGCCTTGAGGAATTCCGGCAGTTGCCACACCAGCAATAACATCAACCGAACCAAATTCTTCCTGGATGGCTTGTGCTAATTTCTGACGAATGTAAGTTCTAACCTGTGGGTGAGAAAGTGTAATCCGGTTATCGCAATAAATTGGCGACTTCCAACCAGATGCCCATGTAAAAGGATTATTAGGTTGTAATTTAATTGCCTTTATTTGTAATAAAAATTCCGCTACCTTTAATTCAATATCACTTTTATTATACATGGCCCAAAAATACAGAATTTATATCAACGATAACACCCTCTTTATATCAGATGTTTTGCCAGAACAAAAGGAAAAAATTCAACAGCTTGAATTTCAGGATTTTGATTTGCAGACATTTTACAAAAAATTAAAAAATGGGTCGAAGAAGAGCTACATTTTTTTAACTAAAAACCCGAAGGAAACCTTTAAAAAGCTAAAAAAGAATTGTGAAATTATTAAGGCTGCGGGTGGCTTAGTGGAAAGTATTAATGGTAACTATCTTTTTATTTTCAGAAACAAGAAATGGGATTTGCCAAAAGGAAAGCTTGAAGATGGTGAGAATATGAAAGAAACCGCCGTTAGAGAAGTAGAAGAGGAATGTGGAATTAAGGTTGCGAAGCGAGAGGAAAAGCTTTGTAAAACCTATCACGTTTACCCGATGGGTTCGAAAATGGTAATCAAAAAAACCAACTGGTACAAAATGAAAGTAAAGGGCGAACCTAAGTTGATTCCTCAAAAAGAAGAAGGAATTGATGAGGCCGTTTGGTTGGATAAAAATCACATCGGACCCATTGTAAAAAACACCTTTCCATCAATTATGGATGTGTTAAGAGCCGGAGGAATTTTGTAATCAGCCTGAAAGTTTCTAATTATTTAGCCAGTAGTTTAAAACACCTGGGTATGTTATAACCTGGTGGCTTCAATTTTCTTTCGCAGCTGTTGCAATTGTGGCAAAAAAATAGTGATTCTTAATACGACCGCTAATTTTCGTAGTCAAGTTCATCAACAATTTTCTTCACCCTGTTCAGGTATCTTCCATAGTAAAACCATGCCCACATTTCAGTAATTGCCCCGATAACCAAAATCGAGATGAAACAGTTTAAAATTAGGTAAACAGGTGAAAGTTTAGTCAGGATTCTTGCAAAAACAGCCGATCGCTCAATGAAAAGATAAACAGCAATAAAGGCTAGCCCTATAAAAGCGATAATATAAGTAAGTGCTTTATAGAGTTCTATGTTTAATTTCATTTCGTAGAAAAACCAAAGTATACTCTTTCGACTATCCGTCGTCAAATCATAAGAGTTTTTATAAAACCGATAAAATTTGAAAAAGTAATAGGCTGTAAAACCGCAAATAACCGCGTAAAAAGTTAGGTACACGGTCGTCATGGTTGCGGCAAAGCCGAAAAGATAGGGGATAGCGGCCATCAAAACCAGTGCAATTATCTGGTAATTAAACTCGTGTTTCATTTTTCTTCTGATAATGTCGACAGGCGTTCTGGCTTGCTTTATTTTAAGCATATCTGCAGAAATAGCACTGTCTTCGATGCCATCAGCACCCCAATCATTTTTTATATCGTCAAAATTCATAACCGTTTTTCTTAATAATGAGTTGTAATTTTTCTTTCGTTCTATTGAGTTTAACCCTTGCATTTACCTCGCTAATCCCGAGGTTTTCAGCGATTTCTCTGTGTGATAAATTTTCGAGAAAGAGAAATATCAAAGCTTTTTCTACTGCGTTCAATTCATGAACGGCTTTGTATAAATAAGCAAGTTTCTCTTCCTTGTGCTCGCCCTCATTAGTGTCGATAACGTCGATATCATCATCTAAGGGCGTTTTATCTACCTTCCGGTTTTCTTTTTTAAAATAAACTAAAGCCGTATTTAGTGCTACGCGATACATCCAGGTAGAAAATTTGCTGTTGCCTTTAAAGGTTGGGTAAGCTTTCCAAAGCTGCATCACGATTTCCTGAAATAAGTCTCGTTGTTGCTCAGCATCATCCATATACATTTTCGCAACTTTATGTACAATTGCTTTATGCTGATTAATCAAGGCGAGAAATTTCGTTTCAATCCCTTTCATTTAGAACTGGTTGGGCTAAATGAAAGAATTTTCTGAACAAACCGGCAAGTCTTCATATCGAGAAAGATGCTTCATAAATAATCGTTTACATTATAGGTATTCGATTTTTGAAAACGTTACAGGCTTTTGAAAAGAAAAAGGGAATTTTAGATTTATTACAGAAAACGAAGTGCTTCTTTGGGTACAAAGGGACTAACATCACCATGGTTTCTTAAAATATCTCTTACAATAGTAGAGCTGATTGCTGAGTATTCAGGCTTGCTCAAAAGTAAAATCGTTTCTACTTCAGGCATCATGGTTTGGTTAATTTGTGCGATGGCTCTTTCGTATTCAAAATCAGAAGCCGAACGAATGCCACGAACCATGTAGGTTGCGCTTATTTTTCTGCAAAAATCAACTGTTAGGCCTTCATAGGTTCTAATTTCGATATTTTTATAACCTTCGAAAACTGTTTCTAAAATTTGAAGTCGCTGTTCGGCAGTAAGAAAATTTTGCTTGGAACTGTTTAGTCCGATGCCGATAACAATCTTGTCGAAAAGTGGAGTAGCACGTTGTAAAATGTTTACATGGGCTATTGTGATTGGGTCAAATGAACCTGGAAACAGTGCTATTTTCATAACTCAAATATAAATTTTTAAGCTGAAAGGAGAAAGTTTAAAGTATAGAGCTTCACACCCGTCATTGCAGCAAACGACCAATCTTTAATGCTCGCTCGGAAAAATATAGCGGAGTGAACTTATCAATATGTGGTTTTTATCAATCGCTTTTGCAGAAAAATGCGAAAAAAAGATTGCAATATTTAGCGCTCAAAAACCATTTTGTTGGGTTTGTCTCGGCCTTTATAACCTAAAATCTATGCGGTTTTCGGTTAACTAAATTCGAAAAAGCTAAACGATGAATTGCCATACTTTCTGGTTTCGGTAAATCCAGGCTGGCTGTTAAGTTTCATGTTACTTTGATGTTCAACAACTAATAATCCGTTGGGTTTTAATAGCGCTTGTGTAGCAACCATTACAGGTATTTGCGGGATGTTAGGCATGTTGTAAGGTGGGTCGGCGAAGATCAAATCGTAAGACCCTGTCATTTGTGTTAAGAGCTTAAAAACATCACCTTTACGAACTTCTACCTGATCAAACTCAAGCTTTTTTGCGGTAGTTTTAACCCAGTTTACACATCCGTAATCCATATCAATCGCCAGGATTTTTTCAGCGTGTCTGGAGGCAAATTCAAAGGTTAAATTGCCTGTTCCACAGAATAAATCCAGAACTGAGCAATTTTCGAAATCGAATTTGTTATTTAAAATATTAAAAAGCGCCTCTTTTGCCATATCGGTAGTCGGGCGGACAGGCAGATTTGCGGGTGGCTGCAAACGAATCCCTTTTAGTTTTCCTCCAATTATTCGCATAAATCTAAAGCAAGTAAGCCGCTGAAATAGTGTTTAGGCATGTCGGCCAGTAAGTCACTGCTCTGTTTTCCAGCCGGAAGAAAGAAATAAAGGTTATTGAAGTATTTCAAAAGGGTGTTGTAATAATCATCATCCTCATTAATTATGCCTTGCAGATAAACAGAAACTGATTCATTTAAACCCAGTTGTTCGATAATCAGCAATAAAAAATAGTTGAATTCTTCTGCTGTTTCTGCGCTGTAATGATTTTGAAAAATGACCTTTTTGTCCTTAACAAATAATACATTAAACGTCGAAGCCGTGAAATCAATCAATAATGCATCTCCAGACAAATTTCCAAATAAAGCAAACAAGGGAGATGATTGCGGGTAAAACTGCGTCTCTTTCGGGAGTTTATCTTCTACTTTTTCACTTATTGAGAACAGGGTGTTGAAGCCTAGTTCAGAATGATGTTGAGTGTATAACTTACCTTCCGAACCCAGAAACTTGGAATAAACTGATTGATTGTCGGCATCGAACCATTCGTGGGGAACGAAAATAAAATTTGAAGTGTACACTGCCGCCTTGATTGCACCATATTTTTGAGTTAGATGGGCATCTGTTTCAAAGGCTAGTTTCAAATCCTGTTCTATATCTCCAGAATGCTGTTTGTCGAAAATCACATTCACTTGCCCACGCTCTTTGTTTACAACTGCATACGAAAAGCTATCGTTCGTTATTTTCAGTAGCAAGTGGCAATTAATTGATTCAGCAATTTTAAAATTCGGGTCGATTAGTAAAAGGCTGTTATTACTCATTGAAACAAAAATAGAGTTTTTTAGAGATTAACCACAACTGAAATGACACAAAACAAAAAAAACGGATGAAACGGGTTTTACACAAAGGTTTAAACTGTGTTCTGCGGATGGTCGGGCAATTTTTCGATTTTTATTTACAGATGCAAATGTTTTGCCACACAAACACGGAATTTAGTTGAAACTGATATTATTGTTTGTTTTATTACGCTCAAAACACGGTCTGTTTATAATTGTCGTCCAGTATTTTTGACACAGAAACACAAAATTTACAGAATCTGATATGTTTTGTTTCTTGATGTAGGCATGCTTTCTTGGTGGATGTTAGATAGTATTCTGCCATACAATGCGGACTCTGTTAATTTTCTTATCGTAATTTCTGTGGGTGATGTGGTAAAATCTTTTTACCAAAATCAAACCTTTGCATTATCTGAAATTCGAAATATTCAGCTTAAATTCGGAACATGAGTTATAAGTCTACTTATAAAGCTGCAAACACAGTTGCGGCTAAAATAGAGCAACATTTTATTAAGCTGCATGCTAATGCGGCTGCCCAGGGTGAGGTTGATTTGGCAACGCAGCCAGATAGAAAGACCATCGAGGCTTTGATAGATGTTGCTTTCTGGAGTAGTTTACGCAAAGAGGAGGGACATTCGCCCCGTATTTCGGTTGCTTTTTTGCCACCCTCGCAAACCTCTAAACCACTAAAATTTGCCAAACCACTGCCCCTTAACGCCAACACACTTACTAAAATTGCACCAGGCGTAGAACGCTCGGGAATTCACCTGGGCGTTTGGGAAGAAGATGGAGAGCTTTACATTTGGGGCACAACTTTAAATATTCCGAACTTTTGCTTTGTAGTTGATGTTTCTGAACCCGGCCTCATCGTAATTAAGCACCGCAGAATCTATGGGATTGGTAAATACACAAATGTTGCTGTTTTAAAAGGTGAGCAGATAAGAATCGTTGATGATACATCTTGTACAAATCGAGATTGTCCGCCGATTTTGAAGGCCTTATTAGATTTAACCGTTTTGGCAAGCTGGAACGACCCGATAAATATTTTGATTCAGTTTTCAGTTTCTATGCGTAGCCATGGCCGGGGCGGGGCGTTGCTAATTGTACCCAAGGGCGATGAAAAATGGGAAGATTCTATCATCCATCCTATACAGTATTTGGTTGAACCTCCATTTTGCGGGCTATCAAATCTGGCAAAGCAGAGCGGCAACCAAAGCGAAATTTTCTCTCAGGGTGCTTTACGTCGAGAGGTAGAACATTTAGCAGGATTAACTGCTGTTGATGGCGCTACAATTATTAATGAACAGTTCGATTTAATCGCTTTTGGAGCCAAAATTGGTCGGGCGAAAGGCAAACCAACTGTAGAACAAATTGCGTTTTCCGAACCAATTGTTGGTGGAGAAGATAAGATTTTGTATCCTGGTCAGCTGGGTGGAACAAGGCATTTTTCTGTTGCCCAATTCGTTAATGACCAACCTCAGGCAATTGGTTTAGTAGCCTCGCAGGATGGCCATTTCACAATTTTTAGCTGGAGTAAGCAACAAAATATGGTGATGGCGCACAGAATCGAAACTTTACTATTGTAAGCTGTGATCCGTAAGTTGTAGAGCAGATTTAGACGGAAGGTAGATAATCTGCTTCAAACATATTGTATTCGAAGCCAGGATGTTTGCATTTTTGCGGGTAAGACTTTAAAAATAGCTTATATCTTTGCCATCTAAACCGTATTGTAGCGTTATACTTTTTTGTAAGCAAGCCGATAACCTTCGTGTTCCGTTCGCAAAAAAGATTTAGCGAAAAGACGGGCTGCCGAAACCTATTTGTAACGTAGTTGGTTTTCCAAATCTTAAGGCAAATACTTTTTAAAATTATTTTTCAATAAAACGATTCAACAATTCATGTATATCGACAAAAGTGAACTTATTGCCCAGGCTTACGCACACACGCCGACCAAAGAGCAATTGCTTTTTTGCGAACGGATGTCGAGGTTTTTGCAGGAAAGTGATGAGTACCGCTGTTTTGTGCTGAAGGGCTATGCCGGAACCGGTAAAACAACATCGGTGGCGGCATTGGTGAAGGTGTTAAATAAGTTCAATTTACGGAGCGAATTGTTGGCCCCAACAGGCCGGGCGGCAAAGGTAATGAGTCAGTATTCTTACCGCAAGGCATTAACCATACATAAAAGAATTTATAGGAAACGCTCAGCGGCATCGCCGGAAATGCAATTTCAGATAGCGCCAAATCTGGCTGAGCATACGCTTTTTATAATTGATGAAGCCTCGATGATTGCTGATGAATTTAATGAAACGGGTTCGTCTATATTGCGGGATTTGCTTGAATTTGTGTACAATACCAAGAATTGTTTTTTGCTTTTTGTGGGCGACACGGCGCAGTTACCGCCGGTTGGAAGTTTAGAGAGTCCGGCTTTGAACGAAAAATATTTGCAGGATAAATTTGCTTTAACCGTGAGCTCTGTAGAGTTGAAAGAAGTGGTTCGACAAGAGAAAAAATCGGGTATTTTGGCAAATGCAACGATGTTAAGAATGCAGATTTCTAAAAATCCTGAAAATCCTTTACCCAGGTTTTTGACTAAAAATTATAAAGACATTTACAATATGGCGGGCGCAAGGTTGGTTGAAGGCCTTGAATATGCTTACCGAAAATTTGGTATAGAAAATACGCTGGTGGTATGCCGTTCCAATAAATCGGCAAACGTTTACAACCAGCAAATCCGGGCAAGGCTGCTTTATCGGGAAGAAGAACTTACGGGCGGCGACCAGATTATGGTGGTTCGAAATAACTATTTTTGGCTACCCGAAAATGAAGAGACTGCCTTTATTGCGAATGGCGACATGGCCAAAGTGATTCGGGTTCGCGGCGAAGAAGAACGCTATGGTTTCCGCTTTGCGGATGCCACATTGGAGTTTTTGGATTTCCCGGCGGCCGGCCAAATTAGTTGCAAAGTGATGCTTGATACCCTAAATCTCGAATCGGCAAACCTACCGTACGAACAAAATAAGAAGCTTTTTGATGGTTTAAACGAAGATTACGAACACATTGCCAACAAACGCGAACGCATGCTGGCCATAAAAGCCGACCCTTTTTACAATGCACTGCAAATTAAATTTGCATATGCAGTTACTTGCCATAAAGCGCAGGGCGGGCAGTGGGATGCTGTTTTTGCCGACCAAGGTTACCTAACCGAAGAGATGATCGATTTGGATTTTCTACGTTGGTTGTACACCGCCGTAACCCGGGCAAAAAAGGAACTTTACCTGGTAAATTTTGCTCCGCAATTGTTCGCAAAAACTGCGCAGGAAGATTATTTTTAGAAGCTTGCGGCGAAGTTGAAGTTTGGATTGATGCAGATTTGAAAATACAACACAAATAAAAGAAAATTCTGGTTTAAAGCCGAGTTCAACTTGCTAATAGCTTAATGATGCGTTTATAAAAGCAGCAAGTTTTAGTTTGAAACGCCTTACTGCGCATCAGCATTTATTTAACGAAGTAAACAAAATTACAAGCTGTAAATGAGCTTTAATTCTTACATTGATTTTTTAACTAATTTGATATGAAATTTGCATTTAGCCTAAAAAACAAGTTGAAAGTAGCTTTCTTACTTTTTTGTATTATGTGTTGCACTCTACTAATCCGTTTTCTGGAGGATAAAAGTGTAAGCAAAATAAACGAATCTTTCATCTCCATGTACAATGACAGGCTGGTGCCCGCCACCGACTTGTACTTTATTGCCGAAAACCTCTACCACAAAAATGACATCATTCAAAATGCATTGGCTGATGATGAACAGTTATTAAAAAGCGTTTCGCGAATTGATAAACACAATCGAAAAATTGATTCGGTTGTTAATAAATTTGAGCTGACTTTGCTGGTAAAACAGGAAAAAACATTTTTGGAAGATTTAAAACAGGCGTTAAAAATGCAGCGGGAAATAGAACGTAAAATTCTTGGCTTATCGGTTGAGAACGCAAAAGAAACCTACAAAGTAATTGGAAGGAGCACTTCTGCGCAAACTTTGAATAAACTTTCCGCACTAATTAAAATTCAATCAAAGGTGGGTGATGAGTTGATTAAAGATTCAAAAATCTTCGTTTCGGGCACTAAAATTTACTCTACTTTTCAAGGAATTTTGGCTGTAATTATAGGCATCATGATTGTATCCATCATTTCGGCCTCAAATATTGTTAAAATCCAAAATGATAAATTCAACCTAAATTAAAAGATATGGATTTGAATACAGGCTTTGAAAAGGAATGTAAGCTTAACTGTACTTACATTCCCGATACTTTAAACAACAATTATTCTGCGTCGTTGTCGGTTAATAGCCGGATGGAATCATCAGAAAGAACGATTAAACGCTCTTTGTAAAGCGAGCCAATTGTTTTTTTAAACGCACTTTTGCTAATTTGGAAACGATGATAGATTTCTTCCGGAGAACTTTTGTCGCCAAGCTCAATTACTCCACCTTCCTTTTTCAAAGCAGCTAAAATAGTCTCTTTCGAATCTAAAATATGACCGTAACCGCTCGGTTGCAAGGTTAAATCAATCTTACCTTCTAAACGGATTTTCTTAATCCAGCCCCTGCGTTGTTCCCCAATCTGAATGTTGTCAAAAACTTCATTGTGATACAACAAACCGATGTAGGCATTATTTATTATTGCATTAAATCCTAAATCGGTTTCTTCGGTAATCAACAGGCTTACCTCATCTCCTTCTTCAAAATCAAAGTTTTCCTCTTCAACAAAATCATACAATTTTGACGATGCCAGGAGTCTGTCGTTATTTTCATCCAGATACAAATACACCACATATTTGTAGCCTTTTTGCATCGGTCTTTTTTGTTCTTTCGTAGGCACATAAACATCCTTATCGATGCCTAAATCCATGAAAACGCCCTCGTCGCCATCAGAAACAACTTTTAGGAACGCAAAATCGCCTACTTCGGCGTATGCTTTCTGGGTTGTTCCGGTTAGGCGGCCATCTTTTTGAATGTAAACGAAAACGCTCACATTGTCGCCAATTTCTAAACCTTTTGGTACGTATTGGTAGGGCAAAATAACCAACTTATCGCCATCAGTTAAATTCAAACCGGCCTCAGTTTTACTTAAAACCCTTAATTCGTTATACTTTCCTATTTCAATCATAATGTGGGCACCATTTTCTTCAATGGTTGTGCTGCAAAGGTAGCAATGTTTGTGTGGAATACGTTTTTAAATCTTCCGAAAATGTTCAGGCCATCAATCGGCAATAGCTGCTCAAGTTATTATCATCAACATATATAAAAGTAAAAACCGATAATTGATTTAAAATTACCATGTCCCTTTTGGCTACACATCTGCACGTAAATCACAAAATAACGTTCCGCAAAATTTAAATAAACAGTAAACTATTCAAATAAATGGGTTAAATTTGAGTTTTACAAAGTTCAGCGCAAAACATGGCAAAACCCAAAGAAGCTAAAAAACCGAGTGTTTTTAGCTTGCTTGCATCATACAAAGGCTTAATTTTCCTGTTGGTTTTTTTTGCATTATTAAGCAATGGAATTAATTTATTGCTACCCAAAATTATCGCTCACGGAATTGATTCATACACCAACAAAACGTTTAATTTAAATTCGATATTGGTTGAGTTTTCCTTGGCTATTGTGTTGGTTTTTATCTTCACATATCTGCAAAGCATTGTGCAAACCTACGCATCAGAACGTGTGGCAAAAGACTTGCGTAGAAAGCTTTCCGACCAGATTTCGCGACAGAGCCATGCTTATGTTATTCAGGCAAATCCATCTAAATTACTCACAAACCTTACTTCTGATGCTGATTCTATTAAGTTGTTTGTTTCGCAGGCAATCGTTTCCTTAGCTTCATCCTTATTTTTAATTGTCGGCGCCAGCATTTTGTTGCTTATGATAAACTGGAAACTTGCGCTTTGTGTTATTGCCATAGTACCAATTATTGGTGGCGCTTTTTTCTTTGTATTGAAAAAAGTAAGGGTGCTTTTTATCAAAAGTCGTGAAGTTATCGATTGGTTAAACAAAGTAATAAGCGAAAGCATTTTAGGCGCTGCATTAATCAGGGTAATCAATTCGCAACAGCTCGAGTACAATAAATTCCTCGATGCAAATGCAAAGGCCCGCGATTTGGGTTTATCAATTCTACGGTTATTTGCCGGGTTAATTCCAATCATTGTTTTCGTAGCCAACTTATCAGGATTAACAATTTTGGTGCTTGGTGGTCATTTTGTTATTAACGGTACAATGACGTTGGGTGAGTTTGCTGCCTTTAACAGCTATCTCGCTTTAATTATTTTTCCGATTTTGGTCATCGGTTTTATGAGCAATGTAATTGCACAGGCCACCGCATCTTACCAAAGAATAGAAGCGGTTTTAAATGCCCCGGAAATTAAACATCCCGGAACGTTGGATGATGAACTTATTGGAGATGTTGAAGCTAAAAACATATCGCTGTCGATCGGGCAGAAGCCAATTTTAAAAGACATTTCCTTTTCGGCAAAAGCCGGTTCAAAAACGGCAATAATCGGTCCGACAGCAGCTGGGAAAACCCAATTGCTTTACATTTTAACCGGCTTGATTAAGCCTACCAGTGGCGAAACGACATTCGACGGGAAGGAGCTTAATCAATACAACCAGGAAAATTTTCACAAACAGGTTGGTTTTGTTTTTCAGGATAGTATTATGTTTAACATGAGCATTCGGGAAAATATTGCCTTCAGCGATGCTGTTACGGATGAATCTTTAGCGAAAGCCATTCAAACTGCTGAGCTTAAAGATTTCGTAGATAACCTGCCGGATAAATTAAACACCATTGTATCCGAGCGTGGAAATAGCCTTTCGGGCGGGCAAAAGCAACGTATTATGTTGGCAAGGGCATTGGCCGTAAATCCAAAAATTTTATTACTCGATGACTTTACCGCACGTGTGGATACCAACACGGAGAAGAGAATTCTGGAAAACATACAACAAAATTATCCGGGTTTAACATTGTTATCAGTAACCCAAAAAATAGCATCTGTTGAAAATTACGATAAAGTTATTTTGTTGATGCAAGGCGAAATCGTTGCCGGGGGAACACATCAGGAATTGCTGAAAAGCAGTCCTGAATACGTTCAAATTTACAATTCACAACAGAGCACCAGCAATTATGAACTACAATCTTAACCAGCTACAATCAAAGCAGGAAAAGCAATCTACTTACCAGGCGCTTAAAAGATTGCTTAAATTCATTTCTGGCGAGCACAAAAACCTTTGGCTGGCTTTAGTAGCTATTTTAGTTAATTCGGGGCTGCTTTTACTGGGGCCGCTGCTGGTTGGCCACACCATCGATGCCTATATTCGCACCGGGCAGTTTCATGGCGTTTTAGTTTTCGGCGGAATACTTTTGGTAATGTATATGATTGCAATGATTACCGGCTATACGCAAACAAAATTAATGGGCGGAATTGGTCAGCGAATGTTGTTTACCCTGCGGAATGCGATTTTTAACAAACTGCAGGAATTGCCGGTTTCCTTTTTTAACGAGAACAAGGCCGGCGATTTAATATCTAGAGTAAATAACGATACTGACAAGCTTAACCAGTTTTTTTCGCAATCATTAATGCAGTTTGTGAGCAGTATTATAACCATGATAGGTGCTGGAATTTTCTTACTATCCATTAATTTTGAACTCGGCGCTGCGGCGCTTTCACCTGCGGCCGTTATCGTGATTTTTACCATGGCCTTGTCTCCGTGGGTTAAGCGTAAAAATGCCAAGAACTTAAAAAGCGTTGGCGGAATGAGTGCAGAGATTCAGGAAAGCCTGAACAATTTTAAGGTCATCATCGCTTTTAATCGCCGCGATTATTTTAGAAAGCGATTCGATGAAGCAAATCAGGAGAATTACAAAACAGCTATTGGTGCCGGATTGGCGAACAATATTTTTGTTCCGGTTTACGGTTTGCTTTCAAGCGCAGCGCAATTAATTGTATTACTTTTTGGTATCTATTTAATTTCTATTGGAAGTTTCTCTCTTGGCCTGTTGGTAAGTTACATTTCCTATTGTACTAATTTTTATAACCCTTTGAGGCAGTTGGCTGCCTTATGGACTAGTTTTCAGGTAGCGATGGCGAGTTGGGACCGGATTTCTCAAATTTTAAACCTCGAAACAAATCTTAGTCTGACAGAAAACGATAACGCCCTGGGCTCAGATGCATTGCTTGAGTTTAAAAATGTTCACTTCTCTTATGATGATTCAAAGGAAATCCTTCACAACGTTAATCTGAGATTTGAAAAAGGTAAAACATATGCTTTAATTGGTCCTACTGGGGGCGGGAAAACTACCACAGCCTCTTTAATCTCGCGATTGTACGACGCGACGAAAGGAACTGTTTTGCTGAACGGGAAGGATATCCGTTCCTTTACGGCTACGGAGCGCACGCAAAAGATTGGCTTCATTTTGCAGGAACCATTTTTATTTACCGGCACGGTTAAAGAAAATATTCTTTATGGAAACAGCCAATACAAAGATGTAACTGATAACGAATTGAGAAAAATTATACAGGATGCGAACCTCGAGGCACTACTGGCAATTTTTGATGAAGGATTAGATACTCCGATTACTTCAGGATCTGACAGCATTAGTTTGGGGCAGAAGCAATTAATTGCTTTTATGAGGGCGGTTTTGCGTAATCCGGAATTGTTGATTTTAGATGAGGCCACAGCAAATATCGACACCATTACCGAGCAACTTTTAGGGAGCATTTTAAATAAATTATCAAAAGACACGACTTTGGTAATTATTGCCCATCGCTTAAATACCATCGAAAATGCTGATGAAATTTATTTTGTAAACGAAGGCGAAGTACAAAAAGCAGGAACGCTTAATGATGCACTGGATATGTTATTAAAGGGCAAAAGGGTGAGTTAAAATATCATCTTTATTTCTAAGGGTTGTTTCTACACTGGAGCAGAAGCGAAATTATTTTGATACCGCGATGGCGTTAAGGCCGGCGGCACAAAAACAACTACACAAAATTTTTACTTGCAATCCAGAGGATTAATCGCCACTTTGTAAACGAAATATCAGCCCATGAAAAAATTATTCTTCCTTTCGATGTTCTGCATCACGTGCCTTTTCAGTTTAGCGCAGACGCCAATCTTTGTACAGGATAGTTTGAAACTTATCTCTTCGCAATTTAAATTTACTGAAGGTGCTTCTGTTGATAAAGAAGGCAATGTTTTTTTTACCGACCAGCCCAACGATAAAATCTGGAAATATGGTACGGATGGAAAACTAAGTTTATATATGGAAAAATCGGGGAGGGCGAACGGAACTTATTTTGACAAGAAAGGAAATCTGATTGTTTGCGCCGATGAAAATAACCAAATCTGGTCTATCGATAAAAACAAAAAAATATCCGTTCTATTCACTGATATTGATGGAAAGAAAGTTAATGGTCCGAATGATATTTGGATAGATAAAAAGGGCGGCATTTACTTCACCGACCCATACTATCAACGAGATTACTGGAGCAGAACGGCTCCTGAAATTGTTGGCGAAAAAGTTTACTATCTTCCGAAAGGAAAGAAAAGTCCGCTTGCCGTTGCAGATGGTTTTAAGCGGCCGAATGGAATTGTAGGTACGCCAGATGGCAAATATCTTTATGTTGCAGATCGGGTTGCTGATGTAACTTACCGCTACAAAATTAATGAAGATGCTTCACTTAATGAGCGGGAACTTTTGCTGAAACAAGGTTCGGATGGGATGACGCTCGATAGCGAGGGAAATATCTACATTACCGGAAAAGGTGTCGACATTTACAGCAAAAGCGGAGCACATATTGGTCACATCGATGTGCCTGAAAATTGGTGTGGAAACATTTGTTTTGGTGGGAAAAACAAGAATATCCTCTTCATAACAGCTTCAAAATCGCTTTACTCGATAAAAACGACGGCAAAAGGAGTAGAGTAGATAGACAGGCTTTGGCGAAATGCCCTCAAAGCGTTGCACACTTAATGAGGACATTCCTTTGCTGCCTTTTTTAGCCAAGTTTTCTGCCAGTATTAATCACATTTACGCCATTAAAGCGAGTTGTTGCACTACCGTGAGATACGGCACTTGCCTGTCCGGGCTGGCCTTTACCATCCGAAAACGTGCCCCCCAAACGATAATCATTTTTGTCGCAACGCTGAACGCATGAATTCCAGAATTCCTGAGTATTTGCCTGATAAGCTGCATCTTTAAACATGCCTACAATTTTTCCTTCTTTAATTTCGTAGGCGAGTTGCGCACTAAACTGGAAATTATAGCGCTGCTGATCAATCGAGTAAGAGTTCCTTCCGAACATATAAATGCCTTTTTCTACATTTTTTACCATTTCAGCTGCGCTTAAAGCAGCGTTACCTGGCGCCAGCGAAACGTTTGGCATCCGCTGAAACTGAATGCTATCCCAGCTATCTGCATAGCAACAACCTTGCGAGGCCTTCAAGCCCAAAATATGCGCCTGATCGCGAATCGTTTGGTAGTTAACCAGAATTCCATCCTTAATGATATCCCAATTGCCACACTTCACGCCTTCATCATCGTATCCGACAGCACCGAGAGAGCCTTGTTCCGTTTTATCGGCAAGAATATTAACTTCTTTACTCCCGAAATTAAATTTCTTCGACTCCCATTTATCAAGCGTTAAAAAACTTGTTCCTGCATAGTTTGCCTCATAACCTAAAACCCGGTCTAATTCCGTAGGGTGGCCAACAGATTCGTGTATGGTCAGGAATAGGTGCGAAGGGTCTAACACCAGGTCATATTTTCCTGGCGCTATAGGTTTGGCCTTCAGTTTTTCATCAACATGCACAGCGGCTTCCCGCACGTCTTCCAAAATGTCGTAACGCTTTTTGTACATCGTAACCGGGCCACCTTTAATTTTTTCTGAATCTTTAGGTGTCAAGTATTCGAAACCCATGCCCATTGGAGCACTTAAAGCATTTCGTGTTTCAAACTTGCCACTTGCAGCATCGGTTTTAGTTAAAGTAAAGGTTGGCCAAATCCGATGAATGTCCTGGTCGATGTAAGAACCATCGGTGGATGCGAAATACTTTTGCTCGTTAATCATGAAAAGATTTGAGTTAATGAATTTTGCGCCACCTTTCATTGCCTCACTGTTTACTTTCAGCAGCAAATCTACTTTATCCTTAATCGGCACTTCAAAAGCGTTAACTTCTAAAGGTGTTTTCCAGCTAACCTCTCCAAATCCCTTTTGCGGAGCCAATTGAACTGGTTCTTCCATAAGCTTCGAATTGCCTTTTGCAATTGCAACGGCTGCTTCCGCGGCTTTGGCAATGCTCGCATTGTCCAGGTTGTTTGTTGCGGCGAAACCCCAGCTTCCATTGGCAATAACGCGAACGCCCAAGCCGTATGATTCTGAATTGGAAATGTTCTCGACCCTGGTTTCTCTTGTGGCAACAACCTGATTTAAATACCTTCCAATGCGTACATCAGCATAGGTTGCGCCTTTGCTTTTTGCGGCATTAAGGGCAACATCGGCCATCTTTTTCTTAAAAGCTACATCAACAGGTGTTAAAGATTCTTCAACAGAAATAATTTTGCCGAATGCCGGCATATTGGGTATCATGGTGGCGCCAAGGCCAACACCTGTCATGTATAAAAAATCTCTTCTTCTCAATTTTTGAAAATTTTGGAGTTAAAAAAACAGCGGTGATGTAATCGCCGCTGTTTAAATTAGTTAAATAGCATCTGATAAAGATGTGAAAGTAAAATCGCGGATTTTCATCGGCGGGATTAAACCGCTTGCAGTTCTTACAGGTTTACCCATTGCTTCAACATTGTTAAGCATTATTACAGGACTTTCGTTAAACCTGAAGTTTTTGATCGGGAATTTTATTTCACCATTCTCAATATAAAAAGTACCATCACGGGTTAGGCCGGTAAGTAACAATGTTTGTGGGTCAACCGAACGTATGTACCAAAAACGGGTTACCAGAATTCCTTTTTCTGTACTCTTGATAAGTTCGGCCAGCGATTGATTGCCGCCTTCAATGATTACACCACGGCTAAACGGAAGCGGCTCAACATTTTTTTGTGCGGCCCAATATCTCGAATAGGCGAGGTTTTTAACCACACCTTTTTCAACCCATTGTGTTCTTTTTACAGGTAAACCATCTCCAGACCAAGTCGAGGATGGAATTTCTGGATTTAACGGGTCTGAGTAAATATTTACGTTATCAGAAAATAGTTGTTCGCCTAAACGCGTACCACCACCTTTCTTACTCATAAAACTTCTGCCTTCATCAGCACTACGGGCATCAAAACCTCTAAACATGTTACCCAAAATATCACTTGCAGCAAGCGGCTCTAAAATAACCGTATATTTTCCGGGCTCAATAGCTTTTGCTCCTGCCGAACCATTGGCTTTGCTTGCCGCAATTTTACTGAGTGCAAGAGTATCCATCTTCGAAAGATCGTTGAAATCCTGCTCCACATAGCCCGAACCCGTTCCCTGCTTGTTCCTTACCGTTACAGAAAAAGAAACATTTGTGCCTTTGTTGTAAGCGAATAAACCTTTTGAGTTCATCACGGCGTTGAAACTTGTAGAATTTTCTAAAAATCCTGCAGCATCTAAGCCAGCTGCCTTTGATACGCTTAAACTTTTGCCTACCATTTCTGCCCGTGTATCTGGGGTCATCGCAGCGGTATTCTCATTGAATGTTTTCGATTCGGCAAAAGTTTGCGGCCCTAAAAGCGGCATAAATTCCGGATTTTCCGGTGCAAGCATTGCCAGTTCTTCTGCTCTTCGTACAACTTTTTCGAGCGATGCATCATCAAATTCGTTAATTGTTGCAGAGCCAGTTTTTTTACCATAGGTTGAGCTAACACCCAAACTCATGGTGCTAATTTGGCCAGCTGTGGAAACGGCGTTACGAGCATAACGAATGTTTCCACCATCAGAACCTCTTAAACTTACCTCACAAAACTCGGCCTTTGAAAAGCCAACTACCTTTTTTAATATCGCCTGGGCTTCTTCTTTACTTAATATAGCCATAATTATATTTTTCTTGCTGTATTGATAACATTAACACCATTAAACCTCGCAGTAGAACTACCGTGAGAAACTGCACTACTTTGCGACGGCTGACCTTTTCCATCGTTAAATGAGCCGCCTAAACGGTAGTCACCATCGTCGCAAACGGCATTGCACGAATTCCAGAACTCCTGTGTATTGGCCTGATAGGCCACATCGTTCAGCATGCCCACAATCTTTCCATTTTTAATTTCATAGAAAATTTGTCCGCCGAACTGGAAATTATAACGTTGCTGATCGATTGAAAAACTGCCGTCACCAATAATGTATACGCCCTTTTCAACATTTTTAATCATATCGTCAACACTCAGTTTCTCTTTGCCTGGCTGTAACGATACGTTTGCCATGCGTTGAAACTGAACATCATCCCAACCTTGGGAATAACAGCAGCCTTGAGATTCATTTAAACCGATGATGTGCGCCTGATCCCGGATGGCCTGATAATTAACCAAAACACCATCTTTAATTAAATCCCATTTTTTGCATTTTACGCCTTCATCATCATAACCAACAGCACCTAGTGAGCCAACCTGCGTTTTATCGGCCACAATGTTAACTTTATCACTGCCGAATTTGAATTTTTTTGATTCCCATTTATCTAAGGTTAAAAAACTCGTGCCTGCGTAGTTTGCTTCGTAACCCAAAACACGATCCAGCTCAGTAGGGTGACCAACAGATTCGTGAATTGTTAACCAGAGGTGAGACGGATCCAGAACCAAATCATATTTCCCCGGCTCAACGGATTTCGCTTTTATCTTTTCTGAAGCTACGCGGGCCGCTTCCTTAACATCTTCAAGCATATCGTAGCGACCTTTATAACGGGTAACGATGCCAGAAACTTTATCTTCCGGGCGGGCATGCATATACTCGTAACCCTTTCCCATTGGAGAACTAAGCGAATTACGGGTTTTGAATTGTCCGGAAGCCCTGTCTATCCTCGTAACATTAAAATTGGGATAGATACGATGCACATCCTGATCGATATATGAACCATCTGTCGATGCGAAATACTTTTGTTCATTTACTGCAAATATTACCGAATTGACAAAGTTGGCGCCGTTTTGCATGGCTATATCATTCACGTTCAACAGCAAATCTACCTTCTCTTTAACAGGAACTTCAAAGGCATTAATCTCGATAGGTGTTTTCCAGCTTACTTCGCCGTAACCTTTTTGAGGTGCCAGTTGAACCGGCTCGCCCTGAATTTTCGAATTGGCTTTTGCAACGGCAACCGCCTGTTCTGCAGCTTTGGCAACAGCATCTTTGGTTACATTATTTGTTGCAGCGAAACCCCAGCATCCATTGGCCAAAACGCGTATGCCTACGCCATACGATTCAGTATTTGCTACGCCCTGTACCCGCTTTTCGCGGGTTGCAACGAACTGATTAAGGTAGCGGCCGATACGAATATCCGCATAAGTTGCTCCCTTAGATTTTGCGGCGTTCAGGGCAACATCAGCAAGTTCTTTTTTAATTTTTACATCAACTCCATCCAGCGCCTGCAGAGGGTCTATCGGAGTTCCGAATGCGGAAAGGTTGGGTAGCATCAAAGCAGACATACCCATTCCGGATAAATAGAGGAAATCTTTTCTTTTCAATTGGTTCAGTTTAGGGGTTTACGTTTCCAAGATAGCCATTTATGAGTTAATTTGGCACGCTGGTTTATAACATTTTAGTTTCAAACACTATTTAGCGTCGAGAATTCTTGCTTCAAACCATAAAAAAGCGGAGGCGAGTAAAAATCCTCCAAAAAACCACCAGATTGATACTTCTTCCTCGACATTAACAGCTGATTGTTTGATTTTTGATTCCTTATCTTTCGCTTTATCTACAAACTGGCGGGTTACCAATATTTTTTGCTGAATTTTTAATGCCTGCCAATCTGTTTTATGGTATACGAAAAACGGTTCTGCAGACTGATTTACCACTAAATTATGCCATCCATTTCGTGTTGGATAAAAAACCGCCTCCCATTCGAAAGGGAGTTCGATGTTTTGCAAGGGAGCCAAGCGGATACTATCAATTTTTAATGCAGGAATTTTTCCTGACGTCGGGATGTCGACAACTAATCTGGCTTTTTCATTTACAACAGGAAACTGTGGTAGAATTTCCAGAGATTGATTTTCATTTCTCTTTTTTACAGCGGCAGATAATATTGTAGACCAATATGTGGTATAGTCGTTTTTTTTGCCCGTTAGCAGCCAGTTAAAGGTAGATGGTAGTGAAGACACTAACACTTTCCCGGCGCCTTTAATTGTACTGTTCACCAAAACTTTGCCACCGCCATCGCTAAGCAAGGGCAGATCATTCTGGGTACTCCTTAAAAATAATTTTTGTTCTGATGGTAAGCTGCTAAATTTGTGTTTTTCGTCTTTTAGCACCACTTTAAGCTGCTTTTCTTTCGTGTTCGGCACTTCAAATCTGCCAAATTTACTACTTGCCGGTGTTAATGCTTTTAAGCTTGAAACCCTAATGAATAATCCCATCCCACCAGTTACAGCCGCATCAATAGCACTTCTTTCGCGTGCATTCATGGCTGCAAGTTCCTCTTCATCAATGATTAAAATATCAAATTTTCTAAGGGAGTTTGTACTGATCTTGTTCAGGTTGATGCTATCCATAGCCAGAAAATCTGAACTGTATTTATTTTTACTTATCTGGCTTCTAAAAGTTAACGGATAACGATTATCGTAAAGCCATTTTTTTAAAAACTTATACTCAAAGTCGGGAAAGGATGCAAGTATCAATACCTTAAAAGGCAATTGCTCATCAACTAAAAAAGGAACGGGTTCTTTGGCAAGCGTATCTTTTCCGTCGAAAGAAATAAGGTTATAAACTGCTTTTCCGATTTGTTTTGGTTGGGTAGAAAATGAAAAGCTTTTACTGGATTTACCTTCAACAGAGATGGAATCAATTGAACTTCCCATTCCTTTAAACAAAAGTTTTACTTTTTCTTCGCTCTTGTTTTGATAAATTCCCTGAACCAATAATTGTTGCGTTGATTTTATTTGAGCCGGCCAGCTGGCAGAAATTATTCCAGTTATCCCTTCTGAAGGATGGAAGTTTAATTCGTACTCATGTAAGTTGCGCAATTCATCTTTTGATAATCCCTCGCCGTAGATGTTAAGTTTCCTAACATCTTTATGGTTTGCGAGGAAATAGGAGAGGTCGGGAATCGGCACTGCATTGTTAACTTTTGCATTTGATGCCCCCAGCACATATTTTGCTCCCCGAATTTTTGCCAGTTCATCTAAATCGGGGCCATTGGTAAGCAAAATAATTTCGTTCGCATTGTTTTTAAAACCCGACTTATACTTAACCGGAATGATCAGCAAAGCAAAACAACTTACAGCAATTATACTGGCAAAAATCCTCCACCACAGCCTGGCCTTGCTTGCTCTTTTGATTTCTTTGTAGAGGAGGAAAATCAATAACAGCAACGATAATATGAGAACGGCATATTTAAATTCCATAACTATCGCCCTGTTTTAGTTAGGTTATTAAAATAATTTTGGTACAGTGTTGCTGCGGGCAGCGAAGTTTGTATTTGCGGTTTAGGCGAATCGCCTTTAATCATTTTTTGAATGGCCTGCTGAACAACATCGATGTCTTTTTGATGCAAAATCTTCTTAAGTGATAGTCGCCTTAAACTTGTTAACGCATTAAGGTATGTTGCAGGATTATCAGCCGCGGCGCCAATCATATATTTTTCCGTCTCGCTTAACAAATATCTGTCACCTTCGGAAAACTTTTTGCCGGCTTTTCGACTTTCAAGTAAAGCTAAAGTAGTTTTCAAATTGGTTGTTCGTTGGTCTTTTTGCGCTGCAGACATCTTTTGAACGGGTTGCGTGATTTTATCAAGTTCGCCACTTAATCGTTTTTCAGGTTTTAATGAAGCCGTTTTGACCGTAGTTTTAGCCACATAAGCCCTCGATTTTTGTTGCAAATCTTTCAGCAATCGCAACGCTTTATATTCGTATGGCAATGCTTCCTGTGGTTTATAGGTTCTCAGGCGCAACTCAGAATTCCACATTTCTGTTAAAACAGCCTTTAACTGGGCTTTCATTTCCGGCTCGAAAAAGGTTGCATCCTCCGCAATATCATGTTTGTGGGCATATTTATCCATTATTGCGGTCACATCGCCGAATTTTTCCTCCTCGCCACTGTGTTCTGCATGGTCATCATGGTCACCTCCAATTTCTGTTTCATTTTCTTCCCCTAAAAACTGGCCGTAGCGCAACCTCAAAAGTTTTTGATCGACTCCCAGTTCATTGCTTCGGTTTTTAAATTCGTCAGCAGCGAGCGAAGATTGCGCTTTTAATAGCTTTTCAGTATCAATAATGATTTGCCGCTGACTCCTGAAATATTCAGGAACCAGATTAACGCCATTTGTCATTCCGGCCATGCTCATCAATTCAGTTGTATCAACTATGGAAACGAAATAAACATCAGAACGGCTCGATTGACCATGATTATCCATCGCTTTAACGAAAAAGTAGAGCTCATCACCGGGTTTCATTCCCAGGCTTTTCAAATCGATTTCCCTGTTTAATACCTTGTTTTTCTCGTTGTTAAAACGCGTATTGAAGCTCAATTTTTTTTCGGTGAAACTTACACCTTCACCTTTTCCACTAGCCATCGTAGCAGAAATAAAGGCGTCGTTGACGCCATAGTCATCCGTCAAAACGGTATTTAGATTAAATTTTTGAGGTTGCCCAACATCTATTGTTGTGTGTTGTTTTGGCCGTGTTATTTTAATAATTACCGGCAAATCGGCAACTGCTTCGAGCTGGTACAAATCTGACTTTTTACCATCAATTTCCAACTGGTAAAAACCCGTTTTATCGAGGGTTTTAGAAAAAAGCCAGGTTGTTCGTTCTTTATTACTGGCCTTGAGGGAAACTGATTCTTTATCGTTAAACGTGATTTTTAGGCGCTCGACTGCAATGTTTGTTTCAATTTGCCAGTTTATTTTTGCACCGGTTTCTGCCTTTATCGAAAAGTGCTTTTGTTTACGTTCGGGTTTGCCTGTGTAAGCCGGAGGAATTATGGTTGCGCTGAAATCTGAAATTTCCGGAAGGATATTTTCCTTTATTGCAGGCAATGGGCGCAGAGCTTGCGACCCGGATTTATCTTTTTCTCTAGTTTTGGGGATTTTTGCAATTGCGAAGCTTATTATTAATGCTGTCGCCAGAAATGCTAAACCAGCGTACAGCTTTTTAACAGGCTCTTGTGGCGAGCTAATTTCCGTAATTCTTTTTTCAATTTTTGAGCGTTGAAGTTGCTCAAGCAATGATAAGCTGTCTGGGTTTTGGATTAACAAGTCGGCGCTTTCTTCCAGTTCAGGGTATTTATTGTTAGCATAACGGCAAAACTCTTGCTGGCTGGTTTTCCATATTGGCTTGCGAAGCAAAGCAATAATTAACGATAAAGGTAAAATGATGCAACAAACCAGCGGAGGCACGTGTAAAACGTAAATCAAAACCGCCGACAAGAGGAGGGCGACGGACAAACTAATCACAAAAAGCCTAATTAAGTGTAACCAAATCCACTTCATTCTTAGGTCGTAAATCCATTTTTGTCCTTCAGTTTTTAACATAAACATTTGCTTTTTTTCTGAATGATAAAATGCGTTCGGCGAGCAAAATAAGAAATGCTGCGAGCCAAAATATGTGCGAAATTGATTCGTCCTGGTTTGCTTTTAAAGCAATTGCGCTTTCATTAGTTTGAGTGAATTTTCTTTGCTTTGGAGCAATTTGGCGCTGATCTGCCGCGTTTTCTTCGAAGCCAAACTCCCCGGCGCTTTTATCTACAATAACCATTGGCATTAATGCTTTAACAAAGACCTCGTTCCAAACCAATTGATTCCATTGTGGGTTAAAGCGGGTGTACAGGTGAAAAACTTTTAGTTTATCCGTCTCTTGTAGCGACAAAATTGAATTGCCAAAACCATCAGTCCATTTTTTATCAAATGTTGTCGTCGCCTCAACTCGTTTATACAATGCAACCTTAATCCCATTTATATTTATGAAAGAACGCTCGGCAATTACTTTGCCTTTTGCGTATTCAAATAAAGTTCCGTTGGTATCAATTTCTGATTTAAAATTTGCTGAAACCGGTTCTTCAGAAAGCCAAAAGCCAATATCTGCTTTCCCCGCCGGGTTAAATATGATTTTTCTTCCGGAAAAGCCTGCAATTGCGTTCAACGCTGCGAGTAAATATTGTTTGTCTGCATGGCCGGGAGTTTCATACACAGCTACCCTAACCGGCGATGGAACATCATTAACTGCTGTATAAATGGTGCTCGATGGAGTTGATACGGCCTGAAACTTTTTACCTGCATAATCGGTAATCCAGTTACTTGTTGTATCCACACGATTGAGCGTTTTTAAAACCAGTTTATAGGAAACCGCTGGCAACTCATTTCCAAAATTTTTCAAACGGTTGTCGGTAAAAAGATAAACTGAACTTTGAGCTGGGACCAGAGCATTTAACTGATTTAACAGCGAGTTATGATTTAGTAGATTCCCGGTCGGTGTGTAGGTTTTCGAAGTGTCTTTTAGATCGATCAGATTAAATCCTAAATTAAAATCATGAATCTGATATCCACGCTTCGTTAAAGAATCAATCGTTTTGCGATTGGTTTTAAATACTTTTGAAAAGTTCGACCGTTCTACCAATATCCAGCCTGAATTTTTCTTTGATAAATTGCTTTTTTTAAAAGGCTGTGCAATGATAATCGCTACGAGCACTAACAGTAAACAGCGTAGTATAAATAGCAGCCAATCGTTTATTTTATAACTTTTCGAACTTGCACGAGCACTTTCTCCCAGTAAGGCAATACTGCCAATTTTCAGCGTTTTGCCTTGCTTAACATTCCACAAATGAATAATTATGGGAATTATTACACTTGCAAGTGCCAGTAAACCTATGGGATATAAAAACTGCACAATTAAATTCTAAGTTTACTTCGTTGTTTTAAAAAATCCCTTAAAGCCAGGTCTAAAGGTTCGTCTGTACAAATGGTTCTATACGCAATTCTTCTGTCCAACATTTTTATCCGCGTTTCTTCAAGGTGGTTTGCAAGCTTGGTTTTATAAGCCAATCTTGCTTTTGTCTGGTCAATTTGAATAGTTTCGCCCGTCTCCAAATCTTCGAAAGTGCTGAAGCCTTTAAAGTCTAAATCGAGTTCGTTTCTTGCCACCACGTGGAACACAACAATTTCATGCCTGAGTGTATTCAGGGTATCCAGCAGGTGTAATATTTCCTCATTTTGCTGATAAAAATCTGTAACAAAAACCAGTAATTCCCTTTTCTGACTTCCTGTAAAAAGTGCTTTATAAAATATGGGCTTGGTAAAGGCACCGTCTGGCGATATTGTTTCCAGTTGATAAAACAATCTTGCCAGATGTTGAAAATCCTGCTTCGGCGTCATCGAGAAAATTCCAGCATGCTGAAAAACATATAGCCCGATAGCATCGCCTTGTAAATTTGCCAGATACGCAAGTGATGCGGCAAGGTATTTTGCGTAATCAATTTTGGTAAAATCTCCGTCACTGTGGTTCATTGATGCACTGGCATCAATTAAAATGCGAATCGAAATATTTGTTTCAACTTCCGATTCACGGATGTAATACCGGTCAGAACGGGCGAACATTTTCCAGTCCAGCGAGCGCAAATCGTCGCCGGGCTGGTAACTTCTGTATTGGCTAAACTCCAATCCGGCACCTTTAATTGTGCTTTTATTGATGCCGCTCATAAACCCGTCTATCGTCATTTTTGCCGATAAACTCAGTTCCTTAATTGCCATCAATACCTTCGGATCGAGTAGTTTACTCATTAAATATTGGCTTTTGGTTTTGAAATCGCTCTAATCAACTCGTCGGTAACCCTATCTGCTGATACATTTTCAGCCTCAGCCTTAAAATTCATTAGCACCCTGTGGCGTAGCACCGGATAAGCCATTGTCTGTAAATCTTCTAACACAACGGCATATCTTCCCTTAAACAAAGCCCGTGCCTTTGCGGTTAAAATTAGCGCCTGTCCGGCCCGCGGGCCAGCGCCCCATCTTACCCATTCTTTTACAAAAGCAACCGGCGTCGTGTCTGGCCTGGTTGCTCTGATTAAATCACTAACATAGGTTACTAAATCATTACTGATGCTTATTTCTCTTGTAATTGCCTGCAGTTCTTTTATTTCTTCGGCACTAATTACCGGGTTTACCACTGCTTTGCCAGCGCCGGTTGTGCTGCTTAAAATCTTCGCCTCCTCTTGCGCTGTTGGGTAGCCAATTTTTATGTAAAGCAAAAAGCGGTCTAACTGAGCTTCAGGTAGGGGATATGTTCCAGCCTGTTCGATTGGATTTTGTGTTGCGAGAATAAAAAATGGACGGTCGAGCGGGTAAGTTTGTCCGCCGTATGTAACTTCAAACTCCTGCATGGCCTCTAAAAGTGCAGATTGCGTTTTAGGTGGCGTTCGGTTAACTTCATCTGCCAGAACAATGTTTGCGAACAATGGTCCTTTATTAAATTTAAAAAAGCGTTTACCTGTAACGTGGTCTTCTTCTAAAATTTCCGTCCCGACAATATCTGTAGGCATTAAATCAGGCGTAAACTGAATTCTGCGGAAGGATAAATCCAAAGCCTGCGACATGGTTTTTACCATCAGCGTTTTAGCCAGACCTGGTACACCTTCCAAAAGGCAATGTCCGCCCGCCATCAATGCAATCAACATTTCTTCAATAATTACATCCTGGCCAACGATAACTTTTTGTATTTCGCTTTTTAATGAGGAAATCTTCTCGATCAATATTTTTAAGCTGCTTTCTGAACGTTCCAAAACGACTGATTTTTTAAGTTAGTGAGATATTGTGCCTCAATATAGGCTTAAAGGCAGATATTTTTTAACCGACGCTGAAGAATATCAAAAACTTTACATGATAATCGTGATAAAAAATCGAAATCATAAAAATTGACACTAATTTAGTGCTGTGCAAAGATCTAAATTCACATTTGCGAGATTAAAATATAATTCCGGAGACTGGGAAACCGATCAACGCATGCCTTCAAATATTTTAAATTCACTTTTGGAATACACAACTATTCCGCTGGATGAAGAAGAAAAAGTTATCGAGCTTGGTAGCCAGGAGCTTTTTAAATATCCATTCTGCTATTTAAGCGGACATAAATTGGTACAATTTACCCAACAGGAAGCCGTTAATTTTAAAACTTACGTTTATAATGGTGGTTTTGTATTTGTCGACGATTGTAACCATGATATTGATGGTTTGTTTGCCCGGTCTTTCGAAACACAGATGAGCAATTTATTTGGGGCAACCGCACTTAAAAAAATCCCGAACAATCATGGCATTTACAATTCATTCTTTAAATTTGAGAAAGGTCCGCCGACAACATCATTTGAATTAAATGGATGGGGAGACGATTTGGTACATGATTACCTGAAGGCGATAACGGTAAATAACAGAATCGGGGTTTTATACAGCAACAAAGATTACGGTTGCGAATGGGACTATGATTTTAGAAATAAACGCTTTCTAGCCGAAGATAATACCAAATTCGGCGTCAATATTATTTTATATGCCATGGGTGTAAACAGTTAACACAATTAAAAATTAAATATTTTGAAATCTATCCTTACTAAAATCTTTTTTGCAACAGTAATTTTTACGATGCTGCATAGCAGTTTGTTCGCCGCTAAAAATCAGTATTATTATCAACTTAAAGTTTACCATTTAAAAACTGCCGCTCAGGAAGCAATGGTCGACACTTACTTGAAAGACGCTTTTTTACCGGCCGTTCACCGGGCAGGAATTAATAGCGTTGGTGTTTTTAAACCCATTGCGAAAGATACCCTAGAACAGCTCGTATATGTTTTCATCCCTTTTAAAAAGATGGATGATTTCCTTAAACTCAATGAAACATTAACAAAAGATAAACAATACCTGGAAGCGGGTTCTGCATTTTTGAGTGCCGCATATAATACGCCACCTTACAACAGATTAGAATCCATTATTTTAAAAGCCTTTTCGGCAATGCCTGAGTTTGCAATACCAAAGTTAACCACGCCAAAAAGCGAGAGGGTTTATGAATTGAGGAGTTATGAATCTGCCACAGAAAGCCTTGCATCGAATAAAATAGATATGTTTAACGACCACGAGGTGGCCATTTTTACCAAATTAAATTTTAATGCGGTTTTTTACGGCCAGGTAATTTCTGGAAGCAAAATGCCAAATCTAATGTATTTAACTACATTTAATAATAAGGCTGACCGAGATAAACATTGGACGGCTTTTGGAGAAGACTATAAAAAGATTAGTGGCTTGCCACAATATCAACACAACGTTTCAAAAAATGTGACACTTTTTATTTATCCGACAGACTATTCCGATTTGTAATTGATTTTTTTCAAAAATCTAAGCCATTTTTTGTATATTTGTAGCCTGTTTACGCCGCTTTTGAAGGTTGGCAAACAAAATGACTGGGGCCGTTCTTGGATTTGACAGGGTGGCGAAGGTTATGTTAGCATGCAGTGCGTTGTACGGAGAGCACTTAAAGTGAACGTTCAAATTTTAGTTGGCGAAAATACTTACGCCTTAGCTGCCTAGTTTAGAACTAGCATAGCTTTTGTCCCTCTAACTGCTGCATTGTTGGGTTAGAATCCGGGGCATCGAAACAACAAAGCTGGCCTTAAGGAGATACGACTTAAGGTGAGATAAAGTATCTAAGGATTTAAATAAGGTCGGTTTTCAGCCCGTTTATTTCCCGAAAATCAATTGAAAAATAAGCATGTAGAAGGTATAATTTATCTCACAACTGGACAAGGGTTCGACTCCCTTCGGCTCCACTGGAAACAGTAACAAAAAACATCAAAAAACAAAAAACCTGCAAATCAACGACTTGCAGGTTTTTTTTGTTTTAGGGATTTAGTGGCTTTTAGACCAAAATATCGTATATGCGAGGTGTGTAAAGAGGTGCGTCAGCCTCTAATACCCCGGTAATCGCGGTGCAATGTTGTGCATCGTGGGGAGAAAAAGAAACCCTTATGCTTATGTATTTCACAGTTAATTAAGAAGTATTGATCCTGATTGGCATTAACTGAAGAAATTATTGGCTGTTGCATTTTACAATTTAACTGTAGAACGGATTATCAATTATTTTAGAGCAGTAATTGCCTGCGTAATACCTTCTCCGGCAGTTGTAAAATAAGCTGGGCCAGCTAGCAACGTTATTTTTTGAATTGGTTTGAAGTTTGCCATCTTCTTCGCTTTTAAAAACACCTGCGTTCTGTAGGCATTGACAGCGCCAGTTACCCCATAGCCCGCAACTTCTGCAGTAGGAGAATCAATTCCCGCATCTTTAAGGTCAGTTGCGAATGCATATTTAGTAACTCCTAATCGCAATGCTTCCTCCATACCCACGCTAGCCACTTGCTTCATTAACTCGGGTGTAAATTTATTTCGATCGCCTAGGCCGATTAGCAATAGTTTTTTTGCTCCGATAGTTCCGGCTGGTGGCGTAATTAATAAGGTTTCCAAAGAATGGCCTGCAAATTTGCCTGATTTACGGATTTCAGTGATCAGCCCGTTCAGGCTTTTATCAAGATGAACCATTCCATTTACCGCTTCCGGCAGTGCTGGTGGAGAGTTGAAAATATCGCCTTCGGTATATTCAAAAACGCAGGCAATTTGTAGTGCCGTAATCTCGGTAGAAGGACCTTGAACCATCCCTTCAATGGAAATTCCATCTACAGCACCCCAAATTTTTGAGGTATTGGCCTTTGTAGTCGGTACGGAAGTTTGAGCCAGAGAAAATTGTACCATGCCCAATATCAGAAATAATAACAAGCTGATGCGGGCTGTAATGCTAATTTTTGTCGTTTTCATAATCAATAGTTTAAATGGGGTTTGAAATTATATTTTAGTTTGAATAAAGATTTTTTTAGTTGGAAATTTTTCAATTTCCCCGTCTTTTAATCCGAAGTTAGTCACCACTACATCTTTGGGATTTCCAGCTAGCCATTTACTTAAATCAATAGAATGATAGGTTCCGCTGTTAAAGTCAATTGGATGCCAATGCATTTCTCTTAGCGCACCAGGTTGCAATTCGATAATCGAACCCGAAATGGTACTGCTAATTGGGATGCCAATAGATGCTGGAAAATCAGTAACAGATGCACCTCTCGTATTTCCTACATCATTCTTGCGTGGTTCTTTTTTTTCCAGTTCATATCTAAAACTTAGTGGCGTTGTTTTCATAGTCGTAATTTTTTACTGGTCCCTGTTTTTTCTACTGTAAATCTAACTTGAAAACCTATTATTTTCATTTGCAGTTCGGTGAATGGGCGAAAGTAATCGTTGACATGAGCTGAAATAGATTTGAGAACTTGTTAAGGTTATTTAATGATTGGGTTTGTCAACTTAGGTCATGGTCGGTTTACAAAGGATTTCTTAGTAGAAAAATCAATACAGCGGAATCTATGATTGAAGAATTGTTCAGCGCTAAAAGATTTTTAGTTCTCAACAAACTACACCTTAGATGCAAACACTCGTGGACTCATGGAATACATAATCAATCCGAAAAATGTAAAGTAAAAAACTTGTTCTATCTTTAATCCGTTTAAAAAACATATATGAGCATCACCCACATTCACGAATGATTTAAACAATAGATTAAACGAATACCTGAAACAGGAAGGATGTATGAAAAATAACTTCTAGAACGATTATGAACGAAAATATTTTCGAAAGAATAAAAACTTTTATTTTGAAAGAATCTGCTGTTGATATGGATATAACCAGAGATACAAAAATAGAAGATGATCTTGGTATTTATGGGGATGATGCGGATGATTTCATCATTGCATTTGGTAGAGAATTTGACGTTGATATCAAGCACTTTCCCCTAGGAAATTATTTCAGCGGTGAGGGAGATGTTATCCTTCCGTCAATCATCAGGTTTTTTACTAATGGAAAGAAAAGAGAGAGGAAAAATTTTACAGTCGGTCATCTAGAAAAAGCATTAATCTTGGGTAAATTAGATGAGCATGTTATTAATATGTGATGCTTATATAATAAACTAGATAAAGTTCTAATATTCGATGCTTGTCTAGCTTCTATTCGAATGATAAGTATATCATTTCAGTTACCTTTTATGTGGTTCTCATCTATGATAGGAATTTATTCAAAATTCTACTCGTATCTTTTTCTAGTTAAGGCGGACTTAATTTTTCCATACTATACTTTTAGGTTATAAGATTAGCTATTTATGATTGATGTTGAGAATTTAAGTGCACACACGACACGCGTGTGCCAGGGAGGGGGTTCATTGCGCTCGAATATATATGTCTGAGACAATATCCTGTTTAACCATCTAATTAACTACTGGACTAAAAACAATATCAAACGTAAATAAATAATCCAATTGCTTCCCGTCATTTTGAATTGGGAGCAGCAATTTCACTCTCTTGCCGACCAATGTCTTTGCGCCATTAGGATTCGAATATGGAAGCAGGTGCTTAGTTCTCCACCCGCCATAGTACCCTAGACTGTAAAAAACGTTATCAGTTGGGGTAGCAAAATCTGAAATTTTAGAACCACCTGCTATTGATGTCGGAGGGTAGTCCCCACTTCTAATGATATACTCCACCCCAACGTGCATTATTTTTCCTTTAGTGTTCGAGAAATCAATATAACAAGCCTCGTTCCAGTTAACTTTTATATTTTTCTCCGCCTTGTTAGTCAATTCAAAGGGTATCGATTGACCATTGTCAGTAAAAACAATATCGATCAAGCTATCCGTATAATTGCTTTTATAGAACACAATCTTTGATGGCTTAAAACTGTCGATTTTTATAGTTCCTTTGCTTTCACCCTCAATGTCGACAGAGGATAGCTTAAGTACGTAACTACCTCTCTGCGCCAAAGCAAATAGTGGCAGAACTGACAGTAAGGTCAAAATATATGTTTTCATCGTTTCTTGTTTATTTTTGTACTATACTAAAATCTCTTCATTTTCCTGAAGCTTCAAATCGTTATCCTCGTATCCTGGATTGAGTGAATGGTAATTATTCCGGCCTTCAAATTAATTAGTTATGTTACTTACAACATCTCTGCTTAAATCTTTTGATTTAAAATATTGATAACAACTAACTCGTCTTTTCCGAAGTATTTCTACCGCCTTATCTGCTCTTACATCTCTCTTTTAGAGACAATCTCTTAAACTTTCTCCCTAATGTTCAGTCATTTATTGTTAATTGTAATTATAAGCAAATAATAATCTGCATCAGTAAGAATTATACTAATATGTATATCACACAAAAACAACCAAGGTAAATGTAGAACAACTAATTTAAATTTTGCCGATACTAGTGATGACCTTCCATGTGATACGATTGAAATGATGATATGTCCGGGTACCAATAAGGCCGGAAGAAAGCAAGGGTTCGATAGGTATTTTCCATCAGCGTGACCTTAATTTTCTAAAATCTGAAATAGCTACGATCAATGTTCTGTTAAGCCATTGATTAGCCTAGTTGTGAAAAATAAATTCTATAATTGAATTGCCTCGGAATTTGACTGAGGAATACAATAGGGAGGTCTCGTTAGTAGGGATGGGCTTAATGTTTGTTCGCACCGATGTAATGACACTGGGCTTTGTCTAATATGTACAAGCGGAAATGAAACTAATCGAAGAAAAGGTGGCTAAACGGCTGCACTAGCATCACCCACTACTCGACAATAATTTCTTTCTCCTCAGACTTACAATCCTCAACGATGATGCTACCTTCAGAACAATAGACCAATACTTCGCAGTTGTCGTCTTTGTCGATTAGCTTAACTTTAGTGTTTACCCGGCAAAGCTTATCTGAAAGTATATCCGCTACCTCTATAACTTGCTGCTTTAGCTTTTCAAGTTCATTTTGTCTTAATTCAAAGGCGGCTGCATCTTGCAGATATTGTTCGGCCTGGTCAGCGGTGATGAACTCTTTGGTAGAATGATCATCAAATTCTATTTCCGATATTTCTTTTTCTATTACATCAACTTCTTTGTTTAGCCTTTCGAAGTTATCAAACAGTTCTTGTATGGTCAGGTTTTGCATTGCAGTAAAACCCGTGGAAAGGAATAAAGTTTGGTTAGGAGGCGGGTTAGCAGCAATCTAAGTAAATTGAAATTAAATAATGCCCATTAGCTCTTTCGGTAATGCAACAAAAATATTAATCTCAACACTCTAGAGACCGAACAGTCATTAAACTTTTAAGCATCGAAGTTGCAATGGGTGGGACCAAGTATCCCTAATGATATTTTGATTTAACAATCTGGTTACATTGAATTTTTTTATCTGATTTTTGAGGATTGTAAAAGATTTTAAAGTACCTTTGGTGTATAGGTAAACACAATAAAATAAGCGAGTTATGCATGTTTTTACAGGTACAGATACACGAATAATTGACATGGACGGTACAATCATTATCGTTCAGGGCGTAAAGTCGAAACCGGATGTTTACAGAGTCATGATTGATGGCATATTCTGCGGGTTTCTTGAAAGTGTACACGACGTGCTCATTCCCACGCCGGGCAGTAAAATCAAAAGTATTTACATCGATAGAATTTCCCGGTTGAAAAATACAGGTTCTAAAAATGTGCAAGCCAGCGCATAGCTGTCTATAGTTCAACACAACACTCCATCTCCATTTCTCCAGATAAGCTGATCCCCTATTTTTTATAACACGGTTCATCAATTTGTCGATTTCAATTGCAATCGAAAACGCCTATCCAAACGGGAAATTTCCATTACTTTTATTGCAGTGAATGCCCATCCAGGCCAACAAATAATGGCTACTATATATTTTTAGCAGTTGAATTTGCGTGTGCTCAAACTAAATCCGGTTATACTGGTTATGTATATGTTCAATAAGGTGTTATGAAGAATCCATTTATCAAGTCGACAAGTTTGAACCCGCAAGAGGTATTAGCAGATAAGTTAAAGCGCTATCAGCGGGATAAATCTAAGCCGGGACTATCAAAAAAATCGTTCAAAGATTTGATGAATACCTTCATTGACGGTTATAAGTCAATTCGAAAATCTAAAAATACCGATAGTCAATAATTAGTCGCTTTTATCTTCATAATCTGAAAATAGTTATTTTAAAATGAACGTTGCCTAGGCATAATTCAGAAAAAATTGAGGCAGTTAGCAGAACGACAGTGCTGACGCTCAAAGTGTTTACAACTTACCTCATCAATGAAAAAATTTCTTTTAATACTTACATTCTTCGGCCTTTGTAGTGCTGGTGTATTTGCTCAAAAAAAACCAGTCTATTCGTTATTTAAGGCTGTTCCGAAAGATAGTCTGAGGGAAATGGAAACAGACCGCCCCGATGTAACCGAAACGCCGCAAACTGTTGATGCGGGTCATTTTCAAGTAGAAACCGACCTCTTTCGATTTCAAAGGCAAGGTAAAGAAACCGGTAAAACAGATGAGTATTTTTTTAATCAGGCAAATTTGAAACTTGGGCTTACAGGTTCTACAGCGATTCAGGTAACGCTAGAGAGTTACGTTTTACAAAAGGAGTTTGATGGGGCCGGCAACATGGAGCAGCAACACGGTTTTGGCGATATAACCTTGAGGATAAAGCAAAATCTGATTCTCAATAACGACGGGAAATTTGCTATTGCTTTGCTTCCTTATCTGAAATTCCCGACATCCAGGGCTGATGACGAGAGCCAATATGAAGGTGGAATAATTATTCCTATGCGGGTTAAGTTTAACAAACAGTGGACATTAGGCTTTCAGGTAGAAGCCGACCGGCTTCAGGATGAGGAAGGCATGGGCCACCACAATGAAATTTTACAAACCGTTGCATTGTCCAATCACTTAAGTAAAAAACTGGAAGCCATTGTAGAAACTTATTATACTTATGAGTTTAAAGAAAAGCACATGAAAAACTTTTTGAACGCAGCGCTCCAATATGAAATTGCCAAGGATATGCTTTTAGATGGAGGTGTGAATTATGGCCTTCAGCACGAAGCAAAAAAGAGCTATTTCGTCGGCTTATCCTTCAGGCTTTAATTGATTTCGAGTTGAACGGTATCTAAATATTACACTAGTTATTCAAGGCAATTTCAGTCAGGCGAATTCTATGGCGACTATTTCCTGCTTCACGCATAATCCCTCAACGTCCAATTCACGGCGCTGAATTAAACCATGAAAAAGCCTCACTCATCTTCACATTTAATTTAAAAGGGTGCGGGGTTTTTAACATCGCCTGCTTAAACGTACCTTTACCCCGTCGGTTTTCAGTTTAAGAAATGTTGCAGTTGATAGGATTGCGTTATCCGGTTTTCTGCACCTAATGTTGAACCTTGAAAGCAAAACCGGCTCATTCATCCACTCAAAAATTTACTTTATATGGCTTGGTTAAAAAGCTTTTTCATCTTTGTTATCGTCTGTAGCTGTTATTTAAATGCTGTTGCACAAAGGCAGGAAATTTTACTGGATCAGGACTGGAAGTTTGCCAAAGGAAGTTTTGTTGATGCATTTACCACTAAATTCAATGATGCTTCATGGGAAACGGTCAGTGTTCCGCACGATTGGGCCATAAGCGGCCCTTTCGATAAAGAAATTGATAAACAGGTTATTGCAATAACTCAAAACGGAGAAAGCAAGCCAACTGAAAAAACAGGCAGAACGGGTGCATTGCCATACATTGGAGAAGGTTGGTACCGCAAAAAGCTCAATCTACCTACCATCAATGCTAACCAAAAAGTGCTTTTGCAGATTGATGGAGCGATGAGCGAACCAAAGGTTTATTTAAATGGTAAGCTTGTTGGCCAATGGAATTACGGTTATAATTATTTCTGCATCGACATAACGGATCACCTGAATAAGACTGGCAATCAACTGGCTATTCACCTTCAGAACAAGCCACAATCATCTCGGTGGTATCCCGGGGCTGGTTTATACCGGAACATTCACGTAATCATCAAAGATAAGAAAAGTGTTGACCAATGGGGGATTACGGTAACCACGCCAGTTGTTAACACGGCATTTGCAAAGGTAAATGTTAAAACGAAATTAACCGGCTCGAACTTGCGTTTAGTTACGCAGATTATGGATGCTGCGGGTAAAGTGGTCGCCTTGGATACAGCGAAAACAATTTTCGGAAATGAAGCGGATCAAAATATACAATTGTCAAATCCAAAGCTTTGGAGCCCGGAAAGCCCATACCTCTACACGTCAGTTTCGAAGGTTTATGAGGGCAACGTACTGAAAGATGTAGTGAAAACAAGGTTTGGCGTCAGGTCAATCAGTTATGATGCAGGTCGCGGTTTTAGTCTTAATGGCAAAGTTAGAAAATTCAAGGGCGTTTGTTTGCACCATGATCTTGGTCCGCTCGGCACAGCCATAAATGTTGCTGCATTAAGAAGACAGTTAACTATTTTAAAAGATATGGGTTGCGATGCCATCCGCAGTTCCCATAATATGCCGTCGCCAGAACAGCTGGAATTGTGTGATGAAATGGGCTTTATGTTCCTTGCGGAAAGTTTCGACGAGTGGGCTAAAGCAAAAGTAGAAAATGGTTATCATTTATACTTTGATACCGACGCTGAAAAAGATATCGTAAACCTGGTTAGCGCAACTAAAAACCATCCATGTATTGTTATGTGGAGTGCCGGAAACGAGGTTCCAGATCAGTTTGGTGCGGAAGGGGTCAAGAGAGCGAAATGGTTGCAGGAAATTTTCCATCGTGAAGACCCTACACGTCCTGTAACAGTGGGTATGGATCAGGTTAAGGCAACCATGCAATCTGGTTTTGGCGCTTTGCTGGATATACCCGGACTAAATTACAGGGTTCATCTTTACGAAGAAGCGAATCAGGCCTTTCCGCAGGGATTTATTTTGGGCTCAGAAACAGCATCAACAGTTAGCTCAAGGGGTATTTACAAGTTTCCAGTAGTTAAAGGCTTCGATAAACAATATGCTGATTTCCAATCTTCTTCTTACGATATGGAATATTGTAGCTGGTCTAACCTGCCCGATGATGATTTTGTGATGCAGGATGACAAGTCCTGGGTAATCGGAGAATTTGTTTGGACAGGCTTCGACTATTTGGGGGAACCCACGCCATATGACAGCAGCTGGCCAGCAAGGAGCTCTTACTTTGGGATTTCCGATTTAGCCGGATTACCAAAAGATCGATATTATCTGTATAGAAGCAGATGGAATAAAGCCTCGCCCACATTGCATATTCTTCCACATTGGAACTGGGAAGGACGGGAAGGGCAGACCACACCGGTTTTTGTTTACACAAGTTATGAAAGTGCCGAACTTTTTTTGAACGGTAAAAGCCTCGGTGTAAGAAGGAAAGATAAAACATCGCCACAAAACCGCTATCGTTTAATGTGGATGGATGTTAAGTACGAACCCGGAACGCTGAAAGTTGTGGCCTTAGATAGCAATGGAAAGGCAGCGCAGGAAGCACAGGTTTTCACAGCTGGAAAACCATATCAAATCGTTTTGCAGGCAGACCGAAAGGAGCTTACAGCAGATGGAAAAGACTTATCATTTGTAACGGTTTCGGTGCTTGACAAGGCTGGAAACCTTTGCCCTACAGCAACTGATGACTTGCAATTTGAAGTTAAAGGTGCAGGCAGGTTTAAAGCAGTTTGTAATGGTGATGCCACCTCACTCGAATCATTCGTAAAACCAAAAATGAAATTGTTTAGTGGTAAGCTTGTGGTAATTGTTCAGTCGGATGGAAAAGCCGGTGAAATCATTCTAAACGTTACCGGCAAAAACTTAAAATCTGGGAAAATCAACATTGTTTCTCGTTAAGCCGCAGGCGCAGGTTTGCTACAGTAAAAACGATATCGTTTTACAGTAAATTTTGTAATGTTAATTTTTACGCATCCTGAATAACAATTGCCGCTTTTTCAAATCCATGGCACAACGGCTTTTTTTGCTTACCTGAAGTTTTTATTCGCTATCGGCGGAGCAAAGTCCTGTTAAGGTATACACGTCAAGTCGAAACTTCAGAATTTGCACGGTCTAATGTGGCAATGATAGCCATTTGATCCCTCTTTTCCCGAACTAAAAAATTCTCGTTCAGGTTTAATATCACTCTTGCAACTGTGAAGGTTAGCGACGATGAATTTGTTGGAAAGGTTTGCGATGCAGCCATGAAATCATCACGCTCAATTTACTTAAGAGGTTAAAGTAAGTTAATATTATGTTCATATAAGGGCGATATGTTTGCACCATTCTAAGGGACCCAGGAATATAACTAATACGGTTTACCACCGATAACTAATTATTTTAACTAATGAAAAAACCTCTACTGCTAACGCGGAAGTTTGCGCTATGTGCTTTAATAGCCACAGTTTTTACCGCCGGGCTTGCAATACCGTCTACCTCCTGGGCAAATTCTAAAGATGGATCGTCGCCAATCAATAATCAGCAATCGGGCACAATCAGCGGAAAAGTTGTTGATGAAAAAAATGAGCCTTTACCTGGTGCAAGCATTGTTATCAGGGAATTAAATAAGATTGTTCAGAGCAATCCGGATGGCACGTTTAAGATTGATGTTCCGGTGGGTACATACAATGTTCAGGTCAGTTTTATATCCTATACAACAGTGATTTTAAGTAAAATCGTTGTAAAAAACGCAGAGGTTACGCCATTGAACGTTACCTTAAAGGGAGAAACCGGCAGTCTTAACGAAGTGCTCGTTGTAGGCTTCGGTACGCAAAAGCGTGAAAACGCGACAGGAGCCGTAGACCAGATTACGTCGAAAAGGCTAGAAAACAGACCAATAACAAACCTTACGCAAGGACTTCAGGGTTTGCTGCCCAACCTGAATTTGAAAATGCTTGATGGTAAGCCTACACAATCGCCAAGCTACAACATTCGTGGTACAACTTCAATTGGCCAGGGTGGAAATGCGCTCGTTTTGATAGATGGTTTTGAGGGCGATCCATCGCTTTTAAACCCTAACGACGTTGAAAGCGTTACAATTCTGAAAGATGCTGCATCTGCCGCAATTTATGGCGCAAGAGGCGTGTTCGGGGTGGTTTTAATCACCACCAAAAAGGCAGAAAAAGGCCGCACTAACATAACTTATTCATCGAACTATGCAATAAAGAGTCCGTTACAAGTGCCCGACTTCGTAACAGATGGTTACACCTGGGCAAAAATGTTTGCAGAAGCTTTTGTAAACGGTGACGGTGCTTTTCCGCAAAACGCCAATAAAACCCAGAAGTTTTCGCAAGCTTATCTTGATGAATTTAAGAAAAGGGCAGAATCCGGCCAGCAGTATAACCAGATAGAGGTAAACCCAACTACCGGCGAGTATACCTATTACGGCAGCACAGATTATTATTCAGAGTTGTATAAGAAAAATACTGCAGCCACCGAAAACAACCTCTCTGTTAGTGGAGGAAGCGATAAAGTTTCCTTCCTGGTCTCGGGCAGATACCTTAATCAGGATGGGTTGTTTAAATACAACAGCGATGATTACGATATGAAAAATATTCGTGCACGTGGTTCTGTGCAAGTATTTCCATGGTTAAGTATAGAAAACAATGCAGATTATTCTGTTATGAATTACCACAATCCAATCAATGTGGGAGAGGGTGGTGGCATCTGGCGAAACATTGCTGACGAAGGAAAACCAACCATGCCGATTTTTAACCCTGATGGGTCTTTAACATTCGCTGCGGCTTACACGGTTGGCGATTTTATCTACGGCAAAAACGGTATAGATACGCGTCGCCAGGTGTTTAGAAACATCACCGGCCTGCGAACTAATTTTTTCAACAATAAATTTAGGGTAAATGCCGATTTTACGTTTAGGAACACCAATAACAATATCGAGCAAAAACGTGTGCAGGTTCCCTACAGTAACACCCGTGGCGTTACCGCTTATGTAGGTACTACAACAAATGACTTGCTTTTTGATAATCGTGAAACCCAATATTTGGCAACGAACATCTACGCTGAGTACGAAAACCGTTTCGGAAACGACCATTACCTGAAAGCGATGGCGGGTTACAACTACGAACAATCTACCTACAACCGAATTGCGGTGCAACGCAACGGAATCATTTTTGAAGATGCTAAAGATTTAAACCTGGCACTCGGACAGTCTATTAGTACCGGCGGTGGCTATGAGCAATGGGCAATTTTGGGCGGCTTTTCCAGATTAAATTACTCTTACAAAGATAGATACCTTTTAGAAGTTAATGCCAGATATGACGGATCTTCCAAATTTCCATCAAATCAACGTTATGGCTTCTTCCCCTCTGTTTCAGCAGGCTGGAGAATTAACAAGGAGTCTTTTTGGAACGTATCTGATAAATTGATTTCTGACTTTAAATTAAGAGGCTCTTACGGTTCTCTTGGAAATGGAAACATTGCTTCTTACGCCTTTCAGGAAATTTTTAACATTAACCAATCAGGTGTTATTTTGAACGGCGTAAGGCCTCAAACCACACGAATTCCGGCTGTGCTACCCGATGGCTTAACCTGGGAAACCTCTACAACCACCAATTTTGGCTTGGATTTAACCATGCTTTCCGGTCGGTTAAGCTTTACCGGCGATGCTTACGTTCGTAAAACAACGGATATGTTTACCTTCGGATTGACACCGCCCGCGGTATTCGGCGCCGATGTGCCTAAAGGAAACTATGCAGATTTAACTACACGTGGCTGGGAAGTTTCCGTAAGCTGGAACGACAAAATCGGCCAGTCTGAAAAACCTTTCAGGTATAATGTGAGGCTAACTTTATCTGATAATAAAACCAAAATCGACAAATATAATAACCCCGATAAGTTATTAAGCGATTATTATGAAGGCCAAACCCTTGGCGAAATTTGGGGCTACGAAACTGAGGGATTTTTTATAGATGATGCCGATATTGCCTCGCATGCAAAGCAGGATCCTCAAATGAGGGCATCACCGACAGGAAAATGGTTTCCGGGTGATATCAAATTGAAAGATCTGAATGGTGATGGTTTTATTAACGTTGGTGAAAACAAAGTTGGCAAATCAGGCGATAGAAGAATTATTGGAAACTCGGCTCCAAGGTATTTGTATGGAGTAAATCTCGGTGCAGATTGGCATAACTTCTCTTTTTCAGTGTTCTTTCAAGGCGTTGGGAAACAGCAATGGTACCCGAGTACAGAAACCGAAATGTTTTGGGGCCAGTACAACAGGCCATACAACAACATCCCAACCTTCCATTTGGGCAACATGTGGACGCCTCAAAATACCGATGCTTATTTCCCGAGAACCATGTCAAGGGCAGCTTCCAGCAATACCAACAGAACCCTCGGCGTTGCACAAACCCGTTATCTGCAAAATGTTGCTTATGTAAGGATGAAAAACTTCCAGGTTGGCTACAATCTGCCTTCAAAATGGATAAACCGAATCGGGATGAGAAGCGCAAAGGTGTTTTTTTCGGGCGAGAATTTATTCACTTACTCGCCAATGTACAAAATTGTTAAGAATACAATCGATGTGGAAAATGCCGTGCCTTCCGATCAGGATTTAAACTCGGGCAGTACTAATGGCGACGGATACAATTATCCGCTGATGAAAAGCTACTCTTTCGGTGTAAACGTTGGATTTTAAAATATTGACAAAAGAATCAAAATGAAAAAATTATATATATGGCTTGGCATGGCTTGCGTAGGTTTCGCCGCCTGTAAAAAACTCGATCAAAAACCGGAATCGACAGCCACAAAAGAAGCAGTTTTTGGAACCGAGAACGGATTAAAACTCTACACTAATTCGTTTTATAACATGGATTTCCTGCCGAAGAATTCGACAAGTCAGGATGCCATGTCTGATTACCTTGCTGTTAAAGCGGTACCCGATTTTGTTCGTGATGGTGGCTTTGCCGCCAACAACAGCTCTGGCTGGACATGGAGAGATTTGAGAAACATCAATTACTTCATTCAAAATTGCAACGAAACTGCGGTTCCGGTTGCAGTGCGCAACAATTATCTTGGCATTGCAAGGTATTTCCGGGCTTATTTTTATATGGAGAAGGTAAAGCGGTTTGGAGATGTGCCATGGATTGGCAAACCCCTGGATATTGATGATCCTGCTTTAAACGCTGGTCGAGATACGCGATCGCTTGTGATGGATTCTGTACTCGCAGACATAAACTTTGCCTGTGCAAACATCAGCAGCACCAACGATGCCAGCCGCACAACGGTTACCAAATGGGTTGCATATGCTTATAAATCAAGATTATGCCTTTTTGAAGGAACCTTTAGAAAATACCATACCGATTTGAACCTTAGCGCTACTGCAAATAAATGGCTTGATGATGCAGCTACAGCAGCAGATGAAATCATTAAAAAAGGTGGTTACTCGCTAAATACTGCCGGTGGCGCAGGTGTATCTTATCGCCAGGTTTTTACCAGCAACACGCCGGTGGCAAACGAAGTACTGCAATCAGCCGTAGCCGATTTAAATTTAGGCGTGCTTAACGAAGCCAACTGGTGGTGGACGAGTGGAACTTATGGCGCAAAGGCCAGCTTTACCCGCACATTTATCAACACTTATCTTAAACTTGATGGCACTCCCTTTACAAATGACCCTGCCTATAAAACAATGTTGTTCAAAGATGAAGTGAAAAACCGTGATTTACGCCTTAAACAAACTATTCGCTTAGGCGATTACAAACGTATAACGAGCGGCCAACAGGTTTCTGCACCCCCGGTTTTTTCTTACACTTTTACGGGTTATCAACCTATTAAGTGGGCCCTGGATGATACCTATTACGACGCCGGCGCTTTAAACACGAATGCGGTTTCATTATTTCGCTATGCAGAAGTGCTGTTAAACTATGCTGAAGCTAAAGCAGAATTGGGTACATTAACAGATGCCGATTGGGTACTTACCATTGGGGCACTGCGCTCGAGGGCAGGTATTACAGGTGGTTTAACCGCTAAGCCTACAACGCTTGATCCATACCTGGTAGCTAACTACTTTCCAGAGATTTCTGATGCCTCACTGCTCGAAATCAGACGGGAAAGAGGTATAGAATTGAGTTTGGAAGGCTTACGTTTCTCTGATTTATTGAGGTGGAAACGTGGCCCGCTTATGGAGCAGGAATGGAATGGCTTTTATGTTCCGGCACTTGTTACCCCCTTGGATTTGAACGAAGATGGCATTTTAGATGTCGCCTTTTATCAGGGCACGCGGCCAAGCCCTGTAGTTGCAGGTGTAACGTACGTAGATGTTTCAGCGAATAGTGGAACGGCAGTAAATTCGCAATTGCTAAAAAACGGCACTTCTGGCGAACTTACATGGATGAAAGAAATTCCAAGAAAATGGAACGACCGAAACTACTACTATCCAATTCCGCTTGCTGATTTACAACGAAACCCGAACCTGAAGCAAAACAAAGGCTGGTAGAAAGTAAACCCAATTATTGAAATGAACAAAAACAATTAATGAAAGCCTCGTTCCGATAATTTGCGCTACCAAGCCTGCATTAAAATAATACCATCTATGAAAAACAACAAATGAGCCTCCACCTTTCGGAGGCTCATTTTTCTTTGTTCATCAAATTTTTTAAAATTGTGTCGCGTTTCGCTAATTCACAGCGTTCAACTAAATAAAAAACATCATGAAAAGAGCGCTTTTGATTTTATTAACGATTTCAACGATTATTTACGCTTCCTGCAAAAAAACCATTGATGGACGAGGTGAGATATATGGTAAATGGAGGCTAACGGAAACCTTAAACGACCCAGGTGATGGAAGCGGGCGGTACGAAAAAGTGAAAGGACCTGCTAAATATTTAACACTTGATAAAGCCGGAAGGTTTGAAGGCGATGCAGTGCCCGAGTTGCAGACTTTTAAAGTTTTGGATTCTATTCGTTTAGAGGTTACATTAACAACGCTTTCCAAGCCCATTACTTATTATTACAAAGTCACTGCTTCTACGCTTGTCTTAAATCCGCCATGTTTTGAAGGCTGCGGTTTGAAATTTGTAAGGCAGTAATCTTTTTTTTGATGGAATAAGAGGTGTTTCAAGTTAATAATCACTAAGGAGACAGTAAAAAACACAACACATCCAAAGTTAAACAGAGGTTAAGTTAATGGTTAATATTAACCTATTGATAATTTAATCTTATATTGATGTTGAGTTAACTTCGTCCCATGAAATTCCCGCTTTATCTCTATTATGAAATCCTTATCCGCCTTGAAGAATTTGTTCCCAACATTGGAGATTACATGTCTGCAACAGAAAAAGAAAATGATTGCCTGATAAAAACAACTACAGGACAATTGCTCGTTCCGAAGGCTATACTGATGAAGCAGTTCGACGACCCAAATTTTATCTCCAAATCGGAGATGGTGCAGTTAGGCCAAAACTTTCAGTTGGGTGGGCGGTTATACAACAAGCTTTAAATGTAAATAACTTGCAGCTCAATCATTAGCGTATCAAAAAACTGATTTTACATTTTCCACAATTCTTGAAAACTTAACCTCCAGGTTGTTTTAAGTTAAGATGCCTTTGCCAGTTTTGCAGCATAAAACCACCATATGCAAAACACAACAAATATTACTTCAGATTTGCAACAGTTTATCCTAAAGTTTGAACCGAGTAAATTCAAACTCATGTCTTACGGAATCGAAATACGTGGGCTTTATGATTTGCATGGCAGCATGTTACGGGCAAGGGATATTATCGAAAACCTCGGACTAAACCTAAAAGTAAATCATAATGCGGAAATGCTTAGCTATCGCGGGTTCGAGGTAAATATCGTTTAGCGGAAAAGCTTAACATGCATTGAACTATGTTTAACCTTAAATTTACAACAGCTATTTAACTTTGTTTTGGCCTTTGCTCGTTAGGCCCTTATTTGGTTATTAACGGATTGGTACAATTGTATCAGTCCGTTTTTTTTTGATTTGAAAGCTGTAAAAATGTTCAAATGTTCAGCGAGTTTAGGTTCAAAATTTAAAAGCCTAGTAAGCATATTAAAATCGAACAGATAATTTCAATCGATTGAAATTGACTTTTAAGTTAGTTGTGGCTTTGCCAGCATTTTGAGGTTCATTTTGCCGAATATTTTTGCTATAATGACTCAAACAAACCAAATATTCCGTGATATGAGTTTTCGATACGCATGGTGTTTGAGCCCCAACAAGCTTTTATTCCTCATTTTTACAGTGCTTTCTTTTTTCTACGCTCAAGCCGGTGCGCAGATTCCGGTTAAGATAGACGATAGCACTCCACATCAGCTATTTTCCTTTAACGAAATCGACATGCTCGAAGATGTTTCCGGAAAATTGACTTTTGGCGAAATTCTCACAAGTCAGGTACAAGGTAAATTTAAGCCCAACACCAACCGGATTCCGAAAAATGAACATCCGGGTTCAGCGTACTGGTACAAGTTTAGGATAGGACACAATGCTGCTTCGTCAAATAAATGGATGCTTGAATTTTTCGATCAGTCGATAACAAACCTGCAACTCTACATTCCCGATGGTTTCAACAGCTACCAGGTAAAACATTTTGGTACCGATTATAATTTTTCGGAACGGGTTTACGCCCATAAAAACTTCACCTACGATTTGGAAAACAAATCAAACGATTTGTTAACCTATTACATTCGCGTTAAATCGCCCAACCCAGTGAGCGCAATTATTGTGCTTCGGGAGTTAAAATGGTTTGTTGGTTACGCGGTTAGCGAATATTTTATTTTTGGCCTTTTCTACGGCATGATTATCGTTTTTTGCCTCTACAACTTATTAATGTTTTTTGCTGTAAAGCGCAGGCAATATCTTTTCTATGTTTTGTATAACCTGGGTATTGGCCTCTACGAAATGTGTAACGATGGAATTGCCTTTCAATACCTTTGGCCAAACCATCCTTCGGCAAACATTTACGGTTTTGGCGTTGCCCTTTTTATAAGTAGCATTTTTGGAATGCTGTTTACGGTAAATTTTTTATATCTAAAATCCAAAGCACCGGGTTTTTACAGGGCGGTTCTTGTATTTATTGGTCTTCGTACCCTTTTCTTTCTGGCCTGTATTTACGATACCAGACTTTTCAATTTAAAGGTTATTGAGCTTTTGCCACTGATGTTGGTGTTTTCCGCTGGCGTTTATGTTTACCGTAAGGGTTTTAAACCAGCGCTCTTTATAGTTATTGGCTATGGCTTTCTCCTTTCGGGATTTATAGTAAAAATATTGCTTCTGTTAAAGTGGATACCTTATGGAACGCTTGTTTATTATAGTTTAAGCATCTGTTTTGTAATTGAAATGGTGCTTGTATCCTTCGCCATCGGGAGCAGCATCCGCAGCCTGCGTAAAAAGAAAACCACGGCACAAAAACGTATCATCGAACAATTGCGTATTAATGAGAAACTCACGCAAACATTAAATCATGAGTTAACGGCCATGGTAGAAGAGCGCACAGCGGAAATTAAACAGAAAGCCGAAATCATCGAAAGGCAAAATATAGACATCTCATTGATGAACTCTCTGCTTAAGAAAGACAATCTTGAACTTAACCTGAATATTGAAAAGGCAACCAGGGCCAGGCTGACGGCGAAGGTGCCAGATTTTGAGGAATTCAGCCGCATTTATCCCGATAAGGAAAGCTGCTTCAAATTTATTGCAGATCTAAAATGGCAGAAAGGCTTTAGCTGTAAAAAGTGTAATAACGAGAGTTTCCTTGCAGGGCAAACTTTATTTAGCAGAAGGTGTACGCGTTGTGGTTATGACGAATCAGTTATTACAGGAACGGTATTTCAAAATGGACGAATCCCAATTACGAAAGCGTTATATATGCTGTTTTTAGTGTACAGTTCAAAGGGAACGATTTCATCTTACAAGCTTGCTCAAATTTTGGATATACGGCAAAGCACCTGCTGGACTTATAACTCCAGGATGCAGAGGTTGTTTCATGAGCGTAAGGAAGAGCTTAAAAAAGCAGGTGAAGCAGGGTGGAGCCGCTTGGTTCTCGATTAGGCTTTGTGGTGGGTATGCTTACGCAAGCTGAATCAAAAACTCTTTTTTTAAATTTTTCTCTTGTTTATAAAGCGTATTAGCTGTAAAAACTGAAAGCGTCTGCAGCGGATGCTGATGCATTTTTATCATAAAGCGCTTGTTTACGAAACGTATTAATAATTATCATAACTACTTATATATTAGATATTTACGTCATCTTTTATTTGGTATTTGAAAAGAAATGAAATAGGTTTGTATCCACTAATCAAATTTAACCAAGCAAAATATGAGAAAAAGACTTACGTTTCTTATCACATTGGTTTGCTTTACATTTTCACTCTGTTTTTCTCAGGAGATGAACGTAAGGGGAACCGTTAAAGACAAATCCGGAATCGGAATTCCGGGCATATCTGTTAAAGTGAAAGATACCCGAACAGCGGTATCTACGGGTGGCGACGGAAGTTTTTCCATAGCTGTTCCGCAAAATGCAACACTGGTTTTTTCGGCTGTAGGTTATGCAAGTCAGGAAATTCCGGTTGGCTCTAAAACAACGCTTTCTGTTACGCTGCAGGAAGAATCTAAAAACCTTACTGACGTAGTTGTAATCGGCTACGGCACAACAACCAAAAGAGATGCAACAGGAGCCATTTCTAGTGTAAAAGCTACGCAGCTGGAAAATGAGAATCCTCAAAGTATTGCCGATGTTTTAAAGGGAAATATTCCCGGTTTATCAGTAGGCTTAAGCTCAAGCGCCAAAGGCGGCGGCGACTTACTGGTGCGTGGAAAATCTACATTAAGCGCCGGAACATCACCCTTAATTGTGCTCGATGGCGTGATTTATAATGGTCAGCTTGCGGATATTAATCCGAATGATATCGAAGCCATTGATGTGCTCAAGGATGCAAGTTCGCTTGCAGTTTATGGTGCAAAAGCAGCAACCGGCGTTATTGCCATAACCACCAAAAAGGGGCGTGGTGAATCGCCTACGATAACCTTCAATACTAATGTGGGGCTTGCACAGCTTGCTAAAAATATGCGCCCTTACGATGGTGAAGGCTTTTTGGCATGGCGGGGTGATGTGTTGAGAAGTGGTGCAACAACACCCGAATATTTGTACAACGACCCTAGAAATTTACCGTCAGGCGTAACTTTAACGCAGTGGCTAAACGGCCAAACGGGTGATCCTGTTGATTTGTGGTTAAACAGACTTGGGCTTGTGGCCAATGAAAAAGCGAATTACCTGGCCGGCAAAACGACAAACTGGTATGATGATATTTTTAGAATTGGTTTCCGTCAGGACCACACCTTATCGCTAAGTGGTAAGAAACAGGAAATCACCTATTATATGTCGCTCAATTATCAAAAAAACCAAAATGTTATTCAGGGTGGAGATTATACAGCCATCCGCGGCCGGATTAACCTGGAAGGAGAGGCTGCGAAGTGGTTAACATTGGGGATGAACGTACAATTTGCCGATAGAGATGAAGCCAGAACCGGCGACGGATCAACCGAAGCTGACTGGACTCAGATTCTTAACTTATCGCCTTACGGTGATAAATATCTGCCAAACGGCGAACTAAGACGTATTCCGACAGATGATAGCGGATTGAATGCGAGAAACCCGTTTTTGAGCATGACCTACAACGAAAGGATGAATAAGCAAAACACGATTTTTGCAAGTCTTTACGGCAGGGTGAAATTGCCATTGGGTATCACTTATCAGTTAAATTTCAGTCCGGGACTCGATTTTTACCGCACTTTTGATTACCGTTCGTCGAGAAATCCTGATGTTGTTACCCCTGGTGGTTCAGCCACACGTGCAAATGAAACACGATACAACTGGCAAATAGATAATCTTGTTAAATGGAATAAAACTTTCGCCAACATTCATAATGTTGATGTAACGCTACTTGCCAACGCCGAGAAATACCAAACCTGGTGGACTCAGGCTTCAAACGAAGGCTTCGTACCAAATGATGTGCTTAGCTATCACAACCTTTCCAGCGGTATAAAACCAGTTACAAATAGTGAAGATAAGGTTTACACTGGCGATGCTTTAATGGCCAGGTTAAATTACAGCTTATTGAGCAGGTATATTTTAACGCTTTCTGTACGTAGAGATGGTTATTCCGTTTTTGGTGTGAACTTTAAGCGTGCAACATTTCCGGCGGCAGCCTTTGCCTGGGTGTTTACTGATGAAAGCTTCATGAAAAACCAAAAATGGTTAGGTTATGGCAAGCTTCGCCTGTCATATGGCATAAACGGTAACCGCGATTTGCGTAATCCGGATAACGGCACGGTAGATCCTTATGCAGCACTTGCTCAGCTGGCAAGTGGAAAATACCAAACCGTAAACGGCAGTGGCGCTGCTTCTGATGTGAATACTGTTCAAATTGGCGCTAAACTTGCAAACTCTAATTTGAAATGGGAAGAAACTACTGCACTTAATGTTGGTTTGGATTTCTCTATCCTAAACGATAGAATTAGCGGATCTATTGATGCTTACAACAAAAAAACGAGCGATTTGCTTGTAAGACAAACATTGCCGAATGTAAGCGGATATTCTTCAGTTTACTCGAACCTTGCCCGGATTAATAATCGTGGTGGGGAGCTTAACCTGAATACCAAAAATCTCGTTGATGGAAACATCCGCTGGAACACGAATTTTAACTTCTCTTTTAACAGGAACAAGATTGTTGCACTGGCTTTACCAACAGATGACCCCGGAAACGGCTGGTTTATTGGAAAAGATATCGACGTAATCTGGGATTATAACATTCAAGGCGTATGGCAACAAAATGAAATGGCTGAGGCCGCCAAATTTACTAAAGCGGCCATTAAACCAGGTGATTTTAAACTTGAAGATGTTGATGGCGATTATGCTTACTCGGATGCGGACAAGAAATTTTTAGGTTACCGTACGCCACGTTACTTTTTCGCCATGCGAAACGAGTTTAACATTTTCAAAAACTTCGATTTTTCATTTCAGTTACTTGCAAACTGGGGGCAGCTAAAGCAATATAATTCGGCTAAAAACCAACCGGGTAGTGTCGGCTTTGCACGTTCAACTTCCTATGTGCTTCCTTACTGGTCGCCAGCTAACCCAATTAATGATTATGCAAGGTTAAATTCCGGTTCGAGCGGAACAAGCTACAATGTTTACTGGGATAATTCATTCATCAGGCTTAATACGGTGGCGGTATCCTATTCTGTTCCTTCCAACTTGCTTACCAAACTTCGTGTTAAGAGTGCGAAAATATATGCAAACGTAAATAATGCAGGCTACTACGCACCTAAATGGACTTTCTGGGACCCACAAAATAATGGCCCAACGCCACGCTACTACACATTAGGCCTTAACGTTACGCTTTAATTTTTTAGCATCATGAAAAGAAAAAATCAAAATATAATTGTTTTATCAGCCTTTGCTTTAATGCTAGGCTGCGCAGGCTGCAAAAAAGCCTACCTCGATTCGGATCAGCTGTCTGCATATTCTCCGGAAAATCTAAATAGCGTAACCGCAATGAAAGCGGCGCTTAACGGGCTCGGACTGGCAACCAGGAGGGAGTTCTTTGGCGACTCTGCGCCGTTGTTAACCGAATCAATTTTTTCGGACGTAGCAGTTGATGGTACGACCGATAAAAATACGCCTGCACAGGATCTTATTTCACGTATTACCTCGGATGCCAACCTGAATAGTGATGACTTTACCAAAATTGGCTGGTATTGGGACAACGAATTTATTGCTGTGAGGCAAGCAAATACAATTATTTCGAATATCGATAAACCAAGCTATGCCTCTGACGCAGAGAAAAATGCAATTTTAGGCGCAGCTTATTTTTACCGGGCATTTTATTATTACAGGTTAGTACACCAGTTCGGCGATGTGCCTTTGCTTTTGAAAGATGTCGATGGTCCGAAAGCAGACTTCTACTCCACAAAAAGAGAAGTGATTCTTGCCAAAATGAAGACTGATTTGGAATTTGCTCAAACCTGGGTTCTGGATGGCGGCAATAAAGGAGATGTAACTAAAGGTGCAGTAAGTCACCTGTTAACCAAGGTTAACCTTGCGCTGGGTAAGTTCGACGATGCGATAACATCTGCAAGCAATGTAATTAATGGCGGAAAGTATGGAATGATGACAGCACGTTTTGGAAGCACAGCATCAGATTTAACCAAAAACGTTGTCTGGGATTTACACCGGATGGATAATAAAGCGATTGCTGCGAACCGTGAAGCTTTGTTCCTGGTTATAGACAGGGAAGCCTTCGCCGGTTTTACGGCGCTGGGTTCTCAGCTGATGCGAAATACTGTTCCGGCCTGGCATTTTGCCAACGTAAAAACGCCATCCGGCGCAACGGCAATAGTTGATGCGGTTACTGCAGAAATTCCTTTAACCAGAATGTACGGCCGCGGAATCGGAAGGTATCGCGGAACGCCTTATAGTACAAAATACATCTGGACAGATAACACCGATTACCGCCATGCAAAAGGCATGTGGATGGATATGACTGATCTGGTTTACAACAACCCTGCGTTAAAAACATCAACCAATGCCGCCGACCGTGCTTTATATGGCCAGCCTTTGCAAATGTATTCTGATGCAAACATTAAGCAACGTTTTACAAATGGCGCATTAGACACCATTCGTCACTGGTTCGGATGGCCACATTACAAAGTATTCATCAATTCTACTAATGCCCTGGCAAACGACCCATACTGGACTCCGCCTCGCGGAACAAATACGGACTGGTATGTTTTCCGCCTGGCCGAAACCTATTTGCTACGTGCAGAAGCTTATTATTGGAAAGGCGATTTAGGACTGGCAATGGCTGATTTAAACGTAGTACGGGCAAGGGCCAATGCAACTTTGTTAACCAATGCTTCGCAGATAACCATCGGGACAATTCTTGATGAGCGTGCCCGCGAATTGTACTGGGAAGAGCCACGCAAAACTGAACTTACACGAATTGCCTATATTTTTGCCCAAACAGGAAAGCCAGCCTACAATGGTAAAAGCTATAGTCTGGCAACTTTTTCTGATAACAATTTCATGTATGACCGCATTATGGAAAAAAACGATTTCTATAAAAATCAGGTGCCAACATTACAGGGCGTAAATTATAGAATAGCGCCATATCACGTATTATGGCCGGTACCTGCAAGTGCACAGCGCTTCAATACAGAAGGTCGGATAAATCAAAACAAAGGTTATGCAGGCTACGACCAAAATGTACCTGCACTCGATAAATTACCGTAACTGGTAGAAAGCGCTTACCATGTTTGTTAAATACATGGTTTGGTTTAGTTGTTAGTGAGCAGCCCTTTAAATAGGGCTGCTTCCTTTAAGTTTACTTCGCTTTTTAATTAGAATGATAACTTTACCAGTCGTTAAAAACATTTCTCTATGAAGATATTAACTGCAGTTTTTTTGCTTCTAGTGATGCATTCCGTAGCAACCTTTGGAACTACATACAAGGTGAAATCGGTTACTGAGTTTGAGCAGGTGTCAAAAAAACTTCAGCCGGGTGATGAAATTATCATCCTGAAAGGCACCTACGAAAACTGGGCGGTAAACATTGATGCTAAAGGCACCGCATCGAAACCAATTGTAATTACAGGCGAGGCTGAACAAGCTACCATCTTTTCTGGTATTCAAGATCAATGCATTTTCAAAATAACGGGTGCATATATCATTCTTAAAAATCTCCGGTTTGATAAAAATAAAGTCGTTCGCGAAAATGGAAATTCCGGAACGCTTATAGAACTTAGCGAAAGCAATCATTGTTCGGTTGAGCGCTGTTCTTTCATCGATAACGAATCCAAGGTTCAGTTTTTACCACTTGTAATTATTTCGGGTAATGGTGCCTATAACGGGGTTGAAGCTTGCGAGTTTCGCTCAAACATTAACAGCATCGATTTACAGGTTAAAATAACCGAAAAGTCAGTTCCGCAGAACACGGTGATTAAAAATAACGTTTTCAGGAATAAGGCAAAAGTGAGCTGGCCGAATGGGAATGGTGGAGAATGTGTCCAGATTGGTCAGGACCCCATTTTGCTTGGCAACCAGGAAGCCTTTAGCCTCGTTTCAAAAAACAAATTTATTAACTGTAATGCCGAAAACGAGGTAATTAGTAATAAAAGCAGTAAGAACATTTATTTAAAAAATTACTTTCAAAATAATGACGGCGAATTGGTTATGAGAGGCGGGCATGACTGCTTAATTACTGGCAATGTTTTCAGGGGTGGAACGGGTGGCATTCGCGTGAATGGCACCGGGCATAAAATTACAAATAACGATATCCGAGGTATTAAGACGGCCATTCGCCTAATGTATGGCATGTCTGCAGGGAAAAATGAAACGGGTTTTTATGTGGCCGCAAGCGGATGTTCGATAACAAATAACAAAATTACCAACGCCCAAACGGGAATTCTTGAGGGCGATGGCAAGAACATAGACTGGACCGGGAAGTTCGATGTTAAAAGATATCCGTCGCGGGTGATTCAGGATGTTGCTCCGTTTGATAATACGCTTTCAAACAATAAGTTTTCCGGAGTAACTGTTCCAGTCTCTAAACAATAGCATTTTACAGATGCTAATTAACTTCAGAACTTCAATCCGAAGAACTAAGGCCAGGATACAGACCATTTATCAAAGCCACCAGATTTTTTATCTTCATCAGCTTCGCCTTTATCAGTGGGCGTATTACCGCTTTTGATATCTTCATTTTTCTGTGCTAAAGCTTCTATTAGCTCTTGTTCTAATGAGCTGTTTTCCTTTTTCGTATCCTTGTCTTTATCAAATGAATCGTTTTCAGTATTGTTCATATTAGTTTCTATTTAGTTTACGTTCACAACAAATCAACCCCGACAACAACTTTCACATACCTTCATTGAGATCTTTTCGGAAGCATTTTGTGCTCTTTCGTGACGACTACATTTGAAACCAATCTCTGGGCAGGTTGGTTTAGCCGTTATATACGTGAAATGAAGGTGTTAAAGTCCTGTCTTGATTGCGTAATAATCTTCCTGGAGCATTTATACGCATAATACCAAAGTAGCTTAAGTGTAAAGCCTGAAAAAACTGCCCGGTAATCGATTTATACTTGAAATTTCCTTAAACAGTGAACATTGAACTGTGCATGAGTCGATTTCTACGCTAGGTAATTTCGGTATTTAGCCCTGCCAAATGGGTATTTTTCAAGTCAACAAAGTCGATTCTAGACTGGTTGTTTAAAGGAATGGCATTTGGCCAGATTCATTTTCGCATGGCTGGTAAGTTGTATAAAGGGGTTTTGCAACAAGCGGCAGCCTTTTAAAAACTTGTGGCCGGTAAAGAGAAAGTGATTTATAGTTTATTCAATTTAATGAGAAGATTTAGCTAATGACAGAACCTATGGAAGATTTCAATTCGTATTTCAGCAGTGCTTTTTTAGGCAAAAAAATATTAATTACCGGCGGTAGTACCGGCATTGGAGGGGCTACGGCGATACTACTCGGCTCTTTAGGTGCCCAATGTATGATTTGTGGCCGCCACCGGGAGCAGGTAGATGAAACCCTGGCGGCAATCGAAGCGAAAAACCGATCCAATAGCATGGGGGTAGTTGTCGATTTATCCGCCAAGGAGGGTATCACCACATTATTTGCCGCGGCAGACGAACAACTTGGGGGGCTCGATATTTTAATAAATAATGCTGCCCTGGGTTATGGAAGCATACTTGAAGGAGGGTATGAAGACTGGCAGTACATTTTGCACACCAATCTCTTAGCTTACATGGCATGCTGTCGTGAATCTATTGCACGTTTTGAGCAAAAGCGAGCCGGACACATTATCAATGTAGGTTCGATGAGTGCTGATGTTAGAGAAGAAAACAGTTCTGTCTATGTAGCCACAAAATCTGCAATTCAAGGCTTTTCTGAATCGCTTAGAAAGGAAATAAACCCGCTGGGAATAAAACTTTCGCTCATTGAGCCTGGAGCTGTTGATACGGATATGCAAGAAGCCAGTGTCGATGAAAAGCGTGAACAAATAAAAAATCATGAAATGTTGCGGGCAGAAGATATCGCCTGGGCAATTGCTTTTTGTATTGCCCAACCTCCAGCCTGCGATGTGGTAGACTTAAAAATACGCCCACGCTTACAAATCATCTAAATTTTACAGACGTTTATGAGCGGCGAGGCAAATACAGCGTTGTTTATCGGCAGTTATGCCATGGCAGAGCAAGATTCAATATTTCAGTATAATTTTAATAAGCAGAATGGTACGATTAAGTTTTTAGCCTCAGTTGGTGGCATCGAAAATCCATCATATATTGCCTTGAGTCCGTCTTCACAATTGTTGTTTGCGGTTAGCGAGCGTAAAGAAGGGAATCATTCGCAGGTGGCAAGTTTCAACATCAGCCATCCAAATAAACCGGAATTGCTAAGTCAGGTAAGCTTTGAAGGTGCTGGTGCATGCCATATTTCTATCCAAGATTACGGAAATTTTGCCATCACCGCCAATTACGGTGGCACTTTGGCGGTGTTGCCGTTTGATACAAACGGAAAGTTGAGGCAGGCCATACAATTGTTCAAATATGGAGGATCTGGTGCTAACCAGGAACGGCAGGAGCAACCGCATATTCACAGTTCGATCTTCACTCCCGACCAAAAAACCCTTTTCGTTGCCGACCTAGGCACCGACAGGATTTACACGTATCATTATGAGAACGCTGATCTTCAGCCTTTTCAACCTACAGCAAACGCCTACGTTAGTCTGCCGGCTGGCGTTGGACCGAGGCAAATGGCTTTCCATCCTGGCGGAAGTTGGTTTTACGTTCTTTGCGAGCTCACCGGCGACCTTTTTGTTTTTCAGGAAAAAAACCTGGATAAGTGGCTATACCGGTATAACATAGGTATTAGCGAAATAAAAAATGGTGCAGAGGCTGGCGACATAAAAATTGACCAGGCTGGCAAATATCTCTACGCAAGCAACCGCGGCGATGTAAACGAAATTGTGATATTTTCAATTGATCAGAAAAGCGGTGCGCTCCAGGAGACACAAAGAATCCCTTCTGGTGGTAAAAGTCCGCGTTGTCTGGCATTAGACCCTTCGGGAAGATACCTGCTCTCCGCAAACGAGCAAGGCAATTCGGTCACCTCGTTTCAAATTATACCCGAAAATGGCAAATTGACTTATTTGGGCGTGGTAGCTGAAATCAGTTCGCCAACATGCCTGCAGTTTCTGGAAGAAAGTATTCGTAGTAGCCCTAATGATTAAATATTAACGTTAAAATTAATAGCATGAGCAAAAAGATGAAAGCAGCACTGAAAAAGCCGGATGGAACTTTCGATGTGCAGGAAGTAGATAGAGTGGAAATACCAGCGCAAGACTGGGTGCTGGCAAAAATTAAAGTCTCTGGAATTTGTGGAACCGACCTTAGGCATTGGAAGAAACATGAACCTGAACTGGAATGTAAGATTATGGGCCATGAGCTCGCCGCAGAAGTAGTGGAAGTTGGTAGTGCTGTAAAAAATGTTAAACCAGGCGATAGGGTAGTTGTAGAAACGCTATTGGGCGATGGTGATTGCGATTGGTGCCGTGTGCAACAATATAACCTTTGCCCGAATCTGTATAAAGTTAGAATGGAAACAATATCAAGGTCTTTTGCAGAATACCTGATTGGCCCGGCTACAAAGTTTCACATCCTTCCAGATAACGTGAGTGATGAGGAAGCAACGCTTCTCGACACTTTTGCAGTAAGTTTGCATGCGCAGCAGTTAAGCGGACTAAGCCTAAACAATAAAGTGGCCGTTATTGGCGGTGGTCCGATTGGTTTGGCTCAATTACAGCTTGCAAAAGCATCAGGTGCAGATGTAATTTTGTTCGATGTTGTGCCAAGTGCACTAGAAATGGCTACAGCGCTTGGGGCAGATGAAGTCGTAAATATCGAGCAGGAAGATGCACTTTCACGTTTAAAAACATTTACGCTGGGAAGAGGTGCCGACATTACATTTGAGTGTGCAGGTGGGCCCTCTATGCCAATAACATTACCACAGGCGCTATCTTTCACTAGGATTGGTGGCAAAGTGGTCATCGTTGGTGGTTTCGAAAACGGCGACGTTTCCATTTCGATGGATTGGCAGCAAGTACAGAAATCAGGCATCACCATAATTCCAAGCGCCAGTTACGGGTTCTGGGGAATTTATCCGGAAATGACCATTTGCCTGGACCTTTTGGCGAAAGGCAAAATCAAGGCGAAGAACATGATTACCCATACATTCTCTTTAGATGAAATTAACAAAGCATTTGAAACCGCACAAAACAAGAAGGAAACCGGAGCCGTGTTTGTTGCCTTAACCATGTAAATGAGAAAGTAATGTAAAGCTTGATAAAATTTTCAAACACACTGATCATGCGCTGATCAGTGTGTTACCCTTTACTGACTACCAGCTTATTTTAACCTTTTCATTTCCGGAGATGTTGTATTCGAGCATGTCTGAATTGCTCTTTACCGGCGAAACTTTTTCTTTTTTCACCAAAACTTCGAACCGGCTCTGCGCTGTTTCTTCAGTTTCCTGGAACAGGATGATTACTCTGCAGCTCAATCGGTTATCACCACCTGTGTTGAAGGAGATAGATTTTTGACGATTTTGAAATTTCTGAATTGGATAGTCGCAAAAAAGAATGAATGATTCATTTTTAATCCTGAAATATTGGTTAGGAATTACGCCAAATGCAATGCCCGCTCCGTAAACTTCCTGTCCAACTTCCCCCGATTCTTCCCAGCCATCATGTAGATCTTCAAGCGCAATCCAAAGCTTTGGATCAATTTCTCCCGTTTTAATTTCCTTTGCCAGCATATCTGGCTTTAACATCGGTGGATAATAGTATGCCACACGGCCAACCATGTGCCTGATGAACTCTGCGATAAGCAACCTTATGGATGGGAGAATTTCTAAACCTTCCACTTCATATATGTAATCGTGCAATGCGGAATAGACCTCCTGCTCTTCATAGGCGGCGGTGTAAGGGGCATCCTTAAGTGGAAAAACCCCGAAAAACGTAGGGAAGTTTTTTGCGTTGCCATAGTCACATTCCCAAAGCTGAACGTTATCAAAAAGGGCGGCTAAACACACGTAGCTTAATTCGAGAAAGGTTTTATCCTGAGTTTCTTTATATAACCTAATCATGGCGCCAGCCGAAAATGCGGTGTTATTTGCCTGGTAAAATAGCTCGAAACCCTTGCCCTGCAATTTGGCTGCGGCTTTCCTGGCCTCATCAAAAAACCTTTTCTCACCCGTGATTTTCCACATCCTTAACATCAAATCAGCATACGTGCCAGGCACATCTTTTTCGCCACCCTCGCCATCAGCGGTTTCTGCCTTAATTATATCCAAAGTATCCATCTGGTAAAATACCGGCCATTCATAATTAAACTTTTTCGCCACCTTCATAGCGTATTCAACCGACTTGAATAAGATATCCTTTACATTTTTATCACCCCGCTCGCTAAGTCGGGCCAAATTCATCAAGGGATGATGGAGGTACCAGGCGTCCATCACCCTTGGTTTTTTTTGTTCCTCTGAGTGATCCAAATTCTTCTCTGCCGCTGGCAACCACCTTACAATGGTGCCCATATCTTCCTGGTAAAAATCCTCCAGGCCGGCTCGCAGCTCATCCACCAGCACGTGGCTTTTTTCTCCCTTCCAATCGAGGTATTCGAGCATTGGCATTAGTACAGCAAGCTGAACCATCACCTCTGGTGGAGTTTTATAATCTGCCACATAAGCGCTTAAATAACTGTGGCCGCCCGCGAAAGTCCAGCAACCTTTATGGTAAGTGAGGTCTTTAAGCCCATTTTCTACCGTATCAAGCCAGTTGTGGTAAAAGCGCTCAGGACGGGGAAGTTTAATGTAAATTTCTGCAAGCCGGTTTAAGTATTCGGTTGCAATGTTTACAGGGTTATCTGGTTGCTGATCTGACAGGCTTACGAAAGCATCACTGAAAGTATACGTTTTGCCCTTCTCTAAAGGTTGAGTTGTTGCAGGTAACGAAAAACCGATTTCCGGCCATGTGCCTCCAACCGTCGCGCCTGCGCTACATTTTGCCGTTTCACAATATGGATTTAATGCGGTAAGATTTTGAAAATAGAACACAGAGCCCGAATCGGAATCGTTAAAAAATAATATACCCGAACGCGTACCTCGTTGCTGTGTATGGATTATGCAATCCTGATTAATGTTACCCTTTTCGTCGAAACTAAGGATATCTTTCGGCCAGTAGGGAATGAACAGTGGAATTTTTGGAGTTGCGCAAACCGTATATCTAAAATACGGTGCATCATCCTCATAGTGTACAGTTACTTCATGGATAATGGTAGAACAGGCTAACATGATCCTGACCTCATTTTCCTTGTGATCAATTTTTTTAATGCTGATTTTGCCTGAGGGTGAAAAAGCTGTACGGAAACCGATGCGTTTTCTATTAGGCCATTCTTTTACCAGCCAAAGTGTATCACTTGTTAAATACACAGATAAGGCGAGTGCCTTAGAAATCTCTGCTGCTGGTTCGAGTTGTTTTAGTTCTGACTGGGCATTTGCCGCCCAAATTGAAATTGGTTTCATCACGGATGTAAATATGATTAACAAAATGCCGGTAACCAGCCGAAGGCTTTTAACCGACAAACCTTATCAAGGTGTCACCAGAAATAATTGAGAACATTCTAGCCTTTTTATAGGCTATGAAAATAACATTATGGTTGGCAATAAAGTTTTGTGTTGACTCCAGACCCTAGTCAATCGGTAAAGATGACTATCCATTAAAATCTTCATTAATGTTGGTAATTAGTGAGTTACTTTCACTTACAAAGCCTGCTACGATGGCAAATACGCCCATTAAAACGTGTGGCCAAAACACCTGCTGGTAAAAATCAAAAAGCCAGGGCGAAATTGCGAGTGTGAGGCCGAGCGCCATATCCATATCGAGATGGAAAGCCATTGGGAGCCTTTTCCAAACGCCGACTTCATAATTTGTGAAAAGAGAAATGATTAAAGTACTCAAAGCTGCGATGAAAAAACATGCGGCTGCTGGCGTTACGCTTGCAAATCCCAACAAAAAAGGCATCGCAAACATCACAGCTGTCCACACGTAATCGATTATTCCATGTAATTTTCTAGGTATGATATTCATAGTAAAGGTTGAAGTTTTTAAGATTTTTTAATTTCGCATTTGATAAGAAATGCATTCAACATCAGCTTTTGGCTAAAATCATTTCTTGTTTAATTGTTGCGTTTTAGCGGTCTCAACCGGATTCTGATCGTTGGGCACAACATTGTCACCATCTTCTTTTAGTCCGCCAAGTTGTCCACCGCTTACGTCCTCCTCTTCCTCACTAAGGGCTTGTAAGCCAATATTTGCGTTCTTAACTTCTTCGTGGTCGTCTGCACTTTGGCGATCCTTTTTCATATTCATGGCATCTTAATTTACTAATTAGAAAAACCTGATAAATGGCGTCATGTTTTAGCAGTTAGAACATCAGGTATTTATGCTGTGTTGTCGCGTATTTTAGTCGCTGCTTGCATGCGCTAAATTCTGGTTTGATTAAACCCAGGTTATTTCGAAGCAAGAAGTGCAATCTTCAGGCTTTCGAAAGCGTCTTCTACCGTTATTTTTAGTTTGTGATCCTGATTTTCGATTTTTTTTGTTATGTCTAGAATAATTGACTGAACACACTTTCCGTAAACTTCCCCTTTGGTTTGATTAATTTCAAAAGTGCCTGAAACCATCTCGTCTACATCATAGGTTATTCCGCCACAATTAACCGAATTGTGTTCTTCAGGAACATCGGTATCACCCCAACCTTCTGGTCTCGAAACATCTCTTAACGAACTCAACGGAGTTTCAACTGTGGCTTTCCAGCCTGGAATAGCACTCAATTTATTTTTAGTTTCATCATTAACTAAAGCTTTTAAAGTTCCTTTCATCGGCATCCAGCCTTCAATTTCTATCCTTGCAAGGTCAAAGGCCAGCTGTATCGTTGTTTGTTCAAATAAACCCGGACCAGAAAAGGCATGGTAATAGCTCGCCATCAAGCCCTCATCATATAAAACTAAAGCAGCTACGCGGTCGGTTTGCTGTTCATTCCGAGAACTTGAGGAACCATAAACTTCCTTATATTGCTGGTTTCCAATTGCATTAACGATGTCAAAGAAATGCACCCCGTGCTCTACCAGTATGCCGCCCGACAGCGCTTTGTTCCAAAACCAGTGGCCTGCCGGTAGGGCTTCATCTTGGGCATAATTATTTACAACGACTTGTCTGAGCTTGCCAAATGCATTATTCCGGCTTAATTCCATGAAAAACTGGATAATAGGATTGTAACGGATCATGTGGTCAACCGTTATTACCTTGCCGGTTTCTTTTTGAGTTTCTATAATTTGGTTGCCACCCTCTTCGGTAATTGCAACAGGTTTTTCGAGCAGCACATGTTTGCCCGCTTTCATTGCCTCGCAGGCCATTTCAGCGTGCAGCCCCGGTGGCGTAACAATGCTTACAATATCAATTTCAGGATCGTTTATTAATTCTCTCCAATTCGAATAAATTCTGCAGCTGTTAGCACTTTCGAAACCTTTTCCAGATTCGGCAATTGCGATAACTTCTACTTCATCAAGCTTTGACCACCAATAATGTAAAAACCTGCCGAAGCCGCCATATCCAATAATTCCAATCTTGTATTTTCTCATCTTGTATTATTTTGGTAAACACCGATTTTATGCGTTACTTAAATAACATTGTCTGGAAAACCAAGGTTTAAAAAAGATTTAGATTGTTAATTTTAGGCCGTGTTTGCTTAGAACATCCAATGGATATTTTTTGAGGAAATTAAGCAAATGCAATTTTTTATAAGCCCGAATAGTAATCGTAGCCCTGCTCTGCCCAATAATCATGTGGGCGACTGTTGCTGAATGACATTGACCCGATTCTTTTCAAATTCTTGATGCCATACTTAACTGGAATGATTAATCTTAACGGTGCTCCGTGTGCGGTGGTTATTGGTTGTCCGTTCATTTCGTAAGCCAAAATGGTTTGCGGATGCAACACGCTGTCACGCTCCAAACCAACATAATAGGCGCCATTGGGCGTTTCAAGGCCCATATAATTTTTTTCTGCAAGACCATCAAGCTTAAAATGCGTTAAAAAATCGCTAAGTCGAACGCCTCCCCAATGTTGTATCTGATCCCAGCCTTCAACACATTTAAAATCAAAAATGAGCTCGGTTTTAGGCAAAGCTTTTATTTCTTCAATGCCTATTTTAATTGATTGCAATGGCGAGATTTTTACTTCGAGTTTCCAGTTTTTTTCGTCAAAACTTTCGTCGTCTTCTATGCCGATAAGGCTATTTATACGAACTTTTTTTGCTGCCCTTTCTTTTGGATAAGTTTTTGCCAGGTGGCCATTGCTAAAAAAGTTGCGAAAGAAAAGTTCGGTTTTATTTAAAGCCCTTCTCAATGGTGCTTTTGCGCCTCCGGTAACGCCAGGTATTTCTTCGGGCGAGTGCAGCAGCCACTTCCAGCCTGCGAATGCACCACCGCCCAAGGCAAGAAATGTTGTAAAGGAAATAAAATTCCGGCGCTTTATTTTCTGCTCAACAGTAAGCGGCATCTTTACCTTTTCTTTAATGGGTTTTTCCATTTTCAGTATTATTTTCTTCTGTAATTTTTGAACCATGATCCACAACTTCAAAGCCCGAAATAACCGAGCGGAAATTGTTCCATCCTGCAAGGGCAACCTGAACAATATGTATTAAAAAGAACAATACATATCCAATAGTGAGCGTAAAATGAATTATTCTTGCGAAGTGGTAGCCCCCGCAAAGCCAGCAAAGCCAATAAAATTGCACTGGTTTGTAAATGGCGAGTCCGGTTATAACAGAACCAAAACCCATAACTATAATTGCGCTGTATGCAATTCTTTGTGCTGCATTGTATTTATTTTGCGGCGGTACGGTTTTTCTAATGTGCAAATCATGGAGCAAAACCAGCCATGCTTCTTTAAATGATTTTTTCTGCGGAATAAGTTCTCGCCACGCACCAGAAAAAATGGTGTAAATGATGTAAAGCAAGCCATTGATGAAAAAGAACCACATAAACAGGAAGTGATAAGCCATGCCTTCTGCCAAACGCTGTGGTACGTGAAAATAGTTGTAAAACCATTCCGGAAAAAACTTAATAAAGGTAACGCCGAATATCGAAATTCCATAGGCATCGTTCGCCCAGTAGATAAAAATCCCACTCCAAATCATAACAGAAAGCACCGGGAAATTTACCCAATGAGTCCATCGCATTAAAAAAGCATGTTTTTCCTTGATTTCTTTCATTGGTTTTTATTAGATGTACGGAATGTTATCACTGGATTGCCACCCCAGACAGTTCAGGAAGTTAATTGTTTTATTAAACATCAGCGCCATTTTAAGCCTTAGTCGCAGCCTTGACAAACTCCTTACAAAAAATAAAATATATTGTAAGGTATTTAAGTTTGGTGCGACTAAAAGGGTTAAGCATTATATTTATACAATGTAATCAAAAAAATGGCTCAAGAAAAACAAGACTTCATTGCGGGCGATAAACATATTAGCGATCCTATAAATTGGGTTGACACCTATGCTGATTACCTTTATCGTTTCGCGGTTTCAAAACTGAGGGACGAGGAAATTGCCAGAGATATAGTGCAGGATACTTTTTTAGCTGCATTGCAGCAACTAAAGGTTTTTAGGGGAGAAAGTAGCGAGAAAACATGGCTAACGGCGATATTGAGGAATAAGATTGCAGATTTTTACCGGAAACAGGCTTCGAAAGGCTTGCGTGAAATAGCGCATTCTGAAAGAGAACAACAGGATTTCTTCGATAATGAAAACGGGCATTGGAATGCTTTACATGCGCCGAAAGCTTTCGGTGTTGAAACAGACAACCCTTTGATGATGAAGGAACTCGGCGCCATATTAGATGGCTGCCTTAAAAAATTGCCTCCATTATGGTTCTCGGTTTTTTCCATGAAACATATGGATGATTCAGCATCGGAAAAAATTTGCCTTGAATTAAAAATTACAGATGCCAATTTTTGGGTAATTATGCATCGCACAAAACTAAACCTGAGGGCATGCCTTCAAAAATATTGGAACTGATGATGACCGGAACACTTAAAAAAATAATGTACAATTGCCGGCAGGCAACTTTTTTAATAGAGAAAAAAATGTTTGGGAAAATTTCTGCCGCAGAAAATCTACAGTTGCAGATACACCTTGCCGGATGTTCTGTTTGCAAAACGTACCAACACCAAAGTATATTGATTAATCGCTTGATTGCTGGTTTTGATGCTAAAAATGTAAAACTTGATGAGCAGTTTAAAATAAGTCTGAAGGAGCGAATTGAAAGCGAAATGAATAAAAATTAGAGGATTTGTAAGGAGTTTTGATGTACGGCGACTAAGCTGGAAACAAAAACTCAATAACATGAAAAATCAATTCCTAAAAGCTACCGTGAAGCTTTTCTTATCAGCTCTGGTTGTTTTATCCGTTTCTTTACCAAGTTTTGCTTATCGCCCACAGCAAGAAAAAATGTCGAAAATGAGTACAGAAAAAGTGGAGAAAAAGAAAATGGAGAAAGGCAAAATGTCGAAAATGAAAGCAGATTCGGGCAAAAAAACAAATGCAGGGAAACCTGCAATGTCGAAAGATAAAATGTCGAAAAGTAAAATGTAAAACAGGCGGGGGATGGAAAAATAATGCTCCGCTAATTTTTAAAATCTATTATGAAAAGAATTGTACTAATTATTACGCTTTTTGCCGCAACGGTATTAAATGCAAATGCTCAAAAGGGATTATCGGCCGGAATGAATGCCCCGGCTTTTAGTGGTGTAGATCAAAATGGTAAAAAGATTACGCTAAAATCCTTGCTAAAGGAGCATAAATCTGTCGTGGTGTTTTTTTACCGTGGTCAGTGGTGTCCATATTGCAACAAACACATTAAGGAGTTACAGGATTCGTTGCAAATGCTTACCGCTAAAAATGCTTATGTTATTGGTGTTACGCCAGAAACGAGTGAAAATATTGCGAAAACAATAAAGAAAACCAGTGCAGGCTTTTCCATTATTCAAGATAAAAACGATGAGATTATGAAAGCCTACGGCGTAAATTTTACGATGGACGATGCAACATTTTCAAAGTACAAAGGCTACGGTATCGATTTAGAAGCGAACAATGGCAACACGAGGCACACGCTTCCTGTCCCTGCAACCTACATCATTAATCGTTCTGGCAAGATAAAATTTGTGCATTTTGACCCTAATTATCAGAAGAGAGCATCTATACAATCTTTATTAAAAGAGCTTTAACAGTTAAACCTTGAAAAGTGACGGTTACGAATGATTAATGTTTTTGGCCTTTATTAATTTTGAAGAGATGTAATATTTGCGGAAAAAGGGCGTCGATTGTTTCTTCGACGCCGTTTTTTGAGCCTGGCAGCGTTAAAATAAGTGTTCCGCCAATAAAACCTGCAACGCCTCTTGATAACATGGCAAATGGCATACGTTCCTGGCCATAACGCCTCGCGGTTTCCATAATTCCATCAATTTTTTTGTCGAGAAGTGGTAGGATGGCTTCGGGCGTAACATCGCGTGGCGATAAACCTGTTCCGCCGGTAAAAATTAAAAGTTGATGTTCAGCGCCAGCCAGCGCATTTGCCTGCTTTCGAATTTTTTCAACTTCATCAGCAACAATTACATACTTAAGGGTATCAATCCCGAACTGCTCCAGTCGTGCAATTACGGCTTTGCCCGAATGGTCTTCGCTTCGTTTTTCAAAAACAGAATCAGAGCAAACTACAACGGCAGCTTTAAGTTCTGGAAACTTTTTATGCTTCAAATCAGACTTTCCTCCAGACTTTTCCAGCAGTTTTACATTTCTTATTTCGATGCCTTTGTCAATCGGCTTTAGCATATCGTACATCGTTAATGCAGTAACCGAAGCGCCATGCATCGCCTCAACCTCAACTCCGGTTTTATAAATGGTATGCACTTCAACGAAAATTTGTATCTCCAAATCGCTGATTTCGAATGTAATGCCGGTGTATTCTATAGGAAGGGGATGGCAATCTGGAATAACATCACTTGTTTTTTTTACCGCAAACAAGCCGGCCGCCCGGGCAAATTCGAACACATCGCCCTTAGGCACGGTTCTGTTAACAACCGCATCAATTGTTTCCTGTTTAGAAACGGATAAAGTTGCACTTGCAATTGCTTTACGTAAGGTATTCGATTTTTTAGTGATGTTTACCATATTAACTATTTTCTTTCCATTGATGCGATGAATCCGCAAAGATCTCTTTTCCCCAAATCGGCAGTTCGCCCTTAATTCTTTCTACAAGCTCGTTACAGGCATCAATTGCAGGTTTTCTGTGTTTTGATGAGGTGAATACAAAAAGGCAAATTTCGCCGGCCTTAATTTCGCCCAAACTGTGGTGTATGTGCATGCAACTCAGCGAATATTTACTAAAAATTTCCTCCCTGATTTCGTGCATCTTATTTAAGGCCAGTGCTTCGTACGCGGTATAATCTATTGCAGAAACCAGCTTTCCGTCTATTTCATCCATCCGCACCTGGCCCATAAAAATGCTGTGACCACCAATACCTGTTTTAGAGCCGTGATTGGCGATACTCTTCGCAATGAAATCGGGCGTTATTGGCCCGGCTACAAATATGTTTTTAATTTTCTTTTCGCTCATCTTACTGGTTTAAAAAATAATTCCGCCATTTGGCAATGCCGCCTTTTAGGCTGAATATGTTTTTTGTTCCTTTATATTTTTGATGCAGAATTTCTGCAGCGCCTATACTGCGTACACCATGTTGGCAAATTAAAACGATGTTTTCTTCGTTGATAACGGATGTTGCAAAGCTTTCGAACTCTGACATCGGTATTTGCCTGTACACACTAGTATTTAACCGCGGAAATTCGTGTCGCTCGCGAACATCGATTATCAATGTAGACGGTCGGGTACGTAACGCATTCATCTCATCCACATCGATCTCAATATAATTTTCGGTTAACTTAGGTTTGTGCACTTCGATAAAATCGGCTTCGCAGTTCATCTTTTTATATTCATCGGAGGGTGAAATCGTAATTTCATATTGTTGTTGAGTGAGCATGTTGTAATGAACCAGTCGGTTCGCCAGAGGTTTCCCAATTCCGGTAATTATTTTGATGATTTCGCCGGCAGCCATGGTGCCGATAACACCAGGAACTACGCCCAGAACCCCGTTTTCTGCACAATTCGGAATTTCTCCTGCCTTTGGCGGTACTGGGAATAAATCGCGGTAATTGGTATTAATTCCACGTTCATCATTTAAGTTGAAAACAGCTAACTGCCCTTCAAAGCCCGAAACAGCTGCAAACACCAAAGGCTTTTTTAATACTGTGCAGGCATCGTTTATGATATATCTGGATTCGAAATTATCCGTTCCATCAAATACTAAATCATATTTACTGATAATTTCCAATGCATTTAATTTGTCGATGGAAATGGGGTAGGCATCAACTTTTAAATCGGGGTTCAGTTGCTTAATCCGGTTGGCTGCTACGTCAACCTTCAATAATCCGACATCCGCCAGGCAAAACAATACCTGCCGGTGAAGGTTGGAAATTTCGACAACATCATGGTCTGCAGTGCCAATACAACCCACGCCGGCCGCGGCCAGATACTGCAGGGCAGGACAACCCAAACCACCTGCACCAACGACCAGTATTTTTGCTTTGCTAAGCTTTTCCTGTGCCTCGCTGCCGAAACCCCTCAAAATAATTTGCCTTTGATATCTGTCTGTATTCATTTTAACCTCCCGAAAATGGTGGCATTATCGCAATGCAGTCGTTGTTTTTAAGTTGAGCATTTTGCTGGACAATATTTTTATTTAAAGCCAGTTTGTATTTCATTTCTGCCAGGGCTGGATATTTTTTCTCCAGATATTGTTGCAGTTCATCAGTATTGCCAACGCCTTCAATTTCGATGGTTTGATTATCCATCAATTCCGAAATTTTTCCAAAGCTGATTATTTCTATATGCATTTTTTCGATTTTCAAATCAAGATTACGTTTACAACATCGCCGGCATTAAAACTTTCTTGTGCTTCGCGAAGCTCAATTAAACAATTCGCTATGGCAAACGAACTTAAACGATAGGATTCTTGTGCAGCCAGGGGCGTTGCTTTACCATCGCGATAATTTCCTTTTAAGAAATGAGTTAGGCCACTGGGTTTTTTGTAATCATGAGTTAACACTGCTTTAATTTCCTTCAAATGAACTGCCTTACCCGAAAGCTTTTTTATCGCCGGTACCACATAGTTATAATAGCAATTTAGCACCGAAGACGGATTTCCGGGTAAACCAAAAACAATTTTCTGCGCTTGCCTGCCGAAAAATAAAGGTTTGCCCGGCTTTTGTTTCACTTTATGAAATAGTTGTTCTACTCCACAAGCTACCGAAGCCTGGAGAACAAAATCATAATCGCCCACGCTTACACCGCCGGTCAGCAATACAACATCACTAGCTTGTAAAGCTTTTTCAAACACATCAGTAAGTTTTTCTAAAGAATCTTCGGCATTTAAAATTTCGATATCCGTAATGCCTTCGTTCTTCAACGCAGCCGAAAGCGAGTAAGAGTTCGATTCGTAAACCTGACCGAATTTTAGTGGTCGTCCGGGTTTTTGCAACTCATTACCTGTTAGAATTATGGAAATTTTCGGCATTGGGAAAACCGTTACCTCATAAATTCCGATACCTGCTAAAAATGCCAATGCTGCTGGGCTGAGCACATTGCCTTTTTCAATGGCGAGTTCACCTGCTTTAATTTCTGCACCAACCGGCCGAACATTGGCGCCTGATGTAAGTTTTTCATCATTTATCTGAATTTTATTTCCAGTTTTGATAACTTTCTCCTGCATGATAACCGTATCTGCGCCCTCAGGGAGTGGAGCTCCGGTAAAAATCCGGATGGCTTCGCCACGTTTTAAAGACAGCATTTGTTCCGTCCCAGCGGCCATTTCTCCAACCAAATCGAGTTCAATTTTTGTACTTTCAAAGCTAATTGCGTAGCCATCCATAGACGATTGCCTGAAAGCCGGAATGTCATAAACCCCGTGCACATCTTCTGCAAGAACATGATTTGAAGCCTGACTGATGGCTTTCTCAATCGGTTTTAAATGCGGCGTATGCTCATTAATAAGCTTTTTTGCTTCTTCAACACTTATCATTTATCCTCCGATTGTGATCATGCTACGGTTTTTTATGGCGTCTGTATCAAGGTTTTCAAAATTCGCAACTAATTGTCCGCCGAGTTCTTTTTTCTTGCTCCATATTGAAGACATGATTAATGGAAGCACATCTTCTTTGTTTCTCAATGCGTGGAGCAAATCGGTTTCCCCATCGGAGAAAAGGCAGTTTTTTAACTTTCCATCGGCAGTTAAACGCATGCGGTTGCAAGTGCTGCAGAATGGGGCAGTCATGGTGCTTATTATTGCGAAAGAACCCTCGTGACCAGGAATCATAAAATGTTTCGCGGTATCGTTAGGGGAAGATTCTACAGGTAAAATCACAAAACTTTTTTCTACAACGTCTAAAATTTCCTGCAGTGAAAACATCTTGTTGCTTGTCCACTTATTTCCTGTAAAAGGCATAAATTCTATAAACCTAATCTGAATTGGATTATGTTTAGTCCAATTGATAAAGTCTTTAATTTCACCATCATTGAGGCCTTTCATCACCACCATGTTTATTTTTACGGCTATTTTGTGCTGTAATAATAATTCTATATTGCTTCTTACCTGATGGAAAACATCGCGTCTGGTAATCATAAAGAATTTTTCAGGCTGGAGGGTATCCAGGCTGATATTTACCGTTTTAATGCCTGCTTCAATTAGCACTGGCAACATTTCTGCAATGCGGGTTCCGTTAGTGGTGATTACAAGCTCAACAGGAAGTTTTCCGAGTGCCGAGATTATTTCCGCGGCATCTTTTCGCACAAGTGGTTCTCCACCGGTTAAACGAATTTTTTTTACGCCTTGTTCTACAAAAATCTTCGCAAGTGCAAGTACTTCAGCAGGCTGCATTAGTCTTGAGGCAGGCGTAAAATCATATTCTTCTTCCGGCATGCAATAAAAACAGCGGAAATTGCAATTATCAGTTAATGATATCCGCAAATAATCATGCACTCTTCCAAATGAATCTGCTATCATTTATTGTTGATTAAATTGTTATAATCTGTTTCTGTATCAATATCAACCGCCCCTAAATCAAAAGGAATTGTAACAATATCATTCAGATTACGTTTTATTATACTTTTTGCACCATCCGAACCTTTTAAGTTGAGCAGTTCTTCGAAGTGTGTTCTATCAAATAAAGTAGGCGTTCCCTTTGTCTGCAAATAGGCAGAAGCAATAATGCTACTATCCGTTTGCTGCTTTGTACTAACTAACTGCTCAAATATTGCTGCGTTCAGGTAAACCTGGTCGGCAACGGCCAAAATTACACTTTCGAGTTCAGCATTAGCCTTCAACGCCTCCTGTAAGCCAATTGAAATACTGGAAGACATTCCGTTTTCCCAATTTTCATTCAATACAAATATAACGTCAGTTTTTATGGTCGCCGCCTTAATTTCGTTTTCGTAAGCACCAAGTACAACAATTATTGGCCTGAATTGTGTTTTAAGTGCTTCAGAAATGACATTATTCAGCAAGGTACTTCCGCCAAAAGTAAGCAGTTGTTTTGGTTTACCGAGCCGGGCAGAATTACCTGCCGCCAATATAATGATTGCTACAGCCATTAATGCTGTTTCAAATCATAGATATGAATCGGACTTTTCTTCTCTTTGAGCATTCCTGCCGAAGCGCCTATAAGCACTGCCTTAATTTCAGCAATAATGGAAATCGCGATTTCTTCGGCAGTTTCTGCGCCAATGTCTAATCCAATTGGTCCATGTACCCTAAATTCTTCTTCAGCTTTATTAAGTTCCTCAAGCATTCTGATTAGCTTCTTTTTTGGGCCGAGCGTGCCAATGTAAGGTGCATTAGTTTCCAGAAGTAACTTTAAAAGCGCTAAATCATAATTATAATTGTGCGTCATAAGTACGAAAGCGGTTTGTCCGTCGATTTCTATTTGCGGTAAAAGTTGCTCTGGTTTGGCCACGAAAACTTGTTTTGCTTTAGGGAATCTTTGTGTTGAGCAGTGTGTCTGTCGTCCGTCGGCTACAATCACTTCCCATCCTAATATATTCCCCATTTCGGCTAATGGTTGTGCATCGTTTCCTGCACCTGCAATAATAAGCTGAACAGGAGGAGGGACAAATTCAAGAAAGGCATCAAACTCATTTCCAGCGATTGAATAATTTTCGAACCGTGATATCTGTAGTTTCAAGACATCAAATGAATCATTTTTTACGGCTCCCGAAATTTCGGCAGGCAGTTTTTCCAGGCACCCATTTTCTCTAAATAATAGTGCAGTTCCCGGCTGCTCTTTTTGTTCAATGGAAAATAATGTCGCTACTACACAATTTTCCCTTCTACCGTTTGCGGCTTTCAAAACTTCGATGGGATTTATAGCCTCTTCGTTAAAAATTGGTTCGAAAAGAATGTGTACAATGCCATTGCAGCCCAGTTGAACACCAAATTTCGCATCGTCTTCATCCGTCGTGTCGTATGTAACGAGTTTATTTTTTCCCTGATGGATTGCAGACAATGCTTTTCGAAGTGCGTCGCCTTCCAAACAGCCACCGCTTATCGCACCGGTTAAATTGCCATCGTCGGTGATAAGCATTCGTGCTCCCGGACGCCTGTAAGATGAACCTTCTACCTTTACAACGGTAGCCAGGGCCGCTTTTCGGTTTTCTGTAATGGCGTTTTTATTGGCGAGAATGATGTCTGCAATTTCTTTCATAGGGTAGTGTAAAAGGGAGCAATAAGTGCTCCGGTTAAAATTAACGTAAATAGTGCCGAAATCAAAGGTTGTTGTCTAATTTGTATCGATATAACAGGTGCTTTATTGTAGTGTTTTAAAATTCAATGCACTCCCGAATATAACACAACTAAAGCTGGAATAGCCGCCCAAAGTTAAAGCAAGAAAAAAAAGATTGTACCGCATGCTTTATTTTCCTTACAGATTTTACCTTTGCAAGGAACCATAGCTCAAATCTCCTCAATAACTCAACATGAAAAACCATTTCTCCTCTGCGATTATTACGCTATTCCTTATTTTGGGCACGGTTTCTATTGCCGTTGCACAAGAAAAAGGCAAAGTAAAAATTAGTGGGGCGCTTTCAAAACCGCTTTCTTTAGATCAGGCCGATTTAAAAAAAATGCCAAGAATAACGGTTATCAGGAAGGATAAAAATAACAAAGAACACCAATATTCAGGAGTCTTGCTCTCTGCGTTACTATCTACAGCCGGGGCAAGCACAGGAAAGGAACTTCATGGGGAAAACCTGAAAAAATATGTTATCGCAACGGCCAGTGATGGATATAAGGTTGTTTTTGCGCTTGCTGAGTTAGATTCTGACTTCACCGATAATAAAATTATACTTGCTGATACGATTGATAATGTGCCCCTCGAAACTTCTGAAGGACCCTTTAAAATTGTAGTTCAAAATGATAAAAGGGCGGCCAGGTGCATGAGGCAGGTTGTTAGCATTAAAATAGCCATCGCGAAATAACATAACCACAAATTTTATTGCCATGATAAAATTAAAATATCTTTGTTTCAGTATTTTTACGCTGGCTTTAATTACTGCAAGTTTTGATTCAGCTGCTCAAAAACTGCGTATCGCGGTAGCTGCTAATGCGCAGGGCGTAATTAAAAAATTGCAAGCCGATTTTAGAAAAAGAACCGGCATAGAAACTGAAGCAATTACTGGCGCATCGGGAAAATTAACGGCCCAAATTATGAATGGAGCACCTTACGAGGTCTTTTTATCAGCTGATAATGAATTTCCGCAGAAACTGTACAGTGAGGGATTGGGCGTTGCGAAGCCTAAAGTTTATGCGTTAGGTAGTTTAATAGTTTGTGGTTTTGCCGGCGGCGATTTTAAAAAATGGCAAATAATGTTGGCAACTGAAGGGGTGAAAACAATTGCCATAGCAAACCCAAAAACTGCACCATATGGCAAGGCTGCAGCAGAAGCTTTAAAATATTACGGTTTGGACAACAAGGTTAATAAAAAGCTCGTATTCGGCGAAAGTATTGCTCAGGTAAATAACTACCTTCAAACTAAGGTTGCCGATGTCGCTTTTACAACCGAATCGTTTCTATACGAAAAAACTGGTAAGCCCGGGTTTCAATGGGCGAGGGTTGAGGCCAAAAGTTACAATGTAATTGAGCAGGGAGTTATCTTACTAAAATCAAGCGAAAAATCGGGCAATAGTCATGCAAAGAAATTTTACGATTATCTATCCTCAGCATCCGCACGAAAAATCATTTCGAATAATGGTTATCATCTTCCAAAATAATAACAGTTAACAGATGGAAATGGAGCCGATTTGGCTGAGCATTAAGCTTGCCACGATAACAACAATTTTTTTACTTTTTATCGGGATACCAGTTGCTTACTGGCTGTCGCGTAAACAAAATATTTTTAAGCTGATTATCGATGCATTTATAACCATGCCGCTGGTTTTGCCACCGTCAGTACTTGGTTTTTATCTGCTAATCGCGTTTAGTCCGAACAATGCATTCGGCATCTGGTTGCATCAGCATTTTAACCTGCAGCTCGTTTTCTCTTTTAAAGGCCTTATACTGGCATCGATTATTTATAGCCTTCCATTTATGGTTAGTCCGCTAAAGGCAGCCTTTTCTCACCTGCCAAAATCAATGTCAGAAGCGTCTTATGTTATGGGCAAATCCAAAATGAAAACCTTTTTTTACGTGCTTTTGCCAAACATTAAACCCGCTGTATTTACTGCCGCGGTACTTACTTTTGCGCATACGCTGGGAGAATTTGGCGTTGTTTTAATGATAGGGGGAAACATTCCGGGAGAAACAAAAGTAGCTTCTATAGCAATTTATGATGCCGTTGAAACGATGGATTACAGCGCAGCCAACGCTTATGCGCTTATTCTTTTTGCAATAACTTTTATCATTGTAATTGGTGTTTTTGTGCTCAACAGAAATGCTGTTAAAAGTCCCTTCGAATGATAAATATTAATATCGAAAAACAGATCGGCGGTAAGTATGGTGGTTTCAGGCTTGAGGTAAATACGGCTTTCCGGCTAAATACCATTACACAAATCTCTGGTCCTTCAGGGATAGGCAAAACCACCTTATTAAAAATTATTGCCGGTTTAACCACCCCGGATAACGGAACGCTTTCAGTTGATGAAGAAGTTTGGTTTGATAAAGAAAAACAATTCTCGAAAAGAGTTCAGGAACGTGAGGTTGGTTTTGTATTTCAGGATTATGCGCTTTTCCCGAATATGACGGTTGAGCAGCACCTTAAATTTGGTACGGATGATGCCTCATACATTAGTAGTTTACTTGAACTTGGTGAAATGAACCAGTTCAGAAAGCGGTATCCAAAACAACTTTCTGGCGGGCAACAACAACGTTTGGCCATACTCAGGGCCTTATCTACAAAACCCCGTTTTTTATTGTTGGATGAACCTTTTACAGCGCTTGATTCTGAATTGAAATTACGGATTACAACGCGGTTGAAAACCCTGTTTGAGTCGCAAAAAACAACGGTCATTTTCGTAAGTCATTTGCCCAATGAGTTCGGTGAGGACGACTGCCATGTGTTTGCACTCGTCGGAAGCTGAAGTGATTTAAGTTATGCTCCGCAAAAAACAACTGTAGAAAAAAGCGCTGAAATTTGAGCGTTTGCAAGCAGAATAGCTTTCCTTTCAATCGGTATTTTATGCAAATTCTGCTATCTTTGCGACTCAATTAAATATGCTCATTTAGTGGTTAATGTAAATAATATTTCAGTTTCGTTTGGCGGAACTACGCTCTTCAGCGACGTAACTTTTTCTATAAACGAAAATGATAAAATTGCCCTGATGGGTAAAAACGGGGCGGGTAAATCAACCATGCTAAAAATTATTGCCGGTGCTACCAAACCAACTTCCGGCAATGTTACCGGCCCGAAAGAAGCTGTAATTGCCTATCTTCCTCAGCATTTGCTTACTCAAGATAATGTTACCGTTTTTGAGGAAACAATGAAGGCATTTGAAGAGGTAAACCTGATGCAGAAAGCATTAGACGAACTGAATGAACAGCTTACCATCCGTACCGATTATGAAACGGACGACTACATGAAGCTTATTGAACGGGTATCGGAACTGAGTGAAAAATTTTACTCGATTGAGGAAATAAATTATGATGCAGAGGTAGAAAAAGTACTAAAAGGCCTAGGTTTCGAACGAAAAGATTTTACCAGGCAAACTTCCGAGTTTTCTGGAGGTTGGCGGATGCGGATTGAACTCGCAAAAATTCTGCTAAAAAAGCCCGATTTGATTTTACTTGATGAGCCAACCAACCATATGGATATCGAAAGTATACAATGGCTGGAAGATTTTCTCGTTAATTCGGCAAAAGCGGTTATGGTTATCTCACACGACCGTGCTTTTGTAGATAACATTACTAACCGCACCATAGAAGTTACTATGGGCAGAATTTATGACTATAAAGCTAAATACAGCCATTATCTCCAGTTGCGTGCAGATCGCAGATTACACCAGTTAAAGGCCTATGAAGAGCAGCAACGTTTTATTGCAGATAATCAGGAATTTATAGACAGATTCAGAGGTACTTACTCCAAAACTTTGCAAGTACAATCGCGGGTAAAGATGCTGGAAAAACTTGAGGTAATCGAAATTGATGAAGTGGATACATCGGCATTGCGTTTAAAATTTCCACCATCTCCACGCTCTGGTCAATATCCGGTAATGGTAGAAGAACTTACAAAATCGTATGGCAACCATACGGTTTTTGAGAAAGCATCGATGGTAATTGAGAGAGGGGAAAAAGTAGCTTTTGTGGGTAAGAACGGCGAAGGAAAATCGACAATGATAAAAGCCATAATGGGCGAAATTGACTTTGAAGGAGGATTGAAAGTTGGTCACAATGCTAAAATCGGCTATTTCGCTCAAAATCAAGCTGCTTTGCTCGATGAAAGTTTGACGGTTTTCGAAACCATAGACCAAATTCCACTAAGCGATGGCACAATTAAAATTAAGGATTTGTTAGGTGCTTTTATGTTTAGCGGCGATGATACGACCAAGAAAGTAAAGGTGTTATCTGGTGGCGAAAAAACACGTTTGGCAATGATAAAGTTGCTGTTAGAACCGGTTAATGTGTTAATTCTGGATGAGCCGACGAACCATTTAGACATGAAAACTAAAGATATTATTAAGGATGCATTGAAAGATTTCGATGGTACGCTGATTCTCGTTTCACACGACAGGGATTTCCTTGATGGCCTGGCTCAAAAAGTATTTGAATTTGGAAATAAACGCGTTCGCGAACATTTCGAAGACATTAAAGGTTTTCTCGCTTATAAAAAGATGAATAGCCTTAAAGAAATTGAGCAAGGTTAGGTGTAAAGGCGGAAATTAATTTCACAACAATAACAATCGTTTATGGTAATTCGACTATTGTGGTTTCGCTATGCCGAGGAAAAAAATTCCAGAATAATGGGACTGTTAAATTAAATTTTAATTTTTTCCCGGAATAATCCTTCTAACTGCATGGCGTTGAAAGCGGCATAGGCTTTCTCATCGTTATCAAAATACAGGTACACATCTTTGTTTTCTTTCAGCTGCTTACTGGCAAAATCCAGCCAGGTGTAGAGGCTTTGCAAATCGTAGCTTCCCTGGTACTTTTGGCCACTGCCATGCAATCTTATGTAAGTGAAATCAGCGGTGACGGCAAGTGGCGATTGATGTCCGGCCAAATGATAAATACAAAATGCACAATTATAAGCCTTGAGTGTATCATATACCTGATTGTTGTACCACGAAGTATCGCGAAATTCAAATGCATACCGATAACCTGCTGGCAACAAATTCAGAAATCTTTCTAAGCGTTCGATATTCAACTTCCATTTTGGTGGTAGCTGGAAAAGGATTGGGCCTAATTTTTCTCCAAGTACAGCGCATGATGCCACGAACCTTTCCAGGTCTACACGGTTTACATTCAGCTTTTTCATGTGCGTGAAAAACCGATTTGCCTTAACTGAGAAAATGAAATTTTTTGGAACAATTTCCCGCCATTTAATAAAATTTTCTAAGGTTGGCTGGCGATAGAATGAATTGTTTAATTCTACCGATGTAAAGTTTTGGGTATAGAAAGCAAGTTGCCCATCTTTGGTAACTTCCGGTGGATAAAATGTTTCCTGCCAGTGTGGGTAATTCCATCCAGAAGTGCCAACAAAATTCTTCCCTCTTTTCATTTTTGTTAAGCGGCAAAATAAATCAGTTGCGTTGTAGTTTAGGAACCGAAAGAATATGTTGTGGTGAAAACCTTGGAAGATTGTTTTTATATTCCTTTCTTATAATGTTGTTAATGGTATCAAGAAATTTCGAGAAAAACACCGGTTTAACCAGGTACTGGTCGCCTCCCGCCTGGAAGGCATCCAATGCGAATTGATTGCAACCTGTAATAAAAACAATGTATTTCACTTTTGGTCTGAGGCTTACCGCAACATCCAGCCCTGAACTATTGCCCATTCTTATATCTAAAAACAAGAAATCTATATCTTCAAAACTATCAAAATCATCTATTGCCCTAACTGGGTTGAGGTAAAATTTTATTAATGCCAGTTTCGGTACTTCTTTTAGGTAGTTAGACAACAAAAATATAAAATTAGGGTCGTCATCAACGATTATACACCTGTAGTTTTTTCTACTTTGTTTCATAGCTAAGGTTCTGTGTATGTAGCAATTGGTTTATGTTATCTTGCAAACTGCCCGTCTGTTGCACACTTGAAGCGAGCTCGCTGATGATAGCAAGGTGTTTCTCGATCTGTCGTCTGAAAATTCTTTCTTTAATGCCCGAAATCGGATACATTAAGTCTTCGCTATACTTTAAAATTGTTTTATCACCCAGTTGCGATGTTTGATAACTTACCAACGAAAAGACTTTGTTGCCCTGATTTACATCAAATTTGATGTAGGTGAACAATTCCATAGGCTTTATACGAAGAATTTTCCCGAAGAAATTTCCTCTTCCATCAATTCCATGCCACTCTATTAAACTGTTTGCCTGCCAGTTCGATGAGAAATATCCACCCTTTTGGCTATAGTGCTGGCGGGATATTAAAACACTCCAAACTACATGTGCCGGAGCGTTAATTTCAATGATTTTAGTTTCCATTTTGTTAATCAAAAACCAAATTTAAACCAATGAAACTTAAAATAAACGCCTTTAAAACCGAAAGGGTAGTTATCCTGATGAAACGGGTATTAAGTGTTAAAAGCTAATTTTAAAGTACATTTACGCTTTTTAAACCCAATTTAACCTTTGATAAAAAACAGAGTTTCAAGTGCTCTTCGAAGCAGATCTAACGCGTTTTTCCTGCCGGAGATGCTCATCAATGTAACTGCCAATCTTTACAACTTCTGCGGGTAAAAGCATGGAGTTTGGCGATGATATCCACCTCATATTCTGCTTGGTAATTGTGCCAATATTCTGCCCTTGCTTGAGTAAAAAGAACACGTTGTCATCGAATTGATCTTGTTCGCAAACTATACGTTCTGTTTTACCCCAGTTTAAAAAACGATAGTCAATGCGTAATTTGTTTTGCGGTTTCATCCTATATCTTGTTACTTATCCTTAATATAGGAACAAAATTTTATTTAAAAAGTTCGCAATTCTGTTTTCATACCTTTTAATCGACCCTGTTTTTTGTACTATTTTAAGAATTTTGCTTTAAATAGGGTTTTAAATGTTTTTTTAATATCTGTCTCGCGATATGTATCCTTGTTTTTACAGTTCCTAAAGGAATATCCAGGTCGTCAGCGATTTCGTTGTAGCTATAGCCCTCAAAATACCTGATGAATGGGTAACGGTAAACTTCCGGAAGGGCATTAATTGTTTTTTGGATATCTCCGACTATAAACTTACCCGTACAGACATTTTCTACGCCACTTAGGCAGCTCTCTTTTTGAGTAAGGTCTTCTTCAAAAGAGATGTGCTTTCTCGATTTAATGAGTTTCCGGTAGGAGTTAATGAAAGTATTGCGCATAATAAAAAAGAGCCACCCTTTAAAATTCGTTCCGGGTTGAAACTTGTCACGAAATCTGAAAGCCTTTATTAAGGTTTCCTGTACAAGGTCATCAGCATCGTTTTCATTGCTGGCAAACTTTAAAGCATTTATTCGCAATACCGACATGTTGTCGTTTAGTATACATTGAAATTCCGTATCGTTCATCGTCTTATGGTTTAATAAGCGACAACAAACTGTATTCCACACAAATTGCGATTTTGATAGCGTAGAAATACCCATTTCACACCACTTACGGCTCTGATAGCCGCGTTACCGAGAAGATAAGGCGGTTGGGCATTTTAGGTGTATTTCCAATTGGGGTATATATCATAGCAGGTTGGGTAGATATACCGAAACCTAAGTAATTATTCGGCGCAGCCTTTACAAAAAAATAGACAGTTGTGTACTAATGTAAATAGCCGTTAGACACCGCAAAGCGGATAAGCGCTGCGGTGTTTTTAGATGACGTTTTATCTATCAGCGCTTGACGATGGCCTTCTACAGTTCGCTTGCTCAAAAATAATTTATCAGCCATTTCCTGGTTCGTAAATCCTTCAGCAATTAAATGTAAAACTTCAATTTCCCGCATCGAGAGTTCGATGTGCTGGCTAAGCTGCTCAGATTGAATTACCAGGTTGTGTATAAGGCGGTCAATATGCTTTTCTGATAACTCGGCACAAAGATATTTCGTTCCAGAATGAACTGTTTTCAAGGCAAAAGCCATTTCATCTTCGTTAACATTTTTCATAAGATAGCCATAGCTACCTTCCAAAAATGCCTGCGAAACATATTTTTCATTATCGAGCATCGATAACACAATCGTTTTGATGTTAGGCCAGTTTTCTTTTATTTCCTTGATCAGACTTATGCCATCCATCTCAGGCATGTTGATGTCTGTTAAAATGATATCGGGTAATAAGCCCGATTTTAGCAGTGAAATTACTTCCTCGCCATTTGCAGCTTCCCCAACAACCTGTATTCCAGATTGCGCTTCTAATAAAAGTTTTATGCCGTTTCGCACAATTATGTGGTCTTCAGCCAGGATGATTTTTATCATTTGACGTGGTTTAAGTGCCCAGCGGCGATGAATTTAAGTTCTTTAGCATCTCTTTTAAGCGTTCGACATGTGTTTTAAGTTCTTCAGCCTTTTTCTTACGCTCAATATCGATAAAAGAGTTTGTGTTGAATGATTTCTCCATGCCAGAAATAAAATTCCGGCGTTCTTCCATCATTCTGATTGCTACCCAAATCGTTTCTTCTATCTTTTCTTTCATAAGCTCATCAAGTAGCCGTTGAGAAAATGTATGACCCGTAAAACAGCGGTACCTTTTTGTTCCTTCTTCTTCAATTTTTGTTAATATACCGCCACAGCTAGGGCAGGTTATTGCGACGGGCTTGCCGAGTTTTTCCGTTTCTTCGAATTGGCTGGCCATCCGCTTAGTTATGTCGGCTTCGAGCTTAACCTCTGCAGGTATTTCTTTCGGTATGCAGTTTCCGCGGCTAAAAATGTCCGAAAGGATGTAGCCAATATCTGCAATAGAAACGCGGTAATCTACATCGAGGTTATTGATAACATTCTGCGGCATTTCGGAAAATTCGGCCTCATCCGGCTCCTGGACAATACACGTCCCGCCAGCTTTTTTAATGGCAATCATTCCTGACGTGCCATCATCCAGCAGTCCGCTTAAAATTATACCGGTAACGCAAGAATCATATGCTGCAGCAGCAGTACGAAACAAGACATCGATTGATGGGCGCCAATGGTTTTCAGTTGGCCCTCTAAAAATTGAAATTTGGCCGGCTTCAATAACCATGTGCTCATCTACGGGCGCCAGGTAAACGTTACCGCTTTCAATTGGGGTTCCGTTCTTAGGAATCTGAACTTTTAAACCAGCGTTTTTATTAAGGAGACTTAGTACAGTTTCGATAATTGCGCTTTTGCCGAGGTGTATAACAATAAAAATTGCCGCATCGATATCCTTCGGAATTGTAGACAGCAGTGTTGCTACAGCAGAAAGTCCGCCGGCTGATGCACCGATAGTAATGATGTTTTTAACGTTTTTGTTTTCCATTTTATTAATCGCTTTGTTGGAAACGAATGGTGAACTTGGCACCTTCTTGATTTGATATGTCTAAGGTTCCGTTTAAAAGTGAAACCCTGTTTTTTATTCCTCTAATGCCAGAACCGCTTTTCAACGCCTGGTCCGTGTCTTCGGGTAGTCCCTTACCCTCATCACTTACAATAATGGTAATTTCTTTTTGGGCTATGCTAACCGTAAGGGTTGCTGCCTGCGCACCAGAGTGTTTTATGCTATTGTTTAAAAGCTCCTGAATAATTCTAAATACATAGAGCTGAGTTTCTTCTGGTAAAAGATCGGCCCCAGAATCTACCGTTGCAGACACTTTGAAGCCAGAATTGCCCAATCTGGCAACCATATCATTTATACCTGAAACAAAACCGAAATCTTTCAGAATGGAAGGGCTAAGTTCAACAGAAATCGTTCTTAACTCTTTAATCGCCAAATCCAAAAGTTCGTTTATGCTGCTTAAAATTGTTCCCGGAAATTCTTTTTTCTGGAAATGATTGATGTTAAACCGAATGCCATAAAGTATCTGGCAAACACTGTTGTGTAACGAAGCACTTATTTTATCTCTTTCTTTCTCCTGGGCCTCAATTGCGGTCCTACGGATTAACCGTTGGTTTGCCTGTTTAAGCTCTTCCTCAATATTAAATATTTTTTTCCGGGCAGATACATCTACAATTATCCCCGAAAAGTGATTATATGTACTGGTGCCTGAGCTGGCATTCCCTTTTAACAAAATCGTTTTTGCTTCACCTAAACGAGTTTCTATTCTAAGTTCAACATCAACTTCTTTAGTTCCACTCTCAAATGCAGTTGTCAGCTTTTGTTTGTCATCGTCAATAATAATCGTTAACAACTTATCGACCGTCATTTTTTCCAGGTCATCTCCAACATCAAAAATCCTCCTGCTTAATAAGTCTAAATGGAAAGTATTCGTGTATGGCTTGTAACGCCAAGTTCCGGTTAACGAAGCCTGTAATGTTTCGTTTAAGCGATCTGTTGTTTCCTTAATTTGCTCCTGTACTTTTTTTGAATCCGTGATGTCGTGCATGGTGATGTAAAACACCTTTTCATCCGAAATTGAATTTACGACGAGTGAGGCATCCAGACGGACATACCTGATTTCCTCGTTAACTGAAAATATCCTTACTTCGCATTGAGCCCTGTTTGGGTGAGCATTTAATCTGTTTATAAAACCGTAGTAATCATAGCGATCATCGGGATAAATAAAACCAGCGAGCGTGCGGTTAGCTACAGACTTTGATTTAAAATCCAATAAAACTTCCCCGGCATCATTAATTTCGGCAATAACTCCGTTTTGATTTAAAATTAGATAACCGATAGGAGCAGCATTAAACAATTCAGCAAATTTTTGGCGCTCAAGTTCTAGCTCGTAATAAGAGGCTTTGATCTCATCATTTTGCATTTCAAGCTCAAGTTCATAAATCTCCAATTCATTCAAGAGAATAGCAAGTTCATCTTTCCCATCATTCTCAGTTTGCTGCCCTGATTTATTTAACAGGGCTTCGGCTCTATTTCTCAGTGTGCTTAAAACTGCTTTTCTCGCTATTTCGGCTTGTTTCTTCAATTTTCTTCTATAAATTTTAAAATCAAGATGTAAGTTTCGCCAGGTGGCGTGTCAATGCGCTCCATAGATACCCTAAGTTTCAGCAACCCAATGCCATTAAAGTGGTGCTGGATGTATAGTGCTGATGCTGTGAGCGACTCGTCTAAAAGTTTTTCTGATAATTCCTTTAGCTGCCACATATTATTAACAATTTCCAGAAAGGAAAGTTCACTAATTTCTGTGCTCGTAAAATGGAACAGCTTTATAAATGGGTTGTTGTAAACCAATATTTTTTTATCTGCATCTAAAATAACAGTAGGCTCTGCTATTTTATTTATAACAGATTGCGTGTACTTTAGCAGTCCCTTTATCTGCGCATTCATGGATTTTATTGGCGTAATTTTGGTGAAGGTTAAAACGGCGCCATTTATAAAATTATCCATCGTACGGTAAGGCATTATCCGTAAGTTATACCACTCGTTTCTTTTCGTTTTTACTTCAAGCTCTTTACCAACAAGTGTTTCTATCACTTCATTTATTGCGTCTTCTATCGATGGATACTCGAAATTCGAAACAATGTGGGTTATCGAGCGGCCAACATCAGTAGAAATTACATTAAAGAGTTTTGTAACCTGTGGCGTAAACCGCAGAATATTAAGCTGATTATCTAAGAATATGGTGCCAATCTCAATATTGTCGAGCAAATTCTTCATATCATTATTTAGCTGAATCAACTCTTCTGCCTTTGTTTGGTATTGCAGGTTTATCGTCATCAACTCCTCATTCAACGATTGCATTTCCTCCTTGGTTGTAAGTGCTTCTTCGTTTGTACTTTGCAACTCTTCGTTAGTGCTTTGCAGCTCCTCGTTGGTAGATTTTAGTTCTTCGAGCGAGGTTTCCATTTGCTCAATAGTGGTATGAAGTTGCTGTTTTGTGTATGTTAACTCTTTCTCCAGTTCTTCTACCGCACCCTCGCTTATGGAATTGCTGTGCAGTTTTTTAGGCAATTTTCTGGCTGCTGGCTTTTCATTAAAGGTTACCAGAAGCAAGGCCTGCAATTCGGGGTCACTTAAATACTCTACCGTAAACCCTATCAGGTATTGTTTCCCTTGCTCTTTGATTTTTAAATCATGGATTTCAACTTTGCTTTTGTTTGTGTGTGCCTGGTGCAGGGCATTCCCCATTACGTACTTAAGCTCCTCTCTAATCATCCTGTTAATATTCATCACCGCTTCGCCAGGATGAAGCTGTATAAACTTTCCGGTATTTCCGTTTATGTACAATATTTCACCTTTATCGTTCAGCAACAAAGATGGAGGCGTGTAACTGGTTAAAAGTACTTTATTAAATTGCTCTGCAATTGGGTTTTTCTGACTGCTTTTCAGTGCAACTTCTGTTTTGGCAAGTTTATCCTGATTCGCAATATGGAATGGAAAATCCAGCAACTTTCCTAATGAGGAAACGCCTTCTTTACGTTCATAAATTTTCCACTTAGAATCTACATTCGAGAAAATATCATGAAAACTGCTTACAGATTCGGCAGGTCCTAAAAACAGCAAACCATTCACATTCAATGAGTAATGGAAAATTGGTATGATTTTTTTCTGCAGTTCCGTTGTAAGGTATATCATTACATTTCTGCAGCAAAGTAAATCCAATCTTGTAAAAGGGGCATCCTTAATCAGGTTGTGTTGTGCAAACACAATCATTTCCCTGATTTCCTTTTTTACGATAAAGCCATTGTTCTTTTTAACAAAAAAACGCTCTAGCTGCTGCGGGTTTAATTCTGAAACTATGTTTGAGAAGTAAAATCCTGTTCTCGCCAGTTCTATCGCGTTGGCATCAAGGTCTGTGGCGAAAATTTGTGCTTTTGGCTTTCTTTTGAGCGGTAGCGTATCCAGGTATTCGGTTAGTAAAATCGCAATAGAATATGCCTCTTCGCCAGTAGAGCAGCCAGCTATCCAAACGCGTATGGGTTCTAATGGGTCTTTATGTTGTAGCAGCGCATGGAGCTTATCTCGCAAAACGTCAAATGCCTGGCGATCTCTAAAAAACTTCGTTACGCCGATTAAAAGTTCATTAAACAATATATCAATTTCCGACGGATTCTCGCGAAGGTAGTTTACATAGCTACCATAATCAGGTAATTGATGGAAAGCAATACGCCTTTCGATGCGCCGCGAGATGGTATTTTTTTTGTAAAGTGTAAAGTCATGCGCTGTATGCGAACGCAGCAACATCAATATTTTTTGGATATGTACCTTATTCGATCTGTTGGTGCTGGTTTCATCCTCTAAAGGTTGTATCAGCGCCGGATGATTCAGATATTGAATAATTTTGGATGGCATTTCCTCTGGTAGCAACATGTAATCTACCAACTGCGTTTTCATTGCAGCTTTTGGCATACTCGGAAATTCGGCATGCTCCGGATCCTGAACCATCGTCATCCCCAGCTTTTCTTTAATCATCCTGATTCCGGTTTCTCCATCGGCACCGAGACCTGAAAAAATGATTGCCACGGCCAGATTCCACTGGTCTTCGGCCAGGCTTTGAAAAAAATGATCGATGCACATGTGCGCACCTTTGTCCCTTGACGGTTTAAAAAGCAATAAATGCCCTTGATGAATACCGATATCTACATTTTTTGGTGCAAGATATACATGGTTTGGAAACACTTCAATTCCATCTTCGGCTGTTGTAACAGGCATCGATGTATATGAGGTGATTAGGTTTAGGTAATCTTTTTCTTCGTTTAAATCCTGATGGATGACGATAACGAAAGCCATTCCCGATTGGTTGGGCATGTGTTTGAAAAAACTCTCGAAAGCGGTTAGAGAGCCATTTGCTCCGCCTATTCCAACTATTGGAAATGCGTTTTGGTCTGCTGTAGCGCTTTGTTCTTCGCTACGAATCTGAAACCTGCCCGGTGTTATCTGTTGTTGTTTTTTCATTCTGAGACGGTCAAATTACCTTGATGCTGCTAATTTAACCAATATTGCCGATCTCTGGTTACTCGGCACGTTTTTTAGTAAATATACTTAACATTCAGTTAGCTCAATAAAAAATGTAGTGCCTTGCTTTTCTTCCGATTCGAGCCAGATACTGCCTTTATGCCATTCTATAATGGTTTTGATGATAGACATACCGAGGCCTACGGAATGTTCGCCCCGCAGGCCAACCCGGCCCGCTAGGTTAAATTTATCGAAAAGCTTTTCATGAAACTTTTTTGGAATGCCGATGCCGGTATCAGCGATGGCTAACAATACCTTGCCTTCATTTTTGGTCAGTTTTAACGTAACCGTACCATTATCCGGGGTAAATTTAATCGCATTCGAAAGTAAATTATTTACGGCCTGCATAAACTTTACTTCATCAATCATTACATAAATTTCGGTATAGCCACAATCAAACGCGAAATTGATATTTAGATGTAGTTCTGAAGATTTGTATTCACTGAAAATCTGTTCAATTCTTTCTACGAGATTGACCCTTTTCTTTTGAAGTTCTACACCGGCAGATTCTAAAAATTCTTTTTTTATAAATTCCTGAATCATTTTAATTCCTCGTTTGCTGTTTGCCTCAATCATCGAAATAATTTTTGTAACCTGCTCATTTTTAGCTTCTTTTAAATGATGGGCAAGTAGGGTAGAGAGCATTTGTATTGAGCCAAGCGGACCTGCAAGGTCGTGGCTGATGATGTTTAGTACCGCATTTTTTTTATTCATAAACTCCAGCAGTTTGTACTCGTACAGCTTCTGTTCTGTAACATCTGCAAGTCGGCCGCAAACAACATTTGGCTCTTCCTTTTCAACAAAAATAGTGAGTTTGTGATGGTAAACTTTTTGTTCTAAAACAATTCGAAATTCGATGTCGTTCTTAAAACTGCCCGGAGCGATTTCTTTGTAGCGGTTATTTAAGTAATCAAAATCATCAGGATGAATTAAGTGGAGCAGCTGGTTGATGTTGTCGCTGTTGCCAACGGTTTCAAAAAAATCGAGAAAAGCCTGGTTTCGATAAATAAACTGCGAGGTACTAACATCTAATATAAAGTACAATTGAGCATCATGCTCAGCCATACAATGAAGGGAAAGCGCACTATTTTTAATCATTTTTTTTAATAGGAAAGTTCGCAAGGTAGCAAATTACCTTAGTGGCTATATACCCGAAATTCAAAGCGAAATGCCTATGAATAACCCGTGTTAATACTTTTTTGTATTTAATTACGGTGTTTTTAGTAACGCTAATTCAGCTATACCAGCCTGAATAAAGGGCACTTTTTCATTAGCCCAGTTTCTTAAGGTTTGGTCTTTCAAACCCAGATAGCCCGTAGCTTTAATATGCAGGGCTAAAATTTCCTCATCTATAGAAAGTAACAAACGATAAATTTCAGTTTTTTGCGCTTCGGGCGATAAGTTTTGGATAACATTAAACGCCTGTGCTTGTTCTTCGCTAATTTGCACGGAACCGGTATCAGCCATTTTGTTTACCTCCGCAAGGTATTTGTTTATATTGTGAACGCGGTTTTTTGCGATATCTGTCGCCTTTGCAGATTGAAAGACAGTAGACATAAGCCCGGTTAATTGCCGACTAAAAAGCTGCTTCTGTACCACACTATCCGCAAATGTGTTACTTTCCATTTTGTAAGCAACATCAGCTTTATGGCAGCCGAGAAAAAACAATGTTATTGCGGTAAGTAATACCACGTTAAATGCTTTCATAATTTGTTATTTAAACTGGAGCTTTAACGAGCGCTGGCCTTAACCAGAAGTTCGATCATTTCAAGAGGTTGTTAGCAGCTTGAGTTTTTTAGCTATTAAGGCACCGCCACGAAAGCCAATTTCAAAGGAGATGTTATCGCCCCGAACCGGATGCAGTTTAGAGTCTTCAATATAAAATTTTATGTGTTCATCGTTGGTATCCCGAATCAAGCCGATACCTGCTTTTTTATTGAACGAAAGAATTTGTCCGGTTCTCATATTCTTAAATAATTGGAGTGCTTAATTGTCAGTTTATCAAGCTGGCAACCTTGGTGTAAAGTTTATTATAACTGAAAGGTTTGTAAATGATATCATCGGCCAGGTTAAAAATCCTTTTTGCCTGGGTTTCTAACATTGCAGTAATAAGCAGCACGGGAATATGACAGGTACGCTGGTTTGTTTTCAAAGCGTTACAAAGTTCACGTCCGTCACCTTTGTCCAGCAGAATATCCATCACAATTAAATCGGGTTCAAATTCTTGTACAGCGCTGCTTAGTTCTTCGGCCAAAGAAATGCTGCGAACATTGAAGGAACAATCCTCGAGTACTAACCTAATCGCATCCGCATTGCTCAGGTCATCATCAAGTACCAGAATTTTTGAATTCATTTCGATTAAATTAGTAATAGGGATTAGCAGATTTTGGCTTGCTTAATTTTAAATCCAAATTACCACTTTGAAACATACCAAAAGTATCATCCAGGCAGAAAACGTAGTTCTAAGGCATATTTTACGTACTTCACCACAACTATTTGCTCTAAATACCTGCTAACCGTTGCGCAGTTTTTTACTCCTTTCTTTACTAAAATGAGCACCTTAATTATTCTCCAGATTGGGAATTTTTAGTAATGTTAACTTTTTTCAGAGCGGCTCTTGGTGGCCCGGTAAGCACTGCTCCGTCTACTGAAAATCGGCCGCCGTGGCAAGGGCAATCCCATGATTTTTCGGTTGTGTTCCAACTTACGATACAACCAGCATGCGTACAAACCGGGCTTAATGCACTGATTTTTCCATCTCCATCTTTATAAATCGCCAGTTGTTCACCATCAAATTTGGCAATTTGGCCTTCATTTTTCGGGAGTTTATCCAAAGTTTCCAAGGCTTCGTTATTAAACCTGTCTGCAACGAAGTGGTAGGCAACATCTGCATTTTCTTTAACAAACTCAGTAAAACCGGCAACTGGTTTTAACCTCGATGGACTCAGCAGTTCAGACAATTCGTTCTGCCTGTTTAAGATGAGATCGGTTAGGATTTCGGCTGATAGCGTACCGAAAATCATTCCGTTTCCGTTGAAACCTGTGGCAACATAAATGTTTTCTTCAGCGCCGGGGAGTTTACCAATGTATGGAAGCCCATCTACTGGCACGTAATATTGCGAAGACCATTTATAACCGATGGAATCGACGGCGAAATTTTGCCTCACATAAGTTTCCAATGCGGCAAATGCCTGTTCCGGGTCATCGTGTCCGGTTTTATGGTCTTCACCTCCAACCAAAAGATATTTTTGGTCTCCAATTTCATGCGTCCGGAAATAATGGTAAGGTTCCTTCATATCGTATGAAAGACAAGCCGGATAATTTCCATCCGATAGCTGCACAGCGAGTACATAACTTCGGTAAGGTGCGTTCCGGAGCGATAAAATATTTATGCCCGGCGGAATGTGAGTTGCCCAAACGATATTCCTGCCGCTAAATGATTTATCTGCAGCTTTTACCTGGTGAATACCATCCAAAAATTTGGTATCAGAAACAAAGGTGTTTTCTAAAATTTGCCCGCCCAGGGCCTCAAAAGCTCTGGCAAGGCTATTGATGTATTTTAGCGGATGAAATTGCGCCTGATTACTAAATTTTACCGAATAGTCAAATGCTATCCCAACTCCATTGGTATCGGCTTCTTGAACTTCAGTACCTGCTTCTACCGAGGATTCAAGTATTTTTTTGAGTTGTTTAGTCTCTTTTTCATCCTGCGAAAATAAATAGCCATCATGAAAACTAAAGTCAGCATCAATTCCCAAACTATCAATATTGCCTTTAATTGCCAAAATCATACGTTTTCCGGCAGCTGCAATTAGTTTCGAGGCGTCTTTGCCAAAGTCGCTATCTATTTCTGGGTAGGTAGCATCAAAAAAGGTATTTAAGTGTGCGCTAGTGCCTCCGGTAGTTCCAAAACCAAGATTTTTAGCTTCGATGAGCAGACATTTTTTACCTTCACGCTGTAGGTTGAGTGCTGTGGCAATCCCAGTTATTCCGCCCCCAATAATAATAACATCAAAAATATCCTTTCCTGTAAGGCTGGAATTAGTAGTAATGCTTTGTTTTTCGGCTGTTTGCCAAATACTTTCTTTCGTGCCATCACGGCGAATGGATTGTAGATGCGTAGCTTCCATAATTATTTACTCAATGTTTAAGTGAAGGGGCTTTGGGGTTTATGGTATTTCGTTGCAGCGAACGGAGTGTTCTTCCAGCAGGGTTAACCCTTCAGAATTTCCCTGCATAGCTGCCAAATCGTAAGCGGTCTGGCCGCGGTTGTCTGCAATTGTTGTGTCGGCTCCGGCGGTCAGCAAAAAGCTTAACACGTCATTTCGGCCAAACATACTGGCAAACATCAATGCGGTGCCACCATTTCCGTGTTGTAGATTAAGGTCGGCTTTGTTGGCAACCAAAAGCTTTGCAATTGGGAGGTAACCCTTAAAACTAGCGCCCATTAAAGCGGTATTGCCACCAAGGTCGGCTGCATTTATATCTGCACCGGCTGATAACAAAAGTTCAGCAGCTTTAAGCTGGTTATTGTAGCATGCAATAATTAGTGGCGTGTATCCTTTCTCATCACGAAAATTGATATCGACACCCCGTTCTATCAGTTCTTGAATAACTTCTATTTCGCCGAGCCTTGAAGCAGGGATTATCAGTTGATTGATGTTTTCCATAGTTAAGATAATGTTTTTGTTAAACCCGACTTTAAGTCCTTTAGTTTTATCAATTTTTTATTCGGCGCAATGGCGAAGCGTGGTGGTTATTTGTTGTTTAATTTACTTGCCGGTTTCTAGGTTTGGTGCATCAACCGGTTTTGATTCTGGCGAACCTTTCTGCCTTAAAAATATCGTAAGGATAACAATTGAAGCAACAGACAGAAACTCGCTTTGCCAGTTTTGAAAGGTTTCAAACCAAAAGTTTGCCTGGCCTAGGTAAGTCGACATATTTATAGAGGGCTTATGTTTAAGCATCAGTTCTACATTGTTGTCTTGCCAGCTTCCATAAAAATGAAGCACCCAGCTGGTAATGAAAAGCAAAGCGAACACTATTGAAAGGGAATTTGAATACAGTTTAAGTACCCAGCCGCCTTTTCTTACAGGCCACGGTGCCGCCGAATGAGCTTTCGGTTCGCGGTCTACGTCTTCAGCCTCATCAATTTTTTTAGATTCTGCAGAGCCAATTTGCCTGAGGGAAATAGTAAGCATTACATAGAGCGCCATTTGAAGAAATTCACTTTCAAAATTTTCGAATGTTGCCGAAATAAAATGACCGCTCGACAGGTATTTCGGTAAAGAAATCGCTTTTGCGCCAAGTTCTTCAAGCTCATTATTATGTTCGTTCCAACCTGTTAAAGCCTGGGCGGCGAGTGTGAGCAGAAATATCCCGATAAAGAATACCGAAAGACTATTGCGGTAGAGCCAGGTTTTACCTGTTCGTTTTAGTGCGCCCATCGTTAAGTTCTTAGGTTATCGTAAAGCAGTTCTGCACAGCGTTCAACACTTGCCTTTACAATATCTTCCTGGTCGCCGTTAAAATTCATTCGCTCAGAAAAAATGTGCTCCAGGTGTTTGCAGGCATAAATGAACATGGTGCCGACTGGTTTTTGTTCGGTTTCGCTACCTCCGGGACAAGTAAGTCCGGTGATGCCAACATAGATATCTGCTGGGATACGTTTATCGAGACCATAAGCTATGGCTTTGGTAACTTCCATTGATTCGGGGGTAAACCTTTCGATGAGTTCGTGAGGAACATCTAAAAGACTTTCCTTAATTGCCGCGTCGTAGCAAGCAATTCCGCCTTTTAGAAATTTTCCGGCATCATCTATCAGCGAAAATTCTGATGTTATCCGGCCGGCGGTAGCACTTTCGGCGAAGGCTACGGTTAGTTTGTTTTCTATGAGTAGCCTGCCCACCAAATGTAGTTTTTCCTTATTCATAATGGATGGGGTTTTTTGTTAAATGATAGTTCAACATAAACATTTTGTACAAAGGGATGTTTGTAGCCACTGCTAAAACCTTTAGTTGTAAATGGATTTTAAGTATTTACACGGCGGGGTAGGTATAAGTACCGTATTAATTCCCGTAGAAAAGTAAAACCATTAATGAAAAAAGGAGTTTTTTTATAAACGATTAACAAAGAAAAGCACAGGCTTGGGCGGAATCATGATTGAGATGATGCCGGAGCCGTTCTGAAATAATCTTCCTAACAAAATATACCATGAAAAAACAAGAGACAGGTGCACCGAAGCTAAGCACCAAAACTAATGAAGCGACAATATCACCGTTAAAAGAACTTTTTATAGATGGTATCCGCGATTTATTCTGGGCGGAGAATCACCTTGTAAAAGCACTTCCAAAAATGATTTCTGCTACCACTTCACCAGAGCTGGCTGCCGCACTCGAAGCTCATTTAACAGAAACTAAAGGGCATGTTACCAGGCTTGAAGAAATTTTTACATTGCTTAACGAGCCAGCAATCGCTAAAAAATGCGATGCAATGGAAGGCTTAACCAAAGAAGGTGAAGGTATTATAGAAGAAACCGAGGCAGGAACAGCCACGAGAGACGTTGGAATTATTTTAGCTTGCCAAAAAGTAGAGCATTATGAAATTGCATCCTATAACGGACTTTTTCAGCTCGCCGGCACCTTAGCCTTAACTGAAGTGGCAGATATTTTAGAGCAAACCCTTGCTGAAGAAAAAACTGCTGATAGCAAGCTTTCTGACATTGCAGGAAATGAAATTAATTACAAGGCGAGCGAAGAAGTATAAGAAAAAAAACACTATGGCAAAAAAGAAAATAACCAACAACGGCGATGCTGTGCAGTTGGAGAATGAAAAAACCAGAAAATTAGAAGCCTTTGTAGCTGATGGTCCGGGCGAAAAACTGACGACTAATCATGGCGTAAAAATAAATGATGATCAAAATTCGCTGAAAGCTGGCGACCGGGGTGCGAGTTTGCTTGAAGATTTCATCCTTAGAGAAAAAATTACCCATTTCGACCATGAACGTATTCCGGAGCGTGTTGTACATGCAAGGGGTTCTGGCGCACACGGCGTTTTTAAAGTGTATGAGGATTTGTCTGACTTAACCCGGGCAGCCTTTCTTTGTGATCCCGGGATAGAAACGCCTGTTTTTGTGCGTTTCTCTACAGTTGCAGGTTCCAGAGGTTCAACAGATTTGGCCAGGGATGTGCGGGGTTTTGCAGTTAAGTTTTATACGCAGGAAGGGAATTTTGATTTAGTAGGTAACAATATGCCTGTTTTCTTTATTCAGGATGCCATAAAATTCCCCGATCTTGTGCATGCCGTTAAGCCTGAACCTGATAATGAAATTCCGCAGGCAGCTTCTGCTCACGATACCTTCTGGGATTTTATTTCACAATTACCTGAGTCTTCACACATGATTATGTGGTTGATGAGCGATAGAGCTTTACCGAGGAGTTACCGCATGATGGAAGGTTTTGGCGTTCATACTTTCCGTTTAATTAACGCCAAAGGAGAGTCAAATTTTGTTAAGTTTCATTGGAAACCATTACTAGGTGTACACTCCGTAGCCTGGGATGAAGCACAAAATATTTCGGGTAAAGATCCTGATTTTCATAGGAGAGACTTATGGGATGCTATTGAGGCTGGTGCTTTTCCGGAATGGGAACTCGGTGTACAAATTGTGCCCGAAGAAGATGAGTTTAAATTCGATTTTGATTTGCTCGACCCGACGAAAATTATCCCTGAAGAGTTGGTGCCTGTGCAACGCATTGGTAAAATGACACTCAACAGAAACCCCGATAACTTTTTTGCCGAAACCGAGCAGGTTGCTTTCCACATTGGTCATGTTGTGCCGGGCATCGATTTTACAAACGATCCGCTATTGCAGGGCCGTTTGTTTTCATATACGGATACCCAACTTATTCGTCTTGGTGGACCAAACTTCCATGAAATTCCGATTAACCGCCCTGTTGTGCCGGTAAACAACAACCAGCGGGATGGCTATATGCGCCAAACCATTAACCGGGGAAAAACCAGTTATGGCCCTAATGGTATTGCATCGAATATGCCCCAGCAAACTACTGCGGCTGATGGCGGTTTTGTTAGTTATAATGAACGGATAGATGCCAGGAAAGTTCGGGCACGCAGCCGGAGCTTTTTCGACCATTTTTCACAGGCACGCCTGTTTTTAAACAGCCAGTCTGAAGCTGAAAAAAACCATTTAATCGATGCATTTAGTTTTGAACTCGGAAAAGTAAAGATGATTCCCATCAGGCAACGGATGCTGGGCTTACTTGCCAAGGTAGATAAGGCGCTGGCTGCGGCTGTAGCCTACGCACTTGGGTTGCACGTTCAGGATATCCCGATGGAAGAATTAAACAACAGTGTGCCTGCTGATGCTAACGTTGAGGATTATACCCCGATACAAAAGGAGGGAAGTATAGCGATATCGGCGCCATTAAGTATGGCAAATACAGTAAAAGATACCATATCTACCCGAAAAATAGCCATTTTAGCTGCCGATGGTGTGAGTGGAAAAGCTTTGAGCAATGTTAAGGATGCATTAGTAGCAAAAGGTGCAATTGTGCACATTATTGCTCCGAAGCTTGGTGAAATAATATCGGAAGAAGATCAAAAAATACAGGTAGATGAGAGCTTCTTAACGGCGGCTTCAGTACTTTATGATGCGGTTTATTTACCTGGCGGAACAAATAGCTCGGCTACTTTAGAAGCAGATGCGAATGCGGTACATTTTTTAAACGAAGCATTTAAACACTGTAAAGCCATTGCCGCCGATGAATCTGCGATGCAGGTTTTGGAGGCAACCTATTTCTATAAAAAACTTCCTGCCGATTATACGGAGGAAACGGTTTTGAAGGAGGGCATACTGGTAACTGATACCGTGTCGAAAATTATGACGTTGTTTGAGCGCATGATAGCTGCACACCGGTTTTGGGATCGCGAAGTCCCAAGAAAAATTCCTGCTTAATCTATAAAATAAAACCCGGGTTGATGCCCGGGTTTTATCTTTTAATATATTCAGCTGTTAATAGAGTTAACCTATATATTTCAGGTTCTCGTTGTTTTTTTCTGCTGCTTCGATGGGTGTATAATCCGATAAGATTAGTGCTTTACCTTTTTTTACGCAAACATCATGTTCAAAATGAACAGAGGCTTTGCCATCGACAGTTCTTACCGTCCAGCCATCTTTTTCTATAAACACATCTTTTTTACCCAGATTTATCATGGGTTCGATTGCTAACACCAGATTTTCTTTCAACAATAATCCCGAACCTCGCTTGCCGTAATTAGGCACCTGAGGATCTTCATGCATGCTTTTTCCTAGTCCGTGGCCAACAAAATCCCGCACAACGCTAAACCCTTGTTTCTCATTGTGGTTTTGTATCGCAAAGCCAATATCGCCTAAGCGCTTACCTACAACAGCTTCGTTAATACCAACAAATAATGATTCTTTGGTTGTCTTTACGAGATTCAGAACCTCATCGCTCGCATCGCCAATTACAAAAGTATAAGCATGATCGCCATGGTACTCGTTTTTTATCACACCAACATCAACCGTAAGAATATCGCCGTCTTTTAATTCTTCTTTACCAGGAAAACCGTGTACAACAACATCATTTAAAGAGGTAATAATGTGGTGAGGAAAACCTTGATAGTTATAGAATGATGGCACAGCGCCATTGTCCAAAATGAACTCATTAGCCAATTTATCAATTGCTATGGTTGTTAATCCTGGGCGTAAAATTTTTGCGATCTCCGAAAGTGTTTCGCTTACCAAAAGTGCACTGATTCGCATCAGCTCTACTTGTTCGTCAGTTTTATAAAAAATCATTGGCGCAAAATTACAAATAAGTTTTTCATTCTGAGAAATGAAGAAGCCAATAGCCTTACAAAACAGAGATTTGTATTAGAAAGTAACGAATTTTACGCCTAAACTTAACCAACGAGATGGCAGCGGGATGGTCCCAATCTCAACATAACTGGCGTCGAAAATATTCTGAGCGTCCAGGTAAATGGTAAAATGTTTAATGCCCTGACTAATCCTCGCGTCGCTTACCCAATAAGAAGGGCCCGTAATTCGCTGATTAAAACGTGTGGCCAGCAAAATAGAAAAACCCCGACAGCTGAAATCTACAGTGTTTGTAACCTGGTGCTTTAATGACGACAACTGATACTTATAGGCTTTTCCGACCTCCATATCCTTAAACTTCGAATCGAGGTAAGCATAAGCTACACTAAAATTTATTCTTGAATTTTCTGAAACGCTTAGGTTGTAATTGCCCCTTAAATTTAAACCATTTGTGGCCATTTTGCCAACATTGTTTGCCTCGAATGGATCGGTGGTAGCAACCCTGGTGTAGTCAATAAATCTATCTATGTTTCTGTAAAAAAGGCTAGATGTAAAATTGAAATTACCCTTAAAGTACTTAAACCCAATTTCACTTTGAAATGCTTTTTCCGGCTCAACGTTTGCATTTCCTATATTTCCCGGCCGTTGGTTTAAATAAAGGTCTGTAAAAGAAGGAATGCGCTGACTTGTACCTATGTTTCCAACAATTTTAAATGCCTCGCTAAGAGTATAACTAGCATCTAAACCAGGGTAAAGCTGCCATTTATAAGCAGAGTTGTAATTCAGGTAGGTGCCTGCATTTACATTTAAGTTGCTTAATAAATCCATCCGGTATTGTGCAAATATTCCAACATTTTCACGTTCGTGTTTCCCAATATTCGATGAGTTTATTTCCTCACTTCTCACTTCGACACCAAGCGCCAGTTCGCCATTATCACTTTTATATGTACTGGTAATTTCTGCCGCGATGGTATTTGTGCTGTGTTTGCTCACGCCGGCATTCGGGTTTACGTTGCCAAAATAACGGTAATCATCAAAATTATATCTATAGCTTAATCGTGGCATCAAAGTCCATTTTGGCGATAATCTGTGTACCGATTGTAATGCAGCAAGAGTAGTTTGTACTTTTTCCACTGAATTTTTATCGCCAGGAGCAGCATAGAAGCCATTTGCGCCAAATTCGTTTTGGGTATAGCCAAGCGAGGCATTTAACTCATTTGAACCATCAAACTGAAAACCGCCCTGATATAATATTTTGGCGTTTTCGAATTGTGTATTAAAGCGGTAACCATTGCTTTTATCGTATGAACTGAAAATTGAATGCTGATTATTCTTTTTCGCCAAAACTGCGCCGATTTGAATGCCGGCGTTATAAAATGTCTTCCCCGAACCTTCGTTGTCTTTTTCGAAATTTGAGCCGGCATGGGTATCCAAAAACAATCCCGATTTTACAGGCTTTTTCGTGATAATATTTATGGCACCTGTTAAACTATTAATACCATAAATTCTTGCAGCAGGTCCGCGGATGATTTCAATTCTTTCGATGGCCTCAATCGGGATTGGCAGGTTTAACGTATTGTGAGCGGTTTGCGAATCGATTATTTTCGTTCCGTTTAGCAGCACAACGGTTTGCTCAAAACTGCCACCGTCTATGCTAACATCGGCCTGGCCACCAAAAGGCCCCCGCTGTCTTAAATCTACTCCGTTTGCATACTGTAAAACTTCCTGAATGCTCCGGGCAGGAAGTTTCGCTATAGTTGCTTTATCAATCGTATAAACGTTTCGGTTTTGCTTCGATATTGGCGTACTGAAACCGTTTTCATTTATCACAACTTCTTTCATGGTGATGACGGTATCTTGCTTTTGTTGTGCCGCCAGGCTCGTACTCATCAATACCATTAGTGCGAGGTAGATTTTTCTCATGCTAAAATTTTTCTCAAAAGTAGTATATTGCCGTACTACTAATGTATACCAGTTCTGATAAAATGGATAGTCCGGTTCAAATTCCTTTTAATAGTTTCGTAACCATTGATAAAGATGATGCCAACCCGGTTTATTTGCAGATTACTTTTAGTTTTATTAAGGCAATACAGTTAGGTTTATTGCCAGAGGGCACCAAATTACCCGGAACCAGAATTCTTTGTAAGCTAATAAAGATTAACCGCAATACGCTCATCAAAGCGTTTCATGAACTGGAAGCGCAGGGATTTATCGAGATTTTTCCGAGCAGGGGCGTGTTCGTTTTGTCTAGCCAAAAACACGACAAAAACGCTGGTGTGCTAAATTCCCCAAGGAAGATTGTTTCCTCACAAGCGAATGAATTGAGTTTCGTACGCTCAGCTTTGCTGGAAAACCCGACCGAAATCAGTGATTTGCCTTTGCAATTTAATGATGGTATGCCCGACCAAAGTTTGATGCTTTACGATACACTCGCCCGCTTGTATGTTTCGAAACTAAAACATCACAATCCGAAAAATAATAATTCCCAGCTGATACATGTTAATTTCAAAAAACAGCTATCAAATTTTTTGAACCTTTCCCGCAACCTGCGGATTTCTGCAGAGAACTTGTTCAGCACGAACAGCCATGAAATCTGCCTGTATTTAATTTTCAAAATACTAATTTCGCCGGGAGATAAGGTTGTAGTTGCTGCGCCAAGCTATTATTTATCGAACATGACTATATCAGATAGTGGCGCAGAAATTATTTCTGTACCTGTTGATGAAGACGGAATAAAAATTGAATCGTTAAGACAAATTTGTGCCGGTCAGCAAATCAAAATACTTTATCTTACCTCGGTTTATCACTACCCAACAACTGTTTCCTTAAGTGCTAAAAGGCGTATTCAGCTATTGGAACTGGCTGAAGAATTTGGCCTAATCATCGTGGAGGATGATTACGAATTCGACTTTCATTTTGATAACAATCCCGTCTTGCCGTTAGCAGCTTTAAATACAAACAGCAATGTCATTTATGTAGGCTCCCTGGCACGTTCCCTGCCGGCAGGCTTCGGTTACGGCTTTGTTTCCGCACCCGAATCTTTTATTATCGAGTTAGAAAAGCATCACAAAATTTTATCGGCTGGTGTGGATAACATAAAGGAGCAAGTGCTTACAAGCTGGATAGAAAATGGTGAGATTCACCGCGTTCTAAAGAAGAGTAAGAAAATTTACAGGCAAAGGAGGGATTGGTTTGCAGGTTTACTCACCGAGCAGTTAGGAGCACACATTATGTTTATCACGCCATCCCGTGGATTGGCTTTTTGGATAGAGTGGGCAGACCACCCCAATTTGGCTAAGCTGAAAAAAAAATGCGCAGAAAATGGCCTTTTCCTCCCGAAAATAAGTTTGTACCAGAATAGAAATTTAACGGCTACAAGATTGGGTTTCGGTAACTTCGATTATGCCGAGATGAAAGCAGCAATAAACATACTGGCAAATTCAGTTGACAGTTTGGATAACTAGCGGGAATTAGTTTTGGCTTGCCAAATTAAGGCCGAATGTTTGAAAATCGTAATCATTTCTTGAAATGTGTAATACTTGCTTAACAAATGGCGATTATATTTGTTGAGGTATAGTAATAATTAAAAGATATGATAGCAGCAAAAGGATATGCAGCACAAAGTGCTGAAACGGATTTAGCCCCCTGGAATTTTGAACGCCGAGAGGTTGGGCCGCATGATGTACAATTCGAGATACTTTTTTGTGGCGTTTGCCATTCGGATTTGCATCAGATTAAAAATGACTGGTTCCCGGGCATTTTTCCGATGGTTCCAGGCCATGAGATCGTTGGTCGCGTGGTAAAAGTGGGCGACCACGTTAAAAATTTTAAAGTTGGCGATTTAGCTGGAACCGGTTGTATGGTAGATTCTTGCCAGGTTTGCGAAAATTGCAAGCAGGATTTGGAGCAATATTGCCTGGAAGGAAATACACAGACATACAACGGTTTGGAAAGAGATGGTAAAACCCCAACTTATGGTGGCTATTCTGATAGCATTGTTGTTAGAGAAGAATTCGTTCTCAAAATCGCTGATAATTTAAATTTAGCAGCAGTTGCGCCATTATTGTGTGCGGGCATTACAACTTATTCGCCGTTACGCCATTGGAAAGTTGGTAAAGGACACAAGTTGGCCGTGTTAGGCTTAGGCGGCTTAGGACACATGGCGGTTAAATTCGGTGTTGCTTTTGGCGCTGATGTTACTGTTTTAAGCACTTCGCCGAATAAAGAGGAAGATGCTAAAAAATTAGGCGCACACCATTTTGTGGTAACTACTGACCCTGCTCAAATAAAAGAAGCTAAAGGCACTTTCGACTTTATTTTGGATACCGTTTCTGCAGAACACGATTTCAATATGTATTTGTCGTTGTTAAGAACCAACGGAACGCATATATGCGTGGGTGTACCACCAAAACCGGCAGAGATTGCTGCGTTTAGCTTATTAGGTGGCAGAAAAAGCCTCGCAGGTTCTGGCATTGGCGGCATTAAAGAAACCCAGGAAATGCTGGATTTCTGTGCGGAGAACGATATCGTGTCTGATATCGAAATGATTGATATGAAAGACATCCATACGGCCTATGAAAGAATGCAAAAAGGTGATGTTCGCTACCGTTTTGTTATAGACATGGCAACTTTATAACTCGTTTTACAGTTATTCTTAAGTTTTTTACCGAAACCCTCGAAACATAGTTTTCGAGGGTTTTATTATTTAAAATTTTGTAATTAAAACGTTTTAGTTAAATTAGTTTACTAAAATTTAATTATGAGATATCTTTTTACTTTTCTTGCGGCTTTGCTTTTTAGCGCAACCTTTGCGCAAAGCAGATGGACAACCGAGCAGGCAAATGCCTGGTATAAAAAACAGCCCTGGATGACGGGTTGCAATTATCAGCCCGCTACAGCAATTAATCAACTCGAAATGTTTCAGGCTGCAACTTTCGACCCGGCTACAATTGATAAAGAATTGGGTTGGGCCCAGGAATTAGGATTTAATACCATGCGTGTATTTTTGCATCACATCGCCTGGACCTCTGACAAAGAAGGATTTAAGAAAAGGCTGAACCAATATCTCGATATTTCATCAAAACATAAAATTAAAACGATACTTGTGTTTTTTGATGATTGCTGGAACGATAAATATGCCGCCGGAAAACAACCCGAACCAAAAGCCGGTGTGCACAATAGTGGCTGGGTTAGAGACCCTGGCACTGATATTAGAAATAACCCCGACAGTTTGAAAATGTTGGAAGCCTATGTAAAAGACATTTTAAATGCTCATAAAACCGATGATAGAATTGTGATGTGGGATTTGTACAATGAGCCCGGGAACAGTAATTACGTGGATAAAAGCTTAAACCTTTTACAAGTAACCTTTGATTGGGCAAAGGCTGTTAATCCCGCTCAGCCACTTACGGCCGGCATCTGGAGTTTCGGTTCAAATTTCGACAAGCTAAACAAATTTCAACTCGAAAATTCTGACATCATAACGTACCACCATTACGGGTATATAGACACCCATCAGAAAAAAATCCAGGAGCTGAGAAGCTACAACAAACCGCTCGTTTGTACAGAATACATGGCTCGTAAAAATGGAAGCCTTTTTCAAACCATTTTGCCCATGTTGAAAACTGAAAAAGTTGGTGCCATCAACTGGGGTTTTGTATCGGGCAAAACCAATACAATTTTTGCCTGGGATACACCAATTCCAGGTGGAAAAGAGCCCGAACTATGGTTCCATGACATATATCGAAAAGAAAAAACCCCCTTCAGCGAAAATGAAGTTAAAACCATCAGGTTATTAAATCAAAGAGAGTAACAAACTTTAAAAAATTGCCTCATGATAATCTTGAGGCAATTTTTATTTACTGTTCTCATCTTTTATACCTTTCAACAGTGCGTAAACTGCCATCGAATGGCCATGGCCGAGATTGTATTCTTCCTTAAGCCAATTTACAATTTCGCCGGCCTTAACTGTTGCTTTAAGTTTTCCGGCTTCGGTAAAACCCTTCTCATCTGCTTTAGTTTTTAACTGCTCAGGGCCTAGTCCTGTTTTTTCTTTAATGGTTTTTAAATACCCCTGGAATGACATCTTCTTAATTAAGTTATAGATTAGCAGGCTTAAAAATAAGGAGAAGTTACCGTTACGGGTGATGCTAAACAAGTCAAAAAGCGGTTGCATTTAGGACAAAAAAACCCGTTACAATTTTGCAACGGGTTCTTTATTCACTTAAAAGATTTATAAGGCTTTAATTTTAATATTTCTCCACTGACTAGAACCCGGGTGCTCTTGCAAAGCAATTTTTCCTTTGGCTACTTTCGCAAAGTTTGAAAATGCTTTGTCTTTAAACTTGCTGTTTTCAACAAGTTTATTCCATTCTTCGCTTCCAATTTGCCCGTCGAAAGTTTTAACACCGTTTAAATAGAAAGTTAAATGGCCTTTGTTTTGAATTAATCTTACTTTATTCCATTCGCCTACTGGCTTCGGTTTTGATACTGTTGCATCGCCAGACATGTCGTAAAGGCAACCTGCCAGGTGATTTTGTTTTTTGTTATCGTCAGCATCAATATTATCCAAAACCTGCATTTCTGGTCCTGTTAAATAAGTAGCCCTAAATTTTGGGTCTTCCTGTATATCGAAAATAATTCCGCTGTTACCACCTTTTGATATCTTCCATTCCAGGTTAAGTTCGTAATTTTCATAAGCTTCGTTTGTTACAATGTCGCCTCCACCATTTCTCGGTTTGCTAGGGTCGAAAACGATAGCTCCATTCTGAACCGTCCATTTCGAGCCTACGGTATCACGAAGGTAGGTATGCCAACCTTTGGTGGTGCTGCCGTCAAACAGTAATTTCCAACCTTGTCTCACTTCTTTTTTTGTTAAAGTGTTAGGCGTTTGGGCCATACCTGCAGTACAAAAGATTGTAAACAGCGAGAAAATTATTAATGCTCTTTTCATTTGATTTCGATTTTTATTTCGAAAGTAACAAATAGTTTTTGAATTTATTTATTTCTAATAAATTGCGTTTAAACTGTTACAAATAGTTTTAGTAATCTATAAATCTGAACTTGAAGGCCGGAGATTTGGTCTTCCTGAAAAGGGTAGTAGCTGATGAAAATTAAACGTTTTCTTTTTGCAATAAAGCGGGAATGGTTTTCAGAATCAATTTAATGTCGTTAACGAAGCTTTGGTTTTTCGCGTAAGTATTATCGAGCATTAGGCGTTCTTCTTCACTCATATCGCCTTTACCACGCTTTTCAACCTGCCATAATCCGGTTATGCCTGCGGGAGCTGCAAACCTGAGCACATATTTATCAGTTGTTAATTTTTCGGCTTCGTATAGCGGAAGCGGGCGGTTACCCACAATACTCATATCGCCGATAATTACATTCCAGAGTTGAGGAAGTTCGTCGATACTGGTATTCCGTATAAAATTGCCCACTTTGGTAATTCTCGGGTCGTTTTTTATTTTGAAAAATGCAGATCCTGAACTTGCCATTTTAGCGTATTTGAAGTCTTTCTCGCACCACTGTATATTATCTGCGTAAAGCGGATACTGGCATTTCCCCTCTGCTGCACACTGGCTGCATAAACTTTCTTTAACAACGTTGTCACTTTCTTTTTTGCCCGAATCGATGTCATATTGATTTAAATGCATCAAATCTTTTATGCGCTGGTCTGCATTAACAAACATCGACCTGAATTTATAAAATTTAAAGACCTTAAATCCGGTTCCGGCACGTAAAGAATAGTAAAATACTGGTCCTTTAGATTCAAATTTTATCAGGATATAAATAATCAGAAAGAGTGGGGAGAGCAAAAATAATGCGAGGCCGGCAAAAAACACATCAAAGGCCCGTTTCGCAAAGCCTATGTTTTTTATTGGCGGTACATCAGGTTTAATATTGCCCTTTAATTGTGCCCAGCTATCAATTAAAAAAGTAACCCGCTTCTGAATTTTCGATGCCTTTAGTGGAAGTCTGAACACATCAGAAACACCGGCGGAAAGTGCCAGGGTGCGCAAATTCGGGTTAAAGTAATTTACCACTAAAAAAAACGGCACTAAAGGAAGTTGTTTCTTTTTGAGCGTTTCTACCAGCGCAAGTCCGGCAGGCGCCATAATTTCGCTGTAAGAAATAATCGCAACGATGTTAAGATTTTCTTCGAGCCAGGTTGAAGCCATCTTCATTCCATTCTCGAAATGTACAAGTTCACTTTTTCCAAAATCGCATTGCGCAAAAATTTCTGCAAATGCGTTTTCAAAACCTACAAGGGCAATAATTGGTTGTCCTGGGGAAGCATTAAGTTCTTCACTCATATATTAAGCGCTCAGTTTGCCCATTCTCCTTAAAACAACTCTAATTCTGGCTTCTAACTCGGCAGGGTTAAACGGTTTTACGATAAAATCGTCTGCCCCTGAATCTAAACATTTAATCCGTTTGTCCGAACTTTCTTCACCCGAAAGGATTACAATTGGCACGGAGTTGAAGAAATCGCTCACTTTAACTTGCTCAATTAGTTGGAGGCCATTAAGTTTTGGCGTGTTTAAGTCTGCAATAATCAAATCAGGAATATTCCCGTTTTGCAAAAAAGACAAGGCGTCCATTCCGTTCGATCGCATTTCGATGTCGTATGTTGAACTCAAAATCTCCTCGAGGATGGCTTGCATAAAAACGTCATCTTCAACAATTAAAATCTTGATTTTTCGTGTGCCTGACAAATTCATTTTTTGGAACGTTGTTTAAACAATAGCTATTATAACGTAAAAAGCGCCTGTTAAGTTTTTTAATAACGGATTATGTTTATTTTTTTGTGACCTAAAATGTCCGCGATAGCTGTTCATTATCGGAAAATGATGCAACCGTATAGCAAAAGTTTTGAAGCAGAAAGTTATGTTGAAAAGGCCCAATGCCTGGCAAGCCTAACTTTCGGAGTATTGTTTTCAGAATAGGGACAAAAATAGGGTTCATTTACTGTTTGGGATTTAACAAAAACCAAGTTCCATCTCTAAAATTACAAATGTATTTCTACGCTTGTAATGCTGCCAGTTAGGGCAAAAAATTTAGAAAGCAAAAACAGGTGATGATATTTGTGCAATGATATAAAAAAGCTTGCTAAATACAAATCTATTTTCCTTAATAATAAGTATAAAATTTTTTTTTTTGACGAAATGCCTATTCATAATCCTTGATGCAACACTAACCAACCTTTATTTACGTTTTTTTAGACGAAATAGCCAAAAAACTTATTTAATATCGATTAGATGGGCCGAAAGTTATTCTCAGTTTATAAATTTAGATATTAAACACATATCTTTAAATTTCTTTTAACGCATTTGGATATTTGACTTGTGTTATTTGAAAGCATAACGATCATCACTAAATGTAAACTCTCTTCGAGGCCGGTCCTCGAACTATTAAATTATCATTGAAAATATGAGTGTGTCCCTGTTGCCAATTAACCAAGATCAATTAAACCGTCTTTTTCCTTATCACCTGATTATCAGTCAAGACCTGGTTGTAGAATCTTATGGAATTGGCCTGGAATCTTTCATTTTACAAAACATAAACCAACCGCTTTTCGAGCTGTTTTCGATAAATAATATCCATAGCACTCAAAACGAGGCCGAAGTTTTCAGATCATTTGTTGGCCGGCAGATAGAATTAATTTCAAAAGGAGATTCTACCTTATTGCTTTCGGGTTTTTTAGAGTATTTTGACAACGAAAAAACCTTTTTATTTGCAGGTAATAGTTGTAAAGATCTGGAACTTATCAACAGGCAAAAGCAAGCCTCGAAAGACCAAAAAGAGCAGCTCTTAATTTTATCTCAGATTGCTGAGGTAAATACAAATACCGTTATTATAACCGATAACAACGATGTAATTACCTGGGTGAATCAAAGTTTCACCAATATGACGGGCTACACTTTTGACGAGGCCGTTGGTAAAAAAGCGGAGCATTTGCTGCATGGGCCCTTAACCAGTCAGGATACTTTAAATTATTTAAACGCCTGCGTTACCCGTGGTGAGGCCTTTAATGCCGACATTTACAATTACTCAAAATCCGGAATGCCGTACTGGGCAAGAATTAAAGGCCAGCCAATCCACAACCACAACCAGGAACTTACCGGCTTTTTTGCACTGATAGAAGACATAACAAACGAGAAAGAAGCTCAGGAACGACTCAAGGACTCTGAGAACCGGTTTAGGATAGCTTTAGAGAAAATAGGAAATGTTTGGGAACATGATTTTGTTACCGGAAAAACCTTTTTTTCAAAAACAAATAATGATTTCTGGGGATATACAGGCAATGAATTTGAGCAGGGCGACTCTAACTGGTGGGACAGGGTGCATAAAGATGATTTCCACCTGTTACTTTCGAATTTTAAACAATACAGACGCGGACAAATAGATTCGCACAATGAAGAATATCGTATTCTACATAAAAACGGCGACATAAAATGGGTGTTAGATCGTGGCGTCGTTATCGAGAAGGATGAGCAAGGCAGGCCGTTGCGTGTTGTGGGCACACACACAGACATAACGCCTATAAAGCAAACCGAGCAGGAACTGGAACAACGCGTTAAACAATTTAAATCGCTATCCGAAAATATTCCGGGTGTTATTTACGAATACGAATACCGGGCAGACGGGTCAGATGGTTTGCGTTATATAAGTCCGGCAATTAAACGGGTTTTTGGTATAACTCCGGATGAATTCTGGAATCAGAAATACATTGCGCCTTTGGATCAGGAGCGCATTAATATCAAGCAACAGCACAGTAGAAATACGCTTGAACCCTTTTATGATGAATCAGAAATCACCATTCCAGGTTTAAGCACCCGCTGGTATGCAGTACATTCTTCATATTCGTATACCGACCAAAATGATGCGAAAATTTTTACCGGCTTCATGGCTGATATAACAGAGCGGAAAAGTATTGAGGAATCTTTAAGAATCAACGAAGAAAAATATAGAAGCATATTAGCAAATATGAAGCTGGGCTTGCTCGAGGTTGATAACGACGGCAAAATTACTTACGCAAACAATAGTTTTTGCTACATGAGCGGTTATTCGATGCCAGAATTAATTGGCAAAAAATCTGCCGAGTTGTTTTTATTCGGCGATAATGCGAATTTGGAGCGGGACAAGCAAAAGATACGGGAAAAAGGCCTTGCAGATGCTTATGAGGTAGAAACAAGGGACAAAAATGGCCATACAAAATGGTGGCTCATAAGTGGCGCACCGCGTTATAACGATAAAGCAGAACTTGTAGGCTCGATAGGCATACATCTCGATATTACTGACCAAAAGACGCAGGAAACCGACCTGGTAGAAGCGAGGATAGAAGCAGAACAATCGGCACATTCAAAAGAGATATTTCTGGCAAATATGAGCCATGAGATTAGAACCCCGATGAATGCGATTATGAGTATGGCTAACCAGCTTGCAAAAACCAATCTCGAGCCACAACAGGAGTTTTACCTGGAAACCATACATACAGCTTCAAAAAGTTTACTGGTCATCATTAATGATGTGCTCGACCTTTCAAAAATCGATGCAGGAAAACTGAGTTTAGAAAATATCGGCTTTAATTTTATCGATGTACTGCAAAATGCGATGCAGGTAATAACGCATAAAGGCGAAGAAAAAGGGCTGGACTTAAATAACTTTCATTTCGACGGAAACATTGCACCTGTTTTAATTGGCGACCCTTACCGCCTCAATCAGGTGTTACTGAATTTAATGACAAACGCAGTAAAATTTACAGAAAAGGGTTCGGTAGATTTGATTTGTAGGGTTATTGCCGATAAACCAGGGTCTCAGGTTATACATGTATCGGTAGTTGATACGGGGATTGGTATGGACGCCGCTTTTGTGGAGCATCTTTTCGATAAATTTAGTCAGGAAAATGAATCTGTTAGCCGCAAGTATGGCGGCACAGGCTTGGGCATGAGCATTTGCAGAGAGCTTATTGAGCAAATGGGCGGAGAAATATTTGTAGAGAGCACGAAAGGAGTTGGCTCCACCATTTCTTTTGTTTTGGAAATGAAGAAAGGTGAGTCGGATGACATGCCGGAGAAAGCGGAGACCACGTTTAGCGAAGAGTTTTTGGTTGGTAAGAAAATTTTGGTTACTGATGATAACGACCTGAACCGCCTTGTTGCCTCTATTCTTTTGCTCGATTATGGTGCAACAGTTATGGTGGCAGAAAACGGAGAAATTGCTCTGGACATGGTTTCGCGGGAAAACTTCGATGTAATACTTATGGACATTCAAATGCCGGTGATGAATGGCTACGAAACCACAAAAAAACTGCGACAATCGGGTAATAATATTCCAATTATTGCATTAACGGCTTCTGCAATTAAAGGCGAGCGTGAAAAATGCATTGCTGCGGGCATGAACGATTACATTACGAAGCCGATTAACGAAGAACAGTTTCTAAAAACCATCGACAAATGGATTTTACCCGGCGGTGAAGAGCAACCTAACAAAGTAGAAATGGAACAGGCACCAACACAACAGAATGAGACCCTCTACGATTTAGCAGGTTTAAGAACCATTAGTAAGGGTAGGGAACCATTTGTAAGAAAGATGGTAGATATGTTTTGCGAGCAAACACCTTTAACGGTGAAGGAAATGATTGATGCTTACCACGCAAACGATTTGGAGCAAATGGGTGCAATCGCACACAAACTGAAATCAAATATCGATAACCTGAACATTAGCCCGTTACAAAAGGTTATTCGTGATATAGAGCATGTGGGAAGAGAAAAGATTGATGATATTTCATTGCCTGCATCATTAAAACAAACAGATTTAGTTATACAGCAGGTTATCGCAAAACTAAGGGAAGAATTTCCTGATGAAGATGAAAACTAAAGAAAATGCTAAATGGGGAATTGATATTTTCATTTAGCATTTTAGCAATGTTGATATTACTCTGAATAAATTACTTTTCCTTTTTCTGAAAGATAATTTTTTACGCTTTCAAGGGCAGTGCTTCTACTTGCCCTAATTGCAGATTTTAAAGTTTCAATGCTTACCCCAAGTCTTGCGGCCCAATAGTTTCTATCCTGTTCTTCTGCTACGTAAATAAATTCATCATCGTGGTTTAGCGTGATTTTCTGGCTCATCATAATAAATTGGTTAATCTATTCTAGCTAACATCGTGAAATCTCGTTTAGTTTCGAGCTTTCAGAAAAAAATTAAAAATATTTTCTTTAGTTGCCTTGTTATACTAAAACGATTTAATAGCTTTATTGTAAATCAAATATCCGTGTTATGAATATCAAATTTCCTTTTCTCAAAATTCTTGCCTTAGCTATCTTACTGTCCTCATGCAATTCAGAAAGCAAAAAAACAGGATCAGATAGTGTTTCACATGATGCAAAAAAAATTGTTACGCTTGCCGCTGATTCATTTAATAGTGAAATTGATGGCGTAAAAGTTGGTTTATACACGCTGGAAAATGCCAACCATGCGAAAGCTGTTTTTACGAATTATGGAGGCCGTTTAATTAGTTTGCTTGTTCCTGACAAAAATGGGAATCTGACTGATGTTGTTGTTGGCTTTGGAAGCCTCAGCGGTTACGAAAAATCGACAGAGCCCTATTTTGGAGCGACTATTGGAAGATATGGTAACCGTATTGCAAAGGGTAAATTTACGCTTGATGGCAAGGAATATAAGTTATTTACAAATAATGGCGCAAATACATTACATGGTGGCAAGAAGGGTTACCAGTATGTTGCTTGGGATGCTAAACAACTAAATGATCATGCAGTAGAATTTCATTACTACTCTAAAGACATGGAAGAAGGTTTTCCTGGGAATTTGGATGTAAAGGTGACCTACAGTTTAACAGATGATAACGAATTGAAAATTGATTATCTGGCAACAACAGATAAAAACACAGTGGTGAATTTAACAAACCACGCATTCTTTAATTTAAATGGAGAAGGCAGTGGAGACATTCTGAACCATAAGGTAAAAATTTATGCCGACGGCTACACACCGGTGGATTCTTCGTTGATTCCGACCGGAAAAATTGAAAAAGTTGCAGGAACGCCTTTCGATTTCACTAAAGAAAAAGCAATTGGTTTAGCTATAAACGAACAAAACGACCAGTTGAAAAATGGTAAAGGGTACGATCATAATTTCGTTTTAAATAAAACAGCTGCAGCAGGGATGTTTCACGCAGCCACGGCAACAGGCGATAAGTCGGGCATTGTTATGGACGTGTATACACAAGAACCAGGCTTGCAGTTTTACAGTGGTAACTTCATGCAAGCTAAAAACACTTTTAAAACTGGTGCTAAAGATGATTTCAGAACCGCTTTTTGTATGGAAACACAACACTTTCCAGATTCGCCAAACCAGCCGCAGTTTCCAACAACCACATTAAAGCCAAAGCAGGTTTATAAAACAAGTTCAATTTACAAGTTTTCGAAATAGGAGCTCAATGGAACATTAAAGGCTATCAAAACTTTTGATAGCCTTTTTTATTATTTGCCTGATAAAATTGTATCAATTTTTGCAAGCTCCGCATCGCTGAATACGATGTTATCCAGCGCTTTGATAGAATCCGTGATTTGTTCAGGTTTACTGGCGCCAATTAATACCGATGTTACCCGTTCATCTTTAAGCAGCCAAGCGATTGCCATGTGTGCAAGCTTTTGATTTCTTGTAGCCGCAACTTCATTAAGCCTGGCAATTATTGCCAGCTTTTCGCTTGTTAAATTGCTTTCGTTTAAAAAAACACCGCTCGTAGCCACGCGAGAATCAGCCGGTATGCCGTGAAGATATTTATCGGTAAGCAAGCCTTGAGCTAAAGGCGAGAAGGGGATGCAGCCAACACCATTTTCTGCCAACACATCCATTAATCCATCTTCAACCCAGCGTTCGAACATTGAATATTTTGGCTGATGAATTAAACAGGGTGTTCCCATCTCTTTAAGCATTTTAAATGCTTTTTGTGCATCGCTTGCCTCATAATTTGAAATACCAACGTACAATGCCTTTCCCTGCTGCACCATCAAACTCAGCGCAGCCATTGTTTCTTCTAACGGGGTATCCGGGTCGGGGCGATGGTGGTAAAAAATGTCGACATAGTCGATTTTCATTCTTTTCAGACTCTGATCGAGACTCGAAACCAGGTATTTTTTTGAACCCCATTCGCCATAAGGACCATCCCACATTTTGTAGCCTGCTTTTGAGGAAATAATCATCTCATCACGATAGCTTTTAAAATTCTCGTGTAAAATTTTTCCAAAAGTTTCTTCTGCAGAGCCCGGAGGCGGCCCATAGTTATTCGCTAAATCGAAATGTGTTATGCCTCTGCTAAAAGCAGTTTCTATAAGTTTTTGCTGTTCTCAAATACATTTACATGCCCGAAATTGTGCCACAAACCAAGTGATAAGGCAGGCAATTTTAGTCCGCTTTTTCCGCACCTGCGATAAGTCATTGATTCGTAGCGTCCCGATAAATCTGTAGTGCTCATTTACTCTCTGTTTTTTAATTACTTATTCCTTTTTCAAATTAAAGAAAATTTGAACGATAAATTTAATAAGTCGCTACTTACAATACTAAAATTTGAGGATTCGATGTTAATTCGTTGAGTTTAGCGTGAAGGTGAAGCTTGCTTACATTTCAATTCGATAACCGTAATTTCTGGCCAGATACCCACCCGCCCTGAAAAACCGAGAAAACCAAATCCACGATTAATGTTCAAATACCTTTCGTTTTCAATCTTTAAGCCAGCCCAGTGCTTGTAGCGATATTTTACCGGGCTCCATTTTATGCCGAAAGCTTCGATTCCAAACTGCATGCCATGTGTGTGTCCGGCTAGTGTTAATTGTATTTTCGATGGAAATTCTTTCACCTGCGCATCCCAATGCGATGGATCATGAGAGAGTAGAATTTTGAAGTCGTTTGGTTCGGTATTGGAAAGTGCTTTCTTTAAATCTCCCCGTTCACCAAAACCGATGCCCCAGTTCTCTACACCTGCGAGGATAATCTTCTGACCGTTTTTAGTAAGTTCTACATGCTCATCAAGTAAGAGTTTAAATCCTAAATCGGCATGGTAAGCCTTTAGATGCTGAAGATTTTTCACCTTATCTGCTTCTGTGGGCCATTTAATATAGTCGCCATAATCGTGATTGCCTAAAACTGAGTACTGCCCAAACGGCGCTTTAATTTGTGAAAAGTGCCCAATGTAAGGCACAATTTCTGATGAGGCGTTGTTCACTAAATCGCCCGTAAAAACGAATAAATCACTTTTTTGTGCATTAATTAAATCAATGCCTTTTTGTACCGCTTTTGGGTTGGTAAAACTTCCTGCATGCACATCCGATATCTGCGTAAGGGTAAAACCATCGAAGCTTTTTGGTAAATCATCAAAGTATAGCGTGTGTTTTATCACCCTGTAAGCATATTTACCACGCGTGATACCGTATATAAAGAGTAGAACTGTGAAACTAAACATCACCAAAGAAAAGTCTACCCAGGCGATACTTCTGGCCAGCCAATTAAAACCGGCCGGTTGGAAATTTGAGGTAATCGCTAGAACCGTTCGGTAAATGTCGCCGATAAAGAGAAATATGGCAAAAATTAATTCGGCAACAAATACAACGAGGAACAAGTGGATAATAATTTGGAAGTATTTATCCATTCCACCGCTTCCACGCACCCTTCTAATTGTTATCGCTAATGCCGCCACCAGTAGAGCGATAAAAATCCAGAACACAGGTGTGAGAAGTTTGGAGTGGATTATGGTTTCAAGACCTGATAAAATGTAGGCGTTTATGAGTACAAAAAATGCGACAAATACTAGTATTGGCAGGATATTAAATCTCCGTTTCATCAAAAATTATTTTTGGTAAAAGTAAATTTAAAAGACAGGATAATTGGGCAGATGGTTTTGTAACCGATTTTTTTTACTGTTGCTTGATTATTTCAGGCTTTTCTTTTCCGCCTTGGTCCATTTTATCATCAGGGTACGGAGTTCATCCAGAGTAAAAGGCTTCGCTAAAAAATCTTTCATTCCTGCATTTAAACAGGTGTTTTTATCACTTTCCATGGCATTGGCTGTGCACCCGATTATAATTGGAGCCGGTAGGTTTTTAATTTCATAATGTTTCAGAATCTCAAGCGTTGCCGTTATGCCGTCCATTTCGGGCATTTGCATGTCCATCAAAACGATATTAAAATGCGATTCCTGAGCCTCTTTCACCGCTTCTATGCCGTTGCTCACGACCGCGAAATTATATCCGGATTTTTGCAGCATCTTTGATGTTATAACCTGGTTGAAGATATTATCTTCAGCAATTAAAATTTTTATTCCCGCATCCGGTATGATCTTTTTGTTTCTTATTGAATTACTTTTAACCGCCTCGTTCTCATTATAACTTTCAACCGGAATACGCAAGGTAAATTTAGAGCCTTTATCAATTTCGCTCGAGGCAGAAATATTGCCACCCATCATTTCGGCCAGTTTCCTGCAGATTACGAGTCCTAAGCCGGCACCACCAAATTTGCGGGTCAGCGATGGGTTTATTTGTGAGAACGGTAGAAAAAGCTTTTGCATATCGTCTTTATTAATGCCAATGCCCGTGTCTGTTACCGTTGATGTTAGCATTGCTTTTGCGTTAATGCTTTCGTACTTAACTTCTAAATTGATTTGACCACGTTCCGTAAATTTTATAGCGTTGCTTAAGAGGTTGATGAGTATCTGCTTGTATTTAATTTCATCGGTTATAATGGTTGAAGGCAAATCGTTATCAATCATAATTGAACAATGCAAACCCTTATTTTTTACCAACGGTTTAGTAATATTTTCAACGTCGGTTAATGATTTTCTTAAGTTAAACGGATGCCTGTGAATCTCCATTTTATTCGCCTCAATTCTGGAAATATCTAGCAAATCGTTTACAATGTCTACCATTATACTATTGCTGGCCTGTAGCGTATTTAGCAATTGCGTTTGTTCATCATCAAGGGTGGTCATTTTTAAAAGTTCCGAAGCGCCGATTATGCCGTTAAGGGGCGTTCTAATCTCGTGACTCATATTCGCAAGGAAAATTGATTTCGCTGCGGTAGCTTCCTCTGCTGTATCTTTGGCAACAATCAGTTCCTGTTGCGAGGTTTCCAATCTTTGCTGAATTTTTAGAAGCAGGAGACGTTCATAGTCGAGCACATTCCTGTATGCTAAAAGCATGAAAATCATCATAAAAGAGATGTTCAGAAAAGCAAAAATCAGATCCAGGTTTCTTGCCGAATCGCTGGGATAGGGCGTAATCAAAGTCGGAAAAAGACTTTCTAGCAATATGCAGGAGCCAGCCGTAGTTATAAACAGCACAATAAACCAGGTTCTGAATTTATTACTCAGTGACAATACCGCAACGCTTAAGTAGAAAATCAGGAAAATCGGTGTAGAACCAACCGACCCTCCATTTAAAAACCAGGCGGGAAGCATGGTAACGCAATTAAAAATGAAGTAGAAAAAGCGCCCGCCCTCCGAAACTTTTATCCTGCAGGGCATAATAATAAAATGTAGCGTGTACCAGGATGAAGAAAAAGATTGATAAATCGTTTAATAAAGTCAGGCCAATTATCAGGTTAAAAATTATGCTCGAAATAGATACGATAATTATGCAGAGGCACAACAAAGCAAATAACTTCGATTCAATGCTAATTTTACGGTTTCGAATATTAAACAAGTTAACACGCTGGAACATCAGGACTTTTTTCCTTAACTATAGGTATTTATAGCAAAATTATTTATTGGTAATGGACGGGCTTTGGCAAAAAGCAGGCTGTTTTAATTATTACATTCTTTTATTAGCTTTGTAGGATATATGCTATCAAAAAAGACTAAATATGCCATTAAAGCACTAGTTGCACTTGGCAAAAACGTAGAGAAACCACCTATGCAAATCTCAAAGATTGCCGAGGAGGAGCATATTCCTAAAAAATTCCTCGAGCAAATTCTCCTTGATTTACGCAATGCAGGTTTCCTTTACAGTAAAAAAGGAGCGGGTGGTGGCTATAGCTTAAATAAAAAGCCAGAAGAAATTCTATTGGTACAGGTAATGCGGGTAACCGATGGGCCAATTGCGATGGTTCCCTGCGCCAGCTTAAACTTTTACCACAAATGTGATGAATGTGTTGACGAGAAAACATGTGGCATTAGGAGTGCATTTATCGATGTTAGAGATGCAACCCTTAAAGTTTTAAGCGAAACCAGCATTGCTGATGTTATTGGTAGGGAAGACAGCCTCAAGCTAACAATCGATACCCTTTAACAAATTCAAAAGTTTTACTATTTTAGAGCTAAATGCAACGCAAGCCTGGCTGGATCATGCCTTGCCAGCTCAACTTGCTCTGCACTAGTAAAATGCCAGCCGTTCATTCCCTGCGCAGTAATTCCCAGCGCCTGTAGGTCTACATCTTAGCATTAGATCTATCTTTTTTAAGAAAAATTACTACTATTCCTATATACTTTATATATTTGGCAGATGAATAACAATTTTATTGCTGTTAAAACCGACGCCCGGATGATGTACTCTTGTTCCAAAACAAAGTAGAAAAGCGGTATTCGAATAGTTTATAGGTATAAAATTGGATGCTTCTCATTTAAAAAGAGAAGCATTTTTTGAATAAAAGCTAACAACATATATGCAGAGTTTCAGAACAGAACTCGAAAATCCAATTGTCGAGCAGGACATTATAGATTTAGAGAATAAAATTAAAGCTTTTCGCGATGGAACCATTCACGACGAGAAATTCAGAAGTTTACGCCTGGCTCGTGGTGTTTATGGACAAAGACAACCCGGGGTGCAAATGATTCGCATTAAACTGCCTTTCGGAAAGCTAACTTTTAAACAGTTGTTGCGCATTGCAGACATTGCCGACGAATACGGTAGTGGTAATTTGCACCTAACAACCCGTCAGGATATTCAGTTGCATTATGTGAGTTTAGACAGAACGCCCGAACTGTGGGCTAAACTGGAACAGGATGACATTACCCTTCGGGAGGCATGCGGAAACACCGTAAGAAATGTAACCGCCTCGCCAAATGCCGGAATTGATATAGATGAACCCTTTGATGTTTCGCCTTATGCGCAGGCAGTATTCAAATACTTTTTACGGAATCCAATTTGCCAGGAGATGGGAAGGAAAATTAAAATTTCTTTCTCTTCCAGCGATAAGGATACCGCTTTTAGTTACATTCATGACTTGGGTTTTATTCCGAAAATTAATGAGCAGGGCGAAAGAGGCTTTAAAGTGTTGTTTGCAGGCGGTTTAGGTGCTCAGCCATTTTTAGCGAGCCCTATTCACGAATTCTTACAGGAAGCTCAGTTAATTCCCTTTACAGAATCCGTTCTTCGTGTTTTCGACCGTTACGGCGAACGAACCAACAGAAATAAAGCCCGCTTAAAGTATTTGGTTCAGAAATTAGGTTTAGAAGAAGTGTTGCGGTTGATTGCCGAAGAGCGTACCGCAAATAAGGTAAAAAGCTTTGTTATTGATCGAAACACGGTTTCCCAACCGGAATTGCCAACAAACCATACCTATTCACCGGTGGAAATCCTGAATGAGGCGCACTATAAACATTGGTCGGCTACTAACGTTGTGCCGCAAAAACAGGAAGGGTTCTATTCCGTATATGTGAAAATCCAGGTTGGAGATATAAAAACAGATAAGGCCCGTGCATTTGTTGATGCGATTAAGCCTTACGTTGCAGACGAAATAAGAATTACTCAAAACCAAGGGTTGTTGCTAAAGTTCGTTCGAAAAGAAGCTTTGCCATCTCTGTATGTGGCTTTAAATAAAATAGGTTTTACAACCGCTGGTTTCGATAGTTTAGCTGATATTACTACATGTCCGGGAACGGATACTTGTAACCTGGGAATCTCTAACTCAATGACATTAGCGGAAGTGTTGGAAGAGGTAATTTATAACGATTTCCCTGAGTTTATTTATGAGAAGAATATCAAAATAAAAATAAGTGGTTGTATGAATTCCTGCGGCCAGCATGGTTTAGCAGAAATTGGTTTTCATGGAAGTTCAGTAAAAGCAGACGGAAAAGTTGTGCCTGCAGTGCAGGTAATGCTTGGCGGTGGTACTGTTGGAAATGGCGTAGGCCGCGTGGCGGAACGCGTTATTAAAGTGCCATCGAAAAGGGCCACCAGTGTTTTGCACTATATTTTGAACGACTTCAAAGCGAATAATGTAGGCAACGAGAATTTTCACCAATATTATGATAAAAAAGGGAAGGATCATTTTTATCAACTTTTAAAACCATTGGCCGATTTAACCAATCTTCAGGAAGAAGAATTTGTTGATTGGGGCCATGTAGAGCAATTTGCAACGGCAATTGGTGTTGGTGAATGTGCCGGTGTTGTAATCGATTTGGTGGCAACTTTACTTTTAGAAGCCGAAGAGAAATTTGGTTGGGCCGAACAAAATTTAGAAAAAGGCGCTTACGCCGATGCAATTTACCATACCTACAGCACCTTTGTTAGCGCTGCAAAATCGCTGCTCTTAGATAAAGGCGTAAACAGCAGCACGCAGGTTGGCGTAATAAGGGAATTTGATATTCACTATGTGGAAACGGGAGCGTTTAATCTGCCAACAAATTTTTCAGACTTAGTTTTACAGATTAACAAAAATGAGCCAACAGCAGATTTTGCCAACCAATACGTTAATCAGGCTGCGGAATTTCTGAAGCAAATTAAGGAAACAAGGGCAGTAAAGTAAGAAATGAAAGAATTAGTAAAGGATATGTCGAGCGATTGTGCGGGTAGCAAAATCGCTGGTAAAAACAATCCCTAATTTGAAATTCATTCATTCAAAAAATTAAAGTTATGATTAATCAAGATAAAGAGTCGAAAATAACGCTTTTAGGTGCTGGTCCTGGCGACCCGGATTTATTAACTTTAAAAGGTGTTAAAGCCTTGCGGACTGCAGATGTGGTATTGTATGATGCGTTAACAAATGAGGCATTGCTGGAACACGCACCTGCAAATGCCATAAAAGTTTACGTTGGTAAACGTTCGGGTGAACATTCCTATCCGCAGGAAACAATCAATAAACTGATGATTGATTATGCTTTAAACTATGGTCACGTTGTGCGCTTAAAAGGGGGAGACCCATTCGTTTTCGGTCGCGGCTATGAGGAATTGGATTATGCTGCATCTTATAGTATACCTGTTGATGTTATTCCCGGAATTTCAAGTTCAATCGGCGTTCCGGCCTTGCAGCAAATTCCGGTAACACACCGTGGCTTAAGCGAAAGTTTTTGGGTAATTACCGGAACAACCACGTCTGGCGAAGTTTCTAACGACATTTATCAGGCAGCGCAATCAAACGCTACGGTTTTAATTTTAATGGGACTAAAAAAGCTTTCCAAAATTGTCGAAATTTTTAAAGCCGCTGGCAAACATACTTTGCCGGCAGCCGTGGTACAAAACGGGTCATCTTCAGAAGAAAAACTAATTGTTGGCGTAGTAGAGTCTATTGAGAAATTGGTGGAAAATGAAAATGTTAAACCACCTGCGCTCTTAATTTTTGGCGAAGTCGTTTCTCTTCACCCATCATTTAAAAGCTTAGCCAAACACTATGCAAGTATCGCCTAAACAACCCGATAGTGATATACCTTACGTTGAAGAGCAGGGGAACCAGCTTTTTCCGGTTTTTATTAAGCTGAATAAGCTCCGTACATTATTAATCGGCGCAGGCAATATTGGTCTCGAAAAATTGACTGCGATTGTAAATAACAGTAACCATGCGAAAATTACTATTGTTGCAGAAGCAGTTTCAGCTGAAGTTCATGCGCTTGTTTCGGCTAATCCGCAGATAAAAGTGAAGCAAAAAAGTTTTGATGTTTTTGATTTGGAGGAGATTGACATCGTTTTTGCCGCAACGAACAACAATATTTTAAATGAAGAAATTAGAAAAGTCACGCATGAAAGAGGTTTGCTGATTAACGTGGCCGATAAGCCTGATTTGTGCGATTTTTATCTAGGCTCAATCGTTCAAAAGGGCGATTTAAAAATTGCCATTTCTACAAATGGTAAATCGCCAACGATAGCAAAGCAATTAAAACGGATTTTGAACGAAGGGATTCCGGCAGAATTGGATGAAACGTTGCAAAACATGAGTGCGCTTCGGCAAACACTAAATGGCGACTTCTCTGCAAAAGTAAAAAAGCTAAATAAAGTTACCCAAAGCCTTATAAATCCGCAGAAAAGCTTTGCAGAGCGTAACATCAAATGGTTAATCTGGCTGGCTGCGGTCTTGTTAATTGGCGCAATCGGCTTCTCGCTGTGGAATACAGAACCCGAGTTTCAGACTTTTTTAATCAATATCGACCCATTATTTTACTGGTTTTTGGGTGCAGGTTTTGTATTTGCATTGATAGATGGCGCAATCGGGATGTCGTATGGCGTAACAACCGCGTCATTTTCACTCGCAATGGGTTTGCCGCCCGCTTCTGCAAGCATGGCCATTCACATATCAGAAGTTATGAGTAATGGAATTGCTGGCTGGATGCATTACAGAATGGGCAATGTAAACTGGAAATTATTTAAAATTCTGATTCTGCCGGCCATTTTAGGAGCGGTTTTAGGTGCCTATATTTTATCATCTCTTGAGCAATACAGCGCCTATGTAAAACCTGTAGTGGCTGTTTACACGCTATTTTTAGGAGGTGTAATTTTAATGAAAGCTTTCAACATCAAAAGAAAAAAAGCAGAACAAAAAATAAAGAAAATCGGATTGCTGGGATTTGTTGGCGGTTTTATCGATGCTGCATTTGGTGGGGGCTGGGGTTCAATTGTACTTTCCAGCCTAATTGCCGGAGGGCGGCACCCGCTCTTTTCTTTGGGGACAGTTAAAATAAGCAGATTTTTTATTGCCACCTTAAGTTCGCTAACATTTTTTACGATGCTTGGAGGCAAACACTGGGAGGCCGTACTAGGTTTGATAATTGGCAGCGCTATCGCATCGCCAATTGCGGCAAGGGTTTCAAATAAAATATCAGCAAAAACCATTATGGTTGCGGTTGGCATCATCGTTATGCTAGTAAGTTTGAGAAGTGTTGTACTATTTATTTTAAAATTGATTTAGTGATGATTTTAGCAGAACTGAACGCACAACTGGAAGGCTTAAGTGTTGTGGATAAGCTCAAATATCTTGCAGATAAATTTGCAGATAGTGTGATATTTTCAACCAGTTTTGGTTGGGAAGACCAGGCTATTACACATTTAATTTTTTCCAATAACATTCCGATTAAGGTGTTTACGCTCGAAACGGGTCGCCTTTTTCCAGAAACTTATTATGTTTGGAACAGAACGCTGGAAATATACAACAAGCCGATCCATGCTTATTATCCGAAAAATGAATTATTAGAGGATTTGGTTAACACTAAAGGTCCGAATAGCTTCTACGAATCGGTTGAAAACAGAAAGGAATGTTGTTATATCCGCAAAATTGAACCATTAAAAAGAGCATTGCAGGGCAATGAGATTTGGGTAACCGGAATTAGAGCTGAGCAAAGCCAAAACCGCGAAGATATGCACGATTTGGAGTGGGATGAGGGTAACCGGCTAGTAAAGTTTCATCCGATCTTCGAATGGACTTTACAAGATGTTAAGGCTTACATCAAGGAAAATAACATCGTTTATAATAGTTTACACGATAAAGGGTTTCCAAGTATTGGTTGTGCACCTTGCACCAGAGCGGTACAACCAGGTGAAGATTTTAGAGCCGGGAGATGGTGGTGGGAAGACCAAAGTAAAAAAGAATGTGGCTTACATAACACAGCAGAAAAAGCTGTAGCAAATAAAGGATAAAATAAAAATTCCGTTTGCCGCAATTTTAGAATAATTTCTTAAAAAAACAGCGGATATCGACTAATGAATAACGACAAAAAATGAGTACATATAATTTTGATTACCTGGACGAACTGGAAGCCGAAGCAATTCATATTTTACGTGAAGTTGCCGGCCAATTTGAGAAACCTGCCCTGTTATTTTCAGGCGGGAAAGATTCCATTACGCTGGTTCGTTTGGCAGAAAAAGCATTTCGGCCGGGAAAGTTTCCATTTCCGTTAGTGCACATCGATACTGGCCATAACTTTCAGGAAACCATCGAATACCGGGATAAAATGATTGAACGAATTGGCGAAAGATTAATTGTCGGTTCTGTTCAGGATTCTATCGACCAAGGTAAAGTGGTAGAACAAAAAGGTAAAAATGCGAGTAGAAATGCCCTTCAAACGGTAACACTGCTGGATACAATTGCCAAATACGAGTTTGATGCCTGTATTGGAGGCGCACGCAGGGATGAGGAAAAGGCAAGAGCAAAAGAGCGCATTTTTTCCGTTCGTGATGAATTTGGCCAGTGGGATCCAAAACGCCAGCGCCCTGAGCTTTGGAATATTTACAACGGCAAGATTCATAAGGGAGAAAATGTTCGTGTATTCCCAATCAGCAACTGGACTGAACTTGATGTCTGGAATTACATCCGCAGAGAAAATATAGAGTTGCCCAGCATTTATTTTTCGCATGAACGCGATGTAATTTTAAGAAACGGACAATTGATGGCTGCATCACCATTTTTAAATATGGATGATGAAGATTTGGTTTTTCAAAAACAAGTGCGTTTTCGTACCGTTGGCGACATGTCTTGCACAGCGGCTGTAGAATCTGAGGCAATTTTGATTGATGATATTATTTCAGAGATCAGTGCTTCGAAAATTTCTGAACGCGGCGCCAGGATGGATGATAAGGTTTCGGAGGCTGCAATGGAAGACAGGAAAAAAGGCGGATATTTTTAACAAACGATTTTCGCTTTTAAGCAACAAACGGATAACGGAGAACGAAAAACGACAAAGAACAACGAGAAGAAATGAACATATTAAAATTTTTCACGGCAGGTAGTGTAGATGATGGTAAAAGTACCTTAATTGGCCGCTTGCTATATGATACAGATTCCATTTTAGCTGATCAGTTAGAAGCCTTGCAAAGCTCTAACCGAAAGAATGATGACGGAACAATAGATTTGGCCATTTTAACAGATGGGTTACGAGCAGAACGTGAACAGGGAATTACCATTGATGTAGCCTACAAATATTTTCAAACCGATAAGCGAAAATTTATCATTGCAGACACTCCGGGTCACATTCAGTATACCAGAAATATGGTTACCGGGGCGTCGACAGCAAATCTTGCCATCATTCTAATTGATGCCAGGAATGGTGTTGTAGAGCAAACTATTAGGCACTCATATCTGGTTTCTCTCTTAGGAATTAAACATATCGTGGTTTGCATAAACAAAATGGATATGGTTGATTATAGCGAGAATGTTTACCAGGCAATTATTGATAAGTACAAAATTTTAGCAAAGCAGCTACAACTTAACGATGTAAATTACATTCCCGTTAGTGCATTAAAGGGCGATAATATTGCTCAAAACTCTGAGCGTTTGAATTGGTATGAAGGTGAAAGTTTATTGCACTTTTTGGAGCAGGTAGATACAGATAATCTGGACAAATCTCAGCTTGCCCGTATGCCTGTGCAGTGGGTTATTCGTCCTCAAACGGCAGAACTACACGATTACCGTGGTTATGCCGGCCGCGTTTTAAGCGGAACCTTTAAGCTTAATGATAAAGTAACCGTTCTGCCATCAGGTGCGAGTTCGATAATCGAAAAAATCGAGTTTTTTGACCAAACTCCGGAGGCGGCGCATGCCGGACAATCAGTTACGCTTCATTTAAAAGATGATGTAGATATTAGCCGCGGGGATACGATTGTAAATGCTACGGCTTTACCGCAACAATCTAAACTGATTGAAGCCGATTTATGCTGGATGGACGGGCGGGCTTTGGATACATCGATTACCTATCTAATTCAGCACAATAGCAAAGTAACCAAATGTAAAATCAGCGAAATTTTGCACAAGGTAGACATCAATACTTTAGAAAAACACCCTGCAGATGAATTTAAGTTAAATGACATTGGGCGTGTAATTGTTAAAACGGCTGACGCTTTAGCTTTCGATTTGTATGACGATAACCGGGCAAATGGCTCGGCAATTTTAGTTGATAGCAGAACGAATTTAACGGTCGGTGCTTTGATGTTTAGAGCAGCGGTAGAATAAAAGATAAATATAACCAAATATTATAGTGAAAGCTCTAAAAAGGAGCGAAAGCAATTAGCGGGGCATCGGTAACGATAGTCCCGTTTTTTCTTTTAACAAAATTTTATTTATGGAATTGATGGATAATTTTCATCGTATTTTTATATTTAGATAACGTAAATTTTAAAAATTAAATGATGAAGAAGAAATTCGCCTACCTTTTTTTTGCCATTGTTCCATTCGTTTACGCATGCAGTGCTTCAGATAAAAAGGCAGAAACCACAATAGCAGATTCAGTTATAAACCAAACCTGTTATGCATCTGCTTTTGAAAAAGATAGTGCAGCAATGATTGTAAAAACAATGGCTTCCGGGAAAGTTACCGGTTCACTGCTAATAAAATATGGAGATAAACCTCAGAATAATGGCAAGTTGGATGGCAAGTTTCATGGCGATACATTACTTGTTGATTACCGTTTTAATACAGGTGGCGATACCACCAAGGCTTTTACAAATCCGTTGGCTTTTTTGAAAAAAGACGGCAAATTGATAATGGGCGTAGCGCAGATTGAAACTACATTAGGTCGTTCATATTTTGTAAAAGGCAAGCCAATTAACTACGAGGCAGGGAAGTTTACCTTCGTGGAAGTACCTTGTAAATAACCTTAAAATCAGCTTATCTGCATTGATGTCTTAGCTTTCCGCTGAGACATTTTTGTTTGCGCATTATTACAGGAAGTGTAACTTCTTGCAGCTATTGGGCAGGTATTTTAACTTGTTTGAGTCAGCCAAAAGCTACTTCTACTTCCTGGCAACAAAAATATTTTAAAATAAATTACTACAATTTCTATAGACTTTATATATTTGTGTAATTAACAAGTGTAATAAACGAGCTAATATTTTCTCTCATGATTTTAAGTAAAGTAGAAAAAGCGAACATTGAACCAAAAATTACGTTGATAGGTGCTGGTCCTGGCGACCCGGATTTATTCAGCTTAAAAGGTGTTAAAGCATTAAAAACAGCAGATGTTGTTTTGTATGATGCAAATGTGAACGAAGCTTTACTGTGTTATGCGCCAGAAGATATTCCAAAAGTTTATGTTGGTAAACGCACAGACGATGAAGATTTTTCGCAGGACGCGGTTAACAAACTCATTATTGACTACGCTTTAAACTATGGTCATGTGGTGCGTTTAAAAAGTGGTGACCCGTTTTTCTTTGCCAAAGGTTATGAAGAAATTGATGCCGCAGAATCTTATAGTATTCCTACAGAGATTATCCCGGGCATTTCGAGTGCAACCGGTGCGCCAAGTTTGCAGAAAATCCCAATGATTTATAAAGACTTGAGCGAGAGCTTTTGGGCAGTGACCGGGACAAACTCAAAGGGAGAAATTTCTGAAGATTTATACATTGCTGCCAAAACAAAGGCTACAATTGTAGTTTTGAACGGCATTGAAAAAGTTAAAGAAATAGCCGCAATTTTTCAGAATGAAAATAAAGGTTTATTGCCCGTTGCAGTGATTCAGAATGGTTCCGCACCTGATGAAAAAATTGCTGTTGGTATTGTTGATACCATTGCGGAGCTTGTTGAAGACAAAAAAATACAGGCACCCGCTTTATTGGTATTCGGAGATGTGGTTTCATTACATCCGAAGTTCCAACCCATCAGGGATTTTTACGAAATTATTGCTGAAGAGTTCTAAAGTAATCATTATAAATTTGTTTTGTTGTTTGAACCGCTGGCGAAAGCCCAGCGGTTTTTTCGTTTCAATAATCCACAGAGTTCACACCTATTTTAGCAGAAATAAAATCACTTAGGTTATGCAATATGCTGCAAACAGGCGTTTGTTAAATAAGCCTGATTGAAGTGGAAATATCCCGATTTTCTTCCGGAATTGCAACGAAAAGCAGGGCTGCAATCGGCCAAAAACTATAAACTCTCACTTCCAAAAAATCACCAGTTAATCAGGAAATGAACAGATATCAGGCTGCGATAATCTTCTAAACCTGCGGAGAAATCTATCTACAAAAATAAATTTCCCATTATTTCCAAATCAGAAAACAATTACTAACTTAACAGAGTTATCTACACCAAATATTTGATGGAAATTATACATATAAGCGCCGAGTGTTACCCTGTTGCGAAAGTTGGCGGTTTAGCTGACGTGGTAGGGGCCTTACCAAAATACCAGAATAAAATCGGCCATATTGCCAAAGTGGTTGTTCCTGCCTATGATACTAAATTTGTGCGGGAAAGTGAATTTGAAGTGGCTTATGATGCCTGGTCTAATTACGGTAACCATCATTTTTCTTACCGCGTATTGCGGGAGAAAACCAATAAACTTGGTTTCGATTTATATATTGTTCATATTCAGGGATTAACAGACAGACCAAATGTTTACGGTTATGATGATGACACCGAGCGTTTTGTTGCTTTCCAAATTGCCACTTTAGATTGGATTGCACAATGGGAACATCGTCCGGATGTAATCCACTGCCACGACCACCATACTGGATTAATCCCATTTATGGTTTCGAACTGTTTGAAGTACAATAGTTTGATTAAAGTACCTACCATTTTAACGATTCATAACGCACAATATCAAGGCCAGTTTGGCTGGGAAAAATTGTATTATTTGCCGGCTTTCGATTTATGGAAGGGTGGTTTGCTGGGTTGGGAAGATGCAATAAATCCACTCGCCTCGGCCATTAAATGTGCCTGGAAAGTAACCACTGTATCGCCAAGCTATTTAGAGGAAATGATGAACAATGCCCGCGGCCTTGAAAGTTTGCTTAGGCAGGAGCGATGGAAATGTGTGGGCATATTAAATGGAATAGACAGCGAAGTTTGGAACCCTGCGACAGACCCTATGCTCGGAAAAAGTTACAATTTAAAAACAGTAGAAGCCGGAAAAACCGCAAACAAAAAGGCTTTGTGCGATGTTTTTCAATTAGACGCATCCAAACCACTGTTCACTTTTATTGGAAGATTGGTTGATGAGAAGGGTGCCGATTTGTTGCCTGACATATTTTACACTGCGCTTCAACAACATGGCGACAACATAAATGTGTTGGTTCTAGGTTCTGGAGAGAATTGGGTTGAGGGGCGATTAAATCAATTGAAAGACATTTTTGGAGGGCGGTATAATGCGTACATTGGCTACAACGAACAGGTTTCGCACGAAATTTATGCAGGCGCCGATTTTCTACTTATGCCATCGAGGGTGGAGCCTTGTGGCCTGAACCAGCTTTATGCATTGCGATATGGCACCGTACCGATTGTGCGGCGTGTTGGTGGGTTAAAAGACACAGTAATTGACATTGGGGATGGCGGCTTCGGTTTGTGCCACGACCAAACCAGCATTTGGGATGTTACACATGCCATTAACCGTGCTGTTGATTTATATAATGATAAAAAAGCTTTTAAAGCAGTACGTAAAACCATGATGAAGATTGACCATTCGTGGGATAGGGCAGCAACGAATTACATAGAATTATACCAAATATTAAAATAAGCTTAAACATGACTGACAAAGTTTTAGGCGTTATCCTTGGCGGTGGCCAGGGCTCTAGATTATCGCCATTAACACAAACACGTTCTAAACCGGCAGTTCCGATTGCTGGTAAATATCGGTTGGTAGACATTCCAATTTCAAATTGCCTGAATTCTGGCATCCACCGTATGTTTGTGTTAACACAGTTTAATTCAGCATCCCTAAATAAACACATTAAAAACACTTATCACTTTAGCCACTTTAGTACGGCTTTTGTTGATATTCTTGCGGCCGAGCAAACGGTGCAAAACGCAGGCTGGTTCCAGGGAACTGCCGATGCAGTGCGCCAATGTATGCACCACATTGTTTCTCACGAGTTTGATTACATCCTGATTTTATCTGGTGACCAGTTGTATCAGATGGATTTTCAGGAAATGATCCAAAAACACATTGATGCAAATGCAGAAATTACCATTGCAACAATTCCGGTTACGGCAAAAGATGCGACCGACTTCGGTATCCTAAAAGCCGATGAAGAAAACATGATTACTTCTTTTATCGAAAAGCCGAAAACTGGGTTAGAGGATTGGGTGTCTGACACGGGAGCGGAAATGCAGAGCGAAGGCCGGAATTTCCTTGCATCTATGGGTATTTATGTTTTCAATAGGGAGTATTTAATCAATATTCTGAATGAAAACGAAGACGAAAAGGATTTCGGTAAAGAAATTTTGCCAAGGGCGATTACTGAGAGTCGTGTTTTAAGTTATCAATATGAAGGATATTGGACTGATATTGGTAACATTTCGTCTTTCTTCGAAGCCAATTTAGGCTTAACGGATGAAATTCCGAAATTCAATATGTTTGATAGCAACCACACAATTTTTACCCGTGCAAGGATGTTGCCGCCGTCGAAAATTTCGGGTACAACGCTAGAGAAGGCAATTATTGCCGAGGGTTGTATTGTACAGGCAAGTAGAATTGAACATGCCGTACTAGGCATCAGAGCCCGCATTGGCAAACATACCGTGGTAACCAATACTTATGTAATGGGTAGCGATCGTTACCAAACTTTGGAAGAAATTCAGACGGAAACAACCAAAGGCAATTCACTTATTGGCATCGGCGACCGCTGTTACATTAACAACGCGATTATTGATAAAAACTGTCGCATTGGAAATGATGTGAAAATTAATGGTGGCCCGCATTTGGAAGATGGCGATTTTGAACTTTATGCTGTTAAAGACGGAATCGTTGTAGTTAAAAAGGGTGCGGTTTTACCAAGTGGAACTGTAATTTAGAATAACGACTTAGTATTCAATCTGTTGAGCCAGTTTAAATTCGTTTAAACTGGCTTTTTTTTTGCCCAGGTTAAGCGAGGCGTAGTCTGATTACACCTAGAGAAACCGTTTCCGTAGAATTTTTGTTTAGCACCATTGTTCAGCTAGATTAGATGGTAAAATCGTTGCTAACTCGAGATTTTGGCATTGACCTTTAGGGTTAAGCTGACATGATTTCTCGAACGTTTAGGTCATACAATTTCATTTCCGTAACCAAATTAATCCCGCTCTATCCATTAAATTTTATCCAATATGGCTTAGCAGCCGTTTGTGTTTGCGAAGTACTTGTTTAAATCGTTAAAAATCCCCTTTTTCGCCAACATTTTTCGCATAAGCTTGTTAGTAGATAAACATTAAATGAGCTTATGGCCGAACAACACCTTTATCAAACAGGAATAATAGGAAACTGTGCTTTTCTGGCACATGTAAATAAAAATACAGATATCTCGTGGCTTTGCTGGCCACGTTTTGATAGTCCTTTCGTTTTCGGGAGCTTGCTTGACAAACAAAAAGGCGGTGAATTTTCAATTTTACCTCAGGGAGAATTCTCATCGACTCAATATTATATTGAAAATACCAATGTTTTAAGAACCGAAATTACCGCGGAAGACGGCAAATATCGCATTACTGATTTTGCTCCAAGGTTCCATCTATACGAGCGGTATTTTAAGCCATTGATGTTTATCAGAAAGATTGAACCCCTGCAAGGCAACCCACGAATCACCATAAAATGTGAGCCCGTTTGCGATTACGGGAAAGGTAAAATGCGTTCGAGCAGGGGCAGCAACCACATTGATTATATCGGTTGCGACGAAAATATAAGGTTAAGTACCAATGTATCTACTACTTACATCTTAGATGAAAAAGCATTTGTATTAAACGAGGCAAAATACCTCATTATGACTTACGGACAGAACCTGGAGGCGCCCGTGGTGAGTACCGCAGAAACCTTTCTTCGGGAAACAGTGGCATACTGGAGGTTGTGGATTAAGCATTCATCTATAGCAGGTTTCTATCAACCTTTTGTGATTCGTTCTGCTCTGGTTTTGAAAATTCACCAGTATGAGGATACCGGGGCAATTATTGCCGCAAGTACAACCAGTTTGCCAGAATCGCCGGGCAGTACCCGAAACTGGGATTACCGCTATTGCTGGCTGCGTGATTCTCACTATGTGCTTACCTCTTTAAACCATATTGGGCACTTTGAAGAGATGGAGAAGTATTTTAATTACTTGTCTGATATTTCCCATGCTGAAGACACCAGATACCAACCGTTGTATGGCATAGCCGGCGAACGTGAAATCACCGAACGCACCTTGGATCATTTGGAAGGTTACAAAGGTGAGCAACCTATCAGAGTCGGAAATCAAGCCTACGAACATATACAAAACGATATTTACGGACAGGTTTTAATTTCAATGTTGCCGCTATATACCGACCATCGTTTCGTTTTTTCGGAGCGCAGCGATTCTGTGAAATGGATTGAAAGTGTATTATCTAAAATAGAGCGTACAATTGATGAAAAAGATGCTGGTATCTGGGAATTCCGGAATATTGCGAATGTACATTGCTACAGCAATCTTTTTCAGTGGGCTGGCGCACAGGCGGCTTTAAAAATGGCAAAAACTATCGGTAATCAGGATTTTGAGGATAGAGCTCAGGTTCTAATTGACAAGGCTGCCGCCCATATCGAAGCTTGTTACGACCCGGAACGTAAGGTTTATACCAATGCCGTTGGTAGTCCGCATTTAGATGCGAGCACTTTGCAGTTGATTATGATGAACTACCTGGACCCTGCATCAGACCGTGCTAAAGACCATTTAGCTGCCTTGGAGCGTGAATTAAAAACTGAAGACGGGTTATTTTACAGGTACCTGCATGCTGATGATTTTGGAAAGCCAAAAACCACGTTCTTAATTTGTGCTTTCTGGTATGTAGAGGCTTTGGCTTGCGTTGGCAGAACTGACGAGGCAATTAAGGAGTTTGAAAATATTATCAAATATTGTAACCACTTGCTACTTTTCAGCGAAGATGTTGACGCCAAAACCGGAAGTCAGTGGGGGAATTTCCCGCAGGCTTATAGTCATGTTGGTTTGATGAATGCTGCATATCGCATCGCCATCAAGTTAGACAGGCCAATATTTTTGTAGAATATCTCCCGCGGATTACGTGAAGTTTCGTCGATTTACTTCTGCGTTGATTACCGAAATCCGCGGGAAATTTACCGAGCGTTTTAAATTGGTTAAACCGGAATAGTTTTATCATGTTTAATGATTTCCGGCAAATTAATTGATTTCCGCTAGAGTAATTCCTAATTCATTACATTAAACACTCATTGTATTTAAATCACCCTCGTTCTACAAATTCTTCTTTAACTAGGCTCCAAAGTAATTTTCTAACTTCTTTAAAATCATTAAGATAATATTTAGCTTCTGATAAATTATTACCTACTTTCACCGTTACTGCATCTTCCGGTAAAGCCCTAAAAATATCTTCGTCAGTGTGGTCATCGCCAAGCGCCATTATAAAATCAGGATTTTTATCATACAACCAGTTTAAAGCCGCTTTTCCTTTATTCACCTCAATGTTTTTGAATTCTATCACCTTATTTCCGGGCATGAGCTGTAAACCCTTATCTGCGGCCAAAATTTTCATATGGCTTACGATTTCGCTGGCTCTCAATTCGCCCAAACCTTCTTCTGCCTTACGGTAATGCCAAACAAGTGAATAACTCTTTTCTTCTATGAACGAACCTGGGGTTCTATCGGTATAAGTTTCGAGTAGGGAGCGGATTTCACCCTTCCACTGGTCTGTTAACAGTGGTAAACAGTTCCACTTTTCGCCTTGTGCTTTTTGCCATGCGCCATGTTCGGCAATCATATCCACTTTTAAATGGCCAAACCATTTTTCGAGGGTTTCATTCCTTCTCCCACTAATTATAACTACCGTATTTGCATTGTCAAGGGTCAGATTTTCAATCAAATCATATAATTCATCATCAGGTGATGCATCGTCTATGTTGCCGGTAAAATCTACCAACGTTCCATCATAATCAAGAAACAATACCCTGTTTTTGGATTCAGAATATTTTGCGGCGATAATTTCGTTTACGGCATTTACTGCATGTTTGGTTTGTAATGATTTTTGAGAATCTTTCACTTCGTTTAGTCTTAAAATAAAATTATTTACCCAATGCTTTACATTGAATTTTTCTACAATTGCCCGCATGGCTTTCATACGGGTTTGTTGTTCTTCGAGAGGCATTTTTAAGGCGGTAACTATTGCTTCCATAATATCGCCCAGGTTATTCGGGTTCACCAGCAAAGCGTCGGTAAGTTCTTTCGATGCACCTGCCATTTCACTTAAAATCAGGACCCCATCTTCATTGTTTCTGCTCGCTATATATTCTTTACTCACCAGATTCATTCCATCACGCATGGGGGTAACCAGGCAGATGTCTGCCGAGGCATAGAGTGCAGATAAAAATTCTATCGGAAAAGAGCGGTAAAAATAGTTAACGGGAATCCAGTCCATAGAGCGGTACCGTGCATTCAGATTCCCAACAAACTGGTCAATATGCTCTCTAAGCTCGTTGTATTGTGGTACGGTATCTCTCGAAGGTACCACTATCATGAACATTTCGATTTTACCGATAAATTCCGGATGCATCTGCAGGAGCAATTCAAGCGCTTTTAATCTTTCGAGAATTCCTTTACTGTAATCCAGCCTATCAATGGAAAGAATAATTTTTGTTTCTTCTTTTCCCTGCCGGAAATTTGCGATTTCCCTTTGTACTTCATCTGTTGCCGTTAATGAAGAAAACTTATCAAAGTCGATACCCATTGGAAAAGCCTCGATTACAATCTGCCTTTCATTGCTGTTCAACACATTTGATGAGGAGTTAACCGGTAAAAGCCGTGTTGCTGTACTGATAAAATGGCGAACATCATCGTAGGTATGTAAACCGATTAAATCAGCACCGATCAGTCCATTCAGCAGTTCTTCACGCCAGGGGATTAGCCTAAAAATTTCATAAGAGGGGAACGGAATATGCTGGAAAAAGCCGATGGTTGAGTTGGGTAACTTTTCTCGTAAAATACCCGGAAGCAGCAGTAACTGGTAATCCTGTATCCAGATTTTATCCCTTCTGTTGAGCACCTGCATAGCGCTCCTGGCAAATTTTTCGTTAACAGATTTATAGCTATCCCAATAGCTTTGCTCGTAGTGTGCGTAGGTAACGAGGTAATGAAAAACCGGCCACAACACCTCATTGGAGAAGCCTTCGTAGTAAAGATTAATTTCTTCTTGAGTTAGAAAAACGGGATATAGATTAAGTTCTCCTAGTTTTTCGATTACCTCTTCTTGTCTATCCAGAGGAACCTCTATTCCTGGCCAACCCACCCAAATTGAATTGCCATTTTTATACACGTCTCCCAGTCCGGTTGCAAGGCCGCCCTCACTCGGAATGAACGTATATTCGTTGTTTTCTTCGATGATTTTAACGGGAAGTCTGTTCGATATTATAACTGTCTTCATGCTCATATTTGATGTATCCACATAAATAAAAGCCATTTAAACATAATTTGTTTGGATTTTGTTTCAAATCAAACATTGAGATGATTTTCATGTAAACTATAAGCAGAGCATAATTTACGTACAGGCAGGGTTAAAAATTGCTGAAGATAGCTGCTTGTTTAACATCGCTTCAGACGTAATTAAACAATAGGGAAAATGTGGTTTGCTCATCAGGAGTCGAAATCACTTCGATACTTCCGCGGTGCATTTTCATAATATTACGACTGATGGTTAAGCCAATACCCGAACCATTTTTACGAGTGGTGTAGAAGGGAACAAAAATCTTTTCCAAATCTTCTGTTTCAATACCCTTCCCATTGTCTGTAACATCAATATAAAGTTTTGTGTTTTCCAGGCGATGGCTTACCGTGATATGTGGGTTTTTTTGCTCTTCTACAGAATAAATGCTGTTTGTAATCAAATTAATCAACACCTGTTCTATTAATTTTAAATCGAGTTGAACGGTGATTTTCGACGAAGTTTGCTCCACATCCAATACGACATTTTTAACTTTGGCAAAGGGTTGCATCAAAACTTTAATGTGTTTCAAAATCTCGCCAATGGTATGCGCTTCGAGGCTCGGCGTTGGCAGCTCCGCAATTAAACGGTAATCTTTTACAAAATCCAATAAACCTGTAGAACGCCGTTTGATGGTTTGGAGGGCAGTTTTCAAATCTTCCATCTCATCCAAATCCAGGTTTTCTTTATTGGTTACCATACTGTTTATCGTATCAGACAAAGAACTAATTGGTGTTATTGAATTTAGAATTTCGTGTGAAATAACTCCGATTAATCTATTCCAGGCTTCGGTTTCCTTTTGCTCTATTTCGTCTTTGATATTTTGAAAGCTAACAATGGTGTAGTTCTTTCCATATAGATTCAAAGGAATCACTTCTGTTGATAACTGAATCAGCTTTTCCTGGATTTTTAATTCCAAAAACCGCTTCCCACCTGATGAGATTTGTTCTACTTCATAAGCGAAGTTTGGTAAATGCTGCTTAAGACGATGCCAATACTTATAGGCAGGAACGCTCAGCAAATTCGACGCAGCTTGGTTGAAAAAGGCAATTTCTTCATTATCCTGAGCCGTTTTGGTATTGTTAATCACAATTACACCTACAGGAACTTGCTCCAAAATGGTTTTAATAAGCTGAAACATTGCCTCTTGTTCCATTCTTATCTGTTTATGTACCTGCAAAACCTCACCGAAAGATTCATATAATTCAGGAAAACTTCCTTTTGTTGTTTTATTTTTAAAATTTAGGGTGTGGTCTCTTGTTTTAACCGCCAAAATAAAGCGCTTTATGTCTGACCGAATTTCATTTATGTAGTAGTAAAGCGAGATTATTGCTCCAAGCAGAATTAAACTTATACCGATAATCGTAAACCACAATTGTGTGTGCTTAACAAGGTAAAACAGCAGGTAACCAAGTAAGTTTATAATGACCAGCCGGGTTATTAAACGAAAAGTAAAGCGTTCGTAGAACATATTTTTAAAGCTAAAAGCCAAAAGCGTAAAAATTAAAGTTTTCGGCTATATTCTTTCAATTTAGGCTCAAATTCCAAATTTCTCAATTCTTCTGTACAGGGCTGCCCTTGTTAAACCGAGCTCAGCGGCTGCTTTTGAAATGTTGCCTTTGTGTTTATCGATGGCTTTTTGAACCATCATTTTTTCCATTTCGCCAAGTGCCATTTCATCCGGCATTGCGTTTTGGGCAAATCGCTGCGGACTAAGTTGCAAATCCTCTTCAGAAATTTCCTTTCCGTCGCTCATAATCACCGCACGTTCCAGCACATGCTGCAATTCCCGAACGTTGCCAGGCCATTTATAGTTTAATAAAACTTCTTCAGCTTTGTGGTTTAAACTTCGGATTTCTTTATGATATTTAGCGCTAAAAACCTGCATAAAATGATTTGCCAAAAGCAATATGTCTGTTCCTCTTTGCCGTAAGGGTGGCAGTACAAGTTCTACGGTGTTAATGCGGAATAATAAATCCTGGCGGAAAGTATTTTTAGCCACCATCTCATTCAACGGCATATTTGTAGCCGTAATCAATCTTACATTTACCTTGCGTTCTTTGCTTTCGCCGAGGCGGATAACCGTTCGGTTTTGCAAAACACTTAGCAATTTTGCCTGGAGGGGCAGGGTTAAATTCCCAATCTCATCTAAAAATATTGTTCCGCAGTCAGCCAGTTCAAAACGTCCGGGTTTGTCTTCTTTAGCGTCTGTAAAAGCACCTTTAGCATAGCCAAACAATTCACTTTCGAAAAGATTTTCATTTAATGAACCCAAATCTACATGCATAAACACTTGATTTTTGCGCTGGGAATTACCATGGATTTCATAGGCGAAAACCTGCTTTCCAGTTCCATTTTCCCCTAAAATTAAAACGTTTGCATCTGTTGGAGCCACTTTCAACAAAGTGTTTTGTAATTGTTTTATACCATCGGCCTCGCCAACAATATGTTCAAAGCCGCGGGTCATGTCTTTATGCAAGGAGGTATGGATTTTCTCTAGTTTCTTAACCTTTTTGGTCGATTCGCGAAGCTTTGAAGCCGCGGAAATCGTTGCAAAAAGCTTTTCATTTTCCCACGGTTTTAATATAAAATCAGTAGCGCCTTTTTTTATCGCTTTTACTGCAAGCTCAACATTCCCGAAGGCCGTCATCAAAATAACAACATAATCCTTGTCGATTGATAAGATATGTTCGAGCCAATATAATCCTTCCCGTCCATCACTTGCACCTTTCTGGTAATTCATATCCAACAGGATAATATCTACCTCGTTCTTGCTCAATAAGATGTTAATCTCCTTGGGCGATTTGCAGGTGATAACCTGTTTTACCTGTTGTTTTAAAAACAAGCGTGCACTTAAAAGGATGTCGTCGTCATCGTCGATGATTAATACTGTAGCGTTTAACATGATTTTAAATTTTAAAAAACCTCACCCTATTAAAGGAAGAAGGATTTGTTCTTTTGTGCTGTCCCTAATTGAAGAGAGAGAAACAAAGGTAAAGTTGAACCTTTTATTACATGTCCATTTCGTTTCTATGCGCTTCGCCCCCTCTGTTCGAGGCGAGGGGATAAAGGGGTGAGGCTCTTACTTTTTTAAATAATCCCTAATCGTGTTCAAAATGATTTCCAGACTTCCATTCACTTCTTCATTTGTAAATCTCAAAACGTGAATTCCAAGTTCGGCTAATTCGTATGTTCTATTTTGTCGTGTTCTAAAACATCTACTTGATTGTGAATTCCTCCATCAATTTCAATAATCAGTTTAGCCTCATGGCAATAGGAATCTGCTATATACTTATTCAAAGGGTGTTGTCTTCGAAATTTGAATCCTAAAATATTTCTATTCCTTAAGTTTTGCCAAATTGTACCTTCCGCATCTGTTTGAGCTTTCCTCAATACCTTCGAAAACTCAAATAGTTTATGACTGGCACCTTTGAAAAGATCATCTCCATAGTTTTCCATTTTATTTTTTTTTACCTCACCCTACTAAAGGAAGAAGTTTTTGTTCTTTTATGCAGTCCCTCTCCTTGAAGAGAGGGAAACAAAGGTAAAAGGTTGAACATTTTATTTTATATCCATTTCGTTTCTCAGCGCTTCGCCCCCTCTATTAGAGGAGAGGGGATAAAGGGGTGAGGTTCCACAAACCAAATTTAAGAAAACTGTCCGCTCCCGCACATAAACTGTCCGATAATGAACATCTCAAAAATAAAAAATCAAATAACACCCTGTTTATCAGATACTTAAGTGTTGTAATTTGTTTTGGCACAAGCTTGGTTAATATGCAAACCGAACAGTACAACCGAACAATGGACAAGAAAATTGAGAAGAAAAGATTTAGCAAAAAAGCGATGATAATAATCGGTGGAGCAATTGCTTTTATAGCGGTTGTAATCTATGGCTACACCTTATCACTAAAAAAAAGCTATAGTGCAGATGCCGACAAGCTTACCATAAGTAAAGTGAATTATGGCGATTTTGAAGATGTCGTTTTGCTGAATGCGAGTGTTGTTCCGCTCACATCGGTAATTGTAAGTTCTTCGGAAGGCGGAACGGTTGCCGAAATTTTTACTGAAAATGGTGCTTCTGTTATAAAAGGTACACCTTTACTACGAATCTCTAATTCAAATGCTATGTTGAGTTACACTTCGAGCCAGACGGCAGCCACCGAGCAGATTAACCAATTGCGTAAATCACGGTTGGACCTCGAACAAAATCAAAGAGTTCTAAATCAGGATGTTTTGGATGTAGAAAATAGTCTCCGGACTGCTGCCCGTCAGTATCGGTTAGATAGCGCTCTTTTCGCAAAAAAGGTAATTACACTGCAGGAGTTTAACAAGTCGAGCCAGGATTATGAATATTACCAGGGAAAAATTAAAATTGTTCGCCAGGCAGTAAAGCAAGAAAACCAAAGTAGAAAAATGCAGCTTTCACAAATCGACCAATCTATGGGGCAAATGAACGAGAGTTTGGAAATGATTCATAAAAATATCGAGAATATGACCATCAAAGCACCTGTTTCTGGTAAGCTTTCATCGTATGATCCGGTTATTGGAAAATCTTACAACTCAAATGAAATGATTGGGAAAATCGATGTTTTGCAGGGCTATAAATTGCAGGCGGGTGTAGACGAATATTACATTAACAGGGTTAAAGAAGGACAAACATCAACGTGTGAATTCAATGGTAAAACCTATAATCTGATGGTGAGCAAAGTTATTCCAGAGGTTACTGCTGGGCAATTTCAGGTGGAAATGGTTTTTAAAGGCTCGGCGCCTGATGGTTTACGCCGTGGATTGTCGCTTCAAACTAAACTAACTTTATCTGATAACAGCAAATCATTATTGCTAGCACAAGGCCAGTTTTTCCAAAGTACCGGTGGTTCGTGGGTATTTGTGGTAAACAATGGCAAAGCAGTTAAGAAAAATATCAAAATCGGAAGAAAAAATTACTTGTATTATGAAATATTGGATGGTTTGCAGAAGGGTGATGAAGTTATTACCTCATCTTATGACCAGTTTAATCAATATGATCAGGTAGAAATCAGTAAATAGCTTAAATAATATGAGTCGAATTTTAATAACATGCCTTTTAGTTTGCTTTGCATTCTTAGCTTATTCGCAAGGCATTTTTAAAAAAGAAGCCAATTGGATGGATACAAAAGATGGCATTACATATGAAATGAATATTTACAGTAAACCGGTTAAAAGTAACAGTTCAAACTTGGCCAAGGTAAAATTTACTATTGTTGGGGACGTTTCCCTGCTGGAGAAAATCGAGTTGCTTCAGGAAAATAAATTGAAGTTTAACATGGAGCTAAAAGCAGAAAACACAGACATCCAATTACAACCCGGCGTTTATAAATTTAAAATTTACCACAAAAAACTTGGAGAGAAGGATTTCGAAGTAGAATTAAAAAATGCGCAAATCAATAACATCAAACTTACCATCAAATAAATTACTTCATGATTAATATAGAAAACTTAGAAAAGGTTTACAAAACTGAAGAAGTAGAAACCACGGCATTAAACGGAATAAACCTTCATGTTAAACAAGGTGAATTTGTTTCCATTATGGGGCCATCTGGCTGCGGAAAATCGACCTTGTTAAACGTAATGGGTTTATTAGATAAGCCTGAAAGTGGCAGCTACAAGTTCATCGATACCGAGCTCTTAACCTTAAACGACAGAGAACGTTCCAATTTTCGAAAAAGAAACATGGGATTCGTTTTTCAAAATTTCAACCTAGTTGATGAGCTCACCGTTTTTGAAAACATCGAATTGCCACTCATATACAATAAAATAGCTGCCGGTGAGCGTAAGAAGCTGGTTAACGAGATTATTGAGAGGATGAATATTGTAAACCGTAGCGGGCATTTCCCCCAACAGCTTTCTGGCGGGCAGCAACAGCGTGTTGCCGTCGCAAGGGCCTTGGTTACCAAACCAAAATTAGTTTTGGCCGATGAGCCAACCGGTAACCTGGATAGCTCGCACGGTAATGAAGTAATGGAGTTGCTTTGCGAGCTAAACGAAACCGGCACCACCATCGTAATGGTTACGCACTCCAGTCACGATGCGAGTTTCTCGAATAGAATCATTAACCTGAAGGACGGGCATGTAATTTCTGAGAAGATAAATAAAAGCAGAAACGAGGAATTAATTTAACAACATAAACTCTATCCAACACATAATCCCTGTTTCGTAAGTGTTCAACCTTAAAAAATTAGTTTTAGTTTAATGATAGCCAGACCGAATCTTTCTGGATTGAAAGATTCGGGTAAGGCGCCTTAAAAAGCTGAAAACTAAGGCAAGAAGGGGAAATCAACAACAATGGAACTGGAAGCTAGAGGCGATGGCATGTTTTTAATACCTGAAAATAAATAACCGATACTACAATGTTCAAAATAAACTTAAAAATTGCGTTGCGAAATCTTTGGAAAAACAAAGGGTTTGCGTTAATTAATGTAGGTGGATTGGCAATTGGCTTAGCCAGCTGTATGCTGCTGCTTTTGTACGTTGCCTATGAATGGAGCTATGATAAGCAATTTAAAGACAACGATAAAACATATGTAGTTTATCAAAGTGTTGTTGCAAATGGAAAGACTTTTAGCTGGAGCTGGACACCAAACGTTATGGCTGAAGATTTGCAGCAAAACTTTCCTGGCGTTAAATATGCTTCGCACTCAACCTATCCGCGGCAGAATTTGGTTACCGTTGGAGACAACAAAATAAAAAGTAAAGTCGTATTTGCTGATCAGAATTTTCTTAAAATACTGGATTACAAATTTATTAAAGGCAATCCTAAAAAAGCCTTAACGGATGTAAATACCATCATTCTTACAAAATCTTTTGCACAAAAATTATTTGGAAATGAAGACCCGATTAATAAAACCGTTAAGCTCGAAAACCAGGATGTTTTGAAAGTCGAAGCGGTGATAGAAGATGCGCCGGCAAACAGCAGTATAATTTTTGAGTGCATTATGCCTTGGGATTTATTTTTGAAAAGGGAAACCTGGGCGAAACAGAATAACTGGGGTAATAATATGTGCCTTACCCTTGTGCAGTTGAAAGATAATGCTGCCTTTGCTAAAGCCAATGCCGATATAAAAGATATTTACAAAAACCACGACAAGGAAATTAGCGCCAAGGCCTTGCTTCATCCACTAACGAAATGGCACCTGTATGGCGATTTCGAGAATGGCAGATCTGTAGGTGGTAAGATAGACCAGCTAAAAATATTTTTGCTGTTAGCCTTTTGCATACTCCTCATTGCCTGTGTAAATTTTATGAATCTATCCACAGCACGTTCAGAACGCAGAGCAAAGGAGGTTGGAGTCCGCAAAGCAATTGGTTCAACAAGGCAATCGCTCATCAGTCAGTTCTTTTTGGAATCTCTTCTTATAACATTTATTTCCACCGTTTTTGCTTTTATCCTGGTAGAAGTTAGTTTGCCATACTTTAATGGTTTGCTTGATATTAAATTAACCATTGACTACCAGAATAGTCTGTTTTGGGTTGTATTATTTGCTTTGATGGTTTTTACAGGCTTCGTGGCGGGGAGCTATCCCGCATTATATTTGTCGTCTTTCGAACCTATAAAAGTGTTAAAAGGTTTCAGCACAAAAACCGATTCATCGGTTTCGGTGAGAAAGGTACTGGTTGTGTTCCAATTTGTTTTCGCTGCCTGCTTAATTGTTTCCACGGTTGTTATTTACCAGCAACTTAATTACATCAAAAATAAGCCTATCGGTTACAACCAATCAAACCTGGTTCAAATTGAAGTGCAGGGCAAAATGCGTGATAAAGGTAAAATTGAATTACTTAAAACACAGTTGATAAAATCTGGCGCTGCGGTAAACGCAACAACCTTTAGTTCGGAGTTTACGGAGGGTGGCAACAACACTACGGGCATATCCTGGGCTGGGAAAAACCCTAACGAACTGGTCTCATTTAACCACAGAGGAATAGGTTATGATTTTACCGAAACAGTTGGAACAAAGATAATTAGCGGTAGGGAATTCTCGTCGAAATTTTTGAACGACAGCAGTAGTGTAATGCTCAATGAGGCAGCCGTTAAGATGATGGGCTTAAAAAATCCATTGGGCGCCGTTATTACATTCTGGGGCAATAAGTTTACAAACGTAGGTGTAGTAGAAGATTTTGTGGTAGAAAGTGCCTATCAAAAAGTAGCGCCAATGATTTTCTATTTAAATAACCAGGATAATACCAATGTAATCATTGCAAGGTTGAATCCTGATAAAAACATAAGTTCTTCTTTAGAAAAAATGGACGAACTGGTGAGCCAGATTGAACCAAATTATCCTGTAAACCGTAAATTTTTAAATGAATCTTTTGAACTAAAATTTCAAAACGAAAAACTTTTAGGTACGCTTTCAAACTGGTTTGGTGGCTTCGCAATTTTTATTTCATGTTTGGGCTTGTTAGGACTTGCTTTATTTATGGCAGAACAACGTAAAAAGGAAATCAGTATTCGTAAAGTTCTCGGTGCCAGCACAGGCAACATTCTCACCCTGCTGAATAAAGATTTTATAAAACTGGTCGCCATTGCAAATGTGATTGCTTTCCCGGTTTCCTATATTATCATCAACAAATGGCTTTCTGGATATGAATACCGCGTTTCAATTTCTGCAATGCCTTTTATAATAGCCATTGGATTGTCTGTTTTGATAGCCATATTAACCGTAAGTATTCAATCGGTTAAAGTAGCAAAGGCAAACCCGGTAGACGCACTTAAATATGAATGATTAGCCCCACCCAACCTCCCCGGAGGGGAGGAGTTGCAAAGTTTTACACCTTTAAGCGAAGAAATAATGTTAGTAAAAATAAATTTTTTAACCATAAACAAAAAGTCTTCCCTTCCCGGGAGGATTTAGGGGGCGCTTTATGTTCAAATTAAATCTAAAAATCGCTTTGCGCAATCTATGGAGAAACATAGGTGTTACCACAATTAATGTTGGTGGCTTAGCTATTGCTTTGGCCGCGTTTATTCTGGTGGCAATGTATTTTACTTATGAAACCAGTTTTGATAAATCGAACCCGCATTACAAAGACATTTATCTTGTAGGGCGCATTTATCCCGATTTCAAAACCAACTACACTTCGCCGCCATTGGCAAAGGCCATTAAACAAAATTTTCCTGAGGTGGAAAATGCGGGCATTACAAAAAGAGGTTTTTTCGAGTTCACGATGAAAAACGGTAAGAATACGCTGTTTGCCAAAAATTTTATGCAGATGGATTACAATGCCGCTAAAATTCTCGATTTAAAACCTAACGCGGGTCTTGAAAAACCTGACGGAAATGGCGACAGACTTTCCTATCTAAGTGAAGAGAATATGAAAGTTCTCTTTCCTGATAAAAAAGACAACAAGCCGGAAATGGTAGGAGTGGGTTCGAGCAGCCTTGGCATCACCAGCAAAATAAACGGAACAATTGTTAACAACCTGCATTCAAATACTACTTTTGATGGCGTTTCAATCGGTAATGAAATTGGCAGTGGCGAGAATTATGGTTATAATAATTACACAACTTATATACAGGTAAAACCCGGTACCGATGTTGCAAACCTTGAACAGAAAATTACCGGATTATATAGAAAAGAGCTACTGAAAGGTGAAACAGACAAAAAGACAATTGAAGAAATTAAAGGTGTTTCTACTTTTTTAGACCCATTAGCAAATCTACATTTGAGGCCGAAAGCCGGAAACGATTCGCCTTATAAAATTTTGATGGCACTTTCTATACTCGGAATTCTCATTCTCGTTATTGCCTGCATCAATTTTACAAATTTAAGCATAGCCCAGGCAGCAAAAAGAGCAAAAGAGGTTGGTGTAAAAAAAGTGATGGGTGCTTACCGTTTGCAGCTGACCACACAGTTTCTAACAGAAATATTTATTCAGTGCTTCGTGGCTACGGCCTTTGGGTTAATAATTGCAGAACTTGCACTACCTTATTTCAATAACCTATTTCAAATTAATTTAGCCATCTGGAATGTCGAAAATAATTTGTTTTGGCAATTACCCCTCGTTCTCGCATCGATAACACTTATCGCCGGAACTTATCCTGCCCTTGTTTTATCGGGTTTTAAACCTGCTCTGGTACTAAAAGGGAACTTTTCAACCAGTAAACAAAGTTCATGGCTGCGTAATGGTTTGTTGGTTTTTCAGTTTAGCATTGCTGTAATTTTTATCATCAGTTTGCTGTTTATCAATTCGCAATTAAAGTACATGCGAACCCAGGATGTAGGTTTTACAGCGAATCAGGTGGTTTACATCAAAAATATTTCCTATTTCAATAAACCGGAGAAGTTTGCGCCTGTTCGGGATAAAATTTTAAAAATTGACGGAATAAAGTCGGCTACTGTGGCAACCGATATTCCGGATGGGGCAGAAAATGGTACAAATGGTTACACATTTGAAGGAATCCAATCTAATCTTGATTTTGTAGATGTGGATTTTGATTACTTCGAAACACTTGGCATCAGGTTGAAAGCAGGTCGGTTCTTCTCACCGTCTTTTAGCACCGATACCATAAATTCTGCAGTGATTAACGAAAGTGCCGTTGCAAAATATAATATGCAAAACCCTGTTGGCAAAACAATTAAAGGATGCAATACCAACTACAAAATTGTTGGCGTAATCAAAGATTTTAAAGCGCAGGGTTTCGAAAGCGCTGTTCAGCCCACCATTTATACCATTAAAAACCCATGTGGAAATTCGAAAACTCAAATCATGCTTAAAATTGAGGAAGGTAAAATGGGCGACGCATTGGCGGCATTAAAAACGCAGTGGTCACAAATCAATCCAAAGGATGGAGAAGACTTTAGGTACGAGTTTTTGGATGAGCTCTATGGTAAACTCTTTAAAAAGCAGGAACAGTTGCAGTCGGTGTTTTTTGCCGCGGCGTTGCTAACCATTTTTATTGCTGTTCTGGGCTTGTTTGCCTTTGCAAAGTACATCACAAATGGAAGGATTAAGGAAATTGCGGTGCGCAAAATATTGGGTGCCAGTGATGTTCAAATCTTTAAACTGATTAACAGTTCGTTTTTCGTCATGGTACTCCTCGCCAACATAATTTCCTGGCCGGTAGCTTATATACTTATTAAAAAATGGCTGGAAACCTTTGCCTACCGAATAGATTTATCGGTATTGCCATTTCTGGTCAGTGCGTTGTTCACAATTTTGTTAACCGTAGTTACCGTGAGCATTCAGGCTAAAAAAGCGGTTAAAGCTAACCCTGTAGATGCACTTAAATATGAATAAAGGGCTGATGTTTATGCAAGAAGGCGTAAGCTTTAAACGCCATAGCCCTGAAATGTACGCCCCCAAATCTTATACCTTATGTTTAAATTAAACTTAAAAATCGCTTTGCGAAACCTTTGGAAGAATAAAACCTCGTCTTTCATCAATGTAATCGGTTTGGCTATCGGCCTTGCGGCCTGTTTAATGTTGCTGTTATATGTTTCTTACGAATGGAATTTTGATAAGCAAGCGAAAAACTGGCGAAATGTTTATGTAGCCATGACGAACGTTCCTGGTGAGCACAATAAAATCACCGCTACCTTTAATGGTACAACAACGGCTTTGGGTCCGCTTTTAAAAGAAAAACTCCCCGAAGTGAAATATGTTGCCCGCATGGATTACGGCAAAAAAAGCCTTATAGCGAATGGGCAAAACAGTTATAAAAAAGATTCGAAGTTTGCAGAAGCCGATATTCTTCACATGTACGATTATCAGTTCATTTCCGGAGACCCAAAAACGGCTCTGCAAAACCCGCTCTCTGTAATTTTAACCGAGAGCACAGCAAAAACCCTGTTTGGAACCATCGATGTGTTGAATAAGTCCGTTCGTTATCAGGATAAAAATGATTTGACAATAACCGGGGTGGTTAAAGATTTGCCTGAAAACAGTTCTAATAGGTTTGATTTCTTAATGCCCTGGTCTTTCTACGAAATTTTAGATGATAACGCAAAAAGCCTAAACTGGAATAATTACAGTTTCGTAACTATGGTTACCCTTAATGCTGATGCCGACATTGACCTGGTGAATCGTAAAGTGGAGGCTTTGGTAAAAGCGAATACACCGCAAAATCCTCAATCGCAGCCGCATTTTTTGTATCAGGCAAGCAAATTACATTTGTTCGGCAAATTTGAAAATGGTAAGCCTGCCGGAGGAGATATCGAACAAATATGGCTTTTTATGGGCCTCGCTTTCGGCATATTGTTAATTGCCTGCATCAACTTTATGAATATGGCTACTGCAAAATCAGAAAAGCGAGCAAAAGAGGTGGGCATTAAAAAAACAATTGGCGCCAATCGTACCTCTTTAATTCTTCAATTTTTAACCGAATCGATGGTGTTAACTTTTATAGCGGTAATACTGGCCATCGCGTTGCTGGAACTGTGTTTACCAACTTTTAATCAGCTTTTAAACATTAATTTAGGCATTTCTTATTTTAATTCTGCCAGCTGGGCAGGTATTTTAGGGATTGTAATCGCAACCGGTTTAATTGCCGGTAGTTATCCTGCTTTCTATTTGTCTTCTTTTAACCCAATTCAAACATTAAAAAGGAAAATAAAATCAAAAGGTTTTTTAACAGTCAGTTTAAGGCAGATTTTGGTTATTGGCCAGTTTTGTTTCGCGATAATCCTCATCGTTTCAACGCTGGTTATTTATCGGCAAATTCAATACATTAAAAATAAGCCTGTGGGTTTTGATGTAAATGCTCTGGTTGAGATTCCGCAAGAGGGTGAGTTAAAAACGAAGTTCGATTTATTCAAAACAGAAATGCTAAAATCCGGAGCCGTTACGTCCATGTATCAATCGTCGGTTAGTCTTTCTCACCGGGGCCGTAATTTCATGGATATAAAGTGGGAAGGAATGACGAGGCCAGAAAATACAGTGATGTTTAACCAGGTGGCTACCACTTACGATTTTATTAAAACTAATGGAATTAAATTGTTGCAGGGCAGGGATTTCTCGAAAAACTTTGCTTCTGATACCAGTGGGCTGATGGTGAGTGCATCTGCAGTAAAAGTATTCGGCTACAAGAACCCGATCGGTAAAAAGGTTTCGTTATTCGGTTCCAACGCATACATAATCGGTGTTTTTGATGATTACGTTTGGGATTCACCCTACAAATCGAACAATCCACAAGTAGTGTTCCTGAATCCTAAGCAAACGGGCACAATAACCATGCGTTTAAACAATAAGAACAGTTTACGGAACAATATCGAAACCATCAACAGGATAACAAAAGCCTTCAATCCGGCTTATCCAACGGAGGTTTCTTTTATCAGTTCGCTGTATCTGGATAAATATAAATCAGAGAAAAACCTCGGCATCCTGTCTAACCTTTTCGGCGGATTAGCGATTTTTGTATCTTGTTTGGGACTATTCGGCTTGGTAGCCTATAGCGCCGAACAGCGCACTAAAGAATTTGGCGTTCGTAAGGTACTTGGTGCTTCAGTAAGTAATTTGATGCAGTTGCTTTCAGTTTCATTCATCAAAATGATTCTTGCGGCAATTATTGTCGCCGTTCCAATTAGCTATTTTGCGATGAAAAAGTGGCTCAGTAATTTCGAGTTCCATACCGAGATAAGTTGGTGGATAATTCCTGCAGCAGCACTGGGAACGTTGTTAATGGCCATAATTACTGTGAGTTTTCAGGCTTATAAAACAGCAAAAGCTAATCCTGTTGATGCCTTGAAATATGAATAAAATAGCCCCACGCAGCCTTTCCAGAGGCGAGGAGTTGGCGCAGGCTTATCATTATAACATCACACTACGACTACTGAAATAAATTTTTAACCACAAACGAAATCCGCCCATCAGTGGAGGATTTAGGAGGACCTTATGTTTAAACTTAACTTAAAAATCGCCTGGCGCAACCTTTGGAAAAACAGGGGTTATACGTTCATCAATGTTCTCGGCTTATCAATCGGGATGGCTAGTTGTATTCTCATTTTTATTTTTATCCGTTATCAAATGAGTTTTGATGAAGGCTTTAAAGATGAAGACAGGATTTATCGCGTAGTTTCTACATTCGATTATGCTGATGGAAATCAATTTTACACTCAGGGCGTTCCGTTGCCACTAACGCCGGCAATGAGAAACGATTTTTCGCCGTACATAGATAAAATTTCGGCAATTGAGCAAAGCGCCGGACTGATAAAAATTGCGGATGAGACAGGGAAAGAAAAGCTTAAAGTAATAGAAAGTGTGTTTTATGTTGAACCCGATTTCTTCGAAGTTTTTAGTTACAAATGGCTGGCTGGCAACTACAATTCACTTGCCGATCCAAATAATGCCATACTTTCTAAAGAAATGGCCACTAAGTTCTTCGGCGATTGGAAGTTAGCCACAGGAAAAAGCCTTAGTTTCGATGGTAAAACAAGCTATACTGTTAGTGGCGTAATTGATGATGTTGCCGAGAATAACTCGGTGCCTCTCAAGGTTATGCTTTCATACAAATCCTTCAAAAGTAGAAACCTAAGCAGATGGGGTTCGGTGGGCTCAAACTCCGAAAGTTATTTCAAACTTAAACCACAGGTAAAAATCGAAACGCTGGAAGGTCCGCTAAAATCGTTTCTTAAAAAATATTATGTAGAAGCAGCTCCAGGTAAGGAGGGGCATTTTTTTCAAGCTTTAAGTGATATTCACTACAATGAAAAGTTCGGCAGTTTTTCTGGCAAAATTATGCCCAAAAAGCAACTTTGGGGTTTGGCCGTTATCGGTTTCTTCCTGATGATTACCGCATCAATAAATTTTATAAATCTCGCTACTGCACAGGCGGTAAGTCGTTCAAAAGAAGTTGGTGTACGCAAAGTTATGGGCAGCCAGAGAGGCCAGTTAGTAGTGCAATTTTTAACTGAAACCTTAACAATTGTGCTTATTTCACTATTAATTGGAAGCGTATTAACAGAAATTGCTTTGCCGGGGATGCAGCGTTTATTCGATTCGAAAATTTCGTTCAGTATTTTTCAACACCCGATTATTTTGGTTTTCATGCTAATGCTGGTGGTTTTCGTGAGTTTACTTGCAGGTTTTTATCCCGCGGTTGTAATGTCAGGGTTTAATCCTGCGCTGGCCATAAAAAACAAAGTTTCGGCTAATACTGGCGGTTTAGGTTTACGAAAAGTGCTTGTAGTTGTTCAGTTCGCCATCACTGTTACGCTAATTATTGGCACGCTGATTATTCTTCAGCAAATGAAATACATCCGCGAGCAACCTCTTGGCTTTAATCCGACAGCAGTTGCGATGGTCGACCTACCGAATGATAGCTTGACGACGCAACGCTTCGCTACTTTTAAAACGCAGTTAAAGCAAATTCCGGGTGTTGAAGGAGTTAGTTTGTGCAGAACAGCACCATCTTCGCAAAATAATAACGGTAATACTTTTTCTTACAATGGTGGGAGAGATGCTGATTTCCAGGTGAATACAAAAAACGCTGATGAGGATTATTTAAAAACGTTTGATCTGAAACTCGTCGCAGGTAGAAACCTGGTAAAATCCGACACAACGAACGAATATTTGGTAAATGAAACTTTGCTTAAAAAACTTAATGTGCGCAACCCTAACGATGCGATTGGAAAAATGATTTCTTTGGGTGGCATGAAGGCGCCGATTGTTGGCGTTATCAAAGATTTTAAAAACAAGAGCTTACACGAAAATATCGACCCGATTTTAATAGGTTCTTTAAAACCAAGATTTTTTTATGCCGCCGTTAAATTAAATGCTAAACAGATGTTGGCAACAATGAAAAACGTTGAACAGATTTGGAAGAATACTTTTCCTGAATCTGTTTACAACGAATCTTTTCTAAATGAAGAAATCAACAACTATTACCAGGGCGAAAAAATCATGGGAACGCTTTTTAAAGTTTTTGCAGGCGTAATCATTTTCATATCTTTTATTGGCTTATTCGGGTTGATTTCGTTCGTGGCAACACAAAGAACAAAAGAAGTTGCCATCAGGAAAGTGCTTGGTGCCTCAACCATCGAACTGGTAAAAATGCTCAACGGTTCATTTCTGGTAATGGTTTTCATCGCCAATTTAGTTGCCTGGCCATTGGCCTATCTTTTCGTTTCCAAATGGCTTTCCGGTTTTGCTTATCGAATCGATATCAGCATCTGGCCGTTTGCTCTGGCGATGGTCATTTCTATGGCAATCACGTTAGTAACTGTTTCCATCCGCTCTTATAAAGCTGCAGTTGCAAATACAATTGACGCACTTAAATATGAGTAAAGCGGAAAAGATAAAGCTGAGCGCTTAAAGCTGAAAGAGTGAACCTTAAAGTGATATTCGATACTAGAACTCGCTACCAAATACCTGATATTAATAAAATGATAGAACTTAAAAACATAGAAAAATACTACTCGAGCAAAGGCGTTAAGCACTATGTGCTGCGCCATGTAACCACAACCGTGAAACAAGGTGAATTTGTTTCCATCATGGGACCATCTGGGGCGGGAAAATCTACTTTACTCAACATTTTGGGCATGCTCGAAGAACCCACATACGGCGCTTATGAATTTATGGGCGAAGATGTAACAAGCTTAAACGAGCGAAAACGAATCGAACTCTACCGAAATCATATTGGCTTCGTGTTTCAGGCTTATCATTTAATTGATGAAATGACAGTTTACGAAAACATCGAGGCACCGTTACTTTACAAGAAAGTTGCCGGTTCTGAACGGAAAAGCCGCATTGCCGACTTGCTGGACAGGTTTAACATGGTTGCTAAAAAGGATTTATTTCCAAATCAGCTTTCTGGGGGCCAACAACAGCTCGTTGGTATCGCAAGAGCCCTGGCAGCGCAGCCTTCAATTATTTTGGCTGATGAGCCAACAGGTAATTTACAATCGGCACAGGCTGAGGAGATTATGCAGCTTTTTCAAAAATTAAATAAGGAGGAAGGCATTACAATTATTCAGGTGACTCATTCAGAAAAATGTGCGCAATATGGAAATCGTATTTTACATATTGCAGATGGTGTGGTTAAAGATGATGTGCAAATTTGAGTTGTAAGCGATGTGCTTCGAGGAATACATTTCAACTGAGCAAATTTTTATTTTACGCTTTTGTACAACTTTCTGCGCACAAATAAATCTTAACTTTGCTGCATGCAGAAATCTTTTTTAGATGGAATGGGTAGGGAAGTGATAGTAGATTTTCCGCCAAAGCGGATAATATCTTTAGTACCATCGCAAACAGAGTTATTATTTGATTTGGGTATGGACAAGGAAATTATCGGTCTTACGAAATTTTGCATCCATCCGATTGAGAAATTTGCGGAGCGCACAAAAGTTGGCGGAACAAAAAAGCTTAATATCGATTTAATAAAGGATTTAAAGCCAGATTTAATTATTGGCAACAAAGAAGAAAACACGCAAAGCGATATTGAAGAACTGGCAACACTTTTTCCGGTCTGGATGAGCGATATTTTCACGCTTGATGATGCAATGAAAACCATAACGGAAATTGGCAGCCTTGTAGATCGCGCACCAGAAGCCGCATATCTTAATCATTTAATTGCTGCCGGCTTTAACGATCTTAAAACACTCGCCCTTCAAAACGGAATTAATAAAAAAGTAGCATACCTCATCTGGCGCAAACCTTTTATGACCGCTGGTAAAAATACTTTCATTGATGATGTGTTGCTAACCAATGGGTTGAATAATGTAATACGTCAGCAACGCTATCCAGAGGTGGATTTGGGTCAACTTAAGGTGCTTAACTGCGATCTTATTTTGCTCTCGTCAGAACCTTATCCTTTTAAAGAAAAACACATCGAGGAAATACAAGATGCAATTCCGACTGCAAAAGTTATTCTTGTTGATGGTGAGATGTTTAGCTGGTATGGTAGTCGCCTGGTGAAGGCTGTTCAATACTTTTTCGAGTTTCAAAAGCAACTTTACTAGCCGATACCTCTTAATTTATTTTAGATTTGTATCATCAGCTAAAAATGTTTAAATCTCCTTATGAAAAAACTCATCATTTTATCGCTTTTTGTTGCCAGGATGTCTGGCTGTACATCATTCAAAGATTCGAATAGAGCAAAGCATGTTACCGCAACCGGTAAAATCCAAAAAATCGGAATGACAACTTATCAGTACGGAACACACTTGTTAAAAGGTGATCAGAAAACTTATGCGCTAAAATCTGGCTCAATAAATCTTGATTTACACCTCGACCGCACAGTTACCATTAAAGGTACAAAGGTTAAAGGATATCCATTAGCCGGTGGACCAGAATTTGTTGAGGTAACATTAATAAAATACTAAAAAATTAATTTCGCTTAGCCTTAGTTACTTAGCGTTTTATTTCAAAAATATTTTACAAAATTTGGTAATTCCTTTTTGAAGTTTCATTCTAATTTCTATCTTTGCAGTCCTTAATACATCCTAACTGCGGAAGTGGCGTAATTGGTAGCCGCACCAGACTTAGGATCTGGCGCTTCACGGCGTGGGGGTTCGAGTCCCTTCTTCCGCACAATAAGATAAAGGCCGTTTCGATTTAAACATCGGAACGGTTTTGTTTTTTAAAACGTTGATTCAAAAGAAATGAATATTACACAGGAAAAAACCGGCAACTTAAATGCTGTTGTAAAAATCAAAATTGCACCTGCAGATTATACCGGCAAAGTAGATAAAGCAATAAAAGATCAAGCTAAAAAAGCACAATTACCTGGTTTTCGTAAAGGAATGGTGCCGGCGTCTCACATCAAAAGGATGTATGGTAAGAGTATTTTGGTAGAGGAAGTGAATAACTTGTTGAATGATACGCTATCTAATTACATTGCAGAGCAAAAACTGGAAATTTTGGGTCAGCCACTACCTAAAATAGACGACCAAAAGGAATTTAAATGGGATAATACCGATGATTTTGAATTTGACTATGAATTAGGTCTGGCTCCGGCTTTTGACGTTAACATCTCATCGAAAGATAAATTTACCCAATACGTTATCAAAGCTGATAACGAAACCTTAGAAGAGCGTATAAAAAATATCCGTCGTAGCTATGGCAAAATGTCCAACCCAGAGGTGTCAGCTGAAGGTGATGTGCTCTATGCAGATTTAGTTCAGCTGGGTAATGACGGTTCAATTTTCGAAGGAGGCATTAGCAATTCAGCAACACTTCGTTTAGACCAGGTTAACGATAAAAAAATTCTTAAAACTTTAGTAGGTTTAAAAAAGGATGATGTTGTAACTATAGATATTCAGAAAGCTTTCGGCGATGCAGCAGTTATTGCAAAGGCTTTAAATATTTCTGAAGAAGATGCAGCAGAATTGAAGTCGAATTTCCAGTTAACAGTTAAAAATGTAAACCGTTTAGAGGAATCAGACCTAAACCAGGAGTTTTTTGATAAACTTTTTGGTGAAGGTACCGTTACCGACGAAGCTGGTTTTAGAGCAAAAATTACAGAAGAGGTTGAAAGCATGTTTAAACAAGATGCTGAACGTAAGCTATCAAACGATATTTATGAGCAACTTTTAGAAAAACATAACTTTGAATTACCTGATGAATTTTTACGCCGCTGGTTAAAAGCCACCAATGAAAAATTAACAGATGAGGAATTGGCAGAAGGTTATGATGATTTCGCTAAAAACTTAAAGTGGACGCTAATCGAGAACAAAATCATTAAAGATAACAGCATCGAAATTAAATATGAAGATGTTGTTGCGGCTGCAAAGGCAAAACTAGATGCTCAGTTTAGAATGTACAGCCCAAGTCCGCTTCCTGAAGATCAACTTGCGCAATATGCAGTTCAGTTCTTGCAGGAAAAGGAAAATGCAAACCGTACTTTCGAAGAGGTAAAAGCCCTTAAAACTTTCGAACAAATTAAATCAATTGTAACTTTGGAAGACCAAACTATTGATTACGATAAGTTTATCGCTTTAGACAAAAAATAACAATTTGGCTGACCAATTGTCAGTCTCTTTAATACTTTTAAAATGTGGAGCAACTCAATGAGTTGCTCTTATTTTATCCAAACTTTTTCTGAAATTTTTAGTTATTTATATTCTTAAAATGCTGGTTGATATAGAATTACAAATTTTTTAGCGTTAGCTTTCTCAATTTGTTTTATCTTTAAAAAGCAAGATTTTCATTTCTGGTTGTGATTTGCCCTACATAATCAGATATTTAAATAAATTGGCATGGAAATTAACCAGCTATAGAAAATAATAGTTAAAATTACAGTCGATTGGTTTTAGAACACTAGGTTTTAAAGCCAAACGCTTAACCCTAATCAAAATATGAACATAGATTCACAAGAATTCAGAAAATTTGCCGTTAAACATCAGGGTATTGGCGGTTTGCATGTAGATAAATTTATTGCTCAGGCTAACATGAACCCACAGAACATGACGCCATATATTATTGAAGAACGCCAGCTAAATGTTGCACAAATGGATGTTTTTTCGAGATTAATGATGGATCGTATCATCTTTTTAGGTGATGCTATTTATGATCAGAATGCAAATATCATTCAGGCTCAGTTGTTGTTTTTGCAATCAACAGATGCAGATAGAGACATTCAGATTTACATTAACTCGCCAGGCGGTTCTGTATATGCAGGCTTAGGCATTTACGACACGATGCAATACATTCAGCCAGATGTTGCAACAATCTGTACCGGTATGGCAGCATCAATGGGAGCGGTGTTATTAGTTGCGGGCGCAAAAGGCAAACGTGCAGCGTTACCACACTCAAGAGTAATGATTCACCAACCATCAGGAGGCGCACAAGGCGTTGCATCTGATATGGAGATTAACTTGAGAGAGATGTTAAAATTAAAAAAAGAACTATACGATATCATTTCTGAGCATTCAGGACAAGATTACGACTGGGTTGAAAAAGCTTCAGACCGTGATTACTGGATGACTGCCAATGAAGCAAAAGGATTTGGTATGGTAGACGAAGTATTATCGAGAAACTCGAAAAAAGATGGCGAAACAAAATAAAGAATCCCGTTGCTCATTTTGCCATTCTGGCAAGCATGAAACTTTGATGTTAATTGAGGGCATGGATGCGTTTATCTGCGATAAATGTGTTACCCAGGCCAATCAATTGCTTGCTCAGGAGTTAGGTACGAAGAACAGCAAAGGCATTCAATCAACTTTAACCTTACTAAAACCGCTTGAAATTAAGCAACATTTAGATCAATATGTAATTGGTCAGGATGATGCTAAAAAGGTGTTGTCGGTTGCGGTTTACAATCACTACAAACGTTTAAATCAAAAAATTGATAAAGACGAGATAGAGATTGAAAAATCGAATATCATGTTGGTTGGCGAAACAGGAACAGGGAAAACGCTTTTGGCTAAAACCATCGCGAAGATTTTGCACGTTCCTTTTTGCATCTGCGATGCTACCGTTTTAACTGAAGCAGGTTATGTTGGTGAAGATGTTGAAAGTATCCTAACCCGTTTATTGCAGGCGGCAGATTATGACGTAGCCTCAGCCGAACGTGGTATTGTTTACATTGATGAGGTTGATAAGGTTGCCCGTAAAAGTGATAACCCATCAATCACCCGCGACGTATCTGGCGAAGGTGTGCAGCAGGCTTTACTAAAGATTTTGGAAGGTACGATAGTTAATGTTCCACCTCAGGGCGGGCGTAAACATCCGGATCAGAAAATGATTCCGGTTAATACCAACAACATTTTGTTCATCTGCGGTGGTGCTTTTGATGGCATCGAGCGTAAAATTGCAAACCGACTGCGTACTCAGGCTGTTGGTTACAAGGTGAAAAAAGATGATACAGTGTTAGATCTTAAAAACCTGTACAAGTACATCACCCCACAGGATTTGAAATCTTTTGGTTTAATTCCGGAGTTAATTGGTCGTATTCCGGTGCTTTCGCATTTAAATCCGTTGGATAAAGAAACGCTTAGAAATATTTTAACCGCACCAAAAAACGCCTTAACAAAACAATATGAAAAGTTGTTTGATTATGAGGATGTAAAACTGGTTTTCGATGAGGATGTTTTAGATTTCATCGTTGATAAAGCAATGGAGTATAAGCTTGGGGCTCGTGGTTTGCGGTCAATTTGCGAGGCGATAATGCTCGATGCGATGTTTGATACGCCGACACAAAAAGATGTAAAGGAGTTACACATCAATCTCGATTATGCAATTGAGAAGTTTGAAAAGGCCGACTTTAAAAAGTTACAAGCCGCATAAAAAAAGAATCAAAATCCTCCCGAAAAAACCGGGGGGATTTTTTTTAACCATAATGTTTAGTTTTCTTGAGCGTCCTTTTTGTTAGGATGGCCTTAACAATTTGCTTAAATGGAATTTGTTAATTTGAAAATAAAGCTTTATATTATTAACAGGAATAAAAATATATGAACGAAGAAAAAGACGTAAAAAAAGACGAGGCCATTGTAGAGAATTCAAAAAAAGTGAAAGAGGTTGAAAGCCCGGTTAAAGCCGGACTAAAATCGAAAGAAGAAATTGTTAAAAACTGGCTGCCCAGATATACCGGCAGGCCATTGGATCAGTTTGGAGATTATATTCTGTTAACCAATTTCAGTAAATATGTAAGCATGTTTTCTGAATGGAATGACAATGCGCCGATTATGGGTTTAGACAAACCTATGCAAAGTGTTACAGCAAATGGCATAACCATTATAAACTTCGGTATGGGAAGCCCGCTGGCGGCAACAATGATGGATTTGCTTACAGCCATTAAACCGAAAGCAGTTTTGTTTTTGGGAAAATGTGGGGGCCTAAAAAAGAAAAATCAACTGGGCGATTTAATTCTTCCAATCGCCGCGATAAGGGGAGAAGGAACATCAAATGATTACCTTCCTGCTGAAGTACCGGCCTTGCCTGCCTTCGCGTTGCAGAAAGCAATTTCAACAACAATTCGCGACCATGGACGTGATTACTGGACAGGAACTTGTTATACCACAAACAGAAGAGTTTGGGAACACGATAAGGAATTTAAAAGGTATTTGAAAACATTAAGAGCAATGGCTGTTGATATGGAAACTGCTACTGTGTTCACCACTGCATTTGCCAACAAGATTCCTGCTGGCGCTTTGTTGCTCGTTTCCGATCAACCAATGATTCCGGAAGGTGTAAAAACAGCAGAAAGCGATAGTTCGGTGACTGAAAAGTATGTTGAAACTCATTTAAGAATTGGAATTGATTCTTTAAAGCAATTGATTAACAACGGTTTAACGGTTAAACACTTGTTGTTTTAGTACTAGTTGGGGCTTGGCTTTAGTTGAAGCAGCAAGCCGCTAACTGAATAGAGCGAGTAGAGGTCAGCAAGTGCTGATCTTTTTTTTTGGTTTAAATTTAGTTTCCAGGAGTTGGTAGGTAGCCGTGAAGTATTAAATCTTCAGTACCTTCGATTCGGTAGTTGCAGCCATTATGAAGCAATACAACCCTGTCAGCAACGGCTAATATAGATTTATAATAGTGGTCGGTTATTAGAAAACCTTTAACCAGTTTTAACTTATTGATATGACACTTTAATTCATCAATTAACATCGGCGCTAATTGTGAAAATGGCTCATCTAAAAGGATAAAATCTGCATCGCTGTAAATAATTATCAATGCCTCCAGCAAACGGCTTTCACCACCAGAAAAATCTCGAAATTTCGTCCGTAAATTTCCAGCCACGAAATTAACTTTAAGTAGCTCACCTTTACGTTCTTTGCAGAATATTTCAATAGCTGCAGCAACTGTAAGTTTACTAGGAATAAAATTGTGTTGTGGCAAATAAGCTATCTTTCCTGATAAATAGCCTTTAGAAATTTGTTCATCATTAAGTTTTAAGTATTTAAAATCAGCTTTGGTAGTGCCAAAAATGATTTCAAGAAGTGTAGATTTTCCGCTGCCATTTCTGCCAAGTAAGCCAACAACTTCGCCAACCTTGCAATTGATGAACACACCGTTTAAGATTGCCCGTGTATCAAATTGCTTGGTAACACTGTCAATAAAAAGTTCCTGCATAGTAAAGAGAAGGCTATAATTAAGATTAGAATGATGATATCATAAAGCATCAAGCTGCTTAGGATTGTTCGAAAACCAAATCGCATATTTCGATAAAAATACCTATGTTTCTTTAGGAAGAACCGTTCGATAACTATCGAAAATGTCCATCCTACAGGTTTCATAAAAATGGTCATTACGAAGCCGCCCGGTTTCTTGTAACCATCGATGACAAAGAACAAGCCTGCCAATAAACTTATCAGAATATTCCACAACAGTATTGGTTTGTAGATTATCATTAAGTTTTTGAAATTACTTGCGGGCATTTCTAAATATATAGAAAAATATCAAATGGCATTTAACAAAAAAAGTCAACCCATGGGTTAACTTTTATATGTTTTGAATATTTGAGGAATAATTTACCCTAAATAAGATTTTAAAATTTTGCTTCTCGATGTATGACGCAGGCGTTGAAGCGCTTTATCTTTAATCTGTCTAACACGTTCGCGTGTTAAGTTAAATTTCTCACCAATTTCTTCTAATGAAAGCGGATGATTTGAACCTAAACCAAAGAACAAAACGATAATTTCCCTTTCCCGCTCGGTTAGCGTAGATAAAGAACGTTTAATTTCTTCTGATAAGGATTCGTTGATTAATGAACTATCAGTGTTTGGTTCATGATTTTCCAATACATCCAACAGCGTATTTTCTTCACCTTGAACAAATGGCGCATCCATTGATACGTGGCGACCTGAATTGCTTAACGTGTCAGAAATTTTATCAACTGTTGTTTCTAATATATCTGCCAGTTCTTCCGGAGAAGGCTCGCGTTCGTATTCTTGCTCTAATTTAGAGAAGGCTTTACTGATTTTACTTAATGAACCAACCTGGTTTAAAGGCAAACGTACGATACGGCTTTGCTCAGCAATTGCCTGCAAAATCGACTGACGAATCCACCAAACAGCGTAAGAAATGAATTTGAAACCTTTGGTTTCATCAAAACGTTTTGCCGCTTTAATTAAACCCAGGTTACCTTCGTTAATTAAATCTCCTAAAGTTAAGCCCTGATTTTGATATTGCTTTGCAACAGATACTACGAAACGTAAGTTGGTTTTAGTTAATCGCTCTAATGCAGCTTGATCGCCTTCACGAATCTTTCTTGCTAAAATTACCTCTTCCTCTGCTGTTATTAAATCTACTTTACCAATTTCGTGTAGGTACTTATCTAACGACTGACTTTCACGGTTGGTAATGGATTGCGTTATCTTGAGTTGTCTCATTTATACGTTTTGTGTGCTCTTAAATTATTGAAGTGTGCAAAGTTACGAAATTGTATAGCAATCCGAAAGGATAAAATACTGAAAATGTTGCTGTTTGCACACGTTTTTTATAGTTTTACTTACAACAAAAATCATTCCAATAATGTTTTTGGCAGTTCTCATACCCATTGAAGACTTATGATTGATAAGTAATAAAAATTTATTGAATTACAATAAATTATACTTGCAAATCAGTAATTAAATTTTTATGTTTGCTTGTTCAATATTATAAAATTATGACTTTTATAAAATTTCTTATTTGTAAGATCAAAAACACGAGCTCGAATTATTGGATGGTGTTATTATTGAAAATTTTTATCCGAATATTTGGCATGTTAACCTTTCTCAGTCTGCTAACTGGCATCAGTTTTTTTGATTTAACTAATCGATATAATTCAATTGGCTCGATATTCTACGTAATGTTTTTTGTGTTTCTCGATAGCATTATCAAGGTATCGCCTCAGTTTTCTCTTTCAGAGAAGCTTGTTAAACCCCTTAACGCTCTAAAATGGCTTCCCTTGCTTACAGTTATCTACCTGATATATCTGAAAATCGCAATTAATAAAGCTGCACTTTATTCTGTTGATTTTAGCAGTCCTGCTTTTCTTTTCAAAGAAATTTGGCCCCGTGTTATAATCCCGAATCTTGGTTTTATTATCATAACTTTAGTTATTTTTTATACCTCAGGAACGTTAAACAGGAATAAAAAGCTGAAAGAGGAAAACGATTTAACGATTTAACTTTACCTTCAAACCTGCTCATGCCAATTATAATAAATTTAGATGTAATGCTTGCCCGTCGCAAAATGTCGCTTACTCAATTAAGTGAACAGGTTGGCATCACAATGTCTAACTTATCTATATTAAAAACAGGTAAAGCAAAAGCCATTCGGTTAGAAACGCTGGAAGCCATCTGCAAGGTTCTGGATTGCCAGCCCGGCGATATTCTGGAGTTTCGCTCGCTTTAACTTACTAGGTTTAGAGAGGGCAGGAGTGTGAGGGGAGGAACTTCGTAAGTTTTGTCCTACTACCCATCCAACTTGCCAGGAAATTTTTTGCCACATAAACACAGCAAACAGAGAAAAATTAATGGGTTTTAAAAATTGTGTGCTTTAAACAGGATTGTGTTAAATAAACCCGATAGAAATGAAAAGCCCCAATTTTTCATTGGGCTTGTAATGGAAAGCGGGACTATCGAAACCGAAGTACACAGGAGCCTGCTTTTCAGATAATAGAAATTGGGGCTAATATTCCACAGCATAATAAAACCTGCGGTGCACTAACTAAACAAAAAAAACCTTCCAGTTCGCACTGAAAGGTTTTTATATTTTATGATTTTTGCTTTAAGCTTAAAACTATGCTTGTCCGGCCAATACTTTAGTTACTAAATCGGCTGCCTCTTTTAATGCAATTGCCGAATAAACTTTAAGTCCTGATTCGTCAATTAATTTCTTAGCCTCTTCTGCGTTTGTGCCTTGTAAACGACAGATAATTGGCACAGGGATATTTCCGATTTCATTGTAAGCATCGATAACACCTTGGGCAACACGGTCGCAACGAACAATACCGCCAAAAATATTTATTAAGATGGCTTTAACGTTGGGGTCTTTTAAAATGATGTTGAAAGCCGCTTTAACGGTTTGCGCATTTGCAGTTCCACCAACGTCTAAGAAGTTAGCAGGCTCACCACCAGCTAATTTAATAATATCCATTGTGGCCATTGCTAAACCAGCGCCATTAACCATACAACCAACGTTTCCATCAAGGTTAACGAAGTTTAAATTACTTGCGCTTGCTTCAACTTCCATTGGGTCTTCTTCCGTAACATCACGCATTGCAGCGTAATCAGCGTGACGGAATAAGGCGTTTTCATCTAAATTAACTTTCGCATCAACAGCGATAACTTTATCATCAGATGTTTTTAAAACGGGATTAATTTCGAACATTGAAGAATCAGTTGCTTCGTACGCTTTGTACAAGGCAGTTACAAACTTCACCATTTCTTTGTGCGCAGCACCACTAACACCTAAATTGAAAGCAATTTTACGGGCCTGGAAACCTTGTAAACCAACTTTAGGATCTATTTCTTCTTTGAAAATTAAGTGCGGCGTATGCTCAGCAACTTCTTCAATATCCATACCACCTTCGGTACTGTACATGATGATGTTACGGCCGGCAGCACGATCCAACAAAACAGAAATGTAAAATTCCTTAGTTTCAGATGCTCCCGGATAATACACATCCTGGGCAACCAAAACTTTACTCACTAATTTACCTTCAGGTCCGGTTTGAGGTGTAACCAGTTGCATACCAATAATATCGGTAGCACGTTGCTTAACTTCATCAAGGTTTTTGGCTAATTTAACACCACCGCCTTTACCGCGGCCACCAGCGTGGATTTGAGCCTTAATTACAACCCAATCAGAGTTGTAATCAGTTTTTAATTGCTTTGCAGCCTCTACAGCCTGCTCTGGAGTATCGGCAACAATTCCTTCTTGAACGTTAACACCGAAACTTTTTAATATTTGTTTACCCTGGTATTCGTGAATATTCATTTGCTACAAAATTTGCCCAAAGCTACAATTTCAAAGCCTTTAAACAAATAGAAATCACCGATTTTTTCTAGAAAATGAACGTTTTGTGTTTATCGGTAAAAGCAGTCCCGCTATCCTTCCTGCCGATAGAAAAAATCGGCATCCATACTATCGGGTTTATTTCGAAGTTTGTCCGCCCTGGCAAACCAATTTCCCTCATTTAGCTAATATTAGCTTCCTGCAATTGGCGAACCGAAAATACCTACAGCCATTTCTGCCCATATTAAAAACAACGCCAGTAGAATCACTAAAAATGAAACCGTTCTCAATGTGCCTGTATGTACCTTGCGAATTACAAATTCTATTGCGAAACCCGCACTTAACAATAGGATTCCGGCTGCAATAAAATCTTTAAAATCCCAGTTTACTTCGTTGGTAAATTGCATTGCGATTAACGGAATGCTTAAAATTAATGCAGTAACGACAAAAATGATGGTTACTCTCAGCTTTGATGAATTGATTTCTAATTGATTTTTCATGATGTTAAAAGTTAATATTTGTTTTTATGATTATGTTGTTTCCTTATTTTTTAATGTTAAAATACTGGGCTGTATTCCAATCCTGTAGATTCCATGATACCCAGGTTACTTGTTGGTAACGCTCTTTAAAAAAGCCAATCCGTTGGTTCAGTTTACTCTGATTTGCCAAAAGTGTTGCTGGTTTGGCAATTTCCATCCCATAATCGCTTTTCGATTCTGTATGCTGCAGTTTCATTCTGTTTTTATCTAGAACCGGCAATGTTTTGTCTGATAATGAGAGCAAATAATCTGCATCAACTGAGATGGATTCGGCATGTGAAAGGTTATATTTTACAATAAAGATATCCCAGTTGATTACACTAAAAGCAAGCAGCAACACAAACCATATTGTACCATTAACCTTAACCAAATAAAAGAACGTTTTTTGTTTAGCAACCTTAATGTAAACACTAGCTAAACCAATAATGCAGAGTAATGAAAATATGCAAACCCCAATTCGTTTGTAGGTTAGCCCGTAAAATTCGATGTAATAGCCAGCTCTAATTAAAACAGAGATAACCAAAATAGCATTTTGTATCATCCAGGCGAAGGCGAGGAGTTCCAATGTTTTGTTTTTGCTGTAAAAGTTTAGGTTTCCCCTAAAAAAGTAAATGATAATGGCCATGGCCAAAGCAATACTGAAAATTAACGAATTAGTGCCATCATGCAAATCTGCTGAGAAATTGCCTACAGGTTTATAACCGAACCAAAGGGTTGTAATATCAATTAAATTTAAAAAGAGCAATAGTAAATTTAGAGCGGCGAATGAGATTAGCCCAATAATAAATTCAGTTTTTAACGCCAGCTTTTTAGTTAACAAGCTGCCACTAAAAACCTTTGCGGCTTCAAACCAAAGGTTTTTTTGGTTTGCACGGTTTCTAATTCGTACCAGTTGCTCTTTGCATTTAATTTCAATTTCTTGCAGGCTTTTATCAAAAAACGCGATTAGTAGGCCGGCTGTTACCGCCAAGCCAAAGCAGAAGTGCATAAACCGCCCCAAGCTTAAATTTCTAAACAGAAAGCCGAATGCACCATCAAAAAAGCGACCGAGATTTGTTAAAAGCGCTTCCGTGTAATGGGCAAATACACTGCTTGCAGCCGAATATAAGCAAGCAAATACCACCACAATAACGGCAGGAATAAAAACATACTTAATAATTTTGAAAGCTGGTTTTAAGTTGAAATTCCCGACTCTTATTGCGCTTAAATTCCTTAAAACGTTAAAAGGTGCGGTAAACATTTGTAGGATAGCCGTCATAATGGCCATAAAAACAGTCCTTAATTTTTGGTGATGGCTAAAACCTACAAAAACCAGCAGACTTATATAGTACGAAAGCAGTGTTAATGCTGAATTGTTTACCACAACCAAAACCGCAGAAAAAAGATGTGCGAAAGCAAAAATGTAAAGCTTTTTACCATTAACAACATCTGGATTAAGATATGTTACTCCGATTAAGTAAAGGCTGTAAATAAGCAAGTTAAGGGCCAATCTTTCCTGCCAAAATAATAAGCTAAAGAGCAGACCTCCGATTATTGCGGAAAGGATGAGGAAATTAGATTTATTTTTCATTTTTATTAGTTTAAAAGTGCTTTGTATTTCAAAGTATATTATCAAAAAAAAATTTATAGTTTTTTAATCATTTTTTCAAGTGCATCCAGGTGCGCTTTAAAAGCCTGTTTTCCTAAATCGGTAATGGAGTAGGTTGTACTGGTTTTTCGTCCGATAAAGCCTTTGTGTACTTTGATAAATTCGGCCTGCTCGAGTGTATTTAGGTGCGATGCCAGGTTACCATCAGTTAGCTCAAGCATTTGCTTTAAATCGTTAAAGGCAATCTCATTATTTACCACAAGTACAGACATTACACCCAGCCGAATCCGGCTGTCGAATATTTTATTTAAATCTGCTATCGGGTTTTTCATCTATTTGGCTCTTTCGTATTTAAAATACATTAAAAGACCATAAACAACGTGTAAAGCGCCAAAACCAATCGCCCAGAAAATTAGTCCGTAGCCTACATTAAACATGCAGATTAAGCCTAATAAAACTTCCAGGTAGCCCAGGTACCGAATATCGCTGTAGGTATATTTACTCGCATTGATAAGTCCCAATCCGTAAAATATTAAACAGGTTGGTGCAATTATGCTGTAAGTATTTGGGTGGTTAAACAACAATGCGAAGATAAACAAACCGCCCGTTACAACAGGGAAGAAAAGATTTACAATCAGAGATTTTGAAGTTTTATCCCAAATGGGTAAATTATTTCGCTGGCTCTGCCTGTAGGTAAATAGAATTCCGCCTGCCAACGCTACAAACAGGATAATGAGCGCAAGCTTTATCAGGTTATATTCTAAATCAATTTCGCCCTGAACGCCCATACTGTAACCACGTCCGGTTAAAAACTTTTCTAACTCCTCATTGGCAAAATAAGCACCTATTAATGCAATTACACCTGCAAATACACCAGATAAGCCACTTAACGAAATAAATCGGGAAGACCTATCCATCATTTGTCTGATATCTTTCAATGCATCTAATTGTTCTTCTTGAGTGCTCATTTTAAAAGTGCTTTGTTTTTCAAAGTTAGATAAGAAAATGATATTTACAAATTTTATTTTACTTTTCTATCTGGAGATGGTATTTCAGTATTTCTTTTTAAAGATGCGGTTTTTTACGGGAAACAATTTCCCTTGTGTATTGGTTAAGCTTTTTTATTAAATTTGAACCATGCTAAAAGCTACTGGACTAAGAAAATCGTATGGAAATTTACAAATATTAAAGGGTGTAAATTTCGAGGTGCAAAAAGGAGAAATTGTTAGTATTATTGGTCCTTCTGGTGCAGGGAAGAGTACGTTGCTGCATATTTTAGGTACGCTTGATAAACCCGATGACGGAACTGTGGAACTTAAGGGAACGGTGATAAACAAGTTAAACGGTGAAATGTTGAGCGCTTTCCGCAACCAAAATATAGGTTTCGTTTTTCAGTTTCATCATTTGCTACCCGAGTTTAGCGCAATTGAAAATATTTGTATTCCAGCATTTATTGCGAAAACGAACAAAAAGCAGGCAGAAGCCAGGGCGCTTGAGTTGCTTGATTTGTTTGGTTTAAAAGACCGGGCAAACCACAAACCCAATCAACTATCGGGCGGCGAACAACAGCGTGTTGCCATTGCCAGAGCTTTAATCAATAATCCTTCAATAATTCTTGCCGATGAACCTTCTGGAAATTTAGATTCGGAAAACGCGGCGGCATTGCATCAGCTTTTTGTTAACCTGCGTGATAACTTCCAACAAACTTTTGTAATTGTGACGCACAATGAGCACCTGGCGAAAACCAGCGATAGAATTGTGACTATGAAAGATGGGTTAATCGTTTAAATCAAGGATTGATAAAATAGCTGGCAGAACATTTTTTAAAATCCTTTCCTGATAATCTATTAAAAAAAATTTTTTGAAAATACTCATCACAGGCGGAAACAACGCTAAAGCGTTAAAGCTATTAAAAGCTTTCCCCAGCCACTTTATATTATTTGCAGATTATGGCGATGTGCCGGGAATGCTGACAGAAAATTATGCGTTTTCTAGTTTAGGCGTACTTAATACAGACAGCATAGCCCACATTTTGTTAAATTTTTGCATTACCGAATCCATAGACAGCATTATTCCTTTACATCATTTTGAAATAGAACCGATAGCCAAATCGGCGGTTCTTTTTGGTGAATACGGAATCGAAGTGCTTTTACCACCATTTGAAGACTTGAACAGGTTTCTGGACTCAGGAAATGAATCTACCAACGATTTTAGCGTTTTCGTAAAAGGCGATTGTATTTTTTCATCAGCGGAGCGGCCTGATTTCAACAATTCGGATACGCTGAACGGTGTTTTTAAGATGGATAGTATTAAAGAACCCAAACTTTTTATCATTTAATAATGGATTCATATCAGTTTGCTAAAGATAAACAAATCGTATTTTTTGAGCTTGATGACGTTTTGTTTCCATCAAAAGATTATCTGTTGCAGGTATATTACTTGTTTGCTCAATTTATGGAGTACAGCGAACAAAAAAACGCACAATCAATTTTAGATTTTATGCGGCTCGAGTATGAAAACGCGGGCGCAAACAACCTTTTTGAAAAGACTGCCCAACAATTCGAGCTTTCCAATACTTACAAACATAACTTCGACCTGCTGCACAAAAATGCCCGCCTGCCGTTGAAGTTATTACTGTATAAAAATATGCTCTTGTTTCTGCAGGAACTTGTGGTTAACAGAAAACAAATTGCCATAGTAACAGCGGGCGATTCGGAACAACAATTGAATAAAATTAAGCAAACAGAGTGGAATGGCTTGGAAAAATACCTTACCGTTTACTTTGCAGATGAACTCAATCAAACGAAAGCAGAAATTTTTCAGAACATCCTAAACAACAACAATTTATTGGTAAATGACGCGTTAGTTGTTGGTGCAAATAAATTTGATGAGCAACAATCTAAATTAATTAATTTGCCGTATATTGTGTCACTAGAAATTTACAAATAAATATGATTAAAAAGTTTAGAGCGCAAAAGTTATTATTGTGCACTTTGATTGCTTTGCTTGGGTTTGCAACGGCATGTAAAAAATCTTCAGTTAATCCAGATGGTGCAAGCACTAGTCCTGCAAGTCCGGGCACCAGAGACGAATTAACCAAAGATTCAATTTATTTATATGCCCAGCAAACCTACTTCTGGAATACGGGCATGCCGAGTTATGCATCTTTTAACCCGCGACAGTATAATTCTAACGACGCTATTTTAGCTGCTATAAAGGCATTGCCATCTACAGGTGGAAAAGACAAATACTCTTTTATTGATAATGGAACCGTTGCTACTCAATTAGGCGGGGTAAGCGGCGATTTTGGATTTTCGATTTTCTTTAACTCAGCTAACGATTTAAGGATTAAATATGTTTATGCAACTTCACCAGCTGCTACACAGGGTTTAAAGAGGGGTTATCAGATTACAAAGATTAATGGTAGCACCAACATTAACACTTCCGATGCGGCAATTAATTCAATAGTTGATGCGATTTTCGGCAGTGCAGCTACAGTCTCTTTAACCGTAGTAAAACCTGATGGAACATCACAGGATGTTGTTGTTACACGTGCCTCCTACAACATCAATCCGATTCTGTTCACAAATACTTACACAGTAGGCGCTAAAAAGGTTGGTTATATTGTATTTAATAGCTTTACAACAAATTCTACATCATTGCTAGATGCCGCTTTTACAAAGTTCGCTGCAGATGGGGTAACGGAATTAGTAGTTGATTTGCGATATAACGGTGGCGGTTCTGTTGGTACATCAGAAGCTTTTACAAATTTAGTTGCACCGGTTAATCAGAATGGAAAGGTAATGTATACCACGTATTGGACTCAATCCATGCAGGATGGAAATGCGACAATTCTTCAAAACCAGAAATTTTATGCTAAAGGTAATGATGGTGTAACAAGGCTGTATTCATATTTCGATTATTCATATAAACCAACTGCTGCTGCCGGCAACCAGGAAGTTTTCGCAAAGCGTGGAACACTTAACAACTTATCAAGAGTGTATTTTATCGTAACCGCTTCTACAGCTTCGGCGAGTGAATTACTGATTAATAACCTAAAACCGGTAATGGATGTTAAATTAATAGGTAAGAAGACTTATGGCAAACCGGTAGGTTTCTTCTCCATTCATATCGACAAAAGCGATTTATACATTCCACAGTTTCAAACCAAAAATCAGTTGAATCAAGGCGACTATTTCGATGGCATGACCGTTGATAAAGATATTGCTGATGACGTTACGAAAGACTTCGGCGACCCATCTGAAAGACTTTTGGCCCAGGCCTTGAATTATGCTGCAAATGGTGTTTTTACGTCTTACTTAAAAGATAATACACTGAGTAGCACAACCGGTTTGTCAAGAACCCAGGTTGATGATTTAACAGGGAAAATGGATCATGAATTTAAAGGAATGGTTGAAACCAGAAAATTGAAATTAAATAAGTAAACCAAATAATTAGTTTAGGCCGGTAGCTAACTACTACCGGCTTTTTTTATGTCAGTATTTTACAAAATCTGTTCTGTGAGTTGTTTTTTTTCTAAAATTTCGATAAGCTTGTTTAACATTAATCGTTAAAGAGATATCATGCCAATAGAAATTGTCGAAAAGGAACATATAAGCTACTTAAATATTATCAACGCAAAGGAAGACCATAGTTTAGAACTCAGAACAAAACTTGATGAAGCCCAACGACTTGGAAACGAATTTAAGGCTAAAGCAGTTATCACTTTTAACACTACAATTGGCCCAAAACGTGTTGACACGACTGTATGGGCGGTTACAGAAAAGTATATTCAACTCAAAAATAATATCCATATTCCAATTACAAGTTTAATAGATATCGATTTTTAGGTTGCGTTTTTAAGGAAATAAATCATCCCGAATTTATTAACCTTAGCCTAAAATTTGATGAGTACGCTCCATAAAATTGCCTTAACTTTCATAAAATCTGTTGGTCCGGTAAGTGCCAAAAACCTGCTGGCTTATTGCGGCAGTGCAGAAGCCATTTTTTCTGCCACCAGAAAGCAGTTACTACAAATCCCTGGCATTGGGGAAAAAACTGTTGAGGCCATTTTAAAAACCGATGCCTTAAAAAGGGCCGGGGAGGAACTTTTATTTGTCGAAAAACATGGAATAGACGTCCTTTTCTTTTCTGATGAGCAATATCCAAAGCGCCTGAAGAATTGTTTCGATTCGCCAATACTTCTTTATTTCAAAGGAGAAGCAGATTTGAACTGCCAGCGCATTATTAGTATCGTCGGAACCAGGAATGCGACGGAATATGGGCGGAATCTTTGTAAACAACTTTGCCAGGTTTTAGCACCATATAACGTTTTAATTGTTAGTGGTTTAGCTTACGGTATTGATGTTGCTACGCATAAAGAATGTATCGCGAATGATATTACCACGGTTGGTGTTTTGGGTCACGGCCTGGATAGATTGTATCCTCAGGTTCACAAACCGGTTTCCCAAAAAATGGTTTTAAATGGAGGGCTCCTTTCAGAATTTCCAACACTAACCAACCCCGACAGGCAAAACTTCCCCCAACGAAACCGCATTATTGCTGGCATTGCTGATGCCACAATTGTTGTTGAAGCATCTATTAAGGGTGGCGCCCTGATTACTGCAGAGATTGCAAATTCTTACAACAAAGATGTTTACGCTTTTCCTGGCCGAACAAATGATGTATTTTCTGAAGGCTGCAATTTCTTAATTAAGACTAACCGTGCGGGACTTATCAATAATGCTAACGACTTAATTTATTATTTGGGGTGGGATGATGAGGTGAAAGAAAAAAAGAAGCATAGTCAAACTACATTACAAATAAATTTAACAACTAATGAACAGAAAGTGGTTGAGGCACTACAGAAAGGACAGCTTGCGATTGATGAGCTTGCAGTTGAGATAAATGTTCAGCAAAGTAAACTTGCAATCGCTATTTTAACTTTAGAAATGCAGGGCATCATCGTTTCGCTGCCCGGCAAGGTTTATAAGCTTGCGTAGCATTTTTTCCAACTTTGGCAGCCCACAACTCATCTTGCCAATACTTGAATTTTTCATCTATGGTGGTTTTTATATAGCTAGCTAAACTCAGCTAAAAGCGCTGTGATTATCAGAACTTAAAAAAGATCGCGGCACACCCAATTATCAATCTATAAGCCCTATCATTTTGATAGATTAAGGAATATAATTCTAAATATCGTTAATATATAAAATTTTGTTTCGAATAAAATATTGATTATAAAATAGTTAATGCCTTTGCGTAATTTTGCATCATGTGGTACAATAATATTTTAGAAACCATTGGTAATACACCATTGGTAAAATTAAATACAATTACGAAAGGCGTTCCGGGCACAATCCTGGCAAAGATAGAAACAACTAATCCCGGCAATTCAATTAAAGACCGTATGGCGGTTAAAATGATTGAAGATGCCGAGCTTAGCGGTAAGTTAAAACCGGGCGGAACCATTATCGAAGGCACATCTGGCAATACCGGCATGGGCTTAGCGATGGCTGCAATTATTAAAGGCTACAAATGTATTTTCACTACAACCGATAAGCAATCGAAGGAGAAAGTTGATGCGTTACGTGCTTTTGGCGCTGAGGTTATTGTTTGCCCAACAAATGTTGAGCCTGAAGACCCAAGGTCGTATTATTCTGTATCTTCACGTTTAGAACGTGAAGTTCCGAACTCCTGGAAACCAAATCAATATGATAATTTAGCCAACACTGCCGCACATTATGAGCAAACCGGACCTGAAATTTGGGAACAAACTGAAGGGAAAATTACACACCTGGTTGTTGGCGTTGGTACCGGCGGCACAATTTCCGGAACAGGAAAATACCTAAAAGAGAAAAATCCAAACATACAGGTTTGGGGTATTGACACTTATGGTTCAGTGTTTAAAAAGTACAAAGAAACAGGTATTTTTGATAAAGATGAGATTTATCCGTACATCACCGAAGGTATTGGCGAAGATTTTTTGCCAGCCAATGTGAATTTTGATGTAATTGATTTGTTTGAAAAAGTGACTGATAAAGATGCCGCTTTAATGACCCGGGATATCGCCCGTAAGGAAGGCATTTTCGTTGGTAACTCTGCCGGAGCAGCAATTGGTGGCCTTATACAGTTGAAAGACAAATTAAAACCTGATGATGTTGTTGTGGTTATTTTTCACGACCATGGTAGCCGTTATATGGGCAAAATGTACAATGAAGATTGGTTACGCGAACGTGGTTTTTTACAGGATGAAAAGCTTACTGCAAAATCAATTTTAGCTAAAAAAGAAAGCACCGAAATTGTAACCCTTGATAATACCAAAACTGTTCTAGAGGCGATAAATACAATTAAGTCGATGAACATTTCGCAAATTCCGGTAACCCAACAAGGCATGATTGTGGGTAAAATTGCCGAAAGCGATATTCTCTCTGCCTTACTGGAAAACCCGGGATTAAAATCGGCGCCAATTTTAGAAATTATGACCGCTACTTTTCCTTTCGTTGATTTGAATACATCGATTGATAAAATTTCATCACTAATCAATAAAGAAAACTCAGCAGTTTTGGTTGAAGATGAAACAGGAAAAATTGAGATTATTACTCAGTACGATATTATAAATGCAATATCGGGTTAGAGATTTCAATACATTCGACACTGCGAGGTACTAAGCGTGCGCTGACCTTGCCGAATAGCGAATGTTTCAAGATTCTTTCTTGCCTCGCAATAATGAGGATTTAAACTAAAAACGCCCGAGAATTACCCGGGCGTTTTTTGCATTATACTTGTTTGCTTTGAGCTTTAGCTTTCAGCCTTTTACCATTCCTAATGGCTAGGCGCATCTGCATTTACACGCTTAATTTGCGCTCCTAATGCACGTAAACGCGTATCGATATCTTGATAGCCACGCTCAATTTGCTCAATGTTATAAATTGTAGATTTACCTTCGGCAGAAAGTGCTGCAATGAGCAACGAAACGCCGGCCCTAATGTCGGGTGAGGTCATGCTGATACCGCGAAGCTTATATTTTTTATCAATTCCGTTAACGGTGGCGCGGTGTGGATCGCAAAGAATAATTTGTGCGCCCATATCAATCAATTTATCAACGAAGAATAACCGGCTTTCGAACATTTTCTGATGAATTAAAACGTTTCCTTTTGCTTGAGTAGCCACAACCAAAACAATGCTCAATAAATCAGGTGTAAAGCCCGGCCAAGGCGAATCAGCAATTGTTAAAATCGAACCATCAATAAAAGTATCAATTTCATAATGCTTTTGCGAAGGAACATAAATATCATCTCCTCTGCGTTCGAGCTTAATGCCTAACTTTTTAAAAACTTCAGGAATTACCCCAAGTTCATCGTAGCAAACATTTTTAATTGTAATTTCAGATTCTGTCATCGCTGCCATACCAATGAACGAGCCAATCTCAATCATATCAGGCAACATGCGGTGTTCGGTTCCACCCAAAACTGTAACGCCCTCTATAGTGAGCAAATTAGATCCGATTCCGGAGATTTTTGCACCCATGCGGTTAAGCATTTTGCAAAGTTGCTGCAGGTACGGCTCGCATGCGGCGTTGTAAATAGTTGTGGTTCCTTTAGCCAAAACAGCAGCCATTACAATATTTGCTGTTCCGGTTACCGATGCCTCGTCTAGAAGGATATAAGCACCCTGAAGGTTCGTTGCATCCACGTTAAAAAAGGCTTTTTTGCTATCATAAACAAATTTGGCACCGAGTTTTTCAAAACCAATAAAGTGCGTATCCAATCTTCTGCGGCCAATTTTATCACCTCCGGGTTTAGGAATTGCCGCTTTTCCGAAGCGGGCAAGGAGTGGACCAACAATCATAATCGAGCCTCTTAAACCACCACCTTTGGCTTTGAAAGTATCAGATTCGAAGAAGTTTAAATCAATATTTTTTGCTTCGAAAGTATAGGTGTCTTTGTTAATACGTTCAACTGTAACGCCCAAATCGCCAAGCAATTCAATCAGTTTATTAACATCTTTAATGTCAGGTATGTTGCTGATTGTTATTTTTTCTTCAGTAAGCAAAACTGCCGAAAGAATCTGTAAAGCTTCGTTCTTGGCGCCTTGAGGAGTAATTTCGCCCTTTAATTTAATTCCGCCTGTTATTTCAAATGCGTTCATATATTTTTTTGTATTGGTGGATAGGATCAAGTTATAATATCAAATATTAAGTATCAAAAAAAGAGAATCAAGTATCAAATACTGGTAATTAGTGTAAGCGAAGGTGTTCAAGATTAGGTTTTAAACCAACTTTTATCAACTTAGTTCTACAACCTTTCAGCCTTATCCGATGATTTTCAATTTAATATTTTGGTTTATTATTGTTATTTCGTCCGCGGTTATTGTTGTTATTATTGTTTTGACGGTTTTTGCCTCCGTTACTGTTATTGTTGTTATTGCGGCCCCGGCTATTGTTATTACTGCTCTGACGAGGATTTTGGGCTCTAAATTCAACTTTAGCCAAATTTACACCTTCATCAAGTGATAGCAAACCACCAGAAAGATATTTCAAGTCTTTAATAATCGTATCATCACTCACATTGTCCTTATTCCAGGTTACGTAGGCCATTTTCATGAAGTTTGCAATACCCTGAACCATCGATTTCTTATGCTCTGGATTTTCCTCCCGCATCGCCTTTTCAATTAAATTTTCAACCGTTTTACCATAATGTTTATAGGTAATTCGTTGTTGAGGATAGGGAAGTGGCTCTGGTTTTTTAAAGGCGTTTTCGGGCAAAGGCTTCGGGTAAGGGCTTTCAACATCAATCTGATATCCAGAAATAATGTGTAAATGATCCCAAAGTTTATGCTTAAAATCTGCAACATCACGTAAATGTGGCTGCAAAAATCCCATCAGGTCAATAACCGCCTGGGCATATTTATTACGTTCTTCAATGGTTGGCAATTCGCAAATATACTTCACCATGTTTTGAACGTTGCGGCCATATTCAGACAAAATCAAATGGCTACGCGTAGTATTATAATCAAAATTCATGTACAGATAATTTAATGGAAAATCTTCCGGCGATACGAATTATGAAATAACCAGAGGAGATTAGGTTATGAATTCACCGAAATGTCTATTGCCGGACTTTCGTTATGTAAAGTTCAAATATAGTTAAAATTACGATTTTAGGGTTACGATTTTAGATTTTATTTGGAAATGAAGGGTTGGTGGTTCTTTTGGTTTTTCAGCCCTGCTTTACATTACAAGCCCAATGAAAAATTGGGGCTTTTCATTGCAATCAGGTTTATCTAAGAAAGGGATGTACATTTTTGGAATCTAAGCACAGAGAAAAACCTTTAAAAACTGAAAAGGATTTCTCCACTTCGGTCGAAATGACGATTTATCCTTCTGTGTTTCCGTGCCATAACCTTAAATTTCATCGCTATTTTTTGGATAATCGAAAAAAACCATTTCGCCGGTTCCCCTGCTCACCATCTTCCACGAATCAAAAGGGAAAGACATCAGCACCATTCCTGCTGTAGGGATATTGTAAAGTTCCGCGTCGCTTAATTCGTTGGCCAAATCAGTAAAACCCGGGTTATGTCCAAACATGATTACGGTTTCGGCATCGTCATCTAAATCGTTTACAACTTTCAAAAGCGCAGTAGTATTTGCCTCGTAAATTAATTCCTCATATCGAATGTTATCAAAATGATAAGCCTCAGCAAAGAATTTTGCGGTAGATTTTGCTCGTTTTGCAGGGCTACTCACCATCAAATCGAATTTGAATCCCTTATTGATCAAACGTTCTGCCATTTCTGGTGCATTCTCTTTACCACGTTTGTTCAACGGACGATCAAAATCTTTTAAATCCAAATTTGCCCAATCCGATTTTCCGTGACGAACCAATAATAACTGCTTAGCCATTTAGTTTCTCTTTAATTTTATTTACAATCGTTTCCGGATTAATCAAATCCATACAGGCTTCAACACCACACATACATGGTTTGTTTCCATAAATAGAATTTGGCCTGTTTGGATGGTCAATTTGTAGACAATCGCTTTCGAGCTGTCCGTAGCCCAAAAAACCAGCATAAGGATGAGTTGGCCCCCAAACAGAAATGACAGGAACACCAACCAACGAAGCCATGTGCATACCTGAAGAGTCCATGCTTAACATTAAATCCAGGTTAGAAATGATTGCCAACTCTTCGGTTAAGTTATAATTTCCTATTAAATTGTGGGTGTTCGGATAAGATCTTTTCCACTCTTCGGCAATGGCCATTTCTGTTTTTCCACCTCCAAAAATTAGCAGCTCATATCCTAAAGCAGCTAACATGGATATCACTTTCTCCATTTTTTCTAAAGGATATACTTTAAAAATGTGCTGTGCGAAAGGAGAGATGCCGACTCTTTTTTTTGCATGTCGTTCAAACAGATATTTAGCGGTTTGGGAAATTTCGCGGGGCGCTTTTTTTAGCACGTGGTTAAGCTCAACATCGAAACCTAACTTTCGAAAAACATCGGCATAACGTTCTACAGTTTTACGTAAAGGTTTAAAAACTTTATTTTTTGATCGAGTCAGGGCTTTCTTTTCTGCTCTGCCTTTATCAATTCGCCTAATTTTGATTCCTGCTATGCGAAAGAAGGTAGAAATTATCCGGCTCCGCAAATTATCATGTAAATCAGCAATTGCAGTTGGTTTAAACTCTTGAAGTTCCTGGTAAATTTTGTACAGGCCGGCAATTCCTTTGTGCATGGCATTTGGGTAAATGGCATGGAAGGTTAGGTTTTCAATGCCCTCGAAAAATGGTTTGAAGGCATCTCGACTAACCATAACAAGTTCTACAGATGAGTTTTGTGCAGAAAATTCCTTTAAAACAGTCGCCACCATTGCCACATCGCCCATAGCCGAAAAACGTAAAACGATAATTTTTTCTGTTGATGACATGTTTTATTTATGCTTACTTGCGTAGCAAATTGTTTTATGAGGAATTGCCCTTTCGCCGCAATAATAACGCTGTAACTAAGCTTTGTTATACAAAACCGGATTTAAGCTCGGGTCGTTATACATTTTCATTTGCTTATACACTTTCATGTATTTTTTGCCGTCCTCAATATCAGCCAGCAATTCATTTATACTGGTGGATAAGTCATCGCGTTGCGATAATAAAATATCGAGTTTGGTTTGGCATTGCTGGCGGTGTTCGGGCGATGCGCTTTCCCGCTCAGCCTCTTCATGCATGTGGTAAATTTTCAAAGCCAAAATAGATAGCCTGTCTATTGCCCATGCCGGACTTTCCGTATTTATTTTCGCATCAGGTAAAGGCACAATTTCTTGGTAAAGATTAAGGAAATAGCCGTCGATGAATTCTACCATATCCGTACGAACCTGGTTCTGAGCATCTATACGTCTCTTCCAGCTCAGTCCTTCAATCGGGTCTATTTGTGGATTGCGAACTACATCTTCCATGTGCCATTGAGCGGTATCAATCCAGTTTTTAAGGTAAAAAAGATGCTCTAAACTTTCGGCATCGTAGGGGTTTTCTACGGGATGGTCGATTTCATCAAACTGATGATAATCTGCAATTACTTGATTAAATATGCGGTTGGCAATTTCACTTATCATAGGGCAAAGTTAGTTTTTTACTACAGATTTTCGCAGAGCGATGCAGAATTCGCCAGAACACATTCTTTGATGGCCCATGTCTTCGTTTATCATCTTGAAAAGCTGTTATCTTTAAAAAAAGTATTGTCGTCTTAAGATTGTTAACTCAAAGCGATACTCTTTTTTTCAAAATGTTCGGTTATTTCTGCTAGAGAGCATGCGTTTAAACATTTGGTAGCGCTTAACCCTCCTTTTCGGGCAACTAATATTCCATAACGCATGTCATGAAAACCGTCTGTCCGGTGCGCATCAGGATTTACGGAAAGCAAAACGCCTTTTTCCAATGCATAGCGATGCCAGCGCCAATCTAAATCCAAACGAAGTGGGTTTGCATTAATTTCTATAACCACATTATTTGCAGCGCAGGCATCTATTACCTTTCTATAGTCGATGGGGTAGCCTGCACGACTCAACAATAAGCGGCCGGTTGGGTGACCTAAAATCGTGGTGTAAGGATTTTCTATTGCTTTTATTAACCGCGTTGTTGCTTTCAATTCATCCATTCGTAAATTACTGTGAACGGATGCAACCACAAAGTCAAAAGTTTCAAGCACGTCAGCCGAATAGTCTAGAGAACCATCACTTAAAATATCGCTTTCAATTCCTTTAAATATTTTGAAGGGCGCTAGTTTCTTATTTAGCTCGTCAATTTCCTGATGTTGCCCAAAAACCCTTTGTTCGTTTAACCCTTTTGCATAAACCGCAGTTTTTGAATGGTCGCAGATGCCAAAATATTCCAGGTTCAGAACGTCTTTACAATAAACAGCCATTTGTTCGAGGGTATGAACACCATCGCTCCAGGTAGAATGGTTATGTAAACTGCCTTTCAAATCTTCGTAGGTGATTAATGTTGGCAGTTTATTCATTTTCGCCAGCTCAATTTCGTCGAGGCCCTCTCTTAACTCGGGCTCAATGAACGCTAAGCCAGCTGCGCTGTAAATAGCCTTTTCGCTTGCAAAACTACCCTGGCCGACCAATTTTAGCACTTCCTCTACATGTTCATTATTGCCTGTTTGTTTAAACCATTCCAAATAGAAAGCGGCTTTATCCACCACGAAAATCTTGATTCTTAAGCCTGTATTGGTTGTCGTAATCAACGCATCTTCGCCAACGATTAATGAAAGCGGCTCAAAAGAAGTTAGTTTGTTTTTAACGTCCGATGCATTTTCAGCCCCTATCACAAACTCCAGTTCATCGATAATCTCACAGGCACGCCTGTACTGTCCTGCGAAAGCTAAAAGCGGTTGTTGTTCAGTTTTGTTTAACCATTCAGAAATTTGAGCATATAACATATCTGCAAAAGCCTCAACCTGTGCATAAAGAAACCTTCCGTTTGCTGCCAGTTTAAACTCAATCGCATTTTTAATTTCTTCCTGGGTTTTTAAGCCAAAACCTTTAGCTTCGATGAGTCGGTTTTCATTACAGGCATAATAGAGTTCTCCAATGCTTTCAATGCCAAGTGTTCGCCAAATAATAAATATCTTTTTCGGGCCAATTCCTTTAATGCCAAGCATTTCTACCACACCATCCGGTGTTTTATTTATAATATCATTTAGTTCCGTAAGCTCACCGGTTTCCAGTAACTCAACAATTTTGGCTGCTAAACTTTTACCAATTCCATCAATCTTATCAATTTCATCACTCGGTTTGTCTTTTAATGCAAAAGGTAATTTATCAATTTTGAAATATGCGTTTGCTATCGATTTGATTTTGAAAGGATTTTCTTCATGCAATTCCATTAACTGCGATAAGAGGCGTAAAGTACGGGCGATGGTTTTATTCTCCATAAGCTGTAAAATTATAAAATAAAGCGCTAAAACTTTGAGGAACATTATTTTTTAAACAGAATTTATCAAAGCTTGTTGAGTAGGTATGAATTCTATGAAAATCGCCATCCTGCTTTTAAGCACCAGTTTCGTTGCTTGCCAGTCGTCTCAAAATTCTCAACACAAAAGTGATTCCGTAGCGAGCATTGAATCTGGCCCAGGTAAAATCGTTGATTCCCGTTTTCTCATCGTTCCCGGGCGTTCGGTGGGCGACATTTCATTGGGCGAAGATGTGGAAATAGTGGGTAAAATGCTCGGAAAGCCGGATGTTAGCGATGCGGCAATGGGAAAGGCCTGGGGAATTTGGTATCGTACTGATTCTTCAAGTAAACAAAAAGAAGAAATAGCAATTTATTCGGCTTACCGCGATACAAGCATGCGTGTCAAATCTGTTAAACAAATCAGAATTACATCTGCTGAATATAAAACCCAGGATGGTTATCGGATTGGAATGGCAGAATCGGAAACAAAACAAAAGTTCCCAGGGATGGAGAAGGTATCCGCTTATTTAAACGAACAAAAAGACACAGTAACGGTTTTTGATTCTAAACAGGAGGGAGTTGGCATCGAGTTTCTGAGCGGCAAGAGTGTTGCCCTCACTGTTCATCCAGCAAACCAACCGATTAACGCTACGTATTTAACTTTGCACCCGAAGTGGAAGGCATTAAAGCAAAAGTAAAATAGATGATGATATTGCTTTCATCATCTGCTTTACATTCAATCGCTATTTTATAACAGCCTCAAAAGGCATTCTGGCCTGGATGCCCGAACTTGCAATAACTTTTTTCATCTGTTGGTATAGCATAAAATTATCGCCAAGCTCTTGTTTGGTATAGTAAGTTTTAATTCTGTCTGTGCTTTCTTCCAGCAATGATTTCAGTGGGTCGATAACGTCTGGGTATTCCACCACTTTATAGTCTCTAAGCTTCGCTTTTTTGGCTGCAGATTTAATGGCATCATTAAAACTTCCGATTCTATCGGCCAAACCGATTTGAACTGCGTCGGTGCCAATCCAAACGTGGCCACCGCCGATACTGTCGATGTAACTCTTGCTTTTCTTTCTTCCATCCGCAACACGGCTAACAAAACCACTGTAGATTCTATTTAATTCGTTTTGAATAATAAACCTTTCACCCTCCGTCATTGGGCGGTTAGTTGCCATAATATCTGCATACTTACCGGTTTTCACACCATCGAAAGTAATTCCTAACTTGTTGGTCATAAGATTCTGGAAGTTTGGAATGATGCCAAACACACCGATTGAACCAGTTATTGTATTTGGCTGAACAAAAATACTATCAGCAGCACAGCCGATATAGTAACCGCCAGACGCAGCAACATCCCCGAAAGACGCAATTACCGGCTTTTCTTTTTTGGTTAAAACGATCTCTCTCCAAATCACGTCTGATGCCAGGGCGCTGCCGCCCGGCGAGTTTACGCGTAAAACGATCGCCTTGATGTCATCATCCAAACGGGCTTTGCGAATGGCTCTCGAGATTCGTTCTGAGCCAATTTGATTATCAGAACCTTCGCCGCCGGTAATTTCGCCATTAGCGTAAATCACTGCAACTTTATCTTTGCCAGAACCAGTGGCACTGTTATTTTTCGCATAATCGTTAACAGACACAGAACTTATGTTTTGCTTCTTGGTTTTACCGGATATCGCCTTCAGCTCCTCAAGAATTTCATCCTTATATTTAAGTCCATCAATCATCTTAAAATTTACAGCATCTTTTGGTTCCCTGATTTTGTAATTATCAGCAATGCTGTACAAACTATCTTTCTGAATGTCGCGGGTTTGGCCGATATCTGTTAAAAAAGTGTTGTACAAACCACCAACATAAGCTGTAACCTGTTTACGGTTATAGTCGCTCATTTTATCCAAAATGTAAGGTTCTACGGCACTTTTATAATTGCCAACGCGAATTACCTGCATCGCTACGCCAACTTTTTCCAGCGTTCCTTTAAAGAATGTAAGTTCAGAGCTAAATCCTTTAAACTCCAGCGCACCTTCAGGATTTAAATAAACTCTATCTGCAGCCGAAGCCAGATAATAAGCTCCCTGAGTATAAACTTCGCTGTAAGCCAATATTTTTTTATGAGATTTTTTAAAGTCGATTAATGCATTCCGAACTTCCCTCATGGTAGCAAAGCCTGCATTGGGGCTGCTAACACTTAAGTAAATGCACTTGATATTGTCGTCGGTTTTTGCACGTTGTATCGATTTTAAAAGGTCGTTTAATCCAATACCATCTTTTTCTTCGCCACCAACTATGGGTAAATTTCCGAAGGGATTTTTAGGTGTGCGCTCGGTTATTGGCTGATCCAGATTTAAAAACAGCACTGAATTTGCGCCAACGGTAACCGTTTTGTCGTCATCAATGGAAGAGATAGCTGCAGCAATGATTACAAAGCAGATGAAAAATACCACAATTATGGATAGGAAAAATCCTAACATTGAAGCAAATAAATACTTAAAAAATTCTCTCATTTAAATGTTTTAATTTTGTGCCGTAAAGATATAAAAATACGAGGCTTAATATGGCATTAGAGTACACAATTGCATATTTGTTACTAGGCGGAAATTTGGGCAACCGACAGGAAAATCTGGCCCTTGCCTTAAGGTTGTTAAATAGCGAGGCGGGCGAACTGACTGCGGTATCATCCATTTATGAAACAGCAGCCTGGGGCAAGGAAGACCAGCCTGATTTTTTAAATCAGGCGGTTGCCTTAAAAACAAATTTAAGTGCCTTGATGCTTTTGAATGTGGCATTAGAAATTGAGGAAAAACTTGGTAGAATCAGAAAAGAGAAGTGGGGCGAACGGTTAATAGATATCGACTTAGTCTTGTTTGGAGATGAAATTATTAATATTGAAGGAAAACTTCAGGTGCCTCATCCAGAGATGCAAAACCGTAAATTCGTTATGAAACCACTTGCTGAAATTGCGCCTGAGGTAATGCATCCTGTTTTAAAGCAAACGATTTTACAAATTGCCGAAAATATTTCTGATACTTTGGAGGTAAACAAGTTGTAAATACCTAAGTTTGGGTATGCAAGATAACAGAGATAATCATCCCTTAGATTTATCCTATCTTACAGAAATGGTAGGTCATGATCCTGAATTTATGATCGAAGTTTTTGAAACCTTCACAGAACAGACGCCATTTTACATGGCAGAACTTGAAGATGCCTTAGCTAAAAAAGACTGGAAAAGGGTAGCGGAGTGCGCCCACAAAATAAAGCCCACATTTACTTACGTTGGTCGTGGAGATGTGAAAGATTTTGTTCAGTTGATAGAAAATGGAGCTCGGAAACAAGAAAATCTACCGCATGTAGCTGAACAAATTGCGAGTTTGAACTCATTGATAGACAAGATCTATCAGCAGATTGAAATGACTATTTTAGAGGTGAAACTGAAGTACAAGTTGTGACTTAATTTGCTACTTCTTTGTTTTCGCCCCGGAAGTGAAGGATTGACAAACCGATATAGAGTACCAATATTAATGGGATTGCAGCAAACTTCAACACGCCGATTAAAACTGCCGACAGTAGCAGGAATAAGAACCTAATTTTGTTTTTACGCCAGCTAAAATTGCTAAACTTTAAGGAAAATATTTTTATTTCGCTGATTAGCAGGAAACTGGTAAGTGCCACAATCGCGATAAGTAAAATCGTTGAGCCGATAATGTGTGGATAATCGACTGCAATAAAAGGCAATGAGCAGATAAAAAGTGTGTTCATTGGCGTGTTTAAGCCAATAAAATCTTCAGTTTGCCGAACATCATTGTTAAATTTTGCTAAGCGTAAGGCAGAAAATACGGTGACTATGAATCCTAAATAAGGTAGGTATTCAGAAGAATAATCGCTTGTTTTAAGCAGCTGAAACATAACCACGCCTGGTAAAAAACCAAAACTTACCATGTCGGCCAGAGAGTCTAAATCTTTGCCGATTGCTGATTTTACATTTAAAAGCCGGGCAACCATTCCATCAAAAAAATCAAAAATGCCTGAGATAACAACGAAATATGCTGCAATCTGTAAATCACCCTTAAATGCAAAAACGATTCCGATGCAGCCAGAAAAAAGGTTTGCACAGGTAATCGAATTAGGGATATGCCTTTTCATAAAATTTATGGTGTGTGGTTAAGGTAAAGTTCTGCAAAATTAAACCGTAAGTGTGTAAAGCTGAAGTTGTCCGATACAGAAACCTTCAGCCTTACATCTTTTACCTTTAGCCTTATTCTAGCTATTCATCGAAATTAAAAATTCTTCGTTGCTCTTAGTGCCTTTTATTTGTGCCTGTACAAATTCCATGGCTTCCTGGCTGTTCATGTCGGCCAAATGGTTACGTAAAATCCAAACCCGCTGTAAAATATCTCTGTCCAGTAACAAATCATCGCGGCGTGTGCTCGATGCTGTAATATCGATTGCAGGGAAAATACGTTTGTTCGATAATTTACGGTCTAACTGTAACTCCATGTTACCGGTACCTTTAAATTCTTCGAAGATAACTTCATCCATTTTAGAACCGGTATCGGTTAAAGCGGTTGCTAAAATGGTTAAAGATCCACCATTTTCAATGTTACGGGCTGCACCGAAGAAACGCTTTGGTTTGTGTAATGCGTTGGCATCAACACCACCCGATAGAATTTTACCAGATGCCGGCGCAGTTGTATTGTAAGCACGGGCCAAACGGGTAATAGAATCCAGGAGAATTACCACATCATGTCCGCTTTCTACCAAGCGCTTGGATTTTTCCAGAACAATATTGGCTATTTTTACGTGGCGCTCGGCCGGCTCATCAAATGTAGATGCGATAACTTCTGCTCTTACACTGCGGGCCATATCGGTAACCTCTTCAGGGCGTTCATCAATTAATAGAATAATTAAGTAAACTTCCGGATGGTTTTTAGCGATTGCATTGGCAACTTCCTTCAAGAGGTTGGTTTTACCCGTTTTAGGTTGTGCAACAATTAATCCACGCTGACCTTTACCAATCGGCGTAAATAAATCCATTATACGGGTAGAATAATTACTGTTATCCGTAAATAAATTTAATTTTTCGGTTGGGAAAAGTGGTGTTAAGTAATCGAAAGGAACCCTGTCGCGAACTTCAGCAGGAATACGGCCATTAATGGTTTCTACACGAACTAAAGGAAAGTATTTTTCGCCTTCTTTTGGCGGGCGAATGCTTCCCTTTACAGTGTCGCCGGTTTTTAAACCGAAAAGTTTTATCTGCGACTGAGATACATAAATATCGTCGGGAGAGGTTAAATAATTGTAATCTGCAGAGCGGAGAAAACCATAACCATCAGGCATAATTTCTAAAACGCCTTCGTTGGTAATTACATTATCGAAATCCAGATTCGAGTAGCTGTTTTCATTTTTATGATGGTTGCCACCTCCAGGTTGTTTCTGCTGGCGATTATCATCGCGTTGTCCCTTTTCCTGTTTTTCTCTTTGTTCTTGTTTTTGTTTCGGAGCAGCTGGAATTACTTCTGCTGATTCTTCTATCAATGCGGAAATTGGCTTACTGCCGCCATCTTCCGATTCAATAATTCTGTCTGGCTGCCTTTCTGGTTGTTGCTGATGTTGCGGCTCATCAAATAAAGTGACCGATTCTCTTTTTCTTTCAATCGGAGCGGAGGCTTCATCTTTACTTAGCCTAACTCTTTTTTTAGCCGGTTTTTCCGATGTGGCGGCAGCAGGAGCAGCTGACGCAGCAACTTTTGGTGTTTTTTCGGCCTTTGCCGTTTTGGTTTTTGCAACAGGTGCAACTGCAACTGGCTCAGGTTCGCTATAAGGGTCGGCACCCGACTTAGCTGCGTTTATTATTTCTTGTTGGTGTAACAGTACTTCAACAAGGTCTATTTTTCTAAGGGATTCGGCACCTTCAATGCCATAAGATTTTGCAAGTTCACGTAATTCTGGTGTGAGCTTATCATTTAATTCTGTTTTGCTAAACATTCTAAATATATATGTTTCAAGAAATTTTTCATTTGTTTATAACAGACGTTTTCTGCTATAAATCTGCACAGGCCTAAATTTGTGTTTGCGTTGGCCCGGCGGTTTTATTCGTGTATAAATTCTTAAGGCTATAAAACAAATGAGTTATTCTTAGATGCACTCAAAATGGTTTCATAATTGTTTACGAGCTGAATAAAAACGATAAATCGCTTTCAAAAAATGGTAACAAAAAACAAGTCTTGATAAATTTTTTCTGGGATATTCAGATAAACGGTTGAGAAATTATGTTGCAATTGTATGTATTTGAAACGTAATCCGCAAGAAAAAGTTTAAATTGTTTATAAAAAAGATAAATGTGAAGATATTTTTGTTGGTCAAAAGCACTTAAAAACCTCATATTTGCAGCAAATAAGGCCTTATATGACTAAGCAACAACTTTTTGAGCAGATACAAAAAAAACGTTCATTTTTATGTGTCGGACTTGATTCTTCGCTGGATAAAATTCCTCAGCACCTGCTCAAATACGAAAATCCAATTCTCGAATTTAATAAACAAATTATTGATGCTACGAAAGATTTATGTGTTGCTTACAAACCAAACACTGCTTTTTACGAGTGTTATGGCAAAAAAGGCTGGGAAACTTTAATTGAAACCTGGAAGTATATTCCAGAGAACATTTTTTCCATCGCAGATGCTAAGCGGGGCGATATTGGCAATACGTCGGCGATGTATGCCGAAACGTTTTTTAATGAAACGTCGTCAGAAATGAGTTTCGACTCGGTTACGGTTGCGCCTTACATGGGCAGCGATTCGGTTACACCATTCTTAAATTTTAGCAATAAATGGGTAATTCTGCTCGCTTTAACCTCAAATCCGGGTCATGCTGATTTCCAGATGCAAGAAATAGGTGGCGAGAAACTTTTTGAGCAAGTACTTAAAACATCGCAACAATGGGCTACAGATGAGCAAATGATGTATGTTGTGGGCGCAACGCGTGGCTCTGCCTTTGCCGATGTGCGTAAATTTGCTCCAAACCATTTTCTGTTGGTTCCGGGTGTTGGTGCCCAGGGGGGCGATTTGCGGGAAGTTTGCAAATTTGGCCTGAATTCGCAATGTGGATTGCTTGTAAATTCATCTCGAGGAATTATTTATGCAAGCAAGGGAGAGGATTTTGCAGAGCGGGCCAGGGAAGAGGCTTTGACGTTGCAACAAGAAATGGCGCAAATATTAGTTCAAGCAAGCTTAGTTTAGTCGCAGATTTCGAATTTACCAGGTCAAAATTAGCGACAATATTTCTCAAAGCCAACCTGACAAAAAATGCTGCTCTGTTAATCTGTATTTTCCGGATAAAACTTCCAACCAACCATGAATGCTAAAATAGACTTAAAACTTATATTTGCTTTAACCGGTGTTGCTTTAATTTGGGGTACAACCTATTTGGGCATTCGTGTTGCCGTAGAAAGTATTCCGGCCTGGTATGTAACCGCTATCCGTCAAACCGTTGCGTCTATAATTATTCTTGTTATTTTGATAAAACAAAAAGAGCTAAAGTGGATTGGCTGGAGTAGTTTTAAAAGACAAATTTTACTTTCAATTTTGATGGTTGTTATTGCCAACGGAATGACGACCGTTGCAGAAAAAACAATCCCAAGTGGGCTAACATCCCTGATAAATGCAACTTCGCCGCTACTCGTTTTTCTCGGTTGTGTTTTTCTTGGCATCCAAAAGCCAACACTGAAAGGTTTTATTGGGGTATTTATCGGTTTTCTAGGTATTGTATTCATTTTTCGAGATGGAATTAGCGATTTACTTGAGCCGGGCTACCGAAACGGAATTTTATCACTAGTAATTGCAGTTTCGGGGTGGACAATCGGAACAATTTATTCTAAAAAACATAGCGGAAAGCCTCAGTACATATTTCTAAATCTATTCTATCAATTCGTTTTCTCAGCGATAGTTCAGTTTGGATTGGCGCTTGTTTTTTCTGGCGAAGCCGATACAAGCAAATGGAAGCCAGAAAGCATATTTGCTGCGGTTTACCTCGCGATATTTGGTTCGGTTTTGGGCTATTTCTGTTACCATTATGCATTAAAAAAAGTTTCGGCTTCAGAGGTTTCTATCCTTACTTATTTTAATACAATTATTGCAATATTTCTGGGTTGGTTAATTTTGAATGAACACGTTGGTATCGATTTAATTGTGGCTACAGTTTTAATTATCGCCGGCGTATTCATCACCAATTATAAAAAGAAAGCAGAAGTGGTATAATTCTATCGGTTGATTCAGTCAAGATTTCACATACTGGAAGCATCTTCATAAAACTTTTAGGAATATTTTCTATATTCAGGAATGTATATTTCTGAAGATTTTCTTCATTACGTGTGGCAGTTCAGGTCGTTCGATAACAACAGCTTAAAAACTGTTGAGGGCGAAAACCTGACAATCATTCAGCAAGGTTTTCTGAATAAAAATGCGGGTCCGGATTTTTGCAATGGTAAAATTCTACTTGAAACCACAATTTGGGCGGGTAACATAGAAATTCACATCAAATCATCAGATTGGTTAAAGCATAATCACCAAGCCGACGCCAGCTATGAAAATGTAATTCTGCATGTAGTTTATGATAACGATGTTGAGATTAAAAGAAGAGATGGCTCTGTTTTAACAGTACTCGAATTAAAAAACCGTATCGCGGAAACGTTGATTCAGAAATATGAGAAGCTGTTCATCAACCTGAATGATTTTCCTTGTATTGCGCAAATCCAACACGTCGATAAAATAATTATCGATGCTTGGTTATCCCGAACACTAATTGAAAGATTTGAACAAAAAAGCTATGCCGTAATCGAAACATTAAATGAATTAAATGGAAACTGGGATGAAACTTTATATCGTTTTCTGGCCCGTAACTTTGGTTTCAAGGTAAACGCACTACCTTTCGAACTCCTTGCAAAAGCCGTTCCGCAACAAATTTACGGAAAGCATAAAGATAATGTATTACAGATTGAAGCCCTTGTTTTTGGTTCGGCCGGTTTTTTAAAAGATGAGTTAAAGGATGAATATCCAGCGAAATTAAAAAAGGAGTTTCAGTTTTTACAACAGAAATATAACATACAAGCAATAGATGTTTCGCTGTGGAAATTTTTGCGAATGCGGCCACAAAATTTTCCAACGATGCGTTTAGCGCAATTTGCGGCATTAATTGTAAAGGCAAATCATTTGTTTTCAAAAGTGATGGAAATCAGTAACATATCAGAGCTCAGAGCCTCATTTGAAAATTTACCGGTTAACGATTATTGGAAAAAGCATTACCATTTTAGAAAAGACGCAGTGGTTGTCAGCAATCAGCCTGGTAAACCATCGGTAGATAATATTTTGTTAAACACGGTTGCGCTCTTCTTATTTGCTTACGGCAAGCATACCGGAACGCAATTTTACGTTAGCAGGGCGATAAAATTGTTGGAAAGCTCACCGCCAGAGGAAAATGCGATTGCCGATAAGTTTACTTCAGCAGGTGTAAAAATTGATAATGCTTTTGCATCTCAGGGAATTTTACAGTTAAAAAAACAGTACTGCGATGCGAAAAAATGTTTATCTTGTGGTATTGGCATCAAAATTTTGAGGCAAACCTAATTGCTAATTTGTCAAACTTTCTACCTTTTATTCGGTTTTGTCAATATGGAATTTCCACACGAACTTAGAGAACTTTACCCCGATAAAATTATCGAAGTAAGAGGCAATGCAGATGCGCTTACCGTGATATTAAACAATAACGTAGATATTGAAAAGTTTAAGGATGAGCTTAAGAAAAAGTTTACGGGCTTAGCAGACCAGCAGATTCTTTTCATCAAACATGAAGACAGACAAGATTTTGAAAAGTTGGTGCTTGAATAACGAAATGCTATTCATTTGAACATTAACCAAAAAATATTGTTAAATTAGTATTGGTAAATTAAACGGTTTAAATCCTTCAATTTATCATTAAAGATAAAAACCTAAAAAGATAACGATGTTCCAACGAATAATAACCTATTTTGAGCAGCAGAGTTTCGGTGTATCTACTTACCTGGCGAGCAAGCTTAACATGAGCACCGCCAAGGTTCGTTTGTTTTTTATCTATTCTTCATTTCTCGCAGTAGGTTTCCCGATACTGTTTTATTTTCTCGCCGCCGTTGTTCTGGACATCAGAACATATATGAAAAAAATCAGGCTAAGAATTTGGGAATAATTCTAATTGTAAAGTATTAATCTTCTCATTAAATTTTCCTGAATCCAACCCTAATCTACGCTCAAAATTTCTGCAATTTCCAGAATACCTTTTTCTTCAGCTAAATCTGCAGGTAATTTTCCGCCCTCCATACGTAAGCTTACCTCTGCGCCATGTTCTAAAAGCAAAATTATTAGTTCGATGTTACCAAGTTGTGCTGCGGTATGCAATGGTGCCAAACCCGCTTTCTGGCAAACATTTGGATAGGCGCCGCTATCTAAGAGCATTTTGGTAATGTTTATATTATTTGCAGCAACAGCCGAATGTATCGGAAAAACATTGAATCCGTTTCTTGAGGCTAAATTTACATCTGCACCTTTAAGCACTAAAAATCTGGCCAGCTCTTCATGTCCGAAATAACAGGCCAGTCCTAATGGTGTAAAGCCATCATCAGAAAATTTATTAATGTCGTCTGGGTTTTGAAAAATAAGTAATGTAGCGGTGTCGAACTTTCCAACGGCACAAGCTTCAAACAAAGTTATACTGTCGCAGAACTCAGCTATTAGATTGGCAATATCCGGTCTTTTATAGTAGCAAGCCAATAATAAAGGTGAAACATTATGTGACGTCTCAGTACCTGCCAAAGCAGGGCTGCTTATCAAAATTGTCTTAACTGCCTCTAAATTCCCAGCCTCAATCTGTTCTTCGAGTTGTGCTATACTCATAGTATTGATTTGTTTTCAAATATTCGTTTTAAATTAACAAAAAATATATGGAGTGTGAAACTTCAGGCCTAAATATATCTTTCCAAGCTATATTATTGCTTTAGGTCTTGCCGTTATAGTGCTACGATTTAAAAAAAAATCCCGTTTCACCTTCCAGGTAAAACGGGATAAACCTAAAACAAAATCCGTTTCATTTGACAAAACGTAGCAACTTGTGCATTGTTAAATTATAGACGATTTTTTCTTGCCAAGGTTTAATTTGTGCATAATATTTTAAGTAATTTAAGGCGAATTACATCACGTGATTGATTTCACCAATGTAATGCAATCTTCCAACCATTATTTGGTTTATAGAAGACAAGGGGGGGAGAAAGATAAAATTGTTCGCAATGGCAACAATTTTATCTAAGTTTGTTGTTTAATATCATAGAATAGAAAATGGCGGTAAGGGGAAACCAGTTTAAAACCAATACATTTAGAGATAAAGGCGCTGAAAATGCACCTGGCAGAGCGTCGTCGGGTCGTCAGGCCAAAGAGAAAAGAGAATATTTGCCAAGTTTCGACTTGCAGGATGGCCGTGCAATAAAGATTGTAGGTTTGTTTTTTGTTGTCCTTTCTCTATATTTTTTAATTGCCTTCACATCTTATTTATTCACCTGGCAAGATGATCAGAGTTACGTAATTGATGCAAATGGAGGTTGGAGTAATCTATTTAAAACCGCCGAAGAACTAAAAGATGCTGGCGTTATTATTCCGGTTGTACAGAACTGGTTGGGCAAATTTGGTGCATTATTATCGCACCAGTTTATTTACGAATGGTTTGGTATTGCCTCATTTCTATTTGTACTCGCTTTTTTTATTATAGGTTACCGGTTATTGTTTAAGGTAAAAATTCTTTCCATTTCCAAAACGCTGGGATACAGCTTTTTTTTCCTGCTTTTTATCTCGTTAACTTTAGGTTTCGCACACAGTTTCTGGTCAGATTCGCCACATTATGTTGAAGGTGAATTTGGTTACTGGAGCAATAAACTATTAGCGGCGCAGATTGGCGCTGCGGGTGTTGCCGGCTTAATTGCCTTTGCGGGCTTAACCATCCTTATCATCGCCTATAACATCGATTTCAAGCTACCGCAACGTAAGGAAAAAGAAGTTTACCTCGATAACGAAACGCCCGATTTTGTGAATGAAGTGCGTGAAAGATTCGCTCAAAACAGGGAAGTTGAAGAAGTTAATGAGCCAATAGAATTTCCGGTACGGGAGAAGCCACCTTTAAATAATGACCGTGGTAAGCAAAATGTGGTAATACAGCCAAGTCGTTACGAAGGGAAAGAAGATGATAATGAAATAATTGCGCCTGTAACCTTGTCGCCCATGGCTACAAATTTACCGCTGGCTACATCGGCGGCTGCGGCGGCTACAATGCCCTTAACCGTAGAGCCAACGATTGAAGAGGAAAAGGAACCTTCCTTTATCATTGAAAAAACCGAAGAAGAAAAAAAATCTGATGATTTGGTGGAGCAGTTTGGCAATTATGATGAAAAGCTGGACTTATCCGGCTATAAGTATCCTACAGTCGATTTGCTGGAAAACTATGGCACCAATAAAATTTCGGTAAATGCGGAGGAACTGGAAGCAAATAAAAATAAAATTGTAGAAACGCTTAATCACTACAATATCGAGATAGATAAGATTAAGGCTACCATTGGTCCAACGGTTACGCTTTATGAAATCATCCCGGCTCCCGGGGTTCGAATTTCAAAAATTAAAAATCTGGAGGATGACATCGCTCTCTCGCTCGCAGCATTAGGTATTCGTATTATAGCGCCAATGCCAGGCAAGGGAACAATTGGTATCGAAGTGCCTAATCAGCACCCTGAAATGGTGCCCATGCGCAGCATTTTAAATACCGAAAAGTGGACTTCAAATACCATGGACTTGCCAATTGCGCTAGGGAAAACCATCAGTAACGAAGTTTTTATTGCCGATTTGGCCAAAATGCCTCACTTACTGGTTGCGGGTGCAACGGGGCAGGGTAAATCGGTTGGTATCAATGCTATTCTGGTATCTCTACTGTTTAAAAAACATCCGGCGCAATTAAAATTTGTGCTTGTCGACCCTAAAAAGGTTGAACTTACCTTATTTAACAGAATTGAACGCCATTTTCTTGCTAAACTTCCGGGAGAAGCAGATGCCATAATTACCGATACTAAGAAGGTGGTTAATACCCTGAATTCGCTTTGTATCGAGATGGATCAGCGATACGATTTGTTGAAGGATGCACAGGTTAGAAACCTCAAAGAATATAATGATAAGTTTATCAAGCGTAAGCTTAATCCAAACAATGGGCATAGGTTTTTACCTTTCATTGTTCTCGTAGTAGATGAGTTTGCCGACTTGATGATGACTGCCGGCAAAGAGGTTGAAGCACCGATAGCACGTTTGGCACAACTGGCACGGGCCATTGGAATTCACCTGGTTCTAGCTACACAGAGGCCATCGGTTAACATTATTACAGGTACAATTAAAGCCAATTTCCCAGCGAGGTTAGCATTCAGGGTTTTATCGAAGATTGATTCGCGTACTATTCTGGATAGTGGTGGTGCAGACCAGTTAATTGGTCGCGGAGATATGCTTTTATCCACAGGTAGCGACTTAATCAGGCTACAGTGTGCTTTCGTTGATACACCAGAGGTGGATAGAATTTCTGAATTTATCGGTAATCAGCGTGGTTATGCTGATGCCTATCAACTGCCAGAATACATTGATGAGGCAGGAGAAGGAAGTAAGGCAGATTTTGACCCGAATGAACGTGATAAATTCTTTGAAGATGCTGCAAGGCTGATTGTGATGCATCAGCAAGGCTCTACTTCGCTCATCCAGCGTAAACTTAAGCTAGGTTACAACCGTGCGGGTAGAATTATCGACCAACTGGAAGCTGCAGGTATAGTTGGCCCGTTTGAAGGGAGTAAGGCCCGGGAGGTTTTATACCCTGATGAATATTCTTTGGAACAGTTCTTGAATAGTATGAACAGCAAAGATTAGATTAAACCTATGCAAGGAAATCTAATCTAAAGTTTCAAAAGAAAATTTAAAAAACACGAGATGAAGAAATTAATTTCAGCATTAATGGTTGTAGTTGCTTTTACAACATCAACTTATGCTCAAACTGATGCGAAAGCGAAAGCTATCCTGGCTGATGTAAGTAAAAAATACAAGTCGTATAATATCGTTAAAACCGATTTCACATTTACGCTGGATAATCCAAAAGCTAAAGTGAAAGAAACACAACAAGGTACTTTGTACGTTAAGGCGAACTCAAATAAATATAAAGTTGCCATGACGAATCAGGAGTTGTTTAGTGATGGCAAAAGCCAGTGGACCTATTTAAAAAAGGATAAAGAGGTTCAGGTTAGTAACGTGGATAATAGTGGCGATGCCATTAATCCGGCTAAGATTTTTACTGTTTACGAAAAAGGCTTTAAGTACATTTACACCGGCGAGACAAAGGTTGGTGCAAAAACTTATCAAATGATTGATTTGACACCGGTTGATGCTAAAAAATCGATTTTCAAAGTTCGTTTGAGCATTGATAAAGCGGCTAAGCAGATTGCAAATGTGGTTTTATTTGATAAAAACGGAAATAAGTATACTTACAATGTGAAAACTTTTTCGCCCAATGTAAACGTACCAGAAACAACATTTGCCTTCGACGCAAAAAAATATCCTGGCGTTGAGGTTGTAGATTTGAGGTAATTTTTCCGCCTTGCGGAATAGTAACAAAAGGTTCAGTTGGAAACAGCTGAACCTTTTTTATTAGCAACACGGTTGATGTGTATCATGTTACCAGCGTTGATGCAATATTCAATTAGGCCTGACAACATTGTTAGCAGCAATTCTTCTAAAAATTGAAGGTAGATGAACGGTTGAAAGTTCAATGTGTATGGTAAAGGCGGGCTACACCATCGGCCTAAAAAAACAACTTTGTAGTTATGAATGCTGCATATTTTCTCTAAGTTTGTTTTAATGTCGTTGCCAATAACAAACCATACTTTAGAAAAATTAGAGCAATTGCTTTTTGCTATGGGCTTCAAGGTTCGTTATGAAAAAGGAAACTTTAAAACAGGCTCTTGCCTGATTGAGCATAATAAGGTTATTGTGGTAAATAAATTTTCAAATCTGGAGGGAAAAATTGCAGCCTTAGTTGTGTTGGTTAAGCAAACCAATCCTGATACAAATCTGTTAGATGAAAAACAACGTCAGTTTTATCATTCATTAAAACAAACAGCGCTATTTTAACCCAGCTACAAAACCACATTACATGTACAGAAAGGAAAATTTTTTATAATGAAAGTTACGTTTTTAGGCACGGGTACGTCGCAGGGTGTTCCGGTAATTGCATGTAATTGTGAAGTGTGCACATCGGGCGATAAAAAAAATAACAGGTTAAGGACTTCAATTTTAATTGAAACTGACGATAAGAACATTGTGATAGATAGCGGGCCGGATTTTCGCTACCAGCTACTGCGGGAGAGGGTGAAAGATTTGGATGCTGTTTTATTTACGCACGAGCATAAAGATCATATAGCGGGTTTAGACGATATTCGTCCGTTTAACTACCTTTTACATAAGGTTATTGATGTTTACGCCACAGAACGTGTGCAGACGGCTTTGAAACGCGAGTTTTATTACATCTTTGCTGATACCAAATACCATGGTTTACCGCAGATTAAGCTTCATACGATTTACAATGGTGATGCGTTTACAATAGGAGAGAACACAATTCTCCCGTTCGAAGTTATGCATCATTTACTGCCCATTACCGGCTATAGAATTGGCGATTTCACTTACATTACAGATGCCAAGACCATCTCCGACGCAAGTTTTAATGTGATAAAGGGTTCCAGGGTATTGGTAATTAATGCATTACAGAATGAACCGCACATTTCTCACTTCACGTTAAATGAGGCGAAAGCTTTTGCAGAAAAGGTTGGTGCAGAAACCACTTATCTAACACACATAAGTCACAATTTAGGCTTGCATAATGAAGTAGAAAATAATTTGCCATCGAATATACGGCTGGCTTACGATGGTTTGAAAATTGAATTATAAATCCTGTTTCGAAAATCCAAAATTAAATTATATTTGCACTCCACTTACTCGGGTGGCGAAATTGGTAGACGCACCAGCTTGAGGGGCTGGCGCCCGTACGGGTGTGGGAGTTCGAATCTCCTCTCGAGTACTTAACGAAGATTTCGTTAATTTTTTAGAGGTCTGCTCGTAAATGAGCAGACCTTTTTCGTTGATCTTCAGTAAGTTATGTTCAAATGTTGGATTGATGTAAGGTGTTCTAAATACCCCATTACTGTAGGCCAACGAATCTTTGAACACCGCTCTGACAATTGAATGCTTCTGAAAAATATTTCCTTTCTCATATATCCCCAATAGGTTTCTTAAATTCGGTAAGACCTTTTGGATAATTTCCTGAGTTGACAGGTTAGATGAAGGTTTGGGCTTAAGTGAATTTTCTAAAGCGGCTTTTTCCTCATTTAACTTTTTGAACCAACTTTTGTAGGTAGAACTTTCGATTTCATTATTCATAAATTTTTTCTCCAGCCCGCTGATTTTCGTATTTACATTTTTTAATTCGGCGATCATGTTTTGAAGTAATTCACGTTTTTCCTTAATTGGGTTCTTTAGCATTGCTTCTGCACCGAGATTTAAAATTTTAATTTGCACCTCATCAAAACTTAGCTCTCTCAATAGTGTGTCAAATTGTTCGTGAAGAACCTGGCCAGGAATATTGATGTTCGTGTGCTCAAGACATCTGTAATACAAGTAATATTGTTTTTTGCCTTTTGACCATCCAGCAGTCATGCTTTTTCCACACCAGCATTTTAATACCCCTCTTAATGGAAATTCCTCATCTGTTCTCACTTTCATAGGTCGTTTGTTACTTAATAATTTTTGCACAAGCCAATACTCAGCTTCGGTTATAATTGGCTCATGATTACCCTTGATAAATTTCTCAGGTAAGTCCTTATATGCAGGAACTTTTACTAAACCTGCGTATAAACAATTATGAAGGATATCGTAAACAGCATTATGATTGGTATATCGAAATCCCATATCCCTTATGCTTTTTAAGATGATATAAGGAGCAACGCCTAACAAATAATCGCGAAATACTTTTTCAATTATTGGAGATTTCACGTAGTCAATTCCAATTTTGTTTCTTTTTGTCCCATCCAGAATATTTTTGTATCCGATCGGAGCCCTACCTAAATATCGTCCGTTTTCTCTGGCATTTCGCATACCTTGCCGAGTTCTGTTGCGGATGGTAAATAGTTCTTTGTTAGCAATCATGTAATCGAATGCGCGTTTCATAAAGACGCCAGGATCGGAAGTGTCCAGATCAATCCTTTCATTAGTCGAAACAACCTTGACTCCAAAGTTTTTTTCAAGCTCCGCTATCTTCAATAGCCGCCCTTTGGTACATCTCCTCGCGGGTGTGGAGGCAGCTTGCATCAGCAGAATCCGTCGATGTATACCCACTACTGCGCCCGTTTGCCATAGGAATGTGCATTGTTATGTTTCCATCGGTAATTTCCATAATCAATGGCGTGCTCCAGCCGACCGTTTCCGCAACCAGTGCCATGGTCTCGGATTCTAATAGAGCAATAGAGGCCCTACTAAAAGCTAAAGAAACTGCGATAAAAGAAAGTAAATACTGGCAAATGTATATAGGTGACACCGGACAAGGGGACAGGGAAAAATGGTACAAATATTCCCACCCAAAAGATCCGGACGGAAGTGGTGAAACTTTTCTGGACGGCATAGGAAATGACCTTCAGTTTTATATGGAAAAACAAAGTTACAATTTCCGGAACTCCATTAAAGGTTGGCTGAAAGAAGTGCTCGAAGTGTTGTATGCCGCCTCAGCACTCTGCATTAATACGCTCCGTACTTTCTTTCTAATTGTCCTGGCCATTCTTGGGCCTTTGGTCCTTGGCTTTAGTGTATTTGACGGATTTCAGCAGACCCTAACGGTCTGGCTTGCCAGGTATGTGAATATTTTTCTTTGGTTGCCTATCGCCAACATCTTCGGCAGCATTCTGGGCAAGATTCAGGAAAATATGATAAAACTTGATATTTCTCAGATTGAAGCCGCAGGCGATACTTTTTTTTCCTCAACTGATACCGCCTACTTGATCTTCCTCATTATTGGTATCGTGGGCTATTTTTCAGTGCCGAACGTAGCAAACTATGTCGTTCACGCAGGTGGCGGGAATGCCATTCTTTCCAGAATGAATGCATTAGTGATCTCAACTTCATCGGCCGGTATGAATTCTATCTCTGCGGGAGGCGGAATGGCAGTTGATGCATTTGGAGATGCAGCAAGAAAACAGTCCCAGGGTTATGCGGCTGGAGCGCAGGGAGATTATTTCAAGGATGGTGGACCATCGGCAAGCTACCAGAAAGAGCGCCTGTCGGGTAAATCTCAATAACATAAAATCACTACCATGTTCAATAAACTTAAAAACATCGATTCTGCGTTTCGCCACATTAAAACTTTCTCTTTATTGATGGTTGTGGCCTGTATACTGATAAGTATCGGCGCGGTTTGGCAGGCATTCAAAATGGTAAGCCAGGTACAGGGCCGTATTTACATACTGGCAGGCGGGAAAGCCCTGGAAGCGATCTCGGCAGAAAGAAAAGACAATGTAGCAGTAGAACTAAAAGACCATATCAAAATGTTCCATTACTATTTTTTCTCACTCGATCCGGATGAAAAAGTAATTGCCACCAACATCGCTGCCGCACTCAACCTCGCTGATGAAAGTGCAAAGAAAGCTTACGATAACCTTAAAGAGCAGGGCTATTACAAGGGATTGATTTCAGCTAATGTTTCGCAGGTGATCACCGTGGATAGCATAACTGTGGATCTGAACACAACTCCGTACCTGTTTCGTGCCTACGCGACGCAGACACTTATCCGCTCATCTTCACGGCTTAGCCGAAGACTGATAACCCGCGGTTCTGTTCGTAATGTTTCCCGATCGGATAACAACCCGCACGGTTTTCTAATACAGAACTGGGAGACGCTAGAAAACAATGATTTACCATTAAAACCTTAACATGAAAACTGAAGGACGATCACCTCATCAGTCAGAAAATTTTACTGGCAAGGCACTTAAGGCCACCCTCATCCACACATGGCGAAAAACGGCGGATGCCATCAATGCAAACCTAACAAGGCTTCCCATGATTTGGCTTAAGATTTTGCTGCTGGTGATATCAGCAGTTTTTGGTCTCTACTGCATTAGTTTGCTCACAGGTTTTTTATAAAAAATAGTACTTATGGAAAGAAAATTAAAAGACAAAAGGATAGTGCTTCTGGCGCTTCCATTAATTATCCTGCCTTTTTTGGCCCTGGGATTTTTTGCCCTGGACGGCGGCAAAGCAAAAGATTCAAATCCGGTATCATCAGGTATAAATCCCTCATTACCCTCGGCAAAGTTCAGAAACGATGACCCCGTCGATAAAATGGGATTTTATGAATCCAGCAGTAAGGATTCGTTAAGGAAATTGGGCGAGCGGGGGCTTGCCGAAAATATTGGAAACCTTCAACCTGTCAGGGACGTAGAACTCAAAAGCCGGGATATCGATGACCGGTTAAGAAGGATTACCGCGGAGCTTGAAAGTACCGGGGCGGATCCAAATCTTTCAAAGCAGGCGAGTCAGAATAGAGAAGGCGGCGGGGTCAAAAGCGATGTCGATCGGCTTGAGTTATTGATGAAAACGATGCAGGCACCCAAAGGTGAAGATGAAGAATTAAAGCAGCTCACGACCTTAATGGAAAAAATTGCCGAGGTTCAAAATCCGCAAGCTGTAAAGCTTTCACACAAAATGGTGAAGCCACAACTCCTGGGACTTTATTCTCTGCTATCCGCGGGCTGGTTTTAGATAAGCAGGTCTTACAACAGGGTTCTTCCATGCAGGTAAAACTTTTGGACAGTGCTTTGCTTAACGGAGTCATGATCCCTTCCGGGACAATGTTATTTGGACTTTGCCAGCTGACCAATCAGCGTCTCCTGTTGGATATTAGGACGATAAGAATAGAAAACCGGATTATCCCGGTAGATTTAACCCTCTACGGTCTTGATGGCATAAAGGGAATTTTTGCCCCCGATGCTGTCCTAGCCGGCGCGGTAAATAACGGTACAGACAACGCTGTGCGTGGCATGAATGTCATCACCATGGATGGCTCAATGGCCGAACAAGTCGCGGGCGCAGGCATAGACGCAGCAAAAAGCCTCTTTTCGAAAAAACTTAAACGCGTAAAAATTAAAATCAAAACCGGGCTCGAGGTACTCATCCGAAATAATGCCGATAAGCGGAAGGCGGATAATGATTAGCCATCACAAAGCGCAGCAAATCGCAGAAGTATCCGAGCAAATTCAACAACTCGGTCTCTTTGATGAATCGCTGGTCCCTTTTGTCTCAAAATTTTACGATGCCCCATGGGAAGAGCCGACCCTATTTCTGGATAAGCAGCTCGCTGGTAAACCGGTTAAAATAGAACTGATCCTGTCCAGCAATCCAGAAATGAAAATCAGTTTGGCCTCCTACGCCCTTGTGATTGAGCAGCCGGTCATCAATCATGGGGCCATGGAAAATAATGGCGTGCATTCTGCGGTGCTAGAGGGGCGCATGAAAGTATTGGACTGGAAGAATTATGGGCGGGCGGAGGTTGAAGACTATCGCCTGTTCGCATCACAGCAACAAGCAATGGATCGGGTGCTTAGCGAACTAGCTAAGTTTCGCGGAAGAGGCGATGATATTGGGCGATCTGAGGATTCAGGGGTAGAAGGAATTGCTATGAAGCTTGAAAAATCCTACTTAACAGGTACTCCACTCGACCATCTAGTCCAAGCGCACGCAACAAAACCTCAGGGATATGACAGCAAAATCTTTTTTCCACCATGGGTAGACTTCCGGGATGTGGAAAAGCACGCACAAAGTTTAACAACACTTGAACAGTTTAGCTGGCAATGTTATTTACAACAATTTAATAATCCAAATATCATGAACCAAAAAAATCTAGAATCATTGAAAACCGAACTCTCTTCACTTGGGTTCCCCGAGCATTTGCATGAAAAGATGGAAATGCAAATGAAAAATAATGTACCCGAGTTTGAGCTTAATGACCGAATGACGGGAACAAAAGGACAGGTTGACTTCCAACTTTTTTTCAGGCAGTCTTCTCAGTCAGACTTTTATTACCTTAATAAATTTGAAGTAATGCTTACCGAAGGTAAGGGGCTTGAAAAAGACCAGTCATATCTCATTATTGCTCCATCCATCGATGGGGGAAAGAACACAGTAATAAAATATGATAATGCTGCGCAGGCGATTGATGTTTTTAAAAAGCAGACCGGCAAGGCGGAACTGGCAATCGGTACCTCCGAGCAGAACAGCAATAGGATGGCTGCAATGGACGAGGGCAAAATTTCTTTTGTCGAGAAAGATTTTTCACGGATACTCAGAAACCCACCCGTAGGGCAGACGTTCTGGTTAGACAGGGGTAAGGGATTTTCTGCCTCACAAGCACTTAACCTGATAGAAGGTAGGGCTGTGTATCGCGATGATATGTTGTCGAAGGAGGGTGCGGCCTATAAAGCATGGATGAAGCTTGACCTGGATGGTCCAAGGGATAAGTATATGAATTTTAATGTCAACCAATATCACGACCCTTCCTATGGCTTTGATCTTAAAGAGGTATTGGACAGGTTTCCGTTTAAAGAGTTAGCGAACGAAAAGCTGAGAGAGAAGCTGGAGTCAAGTCTCAAAAACGGTGACCGTGCAGCGGTTTCTATCGAAAAAGACGGTAACATTTTAACGCTTAAAATCGAAGCAGTTCCACGTTATAGCCAATTGAATGTTTTTAATCTTGAGGGTAAAAGCGAAAAGCGTGAACAATTCTTGAAAGAACAGATAAATGAGAAAGTCTTGGATAAGTCCAACACAAAAGCGAAGGTCGCCGGCAAGGAGCAAAGTGTCGGACTTTAAAATCTTTTCTTACTTTAGACATAAAAAAATCTATTAATAAACTTATTGGCGAAAGCCTGATAACAAAAACAAGAAAAATGGACAAATTTTCAAAATTAAAAGAACTGGTTTCAGCTGTGGAGAATGATGTAACCAAGTTTCATGATGCCAATAATGGTGCTGCTGGTACCAGAGTTCGCAAGGCAATGCAGGAACTTAAGGTTCTTGCGCAGGAAATACGCGCTGAAGTAACAGAAAAGAAAAATTCTGCAAAGTAAAAAAAACGGATTAAGCTTGCAAGCCGTGCTCACTTCGATCACGGCTTTTTTAGTTAGCAGGTTTTTAAAAAAAAATTACCGCTTTCCTAGTACACAGACTAAAAATTTCCTTGAGCGGTTCATAAATTATCATCGAGGGACTAACCTCATTTTCCTTTTGTATGCTTATGAGGCTTCAGTGATGGCGTGTTGCCTGGTGTTTCCTTGTTGTCATGCTGACGTTTATCCGGTTTTCCGGTAGATACAGCGGTTCTTTTCGGACCTGGTTTGATTCCCATAACGTTCTGTTTTTAAGTGAATTAATCGCTGAATATAACCAATATTTCAGAAGCGAGAACCATCAAGTTTTGAACATTCGTACTTTCTTTACTTTTAAAATCCTCCTCGTATATCGCTTTTGTTTAGAAATTGTTTTTCCTACACGATTCAAAGGCAATGAATTAAAGATATTGTGTGACTTTGAGTTATGAGTGAAGTTGTTGCGGATCTCAAAACTTGTGCATTCATCATTTGTACCCTGATATTGATATGAAATCAACATGGTCAGTCGAAGAATAGATCATATTGATTAAGCAGAGCATGTTATTTTCCAGGTATGATATTTATTTGACCTACTCTAAATAGCCCGTCACCTGCGTTCACTTCGCCGAAATCAAATAAGAGGGTGTTTGTGAAATTTAGTATTAAAGCTATCTTGATATTAATAATATTAAGTCGGAGAGTTCATTTAATCCGGTACAAATTTAGGTTCAACAACCGGCATGCAGAAGAAATTCCGGCATAAACCCGCCTGTGGCCATTCCCGCATTTCCATTTATTCCGTTGCTTCTTCGTGCTTTGGCGGTCGTAAAACCTGTGGCGGCACCATAATTAAATTAAAGTATTATGGAAAATGCATTGTATCAGCTAGCCGAAATCGAAATCAGCTACAAACCAAAGTTTATTTATTAAAAAGTACCTCGGGCTCGAGGATCGTTACCTAGAGCAGCATAGGCTATGAGGCAGACCTGGATTTTGATAATCTGAGATCTGAAAAAAGTTATGATGCTTTGCGTGAATACCTCCAGAGCAAACTTGCCAACCTCCTTTTCTCACTAGAGCTGCAGCGTAGAATTACCTCAAAATCAGACCCTGCGCTATCTATTGCGGCGCAGCCGGGAGGCAATAACACGGATTTGTTGAGGTATTCGAAAGCTGCAGAGATCGCATTCGGGAAACGGCAAATCGGAGATTTTTGGAACCCGATCAGGGGTCCCTGTCATCTCTCTATGCAGCTATATCAGACGATGCAGAGGGTGCGAACCTATACCAGCCCGATCAGGGATTCGGGGGATACCCTTCTTTGTGGACTGAATAACAATAGGCATCAGCCAGTAACCATTTGTATATAAAAATCTTAAACTAAGGCCTCATCGGTCTGGCCGCTAATGAAAGCAAATATTTATTACTTTCAAACCTCTGCGAGCATAAAGATATTTCAAGTGATGATGCCGAAAAAATCGGTTTAACCAATTTTCTCCGCAAAATAAATCATTTTTTTACCCCCCTAATGGGTAGGACAATTGTCTTTACCTGAGAGATCCAAGGGTGGACTCGCAAATCAGTAAAAACCAAAACCTCCTCGTCCAATTTATGAAAAACCATTTGAAATTTATAAAGCTAAAGGAGGAATCAGTCACGCCAAAATACCTACAGATATTTAATTCGTTTTTAGCGGGAATTGAAAGTAAGCAGCTTGAAATAGATGAAGTATTGCCCTCGATAAATGACTTAAGCCTAGCATTGGAAGTTGCCCGCAATACAGTTGAACGCGCATATGGACAGCTCAAGAAATTTGGCGTCGTCGACTCTATCCCTGGAAAAGGTTATTTTATCTCCAATGTTGACTTCGCGCAACCAAAAAAAGTATTGCTGCTTTTCAATAAACTTAGCAACCATAAAAAAATTATTTATGATGCGCTGGTCAGCAAACTGGGAAACAGCGGTGCGATAGATTTTTACATATACAACAATGACATTAAAACATTTAAAAAGATAATTGAGGATAAAGTCAAGCTCTATAACAAAGTGGTCATCATTCCCCATTTCTACGATGAAGATGAAAATACTTATAAAATAATTGATGGAATACCAAAGGATAAGCTTGTACTCGTCGATAAGATGATCAAGGAAATTGCCGGCGACTTCTCTGCGGTATACGAAGATTTTGAAAAAGACATCTATCATGCGCTAAAGGAACTCATCGAACACCTTAGTGCCTATCAAATCCTAAAAATTATTTTTCCAGCGAACAGTTACTACTCGAAGAGCATTTTGACGGGATTTATAAATTTCTGTGTACACCATGCTTTTGACTATGAGATTCTATCAAATTTGAAAAATGAAACCTTATCTCCCGGATCGGTCTATATCAACTTAATGGAAGACGACTTGGTAGAGCTAATAGATAAACTTATGCTTGCTAAGCTCATTTTGGGGAAAGATATTGGTGTGATTTCATATAATGAGACTCCACTCAAAAAAATAATATTAAATGGAATAACCACCATTTCAACCGATTTTGTAATGATGGGCGAAACAGCTGCGGAAATGATTATGGATGCTAAAAGATCCCATATAGTGACGCCCTTTAGAGTAACCCTTAGAAAATCCCTTTAAACAGATCGATAGGATTGTCGTGATTAAATTAGTACTTGAATATGTTAAAAATCATCCACGAGAATGGCCGAATCTCAAAAAGCATGAATATCCTCTCATCAAAAGTTGCGAAATACGCAATAGCGTTTTCACATTTGGATAAGCTCAGCAACCCAGCGTTTTCAGACAGGTCACCTGTCATCGGAGAGTGGGTAACAGTTTAACAATTTAAAAAATATACCTTTAAAAATAAGAGCAGGTCGAATTCGTATTTGGTCTTTAAAAAAGGAAGATGGCGCCGGCATTTTGGTGGAAAGCGGTTTTGGCTGAAAAGAACGGGCCACTCCTTTTGTCTCAAAGATAATGAAACTTTTTAAAGCTAAAACGTAGTTTGCAGTTGAGCCGATCTAATAATATGGTATAACTGTGGATTTGTTTTGGCGACAAGAAACTGAGGTGAAGAAATGATCAGACAGATTAGGTTGCGATTTGTTCCGGGTATAACTACATTTGGTAACGTTGAAAGCAGTTATAAGTTTGCGATTGCACAAAACCCTTTTAACAGATGACCAAATATAATTCACTTACTGAGGAGCATCTTTGGGATTTATTACAGTCCGGGGATCGCTGCGCTTATGCTGAAATCTACCAACGTTACTTTGGTGTGCTATATGCCCACGCCCTTAATCGGCTCAAAAATACTCAGGAAGCAGAAGATGTAATCCAAGAAATATTTTTGGACATTTGGATCAATAGTTCTAGAATTTCAATTAGGAGCAGTCTGCTGAATTATCTTATTACTTGTACTCGAAACCGAATACTAAACCTGATTTCAAGAAATAACTTCCAGGAAAAATACAAGATATCACTGGCCGTTGAGACGAACTTTGAAGCCGAGACCGATCATCTTGTCCGGGAACGATTACTGGACCAGCTTATTCAAAGAGAAATCGAAGCATTGCCACCAAAGATGAGACGGGTATTTCTGATGAGTAGGGGAGACCACCTTACACATCGGGAGATTGCAACAAGACTTGACATAACGGAACAATCCGTGAGAAGCCATGTAAAGAATGCCCTGAAGGTGCTCAAAGTTAAGCTGGGCGTATTGTTTCTGATAGTCATTCTTTTTGTGTAAATAATTTCACTTTTTTTACCCCCCTGACACACCACTTAATTGTCTATAAAATATAAGCCCAGAATATTTATGCCCAACTATAACATTGATGATTTATTGACTAAATACAGGGAGGGTACAATCACGCAAGAGGAGAAAGAGTTTTTAGAAACTTGGTATGCTAACTGGGTGCCTCAGCCGCAGGAAATTTCGGAAGGCGAGGTGGAAAGGGCAAAACAAAGGGTATGGGCTACTTTAGGACCAAAAACCCGACTGTTCGAACCATGGCATTGGTTTTCTGCTGCTGCCGCTATTTTTCTCGTTGTCGCAATAGTCTGGACATTTTATAATCAATCCGGGACAGACAAGAAGCAGTTGATTTCTCAACAGACGCCGGTGGACTTTACACCCGGTGGAAATAAAGCAGTGCTTACTTTGGCGGGCGGGGAGCAGGTAATCCTTTCTGAAAATCGCTCCGGAAACATCGCCAGGCAAGGTGGCGCCCCAATCAGTCAGGCCACAGCAGGAGAGTTGGTTTACGGAAAATCATTAAATGCGAAAACCGCTGGACTTATGACAAATAGCATCACCACTCCCCGGGGCGGTGAATACCAGCTGGTACTTTCTGACGGCACTAAGGTTTGGCTCAATGCAGCCTCTTCAATAAGCTTTCCGGTTGCTTTTACAGCTGGTGAACGGAAGGTTTCGTTAAGGGGCGAAGCATACTTTGAAGTTGCTCATGACAAAAGCAAGCCTTTTATTGTCTCAACTGCCGGTCAGCAAGTCGCGGTGCTTGGAACACACTTCAATATTAGCGCCTATACAGATGACGATTTTATAAGCACTTCACTTATAAGTGGACTAGTAAAGATTAAAAATCTAAAATCAGGAAATGTTCAGGTGATACGTCCAGGACAGGGAGCAACGACGACCGCCCAGGATGGTGGCATTGATGTGAAACCTATCGACATCGATGAAGTCATGTCATGGAAGAACGGCTATTTTCAATTTGATAACCAGGACATATACACTATTATGAAAATCATGGGACGTTGGTATAACGTTGATGTGGAATATTCAAATGTCCGGAACAACGAGAGATTCGGAGGTACTTTTTCTAGAGGTAAAAATCTATCCGAATCATTGGCCAACCTTGAAAAATTAGGAAAAGTACACTTTAAAATAACCTCGAAAAAGATAATAGTGACTAATTAAGCAAAAATTAAGAAAAGAAAGGAGATAATTTATAAAGATAACCTGAACTAAAAATTAAAATAACCAGGAACGTTGCAACCGCCCCTGGTTAACGGACTATAAAATCCTACACAGGTAAAATAAACCAACACAGTTTAACTAAACCCATTAACCAAATGTATAAAAAATTTACTGAATTACTTTTCAGCAGGAACTCCTATGTATATTCCAATTCTTTCTTAAAAATGAAACTAACCGTTGTTTTGATAATTGTTACGTTTCTGCAGGTAAGGGCTGAAATCTTTGCCCAAAAAATTACTTTAAACGCAAAGGCTGCTAAGCTCAAAGAGGTAATTACCCAAATTCGCAAACAGACCGATTATGACTTTCTCTACAATAATGCCGATGTGAAGAACGCCAAGCCTATTTCCATTAGCGCAAAAGATATGGATTTGATGGCTGTTTTGGAGCTTTGCTTCAAAGATCAGCCTGTCGAGTTCACCGTAAAAAACAAAACTATCCTTATTACCAGCAAACCGATTACTTTAAATTCAAGCCCATTAGCGCAGAAGAAGGCTCGCGTTACAGGTACTGTGACAGATGCGGTTGATGGTTTAGCCGTTATTGGCGCCAGCGTATTGATTGAGGGTACCAAAATCGGTGCAACGACCGATGTTTCTGGAAATTTTTCACTTGATGTGCCCGGCTCAACGGCAGTGCTTGTGATTTCCTTTATTGGTTATGAAACACAAAAGGTTACATATAGTGGCCAAGCGAACTTAACTGTCAGGCTTACAAAAGCAGATACGAAATTACAGGATGTTGTTGTAGTGGGATACGGAACCAGGGCTAAAGGCGCAGTAACTGGTGCAATTTCTACGGTTAAATCTGATGTTTTTGAAAACAGGCCGCTAAATAATAGTTTAGACGCGTTGCAAGGGACTGTTCCAGGCTTCACGATTACCAAAGGTTCTGGTCAGCCTGGTGCTTCAGAATACGGCTTTAACATCCGTGGATCTTCGTCGATTAATGGGAATTCTCCATTAGTACTCGTTGACGGTGTGCCGACAAGTTTTACAATCTTTAATACGATTAATCCTGCTGATATCGCTGAATTATCCGTACTTAAAGACGCTGCTGCTGCAATATATGGTGCACGTGCCGGAGATGGGGTAGTGATTGTGACAACAAAAAAAGGGAAAAATGGTCCTCCGGAAGTAAGCTATAGTGCAACTTTCGGACTCAAAGAACCGACTTACCTGCGCAAGATGCAAAATACCCTTGAATTCGCAGAATTTATGGATGAAGGGTTACGTAACGTTGGAATCGCAGGGTTCCCACAATCGGTTTTTGACAAGATTCGCGCCAATGCGCCATTCGAAGCGATAGGCTGGAACTATAACATAACAAATTATCCTGGCTTCTTCGGCTACACCGACTGGAACAAGGAAATTTATAAGAATGCCATTCAGCAACTCCATAACATCTCAATTTCAGGCGGGGGAGAAAATAATAACTATCTGTTCTCTGCGGGATATAATAAAGATGAAGGTATTGTTAGGTATGGTATAAATAATTCCCAGCGTTACAATCTTCGTTTGAATTACGATTTTCGCTTGACACCAAAGTTCACTTTGGAAACCCGTACAAGCTACACGAACATCGGCAATACCAACCCGACAGATTTAGGAAATGCTTTAACCAACGTCACCAGACAATTCCCTTATCAGCCGGTATTCAATCCGGCGGGTCAATTTTACGGATATCAGGGCTACGAGAATCCAGCGCAGAGTTTGACCGAGGCGGGAATTTCAAGAGATAATTCTTCAAACTTCGCCACAAATTTCAAAGCAGATTACACCGTTATCCCTGGTTTGAAACTAACTGCTCAGGCCGCTCTTAGACTAAATTATAACAATAACAATTACACGAGGCCAACTTTTACCAGGTATAATTACGCAGGCGGTGTTCAGGACATTCGCCAGGCACCCAACTCTGCTCAATACAGCAATAACAGGAACATAAATGAGTTGTATCAGGTTTACGCAGATTACAACAAGCAGTTAAGCCAAAGCCATCGGATAAACATTACTGCAGGAGCATCTATCGAGAAGACCAAAAGTGATGGACAGAATACCTGGGGATATAATTTTGTGAGTAATGATATTTTTACTTTAAACCTGGCCGACCGTACTAACGTTGCTTATGCAAATTTCGGCGGTTTTTTAAACAGACAATCTTTAGGGTCATATTTTGGTAGATTAAGTTATTCATTCAAAGAAAAGCTCATAATCGATGTAACAGCCCGTGCGGACGGAAGTTCAAAATTCGCCGAAGACAAACGTTGGAGCGCCGTGTTCCCGTCTGCTTCACTGGCTTACAACCTTTCTGAAGAAAATTTTATAAAAGCAATTCCTGTTATTAATCAATTGAAGCTACGCGCTTCTTGGGGTAAAATGGGTAATCAGGAAATTGGAGCACTTGGTTTGTATGATTATATTCCATTGATTAATGTGACTGGGACATATCCCTTAGGGTCGCCAAATGCGGGACTGCAAGGGGCAAGATCAAACCCTGCCTCATCAGACAGAACATGGGAAACCATTGAGAACCGTAATATCGGTGTTGATGTTTCCTTGCTTAAATCCAGACTAAGCTTCTCTTTCGATTATTTTAACAAAATTAATGATGATATGCTTGTGGCGATTGCTGTGCCCGCGACTTTTGGCGGTTCAGCTCCTTCTTCAAACCAGGGTAGATTAAAGACAAAAGGGTTTGAAGCTATTGCGACCTGGAAAGACAATGTTGGTGCATTCAGATATAGTGTTTCTGTGCAGTTGAGCGACGCGCAGAATAAGCTTATGGAACTGAAAAATACTGACAATCCTCAGGTAGGCTTGAATCAGTTTAGACAAGGCTATGCTATAAACTCTTACTTCGGTTATGTGTTCGACGATATCATCCAGAACCAGGCGCAACTAGATTCTTATAAAAAGCTTCAGGGTATTCCTGCCAGAATCGGTATTGGAGACGCGATGTTTAAGGACCTTGACGGCGACGGCGTTTTAACGCCTTTCGGTGACAAGACCAAAGGGCTTGCCGGAGACATGCAATATCTTGGTGATTTGACTCCGAGATATACTTTTTCTTCAAATATCAATGTAGGCTGGAAGAAGTTTGATTTGTCAGTATTTTTACAAGGCGTTGGTAAGCGTGATGTCCAGTATGGCGGTAATATTGCAACACCTAACACATTCTTCTGGCCTTCCCTTGCTTATTTCAATGGTAAAACCTGGAGCCCTTCAAGAACTGATGCCGAATATCCGAGGTTCATTCCCGGCAACGTTGGCTTTGATGACCTACGTTCCAACAACTACCGCTCATCGACACTTGTGATGCGCAACGTATCCTACCTGCGGTTTAAAGTGATAACCTTGGGCTATAATCTGCCTGACAATATTGCAAAGGCAGTTAAATTGAAGTCCGCAAGAATTTTCCTTAGTGGACAGGATCTTTTCACCATTTCCAAAGGCACATTAGGAGGCAATTTCGATCCTGAAGATGCATTCAGAAATGAAGGAACCTATCCTTTTAGCAAAATTTATTCACTTGGTTTGAATGTTAAATTTTAAAACAACTTTTATGAAAATTCAAAATATCAATCAATATAGCAATCTTAACAGGTTACGCGCCTGGCCCGTGGGATGGTCGTTGGCACATAAGATGAAGTCCGGTTTTTGCCTTTTGCTTTTATTAGCTGCGCTTTCGGGCTGCAAGAAAGATCTTAATTTGGTTCCTGAGGACAATATCTCGGATGCAACTTTCTATAAAACTGCCGCAGACTTTAAATTAGCCGCAAATGTGCTTTATCAAGGACTTGATCAGTGGGGAACTGAAGATACTCAATCCGACATTGCCTTCAACAATCCGAATCCGGTGAGTAATGGACAGTTGTTGCCCTCCGAAACCACATCATGGTCTGGATTATACACCAATATCCGCTATGCGAATAATATTATCGACAAGGGTACTGGAAGTTCGGATGCCGGCATTAAGCAATACGTGGCAGAAGCCAAGTTTTTTAGGGCATATTATTATTACAAGCTTTTCAGGCTTTATGGTGGCGTTCCGCTAATCTCAAAGGTACTTCAATCGGGAGACGAGGGCTTATTTGCACCACGCTCAACCCGAGGTCAGACTGCAGACTTCATTCTTGCTGACTTGAGTGCTGCAAAAACGGATCTACCCTTGCAAACCTCCGGCGGCGACGTCGGCCGTATAACAAAAGGCATAGCACTGGGCCTTGCTTCCAGAGTTGCCCTTTTTGAAGGGACATGGCAGAAATCCCGCGGAGATGCATCTGCAAACACCTATCTGGACGCTGCCATAGCTGCTTCACAGGAAGTTATCAGTGGTGGAGTTTATACCTTATATACTGGTAATGGAACTCAGAGCTACCGTTATCTGTTTTTGGAGGCGGGCGATGACTCCAAAGAAACCATGCTTGACAGACGTTATGCAAGGAATATCTTCGGACATGACGTTCCTTATGCCTATGATCAGGATGGATACAATCCGACCAGAAAAATGGCAGACCTTTACCTTGATAAGAACGGACTTCCGATTACAGCACCTGGAACTGTGTTTCAGGGATATCAGACCTTTGTCTCTGAGTTTCAGGACAGGGATCCGAGAATGACAATGACCATGATTATACCGGGTACACTTACTAACCGCGTATTTAATCCTGTTACAAAAATTGCCAACTGGCCAGATAACCCACAGCGAAACTTCAACACCGGTTATATTCTTTATAAGTATATGTCTGAAGACGCCGCTGCAAATAATTCTGGTCGCCTTGGTACTTCGAGTCTTTTCGACTTTGACAAGCATATCATGCGTTATGCGGAGGTATTGTTAAACTATGCAGAAGCTGTATATGAAAGAAACGGTTCCATTACCGATATCGATTTGGATTTGACAATAAACAAAATAAGATCACGTTCGGGCATGCCAAGGTTGACAAATGCATTTGTGAGCTCCAACGGTTTGAACATGCGTACCGAAATCAGAAGGGAAAGAACAGTCGAGTTAGCGCTAGAAGGGTTTCGTTACGATGATTTAAGAAGATGGAAAACTGCAGAGACAGAATTGCCACAGGATATTAAAGGCATCAAAATTACTGGAACCCAATGGGCGACACGCGCACCATATAGCAATGCAACTTACCTTACACGGGTAGATGCGAATGGATTTTTGATAGCCGAAACCGGAAGAAAATTTAACCCTGCCAGGGATTATCTTCAGCCGCTTCCGCTGAGAGAGATTTCTTTTTATGCCAATAGCGGGAAAAAATTGGATCAAAATCCAGGATGGTAGAAGTTGGTTAGTATGAATCGGTCGGCTTTTGCCGGCCGGTTTTTTTTGTTAATAACCGCCTTTATGGCACATTCACACAATGCAAAGAATTTTGATATGATTAGAAAAAAATACGCAATACTCCTTTTTTGGGTTTTGTTTTCCAATTTGGGCTTTGCTCAGCAGGAAAAAGTAAAAGAGTCTGAGCAGGGGCTTATGGGCTCAAGGTTCCTCACCTTCAATACGGTAATCCGTGTAAATCAAATAGAGGTATCCCGTGACAAAAATGTCGGAGAGGATGAGCGGTCTCTTCACACGCCAGAAAGGGTGAAAGCCTTTCGCAACGCGCTCGAAGAAGGCTTTCCGGGCGCAAAGATGACATGGGCGCTCAGTTGGCTTGCCCTGAACGATAAGACCTCAAATTACCAGCAGATCAGAAAACTTATCACTGAATATCATTATAAGTATGGAGACGAAGTTACCTTTATTCCCGGCGCTTATTTCGCTAATGCTTACAACGATACCGAGCAGGTCAATAGGGATCTTCATGACGGCTTGGCGCTGGTGGGAAAAATGGTTGGAAAAAATTACAGACCGCTCAGCGTGGTTGCGGGCTTTCTATCCTCGGAAAACCAGCAGTATCTAGCAGAAAAAGAAAATATTCATGTCTGCCAGGGAAATATTTGGAGCCAGTTCGCCATAGACAACCAGGATGGGGACGGATCTGTGAGTTATCCGTTTTACCCTTCCAAAGAGCATTTTTGTAAGCCCGCCCAGGGCGAAAAAGATTTCATAGACTGCGTAAACCTGGACGGCTGGACAGTTGACTTTCTTGCGGGAAGACGGCAGGGAAGGGCAGGCGGTTTCAACAGCCGGCTAGGCGTGGGGCCAATAGAGACCCTAGGCCGCCACGGAAACGAGATTGGTCTCCAGGAAATGATGCACACCACTGCAATCCACTTTGACAAAGGCTTTGACCTCAACGGCTTTGCATGGGTGACAAACTGCTGGGAATTAAGCCTGATATATGATCCCGCCAGGTTAACGGACTGGGTACGCGGCGTAAAAAAGCGCTGGCCTGATACCAGATTAATTACGCAGGGAGAATTTGGAGAACTATGGAGAAAACATTATAAAGCCAATGATTTCAATTACAGGTTTGTCGAAAGAGGCTCAGGTATCGGCGGTTCAGATGCCAATATGGAGATCAGCTGGTTTATGAACCGGGACTTCAGGCTCGCACTCCTGCGGGATTGGAAAGTTAACGGACCTGAGATGGCTATCGATTTCACCAGGTATGACCTCACGGCTAAACAGCCGCAGGGCATGACCCGACAGTGGAGCCTGCTAGGCGACATCAATCAGAAACAGACACGCCCGCAGGATAAGCCCGTTGCGTTGACTGCCATGCCCGTTCCTTCCATGATGATCATCAAAAAAAGATATCCCGAAATCATACCGGTGCGATAGCACAGAACCTTGACTTAATGCTATCCAATCAATGTTTATCAACGAATACAATTACTTGCAAAGAAGAATGAAAAAGAGACCACAACAGAACATGCTAAAAAGCTATCAATTTTCTACAGCCGTTATTTTTGCCCTGTTGCTGTTATTGGGCTCTTCGTTTAGCGGGAGATGCCTAGTGAAGGTCATTCCACCTAAGGATGGGCCAAAGATCGTAAATATCGTGAATTTTATCCGCCTGCTGGAACCACGGGATGCAAAGATCACGCAAAATGTACTCTACCAAACCGTCGTTAAACAGGTCGAGATTATGAAAAAATATAATCTTCCGGGTACTTTCCTGTTACAGTATGATGCACTCATGGATTCCAGATACCAGAAGCTCCTTTCCTCCCTTCCCAAGGATTCCTTCGAAATTGGGGCATGGTGGGAACTTCCTCAGCCGCTAATAGAAAAAGCCGGGCTGAAGTGGCGTGGTCGTTATCCGTGGGACTGGCATGCCGATGTGGGCTTTGCTACGGGTTATACTCCGCAAGAACGCGAAAAAATCATAGACGTCTATATGGCCGATTTCAAAAAGGTTTTCGGCTATTTTCCAAAATCCGTGGCGTCCTGGTTTATCGATGCCCATAGCCTTAATTATATGTATGAAAAATACGGTATCGTAGCTTCTGCAAACTGCAAGGATCAGTATGGAACGGACGGTTATACCCTCTGGGGAGGCTATTGGAACCAAGCCTACTACCCAAGCAAGATTAACTCTTATATGCCCGCACAGAATGCCGAAAAGCAGATTCCTGTACCAGTATTCAGAATGCTCGGCAGCGATCCTGTTCGCCAGTACGATACCGGACTTGGGACCAGAAGACAGGGCGTGATTACGCTCGAGCCAGTCTATCGTTTCGGGGGCGGAAGCAAAGAATGGGTAGATTGGTTTTTTCAAGCCTTTACCCAGGAACGCTCGCTCGGTTTCAATTATACTCAGGCTGGTCAGGAGAATTCATTTACCTGGAATGCCATGTCAAAGGGGCTTGAGATCCAAATGCCCTTGATCGCAAAACTGCGCGATGAGGGAAAACTCAAGGTCGAAACGATGGAAGCATCAGGAATCTGGTTTAAGAAAAACTATAAGGTTACCCCGGCAACTTCGTTCGGTGTGACGAAGGACATCGAGGGCAGCGGACTAAAAACCCTGTGGTATAACAGCCGTTTTTATCGAATCAACCTGTTATGGGAGAATAATGGACTGAGAATCCGGGACATTCACATGTTCAATGAAAACTTTCCCGACAAATACACGACAGAAATTGCAACTTCCAACGAATGCTCCTTTTTTACCCTTCCAATTGTCGACGGTTACATCTGGAGCAAAAGAGACCTGCTTGCAGGGCTTCGCTTCAAGGCAAAAATAGGTGGAAAGGAAATCCTGCTAAAGGGGGGAGATCCGGTATTTACAGAAAAGGGGAAAAGTGCTGTACACATATCTTGGCCCCTAACATCCGTCCAGGGCAGCCTGGAGATGGACCTGAACGAAAAGACCTTCGCCATCCGCTTCGCCGGGAAGGAGAAGCTGGACTGGTTCATGGATCTTGAAACGGCTGCAACGGCAAAGTTGCCCTTTGCGAAGGTAAGTCCATCCAAACTCGAATGCAGGTTTGGGGGAATGGATTATGCTGCGACGATACAAGGAGGCACCTTTTCCAAGCCTGAAAGTAATGCTATATTTCGTGTCCGGCCGTCGGCATCTAGGATGCGGCTTTATCTTTCCGCATTTTAGCGATGTTGCGCTCCCCATTGGTCATACTTACTTGAACGGTCCGGTTTATATAGCCAAGTTCGCGGTTTATTTGTCATCGGCATGCTTAGACATGCCGATCAAATTTCATTCCTAAGTATACGCATACTTGTAAAGTCGGCGCGAGCGCGGAATAAGCCTGAAAAATTTGAACAACATTAATTTTCAAAAAATGGACAAAATTCAGAAATTGCTCCTATTGACCCAGGAGGCAAAAATGCATTACGTTAAGTTTGCCGCCCACGAAAATATAGCCGCCGCTATCCGTTGCCGGAAAATGCTAAGCGAAATCAAACGCACGGCACAGGAAACTAGAACAGAAATCCTCGCCAGGCAAAAGGAAATCGACTTGAAACGATATCGAAAGTCGGATAGATGAACTGATCTTCATCCCGTTTAACCAATCTAACAACTTTCGTTTACCAACGTTTAAATCTAAGACTACAAACAAATAATGAAACTGACCCGTATCCCCCATACCCCGCTCTATATTTTTTTTCAACTCTTTCTGATTGTCTATAGCACCTTTCTTTTTAGCGCTGTACCCTCAGGGCTTAAATGCGAATACCTGACAAACCCTATAGGTATAGATAATGGCCATCCAAGACTTACCTGGCTTATGATTGACGCAAGACGGGGCGCGAAGCAGCTGGCCTACCGGGTGTGCCTGGGTACGGATTCCGAACAAACAGCAAAAGGAGAAGGTTTGCTATGGGATTCCGGAAAAGTAATGTCAGCAAACAACCTCGTTCCTTACAGCGGCTCCCCGCTGCAGCCATTCACGAAATATTACTGGAGACTAGAAATTTGGGATATGAACGGTGCTAAACTGAAAGCCGAAATTTCCGATTTTGAAACAGGCATGATGGGCATGGAAAATTGGAAAGGCACCTGGATTAGTGATCGAAACGACATCAATACCTTAGCTGCTCCATATTTCAGGAAAAAATTTTCCACAGGAAAAAAAATCAAGTATGCCAGGGCATACATCGTCGCTGCAGGTCTTTACGAATTTTATATTAACGGTAAAAAGGTTGGTGATCATCGCCTTGATCCAATGTATACCAGATTTGACAGACGGAACCTTTATGTAAGCTATGATGTTACCTCATATTTGTCACCGGGAAACAATGCCATGGGTGTACTGCTCGGCAACGGGTGGTACAATCATCAGTCGCTGGCTGTCTGGAACTTTGACCGTGCGCCTTGGCGTGCAAGACCAGCATTCTGTCTGGATCTCAGAATAACATACACGGACGGGACTATAGAGACCATTAAATCCGGTCCGGAATGGAAAACCAGCCATGGGCCGCTCATTTCAAACAGCATATATACCGGCGAACATTACGATGCACGTCTTGAGCAAAAAGGCTGGAATGCAGTGGGTTTTGATGATTCCAGATGGCGCGGCGTAGCACTTCGTGCTGCACCTTCGCGTAATATAGTTTCTCAAATGATGCACCCGATAAGAAACGTCGAAGAGGTTGCGCCCAAGACAGTGAGAAAATTTGACGACAGTACCTATGTATTTGATCTGGGTAGAAATATTGCTGGAGTGAGCAGGCTCAGGGTTACCGGTGAACACGGTACAGTCATCAGGCTAAGGCATGCGGAAAGGCTTTACGCCAACGGGCATACAGATCTATCCAATATCGATGTTTACCACAGGCCTAAGGATAAATCGGATCCCTTTCAGACCGATATTTTTATTCTAAAGGGTGGTGGCGAAGAAGAATTTGTGCCCCTTTTTAATTACAAGGGATTTCAGTACGTAGAAGTCCTCGCATCAAAACCCATTTCGCTAGAAAGTAAAAGCCTGATGGCATATTTCATGCACAGCGATGTTCCTCCTGTGGGCAGGATTTCCTCCTCTAATGGATTGTTAGACAAACTGTGGTGGGCAACAAACAATTCCTACCTTTCGAATCTTTTCGGCTTGCCAACAGACTGTCCCCAGCGTGAAAAAAACGGATGGACGGGAGACGGTCACTTTGCAGTGGAAACTGGACTTTATAATTTTGACGCTATTACTGTATACGAGAAATGGATGGGCGATCACAGGGACGAGCAGCAGCCAAATGGAGTGCTGCCGGATATCATACCGACCAGTGGATGGGGCTATGGGACCGCCAACGGAACTGACTGGACTAGTACCATAGCAATTATCCCTTGGAATATTTACATGTTTTATGGGGATAGCAAACTGCTAAGGGATAATTATCAAAGCATTAAAAATTATGTAGGCTACGTTGAAAATACGTCTAAGGGCTATCTGACCACATTCGGCAGGGGCGACTGGGTTCCGGTTAAATCCGAGTCGGATTTGGAATACACCTCATCCGTCTATTTTTATGTTGATGCCGATATTCTGGCCAAAGCGGCCAGACTTTTTGGGAACAGCAACGATTATAGTCGATACAGCAGCCTCGCACGAAATATAAAAAAAGCCATCAACGATAAGTTTTTCAATTCCTCAATGGGCATTTACGGTAAGGGCGTTCAAACTGAGCTCGCGATGGCCCTTCAATGGAATATTGTTCCCGATGCCTTCAGGCAAAGGGTCGCCGACAATCTCGCTGCAAGGGTCAAAGCCGACGGAATGCAGATTGATGTTGGGGTGCTCGGTGCAAAGGCTGTTCTGAACGCGCTGAGTGACAACGGCTATAGTGATATTGCCTACGAGTTGGCGACACGGGAAAGCTACCCCGGATGGGGTTGGTGGATTGTAAACGGGGCGACCACACTTCACGAAAACTGGAACATGCAGGCGACCAGGGACATCTCTGACAACCACATGATGTTCGGCGAGATCGGCGCATGGTTTTTCAAGGGTGTTGGTGGAATCAAGATCGATGAAGGAAAACCCGGGTTCGCCAATGTAAATTTAAGACCGCATTTCATTGCATCCCTTCAGCACTTTGAGTCTACCCACAGCGGTCGGTATGGAACCATTAAGTCCTCCTGGAAGCGCAATGCTCAGAGCATTGAATATACTGCTGTCATCCCACCAAATTCGTCAGCTTCACTTAAACTGCCGAAAAACACAGGCAAGGCCGTCTATCTGGATGGCAAATTATCGAAGGCCTCTATTACCCTCGCTGCCGGTACCTACCATTTTCAGATTAGGTAGCCGCCGGATAAATATTTAAGGTCTAAACTGGGTGGGGCTTTTAAGCCCCACTCCGATGATGACTTTACCCTTTGCTTTTACACTGACGTTATTGCTCAGTGCTGAAATATGAAACTCCGTTTGAAAGGTGATCACTTTCATATGAACAGGTTGCAGATAAATGTAGACTTGATAGCGAAATAACCCTGCGCCCGAAAGCAAGGGCGAGGTACTTTCTACCGAGAATTCCCAGAGTGGATTCTGAGCGGATGCCGACCTTTGTCCGGAACTTAGTGACTTTTCTTGACAGGGAACTCTCCTTATAAAACGCGATGAAACAAATGGCTTTTGCAACATCTTTGGAACCCCTTGCAATGCATTCAATTTGGTTGTGTGTCCCTTTGCCACCCACAGCTCAGCAATGCCCTCGCGGTTAGGCACGTTTCGCTGACCTTGACCTTTGAGTTACTGAGACAAAATACAACTGCTTTCAACGAAAAGCTTTCTTGATATCAATAATATTATGTCGGAGACTTCAATTAATCCGGTACAAATTTAGGTTCGACAACCGGCACGCAGAAGAAATTCCGGCATAAACCCGCCTGTGGCCATCCCCGCATTCCCATTTATTCCGTTGCTTCTTCGTGCTTTGGCGGTCGTAAAACCTGTGGCGGCACCATAATTAAATTAAAATATTATGGAAAATGCATTGTATCAGCTAGCCGAAATCGAAATCAGCTACAAACCAAAGTTTAAAGCTTCTCTAAGACCGGAAATTGACTGTTCGCTTAAAGCTTACCATGTTCTGCTCGATAACTGGAACCTGGACAGACTTGAACTTTTAGAAGAATTCAAAATATTATTGCTTAACCGAAGGAATAAGGTGCTCGGCATGGTGAATATCTCTCAAGGGGGAATATCAGGGACAGTTGCAGATGCAAAGATTATCTTTGCGATTACGCTCAAAGCTTGTGCAAGTGGCATCATTCTTTCCCATAACCATCCCTCAGGAGAATCGGATGCCAGTGAGGCCGATATTGCCCTTACCCGACGACTCGTTGAGGTGGGCAAGCTGCTAGACATCAAGGTGCTTGATCATATTATCGTTTGCCCTGATACCTACCTAAGCTTTAAAGATGAAGGGATAATGTAGTTTTTAGCTTCTGTGACCTATTCACAGAAGCTAATTTTCCATTCTAATTAATCTGTCGAGCCCCGCTCCCGAGCTTAAGAAATGCACAAAGTCCGTCTGGCAAACGCCTGACTTCAGTTAGTGCTTTAAAGCCTATCAATCCGGGAACGACGCTATTAGGATATCTAGCACGGATTAAGGCAAACAAGTTTCAGTTTTTGTAAAGGTTATACCGTTATCATAAGATATCGCATTAGGGTTTGAGAACACGGCCTTATTACCTGCCTCTTTTATTTCTCCGCCTCCCTCTATTAAACCCGTCGGCGTTTTCTTAAATATAACCTCCCTGACAGATGTTTGGCCTTCAGCCTCAAAGGCATAATCGCCTTTTAGGATATTGCCGTCAAAAGTTCCCTTGAAAGTTCCCTTGGAATCATCTTTCTCAAAAAAATTATAAATTAACGAACCTTCAACATCATTTTTTGCAACACTGGTAATCGCCAGTTGGAAGGTATCCCTATTCGCCACGAACAGGTAGCAGCCTTTTATGGAGGATTCTGTGCTGTCTGCGAGCGTTTTGCCCGCTGATGTTTCTTTTTTGGATTGCTTACAGCTATAAAATCCACTTAGCAATATGATGAATGCTAAAAAACTTTGTTTAGTGCTCATGATCATTTTTGCTGGGAACATACAAATATGATTCCAATATCGAAGGATTTTTGATATAGTTGTCAAACGAGCCCGATCACGCCCGTCATATTAATAACAGTCGTCTCTATCGCCTGGGTGTCGATTTTGTGGCGCTAGGTGCTTATTGCTATTAAGGGTATTTAGCTGGCCTCTATCCATTTAAGGTATCTATTATGGATTTTCCTAAAACTAAAATCAATCAAGATGCTTAGGATAAGCAAAAGTGGTAAGCTTTAATAATCTTGTAAAGTATGATATTATTTCAATCGTTTGAAACTTAATTAGACGTTGTTTTCTTCGTTTCCTGAATTTTGTTGGACTGCTCTGAGACCTGACTGTGCTATATTTAGTTAAGAAAGGATTAATCAAAACTAATTAACAGCTAGCGATGCTCACAAAAAGTAGCGTTTAGCATTCTAACTAAATTTTTATCTAACCAAATTGCGATGAGTCAAAAAATTAATTTTCCCAAATTAACGGGAACGGCTATGCTTTTATTTTCAGCTTGCCTGGGTGCCTGTGATAAAGATTACACACAGCCCGAAGAAATCAATGAGTCCGCTGGTAAGCTTTCTATTCAAAAAACAATGGCTACAACAGCCGCACAGGCTTACCCCAGTAACATTAATACCCAATTTGATCGTCCGGACGGAGCATACAGCTATTCCGCTGCAAGCAGTGATTTTGCCATGGCAAGCTTGACCGGCTGGAATGAAAGCCGGGCGTACATTTCAGGCGGCTGGGCGAGGGCCACCCTGGCGCCAAACTCGGTATCAAACGGTCTGATAGCAGGGGCTGACATCTCCGACGGATCTGCCTATGAAGCTACCTTTAAGGTTCGTTTTCACAGTCAGTTTGATTGGAGCAGAGGCGGCAAAGTAGGCTTTGGCTTCTTGATTGGCGAAGGCAATACGGGCTGCGACATAGCGACCGACGGAAATGGGGGGAGCCTGAGGCTTATGTGGTACAACAGTGGAAGCCGGGTGTACTTTCAGCCTTATGTTTATCATAGGGATATGGCGGGACCCTGCGGCGATACTTTCGGTAAATCTTACCCTTCAAGTGGCAGCTTACAAAAGGGTTCAACCTATACCGTTCACCTATATGTGAAAAGTAATACCGGTTCCAGTAAAAACGGATGGGTTCAGGTGCTTATTAATGGAACGACCGTACTTGATCAATCTATCCGCTGGACGACCAATGATGCTCAGCGGTTGATTAACCGTCTATCTTTTCATAATTTTAGAGGCGGAAAAGATGTTGCCGTCTGGGGCTCTAGCCAAACCAGCTATATTTATTTTGATGACCTGGTGGTCAAAAAAGTTCAATAGATTCTTCAATAATCCTTTCCTGTTTTTTTCATTAAATATTTCCATTTAATTCCTCGAGCGCAACCAGGTCCAACGGGCCTGGTTGTTCGATTATTCATCAACTGCAGAATGTCTGTTGTTAAACCAAACGCGCGGTGATTTAGCTTTCACAGAAACTCAGCGTGGTGTTCTTAGTCAGCATATTCTAAAATTACTCACAGCGCTTACTATTCAAGAGTCTCCAGAACGTGAAAGGTCATTGCTGAGTTAACTTTGATTGAAGTTTTTTTTCATTCCGACAAGTCAGCATTTCCGAAATCAAGTCCTAAAGGATGCTGTGCCTCAATCTGGTCAGCCAGTAGGTTGAGTACTTCTTCTTGACTACAAGAAGGTGCCGTTTCGATATCAGTAAATTTTCCTGAAGGATAAAAATTGAAATATCCGCCGTTTACAACTCCTTGTGAAACGTCTCATTAACGTATTCATCAAGTACTGATATTCTGAATCTCCATTCACCGCCTATTTTTGAGCAACCTACTTTATGTATATTGGCATCAACCCAGGTAGAGCTTTTTCTTAAATAATCTTGGAGTTCAATCGATGTATACAGTTTATCCGGGGTTTCCAGCTTGTCAAGAATTTTAATAATTAACTGCTCAATATTGCTTATTGGTTGCTCATGCCTTTCCAGGCGAGCACTGTCCATCATCGTGACTGGCTTCATAAAATTTTATTTTAAAACGCAAAAACAATGGCATTAGGTATCTTCTATAAACTATCGAAATTATTTGTCATCGTGGCGGCAATCCTCAAACCGGCTCTATTGGAGTTAGACCCGCTGCGCGAATAGACTTGACCGGTTTAGCATTCAAGGTAATTATACCTATTATCCGGAACCTTCCAGGTGGCGACAGTCAATTAATGCTAATGATTTAATTAGGTTTTAATGCGCCTCCCGGTTGTATTAAATAACCAGGCACCCGAAGAGGTAGAGGAGTTTTTAAACAGATATAGAAACGAGCGCGGAGAAGACGATTCTCAATATAATCCAAATAGAAATTTTTAAAATGCCACGCAGGAAACGACATGAAATACCCCTTGAAGGAATTGCGGGTAAACTCGGAGCGGAAGTGTATAATGAATCGCCTGGGTTTATCTGCATTTTACCAGGTGATATTAATGAAAGTGTGGTAGGCCGCGGCGCATCTGTCGCAGAGCGTTAGACAATTGGGATATAAAATTACAAGCACATCTTAGAAATGCTGAGCAATATGATCCGGTTATATTGCTAGTAAAAACTCAACTGGCCAAAGAAAGTTTCGTTACGCCTCTCCGGGCCGCAGTGCGTTCAACCTGGACGGAAGAAAACAAACCTCAGCATGTCATTGATTTTGAAAATCAGTTTTATTCAGCCAAATCACTCATGAAGTAAATAGCCTCTTCGTAAACTATTGAATATCAGCGATTATTACTAGATTTACTAAAAATAATTCGCTATGGTTCGGACGGGGATAATTCGCTCATACAACAAAGTTGCAAAAGTCGGTATTATCGAAGATGGCAACAACCAAAGAATTAAATTTCATGCTAAACTAAATGGTTTAATCTTTCAAACTGGTGATATTGTTCATTTCGAGATTTACCTTTCTACAAATGGCCTGAATGCTATCAACGTGTTAAACATAATAGAAAGAAACGGCGAAAAGGTCCATTTGAGTTAAACCAGTTTCATCCCTGTAGGTTCACCAATAACAGTGAAATCCTCAATGAGTTCGATTTCTTGTTTTGCCTTTCGCCCTGCTCAAGCAGTTTGAAAACCTTTTCTTGGCCAAACAAGAAGAACGCGGTTTGAAGGTTTTGAGCATACTCGTCACGGTCGCTTCCGCTGTAGTCACGAAACGATAAATTATATTCAAATAGCTGTTCTCCGGTCAACAAATTATTGTGGTTGCGTGTGAGCAGATTTCCTGGCTGTAGAATCGTGTCTAGCTAACGAATCTCTTGATAACGTGTCGTGGTGTACGGTATCTTTACCCATAGGGTCGGATTCTGATTCAGTATGTTTTTCCGGATCGTTAACACAACTGGCAGCGAACATGAATAGACCTGCTGCAATCATTAGTATGTTTCTAGCTTTCATGCATAGTAAACCGAATCCACAATATTAGGTTTTAAATAAGCGTAGAATAACTTTGATTGGGTATAAATACCATGAATCATTTTTGGATAACCTATAAATGGGCACAGGCTTTATACTCAAGGATCGTTAATAGATAAGTCATTTAGCAAGCTTTTCACGAATTCACAGCAGCTCGCGTTGTATATGATGCCATCTCATTTCAGACAACAACCCTTAGCTATGAATGCCAAGGGTAGTTAGTTAAATAGTTAGGATTAGTTTAACATGCCGCTATAAGTGAAGTAGGTAGTCGGAAAATCGTAAATGACAAGGTTACTAAAAGTGGTACTCATACTTGAGTTAAATTTTGAACAATACACATAGGATCAATGAATTCAATAGTTGTATAAGCCATATTCTATCTTAAACCCATCAAAAAATACATCGATATTTATTGTCCCAATTTTCAACCTATGAAACGTTTTTTATTATCAGTTGGCTTAATCTTCACAACGGCAGCAACATTCGCTCAGACAGCACTCAAAATGGACCTAAAACCCAATGGCTTTGTAAATGCTGCGGGCTCAACAAAATCGTTTTTGCAATCTCAAGAATCATACATCGAAACAAGCTTTTAGGAATCCTATATTTAGTTGGTTTGCCATTGCTTGCAGTTTCATTTAGAATGTAAGGCTCGGTTGGCAAGCTTCCATTTCAATGCTATGCAGGTTATTGTTTATTTGGTCTGTTTTCGTCCTTTTACTACACAGCTGGCCCGAGCCTTTTGGTACGGCGGCTTACGTCGTGATTTTACCTTCCATTCCTTTCAACAGCTATTACCTTAATGGCGTGGCATTGTTGAAAACAGTTCAAACGTAACTTTTAACAGTTGGAGACCTAGATGTAGGGAATAGACGTCCGGTTGCAAAAAATGCTTGGGTAGGAACGAATATCGAATAGGTTACTAAATGGTTTTTTTAATAAAAAATACATTGATAGTTAGTTATATGGATTAATGCTACCGTTTAGCTCCTGACCAACCTCTAAATTATGACTCAAATCTGAAACACTTGTTTCAGATTTGAGTACCTTTGTAAGGTCATGGCCAGGAATGTAGAATTTAATGAAGCAGCAGCGATTCAGAAAGCAATGGAAGTATTCTGGAAGAAAGGCTATAATGCAACATCGCTGCGGGATCTTACCGATGCCATGCAGATTAATAGCAGCAGCTTGTATAACACGATCGGAGACAAACAGCAACTATTTCTGCGTTGTGTTCAGCATTATACTGAAATCAGAAAACAGGATTGGGAGAGGCGCTTAACAAGTAAAAGGTCGGCATTGTCCGTGTTAGTCGATTACATACACGAGGCAGTTAATATCATTGTTAACGGTGAAGACAGCTGCATGGCGGTGAAAAGTGCGTTTGAGGTCGCCACCAATGACGAACGCGTAAAGCAAATATTGGTAGCTGATGACCAACGTTCCTACCAGTTTTTACATGACCTCATCAAAAAAGCAATGGATAAAGGCGAGATTTGCAATGATGAAGATCCGGCTCTGCTTGCAGATTATTTCAACAGCACCTGGACAGGCTGGTATGAATCTTACATCCTGCACAAGGACCCGGTTAAGATCAAACGCATGGCTGAATACTTTATTAAACAATTAACTAAATAAATTTTTTTAACAATTCTGAAACATTTGTTTCAGAATGTCAGGGAACACAAACATGGAATTTAAAAATCTTAATGGAAAAAGAGCACTGGTTACCGGTGGTACAAAAGGTATTGGTAAAGCGATTGCCAACGAATTAGCACAAGCTGGTGCAACTGTGATCGTGAGTGCCAGGACGAAGCCGGAGGCTACACCTCATCATTTTATTGCCGCAGACCTGACCGATGCCGATCAGGTAGCAGGGCTCGCTCAGGAAATAGCAGGTACTTTTGGCGGCATCGATATCTTAATCAATAACGTAGGCGGGCTTACCACACCGGGTGGTGGTCATAGCGTACTAACCGATGAACACTGGCAACAGGAGTTAAATTTGAACTTGATCTCTGCAATGCGGCTTGACAGAATACTACTGCCACAAATGATCGCACAAAAAAGCGGTGTGATCATTCATATTTCCTCAGTTGCGGGCAAACAGGCATTATGGAATTTGAACATGGCTTATGCAGTGTCTAAGGCAGCGCTGAATAGCTATAGTAAAGCCCTGGCCACCGAACTGGCTGACAAAGGGGTCCGTGTAATTACCGTAGCTCCAGGTGCCACAAAAACGGAACCGATGATTAAGTTTTTGAATGATTACGCAACTTCAGCTGGTATTACGCCCGAAGAAGGAATGAAACAACTGATGGCACAGACCGGCGGTATTCCGATGGGTCGGATGGCCGAACCTGAAGAGGTGGCTCAGCTTGTGCACTTTTTGGTGTCACCATCCGCTGCTTATCTCACCGGTACTATATATGCTATTGATGGCGGTTCTTTACCCGTGGTCGCTTAACATCCCATGTGCCTCATTTTTGTGGCATCTGCAAAATAATAATCGGTTACATAGGAAGGTTCAATCTACATTAGATTGGACCTTTCTGTTATACCTGCTGGTTGGTCTATGCGCAAGAGGGTACCGATATATCCGCCACAATTGAGGTAACACGCGACAATTAAATTTCCAACTGACGCGACCTGTTATAAAAGTCTAAATCATCTTAAGCGATGCTTGGTGAAGGGTTACATATCCATCGCTGAAAGAATGATTTTCAAGGTTGAAAAAGCTCAGCGTGCAGCTTAGGATTTAATCAAATATTGTGTCATCTATAGGCTTTAGACAAAAGTGACGATAAGCCTCGGAAGTAGGCTAGCCATTTCGGGCCAAAACTGGTTAATGATTGAATTCAAGAAAGCCATTATCCATTTCCCTCTAAACAAAGATAAGGGCGGTTTCACCCATTTTTTCATCATGAAAGCCTACTATTGCTTCAAATTCTTTTAAATCTGTTCTATCAATGCACTAATCTGTGAACATCTAACCGCTCCTGAATTCACCATAATTAAAGCCTTCAAGTCATCTAAAAGTTACTAGATTATCCTAAATAGAGCTAATTGCCCTTACATACTGCTAGCGATGTACTTAATCCATTGAATAGCAAAGTTAAATGCGTCCTTTGATTTGGCAGTATTATGTCCCAATTCAGGGAATAGTTTATATGTATATTGCTTGCCTGTTGCTTTAAGATCACTAATGCGTTCTATGGATAAACCTACTGGTGCTTGTATATCCTTCCCACCATAGAGCCAAAGCCCAGGGATAGAGAGCAGGGAAAGCGCATCACGCGGGTCAGTAGGCGCAAATTGATACTTGTCAGGGTCATTACTGATATGTTTACGTGCGTCCACTTCACTATGCGTTTCCCAGAAGTCCGAATTGCCGTTCGTATAAAACTGAAACCGCAGTTGTTCGAGGGTTGTAACGACTGGTCCACTAAATAAAGTAATAAATTTTACCTTTCGATTCTTCTTTGCTGCCAGAGGGATAATCCATGCAGCCTGACTGAAGCCCATTAAACCCAGCGGAAGACGTTTAGTAGTCAGATGGCCTAAGAAGGCATCAATAGCAGCGCTTGCGTCTAAAGCTAATATGTCTAAATTTGAGGCATCAATGTTATTGGTGCCAACTTCCGGCCCGGCATATGTTCCGCCAGATTTCCCCACCCCACGTTTATCATAGGTCAATACAGCAATGCCGTTTTCGGCTAGAAGTGAAGCTATAGCACTCATTCTGGTTTCCTGACCAGATCCATGGACTAGAACCAGCGCGGCAACCGCATGTTTAGGTATAAAAATAGACTCTTCCAAAATCACACCGGCACTATTGAATTTAATATTCTCAGTCTTGAAATTTTCTTTATGAATAGAATCAGGAGTATTTTGTCCCAGTGATCTCAGCGTGAGAAAGCAAAGCAGAAAAAGTAGATATGGTTTCATTGGTGGTGTTTAAATTGGTTATTAGTCTCCGGTGATAATTTGGCAGGTTCTCGTTGTTTGTTCTGATACACTGGAAATGGTAAGAGTGGTTATAAAGTAATGTTTATATGCTGATCTCCTAGCTAGGACAACATCCCAACTGATAAGGTTACACCCCATCTTATTGAAAGACTATCTATTTCAGGGACAGTGGAACATAATTATCATTTGGGATCCTTACTGCGAAAGTTTTTTGGTTATTGGCCTTCGAACAAGACCATTAGGCAATTTCTTAATTTGCTCTATTACAGCCAGTTAATAGTTCCTAACAATGGCATGTTTTAAGGCTTTAAGAAAAGTCTGACAGTTTAATTGTATTACACTAAATAGTGGTGATGAAGAAGACTACTTTCCCGTCTAACCGGATTTTTGTTTTATTCCAGGTTAGAAACTGATGGTCAAAAGTCTGACAAAACCTATCAAAAAACCCATAAAAATAGCGAAACCAGAAAAGTAAAGCCGTCTCAATATATCAAAAAGGGGTCTTTAGAGAAATATTAGTCGAATGTTCAATCAATCTGCTCCGCAGAATGAATTCGTTCAAAAAATGGTTAGGCACTTTTCAATACAGCTAATCAGCCCATCAATATAACTAACTCTTCGTTGTATCATCTCACTTCATGGCTACTCGTCGCTCGAAATAATTATTTCTTTAAGTCATTTAAGTAGATAAATCAGCTGGAATCAATAAATTATCAGAGATTTTTGTTATGTCATACAATATTATGTAATAATTTTTGTTATTTTCTTATCTTGGTTGCAAATTTAGCGACATTGAATTTAGTTTTAGCAATCAAAAAAGGGGATGAGTCAGCCTTTGAATCCGCGTATAAGCAGTGGCGGGCTAAGGGCTTTCAATATTTTTTGCGAAAGACTTCCTCTAAAGATGACGCGAAAGATTTGTTGCAAAGCACTTTTTTAAAACTATGGTTATATCGGAATGCTCTTAACGAAAGCTATAGTCTGGATCAGCAATTGTTCTATATTGCGCGTAACGTTTTAATCGATTACGTTCGTAAAGCAAACAAAATAAAGAAAATCACATCAGATTTCACGCTAGCAGCATCTCAAAAGACTTCTGAAAATTGCCAGAATACAGCATTTGATACCAAAGAGCAGATTCAAATCATTCTGAATGGAATGCCAGAATTAAGGAAGCAAGTATTTCATCTGCATAAAATTGAAGGATATAGTTACAAAGAAATTGCTTGTTTATTGGAGATTTCGGAAAAGTCAGTAGATAACCATCTTGCCAAGGCCCTGAAAAGGTTGCGTAGAGATTTTCCTTTATCAGTGATTCTCCTATTACTTTTCCTAAAATAAATCAAAAAAAATATTTGGGGCGGAGGACTTTTTAGTCTTACCACGTATTTGTAAATATTATATCCAGAAAATGAATGTGAATGAGGATCTTATTGAAAACTTCTTTTTAAGAGAATGCACTGCATCGGAGGCTCAGGCAGTAGCCGGCTACTTGAAAGAGCAACCTCAGGTTCTGGACAAATATCTAAACAAAGCCGATTGGGATATCGAGGTTGATGATAACTTAATGCCTTTACAATTTTGGGAAGACATTTGGTTGGAAATCAAGCCCCTCAGGCGCAAAAGCTGGTATAGGCTAGCTCATTTAAAATATGCCGTTGCTGCTTCACTGCTTGGTGCGATTATGTTTTTTCTGTTTAATTATTCCGAAAAATCAATTGTTTCTGTGCAGAAGGGTTTTTCAATTGAGCATCGTTTGATAAAAAATACAGGAAGGGAAAAAATGGATATCCTGCTGCCGGATGGATCTAAAGTCGAATTGAATCCAAATGCTTCAATTGAATACAACGAACCATTTCAAAATAAGAAGCGTGATGTAAGCCTCCAGGGTGAGGCGATCTTCGAGGTAGCTAAAGATAAGCTCAGACCGTTCACCGTTTATAGCAATCAGCTTGCTACCACGGCGCTGGGAACCCGTTTCAGAGTGATTTCAAATTCGTTAAGTGAATTAATCATTATTCATTTATATGAAGGCAAAGTTGTGATAAGACCTTCATCATCCCCGAGAAAACAAATGAACGATAAGTTTTATTTACGCCCTGGCGAAGAGTTAATTTACAATAGGAGGAATGCAAGGACAAAGATAGTTTACAAACGATCTGCTCGAATGCAAAAAGAGAAAAATCTACTTCTTTTCCGCCGAGAACCGCTTGCAAATGTGCTTGATCAACTTGCAAGCAGATATAACGTCCATATTCAATATTCACCGGATGATCTTGGAAATATGTACTATATCGGGAGCGTTGATCAAACCGATTCCGCCGAACGAATTTTTGGAAATATTGCAAAATTGAACGGTTTGAAACTCGTGAAATCAAGTGAAAACGAATACCTGATTCAGAAAGAAAATCCTAAAAGACGTTAGCATCATAGCTTAAAAAAGATCTCAAATTAAAACTGACCATGCAAAAAATTAATCGTTTAAGTATTTCGCCAAGCTGCTCGGATTAAGAGAAAAAAGCCAAACAGCATAAGCCACAATTCGGCAAGTAAAAAACGCCTGTATTGGCAATGGCGCTTCCATGCAAAAAAAACCAAATATAAATATGAAATTAATCTACAAAAAACCAAGACTGTTACGACTGGTCAGCCTTGTTATTGTTCTACAGCTGTTTGCCCTTACGCATGCGTTGGCTCAAAATGGGGCGGCAGTTAAAGGGCTTGTCGCCGAAGAAAATAACCTGCCGATACCAGGGGTGACGGTAACAGCTAAAAATCTTAACGGAAAAAATTCGCAAAACACGCAGACGGACCAGGAAGGTATCTTCCAATTTCAAGCACTGGAGCCCGGGGCTTACACATTTATCATTCGCTATGTTGGCTACCAAACACAGACCCTAAGTGGATATAACCTAAAAGCCGGAGATATGATTTCTTTAAGTGCCAAACTTAAGGAAGAAAGTAATGCACTCAACGATGTGGTTGTAGTTGGCTATGGCACACAGAAAAAGGTTAATCTAACAGGCGCTGTCTCGACAGTAAAAATGGATGAAATTCTGGGCGACCGTCCAGTGACTAGCACTGCACAAATATTGCAAGGAGCGGCACCTGGCCTGCAGGTGACCACAAATAGTGGTCAACCAGGCGCTAAAAGTGGGCTTAACATTCGGGGTTTTACTTCAATAAACGGAGGTGGACCACTCGTGCTCGTCGATAATGTTCCGATGGATATGGATGATGTTAACCCGAAAGATATTTCTACAGTTACGGTTTTGAAAGACGCATCAGCTTCTTCTATTTACGGCGCAAGAGCGGCCTTCGGGGTCATCCTGATAACGACCAAGCAGGGCGGTAGAAACCAGCCTATCAAATTTGAATATTCGGGTAATCTGGCCATTACTGAGCCAAGTAACTTGCCTCAAAAAACCACGGTCAGCGAATTTGTTCAGGCGCTTAATGACTTTGGAACAACATCTTACTGGGCTGGACAAAATATTGCAACCTGGCAGGGCTTACTTCAGCAATATGACCAGAATCCCGGACAATTTCCCTCAAATGGGATCGCTACCGTTGCAGGAATTCAGTATCCACTCGCCCAGACTGATATTTATAAAACTTTCATGCCTGGCGGGTTCGAACAGCTTCATAATCTGTCTTTCAGCGGAGGATCTGAAAAATCAAACTTCAGGGTATCCACCGGTTACACCAATCAGGATGGTATTATGGCTACTAAATCCGATGCTTTTACACGTTATAATTTTAATGCTTACCTAAATACTAACCTCACCTCTAAGCTTACCGCCAGTATCAACGTCTTATATAATAATTCCGTAACAAATACCCCAAGGGATTTCGGACAACTCTTTTACAATGCAATCACTTTCGGACCTTATGCACCCACAGATTCTGGAATTGCCCCTAACGGCTCTGTGTTACCATATTACACACCAAATAATATCCTTGAAAAAGAACCATACCGAATAAGCAAGGATAATAACCTTAGAATTTTTGGAAAATTGCAGTATGACCTTTTCAAAGGATTTAAATTAAATGCGGAATATACCTTTAATCAAATCAATAGCAATCAAACAAATCAGGCTACTGTAAATTCATACATCAACCCTTTGAATTTTACGGTTTCTCCGATTAGCGTAAATTCCAGCTATAACAGATACAACAATAGTTCAAATTATAACGCTGTGAACGTCTATGCGAATTATTCCACAGTGATTAAGGAAAAACATAATATTGATTTAGTCGTCGGTACGAATCAGGAAAAAAGTGTACAGAATGATTTTTCAGTAACCCGGCTCGGTGTAATCAGCCAGAACTCCCCATCAATATCTGGAAGCACGGGAACAATTAATAGCAGTGACAGCTTTTCGTCATTTGCGGTTTCGGGTTATTTTGGGAGAATAAATTACAATTATGATGGGAGGTACTTATTCGAGGCCACTGGGAGGTATGACGGCTCCTCCCGTTTCCCATCAAACGGGCGGTTTGGCTTTTTTCCTTCGTTTTCAGCTGGCTGGAACATTATGGCTGAGCCATTTATGAAGCAAGTAAAATCTGTATTTAATGTGCTAAAGATCAGAGCTTCATATGGTGAGATAGGTAATCAGGTGGTCTTATTCCCTGGGGGCGGCCAAAATTATTATCCGTATATCCCTGCCTCCACGCCTGGAAATTCAAGCTGGATTGATCCCGTAACAGGGGTTTTGAGGGTAACTGTTCCTCCGCCGGCATTGGTAAGTGCCAGTTTTACCTGGGAACGTGTACAGACCTCAAATCTTGGACTTGACCTTGGGTTCTTTGATAACCGTCTGACGGGCTCTGTCGAAGCTTATATTCGGAAAACACTGGGTATGCTTGCCCCAAGTAATGAACTTCCTGCAGTACTTGGAGCTGCTGCCCCGTTGCAAAATGTTGCTGATCTAAAAGTGAAAGGATGGGAAATCAATTTAGGATGGAATGATAAAATAAATGACCTACGATACTCACTAAATTTCAACCTTTCCAATAATCAGGCCTACATAACTAATTATGATAACCCTGGCGGACTACTTAATTTTAATGCGGATGGAACAATTGCCAATTACTATGTCGGACAAAGAATTGGCGATATCTGGGGGTACCAAACTGCTGGTTTTTTTAAAAATAGTGACTTCGTTCCCGGCACGCTTAATCCCGGATTACAAAATGGAACCTTGCTGCCAGGCGTGGCGCCTTTCAGAGGTGTAGCCCAGAATCCTGGCGATATCCGTTTTGTAGATTTAAATGGCGACGGGACGATATTTACAGGTAACAACACGCTTTCAAATCCAGGAGACCGTAACATAATTGGAAACAATAACCGCCAGTTACAATTTGGCTTTAACGGGAATTTAAGTTATAAAAACATTGATTTTTCTTTCTTCCTTAGCGGCGTGGGAAAAAGGGACATCTGGATCAGTAACCAAGTCTATTTTCCTTACCTTGACCAATTTAGCGGAATTTTTACCAATGAGTTAAATTATTGGACACCCAGCAACACCGAGGCGTTTTTCCCAAGGTCATATTCTAATGCATCAGGAAATACCGGTACGAGCAGGCTTGTACAAACACGATATTTATCAAACGGCGCCTACTTAAGGTTGAAAAATATCTCTTTAGGTTACACATTGCCATCAAAGCTTTTCAAAGATAAGATTAAGGCAAGGGTATTCTTATCAGGTGAAAATCTGGTCACCTTAGATCATCTTCCCGAGGGCCTGGATGCCGAATCGCAAAACTTGGGTAGTGGCGGGATTTACCCATTCATCAAAAAATACAGTTTTGGTGCAAATATTAGTTTTTAAAACTTATTGAACTTAAAAAGTCAAGACAAAAACATGAAAATTATGAAACGCAATATTTATCTAATACGTAAAATTCAGCTGCTCGCATCGGCTTTTCTATTGCTTTTGGCAGTGGGTTGCAATAAGCTGGAGCTAAAGCCGGAGGGCCAGCTTACTTTGGAAAATACACTCTCAGATTATAACGGGTTTTTAACCTACTCATGGCAATTTTACAACGCTTTTCCCGGCTATACCAATGAAATGCTGGATAAGGATTTAAACAGCGATATGTTTGCCATAGCAAATCCAAACGGTCAGTCTCAATGGATTTGGCAGCAAATCACGATTCCTTCATCTGCAGGCACCTATTCAGGCCCATATACAAACATCAGAACAATTAACTTAATGCTGGATCAAATTGACGGCTCTTCTCTCAGTGCAACTGACAAAGAACATTGGCGCTGCATAGGCTACTTTTTTAGGGCTTACAACTATTCCAATCTCCTAAATTTGTACGGAGATGTTCCTTACATAGAACATGCACTTAACGATAAATCTGAAGAGCTTACAATGCCCCGAACCGCTCGAGATGTTGTCGCCGCCAACATTTTGAAGGATTTGCAATATGCTGAAGCAAACCTGAAAAACGGTGATGGAGAGAACACTGTAAATGCAAACGTAGTTAGGGCACTAATCTCGCGCTTCGGTTTAAGAGAAGGTACCTGGCGAAAGTATCATAACCTAAATGATGGCGACAAATTTTTAACTGCTAGTGTTGATGCTTCGACCAAGCTGATTGCTGCCTTTCCCAGCCTCAATCCAAACTACGATTTAGACTTCAACAGCGTTTCATTAGCAGGCGTACAGGGGATTTTGCTTTATAAAGCTTATGTCGCCAATCAGATTACCCATGGGCTCTCTACTCAAAACCGAAACTCGTCCGGACGATACGATCTTACCAAGGCAGCTGCCGATATGTTTTTAATGAGCGATGGACAGACGCGTTTTACAAGTCCGCTTTTTCAGGGAGATAAGTCTGCTTTTACAGAGTTTAGGAATAGGGATAAAAGATTGTATTACACTGTACCGCCTCCATACGTCGTTAATACCACGCCTCCGAGTTTAAATTTTACCTATACCACCAGTCCCATTGATACATCCTATTTTGGCATAATGAAATCGATTTCCGATGCAACACATAAAACGCTTCCATCACGTAACTGGAATGGTTTTGTTGTGCGCCAGGAACCACATTACGTTGATTTTCCAAATGGTCAACCGTATAACGTCACCTACACAGGTTATCGCTTTTATAAGTATTACAATCAGCAGGTACAGGATGCTCAAGGCCAGGATATAAGTGACTGTCCATTGTTTAGAATGGGTGAGGTATTGGCGAATCATGCGGAAGCCACCTTCGAACTTGGTGCTTTTAGTCAGGCAACTGCTAACGCCACAATTAATAAACTTCGTGAAAGGGGGGGTGTGGCACCACTGAATTTGGCTGCAGTCGCGCAAGATCCAGGGCGAGATCCCAGCGTCAACAACGTTTTGTGGGAGATTAGAAGAGAGCGGGCCGTGGAGTTAATTGGCGAAGGGTTTCGGTTTGACGACCTGAGACGATGGAAAAAAATGGAATATGCACTTAAGGAAAAGCTAGGAAGATATTTGACAAAAGGAACTGATGTTCCATCAAACAGCATCATTCCTCTACAAAATGGCGCAAGTGCTGGTTATATTTCATATCTTGGAATACCTCCCGGTCTGTTTCCTGACTATTATTATCTTTATCCAATTCCATCAAACCAGATTGTTCTTAACCCAAAAATTGTTCAAAATCCGGGTTGGAAATAGCAGAAAAAAAGGCCTCGTTTGGTCCGTCAGAGCGAGGCTGTTTTTGGCCGCCAGAAATATATAGAAATGTTCAACTCGTTAAAAAAATGCCTCCCAGTAACGCTCAGCTTCACTTCATTAAAATTTTTCTAATCATGAGATCACTAATTGTCTTGCTAATCACTTTAAGAGCTATAAACAGATACTTTTTGTTTACCCTGCTATTTTTATCATGCGGACTTGCCATTGCTCAAAAGCCTAATGTCGTGTTTATTTTAGTTGATGATATGGGGTATGGTGATCTGGGCTGCTACGGACAGAAGTTAATTGAAACTCCAAATATAGATAAGATTGCAGCCGATGGAATGAGGTTCAGCCAGTTCTATGCAGGTACATCAGTTTGTGCTCCGTCTCGAGCGTCTTTGATGACCGGCTTGCACACCGGTCACACTCCGGTACAGGGCAATTATGAAATAAAGCCGGAAGGACAACTTCCACTCCCAGATTCTACTATTACTTTACCGGAACTTTTTAAAAAAGCAGGTTATAAAACCGGTGCGTTTGGTAAATGGGGGTTGGGCTATCCCGGGTCGGAAGGCGACCCTGTCAATCAGGGTATGGATGTCTTTTTTGGTTATAACTGCCAAAGGCAATCGCACAACTATTTTCCAGACCACCTGTGGAGCAACTTCCAAAGGGTGGCACTCAACAATACGATAAGTAAACAAATAGCGTATGCACCAGACCTTATCCAACAGAGGGCTATACAGTTTATAAAGGAAAATAAATCTAAACCGTTTTTTCTTTATCTTGCCTATACGCTTCCACATGCAGCCCTTCAACTACCTGATGGCGATAAAACCTTTGAGTACTACAAGGCAAAATTTAACGAACAGCCTAAAAAAGTTAACCGCGACTGGGATGGAACTGGATATCAACCGCAAGCCTATCCGCATGCTGCATATGCCGCTATGGTAACTAAGGTTGACAATTACGTTGCCGAAGTAATGCGAAACTTGAAAGCTCAAGGCCTTGATAAAAACACTATAATCATTTTTTCAAGTGATAATGGTCCACACGTTGAAGGCGGAAATGATCCTGGCTATTTCAATAGTAGTGGCGGTTTTAAAGGGGTCAAAAGGACACTGAATGAGGGGGGAATCAGGACCCCATTAATTGTAGCCTGGCCGGGAAGAATCAAACCAGGACAAGTTTCGAGTCACATCGGTGCATTTTGGGATTTCTTTCCAACATTTTCTGAATTGATAGGGCAGAAAGTCAAATCCCCTACAGATGGCATTTCCATTCTGCCAGTACTGCTCGGTAAGACAAAAAATACTCAGCACAAATTTCTTTATTGGGAATTTCATGAGGATGGCGGACGACAGGCCGTGAGGTTAGGGAAATGGAAAGCCATTAAAGAAAATGTTATAAATAATCCAAATTCGCCAATAGCACTCTATGATCTGACTGCTGACCCAAAAGAAAGTACAGATCAAGCCTCAGCTTACCCCGGTCTTGTTGAAAAGATTAAAAACATAATGAAAGCCGAGCATACCGAAAATGAAAATTTTCCCTTTACGAAAAGATAATAACAGACAGTCAGAAAGCAGTAGACAGCAGAATTTTAAACAAGTAAATATAAATCACATGCAACCATATAGTTTAAAGTGGTCTATTATTGGACTCCTTTTGTGTTGTTCAATATATGCGAGTGCCCAAGTTAAGGCGAACGCACAAAAAAGACCAAACATCATCATCATAGTATCCGATGATCATGCCTACCAGTCCATCAGCGCTTATGGAAGCAAATTGATGAAAACACCAAATATAGACCGTATCGCCAGTGAGGGCGTAAAATTTAACAAAGCGTATGTTACCAACTCCATTTGTGGACCAAGCCGTGCTGTAATCCTAACAGGAAAGTATAGTCATAAGAATGGATTCAAAGACAATGAGAGTTCTGTATTTAATGGTGACCAGGATAGTTTTATTAAGCAACTGAAAAATAGCGGATATCAGACGGCATGGATTGGAAAATGGCACCTGGAAAGTAAGCCCCAGGGATTTGATTTTTGGCAAATACTTCCAGATCAGGGGCAATATTATAACCCTGATTTTAACACGATGGATGGCTCCAAAAAACGTTTCTCTGGATATGTATCGAATGTTATTGAAGATCAAAGTGAGCAATGGCTTGATGGTAGAGACAAAGAAAAACCGTTTTGTCTGGTTATCGGGCACAAAGCCACGCATCGCGTTTGGCTACCCGATACAGTAGATTTGGGTAGCTTCGACAAGGTGAAATTTCCTTTGCCCGCAAATTTCTACGATGATTATAAAGGTAGAGAAGCCGCTAAAATCCAGGACATGTCCATAGCGAAAACCATGATTATGGGATACGACCTCAAAATGTTTGGCAGTGAAGAAGCCGAGAGTCTTGATGGAAACTTTAAACGAATGGATGCCAGTCAGCGGGCTGCGGTTGACGCTTACTATAAGCCCATTCAAAACGATTTCAATAAGGCAAAGTTAACGGGAAATGCCCTGACAGAGTGGAAGTTCCAGCGGTATTTACGGGACTACCTGAGTACAGCGAAATCTTTGGATCGCAACATCGGGCGAACATTAAATTATTTGGACAAGCATAATCTGAAAGAAAACACCGTGGTGGTTTATCTCTCGGATCAAGGTTTTTATCTTGGCGAACATGGATGGTTCGATAAACGTTGGATTTACGAAGAATCTTTTCGCACACCCATGGTAATGCGTTATCCAGGAGTCATCAAGCCAGGCTCAGTTTCCGAAAACCTCGTCATGAATTTAGACATTGCCCCAACAGTCCTTAATATTGCGAAAATCGATATTCCTAAGGACATGCAGGGCAATTCGATGCTGCCTGCCCTCAAGGATGAAAAGAAAGGCCGCAAAGTTTTATATTATCATTATTACGAAAATGGGGAGCACTCGGTATCGCCGCATTTTGGTATTCGTACCCAAAGATACAAACTTATCCGCTTTTACAAACGGGTAAATGGGTGGGAACTTTATGATTTAAAGAACGATCCCCGTGAAATGCATAATATCTATAATGAAAACGGTTCGGTAAAAATCAAAGCTGATTTGAAGAAAGAGTTGCTTGCCCAAATTGATAAGTTCGACGACCAGGATGCAAAAATTATTTTCAAGAAAAACTAACATTCGAAGACCCATTATGAAACCAATAATTATAATATGTCTGCTAATGTTTGCTGGTGATGTTGCCTTTGGACAGCAGAATTTTACGCTTATTGGTGAAAGCGAACCACTACATTCAATCCTGAAAAAGGCAGCTAAAATTTCTCCATCCACAAAACAACTCAGGTGGCAAAAACTAGAGCTTACTGCGTTTTTTCATTTTGGAATGAACACCTTCACCAATCGGGAATGGGGAACTGGAAAAGAAGATCCCAAGGTATTCAATCCTTCTTCGGTAGACGCGGATCAATGGGTTCGGGTTGCTAAAGAAAATGGATTTAAGCAAGTTATTATCACTGCCAAACACCATGACGGTTTTTGCTTATGGCCTACCAAGACTACGCAACATTCGGTTAAAAGCAGTCCATGGAAAGCGGGTCAGGGGGACGTCGTTGCAGAGGTAGCCAAGGCTTGCAAGAAATATGCGATTGGTTTTGGGATATATTTATCGCCATGGGATATGAACGCAGTTTACTACGGAACAGACGCCTATAATGACTTCTTCTTAACCCAATTAACAGAGCTGCTAACTCAATATGGTAGAGTTGACGAAGTGTGGTTTGATGGTGCCAATGGTGAAGGCCCAAATGGAAAAAAGCAGGAATATGATTTCAATAGGTGGTATGCACAGATCAGGAAACTACAACCACATGCAGTCATCGCAGTTATGGGCCCGGATGTACGCTGGGTTGGAACCGAAACTGGATATGGAAGAGAAACGGAGTGGAGTGTGCTTCCGGCCGATAATCTGAATGAAAATAATATTTCAGCCGATTCTCAAAGAGAAATGAATATTAAACCTTCAGGATTTGTTAAAGGACAAGATATCGGAGGACGGGAAAAACTAAAGCGTGCAAAAGGACTGGTTTGGTACCCATCGGAGGCAGATGTTTCCATCAGACCGGGATGGTTCCACCATCCTGAAGAAAATGATAAGGTTAAATCTCCCGAAAAGTTGAATGATATTTACTTTAGCTCCGTCGGTAGAAACAGCGTATTGCTGCTAAATATACCGCCAAATATCAACGGCGTTTTGTCGAGCGAGGATATAAAAAGTCTGAAAGCTTGGACGGCACTTAGGTCTGAAACCTTTGGAGTTAACCTGGCTAGCGGTGCTAAAGTGATCTCGAAAAAAGGCAAAAACGCTCAGCGAATTTTAGATAACCGGTTTGAAACCAGTTGGACAACAACCAATCAAGATACGACTGCAACGATTATACTCGAACTTAATGGTAGAAAGACTTTTGATGTCTTATCTTTACAAGAGAATATAAGCTTGGGACAACGTGTAGAGGAATTCGTATTAGATTATTGGAATGGAGAGGAGTGGGTAGTGGCAACCCGCGGAACCACAATTGGCTATAAACGTTTGATAAAATTTCCGGTAGTCCGCTCGAATAAAGTTCGTTTAAGAATTAGTAAATCTCGTTTAAACCCAACTATTTCGGAATTGGGGCTTTTTAAAGAAAAAATCAAATGAGTCGAGGAATTGCCTATTCATATATATAACAATACAGCATGAAGTCAATAATATTTATCGTTCTACAAATCATAGCTTTAACCATTGTTGGTTGTAAACAAAGAAAGGCCGCACCAAATCCCATCCCAGCAAGTGAGTATAAATTTACCACAGACGCGGTAACCTGTCATTCATCAATTCCAAAACGGTTCAGTACTGCACCAGAAGTCAAAAATGTACAATCCACAGGAAAAAATTTTTCGAAGGATGGCATGGTTAAAGTCGCCGGGGGAAGTTTTATGATGGGCGGAGATAATAATCAGGCAGATGAAGATGAATTTCCCAAACACAAAGTAACTGTAAACGCATTTTATATCGATGCTTATGAAGTGACTAATGTTCAGTTTAAAAAGTTTGTAGATGCAACCCATTATATAACCGTAGCAGAACGCGTTCCAGACTGGGAGGAGTTGAAAAAGCAATTGCCTCCTGGTACAGAGAAGCCATCACCAGAGACATTTGTTGCAGCAAGTTTAGTATTTACTCCTCCTAAAACGGCTGTTGATTTAAATGATTATACCAGTTGGTGGAGCTGGATACCAGGAGCAGACTGGCGTCATCCATCCGGACCTGGAAGCAATATTAACGGGAAGGATAACTATCCCGTTACGCAGGTTTGCTGGGATGATGCAAAAGCTTATGCTGCCTGGGCGGGAAAGCGGCTTCCTACAGAGGCAGAATGGGAATGGGCAGCCAGAGGCGGTTTATCAAATGCGATCTACCCATGGGGTAACCAGTCCATTAACCAAGGAAAGCCCGGGGCGAATTTTTGGCAAGGACACTTCCCCAACATAAATACAAAAGCAGATGGATTCTATGGAACCTCACCTGTTGGTTCTTATGCACCAAATAACTATGGGATTTATGATATGGCCGGCAATGTTTGGGAATGGTGTGAAGATTGGTACAGAAACGATTATTACAGAGAGATAAAAGATGGTGCTGTCAATCCCAGAGGTCCATCAAAAAGTTTTGACCCAGCTGACCCATATACACCGAAGAAAGTCGCCAGGGGTGGGTCTTTTATGTGTAACGATAGTTACTGCTCGGGCTACCGGGTTGCCCGGAGAATGAAAAGTTCGAAAGATTCCGGAATGAGTAACATGGGATTCCGCTGCGTCGCTTCGGAATAGCAAGTGATTTCCTAGGTGAGCAGGTTTCCAATAGATATGTCTTCTTTAAGATGATGCTTCGATGTCTGGAAAATGATAACGGTGCAAGCCAACCATCGGCGATTTTAAGATTTTGCCAAGTTTTATATCATACAATTCGGCGACTTCTCCTAAGATATCTCTGAATACATAGGCAATTGAACCAATGCAATTCAATTCGTATTGCCTTTGATCGTTATAGTGTGCAATTACATTCTTGAAAAAATCATTAAAACCATCTTTAACGATTCCTTCGATTTGTTTATCGTCGATATTATCATGAAGAAAGGTGGTAAACGATGCAGCATATTTGTTTTGAAGTGGGTGATCGTAGAAAGTTTGAAGAATTTCTGCTGGAAGTAAATCATAAGCCTTTCTAAATTTTTCGGAAATTTCTTTAGACAATTGATTTCTGGCGTATTGCCTTATCAAATTCCTACCCAAATATCCCCCACTTCCCTCATCTCCTAGATAAAAGCCTAGTCCATCAATTTGTTCTGAGATAGTTCCGTTTTTCATAATGCAGGTATTCATTCCTGTACCAAGAATTGAAACAAGGCCAGTTCCGTTTCCGACAAGCGCTTTGCCAGCTCCGATCATATCAGAATGAACTTCGAGTTTCGCATTAGGGAAAATATGTTTTAGAGCGTTTTGCACAATATAGTCTTTACCGCCTTCACAACCCGCTCCGTAAAAAAATACCGCTTCAACTTGTTGGAAATCTAAAACTCGATCTAAACTATTTAGTAAAGTACTAGTGATAAATTCTTCATCTACATAGAAGGGATTAAATCCTACGGTTTCAACTGCGCTATGTAATTTTCCTCCCAAAAAAGCGCTCCAGGAAGTTTTGGTAGAGCCACCATCCGCTATTAATTTCATTGTTTCAACTTAAAGCAACAATAATACTACTATTTTTATGTATTACATAATAAAAATATTATTGATATATTAGAAAATTATTGTCTGTGTTTAACCCGGAGTTAATCTGGAAAGTTCGCTTCCCAAATGAAAAATCAGACTGAAATTTGATTTTGCCTCAAGCTCCTTAACTGCGCTAATTAGTATAGGTGGTTAAAATCAATCGTATAAAAATGCACGAATTGTTTAATCAAAAAAGAAAATATAACGCTTTGACAGACTTGGCCTTACTGCGCTTACTCAGCAATGGGGATGAAACAGCGTTCCGCGAAATTTACAACAGGTACTGGAAAGTTGTTTATATGCGGGCTAGCAAGAAGATAGATAACCATGAGGAAGTCGAGGATTTGGTGAATGAAATTTTTGTTTCGATTTGGAAACGGCGTGAAGCTATGCCTGAAATTGAATCATTGCCCAATTATTTTCATGGCGCTGTCAGAAACCAGGTTTTAAAGATATGGGCCAAAAGGCATCGGGCAGAACACTATATTATAGATAACCTAAACAACCAGCCTAAGGCTGAAGTCAATAATCTTGACACTTTGGAGTATAAGGAGCTAAAACTTCAAATCCAAAAGGCAATCTCAGACTTGCCGGAAAAATGCCGGCATGTGTTTGAACTTAGCCGAGATCAGGGACTCTCACACCAGCAAATCGCACGGCAGCTTAATATATCGTTAAAAACTGTCGAGTCACACATTAACAAGGCGCTTAAAATCCTTAAAGTAAAGCTTGGTAATTATTTTATGATATTTTTTTTCTAGTCCATAGGGGTAAAGCCGGGTTTGCAGTACTATATAGATATAACAACATGAAGCACGAGATACAGCATCAGAAATTTGAGCGCCTGGCCAGTAAATGGCTGGATGGAAAATGTAGCGAAAAAGAGGAGCTTGATTTATTTGAATATTATGAAGGATACGCTGTCGGCAATTTTTCCATGCAAGAAAACTTTGAAGGTGGAGATTTGGGATATCGGGATCTGCTGTTCAAAAAAATCCATAAAACCATTGAAAAGAAATCCTCTTCACTGCGTATTGGATTTTGGGCCAGTGCAGCGGCTATTGTTGTGGTTTTCTTGGGCTTATTATTTAATAATAGCAATTTTCGATCAGAAAAAAACGATGAAGTTGTACAACGCAAAAAGAATTCCAACAAGGAAATACTGCCACAAAATGAGTCTCTTCTTATACAGGCTAATGGCCGAATAATTAGACTCTCAGAAAGTACAAGTTCGGATTTGCCTGGTAGCTTAAGCCTTAAACAAGATTCTAATGGTATGCTTATGTACAAGGTGGATAATCAAGCTGCCGCTGAAAATGGAGATTTAAATGAGATAAGGACTCCGGTGGGAAAAAGAATGGTTATTTATCTGGCAGACGGGACTAAGGTGCGCCTTAACGCAACCTCTAGCTTAAAATTTCCATATAGTTTCCCTGCACTGGAACGAAAGGTGTTCCTTTCCGGCGAGGCATATTTCGAAGTCGCCAAAAATAAAAGCAAGCCGTTTATCGTCTCGACGGATAATCAGGACATAAAAGTTTTGGGAACTCACTTTAATGTTAAGGCTTATGAAAATGAAGCTGATAGCAGGACCACTCTGGTTGAAGGAAGCGTTAAGATTCGAGCAAAAATGCTCGGTAAGTCAGCAGTTCTATCTCCCGGGCAACAGGCTGTAATAGGGTCCGGCAACATTGATGTGAGTAAGGTCGATACTCAAACAGCATTGGCCTGGCTTGATGGATACTTTGTATTTAAGAATGAGGACCTGGAAAGTATAATGCGGCAGCTTCAAAGAACTTATGGAATTGAAGTAGTTTATCAAACTGAGAAGAATCCGGAAATGACTTTCGCCGGGAAAATCTCACAGCAAAAAAGTTTAACAAGTATATTAAAAATAATATCAGAAACGGGCGACGTTCGCTTTAGCGTTTCAGGAAGGAGGATAACCGTCTTGAAATAAGGCTACCCAAGAAAGCGCTGACGCATTTATTTCTATATGCCGAAGCAACCGACCAAACTACAGTACAATAAACTAACCATAAACTATCCAAATGTATAACTTTTATAAAATCATTCCACATGATTACCCCAGTGTGCCAAAACTTTTGCGCATCATTAAACTGGTTACAACGATATTCTTTTTCGGAATCGTGCAAGTTAATGCGACGAGTTTTGCGCAGAAAATAACTCTGAATATCAAAAATGCTTCGTTAGAGAGCGTATTCGAAAATATCCACAAACAAACCGATTATGACTTTTTTTATAATTCTATACTAATCAGAAAGGCCAACCCAATTACATTAGATGTAGTTAATGGCGATCTGTTAACTGTCTTGAATGACTGTTTTCGTAACCAACCATTCACCTTTACCATAGCAGAACGAACAGTAATTGTTAAAGAGCGTGGAAATTCAGCTGTTGAGGAAAAAATTGACCTTACAGGTAAGGTTGTAGACGATACAGGCCAGGGTATTCCCGGCGCATCAATAAAAGTCGCAGGAACCTCTAAAGGAACGATGAGCGACATGGATGGAAATTTCTCCCTTGCAGGCGTGCAAGTGGGTCAGATTTTGATGGTAAGCAGCATTGGGTTCGAGTCAAAAGAAATTAAAATATCGGATTCAAAACAAGTACTTGTAAGACTGCTTTCGGTATCAAGCGCTTTAAATGATGTGGTTGTTGTGGGCTATGGAACCCAAAAGAAAGTTAATCTTACCGGAGCAGTTTCTGTTATAAAAAGCGCAGATCTGGAAAATAGACCCGTTATTAATGCTACACAACGCCTTGCAGGACTCGTTGCAGGTTTAAACGTGAATGCAACAGGAAACGCAAAGCCAGGGCAAAGCTATGGGCTTAATATTAGAGGTGTTGGGAATTTGAGCGGAACAGATAACCCTTTTGTGCTGGTTGACGGCACACCAATGCCATTAGATAGGGTAAATCCTGACGACATTGAATCCATTTCAGTGTTAAAAGATGCTTCTGCATCTGCCATATATGGTGCAAGGGCAGCCTACGGGGTCATTCTGGTAACCACGAAAAAAGGGGTTGAAGGAAAAACTACTGTCACTTATTCTGGTAATGTAGGTTTGACCTCGCCTACTCAACTTCCACAGGTGCTGGATTCATACCGTTTTGCGCAATATTTTAATGCTGCAACATTCAATGCAACAGGAACGAGACAGTATTCGGACGAAAAACTCGCACAACTTCAGCAATATGTTCAGAATCCTGCAGGATTTCCAGTCTTACCAGAGGCAAATGATAACTATTTGAGTAATTGGGAAAACACATCTAACGGAATCGCCAATACCAACTGGATCGACTTCAATTACAAACCTTTTGCGCTCAGACAAACGCACAACCTGAACATTAGCGGCGGTTCAAAGGATATTCAATATTATATTTCCGGCGGCTACAACAACGAAGACGGGTCACTGCGTTATGCAGACATCAATTTTCAACGCTATAATTTTAATACTTCGATTAGTGCGAACATTACCAAGTGGATGAAAGCTTCCGTAAACTCGAAATTTTCTCAGAGTAAATATAAAAGTCCGTTCTCGGGCGTTTTTGAAAATCTGTTTTTTCACAACATGCTTAGAATGCGGCCAAATATTTCGCCGTATGATTTAAGCGGAAATTTTAATGAAATTTCCGGTGTTCCATACCTTCAATCCGGGTCAGAAAACATCAACCGTGAAAATGCAATAAGTATATCTCCAAGTTTAAAGATTACACCACTAAAAAATTGGAACATTAATATTGATTTTAATATTTTAAGGACAAATAATGATGACGCTGCGCTTTTGATTCCAGGTATTGCCTATGGCATTGATGGGACACCCAAATTTGTTAACCGTTCAGAATATGGCATAGTACTTTCAGGTAGTTACTCACGAGGAAATTCTACAAATACTTACGTCTCACCCAATATATACAGTTCTTATGATCTCAAACTTAAAAACGGACATCAGTTTACTTTTCTCGGCGGGTACCAGCAGGAGCTAAACCAATTCGAATCATTGTCATCAGCAGCTCAGGATTTAATCAGTTTTGCTACACCAGGTCTAACGCTCACTACCTCACCGGCAGTATCGGGTGAAGTACGAAATGAATGGGCCACCAAAGGTTTTTTCGGAAGGGTGAATTACAATTATAAAAATAAATATCTATTTGAGGCAAATGCAAGATATGATGCATCTTCGCGATTTGCAGCTTCAAAAAGGTGGGGCTTTTTTCCATCAATGTCTGTCGGTTATAATATCGCAGAAGAAGATTTCATAAAAAATGGGAGTAAGCTGATTAATGTATTAAAAATCAGAGGGTCTTACGGAACATTGGGTAATCAGGCAGGTGCGCCAATATATTCTTATGCCCAGACAATGAGAACTGCGATACCAGGAGCAAGTGGTGCTGGCCCACAATGGTATTTTCAAAATGGACGCGAAGCCAATATTCTAGCACCTGCACCATATAACCCATCTTTAACCTGGGAAAAAGTATTGAGTGGAAATATCGGCTTAGACTTTGAAATCCTGGCGAACAGATTAACGGGTAGCGCAGATGTTTATCAAAGAAATACGCGTAACATGCTCGGGCCATCATTTGATATTGCAGATATGTTTGGTGGTACAGTGCCGTCCAGCAACAACGCCGATTTAAGAACCAGAGGTTGGGAATTAAGCTTAAACTGGCGAGGTACCATTGGCAAAGAAATTAGTTACAGATTAGGAGGAACGCTTTCCGATTATAAGTCAGTTGTTACAAGATATCAAAATCCAACATTTAACAATCCGGCGGGTAGTTTTTATGAAGGAAAAGATATTGGAGAAATTTGGGGTTACAAAAGTGATGGTTTGATACAGAACGCTGCTGAAGCTGCCGAATACAATAAACTAAACAGGAGCTTCTTATCGCCCTTAGACTGGAAGCCTGGCGATGTCAGATACCTTGATCTGAACAGCGATGGCAAGATCAGTAATGGTAGTAACAAACTTGGAGATATGGGCGATCTGACCGTAATTGGAAACACCAATCCACGCTATTCGTATTCAATAAACGGTAGCCTAAGCTGGAAGGGGCTTACCATTTCCGTCCTTTTGCAGGGAATAGGCAAAAAAAATTATGCACCTGGTATTGGTGATGTCTATTTTTGGGGTGCTGGCTCATTAGCTCAGGTCACCTTGTTCGAACAACATCTTAATTACTGGACAGCGGAAACCCCGGGTGCTTATTACCCAAATCCATATGCTTCTCCAGCTGGTTCGCAAAACTCGTTTGCAAATAAAACCCAACAAGTTACAGATAGATACCTTCAAAGCGCATCTTACTTAAGGTTAAAAAATGCAACACTGAACTATTCCTTGCCAAAGGCCTGGGTAAACAAAATACAGCTTAGTAAAGTAAATTTATTTGTGAGCGGAGAAAATTTATTTGTACTCACGAATCTGGCCAAGATGTTCGATCCCGAAGGACTAACCGGCTCAGTCGGTACAGGAAAAGCCTACCCACTAAGTAAAGTTTATGCCTTTGGTCTTAATGTCTCACTATAATAGCAATCAAATGAAAACAAATAATACACTGAAATTTCTTTCCTTAATTTGCATTCTATCGCTGCTGATTTCCTGCAAGAAAGATTTTCTCGACCGAAAGCCTTTGGATGCGTTAAGTACAGCAAATCCTTTAGCTACCCCAAACGAACTTAGATTATACGTTAACCAGTTTTATAGCATATTTCCAGTTCATCCTGTCAATGTTGGCGGAACAGGTATTGCTTTTGATGATGCCGGTTCCGATAACATGATCTTTTCTTCAGTGAATACGCGTTTAGCAGGACAACTCGCTTTGAGTAATGCAGCAAGTTTGGGCGCCTATACGACTATTAGAAGCCTGAACTATTTTTTAATTAATTATAAAAATGCAAAGGGAGACCAAGCCTTGATAAACCAGTATGTTGGAGAGGCCCGTTTTTTTAGGGCTCTCAATTATTTCAATCTTGTCAAAGGCTATGGTGATGTGACCTGGGTAAATCAGGTCTTGCCCGAAGATCCGGAAGTGATGAAGGTTGCCCGCGATCCTAGAACTTTGGTCATTGACTCAGTATTAAAAGATCTCGATGTGGCGATAGCTTTGCTGCCATCAGCCTCAACTAGTGCGGGTATGCGGGTTCATAAAGACGCTGCTTTAGCTTACAAGTCTAGGATAGCACTATACGAAGGCACCTGGCAACGTTATCATCAACAAAAAGCGGATCCGTTTTTCACCGCTGGGGTTACAGAAGATAAAATACGCAGTTATTTAAATCAGGCAAGAGAAGCCGCATTGACGGTGATTAACAGTGGTCGTTGGTCTATTTACAATACGGGCAAGCCGTTCCAGGATTATTCAGATATGTTTATTACCACAGATCTTTCGAACAATAAAGAGGTACTCCTTTGGAGAAAGTATAATACTGGAGATAATATCGGCCATAGTGTTTCAAAATATATTTCGTCAGATGGGGGAGATTTAGGCTTGACCCTCTCATTGGTTGACGATTATCTAACCATTAGTGGCATGCCATTTATAGGCTCGGAACGCGTTAATACGCAACGCAAATATGCCCAGGAGCTATTGCCAACAGTACGTGATCCAAGATTGTCGCAAACGGTTGGGGTTCCTGGCCAACCGATGAAGCCGGTAAATGTTTTGGTTCCAAATTATCCGCCAATAGATCAAACCGGTTTTAATAGAAATACAACTGGTTATCCTTTGCATAAGTTCCTTGAGTACAACACAGCGGCGGCTACAACGGACGATTTTAAAAGTATGGCTCCGGGTATTGCCATTCGATACGCAGAAGTTTTATTAAACTATGCTGAGGCCATGGCAGAACTTGGCAACGATCAATCTCTCATTGCAAGTGCCCTCAAGCCACTGAGAGACCGGGTGGCTATGGTTCCCGTCGATTTCGTCAAAGAGTACAACACGTCTTTTGATTATCCATTCCGGAATTTATCGCCGGTGATTCAGGCGGTAAGAAGAGAACGGCGTATAGAATTGGCATGTGAGGGTTTTAGAACGGATGATATTTTCAGGTGGGCAGCAGCAGATGTTCTCCTTGTGAATAAAAGACAGCTAGGAACACTTTTTACCGGAAGTGATTTAAATGACCAAAATACGCCGTCGGGATTTTACAAGGGTGCGATTTACTATGATACTGCCCCAGCCGGAAAGTCGATCAACTTATATCTCTCCGGAAATCCGGGTGATGCTTTACGGTACATCGATCCGCAAAAAAATGTTCTACCTACAGGGTACCGTTTCAATACTTCAAGAGATTATCTATTGCCACTTCAACAACGAATGTTGCAGTTAACAGGTGGCAAATGGGTTCAGAATCCCGGATGGTAATTAGCTAATCATTAAAATAACTCAAATGAAAATTAAGATAAATTTTACTATAGCGCTGATAATCTTATTAAGCGCCCTTGGCTGCAAAAAACAGGACATCCCCCTGAAGCCTGAACAAAGTACCGTTTTTTCGGCAAAGCTCGAAGATCCCCCAGCTACATTTCCAGCGATTAAAACCACAACCGCCATTAACATCATTGCCGGTACAAACGGTTGGTCACTAACCCAGACTGCTACCAACCCATGGCTGCTAGCTGACAAAAATTTTGGCGCAGGAGATTTCAAACTTCGGATTACCTTAAATGCAAATACAACAGGCGTCTCGCGTTCTACTACGCTTAAACTGGTTTCAACGAACAATGCTTTGTCGCCAGTCTTTATAACCGTTAATCAAGACAAATAACTCTATGCCCAGAAATTAAAGACCGCTCACAATAGCAAGCTGAATGATTGCTTAATTGAAGCTATTGTGGAGGGCAACCTTCACTTTAGCTTCTTGGTCAAAGAATACGGATTTCCTGAGATCGGATGAATTAAACTTTCTTTATCTATTTAAGCTTGATAATGACTAAGCGTGGCTGTATAGCATTTTTGTCGCGATTTTTTGACCGTACTTTAATTAACAACCAAAAATAAATCAAAGCCATTATGAGAAAAAAAATTGAAAAAGCAGCGAACTCGTTCCGTATTGCTGCCATCTGCATCATGTTTGCCGCATGTACGAAAGAAGAATTGAAAATGGATAAGCCAGCAGACAGTAAGCTTGCCGCAAATTTGGCTATGAGCACCGCCTCGGCTGCTAGTTTTGCAGCCTCGCCAAACTATCAATTAATCTGGTCTGATGAATTTAATTCGACTAACCCTTTCGATACTTCCAAATGGACGCATGCGCCCCGCGGAACTGTAGCATGGAATAAATATCTGACGCCATCTTCCAATTACGTATCACAGGATGGAAGTAACTTGGTACTGAGAATGGACAATGCAGCAATTGCGGGCGACGCTGTGCCTTACCATTCAGGAGGAGTGCGCTCAATGGGTAAATTTAGCATCGCCTATGGCAAAATTGAGGTAAGGGCTAAATTTACGCAAGGGCAGGGTTCCTGGCCGGCAATCTGGATGATGCCAGAACCGGCAACAGCGCATTCAGGAGCTTGGCCTGCTTGTGGGGAGATGGATATCATGGAGCATGTCAATAATGAAGCCAATGTGCATCAGACTATCCATAACAGTATAGTCACCAATGCTAATGGTGTGAGTACAGCAACCCATGCTGCTGCTTATAATACGACTGCTTTTAATACTTATAGCATAGAATGGGATCCCTCGGCCGTCAAATTTTATGTAAATGGGACGCTGCAATATACCTACAGCAAAGTCTTATCTGGTGGATGGCAGCAGTATCCTTTTGATGTGCCGTTTTATTTGATTTTAAACCAGGCCGGTGGCGCAGGTTGGCCGGGTGCTATTACCGATACAAACCTTCCCTTTAGCATGCAGGTCGATTATGTCCGGGTATATAAACTTTCTCTATCAGGAAATGGTGGCTTCGAAGATGCCTCTATCACGCCTTGGACCAGTTGGGGAGCTACGGTATCAGTCGTAACTGGCAATGCCAGAACAGGTACAAAGTCCGTTAAAGAAACAGGTTCGGAGAGTTCAGTAGAGCAGCTTGTTACGGGCCTGTCTCCCAACACAACCTACAAGTTTGGCGGCTATGCCAAAGTATCAGCATCAGGAGAAAGCGTTTCAATCGGGGTTAAAAATTATGGCGGCTCAGCACTTGCTGTCCCAGTCACTTCAACGACATATTCATTTGGATCGGTAACGTTTACCACTGGCGCCGGCAATACCAGTGCGACACTATATTTTTACAAACCCTCATCGGGCACGGTATACGGTGATGACTTCTATTTGGAAAAACAATAAACCTGAAGTGGGGCTGTTCAAATCTTTCATGATGTCCGACCGGTAAAATAGTAGATTTTAAAAACTGTTTGCAGAGACACAAAACAAGTTTATACAGCCCCCTTTAAGTGCTTAGCAACCCTTAAATCTTAACACTGAAGCTAATCTGGCTTGGAATAACAAAAAACTAATGAATTTCATAAAAATTGCTACCTTCTTCCTCATCGGGATATCTTATCAAGCGTTTGCACAAAATAGCGAGCCTTTTATAATACCTAAACTTCAAAATTGGTCGGGCAATAGTGGTTATTTTAGCCTTAAGCATACCATAAAGCTGGTAATACCAGAACCGGTTGCAAGCACAGAACTCAATACTTACATTAAGACCTTCGCAAATGATTTGAAAGCGATATACCCCGACAAAAAGGTGCTTATCAAGGTAGGTGTTCCATCAAAAGGCGATATATTTTTTGATTCTGAAAATTCTCAGTCGCCTAACGCTGAAGAAGGTTATTTGCTTCGGATAGCGGATTATGTAACCATCAGCGCCAGAGAACCAATCGGATCTTTTTGGGCCACACGAACAATCCTTCAAATGCTGGAGCAAGCTCCGCTACATGAAAAGATGCCAAAAGGAATTGCCTGCGATATGCCCAAATTTAAGGTTAGGGGTTTTGTAATTGATGTAGCCAGAAAATTCTTTACCATCGATTTTCTTCGCGATTATGTTAAACTCCTGGCTTACTATAAAATGAATGATTTTCAGGTTCATTTGAACGACAATGGTTTTAAGCAGTTTTTTAATGATGACTGGAGTAAAACATATTCAGCATTTAGGTTGCAAAATGACACCTACCCATCACTTACTGCTAAAGATGGAAGCTATAGCAAACAGGAGTTTATTGACCTGCAAAAACTTGGTAAGACTTATGGCGTTAATGTTATCCCAGAAATTGATGCACCGGCACATGCGTTAGCCATAACAAAGGTTTTTCCGGAATTGGCCAGTAAAAAATATGGCGCCGACCATCTGGATATTAGCAATCCAAAAAGCTATCAGGTGATTCATAACATCTTCAAGGAATATCTTGAAGGTAAAAATCCTGTTTTTCTCAATAAAGAAGTTCATATTGGAACGGATGAGTATGCAAAGGAAGAAGCAGAAAACTTCAGGAAATTCACCGACAGTACCATTAGATTTGTCGAAAATTTTGGCAAAAATGTCAGGCTTTGGGGCGCTCTTTCCCATGCAAAGGGCACAACACCGGTTAAATCTGAAAATGTAACCATGAATTTATGGTATAACGGATTTGCAGAACCTGCGGATATGTTTGCATTGGGATACAGCGGAATAAGCACTCCGGATGAATGGCTGTATATCGTTCCTAAGGCTGGCTATTATGCTGACTATTTAGATCTGAATAAGATTTACCAGAAATGGGCTCCAAATATCATCGGGAATAAAACTTTTTCTGAACACACGCCTCAAATTAGGGGTGGCGCTTTTGCCATATGGAACGACCACGTAGGAAATGGAATTTCACAAAATGATGTTACAGACCGTGTTTTCCCCGCCTTGCAGGTCTTAGCCCAAAAAATGTGGGTCGGCAACAAAGCAGACAGCTTAATGGCTTTTAGTAAATTCAAGCTATCCAGTAATAAAATTGGTGAAGGGCCAGGACTAAATCTTCGTGGTAGGTTAGCGTCTAAAAGCAATGTCATCCTACATTATATTCCATCTGGCAAAGCGTTTAGGGATATAAGTAGAAACAAAAGGCAACCAATCGCTTATGTAAATGTCAAATCTGCATCCGGAAAAGGCGTTGTCCAGTTTAATGGCGGAACAAGTTTAGTTCAAACCCCTGTCAATGAAATTGGTTATGGGTACACGGTATGTTTTGAACTAAAACCATCTAAGGGAAATCAGGATAATGTTGTTCTTTTTTCATCTCCAAACGCATCCATAAAGCTCAGGCAATTAAACACTGGTAAGCTGGGCTTTTCAAGAGATGGTTACGATTATAATTTTCGCTATGCTGTGCCGGAGGAAGTGTGGACAAAAATTGCAATCACTGGAGACAATAAGGGCACCGCACTTTACGTAAATGGAATTTTTATTGAACGCCTGGAGGGAGCAATGCAAACGTTTAGCAATACAAAAGATAAAATGGCGAGCGTACAAACCTTATTTTTTCCTTTAAAATATATTGGAGATCCCGTTAATAGTTTTGCCGGCAGTATTGCTTCCCTGGTTGCATATAACCTGGTCTTAACGCCAGAGGAAATCCGGGCGCTCTAAATAGTACTGGACAATTTTTTTTTAGGTTAGGTTTATGCAAAAAAATTATGAAAATAAAATATATAAGTTCCCTGATAATCTCTGCAACAATTTTCGTTACTAGCCCGCATGTAATGGCACAAACTTCCCAAACACAGCGTAGCGACGGGAAGGCAAACTGGAAGCTTGTTTTTTGGGATGACTTCAGCAAATCAGGCAATTTTGACGAAAATAAATGGTCTTTTTCTCCAAGGGGAAACCCTGCTTGGGCAAAGTTTTTAACCCCTTCCGCTGAGTATGTTCATCAAAAAAATGGAAAGATAATCCTAAAAATGGATCGCAAGGTCATTGATGGAGATAAAATTCCTTACCACGCCGGTGGGATACAAACCTCAGAGAAGTTCAACATAACCTATGGAAAGATTGAAGTGAGAGCCAGGTTTAACATAGGAAAGGGCTCCTGGCCCGCAATATGGATGATGCCCGAAAAACCAGTTTATGGAAGTTGGCCGCAAAGCGGCGAAATAGACATTATGGAACATGTCAACCACGAAAAAGTTGTTCATCAAACAATTCATAACGGGTCAGTAACAGATGAGCAGGGTGGAAGTTCCGCGTCCCACGAGGCGCCGTATAAAGTGGGTAAATTCAATGTTTACACAATCATATGGACTTCGAAAAAAGTCGCTTTCTATGTAAATAACGTTCATCAGTACACATATTCCCGCATTGAAAATGGTGGTGCACAACAGTGGCCATTCAACCAGCCGTTTTATTTAATTCTAAATCAATCTGGAGGGGCTGGATGGCCAGGCGCAATGAGTAATGATGAGCTACCTTTTTTTATGTCAGTGGACTGGGTTCGGGCATACAAAGATGTGTCTGACCATTCAATCGGAAGGGAACACTAATCTCGTTGTTTAAAAGAAATCGGGGTAATTGAAAATTCAATTCACCTCGATTTCTTTTGTCTAAAATGGATGTTGTGAAGCATAAACTATTGTGCTGAAAAAAGTCTGGAAAAATGGTTTTCCAGGTGATTTCTCATGGCATTTCGAAAGATCTCCGGCGAACCGTTTTCAAGAATATCAACAAGTCCTTTGTGTGATACAAACTTGTGCAGTTTTGCATTTTTTTTAAGCAGCCCGCTGTTGTTAACGTAATCAAAAATAGGCAGGAGCAGGTTTTGAAATTTTTTCAATGTTGAGTTACCAGTAATTTCATATAGTTTTCCATGAAATGCAATTTCATGGTTAATGTTAAAGAGAAAATCACTGGCACCGACAGGTTCATTTGCTACAATAACCCTCAATTCTTCAATATCTTTATCGCTGATTTTGTGGTATAAGAAATCAGCCATACCAATCTCTAAAACCAACCGTATCTCAAAAATTTCCTTAAGGGTTTCCTGATCTAAAATATGGGGATTCATGCTTTTGCTTAATACGCCAAATATGTCCGGAGAGGTGATAACTGCGCCCTTCTTTTTTTTCGAATCAATTAGGCCCATTAATCGAAGACGAAGAAGCGCCTCCCGAACGACCGTACGACTAACCCCCAAAATGCTACAGAGTTCGAGTTCTGTAGGGATGCTGTCTCCAACCTTAAGCTTTTTTTCTTGCAGTAATTGAACGAGGTTATCTTCAACCCGGTCCACCAAAGAACTGGTGTCCACTTTATTAAAATCAAGCATCGAGTCCATTATTATGTCTTAAAAGTTAATTGCTTCAGCGGTGATCATTGTAAATATAGTTAAATCAATAATCCAGCCTGAAAAATAAATAGTTAATTATTTGCAAATATCTAAAATAATCCCGTATTTCGATATTATTATGTATAACATAATCTAACCTTATAAATAATTATGAAAGAAATTTACTTTAAAGTAACCAGGCAATGTCTAATCGTCTTGCTGCTTATGGCGAGCTTATCATCATTCGCTCAGCAAACGATTTCGGGTATTGTGAGTGATGTATCGGGACAAGGCATTCCCGGTGCGACTATTAAGATTAAGGGCACCAGTAACGGTTTGGTGACTGCGGCAGATGGCAAATTCACCATCAAGGCAGGCAAGGATGCTGTACTTGTGGTCAGTTTTACAGGTTATATCACACAGGAAATTCTTGTTTCTGACAAAACTGTTATCAACATTAAACTACAAGATGATAATAAAACGCTTGATGATGTAATTGTAGTGGGTTATGGTACCCAGAGCAGAAGGAGCGTAACAACGTCCATCGCGAAACTCGATAAAGAAGTTCTGGCCAGTACACCGCGATCAAATGCGGCATCAGCCTTGCAGGGAACAGTTCCAGGTCTGCAGGTGGTTACCGTTTCAGGCCAGCCTGGCTCGACACCTTCTATTTTACTCCGTGGTGGCGCATCTATAAATTCGCCTGGCGCTCCACTTGTTATTGTTGACGGGGTAATAAGACCTTTAAATGATATATCGCCGGAAAATATTGAATCTATCGAAACGTTAAAGGATGCTTCTGCGACCGCAATATATGGAGCCCGTGCAAATAATGGGGTGATATTGGTCACGACTAAAAAAGGAAAATTAGGCACTTCGCAAATCAGCTATAAATTTACTGGAGGCTACAACCAGGAGCGCCAAGGCTATGAGTATATGGGTGCTGGTGATTATATTTATTATACCCGCCTTGGTTACCTAAATTCTGGAAGAACGCTTGCCCAGGCAAATGCATCAAGAGGTTTGGGGCTTTCTACAAATGCAGCAGATTTGGCAAGTTTTGATATCAGAGCTTTTGTTCCCGGAACAACTGTTTTGCCGGCGGGATGGCAGACCTTAACCGATCCATACGGCGGTCAGATTATGTACAAAGATCATGGTGGGGAAATTCACGACCTGGTCTTTCAAAATACGTATACCAAAGAGCATTCAGTAACAGCTAGCGGCGGAAATGAAAAAGGAAAATACTTTGCCTCTTTTGGCGCCTTTAACGAAGACGGCGTAATTGTGGGCTCTAAGTACAAGCGCTACACGGGCGATATTAATGGCTCTTATAAAGTGAAACCTAATGTTGAAGTGTCATCTGGAGTGAGCTTGTCTACCTCATCTCAAATCGGAACAATTGGCGGTGAGGTAAATACACTGTATCGGAGTCTGGCTATCTGGCCAACCTTTAATCCATGGTTGGATGAAGCCAAAACCGCACCAAATCCGGGAAACGGAGCTAGTGATGGAAATCCCTTGTACTGGCTTGGAAGGTATGAACGTTCAAATGAAATAAACCGGATAACTGCAAACGCTGCTGTAAAATGGGATATTCTGCCTGGTCTTTATTTTAGAGGAACAGGAAACGCTTATTTGTATGAACGACTAGACCAGTCGTTCCAAAAAAGCCTGCAGACCTACGCCCAAATCATCACTAACTCAGGCGCAAGCACAACCCGTCCGTCTCAAAATACTTTCTCGAGGGATTTTCAGACCCAGTATAATGGTATACTTAATTACAACAAGACATTAGGAAAACATACTTTTAATGTGCTTGGCGGGGTGGAATATTTCAGTGTCAAGTCTTTTGGTTCGCAGGTTCTTGGTATGAATGCACCGACTGACGATATTCCAACAGCGAATGCATCAACTACTTTTGCAGCCGGTACTAATTTTACAAACAGGTCAGCATATAAAATACTTTCTGCCTTTGGAACACTGGACTATGAGTTTGATCAGAAATATATTTTTAAAGCAACATTTCGTCTCGATGGGGTGTCAAGTCTCGCTAAAAACAATAGGAACGGAATCTTTCCCGGCCTGTCCGCGGGTTGGGCGGTTCATCGTGAGGAGTTTTTTAAAGATTCAAGGATTAGCACCATCATCTCTAGTTTAAAGCCACGGATTAGCTACGGTCAGAACGGTAACATTGCCGGGCTGGGCAGGTATGAAACCCAGGGCGTTTATGGACTACAGGGCAATTATAATGGCAATGCCGGATTCAGTAACACTGGAATTATCAATAGTGATTTACGATGGGAAAAGAGTAAAACAACTGATGTCGGCTTGGATATGGGACTCTTTAAAGACCGGTTAACGATTATTTTTGATTATTATAACCGCAGAACAAGCGACCTTTTAACCAACCTGGATTTGCCTAACTACACAGGTTTTGGGAGCTTTAGAACTAATTTAGGAACTTTCCAAAATAAAGGTTTTGAGATTGGTGCAGATGCAAGGGTGGTTAGTAACGGAAACTGGACATTGAATGTGGGTGCAAATGCCTCTTTCGTGAAAAATAAGATAGTTCAGTTGCCTTTCAATGGCAATGAGAATAATAGACAGGGAGGTCTTCAGGTTTACGACCCGGCAGCAGGGAAAGTGATTTGGGTTGGTGGTCTTCAGGAAGGGCAGCCACTAGGGGCAATTTATGGGTATAAGCAGGTGTCAATTTTCAAAGATGCTGCTGAAGTTGCTGCACTCGCTGGTAACAGAACCGACGCTATCGCAGGGGTAACAGGACCAAACCTTCCGGCCGGAGCGAACGGTCGAATTACTCCTGGTGATGTAAATTGGCTTGACGTAAACGGAGACAATATTATTGATACCAGAGATCAGGTTTATCTTGGCAACATTAACCCAAAATGGACAGGCGGATTTAATTTTAATGCTAGATACAAAGGTTTCGGCCTTTACAACAGATGGGATTTTGCTTTGGGCCACACGATTTATAATGATTTGTTGGCAAGAACACTCGGCAATTACCAGGGAACTTTCAATTATGTAACCCTTCAATCTACCGCATGGTCTCCAACCAATACAAATACCGACATACCAAAGGTATATTATGCCGATCAGGTTGCAGGCTCTAAACAAAATTACACGAGAGCAAATAATGGGAATGTGGTGCTCAATAGTAACAATTCCCGTTTGTATGAAAAAGGAGATTATCTGGCACTCAGAGAAGTAACGCTTTCTTATGATTTACCAAAAGGTTTGATGGAAAAATCCAAGCTGTTAAGCAATGTGCGGGTTTACATCAGTGGTAGCAATTTGTACTATATAACGAAATTTTCTGGCCCTTCTCCAGAACCCCCAACCGTGGACGGAGTGATTAGCGGCATCTATACCGGTACCTATCCAACGCCGAGAACCTATACTATGGGCATTCAGGTAGGATTTTAAAAAGATTATTAATTAGAGCTTCAAGCAAATTTTGTGCATCCAACTACCAATTGAAGGTGACAAAAGTTGATAAAAAACAATAACATGAAAAAGATTTTTAAAACTATACTAGTATTGACCAGCCTGGCTGGTTTAATATTTACCGGTTGCAAGAATGAGTTAGAACTTAGCCCAATCAGTAGCCTCAGCGATGCAAGTTACTGGAAGACTGCAGACCAGTTTGATGCATTTATTTATGGCATTCACTCAAGGTTTAGAGGACATAGCACAAGTTTCTTGTACCTGGGAGAACTTAGATCTGATATTTATGGAACCGATCCGGGTTCAACCTCCAGCTTCACAGGAGAGGCAACACAAGGGCTTGAGCGGATGTGGCTGCAAACCCTCGATGCAGACAATCCGGGTGTTGGTGCATTTGGTGGCTTTTATTCAAATGTAAATCAAATCAATCTTTTTATCCAAAAACTAAATACAACCAATATTTTGTCTGAGGTGAAAAAGAAAAATTATTTAGGCATAGCTTACGGAATGCGGGCGTTTTATTATTTCCAGATGTATAGAAGCTGGGGAAAAGCGATTATCCAGACAGAGCCGACAACAACTGTAGATATTGCCAACCTTGCAAAACCTGCCTCGACAGAAGCAGAAGTGATGTCGCTGATCAAAGCAGATATTGACTTATCAAATGCGAATTTTGGTGGTGATTATTCCTTCAATACACTTAACAAAAAAGGGTTTTGGTCAAAGGCGGCAACGCAGATGCTAAAAGGTGAAGTTTATCTGTGGACCGCCCACCGGGCAGGAGGAACGAGCGATGCGACAATAGCTAAAACTGCCTTTACCGAAATCCAGTCGAATGTATCCCTTTCCCTTCAAGCTGTTTTTTCAAATGTTTTTGCCACAACAAACAAAGACAATAGCGAAATTATTTTCGCCGCCAAAAACAAGCTTGATGAGTCCACTTTAGGCTTCATTTCTAATTTTATCCCGCAACCTGGACTCATTGTGAATTTTTACGATTCACTAGCTAACAGGAAGTTCGACATAAATGTCGATAACTATTCAGGTGGACTTTTGAGGGCACCTACAAAAATTGTGACCTATCGGAAGTTCAGTGATTTGGATTCAAGGAAAAACACAACCATTCAACCCGCGTATTCGAGAAATGCTGCCGGTGTTTATTCGATAGCAGGTGCGTTTTTGAAGAAATATCAGGGTGAGCAAAATGCGGGAAACCGTTCATTCACCAACGATTTTATTATTTACCGTTACGCCGACCTTTTGTTATTACTCGCAGAAGCTAAGGTGATTCTTGGAGAAAATCCAGCAGTTGAAATTAACCTCATCAGAGCAAGGGCATATGGAACTAATTTCAATACTGCCACGCTAGGATATCCCAATCAGGCTATTGATTCAAATCCTAATGAAGCTATCTTAAAGGAGCGATTCTTTGAATTTATAGGTGAGGGCAAACGCTGGTATGATTTAAGGCGAATGGGGGATAGCTATGTCTATGAGTTTACCACACTAACACCGACAACGGCCTACAAGTTGTTGTGGCCAATTGACAGGGGTACCCTTACCAATAATAGATCTCTTTCCCAAAATCCAGGCTATCCAACATTTTAAAACACTTATTGCCTTCTAAGCTTCATTAAAGATTAGAAGGCAAGTACTTACAATTTAATTTTATATGCAACATACCAAACTTGAAGGATTAATCGCCGCTCCCTTTACTCCATTTGATTCTAATGGCAAATTAATGCTGGAATTAATTCCTTCGTATTATCAAATATTGAAGCGCAACAAAGTCTCTGGAGCATTCATTTGTGGCTCTACCGGGGAAGGCGTATCTCTAACTAAGGAAGAAAAAATGCTTGTAGCAGAAGCATGGGCGAATGCAACAGGTCACGATGCTCAATTCAAGGTGATGACTTTACTTGGCGGCACATGCATTGAAGACTCCAAGGCCCTGGCTCGTCACGCGCAGGCAATTGGCTTATATGCAGTATCTTTTACCGCACCATCTTACTTCAAGCCCGCTAATGCACGTGTGCTTGCCGAGATTTGTAGTGAAATTGCAGCTGAAGTGCCTAAGATGCCATTTTATTATTATCATATACCTGTATTAACAGGTGGCAACATAACAATGATAGACCTTCTCGCTGAAGTTAAAGACATAGAGAATTTCGCAGGTGTGAAATACACCCATGAAGACTTTATGGATTTCCTTTCCTGCATGAATTTCGATAATGGTCGTTATGACATGCTTTGGGGAAGGGATGAAAATATGCTGTCTGCCCTGGTTTTGGGTACAAAAGCATCGGTTGGCAGTACTTTTAATTACATTGCACCGCTTTATCACCAGCTGATTGAGGCATTTGAGAAAAACGATTATAAAACTGCGGCAATGTATCAACAGAAGTCCATAGATTTTATTCGTTTGTTAGGAAAGTATGGGGGCATAGCAACAGGAAAAGCTTACATGAAATTAGTCGGTATTGATTGTGGGCACTTTCGCCTTCCGGTGAAAAACATGAGTTCAGAACAGTTTATGCGCTTTTCTGAAGAAGTTGGTGCGCTTGAATTTTCGAAGTATCGTTCAAAACATTAGGCTAAGTGCTGATACAACCCAATAAATGGGCCTATATAAATATTTAAATGAGGAACATATACCTTACGATATTGTTAAATGCATTTTTACAGCCAGTGCTACTGGCTCAGAACCGCTCGGTCGCTGCTATAGATTGGGAGGTGACAGCACTTATCCCACCCGCATCAAATCAGGTTAAATCAATTGGACTGGCAGGTACCATGTCGGGAATTTGTAATGATGCGTTTATTGTGGGAGGAGGGACGAATTTCCCGGATAGAATGCCCTGGCTCGGCGGAGCCAAAAGGTATTATGATGATGTTTTTGTTTACACTAAAATTGAGTCGGAAAAGTCTTTGACCCCGTCTCCGGTTAGCTATAAACTGCCTTTTAATTTGGCCTACGCGGCAACCTGCACCACTAAGGAAGGAATCGTTTTCGCCGGTGGAGAGAACGAACTGGGTTTAAGCAATAAGGTGCTTTTGCTTAAATGGAAAAAACAGGAACAAATCCTAAGCATAGAATATTTGCCAGATCTTCCTTTTGGTGTTACAAATGCGTCGCTGGCTGTGGTTGGAAGTATTGTTTATCTGGGCGGGGGGGAAGTGCCATCAGGCGCCAGAAAAGATTTTCTGTCACTAGACCTAAGGGAAAGTAAAAAAAGCTGGAAGCAGATGGCAGATTTACCTCAGCCAGCCTCTCACGCTGTAATGTTGGGCGGTGAACCTACAGGCCAGATATATTTGATCGGAGGCCGAGCCAAAGCATTTGGAAAGGTCAGTGAAATCTATGATACCTTCTTCTCTTATGACATTAGACAGAGCGAATGGAAAGAAATGCCTCCGCTGCCGTTCAAGTTGTCGGCAGCATCTGGAATAATTCATGGCCTTGACATATTGGTCTTTAGCGGAGATATCGGTGAAACTTTTAATAAAGCAGAAAGGCTCATACTGGAAATTGAAAATGAAGATGATGAGCATAAAAAAGAAATGCTAAACCATAAGAAAATACAGGTTCAGTCTTCACATCCGGGATTTAGCCGCAAAGTCTTAAAATTCGATTTACTTAGCAACTTGTGGTCGATATTAAGCACCGAAATGCCCTACGGTACTGTAACGGTAAATGCAACTTCTTTTAACGATAAAGTTTTCATTCCCGGCGGCGAGATTAAGGCAGGGGTTAGAACGCCAAAAATATTGCAGGGTAAGCTCAAATTCGAAAAATGAAATACTCAGAAAAATATAAGTGGGTTGTTGTAGGGCTGCTTTGGTTTGTTGCCTTGCTTAATTACATGGACCGTCAAATGCTTTCTACGATGAAACCTGCTATGCAGATGGATATTTCTGAGTTGAAATCGGCGACGAATTTCGGCTACTTGATGGCAATCTTTTTGTGGGTTTATGGACTGATGAGTCCGGTTTCTGGAATCATAGCCGATAAACTGAACCGCAAATGGTTAATTGTTGGCAGCCTAATGGTTTGGTCACTGGTCACTTTTTTGATGGGCTACGCAACCACTTTTAATCAGATTTACTGGTTAAGGGCTTCAATGGGTGTTAGCGAAGCTTTGTATATTCCAGCCGGGCTCTCTTTAATAGCCGACTACCATAGCTCCAAAACAAGGTCGCTCGCGATTGGCATTCATATGACCGGGCTCTACATGGGGCAAGCCCTCGGTGGTTTTGGAGCCACAATAGCCTCTAAGTTTTCTTGGCAAAGCACCTTTCATTCCTTTGGCTTCCTCGGCATTGCTTACGCCATTGTTCTGCTGTTCTTTTTAAAAGAAAAAAAAGCGTTTCCAAATGAAGATAAATCGGAAAAAATATTTGTTGCACCAAAAGTTCCGGTTTTAAAGGGGTTAACGCTGTTGTTGAGCAATATTTCTTTTTGGATTATTTTGTTTTATTTCGCGATTCCAAGTCTGCCAGGGTGGGGTGTGAAAAACTGGCTGCCAACTTTATTTGCGCAAAATCTAAATTTGCCTATGGAACAGGCGGGCCCTTTATCGACCATCACCATCGCTTTCTCCTCATTTATCGGGGTCATTTTTGGCGGTATTCTTTCAGACAGGTGGGTGCAAAAAAATTTAAAAGGACGAATTTACACCAGTGCAATTGGCTTAAGTCTGACCATACCATCCCTGCTCTTAATCGGTTTCGGACATTCTCTTTTTCATGTAGTTGGAGCAGCAGTATGCTTTGGTGTAGGCTTCGGTATGTTTGATGCAAACAATATGCCGATCCTTTGTCAATTTATTTCATCGAAATACCGGGCTACAGCTTACGGAATAATGAACATGACCGGCGTTTTTGCCGGAGCATTTATAACTGATTTGCTCGGAAAATCAACTGATTCGGGAAGCCTTGGAAGAGATTTTGCAATGCTTTCAGGCATTGTATTTCTTGCCCTGATAATTCAGCTATATTTCCTGAGGCCTAAATTTAATGACTTTGAAGACGCTTAAATTAACAAAGACAAACATGCAACAGATAAAAAGAAACTTATTCGTGCTCGCTACAATTACACTTTTTGCATTGAAGAGTTTTTCATCAGTGGGGGTAACAATTACCGCATCCTCCTCAGTAATCCCTGTGCTAAAAGGAATGGAAGCAAATGAGTTGCTTTCGTTAAGGATTTATATTCCTGCCGGTGAAAAGTTTATCACTTTTAAAAGTATAACTGCCTTGTTAAATCCGGACGGGTTACGCCAGATTGAAAGGATTGACGTTTTCTCTACTGCTAATGAACCCTTTTTTTCAACAAAAAACAAATTGAGTTCAATCAGTCCAGGCTCTACAAATCTTAATCTGCCAATAAATTTGGTTTTTAGCCCCGGCATAAACTACATATGGTTTAGCGCCAAACTAAAAGAAAATGCAGATATCGATTCCAAAGTCGAGTTTCATATAAAACACCTGGAAGACAGCGCAGCTAAAACATATCAGGTTACTGAAGAGGGTAGCGGCTATTTAAAAAGGATAGGCGTAGCAGTGCTGAGGGGTGGTGATAATGGGGTAAATACATACAGAATACCAGGCATAGTAACGACTGATAGAGGTACACTTATTGCTGTCTATGATGTCCGTTATCAAAGTTCAAAAGATTTACCAGGCAATATTGATGTTGGCTTGAGTAGAAGTACCAATGGAGGAAGAACCTGGGAACCCATGAAAGTCATCATGGATATGGGCGAACCAAATGAAAACAACGGGGTGGGTGACCCAGCCGTACTTTTTGATCCCGTAACCAAAAAAATATGGGTAATTGCTCTTTGGAGCAAGGGGAATCGTTCTATAGCAGGTTCGAAACCAGGCTTGTCAGAAGATATAACCGGGCAATTAGTGTTGGTTAACAGCGATAATGATGGACTTTCCTGGTCTTCACCAAAAAGCATAACCTCTACTACTAAGAACCCGAAATGGAATCTTTTTTTTAATGGTCCAGGTAGTGGTATTGCCATGAGCGATGGCAAGATTGTTTTTGCAGCACAATATTGGGACGAAAACGCCATGCCCCATTCTACACTGGTATATAGTGCTGACCACGGTAATAGCTGGAAAACAGAATATGGTCCCAAAGCAAATACAACAGAAGCCCAGCTCATAGAAACCCAGCCAGGTACGCTCATGTTAAATATGAGGGATAACCGAGGGCGCTTTAGAAGTGTGGCAACCACGACCGACATGGGCAAGACCTGGACTGAACACCACACCTCTTATAAGGAATTGCAAGATCCGGTATGCATGGCGAGTTTCATTAAATCAAAAGTTAGCATCAAAGGCACACAGAAAGATGTTGTATTTTTTGGAAACGATAACACGCAGTCTGATCGATATAATTTAACGATAAAATCAAGCTTAGACTTAGGAGAATCCTGGAAGAAAAGAAATGAACTTTTGATCGATGAGCGCAGGTTTTTTGGTTATTCTTCATTAACGATGGTGGATGATAAAACAGTCGGTTTCTTTTATGAAGGAGCCAAAGATTTATACTTCGTTCGTATTCCGGTAAGCGAGATTGTCAAGTAAACAAAATGAGAAATTTTTTCAAAATAATTGCTTGTCTAATTTTCATAAGCAGCTACAACGCATTTTCACAAAAAATAAAAGTTGCCTGCATTGGAAATTCCGTTACGGCGGGCTATTTGCTGGCTAATCCAAAAAGTGAATCCTATCCGGCCCAATTGCAACAGCTGCTAGGCGATAACTATAAGGTTGGCAATTTTGGACATAGCGGCGCAACGCTTTTAAAGAAAGGCCACAACCCTTACTATAAAAATGAAGAATTTGCCCAGGCAATAAAGTTTCATGCGGATGTTGCCATTATTGCACTCGGGTTAAATGATACCGACCCTAGGAACTGGCCCAACTATAAAGATGACTTTAAAGCTGATTACCAATGGCTCATTGACAGTTTGAAGCGAGGAAATCCTCAGCTTAAAATTTACATTTGCAGGCTCTCGCCTATTTTTAGCGGGCATTCGAGGTTTAAATCAGGCACCCGGGATTGGTACTGGCAGGTTCAGGAAAAAATTTTACAGATTGCAAAAGCAAACCGGTTGGATTGCATAGACCTTCATTCTGCATTGGGCAATCGTCCAGAACTTTTTGCAGATAACCTTCACCCGGATGTTACCGGCGCTGGCATTATTGCAAAAACCGTGTTTGAACATCTCACTGGCAATTTTGGAGGCTTTAGCATTAATAAATTATTTGCCAGTCACATGGTTCTTCAGCGCGGTATGCCAATACCCATTTATGGCACTGGGAATGCAGGCGACCGTATCGAGGTTGAGTTTAATAATACCACTCTGCGTACGACAACAAATTTAAATGGTAAATGGTGCGTTAAGTTTCACTCAATGAATTTTGGCGGACCTTATCAAATTAAGGTTGTTTCTGATCAAAAGACAATACTCTTGCATGACGTGCTAATTGGAGATGTTTGGCTCTGTTCTGGTCAGTCAAATATGGCTTTCCCTCTAAGATCCTCCCTCACTGGTAAAGCGACCCTAAATAGTTTAAATAAAAAACTTCCTATAAGGCTTTTGAAATTCAATCCACTGGTGGAAACCGATAATGTATCCTGGGATAAAACAATATTGGATAGTATAAATGCACTGAAATATTTTTCCGGGACTTGGGCTAGATTGGATCAATCTTCCCTGGCCGATTTTTCTGCCGTCGCTTATTATTTTGGAGAAAAACTAGCTATGGAAGAAAATATTCCCATTGGCTTAATTCAAATGGCTGTCGGTGGGTCTACCCTTGAATCCTGGATAGATAGAAAAACAATAGAACACGATGATTTACTCGTTGATTTATTGGGTAACTGGCGAAAATCGGATTTTATTCAGGAATGGGCCAGGGGCAGGGCAGACGCTAATCTTAAAAATGCGACCAACTCAAAACAAAGGCATCCTTACGAACCTGCTTATAATTTCGAAGCTGGGATTGCAAATTTAACGGATTTCCCCATTAAAGGGGTAATCTGGTATCAGGGTGAGAGCAATGCACATAATGTAGAACTTTTTAATCATGAGTTCCCGATTTTAGTTAAAAGTTGGCGTGAAAAATGGAATGCTGATCTTCCTTTTTATTATGTTCAGCTTTCAGCCATCGATCGGCCCTCTTGGCCTTATTTTAGAGATGCGCAGCGAAAAATGCAGTCCGTCATTCCCAATGCAGCAATGGCGGTGAGTTTTGATTTAGGCGATTCGCTAAATGTTCATCCTATACATAAAAAAGAAGTTGGCGAGCGATTAGCTTTACTGGCCTCTAAAAATACATATCACCATAATATTATAGCCAGTGGCCCGGTGGCGCTAAAGGCCATCAAAAAGGAAAACACCATCATCATCATTTTTAATAATGCTAGAGCATTAAAAGCTAGTGGTGGTTTGGTCTTACGAGGGTTCGAGATTGAGGATGACAAAGGTAATCACCTGAGCGTAAAAGCCAGTATTTTAAAAAATGAGGTTCATTTGGTGGTTCCTGCTGGTCTACAAATAGCGAAGGTTTTATACGCCTGGCAACCATTTACAAGAGCAAATTTAGTGAATGATGCTGGTCTTCCAGCTTCAACATTTTCCATTACTATAAAATAAATTATTATGAGCTACACGAACGGAGAACTGAAGGGGCTCTCTATATTTTATAAAAACCAGCTACTAAATAATACGATACCATTTTGGTTTCCCAGATCGATCGATGAAGAATATGGTGGTTATCTTTTTATGCGAGATCAGGATGGAAGCTTGATTGATGATGACAAAGCAGTTTGGATCCAAGGCCGTGGCGCGTGGATGCTTTCTACACTTTGCAATACCGTTGAGCTCAAACACGAATGGCTAGAGGGAGCGAAATCGGGTATCGATTTTTTAAATAACCATTGTTTTGATACTGATGGACAAATGTTTTTTCACGTGACCCGTAATGGCCAGCCCATACGCAAAAGGCGCTATTATTTTTCAGAAACTTTTGCCGTAATCGCCAACGCGGCCTATGCAAAAGCAAGTGGCGATAAGCTCGCCGCTGAGAAAGCAAGGTTTCTTTTTGGAAAATGTATAGACTATTCGATTACTCCAGGATTGCTTCCTCCAAAGTTTACTAATACGCGACCATCACGGGGAATTGGCGTTCCCATGATTATGATGAATACAGCCCAACAATTACGCGAAACTATTGGAGACCCGAGGTGTGATGAATGGATCGCTATCTGGATTGAAGAAATTAAACGGTACTTTGTCAAGGATGACATACAGTGCGTGATGGAACAAGTAGCTCTCGATGGCTCAATCATTGACCACATTGATGGACGTACCTTGAATCCCGGACATGCAATAGAGGGCGCGTGGTTCATTCTCCATGAGGCAAAATACCGCAACAACGACCCTGAACTAATTCAGCTGGGCTGCAATATGCTTGATTATATGTGGGAAAGAGGCTGGGATGAAGAGTATGGTGGGATTTATTATTTTAGAGATATATATGGTAAGCCCGTGCAAGAATATTGGCAGGATATGAAATTTTGGTGGCCGCACAATGAAACCATTATTGCTACCCTACTGGCTTACACCCTCACTGGCAATGAAAAGTATGCCCGCTGGCATAAGCTTGTTCATGATTATTCTTATGAAAAATTCCATGATAAAAAAAATGGAGAATGGTTCGGATATTTGCACCGCGACGGCTCATTGGCACAAACCGCTAAAGGAAATCTTTTTAAAGGACCGTTTCATCTGCCCCGGCAGGAATGGTACTGTTCGCAATTATTAAAAGGTTTGGGGTATTAAAAACGGTAGAATTAAATGTTAAAGTATATAGTCGTTGTTTTCTTTGTGCTTTTATCGGCCAAAGGATTTACTCAAGTCATTTTGCCATCTTACAATAAGAATGATTTTCCAACTTATTACTGGCAAAAGAGCTCTCAGTTTCAGCTGCTCCCAGTGGTAAAAAACCCGATACTTTTTGTTGGAGACAGCCTCACCGATGGTGGTGAATGGTCGGCTTTGTTCAGAAATATAAATGTTTTGAATTTTGGCATAAGTGGAGAAACCAGTGCAGGCATATTAAACCGCATGCCCGAAATTGCAAAGCGGCATCCACAGAAAATTTTTTTGATGATTGGAATTAACGATCTGGCGAAAGGAACATCCGTCGATAGCATTTACTTCAACATCTCGCTAATTGTTAAATACCTTAAAGAGAACACCTCCGGAACAAAAATTTTTATCCAAAGTCTACTTCCCGTGAATAATAGTTTTAAAACATTTACTGGTCATACAGATAAAGGAGATTCTGTAATTAAACTAAATCTCAAATTGCGTCAAGTTGCTGCGGAATCCGGATGTACATTTTTAAGCCTCTATCCCTATTTTACAGACGCGAAAGGTAAGCTGAAAGCTGAGTTTACCAACGATGGTTTGCATTTAATGGGTGAGGGTTATGCCATGTGGAAACATTTGATTTATCCATATCTGTTTGATTTGGAGCCGGAGGCCGCCTTAATTCCATTTCCAAGACAATTAACAAGAAAGAACGGTCAATTTCCGCTATATAAATTAAAATATATTCAATATCCGGCTGATTCACTCTTGGCGGAGGCAGAAGCGCTGAAAGAACAGTTGGGCAAAGCAGGACTGATTGTCCATCTGACTAGAAAGTTAGAAGCATCCGCGCAAGCTTACATACAACTGTTAATTGACGAGGGATATAGTGCCGACCCTGAAGCATACAGATTGCAGGCTTCGACTGAGCGGATTTCGATAACCGCGGCAGGCAAAGCAGGCCTATACTATGGCATCCAAACTTTAACCCAGCTGGCACGAGACGGTGAAGTTGTTCAGGCAGTAGATATTGAGGATTCACCCGCTTTCAAATGGCGCGGCTATATGGTTGATGTCGGTAGAAATTATCAGTCAATTGCTCTTTTAAAAACGCAGATTGATAAGATGGCTTTCTATAAGTTAAATGTTTTTCACCTGCATTTAACAGAAGATGTAGCATGGCGTCTCGAAATTAAGCGATATCCTGAGTTAACCCGTCCACAGTTCATGGAACGAAATAAAGGGATGTACTACACTCAAAGCGAAATCAAAGACCTTATCAATTACTGCAAAGCGAGGCATATACTTTTGGTACCAGAAATCGATATGCCCGGCCATAGTGCCGCCTTTTCAAGAGCCTTGAATATAAAGATGCAAAGTGATTCGGGTTTAGCTGTAACAAAAACTATGCTGAAGGAGATCTGCGATACCTACGATTTGCCATATATCCACATCGGCGCAGACGAAGTCAAAATTACCAATAACAACTTTCTTCCCGCCGTTTCGAACTTCCTCAGCTCGCGGAATAAAAAGATTATAGGATGGGAACCAGGGGGAAATTTTTCGCCCTCAACAATTCGTCAGCTTTGGATGGATGATGCAGCAGTGACATCTAATCAAAATAAAATTCAGTTCATAGACTCCCGTCATTTGTACCTAAATCACATGGACCCTTTGGAAAGTGTTGTAACTATCTTTGACAGGCAGCTCGCCGGAGTAGACAAAGGCAATCAACAAGCACTTGGTGCAACCCTTTGCCTCTGGCCAGACAGAGCTGTTGCTCAACAGGAAGACCTAATTACAATGAATGGTGTTTTTCCCGCAATGCTCGCTTTTGCGGAGCGCTGCTGGCTTGGGGGTGGATACAAGCAATGGGTCGCAAATGCTAATTTAAACGGCGAACAAGCCTTTAAACAGTTTAGTGAGTTTGAAGGTCGGCTAATGGACCACAAGAAAAGTTTTTTCAGTTCTTTGCCATTTCCTTACGTAAAACAGTCAGCAATTCAATGGCAGCTTTATGGCCCCTATAACAACGAGGGGCAGCTTAACAAGGAATTCGCTCCTGAACGCAGGGGGTTTAAGTCTAATATCCCACGTCAATCAGCTTATGGAGGAACAATTGTTTTACGTCACTGGTGGGCACCAAAAATTTTGGGCACATTGAAAGCTCCAAAAGAAAATACAACGTGGTATGCAAGTCGTAAAATTTGGTCGGACAGCGACCGAGTGGCAAATTTTTGGATCGGGTTTAATAATTTTTCAAGGTCGCAAGCCACAGATACACCGCCACTTGGCCACTGGGATAATCATCAGTCTCAATTATGGATTAACGGTGAATTAATTCCACCACCAATCTGGAGACATGCAGGACAAGAGGGAAACCTTGAAATGCCGCTAGCAGATGAGGGTTATGAATACAGAAACGCAACACCAGTAAAATTGCGCAAAGGCTGGAACTCAATACTTATAAAAGCACCAATAGGAAAATTTGCTGGTAAAAATTGGAATAATCCTGAGAAATGGATGTTTACTTGCGTTGAGTTGTAGGTCCTTTGAGCAGTTCAGATTGTAAGGTCCGGACAACAACTTTATAGTTTCATTCGATAAAACATTTAATTAGGATAAATTACGTCTGCGATTGGACTTAGAATCTCCCTTTGCACAACGGTCTAAACAATTGCCCGAAATGACCTTGGATAATTGCCATATTTAACAATGTTGTACTTTCCGGTAACGTTGGTGATAATGAATTTAAAATATTAACAAAGCTCTTCTGTCATCTGGGAAGTATGACAAATAAATTTTAATAATCAATATTTGATAGATGAAAAGAAAACAAATTTCAGACACTGGCGTCGCTTTATTTATTGTATTTCTGGGTTTCTGCATAAATGTTAAAGCACAAGCGGTGAAAAAACAGCAGTCACATGATTTCGAGATACGGGATGGTAATTTTATGTTGGACGGAAAGCCCATTCAAATTCATAGCGGCGAAATGCATTATGCCCGAATTCCAAAACCCTATTGGCGTAATCGTTTAAAAATGATGAAGGCAATGGGTTTAAACGCAGTGGCAACCTACGTCTTCTGGAATTACCATGAAACTGCCCCGGGAGTTTGGGATTTCAAATCAGATAATAAAAATATTGCTGAGTACATTAAAACTGCACAAGAAGAAGGGCTGTTTGTAATCCTTCGTCCAGGGCCTTATGTATGTGCAGAGTGGGAATTTGGCGGCTACCCTTGGTTTCTACAAAAAGTTCCCGGAATGCTTATCAGGGGAGATAACCAGCAATACCTTTCTGCTACTAAAGCCTATTTCACCGCCCTGTATGGTCAAGTCAAAAACCTTCTGGTTACTAATGGAGGTCCAATTATCATGGTTCAGGGCGAAAATGAATTTGGCTCATACGTTTCCCAAAGAAAGGACATCCCGCTAGAACAACATAAAAAGTACAGTGCCGCAGTATTTCAGCAGTTAAAAGATGTTGGCTTTAATGTCCCATTTTTCACCTCAGACGGTAGCTGGCTTTTTGAGGGTGGTGCGCTCGCTGGTGCGCTGCCAACGGCTAATGGCGAAGACGATGTCGCTAAATTGAAAGAAGTAGTAAACAAGTATAATGGAGGTAAGGGGCCATATATGGTGGCCGAATTTTACCCTGGCTGGTTAGATCACTGGGCTGAACCTTTTCAAAAAGTTTCTACAGAGAGCGTGATAAAGCAAACTCAAAGATATTTAGATGGAAAGGTGTCTTTCAATTATTACATGGTTCATGGTGGTACAAACTTTGGTTTTACATCCGGAGCGAATTATGATAACAAGCACGATATTCAGCCGGATTTAACAAGCTATGATTATGATGCGCCAATTAGCGAAGCAGGCTGGGCAACCGAAAAATATATCGCTTTGCGTAATTTGCTTAAAACGGCTGGAACACCCACAATGCCATCGAAAATACCTGTTATTGCCATTTCAAATATTGCTTTAACAAAAGCAGTAGATTTAGAAGATATTAAGAAAAAGATCAGGCCCGTTAATGACGAAAAGCCTTTAACGTTCGAGGAATTGAATCAAGGTAATGGTTATGTCTGGTACAGTAAGAAATTTAAGCAACCAATAAGTGGAAAGCTGGAATTAACTGGATTGCGGGATTATGCCATTGTTTATGTAAACGGCACCAAGGTTGCCGAACTAAACAGTTACTATCAAAAGTATAACTGTGACATTGATATCCCTTTTAATGCAACGCTTGATATTATTGTCGAAAATATGGGTAGAATAAATTATGGAGCGAAAATCGTCAACAGCACAAAAGGAATTATTTCTCCCGTTGTCATAAATGGTGAGACAATTACCGGAAACTGGGATATGTATAGGCTGCCGATGGATGTAGTACCTGATCTTAAGGTCGAAAAAAATTCAGCAGTTGCTGGTAGGCCGGCACTTTATCAGGGAAGCTTCACGCTGACAAAAACTGGAGATACCTTTTTAGATATGCGTGATTGGGGTAAGGGAACAGTTTTCGTCAATGGCGTAAATATTGGTCGATATTGGAGCGTTGGCCCACAACAAACCTTATATGTTCCAGGTTGCTGGTTGAAGCCAGGGAAGAACGACATCGTGATTTTTGAACAGAAGAACGGTGTAATGCATAAATCCATAAACTCTATTTTGGAACCTGTTTTGGATGAACTTCGTTAGAATATCAAATTTCTAAATTCAAACGGTGGGTTGATCACCTGCAGCTGGCTCACTTGTGTAAGCAGAAATAAACTTGTTGTAATTCTTTCACCGTTCGATACGATGAATGGACGGAAGGGATTGAGTAAATTTATTTGTTCGGTAGACACTTTTTATTGATTGCTGATCTGAGATCCAAAGTGACCCTTTTTGCTTCCTCTACAAATACAAGCAATTTTTCTGATGTATCTTTATAACTAGATTTGTGATCATGACTTATGCGAAAGAATAGAGCCAGAATACCCATTAATACAATGTTCAATACCTCGAATTCTGGTATTTCCGTCGACACCAACAGTATTGATAAGACTTACTTTGCGACGGCGCTTCAGGCCGAAGAAGCCTCACAGGCTCACCGGGATGAAGGTTACACTTTTCATATATTAGAAAGAGGCAAGGTTGTGATGGAAATCGATTTTAAAATCTATCATATTGCCGCGCCTGCGGTAGTGTATCTGCATCCGGACCAGGTGCATCGAATGTTGGATATCGATGATATCGTGGTAAGCTCACTATCTCTTACCAGCGAATGGCTCAATTCAGCGTATCTTATCTTGCTTGAGGAGCTTAACCCTGTCGCGCCATTCTCACTGAAAGCAGAAGTCAATCTGGTAATTGCGACCAGCTTTACCCTTTGCCTGAATTTTTATCGGCAAAAAAATAGTAAGCTGTATTATCCGCTCTTGCGGGACAGCAGTAATACGCTGGTTGGGTATCTGCTTTCGCAACTTTTAACCGTAAAAGGATCAGCAGAAAGTTTGTCTCGATTTGAGCTGGTGGCCAAGGATTTTAGGAAATTGCTTGATGAAAACTACCTCACGCTAAAACGGCCAAATGAGTATGCTGCGATGCTAAATATTTCTACCCCCTATCTGAATGAGTGCGTCAAGGGCAGTACGGGTTATCCGGTTTCTTACCATATTCAGGAGAAAATCATACTAGCGGCCAAAAGGCTGCTTTATCATACCGACAAGTCGGTAAAGGAAATTGCCTTTGAGCTGGGGTACGCTGATTACCCTTATTTTTCAAGATTGTTCTCCAAAGTAACGGGGACTTCGGCGAAAGCCTTTCGTAAGAAAAACCTCGATTAGTCCAATAATTACCCTGATTACTCATTTTTTTTAAATCTTAAGAAATGCACTTTGCGGCCTTATTAATGGAAAGAAAAATGGAATCAAATAAAAGAATATTGATCTCAGGTGCAAGCTTTGCCGGCCTCACCACGGCATATTGGATGAATGAATTGGGATACAAGGTGACTCTAGTCGAGCTGGGTGCTGAACTCAAAAAAGGAGGCACACCGGTGGATATCAAAGGTCAGACTGTAGATATAGTCAGAAGGATGGGCCTCTTTGAAGCAATAAAAAAACTGAGGATTGGACCAGAAAAATGGGAGTTTAAAAATGCTGATGATAAGACGGGCCATAGCATGGTGTTCAGGCAGCCTGGGGAAGAATTACCTGATGATGAGTTTGAGATCGAAAGAGATGAGTTGCTCTTTATGATGTATGAGCAGATAAAAAATGTTGTGGAATTCAGGTTCAATAACAGCATCGCTGCGCTCTGTGAAACGGAAAATAAGCTGGAGGTATCGTTTAAAGACGGCTCCAGCGATGACTATGAATATGTTTTTGGCTGTGATGGGATACACTCCGTGGTCAGGAAAATATGGTTTGGTCCGGAATCTGAGTATGCCCATTTTCTTGGGCAGTATTTTTCGATAGCGGTTGTGGACAAGCTGCTGGTCGAAAATGGTACTTATCAAATGTATGCCGAGCCCAACCGGGGCGCTGCACTCTATGCCCACAGTAATAAGACCGATGTCCTCTTTACCTTTAGGACAGCCCATGAGATCAGCTACGATTTTCGGGAGCAGTCGCGGTTGAAGGAAATTGTATCGCTGCAAATGCAGGGCATGGGCTGGCGTGCCGCTGAGCTTCAGAATGAGCTGCTAAACGGCTCTTCGTTCTACTTTGATAAGTTTGCTCAGATTAAAATGCCCTCCTGGACAAGGGGTAGGGTGGCACTGGTAGGCGATGCAGGTTACTGCGCATCTCCGGCAGCGGGGATGGGCGGCTCGCTGGCGATTATTGGTGCAACGGCGCTTGCTGATGCATTTGTGCTGTTTCCGGATGATTTTCAATCTGCTTTTGATCATTACAATATGGGTTTAAGACCCTTCATCGAAGAAGTGCAGGCGGAGGCGGTGCAGAATCTGGATAAGTTGCTACCAGCCACTGAGCAGGAGGTGATGGCAATGTGGGAAAACGGGATTTCTCTATAGATGTTTTTATGGGACACTCTGCAGCAATACGCGCAATTTACAGATGATGTTGCTTCCTATTAGATTATGTTATGATGAGCTTGGTGTAAAAAAGCAGATTTATAAGTCATTAATGGAGCCAAGATGGAGCATTACCGTGAAGTTGATGGATCTGTAGGTAAAGGTTTCGATATTATGGGTTAACTTTGGGTTTGGCTGCGCTCGCAAAAATTCCCTGATGAAATTTTTGAAGCCTCAGTCAATTCTGAGGCTTGTTATGGCTATGAATGGTTGAGATGTTTTCTCGAAGTCAATAATCTAAATAATTTTAGCGGGTGAAACTGGAACGGGGCTTCGCAACTGAAATTTTACTCGCCCCTTGCCAGTCTTCTGCCCAAAACATCTTTGCATCGAATTTGTAAATCCACCTGTTATTAAACACAACCAAATATTTGCCGTCTGTACTTGTTATGGGAAAAGAGGATACACCTTGCATGGCTTTAAACTTTAGCTTGGTGTTTCCCGTTTTGTAATCCAGGATTTGCAGGTTGTAATCGGCGTCGAAAATATACATCGTTTCATCTGCACCTTTGCGGTAAACAAAATCACCCAGACCTCCGTGAGGTAAATAGGATATTTTGCTTAAGTAACCTGTCGTGGGATTATGTACATATTGTTCATAGGTCTGCATATACCATATGTTAGCGTCGTTTTTATTACTCACCAGCATGCTCAACGCACCATGAACGGGCATCCCAATGGTTTTGGTAGAGAGGTCTTTCCCATCGATCAGGATTGTAGCGTTACTGGTATATTCCTTCATGTAGACTTTCGTTTGGTCCGCATTTGGAAATACTTTTCCATATTGATCGTTTTGTTTCCTTAATGGATGAGAGTACATTTTATCCCCTTTTGAGCTGTCGATTATTCGCCACGCCCAACCGCTGCTATAGTAGGATTGGGTAATCATCACTCCAATACCACTTTTGGTAAATACCAGGTCCCTAACTAGGTTCTCCGGCCGGACTTGCATATCTTCAGGTAGGGTATCCATTGGGATCGTTTTTATGATTTTACCGTTTGATGGATTCATGACATACAGATTTGGGGTGAGGTTGGCAATGTATATGAGTTTGTTATACGGGTTGAATACGATCTGCCGTACGGGGAAATCCATGGTGTATTGATTGCGGATGGAAAAGTCTTCTAAATTGAATTCATAGATCTTATTGCCGTCAAATGTGGATACCCATAGTGTCTTGTTGTCATCGGTTATGAAATAACTTTGTAAGTAGCTGTTGCTTTGCTCTGGGAATTCCATTTTACCGCTAAAATAATTGATGGTGAAATCGCTTCCAACGGTTTGTCCTTTACTGTCTGTTACTGAAATACTAAATGGGTAGGATCCGCCCAGGCGTCCGCAGGCATAGCTAAATTTGATCCCTTTGTTTCCTTCGATATACCGCCATTTCATTTCGGTTTGACATAGTTCGTATTTTGAGCGCAGGCTTATCAGGGAAATGGGTTTATTAAACATTACGGTGACTGAGTCCGACAGAGGCATTGTGGCTGTGGAGGAAACCAGTTGTATCCCAAAGTCCTGGATGATGGTTAGCTTGCGGGTAATTGTGCCGGAGCTGACTAATATTTCTGCTGTGCGAGTTGCTAAACCTTTGTTTTCAGCGATAAGTAAGGTAAGTTTTCCGGATCCGCCTCCTGTCGGGTTGATAAAAGTTACCCATTCGGAATTGCTGGCGGCCATCCAGGCACCATTGCCATTGATTGTGATGTCTAAATTTGAGGCTAGGTTGTTAACTTCACTCCTGTCGGTACTTATTTCTAAATTTGATTCGCCTTGCTTTAATTTGAAATCATATTTTGTGCTCATGTCTTTAGCAACTGCAACTGTTCCGTTTGAGGAAAGGTAGTGGTCTGCCGAAACGAGCAGGGTATAGCTACCAACCGGAATGTAATCAATGAAAAAACTTCCCTGGTCATCGGTAATCACTTTGACCTGGGGGCTGGTGTTTATCGTGACCGATGCATTCTTTATAATGTTTCCGTATTCATTGGTCACAACGCCGCTGAGCGAGCCCTTATTTACAGCTTGATCTTTTTTCTTGCATCCGGTGAAGAGTATTATGAGGATAACAAATAGGTTGAGGGTTATCCTGTGGGGAAGTCTTGAGTAAAGCGAAATCATGAGCGTTAATGTGTAGTTGCCCAAATATAATGAATAACGAATAGATAGCAAATGATCTAATTGAACTGTCGGTTAACTGCTGGGGACGGGAATACCTTGGAATGCACTGTCTTGAATAGCGCGTTTTCTTAACTTTTAAATCTAGAACACCAATAATAATGCGGTTCTGTTGCTAATGTTACAATCCATTTTGCCATTCTGTTGTTTCTAGTCAAAAAGAAATACTATGTGGATTATATGGGCGGTACTGGCCGCAATTTCGGCAGCACTGGTCATTGTGCTAACTAAGGCAGGTTTAAAAAGCGTCGACCCCAGTTTGGCCTTTGCCATTCAGGCGGTTTTGATACTTTTAATAACCTGGGGAGTCGTGGTTTATCAGGGTAATTTTAATTCATGGAAATCAATTGATCGAAATGCCTGGATTTTCTTAATTGCTGCAGGAATCTTTACTTCGCTATCTACGCTGTTCTCCTATAAGGCGCTATCAATAGGGACAGGGATTTTGAAATTTAAACCTTAGATTGTGAAAATGAATTTTTTCAGGATGCTTGACAGTCTCCATCCAGCAGGCGGATGGAAGCTCAGCATCTCCCCAAAGACAACTAAGACGTACCTTTCTGTCTTGTTGCACAATGAGGACAGGGAAGAAACCTTCCACCAATGGTTTTTTCGGGTCTGTGCATGCCTGTTTTGGTAGATGTCCATGCAGATCTAATCCCTATACAGGCTTTGCCTTACCTTAGAGGATTTACACTGTGACCAGTAAAAATGGATTATTGGTTCAATTGAAATTTTTAGCTTCAAGGCGTTCGTCAGGCAGGAAGCCTCGTGTCCGTTGGACACGAGGCTGGGCCGTTACACTTCAATGGTATGAAACTGCCTGATGCAAATTAAGGCTTAATACAATTATTGTCTTTAAGGCGAATTTGTCCTAGATGTAACAAAGGAAATAGATATGGTCAAGAAATGGCATTAAAACAGTACTATGTTATATAAAAAGTTGTTTTTCTGGGATGGTATCTCTTTTTTTTTATTAAGCTTAGATTATTTTCCTTTAAATAATCTAAATTTGAATTTTAAATTAATCAAATTTTCTAGCCGAAATGATAACGTGCGTTGTTATAGACGATGAACAGTCTTCAATAGATGATATTACTATTTTAATTGAAAATCTTCCAATGTTTAAAATAGTAAAATCATTTACAAATCCTTTAGAGGCTCTAAATTATTTTAAATCGAATGAGCTAGATTTAGTATTTATTGACGTGGATATGCCACTATTAAATGGCGTTGAATTATCTAAGTTGATTCGCTCTAAAACAAAAAAGCTTGTTTTCACAACTTCTCATTCCAAATATGCTCTTGATGCTTTTAAAGTGAGTGCTGACGATTTTTTACTAAAACCTTTTAGCTTTGCGGAAGTCTTGAAAACAACGGAAAAACTTTTTTCAGAATCGGCATTACACACGGCAGTTAAGGCAAAATCTCTGGATGATTTTCTATACATTAAAAACAAAGAGGCAAATTTAAAACTGATTAAAGTAGACTTTGATGATATCGTGGCGATTGAAAGTCTTTTGAATTATGTAAGAATACATACCCTGAAAAATAGACTTGTGACACATATTAGTCTTAAAGAGGCTAAGGAAGTCTTTCGAGACAGACCAGAATTTGTTCAACTTCACCGTAGTTTTATTATCTCTAAAAAGCACATTTCAATTATTGATGGAAATACGCTAACGATGAGTTCAGGGGCGAAATTTACGATTGGAGATAGTTACCGAGACATTTTAAGTGAGTTTGTGTCAAAAAAAATGTTTAAACCCATTTCGAAAAAATAGAAATGGGTTTAGACATCAGTGGTTTTGTAATAAGCCAGTTAAAGTACTTGTTAAGGTGCCCATCGTTGGGTCGCAGGCTGCGGTACTTTCAGTTGTGAATTTGCCTGCCGAACGCTTAGATTTGAATGTAAACATAACCCTTTTCTGAATTTTTATAAGTTTCATAACGTTTATTTTCCGAAACTTAAAAAGCGTCAAAATCAGAAAGAAAAAATTTGGATGGATAGGCTTAGAAATGATATGAAAGGGGGTATTTTTTAGATTATGAAGATACTTTTAGTTTTTTGGAAGGGATACAGGTTACATATATTATTGTGGGCGATTTACATCATTTATGAGTCGGTTTTAATTGGGGTTTTCTACCAGAAGTTTGGAAAATTTGAGAACTATGCATCCCACTTTAGCCTAAATATAGCCCTGTTTTATGTTCATTCTTGGGTTCTTAGTAAGGTTAAATTTTTAAAAAATAAAGATTATTTATTAATCTTACTGATTGCTGCAATCGAAATTGTTGCATATATTCCACTATTAGCTCAATTCAACCAATGGCTTACAGATTTCAACCAGCCCACACCTAGTAGCGCATTGGGTATTGACCACCGTTTTGTTTTAGGGGCGATTTATCGGTCGCTCTATTTTATTTTATTTTCAACAGGTTTTTGGTTTCTGAATCGATTTTTAAAAGAGAAGCAGCTAACTCAAAAATTGGAAAAAGCGCGTTTAGAAGCCATTATTGGACAGGAATCTACTAAAGCTGAACTAGCTATTGCTGAAAATGCATTTATAAGGGCTCAGATAAATCCGCATCTTTTATTCAACACGCTAAATTTTGTTCACAGAAGAATAAAGACAACTGACTCGGAAGCGGGTGAGCTGATCCTTTTATTGGCGATAATGATGCGGTACTCAATTGGACTAAATCAAACAGAACAAACTTCCCCACTTATCGATGAAATCCATCAAGTTGAAAATCTTATTAATTTATTCCAAATTAAGGAAAATTATTCTTTAAGCATTCATTTTGATCACCAAGAAAATTTGTTAAATCAACGAGTTATTCCACTAGCACTTTTAACGTTGAGCGAGAACGTTTTCAAACATGGTGTTTTGGATGACCATAGAAATCCTGCTAGCATTTCAATATCCTTAGTAAAAAACACCATAATAATAAAAACTATAAATAAGATTATAAAAAAATCTGATGCCCTGAGTACCAACACCGGGTTGAAGAATCTAAAATTTAGGCTTGTCCATGTATATGGTGATACATATAATTATTCACATTCAGAAATTGATGGCACATTTTATACAACACTTGAGCTTCCCACGATTGAAACCCCGCGAACTGACATTACGTCCTCTAAAATTGCTCAACAGTCCTAAAAGATTATTGAAAAATCCTTAACGCATATTCTGGTATAAAAAAATATCCGATGGCTGTTTTCAGTGGTTACTTAGCGGTTGTCATGAAACTACCACGAACGAACCTTTAGTTAAGTCTAATTTGCGTTTTTTCACACATCAAGGTAATCACAGAGATACCCGACATTTGTAAAAAAATTTCCGATCTGGGATTGATCCAGGAAGCTTAACGTTGCTTTTTCCTCAGGTTCGTTACCGCATAGTTGATACTCAATACTTGCATATCTCAATTACTATAACAAAATATCTCAATAATTATTTGGTGAAAAATAGTTAGAACGTCAACATCTATATTTTTAAGCTTAATCCCCAATAATAACCTTATCATAACATAAATCCTACTTTCTATATAAAATGCTATTATCTGTGTGGATTCGTTTCCACTTTAGCATAATAAAAATATAATTAAACGCTCAAATGATATCATCAAGGTTTTATTCAAATAACTCCACATGGGTAACATTCAGAATCTTACAAATTTTAAATATACAAGCAAATTCATTTACGGTTAAAAAGATCATCGAAAGTCACCCCGATTTTTCAAGTTTACTGTCGATAAGTGATACCCTCCAAGAATTTAAAGTTAAGAGTACAGCGTTTCTCGTAAAGAAAGAAGAATTTAACTCCAAAGGCTTATCTTTTCCTTTCATTGCTCATCTTCCGGAAAATGGAGGGGAATTTGTGATTGTAAACAAAATCGTTGACGAGAATGTTCATCTTGAAAATCAAAAAAATGGAAGATTTCAGATTTCCCAATTTGAATTTATTAATAAGTGGGAAGGAGTTTCTTTATATCCTACAATTTCAGAGAAAAGTGCAGAGAGAGATTATCGCGTTAACCAAGTGAAGAATTTATTCTATTACAGTAAGTTTGTTGGTTTGGTGATTCTGCTGACAAATATTTTTTATTTGCTTATAGCTGATAAATTTTTTTTTTACGATAATAATTTAGCCCTGGGATTAAAACTAGGAGGAATAGTAATTACTTCAGTTTTACTATTTAAAAGTGTATCCTTTAATAATCCATTTTTAAATATGGCTTGCGGTATTTTAAAAAATGGCAACTGTGATTCAGTTTTAACAAGCCCCGCTTCAAGGCTAACTTCTTGGCTATCTTGGAGTGAAGTAGGCTTTTATTATTTTTTTGGAACCTTTTTATGTCTGGTAATAAACCCTGAGCTGGAACTTATTGTTAAACTAATAAATTTGCTTAGTCTTCCCTACACAGTTTATTCGATCAGATATCAGTTTAAGAATAAGTCTTGGTGTATTTTATGCTGTGGGGTGCAAATCGTCCTTTGGCTCGAAGCGTGGAATTTCTCGTTTTCGAGCCATGCAGCTACTCAATTAAATCTAAGAATTTTTCTAGAAGTTCTTTGGTCATTCTCAATTCCTGTTGTTTGTTGGTCAGGACTTAAATTAATCTTTATCAGATCGCAAGAAATAGTTTCGTTAACAAAGCAACTTAATAAAATTAAGTTCAATACTCCACTATTTATTGATGCAATAAGTAAGGAACCTAAAAATGTAGTTGATCAAGCAATTTTCCCTATAGTTATCGGAAATCCAAAGGCGCAAACCACAGTAACAATCGTAAGCAATCCATACTGTCGACCTTGTGCAGAGGCTCACATCTGGCTCAGCAATTGGCTTGAAGGCAGAGATGATATTAAAATAGAGATCATTTTTGCGGTAACTGATAATAAAGATGATGTGAGGAATATTGTTGCAAAACATATGATTGCTTTGAGTCGAATGAAAGATCCAGAGGTGATGAGGCCCGCTATTGAAGAGTGGTATAAGAAACAAACTAACAATTATGAAAATTGGATAAACAGGTATCCGGTTAATTATGAATTAGACGCAAATGAAGTTATTAAAGCACATCGAAAATGGTGTAATAATGCGAATATTACTTCAACACCAACAATTTTAATAAACGGACAGAAGCTACCAGAACCCTTCATTTTAAGTGATATTAAGTATTTGATAAATTAAAATCTTCATTTATGTTACCAAAAATTGTACATCAGATCGTTGGGGAAAAAAAAAATTATGTTGTCCAAAGATGCTTAGCTTCATGGGAAGCACTGTTTGAGGAGGGTTTTGAGATAAAAATTTGGACAGATAAATCCATTGAAGTTTTTATCAAAAAGAACTTTCCTTTTGCACTTGAGTCGATAAAAAGGGCAAGAAACCATGCCGAAGCGTCTGATATTTTTAGGTATTTGGTTGTATTTCACTATGGTGGTCACTATGTCGATTGGGATATTCAGCTATTAAACAAAAGCTCATTCCTGGATTTGTGTGCTTCTAAACCAAACGGATATTTATTGGTTGATAACACTGACGGTAGTTTAGCCTCAGAATGTTTTGCAGCGTGTGCAGGAGAAGATTTCTTGTTTTATTTGGCAAAAGATATCGTTCAGCTTTTTGTAAATGGAGAGAGAGATCTCTTAAATACTCTAAATTATTCTGGTCCATTTCGTATGCGCGATGTTCTTCAGAAATATCAAAATTCGAGGCAGGATATCACTCCTATCAAGGACGTATTCTTGTACGACTACCATGAAATAAAAACGATGCCAGAAAGACTTGATATAAGGCCAATGATCCATTATTGGCTTCATTCGTGGCTTCCTGATAAAAACATTTGTACAAGTGCGGTCATGCCTGTTGCAACTAGGCATAATCAAATAACGAGCATGTAGTTAAAAATTCATGCGAACGCAACATAGCCCGTTCCGAAAAGGCTATTCAACCTAAAAAAAATGTTATGAAACTAAATGAAATTTCTCAAAGTCAAATCTTCTCCCGTGATGAATTAAAAGCTATAAGAGGTGGCGACGGTTACTATGGGGATGTAGATGGCTATATGGCTTGTCGTGATTCTAACCAAGACCTTCTAGCGGGAATTAATGTTACTAATTGCGACGTAGAAAATTGGGACTATTATTGCCAAAACTACGGTAGCTATGACAAGAATAAGTCGAATTGTAATGTGATCGGCTCTTAAAAAAAATGATGGCTCGGTTTCATACCAGAGTCATCATTATTTACTTTATTAAAATGAAACTAATGAAACTGGTTGTGAACAGACACATTTTATTTATAATAATAATGACACTTGCGATTGTGAACCACTCTATGGGGCAAGGAAACGTCACACTAAGTATTCAAGACAACGTCGAAGGCAAACTAAAAACATCGTTAAATTTTATTATAGAATCCAAGCTGTTTGAGCCACTTGTCGAAAAGCCATCAAAACTCAGCGCTTCTCTAAACGCAGTTGGAAATTTGAATATTACAGGGCTAAAAAAGGTAACAGTAGTCACATGCGCTTTATCAAATCAACTCCCTTTTCAAGTCTTGATGTCACCAGGAGATTCTTTAGGGCTGGTGATATCATCAAACGGTGATAGCAAAAATAGATTGAGTTTCACTTTTACAGGTAAAAATGCAATTCGTTACAATTTTAAATCTTTAAGAGATTCCTTATTGATGACTAAAAAATTGAAAAATGTCAATTCAGCAGAGGCTCTTTTTAAGGCAGTGGACAGTATCGATGCAAAAAATAACAAACTCATAGATACTTATTTCGAAATTGAAAAAGATCAATTTTTGTATGATTATTTATATGCCATTAATAAGGCCAGGGCTTTTGTTGTAATCTATAACGAAGCAAAAAACAACCGTATATCTTTCGAACCAAAAGATTTCAATATTATAAACAAATATTTCCCTAAAACCGAGAAGCATCTTGAAGAGTTACTTGTAACAACAAATGATTACGTATACTCAATGAAATTGGCCAGTCAGATTCTATCTGATCGGAAACCTAACGAAAACACACTTTTGAGAAAAACAAAGGTTATAGATTCAGCATTTCGATCACCGTTGAAAAATATTTTATTAGCCAACTCTTATTATAAATATTCAAATAGTTCCTCCTCTAATGAAAAAGATATTGAAATTGGAAATAACTGGTATCGAAAATATAAAGACAAACTTGGCGACAGTAGCTACAATAATTTTATAGATCAAGGATATTATATTGCTAATCTGATAAACAAAAACCTGCCGGATTCAATCTTAAATCTTAGTTTTTTTTCCAGTGAAAACAAACCCATCAAATTGAGGGAAATTTTATCTAAATATAACAATTCTGCGATAGTACTTGATCACTGGGCTACTTGGTGCGGCCCATGCATATTCGAGTTCAAGGCAGGAAACGAAAATGTCAGACAGGCACAGGTTAAGGGGGTAAAGTTCATCTATATATCTCTTGATTTGGATAGCAAGGTGTCTCAGATGAATAAGTTGATTAAAGAGTATGATTTGGATTCTTATCGGCTTGATAAAAAATCCACAAGTGCTTATTCAAAATATTTTAACATCGGGGAAATTCCGAGATATATTTCCCTCAACAGCCTTGGGGAAGTTAAGAACATAAATTTACCCCGGCCAAGTTCCCGTGAGTTTCCTCAGGCAATGAAAACATTATCTTCTGAAACTAAGTAAGCCTTGAAAAGCTTTTTTAAGGTAAATGGGTCTCAGCTAATTTAAGACAATAGATTTGAATTCCTCTATCGAACTTCCCTTATAATGAATTGAAAAAATATCTGATATGGTTGCTGCCATTGTTAACGATATTTTGATTCGATTAAGAAATTGGGAACAATCATTTATTGAGCTTTAACGATTAACCAATTACTACAAAAGACTAACAGTGAAAAAAATTCCCTTCTATAAACAGGCTAACCAAAAGGATTGTGGCCCGACTTGCTTAAAAATGATTTCAGCTTTTCATGGAAAAATAATTTCAACAGAAAAACTAAGGCAAGAATCTGGGATTAGCAGAGATGGAGTTTCTCTTTTGGGTATTAGTGAAGCAGCTGAAAAACTTGGTTTTAGAACAACAGGCGCTAAGATTACAGTTGCACAACTTAAGGAAATTGAGTTACCGGTCATACTCCATTGGCAACAAAGTCATTTTGTTGTATTGGAACGAATACAAAAAAATAATTTTATTATAATAGATCCGGCAAAAGGCAGGTTGCATTACAGTGAAACAGAATTTTTGAGTTACTGGATATCAATAAGCGGAAGTGTCTTCCAAGAGGGTATAGTCTTAACTTTGAGCCCAACACCTGATTTTTATAATCAGCCAAGTGAAGAAGTAAAACACTTGGAGCTAAGTTACCTTTTTAAATACTTACTGCAATATAGACAGCTCATTTTACAACTTTTTGCAGGACTAGCTATTGGCAGTCTATTACAACTTGTTCTTCCATTCTTAACCCAGTCTATCGTTGACATAGGAATTAATACGAGAGATATAAACTTTATATACATTATCCTAATTGCTCAAACAATGCTTTTCATGGGAAGGATGAGTGTTGATTTTTTGCGTTCATGGATACTCCTACATATTAGTGCCAGGCTCAACATCTCCATTTTAACAGATTTTCTCTTTAAGCTAATGAAATTACCAATAAGTTATTTTGATACTAAAATGACCGGAGATATAATGCAAAGAATGAATGATCAAAAGCGTATCGAAAGTTTTTTGACAGGCCCGACTTTAGGAATTCTCTTTTCGTTTCTCAATTTAATTGTTTTTACAGTTGTACTCGTCTATTATAATACTGACATATTTCTAATCTTCTTGTTAAGTAGTATACTATATAGCTTATGGATTCTTTTCTTTCTAAAGAAGAGACGAACTCTAGATTTTAAACGGTTTGATATTTCATCAAAAAACCAAAGTACTATTGTTCAACTTATTGCTGGTATGCAAGAAATTAAATTGAATAATTGTGAGCAACAGAAAAGATGGGAGTGGGAACGAATTCAAGCTAGGCTTTTCCGTTTCAATATTAAGACTCTCGCCTTGGGGCAATATCAACAAGCGGGAACATTTTTTATAAATGAAGGCAAAAACATTCTGATCACATTTTTAGTTGCAAAATCAGTAATTGATGGCGAATTAACACTTGGAGGGATGATGGCAGTCCAATATATCGTGGGCCAACTAAACAGCCCTATAGAACAGATGCTAACTTTCTTGCAGCAATTACAGGATGCCAAAATCTCTCTCGAACGCCTAAATGAAATCCGTGAAATGGATGATGAGGAATCATCCGACAAAACATTTAGCAAGACTTTACCAACGGACAAAACAATAAGTATAGATAATTTATCATTTACTTATCCTGGGACAGGAAATAGCCCTGTACTTTCAAACATTGATCTAAAGATCCCAGAAGGGAAAACGACCGCAATCGTAGGCATGAGCGGAAGTGGTAAGACTACACTCATAAAAATTTTGTTAAGATTCTACGAGCCGCAAATAGGCGAGATCAAAGTTGGGCAAAGCAATTTGTCAGGTATTAGTTATAAGTTTTGGAGAGGTAAATGTGGAATAGTAATGCAAGAAGGTTTCATCTTTTCTGATAATATCGCACGAAATATTGCTGTCGGAGATGAATATCCTGATTTATCTAAATTAACGCACGCCATAAAAGTTGCAAATATAACTGATTTCATCCAAAGCCTGCCGTTGGGCCTAAACACTATTATTGGCGCAGAGGGAAATGGTATAAGTCAGGGTCAAAAGCAAAGAATTTTGATTGCTAGATCGGTTTATAAGAATCCAGATTATATTTTTTTCGACGAAGCGACAAATGCACTAGACTCCAATAATGAATTGATTATCATGGAGAATTTACAGAGCTTTTTTTCCGGTAGAACTGTTGTCGTTGTTGCACATCGCTTAAGTACGGTAAAAAATGCTGATAATATTATTGTTTTAGATAAAGGTAGAATTATTGAACAGGGCTCACACATCGAGCTCACTGAAGCAAAAGGTAGTTATTTTAGATTAGTGAAAAATCAATTAGAGCTTGGCTCATAATTAGAATTATGGCATTTAATAGAAAGCCTGACAAGTTCAGCAACTTAATCGACGAAAGAGTTCAATACCCACTTGGCGAGAGCTTGGAATGGCGCCAAACCGAAGAACTGGAGGAAATTATTACCGCTGTTCCTAATTGGATATTAAGGCGCGGGATGATGCTTTTATTTACAGTTTTAGTCGGCTTTTTCATTCTTTCCTCAGTCATTCAATATCCTGATGTTATTAAAACAGACTTGGTTATCAACAGTTTAAATTCGCCTAAAACTGTATTGGCGCGACAAAATGGAAAGCTTGCACGACTCCTTGTCGTTGAGGGGCAAAACGTTAACGCTGACCAACCAATTGCCTATCTTGAAAGTATTGCCTCGCCAGTCGATGTATTTAGGCTGAATCAAATTCTTTTAGGTTTTGAATCAGCTTTGGAAAACTCAAAGGCGGATGAATTAATAATACCTGAAAATCTGAAATTAGGAGAGCTGCAAAGTAGTTTTCAAAACTTTTATAATCAATATTTGGAATACAAATCTACTCAAAGTGATGGCTACTATATTAACAGACTTAATTTTTTAAAGAAGGAATTAGAAGTGGTAAATTCACAAAAAAAACAAATTATTACCGAACAATCAATCCAAAAAAAGCAGTATCTGAATCAAAAAGAAGAATATGAAGCTTACTTAAAGCTTTATAACAACAGGGTAATTTCCAGAAGCGAATTCGTTCAACAGGAGAATAAATTTCTTGCCTCACAATACCCACTTCAACAAAGTGAAAATTCTTTGTTGAATAATGATGGAAGTTTGACAATTAAAAGAAAAGAATTATTGGAACTCCAACGTACTATTTCTGAAAACAAATCAAAATTCTTTCAGGCTCTCCATCAAATTCTCTCAGACGTTAACTTGTGGATTACTAGCCATGTGCTAACTGCTCCGGTAAAAGGCAAAATAAATTTTGCGGGCATCGTTCAGGAAAATCAAAATGTAACTGTAGGACAAGAATTATTTATCATCAACCCTGGCAATACAAATTTTTTTGGTATGATTCAAATTCCACAATATAGCATGGGGAAGATTAATAAGGGCGAAAAAACTTTGATTAAAATGAAAAGTTATCCCTATGAACAATATGGCATGATTAGAGGACATATTGATTACATCTCCGAAGTTGCTTATAAGGACAGCGTATTTCTAGCAAAGGTGTATTTTGAAGAATTCGAAAACAAAGATAAGAGTAGGAAAATTATACTAAAAAACGGCATGCACGCCGATGCCGAAATAATTACAGATAATAGCTCATTACTACGACGTTTCTACAGAAATCTCTTGAAAGTCATTAACAGATAGGTAGTATCATGTCCTAAAGTATTCTTAGATAACTGCGGTTCTGTAACTAATGCTCCAATCAGCATAGCAGAACATCAGATACTTACTAGCTACCAGTAAGCTAAAAGGATGTTAACAACAAGCGATTGTTTTTGCTAATCTTGGTCTAATGCTGTATGCGGTAATTATTGTGTAAAGCTCATAAATTGAAGCAATAATGTAAGTATCTATTCCCATAGTTTTTGGACAAATGGAATTGCAAATCCTATTGAAGTATAGAAAAAAAATTCTATCCAACCGTACCCGAAAAATATACCATTGAATTTAGTATGTGTGTAAATGTTATCACCCGTGAAAGTAGCCGAGTCATATTTATCAGTAAAATGAACAGACGGCCAAAAGGCGGGCGTATATTCATCACTTTTAAATAAATAAAATTTTCGCAATGTAAAGTGTTTGGTCTTCCAACCATTAATAATTTCAGTTTTTTCTGTTCTCCCAAAAATCATTTCACCTCGTATGTCAGCAAGATTTACTATTAGTGCTACAGAATTGATTATTAGCCAAATCTTTATTAATCTTTTCTGATTACTTGAATATGAAAATTTTTTCATGGTTAAAGCTAATAATAAAACAATAACAATAAGGTCACCCATTTGTTATGCGATTTATATTGGGAATAGCTCAATTTCGTCGTTTAGAACCATTCGGACTGGATTAAACCAATCTGGTTGACCCCGTTCCATCAGGCCTATAATGGCAAGATTATTTATTATTTTTAATTCAAGTTTTATTTCCGGCGGTACGAGGTTTGCGAGTTGCGGTTTGTCCAATTAATGATTGAAACAAATTTAATTTCTGGTGAGACGGGTCAATCAGGTGCAGTCTATTTTGCGCATTTGTAAATTTGCGAGTTGGGTCGAATATTTGGTTATCATCTTTACCAGAAAACCCAAACCGCTCTCATTCATATTTGCCAAGTTTTTGTGTTCTAAATTTTTAGTACAACGGTTGCGACTTTTCCGAAAAACTAAATTTTTATATAAATCCCTTGCTCTTTAAGTCATCGACAATTGGCCCAAGAACCTGTAAGAAAGCACTTAAGTGTTCAAAGTATTCCTCCGAGAGGGTACTTTTAGTTTTAAAGCCCTGTAAATTAAATACTTACAGGGCTTTATTTTTTACCAACATACTGTTTTACATACGTTTTACTATGAACAAATCTCACATATTGTATGATAGATTTTTGAGGTCCCTTCCTAAGGATAAGTCCCCACCTGACAAGAGCGGAATGAATGCAATTGATTTGAATTACCTCGCTGGCAAAGGTCTCATTGATATAAACTTGAAATTTGAAGCACTTACCAGGTTAACAGATTTAGGGATAGTATTTATTGCAGAAGGTGGTTTTAGAGCACTTTTTTGGAAAAAAGTTTGGCGTATTGTTGCCTTTTCAATTCCAGTTATCATCTCGATTGTCGCTACAACGATATCGTTGGCAACATTAGTCGATGCAAGACATGCACAAGATGCTAATAAAGAAAAATTCAATAAACTAAACCAAAGAATTGATATTCTTAATAAGCAACTAAAGAAGAAGTCATGTGCATATTAGCCCTTCAATCGCTAATTTGAATTTAGTCAGTTGCTAGTAACTTGGGGTTACTTGGTTAATTACTTTCGCCCAATTCCTTTTAACACTTCCGCTCGGGTAGAGAGTTGATAAATTCAAAAGGTCAGGCCTGTAATAAAGTTTCTTTCCATTTATTGTATAAGCGCTAATAATTCCGGCCTTCCTGTAATTTCTGCCAGTTCGGGCAGTAAGGCCAGTTATATTTTGAAACTCATTTAGAGGTACAAAATTATTTTTTATAGTTTTCAACTGCTGTTCAAGTTCGATAATTTTAGCCACAAATGCAGCGGCTTTTTTCGTTGTTCCCATTCTCAAATGTCGCAATTTGCGGAAAGTGCTTTTGATATAATTACTTATGTTTCAGTGAAAATAAAAAGGCATCACAAATTTGAAGGGCTAGTTAATGCATCCGGCGACGGTTATTCATCTATGTTTATATTAGTCATAAGAGAACGATATAATACTTATGGCTCATTCATTGATGCCTGGTTTTCAAACCAATAAATCTACTGGTCAGTAATGTGACTAAGGTTGCTTCTTATAAAATGGACCAATATCAACATATGGCTCTATGACTCCGTTGCGATATGGGCTAAACATTATAACTTTTTCATCATCTCCGCCAAAACTATTTCGATAACCATATTTATACCACGGGTCAAATAGAATCTCACATGTATTTTTACCTGGTAAGAAACGCCACTTTCCTGAGTGACTTTTGGTTTTTCCATTTTTATCGACGTAATGATGTGAAAACGATCCGTCTTTTTTCAAATCAATATAAATTTTGGCACCGTCAGTCATATCTGCTAAATACCTCCCATATTCCGGGGGATCACAATTTTGGTTACATGAAAAGAAAGCTAATACACATGCGAAAAGCAAAATCTTAAATAAGTTGAGTTGATGTTTTTTCATTTGACTATTGTAAAACATTTATGTAAAATATCAAGTCTTGTTTGATTGTCGATAACAGGGGATGTGGTGGTTGTCCGGTAACCCTATCAATATTGTTTCCGGTATGGGCCATCAAGGATGTTAGAGTCGTAGCGTTTGATACAGTAACTTGCAGCCAGCCATCTTGACTAGTAGGCATGAATATGATAGGTGCAACCCGAATAAACAGCCTAGTCAAGTCTGCATTTGCATGAGCCCAAAACGAATTCCAATATCCCGCATGAATATATTTACAATAAACTGTATATTCTACTATTCTAATATAGGTTAAAAAGAATAAATATTGCTTTAAATCACCTAAATGAAGGAGTTTATCTAATATTAAACAATGTTTTAATACATATTTATGTACTCTCCTCTCGAGTACTTCTAAAAATCTACAGCCCTGTAAACTCACAATTTACAGGCTTTTTTGCTTAAAAAAATAAGTTCGAAATTTCATCTTCAAGCATCGAAGGTTTTTACGTCACTCAAACTAATTGGCCTTTAAGTTGTTAACTTAACAAGCAATAATATTGTTATGATTAATATTTCGAAAAACACAAATACGTATGTGCTGGAAGCTGTGAAGAAAGGAGATTATATTTGCCTTGACAACGGTAAGAGAGGAGAAGTTGTAGATATTCAGATATTGAAACACAATACGCAGAATGAATATTTCTATAAAATAAAAAACGACGGGGTAATCTTAGTTATAAAATAACCAGTCAGATTTGTTAGGCGAAAACAGGAAAAGACATAAGCAATAAAAAATTCTAAAATTTATCGTAGTCGCGTGGCATTGGTTCTGCTGAATAATAGCAATAAACCATTGCGCAAATTGAAATAAAATAGAAAGAACCAAGAATTAGAAATAATGTGCTCATAATATAACTATTTGGTTAAAATACTATAACGTTAAGTTAATCAGAATTATTTTGTTAATGAGCATTAATTTCTAATGTACCACAATGATTACACAAAATGGAAAGAAATATCGTACAGTAAGTACCTACCTGGCCTGAAACTTATCTCGATATTGTGAAGGAGTCATTCCAACAGTTTTCCTAAAAATCTTCCTAAATGCCTTCGGATCGTTATAGCCAGAATTATAAATTACTTCAGTCATCTGTTGTGCGGTTTGCTCTAATAGTTTTTTCGCGGCTTCAATCCTGGTTTGTTGCAGATATTCAATTGGGGTTATACCAATAACCTGTTTAAAACGCCTTACAATATTTCTCCGACTAGAAGGTATATCTTTAATCATTTCTTCAATCGTTGCTACATCCTGATAATTGCTTTCAATTTTCTGCTGTGCTGATGCCACAAGCTCGTCATTATGATGCCTAGTTGGTTGAAAAGAACTGAAGTAAGATTGGTTATGTCTGTCCATATCAATAGCAAAAACTTTCGCTGTTTTAATCGCTAAATCTTTTCCACAATGTATCTGCAACAAGTACAGTAACAGGTGAAACGTTGACGTTGCGCCACCACTGGTAAACAATCTGCCGTCTTGGGTAACCGTTTTATCAGGTTTTAAGCGTACAGCCGGAAATGCCGATGCGAAAGCGTTGCAGGCATCAACATGTGTCGTGGCGGCTTTACCGTCGAGTAGGCCGGTTGCACCTAATAAAAATGCACCAGTACAAAAAGTCGCCACTTCTGCGCCGGCATTATATTGTTTAATTATCCATGGTATAAAGCGTTGGTTGGCACCAATTGTATCCTTTATATTGTCTGTTGTGAATGATGGAATTAGCACTAAGTCATAGCACTCGCCATCGTTGATAGTTGAAGCATTATAATTGCCAAAGAAGCTATCCAAGCCTTTTTCTGCTGTCAGTAGACAGATATCAAAGGCCGATTGCGAATTATTTGTCGCCTGAAATTTATTTGCACTGTCGAAAACTTCCAAAATGGCAGCAACACTTAAAAGCTTGTAATGTTGAGGAATTATTATGGCAATTTTAATCATCCGGTTAGATTTAGTATCGTAAATATAATAATAATTGTCTTAAACGCCCCCTAAGGTTGACTTTTACGACAACCACTAGAGGCATTTTTACTGCTAACTTTAATCTCAGTTAAGCGAACAAGAATAATAGAAATGGAAAACAATCCTACGAGTAGTAAAATGTACGGCCTTATTGTGCTGCATGAAATGCATACAGACTTTTTGTTCCGGGCCCTGGAAGGAATTAGCGAAGAGGATGCTGAGCAAAGGTTGGATACTAAAGCAAATCATATTGCCTGGATAACGGGAAGCATTGTTTACGGTAGATTCCAGTTGGCAAAAATGTTGGGTGTTAACGCAGAAGCGGCGACCGGAGCATTTTTTGAAAACAATAAAGGAATTATTGCTGAGGCAAGATATCCCTCTATTGCAGATTTTGAAAATGATTGGAGAAAAATCTCACCCGTATTGCTGGAAGCCCTGACTAACGCGACTGATGCACAACTGAATGGGCCCTTCGAAATGCCGGAAATGGAAATGACAGTTTTCGATTTCGTTTCTTTCACAACCTACCGGGAGGCGAGTTGCATAGGGCAGATAGCATTATGGCGCAGGCTATTAGGATATCCGGCAATGAATTATATGTAGTGTATGGAAAAATTATTTGAGGAAACGAAACAAACATTTGCCGATTTTCAGACTTTGTTTGCAAAATTTCGGGAAAGCCAGGTTAATCAGGTTCCTTTTGTTGGTAGCTGGACGGCCGGACAACTTGTTGAACATGTTAATTTATCAAATGCAGGTTTTGCAGAGGTTATGAATGGCGAAACAGAAAATACATTTCGAAAACCAGATGAAAAAGTTGAGGACATAAAGCGTGTCCTTTTAGATTTTGATTTAAAGTTAAACGCTCCAGATTTTATTGTTCCACCGGAAAAAGAATACGATAGAATTGTTCAGCTTGATAGACTTGCAGAAATTGAATCGGGTATTCTAAAAGTAGTGTCAACGCTCGATTTATCAGCAACATGCAAAGCTTTCGAACTACCGCAAATGGGCTATCTCACAAGGCTTGAAGCAATTTATTTTGTACTATTCCATACACAGCGGCATACAATGCAACTGGCAACCATATTTAGTAAGCTTGCATAAAAAAATAGCCATCAGCGAAAAAATAATTGGGTGCATTAGAAAAAAACAATCCTTTTATTATTTTTAAATAACCAAATCAATCGTAAATTATGAAAATCGCAACTATTATTGTCCGGGTATTACTTGGCGCAATGTATCTTTTCGCATCTGTCAGCTACTTTCTAAAGTACATGCCAGAAAAACCGGTAATGTCGCCTGAACAGATGACATTTATGGCAGGCGTTTCAGCTTCTGTTTATTTAATGCCGCTGATTAAAGTTACAGAACTAATATGTGGCATTTTACTTTTAATCGGCAGAACGGCACCGCTTGCTGCTCTGGTTATTTTCCCCGTTACATTGAACATATTCTTTTATCACCTTTATCTGGGACCGCAACAGCTACCTATGGTTGCCGTTATGCTAATTTTTAATTTGTTTCTATTTTATGCCTACCGTAAAAGGTATCTTCCGATAGTTTCGGTTTAAAATTGGAGGTCGCTGTCATTTTTTCTATTTATTATGTTTGCATAGAAAATGCAAATTGCTATCTTTAAAAACACTAAATAGAAATCGATTATGAGAAAATTTCAAGTTTTACTGCTGCTATTTGCAGCTATAAGTTTTAACGCAATTGCTCAAAGTAAGGATGCTGTCGTTGGGAAATGGTTAAATCCTTCCGGAGAAGGGCAAATAGAAATTTATAAAAAAGGCGATAAATATTTCGGCAAGCTGGCCTGGTTAAAAGAACCAAATATCAATGGCAAACCTAAAACAGATGTTAAAAACCCAACCGCAAGTTTACAAAACCGGCCTTTACTAAATTTGGAAATTTTGAAGGATTTTGTATACGAAGATGGCAAATGGACAGATGGAACTATTTATGATCCAAAAAGTGGAAAAACTTACAGCTGTAATATCTCGCTCAAAGGCAACGATGTAATGAATGTTAGAGGTTACATCGGAATTTCGCTCTTGGGTCGTTCAGAAAGCTTTAGAAGGGTTAAATAAATTATTCTAATATGAAGAAATTATTATGGTGCCTGATTATGGCACCTTTTTTTTGTACTGGCCAAACCCAAACTTTTAGTGTTTTAAACGAAAATTCCAAAACCAGTTTACGGGGCTTGAGTGTAGTTGATAATCGCGTTACCTGGGTGAGCGGCAGTAATGGCGCTGTGGGAAAAACGGTAGACGGTGGTGTAACCTGGCAATGGATAAAACCAAAAGGTTACGAGAAACTAGATTTTCGAGATATCGAAGCCTTTAACGAGAAGGAGGCAATTATTGTTAATGCAGGCTCACCTGCTTATGTATTAAAAACTGTTGATGGTGGTGAACACTGGATTGAAACCTATAAAAACACCGACACAGCCATTTTTTTGGACGGTTTAGGATTTTGGGATAAAAATAAAGCGATAATTTTTGGCGACCCCATTAACAACCAAATGAAGCTTTTGAAAAGTGTAGATGCGGGAAAAAGCTGGCAGGATATTTCTTCCGATCTTCAGATTCCGCTCGCAAAAGGGGAGGCGGCCTTTGCTGCCAGTGGAACCACGATTAAAACTTTACCGGGAGGAAAAACATGGATTGCGAGTGGTGGAACCAAATCAAATATTTATTTCTCGGCAGACTACGGAACTTCCTGGCAACGATTTAAATGTCCGATTTTACAGGGCGAGAACAGTACAGGTCCGTTTTCTATTGATTTCTACGATGCCAAAAATGGTGTGGTTGTTGGTGGTAATTATGTAAAGGATAAAGAAAACAGCAACAACGTGTTGATTACTAACGACGGAAGTAAAAACTGGCTAGAGCCGAAGATTCCCGTTGCAGGATATCGCTCAGGAGTTGCATACATCAATAAGAACACTTTAGTTGCGACAGGAACTTCAGGCACAGATATTTCTATCGATGGTGGTAACACCTGGAAACACATCTCGGACGTTAGTTTTAACTCCGTTCAGAAAGCAAAAAAAGGCAATATGATTGTACTCGCCGGCAATAAAGGATTTATCTACAAACTTGAAATAAAGTAAGGGTTTTAAGGCCCTTACTTATATTTTTTCCACAAAAACCGGTGTTTCCGAAACTTCTACCTGAAGTTTTCCATTGGTAACGTTTACGGTTTTATGTGCCATTTCATCTTTTCCAACTTGCAGGGTATGAATAACTGCTTGCGTAGCCGAGCCCAAATCCAGTTGATAGGTTGAAGTTCTACCTTTCTGGTCTGGAATGGTTAACACATAAATTTCTTTTTTATCAAGCTTATACAAATCAACTATAGGCTGATTGCTTATTGTAGCCGAATAAAAATAGTTTCCAATAAGTTGTTTTGTTTGAAGCATGTAATCTGCCGATGGTCTTTTAGATAAATCATCATTGTGAAATCCTGAAGAACTATATTGCGTAGGATTATTAACACCTCCGGCGTCGTCAAGCATATAGAATATACATCTCGAGATACCATGTCTGGCGTATAAAAGTGAAGTCCTTAAATTCCAGTCTGCCTGTGTAATAAACGAAGTTTTCGATCCAATTGCAATTGCAGACTGAGGGGTTTTACCAACGTCGTAACCGGTTTCCGTAACCCATACTTCCAATCCGGGAGCGTTTTCCTTTGCCATTTTTATAAACTTATCAGCAACAGAACCAATTTCCGAAAGCTCCGGGGCTACGCCCGTTGTAGCGTTTCCGCCATTTAAAAAAGCATCGTTTGCGTACAAGTGGTAATTAATAACATCAAAACACAAATCAACAGTTCCATCGGCCTTTAAACCTCTGTTTTTTCTACACCATTCAACCATTTTAGCAACAAACTCGGGTTTGGCATCTCCCAGTCCGGCCATAACTACCTTCATGTTTGGGTCAGCCGTTTTTACGCCAACGTTTTTACCCATTTTTCCTTTGTTGCCATCGTAAAAAGCCGATAAGTTTGCCGCATATTCTTCAGCACTTTGTTGTGCCTTTTTCCCTGCCCACCATTTATCAGGCTCATTATTACATTCAACATATTTTACAAGGTCTAAGCCAATTTTTACTGAATTTAAATCATCTGCGTTCCATCTTGGCGCCGTATTAACCGAAACTAAAGCTGGATCTACATTTCGGTTAGAACCATATCTGGCTGCAAACTGAAAGCCCATTTTTGCCTGCTTAATGTACGATTCAGGATTACTTTTATCGGCTCCGAAATTAACCGGAGTATTATCTCCGCCCCGCTGGTCGGCCGGATAAGTATTCATAAGCCATGGTGGAATATTTTTGATACAAACCAGCAGGCCGAGGTTGTCTGCTTTCAACCTGCTGTATATCACGTCATAATAAGAGCCGCCAGAGTGCGTGGGATTAAAGGTGTATTTACCTTCGGTCGATTCCATTCGTTCCCAATCTAGGTAATGTCTTATCCCTCCGAAACAATTTATTGTTGCCATCCTAACCTCACTAATTCGATTAGACTGGTTTGGCTCTGTAAAGTCCCACTCAAAAGCATTAACACCCAAATAGTTTTTAAACGCAATATTGGACGTTACTTTACCCGGGTTTTGAGTAAGTTCAATTTCCTCTGCTGTTTTTGGGCCTTTTGAACAGGAGCAAAGAAGCAGAAAAATGACGATCGTACTAAGGCTTTTTCTCATTGTATTGTTGCTGTGTTAGGCGAGTTTACTTTTAAATAATTCCATTGTTCGTTGCCAGGCGAGTTTTGCTGCAGCCTCATTGTAGCGGGTGGGCGATGTGTTATTGTTAAAAGCGTGGTTTACACCGTCATATATAAAAATTTTATAATCAATGTTTGCAGCTTTTAATGCGGCTTCGTAAGCCGGAATCCCAGCATTTATGCGCTCGTCCAATCCGCCATAGTGCATCATTACGCTCGCTTTTATTTTGGGTACGTCAGCCGCTGGGGGTTGTGCGCCATAATAGGCGACAGATGCCTGCAGTTTTGGGTCATTTACAGCCAGTTTATTGGCCATGCCGCCACCCCAGCAAAAGCCCATGCAACCAACTTTTCCATTGCCACCTTTAATTTTACGGAGGTACTCCAATCCCTTCAAATAGTTCTGTAGGTTTTTTTCCGGATCCAGTTTTCCGATCAATTCCCTTCCTTTATCTTCATCGGTCGGCGTGCCGCCCAGTGGTGATAGCGCATCTACACCAAGTGCAATAAAGCCTTCAGCAGCAACGCGTTTAGTTACATCAATAATATGTGGATTTAGGCCTCTATTCTCATGAATTACCAAAACCGCACCCAAGGCTTTTTTACCTTTTGGTTTCGCTAAAATCGCTTTCATTTCGCCCTCAACACCAGGATATGTTATTTCTTCTGATGTGATTTCATCACTTAAAAACTCAGCAGCAGCTACGTAATTATTTTCCAGCAAAGGCAAAACTGTTAACGCTAAGGCTGTACTTCCAGTCAGTATTGCGAGCTTTTTCATAAACTCTTTGCGGCTAAGCTGGCTATGTGTGTACTTATCGTACAGGTTGATGATTTTTTGATTCATGAGGGATGAGATTTATCGTAGCAGCTAAGATAACATTCTGAATCTGGAATTGAAACAATGTTAAAGTGCTAATATCCCGAGGTTTCTAAATTCATTTAATGCATTGAAAAGAAAGCTTTTATCCAATAAATAAGTCTACCTTGTAACAGGTATTGCAAACGGCAAAACCTTAATCCAAAACGATTGGAAAAAATCTTTAATAAACTCATTGATACTTTTATTGAAAACGAAATCGGCATAGCTGATGACTTTATAACTGCAAAACTCGCCGCTCATCTGAGAAATAATATATCAGAACTGTATAAAAATGAACAGTTCTTATCAGCAGGAACCGGAAATAGTATGGTCGTAAATCAGGACAAACTCGTTCGAAGTGATGTAATTTACTGGCTAGACCGAGAACATAATAATCAATATGAAAATGATTTTTTTGATTTGATGGATAGCTTTATCTTACACTTAAATCAAACTTGCTACACGGGCATTAACGGTTATGAATTTCATTATACGCTATATGAGGAGGGTAGTTTCTATAAAAAACATTTAGATCAGTTTAAAAATAACGGCAGCCGGAAATATTCTATGGTTATGTACTTAAACGTTGACTGGAAACCCGGCGATGGGGGAGAACTTTGCATCTACCAAGATGGGGTTGCCCGTAATATCAGCCCGGAAAACGGGAAAAGCGTTTTTTTTAAAAGCGATGTTCTGGAACATGAAGTTTTAGCAACAAACGTTGCAAGACTTTCTATAACCGGTTGGCTGAAAGTAGATTAGTTTCTGAAAGCTTTAGGGGAACGACCCATTTGCCGTTTAAAAAAAATGTTGAAGTTAGCAGGATACTCAAAGCCAAGGCAATAACCAATTTGAGCAATATTCCATTCGGTGTGTCTTAAAAGGGCAATTGCTTCCGTAGTTATTCTTTTCGCGATATGATGCGACGTAGTTTTGCCGGTAACTTCTTTTACCGCATGGTTTAAGTGGTTTACATGAACCAAAAGCCTGTAAGCAAAATCGTGGGCTGTTCTTAATTCTAAAACGTGTTCGGTAGAACCGATTGGAAACTGGCGTTCTAAAAGCTCGATGAACTGTGTTGTTAAGCGTGCAGATGCATTATTTAGCTTAAAAACCTTATCTTCAGGAATAACTTTTAGGGCTTCATGGGCGATAAGCTGCACATAGTTTCGCAATAAGTCATATTTATAAACATAATCACCATCCATTTCCGAAATCATTTTTGAAAAGATCCTTTTGATAAATTCTTCTTTTTCCGCATCGATGTGAATTACTGGATTGTCATTTATCTTAAGCAATAGCGATTCCCTCAAACTTTCGTTTCTGTTATGGATAAAGTTTTCTGTGAAGAGGCAAAAGTAGCCGTTCGGCGTTGGAGATGTGCTTTCCCAGGCATAAGGTACATTCGGATTGGTGAAGAGAAGTGCTCTTTCCTTAATTTCAATCCGTTTATCTGAATAATGTAAGATGCCGTTGCCAATGATTAAAGAAATTTTATAGAAATCGCGTCTGCTGAAAGCCGAGGGCGTATTTGTACAAACTACAGCTCGGTTAAAAACGTTGAAGTGGCCAATATCATTAACTAAGCCTAAACTCGGTGTCGGGATTTCCGGGCGTGTTATCTTAAGCCTGTTGTAAAAATCCTGCAGCGTTTCTGGTGATGTTAAAGTGCTTGCGTTATCGGTTTTCGCTAACATGTCTTCATTTTCTTATTTTCAAATTTAAGGTTTAATCGTCATACCCTCGTGCATTTCTTCAGTTGGTGCTGCTACCAGTTTATCGCCTTCTGCCAAATCGCCAAAAATCTCAACCTTATCATCGGTTTCCCTGCCTTTTTTAATCGCGACTTTCACCGCCTTATTTTGCTCAACTTTTAAAACATAGTAGCCCTCGCTTGTGTCCAACAACGCTTTTTTCGGGATAATAAAGGTGCTGGCATTGGCTGGCAACGGGATGTTTATCTCTGCAACCATACCCGGTAACAGCACTTTAGAAGAATTTGGAACATCCATTTCTATCCGTTCAGAACGCAAACGCAAATCAAGGGCACCAGATAATCGCTTAACTTTCGCCTTAAATGCCTGACTAGGAAGTGATTTTACCGTAAAGCTTACTTCATCGCCCTGTTTTAAATAGCCTATATAAACTTCGGGTATCGAAACCGCAAGGCGCAAATTTTTCTGATCTTGAAGTGTTAGTAGCGGTAATTCAGACCCTTTACCCGATGGACCAACATATGCGCCGAGGTTTACGTTTCTTGCTGAAATAATTCCTGAGAAAGGTGCCCTGATCTCGAGATACCCTTGGATGGCACCAACCTCCCGGTACGAAGCCTTTGCAGCTTCAAACTGCGCCATATCAGAATTTCTCTTTGCCAGCGCCTGTTCCAAGTCGTTTTTAGAGATTGTTCCTGGCGTTTTACTCGTTTCGTACAAACGGTTGTAATTGGCTTTACTTGCGGCATAAATTGCTTCCTGCGATTTCAACCGCGATTGCGCTGCAGCAACCTGCGAACCCATTTCCGGTGCTTCCAAAGTCATTAAAAGCTGGCCTTTCTTTACTTCTGAGCCGATATCTACCTTTAAGGTTTTTACAAAACTGCTGACCTTTGCATACAAATCTACCTGTTGCAACGCAATCAGTTCGCCCGGCAAATTCAATGCTGTTGATAATCTATCTTTTTTCAGCCCGAAAGTTGCAATGGTAGCTTCCTGTTGTTTTTCAGGGCGTTTCTTTTCAGCATTGCTGCAACTGTAAATCAGGCTTAGCATTAAAAAGCCAGTACCTAAAACGGCCGCTAAGAATATGTTTGTTTTCATGTATTGTTTGCTGTTATGCGTTTTTTTCTAAACCTTTTATATAATGTACACTGTCTTTGTCTTCAGGATCTAAAGACATGGAATCGGTAGTTTGTTTGCCCTGAACCCATGCAAATACCAATGGCAATATTATCAAAACTGCAAATGTTGAAGCCAGTAAGCCACCAATTACAGCCCTGCCAAGTGGAGAAACTGCTCCGCCACCTTCACCATGTCCGATGGCCATTGGTAACATACCGGCAATCATTGCAATGCTCGTCATAATGATTGGCCTTAACCGCAAGGCTGCCGCCTCCCTTGCAGATTGCAAAGCATTTCCGTTGTGTTTCCTTAACTGTTCGGCATTGGTAATTAGTAATACCGCATTAGCAATAGAAACGCCTACCGACATAATAATGCCCATATAAGATTGTAGATTAAGCGTAGAACCCGTTATAGTAAGCAATAATAGGGAGCCTAAAATGACAGCAGGAACGGTAGCTAAAATAACTAAAGGGACTTTGAAAGACTGGAAATTGGCTGCCAGCATTAAAAAGATCACCACGATGGCGACCAGCAATCCCGATTGTAAACTATCAAGTGTTTCGGTAAGCACTTTACTCAAGCCAATGGCCGAAACATTTAAACCGCGGGGCAATTCCCCAACATCTTTTATGGCTTTCTCAACATCTTTAGAGGCTGTTCCTAAATCTGTGTGGTAAAGGTTGGCCGTTACCGATAGGAAGGGCATTGCGCCAACATTGTCGTTTTCACCATAAGTTGTATCGGGAGTAATTTTAGCAACATCACTTAAAACAGGTCTGGCGGAGTTTTTCAACAGTGGAATTTCGCCAATATCGTCTCTGGTCGTCATCTGATTTAATGGTACCTGAACCTGAACACTGTAAGGCAATGCTGCCTTTTCGTCGAGCCAAATGTTTTTATCTGTGTAACGCGATGATGATGTTGACGCGATAAGCGAACGGGAAATATCAGCCATGTCTACGCCGATTTGTGCTGCTCTTGTCCGGTCTATATCAATATTTAACGATGGATATTTAATGGGTTGGGCAATTTGAACGTCACGCATGTAGGGTATTTCCTTTAACTCTGCCAGGATTTTATTCGCGTACTTTTCATTTAATTTTTTGTTTTTCCCTGCAATGCGAACTTCAACGGGCGTTGGCGAACCCTGGCTCAAAACCTTGTCCGTTAACTCAATTGGCTCAAATGAGAGCTTAACGTCTGGCAAAACGTTTTTAATTTTCGTCCTGAAAGCATCTTTGAAACCATCCATATCGCCTTCAAAATCTTTTAAACTCACCTGGAAAACAGCTTCGTGCGGGCCTGTCATAAACAAATATATTGGATTAACCGAAAACTGGGCCGGGTGTTGGCCCACGTAAACTGATGAAATGCCCACATGTTCAGGGCCAACCATTTTTTTAAGCTCCGCTAATACTGTATTCGCTTTTTCTTCGGTACGCTCCAGCCGGGTTCCATCGGGTGCACGTAACCTTAATTGAAACTGACTTGAGTTTACCCTCGGCAAAACATCTCGCCCAATGTTAAATAATAACAGTGCAGCTAAGCCAATAATTGCGAAAAGATAGATTAATACAACGGATTTTCGATGTGGAAATATACTGTCGAGAAAACGCATAAAACGATTTCTGAATTTATCAAAAAAACCTATTTTACCATCGTTTTCAAAGTCTTCACGGTCGGCTAAAATCTTTTTTTGGTTGAGGGTATCTCGTTCAGATTCAAGTGAAAGTCCGCTCGCTACAAAGTCTGCTTCATCGTGGGTAATCCCATGGTGGTTTTGAGTTCCTTTTGCCGGATGCGCTTTCATTAGCCAGTTTGCCATTATCGGCACAAAGGTTTGAGACAACAGGAAAGAAACAATCATAGAGAAACCGATTGCCAGCGCCAGCGGCAAAAACAAAGCGCCGGGTATTCCTGTCATGGTAAATGCCGGTGCAAAAACGGCCAAAATGCAAAATAGAATTAACAATTTTGGGAAGGCAATTTCTTTACAGGCATCCCAAATGGCCAGGGCTTTTGGTTTTCCCATGTCAAAATGCTGGTGAATGTTCTCAATTGTTACCGTAGATTCATCAACTAAAATCCCGATGGCTAAGGCTAGCCCGCTCAAGGTCATTATGTTAATGGTTTGGCCAAAAAGCTTTAAAAACAAAACACCTGCAATAATCGAGGTTGGAATCGTTAAAATAACAATTAGGGCAGCACGTTTATCTCCAAGAAAAAGCAAAACCATCAGGCCCGTTAAAATAGCGCCAATCGCACCTTCACTTATCAAACTCTTTACCGCGTTAATTACATATACTGATTGGTCAAATTCGTAAGAAAGTTTTACATCTTCCGGTAGTGAAGACTGGATATTTGGTAGGTTCTTCTTAAGGTTTTTCACCACATCCCAGGTAGAGGCATCACCAGATTTTGCGATACTTAAATACACGGAACGCTTTCCGTTTATAAGCGCATAACCGGCAACTAAGTCGGCACCGTCTTTAACGGTTGCCACATCGCGAAGCTGTAAATTTTGAACTGCGCCTTTAAACAACGGTATGTTTTCAAAATCCTTAACCTTTTTTATGGTGTAGTTCGTTGGTGTGATGTAGTTTTTATCGCCGATTCTGATGTTACCTGACGGTGCTGTTTGATTGTTTAACCGAATGGCTTCAACAACCTGATCTACAGTTAGGTTGTGCGAACGTAGAAGTGAAGGATTAACGTTGATTTCGATGGTTCTGGGGCTGCCACCAAATGGGGCAGGTGAGAGCAATCCCGGAATTGCAGAGAAACCGGGCCTGATGTACGTGTTGGCTAAATCCTGTAATTCGTTGTTTGTACGGGTAGGGCTGCTTAAAACAAGCTGACCAACAGGAAGTGAAGAAGCATCAAACCGGATCACGAATGGAGGCTGCGAACCGGGCGGAAAAATTGCCTGTGCCCTTGTGGATAGCGCACTTAGTTCTGCAGCGGCTTGCGCCATATTCGTGCCTTCATAATAAGTCAGTTTCATCAGCATTAAACCTTGTGTGTTTTTGGTTTCGATACTTTTTATACCATTGGCGAACAACAAGATATTAACGTATTGCTTGCCGAAATAAGCCTCCATTTGGTTTGGCGTGTAGCCACCGAAAGGGTGGGCAATGTAGATAACCGGCAAATTCATCTGAGGCAGAATGTCAACTTTGATTTGGTTGATTGCGCCAATACCGAAGAAAAACAAGCCTGCTACTAAAACAAGTATTGAAATTGGTTTGCGTAATGCGAAACGTATTAGGTTCATTGTAGTGGCTGGTTAAAACTCGTTGATAAATAATTCGAAATTTCCTAAAGCGGCAGATTTCAGGAGCAGTGCCTGCCAAACATTTGTGTAGGCAATGTCTCTATCGGTTTCGGCCCGGTTAAGCGCAAAAAGTGTCTGCGCTAAATCGACAAGGTTGGTAAGGCCGTTTTTATAAAGCACATTCTTTTGTAAATAAGCATCTGATGCGGCTTTAACCTGGATGGGCGCTTCTCTGTAGTTATCTAACGCATTCGATAACTTAGACTCGGCCAAGGCAAGTTGCGCCTTTAATTGCTGGTCTGCAAGGTCGTACTCATCCTTTAGTGCTTCACTTGTAAATTGCTGCGCCCTAACCTGCGGATGATTTCTAAGTAGCGTTGTCAAATTCCAGGTCATTCCTATTCCAATCAAATAGTTTGCACGGGATGGATTTATGCCATCAAAGTAGCTTGTTGAATATGCTGTTTGATTTAAAAGATAGTTAGAACTGAAACCAGACCCTCGACCCTGCATTACCCCGAAAAACGAGAATACCGGATAATATAATTTTTTGAAATAATCTACCTGCCGGTTGCTAACATCGATTCTATTTTGATAAAATTTAAGTACAGGGTGATTTGTATCAATATTACCTGAAAGTAGGTTGGCGGGTATTTTCGTTATTGCAGCGGTATCGATTACATAATTAGTTGCAGTTGCACCCATCAAAACGCCCAACCGGTTTGCCTGTTCCTGCTCAACGTCTTTAGCCCGGGTTAATGCAATCTTTGCACTCGAAACCTCTGCTTTTGCGAACGAGGAATCTACGCCGGCGATTAAGCCATTCTTCGCCCTTATAATTGCAATATTTTGAAAGGTGAGTGCCCTTGATAAATTTTTTTCCTGCGATTTTGTTAAACGTTGAGAAGCAAGCAAATTGAGGTAGGCTGCGGTGACCCTGATTTCGTGCTGAAATTTTTCTTGTTCCAAGTCACTTTTATCCCGCTGAAAAACTGCATCCGCAACCTGAATACGTTGTCTAATCCGCCCAAAAGTAAAGAAATCCCAGTTTATGTTTGCAAGGTACAAGGCGCCAAAAGCGGCATTCCAGTTTTGTTTTTCCAGCGCAGGTCCTGAGGAGGCTGTCCCCAATCCTCCCAAACCATATTGCGGACCATTTTGCCCGTTAATTGTTCCATAATCTTGCTGGGCACTTATGGTAAAGTTTGGTAAATATTCTCGTCTGGTTTGTTTAATAATAGAATTTGATGCGTTTGCATAATTATTCTTTGCTTTGATGGTGCCATAATTTGCTAAAGCCGTGGCAAGCGCTTCTTTTAGTGTTAAAACCTGGGCATTAACGTTGTATGCATTCAAGAATATCAATAATAAACCAAAGTAAGGAATGAACTTTCGAGGCATAGTGTGAATTTTACACCGCAAATGTAAATTATGATTGCAATATCGAAGTATTTAAAGCAAATCAATTGTTATGCAAATCAAATAATATTGTAATTGTTACTTAATATCGGTGAAATGCATTCATAATAAAAAATCCCCTGATTTCTCAGGGGATTTTCGTTCGATATTAAAATTAGCTAGTTATCTTCAGCTAATTTCTTAAAGTTATCCAGCATTGCCTGCCAACCACCACGCTGCATTTCCAGGGGGTTCGTAGTCTCAGGATCAAAGGTTTCGGCAATCCGCGTTTGCTCGCCATCCGCTTCAAAAACAATTTTTACTTGCCTTCCATCAGCCAATACATACTGAATTAATTTATGTTCTTCAACCGTTGTATATGTTCCACCGAATTCAAAACTCATGCTGCCATCGCGTGCGGCCATTGTTGTTGAAAAATTTCCACCCACCCGCAGGTCATTTGCCGCATTTGGCGCATGCCATTCCGGAGATGCGAATGCCCAGTTTTTTATGTGTTCAGGGTTGTTCCAATATTCCCACACCTTTTCTACAGGTGCATTTATTGCTGCTTCTATGGTTATTGGTGTTAGGTTTTCTGTTGCCATATCTCATTTATTTTTTCAATAAAGATATTTTAAGATTTTAGAATTCAAAAAGGGGAAACGGGACAAATTTAAGGGCAATTGAAACTAACCGGCTACAGGAATTTCAAAGTAGAAGGTAGAGCCTTTACGTACTTCACTTTCAACACCAATAATTCCGTCGTGTCTGGCAATAATCTCGGCGCTGAGATAAAGGCCTATGCCAAAGCCGGAAACCGTATGGTTTTTCCCCACACGATAATATCTGTCGAATAGTTTGTTTAAATCTTCCGAATCTATTCCAATTCCATAATCTGTAACACTTACAAATGCATTACCATTTTTTAGATGGCACTCAATATCTATTTTAGTGCCTGCAGAAGAATATTTTACAGCATTGCTTAACAAATTAGATATTACGCTCCCAATCTTATCCCGATCTGCCTTAACGGTTATCGCTTCGGCTATGTTTAGCACAAGCTCGTGCGAGAATTGAACAAGATCGCTTTCATCTATCAGCTCCTGCAGCAGCTCATCTAGTTGAAAATCGGTTTTTTCGATCTGTAATTTCCCCGATTCCAAACGGGAAACGTTTAAGAAGCCGTTTATCATCGTTGTCATTTTCTTCACCTGGTTGTAAGCACGATTTAGGGCATGCAGCGTATAAGTATCTTCGTTCTTTTTGGCTCTGGCTTGTAAAACCTGTATAAAGCCACTAATTGCGGTTAGTGGTGTTTTTAATTCATGACTAACCATGCCAATGAAATCGTTTTTACGGAGTTCGTCTTTCTTAAGTTCGGTAATGTCGAAGCTCGAACTGATATAGCCTGTAAAAGTTCCATCTGCGTGGAAACGCGGTGTTCCTTTCGCCAGCAGCCAGGTATACTCGCCGTCTTTGCCAAGGATTCTAAATTCTCCGGTAAATGGCTCCTGCTTATCAAATGCAGATAGATAAATATTAACATATCTGTCTTTATCTTCCGGATGAATAAGATCCGACCAACCAAACTCCCGCAACTCATCCATTACGCGTCCGGTTAAGCGGGTCCACGCGTTGTTAAAGTAAATCGCATTCCCTGTAACATCGCCAACGGCTATAAAAACATCTGTTGCTTCGGCCATAGTGCGGAAACGGTCTTCACTCTCTTCCAAAACCAGGCGGTGTTCAACCTCTTCAGTAATGTCCATTATAACGCCTAAAAAACGGGCAGGCCTAAGTTTGGTTTCGCCTACACTTTTGCCAACAACTCTAATCCATTTTGTTTTATTTGTATTAGGTTGAATGATTGGGTATTGAACGTCAAACGGTTTTTGGGTGGCCAGTGCTTTAAGTCTGGCCCTTTCTATAATCTGCAAATATTCTGGCACAACGGTAGCCGTGACGTCCGCCCATGAAATTTCTCCACTTAAAGGCAAGCCATAAAATTCTCTTGCTTTATTGGAGATATCGAACTTACCACTACCTGGCACAACGTTATAAATTCCGAGGTTGCCCGAGTCTAGCGCCAAACGTAAACTTTCTTCTGTTTCCGCAAGCTCTTCATTTTTAATGAATAAACTTTCCTGAGCCTCCTGCAACTCTTCATTTGTTGTTGCCAACTCTTCATTAGTGGCAGATAATTCTTCGTTTGATGCGGCAAGTTCTTCGGTTGTTGCCTGCAATTCGGCCTGGCTTTCCTCCAGGCGTTTCAAATTCTCAACCTGATCGGTTATATCGATAACAGAGGCTAAAATGTACTCAACTTCGCCATCATTACCAAAAATCGGATCGTAAGAGAAGTCTACATATATCAGTTTCAATTCGCCTGTGGGAAGTACAATCTCCACAGAAACCTGCGGCATTGCCACCCTTTTGCCAGTGCTAAAAACATCAGCTAATAATTGCGGAAACTGCTGGTTTTGTAGTTCCGGAAAAACGTCGGTCAGTTTTTTTCCGTTAACACTGGTTAAATCCCGCTGCCAGATTTGTAGCATTTTCGGGTTAGGCAGTTCGATAATCAGTTCGGTACCCTTAAGCAACGTCATGGCAATATTTGCCGTCGCAATTATATTTTGGAGAAGAATTTTACTGGCCTCTAAATCCTTCGTCCGTTCGTCAATTCTTCGTTCGAGATCTAAATTTAAGCTTTGAAGTTCCTTTCTCGAACCTGCCAGGGCTTCATTAGTAGATCGTAGATCCTCTAAATTAGCCTGAAGCTCTTCGTTAGATGCTGCGAGCTCTTCATGGGTTTCAGAAAGCTTTCTGTTTAAAAGCTGTTCACGTTCGATATAATTATCAAACTCTTTATTTTTTTGTACCTGATCTGTGATGTTCTGGGTGATGACATGGAGTGATTGCCTTTTGCCATCTTCATCTTTAATTGGCTCAATTTCAACCTGCCACCAACTTTCTTCCATAACTGTAGCATCCTCTGATTGGATATCGTAACGAAGCGGTGGGAGTTCAATTTTCTGACCTGTTTCTATGGCCTTCGTCAAGCCATTCATTAGGATATCAGGGCCATCATTTTTTTCGTTCTTAGGAAATGCCGTCCAAACAGATTCGCCAATAACATTGCGATGATTGAGATGTGTGGTCGTTTTGAAAGTGTCGTTATAGGCGGCAATTGTAAAATCGGGAATATCGGTATGAAGGATTATTCTTGGAACATTATCATTAAAAAGGGCTTTAAATAATGGCGACTTTAGAAAATTCATTCAGGCGTTTGAAGTTTTTTAAACGAATATAACAAGCTAGCTTAATTTTTTGTTTTCTGATCAGCAATTATTTGCTTTAAACATTTTAGTTGTGCGAAGTTGTTTCGTGTACGATTAACGTTCTGTCCAATCAAATCTTTCATCATAAATTGCGGTATAAAACAAAAGCCTTCAGAAATGAAGGCTTATTATGCTTTTTTGAAGTACTCGGGGCGGGAATCGAACCCGCACGCCTTTGAAAGCACAGGATTTTAAGTCCTGCGTGTCTACCAGTTCCACCACCCGAGCATTAATTAAGTCTTAAAAAAAGGCTTAGTTAATGTGTAAAATAAATGCCTTCTGGTAGGAAGGCATCTGGAGCGAAAGACGAGATTCGAACTCGCGACCCCGACCTTGGCAAGGTCGTGCTCTACCAACTGAGCTACTTTCGCGTAATAATACAATCGCTGTATTCCCTTTGGGGTTGCAAATATAGAAAATTTAGTTTTGTTTCAAAAATAATTTGAAATAATTACGAAAACTGCGTATGGAAACTTAATGTAGCTACCAACATTATTAAAAATGTAAATCGTATGTTTATAACAATAACTTTTGAAAACTTTGTAACGCTTATGCTGTTCTAAAGTCTTGTTTATTTAAACCTTAATTATCGCAATATGACCCAAGCCGAAATCTTCGGATATACGCCCGAACAACAATTTAATAAATCAGTTGCCTATTTTTCAATGGAATTCGCGATAGATCAATCGCTAAAAATTTACAGTGGCGGACTCGGTTTTTTGTCAGGTTCTCACCTCAGAAGCGCCTTCGAACTTAAACAAAACTTGCTTGGAATTGGCATTTTATGGAAATATGGCTATTACGACCAGGTTAAAGATAAGGATGGTAAAATGGTGCCCACTTTTATACAAAAAGATTATTCTTTCTTGAAAGATACCGGCATTGTATTTTCAGTGCCAGTTCATAGCGCTATGGTAAAAGTAAAAGCATATTTGCTACAACCAGAAACTTTCGGTTCGGCACCTCTCTTTTTATTGAGTACCGACTTAGAAGAAAACGATGAAGTGAGCAAAAGCATTACCCATAGATTATATGACCCGAACGAAGCAACGCGGGTTGCACAATCAATAATTCTTGGTATCGGCGGCGGCATGCTTCTCGATGAGCTAAACATTAATCCGGATTTTTACCACATGAATGAAGGACACGCGGTACCACTAAATTTTTACCTGTATTCGAAGTTTAAAAGTCTTGAGGAAATTAAAAAACGCGTTATTTTCACAACCCATACGCCCGAACTTGCTGGTAACGAAGAGCATGATTACAAACTCTTGAAGGATATGTCTTTCTTTTATCACCTGCAAGATCATGAAGTTAAGTTTATTCTTGGTTTAGAGGGTGATAAATTTAACTATACGCTGGCTGCGTTGAAGTGCTCGAAAAAAGCTAACGGTGTTTCTAAGCTTCATGGCGAAGTGGCAAGAGAAATGTGGGGTAGTTATGCTGGTATTTGCGAAATTACCTCCATCACGAACGCTCAAAACTACAAATACTGGCAGGATTCTGTTCTGGATGAGAAATTCAAGGCCAAAGATGGCGCTGGAATAAAAACACGAAAAAAAGAACTGAAAAAGCAGCTTTTTAGAGAAGTTGCAAATCAAACCGGGAAAATATTTGATGAAAACGTTTTAACGATTGTATGGGCGAGACGATTTGCTGCCTACAAACGAGCAGACTTGTTAATGTTTAATTGGGAACGCTTTTTAAAATTAATGGGCAATACCGAAATGCCTGTACAGGTAATCTGGGCCGGAAAGCCATACCCTGAAGATACAAAAGCCAATGAAATTTTTAATGAGATAATCGTGAAAACAAAATCGCTGGCAAATTGTGCGGTGCTTGTAGGCTACGAACTTGGTTTATCTGCCTTGCTGAAAAAAGGATCGGATGTTTGGTTGAATAATCCGAAAATGTACCGAGAAGCGTCGGGAACGAGTGGCATGACAGCCGCAATAAACGCATCAGTAAATCTTTCAATTCCTGATGGGTGGATACCTGAATTTGCCCTTGATGATGAAAACTGTTTCATTATTGAACCTGCAGCTAAAGGTTTGGCAGAACACGACACGGACGCTCAGGAAAATGAAAACCTGATGGATGTTATCGAAACAAAAGTTTTAACAACTTATTACAACAACCCTGAAAAATGGAACGAAATGGTTCTAAAAGCTTTTAAGGATGTTGTGCCAGCATTTGAATCAGCCAGAATGGCTAAAGAGTACTACGAAAAAATGTATGTGTAAACTATCAATTCTTTAAAACAATCGCAAAGGTGGAACAGGTTTCCACCTTTTGCTTATCCATTCGGATAACAAAAAGCTAATGGGCTGCAGTATACGCAAAGACATTGAACGTCTGAATTAGCATTTTTTTATTTCCCTTTCTTGCGAATTGGTCTTTGCGGTCAGCCATTAAATCTATGTGGTTTTTTCCAATAGCCCCGGGGTGAAGCGATACCCTGCAGGGTTGAAGAATGAAACCCGAAGCGTTTAGCGGAACACGGGAACCTACGGAAGTTATAGAACTGCCGTTGCGCTACGAAAAATAATATCAGTAAATGTTTATAAAACCTTGCGAATAATAACCGGAAGGCTACGAATTGTAATTAAGCGCAAAAAAAAAGGAAAAAATTTATAATTTGAATTTTTTGTGCGGTTGATGTGAAGTTTCAATTAAGAGAATTTTATGATATTAACGTTGCATTGAACAATTGCTCGGAGCGGGAATAAAAAATAAAAGCGCTATGAAAGCAAGATTTTACACTGAAATAAATATTTTATGTTAGTCATTTTTGGAACTAAGGTTATCGGAAAAACATTAAGGTCAGGCACGTTCGTTTGTCCGCGGTGCAATATGGAAAGAACTTACTTGTTAAAACAGAATAAAAAATATTTTTCGGTGTTTTTTATCCCACTGATACCACTAAATAATGTTGGAGACACTTTGGAATGTACATTTTGTAAAACTGCTTATGTGCCCAATGCCAGCTTTTTAGGCAATACATATACTTCTTCAACTGCTGATATTGACAGCTTATCGAAACCACTTGCCGCTGTTGGCAAACGGTTAGGCGCATACATCATTGATATGATTTTTTTAATCATTTTAAATTTTCCACTTGCCTTTGTGGTTAAGTATTTGCCTGATTTGTTTCATAGTAAGTTTTACCTGGTGTTTTTTCCGGTTTGGGTGATTTACTTTTTTATAATGGAGTTGTTTTCAAAGGTACCATTGGCAAAAAACTTCTGGCCATACAAACCGTTTCGGATGATGACGAAAAGCCCATAACCGCAGTTCGTTATTTATTGAGAGGTTTTGTTAAAGCGATTCCGTTAATAAATGTTGTGCTTCTTTTTAACGACAAACATAAAGGTTGTCACGATTTTGTGGCGGGTACAATTGTTGTAGAAAAATAACTCTGAATAGGAGGCAAGGCAATTAATTAACTCGGTTGGTATGTTGGAGGTTGGCTTCACTACAGCTTATGATGATTTGAGCGGACGAATAACCTTGATTATGAACGACGAACAAAAACACCAAATAATGGGCGCAAACGTTTTTTTTACATCGAATTTTAGAGTTTTACTAAGTATAATCCTGATTGTGTTTGCCGCAAAAACTTCCGGCCAGACGTTAACTGATTTTAAAGCGCCAGCCGGGTTTAAAAAAGTACTAGAAACTCATGGCGATTTGGACAAAGATGGCGTAGAAGAAGTTGCATTTGCTTACAATTCTACTAAAAAAGACAGCACTGGTTTTAAAAGAGTCCTTTACATCTGCAAAACCATTAACGGATCATTAAAGCTTTGGAAACAAAATAATTCGGTGTTGTGGAACAGTAGCGATTGTGGTTTTTGTTTCGAAAATGGCGTAACGCTTGCGCTAAAAATTAAAAATAACACATTAATTGTGGAGCAAACATACTGGCACAATTCCCGCCACACAAGCATGTTTCGAAATGTTTTTCGCTATCAAAACAGCGATTGGTTTTTAATCGGCTCCACTTATAACGACCGTTACAACTGCGGCTTCGACCACACATACGACATCAATTTTTCTACAAAGAATGTACATATAGATTACGACGGAGAAGACTGCGACGATGGGACGCCTCAATTTCCAAAATCGACAAAGAACTTTAAATACCCCTTCAAGGCGATTCCGAAAATGGATGGTTTTATTGCGGGCAAAGTGGAGCTAAAAATTCCAAATTCGAAGCAATATTTTTATTACTAAATTCGAAGCAGAAACCTCAGCAAACTGATATGAAAAAAATATTCTTTGGCTTGATTATGATTTTGTTTGCATTGGCGTGTAACAACAAGTCGAACAAAAATGAAACCCCGAAAGATTCGGTTGCGAATGCCATTAAGACGAGCAATGCCGATAGCACCATTGTAATGCCGGTACCGGTAGCTCAGCCTGTAGATACAAGTCAAACAAGCAGTGCAGCAACAGAAGAAAAAGAGATTAACTATAGCGATAGCATCAACTTTGAAAAGTTCCACACCGATATTTCTAAGTCGCACATTACGCCAGCTCCAATAGATTGGTCGAGTTATCCCGGTGCCCGGGATTTTAAAACCCGCATTACCGAATCCTACAAAACCACCGAGGTGAGTTTTGCAGGCCATTATGTGCTATCCACGTTTGGCTGCGGGGCTAGCTGCGTTATGGGTTTCATGGTTGACATTAGAGATGGTAAAATTTACGATTTACCACTAGGTGAAGAAAACTCCTGCCTTTTTGCAGAAGATGCGGTGCTTTGTAAAAGTTCGAGCAGGCTGTTCGTTTCCGGGGTTTGTAAAGAAAATCATGACGATAAACAGGTTTATTACAAAGCCTACCTCTGGAATGAAGATAAAAAGGAATTTGCGCCAATAAAGGCAGATGACTTTTTAAATTAAAAATAAAGCAAAGTCTTCAGGTTTTGGAAAACGAGGGTTTGCCATTTCATCGGTTCCATAAGCCCTGCTATCCGTTACAATTTTTTTGTGCTTTCGGTAAGTTTTGCCGTTAACAGTAATATTGTGCCAATTAAAAGGCACATGCTTCTGGCCAATAAAAAAGATTTTCACTGCTATCAGGTTTAGAAAATGAGGCATTTTGCTACGAATCGTAAATGGAAGCCAGCGAATTGTAATTGAGAATGCCTTTTTCAACTTGAAGAGGTTTATTTGCGATTTATTACAAAACATGCACACCAGGCTAAAACCCATTTTAATCTTAAGTTCCGTTTTCTTTTGCAATGTTGCGTTTGCCGAATCGAAAAAAAGTTAAAGGTTTTAAGCTTGGTGCTGTAAGTTATACACTTTATGCGCACATGAAGCAGCAAGAACATCTAATGCCAAACCCGTTGCCAAGCGAATCGACATTAAAGCTGCGCACTTCATTAATTTGAACGAGACTGAGATGGAAACGTATTCAACCCAAGGAAAAGAGAAACCAACTAGAGCACATTTCTTAACAATAGTATGCATGTTGGCAGTTTTCCCATTTTTTGTAAACTGCCGCTCAAACCACAATGGCTATGAGGGCGACTTAGTTCCTATAAAAGCCGAAACCGATAAAATTGCAGGTTACCTGCAAATTGTAGAACTGATTATTAAAAACAACAACAGGATAAAAGATGAAATAAAACATCCGGAAAAGTATGAAGACAAGGACTACAGTGATTTCAAAAGCTTTAAACACAGGAAATACAGCATTATCGATAGCCTGAACCAGCTTTCAGATACATTAAAACTACGCTTTAATACGGTGGTAGAGCATGGATTGCAGATAGAAGGCAAAGATATAACCATCACCTTTACCTCTTCTGCTGGCGATTACTACATGCGAAGTAATAAAAAGGATAGTGATGCTTGTTGCACGCTTTTTAAGCATTATATTATTTATAGTACCAAAGCCATGGAAGTATTTAAAATTGAAAATGATGATGACGATACGCCGAACGCAGTATATAAAATCAAAGATCGATATTACTACTGCATTAGTTCGCGACTGGAATATTGATTTGAACGACAACCACCAGAAATTATACTAACTGCAAACAATGAAGAAAGTAATCTACAACGCAATTTTAATAGCCATAATTTTGGTAACCATTTATCAAATTATTTGTCTTCCATTCACCTTTTATATATGGGGAATTGGCATGCTCATTTTTTGGATTTGGGTTAAGCGGGATATCACTGAGCTTATCGGGTGGTTATTCGAAAAGAAAAAAACAACCGAAATGCCATTTGAAGAAAAACGCGTCATCAACATGCCAGATTTTGAAATACAAAGAAGGTCTTATATCGAACTGGTTAAACACTGTTGCCCAACACAAACTCAGCAAAAATTAATGCCTTTTTTTGAAAATTTAACCGACTATCAAGGGAATTACAATTATGGCACAACACTAAATTATGTAATTGACTGCTCGACGGAGAAAAGTTTAGGTTTTATAGAACGATTAGACTGGAAACAGGAAGTTGGAGACTTAATCCTGATTCTCGACGATATATTGAACAAAAACTATAATGGGTTAAAAGTTGATTTCCCAAAAGAAATAGGCGGAAACACAACCTTATTTCTTGAAGACGTATTTGGAACTTACAACAAATGCTTAAATGAACACGGAATGCAGATGGGTTTTATAGATACGCAGTCTGACGAATACGTGTTTTTTGTGCATAAAGTGTTGGATAGGGATGAGGTTGCAAAACTCATAAATCTTATCGGTTATAACTATTTCGAAAAATAAATTGGCGTCTGGCGGCTATTTCATCGGCCAAATCTAAGCTTCCGTTTTATGATCCCGGCTGTTTGGTTTTTGTCAGGCTTTTAGTTTTGCCCGGTTTTTGCATTATGGTTGCAAAATTTACCAAGCACTAGAAAGTTCCCCGGCTAAATTTGGAGCATAAAAAAGCATTTTAAAAAAAGCCCGGCCTGCTAATTTAATAAAGTAAGGTTTTACAAGAGACAATATTTCATAGGAACAAAGAGCGTGTGCAGCAATATGCAGCTGTTAAATGCCTTATCATTTTCATTAATCAATGCTAACAATTGCCATTATCGAAGATGAAGTAGCCATCAGAAAAGAGATAACCTGGTTACTGGAAAGAGCGCCTGATGTTAAAATTGTTGGGTACAGCACCAACGTTAAGGACGCTATCAAACTCATCGACCTGCAAAAACCCGATATCATTCTCATGGATATTCAACTCATCGATGGTACTGCTTTCGATATTTTAAATGGGTTGAAAGACATTCCTGAAAACATTATTTTTATAACTGCTTACAATCAATTTGCCATAAAGGCAATAAAATTTGGTGCGCTCGATTACCTTTTAAAGCCTGTTGATGCTGATGAACTTAGCGATGCCCTGGAACGATATCGAAAAAAGAGAGATAAGAATCGTTACTGGAACGAGCGCCTGGCGATTGCCCAACAATCTATTATTGAGGAAAATTTACCCCAAAATATTGTGCTGCACACCATCAGTCAAACCCATATTATTTTAGTAAAAGATATTATTTATTGTAAGGGCGACGGTCCTTACACTTTTTTCTACCTGGAAAATGGAAAAAATCTCTTGGTTTCAAAACCTTTAAAACATTATCAGGAAATATTGGGATCACCCTTTTTTTTGCGCACCCATCAATCGTATTTGGTAAATAAAAACTATATAAATAAAATTTCTAAATCGGAGTATCTGGTACTGAAAAACGATGAAGAAATTCCTGTTTCCTCCCGCAGAAGGAACTATGTTCTGAATGCTTTATCTGCTCCTTAATGAATTTTCGAATACTACTCTTCAGTTGTATGTTTCTTTTTGTCTGTTCTTGCAAGCAGCGATTATCGAAATTGGAAAGCGATAAATTACTTGCTTACAACAAGGCAATTGATGAACTCGCGACAAAACCAACCTATCCAAATAATGCCGATAGTATTTTAAATGCCTGGAAAGTATTTAATAGAGATGCAGTAGTGTTGGCAGATACCAATTTAAACGCCAGTGTAAAATATAACCTGGGCAGAATGTATGCTCAGAAAAATGTTGATAGCTCGAAATTTTACTTGCAACAAGGACTAGAGCTGGTAGAGCAGGGCAGGGATTTTTTGGCTGTAAAAGCCCGAATTTACACGGGTATGGGCAACCTTGCCTACAGCGAAACGCTCGAACATCAGGCAAACTACTACTATAACAAAGCTGCGATTATCGTACTCGCAGATAGTACAGTGAAACTGAGTGATATGTCGAAAGCAATCATGTTATTGTCTGCATCGCAAAGCAATAAAAATTTGCAGCAATACAGTCTCGCGTACAAAATGGATTTAGCTGCCTTAAAGCTGATGCCGAAATTACCGCCAAACTCGGTCAATCAACAGCGAGTATTGGTGCAGTTGATAATCGATATTTACAAATCCAATTTGCCCGATAAAGATGTTGAAGGATACCTTAAAAAACTAGAAAGATTGCAGGCCACCTATCCTGACGATTTTAACCCCAGGTTTTTGTACGATTGTGAATTGTTCTATTTCGATAAGCATAAAAACGCTGATAGTGTTTTGAAATATGCTTTGCTCAACACGAAGGTTGATGAAAAGATGTATGATGAAAATAGATTGGACGAAACATCGATGAGCAACCTTTATATTTCTTACGTTAACATTCTTATAAATTACACCAGGTTGAAGGACTTTGCCAGGGCAGCTGTTTACAAGAAGAAAACAGATGATTTGCTTAAGCAAAGCAGCAGATTTTTAAAATACGAAGACTTAATAAGAGGATATCAAGCACGCTCAGACTATTATGCTGCTGTCGGACAAAAGGGCAAAGCGCTTGACGCGGCCAACGAGGCAATCAAACTTCAAAAGGAAAATTTTGGGCGTGAAAACACACAGGCGCTTGCGGAAATGAATGCACTTTACCAAATACAGGTCAAAGATAAATCTATTAGTACGCTCAATAAAGATATCAAGCTAAATAACTTAAAACTCGAGCGAAACCGACTTGTTTTGCTCATCACCGCTTTAATTGTTTTGTTGTTGCTTATTTTCATCATCCTGTACTACAGCATTTACAAACAACATAAACTTAAACAAGAAAAAGAAAAAGTACAATTGCAACAGCAATTACTGCGAACGCAAATGGAGCCGCATTTCATTTTCAATACGCTCTCTGCCTTGCAGAGTTTCATTCGCCTGGAAGAGAAAGATAAAGCCATTAAATACCTGCACCAATTCAGTCGCTTATTACGGAGCAGCCTGGAGTTAAGCCGCGAAAAATTAGTGCCTTTAAGCGACGAAATTGAAACCTTGGAAAACTACCTCAGTTTACAACAGATGCGATACAATAATGCATTTCAGTTTTCCTTGCAAACTCCAAATGAAGATTTAGATGCCATAATGTTGCCGCCCATGCTGGTACAGCCTTTCGTAGAAAATTCAATTTTGCACGGCATAAACTTAAGCCAAAATAATGGTTTCATTCAGGTGAATTTTGTTTTGACAGACCAAATTTTAAAGGTTGAAATTACGGACAGCGGGCAATTCCTAAGCGAAAATAAGGTGCAAAGCCATCATTCACTTTCGAGTATTATTTGTGAAGAAAGGTTGCAATTGCTAGGGAAGGAGCGTAATCAAAATGCAGGTGTTACTTATGCTAAAAATCGCAACGGCGGAACGTTGGTACCTTAAACATTCCAACCAGCCCAATAGTGTAGAAATTTTTTATGGACTAATTATCAGTATTTTAAATTAACGTGTTTCAGTTTGTTGTCAAGCATTTAAATAAATCTTTGGTGATTTAGCTTATCTTTTTAGCTTCGAGTACCGTTTCTTGCAGGCTTTCTAGTGCCGGTTAAATCTCAAAATAGGGCGAAACATGTTATTGCTGAACCAGTTTCCAAATAAAAAAGCCATCTGCGAAGATGGCTTTAATTCGATTATTTTTTTGAAGTACTCGGGGCGGGAATCGAACCCGCACGCCTTTGAAAGCACAGGATTTTAAGTCCTGCGTGTCTACCAGTTCCACCACCCGAGCAGGTGATTAGCCTTTTAAAATAAATGCTTTCTGGTAGGAAAGCATTTAGAGCGAAAGACGAGATTCGAACTCGCGACCCCGACCTTGGCAAGGTCGTGCTCTACCAACTGAGCTACTTTCGCATTTACAAAACAGTATCCCGTTTCGTTTTGGTGATGCAAATATAGACAGATTTATATTTCTGTCAAGAGATTTTTTATTAAAAATTTAATATTTAGTTTAAATTGCTGGCTTTCAGTGCAAGTAAAATCAAATCATTTTCAAATCCTCTTCCCTGGAGATAGGTCATTAGCTTCATTTTTCGTTTTATCGCGTTTGATTCCCCTAAGGTGTTTGCTTTTTTTACCGCTAAATTTTCCAAAGTTCGCATGTAATCATCATCGTCCAAACTGTAAAGTGCTTTTTGTAAAAGTTTATCAGGAACCCCCTTCAACTTTAAGCCTTGTTTAATTTTTATTCTTCCCCATTTTTTGATGTTAAATTTCCCCGAAGCATACGCTTTGGCAAACCGTTCTTCGTTTAAAAAATTGTTTAAAATTAATTCAGTCAAAATTTCCTCCAGTTCATCGCCCCGCATTCCCCATTCTACCAATTTATAGCGAACTTCCTTTTGCGAACGTTCCTGGTAAACGCAAAAACTTTCGGCCTTGGCGAGTGCCTGTTTTTTGTCTAATATTATACCTTCTTGTTTACCAGTTTTCATAATTATTTACTGAAATTCGTAAAAATAAGAACGATAACTGTATTTTTCTGAATTTAATAACATGAACGACCCAAGTTATACAATTTCCAAAATTGCTGAAATATTAAATGCTGATGCCAGAATAATTGATACACAGGCAATTATCCAATACCTTATAATTGATAGCCGTTCGGTTGCGGTTCCCGGGAATTCGTTGTTTTTTGCCTTGTCTTCGCACCGCGATGGACATGAATTCATTAGAGACGCTTATAATAAAGACATTAGAAATTTTGTAATTACGAAAGAAAAGTATGTGCAAGAATATTCGGATTGCAATTTTATTGTTGTTGCCAATGCGCTGTCTGCGTTACAAAAACTGGCAATAGCACACCGAAGTCATTTCGACCTAAAAACGATAGGAATTACAGGTAGCAATGGGAAAACAATTGTTAAAGAATGGTTGTACCAACTTTTGGCAGCTGATTACAATATTGTTCGCAGTCCGAAAAGCTACAACTCTCAAATTGGCGTAGCGCTCTCGGTTTGGCAAATTGAAGCAGTTAATACACTCGGGATTTTTGAGGCCGGAATTTCCGCGGTTGATGAGATGGAAATTCTTGCCGATATCATTCAGCCTCAAATTGGCATTTTTACCAATATTGGCGAGGCACATGCAGAAGGTTTCAGTTCGAAGCGAGAAAAACTGAAAGAGAAGTTGAAATTATTTAAGGATACAGAACTATTCATTTATTCTCCTGATTATGTTGGCGAAGTGAGTTTTAGAGATTTACCCGGCAAAACGAAATTTAGCTGGAGCAGTAAGCAGCCTGCCGATTTACGGATCGTTGCTGTGGAACCCATCGAAGGAAATTGTTATTTACGGGCAATTTACAAGGATAGAGAAATAGAATGTATGCTCCCTTTTAAAGATAAGGCATCAATTGAAAACGGCATGATTTGTTGGGCAACATTGCTGGCTCTTGGATATTCTGCAGAACAGGCAGATTTGCGCCTGGAGAAATTAAGCCACGTAAGTATGCGTTTAGAGCTTAAAACCGGCATTAACCAGTGTTCCATTATCGATGATTCTTATAGCGCAGACATTTCTTCTCTTGCAATTGCTTTGGATTTCCTGAACCAGCAGAATCAACATCCCAAGAAAACCGTAATCTTATCCGAATTATTTGAAACCGGTCAGGATGATTTCGACTTATACACAGAAATCGCTGATTTGCTGGCACAGAAAAAGGTAAACCGATTGATAGGAATTGGACCTCATATTGCCAGATATGCCGAACTTTTTCAAGTCGAAACGGAGTTTTTTGAAGATACGCTAGCATTTATAGAAGCCTTTCCTGGCATGCAGTTTAGCCATGAAACCATTCTGGTAAAGGGTGCACGACGATTTGAATTTGGCCGGATCAGTAAACTTTTGACGCAAAAAGTTCATGATACAGTTTTGGAAATCGATTTAAATGCAATGGTTGGCAACCTGCAATTTTACCGCTCAAAAGTTAAACCCGGTGTGAAAATTATGGCTATGGTAAAAGCCTTTTCTTACGGAAGCGGTAGTTTTGAAATCGCCAATTTATTACAGTTTCATAAAGTTGATTACCTGGCGGTTGCTTATGCAGATGAAGGTATCGCATTACGTAAAGCAGGAATCACCTTGCCAATTATGGTAATGAGCCCGGAAGAGTCGGCTTTTGAAGCGATTATTAAACACAACCTCGAGCCCGAAATTTACAGTCTGGAAATATTGAACAGTTTCCTAAATTCACTTTCAGATTACGACTTTGATTACCCGATACACATCAAAATTGATAGTGGAATGCATCGTTTAGGTTTTGATAAAAAAGATGTCGAGCACTTATCAGCTATGCTAAAAGATTCACAGCGTGTAAGCGTGCAAAGTATTTTCTCCCATCTGGTTGCCAGTGCAGAGGCCGAGCATGATGGTTTTACACAAGCGCAGATAGATAAATTTAGCGCCATTGCTACGGAACTAATCGCTGTCTTGACTTACAAGCCTTTGCTGCACATTGCCAATACTTCGGGTATTAGCCGCTGGCCCGATGCGCAAATGGATATGGTACGATTGGGAATCGGTTTATATGGTTTCGATTCTGCCCTTGCAAACAATCGTGGCTTGCAAACTACTATGGTGTTAAAAACTACGGTTACGCAGGTTAAAACCCTCGATGCAGGGGAAACCGTTGGTTACAGCAGGAAAGGCGTGCTGCCGAACGGAGGTAAAATTGCTACTGTAAAAATTGGATATGCTGATGGATATAGCCGTGCTTTTGGCAATGGTATCGGTAAAATGCTTATCAACGGCAATTTAGTTGCAACAATTGGCTCGATTTGTATGGATATGACCATGCTCGATGTTTCCGGAGTTGACGTTAAGCCGGGTGATGAAGCAATTGTTTTTAACCGCGAGCATGACATTATGGAACTCGCTAAACAAGTGAACACAATCCCTTACGAAATTCTTACCAATATATCTCAAAGGGTAAAACGGGTCTATTTTTACGAATAAATTGGCTTTATTTTTTGTGATTAAGTCATTGGGTTCAATAGGTTTTCGCCAGATATGGTCATTTTTGATAGGATATCGGTTAATAATTAAGCTTTAAGTTATTAAGGTTGCCGGCCATTGCACCAATGGCTAATGAACTATTGAACATTTTTGAATAAGTTTGCAGCATGAACAAAGTAGGGAAAGCCATTTTAAACTATCTTATCAAAGGTTTATTAATCGTTGTGCCTATCGCTGTGAGTATTTTCATTGTGGTTTGGGCTGTAACAACAGTTGATAGCTGGCTCAATGTTAACAACATTCTCGGCGTAAACCCCCGCACGGGCGAGAGCAGAAACATTCCTGGCTTAGGCTTGCTTACTGTTTTAACAATTATTTTACTCGCCGGAATCTTTGTTACAAATTTGGTAACAGAGCCAATGTACAATTGGTTTCAACGCATGATGCACCGTTTGCCTCTGCTAAACTTCATCTATTCTTCGATAAAGGATTTGACTGAGGCTTTCGTTGGCGATGAGAAAAAATTTAATCATCCGGTGCTTGTAGAAGTGGAGGGCGGGTTGCGAAAGATTGGTTTTCTTACTCAAAATGATTTGCGGAAAATAGATTTGGCTGATGAGGTTGCTGTCTACTTTCCACTGTCTTATTCGTTTGCCGGCCAGTTATGCATCGTGAAAAGGGAAAAGGTGAAAGATTTGAATATCAGTGCCGCCGATGCAATGAAACTGGTTGTGAGTGGTGGTGTGAGTGGACTGTGATATTGCCGGAAGTTACTTCTTGATAATAGAATAAGAAATCAATTTAGATAATCTAAAGTATTGACTATCAATACCATGTCTAAACCAGAATATTTCTGGTAAACGACATCAAAATTAAAAGGATTACCAAAGCATATAAAATCCTTGAGTAATATTCGCGTATAAAGAGGCCCGTAAAAATTAGAATTTCATCGTCCATATTTGCGTGAATGAGACCGCTGTTAGTTGATGAATTATAAATAATTTGCTTGTCTTTGTGGTTATTTATTGTCCACCGGCTTAGCCAGCTATTCTGAAAGCTCCAATCGAATACTTCGCCAGAGGTAAAAAGTATTTTAGCTTTAAAACCTACCCAGTCATACCGGATAATAGCCAACACTTCATTTTTGTTGTTTAGAATCTTGGTTTCAGGATTGGAATAACCTTCACTTTTTAAAAGATAGATACCTTGTTGCGTTGTTGCTATAGCCGAGTTTTTAAGCGAACTAAAATTGAGGGAAAATTTCAGCAATGCGTTGCCAAATACCTGATAATTGCTATCAAATAAGCCTTTTCTCCAATTTAAAGTTTGCTCCATATTTTTTGGATTTTTATAATTTAACAATCATGCGATGTCGCGATTAGCATTCTTGGTACGAGAGCAGCAACAAGTTCAGCGGGTATTTTGTTGTAATTTTTTTATTAAAGCTGGCAAAATTAGCATCCTGCCGTCGTATCAAGGCACTTTTTTTGCTGGATCAGTTTCGCCATTCTAATTACGTTAATACTTAGATAACGGTTTCTAAAACTTGTTACATATAAATTATGAGGTATAAAAAAAGCGTTTGTAAAACAAACGCTTAAGCAATTATTAATTTTTGAAGGATTACATGCCGGATGACCTTTAAGCTCTAAATTTTTCGCAATCCTTATAGCTCTTCAAACAATCTAATCTAAAAATTCGGTTTCAATACATACTTATCATAGAATCTAAAAATATGCTCAGCAGCTTCTTCAGCAGTATCTACCAATCGGAAAAGATTTAAATCTTCTTCATGAATGTTGTGTTCTGCCTGCAACATCGTCCCTTTAATCCAATCGATTAATCCGCTCCAGTAATCTTTACCTAGCAATACGATTGGAAAACGGGCAATTTTGCCGGTCTGAATCAAAGTCAAAGCCTCAAAAAGCTCATCCATTGTTCCGAAACCGCCGGGTAAAACCACAAAACCCTGACTATACTTCATAAACATCACCTTGCGTACAAAAAAGTAGTCGAACTCGAGCAACTTGTTATGGTCTATATATTTGTTGTGGAATTGCTCAAATGGCAACTCAATGTTTAAGCCAACCGATTTACCGCCATTTGTATGTGCACCTTTATTACCAGCTTCCATAATGCCGGGGCCTCCACCAGTAATTACGCCATAGCCGCGGTCAGTTAATAGTTTGCCACATTGTTCTGCAAGTTGGTAATATCTGTTTGTTTGTGCCGTTCGGGCAGAACCGTAAATCGTAACACAAGGGCCAATTTTGGCAAGTTTCTCAAAACCATCCACAAACTCAGCCATTATTTTAAATATCTGCCAGGAATCCGTTACCTTAATTTCCTGCCAATCTTTATTTTCAAAAGCACTTCTAATTTTTTCTTCACTCGTCATATAATCTGTATACTAAATATTAAAACCTGGTTTGCGCATCAGTTTTTTTGCTGATGAAAAGCAAGCCGATAAATGTGATTAAACCGTTTATTAAAATCAGTTCTACACTAAATACGTAACCCCCCAATAATTCTTTTGAGGAGCTAGAAAGCAAGTAACATAAAAAAGGCGATAATATGCAAACTATCGGCACTAATTTGTCATGCAAGCCGCGTTTTTTTACAAACAGTCCAAAACTATAAAGTCCTAAAAGCGGGCCGTAGGTATAAGAGGCTATGGTAAAAATTAAACTCACAACCGATGAACTATTCAATGCATTAATAACGATTATAACCAGGAACATTAAAATTGAGAATGCAATATGAACCGTATGCCTTTTCTTAACCGCACTTCCATCATTCTGTTTATCGGCTTTGGCCATCCCTAAAAAATCTACACAAAAGGATGTTGTTAACGCCGTAAGAGCAGAATCTGTAGTGGCGAAGGTTGCAGCTGTTAAGCCCAGCATAAAAATAATAGCAGGCACGGCACCTAAATTATTTAGGGCAATTTCAGGAAAAAGTAAATCTGTTCTCGGTTTACCTGTTATGTGATCCAATGGAATATCGATGCCGTTTTTTGCAGCGAAAATGTATAGCAAAGCGCCAACACTTAAAAAGAAAACGTTTAAAATTACAAACACACCAGTAAAAGTAAACATGTTTTTTTGCGCCTCTTTTATGGTGCCCATGCTTAAATTCTTCTGCATTAAATCCTGGTCTAAACCCGTCATGGCAATGGTTACAAAAATACCACCAATAAACTGCTTGCTGAAATACCATTTGTTCGTTAAGAAATCATCCCAAAAGAATATTTTTGAATAGCTGCTGTCTTTGATGGTTTCAAAAGCCTGCGGAATACTAAAATTTAGACTGCTACAGATAAAATAGATGGTTAAGAAAACCGATAAAACCAGAAAAAACGTTTGCAGCGTATCAGTAATAATGATGGTTTTTAAGCCGCCTTTAAAGGTGTAAGACCAAATTAAAGCCAAAGATATTAATACGGTTAGCCAGAAGGGAATGCCATAATTATCGAAGATAAAACGCTGTAGAACAATTACTACCAAATAAAGCCTGGTTGCCGAGCCAAGTGTGCGACTTAATAGAAATATTGATGCTGCGGTTTTGTAACTGTAATGGCCCAAACGCTGTTCAATATAACTATAAATGGATGTTAGATTCATCCTGTAATACAGAGGCAGCAGCACTGTGCAAATAATTAGAAAACCAACGGCATTACCTAAAACAAATTGAAAATACTGAAACTGGTTTCCTGCCGGGGCACCAACTTCGCCGGGAACGGAAATAAATGTTACACCTGAAAGTGCTGTTCCAATCATTCCAAAGGCCACTAAGTACCATTTCGAATTCCTGTTGGCAACGAAAAAAGAGTTGTTATCAGAAGAGTTTTTTGACGTTACAAATGAGATAATTATCAGTACCAGGAAGTAACCGATTAAAAAGCACAAGAGAATGGTTGGCGACATAGTTTTGTTTTAAGGTGCTAAATGTAAGAAATTACGATTTAAAGTCAAGGGTTTAGAGAATTGTAAAATTGCTCGATAGATAAATAGCCAGTTTAATATATGCTCGGCAACGTAGTTAATTAGTCTTTTCCATTGAGAAATGCAGTCGTTTAGCAATATCATAATATAACAATCAAACAATTTTTCGAATCAAACTTTTAGTATATTTTTGCATATATGAATTTTTCATCCAAACTGCTGGAAGATGCGGTAAACGAATTTTCGAAATTACCGGGTGTTGGGCAGAAAACAGCTTTACGACTGGTTTTACATCTTTTAAATAAGGAACAGGAAGAGGTGAATCAGTTCGGCAATACGTTAATTAAGCTTAAGCAGCAAATAAAAAACTGCAGCATTTGCTATAACATTTCCGATCACACCATTTGTGAAATCTGTACTTCGCACAAGCGAGATAGAGAGACGATTTGTGTGGTTGAAGATACCCGCGATGTTATGGCGATTGAAAATACAGGTCAATATTTTGGTGTTTACCATGTTCTTGGGGGCTTAATCTCGCCTATGGATGGTGTCGGTCCTGCAGATTTATACATCGATGGCTTAGTTCAACGCGTTTCTGCAGGCGATGTTAAAGAAGTGATATTGGCGCTTAGTCCTAATATGGAGGGCGATACCACACTGTTTTACCTTTATAAAAGATTAAAAGAGTTTAACATTCCGATTACAACAATTGCCAGGGGAATTGCTTTTGGTGGCGAACTGGAATACACAGATGAGATAACGCTTGGCCGTTCTATTATTACCCGCGTACCGTACGAAAACGCGATGATGAAATAATAATTTATAGAGCCGGTTTGTTAAATAGCCAGAGCTCGCCTTTGGTGCCAGTCTTTAACCAAAAACCGCTGAAAATTCTGTAAATGGCATCCAATCACATACTCAACACAGCTACCTAGATATTTGCGAATAAAATGAATTTAAAAGATAAAGTTATCATCATTACAGGTGCATCAAGCGGAATTGGAAAAGCCTGCGCCGAAGAATTTGCTAAACGGGGCGCCAATTTGATTTTGGCGGCAAGGCAATATGTTACCCTTTGCGAGATAACAGCCGATTTAGAACGTAGGTACGCGATTCGGGCAGTTGCTGTTCAAGCGGATGTGAGTAAAGAAGCCGATTGCGAATTGATCATAAAACAAACTTTAGTTTCTTTCCAGAAAATTGATATTCTCGTAAACAATGCGGGTTTATCAATGCGGGCACTTTTTAACGATTTAGATTTATCGGTGTTGAAAAATTTGATGGACGTAAACTTCTGGGGAACAGTTTACTGCACAAAATATGCCCTGCCAGAAATTTTGAAAACCAATGGCACTGTCGTTGGAATTTCTTCAATTGCTGGCTTTCGTGGTTTACCTGGACGAACAGGCTACTCGGCCTCTAAATTTGCCATGAATGGCTTTATGGAATCTTTGCGCACCGAATTGCTAAAAACCGGTGTTAACGTTCTGTTGGCTTGTCCGGGTTTTACGGCATCAAACATTCGGGTAACTGCTCTTTCCAAAGACGGTGCTGCGCATGGGGAAACCAGCATGGATGAGGGTAAAATGATGACATCGGAAGAAGTTGCGACAATTATTGCAGACGGTATCGAACAGCGAAAAAGAACGTTGATTATGACCGGACAGGGGAAATTGGCTGTTTGGATGAATAAACTCTTTCCCTCATTTGTTGATAAGAAAGTTTTCGATCTCTTTGCGAAAGAGAAAAACCCATTGATTAAAGGGTAAGTCGTCATTAGGCTCTTACGCTTCTGATTCTTGGTGTTAGGTTTGTTATTGCTCCTGGCACTTCACCTTATTTTTTTCGTAAATGATTTGCCTGGCATATTGGATTTAATGGTTAGTATTTTTAATAAGCCTGAAGTGTTTGTCAATCAAGCTCTAATAAAATCCACTTTGCCAACAATTTCGTTTGTTTACTGTTGAATGGAAAAGCCATTTTAAATATGATAAAATACTTCTTTTTAGTGATGCTCTTGTTTCAAACCATTATATCATCCGCTCAGGTAAAAGCAGCAAAAAACTTAAATTACGCAGGCAACACAGACGAAAAAAACACGCTCAATATTTTCTATAAAAAAGATAGCATAAAAAATAAGCCTGTTTTGATTTTTATTCATGGCGGCTCCTGGAGCAGTGGTAAAAAAGAAACTTATTGGTGGCTGGGTAGAAACTTTGCCAGAAAAGGAATTGTAACAGTTATTCTTAATTATCCGCTGGCGCCTGAGGCACAATTTGAAAGAATGGCCGCCGATTGTGCTTTGGCTGTGAAATGGGTACAACAAAACATATCCGACTACACCGCAAGTCCGGATAAAATTTTTGTAATGGGGCATTCGGCAGGTGCGCATCTGGGCGAATTGATTAATGCAGATCCAAAATATTTTAAGCAAGCCGGTCTCAAAAACCCAATCAAAGGGATGATTTTGAACGACCCTTTCGGACTGGATATTTATCAATATTTAACTGAAGCTGAAAAGGATGACTACTATTACGATTTTCTAAGAACTTTTAGTAAAAAACCTGAGGTTTGGAAACTCGCCTCACCTCTGGATTACGTAAACAACATTAAAAATCCGCATTTGCTTTTTTATGGAAGCAAAACCTATCCTGCCATCAAAATACAAACCCCAAAATTATACGAAAAGCTAAAAGCCAATAACGTAGTTGCAGAAATGAAGGAAGTGAAAGGGAAAAGCCATGTTCCGATGATTACACAAATGATATTCGGTGGAAATGACTTGTATGATGATATTGTTAACTTTGTGCTCCGGGTATCATCAGCCGGAGATAAAAAATAATATTGATTTTTATCATCTATCCTCGCGGCAGACGTTTATGAGAAAAGGAAATTAGCAGTTGTGGTTTAATTAGCGCTTCGCTGGCGTTTTCTGTTCTTCAAACGCCAAAAGGCGAAACGGGAGAGATGCTACAAATCAGGCTATTGCAATTTTTTCGGTGTGTTCAAAAAGACTAAAATCCATTACTGTTTTGCCTGCGTCGTCATTGTAGTGCATAATTTTAAATTTAGCGTTCCACTCGATGTCTTCATCCTGGTAACTCGTTCTGGTATGGATGGTTTGCGCAAAAGTATCGTCGAACGCCCTCAGAATTACAAAAATTTCAACTTCCGCTACTTTCAATTCGTCGAGATTTTTTTCAAACATCGGACTGTCTTCCGTTATCGGATGGACCAGCGTCCAGTTTAAAGAAAGCAAACTAATTTTATTGCGCTCTAGTTGTAACGGATAAAAGCTACGTTTTAGTTTTCCATCAACTGTTTCATTAAAAGTCATAAACATTTGAGCTTCAACATCGATTAGCGAGTTTTTTCTCAAATTGGCGAGGCGACACATCAGTCCTGTCTGGTTTTGATAAGGCGCAACAACCATTTTCTTGGTAAAGGTTACTTTTGAAGTTGGGCGGCTGAAACGGCCATATAGCAAACCTGTTGCCAATGCGAAGGCAAGTAAACCCAGCATACTTTCAAAAGCGGCCAAAATACTGGTTATAAAACCTTGCGGAGAAATGTGCCCGTAGCCCACAGTTGATATCGTTTGTGCGGAGAAAAAGAAGGCATCGAAAAACTGATCTCTTAGCGTAACGCCCTTTGCACCATCCAGATTTTCTATGCCAACAATATTGTATGCAAGCGCAAAAAGCGTATTTACAATGAGGTAAGCAATAAGAATCACAAGAAAAAACCGCGACCAGCTCATGGTAACCAGTCGGGTGTAGGTATCGTCAAATTTAAACCAGGGTAAGCCTGTGCGCTCTACATTTGGTGTCCCGTCCGTATTTAAAACCCGCTGATTTTTGATGACCGGAGCCGAGCCGAAACCCAAATCATCATTAAACTGTACTTTTCTCTTGAAAAAAGCCATATATTTTTACAAAGATTTTGGAATTATAAAAAACTATATCAATATTTGTTCGGTACAAACATGATAATTAAAAACTTAAATAACAATTGGTGGTGGCATAACGAAATTCGTTAGGCAAATTCTGTTGTTATATATTTTAAAATATTTTATTAACGATAAAAAGGATTGCCCAAAAAGCAATCCTTTTTTTATGGCATTTTTTAAGCAACGCTAGAGCGTTGTGAACAATTAACCGCAGATAGTAAGTATGAACCCAGTGAAAAATTTTGTTGCAAAATGTCTGTGTTCATCTGTGGATGAAAAAAATTAAAGATGAAAAGAATATTAAATCATTTATTTGAAAATAAAAGTTTCAGTAGGGAAGAGGCGAAGAATATCCTGATATCGATTACACAAGGCGAGTTCAATTCTTCACAAATTGCGGCGTTTATTACGGCTTATGCCATGCGTAATATTACCGTTGATGAGTTACAGGGTTTCCGTGATGCCATGCTCGATTTAGGTGTTAAAGCAGATTTTTCCGGCTTCGAGTTAATCGATCTTTGTGGTACAGGTGGCGATGGAAAGGATACATTTAACATTTCAACACTTTCATCATTTGTGGTGGCCGGAGCTGGGCATAAAGTTGCGAAACACGGTAATTACGGCGTTTCTTCGGGTTGCGGTTCATCAAATGTAATGGAATATCTGGGTTATAATTTTACAAACAACCAGGACGTTTTAAAACGTAACCTGGATTCGGCAGGCATTTGCTTTTTACATGCACCGCTTTTTAATCCGGCCATGAAAATTGTAGCGCCAATTCGTAAAGATTTAGGTATAAAAACCTTCTTTAATATGTTAGGCCCTATGGTTAATCCATCTCAGCCGAAATACCAGATGGTTGGCGTATTTAGCCTGGAACTAGCTCGCTTGTACAATTATCTGTATCAGGATACCACAAAAAGTTATACCATTGTGCATGCGCTTGAGGGTTACGACGAAATTTCGCTAACCTGCGACGTAAAAACCTTTAATAACAAAGGAGAAAGCATTTTAACCTTAAATGATATGGGCTTTGATAAGGTTTCCCCCATGGATATTAAAGGTGGCGACAGCGTAGAATCATCAGCCAAAATATTTATGGAAGTGTTAAATGGAGAAGCTACAGATGTTCAAACAAATGTTGTTTTGTGCAATTCGGCACTTGCAATTAAAACCATAAAACCGTCAGCGAGCTTTGCAGATTGTTATTACGAAGCCGAAGAATCGTTAAACAGTAAAAAAGCTCTTGAAAGTTTTAAAAAGCTCGTAGCCTGATGGAAGGATTGAAGGTAAAAGTTTGCGGAATGAAGTTCGCGGCAAATATTGCGGCCGTTGCAGCATTACAGCCCGATTATTTAGGCTTTATTTTCTATGAGAAATCGCCAAGATTTATCAGCGATGTTTCGGCAGAATTAATTAAGTATATCCCAGCTGAAATTAAAACAGTCGGCGTTTTTGTTGACGAGGATCTGGAAATTGTTAAGAAAAAAATAAATCTTTACCAGTTGAAAGCTGTTCAGTTACATGGAAGCGAGTCGGCTGATTATTGCCAACTGCTCAAAAACGCTTTTAACAACCTCGAAGTTATTAAGGCTTTTGGTGTTGATGAAGATTTCGATTTTGCCGTTTTGGATGCTTACGAGAGCTGTGTAGATTACTTTTTGTTCGACACAAAAACCAAAGCCCATGGCGGATCCGGAAAAACTTTTGACTGGCGCATTTTGTCTGGCTATGAATTGAATAAGCCATACTTTTTAAGTGGTGGAGTAACGCTAGAGCACGCGGAAGCGCTATTAAAAATTGAAGATAGCCGCTTATACGCTGTAGATATTAACAGTAAATTTGAGGTTGAGCCTGGACTTAAAGAAGCGGAGCGGATTAAGGCGTTTAAAAGTATTTTGACTCAGCAAGGCAGGCCTCTTTTTTTTTGATGTTAGAACCGATGGATTGATAAAAAATATTATGAAATATAAAGTAAACGAAAAAGGATATTACGGAGATTTTGGTGGAGCATACATCCCGGAGATGCTTTATCCAAACGTAGAAGAGTTACGTCAAAATTATTTAAAGATTATTGATGATGCCGGTTTCCAAAAAGAATTTCATCAATTATTAAAAGATTATGTAGGCCGGCCTTCACCGTTGTATTTGGCGAAACGGTTGTCGGAAAGGTATGGCGCAAATATTTTTTTAAAGCGGGAAGACCTAAACCATACAGGTGCACATAAAATTAACAACACAATCGGGCAGATTTTGCTTGCCGAAAAGCTTGGTAAAAAAAGGATCATCGCCGAAACAGGCGCAGGTCAGCACGGTGTTGCAACAGCAACGGTGTGTGCATTACGTAATCTGGAATGTGTAATTTACATGGGCGAAGTCGACATTGAACGCCAGGCACCAAACGTTGCCCGCATGAAAATGTTAGGCGCTAAAGTAGTTCCTGCAAGTTCGGGTAGCAAAACACTGAAAGATGCAACAAACGAAGCGATGCGAGATTGGATAAACAATCCTGTTGATACACACTACATCATTGGTTCTGTGGTTGGGCCGCATCCTTATCCGGATATGGTTGCGATTTTCCAATCCATAATTTCTGAAGAGACTAAAAAGCAGCTTTTAGAGCAAACCGGTAGCGATCAGCCTGATTACGTTTTAGCCTGTGTTGGCGGAGGGAGCAACGCCATGGGCATGTTTTATCATTTTATGGATGATGAAAATGTTAAACTCATAGCCGTTGAAGCTGCGGGTAGGGGCGTTTCAAGCGGGTTTTCTGCAGCGACTACCTACCTCGGCAAGGAAGGCGTTTTACACGGCAGCAGAAGTATTTTAATGCAAACTAACGACGGGCAGGTGGTAGAGCCGCATTCGGTTTCGGCGGGTTTGGATTATCCGGGAATTGGGCCTCAACATGCGCATTTGTTTAAAACCGGTCGAGGACAGTACGTTTCAATAACCGATGAAGAAAGCTTAGATGCAGGCTTGTTACTAACCCAGCTGGAAGGCATTATTCCGGCGATTGAAAGTGCTCATGCTTTAGCTCATCTGGAAAAAATGCAATTCAAAGGTGGCGAAAATGTAGTAGTTTGCCTATCTGGGCGGGGCGATAAGGACTTAGATACGTACATTAAATATTTCAAATTATAATAGCGTCGACATTGCAGGGTGTAAACAATTTTCCGGTGAGCAATTAAGATTCCCTGGGCCTTAACATGGCGAAAAATTAAAATCATGAATAGAATTAAAGAGCTCTTCGAGAAGAAGAAAAATATATTATCAATTTATTACACAGCGGGTTATCCAAATATTAGTGATACCATCCAAATTGCAGAGTTGTTGGAAAAACATGGCGCTGACATGCTCGAAATTGGATTTCCTTACTCAGATCCTGTTGCTGATGGACCAGTTATTCAAGCCAGTAGTAAAAAATCTTTAGACCAGGGCATGACTTTGAAAGTGCTTTTTGAGCAGCTTAAAGACTTGCGCAAGCACGTAACAATCCCGGTGTTGTTGATGGGTTATGTAAACCCGGTTTTGCAATTTGGTGTAGAAAATTTTTGCAAAGCCTGCGCTGAAGTTGGCATTGACGGTTGCATTGTTCCTGATTTACCGATGGTTGAATATGAGCAATTTTATAAAGGTTGTTTTGAAAAACAAAATTTAAGCAACGTTTTCTTAATTACGCCTCAAACGGCTGATGAACGAATCCACAAAATTGATGGTTTGACCAATGGATTTATTTACCTCCTTTCATCGTCGGCAACAACCGGAAAAAATCTCGAAGTTGGAGATACCACAGCACAATACTTCGGGAGAATTAAAGCTATGAACCTTAAAAACCCAACCATGATTGGTTTTGGTATTAGCGACAGGAAAACGTTCGATAAAGCCTGTTCTTATGCTAACGGAGCCATTATTGGTACTGCTTTCGTTAAAGCAATAGAAAATGGCAATTTGGAGGAAAGTGTAAGTAACTTTATGAAGGAATTTAAAGCATAAGAATTAGTAAAATGATTGTGTGGCAAGCTTAGTTTCTTCGTTAGTTTCCTGCAATCTCCTTTCTTTTTAAACCCGACCGAAATGTAAATACTTTTTCCGTTACCATCGTCAAATTTTACTATGCCCTTAGAAATTAAAGACAAACTTGCATTATAGTACAACAGAGGTTGAAAAAGATTGTAATAAAGGGCGGGAGCGCTGTTACAAAAAAGCGACAGACATTGCTTTGCAAGAACAAAAAATCTCCAAAAAAATTAATTATTAAATGGCAGTAGAAATATCTGATGGTTTTAAGTTCCACAGAATACGGCTTTAAAGCATTTTAAACACACATTTTTTAAAGGCCAATTTGATTTTACAATTCGATGATTCTAGATTTCTGAAATGGTTTTACATTTGCTTAACGGTGTTAGATTATTTACACCTAATAATTCCAGTCATGGGAAGTAAAGAAAGAATTCTACGTTTAAAAGAAGAAACCAGAACAAGCATTCTGGATGCCGCCTTGAATATTGTTCAAACAGAGGGTTGGCAGGCTTTGAGTATGCGTAAAATTGCAGACCAGATTGAGTACACTGCGCCAATTATTTACGAATATTTTTCTAACAAAGAAGGAATTTTGCTGGAACTCACCAGAAGAGGTTATCAAATGTTGGGCAAAGACATTCGTGAGGCACGCGACAAGCATGAAAATCCTGAAGATAAAATGGAGGCCATGTGGGTTGCGTATTGGAACTTTGCATTTGCCCACAAAGAGTTTTACCAATTGATGTACGGCGTAGATATGGTGTGTTGCAATGTGAAAAGCACCATGCCTGAGGCTGAAACGGTTAGTTCTATGCTGGGTGATGTTATTGAATCGCTGTTTGAAAAAAAACCAGTTTCTGATAACGATATCTGCATGAAATATTACACTTACTGGTCTATTATCCATGGCTTGATATCCATTAACCTTGTGCGGCCTAACGGCAGAACAACAGACGAATTAAACCAACAAATTTTAAAGGATGCTATAAAAGGCATTACCTTATCTATAAACAGCTAATTTTTTTTACACTGTAATTTAACACTGTTAGATTATTTATACATCATAAATCCACAATAAATTATATTCATATGAATGCTATCCACCGTTTGTTTATTTTACTTAACAGTGTTAAACGATTTAATAATGTTAAGTTAACGTTAATTTTTTTATCATTTTCTATTTTTCTAGCAAGTTGTAAATCGGCTCCAGACCAATCTGCAGCTGCGCCACCGCCACCGGTTTTGCCTGTAAGGACGGTAAATGCAAGTGCTGAAACCACATATATTGAGTATCCTGCATCAATTCAAGGGGCTGTAGATATTGATGTTCGCCCTCAGGTGGGCGGCTACCTGCAAAGTGTTTTGGTAAATGAAGGCGCTTTTGTTTCTGCCGGTCAAACGCTTTTCAAGATAAATGATAACCCATATCGTGAGGCCTTGAACAATGCGAAAGCAAGCTTACATGCTGCCGAAGCTGCGATTTTAAATGCCCAGTTGGAGGTTGATAAGTTAACTCCACTTGTTCAAAACAAGGTAGTTTCCGAGTTTCAGTTAAAAACAGCTAAAACTGCTTATAAGATTGCGCAGGCAAACGCCGAGCAGGCAAAGGCAAGTGTTGCCTCGGCCCAGATTAACCTGGGTTATACCAATGTAAAGGCAACCGTTAGCGGGTATATTGGCCGTATTCCCAAAAAACAGGGAAGTTTAGTTTCGCCAAGTGACCAGCTTGCTTTAACTCAGTTGTCAGACATCCACGAAGTGCATGTTTATTTTGCACTGGCGGAAAACGATTTCAACAGTTTTAACACTAACTACCCTGGCAAAACGCCTGCAGACCGAATTAAACATTTGCCTGCCGTAGAGCTCGTTTTAGCCGATAATTCTGTTTATCCAATAAAAGGAAAAATTGATATGATTGATGGCCAGTTTGATAAAAATACTGGTGCAATTACTTTGAGAGCAAGTTTTCCTAATGCCAGTGGTACTTTACGTTCAGGCAATACCGGCAAACTTCGCTTAGGTTTAAAGCATGATGACGCAATCTTAATTCCACAATCAGCTACTGTAGAAATGCAGGATAAAGTTTTCGTTTTTGCGCTAAATAAAGGCAATAAGGTTAACAAAATGCCCATCACCGTTATTGGTAAAAGTGGCGATAATTATCTGATAAAAGACGGCGTAAAATCTGGCGACCAGATTGTACTCAGCGGTTTAGATCGTTTGCAGGAAGGTCAGGTGATTACCCCTGAAAAGGCTACAGACAAAGCTGCAAGCTTAAAAACTAAAAGCTAAACATTAAAGTAAAAGCTTAAAGTACATTTCAAGAACAAAAATAAAACTTAAAACAATGTTCAAAATATTTATACAAAGGCCAGTACTGGCAACCGTTATCTCCATTTTGTTGGTGATTTTAGGTGTACTCGGCCTTACTAAGTTGCCCTTGCAACAATTCCCTGATATTGCGCCACCCTCGGTTTTAGTTACTGCAGTTTATCCGGGTGCGAATGCCGAAACGGTTTTGCGTTCTGTAGCGCCATCGCTCGAAGAATCGATTAATGGTGTAGAAAACATGACTTACATGAGCTCTACGGCCAGTAATGATGGTTCATTAGCCATTACAGTATTCTTTAAATTAGGTACTAATGCAGATCAGGCAGCTGTAAATGTGCAAAATCGTGTAGCGCAGGCTACCAGTCAGCTCCCGGCAGAGGTAGTGCAGCAGGGCGTAACTACTGCTAAACAGCAGAACAGTTTTATTATGGCTATTGGTTTATACACCGATGACGAGAAAAAATACGACCAGACTTTTGTGGCCAATTACGCACAAATTAATATCATTCCTGAAATTAAACGTATACCAGGTGTAGGCTCGGCTGCAATTTTTGGCGGTGTAAAAGACTATTCGATGCGTGTGTGGTTAAACCCAACACAGATGGCCACTTATCAGGTTACGCCAAACGAAATTATGAAAGCGATCCAGGACAAGAGTTTGGAGGCTGCTCCTGGTAAATTTGGCGAGAAAAGTAAAGAAGTTTTTGAATACGTAATTAAATATAAAGGCAAATTAACCAAACCCGAAGAGTATGAAAATATAGCTATACGTGCCAATGCCGATGGTTCGATTCTACACTTGAAAGATGTGGCAAGAGTTGAACTTGGGGCTTATTCTTATAACAGCATTACCCGTTTAAATGGTAAAAAAGGTATTGTAATTGGAATTATTCAGTTGGCTGGTTCAAACTCCAACGATATCCAGGTTGCGATTAATAAGCTGATGGCTAAACAGGAAAAAACTTTTCCGGCAGGTATTAAGAAGAATATTTTTTACAGCACCAAAGTTTCATTAGATCAATCGATTGAACAGGTGGAGCATACCTTGGTAGAAGCGTTTATTCTGGTTTTCATTGTTGTATTTTTATTCCTGCAGGATTTCCGCTCAACTCTTATTCCGGCCATTGCAGTTCCGGTTGCTATTTTAGGAACCTTCTTTTTTATGCAGTTGTTTGGTTTTTCCATCAACTTATTAACGTTGTTTGCGTTAATTCTGGCCATTGGTATCGTGGTAGATGATGCGATTGTGGTAGTGGAAGCGGTGCATGCCAAAATGGAGCATAAGCATTTGGGCCCGAAAGCGGCCACACACGAGGCGATGCACGAAATCACCGGTGCCATCATTTCCATTACCCTTGTTATGGCGGCGGTATTTTTACCTGTCGGATTTATGGAAGGCTCTACCGGAGTTTTCTATCGCCAGTTTGCTTTTACCATGGCCATAGCGATTGTAATTTCCGCGGTGAACGCACTAACTTTAAGTCCGGCGCTTGCGGCCTTGTTCTTAAAAGACAATCATAAACCGGAGAGCGAAAACCCAGAGGTTAAACCAAATTTTAAACAAAGGTTTTTTAATGGCTTTAACCATAGTTTCAATTCCCTAACTAACCGCTATGTTGGCGGACTGAAATTTTTGGTTCGACATAAATGGTTAAGTATGGGCGGTTTGGCTCTAATTACATTGGCCACAGTTTTTATGGTTAAGACCACACCGGCCGGCTTTATTCCGACAGAAGACCAAGGATTTATCGCCATTGCCGTAAACACGCCGTCAGGAACATCGTTGGATGGAACTCAAAAAGTGATGACAGAGGCTGAAACGCTGTTAAGTAAACTCGATGCCTCAAGGGATGTAACTGCGATTTCGGGTTTCAACCTGCTTACCAATTCTACAAGTCCTTCTTCTGCAGTGGTTTTCGTACTGTTGAAGCCGAATGAGGAACGCGGAGCGGTGAAGAACATTGAGGAAATTATGAATCAGGTTCGTGGGAAATTAAGTGCAATTTCTGGCGGAAGCTTCTTCGTATTTAGCTTTCCAACCGTTCCGGGATTTAGTAACGTGGAAGCGTTGGATATGGTACTTCAAGACAAAACAGGTGGTAAACTGGATAAATTCAGTGGTATTTCTCAGCAGTTTATCGGCGAGTTAATGAAACGCCCGGAAATTGCCGTCGCATTTACCAGTTTTAAGGCCGATTATCCGCAGTTGCAACTGGACATTAATGATGAAAAAGCCGACCAACTGGGCGTAAATGTTAAAGATATTTTGCAGACAATGCAGACCTACTTTGGTAGCGCCCAGGCATCAGATTTTAACCGTTTTGGTAAATATTATCGTGTAGTTGTGCAGGCCGATGTTCAGGATAGGGCAGACCCATCCAGCATTGACAGGGTATTTGTAAAAAGTAACCGCGGCGAAATGGTTCCGATTAATACTTTGGTGAAACTTAGTCGTATTTATGGTTCGGAAACAGCATCTAGGTACAATTTGTTCAATTCGATTTCCATCAATGCCATTCCAAAACCGGGCTTCAGTTCCGGACAGGCGATTAAAGCGATTGAAGAAGTTGCTGAAAAACACTTGCCTGCGGGTTATAGCTACGAATTCTCAGGCCAAACAAGAGAGGAAATTTCTTCGGGTGGGCAATCTACTGTGATATTTCTATTGTGTCTGGTATTTATTTACTTCTTACTATCGGCACAATACGAAAGTTATATTTTACCACTTGCCGTAATTTTATCCATCCCGGCTGGAATATTTGGTGTGTTCGTCGCCATCGGTTTAACAGGAATTCAAAATAATATTTATGTCCAGGTAGCACTGATAATGCTTATTGGTTTGCTCGCAAAAAATGCAATTTTAATTGTGGAGTTTGCGGTACAGCGTAGACGTGCCGGCCAACCACTGGTTTCATCTGCTTTAGAAGCGGCAAAATCACGGTTACGCCCAATTATTATGACTTCCCTTGCCTTCATTGTAGGCTTAATTCCAATGATGGGTGCTACTGGTCCGTCGGCTCAGGGTAACCATTCAATTAGTATCGGCGCAGCCGGAGGAATGATTTCAGGAGTAATTTTAGGTTTGTTCATCATTCCTGTACTCTTCGTGTTATTCCAGGCTGTTCAGGAAAAATTTTCAAAAAAATCACAAGAGGAGGTTCGTTCATATCACGAGGAACCGACTATAAATCACGAATTATATGAAACGGTTTAATATTTTTACCATCCTGCTCCTTGCGTTAATCTGGAGTGGATGTTCGGTTTCTAAAGATCTGGCTTTGCCAGAAAGTTTGGCGCCTAAAATGTTTAGAAACATGGCACCAAAAGATTCTTCAAGCATTGGCGATTTGCCTCTGAAGAATTTCATAAACGACCTTACCGTACAGAATTTAATTGATACGGCTTTGGTTAAGAACTACGATATGCAGATCGCGTTGAAGAACATTGATGCGGCCGAAGTGTTATTTAAACAATCTAAACTGGGTTATTTACCGGAGCTGAAATTGCAGGTTACAGCGAGTTCTAGTCGCCCATCTGATAACAGTTTAAACGGTTTAAGCCTTAATCAGTTTACTGGTTCTACCCATATTGAAGATTATAATGCAAACCTTGGTGTATTTTGGGAGGCTGACATCTGGGGCAAAATCCGCAACCAAAAAGCGGGTGCCTTAGCAAGTTTTTTGCAAACGGAAGAGGCTCGTAAAGCCGTTCAAACCCGTTTGGTTGCAAACGTTGCGCAAGGGTATTATAATCTGCTGATGTTGGATGCACAATTGGAAATCGCGAGGAAAAATTTAAAACTGAACGACAGCACTCTAAGAATTATTAACCTGCAGTTTGATGCTGGTCAGGTAACTTCGCTGGCCATTCAGCAGGCAGAGGCGCAACAGCTAAATGCGGCGCAACTGATTCCCCGCCTGGAGCAAAATGTAGCGTTACAGGAAAATGCCCTAAGCGTTTTAATTGGTACTTTACCGAAATCGATTAACCGTACAAATCGCTTAGATAAAATGGCAATACCTCAGGATTTAAATGCAGGGTTTCCATCAGCATTGCTTAGTCGCAGGCCCGACATTAAATCTGCAGAACTTGCTTTGAATGTTGCGAATGCTAAAGTTGGCGTTGCAACAGCAAGTCTGTACCCATCTCTGGTCATCAGTGCAAGCGGAGGCATTAATTCTTTTAAAGCAAGCAACTGGTTTAGTATGCCGGCCTCGTTATTTGGGTTGGTTTCTGGTGGCATTACACAGCCGATCTTTCAACGAGGTCAGCTTAAATCCAACTTGGAGCTTGCCAAAATTGACAGAGAAAAAACTGTTATTCAGTTTCGCCAATCAGTAATCAATGCAGTAGGCGAAGTTTCTGACGAGTTAACGAAAGTAGAAAAACTGAAAACCCAATACAGCATTGCTGAAAAAAGAGCTCAAACATTACAACAGGCATCAAAAAATGCGAGTTTATTATTTAAAAGCGGCATGGCTAATTATCTTGAAGTAATTACTGCCCAGGGAAATTTGTTGCAAAGCGAGTTGGAACTAACCACGATCAAAACCGAGCAGCTGAACGCGGTTGTTGGCTTGTATAGGTCCTTAGGCGGCGGTTGGAACTAATTCAGCATTCGTTACGAGTTAAATTGTTAAATATTCAAAATACGTAATACCATATAAGGCGTTAGAGGCATTAAACAAATGTGTTTACAGCTGCTGATGTCTTATATGGTTGCTCTAATCTGTGCTTAGCGGCAACTTAAGCAGCCTCACAACATTTTTAAAGAAGCTTATCTGGTGTTATTGGTAACGATCTTATTCGCTTGCCGGTTGCATTAAAAACAGCGTTGGCTACAGCAGCAGCTACACCAACAATACCAACTTCGCCAATACCTTTTACACCCATTTTATTCGGGATAATATCTTGCTCGTTAACAAACATTGCATCCAGGTTACCGATATCGAGATTGCTTGGCACGTGATAGTCTGCAAAAGATCGCGTTGCAAAATTGCCAAATCTAGGGTCGATTACGGATTCTTCCGTTAAAGCCATTCCAATTCCCCACACGTTGCCACCAATTATCTGGGACCTTGCTGTTTTAGGATTCAAAATTTTGCCTGCGCCTGTAACGGCCAGAAACCGGGTTACTTTAACCATTCCAGTTATACCGTTTACCCTAACCTCAGCAAAGTTTGCATTGAAACTATGAGACGAAAATTTTTCGGCGTCGGCTGGTGCTTTTGAATTTGAACGCGTTTCGAATTCAGCGGTATTTTCTGAAATCATCAATTGTGCCGCTGTTGGGCGGACAAAAAATTGCTTTCCGGATTTGGCCAGCAATTCATCTGTTATTTTGGTACAGGCATCATTAACGGCGTTGGCAAAACTCGACGCACCAACAGAACCAACAGAGCCTGCTGCGGGAGGTAAATCCGAGTCGCCAAGTTTAACGCTAATCTGCTCCACATGTAGGCCCAAACCATCTGCGGCGGTTTGCGCCAGTATTGTATGTGTTCCTGTGCCTAAATCAGAAGCAGCAATTTCAACGGTCGCATATACTTTTCTGTCTTTTAACTTAAGTTTGATTATCGCCGAACTTTCTCTTTGCCTTGCAGGGTAGGTACCGCAGGCAACACCATAACCAATAAAATCATCGCCAATTTTGTTGGTTCCCGGCGCTGGTTTCCTCAGATTCCATCCAAACGCTTTGGCACCTTCCTGCAAACACTTAACGGTTGTTCTAGATGACCAGGGCTTTCCGTTTGAAGGGTCTTTTTCTGGTTCATTTTTTATCCGTAACGCTATCGGATCCATGTTAAGTTTATAAGCCAGTTCGTCCATCGCTGATTCCAGCGCAAAGCTCCCAGTCGATTTTCCCGGGCCGCGGGTGTAGGTTGGTAAGATTAAATTCATCGGAACAACCCGATAACTTATCAGACTATTTGGAACAGCATACATTATCTTGGTGCAATCGCCGCAAGGCTCAATATACTCGCTGTCTACAGCCGTGTGTGAAATGATCTCATGGGCCAAGGTTAGCAATTTACCTTCTTTTGTTGCACCAATGCTCAGCTTTTGAATGTTACGTTGCCTCAAGCCCACCGAATTAAACATCTGCTGCCTGGTAAGTGCTAATTTAACAGGTCTGCCAACCATTTTTGCGGCCACAGCGGCTAACACCAGGTTTGCCCACTGTCCGCCTTTTGAACCAAAGCCGCCACCAATAAAAGGTGAAACAATTCGAACTTGTTCCGATTTTAAATTCAGGGTTGCGGCTGCTGCGCTCTGAGCGCCGTTTATAATTTGTGAACCATTGTAAAGCGTTAACTTTTCACCTTCCCAAACTGCCATTGTGGAATGGGGCTCCATAGGATGGTGATGTTCTATTGGAGTTTCATAGGTTTCTTCTACTTTAACTTCTGCAGTATCGATGGCCGATTTTCCGGCACCGCGAACGAAATCAGCCAACTCTTTCCCTTTGGGCATCTCCGGCGTTTGTGCCAGTTTTTCGAAATCAATTTTTTCGGATTTCTTGGTGTATTCCACTTTAACTAAATGTGCTGCAGCGGTTGCCTGTTCAAAAGTTTCGGCTACAACCATACCAATGTGCTGGCCATGAAAAGTAATTTGAGGGCTTTGCAGCAAAGCGCCGCCCCTTAAACCACCTTCGGGGTTTAGTTTCGGTGCATTCTCATGCGTAATCACTTTTAAAACGCCAGGATAACGTTCAGCTTCACTGGTATCGATTTTTTTAATTTCCCCGGCGGCGATGGTACTTTTAAACAATACCGCGTAGGCCATGTTTTTCGCAGGATAATCGGTAGCGTAGTTTGCTTTACCGGTAATTTTCAAAATCCCGTCAATGCGATCGATACCTTTACCGATAGATTTTTTGCTGTCTTCCATGCTAAATTTTTATCTAACCTTTAAGCGCCATTTCTAGCGCATTAATCAGCGTTCTTTTGCCCATTTCTATTTTAAACTTGTTGTGCGAAAGTGCCTTTGCTCCGGCCATTTCTATTTCTGCGGCCTCGGTAAAGTTTGCTGTCGTCGCCACTTTGCCCTTAAGAAATTCTTCTGCTTTCAGTGCTCTCCATGGCTTATGTGCAACGCCGCCCATCGCAATACCAGCAGATTGTATAATGTTCCCGCTCAGGTGTAGGCCCGCGGCAACTGAAATCAAGGCAAACGCGTACGAATTTCTATCCCGAACTTTAACGTACGCAGAATGCGCCGCAAAATTGTTCTTTGCTATCTCGATGGATGTGATTAGTTCACCATGCGTTAAACTATTATCTCTCTCCGGATGATTGCCCGGGAGCAAATGAAAGTCGCTGAATGCTATAATACGTTCTGCTTTGCTGTTTTGAACTTTAACAGTTGCATTTAAAGCAGCAAGTGCAACGGCCATATCAGAAGGATAAACGGCGACGCAATGTTCAGACCAGCCGAAAATTGCATGCATTCGATTGAACCCTTCAAGTGCTGCGCAACCGCTTCCGGGCACCCTTTTATTGCAGGGCATGGAAATATCGTAAAAATAACTACAACGTGTACGCTGAAGTAGATTGCCACCATTTGTTGCCATGTTTCTTATCTGAGCGGAGGCTCCGGCCAATATTGACTTACTTAACATTGGCAAGTTTGAACGCACCAATGGGTGATTTGCAGTATCGGTGTTTTTAGCAAGGGCTCCTAAAGAATACCCGCCTGTTGTTGCCTTAATTTCTTTTAGCTTGAGGTTTCCAATGTCGATAAGCTCATTAGGAAGCGCAACATGCTCCTTCATTAAATCAAGAAGGTTTGTTCCACCTCCCAAATATGCGGCTTCGGCATTTTTACTGAGCATGGTAAACGCTTGCTGCTGACTAGTAGCCGAAATAAACTTGAATGGTTTCATAGTTGCTTATTATTAATCCGTAAAAAGCCAGGTTTGAGGAACGTCTTTACCGGTTTGGGCTTCTTTAATTGCCGCAACAATGTTGGGGTATGCACCACAGCGACAAATATTTCCCGACATACGCTCTGAGATTTCTTCATCGGATAACATAAGAGGTTTTGCTTCAGCACTTATGTTTTTAGTTACAAAACTCGCATGGCCTTCCTTTGCTTCTTTCATCAACGCTACAGCAGAACAGATTTGTCCAGGTGTACAGAAGCCACACTGAAAGCCGTCGTGTTTAAGAAATGTAGTTTGCATGGGATGGAGCTCGTTACCTTTTGCCAGCCCTTCTATCGTGAGAACTGATTTACCCTGACAGGTAGCCGCTAAGGTGAGGCACGATAGAACGCGTTCACCATTTACGATAACAGTGCAAGCGCCACACTGGCCATGGTCGCAACCTTTTTTTGTTCCTGTTAAGCCAATTCTTTCGCGAAGCGTATCCAAAAGGGTCATTCTTGAATCAACCAACACACTTCTAGTACCTGAATTCACTTTAAACGTTACATTAACGCCATTTTCGATGGCTTCGGGTAGGAGATCAGGAATTTCATCTGGCGCCACCGGGCGAGCAAATAATTGTGTTGCGCCAAGTGTGTAACTAGCCAGTAAACCGGCGGTAGCTAAACCCATAAGCTTAACGAAATGACGTCGGTTAAAACCAGATTGGATGACTTCTTCCAGCTCTTCTGGCATTAAATCGCCGAATAGCTTTAATTCATCAGGGGTAAGTTGCGTTTTGTTTTGTTTCATGCGCCTGGCTTTTTGGAAATTTAAGCAGTTGGTATAGCGATTCTTCGATACACAAGATTGTAAACAGCTATGCTTGATTATGGTTTTTAGCTTCTTGTAAAAATCTTGTGCAACAATTGACTGGCACAGAACTTTTTAGCCCTAATATGATTCCTGCAGTTCGTTCACCAATAGAAACTCACCAAAGAACCGGCGTTTTAATAATGTTTGACAAACTCATTTTATTCTAAAAAGATGTGGGAATCGGAGTAAATAATATTCAACATCGCCTTATTTTCCGGCTTTAAGAATTATCTTTTTACATGGTTTTTTAATCAAAAATTCATATTTTTCCACCATCCTATTGTTATGCCCCATGATTACGTTAACCTAAATTTAAAACCATGGGAAAATTTGTAATCAAAAAAAGAACAAACGGCGAGTTCCAATTTAATCTTCATGCCGGTAACGGACAGCCAATTCTAGCAAGCGAGGGCTATGCATCAAAAGCTGGATGTGAAAGCGGTATTGATTCGGTAAGAGTTAATTCGCAGGATGACACGAAGTTCGATCGTAAAACAGCGGTTAGTGGTAAAGCCTATTTCAATCTTAAAGCGGGCAATGGACAAATAATTGGAACCAGCGAAATGTATGAAACATCAGCAGGCTGTGAAAATGGAATCAAATCGGTGGCAACAAACGCACCAGATGCGCCAGTTGAAGATACCACAATATAACCTAATTAAAAGACACACCTAATGATTAAAGGCGCCCCGTTTGGGGGCGCTTTTTTTTCGATTTTTTTAAATTTCAATTATGCTTACAATGGGTTACCATTGCCTGTATTGTTGAAGCTAGCCTAAAACTGCCGACTAATCCTCGAAGCTTACTAGGACCAAAAGGGGAGGTACCTGGCATGTTTCCATGGTCCATTCAGGTAATACCATAAGTCTAATCCTTGAATTACAATCTTAAATGGTTCAAACGAAGAAGCAATTTCCTGAAGCAACTGCTTTGCATCTTCCGGTTTAACCTTATTTTGAATGGTAATATGTGGCCTGTAGCCTTGCTGATCTTGTAAGGAAAGCTGTGCTTGAAATTTATGCTTTAGTGAAGAACGAATTTGTAACAGTTCTGGCGAGGAAAGAAAATAGGCGACACCACGGCCGATACTTTTTATTTCACTAATGGTTGCTTCGAAAGGCTTTTCGAGCACTTGCTCCAAAATTTCGTAGGTTTCAGGGGCATCAGGCAATTTATGGAATAATGTCAGGTGTGCATTCAAAAGATTGATTTCCTTAGGAAAATGCTGTTGACGCATCTTATCAAAAAACACCTGATTTTCAGAATCTATTCTTGCTGTTAATATTAAGGAACTCATTTCAGTTAGCTTGATAAGTTATGTTTTTTGTTAGGGAAATAAGGAGATTTACGCTATTAATTTAATGTACTCAAAATATTTGATTTTGATTTACTAAAGCAAATCACCAAGTAATTATGTTTTAGAATTAATGATTATTATCTAAAGTTTCTCGCCTCTGGTATGGCTTTTTCTGATGCATCTTCCCTTACAAGCGTCCGTTTATTTTGCGCAGCAGGAAATGGTGCTCTTTCATCAGACCTTGAAAGGGTGAGTAAAGGCAGTTCTTCTTTTTCACCTTTGGTTAAGGAACGAAGCATTTTAGTAAGGTCGAAACAGCGTTGAACGATAATATGTACTACCTCACCCTCGCGTTGCAGTTTTCCTTCTACCATGAGGAGCCTGGCGCCAAGTATTTCTTTTCGGTATTTTTCGAACAGATGTTGAAAAACCACAAGATTGGCTACCCCGGTTTCATCTTCTATGGTGATGAAACATACGCCTCCTGCAGTCCCAGGGCGTTGCCTTACCAGCACCAATCCGGCAACTTTTATCAGTCGTCCATCCCAGCTTTCAGCGGTTTCCTTTGTTGATAGAATTTTTAAAAGCTGCAGTTTTTCGCGTACAAAACTTACGGGATGTGCCTTTAAGGATAGTGATGTAGTTGCATAATCCTGTACAACATGTTCAGAAACACTCATCAACGGTAATTCTATCTGTGTTTCTTTTTCAGTTTCTGAAGGTTGACCTTGAAAAAGGGCTATCGGTTTATCTGCAAGCGCAGAAACTTCCCACAAAGCCTGACGGCGGTCGAGGCCAATAGAACGAAAGGCATCTGCATCAGCCAAGCGCTCCAATGTAGCTTGCGAAATGCCTTTGTCCATAAGTTCAGGGATGGTTCGGTAGTGCTGACTTCGGTTTTGGCTAAGCTTTTGCATTTCCTCTTCACGGATGCCTTTAATCTGGCGAAAACCTAAACGAATTTTGTGGTATTTATCGTTTTTGCCTTCCAGTAAGTTATCCCATTCTGAAAAATTAATATCTACAGGCAATACTTCGACGCCATGGTTTTTGGCATCAATTACAATTTGCGCCGGCTGATAAAAACCCATTGGCATACTGTTTAACAAAGCTGTGGCAAATACATCAGGATAATAACATTTAAGCCAGCAGGAAACATAAACCAGAAGTGCGAAACTTGCAGCATGGCTTTCAGGGAAACCATAACTGCCAAAGCCTTCCAGCTGGCGGAATATCCTTTTCGCAAATTCCTCTGTGTAGCCTTTTGCCAGCATGCCATCGATAAGTTTCCGCTCAAATTGATTAACAAGTCCTTTGAATTTGAAAGTTGCCATACTCCGGCGTAATTCGTCGGCTTCTGTAGGCGTAAAGCCTGCAGCAACAATGGCTATTTTCATTGCCTGTTCCTGAAAAAGAGGAACACCTAAAGTACGTTTCAGTATTTCTTCCAGTTCTTCTGATGGGTATTCTACATTTTCCTCGTTATTTCTACGACGTAAGTAAGGATGCACCATGTCGCCCTGAATTGGTCCAGGGCGGACGATTGCCACCTCAATTACCAAATCATAAAAACATTTAGGCTTAAGGCGGGGCAACATAGATTGCTGCGCACGACTTTCGATTTGAAAAACACCAATTGTATCTGCATGACTAATCATTTCATACACTTTTGGATCGTCTTTTTCATTGATTTTTGCCAGACTAAGGTCGAGGTTATAATGCTGTTTAGCCAAGGTGAAAGCTTTACTGATGCAGGTTAGCATACCCAACGCCAGCACATCGATTTTCAAAAAACCGAGTGCATCAATATCGTGTTTATTCCACTCAATATTGGTACGGTCGGCCATTCGGGCATTAAGAATGGGGCAAAGATCCGTAAGTTTTCCCTGGGTAATTACAAAACCTCCAGTGTGCTGACCTAATTGTCTGGGAAAGCCCATCATTTGGCCGGTTAACTGCAATACTTTTTTAAGGTGGGGGTCTTTAGGATTTAAACCTGCTTCTATTATGCGCTCTGGCTCGAACCATTCATCGGTAAATTCCCAAATGGCAGAGGAAAGCTTATTTACTGTATCAACAGATAAACCCATTGCCTTACCAACATCTCTAATGGCACCTTTTTGGTGCTGCTGCGTTACAGTAGCCACAATAGCAGCCCGGTCTCTTCCATATTTTTGATAGATGTATTGAATTACTTCCTCACGCCGTTCATGTTCAAAATCAACGTCAATATCAGGAGGTTCATTCCGTGCAGAAGAAATGAAGCGTTCGAAAAGCAGATCGAATTTAGTTGGATTTACAGAAGTGATGCCAAGGCAATAACAAACTGTAGAATTGGCAGCAGAACCCCGACCCTGGCAAAGAATACCCTTCGAGCGTGCGAATTTTACAATATCATAAACAGTGAGGAAATAAGAAGCATAATTCATTTCTTCCATAAATGCGAGTTCGTAACGGATATTATGCGCTATTTTATCAGGGATATTTTCGCCAAACATTTCGCTGGCACCAAGCCAGGTAAGGTGAATCAATTCTTGAAGTGGTGTCCGCCCTTCAGTGGTGATTTCTTCTGGATATACATAATTGAGACTATCAAGCGAAAAGGTGCAAGCTTGAGCAATGTTGTTTGAGTTTTCAATCGCATGGGGATATTGCAGGAACAACCGCTGCATTTCTTCCACCGGCTTCAGGTGTCGTTCGGCATTTTGATGAAGCAAAAATCCTGCAGTGTGTATGGTGCATTTTTCTCGAACACAGATTAAAATGTCTTGCAGTTCCCTTCTTTCATGGTTATGGTAATGTACATCATTAGTGGCCGCAAGCGGAATTTGCAACGTTTTCGAGAGTTGCGCAAGGCGAAATATTCTTTTTTGGTCATCTCCCAGATAACTTTTTGAAACCGCAAGGTAAAGCTTATCACCCAACTCTTTTCGGTATTCTGCCAGTTGCATTTTAAAATTATCTTCAAAATCGAAAAGGGTATTTAGCTTATCCGGCGGGATGGCAATAAATATGATGTCTTTAGCATGATCATAAACATCGGCTTTGTTAATATGGCATTTTCCCTTTTCCGCCCTGCTGTTACCAAGGCTGAGCAATGCAGATAGACGTCCGTATGCTTTAATATTTTTAGGATAGGCAAGCAATGAAGGCCCATCCAATAGGTCGAGCCGGCAGGCTGGGATAAAATCTATACCAGCTTTTTTTGCTGCAACATGCGCCCGTACAATCCCTGCAAGCGTATTTCTGTCGGTTACTGCTATTTTTTTATAACCATAAAAAGCTGCCTGTTCAACCAATTCTTCCGGATGCGAGGCGCCCCGTAAGAAACTGAAATTGCTTGTTACCTGTAGTTCACTGTATTGCATAATTTTTAAGCAAAAAAGCCATGAATAAACCAACCAGAAGGTTTCTCGTCATTGTAATGGCCAGAACGGAACAGCCAATAGCGTTTCCCCGATTCATCTTCAACGGTGTAATAATCACGATGCTGACCTTCATCCAGCCACCATTCGCGTTCTATTCTTTCAGGTCCATCGGCTTTTTTTATTTTATGGGTTTGTTCTTTATAACGAAATAGCATTGGTGGGTAATCCGGAATTGGAGCAGTCACTTCAATTGCTTCAGGCTTGTTTAGCAGCTGAACCGGCCGTGGTCTGTCGTTCATCCATCCAATTTCAAGTTTCTCACTAAAAGAATTCACAGCTTTTATAGATCGCTCTGGCCAATATCTGGCCTGTGGCAGGTAGCGATGAATAACAGAATTTCCTAATTTGCCTGCGAGCCGGTCTAATAATTCTGCCAAACACATTTCATTTAAGCCGCCTTCTTTTTGCCATAAAATTTCCTGCACAGGATTAAGTTCTTCTACTTTTGTGGCTTCCATAATGAATAGTTCTATACCCAAAGCAGGGGCAATGGAAGCAATGTTAAGTTCGAAAAGTTTAAATAAATGGCTCGGGTTGCTGTTAGGCATATTAGTGCCGATATTTACGCTAATAATTTTTCCATCAACACGGTAACATTTTAAAGAGGCAGCCCTTAAGCCCATACCATCATTGCTTAATTGTTTACAAAGTAATTCGAGCAAGTTTTTAATGGCAATTTCAATCCCTGTTGCAGTTCTAATGGGTTCTATACTCGGCAAGCGCTGCTCATAAGGTTGTGGTACCTGGATAGGCTTTATGTGTTCTTCTTCATCACCTAAAGCTCTGGCAATCTGCTGCAACATATTTTCGCCAAAACGCCTGCGCAACACAGACCGTGGCATGGAAATAAAGCTGTTTATGGTGTTTAAACCTAACTTATTTAATTTCTGTAAGGTTATATTTTCTAACTGTAGTGCCGCGGGTGGTAAGGGTAATAAAGCTTCGTGTTGTTTTTTGCTTTTTACAATAGGGCTAATGTTTCCGTAATGTGCTACGGCACGTGCAGCACCGATTGTGTCGGCAATTGCACCACGAACATCGTAACCAAGATTGCGCAGCCGGTTAATAATTTCTTTATAATATCCTGCTTCACCACCCCATAAATGTGTGCAACCGCTAATATCAAATATCAATCCGCAAGGCAAATCTACAGCTACAATTGGTGTGTAACGAATACACCATTTACCCAGGGCTTTTAAAAGCCGCTCATTTTGTTTAGGGATTTCCTGAAAAACTTCTAAATCCGGTAGGATAGCCATAGCATCTGCTAGCGGCATTCCGATGAAAATGCCTTGCTTTTGTGCATTATTATTACATGCGGAGACCACTACGCGATTCGCTACAGTCGATTTAAAAACAAAGGATTTATCCTTAAGCTCAGGTTTGCGTAAAGTCATCCGGTTTGCCAGTAAATACCTGAACCATATCGTCATATATCTTTTTTCCATGCTAAACTGCTTTAGAAAAGTTTATAGTCTCAACAACTGGTTGTGTACTTAAAATCTTGAAATTATCTGCAAACCATTGAACAGTCCATTTTCCGGGTTTTCCATTTTTTACTTTCAACAGTTCTACACTCCAGGTTGGAAAACCCAAGCCCGGAAGTTCATCTTCAGCAGCTGTGGGCAATGGCGATACTTTCCAGCGTGCCGCACAAGGGCTTGCTGTCATTCTTTCCTCATTCTTTCTGAGGATAAAACCAGTTACCTTACTTTGCTCTACAGCAAGTTGCAGCCTGCGAGATTGCGTGAAACTCAGGTCGCTTATTTCGGCAATTACCGCTGCAAGGCCATTACATTTTAGGGCTTCCTCCGTTGCCCAAAGTACATCCGTTTCTTTATTTACATCAATGAAGATAATCCTGTCTGGCTCGATGCCAAAACTTTTTAATGCCGGGGGAAATAAATTTCGATTGGTAGAAACCCATATCATCGGACTACCTTTTGCAGAAAGTGTTTTTAATAATCCGCTTATAAAGCCGGCACTGGCAGCATGATCTTCATTAGCCATGCAAAGAAATTCATGTATTGCGCCAGTCGGGAATACCGAATTTGGAAACGAATCCTCAATCTTTTGCAAACCAAAATTAATACCGCCCGATTTACCTGCTACGCTAAAGCCCTGCATGCGGAAAATTTCTTTCCGAAGATGTTCAATCAGGTGTTTTTTAGTAGGCATCATATGCTATCATTATTATAAACCACAAAATGGTTTTCTTTTAAGGAAATAACAAATATAATGCTAAAAATATTAGTAATTCAAAAAAAGTTTTGCACTTTTGTTTTATGGAACAGTTAAGTTTTTTTGCCGAAAGCGGACAAACGAAAGGCTTGCCAAATGATGTACTTGAGTACCATGAAGGATTTATTGATGCCTTAGGAAGCGATATGTTATTATCTCATTTACTGGAGGATACGCCATGGAAACAAAAGATTTTGCGTTATTATGATAAGGAAGTTATAACGCCAAGATTAAGTGCATGGTACGGTGATGGCGAAGAAATTGATTATGCAGCCTTGGGTAAATCGAATCCTGTAAACTGGACTCCGGCACTTCTAAAACTAAAAAAATTAGTTGAAGCGGTTGCAGGTATTTCATTTAATAGTGTCCTCTTAAATTATTATCGTGATGGGCAAGATTCCGTAACCTGGCATAGCGATAATGAAACAGTAATGGGTTCCCACCCTGTTATTGCCTCTTTATCTTTTGGACAGGTACGGTCTTTCGATATCCGGTTGAAATCAAATCATCAGGAGAAATACTCAATTAGACTTGGTCATGGTTCATTATTAATTATGAAGGGCGACCTTCAACAGAAATGGGATCATCGTATTGCTAAATCAAAAAAAAACATGAAGCCGAGAATTAACCTCACTTTCAGGCACATCATTAAACCCTTTACCAATGATTAAGTTTCAATACATATATGAAGATTCGGGCACAGATTTGGGTTTAAGTGCCTGTATTTTATTGCAGGAGAATTCAGAAAGTCCGTTTTTAATTTTGGATGGTGATGAAATTTTGGGCCAATTAGATTTAGAAACGGGTTGCTGGCATAGTGATAATGTAATAATGGAAGAAGAATTCATCAAATCAGTAAGTCGTTTTATTAAAGCACAGCAGTTTTTGAAACTTCCTAAAAAAATTAGAGACAGGTGGCCTGATGAAGTTCAGGAAGTTATTGTTACGTCTGAATCTGCTTATCTGTTGGTTACCAAACCTGGAATCAACTTCGTTTCTTTTGAAAAAATTTTTAGAAATTTTATTGAGGAATTAGTCAAGGATGAGTGGGAGGTAGTTTTTGAGGTTTTCTCTGCTAATTTTGATGATGACTTCGTTGTAAAAGTTAGAAAATCGAATCGCTAAAACTGGATCTTTAAAAACAACCGAAATCGAAAAATAAATTTTATTGTTAAGGTAAATTATTGAAAAAGCCGCAAACCAGAAGTAAATCTCCTGGTTTGCGGCTCATTATTTTTATTTGCCAAGCCTGGAAAACCAGTTGACAAAGCATTCTAAGTTATCAGGCTATTTTTTCTTACCGATATTAACACGAAGGTTTATTTCGAAATCGCCATCGGTATACCCACTTATTGCAGAAGTAGCCGTGTTGTAATAAGCCATAAAATACAAAGTAGATTTGTAATTCATGCCGAAACCTACAGTTGCATTCTGAGTGTTGTGGTACATTGCCATCACAGATAACTTATCATTTGCGAAGTTTGCGTTGATTCCTGCATCCCACAAATTCTTATAGTTTTTAATTCCTCTAAAAATTCCCTTAGGCTCCAGGCTTATAGCATTAATACCTTCTCCAAAACTAAACTTATAGCCTACCGCAGAATAAAAGGTAGGCTTATCTGCATAGTTCAAGTCATCATTTCTAAAAACGGAACGCATGGTCGGAATGGCAGCTTCAATATTTAAGCCTGGCGAAGTGTAAGATACACCGAAATCGCCATCGAAATAATAACCTCTGTCGTTAAAGCGGGCTATCGCTGGGTCATTTAGGTCGCTGTTTTTAATGCTGCTTAAATCGAGCTTGTCCTGACTAGCGCCAAAAGAGATACCAAAATTTAACTTTTGGTCATCAGCATTCAAAGGTAGGTGATATGCGAAAGTTCCAACCATTTTTGTCCGCTGCAAACCTCCCGATTTTTCATTGTATATGTTAGCTCCCCAGCCAACTTTGCCTGCCTGCTCATCTAATGTTACACTTTGAGTAAGTGGTGCACCGGGAATATTCGACCATTGCTTGCGGAAACTTCCATTGATATTTAAACCCTCGTTTATACCTGCCATTGATGGATTAACCAAATAGCGGTTTTGAAAGTACTGTGCGTTTAAAGGTAGAATCTGTGCTTTTGAAACGCTAAAAAATAGCATACTTGCTGCAAATAGAAACGTTACGCGACTTATTTGCTTTATATAAAATGTAATTGCTCTCATGTCTGTAATTAGTCTCTGATGATGTTAATAAATCCTTTGAAAGTGCCAATGTTGTTTCCTAAATCGATGATGTAATAATAAGTTCCTTCGGCGAGCGGACTGCCATTTACAGTTCCATCCCAATCATTGGCGTATGTTCTTTTGGTGTACAGTATGCGTCCGGCTTTGTCAAAGATTCTCAAAGTATTGTTTGGATAATAATCGATGTTTTTGATAATGAACTTATCATTATAACCATCGCCATTTGGCGTAACCACTGTGCTTGCTTCTAATTTATAATCATCGACAACATTAATGAAGATACTTTGCTCAGCTGTGCAACCACTGGCGTTGGTTACCGAAACCCGATAATTTCCGCTCTGTTTTGGGCGGATGGTTGCGGCTGCAGCATTTTGTCCGCTGGTAATGTCTGCACCTGTCCAGTTGTATTGTGTACCGCCGGTCGCCGTTAAAATAATTGCTTCGCCTTTAGAAATGCTGATCCCTTTATTGCTGCTTATGATAATTACAGGCAGCTGATTTACAGTAACCGTTGCATTCCCGGTTTGGGTTTGCGTTCCGTAAGCATCAGCTACGCTTACCAGTGCATATACAAAAGTTCCGGTAGCGCCAGTTGGTGCAGTCACAGTGGCCGAAGCGGTATTCGTACTAACGGTCTGGTTACTACTGCCGTTTAGGGTGTACGTAAATGTGTATGGCGCAGTGCCACCTGAACCCGTAAACGTAATTACCGGCGGGCTGCTAAAATTACAAACTGAAGTTGTACCACCAATGGTTGCCACCGGTAGCGGACGAACCAGAATGGTCGCTGAACCTGTTTGGGGCTGACCGCAGTTTACATCAGCTACGCTGACTAAATTATATACAAAGGTTCCAACAGATGTTGTTGGCGCTGTAATTATTGCGGTATTACCTGTTGAAACTATTGTTCTGTTTGTTCCACCGTTAATATTGTAGGTGAAAGTGTATGGTGCAGTTCCATTTGCCCCGGTAAAGGTTAAGGTTTGGGCTGTGCTATTTTGTGGCGTCGCTGTTGAACCAGCAATCGTTGCAGTAGCCAAAGGCCTGATATTTACAATAGCTGTGCCTGTTTGGTTTTGCGATGCGTTTACGTCAGCCACGCTTAACAAATTGTAATTGAAAATTCCAGCTACATTTGCCGGTGCGGTTAAAGTAACGCTTGTGTTTGTGCCGGAGGTTGTTAAAGTCTGACTCGTTCCTCCATTGATGTTATAAGTGAAAACATATGGTCCGGTTCCGTTTCCACCCGTAAATGTAATGGTAGGTGCATTGCCATTGATGCAAACAGCAGTTGTGCCGCTAATATTTGCAACAGGAATTGGATTAACTTTCACCGTTGTAGTTACATTTTGTGTTTGTGTGCTGTTAGCGTCGCTTATACTGGTAACCGTATACACAAATGTGCCAACTGTTGCTGTTGATGCAGTTACGGTTGCCGTATTTGTAGATGAAGTTATGGTTTGGTTTCCACCGCCATTAATATTGTAGGTAAATGTAAAAGGTGCATTGCCGGCTGCGGCAGTGAAGGTAATTACCGGCGCCGTTGCATTTAAAGCCACAGAAACATTGCTGCTTAAAGTTGCTGCAGGTTTCGCGTAAATTAGCAAATTAGCTGGCTTGTAATTTATTGCGTAATTGCTTGAAAGTGCTAATGACCCTTGAGTGATGGCATAATTTCCAGCGGTTTCGCCCGGGTTTCTGCTCAATGTACCTGTAAATACATCGGCGCCTATAAGCGCAGGGCTAGCGCTGTATGTAAAAGCCGGATCTACGGTAGATTCCACTTTTGTTTTTGCATCAGCAGTTACGGTGATCGGTTTAGGCACTATTGTTAAAACCTGTTGTTTCGCCACTGCCTGATTGAAAAATGTATCACCTGTCTGGTTAGCGGAGATAGTAACTGTTCCAGCTTTAACAATATGGATATCATTGTTATTTACTGTTGCAATATTGGTATCGCTACTGGTGTAAGTTATGTTTATCGCTGTATTGTCACTGCTTGCACCTGCAGGGAAATCAGGGTCGCCATAGGTTACTGTTTTGGTTGCAGCGAAGGTTATGTTTTGGTCCTTTTTAACGGTTGCGTCATCACGGGAGTACCAGATTGGTGAGGTGATAATTCTACTTCCATCTGCCTCTAAAATATCGGCATAATAATACCCTGTTGATAAATTCGCTAAAGCATTATCGGTATAGCTTAAACTTGTTGATGTACTTGTAGTTAATTCTACCGGATTTACGCTACTTCCGGGTGTTCCATAAAGAATCTTAATACTGGTTACCGGACTTGTGGTAACAGAAGTAACTTCAATTAATGGTGCACCAGCAGTTTTAAATACACTTCCAACAGGTTGTTTATTTATGGTGAAAACTATTTTTGCAGCCGAATCCTGCGAAGCATAAAAGCGCATTTTTTTAATTGCATCCAATAAATCATTTTCGGTAAGGGCAGGAGCGAGCACCACTAAACGGGCTCTTGTATGCCGGCCAAAGGTTAAGTTGTGGTTGTCATGGTCAATACTTGCGCCAAGGTGATAGCCTTTGGCCAGCATGCGGTTGTAATAATTCAGATAGCTCATAGAGCTGGCCGGGTCTGAATAGGTAATGTTGGTTGAAAATGCCGGTCCACTTTCCAGGGCTGTTCCAACGATTGCGCTGTCGGCACTTAAATCATATGTGGCAGAAATGTTGTTATAATCTGTTGTGTTTGGATGCGCCAATGTTGCCACAGCATTAAGGCCATGTCTGTTGATAATTCTGAATAACCCGGTTGCACCCGTATACACACTTTTTGGGACATAAATTTGATTTTCACCCGGTTCCCATCCAATCAATGAATCTATACCGTAAACAATTACGTGTCCGCCACCGCTTATAACGCCCCACTCCATGCCGTGCATGGCAACAAAAGTAGATGTGGTTGCCCGCTTTGCAGCATCAATTCCCGGTTGCCAACTCGCCAGCGACATACCCGCCTGGGTGTGGTTATGTTCAGAAATTCCAAGGAAATCCAAATTCATGGAGTTTTTGGCAAAGGCATAGTCATCTTCCGGTTTCTTGGTTAAATCATCCTTATTTCCGTCAGAATAACTGCTATGGCTGTGCAAGTTTCCATAATAAAAATTTAATTTATTAACATCTAAGATGCCCGTTTTCAGGTTTCCTAAAAGCGGCTGCGTAGTTAAATATAGCGGTCCGCCACTGCAGGCGCTGTTAATTGAAAATATAAAAAAGTAGTAATTGGTGTTTTGTGTTAAACCGTTTCTAATGAAGGTATTACCCGTTCCTCTTTTGACTACAATACCGCCACCCAGCGGTTCGCCAACTGTGTATGTAATTTGGTTTACCGGTGCAGCAGTTAAGGTATTGCTGGTACTCATCACTACCAAATATTCATCAGTATTGCTGGCAGGTGTAAATGCCCCCTGTATAAAGTTATAATTTGAAGAGGTTATGGTGAAGTTTGTTGGCTGTGAAACTGGTGCGGTACATGGCAATAAGGCTTTTGTTGCCTGCTTTCCGGTTAAAATGCCGGTGTTTAAATATTTCGGACCACCCGTACAAGAAATGTTATTTAGCGGAATGATGAAATAATTATAGCTTGTATTATCCGTTAAGGCGTTATCAGTAAAAGTATTGGTTACAATTCTGTTTGCAACGATGCCGCCTCCGAAAGCAGAACCAACATTGTAAACAGTTCCATCAACAGGTAGGGCACTTAAAGTTGCATTTAAACTTCTGATAATTAAGTATTCATTTGCATCCGCCGATTTGGTAAAAGCTGCGGTAATGCTATTGGTGGTAACAGTTGTAAAAGTTAATGCTGTTGCAGGGGAAGACGGTGCGGCGCAAACAGGCAGATTTGGTGGAAAATGAACACCTAATCGGTTTACATCGTCATCATCAATTGCATTTTGAACGATTGCCAGGGCAGTTCTGGTCCAGTCGTTATCCACATAAGCCGGACTAGGTGCTGTAACATTTAAGCTTCTTACATAAGAAACATCTTTAGCATTAACGCCTTGTCCGAACGCATCAATTATGTTATTGTTAGCATCTAGCAAGGCAATGCCGTCATTACCATTAAAGTTAATAACGGTGTTGCTGTTTTGAATAGCACTTGCCGGACTTAAATACGGTACATCGGTGTTGCTATTGCCGGTGTTTCCTAAAATCACAGAACCACGTGCCGGTATAGTGAAATTTAAATTTACGACTTGTGATGGCGCTCCGGTAATGTTTATTGTTCCGGCATCGCCTGAAATGTTGTAAAGTGCTAACTTTAACTGAGGCGACGCTGTATTGATTGCCGTATTGCTTAGGTTGGTCAGCTCAATCCATTTATTGGTTGATGTTCCCTCATAGTATTGGCTTATAATTATTGGTGCACTTACCAGGGGCGGATTGCTTGTTGATGCATCAACCGATGAAACTGTGGTTTGCAGATTTAGAGCTGCATCTTCTGAAACGACGTAAATCCGGTATGTTGTGTTTACCGTTAAGCCACTTATCGTAGTTGTAGCATCAGCATTTGCATTATTTGGAAAGGAAGCCGCTTTAAGTGCGGGCGAACCGTTCGCGTCTAAACCAGCTTTAACCTGCACCGGACTCGGCGCAGCAGCACCTGATGTAAGTAAAACGTAATAACTTGTTCCGTTTTCGTTAATGTTATTTGTTAAATCAAGGGTATTAAGCGTTGCATTTGTAACCTTGGGATAAGTGTCTGTTGTAGCGGGAGGCGTTACATCACCAGCAACCCCGGTTCCTGTTAATGCAACATTTACTGCAGTTGTACCGGTACTCGAAATTACCACATTACTTGTAGCAGATCCAGTGACTGTAGGACGAAATCTTACATAAACTGTGGGCGTGGTTGATATCTCTGAAAGCGTGTAAGAGATTGAATTGCTGAAATTTGTATTGTCTTTTGATACTGTGAAAGGCAACGTTGTGGTAATGTTTGCGTTAGCAGTTAAATTTGTGCCAGCTAACGTAAAACTTTGACTGGCAGAATTTGTAGCTATTGTTTGATTTCCGAAAGCTAAATTAGTTGGGGTAGCTACCAATGTTGGTGTAGCAGTGCCGGAACCAGCGGTAAACGTTAAATTGAAATTGTCTACTCCTGTAGATGGTCTGTTTCCTGAACCTGTTGTTGTAGTTAAGTTTACAATCCTAATCCATACATTGTTTGCATTATTATCCAGGGCGCTGCCAAAATCAACCCTAATCTGGTTGTTTGTAAATTGAGTATTTCCGGTAATTAGTGTTCCTGTAGTTGTTGGTGCAGTGAATGTAGTTGGCGTAGCCCCTATGCCATAATCAACACGCCATGTGGCTACCCTAGGTGAAGATGCATCCAGAGACTGAAGGTTGAAGCTTAATTTAAAATTCGTCTTTCCTGTGGTATTAGCAAGCTGAAAGACAAAAGCGCCATTGCCATCACCAACTGCAGCAGTTTGCCTCAAGCCCAATGCTCGATCTGCAGCTGCAGCTTGCGCAGTAGCTATTGCCGTAGAACCTGCGGTTGCCGAAGCAAAATTTTTAAATGCACCGGTGGCGTTGTTCCAGGCCGTGGCCGTAGTTGTAAACGCAGCAATAGTGCCTAAGTTAGTTGCATTGGCACCTGTTCTAACAGTAAATCCATTTGGAAGACCTGTTCCAATTCCATCAAAGTTTTCTGTATAAGGTGAGGTTGTTAAGCTTACCTGAGAAAACAAATGTGTGGAAATAAGAAATACCAATGAGAGTAGTATTATTTTTTTCATATGATTTTATAGGGATATAAAATGAATTATTAGCGAAATGCTGAATAACCGGAAACGGAATCGTTTCAGTTAAGATCGGTTATAACGAAACTTTAAATGTAAAGTTTTACCATTCAGATTGTTAAGGATGAAAACTGGATAATTAACCCATCAGGCGAAGGTAAACTCCATTTAAGAGCTTAAATTAAAACGAGATAGGTTGGTAACATTTGACTGGCAAATGGTTGAGCTGGCAAACAGCTTTATGGAAGTAGTTTTTTCGTCATAGGGGATGTTTAGGATGCGAAAATAGGTTTCGAATATTAATTCAATGTTGAGGGGATGTTAAATTAGTTTGTGGTTTGCATAAACGGTAGTTAGCCGTTCATCACATAAATTTATCGATTATAAAGAACATTGTTTCCAATGTTGATAAAAATAGTATAGCGATAGTATTTGATTAAAGAAAATCCTCGATGTTTCCTTTTCCTTCCCGAATAATTTCAAATTCACCTGTGGTACAATCAATAACTGTAGAAGCTTCGTTGTCGCCATACCCGCCATCAATTACAAGGTCTACCAAATCTTCATATTTCTCATGTATTAGTTCTGGGTCTGTAGAATATTCAATCAATTCATCATCATCTTTAATCGATGTAGAAAGAATTGGATTGCCTAATTCTTTAACAATACACCTGGCAATGTTATTATCTGGTACACGGATACCCACAGTTTTTTTGTTGGAGCTTAACAGCTTTGGAACATTGTTATTCGCGTTAAAAATAAAGGTGAAAGGACCTGGCAAAGCTTTCTTTAATATCCTGAAAGTGGTATTGTCTATAGGCTTAATAAAATCAGAAATGTGGCTTAAATCGTGGCAAATGAAAGAAAAATTTGCTTTTTCAGGCTTTATACCTCGTATTCTGGCGATCTTTTCAATCGCTTTTGGATTGGTAATATCGCAACCTAAACCATATACCGTATCTGTTGGATAAATAATTATTCCTCCTTTTCGTAGCACATCAACAACTTGCTCAATAGCTCTTTCGTTGGGATTTTCTGGGTATATTTTGATAAGCATGGTTCAAAAATAACAATTAATGGTGTGAGTTGTTTAAGAACGGTAATAAAGATTCTAAATATCTAGAATAGTTGTACATCGCTTTATTATATTTAATTTTGATGTTTATTGAAAGTTAAATAAGAAATAGATCCGTAACGCCGATTTCTTCCAACTGAAAAATGACTCAATAATCATCTGCAATGCAGATACATACGTAAATTGACAAAACATGAGAAAAGCTTTTGTAGCAATTGCTGCCTTTTTAATTGCCTTAACCATTATGTTGGGCTTGTATCATCCGTTTCTGTGGTGGACATTCCTTTTCACCGGGCCGTTTGTACTTCTTGGTATTTACGATTTGTATCAACCGAAACATAGTATTGTTCGTAATTACCCGGTTTTCGGTCGCCTAAGGTATTTTATGGAAGAGTTGCGACCGAAGGTTTATCAATATTTCGTGGAAAGCGACACGAACGGAACACCTTACAACCGACTTAACCGTTCTTTAATTTATCAAAGGGCAAAAAAGGATAATGATACAATCCCATTCGGAACACAGCTAAACGTTTATGAGAACGGTTACGAGTGGTTGAGCCATAGTATTGCAGCAATATCACACCACGAACTGAACAGTGATCCAAGGGTTTTAGTCGGCGGACCAGCGTGCAAACAACCATATTCGGCAAGCATTTACAATATCTCGGCCATGAGTTTCGGCTCTCTAAGTCAGAATGCAATTTTAGCTTTAAACGGCGGAGCCAAGATGGGAAATTTTGCGCACAATACCGGAGAAGGTGGCATCAGCGATTATCATCGCCAGCCGGGCGGCGATTTAATCTGGCAGATTGGAACAGGCTACTTTGGTTGCAGAAACAATGATGGCACGTTTAATTACGATGCCTATGCCGAGCGGGCTAAAACAGCGCAGGTTAAAATGATAGAAATTAAGTTGTCGCAGGGAGCAAAACCAGGACATGGCGGCATGTTGCCAGCAAAAAAGGTTACGGCTGAAGTTGCGAGAATTCGTTTGGTGCCAGAAGGAAAAGACGTACTGTCGCCACCGGCACACTCTGCATTTAATTCGCCCATCGGTTTATTAGAATTTGTGAAAAAGCTCAGGGATTTATCAGACGGGAAACCTGTTGGGTTTAAATTGTGCATCGGCAGGAAAAGTGAGTTTTATGCAATTTGCAAAGCGATGGTTGAGACTGGCATTTACCCCGACTTTATTACCGTTGATGGTGGCGAGGGTGGAACAGGGGCTGCGCCTCAGGAATTTTCGAACTCTGTCGGTATGCCTTTACGTGAGGGTGTTGCTTTTGTGTATGACGTGCTGAACGGTTTCGATTTAAAGAAACACATAAAAATTATCGCATCGGGCAAGGTGGCTACCGGCTTCGACCTGGTTAAAAACATTGCTTTGGGCGCAGATATGTGCAATGCGGCCCGCGGGATGATGTTCGCTTTGGGTTGTATACAGGCGCTCGAATGTAACAGCAATACCTGCCCCACAGGTGTAGCCACGCAAGATCAGAGTTTAATGAAAGGTTTGGTGGTTGAAGACAAGACTGTTCGTGTAAAGAATTTTCATAACCTAACAGTAGCAAGCGCTGTTGAGTTACTGGGGGCTGCGGGTTTAAGGGAGCCAAGTCAACTCAGCAGGGCATACATTAACAGGCGGGTGAGTCCGAGTGTGATGCAATCCTACCTGGAGAGTTTTCCTTACATACCGGCAGGTAGTTTGTTGCAAACTCCTTATCCAACCCGTTTCGAGTTAGGAATGGCTTTAAGTAGTTCGCAAAGCTTTGCGCCAACAGATTATAAAGTATCGGCAGTAGATTATTCGCATGCGAATCCATATAGCGATACCATGCACGAGGAGGGAAGGTAGATTATTCAGCCTCCTACGAAACTTCAATAGGCCGGTTCCACGAACCACAACACTTCTTATTATCGATACAAAAAAAACCGTTTGAATAGTTCAAACGGTTTTTTTATTATTTTGTCTCTTTTCTTTTAGCTGTTACTACTAACTAAAACTCGGCGTTTTTTGGGAAACGGGGAAAAGCAATTACGTCGCGGATGTTTGTCATTCCCGTCACAAATAAAACGAGGCGTTCGAAACCTAAACCAAAACCGGCATGTGGTGCCGAACCGAAACGGCGGGTATCGAGGTACCACCACAGCTCGTCCTGAGGTATATTCATATCTTCCATACGTTTTGTCAAGCGGTCTAAACGCTCCTCACGCTGTGAACCACCAATCATTTCGCCAATTCCGGGGAATAAAATATCCATTGCCGCAACAGTTTGTCTGCCTTCTGCATCAGGTTCATTCTGGCGCATGTAAAACGACTTAATATCTGCAGGATAATCTGTTAAGATAACCGGTTTTTTAAAATGTTTTTCTACCAGGTATCTCTCGTGTTCACTTTGCAAATCAGCACCCCACTCATCAATTAAATACTTAAATTGTTTTTTCTGATTTGGTTTTGAAGACTTTAAAATTCTAATTGCCTCTGTATAGGTTAAGCGTTCAAACTCATTTGCCAAACAGAAATCGAGTTTTTCCAATAAACTAAATTCGCTGCGCTCATTTTGAGGTTTTTGCTTATCTTCTTCGGCCAAACGGGTATTTAAAAACTCGAGCTCATCCTTGCAATTGTCTAAAGCATATTTAATAACATACTTCATCATATCTTCCGCAAGTTGCATGTTATCCTCCAAATCTGCAAAAGCAACTTCAGGTTCAATCATCCAGAATTCTGCCAAATGGCGAGTTGTGTTCGAGTTTTCGGCTCTAAAGGTTGGGCCAAACGTATAAATCTGCCCGAACGCCATTGCCGCCAATTCACCTTCCAGCTGACCTGAAACCGTCAAGTTGGTAGCACGGGCAAAGAAATCCTGCGAGAAATCTACTTTACCTTCATCCGTACGGGGCGTATTGTCGAAATCTAAAGTTGTTACCTTAAACATCTCACCTGCGCCTTCTGCATCACTAGCGGTAATCACCGGCGTATGCATGTAAACAAATCCGCGTTCGTTGTAAAACTGATGAATAGCGAAAGCCAATGCATGGCGAACCTTAAAAACTGCGTTAAAAGTATTCGTTCTGAAACGTAGGTGTGCGATTTCACGTAAAAACTCCAAGCTGTGCTGTTTAGGCTGAAGAGGGAATTTTTCCGGGTCGCTATCGCCTAAAATTTCAACTGATGTGGCTTTAATTTCTACTGTCTGACCTTTTCCCAACGATTCTACTAATTTTCCTGTTGCGGAAATGGCAGCGCCAGTGGTTATTCTTTTTAACAGCTCATCAGGTAAATTATTAAAATCAATAACTACCTGGATATTGCCCATGCAACTTCCATCATTTAATGCGATAAACTGATTATTACGGAAAGTTCTAACCCATCCCATAACCGTTACTTCTGCGCCAAATGCAGTCGATTTTAATAAATCTTTAATTTGCTGTCTCTTAATCATATCGTATTTGTAAAAGGCGCAAATTTATGAAAAAAATTGAGTTAGATTATTTGAATTGGTTAAATGTTTAAATTGTTAATTCTAATTGACCACCACGCTGCTTTTTTACTGAACAAGTCCTGGCGTCTCTATCAACAAAAAACCTAATGGAACATTTATTTTTGCATCGACTTATCTCTCGCTGCCTTAAACTCCGAACCTGGTTTCCAACCCGGGAAACTTGTTTCGTTGCTCAATTTGTAACCAGCGCTAAATAATATGTTGGCAATTTGTGCAAAGCCACCCACATTCATATCGGTTGTGTAGTTGTCTGATGGTTGATGATAGTCTTTTTCATTGTAAGCTAACCTTTTCTTTTTACCCCAGTCTGCACCATGTTCCTTACTATCGAAACCATTTACAATATCTATTGCCGGCACGCCAACTTTGGCAAAATTAAAATGGTCTGAGCGATAATAGCTACCTGCGCTAGGTCTTGTATCACCAATGGCTTTGAGGTTGTTGGTATTCAGAATTTCAGTTATATAATCTTCTACCTCATTTTGTCCTTTGCCTTTTATGGAGATGTCTTTTGTTTCGCCATAAAATCCAAGCGCATCCATATTTAAATCGGCAACCGTTTTAATGAGTGGGAATAGCGGGTTCAAAGCATAATATTCAGAACCTAACAATCCCTGCTCTTCTGCAGTTACTGCGAGAAAAACGATTGTTCTTTCGGGTTTTACCTTTACATTTTTAAATGCTTTGGCTACAGCAAGCATCGCCGCAATTCCACTTGCATTATCAACCGCTCCGTTGTAAACCGAATCGCCATTAATAGCTTTGCCAATACCCAAGTGGTCCCAATGTGCGGTGTAAATAACAGTTTCATCGGGGCGTTTGCTGCCTGTAATTTTGCCGATTACATTTTGCGATGTAGAATATTTGTATTTGTTCGTTAGCCCAACAGTAACAGATTGGTTCAGATTTACCGCTTTGAAATCTTTCTTTCTTGCATATGCTCTAATGTCGCCAGTGATACCGGCATTTGCCAATAGCTTAGTGGCGGCTTCTTCTGTCATCCAACCTTCCAGTTTGCACCTCGATTTATATTTATCTGCCGCCTGCAAATATAATCTCGAGCCTGTGTTACTACTTGTAATTACCTGCCAGCCGTAACTCGCAGGTTCTGTTTGATGGATAATGATGATGCCGGCTGCGCCCTGTCTTGCCGCTTCTTCAAATTTATAAGTCCAGCGGCCGTAGTAAGTCATGGTATCCCCACGGAAAACTGTTTTGTCGTTCGCCTGAAAACCAGGGTCGCTGATGAGCACTACTACGGTTTTGCCTCTGACATCCAGATTTTTATAGTCGTTCCATTTAAATTCTGGTGCAACGATTCCGTAACCGGCAAAAACCAGTGGAGAGTTCTTAAGCTGTATCGTGTCTTGTGCCCGTCGCGTAAAAGCTACAAAGTCTTTAACTGCCTTAAAGGTTAAGTTTCCTTTTGTGCCGCTAATTTCCATATTTTCTGATGGGGTAGAGGTAACTTCTACCATTGGTACTTTTTGAATGTAGCTTTCTCCATTTCCAGGTTCTACGCCAAGTTTTTTTAATTCTGATGAGATGTAATTAACGGTTTTCGTTTCTCCTTCGGTAAACGGCTTTCGTCCCTGAAGAGAATCGTTAGCCAGCACGGAAATATGCGATTTTATGGTTTCCGAATCAATCGGGCCTAAGTTTTCCGATTGTTTATTTTCTTTACAGTTGGATAATGCAGCAATGCTTAAAACTGCCAGAAATCCTATTTTAGCTTTATTCATGTTATTGTTCATTGGTTCAATAGTTCATTGGTTCATTAGTCATTAGTTTAATGGTTCACCATTACATGATTTCGATTATTGCCGATACGTTATTGATTATTGCTCTTTCCTCATTTATAATTCTCCCATCGGTAATGCAAAAAGTCACCGGATGAATATAAGCAAAATGCACTTATTCATCTGATGACTTTTTTAATTGTTAATAAACTGCAGGATATTTTTTAATCGTAATCGTGTATTATTCCTAAAGCCTTAAATCTTGGTTATTGCTGTTGCTGCTGCTGCATCGCCTCCATATATTGTTGGTAGCTATTTTGTTTTCTGGCCGATGTTACCGTTGCAGATGGCTTGGAGTAATTAACTTCTTTCGGTTGAAAGTAATTTTCATTTTCATTAAAATCTTCATCATTGTAACCAACAGAAACATTCACTTCCATAATATGCTCAAAGCCACCTTTGTAAACGCCTTTAACGGGCGAGCAATCTGTAAAGTTCCGGCCAACTGCAAGCCGGACATGGTTTTCGTTAGCAATGCAGTTGTTCGTCGGGTCTAAGCCAAGCCAACCATATTCAGGCAAAAAAGCTTCGGCCCAGGCGTGTGTTGCACCTTCGCCACGCATACCATCACGGTTGGGGCAAATGTATCCACTCACGTAACGTGCCGGGATGCCTGTTAAGCGTAGCATTGCCGTTAAAACGTGCGCAAAATCCTGGCAAACACCCGCCTTAAGTTTCATTATTTCTTCTATCGTGGTATCAACGGCCGTTATGCCCTTTATGTATTCGAAGGTACTAAATACATGTGCGCAATATTTAATCGCCGTTTGGTAGGGTGTATCTTCCTCAGTTTTTATCGATAAGGCGGTTTCTTTTAACTGGTTTATGCCATCAAAACTTTCCTGACGTAAATAATCGATATACGGAACTTCATGTTTAATGCCCTCCAGGCTATTCCATTGTTCGCTGCTAAACATATTATCCTGCGGAAGCGGCTTTGCAAAAGTTTCTACACTAACTTTCGAAAAGATTTTAAGCTGATTATGCGCTTCATTCTGCGTAAAGGTGCCAACCTCATTTCCATAGTAATCTATAAAAATTTCAATTTCCGGACTGCCTGAAATATTCAGGTCGTGTTGCACAACTTTTTGAAATTCATCCTTTATCGGAAACAAAATAATTTGGTTTGCACTATCCCTAACAGGTAATTCGTACTTGTAATTGGTAATGTGTTTAATTTTAAAAACTGGCATAGATGCTTTTAGTTTATTCTAATTTGTATCTGGACTAATCGGAACGATCAGTTTTATGAATTTGCGAGATAAAATTCATTTAACGAGTTTCCGATGCCGAACAGTTCGGCACGTATCTGTGTTAAATAATCATGTAATTCGGTTTCGCCCATGGTATTTACCGAGCTGTAAGTTATCATACTCCTTAAGCGGCCAATTTTAAATGAAAGGTTATTGTAATGCTCAATGTTGTTTTCACTCTTAAGTCTGCCAAAATATCTTTCTATGTTGTGCATCGAATAGAGCGCCGAGCGAGGAAAGTCGTTGTTTAGCATCACCAATTCGATGATGTTTTTAGCATCAAAACCCTGCCGGTAGGTTTTTAAGTACAATTCATAACCTCCGAGCGATAAAAGAAGGTGCTTCCAATAAGCGATATCGGTAAGTAAATCCGGATTGGTGCTAATCGAACTAAATTTGATGTCTAATATATCTATCGACTGAATGCTGCGTTCCAGGTGTTTGCCAATTTTCATAAAGCTGCGGCTTTCTCCGCGTTCCATTGTACTGTCTGCTGTACCGTGGTATAACATAACCTGCTTTATTAAAATATCCAGCGCCGTAATCGGGTCGTCTTTTTGTACATACCAAAGCAGTTTTTCGTCTTTTACGGTGTGGTAATATTCATTTAAGCATTGCCATAAATCTTTCGGAATGTGTTCCTGAACACTTCTTGCATTTTCTCGGGCAAGCGTAATAATGTTTAAAATTGAATTTGGATTCTCCCGATTTAATAAAAGGTATTCTATTACTGCACGACTATCATGCTGGATGTTCAACAATTCATTTTCATCATCCGAAGAGAAAATTCTGATAACCGGTTTCCAGGTAAATTCCTGAATCGTATCTTGTGATGAGGCGTAATTTATCTTCAGCATGCGCAACATACCATCGCTGCGCTCTACATATCTGCTTAACCAATATAAGCTCGATGCTACTCTACTTAACATATTCCTGTTCTTAAGATGTTAAAACCCATGTATCTTTACTACCACCACCTTGCGAACTGTTAACTACAAGTGAACCTTCTTTTAAAGCGACTCTCGTTAACCCGCCTGGCACTATGGAAATTCCCTCTGGCCCGTTTAGGGCGAAAGGGCGTAAGTCTATCCTTCTGGGTGAAAGCTTCCCGTTGATAAAGCATGGGGCAGAGGAAAGGCTGATGGTTGGCTGAGCAATAAAGTTTCTTGGATCTTTTAAAATCTCCAGCTTATATTCTTCTATTTCCTGTTCGCCGGCGTCGTGGCCCATCAGCATCCCGTAACCGCCGCTGCCGTTAGTTTTTTTAATAACCATCTTGTTTATGTTCGCAAAAACATATTCAAGTTCATCACGGTTACTGAGTTGGTAGGTAGGTACATTTTTTAGGATAGGCTCTTCGTTCAGGTAATATTTTATCATATCGGGAACATAGGTATAAACCGCTTTATCATCAGCAACCCCGTTTCCAACAGCATTTACAATGGCCACATTTCCCTTTCTGTAAGCAGCCATCAATCCTGCAACACCCAGTACGCTGTTCGGGTTAAAAACCAGCGGGTCTAAATAATCATCGTCAACACGGCGGTAAATCACATCGATTTGTTGCAGGCCTGTTGTTGTTTTCATGAAAACCTTTTGATTTTTGACAACTAAGTCGCGGCCTTCTACCAGTTCTACACCCATTAGCCTTGCTAAGGTGGTATGTTCGTAATATGCAGAGTTGTACATGCCAGGGCTCAACATTACGATGGTTGGGTTAGAAACCGCTCTTGGTGAAAGCGCCATAAGGTTCTTATATAAAATGGCCGGATACTCTGTAACGCTCCTTACGCCGCACTGTGGAATTAAATCCGGAAATAGCCTTTTGGTAATTTCGCGATTTTCGAGCATGTAACTCACGCCAGATGGCGTGCGCAGGTTATCTTCAAGGACATAAAACGTTCCATCGTGGTCGCGGATGAGGTCGATGCCTGCAATATGTATGTATATGTCGTGTAAAACGTTTACGTTATGCATTTCCCGCAAAAAATGCGGACAAGAATAAATTACATTGGTCGGAACAATTTTATCTTTTAAAATAAACTGATTGCTATAAACATCTTTAAGAAACAAATTTAGCGCCTTCAGGCGTTGTTTGATTCCTTTTTCGATAAACAACCATTCGTTTGAGGTAATGATACGCGGGATGATATCGAAAGGAAAAATTTTCTCTATTCCTTCACCACTATCATAAACCGTAAAGGTAATGCCCTGGCTCATGAAAAGTTTTTTTGCAAGTTCTTCCTTCTTATTCAGGTTGTCCAGAGATTCTCTGGAAAAATTATTAATGAAATTTGCATAGTGATTTCGAAAATTATCACTATTTAAAAACATTTCATCGTAAGTATTCGGGTGATTTAAGTAATTTTTTATAAAATTTTCTATCATTAGACTTAAATATTTGTTTAAAGTATGATTTTGAACGTATAAAACTTTATTATTTTAACTAAAAATTAAATTATTACGATATTTTTTGTTGAATTAACCTTTTTTACTGGTGAATTTATATTCTATGATTGTTTTAATTGAAAAATTATTCATTTTTTTTAAATTATTATTGTAAATATCAAATAAGTTTGTACATTTGTAATGCTCGTTAATTATTATTATATATTTGGTTTAAAAAAAGCGCTGGTAACGGCGCTTTTTTTATAAGACTTTTAAACACAACATTAATATCAACATAAACCAAACAAACTAAACCAAAAGCTTCCCTAACAGGAAGCTTTTTTTATTTAAAATGGAATGAAATTATAACTGTGGGATGTTTTGTCTGACTAGAACTAACTTTAATCCATCATAGGATGAAGATTAATTTAATGCTTAAGCATTTCTTGAAAGCCGAAGTCGCGATGCACTAACTTTCGGAATAGATTAAACAAAAAAAGCTACCTTAATTTTAATCAAGGTAGCTTTTTAAATATATATATTGCTAAATTATTGTTCTGAATAGGAGATTTTATTAACATGTTTGTCAATTTCCCATCTTCCTGTGCCTTCTTCACCAATTACTTCAAATAACTCTAGTGCCCGGCGAGCCTTGTATTCTTCTTCACGTTGCTCTTTCAAGAACCAATTTAAAAATTCCATGGTAACAAAATCCTGTTCTTTCTGGCACCTTGCGTAAATGTTTTTAAAGCTTTGAGTAATTGCAATTTCTGCTTCCAGTGCATCCTCAAAAACTTCTCTAAAACCGGCAAATTCAGTTTTGATGCCCATAACTTCTGGCGATATTGCGTTTCCGCCCATATCAAGAACATACTTAAACAACTTTAACTGATGTACTCTTTCTTCTTCAGATTGTTTTGCAAAATAATCTGCTGAAAAATCGAAACCATTTTGGTCGCACCAGGATGACATTGATAAATATAATGATGAAGAGTGAGCCTCTTTCTTAATCTGCTGATTTAAAAGTGTTTCAATATCCTGTGATATCAAACTTTTTATACGCATTAAATCTTTCATAATTTCTTTTGCTTAACTAATGATACAAATGTAACACCTTATTAAGCATATTGTGTGGAATATTTACAATATGAAATTAGTCTAAATTGCTCTGAAGCAAGTTTTTGTAATGAGTTTAAATAAAAGAAGGGGAGTGCTAAACTCGTGTAACCAAAAAATCTGAGAAGTTACTAAACCACCAATCTGTTCAAACAATCGTTAACCATGTGGTTAAGTTTAAACATCGTAAAGGTACCTTGAAGCAAATCTTTTAAAGCGATAATTTCTAGCGCACTTAGTAAATAGATGTGGTCGCAGCCATTAAAAGTTACCAGTTCAAAATCTGCTCTTTTGGTATTTAAAAGCAAGGCGTCGATATCAATGCCTTCAACAACTTTTTTTAGCTTTTGTAAAGAGATACAATTATAACGGGCAAACTTTCCGCCGAAATCTACGTAAAAGCAATTAAGCTTATCAGATTGGTAAATAGAACCCTGAGTATTTGAGAATACGTTAATCAGTTCGTTAATATCTACACATGCTTTGTCCATCGACTGCAAAAATTGCTATTATTTAGATTAAATACAAATAAAAGTGTAAATAATTTATTTAAGGCGCTTTACGCTACCGCCGGGAGATTTGGTACACCATATGATAAAACAATTCGCCAAGGAATTCTTTCTTTTTTTGAACTTTGAATTCTTTCTTTTGATAGAGTTTTAGCGCCTTTTCGTTCCCAACTTCAACTAAAAGGCCTGCTTTATCAATTCCAAGTTCCGAAGCCCATTTAATTCCGCCATCAATTAGCTGTTTGCCAATGCCCTTTCCCTGCGCCGCCGGAGCGACACTAATCGTGTCCAGATAAAATTCCCCCGGTTCAGTTTCCGCTTCTGTCGGCAGACTCTGATCATCGCCATCAGCTTGAAGATAAGCAACAAAATTCTTCCTTAACTCGCCAAGCCTCCCGCCGTCATAAGCATTTAACGAGCCTAAAATTTCACCGTTTTCTTCAAAAACCAGAATGTTCTCATAACTATACTGGTTATTACGCCCGGCTATAACTTTTTCGAAAAGTGCCAGTGTTTCTTTGCTATTGCTGGTACGGCTAAATTTATTCGCCAGTTTTCCCATCGCCTGAATAATCAGCGGCGCAATGGCTTTAGCGTCTTCCGGAGTTGCTCTGCGTAGCATTAAATTGCGCTTAACCTAAATGTTTCCGCAACGCGTATGCCTTTCTCGGTCCGTTGCAAAGTGCAACATTCATTCATTGGGTCGTGTTCTAGGTACAAAATGTAATTCTTATCTACTGCTTCTTCCAGAAAAGCCTCTTTTTCGGTCAATGTTGTTAACGGAAACATATCATAAGCCATAACATAGGGGAGTGGTAAATGACCTACGGATGGGAGCAAATCAGCCATGTAAACAATGGTTTTGCCTTTATAATTTATTTTGGGCAGCATCATCGCGTCTGTATGCCCATAAGCAAAGCTGATGTTAATGTTTTCCTGCCACTCGATGTTCTCTTTTTCTTCAATGAATTTTAGCTGTCCGCTTTCTTCAATTGGTAATATATTTTCTTTTAAAAATGATGCCTTTTCCCGGGCATTTGGTTCTACTGCCCATTTCCAGTGCTTTTTATTACTCCAGTATGTTGCATTTTTAAAAGCGGGAATGAGTTGTTCGCCATCTCTGACTACTGCGCCACCAACATGATCGAAATGCAAATGGGTGAGAAATACATCGGTTATATCGGAGGTGCTGAAACCCAGGTTCGACAGCGATTTAGCGATTGTATCATCGCCATGCAAATAATAATGACTGAAAAATTTCTCGTTCTGTTTGTTGCCAATTCCCGTATCTACCAAAGTAAGTTTGTTTCCATCCTCAATTAAAAGGCACCGCATGGCCCAGGTACAAAGGTTATTGGCATCAGCCGGATTAGTTTTTTGCCAAATCGCTTTTGGAACAACGCCAAACATTGCACCGCCGTCAAGTTTAAAGAAGCCTGTATTTATGGTGTGAAGTTTCATTTATTAATATTTAGTATCTGTTTTTGAGTAGCCTTATTGCGTATTGAATATTACCCAGCAGAGGTGTTAAGTTAGTTAGAATTATACGTTGAAATCGGATAAAAATAAGAAAACCCTTTAGAATTAACTAAAGGGTTTTGTAAATGATGGCGTGTCTATTTTAGGTCCTCATTTCAACTTTGGCCTAATGATAAACCCTTTATCTTATAAATGTATCACTTCACCATAAGCATCGGCCGCGGCCTCCATAATGGCTTCGCTCATTGTTGGGTGCGGGTGAACAGATTTAATCATTTCATGTCCGGTTGTTTCTAACTTGCGTGCTACTACAATTTCAGCGATCATTTCTGTAACATTTGTTCCGATCATGTGCGCACCTAATAATTCGCCGTATTTAGCATCGAAAATTAGCTTAACAAAACCATCTTTTGCACCGGCAGCACTCGCTTTTCCCGATGCAGAGAACGGAAACTTACCAATTTTTAATTCGTATCCAGCTGCTTTTGCTGCTTTTTCAGTGTAACCTACAGAAGCAATTTCTGGTGTGCAATAAGTACAGCCCGGAATGTTGTTATAATCTAACGGTTCAACATGCTGACCGGCAATTTTTTCTACGCAGATAATGCCTTCGGCAGACGCTACGTGTGCCAGTGCTTGTCCGCCCACTACATCACCAATTGCATAATATCCTTTTACCGATGTATTGTAAAATTCATCTGTAACAATTTTACCTTTTTCAGTTTTGATGCCAGTTTCTTCCAAACCGATGTTTTCGATGTTTGCTACAATGCCTGCAGCAGAAAGCACGATATCAGCCTCGATAGTTTGCATACCTGAAGCAGTTTTGATAGATACTTTGCAGCCAGCGCCACTTGTATCAACGGCCTCAACCGATGCTGAAGTCAGAACGTCGATGCCAACTTTCTTTAAGCTGCGCAACAATTGTTTCGAAACATCTTCATCTTCTACCGGAACAACATTTTCCATAAATTCTACAATAGTTACCTTAGTTCCCATTGTAGCGTAGAAGTATGCAAATTCGACACCAATGGCGCCTGAGCCGACAACAACCATACTTTTTGGTAATTCTGGCAATACCATTGCCTGGCGGTAGCCAATTATTTTTTTACCATCTTGCTTCAAATTAGGCAGCTCCCTTGAGCGGGCGCCAGTTGCAATAATGATGTTTTTTGCAGTTAATTCTTTTTGAGAACCATCAGCACCCTTAACCTCCAGCTTGTTGCCCGGCTTTAATTTGCCGATGCCCATTATTACGTCAATTTTATTTTTCTTCATTAAAAACTGAACGCCTTTACTCATGCCATCGGCAACGCCACGGCTACGTTTTACAACAGCAGCAAAATCGGCTGTTGCGCCTGCAGTTGTAATTCCGTAATCAGCTGCATGATTAATATATTCGAAAACCTGAGCACTCTTTAAAAGTGCTTTAGTAGGGATACAACCCCAGTTTAAACAAATACCACCTAATGATTCACGCTCTACAATTGCAACTTTAAGTCCTAATTGTGAAGCTCTGATTGCAGCTACATAGCCACCTGGGCCGCTGCCTAAAACAATAACGTCGTAGTTCATATCTATATTAAAGAGATTTCTTTTATTATTTCTTTCTGTAATCTCCGGGGAGGAGAAGGCTCTGTTATCAGATTTCCCTCGCATCGATATTGTATCTCTGCATTACTTTTTAAAACTTGCGTTTTTATAATCCCCAAAACTAAAAAAAAAATGTTAATTGGGTTGGTGATTATTAAGATACAATGTAAAAATGCCAAAAATTACAATCAGCGCAGATTTTAAATATTATGAAGTCTGTTAGGAATGGTAATTAGTAAAGTATTTTATTATTGATTAAGCCCTAAGATGATGTGAGATAACCCAAAATCAGACGATTTTGCGCTGTAAATTTTTGAATTTTTAAATTCCTGCGTTTTTATATGAATTATTTACAGGCGAAATGAGCGTTTTTTGCTGAAAATTTATAGAAACGATCAAGCTGTTGATAAACTGAAAGTTAAGGCCATTAAATTGGATGTTAATTGTTGAAAAGTTTTGCTCGATTTAATAATTATTTAACATTGGATGTTAAAATGTGTTAAAAATTAATAAGTACATTTGCGCCATAAAATCTTTCCCGATTTATTATTCAAACAAAAAAACAAATTTAAAAATCAAAGTATGAAGAAATCTTTACTTTTAAGATTAGTACTTGTTATTGTGGCTGTTGTAGGCCTTACCTTTAGTGTTAATGCGCAGGTTACTACATCGTCTATGACAGGAACCATTAAGGATGACAAAGGAACGCTTCCTGGTGCGAGCATTAAAGCAACGCACACACCTACCGGAACAGTTTACACCGTATCTACGAACAACGATGGTCGTTTTACAATTGGTGCAATGCGGGTTGGTGGTCCTTACACCATTGAAGTGAGTTTTGTTGGTTTTAAACCGTCAAAATTAACTGATGTTTATTTAAAAATAGGTGAGCCTTATGTTGTTAACGTTACTTTAATAGACAACAGCTCAACTTTATCAGAAGTAAAAATTGTTGGTCAAAGTGCTAACAGTATTTTAAATTCAAACAAAAACGGAACTTCTACCGTAATTGCCAGACAACAAATTCAATCACTACCAACCATTACACGTAGTGTAAACGATTTAACCCGTTTAACTCCGCAAGCTAATGGTCAATCTATCGGTGGTGGTAATTACCGTTCGAATAACTTTACAGTGGATGGCGCTAACTTTAACAACCAATTTGGTATTGGCCAGAACATCCCTGCCGGCGGTTCTCCAATTTCAATTGATGCGTTAGAGCAAATCTCAATCAATGTTACTCCGTACGATGTTCGTCAAACAGGTTTTACTGGTGGTTCTGTTAGTGCGGTAACACGTTCTGGTACTAACACTTTTCAGGGTAACGCATTTTATACTATGCGTGGTGAAGAAAATCAAGGTAGAAGAATTGGCGAAACTTATAGAATTCCTGCGAGTGCAATTCAAAAATTAGATGAAAAAAATTACGGCTTCAGTTTAGGTGGTCCAATCATCAAAGATAAATTGTTCTTTTTTGTTAATTACGAGAAGAAACACACCATTCAGCCAGGAACTACTAGAATTGCTTCAACTCCGGGCTTAACTTATGGTGCACCAGGTTCGCCAAATACTGTTGTTCAAGCACCTGCATCTCTTTTAAACGAAATCTCTTCGTATTTATTAAACAATTATGGATACGCTACTGGTCCGTACCAGGGCTATTCAAATGTTAGCGATAACGAGAAAATGTTTGCTCGTTTAGACTGGAATATTTCTAAAAACCACCGTTTCAGCGTTCGTTACAACCAGGTAGAAAGTCAAAGCCCTTCATCGGCAAGTACTTCTGTAACTAACTCTGGGGTAACCGGTACTTTAGCTTACAACAATTCAAGATCTGGAACAGCTAATAACGCTGGTTTGCCTTTCTTCAATTCTAACTATTACCAGGCCGCTAACTTATACTCTGCAGTAGCCGAGTTAAACTCGAATTTTGGCAGTAAGGTTACTAACGTAGCCCGTGTTACTTATTCACACCAGAATGACCCAAGAAATTCTGATAGTGCACCATTTCCGTTAGTTGATATATTAGATGGTACACAGACTGCAACTTCTGCAAATGCTGGTAACGTACTAACTACTTTCGGTTATGAGCCATTCACTTATGGTAACCTGAGAGATGTTAAAGGTTACACTTATAGTGATGATTTAAGTTTAGCATTAGGTAAACACAACATTACTTTAGGCTTGCAGGCAGAGTTAAGTACAACAACCAATGGATTCCAACGTTTCGGAACCGGTTTTTACACTTTCAGATCATGGGATGATTTCAAAAATAATGCAAAACCACTTCAATATTCAGTAACTTATCCTTTAACTGCTGATGGTTCTCAAGCTTTTCCAAGTTTTAAGTTTGCTCAGTATTCAGCATATTTACAGGATGAGTTTACTGTAACTGATCGTTTGAAGTTAACTGCGGGTATCCGTTTCGAACAAGCAACGTATCCTAACTCACCGGGTATTTTAACACATCCACTAGTAGCTGCACAAACATTTGCAGAAGGTAGAAAAGTGGATACCGGCGTATTGCCAGAGAATAGAATTTCTTATTCTCCAAGGTTTGGTTTTAACTGGGATGTAAACGGAGATCGTTCGTTACAAGTTCGCGGTGGATCGGGTATTTTTACTGGTCGCGTGCCATTTGTATGGATCGTTTCACAATCTAGTGATGCTGGTTTATTACAGTATTTACAAACTTATTCTAGCGCTAACGGCGGAACTGTTCCATCATTTAATCCAAGCATTGCGCCTAACTTACTTACTGCAACTAAACCAGCTGCAGGTACTAGTATCCCGGGAACAATTAGTGTAATGTCTCCTGATTTAAAGTTTCCTCAAACATGGAAATCAAGTTTAGCATTTGATGTTAAATTGCCATTCGGTATCGTGGGAACGTTAGAAGGTATTTACGGTAAAGATTTGAATGTAGCTGTTGCCAGAAACATCAACTTAGTTGACCCAACTGTAACTAATATCGCGGGTTTCCCGGATAACAGACCTTTATATCCAAATTCAGTTGCCGGAAGACAAGTAGTTGACATCAACTCTGCTGGATTACCAGTAGCAAATGCAACTTCTACTTTAAACGTTACTGAAATGACTAATGCAAAGGGTGGTTATAACTGGCAAGCAACTGCACAGTTAACAAAACAATTCTCAAACGGTATTGCTGCAATGATTGCTTACACCCGTTCTGACCAACGTAACTATGGTGATGGAGCAGGAGATCAATTAGGTAACTTATGGTCAATCCCAGCTACGTCTACAAATCCAAATACACCAACCTTAAGTTATTCTCAAAACTTAAACCCTGATCGTATCATTGCAAACATTTCTTATAGAAAAGAATATTTGAAAAACCTTTCAACCTCTATTTCATTATTTTATGAAGGTTCTCAGCAAGGTAGATATTCTTACGTTTATGGAGCTGATTATAACAGAGACGGTGTTAACGGAAACGATTTAATTTATATTCCAAGAGACGCTTCGGAAATGAATTTTGTCGCTGTTCCTACAAACTTGGTAACTTCTACCAACGCTGCTGGTGTGGTTACAACAAGAGCATATCCAAGATCGTATACAGCTGCTGAACAAGCTTCTATTTTTGACGCTTACATTTCTCAAGATCCTTATTTAAGTAAACACAGAGGTGAGTATGCAGAGCGTAATGCAGCAAAATCTCCTTGGAGAAATCAATTCGATTTAAGAATTACACAACAGGTGTTTAAAAACTTCGGTAAAACCAAAAATAGTTTTGAGTTCACTGCTGATATTTTCAACGTAGGTAACTTGCTAAACCGTAAATGGGGTAACGTAAACTTCGTGAATAACGCTTCAATTTTGGTACCTCAAAATCCAGCGCAAATCAACGGAACAACAAAACCAACATTTATTTTGGGTGCAGCACAAGGTGACATTGTAAGAGATACTTTCGGTACTTCGCAAACAATTTCATCAACTTACTACATGCAGTTTGGTGTTCGTTATAACTTTAATTAATTCTGAAGTCTTAGAATAATAAAGAGTCCCGATGTAAATCGGGACTTTTTTTATGCCTCAAATTTTCTTAAAACCTTTTCTGTTCTTAACGATTATATAATTAGACAATCTTTTTTAATAACTAAATTCTAATTCGATGAGCAGTTCAAAGCAAACTCATGACCATGCTGAAATAAAAGCATGGGCGGAAAAACATGGTGGCGTACCGTCCGTTGTGGCAGATACGGAAAAAGGCGGCGGTGGTGTTTTAAGAATCCACTTCCCTAAACACAGTGATAGTAAATCTGATTTAAAAGAAACGGATTGGGATACCTTTTTTGAAACGTTTGATAAGAATAAGCTGGATTTCCTATACCAGGATAAAAAGGCAGATGGCGAAGAAAGCACTTTTCACAAATTTGTAGAAAGGGCATAAAAAAATCCTTACAGATTAACTCTGTAAGGATTTTTTTATTTTAACTGATAACTAGTTATATATGAAAGTTCCTTTTTCGCTCTCTATTGTAACTTGTTTTTTGTCGCTCTTTTCTACATGGCCAATAATTTGCGCATCAATATTGAAGCTTTTTGAAATCTCAATTATATTTTGGGCAATTTCCTGTGGCACGTACAGCTCCATTCTATGGCCCATATTAAATACCTTGTACATTTCTTGCCAATCTGTTCCGGATTCTTCCTGTATCAACGCAAATAAGGGTGGCACAGGAAATAAATTATCTTTTATAACGTGGACATCATCGTTAACAAAATGCAACACTTTAGTTTGTGCACCTCCACTACAATGTACAAGTCCATCAATTTGATTGCGATGAGCCTCAAGTATTTTTTTAATAACCGGGGCATAAGTGCGGGTAGGCGATAAGACCAATTTGCCAGCTGTAATTTTGCCGAAACCATCAACTTCTATCTCATCAGTAAGGCTTTTATTTCCAGAAAAAACTAAATCGAGAGGAACAGCCGGGTCGAAACTCTCCGGGAAAGTGTTCGCCACGTTTTTATTAAAAACATCGTGACGGGCAGATGTGAGTCCGTTAGAGCCCATGCCACCGTTGTATTCCGTTTCGTAAGTTGCCTGTCCATATGAGGCCAGGCCTACTATAACATTCCCTGGTTTGATGTTATCGTTACTAATAACGTCTGAGCGTTTCATACGGCATGTAACCGTCGAATCAACGATTATGGTTCTTACAAGGTCGCCAACATCTGCAGTTTCTCCACCCGTAGAAAAAATTGAAATTCCTTGTTCGCGTAAGTCGGTTAAAATTTCCTCGGTGCCGTTAATTACTGCGCCAATTACTTCGCCAGGAATAAGATTTTTATTACGACCGATGGTTGATGACAGCAGTATATTGTCTGTTGCACCAACGCAGATTAAATCGTCAATGTTCATGATGATAGCATCTTGTGCGATGCCTTTCCAAACTGAAATATCGTTAGTTTCTTTCCAGTAAACATAAGCTAAAGACGATTTTGTACCTGCGCCATCGGCGTGCATGATGTTACAATATGCTTCATCACCGCCCAGAATGTCAGGAATTATTTTGCAGAATGCTTTTGGAAAAATTCCTTTGTCGATGTTTTGGATGGCATTGTGCACATCTTCCTTTGAGGCAGAAACGCCACGTTGATTGTACCTGTTATCACTCATGTTGGCGCAAAGATAGTGAATAGAGGTAAAAGGTAGAAGGTAAAAGGTAAAAGGTTTTCGCAGGAAGAAAAAAACTATTTAGAAAGCTAAAAGATATGCGACAACTGAGCTCGTTAGTAATCCGGGCTAGTTCACATTTCAGAGCGCCAAACAAATCCAAGAGGTAGAATCCTTAAATCATGATAAAAAAAAGGGCGTAAAGTGTAAACTTTACGCCCTGTACTTAACCCTTAAGGGTTAAATGTTATTTTAAAAATAATAACTCTCTGAATTTTGGTAAAGGCCAAACGCTATCATCAACGATTTGCTCTAATTTATCGGCATGGTAACGGATAACTTCGAAATACGTTTTAACTTTCTCATCATAAGCGATAGCTTTCTCACGAGTGTCTTCAATTTTGTTGGTCACTTTACGTTCTTCCAACATCGCGTCGATATTTGACTTAACAATTTCAAGGTGTTCAGAAACTTTCTTAACAATGTCTAAAGAAACTTTATTCTCAATGCCAATTTCTTTTAGGCCTTTAACATTTGCAATTAACGAATTCTGATAAGCGATTGCGGCAGGAATAATTGCAGTATTTGCAACTTCGCCCATTACACGAGCCTCAATCTGAAGTTTTTTGTAGAAGTTTTCCAGCATAATTTCATGGCGGGCATGAATTTCACGTTTGCTGTAGATACCTGTTGTGTTAAATAAATCTGCAGATTTTTCTGTTAAGTAAGCATCTAAAGCTTTAGGCGTAGTTTTAATGTTTGATAAACCGCGTGCTGCTGCCTCATCTTCCCACTCCTGACTATAACCGTTGCCTTCGAAACGAATTGATTTAGATTCTTTAATGTATTTTTTGATTACAGTTAGTAAAGCGATGTCTTTTTTATCACCTTTTTTAATCAGTTTATCTACTTCTACCTTAAATTTAACTAACTGCTCGGCCATAATTGCGTTCAGGATAGTCATTGGTGCAGATGAGTTAGCTGAAGAACCTACAGCCCTTAACTCAAATTTATTACCTGTAAAGGCGAAAGGAGAAGTACGGTTACGGTCGGTATTATCTAATAAAATTTGAGGAATTTTAGGAATACCTAACCACAATGCATTGTCTTCTTTAATTTTTTTGCTGATGCGTGAGTGCTCAATTTCGTCTAATACATCATTTAACTGAGAGCCTAAGAAAATTGAAATGATTGCTGGCGGCGCCTCGTTAGCACCTAAACGATGATCATTGCTTACTGATGCAATACTGGCACGCAATAAGTCTGCATGTTCGCTAACCGCTTTAATGGTGTTAACAAAGAAAGCAAGGAACATTAAGTTATTTTTTGGTGTTTTGCCCGGCGCTAATAAATTTTTACCAGTATCAGTAATTAACGACCAGTTATTGTGTTTTCCAGAACCGTTTATGCCTGCGTAAGGTTTCTCGTGTAGCAATACACGGAAATGATGACGACGTGCAACTTTTTCCATCAAATCCATCAATAATTGATTGTGATCGATTGCCAGGTTGATTTCTTCGTAAATAGGCGCACACTCGAATTGAGAAGGAGCAACCTCGTTGTGACGGGTTTTTAATGGAATACCTAATTTTAAAGCTTCATTCTCAAAATCTACCATGTAAGTGAAAACACGTTCAGGAATAGAACCGAAATAATGATCTTCTAATTGCTGGCCTTTGGCAGACATATGTCCGAATAAGGTACGTCCAGTTAACAATAAATCCGGACGAGCATTAAATAAGGATTCATCAACCAGAAAATATTCCTGCTCGATACCTAATGAAGCGTTTACTTTAGTGATGCTTTTATCAAAATATTGACAAACATCAACAGCAGCTTTATCAAGCGCAGCCAATGCTTTTAACAATGGTGCTTTATAATCCAGGGCTTCTCCTGTATATGATACGAAAACTGTAGGGATACAAAGTGTTTTACCTGCTTTGCTTTCCATTATAAATGCAGGCGAAGAAGGATCCCAGGCGGTGTAACCACGAGCTTCGAAGGTATTACGAATGCCACCATTAGGGAAACTAGAAGCATCTGGCTCTTGTTGAACCAATGCGCTGCCTGCAAATTTTTCGATTGCACCGTCGCCGCTAGGCTCAAAAAATGAATCGTGCTTTTCTGCAGTTGTTCCTGTTAAAGGCTGGAACCAGTGTGTATAATGCGTTGCGCCTGCGCTCATTGCCCATGCTTTCATAGCTGTTGCAATTTGGTTGGCATCATCAGTATTAATTAATTCACCTTGGTTGATGGATGATATTAATTTCTCATACACGTCTTTAGATAAGAAATCTCTCATTTTTCTCTTATCAAATACATTAGAGCCAAAAAAGTCAGAAATTTTTGCTGATGGTGATTTAACTTCTGGTGAAATTCTGTTTTGAGCCTCTTTTAATGCGATGGTTCTTAAGCTTTTCATTAATTTGTTATGTTTTTTGTCAAAAATACTATATTTTATTAATTTTTATGAAACATTTCGGTGAAATAATTAAAATTTATAGAAAATGAAATAAAAAAATGTTTTCGAGATTAAATTTTTCAATTTTCATAAAAAATGGAGATTTTTTAATTTTTATGGAATTGATGTTGGTATCACATCATGCTATAAACTCAAAAACTATGTTCAACTCATTAATTAACGTATACAAGATCGAGTGGCTCGATATTGTATTTGCAGGCAGAAACAAAAGTTACGGTGCCTATGTGCTTAGGTCGCAATCATCGTCGATTATAACTAAATCACTGCTGATTGCCAGTAGTGCCTTCATTTTATTTTTTGTTGGTCCGATGGCTTACAATAAGCTCTTCCCGTCCGAAATTACTCAGACACCGATAACCAAGACAATCGTTCTCGATGATGTTATTCACAGCATGAAAAAACCCGAGCCAGAAAAAAAAGTGGAACCCAAAAAGGCTGAGCCCGTAAAAGTTAAAACAGTTGCGGTACCATCAAACGTTGTGGTTGTAGATAGGGTTGATTTGCCAGAACCACCAACGATAAAAGAGATTGAAAACGCCGTTGTGAGCAATAAAACACAAGACGGCGAAATTAAACCCAACTTAGTGACGAATACGAATACTGGAAACGGAAATACTGAGGGCTTGAGTAAGGAAGGAGATGGCAATAAGGCCGATACCGAAATTTATATTCCCGGTGGCGTTGATGAATATCCTGAGTTTACCGGTGGCATGAAGGCCTGGGCAAAATATATGGAGCGTAACTTAAAGTATCCTTACCAGGCTCAGGAAGCGAATATTCAGGGCAAAGTATTCATCAGCTTCGTTGTAGAAAAAGACGGTTCGATAACCGATGTTCAGGTTATAAAAGGAATTGGTTTTGGTTGCGATGAAGAAGCTGTTAAAGTAATCAAGAAATCACCATTATGGAAAGCAGGAAAAAACAAAGGCGTTCCGGTTAGGGTAAGGTACAATATGCCAATTAATTTTAATTTAATGTAAAGGTATACTTTGATGGGAGCGTGTTTAAGAGACATGAAATTAAATCGACATACTCAAATTTGTAGCGCAGCAGAATGATAAATACTTTAAACTCGTTGTTTGTTCGGTTGCGGAGATTTGTTGAACATGATTTTCGTGGAATTCAAGGCAAATAACGAAGCAAAAAAAATGGATGATGCTAAATGCATCATCCATTTTTTTATTTTATTGATTTTCAACCCATTTTCTGGCATTTACAAATGCTTCCATCCATGGGGAAACTTCATCTTTGCGTCCTTTTGGATAATTCGCCCAATGCCACTGAAATAAGGAACGCTCTATGTGAGGCATCATCACCAAATGGCGGCCGGTTGCATCACACATCATCGCCGTATTGTAATCAGAGCCATTCGGACTGGCAGGATAATTCTCGTAAGCATATTTTGCTACAATGCTATACTTATCTTCAGCGTACGGCAGACTAAATCTACCTTCGCCATGCGAAACCCAAACCCCTAAAGTGCTTCCTGCTAAAGTAGACAGCATTACAGAATTATTTTCGGCTACCGTTAAAGAAGTGAAGATACTCTCGTGCTTATGACTTTCGTTATGTAGCATTTTAGGTTTTTCTTCATGTTCTTTGTTAATCAAACCGAGTTCAACAAACAATTGGCACCCGTTACACACACCTACAGAAAGCGTATCCGGACGGGCAAAGAATTTTTCTAATGCAATTTTTGCCTTTTCATTATACATAAATGCTCCGGCCCAACCTTTTGCAGAACCTAAAACATCTGAGTTTGAGAAGCCACCAACAGCTCCGATAAACTGGATATCTTCGAGCGTTTCCCTGCCCGAAATTAAATCCGTCATGTGAACATCTTTAACATCGAAGCCGGCAAGAAACATTGCATTTGCAAGTTCGCGTTCAGAGTTACTGCCTTTTTCGCGAATAACAGCAGCTTTTGGTTTTGCTTTGGTGTTATCAATTGCCGGTCTCTTTCCGTCAAACTGAGTTGGAAAGCTGTACTTTAAAGGCTGGTTTTTATAGTTATCAAAACGTTCTTTTGCTTTAACAGCTCCGCTTTGTTTTTTATCCAGCAGGTACGATGTTTTAAACCAGACATCGCGTAATTCCTCAATATCGAAACTGAAACTGTCAGCAGCATTTACAACCTGCAATGTTGGTTTCGAAGACACCTCTCCAATTTTAAAAAATTCTACAGCGTTCGCAGAAAGCGTAGCTTCTACACTTTCATCAGCCTGAAAAACCAGGGCAATGTTTTCGGCAAAAAGTAATTTAATACTGTCTTGCTCTCCCAGAACGGATAAATCTAAAATTGCACCTAATTCCTGGTCGGCGAAACACATTTCCAGTAATGTTGTAATCAAACCACCGCTACCAATGTCGTGCCCTGCCTGAATTTTACTTTCTTTTATAAGCTGTTGAACGGTGTTAAATGCATTTTTAAATTTAGCTGCATCTTTCACATCTGGCGTATCTGAGCCTATTTTTTTCAAAACCTGTGCAAATGATGAGCCACCTAACTTATAATTATCGTTAGAAAGGTTGATGTAATAGATTGAACCTCCATCTTTTTGAAGCACAGGTTCTACCACTTTCGTAATGTCATCGCAGTTGCCGCCGGCAGAAATTATGACCGTACCGGGCGCAATAACGTCGCCATCTTTATATTTTTGCTTCATCGATAAAGAATCTTTTCCCGTTGGGATATTTATTCCTAAATCGATGGCGAAATCAGAACAAGCCTTAACCGCTTCGTATAATCTCGCATCTTCACCCTCGTTTTTGCAAGCCCACATCCAGTTTGCAGAGAGTGAAACACTTCTTAAACCATCTTTAAGTGGTGCCCAAACGATGTTAGATAACGATTCGGCGATGGCAATTCTACTTCCGGCGGCAGGATCTACCAGCGCTGAAACCGGAGCATGCCCAACCGAAGTAGCGATACCTTCCTTACCCTGAAAATCTAAAGCCATTACGCCACAGTTGTTTAATGGCAATTGCAGCGGACCAGCGGTTTGTTGTTTGGCAACCCGGCCACCCACGCAACGGTCTACTTTATTGGTCAACCAATCTTTTGATGCCACTGCCTCCAGTTGTAGCACCTGTTGCAAATAATCGTCGAATTTTTCTTTTTGATAAGATAAAGCCTCGTATTTTCTGTCGAGTTTTTTATCTTCCATAATTACTTTTGGAGAACTTCCGAACATATCTTTCAGTCCCAAATCCATTGGTTTAATTCCGCTGGTTGAAGATTGAAAAGTAAAACCGTGGTTGCCGGTAACCTTACCAACCGTATACATTGGTGAGCGTTCACGATCTGCAATTTTTTGTAGCGTTTCGATATGTTCGTTACCAATAACCAATCCCATGCGTTCCTGCGATTCGTTTCCGATAATTTCTTTTGCTGAAAGGGTAGGGTCGCCCACTGGTAATTTATCGAGATCAATTAAGCCTCCTGTTTCTTCAACCAGTTCTGACAGGCAATTTAAATGGCCACCAGCGCCATGATCGTGAATAGAAACGATGGTATTATGATCGCTTTCTACCATTCCCCGCACCGCATTCGCCGCTCTCTTTTGCATCTCCGGGTTAGAGCGTTGAATTGCATTCAATTCAATTCCGGAGCCATGCTCGCCTGTATCGGCAGAGGAAACTGCGGCGCCGCCCATACCAATCCTATAATTTTCGCCGCCAAGAACCACGATGTTATCGCCTTCTTGCGGCTTTTGCTTTTTAGCCTGGCTTGCTTTGCCGTAACCTATACCGCCGGCAAGCATAATCACTTTGTCGAAACCTAATTTCCGATCGTTTTCTTCATGTTCAAACGTTAAAACTGAACCGGCAATAAGCGGTTGTCCGAACTTATTTCCAAAATCGGTAGCGCCGTTTGATGCTTTAATGAGGATATCCATTGGCGTTTGATACAACCATTTCCTTTCCTCAACGCCCGTTTCCCATTCACGTCCTTCTTCAAGGCGAGATAGTGCCGTCATGTAAACGGCAGTTCCAGCTAGAGGTAAAGAGCCTTGTCCGCCAGCCAATCTATCTCTGATTTCGCCGCCCGAACCTGTTGCTGCGCCATTAAAAGGCTCTACAGTAGTCGGGAAATTATGGGTTTCTGCCTTGAGCGAAATAACAGATTCAAAATCGCTTGTTGCGTAATAATCCGGCTCATCGGCACGCTTTGGTGCAAATTGCTGAACCACAGGTCCTTTAATAAATGCAACATTATCTTTATAGGCCGATACGATATCATTCGGATTTGCCTCAGATGTTTTCCTGATTAACTTAAACAGCGAAGTGTGCTGTTCTACGCCATCAATTACAAAGGTGCCGTTAAAAATTTTATGCCTGCAATGTTCAGAATTTACCTGAGAGAAACCAAAAACCTCTGAATCTGTTAAAGGTCTTTCTAGCCGGTTTGCAAGGGCGTTTAAATAATCAACCTCCTCATCACTTAAAGATAAGCCTTCCTGCTTGTTATAAGCTGCAATGTCCCAAATTTCCAGGATTGGTTCTGGTTTGATATTTATCGTGTAGATTTCCTGGGTTAAACCATCATACTTCTGTGAAAGCATTGGGTCGTAATCTGAAAAATCTGCTGTAACTTCCTTAAATTCTTCAATTCGAATGATGCCATGGATGTCCATGTTTTGGGTAATTTCTACAGCATTAGTACTCCAGGGCGTAATCATGGCAGCTCGTGGACCAACAAAAAAACCGCTCAGGGCAGTTTCATTTTGTATTTTGGCACCGCCGAATAACCATTCTAACTTGGTAGTATCATTTGCTGATAGGGATTGGTCTGTTTGTAAAACAAAAACCGCATCGGATTGACTTTTGAAGAAATGAATCATGCTTTTTTTTTGAAGTTGCAAATTTAGGTTTTTTTAATTTAATGCGTGAAGGAATGGTTAACTGAAAAGCAGAATTTTGAGAGGATAATGTAATTTTTTCCTGGCGCCAGAACCCAGTAAAGAAATTTTAAATGACGGATTTCAGGCGTAAAACCTTGGCTATTTTATGCAACTTTGCCATATTAGAACCGTTAATCACCAACAAATTCACTAATTAATGTTTAACCGCATCCATCACATCGCAATTATTTGTTCCGATTACGAGAAATCTAAAGCGTTTTATGTTAACAAATTACGATTTAAAATATTGAATGAAATTTACCGCTCCGAGCGGAAATCGTACAAGTTAGATTTAGCCATAAATGATTTGTATCAAATTGAACTTTTTTCTTTCGAAAATCCACCGGCAAGGCCTTCTCAACCAGAGGCAAGGGGATTGCGTCACCTCGCTTTTGAGGTGGATGATATCGAACTGGAAATTCAAAATCTCAACAAAGAAGGTGTTGAAACCGAAGCCATTAGGGTCGACGAAATTACAGGCAAGAGGTTTACATTTTTTACGGATCCTGATGGCTTACCATTGGAACTTTACGAAAAATGAGCCTAAACAAAATAGCCAACAATTTGGTTGTTGGCTACTTAGATACCGATCGAGTATGGTTTGTTTTAACAACTCAAAGTCCGGTATAAACGCGGTTCATTCAAATTGCTTTAACAAACATAGGGCATGTACAGCTTTTTTTAAAACAAACGTTTGTTAAAGTTATTAACAGCCTTTATAGCGATAGCTATCGATTTTTTAAGTTCCTGTTTGTCAGTGTTTTATTTTCAATTTGTAATGTGGAAACTTTTTTTAATAAACTTTGTAAATGAGTAACGACAAGCTGATATTTAAGTTCAAACAGTTTGATGTGAACCAGGCTGGTTGTGCAATGAAGATCAATACTGACGGTGTGCTGCTCGCTGCTACCGCCACAAACAAACAGACTAAACATATTTTAGACATCGGAACAGGTACAGGTGTAATTGCCCTTATGCTTGCCCAACGGTTTAATGAAGCAGACATTGATGCTGTTGAAATTGATTTTCAGGCCAGTGAAACTGCCGCAGGTAATGCCAGAAATTCGAAGTTTGCCAGTAAAATTACCGTTCACAACACTGCTTTTGAAGATTTTCAAACGGATAAAATTTACGACCTAATCGTTTCTAACCCGCCGTTCTTTGTAAACGATTTGCGGAGTGGGGAAGACCGGAAGGGGATTGCCCGGCACACAAGCGACAGCTTCTTCAGCACATTAATTCGTAAATCAGCGTCGATATTGGCGGAAACAGGAAGCTTGTGGTTAATTCTCCCGCTAGCGCAGGCAGAAAAGGTTGTGAAAATGGGATTGGACATTGGATTGATTTTATCCGAAAGGGTTTACATTCATTCAGACGAAAGCAAGCCCCCATTTAGAGTAATGCTTTCGCTGGGCAAGCAAAAGTTAGATCTGATAGAAAGACACTTTTATATTTATGAGTCTTTTAAATGCCACACTAAAGATTATAACTTGTTACTAAGCGATTTTTTCCTCAAGCTGGAATGATAATATCATACAATAAATTTTCTGTGCTGAAGGAGAATCTGAACGAAATTTTAATTTTTTCTTATTGCTTGCAAAGGGTGATCTAAAAGCTATTTTTACGGCAAATGAATAACCTGTAAGTTAAAATTTATCAATTGTAATGAAAAAAATAGGTTTAATTTCTGACACGCATGGCTTTCTTGATGAAAGTGTTTTTAAACATTTCGAAAGTTGTGATGAGATTTGGCATGCGGGAGATTTTGGTCCCAATGTAGCGGCACCTTTAGCAGCCTTTAAACCGCTTCGGGGCGTGTTCGGAAATATAGACGATATAGCCATAAGGAGTGAGTTTCCGGAACAAAATCGATTTAGCTGCGAGGAAGTGGATGTTTTGATGACTCACATTGGGGGTTACCCGGGAAAGTATTCAGCTTTAGTAAAACCAGGTATTTACACTAAGCCGCCTAAATTATTCATAACAGGACACTCGCATATTTTGAAAGTCATGTTTGATGAAAAGTTAAAATTACTGCATATAAACCCTGGTGCTGCCGGTAAACACGGATGGCACAAGGTTAGAACCTTAATTCGTTTTTGCATAACTGACGAAAATATTCATACATTAGAGGTAATAGAGTTATCGGGTAGATAATGTAAAAAATACACTAAGTATGACTTTTGGCGTAAAAACATTAGGACAATTTATTATAGAAAAACAAGCAGATTTTCCATATGCAAAGGGCGAGCTTTCGAGATTGCTGCGTGATATCGCGATAGCCGCAAAAATTGTAAATCGAGAAGTTAACAAAGCAGGTTTGGTTGACATTCTTGGTGATGTTGGTACCACAAATATTCAGGGTGAAGAACAGAAAAAACTCGATGTTTATGCAAATGAACAGTTTATTGCCGCGCTAACAAGTGGTGGTGAGTGTTGCATCGTTGCCACGGAAGAAGAAGATGATATCATTCATATCGAATCGCCTGTATCGCAGAATGCAAAATACATTGTGTGTATCGACCCGCTTGATGGCTCCTCTAATACTGATGTAAACGTTGCTGTGGGTACGATATTCTCGATTTACCGAAGAAAATCTGTAGACGGAAAGGCAAGTTTAGAAGATGTGTTGCAAAAAGGCACACAACAGGTTGCGGCGGGCTACATCATTTATGGTTCCTCTACAATGCTGGTATACACAACCGGTAAAGGCGTTAATGGCTTTACCTTGGATCCATCTATCGGAGAATTTTGCCTTTCGCACCCGGAAATGAAAATGCCGGAGGTTGGTTATATGTATTCCATTAATGAAGGAAATTACGTGCATTTCCCTGATGGTGTAAAAAAATACATTAAATATTGCCAGGTGGAAGACGATGCCACAAAACGGCCATATACTTCGAGGTATATTGGGTCTATGGTTGGCGATATCCACCGGAATTTGATAAAGGGTGGTATATATATTTACCCAACAACATCGCGTTCGCCAAACGGTAAACTCAGGCTCTTGTACGAATGCAACCCAATGGCCTTAATTATTGAGCAGGCCGGTGGTAAAGCATCAACTGGCTTCGATCGAATTTTGGACATCAATCCAACTGAGTTACATCAACGGGTTCCAATTTTTATAGGGTCGAAAAAAATGGTTGAAAAAGCAGAAGAACTTATGTCAATGCACACTGATAGAGTAAATTCAATCAGCGTAAATGTGGAGGAACAACTCGGAAACTTAAATATTGTTGGTGGATTAGATTAGCCTGGGAAATGGTTAAATCAGTACAAGTTTATAACCTACATGATTTTAGATCGGAAAAAAGGGTTCGTATCTTTCGAAGCGAACCCTTTTTCTATTTTAGATATCGGTACAAAAACGTTAATTATGCCTGAATAAATTCAAGAATATCTTTATTAATTGTTGCCGCTTCAGTGGTTGGCATTCCATGAGGAAAACCAGGATAAGTAATCAATTTTCCGTTCTTTAACAGTTTTGCAGATTTTACACCGGCATTTTGATAAGGAACAATCTGGTCGTCTTCACCATGCAAAACCAGAACAGGAATATCAACGGCCTGTAAATCTTCTCTAAAATCTGTTTCAGAAAAGGCTTTTATCCCATCGTAATGCGCCACAATACCACCCATCATTCCCTGGCGCCACCAGTTACGTTGTACGCCTTCTTTAATATCGGCGCCTGGCCTGTTATAGCCATAAAATGGAATCGTCAAATCTATATAAAATTGCTGTCTGTTGTTTAATGTCTGCTCTCTTATACCATCGAAAACCGAGATGGGTACGCCATCAGGATTGCTGTCACTTTGCACCATAATCGGCGGGACTGCGCTAATCAGTACCGCTTTTTTAGCCCTTCCATTGGCATATTTGTTCACATATCTGATAACTTCGCCGCCACCTGTTGAATGGCCAATGTGAACAACTTCTTGTAAATTTAGGTGCTCAACCAGCTCAGCGGCATCAGCTGCATAAGTTTCAATATTGTGTCCGTAAATATTCTGACTCGAACGGCCATGACCTCTTCTGTCGTGAGTTATAACCCTAAACCCTTTTTGTAAGAAAAAAATAACCTGCGCATCCCAGTCATCTGATGATAGCGGCCATCCGTGGTGAAACATCAAGGTTGGTCCTTCACCTTGGTCTTTGTAAAAAATTTCCGTTCCGTCTTTTAATTTTAAAGTACTCATAGTTTAAGTGTTTAAATGTGATCAATTTGTATAGAGAGTTTTTTTTTTCTTAAGCGAAGATAATGTGGATACAATTAATCAATCTTGATCTATGATAAATTCATTCAATTTAGTTTCTGCCTGTGATAGGAGCGGAAGCCATTTAACGAATCAATCTTCAAAAAGTATTCGGGCAGTTACTAACTGTTTCTGTTAACGATAGTAAATGCCCCAATTATTATAAGTGTTTATAGCTCATCTCAACAAGAAAAGACAAGGCTTCCTCAATTAACGATCTTCCAGCCTTAACCCACAAAACGTATTTTCATTGGTGGTGGCATAAATATCCAGGTAATAAATGCCGGAAATTAGCAGTTTTTTATCCAGCCCAGCAACTACAGCTATGTTACTAACTTTTAAGGCAGCAAAACCTTCCGTTTTTATGATTGTTCCAACGGCAGCCAAAAACTTTTCTTTGCTTTTCTCTTTATTTCTGACATTGCCTTCAACCATTTTTCATTCCATTAAACTTTACATAGGGCCTGTAAAATGCATGATCAAATTTACTTTTTTTCATATCACCTGGTAAACTACAAATGTTATATTTGAGTTAAATCACTAAATAGTGATAAATTTTTTCAAAGCCGGTGATGGTAGCATCTACTGAACCTAAGCTTCGTAACTATCTGTTTATAAAATGCTTCAATCAAAACAAGTGACCATTATTTTAGTACTCAGCCTGATATCGATGTTAGCAATCGTTATTTCGTCGATTATTTTGATAAACAGTAGCGGAATGGACCAAAGACTACAGGGCTGGGTAAATCTGCTTTGGGTTCCTGTGGCTGTTCTTTTCCTAATTATCGACAGGCTTTGCGTTAAAAAATATGGAACCCATGTGGTAAATAAAGTTGAACTTTATATCCTGGGTATCTTAATTCTACTTGTTGTCCTCAATTGGATTAGACTTCGATTTCAGCACTAAATACTTTTTTATCTGTTTGGATTGCAATAATTTCTGTTGATAACAAGGCTGATCGTACTCGGAGAGGTTTAAAAGTTTCATCCGAGCAGATAGAAAATCATCTTGAATTTATCACTGTTTGGTGACTTATCTTGTTGTTTTTGTTTTGAGGTACAAGGACGGTTTAACTATCATTCAGCTCGCAAGGAGCGATGCAAAAGATTTACGGCAGAATGCTTGAAAAACAAAAAAGCAGTTCTTGAAAAGAACTGCTTTAAAACTCGGGGTGGCTGATGGGGCTCGAACCCACGACCCTCGGCACCACAAACCAATACTCTAACCAACTGAGCTACAACCACCGTGTTTTTTAGTGTCACAAAAGTACGACTTTTAATATTTCTTGCAAATATTTTTTTAAAAATGGGGGAATATCGTTTTAAACGGCTATAATTCAATTATTTGAATTTCGAAATTTTTTAAAAAAGGATTTGCTGGTGTTTAGTTTAAACCTAAAAACATAACTTTACAGTGTTTATGATTGAAATTTATACAGACGGCGCAGCAAGCGGAAATCCTGGTCCGGGTGGCTACGGCACAATTTTGAGGTCGGGGAAACACTACAAAGAGTTAAGTGGTGGTTTTAGGATGACAACAAATAACAGGATGGAGTTGCTGGCGGTTATTAAGGGTTTGGAGGCGCTCAAAAGTTTAAACCAAGAGGTTACAATCTATTCAGATTCAAAATACGTGGTAGATGCTGTTGAAAAAAAATGGGTCTTCGGGTGGGTTGCAAAGCAGTTTAAGGATAAGAAAAACAAGGATTTATGGTTAAGGTTTCTCGAGCTTTATAAGTTACATAAAGTTAAATTTGTTTGGATAAAGGGCCATAACGATCACCCCGAAAATGAACGATGCGACCGTTTGGCAGTTGCTGCATCACAGAATAAACAAAATCTTCTAATCGACTCTTTTTTCGAAGCCGAACGAAGTAAAACCAGTTTGCTTTAATCAGGCAGCTTTAATTACAAATTAGCCTCAACAATCAGTTTCAAAGCTTTTAGCCGCCATATCAATGGTTGGTTCACGCGGCTCTCCGGATTCAGCCTCAATGGCGTGAAGTGGCTTTCAAGAAAATGATCGTAATTTTCAATTACCGTGGCTTCGTTTAAATAAATCGGCGTCGCCTGTTTCGGTGCATTGGCAAAAAAATCCTCAAGCTGCGAAATTTCTTCTCTCGTCATGCTGCGAAATTAAATAAAATTTCTCCAGTTTGCTTTTGTTACCCAGGTGTGTTCGTGGTTTTATCAATCATTTCCAAATTTAATATTTCGCTCTTGTATTGGGCTGGGAGTAACATATTCCTCACAAAGCGGTGTAGCTTAAAAGTTTTCAAAGCTTTGTAAACCAATAGAATTGGCACAATAGATTTTCCATTCCCCAACTTCAACAGTTGTTTAACATGTTGTGGCGCAATAAGCCCTTGAATTCTTTTCAAAAGCGAAAATCTGAACAAACCTAAATTTTTCCGGTACTGTACAAAAAGATTCGCTGAGAATTTACTATAGATTAAATCCTCATCGAGTTGCTTGTTGTGCATAATTTCCCACTGCTCAAAATTTTTAGGCAGGCCACTTATTTGCATTCGCTCACCCACCGCTAAAAACGTCCGAAAAACTTCTTCCTTTTCACTTAAGGTAAGTTTCCTTTCTAATGCTTGGAACGATTGGATGGAGTAATATATCAGCATGAATAAGACGTCCCGGTAAGCCCAGTCAGGAATTTGGCTCTGCCTGGATTTTTCAACATTTTTATGGATAGAAACAATTTGATCTATCGCTGAATTTGCAGCCGACAATTCCGAAAAAACGATTTTTTGTGCGTAGGTAACCGTTGAAAAGAGTCGTCCAAGCGGGTCTTTCGGAAGCTTGCCGGTAAAGTAAAGCCAATCTACGGCCTTATTAAGACTAAATTCTGCGGCGGCCCCGGCGAAAATGAAAAGTACAACATCTGCATCACCCCAAATTTTCCTTACTATCGATTGTTTATCTACAAAATCCATAATTCCATCCACAAACTTTAAGCATAATGACGACTCTAAAAACCTTTGCGACAAACATTACGTAAATAGGCCAAGTTTAAAATAAAAGATATTTTAAAAGCACTTTGAGATACAAAGTTAAAAAAGATTTCGATATTTAAAAATGTAGAGGTGTGCATTATTGAACAGAAGGTGCCTTAAAGTCAACTTTCGATTCAAGCGGCTAATCCTGAATTTATTGAGATTGTTAATAATCAAGAGATGTTAACAAAATTGTTTTAATTTTTGTATGATTAATGAGTGAGAATTATAATTTTGTGTTCGTCAATGGAAAAACGTAAAACTGATCTTAAAACCTTTCTCACAAGAGTTAAGCATCTGAGAGGTTTTGGTGATATGGATGCTTACAAAGCAGCAGCTGATTTTAAAATGATTTCTTCGAATGAAGCTGGCGAGGAAATCTCTGAAATTATGAAAGATTTCTCACAACTATCAACCTATAACAAAGCCAAACAGGCGCTAATTGAAAAAATTGAATCCGAATTAAAAAGCGAAACCGATACCAGTATTTGACTTCTCAGTACATTCCGTTCTTTCTGCTTAATTCGCAGCTGCGCAAGTTTGCCGTCTAAATCCGATGTTGAAGTGCTCAGGCATTCGTATAAAACTCATTTTCATTAAAAATATTCTGCTCAGATTAGTTTCAACTTAAATCTGGAGATTCCGAAAGGAAGATTAGATTGTAACAGAATTCATTTTTGTTCACCAGCTAACTGCTTCCGAACGAACAATTCTAAATAATTCTTAAATTATTTCTGTGTCTTAAAAATAATAGCATAAATTCAGCCTTTAGTTAAACGTTTTACTTTTTAATTGCTGCCTTTCTCAACCATGTCTATTCTGAAGCCAAAATTATTCATCGCAACGCTGATTTTTGTTATTAGTGCTGCTCAACTAGTATTTTCGGCAGAGCCCCAGGCGCTGAAATGTGAATACTTGTTTAGACCGATTGGTGTCGACAACCCCAATCCAAGGCTTTCTTGGCAGATGTCGGATGGGAGAGATGGTGCAATGCAAAAAGCTTATCGAATCGTTGTGGGTACTGATTCGGTTCAGCTTATAAACAAAGCTGGTATTATATGGGATTCTGGTAAAAAATCTTCAACAATTGCTTTGGTGACTTATGACGGAGCAACGCTTAAACCTTTTACAAAATATTATTGGCAGCTGGAACTTTGGGACAAAGATTCGAAGCCGTTAAAAAAGTCAATTTCAAGTTTCGAAACAGGTATGATGGGTATGCAAAACTGGAAAGGCACCTGGATTAGCGACAGAAATGACATCAATATTATGCCTGCGCCATATTTTAGGAAAGTTTTTAAACCGGCAAAGGTTATCAAGTCTGCAAGAGCTTATGTTGCTGCTGCAGGTTTGTATGAACTCTATCTGAACGGCAAAAAGGTTGGTAACCACCGGCTCGACCCAATGTATACCCGGTGTGATAGAAGAAACCTTTATGTAACTTACGATGTAACTTCAGATTTAAGGCAGGGCGACAATGCAGTTGGTGTGCTTCTTGGTAATGGCTGGTATAATCATCAATCGCTTGCTGTTTGGAACTTTGATAAAGCGCCGTGGCGGGCCAGGCCAACCTTTTGCCTCGATTTAAGAATTACCTATACGGATGGGACAGTAGAAACCGTTAAGACGGGCGCAGACTGGAAAACAAGTTTGAGCCCCATTATTTCCAATAGCATTTACACAGCCGAGCACTATGATGCCCGTTTAGCACAAAAGGGATGGAATACCATCAACTTTGATGATTCCAAGTGGCGGGAGGTAACATTGAGGGCTACACCATCAAAAAATATTGTATCTCAACTGATGCATCCAATACGAAATGTGGAAGAAATAAGTGTGAAAAAGCTGCGCAAATTTGCAGATACTTCTTACGTTTTTGACCTCGGGAGAAATATTGCCGGTGTGAGCAGATTAAAGGTAAAAGGTGAAAAAGGAACGGTAATAAGACTGCGACACGCCGAGCGCTTATACCCGGATGGCCACACCGATTTATCTAACATCGACGTTTACCACCGGCCAAAAGATAAATCTGACCCATTTCAAACTGATATTTTTATTTTGGGTGGCGATGGCGAGGAAGAATTTATGCCTTTGTTTAACTATAAAGGTTTTCAGTATGTTGAGGTAACAAGCTCCAGTCCGATATCGTTGAATGAGAAAAGCCTTGTTGGTTATTTTATGCACAGCGATGTGCCGACTGTTGGGAAAATTTCCTCATCAAATGAGTTAATCGATAAGCTTTGGTGGGCAACTAACAACTCTTACTTGTCTAATCTTTACGGTTTTCCTACTGATTGTCCGCAGAGAGAAAAAAATGGGTGGACAGGCGACGGACATTTTGCAATTGAAACCGGTTTGTATAATTTTGATGGCATAACGGTATACGAAAAATGGATGGCCGACCATCGTGATGAACAGCAACCAAACGGTGTACTTCCAGACATTATTCCTACAGGTGGTTGGGGTTATGGCACAGCAAATGGTACCGACTGGACCAGTACGATAGCCATTATTCCATGGAATATTTACATGTTTTACGGCGATAGCAAGTTGCTCGCCGATAATTATCAAAGCATAAAAAGCTATGTAAATTACGTTGAAGGGACGAGTAAAGGTTATTTAACAACTTTCGGCAGGGGAGATTGGGTACCTGTAAAATCCACCTCCGATTTGGAGTACACATCGTCAGTTTACTTTTATGTTGATGCAGATATACTCGCCAAAGCTGCAAAGTTGTTTGGTAATCAAAATGATTATTTACAATACAGCGCCTTGGCTGCGAAGATTAGAAGTGCCATTAACGAAAAGTTTTTCGACAGCAAAACCGGCATTTATGGTAAAGGTGTACAAACAGAACTTTCGATGGCTTTGCAGTGGAATATAGTGCCCGAGGCCTCAAGGCAGTTGGTTGCAAATAATTTGGCGGCTCGTGTAAAAGCCGACGGGATGCATATAGATGTTGGGGTATTGGGTGCGAAGGCCGTCTTAAATGCCCTAAGTGATAACGGGCATAGCGATGTAGCTTACAAACTTGCATCGCAGGATACTTATCCTGGTTGGGGTTGGTGGATAAAAAATGGCGCTACAACCCTTCACGAAAACTGGGATATGCAGGCAACCAGAGACATCTCCGACAACCACATGATGTTTGGAGAAATCGGTGGGTGGTTTTTTAAAGGAATTGGAGGCATCAAAGTTGATGAAAAACAGCCAGGATTTAAAAATATTTTGCTGACGCCACATTTTGTTGAAGGACTCGACCATTTCGAAGCCTCGCACGAAGGGTCATACGGATTGATTCTATCTTCCTGGAAAAGAGTACCAAAAGGTATTAAATACAATGTGATCGTACCTGCAAACTCAACAGCAAGTGTTCAAATCCCGGTTACAACAGATGCTGAAGTTTTTTTGGATGGAAAAAAAGTTGCGAACAACTTAAATATCAAATCTGGTAAATATCTGTTCGAAATTAGGTATCTGAAAAATTGATATATTATAACAGAAATTGATGCGCTTGTTATATTTTTGATTACAATGCAATCGTTTTTAGCTTCGGGAAAATTTGGATGTTCTCAAATAAACAACAAAGCTTAAGCGTGCAAACTTTTCCGTTTGATTAGCATTATATTAACTTACAAAGAATGATATGAAGATAGCGACTTACAACGTAAACGGTGTGAATGGAAGGCTTCCGGTTTTAATTCGCTGGCTCGAAGAATGCAAGCCAGATGTAGTTTGCTTACAGGAGCTTAAAGCGCCAGATGAAAAATTTCCAGTTGAAGCCATAAACAACGCTGGCTATAACGCCATTTGGCATGGGCAGAAAAGCTGGAACGGGGTTGCTATTTTGGCAAAAGGCAAAGAAATTAAAGAACTGAGAAGGGGTTTGCCCGGTGATGAGGAAGACTTGCACAGCCGCTATATCGAAGCTATGATTGATGATGTTGTAATCGGTTGCCTTTACCTCCCAAACGGAAATCCGGCGCCTGGAGCAAAGTTAGACTATAAACTCGCCTGGTTTGAGCGATTGACACAACACGCTGCTAAATTGTTGGATTATAATTTGCCGGTTGTATTATGTGGCGATTACAACGTAATGCCGACAGAATTAGATGTTTATAAACCGGAGCGTTGGGTAAACGATGCATTATTCAGACCCGAGGTGCGGGCCGCGTTCCATAACTTAATTGCCCAGGGCTGGACAGATGCCATCAGAAAGTTATATCCAGATGAAGTAATTTATACCTTTTGGGATTATTTCCGCAATGCGTATGGGCGTAATGCGGGCCTCCGGATCGACCATTTTCTTTTAAGTCCGCTTTTAAAGGATAGATTAAAGGCAGGTGGAGTTGATAGAAATGTACGGGGCTGGGAAAAATCCAGCGACCACGGGCCGGTTTGGATAGAAATTGAAAACGGATAGCCTTGGTAATTTGTGTATTGTCTCTGTTACAGGTTATTCTCTGCTGAAATAATTTATTAATTTGAGTTATCAAAACCCTAGCTTATGGATTCCTCAAAAGATGAAAGAAAAATCACGGCTTTTTTAAATAAAATTAAAGCTGAGTGGCCTGGAAAAATTGAACGATTTGAATTTAAAACTGCCAGTGTTATTTATGTCCATCTAAAAGAAGGGATTTCAAGTCTCGATTTTTTGAGCAGTTTATCAAGACAGGTTGAAAGATTAGTCGACTTTACGCGACCGATAATACTATACCATGTCGAAAGTGATGGCGTTAGTTTACGTTCACATCCAATAAACTGGTATTCTGCAATAAAAAGATAAAAAAGACTTCAGGTAAATTGTTGTTGCCGATAAGTCATGCCTGCTCCACACAAAGCTTTAATCACCCTTTCTGGCGATGCCTGGTTACTTGCCGGTTATAGCTGATAAGCTACATCGAAATCTCTATTGAAGGCACGTCTAATCGGTGTGAGCAATTCAAGAGGTTTTCAGCCTTATTTGGAAAATTTTTTCGTGGCAAATTTGTTAAATCGGGGTGCAGGTTTTGGTGCTCCTTCCTCCGATATTTTTATCGTTAAGGTATTTCCTTTAAACGTTTCGCCATTTAGCATCGAAATGATGTTTTTAGCATCGGTAATTTTAGGAATTTCTAAAAAAGCATAACCTTTACATTTACCCGTTGCCCTGTCTCTAACAACCTTAATGGTGTCAATCTCTCCGTGTAAACTTACCAAAATTGCTAAGTCCATTTCCTGAATATTGTCGGCCAAACCACCGATGAAAAGTTTAGTCATAAAAATTAATGTTATAATTCAGGTAACGTATCGTATTTTTTATTCTTGAACAAGAAAATTTTGCTCTGGTTTTAATTTTTTTTGCAAAATAATACAATTAAAAATTGAAACCAAAGGCAACTCTCAATTTGTAACGCATTTTTGCGTAAAAAAAAGCCTAATCAGCAGGATTAGGCTTTGATAAATGATGTATCATTGATTTTTATTTGCCTGCAGCGTCTGATTTCAATACTGGCTCAGACTTACCGTTGTGGCAGGTGGTGCATGAAATCTCTACCAGGCCTTTTCCATCTTTCATCTCGTGTTGAAAATACTTTTTGTTTATTTTTGCAGTCATTTTCATCATTTCCCGAGCAACCTGTTTCTTTAGATTGTCATCACTTGCGAAATCCATTTTACGGGGGTTGTCTTTCATCGCAGCATGACAATAATTACAGCGTACGCCTAAAGAAGCTTTAAAGCCATCCATTACTTTATCTAAATCTTCTTTGCTGATATTTTTCGGTAAAACCTTAAGATTTTTAGCCTTAAAAGCCTCCTGCTGTTTAGGCATAAATGCACTTAAGAGCAGCACTACGCCTGCAAGCATAGCCATTGTGATGGTTTTTTTGTTAATCATGTTCGTTTGTTAGTCATCGAATATAAAAAAAAATCTTTGAGATTTTGCTGCCTTAGCTTCGTAAAAATTATGGTGGATTTAAACCTGACTAAAACGCTGATTAAAAGTTAATAAAACTTAATTTTTAATGTCGATTTTTAAAAAGGATCGGTTGTTGCATGTTGAAAAGCGAAAATTTATAATTAAAATAATAAGTTATGAAAATTTACAAATCAATCCCTTTAGTTTTTTTATCTGTTCTGTTAGTTTCAGGATGTGTTAGCAATAAGAAATACACAGAACTTCAATCTACTTTTGATAAGCTTCGCGAGCGAAATCAGGAGCTAAGTAATAAATACCAGGATAGTCAACGCGAACTTACCGGAGCAAACAGCAGGGTAAAAAGTCTGGAAGAGCAAATCGCCTCAGAGAAGGCAAACACTGCTGCACTGCAAGATGCACTAAACAAATGCTTAAGCTCTAGTAATCAGGGTAATGTTAACATTTCAAAATTGGTTGACGAGATTAACAGCTCAAACAAATATATTAAGCAATTAATTAATGCCAAAAACAAAAGCGATTCGCTTAATATGGTGTTAACAAACAACTTAACACGCTCTTTGAGCAGAGAAGAGTTAGGTGATGTTGACGTACAGGTTTTAAAAGGTGTAGTCTATATTTCGCTTGCAGATAACATGCTTTACAAGTCTGGAAGTTATGAAGTATCAGACAAGGCTGGTGAAACCTTAAGCAAAATTGCTAAAATCATTAAAGATTATGATACCTATGATGTATTGATTGAGGGTAACACGGACAACGTTCCAATAGCGCAAGCAAACATCAGAAACAACTGGGATTTAAGTGCTTTGAGGGCATCTTCAGTGGTTCAGGTTTTACAAACAAAATATGCTGTAGATCCGAAAAGATTAACTGCAGGCGGTAGGGGCGAATTTAACCCGGTGGCAGACAACAGCACACCGGCCGGAAAATCTAAAAACAGACGTACCCAAATTATCATTACGCCGAAACTGGATCAGTTTATGGAACTAATCGGCAAAGCACCGGCGGCATCGGCAACACCGAAACAATAATGCGCCATTAATCGATTTTAGCCTCAACATATGTTGGGGCTTTTTTATGATTATTGAATTCTATCCCAGCAACTTAAATACGATTCTGACGGTTATTACCCAAATAGAGTAGCAAAAGAGCGCCTGAAGGTTGTATAACAGAACGATTAATGCACCTTAGTGTTATTTGCACACTTTAATTTAAAAAAAGTTTTAAAAAATTCACAATTTAATCGTTTGGCAAACAGTCAGTTGTATTTTTTTTTCGAATATTAGTTAGTGATTAGTGCAATTTACCGTTCAACTATCATCTTTTTTTAAAAAAATATATATATTTGTTCTTACCCTTTCGAGGGTATGTTTTTCATAGGTAGATGTAGGGTCGAATACTTGTATTCGGCCCTTTTTTATTTTCTATCGTTAATTAACCGTATTTTTGTTTGTATAATGAATAAGAAAAAAATCGTAGTTGCTGTTACCGGCGCAAGTGGTTCCGTTTATGCTAAAGTTTTATTTGATAAGCTGATGGCTTTGAAAGCGCAGATTGCGGCGGTTGGTGTGGTAATGAGTGATAACGCGAAAGCTGTATGGCAGTTTGAATTGGGCAACCACGACTACGAAAATTTTGATTTTACTTTTTACAATAAGAACGATTTTAATGCACCTTTTGCATCTGGCTCCGCAAAGTACGATACGATGATTATATTGCCATGCTCTATGGGTACCCTCGGTAGAATAGCCCATGGAATTTCAAACGATTTAATCTCCAGAGCGGCAGATGTTGTATTAAAAGAGCGAAGAAAATTGATTGCTGTTGTCCGGGATACCCCTTTCAGTTTGATACACATTAACAATATGAAAGCCGTAACAGAAGCTGGCGGTATTATCTGTCCTGCAAATCCTTCCTTTTATAGTCTCCCAAAAACCATTGAAGAAGTAGCAGAAACCGTAGTAAACAGGGTTTTAGATTTAGCAGGTTTTGAGCAAACGAGTTATCGTTGGCAGGAGCAATAGTCTGAATTTGTTATCTTACTGTAAGGTTAACGCAAACTAAAATGCTAAATCTCCAATCTTGCTTCAAAATTGTATCTTTGCTGGCTAAATGAAAAAGGTCGCGTTTTATACATTAGGTTGCAAATTAAATTTCTCCGAAACATCAACTATTGGTCGGTTATTTACCGATGCAGGTTATGCAGTCGTTGAGTTTCAAGACGCTGCTGATGTGTACGTGATTAACACGTGCTCGGTTACCGATCACGCTGATAAGAAATGCCGCAAGGTTGTTAAAGAAGCTTTAAAGCATTCGCCAAATGCCTATGTAACAATTGTTGGCTGTTATGCTCAGCTGAAACCTCAGGAAATTGCCGAAATTGAAGGTGTTGATATGGTGTTAGGGGCTGCAGAAAAATTCAGGATTGTAGAATACATTTCTGATTTGACAAAAAATCCTAAGGCGGTTGTTCATCAACAGAACATAGAAAAGGTTAACCACAATTTTATAGCTTCTTACTCAATAGGCGATAGAACCCGTACATTTTTGAAGGTTCAGGATGGTTGCGATTATCCTTGTACCTACTGCACAATTCCTTTGGCCCGCGGTGCAAGTCGTAGTGATACCATTGAAAATGTGGTAAACCGTGCTATAATGATAGCCGGGAGCGGCGTTAAAGAAATTGTTTTAACCGGTGTAAATCTTGGTGATTTCGGCATCCGTAATGGCCAGCGGGAGGATAAGTTTTTTGATTTAGTTAAGGCGCTTGATGATGTAGAGGGAATAGAAAGGATCAGGATTTCTTCCATTGAGCCCAACCTTTTAAGCAACGAAATTATACAGTTTGTATCAACTTCGAAAAGATTTGTTCCACACTTCCACATTCCGCTACAATCGGGCTCTGATAAGATTTTGGGTTTAATGCGCCGTCGTTACCGCAGAGATTTGTATGTAGAGCGTGTGGCGAAGATTAAAGAAGTAATGCCAAACTGTTGCATTGGTGTCGATGTTATTGTCGGCTTCCCCGGAGAAACAAAAGAAGATTTTCTTGATACCTACCAGTTTTTAAATCAACTGGATATATCTTATTTACACGTATTCACTTACTCTGAACGCGAACTAACCGCTGCCGCGGAAATGAAAGGCGTTGTTGCGGGCAGTGAACGCAACGAGCGTAGTAAAATGCTTCATATCCTGTCTGACAAGAAACGCAGGGCTTTCTACCAATCCCAAGTTGGCAACGAGGCTGAAGTTTTATTTGAAGCAGACCAAAAAGTGGGTTACATGCATGGCTTTACCAAAAATTACGTAAAAGTTCGGGCCAAGTATGATCCGGTAATGGTAAACGAATTAAAAGCGGTTAAGCTCTTGGAACTCACTGCGGATGGCGAAGTTGAGGTAGCAGAGTTGGAAAATGTTTATGCGCACCATTAAGAAAAATTTCTAGCATCAAGGTTGTAGCGACGTTTTCTGCTCTCAAACTTGCTGTTTTCGTTAACCTTTCAGCTTTACGCTTTCTTTACTATCTTCGCTTCAAAATATTTGTATGTTTCCTACCGTTTCGCACTTCTTAGAATATCTTTTTGGTATCAATTTGCCACTTCCATTTAAAACGTTCGGCTTATTTGTTGCCCTGGCGTTTGTTGCTGGTTACTGGGCTTTTTCTCAGGAGTTAAAACGTAAGGAAGCGCTAGGTATACTTCATTCTTTTAAGAAAAAAGTAACGCTTGGTTTGCCAGCAAGCACGGGTGATTTGATTTTAAATGGCTTATTCGGCTTTATCATCGGTTACAAACTACTCTACTTAATTACTAATTATCAGCTGGCTGCCGATAATATTGAAGTGGTTTTACTTTCTCTAAAAGGAAATGTAATTGGTGGCTTAGCACTTGGCGGGCTATTTGCCTATTGGGATTACAAGGAAAAGAACAAGGTAAAGCTTGCCAAACCTAAAGAAGTTGAGGTAACAATTCACCCTTACCAAATTATGAGTAATCTTGTGGTTTGGGCAGCTGTTTGTGGTTTTCTAGGGGCTAAAATTTTTGATGGTCTGGAATATTGGGACGATTTCATCCAACACCCAATCGAAAGAATATTATCTGCAGGTGGTTTCACCTTTTATGGCGGATTAATTTGTGGGGGCGCAGCTGTATTATTCATTGCCAAAAAGCATGGTATCAAGCCCTTGCATATGCTTGATGTTGGTGGACCAGGTATGATGCTCGCTTATGCTGTTGGTCGCATTGGGTGTCATCTTTCAGGTGATGGTGATTGGGGAATTGTTAATACAAATCCAAAACCGTTTTCGTGGTTACCAGATTGGCTTTGGTCTTACAAATACCCCAACAATGTTGTCGGCGAAGGTATTCCGATTCCAGGTTGCACAGGTAAATTCTGTAACGAACTTGCTCAGGGCGTTTACCCGACACCAATATACGAAGTAATTATATGCTTAATTCTATTTGCGTTTCTTTGGAGCATAAGAGATAAAATAAAGGCACCCGGATTAATGTTCGGAATTTACATGATATTGAACGGTGTTGAGCGTTTCTTTATCGAGCTTATTCGGGTGAATTCAAAATACCATGTTCTTGGTTTGCCACCGTTTACGCAGGCCGAAATGATTTCGACATTGCTGGTTGTTGGAGGCATTTGCTTAAGTGTTTATGCACTTAGAAACAAAAACAACCTCGCCTAAACCGTTCATTTATTTCATTTAATCTCAACAACCTTAAATGATTGTTGTTAATCAATTATGAATTACGAATTACTGTGCAATAAGGTTATTTCAATTGTAAAGCTTACCGGAAACTTTATCAGAAAGGAAGCAATGCAGTTTGATGTTAACAAAATTGAATACAAGGGCTTAAATGATATGGTTTCTTATGTAGATAAAACTGCAGAACAGAAACTTGTTCAAAATCTTGATAAACTCATTCCTGATGCTGGTTTTATTACTGAAGAGAAAACCATTAGTCGAGAAGGGAAGGTTTATAAATGGATCATTGATCCGCTTGACGGGACCACAAATTTCATCCACGGAATTCCGGCTTATGGAATTAGTGTTGCGCTATACGAAGAAAATTTACCAGTTCTGGGCGTGGTTTATGAATTAAATCGCGGTGAAATGTTTTATTCTTATAAAGGAGGAAGCGCATTTCTTAATAAAAAAGAGATTCATGTTTCTGCCAATCATGATTTGAAATCAAGTTTACTGGCAACCGGTTTTCCATACTATCAGTTCGATAAACAAGCTCAATATTTAAAATTGCTGGAAGAAATAATGCAGAAAAGTCACGGTGTACGCAGAATAGGTGCAGCAGCGATTGATTTAGTTTACACAGCCTGCGGTCGTTTCGATGCTTTTTTTGAGTACAATTTACAACAGTGGGACTTCGCCGCGGGCTGTTTTATCGTTCAGCAGGCTGGGGGAGAAGTACTGGATTTTTCAGGAGGAAATGATTATTTTACAAAAAGAGAAATCTTGGCCACCAACGGACAACTTACAAAGGAATTACTGGAAGCAATTAAAAGGCATTTTTAGTGTTTGAAGTCAACAAAAAAAGGCTCTCGGTTTTTAATCGAGAGCCTTTTTGTTAGCTTATATTGTTTACAATGCTTCTGAAACCACTTCTGTAACTTCGGGCACCATTCTTTGAAGCAAGTTCTGTATACCTGATTTTAACGTAATTGTGGAAGACGGACAACCGCTGCAAGAACCACGAAGTTCTACCGTTACAACACCTTCATCAAAAGATTTATAAGTTATCGCACCGCCATCCTGCTCAACTGCAGGCCGAACGTAATCGTGCAAAATCTGCTGTATTTTAATTTCAGTTTCAGAACCCTCAAATGCAGGAGCTTCTTCTGTTGTTGCTTCCTTAATTTTAAGTTCAGACTCAACCGCACCTTTAACAAATTCTTTTAAAATTGCCTCAATATCAGCCCAATCTGCATCGTCAGTTTTAGTAATGGTAACGAAATTACTTGCAAAAAAAACGCCAGCAACAAAGTTGAATTTAAAAAGCTCTTTAGCAAAAGGAGAATGTTCTGCACTTTCTTTAGTTGCAAAATCCTCACTTCCGTTAATTAATAACTTGTTAACCATGAATTTCATGGTCGCCGGATTTGGCGTTTGTTCTGTATATACGTTAATGTTCATGTCTTAATCAATTAGAATTATCAAAATTAACAAATACTCATCAATAAAGCTTTTACAGGCTGTCTGTTTATCGTCAATTTAATTTCACTAAAATATGCCTGTGTAATTAAAAGGTGTAATGGTCCTTAGCTGTGTTTTTACCGAATCAGAAACAGCTAAACCTTCAATAAACTCGGCAATACTAGCCGCATTTATCTTCGAATTTGTTCTTGTAAGCTCTTTCAATGCTTCGTACGGATTAGGATAGTTTTCTCTCCTTAACACGGTTTGAATCGCTTCGGCAACAACTGCCCAATTATCATCAAGATCGGCATGCAATGCTGGTTCATTCAAAAGAATCTTGTTTAAACCACGCAGGGTAGAATTAATAGCGATTAAGGTATGACCAAAAGGAACACCAATGTTTCTTAAAACCGTTGAGTCTGTTAAATCGCGTTGTAAACGGGAAATAGGAAGCTTCGCTGCAAAAAATTCAAATAAAGCGTTCGCAATCCCAGCATTTCCTTCCGCATTTTCAAAGTCTATCGGATTAACTTTATGTGGCATTGCAGACGAGCCAATTTCCCCAGCCTTAATCCTTTGCTTAAAGTAATTTTTGGAAATATAAGTCCAGATGTCTCTGTCTAAATCAATTATAATGTTGTTTATGCGTTTTAAAGCATCGCACTGGGCTGCAAACTGATCATAGTGTTCAATTTGTGTTGTATGTTGCGCACGGGTTAAACCCAGCGTCTCGTTTACTAACTTGTTAGAAAATTCTACCCAATTTACGGTTGGATAGGCGATATGGTGCGCATTGAAATTTCCGGTGGCACCGCCAAACTTAGCACTATTCGGAATTGCTCTCAGGCTATCGAGCTGTATGCTTAAACGTTCTGCAAAAACTAAAAATTCTTTGCCAAGTTTGGTTGGAGATGCAGGCTGGCCATGGGTGTGGGCAAGCATCGGAATATCCTTCCATTCTGTTGCCAGGGTATTTATTTTTTCGATTAGTGAGCTAATTGCCGGGTAATAGCATTCGGTTAATGCCAGCTTAATAGAATAAGGAATAGCGGTATTGTTAATATCTTGTGAGGTTAATCCGAAATGAATAAACTCTTTAAAGTTATTAAGGCCCAAGGCATCGAATTTAGCTTTAATAAAATATTCAACGGCTTTAACATCGTGGTTGGTTACTTTTTCTGTTTCTTTAATTTCTAGCGCATCAGCTTCTGAGAATTGCTCGTAAATTTTTCTCAATTCTGCAAAAAGCCTGCTATCGAAATTTTCCAGGCCTGGCAGGTTAATTTCGCAGAGCGCAATAAAGTATTCAATTTCTATAAAAACACGGTATTTTATAAGTGCTTCTTCTGAAAAATAAGCAGCTAAATTTTCTGTCGTTTTTCTATAGCGGCCGTCAATTGGTGAAATTGCCTGTAGTGATGTTAAATTCATTATGCGGAATATAATTTGCCGCAAATTTACTACAATTGGGGGATTTTGAAGACTATGTGACTGAAAGAATTGTTGTAAACAAAAAAAGGCTTCTGTGAAAGAAGCCTTTTCGAATTAGGTAAAATTAGACTACATTTTTTTAGTCGTGTCCATTTTAGTCGTATCCATTTTAGAAGTATCCATTGCTGAACTATCTTTCATTGATGAATCAACAACTGTAGAATCAACTACTGTAGTATCAGCACCGTCAGCTTTTTTTTCTGAACAAGCTACAACTGATAAAGATAACGCTAGGGCTAAAAAGCCTAATTTGAATGCATTTTTCATTTTTTGTTTTGTTTTTGGTTTGATCTTTTAATTAATTACTTATCAATTAATACAAATACACTGAAAAGGTAACCCGCCATATCAAAAAAAAAGACCTAAGCAAAATGCTTAAGTCTTTTTTTTATAATTTAAAGCTAAAAACTAGTGTTTAACTTCAGTTTTCTCTGTAGTTGCTTTAACTGTAGTATCTTTTACTGTAGAATCTTTTACAGTTGTATCAACAGCAGTAGTATCTGTAATAATTGTAGAAGAATCAGTTACTGTAGTATCAGCACCTTCGCCTTTTTTTTCTGAGTTACAAGCTGCAACTGATAAAGATAAAGCCAAAGCTAAAAAGCCTAATTTGAATGCATTTTTCATGTTCGAATTTTTTTTGTTTTAAGTAATTAATTACCCTTTATACCAGAAAAGTAAAAAGGTAACCCAAAAAAGTAAAATAATATAAAAAGGCTTTGAGAAACCCCAAAGCCTTTTCTTATAAGTAAAGGTAAACTAGTGTTTAACTTCAGTTTTTTCAACAGTAGTTTTAACTGTAGTATCTTTTACAGTTGAATCAGTTACTGAAGTATCTTTTGCAGTTGTATCAGTAACTACAGTAGTAGAATCAGTTGCTGTAGTATCAGCACCTTCAGCTTTTTTCTCTGAGTTACAAGCTGCTACTGATAAAGATAATGCTAAAGCTAAAAAGCCTAATTTGAATGAATTTTTCATTTTTGAATTTTTTAAGTATTAATTAATTTATCATTAATGCCGCAAAGGTAAAAAGGTAACCCGATAATTTTAAAAAAACTGAAAATATTTTTGAATCCGCAGTTGTGATGTCTAGTGTGGATAGTATTAGCCAATTGTTAGTCGTTATAAATATTTTTTTTATCTAATATTGGGTTACTATTTACAGAAAAACGTATTAATTGGTGAATAACGGTTTAAAGAGTTCAGTTCCAACGGATAGAGAAGTTATTTTAGGCATACTAAATAACTCTGCAGATACATTAAATAAGTTATATAAGGCACACTTTGCGATGGTATTGCAATTTATCCTGAATAATAATGGCGATGAGGACGATGCGAAAGATGTTTATCAGGAAGCGATAATTATTTTATATAACAAAGTTAAAGAGGGGAATTTTGAACTCAGCAGCAAATTAAAAACATATTTATATTCGGTTTGCCGTAGAATTTGGCTTAAAAAGTTGAGCCAAAACAGTAAAAAGACAGGTAACATTACGGATTACGAAGATCTGTTTGAGGTTGAGGAAGATGTAGAGCAACACGAGGAAAAAGACGCAGCTTTTACTAAAATGCAAACTGCTCTTGAACACCTGGGCGAGCCTTGCAAAACCATAATTCAGGATTTTTACATACACAATTTATCCATGCAGGATATTTGCGAAAAGTTTGGTTACACCAATACCGATAATGCAAAAACACAAAAATATAAGTGCCTGCAGAGGTTAAAGAAAATATTTTTTCAACACAAATAATTGAGATGAGAAACGATTTAGAGTTAGATGCAATTATTGAAGATTATCTTTTAGGTAAACTTAATGCAGAGGAAACCGATGCTTTTGAACAGTTGCGCCGTAATGATGCAACTGTAGATCACAAGGTTGTTTCGCATAAGCTGTTTTTAGATAATATGGAAGAATATTCGCGGCAGTTACTTTTAAAAGAGCAGCTCAACGATATTCATGCAGAAATAGACATTGATTCGCTGGTAACAAAGTTTGCGCCACATCCTTCACGGGTTGTTCAGTTATGGCGTAAGCACAAATCTGCAATTGCAGTTGCAGCATCTTTTATTGTGCTATCATTCGTTTCTATTTACTCGATACAGCACAGCAGCCAACAAGCCGATAAATTTGTACAGTTAAGTAAAAACGTAACCAACGCTGTAAAAACTCAAAATAATTTAATTCGTAAAATCAGTTCAGATAACCTGCCGGCAAATAAGCAGATTAATCCTGGTAATTTCGGCGGAACCGGTTTTGCTGTGTCAACCAACGGTTACATCGCGACCAACCTTCACGTGATTAAAGATGCAGATTCAGTTTATATTCAGAACAGCGAAGGCGAATCTTTTAAGGTAAAGGTTATATTGAAAGACCCGGAATATGACATTGCAATCCTGAAGATTGATGATAAACATTTTAAAAACTTATCGGCCTTGCCTTATACAATTAAGAAAAACAGCACCGGTGTTGGAGAAAATGTTTACACCTGGGGATATCCGAAGGATGATGCAGTGCTAGGTGAAGGTTACGTGAGTTCTAAAAGTGGCTTCATTGGCGATACAACTCAATATCAGGTTGCTATACCATTAAATCCTGGTAACAGTGGTGGCCCGCTTCTGGATAATAACGGAAACCTGGTTGGCATAATCAGCGGTAAAGAAACCTCGTCTGAGGGCGCTTCATTTGCGATAAAGTCCAAATACATTTTGGAAGCTATGAGGGCAATTCCTCAAGATTCTTTAGGTAAAAAATTAACAGTTAATAAGAAAAGTATTTTAGCTGGAATGAGACGTGCAAAGCAAATTGAAAAGTTGCAGGATTACGTATTCATGATTAAAGTTTATAATTAACTACCCAATAGATTAATTTTCTTAAAACCTTGCTGGCTAATGCCTTCAAGGTTTTTTTTGTGAAAAAAAATTAAATATATTAGCTCTATGTGTTTTGTATACTATTTATTAAGTTTGTTTAAATAATTAATTGAATTAACATATGAGCATAAGATTAGGTGATACTGCCCCGAATTTTCAGGCAAATACATCAATAGGCGAAATCGACTTTTATAACTATTTGGGAAAACACTGGGGTGTTCTATTTTCACATCCTGCCGATTATACACCGGTTTGTACTACAGAACTTGGTCGCACAGCGGCTTTAAAAGATGAGTTTGAAAAACGAAATGTCAAGGTTCTGGCCGTTAGTGTTGATTCAGCAGAAGCACACAAAGGTTGGATAAGTGATATTAACGAAACACAGAATACATCGGTTGAGTTTCCGATAATTGCTGACCCTGAACGGGTTGTAGCAAATCTCTACGATATGATCCACCCAAATTCTTCCGAAACGCTAACCGTTCGTTCACTTTTTATTATCAGTCCAGACAAAAAGGTAAAACTGATTATCACTTATCCGGCATCAACAGGCCGGAATTTTAACGAAGTTTTAAGGGTGATCGATTCTTTACAGTTAACGGCTAATTATAGTGTGGCTACACCTGCCGATTGGCAAAATGGGGAGGACGTGATTGTGCTTAACAGCATTAAAACGGAAGACATTCCCGAAAAATTTCCAAAAGGTTTTAAACAGATCAAGCCATATTTGCGCACAACGCCCCAGCCGAATACTTAAATAATAGCTGCTTTGGATTAATGCATAATTTTTATTACTTAGGCGAAAATAGCTTGCATTATATCTCTTAATTATTATATTTGATAGTTTTGTTTCGGTGTTAACGCTTATTCTGGTTGTTTTATTCATTTAAATTCCAATTAGTTGTAGAAAATTAGAAGCAAAACAATAAGGGTTTTATTTTTTTATACAATTTTTTATTTTTTTATGGCTAACGGAAAAGTTAAATGGTTTAACACTCAAAAAGGCTTTGGTTTTATTGTTCAAGAAGACAATAAAGATTTATTCGTACATTTTAAAGATGTTTTAGGCGGTATTGAAAGCTTAAAAGAAAACGATCAAGTAGAATTTGAAGTAGCTGAAGGGAGAAAAGGTTTACAAGCAGTAAACGTTAAGAAAGTTTAAGCGAATTTTATAAATTGTACACCCCAAATGCAAAAAAGCTTTCCAAATTTGGGAAGCTTTTTTAGTAAAACTGAATTATTTTCGCCTGGATAACCACGTTTTGGTCAGCTATAATTTTTGTGAAGATAAAGAAATCATCTTTGGCAGGTATTATCTTATATTTTTTAGAAAGCTCTTCCGGTTTGCCTGGAAAGTTCCTGACGATGATGTTTCCAGCCAGCTGCTTCTCTTTTTTTAAATCGTTTGCAGCTGATATTTTTTCAATTTTGAAAATTCGGCCTGGAAAAGATTTTTGAAAATCAGGTGCTGTATATAGTTGCGTTTGAGCATGAAGCTTTTTAAGGTGATAGCGATTTCCAATCAGGTTGAAAGCACCTGTTTTTAATAAAGCTGCATCGGGTTCGTATAAATACTCATCACGATACAGATGATCGGCAAACACAACTGAAGTGTTCATTTCAGCTTTGTGAAAAGAAAATTCTTTCTCCTCCTCATTTAAGGCCGCTGCTACAATTTTTGGTTCGCCAAAAAATCCTTCATCAATTACCCAAAGTAACTCTTTGCACTCATTTCTAACACTTACAATATGAATTTCGCTAACAAAACTTAATTCTTGCAGGCCGGCAGAAATATCAAGCAATGGTGCTGTTTTCACAATTATCCGTTCTGCTTTTTCCAATAAGCCGGAAAGGTTAGTAACTATGTCGGGGCTGCAGTCTTTCAACAAAAATACTTTCCGCGTTTCTGCCCTTCGTGCAGGGTCTACATAGATTGTGTCGAATTGTTGCGTAGAATTTTTTACAAACTCGAGCCCGTTAATAGGTTCAAACTCGATATTTTTACAGCCGAGCACGTTCGCGTTATATTGAGAAATTTCAGATAATTCTTCGTTTATTTCGCAGTGAATAATGCGGTCTAAGTGCTTTGCAAATGCTAATGAATCAATGCCGAATCCACCCGTAATGTCAATTAAAAGTTTTCCCTTCGCTAATCGAGCCTTGTAATCTGCTGTAATTTCTGATGAAGTTTGCTCGATGGACAGGGCAGGAGGATAATATATCTGAGCGGTATTAAACCATGATGGCAACTTTTTTTCTGCTTTGTTTTTCGATACAATCTGGTTCGCCAGTTCTGCTGCACTTATGCCTGCAAACGGACTTTTGCTTAAAGCAATTTTATTTACATCACTGCTTAAATTTGCTGTGATGTATTTCTGCACCTCTAAATCTAAAATCCTTTTATTCATTCCGGTTGCTCGATTGACGAATTTCTCACTATCTGAATGCGGGTTCCAACACTACTTACTTCTGACGAACCTTAATAGACTAATGGAATAGAAAAAACTATGCTTTGTTTTTCATTACCATTTGGCAGGTATGCCGACTTTTAACTTCAAGTAAAATGTCTTTTTCAACAGCAACTCTTTCAATTGTTTGTTGGTTATAATAGCGAATGGTTACCAATTCCAGGTTTTTATTGTACTTAACGGTAAACTGGGTTGAAAGTGCTGCGATAAGTTTTTTAATTTTCTCCTCATCGTCGTCCACGCTAACTGAGAAACTAATCGCAGAGTTGAGCATGGTATTTATTTTAATTTTATATTGATGAAAGAGCTCGAATATGGTGCTTAGATTTTCCTCAATGATGAAAGAATAATCTCTTGGAAAAATAGAGATAAGCGCCTGGTTCACCTTAAAAATAAAGGACGGCACCGGTAAAGGATTGCTCTCTTTAGTGATTGCCGTTCCAGTACCTTCGGGCTCTATAAACGAGCGAACGAAAAGTGGAATGCCTTTGTTTTGCAAGGGTTTTATAGTTTTTGGGTGAATTACAGTTGCACCATAATAGGTGAGCTCAATTGCATCATGGTAAGAGAGTTGCGCAATTTTTTCTGTCTCATCGAACCATTTCGGGTCGGCATTGAGAACGCCTGGAACATCTTTCCAAATGGTTAAAGCGCTTGCGTTTAAGCACGAAGCAAAAATCGCGGCAGAATAATCAGAGCCTTCCCTGCCAAGAGTAGTGGTGTAATTTTCGCTGGTTCCACCAATAAAGCCCTGGGTTACAATAATATTTTTTTGCATCTCTGGAAGTAAATCCCTTTGGATAGTCTGATAAGTCTTATCCCAGTCTACTTTCCCTTCGCGATAGCTGTTATCCGTTTTAATGTAATTTCTGGCATCAACCCACAGCGCTTTGTTATTGGTTTCGTTTAACCACGCGGCCACAATTTTAGTAGAAACAACTTCGCCGATTGATACAATTTGATCGTAAATATAATCCGCTTCGTTGTCAGGCTCATCTTCAATTAACCAATCTATTTCGACAAAAGTATTGGCCACATCATCATAAACAGTGTTGTTTTTTCCTTCAAACAACTCTTCTATCAAAGTAAAATGGAAATGTTTAACTTCCTCAAAAATTGAATGTGTCTGCTCGGATTGTTCGAGGTAGGCAAAGGCAAGCGCTTCGAGCTTATCTGTTATTTTACCCATGGCCGAAACTACAATTAGCAATTCTGTTTGTTTGTAATCGCGAACAATATTGGCCAGATTTCTTACGCCATCAGCATCTTTAACGGAAGCGCCTCCAAATTTAAATATCTCCATAGTTTAAAATGCCTTAACCTGCTCTTTAGAAAAGGATGCATTTAGCCATCCTTCCTCAAGGTTGGCTTTGTACTTATTGTAAAAGTTTATCGCGGGTTGATTCCAGTCTAACACCTGCCAAACCATTCCATTATAATTCCCATTTTTTGCTTCTTCTATCACCCTTTCAAAAAGGAGTTTACCAATTCCTTTTCCGCGGTGTTCTTCGGTAACGATAAAATCTTCCAGATATAACCGGCAGCCTTTCCAGGTAGAATAACGTGTATAATAAAGCGCAAAGCCTAGAATGAGGCCATCCATTTCAGCAACAAAAGCTTTCCAAACCGGTTTGTCTCCAAACCCAGCTTCAACAAAATGTTCGTGCGTTACCGTTACCTCTTCAGGCGCACGCTCATAAACGGCGAGTTCATTAATAAGTTCTAATATCCTTGTGCAGTCGCTTGCAACGGCTGTTCTAACATTTACGTTCATTGGTGTGTTAATTTGCCGAAATATCGGCCTTGAAGTGTTTTATAATTCTTTTTCCAAAGATGCCGCTTCCTATTCGCACCATCGTACTCCCTTCCTCAATCGCAATTTTGTAGTCGGCGCTCATGCCTGTAGAAATTTCTTTAAAATAATCATCTTTGCGGAAAAAACTAACCTTAATGCCGTCGAAAAATACTTTTAATTCATGAAATTCGATGGCAATTTGTTTTTCATTTTTGGTGTTTGTGGCAATTGCCATTAATCCAACTATTCTAATATTTTTCAAACCGGAAAATTCTTCCGAACGTAAAAGCTCAATCAATTCATCATGTCCTAAGCCAAATTTTGTGTCCTCATCTGCAATATATACCTGCAACAGGCAATCTATGGTTCGGTTATTTTTTAAAGCCTGTTTATTTATTTCCTGAAGCAGTTTCAAGCTATCTACCCCATGAATTAAAGTGACAAATGGTGCAATATATTTCACTTTGTTGCTTTGCAGATGACCAATCATATGCCACTCAATATCTTTAGGAAGTTGTAGCTGCTTATCAACCATCTCCTGTACCTGGTTTTCACCAAAAATTCTTTGTCCGGCGTGGTAGGCCTCCAGAATAGCATCGTTGGTTTGCGTTTTAGATACTGCAATTAACTTTACGCCGTCAGTTTCTACTTCACTTTTATAATGTTTAAGATTATCAGCTATGCTCATTTATAACTATTTTTGCGTAAAATTAATAACCTTGCCGCAATTTGGGCAATAAATAATATTTTAAATTAAGAATGAGAAGATTGATTTGGGTGCTAGCGGTTGTGTTTGGGATAGCTTCCTGTAAGGAGGAAAGGCCTTCAAATGTGATTGCTCCCGATAAGATGCAGAATATATTGTACGATATCCACGTTAGTGACGGTTATATTTCAACTATCGCGATGCCAGATTCGTCAAAGAAAGTAGCCGCATCATACTATAAGGGAATTTATAAGAAATTTGGTATCGATTCTACACAGTATGCGCAAAGCATGAGCTATTATTATAAGCATCCTCAGGATTTGGATAAGATGTATAAATATATTAGCAAGCGTCTATCAAAACAACAAAAAGCAATGGAAAAGGCTGATTCTTTAGCTAAATCTAAAATTAAAGTACTTCCAGCAGTTAAATAATATGTTATATCCCGAGAATTGTTTAGAGCGTTTGGGCTTTGTTGAAATTAGACAGCTGATAAGTAAACATTGCTTAAGTACAATGGGCCAGGCAATGGTGCAGAAGATGCAGGTAATGAACCGGTTCGATCAGATCGATAAATTCCTTCGCCAGACGAATGAGTTTAAAACCATCATTCAAAATCAGGAACCTTTGCAAATTAATAGCTTTTTCGATATTAAGGCGCTTGTTGAGAAAATCCGTGTAGAAGGGACTTACTTACAGGAAGAAGAGTGGTTTCAAATTTACACCTCGTTGCAAACCGTTTTTTCTGTGCTGAGGTTTTTTGAAGAAAGGGCAGAAGTGTACCCAACATTGGAAGCATTATTTGAGCACTTGCCGATTGAAAAAAATATCCTTCGTAAAATTGAGCAGGTTATTGATGTTAAGGGAAAGATTAAACCAAATGCATCGAAAGAACTACAGGAAATCACCGCTTCAATTTCGAAAACCGAACAGGATGTACGTAAGCGGATGGATTCTATTTATAAGCAAGCAATTGCAAATAACTGGGTTGCGGACGGCAGTTTAACAATTCGCGACGGAAGGATGTGTATTCCGGTTTTGGCAGAGAACAAACGCAAACTAAAAGGCTTTGTTCACGATGAATCGGCAACCGGACAAACTGTTTACATTGAACCTGAAGAAGTTTTTACGCTAAACAATAAACTTCGTGATTTAGAATTTGATAAGCGAAGGGAGATTATTAAAATTTTAATTGCTCTTACCGATGAGTTAAGACCCTATTCACCACTTTTATTATCGTACCACGGCTTTTTAACAAAGCTGGATTTTGTGAGAGCTAAGGCGATGTTTGCAATTGATGTAGAGGGCGAAATGCCCGGGCTGTTAAAAGAGCCTAAAACTAAATTGATTAATGCCAGACATCCTTTACTAATGCTTTCTTTTGCTGCAGAGAAGAAAACAGTAACGCCTTTAAACATTCATATTGATGCAGAAACGAGGGTTGTTTTGGTTTCAGGTCCGAACGCCGGTGGTAAATCCGTTTGTATGAAAACGGTCGGTTTACTACAAATTATGCTGCAAACTGGCCTTTTAATTCCCGTTGATGCGAATTCGGAGGTTGGCATTTTTGAGAATATTTTTGCAGATATCGGCGATGATCAATCGATAGAAAGCGACCTGAGTACCTATAGCGCTCACCTTAAAAAGATGCGTTACTTTGTTGAACATGCTTCGCCAAAAACGATGGTGCTGATTGATGAATTTGGTACAGGAACTGACCCTCAATTTGGCGGACCTATGGCAGAGGCTGTTCTGGAGGTTTTAAACAATAAAAAAGTTCGCGGTGTAATTACAACACATTATTCCAACTTGAAGCTTTTTGCCGGCAATACTGCCGGACTTGAAAATGCATCAATGCTTTTTGATAATGCGAAGATGAAACCGCTATACATACTTGAAATGGGTAAGCCCGGAAGTTCTTACGCTTTTGAGATTGCGCAAAATATAGGCTTGCCGAAAGAAGTTATTGCACTTGCCAAAGAAAAAACAGGTTCTAATCAAAATCGGGTTGATACGATGCTGGTTGATTTGGAGCGTGAGAAGAAAACGATTTACGATACCAAAGTTAGCTTGGCAAACCAGCAGAATAAAGCCAAAAATCTTGTCGCCGAGAATGAAAAACTGAGGGCTTTCCTCGATGAAAACAGACGTATTTTGATTAAGGAAGCAAAGCAGGAAGCGCAGAACATCATAAAAAATGCGAACAGACTCGTTGAAAATACCATTGCCGAGATTAAAGAGAAGCAAGCAGATAAAGCCGTTACAAAAGAATTAAGGGAAAATCTGCAAAAAGAATTGGTGAAGAATACGGTTCCGAAAGAAAAGCCGAAAACTCAGCCTGTTGTAGTTGGTGGCGAGATTGAAGTTGGCGATTGGGTAAAGTTTGTGGATAGCGAAACAACTGCCACCGTTTTGGAAATTAACAGAAACGAACTGGTTTTAGCGATTGGAGATTTACGGTCTAACGTGAAAAAAAATCGTGTTCAAAAGATTAGCAATAAAGAAGCTAAGAAAGTTGCTCAAAGTAGCGCCGGCTCTTTCGCAGGGCGGATGAATGAGGCTGTTTCCGGTTTTAGAGCGGAGCTGGATCTACGTGGGAAAAGAACCGAAGATGCACTTTTTGAAGTTGAGAAATATTTAGATAAAGCCATTATGTTGGGTTTTCCCTCGATAAAACTAATTCATGGTAAGGGCGATGGAATTTTACGAAAAATGATTCGCGAATATTTGAAAAAATATAGTCAGGTAAACAGAATGGAAGATGAACATGTAGACAGAGGAGGCGATGGAATCACCTACGTTTATTTAAACTAGTATATTAAAAGGCAGTAGGGCAGCACCAAAACTAATTTTCAATAAGTGTGTTACTATTAAAACGTTACGATTATGAGAGCTTTTTTTACCTGCCTTGTTGTACTCTTCTTGTTTACAACCTGCAAAAAAAACAAAAGTGATGGTAATGATACCGGAAACCTTCCAGATGTTGAACTTAAAAACAGGGTTGTCGTTTCAGGTTTGCGTTTTCCATGGGGCATGGTTTACGGACCAGATAACTTTATCTGGTTTACCGAAAGAGGCGGAAAAATTAGTCGGTTAAACCCTGCTAACGGACAAATATCACCACTTCTCACCATCAGTGAGGTTCGGGAAAATGGCGAAGGTGGTTTGCTAGGAATTGCGTTAAACCCTGATTTTTCGACAATTCCCTGGGTTTATGTAGCCTACAATTACGGCAGCAGCTATAAAGAAAAAATAGTACGCTACACCTATACCGGTGGCGCACTTACCAATCCTCTTACCATATTAGATAATATCGGTGCTGCTTCGAATCACAACGGCTCCAGATTACTAATTTCTGGTGGAAAGCTTTTCATTTCGACAGGCGATGCGGCAGATACCAACACGCCTCAAAATGTAAATTCAACTTCGGGAAAAATTTTAAGGGTTAATCTCGATGGCTCAATTCCTGCAGATAATCCTTACCCGAATAATCGCTTATGGACTTTCGGTCATCGTAATCCGCAAGGATTGGTACAGGTTGGAAATAAAGTTTTTTCCTCAGAACACGGACCTGATTCTGACGATGAAATTAATGTAATTGAAAAAGGAAGAAATTATGGATGGCCAAACATTAAAGGATTTTGTGATGAAGCAGGAGAGCAGTCTTTCTGTTCGGCAAATAGTATTGCCCAACCTTTAATTGTGTGGACACCTACAATTGCGCCAAGTGGAATGGCTTATTATACTTCAGATTATATCCCCCAGTTTAAAAATTCACTACTTCTTGCTGTTTTGAAGAATACAAAATTAATGCAGCTTAAGCTAGATGATGGACAAACTAAAATTGAGGGTACGAAAGATTTTTTTGTAAACAGTTATGGCAGGATGCGGGATGTTTGTATTTCGCCGGAAGGTAAAATATACGTTTGCACCAGCAATGGCAACGATGATAAAATTATTGAAATTTATAAATAATTACTTTTTATCCTTGCCAGGACACTTTTTGCAACGCTTTCCTTTTTTATATTTTTCGCAACATTTTTTATGTTCTGCTGTACAGCTGAAAATAAAACCCATTCCTTTTTGAAATTCAGGGTCTGTTGGTATTCTAAAATCCTCGTTATCTCTATCGTTAAACATCTGATTACAAAGGTAGTGTTATTTAGATTAATTCCAATTTATTATTCTTAAAGGGGTTACATAATTTTTAGGACCGACTTCCATTTAAGTTTTAAAAAGCTGTATCGTTTCTGTACTTTAGCAGCCTAACCAAAAATTCATAAAATGATAAATAAAGTTGTATCAGGAGCTGAAGAAGCCATACATGATATACCTGATGGTGCCACCATTATGTTAGGTGGCTTCGGTTTATGCGGCATCCCTGAAAATTGTATCAACGCGTTAGTAGCAAAAAAAACCAAAAACCTTACCTGCATATCCAATAACGCCGGCGTGGATGATTTTGGAATCGGGTTAATGCTGAAACAACGTCAGGTCAAAAAGATGATATCATCCTATGTTGGAGAAAATGCTGAATTCGAAAGGCAACTGCTGAGTGGGGAATTGGAGGTAGATTTAATTCCGCAAGGCACACTTGCAACGCGGTGTTTGGCAGCGGGATATGGCATGCCTGCAATATTTACACCTGCAGGTGTAGGAACCGAAGTGGCAGAGGGAAAAGAAATACGAAATTTTGATGGTAAAGATTATCTCCTTGAATATGCATTTGACGCGGATTTTGCAATTGTCAAAGCATGGAAAGGTGACACTGCAGGAAACCTCATTTTCCGCTCAACCAGCAGAAATTTTAATCCCGTAATGGCGATGGCCGGCAAAATTACCATTGCCGAAGTTGAAGAACTGGTTGAAGTTGGAGCGCTTGACCCAGACTACATTCATACTCCGGGAATTTATGTGCATCGGGTTTTTCAGGGAAAAGATTATGAAAAAAGAATTGAGCAAAGAACCGTAAGGAAAGTCATTAGTTCATCGGCTCATTAGTTCGTTTGTAAGTCGGTATTTCATTACTTTATTGATTGCTAACATGAAATAGTAATCGTCCCTGAAAACAGTTAAGAAATTCTTTCCTGATACAATTAGTCAATAACACTTACTCAATTAACTTTCATTCATTTGATTTATGGCATTTACAAAAGAGGAAATCGCACAGCGCATTGCTAAAGAAATAAAAGATGGTTATTATGTTAACCTGGGCATTGGTATTCCAACCTTGGTTGCCAATTACATCCCAACGGATATAAATGTTGTATTACAATCAGAAAATGGCCTCTTGGGCATGGGACCGTTTCCCTTTGAAGGTGAAGAGGATGCCGATCTAATTAACGCAGGCAAACAGACGATTACAACCTTGCCCGGATCTTCAATATTCGATTCGGCAATGAGTTTTGGAATGATTAGAGCTCAAAAAGTAGATTTAACTATTTTAGGTGCCATGGAAGTTTCGGAAAACGGTGATATTGCGAACTGGAAAATTCCCGGTAAAATGGTTAAGGGAATGGGTGGGGCTATGGATTTAGTGGCATCTGCAAAGAATATTATTGTGGCCATGCAACACGTAAATAAGGCAGGAGAAAGTAAACTTTTACCAAAATGTACATTGCCTTTAACAGGGGTTAAGTGCATAAAGAAGGTCGTTACTGAACTTGCCGTATTAGATATTTTACCTGAAGGTGGGTTTAGGCTTCTGGAAAGAGCGCCGGGTGTAAGTGTCGATTTCATCAAACAAGCTACCGCCGGCAGGCTGGTGATTGAAGGTGAAATTCCGGAGATGACTTTAAATTAATTCTTTGTAAATAGTATGCAAATGAAAATATTGGCAAGCAATGGTAAAATTAAAACCAGGATGCTCGCCAGTTTGTCGAACCAGGATGTTTTAAGGAGGTCGCCACGAATAACCAGGTGGAAATCGCGATGATACCTATAACGACAGATTTTATTAAAAGCCACTACGAGAATTATAAATAATAGCGGGATAAAAGAAAATATATCCCTTTGCTCTTCATTGATGATTAATAGCGTTGCAAACAATGCAAAAAATGTGGCGACGAGCAAATGTGTAACCAGTGCATTTTTTGTTTGCAGCAAAGATTTGTATCTCCTGATTTGTGGTTTGGATTTGAGCGGATCGAGTAGGTAAAGCCAATATGCAAAAGCCAGAAGGTTTGTGCATATTGGCATTAAATTCGCTTTCATCAAGAAATATCTACCAAAATGCTATTTCTCAAGTCATTGGAAATGGCCTCGGTAATGGCTATTATCTCATCGGGCTCATTTGTATTGTTTATAACGATTTTGTGGCAATCGTTTTTATAAGGCAATAAATATTCTTTATAAGCCGGCAGAACATGGTTTCGCCATTTGTATAACACATCTTCTTCAGGGTAGCCACGCTCTAATCCATCGCGTTTTATGCGGCGGTCTAACGCCACCTGCTCATCTGCATCTACGAAAATCATGTGATCCAGCAGAGCGGCAATTTCTTTAAAATAAAGAATAAATAATCCTTCAACTATTATTATTGGTGCCGATTTTATTTCAAGTATTTTAACAACTGCTAAAGGATTATTGAAGTTGTACTCTTTTTTGTAAACGACCTCGCCAGCGAGAAGCTGCTTAATGTCTCTTAAAAACTGCTCACTATCTATTGTTGATGGTAAATCGAAGTTATAAAGTTTGTTTTCCTCCTGCGTCATCTCTCCGGCAGGAATGTAATAATCGTCCTGAGAAACTAGCGTAACTTCATCTTGTTTAAAATGATGAAGAAAACAATTTAAAAAAAATGTTTTTCCTGAACCGCTTCCTCCTGCAATTCCAATAATAAATGGTTTCTTATTCAAGCTCATGCACACCGTACGTTAAATTGCAAAAAAATCTCTTGTCTAAAGCGCCCAGCGAGTCTGCTACGGCTTTCGTCATTACAATTATAACATCTTTTGTGGATTCGTTCTCTGTAAATTTACCAACAACTTTGGCCAGCGCAGTTCGATTTGTCATTGGGTTGGTTAATTTTATTATTGTACCAATAGGTGCAGTACGGTGTAGAACAAGCATTTTCGACGCATCCAAATCAGCATCGGCAATGGAAACAGCTGTTCCTTTTTCTTCTATCTGGTTTAATCCGTATTTGCTGGGAGCGCCTCTAAGTTTTGGGTCTTTAAACGATGTGCTATCCGGATTTTCTTCCTGATCTTGTTTGGCTAAATCGTTAACAGATTTCGGCTCAGGTGGTTTCGGAATCACAAGTTTCTGACCTGTTGTAATCGTGTTATCACTTAATTTGTTAGCCGTTCTAATCTGGTAAGCTGTTAAATTAAATTTCTTTGCAATATTGAAGATAGATTCGCCATTACCAACGGTGTAAATAAAACTTTCATCTTTACTAGTTTCTTTAACTGCAACTGGAACTTCTTTTTCTGTCACTTTCGGAATTTCCGTTGTGATTTCGGTAGGGATTTTCAAAACTTGCCCAGTCGATAAACCATTATCCGTTAAATTGTTAAGCTTTCTGATTTGATATGCGGTTATACCAAACTGCTTCGCAATTGCGAAAATACTTTCTCCTTTTTTTACAGTATATGTACCAGGCGCATCCTTAACTTCTACTGTTTGGGTTGTTACACTTTCGCCGGCAGGCGCTACCTTACTATCTTCTATATTTTTTGTTGCAGGAATTTTTAGTTTCTGTCCAATTCTTAAATTAATACCTGAAAGATTATTTGCTTTCTTTATCTCTTCTACGGTTGTGCCGTACTTTTCTGCAATTTTTCCCAAAAATTCTTTCGGTTGCACGGTATGTTCAATCAATGTGGATGGTGTATTTTCAGCTTGCTGGGGAATGCTCGTTGGCTCCGCTGATTTTACAGGTACAACGGTTTCGGTTTTTTGAGTTTGAGTTACTTCTCCGTTTTTTGTAGGTATTTTTAAAACCTGGCCAATGCTCAAATTATTGCCACTTAAATTGTTAAGCGCTTTTAATTCATTAATAGTTGTGCCATATTTTTCAGCCAGCATATTCAAATTATCCTTTGGCTTTACAACGTACTCCGTAACGTTCGTTGTTGAGCTAACAGTTTGATTTGCGGCACTGCCCGCTGCAGGGCTAAAAGGGAAATTCGTGGGAACTTTTATCACAACACCAATCTGAAGATATTTGTTATCGTTAAAAGCCATAATCTCCTTTGGTGGTACGTTATACCTTCTTCCAATAGAATAGTATGTGTCTTTTGCAGCTGTTTGATGTATGATTAATTTTTTTCCATTATTATTTTCTACTCCGATAGAGTCGATTACTGCATTTGCCTTAGCACCTGTTGCATTTAAAGCAAACAAAACTATAGCAGTTAAACCTATTTTATACATTTATTTTTATCTAAATTTTTTATCAGGGGTAGCAATTATACGAATAATATTATAAAACCTATAGCCGCGTAGAAGCCGGCATTTGATATTTATAGTTTGATTATTCGTTCACTGAAACCACATTTCGCTAATTAACAATTGTTTATAATTTTTGCTCCATTGTATTTACGTCTATTAAACGGAAGGATAAATTCTGTATTGTTTAATTGTTGTTTTATGACAAACTTTTTTAATTTTTATTTGTTCGGAAAGCATACTTTAACAAAATTAAAATGGACGCTAAAGAAATCAGCCTTAACGAAAAGGAAGTTAAACCAGTTGTAGACTTATTAAATGATTACCTGGCCAATTATCATATTCATTATCAAAAATTAAGAGGTTGCCATTGGAATATCAAAGGACAAAACTTTTTTACACTTCATGTTAAATTTGAAGAATTATATACCAATGCGCAATTAACCATCGATGAAATAGCTGAACGTGTATTAACGTTGGGTAAGCCACCACATAGCCGTTTCGCAGATTATATACAAGAGTCAAAAATTAAAGAAATTGATACCATTGGTATGAAAGACCTGGATATGGTTGATGCAATTTTGGAGGATATGTCGACCTTAATTGAAATGGAACGCGAAATTTTAGATGCAACCGCCAGTGCCGGCGATGATGGTTCTAACGATATGGTTAACCGTTTTATGCAATTTAAAGAAAAAAACACCTGGATGCTTCGCTCATTTGCAGGTAAGAAATAGAATTATCTTATTAATAAAGCCGCAGTATAATAGATTTAACATAATCTGTTATTCTGTGGCTTTTTTGTTTTGGAGCACATATCTTTGGGCATGGCATACAAAAGTTTAGCAGAATGTGTTAGTGATTTAGAAAAGCACGGTCATTTATTAAGGATAAAGGATGAAGTAGACCCTTATCTGGAAATGGCCGCTATTCATTTACGCGTTTATGAAAGCAACGGACCTGCTATTTTTTTTGAAAAGATAAAGGGAAGTCCTTTTCCGGCTGTCTCTAATCTGTTTGGTACATTAGAACGTTCAAAGTTTATCTTCCGCGATACCTTACCAAAAGTGCAGCAACTGGTTTCCTTGAGAAACGACCCAATTAAAGCGCTCAAAAATCCCTTTAAATACGCAGGTTCAGCGATGTCGGCGCTTTCCGCCTTACCTTTAAAAACGCCATCAGCCAAAAATAATTTTTTAAAGACAACCATTAGTAATTTGCCTCAAATTGTAAACTGGCCGATGGATGGAGGTCCTTTTGTTACAATGCCTCAAGTTTACACCGAAGATGTTGAAAAGCCTGGCGTAATGAATTCAAATCTTGGAATGTACCGGATTCAGCTCGGTGGAAACGAATACGTACAGGATAAGGAAATCGGTTTACATTATCAGATTCATCGTGGCATTGGTGTTCATCAATCGAAAGCAAATGCCTTAGGGCAACCTTTAAAGGTGAGTATCTTTGTTGGCGGACCACCGTCACATCCTTTGGCAGCGGTAATGCCTTTACCCGAAGGCTTGTCTGAAATGACCTTTGCAGGTGCGTTGGGCGACAGAAGGTTCAGGTATTTTTACGATGATGAAGGCTTCTGCATTTCTGCAGATGCTGATTTCATTATAACAGGAATGGTTTATCCAAATGAAAATAAACCAGAAGGACCGTTTGGAGATCATTTAGGCTATTACAGTTTAACGCATCCTTTTCCACTGATGAAAGTTAGCAATGTTTACCACAGAAAAGATGCGATCTGGTCGTTCACTGTGGTAGGTCGCCCTCCCCAGGAGGACACAAGTTTTGGTGCTTTGATTCACGAGATAACGGGTTCGGCAATTCCTCAGGAAATTCATGGTCTAAAGGAGGTTAATGCAGTTGATGCCGCCGGCGTACATCCGCTTTTGTTTGCCATTGGAAGTGAGCGATATACGCCTTATTTAAAGGGGAGGAAGCCACAGGAAATTTTAACAATTGCAAACCATATTTTGGGTAAAAACCAGCTGAGTTTAGCAAAATACCTCTTTATTGCCGCGAGGGAGGATGATGAGCAATTGACTACACATAATATATCCGGGTTTTTAAAACATGTTTTGGAAAGAATCGACTTCAAAACAGACCTTCATTTTTATACAAATACAACGATTGATACTCTGGATTATAGTGGCGATGGCCTTAATAGTGGTTCGAAAGTGGTTTTTGCAGCTGCAGGCGAAAAAAAGCGAAATTTGTGGACCGAACTGCCAGAAGGAATAATTTTTCCTGCCGGATTTGAAAATCCCAGAGTCGCTATCCCAGGTATATTTACACTTAGCGCACCGCTTTATCAAAACCAGGAGAAAACGGCAGCTGAAGTCGCATTACTTAATATGGCCTTGATGGATTTAGATCTATCTGGCTTTCCGTTAATTGTTTTATGCGACGATTCCACATTCGCAGCCGAAACCATTAATAACCTCGTTTGGATTACATTTACAAGAAGTAATCCAGCAGCTGACATATTTGGTATTAACGATTTTACAATAAATAAGCATTGGGGTTGCAAAGGTTCACTAATTATCGACGCCAGAAAAAAACCACATCATGCACCAGAGTTAATTAAAAATGATGAGGTGGAAAAGCGAATTGATAAACTTTCTGAAGAAGGCGGGCCGTTGTCCGGCATCATTTAAGTTTGAATTTTTAAAATAATATCCTGATTTTTAAGCAAAATGAATGGATAATGCTTAAAAAAAGCCTGCTTTTTCTGGTTTTAAGTTTGTTTCTGGAGTTAAACCTTCGGGCTCAGACCAACAAAACTGACAGTCTGGCAAATGTTTTAGAGCACTACGATCTGCATAATCGAAATTCTGTTTTATTCGTCCATTTCGATAAAAATATTTATACCAACAATGATCAGGTTTGGTTTACAGGATATTTGCTTAAAACCATCGTCGGGTTAGCGCATTACAATACGCTCTACTTATCTCTTGTTCGTGATGCCGACAGCTCCGTTGTGCTGCAACAAAAATTTCTGATTGAAAAAGGATATGCTTTCGGGAGTTTAATTCTTCCCGATTCGTTGCAAAGTGGCAGCTATAGATTTGTTGCGAATACCAATATCAAATTCGGCGATAAACCTGATGTAGAATTCCTGCAACCAATAACAATCAAATCGACCACCATAAATCCATTAATTGCGGGTTTATCGTTATTTAAGGCAGTTGATGAAACGACTGGTAATGGAACTGTTCTGCTAAAAGCGCTCACGGGCGACAATCGCTTCGTTGCTGATGCTGAAGTAAGTTATACTATTGGCAGAGATCGTAACATTTTGAAAACAGGTAAGGCAAAAACGAGCGTCATAGGCGAGATGATGATAGACTTTCCTGCAAACAGACTAACGAATGAAAACAACCTTGTTTCAGTCTCGGTAAAAAAAGGTGTTAGTAAGGCATATCTAAATTTCGAAATTCCGATTAAGGAAGAGGTACGCTTTCAGGTTAGTTTTTTTCCCGAAGGCGGCTATACGGTATCGGGTATCCAAAATAAGGTTGGTTGGGAGGTGAAAGACAGGGATGGATTATCCATAAGTGCCAAAGCCGTTTTATTTGCGGATGATAAAGTTTTAGATACGATTTCAACGGATTTATCGGGCCTTGGAAACTTTTACTTGAAGCCCGAATCCGGTAAAAGCTATAAGGTAAAATTGCTTAACGAAAATAAACTGATTGGGAGTTACGCTTTGCCGGAAAGTTTAAAGCAAGGCACAGTTATCAGACTAAATTCTGCAATTGGGAATGATGAAATTAGGGCTGTGTTGCAAAGCAACATCGATGAAACGATACATTTGGTAGTGCATAACCAGGAAAAGATCTTTCTTGTAACTGCATTGGATATGAAGAATAACCGGCCCTTGAAAGTTTTGTTGAAACTAGATTCTGTGCCGAAAGGCCTGAACACCATTACATTGTTTGATGGTTTATATAGACCCATCGCCGAGCGGATTTTTTTTGCTCATTACAACGAACTCAGTAAACTCGAAATTCTTCCAGAAGGAGAGGAGTTTAAAACCAGAGATAGTGTGAAACTTAATCTGAAGGTTTCGAGTAGCGGTAAATTACTAAACGGCCTTGTTTCAATAGCGGTGGTGCAAGGAAACAGGATTAATTTGTCAAGTAGAAAAAATATTGTTGATTTTGCTTATTTGGAAAATCACACGAACGAATTGCCTCCAAATTCCTCAGGTATTAAATTGGAGGATTTGAATTATCTGGAAAACGTATTACTTATAAAAGGATGGCGAAAGTATAGATGGCCCCACCAAGTCAATGAGAATTTTCTTCAAGAAAAGACAATTTCAGCATTTGAATATCGTGGCGAAATAACCAAGGGTAAAAAAATGTTGAAGGTGCCTATTTCTCTAACTACAATTGCAGGTTCTAACATCAATGCGGTAACAACCGATAGCTTAGGCAAATTTGTTCTGCCCTACAGCGCCTTAATTACTGGAGACAAACCCAAAATTTGGCTAACCATTAATGATCGAAATTTTCCAGCTTATAATGTTAACATTCTTAACCCGTTTAGCGAAATTAAATCGTTACTAAGAAGTAGTCATTACGCTCAGAAAACCCAAAATACAAGTGTTTTACAATCGGGAGGTGAAGGTATAAGTGCTCTTTCTGGAATTAAACTTAAAGATGTAACCATAAAAAAGGTGAAAGATAACTCCATCTTTTTTGCCAGTAACATGAATAAGTGTGGCGACTATGTTTGCGGTAATGGCTATTTAAATTGCCCAAATCATAGGAACGATCCGAAAAATAAACCAGCTGAAAACAACCGAAGCTATAAGCTGTTCGGCGGTGGAACTACTTTATACGGCGGCTGTTCGGCCGATGCCAATAAACCAAATTTATTTATCCTGGATGGAATATCCTTGCCGAAAGAATTTTATGTTGCTGACCTAAGAAATTTGAACGAACCCATAAACTTTTCAACTATTTACTGGAACTATCAAACTGCAATTAGTAAAACCGGAGATACATCAGTGATTTTTACGACAGGTGATTTGAGCGGAGAATTCAAAATTATCATACAGGGAATAACTGACGATGGGCCTGTCTATGCAGAAAAAACCATAACGGTTAAAAAATAAAAGTCCCGGCGAACTGCCGGGACTTTTATTTTAGACAAAGATAATTTAAAACCTTACTCCGAAAGTTAAGAATACATTATCTGCTGTATTTTTAAGGTTTGCAGTTGGCCCTGCTCCGGTAAAATTGTAATCAGGGTAGCTTGAAGAAATCGTGTAGGGCGAATTCGTAGAATCCCATTTGGTATGTCTATAAGTTACATCTACATAATAGTTATCAAAGCGATAGCCTAAACCACCACTATAAGCTTGCGTTGTAAAATCCAAGTTTTTGTAAGGCGAACCTGCGAATGAGTATCCACCTCGCAACATAAAATTGTCTACCACCTTAAATTCTAAACCTGCTCTATAATTAAAGTTGCCTTTATATAGATTTGCTACATCAAGATTGGTCCTTCTTTCCTCATTAGGGAAGTTAGAAGAAAAATGTATACTGCTATAATCTACATACTCAACATCAGCGGTAATTAATCCACTATTTCCCAAAATATAAGCCGCTCCACCACTAACTTTGTATGGCGTTCTTAATGAGTATTCAGAGTTATAACTTGATAATGGATTAGTATACTCAGGAACTGCTGACCCGTTTGCTCTCCTATAAGAAGCGTTCAAGTTTTCAGAAAAGTTATCTGTTAAGCTGTACCACGTAGGCGTTACAAAACTTAAGCCCAATCTTAATTCATTAACTGGTTTGTAAATTAAGCCGAGTTTGGCATTTATTCCATTTCCTTTGGTTTCCTGAATGGAATTGTAACCAAAAGTGTATGTTCCATTTAAAAAATCGGCTGGCTGACCTGTGTAGTTTAAGTTATTTCCCGACTCAGTAAAAGCTAAATCAGAAGTATAATTGATGTTAGTGAGTCCTAATGATAAACCCAAATAAAGTTTGTTTTCGTAATTTCCAGCCATCCCAATATTCACCTCAGATTGCGAACCAGATCTATTGATAACACTTTGCTGAGTGTTATTTAATGCTGTGGTAGGAAAATATCCTGCGGGGTCATATTCTATCAAAAAAGTATTGTATGCCATTTGTTCAAGAGAACCGGCAGCCAGAGCATCAGTACTCGTGGCAGGATCACCTCCTCCCGAAGCTATTGCTAAATCAGCAAAATAATCGGCCATTGAACTTTTGGAGTTTTTTCCACCGTATGAGATTCTACTGTTAAAGTTATTCGTTTTATTATATCCAACACCGAAATTTAGACTTACCCAGCCACTATTCAAATCTGAACCTTTTGGTTTGTTAACCGGAGAGTAGAAAACTACGCCAACCTGGTTAATTCCGGCTTTACTGTTTTTATCAGATTGAGTGCTTCCCAGATATTCCGAGCCAACCTTGAAATTATTGAATTCCGGAGTGAAGGTAAATTCAGATTTTGTAAAAAAGCCTAAACCTGCAGGGTTACCGGAAAGTGAACTTATATCTCCACCCAATGCGGTTTGTGCACCGCCCAATCCTTTGAATCTGGCCGAGGAACCGAGTTCGGGTTGTGAAAATCTTAACACATCACTGGTGTATTGCGCATATAAAGAGTTGCTGGCAAGAACTATTCCTGCCACAATAAAAATTGATCTTAGTTTCATGTTATAAAATGTGTATGTGCTGATTATCTTCCTCCACCTCTTGTTGGTCTGCCGCCGCCACCGCCGCCGCCGCCTGAACTTGCGCCACCACCGCTACTTCCAGATGATTGCATTGGAGGTGGACTGTAGCTGCCACGATCTGGTCTGCTAGCAGGTTGAGATTGTTGAGTTTGAGGTTGTGGTCTGTAACTGTCATCACGAGATGGTCTTGAACTTACACCAGCTGGTCGGCCATTGATGGTTGAATTATTTCCATTTGAATACCTTTCTGGTCTGCCAGAATTATTTGTCGATACATTTGGTCTGCCGTAATTTCCACTAATTGGAGCCGTTCTAGAGCCCGATGCACCGTATGCGTTGCGGTTGTCACCGTCTCGGTTTGGTCTTGCCCTGTTATTGCGGTTCGAATACACACCACCTAAGCCACCACCGTAGTAACCGCCTCCGTAGCCGTATCCGCCACCATAAAAGCCACCGCCCCAACCAAAACGGTCGTAGTAAGAGTATGGTCCCCAAGCGCCAGAATACCAGTATGGATTGTACCCGAAGTAATTATAGTTGTATGGGTTGTTCCACATATTTCCGTAGCCAAAATAGCCACCCCAGCCACCTAAACCATAACCGCTTCCCCAATTTAAGCCATAGCCTAAAAAGTTGGTATTGCCGTAGCTGTTTCCGTAATAGTAATTATCGTAATATGGGTCAAAGTAGCCTCTAAAAGTACTGCCATTATAAAAACGATTTATCCTCGAAGAATAATCCATGTCATAATAAGGATTACTGGTTCCGTAATACTCGTCGTAATCCTGATCGTTTTGTGTTTGAACTTGTTGTTGTTGTGGCACCGGTGCAGCATATTCAACCTCCCTCGCTTTCGCAACAGTATTATAAACATCATCACCGGCGTTATTTTGCGCCAATTTTGATGTAGAGCATGATGCCACCAGCCCTGCGGCGGCTATCATAACAATGGGTAAAAATTTAATTGGTTTCATTGTGTTTATATTTAGTTGTGTGTGTCAAAAAAATAAAAATCCAGTTTCAAACTAAGAAGGAAATATAAATAATCCTAATGCTTGTGCTGATAATCGTTTTGTAGGCATAAATTTATAAATTTGTAACTTAATTTCACATTATTTAACACACAATTTACGTTCCAAATACATAATATGAGTAAAGAAATTACAAGTAGAGCAGCAGACTATTCCCAGTGGTATAATGATATCGTTATTAAGGCCGATTTGGCAGAACATTCTGCAGTACGCGGATGTATGGTGATAAAGCCTAATGGCTACGCCATATGGGAGAAAATGCAGGCCGTTTTAGATAAAATGTTTAAAGATACAGGTCATCAGAATGCTTACTTTCCATTATTCATACCTAAGTCATTTTTTTCTAAGGAAGCCTCTCACGTTGAAGGCTTTGCGACAGAATGTGCAGTTGTGACACATTATCGCTTAAAAAATGATGGAAATGGAAATATTGTTGTCGATGAAACTGCAAAGTTGGATGAAGAATTAATTGTTCGTCCAACTTCCGAAACGATAATCTGGAATACCTACAAGGGTTGGATTCAATCTTACAGAGATTTGCCAATTCTGATTAACCAATGGGCAAATGTGGTGCGTTGGGAAATGCGCACACGTTTATTTTTGCGTACAGCTGAATTTTTATGGCAAGAAGGTCATACCGCTCATGCTACCGCGCAGGAGGCGATAGAAGAAACTGAGCGTATGTTGCACATTTATGCTGATTTTGCGGAAAACTGGCTTGCCGTTCCGGTTATCCGTGGACGAAAATCGCCGAATGAGCGTTTTGCCGGCGCATTAGATACCTATTGTATCGAAGCCTTGATGCAAGATGGAAAGGCGCTGCAAGCGGGAACGTCACATTTCTTGGGTCAAAATTTCGCCAAAGCTTTTGATGTAAAGTTCACTGGGAAAGATGGTAAATTAGATTATGTGTGGGCAACATCGTGGGGCGTTTCTACCCGCTTAATGGGTGCATTAATTATGGCACATAGTGATGATTCTGGTTTAATTATCCCACCAAAACTTGCGCCGATTCAAGTAGTTATCGTTCCGATTTACAAGGGCGAAGATGATTTAGCCAAAATTACAACCTATGTTAATGAGCTGACAATGCGCTTAAAAGGCATGGGCATTTCTGTTAAATATGATGATCGGGATACACAAAGGCCTGGCTTTAAATTCGCCGATTACGAAATGAAGGGTGTGCCTATCCGCGTTGCCATAGGTGGCCGTGATTTGGAAAACAAAACCGTTGAAGTTGCCCGCAGGGATACAAAAACTAAACAAACTGTACCTCAGGATGGTTTAGATATCTACATTGCTAAATTACTTGAAGACATTCAAACCAGTATGTTTAATAAAGCATTGGCCTATCGTGATGGACACATTACAGAAGCGAACAGTTACGAAGAATTTAAAACGCTTCTTGACGGTAAGGCCGGCTTCATTTCTGCACACTGGGATGGCACTCCGGAAACAGAACAAAAAATTAAGGAAGAAACTAAAGCGACAATCCGTTGCATTCCTTTAGATAATAAACTGGAAGACGGAGTTTGCATTTACTCGGGTAAGCCCTCAAAAGAACGTGTGTTGTTTGCCAGGGCATATTAATTTGGCTAATTGACGTAAATATCTGCCTGTAACGCATCTCTAAGTTCACATCAAAATACAACGAAAATGAAATTCGCAACAAAAGCTATACACGCCGGTCAGGAGCCTGACCCAACAACAGGTGCCGTGATGACGCCTATATACCAGACGTCTACGTACTGGCAAAAATCGCCGGGCGACAATAAAGGTTATGAGTATTCCCGCGGAACAAATCCAACCCGTAAAGCCCTGGAGGATTGCCTGGCGGCTTTGGAAAACGCAAAATACGGTTTGGCTTTTTCCAGTGGAATGGGCGCTACCGATGCCGTACTGAAGCTTTTGCAACCTGGAGATGAAGTTATTACCGGAAATGATTTATACGGTGGTTCTTATCGCATCTTCACAAAAATCTTTACCAAATACGGCATTAAGTTTCATTTTTTGGATTTGTCTAATCCAGAGAATATGCGGCCATACCTCAATGAAAAAACTAAATTGGTGTGGATTGAGACGCCAACAAATCCAACCATGCAAATTATTGATATTGAGGGCGTTGCGAAGATTACTAAAGAAAAGAACCTGATTTTAACGGTTGATAATACTTTTGCTTCGCCTTATTTGCAAAACCCGATTGATTTGGGTGCAGATATCGTAATGCATTCGGTAACGAAATATATTGGCGGGCATTCTGATGTTGTAATGGGCGCATTAATTACAAATGACGAGGCACTTTACAAAGACCTTTGGTTTGTGTACAATGCCTGCGGTGCAACTCCAGGTCCGCAAGATGCATTTTTGGTTTTGAGAGGAATTAAAACGTTGCACTTACGCATGAAAGCACATTGCGAAAACGGCGAAAAGATTGCTCACTATTTAAAAAATCACCCTAAAGTAGATAAAATTTACTGGCCTGGATTTGAAGATCATCCTAATTTTGAAGTCGCGAAAAGACAAATGAGGGGTTTTGGTGGGATGATTTCGATAACCCTGAAAGATGCAGATTTACAAGAAACTTTCAGGATTGCATCTAACTTCTCGGTTTTCACTTTGGCGGAATCACTGGGTGGGGTAGAATCGTTAATCAATCACCCGGCAACGATGACGCATGGTTCTATACCCAAGGAAGAACGTGAAAAAGTTGGCGTTACAGATAACCTGCTTCGCTTAAGCGTTGGTGTGGAAGATATCGACGACTTGCTCGAAGACCTGGAAAACGCATTGAAATAGGATTGCCCAAACTTTAAGAATCCGATAGTTAAGTGGTTTTTGCATTGAACTATCGGATTTTGTTTATTATAAGATGGATTATTTAGACCTCAAAAATTTTCTTGATGGTAAAGTTGAGCAATACAACAAGCCCGATTTTATTGAAAATGATCCAATATGTATTCCCCATTTGTTCCATAAAAAACAAGATGTGGAGATAGCAGGTTTTTTCGCCGCTGTGTTAGCCTGGGGCCAGCGCAAAACCATAATCAATAAGTGTAAAGAATTGTTAACCCGTATGGATAATGCGCCATATGATTTCGTTCTGAATCATCAGGATAATGATTTAAAGCAGCTGTTGGGTTTCAAGCACCGAACTTTTAATGATACTGATTTACTCTATTTCATTTTTTTTTTTCAATCACATTACCTTAAGTTCCAAAGTTTGGAAAGTGCCTTTATTCCGACTGCCACAGAATTTTTGCCTGCTTATTTAGAGTCAGCTTCGTCAAGTTCTGAACCATTCCAGGCATCAGCACCATGCCTTTCATCTAATCTGACTTTTAGCATTGAAAAATCTTTGAACCATTTTAGAAGTTATTTTTTTTCTCTCGAAGACTTTCCGTACCGTACCAGAAAACACATCTCTTCCCCGCAACAGAAATCAACCTGTAAAAGATTGAATATGTTTTTAAGGTGGATGGTTCGCAAGGATGAAAACGGTGTCGACTTCGGCATATGGAATACTTTGAAGCCGGCAGATTTAATTTGCCCTTGCGATGTTCACGTAGACCGGGTTGGCAGATTGTTAAACCTGATTCATCGCAAACAAACCGACTGGCAAACTGCGTTGGAACTAACCCAGAATCTTAGAACGTTCGATAACGTTGACCCTGTAAAATACGATTTTGCACTTTTTGGTTTGGGTGTGGAAAAAAAGATGTAAGTGCAAAAATTTTTCACCAAAAATAACTTCGTCTTTAAAATTCATCTTCTTATAATTGCGTTTTAAAGCACTAAGGGCTTTAATTTATCCCTAACAATTATATGATTGCAGTTAATTTACCTGAAGAGGACCGGTGGAAAAAATACAACGGTTCTTCTCCGCTAATTTCGGTATTTAAACAATTTCACAATCTGAACGATGAGATTGAAGCGTACCTGAATCAAAATACCTTTCCGCTAAATTTTAAAAAGAATAAATTTATCATCACACCGGTTGAGCATAATGAAAGTCTTTTTTTGATTGTAAAAGGTATCGTAAGGGGCTATGTACAAGACGGTAAAACTGAGATTACAACATGGATTGCGGGTGAAGGTGAAATTGTTGGTACAATACATTACGTTCGGTCAAGCCAAGATTTTCAGGAGTACTTGCAGGCGCTTGAAGATGTAGAATTAATTTGTTTACCACGAGCAGTTTCAGATTATCTTTATGAGCATTATCCTGAGGCAAATATTGTCGGCCGGAAAATGATGGAACAGTATTATCGTGCCGCTGAGGAAAGCGCTTATTTATGCCGAATTTCGTCTGCCGAAAAGCGATACCGCAGATTTTTATCTTCTTTTCCCGATCTTATTAATCGGGTTTCCCTAAAGTACGTAGCTTCTTTTTTAGCAATCAGGCTGGAAACGTTGAGTAGAATCAGAGCAAAAATTCAGGCCTAGCAATTGAAATTTTAGGTTTTTGCTATTCGGGGCTTTATATCTAAGAAAAACACCTTATTGCTGAGATTGCAATTGCAGCGCAACCCCTCATTAAAAGTACTGTGAAAAAAACCAATGGTTCGTAAAGTTCGTATGTAATGTTGATTTGCAAATGCAAAATCAAACTTAAACCTGAATCATATGACAACTACTATCGCAGCCTTATTGGGCGGTCCTGAAATGATTATCCTTGCATTAGCAATATTACTTTTATTTGGTGGAAAGAAAATTCCAGAACTAATGAAAGGCCTGGGTAAAGGCATCAAAGAATTTAAAGATGGCCAGGATGGTGCTGAAGTGCCAGTTCCGGTAAAAGAACCTGTTAAACCTTAATGTGTTAAGGCACATTAGTTAATATTTATAAAATTTTAGGGGCCGCATGCTATTGTTGAAATAGTATGCGGCCTCAACTATTTACATAGCGGCCGAAGCCAGGGCAATGCTGTACTGAAGTTTTTGATATGCCTTGCTGCTTGGAACTATTTTCTGTGCAAGTTGCGTCCATTTTGTTCCATTATTCCTGTAAATAAATATTGTGGCCGGAAATGTCGTTACATTATTATTTTTATCTACCAGGATGCCTTTTTTATTATCCTGTTGAAGAAAAGCATAAATAGAAAATGTTTTTTCTCCGAACGAATGGTTTATTATACCAAGAGCCAGGGTTTTATTAATCGATGCTTTCTCTTTAGCATTCTTCCCTTTAAATTTTTCATTCCATTTCGGCAGTGATTTTGGTACGCAAATAATTTTCGCATAGGTAGATTGTCCGTCGCGGTATATGAACATCGGTAAGTTTGTTATATGCCTGTCTGTATTGTCCGACTGTAAATCTCCGAGCCACGATAGCTTAATATCTTCCGGCTTTTCGAATAAGTCGATTGCAACTGGTACAGGATTTTTCTTAAAAGCGAGCTTATTTACAGAGGATGGTAAGCTTAAACAAAGAAAGCTTAAGGCCAGCAGTAATTTGGTCATTATTGGTTAGTTTAACGGGATTTAATGCAATTTAAGCCAATAAAGAGAACTTTCTGTTTTGGTGAGAAAAAATGACATTTCGCCCAATATTCCGTATTATTTATTAGCAACTACATTGGCTAAAGACTACCTTATCGTTATTTTTGTAAGATATTTCCTTTTCTTTCTGAACGAATTCTGTCCTTTATCTATTTTAAAGTCTAGAAATGTATGCTGATCGCTATAAAAAGCCGTTTACTTTTCTGCAGCTACACTTCTTCTTCGTCGCATTCGCTTTAATTGGCCCATGTGTTCGGTGGGTATCGTATCGCCTAGGAGTTTACCCCATGGTTTTAAGCCTTCAATTCTATCAAAAATAATTTTTAGCACTGCGATAAAAGGAATGGAGAGAAACATGCCTGGCACGCCCCATAATGCAGCGCCCAATAGTACTATTACAATAGAAATCAGCGCATTTATTTGAACTTTAGAAGAGACAATTCTTGGAACAAGTATGTTATTATCAATAAATTGAATTAATGCATAAGATGCAATAATCAACAACTGAGTTGTAAACCCGTCCGACGTAAGCGTTGCCATTAATACCGGTAACGCAATCGCGATGATACCGCCGATGTATGGTAACAGATTGAGTATCGCACCAATTACACCTATCAAAATTGCATTAGGAACGCCTAAAATTAACAATGCACTAGAATTCATTACTGCCACAATACCGGTTTCTATAAGCAAACCAATAATGTAGCTCTGGATGGCTGCCTTAGTTTCTGAGAGGATCTCACCAACTTTTTTCTGATTTTCTTCAGAAAAAACTTCATACAGAAAGTTCAGTATCAAAGTTTTGTATAGCATTATCAAAAAAGTGTAAACGGGAATCAGAAAAATTACGCTCAAAATACCAAGCGCACCGCTTAGTGTTTGGCCAACCAATGCTTTACTGTTATTCGCAGCTTCTTTCACCATCTGCACCTGCTTTTGCGTTGCAATACCAAAAGTTCTTTCCAGCCATGTTTGGATAATAACCAGCAATTCTGAAAATTTTTGCTTCATTGCTTCGACGTTATCAAAGAAATGGGCAATTTGTGATGAAAGAAAGTAGGCTAGCCCGGCAATAAACAGGAGCGCAATCAGCATCGCTAATACAATGGCTACAATTTTTGGTACGAACCGTTCAATTCTAACTGTTAAAGGGTTTAAAAGTATGGCTATCAGCGTAGCAAACGCTAAAGGTACAAGCACATCTCGCAGGGTGCTCAAAATAAAAACAGTTATTACAAGGCCAAGTAGAATTACCGGCGCCTTTATATAAAATGGATAGTTTTTAATCATATTTTCAGAATCGTAACACTGCTAACAAAAACAGCTTGATAATGTTCTGATTGTATAAAATAAAAGTTTACAATAAGCGTTATACAACCATGAGTTCAACACACTCCCCACAGTTAGCACTTTTGCGCCCGGTTCATAATTAAATGAATAGAATGAACATTTTTTTAAGCAAAAAATGAACAGGGGATTTGCCCAACCTGTTACTATTCCAATGCTTTCATTATCAGTACAATTTCCTAAAAGTTCCGAAGATTTCCGTTAGCGCTGGCTAATTTCCTTTCAAGCTTTCCTGTATAAAGTTTTACAGGTATATGTAATTAATTTGTAATACTGTTGAAATATAAATATTTTTCAAACTTTATATCAAACGGTTTTGATTTTTCTAAAGCTGAAAGTTAAAGGCGTGACTAAAATTCTAATAAAATGTTAAAGGATATCTTTCGGGAATTGTTTCGCAAATCGCTAACGGCTGCAATGCTGATAGAGGTGGCAAGCGATTATTTTGGGGTGTTAGAGGTGACAGATTCCTACTTACAGTTAATGGGATTAAACAATCGGCTAATTTCTTCTGATTCTACACCTAACACTCTTGCTCATTTAATAGCTGATGAGAAAAGCTATAATTTAATTCTAGATCAGCTAAGGGAAGCAAAACATTCCAAACAAGTTTCAAGTTTTTCCTTTTTTCACGAAAATCAAGGCCGTGAATTTACTTGTATAGTCGAGCCTTATCATGCTGCCGGGCAGGATTTCTCCTTTATCGTGGTCTCCTTTTCATTAGTTACTGTTCAAAATAGTCAGTCATTGGTAGAGAAAACTGAGTTACCGGAGGATGAATTGATTAACAAGCGGTTTAATCACCTGATTCAAGATGGTTTAGACATGATTGCTATCCTTGATGATGCAGGAAACTACAAATATGTGGGCAATACATCACTTTCGGTCTTAGGCTTCGAGCCAGAATATTTCATTGGTCGAAATGCATTTGAATTTATCCACCCGGATGATGCAGAACAAGCAGTAATAGCGTTATCCAGCATCGCCGGGAAAAGCAGGGTTTTTCTACAGCCTTTTCGTTTCTTGCATCGTGATGGAAGCTGGCGATGGATAGAAACGATTTTAACTGACCTGCGTAAAGAGCCAACTGTAAATGGAATTGTTGCTAATTCAAGAGATGTTACCGATCAGATAGATGCCCGAAATAATGTTTTGCTCACAAACGAACGACTTCGTTACGTAACAAAGGCAAGTTCTGAGGCAATATGGGACTGGGACATAGCAACGGGCTCATTATCATGGGGTGAAGGTTTTACCAAATTTGGTTACCAGGCCGATGAGATGGAAGCTACAATCCAATCCTGGTATGCCAAAATACATCCCGACGATCTGGATAGAGTATTGCAAAGCATCCACCTCGTAATAGATAATAACGAAACAAATTGGTTTGATGAGTACCGTTTGCTAAATGCAGATGGGAGTTACTCCTTCGTAGCCGATAAGGGTTTTGTGATTTTTGATAAGAATGGTGTAGCGTTGCGCATGGTAGGTGCTATGCAAGATGTTACCAAGACTAAAAAAGAGGAACAGCACCTGAAATTGCTCGAATCGGTGGTCTTAAATACAACGGATTCGGTTGCAATTATGGAAGTTGATCCGGAAAAATTTCCAATAAGTGAAATTGTTTATGTGAACGAAGCCTTCTGTAAAATGTCTGGCTACAGCTATGATGAAATTATCGGAAACTCGCCCAGAATGCTGGAAGGCTCCCGAACAGACCAGGAAGAGCTAAAGGGATTAATCCAGAAATTATTGATGGGTTTACCTGGCGAGGCAACATTGATAAATTATAGAAAGAATGGAGAAGAATTCTGGTTAAATTTATCAGTAACACCTATAGCTGATGATAAAGGGCAATTCAATCGCTGGATATCCATTCAGCGAGATGTTACGCAATTAAAAGTTGAAGCAGTAAGACAAAGCCTGCTATCCGGAATAAGTGTATTATTTAACGACCCGGCTGATTTGAAGAAAACGACTGCTTCGGTTCTCGATGAAATTAGTAAATGTGGTAATTTTTGTACAGCCGAACTTTGGCTGCCCGATGCTAATGAAATTCAGCTTAAACTATTTGCAAGGAGCGAGGTGGATGAAAGGATGGAACGTTTTTACGAGGAAACTGCAGATTTAATGGTTTGTAAAAGGGGAGAGGGACTTGCAGGCCGCGTTTGGCACGAAATGAAGGCCGAAGATACATCCATATCGGGTATTAAAGTTGAAGGCAAACGTATTCCTGCTGCAATAAATGCCGGGATAAAACATGTTTACGGCCTGCCACTTATTTATAATGGCAAGCTCGTAGGAGTTTTAGTCCTCGCTGTAAGGGCCAGCCATAAATTGGAAGGTATGGCTATACTTTCCGATAACTTTTCTGAATTTTTAGCAGGTGAGATTAAGCGGAAACTTTTAGAACAGGAACTTGGTGAGGTATTTGAGTTCGCACCCGATATTTTAGCAACGCTCGATTATGACGGTTACTTTAAAAGGATAAATCCGGCTGCGGCAGATTTGTTGGGCTATTCGGAAGCTGAATTGCTGAAAAAGCCCGCTCAGTACTTTGTTCATCCTGCCGATAGATTTGCCACGATAAGAATGATAAAGAAGCTTAGCAGAGGCGATAAAGCAATGAGTTTCGAGAATCGTTATCTAACAAAATCAGGTCAGGTGAAGTGGCTCTCGTGGACAGCAAATGCGGTTTCAGTCGACGGATTAATATTCGCGGTTGCAAAAGACATCACAGAAAAAAAAATGCTTGCAGATTTGTTGCATAAAACCAATAGTCTGGCAAGGATAGGAAGCTGGGAAATAAATGTAGTTGATGGAACGGTCTTTTGGTCTGATGTAACTAAAGAAATAAGGGAAGCCGAGCTGGATTTTCAACCTGATTTAGACACAGGAATTCATTATTTTAGAGATGGTAAAGATAAAGATACCATAAAGGCAAAGGTGCAGGCATGCATGATGCACGGAACACCCTGGGATGAAGAACTTGAAATTGAAACTTTTAAAGGCAACTTTAAATGGATTAGAACAATAGGGCAAGCCGAAATGGTAGATGGAAAATGTTTCAGGATTTTTGGAAGTTTCCAGGATATCGATGCAAGAAAACGTGCAGAATTGTTGAACAGTGAGATTTTGGCAGAGGTTGCAGAATCAGAGAAACGATATAGCGAACTTTTCCATTTTAGTCCGCTGCCGATGTGGGTTTACGATTTAAATACTTTATACTTTCTGGATGTAAACCTCGCTGCCATAAGGCATTATGGATACAGCAGAGAAGAATTTCTCTCAATGACAATCCGTGATATCCGGCCTGAAGCTGAAATTCCGGCGCTGGAGCAGGCTTTGGAACAGATAAGAAGTGGACAATTGCTTTACAACAGAACGGTATACAGTCATCAAACCAAAGATGGCAACATTATCAAAATCGATATTCGAAGTACGCCAATGCTTTTTAAAGGAAGAGATGCAAAACTTATCGTTGCATCAGACATTACCAAAGAATTGTTGTATATAGATGCGATTGAAGAAAAGAACACCCGGTTAGAAGAAATTGCGTGGATACAGTCGCACACGGTTAGGGCACCATTAGCAAGAATTATGGCCCTTGTAGATATGCTGGGCAATGAAGCAAAGCAAAACGTAATTACAAAGGAAGACATACAAAAACACATTCAAACTTCTGCTGCAGAACTCGATAGTATTATACGGGAGATTACAGCAATGTCTGACAAAACAAATTTATAAGGAATGAGTGAGAGAGAAATTTTAGTTATTGATGATGACCCGATCATATTGATGATTCATCAGGCGGTTTTAGAATCGGCCCTGCCAGATTCTACCTGCAAATATTTTGAAGATGCCGGCGATGCACTCCTCTACATGGAAGAGCAAAAAGAACAGTGTAAAAAATTTCTGCTTCTGCTGGATATTAATATGCCAATGATAAGCGGCTGGGATTTGGTTGAAGAAGTAAGTGCCAGCGTTTTTAAGGAAAATGTTTCGGTGGTAATGGTTACTTCCTCTATAAACGAACGTGATAAACAAAAGGCAAATACCTACGATAATATTTACGATTTTATTAGCAAACCTTTGAAGGAAGAGCACCTTGAAAAGTTGAAACAAATAAAAGAAATTACCGATTTTATTGCGCAGTAAAAAATTTTAATCTCAAAATAAAATGAAACCATCTGAAAAAACAGCCTATAGTTGCGTAATTCTCGACGACGACCCATTAAGTGTTTTCCTGCTTGAAAGTTATTTAACTAATGTTGATAAGCTAGCTTTAAAGGGCACTTTTACCGATCCGGTGGCTGCAATGGCGGCATTTCAAAATTTTGAGCTAATCGATTTCCTGTTTCTTGATATTGGGATGGAGGTATCTGGACTAGATTTAGCAAGGATGCTGAAAAAAAAGGCCAGGTATATTATTTTTGTAACCGGGCATGAAGAGTACGCTGTGAAAGCCTTCGAAAATGGTGATGCATACCTGATAAAACCTGTTGACTTCGATACTGTGCTAAAAACGATTAATAACCTGATTAGTAAAAACCTGACCAGGAACCGTTTAAAATAACAAGACATGTTTATCAAAATTATTATTATTGATTAAGCGTCGTCGTTTGCGCTTAATCGTATGTCTTTAAACCTACCTCATCTGCATTAAAACATTGTTCCCAAATCTGCGACAATTTCTTCAAAAATTTACTTTTAAAAACACTTTTTACGCTAAACCTAAGTGTAAAATTTACACCTGAATTTTAACTTCATTATAACTTCATAATTCTATAGTTATTTCGTATCAGAATTAATCAACGGATAGCCCTAGTTTATTGAAGTCTCTCGTCTGCACTTGCAGTATCGTCTTTTGTAGATTAACTATCTGAAGGTTAATAAGAAAAATAAATCAGATAAAACTATCAGTAAAAAGATGAAGAGAAATGTCATGTTCCTTGGCCTGTGTGCTTTACTCTACGTAACAGGTTGTACCGAGAAAAAAGAAGAAAAAGAAGAAGTAGCAACATATGCGGTAACTTCGCCCGTAAAAATTGATACCTCTTTTACGAAAGAGTATGTTTCGCAAATTAAATCTGTGCGAAATATCGAAATCCGTGCCCTTGAAAAGGGTTACCTCCAAAACATTTATGTAGATGAAGGGCAGCATGTGCATGCGGGGCAGGTTCTGTTTAGAATTATGCCTAAAATGCTTCAGGCTGAACTTTTGAAGGCACAGGCAGAAACTAAAGCTGCAGAAATTGAGCTTGAGAATACAAAATTACTGACCGATAAGAATGTTGTTTCTAAAAATGAACTTGCAATGGCAAAGGCAAAACTGCAGGGCGCTAATGCAGAAACAGCGATGGCCAAGATGCATTTGGCATTCACAGAAATAAAGGCGCCTTTTGATGGCACCATCGATCGCATTCCTTTGAAATTGGGAAGTATGGTAGATGAAGGCGCTCTGTTAACCAGTCTCTCCGATAACAGTCAGGTTTTCGCTTATTTCAATGTTTCGGAACCAGAATACTTAAGTTACCAATCGGCTGCAAAGGCCAAAGGACAGCAGGAGGTAGGTTTGTTACTTGCAAATAATGAGATGCTAAAATCGAAAGGTAAAGTAGAAGTTATTGAAAGTGAATTCAACAATGAAACGGGAAATATAGCCTTCCGTGCCAGGTTTAACAATTCGGATAACTTGCTTAGAAATGGCGAAACCGGGAAAATTCAGATGGTTGTGCCTTTAAACAATGCAATTGTTATTCCACAGAAAGCAACATACGATATCCAGGATAAAACATATGTTTTTGTTGTAGATAGCAAAAATAAAGTTCATTCAAGAGCAATTACTGTTGCCAGCGAATTACCTGATTTGTATGTTATAAGCGATGGTTTAACACTTGGCGATAAAATATTGCTCGAAGGTGTACAGAAGGTTAAGGATGATGACAAAATCGCCTATAAATTCCAGAATCCCCAAGAAGTTATCAAACAGTTAAGATTGAAAACCGAATAATCTTAAACCCTCATACTTAATTTATGTTTAGCAAATTCATACAAAGGCCCGTCCTTTCTATAGTTATATCGCTTGTAATCGTGTTTCTTGGTGTGCTGGCAATTAGCTATCTGCCAGTTACGCAGTTTCCCTCTATTTCGCCACCTAAGGTTAATATTACTGCAGAATATCCTGGAGCGAACAACGAATTATTAATAAAATCAGTTGTCATTCCGTTGGAGCGGGCCTTAAATGGTGTTCCCGGTATGAAATATATTGCATCCGATGCAGGTAATGATGGCGAAGCGTCTATTCAGGTAGTGTTCAATCTGGGTACCGATCCTAACCAGGCATCATTAAACGTTCAAAATCGTGTGGCTGCGGTAACGAATAAACTTCCTCCATTGGTTGTTCGGGAAGGGGTTAAAATTACCCGGGAAGAATCTAACATGTTGATGTACATTAACTTGTATAGTAAAGACCCGAAAATGAACCAAAACTTCCTATACAATTTTGCAGATATTAATTTACTTGCAGAGCTAAAAAGGATTGATGGTGTAGGTTTCGCCGATATTCTTGGTGACCGGGATTATGCAATGCGTATCTGGCTAAAACCCGACCGCATGCAGGCCTATAAAATTTCTGTTGATGAAGTGATGAAAGCGCTTGATGAACAGAGTTTAGAAGCATCGCCCGGTAAAACAGGTGAGAGTTCTGGAAAAAGATCGCAGGCTTTTGAATATGTTTTAAAATATTCTGGCCGATTTAACACCAAAGAAGGTTATGAGAATATTGTTTTAAGGGCAAATGCCAATGGCGAAATGCTGCGCTTAAAAGATGTTGCCGATGTAGATTTCAGTGCTTCTGCTTACAACCTATATTCAACATTAAACGGAAAGGCTTCGGCGGCAATTGTGTTAAAACAATCGTACGGAAGTAATGCAAGCCAGGTAATTAAAGATGTTAAGGCCAAAATGGCTGAGATTAAGGCAAGTTCGTTTCCTAAAGGATTGGATTATGAAGTAAGCTACGACGTTTCGAAATTTCTGGACGCATCGATAGAAAAGGTTATCCACACACTTGTGGAAGCATTTATTCTGGTAGGCTTAGTTGTATTTCTTTTCCTTGGCGACTGGCGTTCTACCGTTATTCCGGCTATTGCGGTTCCGGTTTCCCTTATCGGAACATTTGTATTTATGTCGTTTTTTGGAATCACGCTGAATTTAATAACCTTGTTTGCACTTGTGCTTGCAATTGGCGTTGTTGTGGATGACGCGATTGTTGTTATTGAAGCTGTACACGCAAAAATGGAAAACGATCCAAAATTGTCTGTACTCCGGGCAACACAGGAAGCAATGAAGGAAATAAGTGGTGCCATAATCGCCATTACCTTCCTTATGGCATCGGTTTTCATTCCGGTAACATTCATGTCCGGGCCGGTTGGTATATTTTATCGCCAATTCTCCATTACCATGGCAACCGCGATTATCCTTTCAGGTATTGTCGCCTTAACCCTTACGCCGGCTTTATGTGCCATCATGTTGAAAAATAATCATGGTCACGCTAAAAAGAAAACCATTGTAGATAGATTTTTAGATGGGTTTAACCGCGGTTTCGCGAAACTATCGGGCAAATATGAACTGGTTTTAACAAAGGTTGTTAGCAGGAGATTAGTAACCTTCGGGGTTTTAATCTTATTCTGCCTGGGTATTTGGGGCTTGAGTGGCAGCGTACCGTCAGGCTTTATTCCGAACGAAGATCAAGGTATGGTTTATGCAATTATTCAAACCCCGCCCGGATCTACTTTGGAACGTACTGACCAGGTTGCAGAGCGGTTACAAAAAATGTGTGAAGGCATTGATGGCGTGAAATCGGTATCTTCTCTCGCCGGTTATGAAATCCTGACAGAAGGTACGGGCTCAAACTCGGGAACCTGTTTGATAAACCTTAAAGACTGGGATGAACGTAAAGGTTCTGCTCAAGACATCATTAAGGAACTCGAAGAAAAATCTAAATCGATTCCGGGTGCAACAATCGAATTTTTCCAGCCACCAGCAGTTCCGGGTTATGGTGCGGCAGGAGGTTTTGAACTTCGTTTGCTGGATAAGGCGGGTAGTGGCGATTATAAAAAGATGGAAACAGTTGCTAACGATTTTGTTCGCGAACTTAATAAACGCAAAGAGCTATCCTCTGTGTTTACATTTTATAGTGCCAGTTTTCCACAGTATATGCTAAATATTGATAATGATATAGCACAGCAAAAAGGAATTACCATTGATAACGCAATGAACACGCTTTCTACATTTGTTGGCAGTAATTATGAAACCAGTTTCATCAAGTACGATCGCCAGTATAAAGTTATGGTGCAGGCTTTGCCACAATACAGAGCTTTACCCGAAGACATTTTAAAATTATCGGTTAAAAATGATAAGGATGAGATGGTTCCGTTTTCAGCTTTTATGAAAATGCAACGGGTTTATGGCCTTTCAGAAATCACAAGACATAACATGTATAATGCTTCCGAAATTAGCGGTCAGTCTGCACAGGGTTATAGTTCCGGAGAAGCCATTGCCGCTATAACTGAAGTTGCCAAAAAGACTTTACCAAGAGGTTTCGGTATCGATTGGGCGGGTATTTCTAAAGATGAGGTATCGAGAGGTAATGAGGCAATATACATCTTTTTAATCTGTCTTGGCTTCGTTTACCTGGTGCTGGCGGCACAATACGAGAGTTTTATATTACCGCTTTCTGTAATTTTATCGCTTCCCGTTGGGATTTTTGGTGCCTTCCTTTTCCTCAAAATTCTAGGTCTGGAAAACAACATTTATGCGCAGGTAGCCATGGTAATGCTGATTGGTTTGCTGGGTAAAAATGCCGTGTTGATTGTTGAGTTTGCCACACAAAGGCAGGCACAGGGTGCCACGGTTCTAAAAGCAGCCATGGAAGGTGCAGGTGTTAGGTTTAGGCCAATTTTAATGACTTCGTTTGCCTTTATTGCCGGTTTAATTCCACTGATGATTGCCAGCGGCCCTGGTAAAATAGGAAACAGAACGATTGGTTCTGCCGCGGCTGGTGGTATGCTTTTCGGAACCATTTTCGGTGTCGTTATCATCCCAGGATTATACTACGTATTTGGAACAATTGCAGCAAAACATAAGCTGATTAAAATTGAAGAAGAACATCCATTAACTGAAGAAATAGAAGATAATGTTTAAAAGAAATATTTATAAGTGCGTTGGCCTGTTAATTATTTGCGCTACGTACTCGGCATGTAAAGTTCCTGATTTTGCACAACGCGATGAGCAAAAAAACCTGCCAATGGGTTTCAACAACTCATCTGACAGTACAAATACTGGCAAAATACAGTGGAAACAGTTCTTTACCGACCCAAATCTGGTTAGTTTAATCGATACTGCATTGAAAAATAATCAGGAATTAAATATTACCCTGCAAGAGATTGAAATCGCTAAGAATGAAATCAAAGCCAGAAAGGGCGAGCTTTTACCAACTGTGGGCTACAGGGTTGGTGCCGGATTAGAGAAAGTTGGCCGCTACACTAGTTCTGGCGCTGGTGATGCATCTACCGACATTACGCCTGGGAAGGAAGTGCCCGATGTGCTGCCTGATTATGCTTTCGGTTTGCAGGCAAACTGGGAAGCTGATATTTGGCACAAACTACGCAATTCAAAAAAGGCTGCGGTAAATCGCTACCTTTCTACCATAGAAGGCAAAAACTTCGTAATTACCAACCTGGTTGCAGAAGTGGCCAATGGCTACTATGAGTTGCTGGCTTACGATAACCAGCTGGCTATCGTAAAACAAAACATCGCCTTACAAACCAATGCATTAGAGTTGATGAAAATTCAAAAGCAGGCAACACGGGTAACTGAACTGGCGGTAAGGAAATTTGAGGCGGAGGTGTTAAATTCAAAGAGTTTGGAGTTTGATATTGAACAGAACATTACAGAAAGTGAAAATAAGATTAACTTTCTGCTGGGTCGCTATCCTCAGCCAATCGTTCGGGATAAAACAAGTTTTACGGATTTGGTTCCCCCAACAGTGCAGGCAGGTTTACCTTCGCAGTTATTGGCAAACCGCCCGGATATAAAACAGGCAGAATTCGATTTAGCAGCAGCGAAATTAGATGTAAAGGTTGCTAAAGCCCAATTTTATCCTTCATTGGGCATTTCTGCCACAATTGGTTACCAGGCCTTTAATCCTTCGTACCTGTTGAGAACGCCCGAATCTTTAGCTTATTCGTTAGCAGGGGATTTGGCTGGGCCGTTGATTAATCGTAATGCCATTAAAGCTGAATATTTAACAGCCAATGCAAAGCAACTTCAGGCCGTGTTCAATTATGAAAAAACGGTGCTAAATGGCTATATCGAGGTCGCTAATCAACTTTCGAACATCACTAATCTTCAAAAAAGTTACGATTTGAAATCGAAACAAGTCCTTGCTTTAACACAGTCAATCGATATCTCAAATGATTTGTTTAAATCCGCAAGAGCAGATTACTTCGAAGTTTTAATGACTCAGAGAGACGCGTTGCAATCAAAACTGGAATTAATAGAAACTAAAAAGCAACAACTCAATGCTGTTGTAAACATCTACCATGCACTTGGCGGTGGCTGGAACTAATAAAAACGTTTATTATTCAGCAAAGGATGGCTCTTTCAAGCCATCCTTTGTTATTTAATGGTAGAACTAAAATCGAAATGCTTAAAACGCAAGTTTGTTAGCTCGCAATTTCCGGCCTCGGTTGCTAAGGCAGCAAACTGTATTAGCTTGAAGAGTTACAAACCAATATTTTTAGATCAGCTTAACGCTAATCACTTTCTTTTTAAAGCGGCGGACTATAAAATACCTCAAGAACGGTACAGTTAAAACCAAGCTTTTTAAATAGGGATATGATTACCTCATTAACGTTTTCCTGCGAATCTATGCGCAAAATCTTATCGCAGTCGTATAGGTCCAGGTTCCAGTTCACGTTTGGAAAGTTAAGCATTGGCTTTAGCTTGTGCAGTTCAACTTCAGATTGCACATTGGTTTTAAATACAGAAATCATAAGCTTTGGTTTTACTTCAGGAAAGCTTCTTTCATGAAGATTTACCTACGTAGACGAATCAAAAGAGAAAATACTTTAAAATTTAAAATTTATTTAAAAAAAACAAATGAGGAAATAATATGTAGAGTAAAATGTACCCGGAAGGCCATGTATTAAATTACAATTATGTTGCCTTTGCCGATTATAATCCATGTAACTTTAAGATTTAAAAGAAAACATATGAATACAGAAAAAGCGATACTTGCGGGCGGTTGTTTTTGGGGCGTAGAGGAATTGTTCAGACAACAGCCAGGCGTAGTTTCAACAGTTGTTGGATACACCGGTGGCGATGTGCCCAATGCAACTTACAGAAGTCATGGCACGCACGCGGAAGGAATAGAGATTATCTTTGACCCAGCGACATTATCCTTTCGGAAATTGCTGGAATATTTCTTTCAAATTCACAACCCAACCACAAAAAACAGGCAAGGTAATGACGTTGGCATGTCTTATCGCTCTGCTATTTTCTATTTAAATGATGAGCAGCGGGATGTTGCAAACGCCTTGATTTCAGAGATGGATGCGTCTGGGAAATGGCCTGGAAAAATTATTACTGAGGTTGTTCCGGCTGGCGATTTCTGGAATGCGGAAGAAGAGCATCAGGATTACCTGCAGAAAAACCCTTACGGCTATACCTGCCATTATGAGCGCCCCGAATGGACCTTGTAAACTTATGAAACTACATTAAACTTTTCGCACCAATAACTGTCAAAAACATACACACAGCGAAAGACTGAAGTTATTGTTTACTAAACGGTTAGGTTATGAAAAGAATAGTAAATCTATTACTCTTATTAGTTATGGTAATTAATTTGAGTGCATGCGTAGTTAGAACCAGAGCACCAAGAGCGCATTGGGTTCCCGGACATTATAATGTTGGGCCACATGGCGGGCGTTACTGGGTTCCGGCACATCGCTACTAATCCGCGAAGCAAAATAGCAACACAGTGATGTTGCTATTTTGCTTTACCAGCCATTAGTTCTGAACAGACAAATTTAATTTGCAATTATCGAAGCAATCAAATACATTTGGATACAGAAAAGCGTAATAGAGGGTAGCATCGTCTATCGTATTAACCGACTTTTTTCTTAACCTTTTTTATAATGAGTTAGGAGAAACTATAAGCGAACCTAATACAGTTCTTTATTCGTTAATCTTATTCAATTTTGTGGATTGCCACAGCTTAAAAGTGATGCCTTGGCTGACCTTTTGTTAAACAACCCACGCCATTTTAGCCCATTGCAAAAGCAACGGGCTTTTTTTTTGAATAATTGATTTTTGTCAATTCATTTTTAACAACAATTCAGTTTTTGAGTGGGTTTGTAGCGCATCTAGCCGTATTTTTATGGCTATAATGCTCAATCATGGACGAAGTAATCGAAAATCAAAAAATCAAATCGTTTTTTAAAAAAATTGAACTGGAATGGCCCGGCAAAATCGACAGAATAAGCTTTAAAACACAGGATCTGGTCTTTATTCATTTGCAGGATGAGATTTCTCCTGCCGAATTTGCTGAAAGCTTAATGCCTAAAGTAAATTTGTTTGTAGATTTCTGCGGCCCTTTAAAAATTTGCTTTTTAAATATCGATGGAGAAGGCAGCAGTAGCCTGGTATTTAATCGGGTTGCTTAATAACGGAAGCAAAATTGATTAAAGCCATTTAATTTCTCTGGTTATCTTTCAGTTAGCTCAAAATAGTTTCGAAACTAAGATTTTAATTTGCTATTGCAGTCTGAGTTCGTATTTTTGCCGATGGAAAGCTGGCAGAGTGGTCGAATGCGGCAGTCTTGAAAACTGTTGACTGTCATAGGTCCGGGGGTTCGAATCCCTCGCTTTCCGCCAAAGGGAAAAAATTCAAACGAGTTTTTTCCCTTTTTTCTTTTAGAATTTTCCAGAGCTTAATAGCCAATAAACACAAACGCTAATTTAATTTGTTGTCTGTCAAAACTGATGTTTAAAAATGGATGCATCGAAAATAGACCAGCAACGATTTCGGTTGCATGAAATTATTTATGAATCGAACACAAAAGCAGGTAAAGCTTTTGACGTAACCTTGTTGTTCGCGATTTTTGCGAGCATTATGGTGGTTATGCTGGATAGCGTGGTAAGCATACACAAACATCATGGCAACCTTTTTAATATTTTAGAATGGGTTTTCACGGCGCTTTTTACAGTTGAGTATTTTCTGCGTTTAATCAGCATTAAAAAGCCATGGCAGTATGTTTTCAGTTTCCTGGGTTTGATTGATTTAATCTCGCTGATTCCTTCTTATCTGAGTATTTTTATCCCCGGAGCGCAGGCGCTACTGGTGTTTAGGGCGCTTCGTTTACTGCGGGTTTTCAGGATTTTTAAGTTGGGTACCTTTCTTACCGAAATTAATTTTTTAACGACAGCATTAAAAGGCAGCGTTCGAAAAATAAGCATCTTTCTGTTAACAGTACTAACGCTTACTGTAATTTTAGGCTCGATTATGTATTTGGTTGAAAAGCGGGAAAACGGCTTTTCAAATATCCCCGAAAGCATTTACTGGGCAATTGTTACCATTACAACTGTTGGTTACGGCGACATTTCTCCGGTTACGCCTATTGGAAAGTTTGTAGCGTCAGTGGTGATGCTGATTGGTTACGCAATTATTGCCGTACCCACCGGAATTATAACACATGATATTGCATTGGCCGCCAAACAGAAAAAGGAACTTCCCGAATCATGCCCTTCCTGCGGTAGGGAAGGACATGAAAATGATGCGTTGTTTTGTAAGTTTTGCGGTTCGTCGCTATACAGATAACGTGTTTAAGATTTCTTCCGGGCTTTTTTTACATCCGAATTTTCTCCGAGAAGTAATGTTGCCATCAGCTCGAATTTTTCCGGATTTTGGTTGTATTCTTCTTCTATCGTTTGCCATTTCTGAAGTTCAACCTTCGCATTTTCAACTTCAACTTTTAAAAGCTCTATTTTATTTTGCAATAACTTGCTAATGTTTTGATTTGCCATGTTGCAAAATTAATAGCTTCCAACTGCATTAATTATAGTAAGTAGTTATAAAAAATGTAAGTAGCTGTTTTACAGTATTAAAAAAAACAGGATTTAGCTGCTTGCCAGTGTAACAAAATTTTATCAAACAAAATTTAAAATAGCTTGTCTTTTTTATGTACGAAAACTAATAACCATGATAAATACATTCGACTTTTCTAGTTATTTAAAAGGAACAAAACTTGCTGCCGATAATGTAAAAATGCAGGTGATACAGGAAAATCAGGCTGATTTAAAAGAACAGCGGGAACGATTGTTAAAAGGTCTTTTAGACCATTTGAATAATGAAACCGATTCAATTGAATAACATTGCTTTGTTCCGCACAGCTAATTCTTCAACAACTTCTTTGCCTTAAATAAATTGTCTGTAGACTGCAGAATTTTATCTTTAAGCTTTGGGTTATAACCCGGGTGAGTTTTTAGAAAGTCTGTAACAACCTGTTCAGCTTCTGCCGACTGATAACTGCCAAATGTTGCAGATAACCAGGATTGCGGAAAGAAAATATCACCGGTTTTCTGGATTTCTTCTAATAGTTTAAGGCTTTCTGGCAAATATTTTATTGAGGTATTTTGTCTCAGCGGATGGTGCAAATAAGAAAGCGCAGTAGTTACAAACGACTCTTTTGCCCTGTTTTTTCTTTCTTTTAAACTGAAGAAAAAACTATCTCTTACGGCCTCCACCGAAGAAAGGGCTGGTATCAAAAACATTAGCCTGGCTTTTCTGTCGGTGTTCGTAATTCTTTGCAATTGCTGGTTTAGAACGTTTTTGGCTGTGTCAGCTTTTAATGCAATCGATAAAGCCAAACCCGTGTAATCTTCATCAATCAATTTTACACCCACAGGTGCTGTTTGCGTTTCCCAAATGTTATAGATTTTTTTAGCTGCTGAAGCGCTTAAATAAATATTCTGATAAGTATTAAATAAAATCTTTTTGTTATTGGGGGCAGTCTGATGTTCCATTGCCTGCCAAATCGCGTCTTCCAAGGTTTCGCTCAGCGCAAGGCGATCACTCGTCCGGGTAAAGTTCCAATATAAATTTGTTAAATAACCAGTTAAAAGGCGCAAATTCATTTCATTTTCCTCCTTCAATAAACCGATTGTTAAAAATCTTAAAAGTCTCTTGGGATCTAACGATTTGCCTGCCAGCGTGTTCTCGTACGCATTTATATAAACTGATGCACGCTCCAAAGGACTTTTAAGTTCATCGAAGTTTTCCAACATCATCATTTCCTCCGGGAATATTCCGTAACCCATTCCATTGGCATTAAAGAGTACAAATGATGGCTTCGCTAAACCTTTTGCTTCAATTAATTCAATAGATGCATTTTTTATATTAACAGAAATCGTTTTACTGTAGGTGGGGTAGAAAAGTTTAACACTAAATAGCTGAGGCCAGATTCTTGCGTTTCCGCTCTCGGGCTTTTGAGAAATCGTGAAACTACTTATTTTATTATCCTGATAATTTATGTTGTAGTTAAAAACCGGCCGACCGGGCAAATTCACCCAGACTTTATTCCATTCTTCTAAATTAGTTTTACTGTATTTGTTCAGGATAGCAATAAGTTCTGTCCAGTCGGCATTGTTGTAGCTGTATTTTTTTAAATATTCTCTGATGCCTTTCTGGAAATTTTCTTTGCCCATAATCTGCTCCAGTTGTCGCATCATAATCGGTGCTTTGTGGTAGATGATGTTGCCGTACATAGAACCTGCATCCTGCAAATTATCCAACTCTTGCCTAATCGGATTTGCACCGGCAGTTCTATCGATACCATAAGCAGCAGGGTAGTGGTCTTGAAGGAATTTTAAATCGAAGGTATTTTTACCCATCAGGTTTTCGGTAACTTTATCGGCCATAAAATTTGCAAACACCTCTTTCATCCAAACATCATTAAACCACCTCATGGTAACCAAATCGCCAAACCACATGTGTGCAGTTTCATGCGAAATCAGGTTTGAGCGTGAAATAAACTGATCGCGGGTTGCGCCCTCATCTAAAAACAGTGCTGATGATTTATATTGAACTTCCCCAGGATGTTCCATTCCCCCGAACTGAAAGTCGGGTATGGCTGCAAAGCCAATTTTTTTAAATGGAAAGGGTATGTTTGTCCAGTTTTCTAAGAATTGGATTGCGTCTTTGTGCGCAATAAAAACTGAATCTACACTGAGCCTGATCTTTTTGTCGTCAGTTTCTCTGTGAAAGAATTCCATAGACCGGTTACCAAATACCTTTTTTAAAGAACTAAATTTTCCGGCAGCAAATGAAAAAAGATAAGTTGGAAGTAAATCTGATTTATCGAAACTGTAAATATTACCCAAACTGGTAGAAATTGAGTCTTTTTTATTGCCGTTTGCAAGCACTTTCCAATCTTTTGGCACCGTCAAACTTAATAAAAACCGTGCTTTCAGGTCGGGCTGATCAAAACATGGAAAAACAGTTCGGGCATGGTCTGGAACAAATAAAGCGTATAAGTAATCAGAATTTCTATTTAGCGATTCATTGCCTGCGATGAACTGAACGGCAATATTGTTTGATGATTTTCGAAGGTGTTCTTTATCAATTATCAGATGCTCCTGTTCCAGTCTAATTTCACTCGGTTTACCGTTAACGGATACACTTTTGATGTGCGTTACGTCCTGCTTAAAATCCAGCTGTAGCAACGGGGGCAAATCCTCCAAATTAAAAGTGATTTCTTCATTGGCCAAAATATCAGCGCTTTTGTCGGCAGGGATGTTGAAATGAATTTTGTATTGAAGATCGCTAATCATCGCTTTGCGATATTTTGCCAGTGATAAGGAAACCCCAGTTGTAACTGGCGGATTTGGTAGTTTTTGAGCGGATAAACCTGAACTTAGCAGCACCAGGGCGAAAAGGAAACAGATAAAAAATTTCGACATAAATTTAAAATTATGGAGTCAACATTTGGGCAATTGTGCCGTAGCCCATCCAAATCATGGTTAAAACCACTGCGCCGCCGGCAACTGTGAGCCAAAGTGGTTGTTTATAGCCAAAAACAATTTTTGTGCGATAAGCAGCAACCAACATTACGCCGAGGGCAATTGGCAGGATTAATCCATTTATTGCGCCAACGGTCAGTAATACCTTTATCGGCTTTCCAATTATCACAAAAATAAGGCAGGAGATTAATATAAAAACGATAATAATTTCCCGGTTGTACTTTAAGATTAACGGGTGAAAACTTTTAATGAATGAAACCGATGTGTAGGCAGAACCAACAACTGAAGATATTCCTGCTGCCCAAATAACGATACCGAACACTTTATAACCAAACTGGCCGCTCGCCAGTTTAAAAACCGATGCTGCGGGATTTGCGGGGTCTAAATGTGCACCAGTGCTCACCACACCAAGCGCTGCAATAAAAAGGAGCAATCGCATTACCGAAGCCAAACCAATTGCACTTAAGGCACCTTTGTTTACCGCAGACAGATTTTCGATACCAGTTTGACGGGCATCCAGTAAACGGTGAGCACCCGAAAAGGTAATGTAACCACCAACGGTACCGCCAACAATTGTGAGTACAGCTGTAAAACTGAATTGTGTTGGATTTACGGAGCGAATTGCGGCTTCTGCAAGCGGAGGATTGCTGACCCAGGCGATAAATAAGGCAAGAAAGATTTTCAGGATGCCCATGGTTTTAGCAAATGCATCCATCGCTTTGCCCGCTTCTTTGTATATAAATATGCCGATAGCAATAATCGCACTAATTACGGCACCCTGGCCAACACTTATGCCAAACAGTACATTTAAACCTAAGCCAGCGCCGGCAATATTCCCAATATTGAACGCAAGGCCGCCCAAAAAAACAAGAAAGGAAAGAAAGTAGCCCAATCCCGGAAAAACTTTGTTCGCAATATCCTGGGCGGGTTTATCGGCCACCGCAATTATACGCCAAATGTTCAACTGGGCAATGGCATCGAGCACAATAGATAACAAAATAACAAACGCAAAGCTGGCACCCAGCTGTTCCGTAAAAACGGCAGTTTGCGTTAAAAAACCAGGCCCGATGGCTGATGAAGCCATTAAAAAAGCCGCACCAATTAAAACACTCCAGTTGTATTTTCTTTTCATTTTTTATGCGACTGAATAATAATACCGGCAGCCTTTAATTGTTCAGAGATTAGTTTTGCAAACTCTACTGCATGCTGCCCGTCGCCGTGGAGGCAAAGCGTTTCTGCTTTTAAAGCTATTTTCTGGTTATCTGTCGCGACAACACATTGGTCTTTCACCATCATCAAAACCTGGCTCAAAGCCACGTGTTTATCCGCAATGATTGCGTTCTCTTCACTTCTAGCCGTAAGTTGTCCGTTGGGTTGGTAGGTGCGGTCTGCGAAAACTTCCGATGCCGAAGGCAAGCCAATTGCTTCGGCGGCTTTTATCATTTCGCTACCTGCAAGGCCGTAGAAAATCAAACCCGCGTCGAAATCAAAAACGGCCTGGGCAATTGCTTTTGCCAAACCAGTATCAGTGGCCGCCATGTTGTATAATGCGCCATGCGGCTTTACGTGATTGAGTTTTCCGCCGGCAGCTTTAACAAATCCGTGGAGCGCACCAATTTGGTACAGCGTAATTTGATAAGCTTCAGTTGCGCTAATTTTCATAGCCCGTCTGCCAAAACCCTGCAAATCCGGTAAGCCTGGATGTGCGCCGATCGCAACCCCTTTTTTTATGGCCAGATTTACCGTTCGCTGCATCACTTGCGGGTCGCCTGCATGGAAACCGCAAGCAATGTTAGCCGAGGAAACGTAATCCATTAAAATCTCATCGTTAGGCATAAAATAATTGCCAAACGCTTCGCCCATGTCACAATTTAGGTCAATACTCTGCATCAAAAATAGTTTAGCTTAAGAATTTGTTTTTAACCGCGAGTTTAATTTTTTGTAATATTTTTTCCTGCTGAATATACAGCATTTCTGCTTCATCAAAACTAATTTCGGTAAAACGGATGTTGTCGTTTGGTTTTAACTGAGCGCAAAGCGATAGGTCAACTGCGGCAACTTGTCCAATTCTTGGATAGCCACCAGTTGTCTGGCAATCGGCCATCAACAAGATCATTTCGCCATTTCCGGTAACCTGAATTGTGCCCGGACAAACCGCTGTACTTAACAATTCATCTTGTTTACGCTTTGATATTTTATCGCCCGAAATTTGAATTCCCATTCTGTTGCTATTTATACCGACGAAAAAATCTTTAGAAAGAAAGTTTATAATAGAATCAGGGGTAAACCAGGTAAATTCCCCGGCAGGAAAAACCCTTATCGCTTTTTTATCGGAAGGTAAAAGAGAGGAGCGGGGAATGAACCACGCAGGCCAGGAAATTTTAGGTCCTTTAATACTTGCTATTATTTTTTGCGATAAGGAACTGAGATTTTCGCCTCCCGATAGCCTGTCGCCAATTTTTAAACATCTACCTTCCAAGCCCCCGAAACCACCAAGTAAGTAGGTGCTTTTGCTCTCAAGCACATCTGGCACTTCAAATCCTCCGGCTATTGCTAGGTATGTTGTTGCGCCTTCGGGATTGTTTATCAACTTAATTATGGTGCCGGCTGGGATAAAAACCGGTCGTTCTGACGGTATTTGTACGCTATCAGCTACCAGCATTGCACCATCTCCGGCGTAGGCAATTACAAGATCCGTTTCTGCTTTAAACGCTGCCGCGGCATAAGTAAATTCGATTGTTGCAGAATCCTCCTCGTTCCCTAAAGCAATATTTGCAATCCGGGCAGATAAATTATCCATTGCGCCGGAGATAGGTACAGCCTGGGCAAGGTAATTTTTCCGTCCGCCATCTTGAACCGTGGTTAATATGCCTGGTTTTAAAATGCTTATCGTCATCATTTCTCCAGCGCTTTAAATTCTTCGAAGTTAACCGATTTAAATTGCACCTCGTCGCCTGCTTTTAAAAGCGAAGGCTGTGAACGGCCTGAATCGAACATTTTCAATGGCGTTTGTCCGATGATTTGCCAGCCACCCGGCGTTTCCAAGGGGTAAATTCCAGTTTGTTTTCCAGCAATTCCGACACTTCCTGCTGCAACTTTTGCTCTGGGGACTAATTTTCTGGCGGTTGCCAGTCGTTCATCCATTCCACCCAGATAAGCAAAGCCAGGTACAAAGCCAATCATGTATACCTTATAAATTTGACGGGTATGGAGGTCGATAACTTCATCAACAGATAATTTAGCATTCCTTGCAACCTCATCTAAATCCAAACCATAACCGGCAACGTAGCAAACAGGTAGTACAATGCGTTTTGGAGTAAAATTCCGGCCATCCAACTTACTATTATCGCTCAGCGACTTTAAATAGTGCGATACCTTTTCAAAGCCGTTGGCGCCAAATAGCTCACTACTACTACTTACCTCTAATAGATTGTAAAAAATACTTAACGTGGTATAACCCGCAACACATCCCTTAAAACCTGGAAAAGGATTAGCTTCGAGCAGCAAATTGAAGCGGGCGATTTTAGCAGCTGTTGGTTCGGCAATTTCGCTCCCGAAAGTAAGCGTAACTGCGTGCTCGCTTAGCGGATAAATCTTAAAATCAAATTCAGAGAATAAAGTCGACAATGCTATACATTAATGTTTCCGCTCTGAATATATAAATTTCAATCCTTTTTAGGTGCAATTTTATTTCATTAATCAACAGTAAGTTACCGCACCGAGGGTAAATTTATATCCTAAATATTTGCTTGCTAAAAATATTAGTATATTTTTGCCGTTGTAACAGTAGTTTATTTGTTGATGCTATTGTTCCAAGAAGATTAATTGAAGATTATATATGACGGTTACCGTACTTGCCATTACAGAAACTGATTTTGTACCGGATATTTCGCTTTCCAAAATAATGAATGAACGACTTAAGCAAGCCGCTGCCGAACTGCAGGATATTCATTTGCAGGCTATGCTTTCTGTTGGGCAACCGAAAGATGATCTGGTAATTTATATAAGTTACAATCCAAAATATACGATTCGTTTTCGCGTGGTAAATGATGTGCCGGAGGAAGTTGAAAATTTTGTAGCCTACACCTGTGGTAATCTTGGCTATATAAAATGGAAAACCAATGTGGTGAACATTTTTAAGGGAAATGAATAGGAGTGAAGAAAATCTTATTACAGAATTTCCGGATGATGCTGCGTTAAGTCTGCCACCGCTTTGGGTTCCGGAGAAATATCATAAAGAAAGTGTATGGCATAGAAACTGGAAGAAAGCTTTTCCGCTGGAGTACAGGGAAAAAAGTTTTTGTTGCCAAACCACAGGCGAGTTACATCGTGCAGATGTGTATACACCTTGCGGCACCGCAATAGAGTTCCAGAACTCGCCAATAAGCGTTGCTGAGATGAAGAGCAGGGAAGCTTTTTATCCAAAGATGATTTGGATACTGAATGGAAAAAAATTCAAAGGCTTTAAGATTTTAAAGAACCTGCCTCACCCGGATGATCCAAAATTAAAAGACTACGAATTCAGAAAAAGCGACCACCTTTCTATGGTTAGGAAGGCTGATGTTTTAAGGGCGGTTGAAGTACCGAAGGTTTTAAATTTCTACCATCCAGAAATAAAGGGTGTAAGCATTACCTCAAATTTTTATCATTTTTGTTGGAAACAGCCTCACGCTGTATGGTTTTCCGCAACAGCGCCAATAATTGTTGATTTGGGAGGGCATTTTTTATACCGCATGCGGGTGAGAAAGCAACTTTCCGGCGATTATCCGTATCTGGAAATGATTAACCGAAAAACTTTTATAGAGCGCTATGTTTGTTTTGGTTAAAAATATTTATCTACACTTAAACCGTAAGTTAAATTTAAGTTTTCCCGCCCGGTAATGTTTAACTTGTTGTAATTTAAGGCTGTTGTTAAACTAATCCACTTTCTGATTCTAAGGCCTAAGGTTGTTGCAGAACGAATAATGTAATCGCCTTTTCTGGCATAAGAATTTTGCAAAAAGTGGCTTCCATCTATTGTGATGATATCTTTAATTAAAAAATGATATTGCAACCTTAGCGAATTTCGAAGTGTTGTATAATTTTCCAGTTCAACCAAACTGCTTTTATCAAACAAAATTCCATTACTTAAATTGATGTACGCATTCGGTTTATCGATAAAGTTGTAAGCGATGCCAACACCGGCAAGTAATTGGTTTTTAATCTGCAGGGAATAACTGGTGTTGTAATTAGCCAAACCCCAGTAGTAAAAATGCGGGAAGGTTTTGTACAGGTTAAAGTTCATCGTTGTTGAGAAATCGTTGTTGCTTAATGCACTGTTTTGCTTACCGTAAAGCCATGTGCTGCTGCTGTTTAAAACGATACTTTTCTTCTTCAGAGCAAAATTCAGATTGTTATTTAGAAGGTATGCGTTCTCGTTATTTGTTCGGTTTACCGAACCCGATGATGACAGCACGATGTGGTAATTGGTAGAATCCGTAAACTGGCCGAAGGCGTTTGAACCCACAATGAAAAGCAAAAAACTCAAAAGTAACTTCATACCTCCTTTAACAGATTTTTTCTGCCTGATGTTTGCTAATTAATCAAACTAAGTACGAACTGTTTCCATACCGTCATTTGTTTTACGATAACCTTTGAATGGATATATAAACAATATTTTTGTCCTTTATTATTCCCAATATGTTAGAAAATACCTTAAAAAATATACCTTATTCAGTTCTCGATCTTGCCACTGTTTTAGACGGCCATACTGCTGCAGATACCTTTAAAATGAGTTTAGAAATTGCACAGCAGTCAGAAACTTTGGGCTACAAAAGATATTGGTTTGCCGAGCATCATAACATGGCTGGAGTTGCAAGTTCTGCACCGGCGGTTTTGATAGGTTTTATTGCCGGTGGTACGAAGACCATTCGCGTGGGTTCTGGAGGAATAATGTTGCCGAACCATGCGCCGTTAATTGTTGCAGAACAATTCGGAACACTTGCGTCACTTTATCCAAACCGAATTGATTTAGGCCTTGGTCGGGCTCCGGGAACGGATCAGGTTACGGCTTTAGCCATCCGGGGCGAAAATTTTAATGCTGCGCATAGCTTTCCACGTGATGTAGAAAAACTCCAACAATTATTTTCCGGAGATAACCGCACATCAAACGTTCGGGCAATGCCAGGTGAAGGTCTTGAGGTGCCTATATGGATTTTAGGATCGAGTACAGATAGTGCAAGGTTAGCAGCCGAGAAAGGCTTACCTTATGCCTTCGCAAGTCATTTCGCTCCCGCATATTTTGAGCAGGCAATTACAATTTACCGGAATAATTTCAAACCCTCTCCATTTTTGCAGGAGCCTTACGTTATGGCCTGCGTAAATGTTGTAGCCGCCGATACTGATGCGGAAGCGGAGGTTTTGTCTAGTTCGGTAAAAAGAATGTTTCTAGGCGTAATTACCGGCAGGCGGGAACTGCTTAAGCCGCCCGTTGAAAATATCAACGCGTATTGGGATCAATTAGAAAAAGAAGCCGTTGAGCAAATGTTGTATTATTCATTCATTGGAAGCCAAAGTACAATTAAGGCCGATTTGGAGCGCTTCATTTCAAAATTTGGCGTAAATGAAATCATGACCACATCGCATATTTATGATCATGACGCAAAGCTTCGTTCCAACAAATTACTTGCTGAAATTTTTCAATAAAACTAATTGGCGGAAAACTTTTTAAGCTGTTCCAGTTGATTTTTCGCGAACATTTTAAGCTCCGGGTCGCTAGATTGTGCTTCTTTTTGGTAAATCGAATTTAATTGCGCTAAGCTTTCCTTCAAATTAGCTAAATATGCGCTGTCGAATTTAGAACCTGAAAGGGAAGCTAGGCCCGATGTTGCAGCTGGAGTAGCTGGCAAGTTTTTTGGACTTCTTGTTCCATTATTGCCAGCTTCGCCGGTTCCAGATTGATTCCGGCTTGTATCCCGCATATTTTCAGGCGCCGAATCTATCCGGCCATCAGGGCGCATGCCACCTAAAGGCTTGCTCATGGGTAAGGCAACATTTTTTCTTTTTGCCAGCGCCCTCAATTCAGTATTACTTTTTGTAAAGTAATCGGCAAGTTTTTTAGCCAGCGTTTTAGTTTTATTTGTACCCGAATTTAGCGCCAGGCCTGCTGCCTCCATTTCTTTAATGTTTATGGCGTATGCAGTAGAAATAGTATTCACACTATCCTGCTTGTAAATAATTTTAACCGGTGAATATTCAACGCGATTTTTGGCCTGCGTTTGCCCTGCCGAAAGAATTAATGCAATGCCTGCAGCGAAGAAAGTTGAGTTTTTCATATCCTTAAGATGTTCTAAGATTATAACCTTCATATGTTTAAAAAGTTTTGTGATGTTAAAATCCATTGGTTAATTGGCTTATCTTTGTAGCTTCTATGAAATCGTACCTTAATTTGTTTGATTTTAAACAAAAAGTTAATTACAAAAATGAAATCCTCGCGGGTTTAACGGTGGCAATGACGATGATGCCGGAATCTTTGTCCTTTGCAATTCTGGCTGGTTTTCCGCCACTTGTTGGTTTGTATGCGGCGTTCATAATGGGCCTCATCACATCCATTTTTGGGGGGCGGCCAGGTCTCATTTCCGGCGGGGCAGGAGCCACTGTTATTGTGTTAATTGCTTTGATGAAATCTCACGGACTTGATTATGTGTTTGCTGCAGTTATTTTAGCTGGGGCAATACAAATCATAATTGGGCTGTTCAAGCTAGGAAAATTTATCAGGCTTGTTCCACAACCGGTTATGTATGGTTTCGTTAACGGACTTGCTGTTATCATTTTTATGGCGCAGCTGCAACAGTTTAAAACCGTTGTAAACGGTCAGGTTAGCTGGCTTGCGGGTCCGGCATTGTTTATCATGCTCGGTTTGGTTTTGTTAACCATCGCAATTGTTGTCTTGCTGCCAAAAATCACGAAGGCAGTTCCACCATCATTAGTCGCAATTATTGTTGTTTTCCTTATCGTCTTTTTCTTTAACGTAGATACCAAAACTGTTAAAGATATCGCCTCTGTTAGCGGTGGGTTTCCTCCATTTCACATTCCGAAAATTCCTTTCGATTTTGATACGCTTAAAATAATTTTTCCTTACGCAATTATTATGGCGGGCGTAGGTTTAACTGAAGGGCTGCTTACGCTTAATCTTGTTGATGAAATAACCGCTACAAAAGGGAATGGCAACAGAGAATGCGTTGCTCAGGGTACTGCAAATATTGTTAACGGGTTTTTCTTTGGGATGGGAGGTTGCCCCATGATTGCCCAGACACTTGTCAATTTATCGGCGGGCGCAAGAGCGAGATTATCAGGTATTATAGCTTCGTTGACAATTTTGTTGATTATACTTTTTGGGGCGCCAATAATCGAGCGTGTACCCATGGCGGCACTTACCGGCGTAATGATAATGGTTGCGATTGGTACTTTTGAATGGGTTAGCTTTAGAATTATAAATAAAATGCCTAAACAAGATATCTTCACTGGCATCATCGTTGCCGCCATCACAATTTTTCTGCATAACCTTGCACTGGCAGTTCTAATTGGTGTAATTATCTCAGCTTTAGTTTTTGCATGGGAAAGCGCAAAGCGAATTAGGGCCCGGAAATACCTGAATGATGCAGGCGTAAAACACTATGAAATCTACGGTCCGCTATTTTTTGCATCCGTAACTGCATTTAATGAAAAGTTCGACATCGCCAAAGACCCTGACGAGGTGGTTATTGATTTTAAGGAAAGCAGGGTTGCTGATATGAGCGGAATTGACGCGTTAAATAAACTCACAGAACGATATGCTAGCGTTGGAAAAACGTTGCATTTAAAGCACCTGAGCAATGATTGTAGGCTGCTTTTAAAAAATGCAGAAGCCGTTATTGATGTTAATATTATGGAGGACCCAGAATACCTTGTTGCCGTAAAATAGTTAACGTGCCGCTTTAAGCGGCACGTTAATGCTAAGGCTGGCCACTGCCACCAGCAGCACCATATATTTGTCCGGTAGAAAAACTTGCATCATTTGCAGCGAGTTGCACATAAATAGAGGCCAACTCTGCAGGCTGCCCTGGTCTGCCTAGCGGTGTTTCTTTACCAAACTCTTTTAACTTTTCTGGCGTTGAGCCGCCTCCCATTTGTAATGGCGTCCAGATAGGACCTGGCGCTACACCATTCACCCGTATTCCTTTTGGTCCCAGTTGTTTCGCCAGCGATTTAACGTAGTTAGTTGTTGCGGCCTTGGTTTGGGCGTAATCATATAAATTGCCAGATGGATCTGTTGCCTGAACAGACGTAGTGCCAATGATAGACGACCCGGGTTTTAAGTAGGGAAGTGCTGCCTTTATAATCCAGAATGGTGCATAAATATTTGTTTTAATTGTCCAGTCGAACTGCTCACTTGTAATATCCATAATCGAATCGTGCGTTTGCTGTCTGGCTGCGTTGCTTACCAGAATATCAAGTCCGCCTAAACTCTTTGCAGCTTCATCCACCAGTCTTTTGCAGAAAGATTCGTCACGTATATCGCCGGGAATAGCAACCGCTTTTCTGCCGGCTTTTTTAATTAATTCAACAACTTCTCTGGCATCGGGCTCTTCTCTTGGCAGGTAATTTATCGCAACATCTGCACCTTCACGGGCATACGCAATTGCTGCAGCCCGTCCCATACCCGAATCTCCTCCCGTAATCAGGGCTTTTCTGCCTGCCAACCGACCAGAGCCTTTGTAAGTGGTTTCGCCATGATCTGGTTTTGGGTTCATCTCGCTGGTAAGCGCAGGCCAGGGTGCGTTAACGTGTTGAAATGGCGGCCTTGGATATTTTGTTGTCGGATCCACCAAGCCATCTGCAGCAACAGAAAATGCTCCGGTTCTGGCCGAGGCATCAAAAACCGGGGTAGCGGCCACAGCAGCCAAGCCAAGACCAAGGCTTCCTATTGCCTTGCGTCTGCTAATTTTATTTTCTTCTTTCATGTTTTTGTTTACTAGATGTACTTAAAAAACCTATAAAACCATTTAAGGTTTAATAATTCGAAAAAAAATCCCTATAAAAGTTTTTTAAAAAAAATAAAACTATCTGTATAACAATCCGTTATTATGCTGTAAGAATTTAGTCAGTTCGTAATTTTGAAGGATTGATTAAGTTTTAAGTAGCCCTTCAGCTGAAAAGCAAAGGGCTTTGTTTGTATTATTGCCAAATAATTCACCTGATCCTTTAATCAAAAAAGTTGTGAGTTGTATTATAGCGTATACAAATTAATATTACAATTATTTTTATTATTGCGCCAAATTACAATTTAGCTTTTGTTGTATGCTTAGGAAAGGTACTATCACATCGATAGAAAATGATGGAAGAGGGATTATTACTGATGAGAATGATCAGGAAATTCCTTTTGAATTTGAAAGAAATATGTTGCAGAGTATAAAAGGAGCAACCGTAAGTTTTGATATAGAGTTGGGAAATGCAGGCCTGGTTGCAGTTGGAATACAGCTCATTATAAATCAAATGTAACTAAACTCAGGTTTGTTTGTAAGATTTAAGAATACTGAAAGTGTGATCAAAGTCGCTGCTGTTTACGTTTGAAAAATCGGGCATATTTAAATTGCGAGCCTGTAAAAAGTTGAGTAGATCTTTAATGTTTTGATTAATACTCTCGGTTTTATTGGAGCGCTTAAGCGCATCTATTTTAACTAAGCGAAGGGCAATTTCAGAAACATAAAGCTCGTTAGTATTTGTAATATTCAGTCCTTTATCTATTTCTGTTAAGGCACCTTCATAATTTTTGGTTTGGTTAAGAAAGTTTGCTTTTGCAATATGGTATGCAGATTTTATATATGGCGTGTAATAGGTATTGCTTTCATTAATGAGTTTATCGAGGTATTTTATTAAACGCTGCGCCTGTTTGTGCTGATTCAGTTTGATGCAGATTTGAACAGAAAATATCAACAGAAACGACGAGAATATAGACGATCGCAAGTAAAAAATTTTTGGATATTTGGTTATAATCGCTTGTAAAAACCGCCCGCACTCTTCATAACTTCTATTGGTAAATAGTACTAAAACAACCAATCTATAAGTTATAATTTCTACACTTGTAATTTCCTCATTTCTTCTAGGCTCACTGTTATATATTTCTTCACACAGGTGTAAAATCTTTGCATCAAGTGTTTTGCTCTTGTTAAGCTTATTGTTCAGTACGTTAGATAAATACAGAATTAAGTCATAAGGATTTATTGGAAACATATCCTGCATGGTTTTGCTGTGTCTTTTTAAAACGTTCATGTTCTTAGTTAGGGCATTTCTGTCCATATCTATCACACAAACGCTGCATTCAATAACGTTCAGCAAAATTTGAATTTCTTCTTTAAAAACTTTCTCAGAAATTCTTTTTATCGTTTCCTTGTAGTTTTTACTAACAAGCTTTCCTAAAACTAAAATATCTATGAAATGTATATCAATAGTCTGGGCGTTAAAATTTCCGTCTCCCTTCTCCAGCTCAAACAGCGCCACATCGCAAATAAAATCAAACGCATTGTTTTTTTCATCATTACTGAATGGTAGCCTAAAAATATGTTTAAGCGCCTGAATTTCATTTCTGTTCAGACAGAAACGGATGCTCCAGTTTAGCATAAGTGCCCTTAGCTCCGGCTCCAATTCGTAAACACTCAAAATTTCTTCAAAAAAAGCCTTGTCTGGCTTAAAGTTTACTTTTTCGGTAAGCTCCATGAACAGAAAATAGGTGTATAAATCATCGTTTAAAAACTTGATTATTTCCGTTGGAATCGATGTTGTTAATCTTTTTTCTTCGATAAGAATCCCGTCATAAATCAACTCCTGATAAGCTTCCGGATAGCTTGAAATGTAATTTAAGAGTTTCTCTTTGGCAACGCGGTGACAAACATTCCCTTTAGAAATGGAATTGCTGACTTGCTTCAGGATGAAAATTTTCTCAGTACTGTTTTTTGACAAAAATATTTTCTTCTCCAAAAAATAGTTTATCAGTTCGAGGCATAACAGGTAATTATCAAGCCTTATGGTGGTATGCTCCTGTTTTAATTTAAAATAAACCTGCAGCCAGAATGGAGTTGAAAATTGCTTAATAAGCCCCGGATGTAAATCCCCCTCATCGATTTTTCTTCCTTCTATGTGGCTGAGCGTATAGAAAATCTCCTCTTGGTTTAACAGCGGTACATTTGTGCCATTTTCATCATCGAAAAACAAACCTTTGTACCACGATTTGGTTAAAAATGCAGAGCCCGTAATGGCTGGTTGCATATTAATCCAAGTATTTACCCTCAACCCAATAACAATCTTCAGGAAATCGCATTCCGCAACACTGAATAGAAAATCAGTGAAAACTTCAAAATATTTATTTTTTGATAAGAAGTGGTCTGTTCCATCAATAATTAAAACAAAGCGACCCTTTCGTTCTCTCGGGTTTCTTTTGAAATAGGCAATAAGTTCTGATATACCAGCAAATTTAAACTCTTTTAGAAACCATTCCTTTAACGATAAATCGTTCTGAATAATTTCATTTATCGTTCCTGAATTAATTAACAGAACGATGTCGTTTTTGTAAATGGCGTGTTCACTATAGAAAAAATGCTCTACCAAATGCGCTATAAAAATCGATTTCCCCTGACCAGGTTGCGCATTAATAGTTGTAAACTGGTAAGGTTTATTTAAAAAGTAGTCGAAATCAGCGTATAAAAAACTTCTGTTCGCTGTGGCGATGAAGGGGACGCCCGAATTATTTTTTTTCGCGATAAGCGATATATCCGTAACCGCCTGACATCTTATCTTGAGGTCAGACCAGACATCATTTACATCTTCGATTTGATTTTTCTTGTCTTTACAAAATGAATCCCAATCGGTGTAGCCGATATACTGGGCAAGACTGTTTAAAGTAAAGAGGGAAAATTTATGCAAAGTTTGGGCAAAACCAAAGAAGCGTTTAACGGTGGTTTCGCTAACGTAGTTTTTTGTTTCCTTAAATACGAGTTCAGATATCGTCTTACAATGTCCCGGGTCTATATTTCTCAAACCCGATTTTATAAGAACGAATTTCCTGAGCTGGGAGAGCAATTCGTTTGTATTCATTTTAGAGGATAAAAAGCTAATGTCACCAAAATTATGCATTAGCAGAAATCATTTACGTAACAAAGTTCCTATGAACAAAATGAATGAAAAATTCTGAAAAACAATGAACAACAATGGATAAATCCTATTGCAATATGCTAACGTAGATTTGACAACGAATGCCAAACCACCCTTTAGAGGGATGTGCTATTGAGATTCGAAGAATCAAACCTAATAACGCTTGATATGATGAAATTCGCTACCCTTCAATCCCGTTTCGGGAAATTTTGCATTATCCAACTAGTTGCAATCATCTCATTACTAACGCTTACAAACACTGAATCGTATGCCCAAACAAAAATTTATGCAAATACGGTAAGTAAAGTTAGCGCCAACGGCCAATCTTCTTTAACGGGCTGTGGCTTACTTAATGCCTTCGGATGTTTTGATACACCCACAGTCGATAATGCTATAAACGCAACAACGGCTGATGAAACCACTTTTGCAACGGTAAAATCTTCGGGAGGTTTAGCACTCGGAATAGGCGCTTATGTGGGCGAGATTGAATTGAAGTTTCCAAATACGCTTCCTGCGGGCACAACATCATTTATTAGGATCGATGCCGATCCAACTTTGCTAAACCAGTTACTTGGCGGTAACCTGGGTGGTCTGCTTTCTGGCGTGGTAGGAGGTGTTGCTTTGGGTAACCACTCCATCGAAGCGGGGGCAAGAAATGCTGGCGGAACAACTGTTCTTAGCGGTTCAAGTACCGGGTCTTTTACATCGCCAAACTTACGGTTGATTAGAGACGGGCAGGGCTTTTTCTACTTTGCGTTAAGGCCGTCACAAGCTTACGACAGGGTTTACGTTCGTGATGCAACAAGCGCTTTATTATTAGGTACATTAAACAATACAAAAGTTTTTAATGCTTTTTACACATCTGGCGTCGATGCCTGTTCGCCTGCATTTGCGACCGATTTTGAAGGTAACGGCTTAACTGTAGATGCTTTAGGTTTAGGTAAAGCCGGTGTAACCAATCCAAGTTACGCCATAGATGCAAGCGCCACAAATTATTCGGAATTAAGCTTAGGTGCACTGGGTGTGGCCGGTTCAATTACCCAGAATTTTTATTTTAGTACACGATCAAATGCAGGCGACGATTTCAATTTGAGATTTAGTACTTCTTCTGCGTTGTTAACTGCAGGGGTGTTAAACAGGATTACCGTTACAGCATATAGCGGCAGCAATTCGGTATACTCAGCTTCCGCCTCGGCACTTCTAAATGTTGATTTGCTTGCACTGTTAACCAACGGCCAGCCAGTTACCGTGCCATTTTCGCCAGGCGTTCCTTTTGACAGGGTAAGTGTGACACTGTCATCTCTGCTAAATGCAAATTTAACGCAAACAATCCGGATTTACGGACTAACGAAGTCGGCAGGCAGACCAACATTCGTTTTACCTGCTAGCAATAATGTGGCAACATGTTTTAACGCTCCTGCAACTTTAGCTGCTACAACTCCAAACACAAACGAGTTGCGCTGGTATGATGTAATTGAAGGAGGAACTGCTTTAGCCACAACCGCTTATAATGGTACATTCACCACGCCAGCACTATCAGCCAATAAGGTTTATTATGTAGCTGCCAGGCGTTTGGGTTGCACAGAAGAGTCGGTAAGGGTTCCGGTTAATGTTACCGTAAACCCGGCGATTACCTTTAACACAACAACACTTTCCAATGCTGCTGTTGGCTCTTCGTATACGAAACAAATTGATGCAGCCACCGGCGGAACACCTGCTTTTACTTATGCCTTAAGCAGCGGTAGCACGTTGCCTTCTGGCTTAAGCCTTTCTTCTGCAGGCGCAATTTCCGGAACGCCATCACTTAGCGGTAATTATACCTTTTCGGTAACCGCTACCGATGCCAAAGGCTGCACAGCGATTTCTAATTATACGCTCACAGTTACTGACGCACTTGCGCTCACAACTGCACCTTTACCTGCTGGCGTAACAGGTACTTCGTATCCTGCGCAAACAATCCCTTCTGCAACCGGCGGCACAGGTCCTTATGCGTATACAGCGGTTAATCTGCCTCCAGGTTTAACTTTTAATCCTGCAACCCGGGAAATTACCGGAACACCAACACAAGCTGGTAATTATGATATCCCGGTAACGGTAACAGACGCGAACGGGAGTAGCGTAACAACACTTTATTCTGTGAAAATTACTGATCCATTATTACTACCTCCTGCCACGCTGGCAAATGGTGCAACAGGTCAGGTTTATACACCACAAATTATTCCAGGTGCAACAGGTGGTACGGGTCCTTATACTTACACATCTGTTAATCTGCCTCCGGGACTAGGTTTTAACCCAGCAACAAGAGAGATTACAGGAACGCCAACTTCTTCCGGAACTTTTACCTTCCCGGTGACCGCTACAGATGCTGACGGCAAAACTGTAAGTACAAATTATAGTATTGCTGTAATTGATCCGTTTTTATTACCAGCCGCAACCCTTGCCAGTGGCACAGCCGGAACTGCCTATCCAGCTCAAACCATTCCATCGGCAACAGGTGGGGTTGGGCCTTATACTTACCAGGCAACCGGAATTCCTCCCGGACTAACATTTAATGCCACCACAAGAGAAATAATTGGAACACCAACTCAGGCGGGAAATTATACCATTTCTGTAACTGCCACAGATAGTCAGGGAAGAACGGCCTCTAACACTTATCCGTTGAGCGTCTCGGGCGTTCTATCGCTGCCGACAGCAACCTTACCAAGCGGTGTTGTTGGAACCGCTTATTCAACGCAGACTTTGCCACCAGTAACCGGCGGTACTCCACCATATACCTACATTGCAAGTAACCTGCCTCCGGGATTAAGTTTTAATACCGTTACCAGGGAAATTACGGGCACGCCGACACTAGGAGGAACCTATGTGGTTTCTTTAAGCGGAACAGACGCCAATAACAATAAGGTTAATACAGATTACACAATTGTGATCAATGTAAACCAGCCTGTTGTAGCCAGTGTAGCTGTTTGCGCAGGAAGTTCGGCTACTTTGACAGTTGGCAATCTGCAAACTGGTGTTACTTATAATTGGTATGGTGCAACAGGTAGCACACCACTTGTAACAAACAATTCGGGTGTTTTTGTTACACCAGCCATTAATTCTTCAACTACTCTTTATGTTGAAGCAATTTCAGGAACTGCAGTCAGCACCAGAACAGCGGTTAACGTTACGGTTAACCCACCGGCAAATCCAGCGGTTGTAACCACCAATAACCAGGTTGTAAATTCGGGTCAGAGTACGGTATTGTCGGCAACAGCCGATGCCGGTAACTCGATAAAATGGTACGCTGCAGCCACAGGAGGAGCCCCATTGGCCACAGGCTCTAACTTTACCACGCCTGCATTAACAGCCACAACCACCTATTATGTTGAAACCACAAATGCAAATGGTTGTGTAAGTGAAGCGAGGGTTCCGGTAACCGTTACCGTTATCAGCGGAGGCGGAAATACCGCTTGTAACACTGCGAACAATCAAAATACAGGAATCACTGGTATTTGCCTGTTATGCAGTATTAGTGGTGCCGGAAATTCTACCGATGTAAATCCAAATAATTTTACAAGAATTAGTCTGGCAGTTGGCGTATCCTCAACAGGATATCAACAACTGATATTTCCTTCAGCAGGGGTAGCAACGGACAGTATCCGATTAGATCTGGGTTTGCCAACCGGATTGCTGGATTTATCACTCTTGAGCAATGTAACCGTAAATGTTATGAACGGGCAGACAATTGTTTCCAGCAACCAGTTAAATTCATCAACACTTAAACTAGCGCTTTTAGGTGGAAGCAGATTTACTGCTACACTTGCAGCTGGTGGCGCTTACGACAGGGTGGAAGTGCGTTTCGGTGGTTTGGTTTCAGCGGTTAGCAGCCTTGATATTTATGGAGCAACTGTTATTTATCCAAATCCAACGCTTACAAGTGGTTCTCAAACAATTTGTTCAGGAACTACAGCAACACTTTCAGCAACAGCAAATGGAGGCACATCTTTAAGCTGGTTTGATGCGCCAACCGGCGGAAATCTGCTTGCATCCGGCGGAACGTTTACAACGCCAACCCTAAATGCGACAACTACCTATTATATTGAAGTTACAAACGGAAATTGTGTAAATACAACCCGATTACCGGTTGTTGTAACGGTAACACCGGCCGTGGCTTTACCTGTATTAGCACCGATTGCGAATGCCTGCATCGGCTCATCAGCAACTTTATCTGTAAGCAATCCAGACCCTGCACAAACATACAGATGGTATTCGGCGGCTACGGGTGGTACTTTACTCTTTACCGGAAGTACTTTTGTAACGCCAGCTTTGAATGCTGATATAACTTATTTTCTCGAAGCTGCCAACGGAAGTTGCGTTAGTCCAAGCAGAGTTCCTGCAGCAGTAACAGTAACTCCAAGACCGGCAATTCCGACAGTAACAGCTTCATCATTGAACGTAAACGCTGGTCAAACCGCAACGTTAACCGCAAGTTCAAATGAAAGCGGCGTTACCTTTAACTGGTACGATTCACAATCATCCACAACACCAGTTTTCTCGGGTTCAACTTTTGTAACGCCTCCAATAACAACAACCACCAGCTACTATGTCGAATCTGTTTCGGTATCTGGCTGTGCATCTTCTAGCAGAGTACAGGTTACAATAACCATAAATGGTACTGGTACGCCAACTATAATACCTTGTGAAGCTGCCGCAACTCAAACCAACGGCGTTTCGGGAGTGGCTTTGCTTGCCGGTGTTTTCAATGCTGGTTTAGCAATTGATAACGATGCGCAAACTGCATCCTCACTCGTTATGCCGGTAGGTGCGATTGGCGCAACCGTTTATCAAAACTTATATTTTGGAAGTTTGTCTAACGTTGGGGATACATTGAAGGTATTAGTTTCATTCCCACAAAGCCTGGCTTCAGTAGGCGTGTTAAATAATATTTCGATTACCACTTACAACGGTGCAAATTCGAATAATGATGCTGTACTTTTAAATAGCGGGCTACTTAACGTTAGGCTTTTGAACGATAACACTCAGGCCCTGATTACCCTGATTCCTACCAGTCAATTCGACGGCGCAAGATTAAGTTTAAATTCAGGGGTGTTGGGAGCGTTAACCTCTGTAGACCTTAACTATATGCAGCGTGCTATATTAGCACCGAAGGTAGCTTCTGCAAGCGTTTCGGGTTGCGCTGGTTTAACAACAACATTGTCGGTTTTAAATCCTGTTGCGGGTGTAACTTACAGATGGTTTGATGCAGCTCAAAATGTTTTGGCAGATGGGCCTACTTACACAACCGCAGTTTTAACTGCTGATACTAGATTTTATGTAGCAATAGTTTCTGCCTCAGGCTGCGTAAGCGCTAAAACAGCAGTCGATGTTACCGTTCAACCATTGCCTGCCACGCCAGAATTATTGGCTCCAACCGTGAGCGCTTGTGCTGGAAGTTCCATCGTGTTACAGGTTAAAAATCCTGTTAACGGAATAGTCTACAGGTGGTTCGATGTAAATGGTAACAGTGCTGGAGCCGACGGGACAACTTTAACCGTTACGCCATTAACAAGCACTACCTATACCGTAGAGGCCGTAAACAGCTGCGGAACAGCATCAGCCAGAGCTACGGCTACGGTAAATATCGGGGCAATCCCTGATGCGCCTGTAATTACACCGGCATCTGCAACAATTGTTTCAGGTACACGTGCGTTTCTTACTGCAACAACATCAATTGTTGGTGCGACAATTAACTGGTACAGCGATTCCGGAATGCTCAATTTGGTAAATACCGGCAACACATTTCTAACACCAGTATTAGCAGCAAATACAACTTATTATGTAACAACGACCGTTTCAGGATGTGGTACAAGCACACCTGTTCAGGTAACTGTTGTTGTAACACCGGCAACGCCAGGCACTACGCCATGCGGAATTGCTACCGTAACAGCAGCTACCGGAGTAGATGGAGTAAATATCGGAGCCGCAGTCTATAATCAAGGCTCTGCTACAGATAGCGATTTAAACACCGGGTCGACCCTGTTTATTCCTGCCGGAATTTTGAATACCTCAGTTTATCATCGCTTAGCTTTCACTGGCGGCTTATCAAACGTTGGAGATACTTTAAGAATAAAAATTTCATCACCAGGTAATTTATTATCTGCAGCTGTACTTCCAAATATTACTTTAACAACCTATAGCGGAAGCACCAGTAATAATGATGGTGTAACATTAAACAGCCAGCTTATTCAGCTTAATTTAGCTAATAACGGCAGCGAAGCAACTTTAATTTTTGTTCCTGCCAAGCAGTTTGATGGTGTAGAATTAAGGCTGAGTTCCGGATTGGTGGGTATACTAAATTCTATTGACTTTAATTATGCGCAGCGTTCTATTGCAGCCCCTGAAGTAAGTGTTGCGAGCGCTACTGCTTGTTTAGGTTCGTCGGCTGTTTTAACGGTAAACAACCCTAAACCAAATACAACTTACAAATGGTATCAGGGAACAGTTTATCAGGCCAATAAAGATGGCGTAACGTTTTTAACGGATCCAACACTTGCCGCCGGAACTTATGATTTCTTTGTAACCGCTACAGGTAACAATGGTTGCGAATCTGCGCCTGTAAAAGTTGTCGTTACCGTTTCTGCACCTCCTGCAGTTCCTGTTACCGCTACAACGAATCCTGCGTCAACCTGCTTAAATTCGCCTGTTACCTTAAGTGTACAACCTGTTGCAGGAATAATTTATAAGTGGTATGATGCAGCAACAGGAGGTACTTTACTGGTAAGCAACAGTAATACATTTACAACGAGCGCAAGTTTAGCGGCAGGTACTTATGTTTATTATGTGGAAGCGTCATCGGCTTCAGGTTGCTCTAATGCGGTTAGAATACCGGTAACCATTACCGTAAATCCAAATGCTTTGGCATCAGATATCAGCATTACAGGCAATACATCTTTGTGTACAGCCGGAACCACAATATTAACCGCGAGCAGTACAACGGTAACCAATCCGGTATTTACGTGGTATGGCGATGCCGCTTTAACCAACCAGTTATTTGTTGGTCCTGCATTTACCACACCTCAAATTTCAGGCAATACAAATTATTATGTTACTGTTAGCGGAAGTAATCGCTGTGCGAACACCTCAGGTAATGCAGCAGTGGTGTTAATTAGCATTAACCCTGTTGCTACCGCTTCAGATATCAATGTTACCGGCGCCAGTACAATTTGTGCAGGTTCATCGACCACGTTGGTAGCAAGTTCTGCTATTCCAAACGCTGTGTTTACCTGGTATAATGATGCGGCTTTAACCAGTGTAGCATTCACTGGTGCTTCATTCCAAACGCCATCTTTATCAGCCGAAAAAATTTATTACGTAACTGTAAAGGGTGATGGCAGATGTGAAAATTCGCCGGCCACAGCGAAAGCCGTATTGGTAAATATAAATGCGCTATCAACTGCGGCAGATATTAACGTGACCGGGTTGAATATCATCTGCAAAAATTCTACAGCAGCTTTATCTGCATCTTCTGGTACAGTTACCAATCCGGTGTTTACCTGGTACACAGATGCTGCTTTAACGAATGTAGCGTATGTTGGCTCTTCATTTACAACACCTGCTTTAGCTGTTACAACAACTTATTATGTAACTGTAAAAGGCGATAATAGTTGTGCAAACGCACCGGCCGACGCGAAGGTTGTAACGGTTACTGTTAAGGATTATGCTACGGCCGCCGACATCACTTTGAACAACTTAAACATTTGTTCGGGTAATTCTGCAACCTTAATGGCATCGAGCGTTACAGTAACACAACCGGTATTTACCTGGTATAGCGATGCATCGCTAACTGTTCCGGTGTTTACTGGTCCAACTTACAACGTTTCGGTAACAACCACCACAAGTTTTTATGTTACCGTTAAGGGCACAAATAAATGTGAAAACGCTGCGGCGGATGCTAAAGTAGTTACTGTAAATGTTAATCCACTGGCAACCACAACAGATATAATCGTAGCCGGAAATACAAATGCCTGCGCTGCTTCTTCAGCAGTGTTAACGGCTAGCTCAACAACGGTAACCAATCCAGTATTTACCTGGTACAGCGACGCCGCTTTAACAAATGTTGCTTTTGTTGGTGCAGTATTTAATACCCCAGCATTAACAACGAACACTACATATTACGTAACCGTTCGGGGCGATAATAAATGTGAAAATGCAGCATCAACTGCGAAAATAGTAACGGTAACGGTAAACGCTGCGCCTGCAAATCCGGTAATCGCAGCCGCTGGAACTACTGTTTGTTCGGGTAATGCAACAACGTTGAACATTCAGAATCCTCAGGCGGGTGTAACTTACCAATGGTACGATGCCGTTTCCGGAGGAAATCTTTTAACAACCGGTACAAGCTTCACAACGGGTGTATTAAATGGTTCTGTAAGTTATTATGTAGAAGCAATTGGTGCTGGCGGCTGTGTGAGTTCATCGGCAAGAACAATGGTTATGGTAACCGTAAATCCGCAACCATTTGTACCAATTGTTGCAAGCAACTCAGTAAGTGCCTGTGCCGGAAGTACCGCTACACTTTCCGTTACAAATACGCAACCAGGCGTTACCTACAACTGGTACACAACACTCACAGGCGGAGCCATTGTAGGCAGCGGAAGTACATTTACAACACCTGCTTTATCTGGCAACGTAACCTATTATGTAGAAGCGGTATCCGGAACCTGTACATCGGCTAACCGTACGCCGGTTGCAATTACCGTTTCGCCGCTGCCAGTTGCACCACTTCTGGTTAGTGCCACAAACGGCCTTATCTGCTCAGGAAGCACAACAATACTAAATGTAAGTTCTCCTGATGCAGGTTTAACTTACCGGTGGTACAACGTTAGTTCTGGCGGTACAGTTTTGGGTCAGGGTACAAGTTTTATAACTCCGGCGCTTACCACAACAACTATTTTTTACGTGGAAAGCGTAAGTGCAGCGGGTTGTAGCAGTGCCACCCGAACTGCTACAACGGTTACCGTTCTGCCGGTTTTGGCTGCGCCAGTTGTCAGGGTGCAAACAACTACACCTGCTAGCGTAACCTTTGCGTGGAATCCGGTTGCTAATGCTACAGGATACGAGGTATCTATGGATAATGGCTTAAGCTGGCAATCGCCATCAAATGGTGCCGCTTCAACAAGTCATGTGGTTACAGGTTTAAAACCTGATCAAGGTGCTGTAATCCTGGTTAGAGCGCTCGGCCAGATTGGTTGTCAAACCAGTGCAAATTCAATCCCGGTAACAGGAAAAGCATCAAATCCGATAGGAAACGACATTTACATTCCTAATGCATTTACTCCAAATAATGACGGTAAAAATGATGTATTCTTAGTTTACGGTACTACAATCGCATCGGTTAAAATGAGCATTTACACACAGTGGGGTCAATTAATTTATCAGGTAAATTCTACAACTACCGGCTGGGATGGAACATACAAAGGCGTTGCACAACCAAGTGGCGTTTATGTTTACATGATCGAAATTGAATCAAACGATGGAACGAGAGTAATGAAAAAAGGAACAGTAACGCTAATCAGATAATTAACAGATATAATTTACCGATATAAACTACATGCCATGAAAATTCTATCACCTCTAAAAATATATGCTACAATGCTTCTGCTTAGTGTTTTTACACTAAACTTGAAAGCGCAGACCGACCCACATTTTTCGCAATATTATGCATATCCGTTATGGCTAAATCCGGCTTTAACTGGTGTTATCGACGGTGATTACCGAGCTTCGGTTAATTTTAAACAACAATGGGGTGCACTTTCGAACTCCTTTTTAACTGGCGGCGCATCATTTGATGTTGCGCCAACGAAAAATTTCGCTTTTGGTGCAACAATTTTAAATCAGCGGGCAGGCGAGTTGGATTTCAATTATTTAACTGCGCTGGTTTCAGGTTCTTACCGGTTAAGATTTGGTTTAGAAGGTTTGCAAATGGTGAGTTTTGGCTTGCAGGCGGGCTTTGTAAACAGAAGTTTCGACTTGTCGCAGGGAAGATTTGGCAATCAGTTTAATCCTGTTTCAGGTTACGACGGCGGACTTTTGAGTGGCGAAACCTTTTCTTCGACCTCCTCATTTGTACCGGATATTAACGCCGGCATAATGTATTTCGACGGAAACCCGAACCAGAATGTTAACGTTTTTATTGGCGCAAGTGCAGCACATTTAAACCGGCCGATTGAGCGGTTCACAGACAACAGCACGCGTACACCAATCCGGTTTACCGGTCATGGTGGCGCCAGAATAAGGGCCTCTGAAATACTTGACGTAGTTCCAAATGCCTTGGTAATGTATCAGGGAAACACCAATGAAGTTTCTTTAGGTGCCTATGCGCAGTTGATGGTTAACAACCAATCGAACATCTTGTTCGGTGGAAACTACCGCATTAAAGATGCGGCGATTGCTTTTGTTGGCTTACAATTTAAAAACATGGTTTTTGGTTTAAGCTACGATGTTAATACCTCAAATTTTAACCGGGCATCAAACAGTAACGGCGGTTTAGAATTATCAATTTCACTCATCGGTCGTAATGGTATCATCGGTCCTAATTTCTTCTGTCCTCGTTTATAATCGTATTATGAAAAAATTGATCCTCTTCCTGATTACAATTTCAGCAATATCTGCTGAAGCACAGTATGTTGTTAATTACAAAAAAGTTGCTGATGCTTATTTCCAAAATAGGGATTACTATGCAGCTTCAACTTTCTACAAAAAAGCTTTAAAAATAACTTCAGATAGCTCACAAATTGTTTTGCCATATGGTAATGAAACAAAAAAGGGGAGCGATGATAAAGTGATTGAAGATTACCAGAGTTCACTCTATAACCTGGCTGAAGCCAGCAGGTTGTACCGGGATTTTTCTGAAGCTGAAAAGTATTATTCGATTGCCAGCACGTTTTCCAATCCAAAATACAAAAGGGCAATGTTTTACTATGGTGAAAGTCTGCGGGCAAACAAGAAATTTCCGCAGGCCATAACTTCTTTCGAAAATTTTATCCAGAAAAACAGTTCGGATGAGTTGATAAAACAAGCCAGGCTTGAAGTTCTTTCCTGCAAGTTTGCGGTTAAAGAGATGAAGTATCCAAGGTTGGTGCAAATGAAAAGATTACCAAACGATTTAAATGGGTTAGGTTCTAATTATGCACCTTTTAAAATGGGCAGCGAATTTTATTTTACCTCATCAAGGCCGGTTTCCGTATCAGGAAAACCTGAAGTAGTAAAGGCGGTAAAAGGGGAAACGGTTGTTTCCACCAAAGCGAACCCATTCATTAATAACATCTACCAGGCGAAGAAAAACATCGATGAAGCGGAAGTGGGTGTAAAAAAAGTCGATATTAACTTTCCGAAAGATATGGAGGTTGCCGCAGTTACCTTTAATCCGGAAGGCACCGTAGCTTACTTCACCGCTTGGAGAGAACAAGAAAAGTATGCGATTTACTCCGCATCAAAAGTAAATGAAAAATGGTCTGACCCGCAGCCATTAGGCTTACAGATTAACAGTAAAGATCACAATTCTGCCCAACCTTTTGTAACGAAAGATGGTAAATTTCTGATTTTTTCTTCAGACAGAGCTGGCGGGTTTGGTAAATACGACTTATGGTACGCTGCAATCCGTAACGATGGCTCTGTAGGCAATGTTGTAAATCTGGGTGCCACCGTAAACACCGAAGCGGATGAAAAAGCACCGTACTACAATACCACTACTAAAACGTTAATTTTTAGCAGTAACGGGCGTGTTGGTTTCGGCGGACTTGATTTTTTTGAATCCAAGGGCGATTTGATAAACTGGACTGCACCTAAAAATATGGGCTATCCCTTAAATTCATCAAAAGATGATGTCTATTTCACTGCTGCAAACGATGAAGGCAGCAAAGGTTATATCAGTTCTGACAGGGAGTCTTCATGTTGTTTAGAACTTTTCGAAGTCAAAATAGAATATGTTACCATTTCCGGAACCATTACTGATTGTAAAACAAAAGCAACCTTGAGCGGCGTTTCGGTTAAAATGATTGATCAGGATGTTGAAGATAATTTAGTGACGGATAATTCCGGGCGTTATCAGTTTAAAATTGATCGCCGGAGACCGGTTAAACTAAATTTTGCCAAAGAGAATTATTTCGCATTAAATAAAAGTTACACATACGAAGAAATTGCCAAAGCCGATACGCTGATGAACGTCGATTACTGTCTGAATTCATTCAAAGTAAATGTGCCAATCGTTTTAGATAACATTTATTATGAGTTTAACAGTGCGGAATTAACAGAGCCATCAAAAAAAGTGCTTGATGCCTTAGTTTTAATTATGGAAGATAATCCTGAAATGGAGATAGAACTTGGTGCCCATACAGATGATGTCGGGACGGCAGTTTATAACCAGGATTTATCAGAAAGAAGGGCGAAATCTTGCGTTGATTATTTGGTAAGTAAGAATATAGCGCAAAACAGAATGACATCCAAAGGTTATGGAGAAAGTATCCCTGTTGCGGCGAACAAGTTTAAAAACGGCAAAGATAATCCGGCTGGCCGTGCCAAAAACAGAAGAACAGAATTTAAGGTAACGAAGAAATAGCGTTATCAATCCATAGTTTAGTACGAAAGGCAGGCGCTTTACAGCTCCTGCCTTTTTTAACGTCTGCTGATTTGGTGAAGTATCACCTCGAATCATTATTGCTCTAAAAAGCCCGAAAAGGCTCCGTACCGCCCTTCAAAATAAAGAAGCATCTTTTGGTCGATATCCTCATCGAGCAATTCATAAGCAGCTACGTTTTTTGTTTTTGTTGCAACACGGAACATCGCTGTAGCAAATCACTTTTGTTGCCTGCTTCTTCATTACAAGAAATATTTGGATATAACAGACTGATTACATTAACTTTAGGGTAAAATCATCTAATCATCCTTATTAACTACTCAATGAAAAGAATTATCATTTGCTGCGATGGTACCTGGAATAGTCCCGGAGATACAGAAGACGGCGAGCCCATAAAAACCAATGTTCAAAAACTGTTCGAGGGTGTTTGCAACATCGATGAGCAGGGGATATTCCAGATAAAGCATTACATAGAAGGCGTGGGCACTTCTGGCAGTAAAACCAGGCAGATTTTAGATGGTGCAACGGGTTGGGGTTTAGATCACAACATTATCAGTGCCTATAAATTTTTGGTTTGGAACTATGTTAAAGGCGATGAAATTTATCTATTTGGCTTCAGTCGGGGTGCATACACGGCAAGAAGTGTAGCCGGACTAATTAGAAATTGCGGCATAATAAGAAATGATGATTTAGGCTTGATTAACGAAGCTTATCACCATTACAGAAACAGGGGCGAGGGCGATTGGAGCCCTGACGGTAAAAATGCAAAAGCATTTCGTGCTAAACATAGCGTAGAAACTGCCGTAAAATTTATTGGCGTTTGGGACACAGTAGGCTCTCTAGGCATTCCATTAAGTATTTTTCGGCTATTCAATAGCAACAAATATAAATTTCATGATACTACGCTAAGCAGCTACGTAGATTATGCTTATCATGCGCTGGCGATTGATGAAAAAAGAAAGAGCTTTAAACCAACGCTTTGGTCGCAAAGTAAGAATGCCCACAAGCGTGAAATTCCGCAGGTTATGGAGCAGCGCTGGTTCGCGGGTGTACATTCTAACATTGGTGGCGGTTATCCCGATGCCCGGTTAAACGATATTACACTCAACTGGATAATAGAAAAAGCAGCAGCGGTAGGCTTAGCCATAGATAAGGCTTATTGCGAAACCCATGTTCACCCGAGTATTGATGGTAAATTATACAATTCTTCTGTTTTTCCATTTAATTTATTCGGTCCGGTTTACCGCATAATTAGCTCAAAAGAAAATTATTGTGCAACAATAGATGCTTCAGTAAAAAAAAATGGGCGTTGAATGAAAAATACCGCCCGAAAAATCTGATACACGTTATGCATACGCTCGAGCGAGACGGGCGTTGGCCATAATTTATTTAACAATTGTTAAAAACTTTTGAAATCTTTAAGTGTTTAATTTTCGAGTTTTATAAAACATAACAATTAAACGCCTTAACATGGAAGCTATTTTAACTGATGCTGAGTATAAAAATGTTATCAATCGCATCGCTGCTCTTGCAAACACTATGAGTGAGTTAAACCTTGGTAATAACCTTTCAGAGCTGAATAACTTAAGGCAAATGGCGATTAATTATGAACTTACCAAATATGATTTGACCCTTCGCATCAATCAGGATTACGCTTGGTCGGTGGCAGGTTAAACAACTTGTCGTTTTTATACCTCTCAAATTCTAACGCCCGTTTCCAAAGAATACCGTAAATCGGGTATTCCTTCCTATAGATTTTTATTGCAGATTTACATCGTGTATTTGTATAATTACATTGCAGGATCTTAAATTCAGATTATTGTAGCGGCTTTCTTCTACCAAAGCCCGGTTGTGCGCTTCCTGCTTTTTTGCTTTATCCTTACTTACGGCGGCACATACACGATTGTTTCTTTTTTCATTGCGTTTAATTTTTAATTGGCACTTGTGCCATAATTAATCCTGAAATGGCTAAAACTATCTCATTAAAGAGCCGTGTAACGCTCATACACGATTTAAAAGCACAACCCGAAGTTCATGCGGCAAAGATTGACACTCTTCTAAATCAGATTAAAAAATCTGATGTATCTCCGCTAAGTGTAAGGCCCCTTAAAACGGAAAGCAAAACGCAGATCACCGAGAACATTCGTAAAAGTGTGTTCTTGAGTGATTTTGTAGAATCGAAAATCCCTAAAACTGATAATGAGCAGTTAGTTGTTCGACGGGAAACCCCGTTTTCTGCCTTAAGCAACATTACCATTCCATCCGGTGCTGCTTCGCCCGGTACCGCATTTTCACCACTAGGTGGCCTGGCGTCGCTTGCTTCGGCGTCAAAAACTTTAGGCCCATTCACGGCTAACGATGGGCGTTTGGTGTGGTACGATTTTTTCAACTACGAAAAACTAATACCCGTTTATTTAAATGGTGAAGCAAAACCATTAATGCTGATTCCTGTAAAATTGTCGTTGATTAGCAGGCCAACTGGAACCTATTCGCTTACAAAAGGAAGCATCTGGTTGAGAGCCGATTTATTTGCAGCCGGTGCAGGCAGCTCGAAATACACGGGATTTAAAATCACTTCCGGCAAAATAATTTTTTCGAAGACGACCGCTATCGCTGCTGATTCGATAAAGATTACTCCAGAGATATCTTTTTCACTAGAGTTAAACCTCGACAATGCGTTTACCCCAAAAGGAAATGGTGTTTATGGCGCTGACTCAAGAAATGCGGATATCAAAATGCCAGACCTGTTAACAATGACTTATTCTGCGAAAAAATTCACCATCACAAGAATTGGCGATGCGGGCTGGCAGCTTTACGGCGACCGCAGAAGTTTTACATATACCAATAAACAAGCAACTTTTAGTGCCCCGCTTGATAAGCTTTTAATTCCACTCGATACCGGCAATTTATCATTTAGACCAGTTGATGTAAAGTCTACATTTTTTCAGCTCGATGGCGAATCGTCAGTAAAAGCTTCGTTTTGGTCGTTATCGTTAAACGAACTTGATGTAACTAAACCGTTTTCGATCCGAAATAATGGGGCTCTTGCGCTGTTTTGTAGTCAGGGCCTTAGCTGCAGCTGGCAGGGCATTGATAATCGTTTGCCTGTAGAACTTTTAAGCCCGTTTATTTTTGCAGAACAGGGTTTGTTTCTTATCCACGAACTTAAAGCTGATTTTAAAACAATTGAAGAAAATTATAAGCTTTGGGATATATCAGCAGGGCGAGAAATAAAAGCGGGCTTAAAGCTAAGTTTTAACCGTAAGAAAAAGTTTGATTATACCTGTTTTGAAGAAGGTATTGAGGGGATAGTTGCTCCGGCGGATGCTTACACAGATGCCGATAAGCCTTTACAAGTGGATGGAACTGCGGTAGCGCCAAAAACTAAAGACAGCATTTACTTCAAATACATTTCTGAAGCATTGGCGCAAATGGTGGTTATCGATCAGGATATGCTCTATGAACAAAATGCGGTTACTGAGAATACAGAAAATCTGATTTCTCCCGGAAAATTTAAGGAAATAAAAAAGGCAGATTTAAGATATCGATTTGCTTTGGAGAATGCTTATTTGTTGTGCACGCCTCCTGCAGCGCTGATGCTTATGGGAAGCTGGGATGCTGAAAATGTTATAACTAAAGGCAACCTGACAATTCTCTACGGCTTAACCGACCTCATTCCGACCTTGCCGCATCCCTATACTTCAGAATTTTTGTATCAACCAAGTCGTGCGGCCGCTACTTTTCGCGATGCCGCAACTTATAACCAGAGTATGGCAGGTTTGTTAACCTCAACCTGCGAGTGGGTGCAAAACGAATCTGGTTTGGCTCCTGTACAAGTCGATTTTAAATTGACCTACAATACCGCTCAAACCATTCCGCCAATGATACAAACGCCTGCCAACAGCGGGGCGAATGTACAAGCCGCATCTGCAATGGTTTCAACTGGTGTAATGCATCTCGACAGGATGAATAATTCTGCGATGCTTAGAACACCACGGATTTTTTCTTTACTGGATTTGAGTACCAATTATGATCTGCTCGGCATTTCAATGTCGTTTAATCAGGTAAGGGTTGTCGCCGAAGGCTATGCAAAAGTAAAACAAACGGCGGAGCAGGTGGTTACCATCGAAAAAATGAATTTGCGTTCGCCAATGGCAATGCTAAACGGTTTTACGCTGCCACACATTACCTGGGAACCCTTAATTAACCTTACACCACCGGATGATGGAACATATCCAAAACTTGGCATATTGGGCTTTAGCGATCAGGGTCCGGCAACTGTATTTACGCAGTTGGATAGCAGGGCAATTGACATTGACCCTTTAAAATACATTCAGCGTTTCAGGAGAAACCTGAAGCCTGATGATGTAGTTGCGAATGCAGATGTAACTCCCCTTAATCCCCTGCAAAAGGACGGCAACTTGAGAAGCTCTATATTATTTGCTTTACCAAACGGAAAATTCTCGATTGCAAATCTGGTTCCTTTTAATGCGCAACAAGCAACGGTAAACAGCCGCCACCTGGATTTCATCATGCCTGAGTTCGAGGTTAAGGAAGTAAAGCTTGCGGGAGGCGTGCAATTTCGTCTGGCTGCAAATAAACCACTGGAAGAACTAAACCCGCCAGAGATGCAGGGTATGACCGGGCAAATGCGCAACCTGGTTGATGAATGGGGCAATTCGCTTCCTCAGAGTATTTTGGGTGAAAGCGTACATAAAATTTTTAACCGGAGATTTGGGGAGTCTGGAAGTATTAAAACCGGAATTCCATTAACACACATCGATTTTTCGGGTTATGGAGCGAGTATGTTTAGCAACTGGTTGGCACCGTTATCAAAATTTGCATCCATTGCCCAGGTAAAGTTCGATGTTATGCGTGGACGGCTGTCGCACGAAATTGTACAGGCGGTGAGCATGCTTTATCCCTGGGGAATTTGTGTGGTGCGAACCGTTACTTTTTTCAGGCGCAACAATGCAATAATTTACCGGGAAGACAGCGGCTGGCAGGCAAAAAGTGAAGGTACTTTCGATTTTTCGTTCGAAACCATGGCAGATGCAGCAGGCAATAACGCCAAGTTTGAGAATCCTTACTTTTTTTATCCGGGTTTGGTAGGCGGTTTATTTAATGTCCACAACATCAAAGAAATTGCCGGCGAAACCATAAAAATAGATTACACACCGCAAAACGGTGAGTACTGGAAGTCCAACCCATCCGATTTTGTTCACCGGACGCAAGCTGGAACGCCGGTTCGTGCTGAATTTATTGCAGTTACTTTCGACGCCGATGCGAATCTCGATATAGACGGCAAAGGAACCTACGTTTTGCAAACCGGAAAGCAATTTAAAGGTTACCTCCAATTAGGTCCTGAAGGTGTTCCCGTCCCGCAAAGGGTATTCAGGGAGCTGATGATTAAAGCTCAGAATTCTGTTGGCGGCAATGTAGATTGCGTACTTAATTTAGGGGCGAGCGAACAATCTATCCAGGTTAACCGTGTCGATGTATCGGCTTCTTTCAGAAACAACAATACTAATGAAATAATCTTTGTGGCTGCCGCAAGAGGTTCTGTTCAGTTACCTGCCGATGGGAGCTGGAGTGTAGTCGAGCTCGATAAAACTTCTGGCGATGTGTTACCTCTGGCAAATAAAGGAAGTGTGCCGGTGATACGTGACGGTTTACGCGACCGGGCAAATCCGCTTTTTAAGGTAGCCGGGCCGAAAAGTATTTCTAAAATTGCTTTCCCAGATGCTTTGCTGAACAATGTAACAACTTTCGCCAAAAGATATGGCTTTGTACAAAATACCGGCACACAGAAACTTTTAATGGCCGATCCAAATTACGATATAAACAAGATAGGGTCATTGTTAACCGAGGCGCCGTTACTGGCAGACAGTTTCAGGCTGCTGAATAGTAAAGGCCCGTTTCCCAATTTGAGTAATGCGATTACCATTGAGAATGTTACCACTGCGGTTACTAAGATTCTTCCCAATGGCTTAGCGAAAGAAATTCTGGGCTTTAAGGTGCCAGATAATTTTACTTTCGATGTGATTGGTTCTGAAGGTTCGCCTTTCAGGATGTACATTAAATACAAGAGCGACCCTAAAACAGGGCCTAGCTCGAACACTATGGTAGATTACGTAACGAACTCAGAAGCCGCTTTAGCTAAATGGAAAAACGAGCTGGGCAACATGAGTATCGTGGTAGATTTGGCATCATTTAAATCACTAATGACAATCAGCGGCGATTTTAAAGCGAACGCATCTGTAAACCCTGATTTTGCATCAGGCACAGCGCCCCAGTTAAGGCTTGCAGAGCCGCTCGAGAAGTTATATCAGATTTTGGAGTTTCTTGATAATCTCGACCCAACTCAGCCAGTTGATGCCATTAAGAAAGGCTTAAAGATTGCCATGAGTAATGCAGCCGATAGCTGGGACTACAAATTTAAAGCTTCGAAGGAGATTCCTTTTGTAAAGTTTCCGTTTGACCCTATTAACTATAATTCGCCAACAACGCCTTTAAAACTTGATGCATACTTTAAAATTGGCTGTTACTTTAATCAACCTATAAAAATTCCAAAAACAATTGATCAGGTGATGCCTTCGGCAGGGGCCTTTCTGGAACTTGGTGCCGATTTAAGGGTTATGTGCGTTTCTTTAGCGGCGGCAACAATTTATGCCACAGGCAGGGCAGAGGTTGGCTTAGCTGCCGATTTAAAAAGTTCGCCAACGCTTTATTTTAAATTTGGCTTCGGCGTAGAATTATGTGTTGGTTTGCCTGTAATCGGTAGTGTTGCCGTAATGTATATGGTTGGCGTCGATATGTCTCTAAATACCGAAGAACTTGTTGTAGGCGCATTTATTTATTTTAGAGGTCGGGCAGAGATTTTCGGTGGCATTGTTACCGTAACCATCCAGATTGAAGCGGCAGGTAAAATTCAAAAACCATTAAATGGTGGCCCAACCAGTTGTATTGCAATGTGCACCTTCGCCCTCGACATCAGTATTTTTTGGGTTATCGACATCAATTTCTCAGAAACCTGGGAAGAAACACGTCAGATTGCTTAAGGCTTTATCTTAATTATTATGGAACCAAATCTATGTATTTTAACCTTCCCTCAATATTATAAAAACGGAAGAATTACTTTCAATATCGTTATCATTCCAAGAAATTTAAATCCTTTATTGCCATTGCAGGCAGGCTTACCGGCATTTGCAGATGCAAAAATTTTAGTTAAGGCTATGGTAATAAACAGTTTGGAAGGTTTGCCATTGTCGGGCAGTGCGGTTCAATCATCTTCGCTAATCATCGAAGATCAGATTACATCAAGCCGGGAAGTTTGGGAAGCCTTAAAAGTGCAGATGGAGGCAAGCGATGGCATGAAAATAACTGATGCAGAATCGGCGAAAAGCGAACAAAGGTCTGCTCATGCGATTGATAAGTACAAAAACGTATCAATAAAAAAATATTTGCCTGAGAGTTACAGAGCTTCTTTTAATTATGTGCGGGCGAGGAGTAAGTATGCGTTAACAGGTGACGAGTATAGTTGCGCTGTTAAAAATAAAAATCCAGAAAATACTGATACAGGCTCGCATAGAGATGCACTTTCCTGGGGGAAAGTAATTGCCCTTTGTTTGCGCAACCCGGCTTTGGCACAAAAAGCAGGCTTAATTTATAAAGCCTCCATCGCAGTAAACGATCCTGCGGGCTTATTTGAAAAAGGGGGTTGGCTTTATTGTGGATTTGCTTCGGGCAGCCCTTTTGAAGGGCTTGACGACATGAAGTATGCAGCAAGAATACCTGCATTGAAAGGGCTGGAAGAGCGAATTTTGTTTTCTGCAGTTCAATTCCCGGTTTCAGCTGTAGCGAACAACAGCATTGGTTACGATGAAGTTTTGCGGGATGCGATTGTATATGATGATGGCTTTGCCAAAATTGTTCATGCAAATCAGCCTGTAAACCAAGATTTGCTTCAGGAAAAGGATAATTCAAATCCGCCTTTAAAAGATATCGGAATCCGTTTAGGATGGGACGATGAGCAAATTGCCGTTTGGTATAATCGGCAAATGCTTAAAAAAGAAGAGCAGACTGACGCACCGGTGGATACGCCGCTAGGCGTTTTCGGCTATAAGGTGGATGTTAGAAAAAAAGGCGACGAACTCTGGCTTTCTCAAAACAGCCTCGTGCTTCAACAAAATACGGCTCTAAAAAACGGCCAGTTAGTGATTTCTAAGGCTGGCGAAATTATCGAACCAGGAATTGAAATACACCCTGCTGCACATGGAGATTCGCAGGGCTCGGGCTTTTGGTTGCCAATGTACTTTAGCAGTTGGATTGGCAAACCGGTTACAATTGCCGATAAAGAAGCTGAAGATATTAATATGCTCCGGCCGGATAAGATGATTGAACCCCGCCCGGGAATCAAAAATTCGATAAATTCAATTCCGAAAAGAACTTTCCATCCTTACCTTGCCGACCCCGCTAACGCTTTGGCCCTTGTTTATGGCAATGATTATCAGTTTAGGGTTAGGTTAATGGATATCTCCGGTGGCGGCCCACCAGCGGCTGCAAAAGCATTAAACGGTGGAGAAAAGCCTGTAGCAGATTTGCATTTTAAAAGGCATATTGCTGCCGGCGCTTTAAAAATTCTCAATATTAATGATGTTTTTGACAAACTTCCTGCAAAAGAAGTTAAGCCAATTATCGACACCAGTATTCTTCAAAATCTTATCACTGCAGACCATCCGGTTTTAAAAATTAAAAGACCATTGCTGGGCTACCCGGCAGTTGTATTTACCGGAAAATATACTGATGCAGTTGGCAAATTGAGCGCCATCTTAAACGATTTACCGACCGGCGAGAGAAAATCTGTCGACATTGGTTTGTGTGACCCAGACGTTGATTGTTTGAAAGTTAGGGTAGAGGTTAAAAGTCTTGAAATGGATAATGGCCGTTCAGAAAACGGCAAGGAATCGTTCATCATCTTATATGAGAAAAAGTTTGCTTTCGAGGCAGCTGAAAATAACTACGACCAGGAGTTTCCGGTAACAGTTGTTTACAAGGAGTACGATGTCGTCGATTTTACCGGGGCATTTGATGATACAGGAAGCGAAAGTGAATTGGTTTTGCCAACTTCCAGACACATCCGCTTAACTTTTACACCAATTATTTCTGCTGCCAATAATGACTACGCCGACTCAAGTATCTTGGAAGGTAAAAAGCTTATCTTAACTGCCTATCAGGCATCTAAAACTGAATTAAATCTACTCTCGAAAATTGATGGTGGTTTTAAGGCGCTTTATCTTCAGCCAGAAAACGCTGTTGACCAAAACCAGGTTAAAGTATACAAAACAATGGTTACGCTTAATTTGGTTAAAAGCAGCACGCCTGTAGAATTGAGTCGCCTCGCTGATGCATTTAACCTGATTGCGCACAATTTAACGCTTGAAGGCGAAAAAGGCAAGCGCCTGCAGTTTGGATGTTCAAAAATGTTGCGGCATTCACTGGCTCCCGATTCCTCATCGATTTCATTTTCATCGCTTGGCGAACTTTTTAACCACTGGATGATAGGTGTAAACTTCTCTCTAAACCGGGATTGGGCCTGGGATGGGTTGGAACGCGAAAGCTTCTCCGTTTTTCGTAAATGGAAAAGAAAAGGAGATATAAATTTTAGTGAGGAAGTGCTCGCCGGAACAATCAACGTTTCAAATACGGTGGCAATTAATGCACTAAGCGATCCGGAACGGAGCTATTCGAGGTTGCTGTTTTTAGATGCATTTGATCCAAAAGAAGCTGCAACACCATTTCCTGCCGAAATTATTTTGAGTTACAGAATTGAAACTCATTTTAAGAGAGATGGCCGTCCGGCACGTGCAGATCTCGATATAACCGACCAGGAATTGCATTTGCCGGTAACGATAATTCCTGCGCAGATTCCAAAACTGATATCAGCAGGGATTGCCCTTTCACCCTATATCGCCGACGAACAGAAATACGCCTCTACAGAGTCGAGACAGCGGTTTTTATGGTTGGAAATGGATACTCCGCCAATTGATCCGAACGACACTTATTTTGCCAGGGTACTTTCGAACGCACCAGACCCTTTACTGAGTCTGGTTACGCAGAAGTTAATGACCTACGACCCAGTTGACCCGCCATTGAACATCAACGATGAAAAAGTAAGAGCGATTGTTGCGGGCATGGATAATGATTTTGCTGGTATGGGTGCGATGCAGGAAATGCTTAAAGGCGATGATGCTTCCGGTAAATCGAATTTTTATATGCTGCCGCTGCCTCCCGGATTAAATGCCGACAGTGATGAACTGTTTGGTTTTTTCAGTTATGAAATTCGGGTGGGACACAGTAAAGATTTATGGAGTACAGCCCATGCAAGATACGGCCGACCCCTGAAAGTAAACGGCGTGCAACATCCGGCTCCAAACTTGAATTGTAACGTGTTCAGAAGGAAAATACCAGTCTTTTCTAGAAGCATAAAAGAGAAAGTGCTGACCAGCAGAGGCGAAAAGATCAGTAAGATTCCATCGCGATTGGTGACAACTGCTCCGGTTAAAACTACATTTTTAAATGAAATTGTAATCACCGCACCCTTTGCAACTGCCGTCCTCAATGGAGAAAACGTGACTGCAAATCCACCGCAAACATCGCTTTGGTATATGCTTTATACTCAAGTCCGTCAGGCAGATGGGGCGTCATACCGAAACCTTTTATTAAGTTCAGGCAACATGGCATATGTTCCACCGAAACGTAGGGTTTTAGGAAAAAATGAACTTGCCTTAAAAAGTGAAGGAACTAAAACGGGCATTGCAGTTTTGAAGTTGGAAGAGGTACAACAAAAACTTTCAGAATTAGGCCTATCAGCTGAAAGCAGTTTGAGTGTGCTTTGCGTTGAAATGTTTCCTATGGAAAATATGTGGCAAACTGAAGATGCAAAAAATCGTGCCCTGGCTGAAAGCGCTGCGGCCCGGCAACTTCTAAACCCGCTTACTACGGGTTTGGGATCGTACCGAATTTATCGAACGTCTGCATTAGTGCCTGTTGCTGATGTTTGCTGCGATGATTGTTAAACAACTTAGGAGCCCGCGTAACGGGCGCCAGGTTAGCTTCGGGCCATTATTTACCAGCAAACGACACAAGTAATTTAAGCTGCATGAACGATAGTAGCTACGAGGGTGTTTCTCTATACTCCAACGCTTCATAATCTGGTAAAGGTAATTGCATATAGCGACCGTATTTTTTCACAGCTTCGCTTTAATTCACGCTCAAAACCTTTTTTGTGAAAATACTGTTTTACAAAGAAAAACAGAACAGTTATGAGTCTTGAAAAGTATGTGGCCAAACGAGATTTTTCGAAAACGAAAGAGCCAAAAACCGGCAGAAGCGTCGACAAAGAAAAACTTCATTTCGTTATTCAGAAACATGATGCTTCAAGGCTTCATTACGATTTCCGGCTCGAAATGCGGGGTGTTTTAAAAAGCTGGGCTGTTCCGAAAGGGCCATCTACCGACCCAAAAACAAAACGTCTGGCCATGATGGTCGAGGATCATCCATATGATTATAAAGATTTTGAAGGAATTATACCTAAGGGCGAATACGGTGGTGGAACCGTAATCGTTTGGGATGAAGGAACATATGAACCAATAGAGGAGATTGAAGGAAAAAAAGCTCAGGAAAAGCATCTAATTCATCAACTGAAAGAAGGTTCGCTGAAAATTAAGCTAAAAGGGAAGAAGCTTAAGGGCGAATTTGCCTTGGTTAAAACGCATGGCATGGGCGAGAATGGCTGGCTGCTGATAAAACATAAAGATGAATTTGCTTCGGTTAAAGATATAACTAAGGAAGACAAATCGGTTTTGTCTGGAAAGACCATTGAAACGATGGAACACACATCTGAAAAGGTTTGGAAAGAGGGGCACGAAGAAAAGATCAAGCCTGTGAAAAAATCGAAAACCAAAAAAGAAACTACTCCGGATAAACTTGAAAAAAAAATTGAAGCAGATGAACCGGACGATGATTACAATATCGAAACGGCTCTAAAGAAAATAAAGAAGTCTGCTATTCCGGAGGGGATGAAGCCAATGCTGGCAACTTTGGTGGATGAACCTTTCGATAACCCCGAATGGCAATATGAAGTTAAATGGGATGGTTACCGGGCCCTTGCCTTTGTAAATAAAGGCAATGTTGACCTGCTGTCGAGGAACAATAAATCCTTCAACGATAAGTTTTATCCCATTTATGAATTGCTCAAAACCTGGAAAATTGACGCTGTTGTTGATGGTGAAGTTTTGGTGTTAAATGATAAAGGCGTTTCAAATTTTGGTGCTTTACAAAACTGGCGCAGCGAAGCTGATGGAGAACTTGTATTTTATGTTTTTGATTTGCTTTGGTACAACGGTAAAAATTTGATGGATTTGCCTTTAAGTGAACGACAGGCCATTTTGCAACAGGTTTTGCCAGCTGATGATGACCGCATACGAATCAGTAAGGTTTTCAAAGCAAGCGGTATCGACTTCTTTGCAGCCGCTGAAAAGATGGGTTTAGAAGGTATTATCGCGAAGAAATCAGACAGCCTTTATAGCCCGAACCGACGCTCTAAAGACTGGTTGAAAATTAAGGTTCATAAACGGCAGGAAGTAATAATAGTCGGTTTTACAAAAAATGAAGACACTTCCAAATCATTCAGCTCGTTACTGCTTGGCGTTTATGAAAATAAGGTGCTGCAATATGTTGGCAAAGTTGGAACCGGTTTTTCTGATAAACTCCAGAAAACGATGATGGCTCAGTTTAAGCCGTTGATAATTGATAAAAGCCCGTTTGATGACATTCCTGACATAAACAAGCCATCGCGTTTTCGTCGGAACCCGCCGAAAGCTAAAGCGACCTGGTTAAAACCTGAGCTGGTTTGTGAAGTTGCCTTTACAGAAGTGACAGACGATGGGGTATTTCGACACCCTTCATTTCAAGGGATGCGTGAAGATAAAAAGGCTAAAGATGTTGTAAGGGAACAGGAGGTGGAAACCGAAGCAATAGTGGAAGGGGATAAGGATGAGCAGAAACATGACAACCACGCCCAGGCAATAAAACCACCAAAAGGTAAAGAACCAAAAACCCTGCTTAACCCGAAAGATGAAACCCAGGTTAGGAAACTGAATGGGCATGAATTAAAATTTACGAATCTAAGCAAAATATACTGGCCTGAAGATAAGGTAACTAAGCGTGATATGTTTAATTATTACTATCAGGTAGCCGATTACATATTACCGTATTTAAAGGATAGACCACAATCATTAAATCGTTTTCCCGGAGGCATACACGGACCGAGTTTTTATCAAAAGGATGTTAAAGGAAAAGCTCCCGATTGGGCGCAAACATTTCCCTATGAAAATGGGGAAGGAGAAAAGAAAGAATACCTGGTTGGTACCAACGTTGATAGTTTGCTTTGGATGGCTTCACTAGGTTGCATTGAAATGAATCCGTGGTTTAGTAGGGTGCAAAGCCCGGATAACCCTGATTATTGTGTTATCGACCTTGACCCCGACAAGCAGAGTTTCGACCAGGTTGTAGAAGCGGCGCTAGAAGTGAAAAAAGTGCTGGATGCGATAGATGTGCCTTGCTATCCAAAGACTTCTGGTTCTACGGGGATTCATATTTACATCCCTTTGGATGCGAAATACAGCTACGACCAAAGCCAGATGTTCGCGAAGATTATTGTTACATTGGTTAACAAGCAAATTCCTGATTACACTTCGCTTGAGCGGATGATTTCTGCAAGGAAAGGGAAAATGTACCTTGATTTTTTACAGAACAGACCAGGAGCCACTATTGCGGGGCCGTATTCTTTAAGGCCAAAACCTGGGGCAACAGTTTCTATGCCACTACACTGGGACGAGGTTAAACCTGGACTAAAAATGAGCGACTTCAATATCACTAACGCAGTGGACCGGTTGCGGTCGGAAGGGGATTTGTTTAAAGGCGTTTTAGGAAAAGGCATCGACCTTAAAAAGGCAATTGATAAAGCAAAGCAAATTTTTGGGTAAAATAAAAGCCCTTTCTGAACAGAAAGGGCTTTTAAGCATTTTCACGAAACACTATTTCATGCTATCGTGAATTTTATTAATCATATCCAAATGTGCCTGAACAATAGGTGCTGTTTTCGCAGCAAAAGCTTTTAATTCCGCATCCTTGCCATCTTTTGCTTCATCCTGCATTAATTTCAGCGTTTTTTTATGGCCATCCACCATTGCGTCTACATAATCTTTGTCGAAATCTTTGCCGGTTTTCTTACTTAAATCATCGGCTTTTTTCTTGTGCTCCGCATCAACATCAGCAGGCAATGTAATATTTTTTGTTGCTGCTATCGACATTAGTTCCTCGTTTGCTTTTCCATGGTCGTTAACCATCATGTTTGCAAACTCTTTAACTGAAGCATTTGTGGTTTTTTCAAGGGCAAGTTTTCCCAAAGCCACTTCTGCCAATCCTCCGTTAGCTGCATCGGTAGCAAACTTAGCATCTGCCTCTTCAACTGCAATTCCGCCTGTGCTGGCTGTGTTGGTTGTTGTGTCTTTGCTTTTGTTAATGCTATCTGCATTTTCCTTAGCATCTTTAGAACCGCTGTTACATGCCTGAAACGCCAATAATGAAGTGGCAAGCATGCCTGTGTACAATAATTTTTTCATAGGATTTTGTCGTTTTTTCTTTTTACAACAAACATTGGGGCAATATGGTTTTGCAAAGTTATCTTTAACAGACACTTAGGGAATTTGTTAAATTTTTATCACAAAAAGTTAAGCGTTAAACAATACCAATAGTCCTTCGTTTATTGCAGTACAATTAAATGTCGTAGTAATAATTTAGTTATGATGAACATACAAAAGACTTTCAAAATTGGCGATTTAGAGATCAATCGCCTAGGATATGGTGCCATGCAGTTAACCGGAAATGGTGTTTTTGGCGAAGTAGCCGATAGAGCTAATGCGGTTAAAGTTTTACAGGCAGCAGTTGCGGGCGGGGTAAACTTTATTGATACAGCAGAGGCTTATGGTCCAAAACTGAACGAATCTTTAATCGCTGATGCGTTATTTCCTTACAAACAGGATTTGGTAATCGCAACCAAAGGAGGTTTTGACCGCCCCGGTCCAAATAATTGGGTACCAAACGGTTCAGCAAAAAACATAGAAGAGAATATCAATGGAAGTTTAGAGCGGTTGAAAGTTGATACAATAGATTTGTGGCAGTTGCATAGAATAGACCCGAAAATCAATATTCATGAGACGCTGCAACCAGTTTTAAAAGCAGTTGAAGCAGGTAAAATACGATATGTTGGCTTGTCCGAAGTTTCTGTTGAGCAAATTAAGGAGGTTCAGGAAATTTTGCCAGTCGCTTCTGTACAAAACCTTTATAACCTTGGAAACCGGCAATGGGAAAACGTTTTAGACTATACCACTGCACAAGGCATGGGTTTCATTCCCTGGTTTCCACTCGCCTCAGGACCATCGAAGTTGGAAGACAAGATTAAAATGATTGCTGAGAAACATCATGCAACCACTGCACAGATTGCTCTGGCATGGCTTTTAAGGCGGGCAGAAAATATTTTGTTGATTCCGGGAACAAAATCGGTAGAACATTTGTCAGAAAACTTGAAAGCTGTAGATATTCAGTTATCTGATGAGGATTTTGACACACTTTCAAAATAAGCCGTTTGTTATCCTTCGTGATTTCAATAAAGCAGGCTGTACATTCAAGTTTACAAAATTGAGGGTAATCATCTGATTACCCTTTTTTCGTACCAGCTGTTTTGGTTTTTATTAATAGAGTAGCGAAGAGTTATGCGTCGTTTGTCGTTAATCTAAACCCAGGAAAATTTTATTTTCTATTGCATATCTTACCAGAGATGCAGTGTTGTTGAGTCCTAACTTATAAAGTATATTTTTTCTGTGGGTATCAACGGTTCTAACACTCAAAAACAGGATATCCGCAATCTCGCCATTGGTGTTTCCATCGGTAATTAATTTTACTATTTCTATTTCTCTGGTTGATAATACTTTTTGCGATTGCTTTTTCAGATTAAACCGGTCCTTTGCCAGAAATTCTTCTAAAACGTCTTCAATTTCAGTACTCACAAAGTATCTTCCTTTCACAACTTCATCAATGGCCTGGAAAAGTGTTTTGTCGTCAGTATTTTTAAAAAGGTACGAATTTGCGCCTGCTTCGAGCATGTTTAAAACACTTTTCCGTTCGGCAGACATTGAGAGTACAATGACCTTAACCTCGGGGAAATCGCTTTTTAAAATTTGCAAAGTTTGATAGCCGTTCATCATGGGCATATTAATGTCGAGCAGAATCACATCAGGTCTGTCATTTTTTACCACTTCGAGCGCTTCTAATCCGTTGTTTGCGGTGGCGATAATGTTGAAATCGGGGCGCACGGCAAGGATGAGTTTCAGGCCATTTATCATCATGTTATGATCGTCTGCAATGAGTATCTTAACCATCAGTTTTCGGTTTATTTTTCTGTTTAAGGTAAATTGTAATTGTTGCGGCGACACCTCTTCCAGGTTGGGTATCTATATCAATATTTGCCTTTATCGCCTGTATATGTGCTTCGATATTTGATAAGCCATAGCCTCTTTTCACGGCGGGGTAGTCGAATCCTTTTCCATCATCTTCATACAGCAGAATGAATTTGTCATCTCGGTTAACGATAGAAATGTAAATATTTTTTGCCTCCGCATGCTTTACTGTATTATTGATAAGTTCCTGGCAAATTCTGTATATGGCGTACTGTTGTGCATTTTTAAGGATGGCACTAAAACCCACGTTATCTAGGTGGATTTTAATTATATCCAAACGGTTAATCGTGTTCGCCAAATCCTGCAGGGCAGGTATCAAACCGTTTTCATCGAGCGTTTTAGGACTTAAATTTATCAAGGTATTACGCAAAACCTGCAGCGCCTGATCTATATATTGAACCGACAAACTTCTCAATTCCCCACCCGAAATCATTTTATTTATGTCGCCTGCGAGAAGGTAGTGTTTCAGGGACGATAATTTCAATCCCAGGTCATCATGCAAATCATCAGCGATTCTTTTGCGATCATCTTTTTGAAAGCTAATCATTTGCCGTAACTGCAAGGCCTGCATATGTTTAAGCCAACGTAAATAAAGAATTAGGATAATAATTCCCAACAAAATCATGGTGATGCAGGCAACCGTAATAAACCACCACTTTTGCCAAAACGGTGCATTGATGTGTATTGATATAACAGTTTTGTTTTTGCTTAATACATCTGTCAGTTCAAATGTATAATTTCCCGATGGCATGTTGGGAAACCTCAATTCGCCATTTCCTTTTGTTGTAACCGCCCTGTTTTCGTAGCCTGTCATTTTGTAGGTAATCTCCCTTTGAGCAGGATTTACAAAATCCATAGAGCTAAAGCCAATTGTAATTGTATTTTGATTGTGGCTCAGGTTTAGCAGGCTTGTTGACAGCGAATTATCTGCACTTTTGTAAGCTTTATCATTAACTTTTAGTGAAACAATTTGTGGACAGCTACCACTTTTAAATTGGGTTGCATTATCCGGGTTGATAACATTAATGCCGTTTAAACCTCCTATAGCAATTTTATTGTTTGGCAAAGTTGCGACACTACCAACATTAAAAACCATACTTTGTAAACCATCGGCAACTGTATACCTTATGGATTTTTGAGTACGGGTATCGTAAAAATACAGTCCGTTATTTGTACCAACCCAAAGATTACCGTTTTTGTCTGCAACAAGGCTTGAGCAGTTGGCATCTATTAAAATTTTTTCGCTTGTGCGGCTACCGCCAACGTTAAACTTTAAAAGGCCCGAACTTGTGGCCAGGAACAGATCATTTCCAAGCATTAAACAACTGTTTGTTGCAAAAGGAACTCTGCCAACTTCTTTAACGTAGCTAAATTTATTGTTTTTGAAACTGTAAAGGTATAGCGCTGTGTAATAGGTTTGAACCAGAAATTCTTCGTCAGTCAGTTTTATAACCTGCTGTACATTGTTCCAGGGCAGGCTACGGTTTACCTCGCTAATCAGGTCGAAAAAAATTAAGCCATTTTCGGTTATAATCACCTTTGCGACACCAAATTCAGTAGCGGCGAGTAAAGTATCTTTATCAAATTGTATAAATTGATGAACGTTTGCTTTCCCCTTAAACTGGTTACTGAAACTTACGGTAAGCCTTCTGAAATTCTTATATTTTGCTGTGAATAAATAATACTCCCCATTGTTGCTCTCCAGTAGAACGTTTTGGTCTTTTAATTTTATCAGCTTATTTACGCCAATACCGGTTAATTCTGTTCTTATTAGTCGGGAAAGGTCGGCTGTGTAAACCTTAATTACTGAGCTTTTTGTTCCACACCACACTTCAACGTTAGAATAATTGAGAATAGATGTGATGTCATTATCAGGACTTTCTTCTTTGGAAACATACCTTGGAAATATAACCTGGTCAAGATTTGTATAATCTAAACCATATTTATCAACACTTAAAAAGAGGTTATTTTTCTTGTCGATTAAAATTCTCCTGATATAATTAGCCGAAATGCTATTCGGGTCGCTCGCCGAATGTTTAAATTGCCTGATAAATTTCCTGGCCGATAAATCAAACAGTAACAAACCACTACCATTCGTACCGACTAAAAGCCATGGTTTGCCCGGATATTTTGCAACTGCGGTACCCCTAAATTTCTTGTCATTAAAAAGTTCAAAAATTTTGAAATTCTTTGTTTTAGGATTCAGTTCTATCAAGCCTTTATCTCCGGCTAACCAAAGTGTAGAGTCTGATTGGCTGTAAACGTCTTCGATGTGGCTCACAACAGGCGATTTTTCAGCCGACATAAAAAAATCTGTCGCTGAAATTTCTTTTCCGCCTTGGATTTTATTAATGTAAATTCCCTTTACGCCCCTGCTGATAAACTGCTTAAGTTCCTGATAAAAGGGTTTATTCACAAACTGAAAACCATTCGAGTAATCTGTTATTTTAACGAGTTTATCTGCTTTAGCGTGATACTTATATACTTCCCCGGCGAGGTAAACCCATAGGGCATCCTGGTTATCAATGTAGAACGGAAATGAATAATAATTTTGTTTGAGTTTATCAAGCTTGAATCTATACAGGCTAAAAGCATCTGTTTTTTTATCGTATTTAACGAGGTTGCTTTGCGATCCGATGATTAAGCTTCCGTCTTTATCTTCAATTATTTTAGTGATGTAATTTCCGGGTGATGTGTTGTTTTTTGCTGATTGCTTCTTATACGCTATACAGTTTGTTCCATCAAAGCGGTTGAGGCCGTTCTCTGTCCCAATCCATAAAAAACCATCCTTATCCAAATGCAAGGCCCGGACGGTTGGGTCGCTTAAACCATTTTCTTGAGTAAGGTGTTTAAAGAGCAGCGTTTTATTTGTTTGAGCCAGGAGGGTTTGCTCTGAAAAAATAAGCAGCAGGGAAAGGCAGATCGAGCTTCGGATGTGAAGAAATACTAAGTTTTGCATAATCTGCCGGAGATGATTAATCCGCTAAATGTAATAAAAACATTTTTGCAATTATTTACAACCTGCTAAAATTCAGCAACTAAGCAGTATTTAATTTTGAAGTCGAATTTAATAATCTTTAAGAGGCAAAAAAAAAGGATGGGCTAAAAGCCCATCCCATATCTAAACCCAAACATGCGCTCAAACATGAATGAATTAACTAATAACAAATGTATTAAATAATGGTTTCAAGATTATGTTGACTGGGTAAAAAAATATCAAGTGCGTATTATTTTACAACACTAGGTCATTTTGTTGAGAGTCATGTGTTGTTTTGCCTAAATCTTTAGCTCATCAATATAACCAAGTTTAATATTTAAAGTTTAATGCCAGGTAGAGTAGTGCGGCTAGTGTTGCGCCTACAATCGGCCCAACAATTGGAACCCAGGCGTAAGACCAATCGCTGCTACCTTTGCCCTTCATCGGGATGATGCTGTGAATAATCCTCGGTCCTAAATCTCTCACCGGATTTATTGCATAACCTGTCGTTCCGCCAAGTCCTAAACCAATTACCCAAACTAAAAATGCAACAGGTAAAGCTCCGATAGAACCCAAACCAATTGGCGTTTTGTCTGTACCCATCTCTGCATTTGTGAAATAAAAAATTACAAAAATGAGTACGAATGTTCCGATAATTTCTGAAATTAAGTTAGATGTTAAATTTCTTATAGCTGGCGAAGTTGCGAAGGGGGCAGCTTTCAAACCTTTATCATCCGTGATATTAAAGTGGTCTTTATAGATAATCCACACCAAAAAGGAGCCAGTCATAGCCCCGCATAGTTGTGCGAGTATGTAATAAGGAACTTTTACCCAGGCAAATTTTTGAGTAATTGCAAGCGCAATGGTTACCGCAGGGTTAAGGTGTGCGCCACTATATGGTGCCGCAATTACAACGCCAACGAAAACGGCCAACGCCCAGGCGGTGGTGATTACTATCCAACCGCTGTCATTTCCTTTAGTTCCTTTAAGTACAACATTGGCAACAACGCCGTTTCCGAGAAGAATTATCAACGCTGTGCCGATAAATTCTGCAACAAATTCTGTCATTTTATATTTAGTTAAGCCCCAAATAGGATAAGTTAATCATTAGTTTTCAGCACAGACACGGGCTGCCTTCACTGCTCTGTTCCATCCTTTAATTCGCTCGGTGTTATCTATACCTTCTGCCGCAGAAAAGGTTCGGTTAATTTTCCACTGCGAACGGATTTGGTCGATGCTGTCCCAAAAGCCGGTAGCCAGCCCGGCAAGGTAAGCTGCGCCAATTGCCGTAACCTCAGTTACTTCGGGCCGTATAACTTTGCTCTTCAACAAATCTGCCTGAAACTGCATTAACAAATCATTTGCGGTCGCACCACCATCAACCCTCAGTTCGGCGATACTTATGCCGGCATCAGCCTCCATGGCCTTTAAAACATCCATCGTTTGGTAGGCAATACTTTCCAAAGCTGCCCTTGCAATGTGCGATTTGTTTGTCCCTCTGGTTAAACCCGTAATTGTTCCGCGGGCATGCTGATCCCAATGCGGGGCACCCAGCCCTGCAAAAGCAGGCACAATGTAAACGCCTTCGGTATCGGGTACTTTTTTTGCAAGCGTTTCTACATCAGCCGATTTTGAAATCAATCCCATTTCATCGCGAAGCCATTGCACAACTGCGCCGCCGATAAAAATACTGCCTTCTAACGCATATTGAACGTCATCTTTAATTTTCCATGCAATTGTTGTTAGCAAATTGTTAGCTGAAATTTTTGGCTCTGCGCCAATGTTCATCAACATGAAACAACCTGTACCATAGGTATTTTTTACCATACCAGTCTCCGTGCACATCTGTCCAAAAAGCGCCGATTGCTGGTCGCCGGCAATACCAGCGATGGGTATTTTGGCGGCAATTATATTTCCGGCGGTTTCGCCGTAAACCTCGCTTGAAGATTTTACTTCCGGAAGCATTTGTTTTGGAATGCCGAATAACTCCAGCAACTCTTCATCCCATTCTAACCTGTTAATATTATAAATCATTGTTCGCGAAGCATTGGTAACATCTGTAACGTGATTCTTTCCTGCCGTTAATTTCCAGATTAACCAACTATCGATAGTGCCGAATGCTAACTTTCCGGCTTCGGCTTTTTCTCTTGCGCCATCAACGTTATCCAAAATCCACTTCGCTTTTGTAGCCGAGAAATATGAATCGATGATTAAGCCAGTTTTCTCCTGTATTTTTTTTGAAAGACCCTTTGCCTTAATCTCATCACAGTAGGCTGATGTTCTTCTATCTTGCCAAACAATGGCGTTATAAACAGGAATTCCGGTTTCTTTATCCCAAACCACCGTGGTTTCTCTTTGGTTGGTTATGCCAATCGAATCAATATCTCTTGCAGCTAAACCCGCTTTTACGATCACCTCGGCCAAAACCGATAACTGAGTCGTCCAGATTTCCATTGGATCATGTTCAACCCAACCCGCATGCGGGTAAATCTGCGTAAACTCTTTTTGTGCAATGGCTACAATCTCACCATCGTGGTTGAAAATAATCGCCCTCGAACTTGTGGTTCCCTGATCGAGTGACAAAATAAATTTGCTCATAATTTAAAATTTGGTTAGCTATTTTTGGCTTAAGCCGCTTTTAGTTCTTGTTGTTGGGCTCATAAATATAACCGGAAGCCAATTTATTAAAAATATCGACTTGCTTATCTTCCCAATCCTGATCTGCTTGTAACTCTTTTGCTAAAATTGATGCAACTGCTCTGCTCATTTGAATTGCAGCCCTTGCATCTATAAATAATATCCTCAGCCTTCTACTTAAAATATCTTCTACGGTTTCGGCCATTTCATTTCTAATCGCCCAAAGCACTTCGCCTTTTTTGTAAGGAAAATCTGCGTGAAGCTTCTCGTTTAATTCTGGATGTTCTGCGGTAAGCGACTCAATATCAGTCTTATCGCTTCCGTAGATATCGAGGTTGCTGTTCGCAGTTGATTCAGTAGAACCGTGTATCTGTAAACTTTTTGTTCTGCATGCCTGTGGTTTTAGGCTCGCATGGCTTATCGCCAAATCCACCGTTTCTTCAGCCATTCGGCGATAGGTAGTCCATTTGCCGCCGGTTATCGTTATGAGGCCTTGCGCAGATACGATTAGTTTATGGTCCCGACTGATTTCTTTTGTACTGTTTCCATCAGATTTTGTTGGCGCAGCCAGCGGCCTTAACCCCGAAAAAACACTAAGAATATCTTGCTCAGTTGGTTTTTGGTTAAAGTATTCGGAAGCGGTATTTAGAATAAAACTAACTTCTTCCTTCAAAGCCCGGGGTTCCAGACTGTGTTCATCCAAAGGCGTGTCGGTTGTGCCAACAAGTAGATGTTTATGCCATGGTACCGCAAATAGAACTCTCCCGTCTGATGTTTTAGGAATCATCAATGCCGATTCGCTGTTTAAAAATTTTCTATCCAAAACGAGGTGCACGCCCTGACTTGGCCGTACCATGTTTTTCGATTTCGGATCATTCATTTTCAGGATGTCATCAACAAAAACGCCTGTTGCATTAATTACAACCTTAGCCTTGAAAGTTAACCGTTTTCCCGTGAGTATGTCTTCTGTATCGATGCCTGTTACCACATCGCCATTTTTTGTTAGGCCAACCACTTTTGTATATGTTAATAATGTGGCGCCATGTTCTACCGCAGTTTGGGCAATGTTTACGGCTAATCGGGCATCGTCAAACTTGCCATCGAAATAGCGAATCGCTCCCTTGAGCCCTTTTGCTTTTATCCCAGGGATTTGCTTTATCGTTTCTTTAGCCGAAAGGAATTTCGATTTGCCGAAGCTGTACTTCCCGGCCAGCCAATCATAAATTGTTAAGCCTGTTAAGTATTTCGCAACAGAAAACCAGTTGTAGCATGGAATTATAAATTCTTCTTTATTAACAAGATGAGCAGCATTTTTTTGCAATATCCCCCGTTCCTCTAAAGCATGCCTTACCAGGCCGATATTGCCTTGCGCAAGATAACGCACCCCGCCATGAACTAATTTTGTGCTCCGGCTTGAAGTACCTTTCGCGAAGTCTGATTGTTCTACCAATAAGGTTTTGTAACCACGGCTTGCTGCATCTAAAGCTGTGCCGAGACCGGTTGCCCCACCACCAATGATTACGATATCGTAAATGGTATTTTCGTTAAGTTCTAGGTTACGGATTCTGTTCATTTGGGTCAAAAGATAATAAAACGAAACAATACGCAATTATAAGTAATCATTATCGAAATAATATAATATCCAGGTTAAAAAATTATTATTTTATTTATCCAAATCATTTAACAAATTGTTTAATTTGTCGCATTGCAAAAAAGCAGAATATATTATGATGAATTTAGCTGAAAGGCACCAATTAATTTTAAGCCGTTTACAAAGAGATCAATACATAAACGTGGTCGACTTATGTAAGGAATTGAAAGTTTCATCAGTTACGATAAGAAAGGATTTAAAACTGCTCGAAGATAAAAGTTTACTTTTTCGAACACACGGCGGTGCCACAATGAACAACCCTTATACGGTGGATAGGCCAGTTAATGAAAAGGAGAAAATTCAGTCATCAGAAAAGAACAAAATAGGGGCGGCCGCTGCCGAACTTTTAAATGATAACGATTCCATCGTTATAGCCTCTGGCACCACAGTACTTTATTTTGCCAAAAACATTCAGCCGGCATCAAATTTAACGGTCGTAACCTCGGCTTTAAATGTGGCGCTGGAGTTAATGAGGGAGCCCACGATTGAAGTTATACAGTTGGGTGGCATTTTAAGAAAGAGCTCATCATCTGTTATGGGAAGTTACGCAGAACAGGTGCTTGGCGATTTTTACTTTAATAAGCTGTTTTTAGGTGTTGATGGTATCGATCTTGATTTCGGATTAACGACTACAAACGCCATGGAAGCGCACTTAAACCGAAAAATGATCAGTGCCTCTCAGAAAACCATCGTACTTGCCGATTCATCAAAATTCGGCAAAAGGGGTTTCGGCAAGATATGTGGACTGGAAGAAATTGACCACATTATAACGGATAAGGGAATTTCTGAGCAAATAGTAAAACATTTGGAAAGTTTAGGTGTTACTGTAACTATCGTATAGAACAATTACCCGATTAAAACCAAAACAATAATTTGAATTATGTTAAAAAAGCGAATACACATTTTAGAAGATGATCAGGAAATCAGAAACGTGATTGAAATTCTTTTAAAAGAAGAAGGATTTGAACTTCAATTATCATCAACATTTTCAGAGCTAAAAAAGAACATTCAGGATGCGATGCCGGATTTATTTCTTTTAGATGTAATGCTACCTGATGGAAACGGTGCCGAGATTTGTGAGGATTTGAAAACCGATATTTTTACAAAACACATCCCAATAATTGTGATGTCTGCTCAAAATAATAGTGAACAGAAAGCGATTGATGCATTTGCAGATGCATACATCAGCAAACCATTTGATATTTATGAGGTTTTGAAAACGATAAATACATTGATTGATAAAAGCCGGGCAGCTAAAGCTGAAAAAGCTTAACTTGCAAACGAGCATAAAAACAAGGAGGTTATTTACCTCCTTTTTTTATGTTAAATTTTCGGCAACCCTGCCTTTTAGTTTCGCAGATGAACAATAATGTCATCAAGCCTACCCGCTTTATTAAATTCTTCCGGCGTATCTAAGCAACCCTGAAAGTCATGTTCTTTAAAGTGGAAAGCTTTTTGGTTGATGCTCGTTAACTTCCAACAGAATCTTCAGGCATTACTTTATTTTTTCTGCTGAGACAAGAATGTAACAAGCGAAGCTAACTCATCGTATGATAAAGAATTAGCCAAACCTTGGGGCATCATCGAATTTTCCAATTCCTTACGCGAGAGCACGTCACTCGTTTTGATATTGAAAACTTCGCCGGCAATGTTGCGCATTACGATTTTTGATGCCGTTTCTTCGGTTATAAAACCCATATATGTTTTGTCGCCTTTTGCCGTAATCATCACGGTAGCAAACCCTTGTGAGATAGACGCATCAGGCTTAAGAATCGATTCTGCAATTTGTTCCCGATTCATTATAGACCCGATTTGTCCCATAAACGGACCTTTCATTTTCTCTGTTCTGCTTAAACTATGGCAAGCAATACAGCCTTGATTATTAAAAATCGTTCTGCCTTTCAGCGGATCACCCTGCAGTTTGTTAATAGCCAAAAGCACATCTTCGATAGATGATTTTCCAACCTGACCCTTTTTATTTTTTATCTTTTCTAAATCTATTTTCGGCTCTTCTGTTGCCGCTAATTTTTCTTCAGCAGCAAACTCTTTAATTTCCATTCGGTGCCGGGCATCTAAATCCACAAAAAATTGTTTTTCCTGCGTGTTTGCTTTTGCCCATTCGCCTTTAAGAAATTTTTCGATAACAGGAGAGGCAGACCAGGTAACGGCTTTGTAGTACGGACCATGAGAATCTGGTCTGGTTCCCCACCACCAACTCGCATCATAACTTTCTTCCTGTTTGTATAGTCGGGCTAACGTTGTTAAAATTTGTTTTTTTAATTTCAAGTCTGACGTGGAATTGTAAGTTTTAATTAAGCCGTTTACAGCTTGCTGGTTGTGCATATAGCGCAAAGCCCATAGCGCAAGTTCCGAATTGTCGGATCCAACAGCTGCCAAGCAAGCGTCAGTAGCATTTAAATTAACCAGCGCCTGCACTGCAAGGTGAGGGAGGATAATGGCAGCATTCGGAGTAGCGTGCGGCCCTTCAATGTCTCTTTCCGGCGCTGTAAAAGATGGCGGAACTTTCACTTTTAACAATGATGCAATTGCGTCTGATTTACCCAAACGATTGAGGCCGACTATTGCAGCTGCCCGCACCCGTGGCGAAGCATCGTTTAGGGCAGTTAAAAAAGGTTCTGATGGAACTTTACTGATAAATTCTTTCCGGTCTGCAAGGGCTTTCAAAGCAAATTCGCGAACAGAATCATCTTTTGATAACGCAACTAATTCCGCTATCCCGGCTTCTTTTGCAATTTGTGCGTATGTAAAAATACCGGCAACCCGGGCGTATAACGGAAGGTTTTTGTCGGCGGCAATTTTTAAACTTGCCGAAGTTGCCTGTTTGTTAGCCCGGCTTAACATTTCTTGCGATGCGGAAACACGAGCCACGGCACTATTTGATTTCAACAATTCTGACAATTGCTTAATTGATGATTTTTTTACATCGGGGAAGGCTTTATAAACCCAGTTGTTCGGTACGGTTCGGAGTATGTAGCCTTTTGTTGGGCTGCCGGAATAACCAGCGCCATCCCAGGCAGATAAATAAAGTCGGCCGGAACCGTCAACATCTAAATCCGTTATTTGAGGGATTTTGATAAACTCTTCATCTTTTTGAGTGAAGGTTGGTCCATCAGGTGTTACCCGATGAATGTAGAGCATGCTTCTTCCCCAATCGGCCATCATCGGGACGTTATTGTACTCTTCTGGCCAGTTCGGCTCGTTCATAAACAATGCACCAGTTCCGGAGCCACCCCCCAAATCTGCCAGCGCAGGTATTATCTCGTCAGTGAAATGCTGGAATAGAACAGGATATCCATATTCGCCAGTTTGAATATGATGCGAGAAACGTACGTTCCATCCACCACCATCATTTGTGTTTTCTCTGGTAAAAATGTTCATGTAAGGGTCAATGGCCACATCATAAACATTTCTTGTTCCATGTGTAAATATTTCCATTTCGGTTCCATCTGGTCGTACGCGAACAATTCCGCCACCAAGCATTGTCAATTTTTTTCCAGATCTGTCCACTGCATCATGAAAGCCAAAATCGCCAACAGAAATATAAATCCAGCCATCAATACCCATCCGAATTCCGTTGGTTGCATGGTCTGTTCCTCTTTCGCGGATGTATTTGGCATTGCTGATGTGTTCTATTAAGGGCTTTTCGGGTCCATCGGCCTTTCCATCGCCATTATTATCTTCAAAAACAACTAAATTCATTCCGGTAGCAGCCTTCGTTTCTGATGAAAAAGTGGTGTGTAAAACGAAGACCTTATTTCCCTGAACAATAATTCCCCGGGGATTATCAACTTCGGCAAAAGATATGTGTTCATCCAGTTTGCCGTCCTTATTTTTATCTACCAGCTTAAGTATTCTGCCTTTTCCGGGGTCTTTACCCAGCGAGCCAATCATATCAACGCCAACATAAACTTCACCGGTAGGGGCTACAGCAAGGCAGGCAGGACTAGGGGTAATGTCTGGTCCGGCAAATGTAGAAATTGTGAGCGCTGTCGGGTTCGGGACTACAACCTTCGGTTGGTTTAAAAAACTTAAAATTCCAAGAATAAAAAAGGAGTAAATAAGGCTTAAAGAAAATTTTATCATTTCGGGCTGACTCGGCTAAGTAAAAGGTTTTTTGCTAAGATAAAAACTTTGAGGATTTTTGAATTGCTTGCTGCTTTAAGTGGGTTATAATCGCTTAATCACGGTTAAATTTCTACCACTAAAAAGTTTAGTGCTGATGAAAAGAATCGGTAACAAATTCTAAAACCTTCGGCAGCGCCTCACGCCAGTATGTCCAGGTATGGCCACCATTTCGGATTCTAAACTCGTGGGGAATTTCTTTCTTTCTCATAGCAATGTGTGCAAGCGAGTTGCCTTCGTAAAGAAAATCGTCATCGCCGCAATCGATATACCAGTTTACCGCTTTCTTTTGGGTATCGGGCATATTATTAAGCAAAGGCAATACATTTTGTGTGTTGTAATAATTTGTTATCGCAGCATCATCCAGATTTGGGTTAGCCTTCTTAAGAGCAGTCTGTGCGTCGCTTAAACTCAGAAAACCCAGGTAGGCACTTAGCGGACAAGCCGAAGAAAATAGTTCTGGATGGTGTAATGCATAAACAAAAGTTCCGCCACCACCCATAGATAAGCCGGCTATCGCTCTTGAGCGTTTATCGGTTTTGGTTCTGTATTTCTTTTCAACAAATGGCATCAACTCTTTGAAAAAGAAATCTTCATAATTCCAGTCTCCCTTAATGTCGTTAAAATAGCCGCGGCGACCAGTATTGGCATCCGGCATTACAATTATCATTGATGTTGAATTGCCATTTGCAATTGCCTTATCAGTGATGTTTAATACCTCGCCAAACTGCACCCAGCCGGTCTGGTCATCGCCAGCACCGTGCAATAAATACAATACGGGATAACTTCTACCTGATGTTTCGTAATCTGGTGGCAGGTAAATCGCAAATTTTCTATCACTCTTGAAAATTTTGCTTGGAACTACAAGGTTATCGTAAACCTTACCTGTTTGAGCCAACAAAATTATTGGCGATAACAGTAAAAAAGCAATGACTGCCCTAATTGATTTTTTCATATTCATTATTCTGGTTAGCCAATATCAAACCATATTGGATGGGAGAATAAATTTAACACAAAATTGAGATTTGAATCGTTTGTTGTGTGAATGTTACACGATCTAATTTTCCTCAGTGGTTATTGCAGCAAATTGAAAGATTGGTTAGCAATTTCAAATTCTTCATTGGTTGGGATAATAAGGATTTTTACAGGCGAGCTATCGGTGCTCACATCAGTCAATTCACCTTTGTAATTCCGGTTTTTGCCGAGGTCTAGCTCGATGCCTAAATAGTCGAGTTGTTTGCAAACGGCTGCCCTCATTTCCGAGTCGTTTTCACCAACGCCTGCGGTAAATATTATTAAGTCTATTCCATTTAAAACTGCCGCGTAGGCGCCAATAAATTTTTTGATGCGATAGGCGTAAACACTTAATGCCAGTTTCGCAGCCTCGTTACCTTCGGCTGCAAGCTTATTTATGTCCCGCATGTCGCTAGAGCCACCAACACCAAGCAAACCCGACTGTTTGTTTAGCAATGTGCTTAGTTGCTCCAGGCTGTAACCGGCATGTTCCATTAAATGAAAAATAACCGAAGGGTCTATATCACCCGAACGCGTTCCCATCATCAATCCGCTTAAAGGACCAAAACCCATGCTCGTATCTATCGATTTTCCATCATTTATAGCCGTAATGCTGCAACCATTGCCAAGGTGAATGCTAATTATTTTTGATTTAGGTTTGTTAAACCAGTTGATTGCTTTTTCGCTCACATATTTGTGGCTTGTGCCATGAAAACCATAAACCCGAATCCCGTTTTCCTTGTAATACCATTCTGGAATTGCAAAACGAAATGCTTTTTCTGGAATAGATTGATGAAAAGCGGTATCGAAAACTGCGATTTGCTTTGCCTGCGGAAAGGTTTGCTCAGCAAATTCTATGCATTTATAATTAACCGGGTTGTGTAAGGGAGCCAAAGAAAACAATTTTTTAATCTGTTGTTTAACGCCTTCGGTTATTAAAGTAGCGCCCGAAAAGTGCTCGCCGCCATGTACAACTCTATGGCCCACAGCGGCAATATCTTCAGGACTAGAGATTACGGCGTGCTCTCCCTCGGTGAGCAATGCTAAAACCTGTTTCAGGCCTTCACCATGATTTGAAATAAAAGCATCCTTCTCGATACTTAATTTTGCCCCATCAGGAAATACGGAGTGTTTGATAAAAGACCCTTCTATCCCTATTCTTTCAACCAGGCCACTGCAAACGGGTAGGTTGGAAGGCATTCTAAATAATTGATATTTAATTGAACTGCTTCCTGAATTGATAACTAAAATATTCATAAATTATTTAATGTCCTGACATTGAATGGCTGTAATTACAACGGTGTTGAAGATGTCATCAACGGTACAACCTCTGCTTAAATCGTTAATCGGCTTGTTTAATCCTTGCAACATTGGCCCGATTGCCAGTGCGCCGGTTTCCCGCTGAACTGCCTTATATGTATTGTTGCCCGTGTTTAAATCGGGAAAAATTAGCACACTTGCTCTACCTGCAACTTCAGAACCCGGCAACTTCTGCTGGCCAACAAGTGGGTCAACTGCTGCATCATATTGTATCGGCCCTTCAATTTTTAATTCCGGATGTCGTGCCCGAACAATTGCTGTGGCTTCACGTACACGTTCAACATCTTCGCCCTCGCCAGAAGTTCCGGAAGAGTAGGAAAGCATCGCAATTCTTGGCTCAATTCCAAACTTGGCACTACTCTCTGCAGAAGAAATTGCAATTTCAGCAAGCTGTTGTGCAGTAGGATTTGGGTTTACAGCACAATCTCCAAAAATGGCCACTCGCTCTGGCAGGCACATAAAAAATATCGACGACACAACAGAAACGCCGGGCTTGGTTTTTACAAATTGTAGCGCAGGCCTTATTGTATGCTGGGTAGTATGTACTGCTCCGGAAACCATTCCGTCGGCATCGCCTTTGTAAACCATCATTGTGCCGAAATATGAAACGTCAGTCATCATATCTCTGGCCATTTCCATATTTACGTTTTTCGTTTTCCTCAGCTCATACAACGTTTCGACATATTCATCATAATGTTGAGATTGCGAAGGGTTGTGGATGTTAATAAGGTTGATGTCGAGATTCAGGCCAAGGCGTTTTATCGATGTTCCAATTTCGGTTGCATCGCCCAGCAGCGTAATGTTAACAATATCTTGAGTGATTAACTTTTCAACAGCCTTTAAAATTCTGTCATCATTACCTTCTGGTAAAACAATATGCTTTTTCTCGCTCTTAGCCCATTTGACAAGATTGTATTGGAACATATGGGGCGTTATACCCACATGACTGAAAGTAATTATCTTATCATCAAGTGCTTTTATATCTACGTATTTCTCAAAAAGTTCTATCGCTAAAGCAATTTTCTTTTTATTATCTATCGTGATTTTTGAGTGTATTGAACCAATAGTGGTGGTGGTTTCGAATGTGCCCTTTTTTACGGAAATAATCGGAATTATGGTTTGCAAACCTTCGATAAGTTTAATCATTGGCTCATCGGGGAGGCTACCTGCAGTTAAAACGATGCCCGCAATTTTCGGGTAGTTTGCCGAAAGATTAGCCTGTAACGAGCCAATAATAATGTCACCTCTATCGCCAGGGGTAACAATTAGCAGGTTGTCTTTAATGTGCCGCAAAAAATTCGGCAGCATCATTGCCCCGGTCACAAAATTATCAACCTGGTTATCCATTAAATCGGCTCCGAACAAAATTTCTGCATCTAAAGCAGCTGCAATCTCCTTTATTGTTGGGCTTTGCAGACCACTTTCTATAGGTATTACGGCAATAAGCAACTCTGCCGGAAGTTGGTTAGATAGTGCTTGTTTTATGCGCTCGGCTTCATCAGGATTTACCATATTTGCCACAACGCCTAAAACCTGAACATCGCGAAGCAGAAAGTTACGATATATATTAATCGCAGTTTTGAACAGTTGACTTGCAGTTTTATTTTTTCCTGAAACAACAATCAAAACCGGTGCCCCAAGATTCTTCGCCATCAAAGCATTCGATTCAAATTCAAATGCCATGCCTTCACCTAAAAAATCACTTCCTTCAATAACAGTGAAATCGTAATTGTCTTCCAGTTTTTTGTATTTACTGATAATGGTATTTATAATCTCGCCGCTATTTTCCGATTGATGCAACATATCTTGTCGCGTAAACGCGAAAGCATCTTCGTATTTTACAGGAAGCGAGAAATAATCTAACATTGCCTCAACATGTTCATCTTTTTTTGTGAGATCGTCTTGAGCGATAATTGGCTTAAAATAACCTACTTTCTGGGTTTTGGCAAGCAGCATATTAATCATGCCGAAGGCAATGACCGATTTGCCGGTGTAAGGTTCTGCAGAAGCGATGAAGATGTTTTTTGTCATAGGGGAGAAAATTATTCTGATTAAACCAATTTGCGGCAAGATAGTTGGAAAAATTTAAAAGGAGTGACATAAAAGTAAATCAAGCGGGTATTTTCCAGATGTGGAAGAAAATACAGAGAAAAGACTTTTTGATTGAAACGCGTTAAAATGACAAAATCCTGCCATCTTTCGATGCAGGATTTCTATTTTTTTGGAGCGGAAAGCGAGGGATTCGAACCCCCGGACCTATTACAGTCAACAGTTTTCAAGACTGCCGCATTCGACCACTCTGCCAGCTTTCCATCGGCAAAAGTACAAATCCAGTTTAAATCTGCAAACTGTGATGTGCTTTTTTTTATATAAACTTGATAATTGCTTAACACAGAGGGAGAAAAATTTTATTTCTTGGTGATATTTTCCTCAATTGGTGCCGTTTTCTTAAATAAATTGAAGGTTGGCCGGATGATTTTGACGCTTCTTTTGCTCACATCAACACTTGCATTTAGCTCAAAGCCGATTAACAGAATTAGTGAATTTAAATAAAGCCAAATCATAACAACTATTAAAGTACCGATAGAACCATACACCTTGTTGTACGAGCCGAAATTATTGATATAGAACGCAAAACCCCAAATGGTTAGAAAAGCAAGTATTGTAGCCAGCCATGAACCGGCACTGAAAAGTTTCCATTTTTTAGCGTGAGAAGGACCGTAGCGGTATAAAATCGATATCGTGATAAAATATAGCGCTGTCAAAAGTATCCACCGCGTAAGCTGAATGGCATAGATTGCCAGGCTGTCTTTTATATGCAGTTCTGTTTTAATGTAATTAAGTAATATTTCACCTATTGCCATCGCACTTATACAGAGTACTACTGATAAAAATATGATCATCGTTAAAACCAATGCAATCAACCGTTGCTTTAACCAGCTTCTGGTTTCAATTATTAATGAGGCCTTATTAAATGCTTTCATTAAGTTTTTAACACCATTCGTAGCAAAAAATATGGCCGATAGAAAACCAAAAGACAACAAACCTCTGTTTTGATTTTTAACGATGTCTTTCAACGTGGTTTCAAATGCCTCGAAGGCATTGTGTGGTAAAATGAGCTCGATTAAACTTAAAAGTTTATCCTGAAAACCCGATATCGGAATAAATGGGATTAAGGTAAAGAGAAAGATAATACTTGGAAATATCGCCAGCATAAAGCTGTATGCCAAAGAAGACGACTTATTAACTAAAGATTCTTTCCCAATTTCCTTGAAGAAAAAGGTGGCAACGGTATAAAGTGGGAGTGGACTAAACCCGGGAAGAATGCAGTGTTTCGTCCATTCAATAAAATCTGAATAGAGCTTAAGTTTTAATAGTTGCCTGTGTAACCATTCCATTTTTGCGATTAATTAAAAAATGCCGATAATTTTTCCATAAAATTTGCGGGAGGATTGGTTGGTTTATTTTTTTTCATGTCGACAAAAACCAATGTCGTTTCACCAAGATTGATAAGTTCTTCTCTTTCGTTAAAAAGTTCATATTCAAAAAAAATGCGAATTCCCGGAAGGGTTTTTATTGTCGTTTTAACGGTAATTTCCTGATCGTAAAGGGCAGGTTTTATATACTTACATTTTAATTCCAAAACAGGCATCATAATTCCATCGGCCTCCATAGAACTGTAACTCATGCCGAGGCTTCGCAACATTTCTACCCGGCCAACTTCGTAATACTGGGCATAGTTGCCGTAATACATATAGCCCATCTGGTCGGTTTCTCCATACCGCACTCTTATTTTGGTTGTGTGGCTATACATTATTTAAAAATGTTTCTTTTGTTTAGCGCTTCGCGGTATTTTCTGGCATTTACCTCATGTTCGGCCTTCGTTTCTGCAAAATTGTGATATCCAGAAAAGTCTTCTTTGGCGCACATATAAATGTAGTTGTTAGTATCGCGGTTTAAAACAGCGTCAATTGCATTTATGCTCGGCATCATAATCGGCCCAGGGGGCAAACCCGCATATTTGTATGTGTTGTAAAGCGATTGCACCTGCAATAATTTTCCTGTAACACGTTTAACCGTGTAATCATTATTCGCGAAAATAACCGTTGGGTCTGCCTGTAATAAAATGCCTTTGTTTAATCTGTTAAGGTATAAACCCGCTATAATGGGCATTTCCTTGTCGTACAGCGCTTCTGCATCAACAATAGATGCGAGTGTATAAACCTGGGCTGGAGTTAAATTAAGACTTGCAGCCTTCTGTTTGCGTTCCGCATTCCAAAACTTTTCATACTCTTTATGCATGCGCTCCAGAAAATCTACCGGGGAAACGTTCCAATACATTTCGTACGTATTCGGAATAAACATCGCGTAAATATTGTCTTGATTAAATCCATATTTCGTTATCAATGGAGTTGAATCCAATACATTTATAAAGCTTAGCGAATCGGCCTCAAGATTACTTGCCAAATAGGCTGCGAAATTTTCCTTCTTGCGGATGTTTTGAAATTTAAGCTTTACCGGTTCCTGGTTTCCAGCTTTAATCATGTTAATCAAGGTGCGGTTCGTCATGCCTTTTTTTAGCAGGTAGCGCCCAGGTTTAACATTGGTTTTTAAGTTCATTTTGCCGGCTGCCGTTGTAAAAGACGAAATACTTTTTACAATGTCTTTACTTTTTAGGTTTTCGACCAAGGCGTCATAATCGGCACCAGTTTTTATGTACAAGTATTTTTGATTTTCGGTAACATTTGGCGCAAAGTAAACTTTGTAAAAGTTAAGAGCGAAATACCCGGCAATCAAAATAACTATTGCAGCTATTATTATTGCAGCTTTTTTTCCGTTACCCATTTGCTTGTTTTCTATTTCAGTCATTATCGTAGTGTGCGTAATTATTGTTGCTTATTGGATAGTGTAATGTTAATTTTTGTGCCGATAGTTACTTTGGTAACTGAATCTGCAGGCATTGGATCTTGTTTGGTAATTACAGCGTTTGCACTGTCTGTAATTGCACCTTCGTAAATAATGTTCCCTAAAGTTAAGGCAGATCCTTTTAAACTAAATTTTGCTTCATCAATCGTTAAACCTACCAATTGAGGAATATCAACATCCTGATTTCCGCGGCCATCGCCTAAAACCAGGTTTATTCTTGAACCAACGGGCAAAGTTTCTCCGGCCTGGATAGGCTGACCGCCAAATGTAGCTTCTAAAACTACATCGCGACTTACATCGGCTTTGTAAGTTGTATCGCCAAGTTTTAGTCTGGAACTTTCGATAATTGCCTGCGCTTCTCTGAGCGTTTTGAAAGCAATATCAGGGAATTTTGTATTTGGTATTTTGCCTGCATTGATGGTTAAGTATATCGTTCGGTTATCCTTAACAAAAGTATTCGGGTCAGGGTCCTGATCAATTACAATACCTGCAGGCTGATCTAATATGAAAACTGAATCTACTTCGTATTTCAGTCCTGCTTCTTCGAGTTTTACAACAGCATCAGCAAAAGACAAGCCTTTAACCGAAGGAACGTTTAATCCCTCGCCGTGTTTTGTGTAGAAACGTAAACTGAAAAATGCGATTAGCAGCAATACGAATACGGTAATGATGGCTGCTAAGATCGTCTTTCTGAAGGATTTGGTTTTTAAATAATCTATAAATTTAGACATGAAGCTAAAATTCTGGGTTTATGCGTACAATTCAAATGTAGTTAATTTAATAATTGCATCGGCGATTGCTTAATTATTGAATGACCATATTTAAGCAAATACAATACCATCAATTATTAAGTCAATTATGCATTAATTAAATTTTGCTCAAAGATATTTATATTTTTGAAGATATATTTACATTCACTTTCTATTTATAATTAAGGATTTTTCCAATGAAAAAAACAATCGCATTATTAACCGGCGGTACTACAGGCGAATGGGTTGTCTCTGTAAAAAGCGCAGCAACCATTGCTCAAAATATCGATGCTGATTTGTATGATGTATATAAAATTATGCTTAACGATAAAGGCTGGTTCTACGAGCCTGCTGATTCCGTTAAAATAGATATTGATAAAAATGATTTTTCCTTAACGTTGGATGGGCGAAAAATTAAGTTTGACGGGGTTTTTATTGCAATTCATGGTTCTCCTGGTGAAGATGGTAAGCTACAGGGCTATTTTGATATGCTTGGCATTCCTTATACCACCTGCGATGCGCTAACGTCTTCAATTACAATGAATAAAGGCTACACAAAAGCCATTGTTGATGGAATTGAGCATTTATATACAGCGAAGTCGGTCCAAATTTTTAAAGATGGTAACTACAACTTAAATCAGATTAAACAAGATTTAAAGCTGCCGTACTTTGTAAAACCGAATAGTGGTGGAAGCAGTATTGGCATGAGTAAAGTAAAGCATGCCGATGATTTGGAAACTGCGGTAGAAAAAGCTTTTAAAGAAGATACACAGGTATTAATTGAAGAATTTGTAAGTGGAAGAGAGTTTTCCATAGGCGTTTTTAGCGCTAAAGGTTTGGTAACTGTGTTACCAACCACAGAAGTTATTCCGGCTAATGAGTTTTTTGATTTTGAAGCAAAGTATACGCCGGGCGCTACCCAGGAAATTACTCCAGGCAATATGTCTGATGAGGAATACGAGCGGGTTCATCAGGTAATAAAAGATATTTATAAAAAGCTGAATTGCCGGGGAGTTGTTCGTATTGATTACTTCCTGGAACACGAAACCGGAAATTTCTATTTTATCGAAATTAATACCATTCCCGGGCAAACGGCTACTAGTTTTATTCCGCAACAGGTGGCAGCAATGGGCTTAACCCTAAAGCAATTTTATTCAGATTTGATGAAAGAAACCTTAGCTTAATTCCTTAACGAGGTTAAATGTACATCCAGCTACTCATCGATAAAGGTTACCCGGTTAAAAAAATCGAGAAAGATTCTATCATTTATGAACCTGGAATGCAACCGAGGTTTGTCTATTTTATAAGGAGAGGTGAGGTGCGGATGGTAACGGTTAACGATGAGGGAAAAGAATTTATTCAGGGCATTTTTAAAACTGGCCAGTACTTCGGCGAACCCGCTCTAATACTTAACAGGCCATATTTAGCATATACAATTGTTAATAAGGACGCTGAAATAATTCAAGTTAATAGAAAATCTTTTTTCAGTCTGTTGGAAACCGATCCGGCTTTCAGTATAAATTTGATAAAAGTATTGAGCAACAGGCTTTTTTATAAATCGATGATGTTAGAAGAGCTCGCAAGCGAAAAAGCGGCGCATCGGCTTGAAACGATTATCAATTATTTATTTCTAGACTTACAATCTGGCGAGCGCCTAAAAGTTACCCGTCAGGATTTGGCGGATATGACCGGTTTGCGGGTTGAGACTGTGATAAGAGGCGTGAAGCAACTTGCCAACGAAGGCTTATTACAACTGGCTGGAGGAAAAATTATGAAGATTTGATTTCAGTCGAACCTTTGGCAGTTTGCAATGTTTGAGCTAATATGATTCAAATCATAATTTAGCAACATTTGAAGTGGTAAATTTGCTTCATCAATAAAATAATTATGGCAGAGCTTTCTAAATTTCAGGCGGTTATACAGTGTAAATGCCCACGTTGTCGCAAAGGCGATATCTTTACGGGGAGTGCTTATTCATTCAGACTACAAAAGACAAACATAAATTGTCCGGTTTGCAATTTAAAGTTCGAGCGTGAACCTGGCTTTTTTTATGTTGCTATGTTTGTTAGCTATGCGATGAACGTTGCGGAAATTATTACCATCGGGGTTGCATCTTATGTGTTAGGTTTGCCACTTATTTACGAAAACCTGTGGTATTATGTTGGTTTGATTTTGTTCGGCGTTCTTCTGTTATCGCCAATTAATTATCGTTACTCGAGAGTAATTTTATTACATTGGTTAACGCCGGGATTAGGTTATGTTCCTGGGAGTGGGGAAACCAAAAAAGCCTGAAAAAAACAAGGCGTTTATGCATCAATGGTAATATCAACCGCTAATTGCAATTAAAGTCAAAGCGCTCCACTATCGTAAAATTGCCACTTTTTGAAATGGAATTTTCAAGTATTGTGGTTTTCGCCTCTTTAATCAGGGACCTACCTCAAATTAACCGTTGTTAACAGATTTGCTTATAACCTCAACCAAGGCTTTAACTTGCGCTACCGAGGTTTGCTCATATTGATATTCATCCTCAATGCTGCCCATCTTTGTTTCTGCATTTCGAAATTCCATTTTACTTGCAACCAAACTTTTAGCAGATGCATGAAATTGCGTAGCGCCGGTAGCGCTGATGAGCGTAGAAATATTTTCTTTATTGATGCCCGCACCTGGCATAATCGCAATTCGGCCATTTGCTAGTTTAATTAATTCGGCTAATTCATCTGCACCGGTAATGGCCGATTTTGCCCCGCCAGATGATAGCACCCTAACAACTCCAAGTTCAATCAAATCTTCGAGTGCTTGTTCCATATTATTGCTCATATCAAAAGCACGATGAAAGGCGACAGGTAGCGGCTTTGCCAGCTCAATCAGTTCGGCACAACGCTGCTTATCAATAGTTCCATCGGCTTTAAGTATTCCAATCACTATTCCGTCACAGTTTAACGATTTGCAGGCACTTATATCTTCTTTCATCAATTCAAACTCTAGCTCGGAATACAGAAAATCACCGCCACGTGGGCGAATGATCGGCCAGATTTCAATAGACAAGTTTTTCTTCGCAAAGGCAAGTTGCCCATAACTTGGGGTCGTTCCGCCTTCAGCAAGATTATCACAAAACTCCACCCGTATTGCGCCTCCAGTCTGGGCATTTAAGGCAGATTCGTACCCGTTTGCACAAACCTCCAAACCTGAACTCCTTGCGAATAAAGGCGAAGCATCATTCTTCATAAACTAACTTAATTGATTCTTAAAAATTGGAAATGTTTGCAGTGGGGTTAGACATACTAATAGTAACTTTTACCTTTGATTAATAAATCTTGCTTTTCTGCATTGCAAACAGCATAACTGAAACCTTGCTGAATTGCATAAGCACCATATTCTCCCTTTTTATTAATGGCTAAAAAGCCTACCTGAATATTTTTTGCCGTTTCGGGTTTTTTCTTAATAATTCTCGTAACTGCCTCTTTGCAGGCAGCCTCCGGCGTATAACCCTGGCGCATGAGCTCAACCACCAAAAATGAACCCACATTTCGAACAACTTCTTCTCCAACACCTGTTGATGTTGCGCCACCAACTTCATTGTCTACATAAAGGCCGGCACCAATAATCGGACTGTCGCCAATTCTGCCGTGAAGTTTATAAGCCATGCCACTCGTTGTACATGCGCCAGAAATATTGCCTTTGCTATCTATTGCAAGCATCCCGATTGTATCGTGATTATACTGGTTTCCTGGCAGTTTTTGCGGAGCGGCTTTATCGTAAAGTTTGTTTTCAATATTCATTACAGGCTCATACTTAGCCGTTTTCAACCAATCTTTCCACGCCTTCTCGCTTGCAGGCGTAAGCAAATTTTCTTTCTGAAAGCCTTGTTCAAGCGCAAATTGTAAAGCACCATCTCCAGCAAGCATAACATGTGGCGTTTTCTCCATTACCTTTCTGGCAACAGAAATTGGGTGCTTAATGTGTTCAAGCGCCAAAACAGCGCCGCAGTTTCCATTTTCATCCATAATGCAGGCATCGAGGGTTACTTTTCCATCCCGGTCTGGTAAACCGCCATAACCAACAGACTGGTTTTTTTCATCAGCCTCGGGCACCCAAACACCTTGCTCAACCGCATCAAGGGCTTTGCCGCCTTTAGAAAGCACTTTCCAGGCATCGGCATTTGCCGCGATGCCAAAATCCCAGGTAGAAATTACGATAGGAATATTGGTAGCACGAGTGGATACAGGCGGAATCGCATCAGCCATAGCAGCTTTATCAATGGCTAACAAACCTGCAGAAAGGGCAGAGGCTTTTATAAATTTACGACGATTGAACATATTGGATTAACTGTGGTTTATTTTGAAGTTTATGAGTTGTAATTTGGTGCTAAACTATGGTAAATTTATCAGCATCTCTTAAAAAAGGAAACTGACGTCTAATCTTTACCAATTCTTCGTAATTAATGCTGAAGGTATATAAATCTTCGTCCTCAGGTTTATAGTAAACTGTACTTCCGTAAGGGTCTATACACATCGAATGGCCGCTGTGGTAAACCTGGTTTCCATCGTGGCCTACACGGTTTACAGCAATCACATAACTTTGATTTTCTATTGCCCGGGCCGGAATTAGTGCTTTCCAATGTGCAGATCGCTTATCAGGCCAGCTGGCCACTAAAAGTAAAATGTCGTATTCTTCGTTAACGTTGCGCAACCAAACCGGAAAACGTAAATCATAGCAAATCGCCAGCCTGATTTTCCAGCCTTTTAAAGTAACGATCAGTTTATCTGTTCCCGGACTAAAATTCTTATCTTCTTCACCTAAACCGAATAAATGTCGCTTATCATAATGTTTATAGTCCCCGTTCTGCTCCATCCAAATTAAACGGTTGTAATACTTTCCATTCTCCTTTATAATTAGGCTTCCGGTTATAACGCAGTTGTATTGATGCGCCATTTTTTGCATCCATTGCATGGTAAAACCGCCCATTTCTTCGGCCAGGGCCTCCGAGTTCATACTAAAGCCACTGTTAAACATCTCAGGTAAAACAATTAAGTCGGTTTTTTCCCGAACACCCATGGATAGGCGTAGGGCAAGATTTTGTAAGTTTTTTTCTATGTTTTCCCAAAAAAGGTAAGCCTGAAAAACAGTTACTTTCAGGTTTTCTATTTGAGTATAAACAGGTGCTTCCATATGTTTAGTATTACGGGATGATTAAACATTTCTCAATTTTTCTGCAGCCAAAGCAAGTGTAGAATCTTCCTTGGCGAAACAAAATCTTATTATTTTATGGTCTGTTGCTTTCTGGTAAAATGCCGAAACCGGGATGGTGGCAACTCCGAATTCTTTTATCAGCCTGATGGTGAAATCTGTGTCTTTCTCGTCGCTGATTTTACGGTAGCTTGCACATTGAAAGTACGAACCACTACAAGGTAGCAACTCAAACCGGCTTTCGGCCAAAAGGCTTCTAAAGTAGTTTCGCTTTTTTTCGAAAAAAGAAGTTATACCGGTATAGTTGCCCGGCTCTTTAATGTAATTGGCAATAGCTTGCTGCATCGGACTATTAACGCTAAAAACATTAAATTGGTGTACTTTTCTAAACTCCCTGGTGAGCAGTTCGGGTGCAAGGCAATAGCCCAATTTCCATCCTGTAGCATGTAAAAGCTTCCCGAATGATGCAATAACGAAGCTTCTTTCTCTCAATTCAGGAAAAAGCATAACACTTCTGTGTTGCTCACCGTCATAAATTAAATGTTCGTAAACTTCATCGCTGAGAATTAAAATATCCGTTCCGTTAATCAGTTTGATTAACGATTTCATATCATTCTCCGTTAAAATGCTTCCCGTTGGGTTTTGTGGAGAATTTAAAATAATCATTCTCGTACTTGAGGTAAAAAGCTTCTTTACCATGTCCCAATCAATGCCATAACTCGGTGGGGCAAGCTCGTAGGTTTTAACCAAACCACCCAAAAGCCTTATAGTTGGTGCGTAGCTGTCATAGGCCGGTTCAAAAATTATCACTTCATCGCCAGGATTAATTATTGCAGCCAAAGCCGTAAAAATGGCCTGAGTTCCACCGGCAGTAACGGTAATTTCCGTATCAGGATTGTATTTTACCTGGTATAAATTTTCAACCTTTTCAGCAATTGTTTCTTTTAAAAAAACATTGCCCGGCATTGGCGCATATTGGTTAAAACCATCCGCCATGGCCTTATTTACCAGTTCCGTAAGTTTTGGGTCGCAAGAATAATCAGGAAAACCCTGTGATAAATTGATTGCATTGTGTTCTGCCGCAAGCTTAGACATTACCGAGAAAATGGTAGTACTTACGCCAGGAAGTTTCGATTGTATATTTAACATGTTCTAAGCGAAAATAGCAAAAAAACTTTAAAGAATAATTTGCTTGTTAGGTAGCGCCCTAATTGCTTTACTAAATGGTTATTTGAAAAGCAGTTACAGTAGTTAATGGGTTTGGGTTTGTCCCGCTTTGCATTGCAAGCCCAATGAAAAATTGGGGCTTTTCATTTCAATCGGGTTTATATGGCTCAGAAAGCGCAGCAGTTCGCGGTTTCAAAAAGCGAATTTACTATACCGGGATTTCTGCATCGAAAAGCCGCTGCTTACATCTAAATTTATTTATCCTAAGCAGATCCCATTATTCAATGCGACTGTTAGGTCAAGATAATTTTTGGCGGCTGTTAAATATTCAAACCAATTATAATATGACAGGACGGAGTTTAGTGCCCAACCATCGCAGCATCTGCAGATGCCTCTATTTCTGTTCGAATAAATTTTCTGCCAATTAGCAAACAAATTAAAGCGATAAATGCTGCTCCCGTCATAACTAAAGGCATTGGCACAACAGAATGCTCACTAAACAAACTAACCATTACCGATGCTAAAGCGCCCAAGCCCATTTGCAAGGCGCCCATAAGCGCTGATGCACTCCCCGCATTTTTTGTAAAAGGAGCAAGCGATAAAGCCGCTGCATTTGGGTTAATAAAGCCCAGGCAAGAAAGAAATAATGCGATAAAACCGATTGTAGAATAAAGATTAAGCCAATCGTTTAATGCGAAAACTAAAAATAGCAAACTAAATGCACATTGAGCCAGTAAAGCCCAGGTAACGATTTTCTTGCTGCCAAACCACCTTAAAATTAAACTGTTTAACTGACTTGAGCCGATAAAAGCGACTGATAGTAACGCGAAAATCCAGCCGTAACCAGTTTTGCTCACTTCATAAATTTTCATAAAAACCTGTGGCGATGAAGAAACATACGCAAATAAACCGGAGAAAGTAATAGAACTGATTAATGCATAGGTTGAAAATTGCGGTTCTTTCAAAACACTTAAGAAGCTTTTTAAAATCGGCTTCGGTTTCAGCGAATAGTTTGGATCTGGTTTATAGCTTTCCGGAAGTTTAAAAACTGAAGCCAGTAACATCAAAATGGCCATAATGCCTAAAAAGACAAATACATATTTCCAGCCTAAAGCTGAAATTAAATAACCGCCGGCAGTGGGGGCAAGCATCGGCGAAACGGCAATAACAAGCATGAGCGATGCAAATACTTTCGGACTCTCATCTACAGAAAATAAATCTCTAACCATTGCTACCGATGCAACTGCAGTTGCGCAACTGCCAATTGCCTGTACAAAACGCAAAATAATTAGCTGGTTAACATCGGTAACTGCTAAACATAAAAAAGAAGCAAAGATGTAAAGCACCAAACCGAAATACAGTGGCTTTTTACGGCCGTATTTATCCAGCAAAGGACCATAAAGCAATTGACCGGCAGAAATACCAATAAAAAAACTAGATAACGACAAAGCTACAGTGGATTCGGTACTTTTTAAATCTTTTGCAATATCAACAAAACCCGGTAAATACATGTCGATAGAGAATGGTCCAAGCGCCGCTAAAGAACCCAAAATTAATATAAGATAGAAGTGCTGTTTTTTGGCCATGAAGAATACCCTTTTTTTTTGAAGTCGCAAAGATTGGGAGATTTAAGTTCTTAAACTATTTTTAAGGTTGAAGGATTGTAAAAAGTAACGTTTTTAAAATTTAATGCTTAAAAAGTAAATCTGATTCGATTTATCTTTAGATTTATGGTCTATGACTTTTAAAACTAAAGAAAGCCGTTTACTTCTCGTTCTGGGGAGTTTTTTTGTGGCAAATGCAATACTATCAGAATTTATTGGTGTTAAATTATTCAGCGTTGAAGAAACGCTTGGTTTTAAGAAGTTCGATATTAACCTGTTTGGCGTCCCTAATCTCTCGTTTGTAATGTCTGCAGGCGTGCTAACCTGGCCAATTATCTTCATCATGACGGATATTATCAACGAGTATTTTGGTGTTAAACAAGTTCGGTTTTTGTCTATCATGACCTCCATTTTAATTGCTTTCGCATTTTTAGTGGTTTGGGGTTCCATGCATTTGAGCGCTGCCGATTTTTGGGTTCATCAAAGCATTAATGGCGAAGACTTAAATATGAATAATGCTTTCGCCGGTATTTTTGGCCAGGGCATGTGGATTATCGTTGGCTCAATTATCGCCTTCATTGTTGGGCAACTTGCCGATGTTTTAATCTTTCACAAAATTAAAAAGATAACGGGCGAGAAGTCGCTTTGGTTGCGGGCAACCGGTTCTACAGTTGTATCTCAGCTAATTGATAGCTTTGTGGTAATTTTTATTGCCTTTTACCTAAATCCGCAATACCATTACAGCTGGCAAATGGTTGCGGCCATTGGCCTTGTTAATTACACTTATAAATTTATTGTTGCCATCCTGATGATGCCCATTCTATACCTTGTACATGCCATAATTGATGGTTATCTTGGAAAAGATTTGGCAAAGAAATTAATGGAGATGGCAGGCCGGGGATAATTTAATTTAGGAATATGAAGTCAAAATGTTTAATTTTTATTGCGGTTGTATTTTTGTTTTCATGCAAAAACAAAAGTCATCAGGAAGCAGAGAATCAGCCAGCCATTCAGGGTACCTGGAAATTAATTTCAGGAACAATTAACGATAAAAAGTCAGGACGAACGACCAGTTATCCCATGGATTTTAGCATGATTAAGATTATTAACGAAACGCACTTTGCTTTTCTTAAACATAACAAAAATCCGAAGGACAGCTCGGGCTTTGATGCAGGAGGTGGCACTTATAAGCTAACGGGTAATGATTATACCGAACAACTTCAATATTATAAGAATAAAAACTGGGAAGGCAAATCTTTTAATTTTAAGCTGACTTTCGCAAATGATACTTTAACGCAAACTGGTTTAGAGCAGGTTGAAAAGGAGGGAATCGACAGGGTAATTATTGAGAAATACATTAAAGAAGGCAACTAACGCAAAAGGTCGGAATCGCTCCGACCTTTGTGCTTAACAACAAAACAAATAAAAAAATTAACCTTAAAAATTTTTAAAGTGCAGCTAATTCTGCTGCGTAAACGTTCTCGGCAACTTGTTCCTGCCTGTATATTTGCCTGCCTGTGTAGGCTAAAAAAACATCTTTTTCTAAAAGCAAATCTCGGTTGGTAATAAGATTATGCAATTTTACAGTACCAATTACATACTTGTATTCACTTGCGGCATAACGCTCGCTAATATTGTCAAAAGCCAAAAGGCTTATTAAATCTTCATCGCTGTAACGCAGGTAAATTTCCAATAGAATGTCTTCCGTATGCTTTACACCATTTTCGGAATGGTATTTTTTATACTCATAACGATAATCGTAACGCAGGGCAGCAATATCAGAAAGCACAGCTGCGCCAGTTGGATGGCCACCGGCACCTTTGCCAAAAAAGAATTGCTTATCGGCGAAAGCAGCCTGAACGGTTACTGCGTTATATTCGTTTTCAACATTGTATAGGAAATCGTCTTTCGCCACTAATTTTGGTAAAACATAAGTTACTACATCCTTCGTATTTACCTTTCTTGCTGTTGGTACAAGCTTAATTTTGAAGTTTTTCTCGCGAGCATATTTAATATCGTGTTGAGATAAATTTTGAATACCGATATTTAAGATGGCATCTGGATTAACAAACAAACCATACGCATGGGCCGTTGCAATGGCCAGTTTGTATTTCGGATCGTAACCTCCAACATCTAAAATAGGGTCAGTTTCGGCAAAACCCAGGTCTTGGGCCTCTTTTAAAGCAGCATCATAACTTTGGTTTTCGTTGAAAATTTTTGATAAGATGTAATTTGAAGAACCATTGAAAATACCGCTCAATGCATGGAAAAGCTCATTGTCATAATATTCTTCCAGGTTTCTGATTATAGGAATACTTCCGCAAACAGCCCCTTCATAGAGTAACGACGTTCCGTGTTGCTGTTGCAGTTCTACCAGTTCTTTCAAACGCGTGGCAATCATTTTTTTATTGGCCGAAACCACGTGTTTACCATTTTTTAATGCACTAGTCACAATATCGTAAGCAGCGTCTGCATCATTTATCAACTCCACAATGGTATTGATTTCAGGGTTATTTAGTATCTCGTTTTTATCGGTTGTAAACAATTCCTTATTGAGGGTCCGTTTCTTTCTCGGGTCTTTAATTGCTATTTTAACGATTTCGAGGTTCAGGTTTTGGCTTTGAATAATGTCCAATAAACCCTGGCCTACAACTCCGAAACCAAATAATCCAATTTTTAAATTTTTACTCATGATTTTTATTGTATCAGGTAGCGAGGCTCAGGTATTAAAATTGAGTGCCTGAAGACTCGCCATTCAAATGTTTTTTATTTTGTAGTGCTATGAAAACACCCGTTGGTAATTTAAATTCAAATTTTTAATGTGCTTTTCTATGGCTATAATCAGTTATCGCCCCTCAGGTCATTAAATAAACCATGCAGAAACCAAACCTCAACCTCATCAGGCAGTATGTTGTAGCTTAATAATTTTTTTATGTCTGCTTTCTTTGATAAACGTTCCGATAATGTTTGTTAAAGCATTTGTTTCAATTATAAAACCATCATGTCCGTATTCCGAGTGAATGGTGGCAAATTCTGCATCTGTAATATTATCTGCCAGGTATTTCTGCTCTGAAATCGGGAAGAGAAAATCATTCTCAATGCCGATAACCAGCGTATTTGCTTTAATCAGTTTTAGTGCCTCCGCAATAGATTTTCTGTTTCGGCCAACATTATGGCTATCCATTGCTTTAGTTAAATAATAGTAACTATAAGCATTAAAGCGATTTATCAGTTTTTCACCCTGATAATTTTGGTAAGACGAAGACCTGAAATTGTCCGTTTTGTCGTTATCACTTTCAACTTGCGTGCTGCTATATGCGTGGTAGGTCCGGTAGCTTAAAAGAGCTATACTTCTTGCAGTTTTTAGGCCTTTGCTACCGCCATCTTTTTTATTGGCATAGAAAGTTCTATCGGTTGTAATGGCCAAACGCTGACTTTCATTAAAGGCGATTCCCCACGGTGAATGCACTGCATTGGTTGCCACCAGAATTAGATTTTCAATCCTGGTAGGTTCGATAATGCCCCATTCTACTGCCTGCTGACCGCCCAATGAACCGCCAATGAGCAATCTGATGTTCTCAATACCCAGGTAACTAGCCAGCACCTGATGCGCAGAAACGAAATCGCGGATGGTAAATTGTGGGAATGATAAATAGTAAGGTGAACCAGTAACCGGATTTGTGCTCAATGGATTTGTAGTGCCATAGTGAGAACCTAGAACGTTTGCACAAACGATGAAGTGCTCATTCGGGTTAAACAAAGCATTTTGGCCGAACAAACCTTCCCACCATTCAAAAACATCGGCATTTGCAGTTAATGCATGGCACACCCAAATCACATTATCTTTAGCGGCATTTAATTTTCCAAAAGTTTGATAGGCAATTTTTAGATTCCGGATTTTTTTTCCGTTTTCTAGCTTGAATTGTTTGGGATAACTGTAAGTAGCTGATGTGCTCATTATAATATGTATTCTCGTAATAATTGATTTTAGGATTGCAAACTTCCGACGGTTCTTTGAGCGCCAATGGATGCAAACGCTTGTTCGAAATCTGCCTTAATATCATCGATATGCTCTATACCAACAGAAACCCTTAAAGCGTTTGGCTTTACGCCCGCGGCTAATTGTTCGGTATCACTTAGCTGTTGGTGCGTAGTGGCCGATGGCTGAATGATCAGCGTTTTCGCATCACCCACGTTAGCCAGGTGTGAAACCAGTTTTAAATTATCAATAACCTGTGTAGCACTTTCTTTGGTTCCATTTAATTCGAATGACAAGACTCCGCCGAAACCATTGCTTAAATACTTTTTAGCCAGGCTATTGTATTTGCTGCTCGCCAGGCCCGGATAATGAACCTCTTTAACCAAAGGATGATTTTCCAACCAGATGGCCAATTCCAAAGCATTATCTACATGGCGCTGTACGCGAAGTGATAAAGTTTCTAAACCTTGTAATAAAAGAAATGAATTGAACGGTGAAAGCGCCGGCCCTAAATCCCGCAAGCCTTCAACCCGAGCCCTGATTATAAACTGAATGTTTCCAAACGGGCCGCCAATTCCAAAAACATCATTAAAAACCAAACCATGGTAACCTTCAGCAGGTTCTGTAAATTGAGGAAACTTGCCATTGCCCCAATTGTAGTTACCACCATCAACAATAACGCCTCCAATACTTGTTCCATGTCCGCCAATCCATTTTGTGGCAGATTCTACCACAATGTTTGCGCCATGCTCAAGGGGTTTAAATAAATATCCCCCAGCGCCAAAAGTATTGTCTACAATTAAAGGGATATCATATTTCTTGGCAATTGCAGCAATCTTTTCAAAATCGGGAACACTAAATGCCGGATTGCCAATCGTTTCCAGGTAAATTGCTTTAGTTTTTCCTGTAATGCTTTGTTCAAATTCATCCGGAACATCCGGGTTGGCAAAATCAACCTGTATGCCTAAACGTTTAAAGGCAACTTTAAACTGGTTGTAAGTTCCACCATAAATATGCGATGATGATACGATACTGTCGCCAGCCTCTAGTATATTGTGTAACGCAATAAATTGGGCTGCCTGCCCAGATGCTACCACCAAAGCCGCAATTCCCCCTTCTAATGCCGCAATTCTTTTTTCAAATACATCGGTTGTTGGGTTCATTAAGCGTGTGTAAATGTTCCCAAACTCCTTTAATGCAAATAGATTAGCGCCGTGCTCTGCATTTTTAAAGCCGTATGATGTTGTTTGGTAGATTGGAACGGCTCTTGAACCTGTAGTTGGGTCTATTTCCTGGCCAGCGTGTAGTTGTAAAGTTTCAAATTTATATGTAGTTGACATTTTCTTATTAATTGAATGTTAAATGATAAAATATTTAATTTAACAGGCATCCGTTAAACTTTTAATTACAGAAACCTATATGCTAGCTTGGGCGTATCCCGATTTCCCGGGACCTTCCAGTTTAAAAAAAATAAACAAAAAGGGAAGATTTTTAACTTACTGCATGCAACAGCGCATACAAGTAATCGCTTGCATATCATTGCAAATCAATAAAATAGAAGAATATTCTACCCGTTCAAGGTTTTGATTTTGTTCGCCTTGCGATTGAAGATTAAATGTTTTCATCTTTATAATTTATATCTCCGTATAACACCATGTTAGCCGGTCAGGAATTGGCACCTTCTCTCTCTGAGGGTTGCCAGTGGGTCATTGAGCCAGTCTCTCGCCACTTCTTTATAAATCAATCCGATTTAAGAATTGACTTTTATTTGCTTTACACCAAATAATATTTCAAATGTCTGAATTATATTTTAAACAACAAAATTAAATTTTGAATTTTTATGAACCACTTGTAAATCAGCTCAATTAATTTTAACCAGCAAACCTATAATGAACTAACATAAAGTTAACCTTAAAAATTTTATGTTTGTATCACCTATCTAATCATTATGGAAAAAATCAAATCTATCTCATTAGCTCTGCTTGTTACGTTTTCAGGGTTAACAGCTCAGGCACAGTTCGGCGGTTTAAAAGACAAATTATTAAAAGTTGGCACTGCCCAGGGCGCAAAAGCACTTGGTGTCGATAAATTTTTAAAGCAACCAGCAGCCATTACAACCTCATTCGAGGATGTAAATCGCGACGGTGAAAAAATGCCAGACTTTAACACGAACGCTAAATTTCAACCATTGTATTTATTACCAAAAAATCCTGAAGGTGGTTTTGTACTTTGCGAAGGCTTTTATGAAATGACAAATAAAAGTTACTGTTTAAAAGCAGGGACTTATGCGCCTTCAAAAGGCGATGGATACATGTTTGCACCAGTGCTGGGTCCGAAAGAAGAAATTGTTGTGTCAATTTTGAAGAGTGCTGAAAAGCATCCGGATGTTGAGCAACATGATATCCAGATTTTGTTGTGGACAATTATAGCCCGAACAAAATTTGCCGATTACGCCGGAACCGTGAAACTTACAGCACTAAAACTTTTAACACCAAAGCAGTTAACACAATTAGAAGGTGGAGCCTTGGGTGTTTTACCGTTTGATGTGATGGAGAAAGCCAAAGACCAGCTTCCATCAGGCATCAAGGCCGTTTTCGAGGCCGAAAATAACATCCGCCAACTGGTTTCTTCCGGTAATTACACCTATGCCGATATGGAACGATATGCAATAATTGCCGGCATGGCGCCGCCAAGGGCCGATGTACCGAGCGGCATATGGACAAAGCATCCTGATGGCTATTATGTCCGCTATTTTCCTGCAGGGTATTCTGTTACAAAGGTACAGGTTTATGTGCCCAAAGAATTGTTAGCGAATGGAAACAAAGTGGTTTATGATGCAGCAGGCGATATCGCGTGCCCGGCAAATACAGGTTCACAGCGATTGGCACAAACAAACGAGCCATTAAATGCGAATTACTCAGCAAAGTTAGTAACGGTTTGTAATCCAAAATAGGTTTTGGAAATGAGCGGGATTGTAATTCTTAGGCAATTGCAGTCCCGCTTTTTGCTATAGCCCCGAAAAAAAATCGGGGGGCTGTCGCTACAATCGGGTTTAAACACAAAAATTCTTGTCTGTATGTGCGCTAAGTGCGCTCTTGCAATTCACGATTACGCATTTATGGATGCCCAAGCTTAACTAGCGCTCATCCGCATACGCAAATTCTATCCGAGTGCCTGCTCCAAATCAGCGATTATATCATCTGGATGTTCCAACCCAACTGAAATCCGTAAAAGATTTTTTGGTGTTTTGCTATCAGGACCCTCAACTGAAAAACGGTGCTCGATTAAACTTTCTACACCACCCAAACTTGTGGCCTGCGCAAATAGTTGCACACCATTTACTACTTTACTGGTAGCCTCTACATCGCCTTTAACCAAAAAAGACATCATTCCACCAAAATCTTTCATTTGTTTTTTTGCGATTTCATGTTGCGGGTGGGTTTCCAGTCCGGGGTAAAACACCGCTTCAACTTTTGGATGCTTAGCTAAATACTGCGCAACTTGTTTTCCATTTTCGCAATGGCCTTTCATACGATAGGCGAGGGTTTTTATGCTTCTGCAAAGTAAAAAACAATCGAAAGGCGAAGGCACGGCACCGCCCGTTTGCTGAACGTTTATAATTTTTTCCCAAAGTGCATCCTGTTTGGCAGAGACTAAAATCCCACCTAAAATATCGCTATGGCCGCCCAAATATTTTGTGCTGCTATGCATTACAATGTCTGCACCGAGCAAAATTGGATTCTGTAAAACTGGCGAAGCAAAAGTACTGTCGCACGCCAAAGTGATGTTTCTGGATTTTGCAATGCTGGAAATTGCCTCAATATCCGTAACTTTTAATAAAGGGTTAGAGGGCGTTTCAATCCAAATTAAGGCTGTGTTGGGTTTTATGCTTGCTTCGATTAACGCAAGATTGGTTTGGTCGACAAAATCAAATTCTAGCGTTTCGTTAAAAATGGTAAGCAGTTGCTTTTTAATGCCCCAGTACATATCATCGGGTGCTATGATATGGCTTCCCGGTTTTAGCGCCTGAAATAAACTCATTCCACAATTATTACCAGAAGCGAAGGCGGCAGCAGCTGCTCCATACTCAAGTTTAGCAACGGTGTTTTCTAAAGCAGACCGATTTGGGTTACTCACCCTACTATACATATGTCCGCCGGGATAACCTCCATTTTCATCGCGGAAAAAAGTTGTAGATAAATTTATTGGCGAGGTAACATCACCAGTGGTACTTTTTACAATATTAGACGCGTGGATAGCAAGGGTTTCGGGTTTCATTATCGGTAAAATTTTAGTCGGGTTAAAGGGAATGCAATTTAATAATTTGCCGCTAATTTAAGGTTCGTAATTGTTTTGGCAAGATTTATGTAACCAGTTTCCCGAAAATTAAATTAAACAAAAATGAAAAGATTATTTATAGCTATCGCAATAGCGTGTTCTACTTTGGTAATGTTACAAAGTTGTTCGTCTACAAAAAATGCTGCAAGCGGCATTAGTGGTGGCAGGGGTACCGTTACAGGCACCTGGGTTTTGAACAATATCACTTTAGAAGGATTGCCAGATCAGGCTGTTCAAGGTTTATTTGGCGAAAAATCTTACAAATGCTTTCAGGGCAGTACCTGGAAATTAACAAATAGCGGAAATGGCTCTTACACTTTGCCTGCATCAAGTGCTTGTGGCGCTGTAATGCAAACCATTTACTGGTCCGCCACACCAGCTGAAGAGACTTTTCAATTCAAGAAAATTTTTGAAGGTGATAAAGCTAAGAATGTAACTGAAGGCTATCGTTTGGTGCTTTCTCAGCTATCTAAAGGCAACATGGTGCTGAAATCACCAATTGAATTCGGCGGTAAAACGGCTAACATTGTGTTAAGTTTTTCTCCGGCGGTAAATTAGAAATTAACAAACACAATTAATATTAAAGCACTTCTGTACAGAGGTGCTTTTTTTATGCCTAAAGATTCCGCTCAATTTAATCGTAGCCCTTACAAGTCCGGATATCCGGCAAATTTGAAGTCAACTGGACTATGCACCAGATGAATTTAGCGTTTAAGGTTACCGAATCTCCGGCATCATGGCTGTTTGTTACAAGAAAATGATTTTCGAATCGCCTCAATGTCGTATTTTTGTCGAAAATAAATCAGGAATGAATACAACTGAGCAGGTTGAAAAAATATTAGCTGATACATCATTATCAACTGAACTATTAAATATTGCGCACAAAGTCCTAAATAGAAACAGAATTAGTTTTGACGAGGGTGTTTACCTCTACGAACACGCTGAGCTTGGTTATCTGGGCGTTTTAGCTAATTTCATCAGAGAGGAAAAGCATGGCGATAAAACTTATTTCAATCGTAATTTCCACCTCGAACCTACAAACCTTTGTGTTTACGATTGTAAATTCTGCTCGTATTCGCGTTTAATTAAACAGAAGGAAGAGGGTTGGGCGTTAACAATGGAGCAAATGCTCGATATTGTTAAAAAATATGATGATGAGCCTGTAACAGAAGTGCACATTGTTGGCGGCGTTTTACCGCAGTACGATGTTGCTTTTTACTCAGCTTTATTTACTGCGATTAGAGAACATCGCCCTGGTTTACATGTAAAAGCCTTAACGCCTGTCGAATACCATTATATTTTCAAAAAAGCTAAAATTGATTATGCTACTGGTATGAAATTGATGAAAGATGCAGGTTTGCAATCTATGCCAGGCGGTGGTGCAGAGATTTTTCATCCCGAAATTCGTGAACAGATTGCTAAAGATAAGTGTACAGGTGAACAATGGCTTGCGATACACGAAGAGTGGCATAATTTGGGTATGAGAAGTAATGCCACTATGCTTTATGGTCATATTGAGCAGTTCTGGCATCGCGTAGATCATATGGAAAAACTAAGGACGCTTCAGGATAAAACCGGTGGTTTTCAAACCTTTATACCGTTGAAATTCCGGAACCAACATAATCAGATGAGCAATGTACCAGAATCGTCTGTAATTGAAGACTTAAGAAATTATGCCATCGCCCGTATTTATATGGATAATTTCGACCACATCAAAGCTTACTGGGCGATGATAAGTAGAGAAACTGCGCAATTATCGCTAAACTATGGTGTCGACGACATTGACGGCACATTAGATGATACGACGAAAATTTATTCTATGGCTGGCGCCGAAGAGCAAACACCAGCGATGAGCACCCGCGAATTGGTTAACCTAATTAAGCATGTTGGCCGTAAAGCGATAGAACGTGATACACTTTATAATGTAGTTACGGATTTTGAGCATGTTGTTTTTGAAGAAGAAAAGAAGCCTGCGTATTATAAATTGCCCGTTGTAAATTAAATTTTGAATGGTGGGTTTTGTGACAGTTACTTTCGTACCTAGCCAAAATTTAATCCTTCTTAAATTCCAAAAACAAACATTAAATGAAGCTTATCTATATTATCCGCCACGGCGAAACAGAACTGAACAGACAGGGAATAGTACAGGGTAGAGGCATAAATTCTGACTTAAATGATACGGGTAGAGCTCAGGCTGAAGCTTTTTATCAAAAATATAAAGACGTTTCCTTCGATAAAATTTACACTTCCGATTTAAAGAGAACTTGGCAAACCGTTCAGAAATTCATTGATTCAGGGATTCCGTGGGAAAAGCTTTCGGGTTTGGATGAATTGGCCTGGGGTGTTTGGGAAGGTAAACCAAATACTGAAGATTCAAGAGATGCTTTTCGTGATATGTTACAGGCGTGGCAGGATGGCGACTACACAGCTCATTTTGAAGCAGGCGAAAGCGTTCAGGATGTTTATGAGCGCCTAAAACAACCCATGGAAGTTTTGGCAGGCAGACCGCAGGAAGAAACAGTTTTACTTTGCATGCATGGCAGAGCAATGCGGGTTTTTCTTTGTCTTCTGCTTGGGAAGCCGTTAAATGAAATGACTGAGTTTCCACATCAAAATACCGTTTTATATAAAATGGGCTTTGAGGATGGTAAATTTTCGGTTGTCGAATTTAATAGTGCTGTTCACCTCGATGGCTTAGTTACGAGATAACATTTGTGCCATAAATTGATGGCCTTAATTGAAAATAACAGTTTAATACATTGGATAAAATTAAAATATCGGCTGTTGCTTACACCAACACCAAAGCATTTATATACGGACTCGAACATTCGGATATCCGCAACAAAATAGATTTAAGTTTAGATATTCCATCAGATTGTGCTGCTAAAGTGATTAGTGGTGAAGTAGATATGGGCTTAATGCCTGTAGCTGCAATTCCAATGGTGCCAAATGCAAACATTGTTGCCGATTATTGTATAGGAAGTGATGGAGCAGTGAATTCTGTATTCATTTTTAGTGATGTGCCTGTTGAAGAAATAAAGAGTCTGAAATTGGACTCTCATTCCCGGACGTCGAACAACCTTGCCAAAGTGCTCCTGAAATTCTATTGGAAAAAGGAAGTCGATTTTACAACCGATCCGCTTGCAAAAACGGATGCCATTGTATTAATAGGCGATAGAACTTTCGGTAAAAAGGGCGATTATGCATACGCATATGATATGGGTGAGGAATGGAAAAATTTTACCGGACTGCCTTTTATGTATGCTGCATGGGTGGCAAACAAAGACATTTCTCCAGAATTTAAGGCTGAGTTTAACGCAGCAATGAAACTTGGCTTAGCACACAGACAAGATGTATTAAAAGCCTTGAAACCAACTGAAAACTTTGATTTAGAGGATTATTTATATAACAAACTTCAATTCGAAGTTACCGAAGAAAGGACTAAGGCATTAAGGATGTTTTTAGCTTATATCGATCAGCTTGAACCAACAACGGTTTAAAATAAAAAAGGCAATTTTTTCAGATTGCCTTTTTTCTATTTTAGTGTGATTTCAGTTTTCCTGCTATCGTTTCCAGCTTACTTTTTAATTTTGTTAGTGCACCGGCAATTGCTAGGTCGTAATTATTACCGAAGTTGGTAACCGCTACCGGTTCTTTACCCGAAATACGGGCCTCTAATAAACAACGCTTATCTTCCAAGCCATCTTTGCTGCCATTTTCGTCAGACAGGTGAACTTCTAAACGGCTGATTAAATCATCGAACCTGCTTAAAGCATCATTAATCTGGCTTTGAATTTTGTCTTCGTATTCCTGGTGTATTGTTAGATTTTTGTCGGTATTAAGTTGAATCGTCATAATAAAAGATATTAGGTTAAATTATATTAGATTAACAGTTGAGATGCAGAAACGTTTTTGTTTTAGCATTAAATTTAGTAACCCTCTGCATACGAGCATACTTTGTTGATAAACCTGATAGGAACGAGCACGAAGTGAAACGAAGTAAAGTGAATAGCAGGACTGCAGCATCCGAAAAGTAGAGAACTGTTCATTTACTAAGAATAATAACTAACTGATTTGCTGAAAAACATTTTTTCAACTTTTCAACAAAACAGCTGTAGAATGCGTAATCGTGCTATCTTTATAGCTTTTGCAAATTAATTTGAGTTTTGGCTAAAGATACGAACAAAGAAACGCCGTTAATGCAGCAATACAACGCAATTAAAGCGAAGTATCCGGGTGCGCTTTTACTTTTCAGGGTTGGAGACTTTTACGAAACCTTTGGTGAGGATGCCATAAAAACAGCACAGATATTAGGCATTGTGCTAACCAGACGCGGTACTGGCCCAAACGGTGGTGCGCTTGAACTTGCGGGTTTTCCGCATCATTCTTTAGATAATTATTTATCGAAATTGGTTAGGGCAGGGCAGCGTGTAGCCATTTGCGACCAGCTCGAAGACCCGAAAACAACTAAAACTATTGTTAAACGTGGCGTTACTGAACTTGTTACGCCGGGTGTTGCGTATGGCGACAACATTATTAATCAAAAATCAAACAATTACTTAGCTTCAGTTTTTTTCGATAAAACGCAAATTGGCGTTTCATTTTTAGACATTTCTACAGGCGAGTTTATGATTGCCCAAGGCAACAGCGATTACATTGACAAGCTTTTGCAAGGTTTCAAACCATCGGAGGTGCTATTTCAGAAAGCCAAGCGGCAGACATTTTTAGAACAGTTTGGCGATAGGTTTTATACTTTTGGTTTAGACGAATGGCCATATACATTGGATTATGCAGAGGAAACGTTAACCAAACATTTTGATGTTGCCTCGTTGAAAGGTTTTGGAATTGAGCGCCTGCAAAGTGCGATTGTTGCCGCAGGCGTGGCTTTGCATTATCTGGGTGAAACCGAACACCGAAATTTACAGCACATTACCTCAATTAGCAGAATTGAAGAAGACCGATACATGTGGTTGGATCGCTTTACAATTCGCAATTTAGAGTTGGTGAGTTCTGCAAATGATAATGCGGTAACGCTTTTTGATATTCTCGACCACACTTGCACACCAATGGGCGCCAGGTTACTCCAAAAGTGGATTATTATGCCACTTAAGGAACTCAAATCTATTGAGGAACGCCTGGGGATGGTCGATTTTTTTGTAAAGAACGAAGAAATCCGGCAACAGTTTTTGACCCACATTAAACAAATTGGCGATATAGAGCGGTTGATTTCAAAAGTAGGTTTACAACGCGTAGGACCCAGAGAATTGGTTGCTTTAAAAAGAGCATTAGTACATATTGAGGCTGTTAAAAACCTTGCTGCAAGTTCAAAAAATCCTTTTCTTGTTAAAATTGCAGATCAGCTTAACCCTTGTTTGGCCATTCGCGAAAGAATTGAACGCGAACTGCAAGCTGAGCCACCGGCTTTGTTAACTAAAGGCAACGTAATTAATGACGGTATCGACGAAGATTTAGATCGTTTGCGGAAAATTGCTTTTGGTGGTAAAGATTACCTGGTTCAAATTCAAAAACGTGAAGCAGAGGCGACTGGGATTCCATCTTTGAAAATCTCTTTTAATAATGTGTTTGGCTACTACCTGGAGGTTACGCATACGCACAAAGACAAAGTTCCTGATGGGTGGATCCGGAAGCAAACTTTGGTTAACGCCGAACGCTATATCACACCCGAACTTAAAGAATATGAAGAGCAGATTTTAGGCGCTGAAGAAAAAATTCAGGCTATAGAAATCCGCTTGTATAATGAATTGATGTACGAAACGGCAAGTTATATCAAGCCAATTCAGCTGGATTCATTTTTGATTGCCCAACTTGATTGTTTGTTGTGCTTTGCTCAGCTTGCAGAGAAAAATCATTACGTTAAGCCGAGCTTAAATAAAGAAAAAGTTCTTGATATTAAGGGGGGTCGCCACCCGGTTATTGAGAAGCAATTGCCTGTGGGTCAGGAGTATATTACCAATGATGTATATCTGGATACGGATTCCCAGCAAATAATTATGATAACCGGGCCGAACATGGCTGGTAAGTCGGCGATTTTGAGGCAAACTGCTTTAATAGTTTTAATGGCTCAAATGGGCTGTTTTGTTCCTGCCAAGGCTGCTGATGTAGGTTTAGTTGATAAAATCTTTACTCGTGTGGGCGCCTCAGATAATATTTCATCCGGCGAGAGTACCTTTATGGTTGAGATGAATGAAACGGCCAGTATATTGAACAATATTTCAGACAATAGTTTGATTTTATTAGATGAAATTGGTCGCGGAACGAGCACTTATGACGGGATTTCAATTGCCTGGGCCATTGCCGAATTTTTGCACCAACACCCAACTTCCCGGCCGAAAACGTTGTTTGCAACACACTATCACGAGTTGAACGAGTTGGCTAATACCATGCCCCGTATCAAAAATTTCAATGTTTCTGTGAAGGAAATGACTAATAAGGTTATTTTTTTAAGGAAATTAATTCCTGGCGGAAGTGAGCATAGTTTCGGGATTCACGTAGCGAAAATGGCTGGTATGCCACCAAAATTAATCGGCAGGGCGAACGAGATTTTAAAGAAGCTGGAAATTGACAGAACTGAAGGACAAAGTATTAAAGACAGCATAAAAAAAGTTCAGAATCAGGCCTACCAGTTGCAAATGTTCGCAATTGATGACCCGGTTTTAGTTAAAATTAGAGACACGCTGAATAACCTTGACGTAAATGCGTTGACACCGGTTGAAGCATTGCTTAAGCTGGATGAAATACAACGCCTGATAAAGAATTAACCCTTTCAAAAACAGTATGGGAGGAATTGGCAAAGAAGTAAAATGCGCTCATTTTGTTCATCGTTAAGCGGGTATTCAAAAAAAAAAGAGATGATAAAAACGAAATATTCTTTCTGGCTGGTTTTGCTTCTTTCACTGGTATTAACAGCCTGTGGTTCTAAGAAACTTGCGGTAAAAAGTGATTCAAAAGCTTCTAAGGCAGCCGATGCTATGGCAAACCTCAAAAGCAAGGAACTTTATAAATTTATTACCGAATGGACTGGCGTAAAATATCGTTTTGGAGGCTTGGATAAAAGTGGTGTTGATTGTTCCGGCTTTGCATTTTTGTTGGAAAAGGAAATTTATGGTGTGAGCTTACCGCGAATTTCCCGCGACCAAGCTAATTTTGCAAGAAAGAAAAGCTACGGCGCTTTGCAGGAAGGAGATTTGGTGTTCTTTTCTTTTGGTGGCAACGATGTAGACCATGTTGGGGTTTACCTTAATAATGGTTTTTTTGTTCACGCCAGCACAACCCGTGGTGTAATTGTTGATGATTTAAATCTACCCGCATATCAAAAAGTGCTGGTAAAATCCGGCTCTGTTAATTAATTGGGTCGTTAGGCTAGCAAACTAAATTCGGTAAACATTCATTTTATGGTTATGCGTATCTCTTTGATAATTTCCTTATTTATAATTACTTACTCTGCAAACGCACAGGTTAAACTGCTTACGCTTGATGAGTTAGATAATCGTTTTGCAAAGGGAAAGGATACAACTTACATCGTAAATTTTTGGGCTACCTGGTGTTCGCCATGTGTGGCAGAATTGCCAAATTTTGAAAAAATCCGGGTGGCATATGCCAAACAACCCATTAAAGTTTTGTTGATTAGCCTCGACTTTAAATCTAAACTGCACAAAGAAGTTAATCCGTTTGTTGCTAAAAATGGCATTAAAGCTGAAGTTTTTCTTTTAAATGAGCCAGACCAGCAAAAATACATAGAACGAATAGACCGCAAATGGTCTGGTGCTATACCGGCTACTTTGTTTGTAAAAAAGAAGGTAAGGCGATTTTACGAAAAGGAATTTACAGAAACCGAACTTAGAAATACGCTGTTAAACCTAAAATAGACATCTTAAGCACTTGTTTTTAATTGGTTTATTCTGAATGCAGTATTAGTTAAAGCACAAACTAAGAATTGTAATCTTTGCGATTTTGTTAGTGATTTTCCTCAAAAAACATTGAATCAAAAAATGGTTTCGCTTTCAGATTATAAAAATGCAAAAGGCCAACAATCAGGAAAAGATTAACGATGTGCAGAATGCAATAAGCCATTTATCTGCGGGAAAAAAACATCAGTTGCATCAAATAAGGCGGTCGGTTGTAGCATAAAATGGAAAAAGGGATAATCGCTCATCCCTTTTCATTAAAACTGTCGTAATTCAGTTTAGTACCGTTTCAATTATCACATTTGATGCTTGCGCTCTACTTGATGGTAGTAATGTAAGCTTTTAATGAGCCTTAACTGAAATTTGTCGCGGTGGCAAGGGCTTTCCAGCTTTCCATATCTCTTTGCACATCAGCAATTTTTGCATTTGCAAGCTCATAAGCATCCGGCCCAAGAAAAAGATGTAGCGGCGCATTATTGCTTTCCGCAACGGAAATAATCACATCACTGGCTTTCTCCGGGTCGCCGGGTTGTTGGTTGTTGATGTCGTTTTGGTGCGCAGCCTGCGAATCACGAACTTCCTTGTATGCATCAATCGGGTTGTTAGGAACCGCTAAGGAGTCCGGATTTAAAAATGCTGTTCTAAAATAGCCAGGCTCTACAACTGTAGCTTTAATTCCGAGCGGTTTTACTTCTGCAGCCAGCGATTCTGTGAAGCCTGCAACAGCAAACTTGGTAGCGCAATAGATTCCAAAACCTGGAAAGTTGCCAGAAAAACCGCCAATAGACGAGATATTAAAAATGTGGCCAGACTGCTGTTTCCTCATTTGTGGCATCACCCTTCTTATTACATTTAGCGAGCCGAAAACGTTCACGTCAAAATTCTGGCGGGATTCCTGGTCGCTTAGTTCTTCTAAAGCGCCAAGCATGCCGTAACCGGCATTATTTACAACGAAATCTAACTGGCCAAATTTGTTAATCGTTTGTCCTACAGCTTTTTCAACGCTTTCTTCGCTCAGCAAATCAACAGATAAGGGGAGGAAGTTGTTAAACGAGCCGACAGCTTTTGATAAGTCTTCTACGTTTCTCGATGTTGCAGCAACATCATAACCTTTACTCAATAATTTTTTTACCAAGGTTAGTCCCAGGCCTTTTGATGCCCCGGTAACGAACCAAACTTTTTTATTTTCCATGATTCTTGTTTTTAAATTGTGAATTTTCAATCTTGCCACGCACAAAAAGTGCATTTGCGGCGAGGATTGCATTAAGTTTTATACTGATAATCTTGATAATCTTCTAATAATCAGTTGAAATCGTTATTGCCTTCCAATCCTGAATTTCCTTTTTCAATGCATCGAGCTTTGCATTTGCCCGTAGCAAAGCATCATTTCCCAGCAGTAAATGAAGCGGAGGGTTTGGCATACTTGCCAGAGAAATCATTGCTGCGGCAGCCTTTTCGGGGTCGCCAGCCTGTGCGCCATCCATTTTAAGGTATTTCGCATGCACATTACGTACTTCCGCATACTCATCAATCGGGTGCTGCGCCAGTACCAGAGATTCTTGAGTAAGGAAGCTTGTTCTGAAGGCGCCTGGTGCCACAACTGTCACCTTAACTCCAAATTCTTTAACATCCTCTGCTAACACTTCCGAAAGTGCAATTACTGCTGCTTTTGCTGCTGAATAAACCGCCCAGCCGGTGGCGCCAGCTATTCCCGCTATTGATGCAATGTTTATGATGTGCCCTGAACGTTGCTTTCTTAAATGTAAGCTCGCTTTTCTAATCACGTTTAAAGTCCCAAAAACATTTACATCAAAAGCCTGACGGGTTTCCTCGTCGCTAAGCTCTTCGATACTCCCGCCAACGCCGTAGCCAGCGTTGTTAATTACTACATCAATTCTCCCGAATTTCGCGATTGTTGCATCAACAGCTTGCTCAACACTTTTTTCGTCTGCTAAATTAACTTCCAGCGGAAGAAATTTTTCCGAGTTCGTATTTACGGCCCGGCTTAACTCACTTCCTGTTCTGGAAGTGGCTGCAACAGACTGGCCTGCTTGTAATAATTGATTTACTAAACTTAAACCCAGTCCTTTGGAGGCGCCAGTTATAAACCAAACTTTTTTAAGTCCCATAATTTTATCCTTTTTGTTGATACAAAAGTATGGATGAAGTATAAACTTATAACTACGCGAATCAAACTAATGATTACGAAATTCAAACAATCCGGTAGGATGTTGGTGTATGGTTAGTTAATTTCTTAAAAAAATTATTGAAATGAGTGGGTTCTTCGAAGCCAAGGCAATACCCAATTTCTGAAATATTCCAGTCTGTATGTTTAAGCAAAGCCATTGCCTCGCTAAGCAAACGTTCGGTAATGTAATGCGTAGTTGTTTTTCCGGTAGTCTCTTTAATTGCTCTGTTTAAGTGGTTTACGTGTACAGAAAGTTGTGCGGCATAATCTTTGGCCGAACGCATGGTAAACCTTTGAGCGGGATTTTCTATAGGAAACTGCCGCTCCAAAAGTTCAGTAAATACGGCAGTAATCCTGGAGTTTGCATCAGGGTGTTTGTACAATCCCTCCGAAGGCTCGGTCTTTAATGCAAAATGTGTAATCTCCGTAGTATAGTTCCTCAGCAAATCATATTTATATAAGTAATCACTGGTAATTTCACCAAGCATCTTTTCAAAAATAGATGACACGTATTCGTCTTGCTGCTCATTTAAAACGTAAGCTGGCTTACCGCCAACGGCAAACATCGGCAAATCACCAATATTTCCTCTGATTTTCTCGTTGAAAAAAGCTTCCGTGAAAATGCAGAAATAGCCCTTTATATCCTGCATTTTACCGCTGGCAAGTTCCCAGGTGTAAGGAACGAGAGGATTAAAAAACATGAGCGCCGTGCCGTTAATTTCTACGCTTTTGTCTGCATAGTGGTATATGTTGTGACCACGGTTTAAAGCAATCTTGTAAAAATCCCTTCTGCTGTAACTCATTGGTGGCTTGTCATCGCCGAGACAATCTTCTAAACGAAAGACGTTAAAATGGCCAATGTCTTTTTGTAAGTTATCAGGCAAAAAATCAAACTTGTTCTTATAAAAATCTGCTATCGATTCTGATTTGCTCATAGGTCAAAGTTACAAAATTCAAACTTGTAAGTGAAAATGTAATTGCCGCCGGACTGAGAATTCGTTTTTAAGCGCTTGATTTTGGCCGGCAATTTTTTCGTAATTTACTACCTATCATTAAAAAGAGCAGCTCCTGAAACGTCCAATATCTGGCGGTTATTGCAGCTAATAAAAGTACTTTAAAATGATAAAAATAGTTACACTTAATATACCATTCGGTATATATTTGTCCTGTCGATTTTATTGATTATGACAAAAGCAGAAAAGACCAAAAATTATATTGTTGAGAAAACAGCGCCGATTTTCAATATGAAAGGCTACGCAGGTACATCATTAAATGATATCACCGCTGCAACTGGGTTAACTAAAGGCAGTATTTACGGTAATTTCGCCAACAAAGACGAGGTTGCTTTGGCCGCTTTTGATTACAATTTAAATAGTAATGTAAAGAAAATTGAAGCGGCGGTTAGCAAAAGCCGTTCTACAAAATCAAAACTTCTTGCTTACATAGAGGTATACGAAAGTGTGCTGGTTGATGGGATCACAGTGGGCGGTTGCCCGGTATTAAACACAGCTATTGATGCAGATGATACACACCCGGCGCTCAGGGAAAAAGTTCTTCGAGCAGTGTTATCATGGAAAAAAGGTATAAGTAGTTTGGTTACAGATGGTATTAACAATGGCGAAATTACAGCCGGCACAGATCCTGAGCAGGTTGCTTTAACACTCATCGCTATGATTGAGGGCGCCATCATGATTTCCCGGCTTACCAATAACTTTGATCACTGGCATTCGATAATGAATTCTTTAAAAAAATATATAAACAGCCTCGGCTAAAAAATTTTAACTTAAAATATACCGATTGGTATAAAAATTAGAAATTATGAAAACTTCACAAAACACAGTATTAATTATCGGCGGAACTGCCGGAATCGGATTAGAAATTGTTAAACAATTAACTGCATTAAATAATCGGGTAATTGTTACAGGTAGAGACCAAGAGCGCCTCGATACTGCATTGGCGGGCTTGAACAATGTTACCGGAATTCAATTTGACGTAAGCAAAGCAGGAGATGTAGATAGTTTGGTCAAACGTATTTCTTCAGAATTTAAACACCTAAACATGGTTATCAATAATGCTGGTCGTGCAATCTATTATAATTTGGGAGATGCTAACCAGGACAGTTTTGCAAACGCTGAAGACGAAATGCTAACGAATTATCTGTCAATCATCAGGATAAACGAAAAATTATTGCCAATTCTAAAACAACAGCCGGAAGCTGCAATTGTAAATGTTTCTTCAGTTGTTGCATACGTTCCGGGCATTACACTCCCTACCTATGCAGCAAGTAAAGCAGCACTACATTCTTACACCACATCCTTAAGGCTAAGTCTAGAAGCAACAAAGGTTAAGGTTTTTGAATTGATGCCACCATTGGTTGATACAGAATTTTCGAAAGAAATTGGTGGCCACAACGGCATTAAGCCGTCTGTTGTCGCCGATGATTTTATCGCCGCACTCGCAAAGGATGAGTTTGAAATCAGGGTGGGCGACACGGCTAAAATTTATGAACTGTTCCGGAAATCACCTGATTATGCGCTTAACTTACTAAATGCAGATAGGAAGGAATGGGTTGAATCGGTTAAATAGCCAATTAAGAAAATGATTTGAAAAACTTTTGTCGTTGATATAGCAAATTTCACACTTGGAATTGGCACCTTTGCGGCAATTAGGGCATAACTACCGGACACCGAGAATTGAAATAGCTGTTAGAAGAACGACTTTTTGATTACATGATTTTGAACCTGAATATGTCGATTTGAATCTCTGTGCTGACTATACCCTTGAGAAAAAACTATAAAATATAATAAAATGAAACGAGTAGTTGTAACTGGCCTGGGTGCGATAACACCCCTTGGAAACACTGTAGAAACGCTGTGGACTAATATTTTAAATGGTCAAAGTGGTGTCGGGCCGATTACTAAATTTGATACCAGCAAATTTAAAACAAATTTTGCTGCAGAAGTAAAAGACTTTAATCCAGAGGATTTTTTGGATAAAAAGGAAGCTAGAAAATTCGATACTTTTACCCAGTACGCCATTGCATCCACCGACCAGGCTATTGCAGATGCTGGGTTGGATTTTACAACAATGAGTGATGAGCAACTGGCCGAAGTTGGCGTTATCTGGGCGACTGGTAACGGTGGTATTTCCACCTTTGAGGAACAATTGGCGGAATTTCATCAGGGTGATGGCACGCCACGGTTTAGTCCTTTTTTTATTCCAAAGATGATTGTAGATATTGCAGCAGGTGCAATTAGTATTCGCCACAAATTACGTGGACCAAACTATTGTACAGTTTCAGCCTGCGCCTCATCCAATACCGCCATTATAAGTGCTTTCGATACCATTCGTTTGGGTAAAGCAAGTATTATGGTTGCCGGTGGCTCAGAAGCGGCCATCACGGAAGCATCGGTTGGTGGTTTCAATGCTGCCCAGGCCTTATCAAAGCGAAATGATAGTCCGGAGACGGCATCAAGACCGTTTGATGAAAGTCGCGATGGCTTTGTGATGGGCGAGGGAGCCGGCGCTCTGATTTTGGAAGAACTGGAATACGCTGTGGCCCGCGGTGCTCACATTTATGCTGAGATTGTTGGCGGCGGTATGGCTGCAGATGCTTATCATTTGACAGGGACGCCGCCAGATGGTATTGGCGCAACCGTCGGAATGAAGAAAGCGCTCAAGGATGCTAATATTTCAGCTGACAAAATCGATTACATAAATGCTCATGCCACCTCAACAGGATTAGGGGATTTGAGCGAATTAATTGCAATTAATAATGTGTTTGAAGGTTTGCCGGTAGTAATTGGCGCATCAAAATCTATGACAGGTCATTTATTAGGCGCCGCCGGTGCGGTAGAAAGTTTAATCAGCATCCTTGCCATTAGAGATGGCATTATTCCACCAACAATTAATACTAAAAAACTCGATGAAAAGATCCCGCAAGGATTAAATATTGTTTTGGCAGAGCCGATAAAAAAAGAAATCAACTACGTATTAAACAATACTTTCGGGTTTGGCGGCCACGTTGCCAGTACAATTTTCAAAAAATACCAGGATTAATTATTTATCCATTAACAAATTAACAAGCTCTTTTAATTCTTCAAGTTCTTGCTCCAACTTTGCCACACGATTTTCCAACGCTTCATTGGGTTGGAAAATTGTTTGCGGAGTTAGCGATTCATTTTCTGGTGTATCTGCCTGTTCACCAAGTAAATGTATGTACCTGGCTTCTTTTTGTCCAGCTTTTTTAGGTAACAACTTTACGAATGCAGGTTCTTCTTCAGCCAATTTTTTTAGCTGCAGTACAATATCCTCAATACTTTCGAATTCGTGCAATCTGGCAGAATTGCTATTAATTTCTCCGGGTGTAAGCGGTCCGCGTAAAAGCAGCAAACAAAGAATTGCAAGTTCTGATGGAACTAATGGAAATACAATGCCGAGATTATGCTTGTATTTAATTACACGGCTCGAACCTCCTGTAGCAGTTGATATTAAGCCTTTCAATTTTAGAGCGTTCAGGGTTAGGGTAACGGTTTCCTCATCATACTCTACCACCGGATTTCTCGAACTTTTCTGGTTGCAGGCAGCGGTCAGGCTATTTAATGTCATTGGATAATAATCGGGCGTAGTCCGGCTTTTTTCAATCAATGATCCTAAAACACGTTGTTCTTCTGCAGATAAATTGGGGATGGCTATAATATCTTCCATTTGATAAAAGTATAAATAGCGTTTACATTTTCGAAATTATTTTCACAAAACGCTATGTCCATGCCAAAGAAAAACACCACTAAAACCCTGGGATAATCTGCAATGTGAAAGGTTTTTTTGCCACTCTTCAATGCTTTATTAGAATTATTCTAAATTTCCAAATTGCGGTGTTTTAAGGTTAAGAATAGCGAACTTTAGAAACAACAACATCTCAAAACACATTTTATGCAATCATCAGATAAGGAATCAACCGCGGGCGACTCGAGGAGGGATTTTCTCAAAAAAAGTTCCTTGATAACAGCCATCGCCTTAACACCAGCTGCAGCACTAAAGGCGGCAGAAAACCAGGCCGATGAACGTTTCGCCGAGCTTTTCGAAAAAATTCCCCTTAATCTTACAGTCAATAACAAAGCCTTTAAGACTTCAATTGAGCCAAGAGTTACACTTTTGGATTATTTACGGGAAGAACTTCATTTAACAGGCACAAAGAAAGGATGCGACCATGGGCAGTGTGGTGCTTGTACCGTTCATGTTGATGGCGAACGTGTTAATTCTTGCTTGAGTTTGGCAGTTATGAACGAAGGTAAAAAGATAACAACTATTGAGGGCCTGGCGAATGGCGAAGAATTACATCCTATGCAAGCTGCATTCATTAAGCATGATGGTTTTCAATGCGGCTATTGCACGCCCGGCCAGATCATGTCTGCCGTAGCCTGCGTTAATGAAGGCCATACCGGGTCAAGAGCAGAGATTAGTGAATATATGAGTGGAAACATCTGTAGATGTGGTGCTTACCCAAACATTGTTGATGCAATTGTTGAGGTTTCGAAAGGAGGAATGAAGGCATGATAAATTTTCAGTATTTAAGAACAACTTCGGCAAAATCAGCAATTAATTTACTATTAAAGGATAAAAATTCCAGGTTCATTGCGGGCGGTACCAATCTAATTGATTTGATGAAAAGAGGAGTTACCGCTCCTGAAAAATTGATTGACATAAACCATGTTCCCTTAAAACAAATAGAACTTGTAGGCAATAACATTATTATTGGTGCATTGGCATCAAATACAGCTGTAGCAAAGAACGAAATTGTTAATGCAGAATTGCCACTTTTGGCCATGGCTTTAAATGCCGGCGCTTCGGCACAGCTTAGAAACGTAGCTACTGTAGGTGGAAACATGATGCAGCGAACCCGTTGTGGCTACTTTTACGATATTGAAATGCCATGCAATAAACGGCAGCCAGGCTCCGGATGCGGGGCTCTTGGTGGTTTCAACCGGATGCATGCCATTTTTGGAACTTCTGACAAATGTATTGCCGTTCACCCGAGTGATATGTGCGTTGCATTAGTTGCTTTGGATGCTGTTGTTGTGCTCGCGAATGCGAAAGGCGAACGGAAAGTTTTATTTAAAGATTTTCATCGCCTTGCGGGAGATACGCCTCAGATAGACAATAACTTAAAAGCTGATGAAATGATTATCAGACTGGAAATTCCAACAAATAATATGGCTAAAAATTCTCATTATCTAAAGGTGAGAGACAGGGCATCTTATGCTTTCGCATTAGTTTCTGTAGCCGCAGGAATGGAGGTTGTGGATGATAAAATTATTAATGTTAGGCTGGCGATGGGCGGGGTAGCACACAAACCGTGGCGTTTAACTGCGGCAGAAGATTTCCTGAAAGGCAAAGAGCCATCCCTCGGAAATTTTGAGCAAGCTGCCAAACTGGCCATGAGTGGTGCAAAAGGTTTCGGAGAAAACGATTTTAAACTTCAGATGGCTCCTAACACAATTATTGAAGCGTTAACCATTGCAAAATCGAAAGCATAAACATGGACAATCGAATATCAAAAGATGCAAATGACCGTGTAGATGGAATTTACAAGGTGACGGGAAAAGCTAAATACTTTGCCGAATATGAATTGCCAGGCTTAACTTATGGCGTTTTAGTAACGAGTACAATTACAAAAGGCAAAATAACTGCGCTCGATACAAAGGCCGCTGAAAAGGCACCTGGCGTTATTGCAGTAATATCGCACTTAAATAAGCCATCTGCTCCGGCTTATGAGCAAGAGGGTGGCTCACCCTTCAAAATTTTCTATACCGATAAAATCTTTTTCAACGGGCAGCCAATTGCGATTGTAGTTGCTAACACTTTCGAAAGAGCAACATATGCTGCATCGCTGGTGAAAGCGACTTACGCTAAAGAAGAATTTAATACCGATTTTGAAAAAGCGGTAAAGGATGCAAAATCGAAGAAGCTGCAGGGACAGCCAGATTATAAACGAGGTACAGAAAATGCCTATAAAACTGCCGAGGTAAAAATCGAAGCGCAATATCATCTGCCAATAGAAACACACAACCCGATGGAGTTGGCGGGAATTATAGCAGACTGGCGCCCAAATAACCAGGTAACTGTTTATGCGAAAACGCAGGGCGTTAAGGCAACGCAGGGAACCATTGCAAACGTATTTAAAATTCCGGTAGAAAATATCCAGGTAAATTCTGAATTTGTGGGTGGTGGCTTTGGAATGGGCCTTAGAACCTGGCCATTGGAAATAGCAACGGTTATGGCATCAAAGCATATCGCTAAACCTGTAAAGCTTGTCATTACCCGCATGCAAATGTTTACCATGGTGGGCAACAGGCCGGCAGCAGTGCAAACCGTGGGTTTAGGGGCGAATAAAGATGGAACCTTAACAGGCATAACGCACAGAGCCTTTGGCGAAACTTCTGCTTATGAAAATTTCACCGAAGGTGTCGTAAACATGGCTAAATTTATGTATCAATGCGATAATGTAAATACACAATACACCGTTGTACCTGTAGATTTAGGCGTGCCAATCTGGATGCGTGGGCCGGGAGAAGCAACAGGTGCCTTCGCCCTCGAAAGTGCTATTGACGAGCTTGCGCATGCTTTAGATATGGATCCGCTGGAATTCCGGACGAAGAATGACCCTGAAAAAGACCAGCAACGCAACAAACCTTTTTCTGATAAAAACATTAAGGAAGCTTATAAAATAGGCGCCGAGAAAATTGGCTGGTCGGAACGAAAGAACAAGCCAGGCAGTTTGATAGATGGCCAATGGAAAAGCGGCTACGGCGTAAGTATCGGTGTTTTTAATGCGAACAGGGGTAGGGCAAGCGTGAAAGGTATTCTAAAAGCCGATGGCACATTGATTTTACAAAGCGCTACAAGTGATATTGGTCCGGGTACCGGAACCGGTATGACGCTCATCGCGAGTAAACTGTTGGGCATTACGGGTGATAAGATAAAGTTTGAGCTCGGCGATTCTTCGTTACCACCTGCGCCTAGCCAGGGTGGTTCGGCAACATTATCTACCGTAGGTTCTGCTGTAAACGATGTTTGCGTAAGCTTAAAGTCGACCATAGCAGAGCTTGCCGCAAACTCGAATATGGATGCCACTTCAAATTTTGTAGACGTGTTGAAGAAAAACAGCTTGCCCTCAATTGAGGTTACCAAGCAAAGTCAGGCCGGCAAGGAACGTGAAGACTATTCCATGTATTCTTTTTCCATCCACTTTGTGAAAGTTAAAGTGCACAGTTTAACCGGTGTGGTTAAGGTAGATAAAATTGTCTCAGTTGGCGATTCGGGAACGATAGTAAGTCCGAAAACTGCCAGAAGCCAAATGGTTGGCGGCGCCGTGGGTGGTGTTGGCATGGCGTTAACCGAAGAATCGGTAATAGACCATCGCTATGGCAGGTATATTAATAACAATTTTGCAGACTACCACGTGCCGGTAAATGCGGACATCCCTGAAATTGAGGTACATTTTATAAACAAGCCAGACCCCTACATAAATCCGATGGGCGCAAAAGGAATGGGTGAAATTGCTTTGATTGGTTTTTCTGCGGCCGTAGCAAATGCGGTTTTCAACGCTACCGGTAAGCGGATAAGAACACTTCCAATTACACCCGACAAAATATTGGCGAGCGTTTAATGATTTTCAGTTAACCAACAAAGGCGAACCGATTGGTTCGCCTTTGTTGGTTTTATTTAATGTAAATGTTATTTGGCTGTTGATTTGCCATCATATGTAGCAGCTAACTTCAATGCGTTATAAGCATTAACAATTCCGCCACTAATAGATAAATCTGCAAATGGAACTGATGCTTTTGGCGCATCATCGCCTTCTCCTTTTTTGTATTCTACATTGTGGTTCACTTTAACAACAGATTTTACGATGATCTCTTTAACCTGAGCTGCGCTAAGTTTTGGATAATATGAGCGAATCAAAGCCGCCAAGCCTGCTACTACTGGCGAAGCCATACTTGTACCATCTAAATTTTTGTATTTCGAATCCGGAATTGTAGAGTAAATCTGAACGCCGGGAGCGAAAACATCAACCTGGGTTTTACCAAAGTTAGAGAAACTCGCTTTCAGGGTTTCGTCGTCTTTTGGCCCCGATGCGCCAACGGTAATCCATGACGCAATTGTTTTCTCATCTAAATCTTTGTGGTTAGGGAAATTATTCTCGGTGTCGATATCTTTATTTTCGTTACCAGCCGCTTGCACAATTAATACATCTTTTGATGCTGCATATTTCATCGCTTCGTTTACAACAGCTTTATTCCAGCTGTAGGCTTTTCCGAAGCTCATGTTAATAACCTTCGCACCATTATCAACCGCGTAACGAATCGCATTGGCAACGTCTTTATCGCGTTCATCACCATTAGGCGTACACCGAACACCCATAATTAAGACGTTATCGGCCACGCCGTTTATGCCAAGTTTGTTGGTTCTGTCGGCGGCAATAATACCGGCAACGTGCGAACCATGCATTGCATCAGGACCTTTCACATCATTATTTCCGTAGTTTTTCTCGTTGTCGTTGTTAGGGTCATCACCAACAATATCACGTGGATTATAATCAAGGTTTAGGTTGTAATTTGCTTGTTCGGTATAATATTTTACGCCTTCCGTAATTTGGTCCTCATAAAAATCTTTGAAGCTTCCTTTTTTCAATTCTTGAGACAAAACTTCCTGAATCCGTGCATCAGCGTTAGTTTCAGGTTTAAACTTAACAAAATCTTCAGCAGTAGGATTTGGTTTCCCTATCTTTTTCACAACAGCATCTAAAGCATTTTTAAAGCCAGCCAAACCTGCCAGATTTGCGTTTGCTTCACCAAGTTGCTTCTCCAAATCAGAGCGCATAACTTTAAATGCTTCATAGTCTTTTTTGTCCTGCTCGGTAACGTTTGCGTCAGTTGTGTTTGCAAATCTTTTCATGTCTCTGCGAACTAAACGGGTAAGTTCCAGGGTCTCATGGTCTACAGAACCTTTTGGGCCTCCGATAAAATTCCAGCCATGAATATCGTCGACATAACCATTATTATCGTCGTCTTTCCCATTGCCAGCCACTTCTTTTGTATTCACCCACATAACACGCTTCAAGTCTTCATGTTGCGCATCTACGCCGCCATCATTCACGGCCACGATAACTTTGGTCGATTTTTTACCTTTCAGTAATTCTTTATATGCTTTTTCCGTACCGATTCCAAATACCGAATCAGTTCTTAAGTCGAGATTTTGCCAGTTCGCTTTCTGCGCATTTGCGAGAAAAGGCACTGATATAATCGCTGCTAAACTAAATAACCTTTTAAAAATTTTACTCTTATTCATTTCTGTTTTTTGTATTTAACGGCAAAATATAGCTTTAATTTTCATCAAAAGATAAACCCATTAATAAAAATGATGTTCGCCGAACATTTTATAAATAAAAAGCAGGATTTGTTACAAAACAAGTCCTGCTTTTTAAAATAATATATGTGATGTTATTTTATTGCTGAGGCAATTTCTTTTGCTTTTGCAGTGTGGCCTTCAATAACGCTCAGGGTTTTTGTTGCCCAGGCTTTTAAGTCAAGGTCTTTATTTTGTTTGCCCTGCTCAAAAAGTTTTACCGTTTTTTCATGGTCATCTACCATCATTGCAATGTAGTGTTTGTCAAAACTATCGCCTGTCATCTTTTTCATTTCATCCAGATGTATTTGCTCATCTGCAGGTAACGCATCAGGAGTAATTATTTTTGCTTTAGAAGCAAGCGCTTTCAGCTCCTGGTTTGCCTTACTGTGGTCTGTAATCATTTGCTGGGCGAAATTCTTAACCTCACCATTTTTTGCATTTTTGAGTGCTATTTTGGCTGCTTCGACTTCCATTATCCCACCTACAGCTGCTTTTTTTAGAAATGTCGCTCCATCATCATCCAATGTAGTTTCGGTACTTTCTGAGCCAGAAACATGCACGCCATTAACCATTGTAGTATCGCCACCTACGCTGTCTTTTGTAGTCGATGACTTTTTATCAGCAGTTTGGCAAGATTGTAAAATTACTAATGTAGAAAGGGCTAAACCTAAAAATATCTTTTTCATTGCTTTTTCTTTTGTTTGCTTAAAAAACAAGAAAGCGTTGAAAAGGTTTTTAATTAACGAAGCGTTTACTGCGGGTCGTAAACATTGTTAACTACGATTGCCATCTGACGCTCGGGATTTTTTATCTCCGAGAATCCAAATTGCCGGTATAACTCGTGTGCATCTAATGTGGTAAGTTGATAACGTCGCAAACCTTGTAAATCAGGATGGAAAATCATGAAAGACATTAATTTCTTAGAAAGGCCAAGTCCACGGTATTCAGGCTCAATGTAAACGTCGCACAGGTATGCAAAAGTTGCCTTATCCGTTACCCATCTCGAAAAACCTATTTGTAAATCACCCTTATAAATACCAAAACAAAGCGAATTTTCTAATGATTTTTTGACAGTAGCCTTAGGTATGTTTTTGGCCCAGTAAGATTCCTCGCTCAAATAACGGTGAATGGCATCGAGTTGTAAGAGGTCTTTATTATCAGAAAAGACAAAACCATGTTCACTAATTTCCATATGGGATGCTGCTTGTTTTTTATTTATACATGGACAGATTAGGGCGAAATAGTTCGCTAAAATTCGAACCCTTAGTTGCGCATATTAATATACTGTAGGGGCTGGCCAAAATCCTCGTTACGGCAAAGGTTAATTACCGCTTGCAAATCGTCGATTTTTTTTGCGGTAACCCTAACCTGGTCATCCATTATTGACGGTTGTACTTTCAGGCCGCTCGCTTTAATTTTAGCCACAACCTTCTTCGCAGCTTCTTTATCCAAACCCTCTTTAATGCTTATTTCTTTACGAATCATATTTCCTGATGCCTGTTGTTCATCTCCGAAGTCCAGACTTTTTGGATCGAGATTTTGTTTCATCATCCTGGAAATTATCGACCCTTCAATAGCTTTTAAACGCATATCATCTTCCGTAACAATGGTTACGATGTTGGTTTTCTTATCAAGGTCTATCGTACTCTTCGAGCCATTGAAATCGAAACGGTTCAAAATTTCTTTTTTAGCATTGTTGATTGCGTTGTCCAGTGTTTGCGCATCAACTTTACTTACAATATCAAAAGAAGGCATGGTTTTAGCTTTAAAGTAAAAAAATAAGTAGATTTAGTACATCATTACTGATGCTACAAAAAAACGAAAAATATTATGAAAACCACCAAAGCGAAGACGCTAAAAAAAACAACAAAAAAAGATGCGAAGAAACAATTGGAGCAATCTTTAACGGCTCAGTTTTTGGAAGTCGTTAAAAGTTTAGGTCACGACGCGTCGGAGATTAGTGCGGAGGTTGCAAAAGCAAGCAAAAGAGTGGCAAAGAAGCTTACAAAAAAGTTTACGGTTATAAAGGCGGATGTGGGACATAAAATAGATGACATACTCCATTCAGCAAAAGCGGTTAAAAAAGATATTAAAAAACCAGTAGAGAAAGCGGCAACTAAAGCTGAAAAGGTGGTTAAAAAAGCGGTTTCGAAAGCGAAACCAGTTGTGCAAAGTGTAAAAGTTGCTGCAATAGCGACAGAAGAAAAGGCTGAAACGGCGATTTCAAAGCCAATTGCTAAGGCTGTTTCGAGTGCTAAGGCGGTAGTTTCGGCAGGAGAAAAATCTGCCGGGAACGCAACGGAGGTAGTAAAAACTGCTGCAGATAAATCTGCCTCAAAAGGAGCTATCGACGCAAAACAGGCCGCTAAGAAAGTTGCGTCGAAAGCAATTGAAACTGTGCCGGCAACGACAGCTAAAAAGATTGCTTCTGAAGCAAAGCCAGTGGCAAAAAAGGTTGCTAAAACAACAACGACTAAATAGTTTGTTAACATTAATATGGTTACGAATTAACATCCACTTAACAAATTAATTTGCAGTTTTGAACGTCCCTGTTTTGGCAGGGATTTTTATTTTTTTAAATGAGCAAGAAGAAGATACCTTTTTTTAATCGCGAAATAAGTTGGTTGTATTTTAATGAACGCGTACTGCAAGAGGCGGCAGATGAAACAGTTCCATTGATTGAGCGCATCAAGTTTTTGTCAATCTTCTCTTCAAATCTCGAAGAATTTTATAGAGTTAGGGTTGCTACGATGACCCGTTTAACAAACTTAAACGAGAAAGCAAAAGCGCTGTTGGGTTTCAATCCCAAAAAAATTCTAAACGAAATTAAAAATATTGTTGTTAGGCAAGAGCGTAAATTCGACCAGCTTTTTCAGGCTACGCTTATAAATGAACTGGCCCAAAACAGAATCTTTATTTTAAACGATACGCAACTTAACGTTAGTCGCGGAGAGTTTGTGAAAAACCACTTCAGGGACAAAATCCTGTCTAATCTGGTGCCAATAATGCTGGATATGGATAAGCCTTTTCCGGAGTTAAAGGACAGGTTCTTATATTTCTTTGTAAAACTATCGAGGCAAGACACAAAACTGAGGGAAAAGTATGCACTGATTGAAATACCTCCAAATCTGCCTCGTTTTTTGGTGTTACCAGAAACTAATGATCTTAAATTTATTATCCTCGCGGAAGACATTATTCGTTATTGCCTCGATGATATTTTTTATGTTTTTACATACGATAATTTAGAAGCTTATTCGATTCAACTTACCAGAGATGCCGAACTGGATATAGATAAAAACATAAACGATAAGTTTATTGAAGATTTGAAGAGTAGTCTCGAAAAGCGTAAAAAAGGTAAACCAATGCGTTTGCTTTACGATTCTGCAATGCCATTGAACATGCTTACGGTTTTGGTAAATAAATTAAAACTGGAAGCAGAGAGCTTAATTCCCGGAAACAGGTACCATAAATTTGGTGATTTTATTGCCTTCCCGAATGTGGGGGGAAAAGATTTGGAATATCCGCCGAATGTGCCATTAAAAGTACACGGACTACATCGAACCGAAAGCGTTTTCGCGAAGATTGCCCAGAGAGATTACCTGGTAAATTTGCCTTATCAATCTTATGATTACATCATTCTATTTTTAAGGGAAGCAGCGATTGACCCAAAGGTTACAGATATACAAATCACCTTATACCGGTTGGCAGAGAATTCAAAGGTTATAAATGCTTTGATTAACGCGGCTAAAAATGGCAAGAATGTCTCTGTATTACTCGAGTTAAAGGCCAGGTTTGATGAACAGGCAAATATTTTCTGGACCAGCAGATTAATGGAGGAAGGCGTAAAAGTTAATTATGGCTTAACCGATTATAAGGTACATTCCAAAATATGCCTGGTTAAACGCATGGAAAAAGATAAAGCGGTTTACTATGCAAACCTTGCTACCGGAAATTTTAACGAAAAAACCGCCGGCCTTTACTGTGACCATAGCATTTTCACCGCGAAAAAGGAAATTACAAACGATTTGGTAAAACTTTTCGATGCGTTAACCAAACGTACAGTAACCAAAGGTTTCAAACATTTAATTGTATCACCTTTAGAAAGCCGCTCGAAACTTACAAACTTTATTAACCGGGAGATTAGAAATGCCAAGGCAGGAAAATTAGCCTATATTTTACTAAAGGTTAATAGTTTAGCCGATGAGGGCATTATTACCAAACTTTACGAAGCAAGCAATGCCGGCGTTAAAATCCAGTTGATAGTAAGGGGAATTTGCTGCCTCGTGCCAGGCGTTGTCGGTTTTAGCGAAAACATTTCGGCCATTAGCATTATAGATAAATTTCTGGAGCATGCCAGGGTTTATATTTTCAGCAATAACGGAAAAAACGATATGTACCTTTCTTCTGCAGATTTGATGAGCAGAAATTTCGAGCATAGGGTAGAAGTTGGCTTTCCTGTATTAGATGCTGATGTTAAGCAGGAAATTCAGGACATGATTGATTTGCAATTGCAGGACAATACCAAATCACGCCAGATAAATGCTCAAAACAACAACAAATACCACAAAAACAGGTTAAGTAAAAAAACAAGGGCGCAAGTGGATATTTATAACTATTTGAAAACCAAGCATCAATAATATGTTAAGATACGCAGCCATTGATATTGGCTCAAATGCAGTTCGTTTGCTCATCGCAGATATCAGTAAACAGGATGGCCTGTACAAATACAAAAAAAATACGCTAATTCGTGTGCCCTTAAGATTGGGAGACGACGCTTTTTTAGACCAGAATATATCTCCGAAAAAAGCGGGTGATTTGGTGAAAACGATGGCAGCCTTTAAAAATCTGATGGACGTTTATCACGTTACGGAGTATCTGGCATGCGCAACTTCTGCAATGCGTGAGGCTGCAAACGGACAGGAAATTGTGAAGCTTATTAAGGAAGAAACATCGCTTACACTCGAGATAATTGAAGGACAGCGGGAAGCAAACATTATTTATGCAAACCACATCGAAAAGGATTTAGACCAGAACAAAACTTATCTATACATTGATGTTGGAGGAGGCAGTACCGAATTGTCTGTTTTTGTTAACGGGGTTCCTGAGGCTTCAAAATCTTTTAACATTGGCACCATTAGAATGCTTGATAATCAGGATAAAGAAGAAACCTGGGAAGAAATGAAGACCTGGGTTAAGGATAATACCAAAGCTTATAAACACCTGGCCGGAATTGGCACCGGAGGAAATATTAACAAGATTTTTCGCATGGCTGAAGAAAAAGATGGGGCGCCAATGTCACTACAAAAACTAAATTCCTTGTATAACCGGTTAACCAGTTATTCTTTAAAGGAGCGGATTCATGTTTTAGGATTAAATCCCGATAGGGCCGACGTAATTATTCCTGCCTGCGAAATTTATTTAACGCTGATGAAGTGGACGGGAATAAAGCAAATTTATGTGCCTAAAGTTGGTATGGCCGACGGAATAATTAACCTGTTAATTGAAGAAAAACTTTATTAAGCCCGCTCCAAACCCAAAACTGCCATCTTCATATAAGCTTTAACCTCTTCGTTTAGATCATCTTTATGATAAATGCGAAGGTGATGATTAAACTGCCGGGTTCCCGGAACCTGGGCAATTTTACTAAAGCAAAGGTTATCTGTAAATGGTTGGCTAAAGTGGAAAACAATATGAATGTAGTTTTTTCCTAGATTGGTTATATGGGCATAATTATGATTTCCCTCAATAGCAATCATCGATTTTAGAGGTCTCACATTTACATCGCCCAGTTTGGAAAACTCGGCTATAAAAAAACGGAATAACGCTAAAGTGTATTCCGTTTTTCCGTTCAGGTAAGCCGATAAATTTTCCCCGTCAGACATGATATTAACTAATCTTCGAGCAGTTTAGTTGCGGCTTCATCTACAAACCACGTTAATTTTCCATCAATTGGATTTATCAATTGTGCCGGGTAAGTATCGAAATCTTTCTGTTCATCGCCGATAACATGTTTCAAGGCCTCAGCTTTGTTCTCTCCAAACGCTAAGAACGCCACATTCTCAGCTTTGTTAATTAGTGGAGCAGTAAAACTTATGCGGTAGGTGTTTAGCTTCTCTACAAACACAGATGCCACATTCACCTCTTCGTCCTTCACAAGGCTGGTGTGTGGAAAAATTGACGCAGTGTGCGCATCATCACCCATACCCAGCAAAATCAAGTCGAAAACAATATCACTTCCGCCAAAGTGGTTATCAATTGCCTTTTTGTATTCAATGGCAGCCTTTTCCGGAGCTAACGACGTGTTTACATAAAAAATATGGTCTTCAGCAACATTCAGGTTGTCGAAAAAAGTTTTTTTGGCCATTAAGCCGTTGTAATTTTCATCGTCCGCTGGCACATTACGTTCATCGCCAAAGAAAAAATAAACCTTTTCCCAATCAATACGGTCTTTGCAATCTGTTGATAAAAGTCTGTACAATTCTTTTGGAGAGTTGCCACCTGTTAAAACAAAATTGAAACGGTCGTTCTCCTCGATAGCCATTTCGGCAATTTTGATAACATAGTCCGCTAAATCCTGGTTTAATTCTTCGAGGGTTTTGTAAATAAGTAGGTTCATGATTTATGGGTAAAATAATTTCGGGGCACCAGGCAAACTTGATCGATTGCTCTTTCAGTATAAGATTGCTTAGCGCCCCGTAATCACAAATTAAATTTAGTCTTTATTTTTCAATGGCAAATTAAACCAGTGGAAGCCATCCCTGGCAATAAGCGCTTCAGCTTCTTCCGGCCCCCAGCTGTCTGCAGGGTAGTTAGGGAAATTGATTGATTTCTTACTTTCCCAGGTATTCAAAATCGGCATAACCAACTCCCAGGCAGCTTCAACCTGATCGCCACGCATAAATAAGGTTTGGTCGCCCATCATTGCATCAAGTAACAGCGTTTCGTAAGCCTCTGGCGTATCGCCTTCATAGGTTCCCTTATAATCGAAAACCATATCAACCGGATTTAAAACCATATCTAAACCTGGTCGTTTTGCCTGTACCTGCATACGAATACTCATTTCTGGCTGGATGCTGATCACCAATCGGTTTTGCTGCCAGTTTTCAGTTACATCTGAAGAAAATATCTGGTGTGGAACGTCTCTGAACTGTATCGTTATTAATGATGATGTCTGATTCAAACGTTTTCCGGTTCTTAAATAAAACGGAATGCCTTGCCATCTCCAGTTATCGATGTGGAATTTAACAGCAGCAAAAGTTTCAGTATTTGAGTGCGCATCTACACCTTTTTCCTGGCGATAGCCCGGTACTTCTTTACCTTCTACCCAACCTTTACTGTACTGACCGCGAACAGTGCCAAAGCGGATATCTTCAGAAGAAAATGGGCGCATAGCTTTTAATACTTCAACCTTTCTATTTCTGATTTCGTCGGCATCAAATGTAATAGGAGCTTCCATACCGATTAGGCAAAGTAGCTGAAGCAGGTGATTTTGAATCATATCACGCAAGGCTCCTGCGCCTTCATAGTAGCCACCACGGTCTTGAACGCCAAGCTGTTCGGTTACAGAAATTTGCACATGGTCGATATACGAACGGTTCCAAAGCGGCTCGAACAGCGCATTTGCAAATCGGAAAGCCATCATATTCTGAACGGTTTCCTTACCCAAATAATGATCTATACGATAGATTTGTTTTTCGGTAAAGATTGTACTCAACAACTTATTCAACTCTTTTGCCGATTCTAAATCGTGGCCAAATGGTTTTTCAATTACAATCCGGCTGTTATCTTCGTTCTGTGTAAGCTTGTATTTCTGCAAACATTCTGCAATAACCGGGAAGAAGTTAGGCGCCACAGCGAGGTAAAAAATTACCTGGGTGTTCGCACCGTATTCTTTCTGGTACTTTTCTACAGCGGCTTTTAAGTTTTCAAAAGTTTTTGGCTGAGCAAAATCGGTAGGACAGTAATGAATTGTATTCCCAAAAGTATTCCACTTTTCCTTTTCTACTTTCCCTGAGCGGGAAAACTCATTTACGGCTTCTTCTAAAGCGGCTTTGTAGCTATCGTCTGTAAATTCAGTTCTACCCGTGCCAATTACGGCAAACTTTTCGGGCATGTAACCCTCTATAAACAAGTTATATAAGGCAGGAGCAAGCTTACGCTTATTTAAATCGCCAGTTCCGCCAAATATTACAAATATTGTTGGACTTAACGCTGTATTTGATTTCATTTTGATGTTTTTAAAATCGAAAGTATTATGATAATTTATTCCAATCGGCATGGAAAACGCCTTCCTGATCGATACGCTCAAAAGTATGAGCGCCGAAGAAATCTCTTTGTGCCTGAATTAAATTTGAAGGCATACGTCCGGTTGTTATCGTATCGAAATAGGTTAGGGTAGAAGCAAAAGCAGGAATGCCCAAACCAGAATTTACACAAGATGAAACCGTTTTTCGAATTCCGCCCAGCGTGCCTTTGACTACGTTTTGAACGTTAGCATCGCCAAACAAATGTTCAAGGTTGTTGTCTTTTTCATAAGCCTGGTAAATATCTTCTAAAAATTTAGCCCTTATAATACAGCCGCCACGCCAGATTTTCGCAATTTCCTGAAGCTTTAACCCATACTGGTATTCTTTTGAAGCCTGTACCAGAAGATGCATCCCTTGTGCATATGCACTTATCATCGAGAAATAGAAGGCATTTTCAAGCTCATCAAGCGTTACATCAATCTTCATATCTTTTTTTCCAAAATCATTTTCCAATGATAAGCGTAGTTGTTTAAACTTAGATAAATCGCGGTTTGATACGGCTTCATTAATTGTTGGTATTGGCAACTGCAATTCCATTGAAACCTCCGAAGTCCATTTTCCAGTACCTTTTGAACGGGCTTCGTCTTTAATCTGATCTAATAAATCAACGTCGGTTTCACCATCCTTGAATACAAAAATCTCTGCGGTAATTTCGAGCAAAAATGATTGCAACCGGCCTTCATTCCACTTTTTAAAAACTTTGTAAATATCGTCGTTTGTGTAGCCTAAGCCATTTTTTAAAATGCCGTAAACTTCCGCAATAAGTTCCATGATTGCGTACTCAATACCATTGTGTACCATTTTGACAAAGTGGCCAGAAGCACCCGGACCAATGTAAGTTACACATGGCTCGTTATTTACTTTTGCGGCAATTGCGTCAAATACATCCTTAACTACATTGTAGGCCTGTTTGTCGCCACCTGGCATCATACTCGGGCCGAAACGGGCGCCTTCTTCTCCGCCCGAAATTCCCATTCCAAAAAAATGAAGACCGTCTTTTTCCAATTCATCAACGCGGCGATTGGTATCTGTAAAGTGCGAGTTTCCGCTATCGATAATGATATCGCCTTTGCTTAACAAAGGTTTTAATTCTGCAATAACACTGTCTACAATTGGCCCGGCCGGAACAAGAAGAATTAAAGTTCTCGGCGAAGCCAGGCTGGCAATAAAATTCTCGATATTATCAAAACCTTTAAGGTTGTGGCTTTTGCCTTCGTCTTCAAGCTTTGCAATCATCTTATGATCTTTATCGTAGCCTGTAACCGAAAAGCCTTTATCGGCCATATTTAGCAAAAGGTTGCGGCCCATTGTGCCTAAACCTATCATGCCCAATTTATATTGTGTGGATTCGTTAGTCGCCATTTTTTATATTTTAATATCTGCCCAAAATTAGGGTTTACAAATTAATATTCTCATTAGTGGTTTTAAAACATTCTACACAAACTCACTTATCGGGGGTCAAAGTTGTAATGTTATTTCCATCTGATAACTTCCAAAGCTTCGCGCCACCTTTAATACCATCCCTGTTCGAAACCACTTTGATGTTATCTTCCAGTTTAAAATCTATTTGTTTAGAATTTCCCCCACCTATATATAAGGTATCGTAATTAAAAACTGTTTTATAAATATCGATAACTTTTTTCAAACGCTTGTTCCATCGTTCGGTGCCGATTTTTTCGTAAGCCTTGTTACCAATATAATCGTCATAATCTTCCTCTTTATTAATTGGAAAATGTGCAAGCTCCAGGTGAGGAAGTAAGTTTCCATCAAACAATAAGGCAGTCCCGAAACCGGTTCCTACTGTAAAAACAATCTCAAAGCCTTTTCCTTCAACAACGCCGAGTCCTTGCTGGTCTGCATCATTAACAAGTCTTACTGATTTTTTTAGCGCATTGGCAATTCGCTGACCTAAATCTACATCTTCCCATTTATTTTTGGCAAGATTTGGCGCTGTTTTAACAATGCCGTTTTTTACATAGCCCGGAAAACCAACTGAAACTCTATCAAACGTATTGGGGAAAGGCTTAATTAATTCGATAATCCCTGAAATAATATCTTTCGGCGTGGCGCCATCAGGTGTTTTTAATTTCAGGTATTCGGATAACATGTTGCCATTTTCATCTAATAACACAGTTTTTATACTGGTTCCGCCGATATCTATAGATAAAACATTGGTATTTTCAGCTTGTTTTTTTGTTGCCATAATTATGCGTTTTGTGATATCGAAGTTCTACAAATAAATTAAAACAACAAACATAAATCCATAATGGAAGTAATTTATGTGTAATAAAATAAACTACTAAGTCTATAAGATTAATAGAATATTTTTAAGTTTGTGTCGTTATCACTAAAAAAGCTATGGCAGACATAAATTACCTTGCATTTGCAATTCCAGCATTTTTCTTATTTGTTTTTATTGAATATAAACTTGCCTGGCGAAGAAAGGGTGTCCCAGTGTTTAAATATCAGAGTACAATAGCTAATTTCAGTGTTGGTATTGCAGAGCGGTTGCTTAATTTATTTATTGCTGCAAGTTTCTATCAGCTTTACTACTGGATTTATGTTAACTATTCTTTATTCGATATTTCGGATAAGTGGTATGTCTGGATATTTTTATTGCTTGCAACAGATTTAGTTTGGTACTGGTACCATCGCTTGGGGCATGAAATTAATTTGCTTTGGGCTGCACATATTGTCCATCACCAGAGTGAAGAATTTAACTTATCTGCTGCAGCCAGAATTACCACAATACAAGCTATTTTCAGAAACGTGTTTTGGTGCATTTTGCCGCTCTTGGGTTTTCATCCAGATATGATCATTGTGGTTTTACTTGCTCATGGTGCTTATTCATTTTTTACGCACACCCAGCTAATTGGCAAAATTAGGTGGCTAGAATACGTTTTTATAACGCCATCACTGCACGGTGTTCATCATGCATCCGACGAAAAGTACCTGGATAAAAACTATGGCGATGTCTTCGTTTTTTGGGACAAGATTTTTGGAACATTTCAAACTGAAGAAGAATTGCCAAAATATGGATTGACCCATCCAATAAAAAGTTATAGCTTTTTGTGGCAACATTTTCACTACTACCTTGAAATTTTGGAAGCCTATAAACAAGCAAGTGGTTTCAAAGCTAAATGGATTACACTTTTTGGAAGCCCGGCGCTTATGGATCAGGAAATAAGACCAAAGCTCGAATCAAAATATTTTCAGCGGAAAAATGCTGCAAAAATTCGATTTAAGGGCTATGTAAATTTTCAAATGGTATTAGTGGTGGCGCTTTTAACTTTTACCACCTTATTTTTCGGGCAGATGAAATCTTTAGATGCATTTGCTGCATTAATATTTACCATCCTCACTCTTATAAATATCGGTGCACTTTTAGAGCAACGTAAGTGGATTTATTACCTGGAATGTTTCAGGCTGATTTTCGTTTTTGCGTACGCATTCTACACTTTTGGTATCTTCGGTTTCTTAATATTTCCAGTTGCCGCACTAATCGTACTCGAACGCACAATTGCGCTGCGTTCGCTCTATAATAAATATGTGTTAAAATATCCGGACACCAACTAAGAGCGATTTCTACTTCTTTCGAAATATAGCGATACGTAATTGTTACAATCGAGTTCTTTCGTATTGTTCGTTATGGAAATCATTGCAGTAACAATATTTTTACCCGAATAAAAGTTAGGATCTTGAATTGATATTCTTAAAAAATAGTGCTATAATAGTTTATAATTGCGGTCTATTGGTTTTTATGATGTTTATTATCACACGACTGGCATCAGCAATACAGCTCTTTTTAATTTGTTATTTCCCATTTCAATTATTTGTTTTTAGTTTCGATTTGTTTTATTAATTTTAATTAACGAAACATTAAATAATATAAAGCTAATAAAACGCAATATTTTGGCTATAGCTTTTATAATTTTAACAACTGCTTAATATTAATTTAATGTTGGTGAGGTTATTTTGCCGACGTCCGGATTTAAAATAATTTAATTAACTATTCCTATAATACTAACCGGATATTAACAATTATGAATGAAATTTCTACCCAACAGAAATGCAGATTTCAATGCGTGTGGCCAGTAACTGGAAGCAAGCCCGACAATCTCAAAAAACATCAGGTATTAACAAATTATCGACGCTGGCTTAAGTTGCTGAGCTTTTTGCTCTTCATTACATTCTTTTGCACAAACAGCGTTTTTGCACAGCAGTCGCAGCAAAATATTACAGTGAAAGGAACTGTGCTCGATGAGGATGATAACCAGCCATTAATCGGTGTTACCATTACCGATGGCAATAAGAAAACATTAGGCTCAACAAACAACGATGGTGCTTATTCGGTATCGGTACCAAAGGGCACAACAGTTGTTTTTAATATGTTGGGTTTTACAGCGGTAAGGCGGGTGTTTGAAAAAAACGAGACTAACATTACCATCCGTTTAAAATCGTCATCAAGTCAGTTAAATGATGTTGTTGTAACGGCTTTAGGTATAAAACGCGAAGAAAAATCGTTAGGTTATTCAACAACCAAAGTAGACAGTACGGCATTCACAAATGCCGTTGCCAGTAACTGGACAGATGCACTTTCGGGTAAAGTGGCAGGTTTAAATTTGGTTAGAAATAGTGGTCCGGCTGCCTCTAACAAAATAATTTTACGTGGCGAAAATAACCTTACAGGCGATAATGAAGCCTTGATTGTTATCGATGGTGTTGTGGCCAGCAGCTCTGCCCGTCGTACGGCGGCGTCATCGGGCGGCGTTTACGGAACTTCGGGCGACATTATGCCACCGGATTTTGGCTCGGCTTTAAACGATTTAAATCCGGATGATATTGAAAGCGTTACCGTTTTGAAGGGTCCTGGTGCTTCTGCACTCTATGGGCAGCGTGGCGCAAATGGCGCAATTATTATCACTACAAAATCTGGTGGTAAAAACAGCAAAAAGCTTAACATTACATTTACCTCAAACAGTACCTGGGAGCAGGTGAGTAAAAGTCCGGACATTCAAAATCAGTACGGCCAGGGTCAGTTTGGGGTCTCTTATTTTTCTTATGGAGCAACAGAAGATGGACCGAGTACAAATGGTACAAGCGCAAGCTGGGGCGCACCGTTCGCTAATGGGGGGATGTATTACCAATATGATCCAATTACAAAAACCCGTGGCTTAACCAGAACGCCATGGGTTGCTTATGATAATCCGGTTGATGCCTTTTTCCAAACCGGTTTTGAATCGTCAAACTCAGTAAGTTTAGATGGTACTTACAAAAAAGTGGGCATGCGTTTTTCTGCAAGTCATGGAGATAATGAATGGATAGTTCCAAATACCGGCTTAGAACGCACATCGGCCTCATTCTCTGCAAATGCAGATGTGACCAAAAAACTAAATATTAATTTCAAAGCTGCTTACAACAACAGACATAGCGACAACCTGCCGGCCACCGGATATGGAAACCAATCTTTAATGTATTGGTTTATGTTTGCACAGCCAAATGTGAATACAGATTGGTACCGCGACTACTTTGCGCCCGGAAAGGAAAATGTTCAGTTTGTAAACATTACAACAACTAATCCTGAAAGCCCGTATGCAATCTCTGAACAATACATCAACAAACAACGTAGAAATGGTATTTTGAGTAGCCTGCAGGCGAATTATAAATTTACCAACGAGTTAAGCTTATTAGTTCGTGGATCGATTGATTACAATCATGACATCCGCGAAACACAACGCCCCTGGGACGCTGCAGGAAATAAATTTGCACAAGGTTCTTATCGTTTGCAAGACATTGATTCTTATGAGATCAATGCAGATTTTCTCCTTAAGTATGATAAGAAAATCACGGAGGATTTACGTATGACTGCCAATCTGGGCGGAAGTCAGATGCGTAATCAATACAGTAAATCAGAGCTTCGTGCTGATGGCTTAGTTGTTCCGGGCCTTTACAGCTTAACGAACAATGCAAACCCATTAGTTTCAGTTCCTGATACCGCCCGTTATAGAATTAATAGTTTTTATGCGGCAATTTCTTTTAGCTATAAAAATTACCTTTATCTTGATTTGACAGGCCGTCAGGATTGGAGCAGTACACTAGCCACGCCATTCAGAACAGACAATGTTGGCTTTTTCTATCCATCCGCGAGTGCATCATTCATCCTTTCAGACTTTTGGAAGCTTCCAAGCCAGATTAGTTTCTTTAAACTTCGTGCTTCTATTTCTCAGGTTGGTAGCGGTGGTACAACACCATATCGTACTGCTTACAATTATAATCTTGCTTCAAACGGTATTTATCCGGATAGTGCGATGACTAATCCATCTATTTTGCCAAATCCGAACCTTAAGCCACTCAAAACCACAACTATAGAAGTAGGTACTGAATTACGCCTTTTTAAAAATCGCTTAAACTTTGATTTCGCAGCCTATCTGGGAAATACGAAAAACCAGATTTTAAGTCGCATTGTGGATAGAGCAACTGGTTACAATGTGGCAGTTTTCAATGTTGGAAAAGTAGAGAACAAGGGTATCGAAATAGCGGTAAATGGTACGCCGATACAAGCCGGTAAATTTAAGTGGGAACTGACCGGAACCTTTACAGCAAACCGCAATAAGATTGTAGAACTTGCAGATAGTTCGGTTGTATTAAGAACTGGCGCCCTGGGCGGTGGTCAGATTGTTGCAAACGTTGGCGGCAGCATGGGCGATTTATATGGAAATGGCTATTTGCGTTCGCCAGACGGACAGATTATTTATGACGCAAATACCGGTAATGCAAAAACATCAACTGGCTTAGTTTTTCTTGGCAATACGATGCCAAAATTCAGGTTCAGTTTTGGTACAACACTAACTTATGGACGTTTCAGCGTAAACGGTTTATTCGATGCTCAACTTGGTGCTGTCGCACACTCCCTTACATTTTCAAGAATGGCTGCTTTGGGTAAACTGAATTTAACGTTACCAGGTAGATATAATGGCGTTATTGGCAACGGAGTGGTGCAGAATGCGAACGGAACTTTCCGGCCAAATGATGTTGTTGCAACAAACCTGGAGAGCTTTTACACTTCACTTTACGGTTCAGACCAGGCAGAAGGAAGTGTTTTTCGCACAGATTATTTGAAGTTCAGGGAAGCGAATATCACATTTGCTTTTGGACAGGTTTTTCTGAAGAAAATCGGTTTCACTAAGCTAACCATCGGCGCTTATGGAAGAAACCTGTTTATCTGGTCGCCTTGGCCAGCCTTCGATCCTGAGTTTGGTACCTTGTCGGGAACCGATATTGTTCAAGGTTTTGAAACCGGACAGCTACCGGCAACCAGAACTTATGGTGTACGTTTAGTTGTGGGCTTATAAAGAAAATAGTATGAAAACGATAAATAGAATAACTAAATATATATTACTTGCAGCAGTCAGCGTAACTGCGCTTTCCTGCAAAAAAGATTTTAACGAAGTAAATACCGACCCGATTGGCAAATCATCAGTAACTGCCAGTCAGCTTTTGGCACCGGCGCTGGTAAATGTTTTATCGGCCAATATGGTGCGTAACCGAAACTTTAACAATGAGTTGATGCAGGTTACAGTAGACATTAGCGATTCAGAGGGAAAAGTTTTTAGGTACGATGTTAGGCGCACCTGGGCAGATTATACCTGGAATTCCTGGTATCTTGAATTGACAAACCTTCGTGATATTTACACCATCGCCAACAGGCCGGAATCCTTAAATGCATCTTACAAAGGGATTTCCCTAATAACACAAGCATGGGTATTTCAGTTGTTAACAGATGTTTATGGCGATGTACCTTACACGCAGGCAAATCAAGGAAAGGATGGAGTTTTTGAGCCGGTTTTCGATAAACAAAAAGATATTTACTTAGACCTGTTTAGCAAACTGGAGGAGGCGAATAAATTATTGTCTGAAGGGAAGGGAATTGCCGCAAGTAGTGATCCGGTTTACCAGGGCGATATAAGTAAGTGGCGCAGATTCGGAAACGCTCTTTACTTAAGGCTGTTACTTCGTATTTCCGGCAAAGCCGAGGTTAGCGCTCAGGCGATTGCGAAAATTAAAGAAATAGCTGAAACCAATAAATCAGCTTATCCAATAATGGAAAACAATACCCACACCGCGAAAATATTATGGAATGGAACCAATAGCAGTACATCTGTCTATTCGTCGCCTTTTATGATAAATGTACGGGCGGTGGATTTTAGAACACCAGCGATAACCAGCTTTTTTATTGGTAACCTCGCCAATTGGGCAGATCCACGTGTAAATACAACTTTCGGGGTAAATGGTGTAAGCAGATTTGGCATTTCGCCGGGGCCGGCTGGTTTAATTGGCGTACCGAGTGGTTATGACGCAGGTACATCTATACTAAAACAATCTTACTTCTATTCTGACGCACAAAATGCAGGTGTTACCTTACAAACCGATCCGTATACCGGCATCATCATGAATTGCGCTGAAGTCGATTTTATTCTGGCCGAGGCGGCAGCTAAAGGATGGATTACCGGAACCGGTGAAAGTTATTATTTAAAAGGCATTGCCGATGCAATTAATTATTGGTTGCCCACCCGCTTTACTACGGTTTCTGACCCAGCCTTTAGCAACTACGTTATTGCTGCAGATATAAACTGGAATAACAGTTTGCCTTTGGAAAATACGTCAGCTAACTCATCAAGTAAAATGCAACTGATTCATTTGCAAAAATATTACGCAATGTTTTTAGTCGATTTTCAGCAATGGATTGAGTACCGCAGAACCGGCCATCCGTTTCTTCAAAAAGGCACAGGACTTGCAAATGGTGGTAGAATGCCTGCCCGGTTAAATTATCCTTTAGTTACACAATCAACCAATCCAACAAGTTATAGAAATGCCGTGGCATCGCAGGGTGCTGATGACATTAATACACTTGTTTGGTGGCAAAAACCTTAATCATATCAAAAATTAATATGAAAAAGACAATATTTTATATCAGTGCGCTAATTTTATTTTGTGCCACTTGGATGGGCTGCAAGCGTGAAACCGATTACATTGGCGTTTCCGTTAGTCCTTATATTTCTAATTTTGATTTGCGGAAGCTTTTTAAAAATTCAGATATTACGTTAAACAATGAAAATCTTGGCGGCGCCGATTTTATAAAAGGTGTGGTAATCTCAAATCAAACGGGAAGCAATGCGCCAAGTGGCTTGCTGGTTTTACAAAATAGCCGCATTGCCGGCAGTGGCATTGATTCGTTACGCGGTATCGCAATCAATATTGGTGCCGACGCAGCAAAATACATTCCCGGCGACTCTGTGCATGTGCGCATAACAGGTGCTACACTTAAAAGGGTTAGCGGAATGTTGCAGTTGGCAGGCGTGCTGGCCTCGAACATCGAGAAAAAAGCATCGGGGAGAGCCATTATTACAAGAGCTGTAAATACTGCAGCGCTGGCAAGCAGACCTGGGTTTTACGAGAGTACATTAATTACGATAAGCAAAGGAAATGTAGACCCGGTACCAACTTCGACTACGAAAGTGGTGGGTGATAAGACCATCAATGATGGTTACGGAACGGCAGTTGTTCATACAGAAGCTACTTCTGCATTCGCCAATGAAACCATAACACCGTTTGCAGATTTTACGGGTATTGTTTTTAATACTGCTACAGGTCCGCAAGTTTGGCCACGTACTTTCGATGATATTTTCCCGCTTGCGGTAATTAAGCCGTCAGCCCTGGTAATTACGGGTTATTTAACAGATCCAAGTGGTTCTGACGCTAATTACGAGTACATACAATTTAAAGCAACCAGAGATATCGATTTCAGCGCAACACCATATTCAGTTGTGGTGTGCAATAATGCAGGCATTTTAGCTGCTCCGGCTACTGGATGGGCATTGGGTGATATCAGAACCTATAAAATAAACCTGAACACAGGCTCAGTTAAAAAAGGACAGTTTTGTTATGTAGGAGGTAATAAAAATATTTGGGGAGCCGGCACAACCAACATCGCATCTGGTGTTTGGATTAGTAGCACACAATATTCTACTGTGAACAGTGTTGATTTTGGAACTGCCACATCCAATTTGTTGGCGAACAGTGGCAATGTTGCCGGCATCGCGGTTTTCGAAGGGCTTGTGGTAACCGGAAACAGTATCCCGCTGGATGTAATTATGTATGGAGGTAACGGGGCGGTTTATGCCGCAGGGCCGCCAGAGGCTGGTTATCGAATCACAAATACAGATAAGTACAGTACCATTCAAAACAGAAAAGCAGTGGCATTTTATGGAGCCGGGACAAATACAAGTAAATTTGCATTTCCATCTACCGCAGGTTATTTCACAATGCTTGGAGGTGTTTACGATGCCAAAACAGGTTTGTGGAGTACGGGAAGGGCCGCACAGTTCATCCAGCTTACTCCAACTTCACCTTTAACAACAATTGAAACCCAGGCCGGCTTTACCACCATCGTTAACTAGCCAGCATAACAGTTATAATATTCTATTGGGCTTGTCGAAACAAAAGAAATGTTTTGGCAAGCCCGATAAAAATCATCTTATCCTAAAAAATGAATAGAAGATCCTTTATTCAAAAATCGGCAATATTAGGCACCACATTGTTTGTTAGCCTTAAATCATTTTCGTTTACAAGTTTATTAGAGCGTAAAATCTCGGGTAAAGTAATTAGCAAAGGCAAGGGTATAGCAAACGTGGTCGTGTCCGATGGATTTAACGTAGTACAAACTGATAAGTCGGGCAATTACACTATAGAGGTAAATCCTTTGGCGAAATTTATCTGGATAAGTACACCGTCCGGATACGAATTTAAAAGCGAAAGCCATATTGCTAAACACTACGAAAGCGCTCTGGGCACAACCAGCTTAAACTTCGAGCTTATCAAACTAAAGCAGGATGATAACCGCCACAATTTTATAATCTGGGCCGATCCTCAGGTAAAAAATAAGAAAGACGTTCAGCAAATGATGGAAACCTCTGTTCCGGATACCATCAAAACCATCAAAGCAATGGACCCAAAAATCCCTGTTCATGGGATTACCGTTGGCGACATTGTGTGGGATAACCATGAGCTATTCGCTGATTACAATAAAGCGGTAGCTGCGATGGGCATTCCGTTTTTTCAGGCGCTGGGTAATCATGATATGGACTACCGGATGGGTGGCGATGAAACCTCCGATAAGACTTTTCAGGAACATTACGGGCCAACTTATTATTCCTTTAACAGGGGCAAGGCACATTATGTAGTTCTTGATGATGTTAGATACCTGGGCGTAGAGCGAACTTATGATGGCTTTATTACGCAGGCACAGCTGGACTGGCTGGCTAAAGACCTCAAATTTGTATCGAAAGATGCGCTGATCATCATAAATCTTCATATTCCTGTGCATAATGCGGTTAAAAACAATGCCGATTTTTACGCAGTTTTAGCTGGCTTTAATAACGTTCACATAATGTCGGGGCACACGCATTACAACCGTAACGTTATAACCAACGGCATTTTTGAACACAACCATGGTGCGGTTTGTGGCGCATGGTGGACCGGCCCGATTTGCGAAGACGGAACACCTCGTGGTTATGGCGTTTACGAGGTTGACGGAACGGATTTAAAATGGTACTATCAGCCAACCGGTTCTACACAAAAGGAACAGGTTCATATTTATGTTGATGAACTTACCAACCAAAAGCGGCTTATCGCAAACGTATGGAATTGGGACCCAAAATGGAAAGTTGAATACTTTTTGGATGGAAAGGCGATGGGCGCTCTCGAGCAGCAGAAAGGTTACGATCCCTTATCGGTAAGTTTATATAAAGGTGCTACTTTGCCGGCAGGAAGAACTTTTCCCGAGCCGAGTAAAACTGATCATTTATTTGTAGCCCATTTCGAACCCTCCGTTAAACAGGTTAAGGTTGTGGCGACAGATAGATTTGGTGTAAAATATCAGGCTGATTTTACTGCTTAAAAAACTTAAATATGAAACTTTTGAAATTTCTATCGGTAATCCTTATAACTGGTATTTCGGTTAACGCAAGTGCCCAGATTGCACAATTTCCGGCTTTTAGTGCAGAGGCACACCGTGGTGGCCGGGGCTTGTGGCCAGAAAATACCATCATCGCCATGCAGAATGTGATGAAAATTGATGGCATTACTACGCTCGAAATGGATACACACATTACAAAGGACGGGAAAGTTGTGGTAACGCATGATGATTATCTTAGTCCTGGTTTTATGCTTACTGCAAGCGGAGAAGATATTCCGGCAACAGATGCTAAGAAATATCCAATTTTCCAGATGGATTATAAAGATTTAAAAGCGTTTGATTTGGGTACAAAACCTTTGGCTGGTTTCCCTCGTCAGCAAAAAATTAAAACCTACATTCCTTTGCTCGAAGAATTAATTGATGCCGTACAAAAAGACATCAAAGCGAGTAAAAGAAAACAGGTGTTTTATAATATTGAAACCAAATGTGATGTTGCCGGAGATGGCATTGCAAATCCTGAACCTGCCGTTTTCGTGAAAAAACTAATGGATGTAATCGAGAAGAAAAAGATAACGCCGTATGTTGTAATTCAGTCTTTCGATAAGCGAACCATTCAAATCCTTCACGAGAAATATCCAAATGTTAAAACTTCGTTTTTGGTTGCAAACAAAAAAACTTACGAAGAAAACATTACCGACTTAGGCTATAAACCTTTTATTTTAAGCCCGGTTTGGCAAATGGTAACCGACGAAATGATTAAAAAGGCACATGCCGACGGCGTAAAAGTAATCCCATGGACAGTAAACAAAGTTGAAGACATGAATGCACTGCGGGCTTTAGGCGTTGATGGAATTATTTCTGACTATCCGGATTTACTGGTTCAATCTAAATAATTATCTTTAAATAAAAATGATTTATGAAACTGCTTCCAAACAAATTATTTTTCGCTACCTGCTTTTTTCTTAGCGTTGGGTTAGGCGGTTTAAAGGCTCAAATTGTTAAATGGGACAGTACATATCGGCCGGGCAAATACGCAGAATTAGTACAGAAGTTTAAGGCAGAACCGAAAACGAAAAAGGAATTTATTTTTTTAGGAAACAGCATTACCGCAGGCACGGATTGGGCAACGCTCTTAAATTTACCGCAGGCTAAAAACAGGGGCATTTCTGGCGATATTACTTTCGGTATTTTAGAAAGACTTCAGGAGGTTATCGACAGAAAACCAGCTAAGCTATTCATCCTGATCGGGATAAACGACATTTCGAGAAATATACCGGATAGTGTTATTTTGCGAAACTATAAAACAATGATAAGTAGAGTTGAAAGCCAGTCGAAACGCACGCACATTTATTTTAATACACTTTTGCCTGTTAATGCATCATTCGAAAAGTTCAAGAATCATTATGGAAAGGATAACCACATTCTTTGGCTGAATGACGAGATAAGAAAATTTGCTTCGAAAAAAGTTACCGTTGTTGATTTATACCCGGTTTTTGTAACTGATGATAAAAAACTAAAACCGGAGCTTACCAAAGATGGTTTGCACCTGCTTCCGGAAGGGTATAAAGTTTGGGCCGACTACCTCAACGCAAACGATTATCTGAAATAGTTTCCATTTCAGCTTAGTACAAAACAGAAAAAGCGCTCGATATTCGGGCGCTTTTTCTGTTTAAAATTTATTTTTAGCCTTGAGCCGGCGGACTTGAAACAACTGGTGCTTTATCTCTTCCTCGTCCCATTCCTCTTCTCATTTTCCCGGCTTTTTCTTTAGCCTCTGCCCTGAAGGCATCCAATTTTGATTTTTGGTCGTTGGTTAAAATCTGATCTAAATCGGCTTTGCTTTTTTCTAAATCGGCTCTGCGTTCTTTCATTTTTCCTTTTATTGCTGCCTTATCTTCAGTTCTGAAAGCCTCCATTTTCTTTGCCCTGTCCAATTCAATCGCATATACTTTCTGCTTTTGATCGGTGGTCAGACTTAATCTTTTTTCCATCATGCTTGTGCTTTTTTCGGCACGTTGCTCGACAGTTAATTTAGCCATTGGTCTTTTTGCCCGTTTGGCAGAATCTTGTGCAAAAGTTGCCGTAAATCCCATTACCGCAATTGCCATTGTTAAAATTAGTTTTTTCATCTCTATGTGTTTTAAACTAATAGATATAAAAAACGCACAACGGTTTAATCTCAACCTGTTAAAAGATGTTAATTCTTGTTTAACTGAGAAATAGATTTTTGCATTTGAGACATCATCTGCGTTAATGTTTCGATGGTTGGATCCGGTGCTGGCTCGGGTAAAGAAGTTGATATGTATGCTTTAGCCCGCCAGATTTCTAAAATATCATCTGCCGCTATTGTGTAAGCATCGTATACTTTATTGTCAGAAATTAATTTCAGATCTTTATTTTCCCTAAAACGATTACCGGCTCTTTTATAAACAACACCTTCGTTTTTACTAATAATTATGTAAGTTTCGCCAGTTTTAACTTCATTCCAGTTATCCAAATACTCACCAATAATAACGCTCCCTGGTTGTACCGGTAACATACTATCGCCCATTATTTCAAAAGCACGAAAAGTTCCCTGGCGTAAAGCAGCAATCGGCAGCTGAAACTTTGGAAGGTCGCTTATATATTGAGGATCAGAAAAACCATTTAAATAACCTGCACTTGCTTTTACAGGCACAAGTTCGATATTTTCATTATCGTTCGCATCAACCGAAATACTGAGTACCCGCAAGTTAGAACCCGAACTTTTTGGTCTGGGTTTCCAGCTGTCTGATATCTTTTCGTTGATGAATTCATCTATCGTTAAATCAAAATATTCAGCTATTTTTTTTAGTAAATCATATTTTGGTTCAGCCCTGTCTTCTTCATACGCACCAATAAGCGATCGCTTTATCTCCATAATATCAGCGAATCCTTGCTGTGTATGGCCTTTTTTCTTCCTTAGGTACTTTAAGTTGTTTGAAATATTCGACATAAAAATAAATTTTAAAATAAATTTGGAAATACTAAAATAGTTAGTAATTTTATGCTCATAAAGTTAGTAATATTATTTTGATTTGCAAGAAGGTATACTAAATAGTTTAGTTTTAATTTTAAACACGTTATTATGAAAAAGTTTGTTTACATCGTTACCGACAGAAATCGTACAAGTATGCACGTAGGCATGAGTTCTGATTTGATCAAGACACTGGATTTCTACAAACAGATGCCAAACCTGTTTTTTGATAATGGAAAGCAACTAACCCGTTTAGTATATTTTGAAGAGTTTAAAACGGAAGCGCAAGCTTTAAGCCGCTTTAAATTGGTTAGCAGATTTACCCGTATGCAAAAGGAGCGGTTGGTAAGAGCTTGTAACCCGGATTGGATAGACCTTACGCTTGGCTTAGATTTTGAAAATATCCTGCTGCACAGAAACGTTACCAATCAGGTAAAATTGTCATTCAGCAGTATGTCATAGTATAAAACAAAAAAAAGGCTTTGTAAATATCAAAGCCTTTTTTTATCTACTCAAGGTTACCAACCGGGTGCAAAGGTTAAGCCAAATACACCGGTTTTAACATCTTTCCTTTGAAATGGAATGGCATAATAAGGTTCAAGTACAAAGTAACCGAACACGTTTACTCGTAGTGAGATACCAACGCTCATAACCGGAACCCGCTCATTTGAGCTCTGATTTGCACCAACGATTTGCCCGTTTTCGTCAAAAATTGGGGTGGTAGTGTAAGCGGGCTCTTTTTTAAATACAACTTTGGTATCATTTGTCCAGGCAACGCCGGCATCAAAAAATAAGTTCAGATCGGTAAATAAGAACTTAGAAGGTATTGCGGTAAGTTTTTTCGGCCCGGTGAAAGGTAAGCGAACTTCGAAATTAAACACAGCGAGTTTACTTCCGCTTAGCTGATTTATGTCGTAGTTGTTGCCAATGGTTGAGGTGTTGTTTTTATAAATTGAATTGGCCTCGTAACCACGAATTAGATAAGGATAACCAACATACATTGGGTAAAGCCTGTCGGCATCACCACCAATTCTTAAAGTGTTATAAGAGCGAACGGCAAGGGTAACTGGTTTGATTCTCCAGTATTTGCGTAAGTCTGCTGTGATGCCTGAAAAACGATAAGTGCCGAAATAGAGTTCGCCACTTACGCGGTATCTGAAACCATCGAGTGGGGCAGTGAGGCCAAAAATAGAGTTGTCTCCAATAAATCCTGCGTTTAACTGGTAAAGTGTGAAAGAATTAAAAGGTACTCCGTAATCTTTAGATGCCTCTTCATTCGAAACTTTGCCTCTATCTGAACGTAAATAATAGCCATCTGTGCTGTAGTAATTGCTATATCTATCAATTCGATAACTGTAATGTGAAAAAGCACCTCCTAATTCGAACCTGTGAATTTTGCTAAAAGGGTACGAACCAAACAACTGAACCTGGTCTTCGAAAGTTCGGATAATATCGGTTCGGTAATTAATTGCATCGGTAGTGGTGCTGCCGGTTGGCAATTGCTCAAATCCGTAAGAACTAAAACCTGAAACGTATGGAATGTGAGACACGGCAGCACCCCAGTTTATTCTGCTTTTCTGATTTATATAGCCAACAAGTCCTCCAAAATCATAAATTTCGCCATTTACAGATAAGTTTGCAATGATTTGGTTTGTCCCAAGTATATCGCTAAACATACCAATTATTCCACCCTGAACACCTGTTCCAAATCTGCTGGTTGACACGCCGACACCGCTGTTTGCAAGATAATCTAACTTGAATTTAGGTTTGTATGGAACCGTTTTCATCGAATCGGCTACAATTTTTTCAAACCTATCGAAGTTATTCAGATTTGAATTGATGATGTTTACGCCGATATTTTCCATTGGAGGAAGTATTGCGGCGTCAAAGTTTTCTTCCTGGTTGTTTATCCTTTTAGGCTTAAATTTATCGAGGTTGGCATTATATAAGGTATACCGTTGGTAGCGGTAGTAGCTATAAACAATGTCATTAGTTTTCGAAATGGAGATTGCCGGAGAAAATTCTGTAATGCCACTTATACCTGTAAAGTAATCAGTTAGCTGGTCTACAGCGTTATCGGCGAAGCTATATTTGTAGAGGTTCCTGAAGCCATCCCTGTTCGATAAGAAGTAAACAAATTTGCTGTCCGGAGAAAATTGTGCATTTAAATTATTTGCCCCGGCAAAAACATTCAGGTTGCTTACCGTTTTGGATTCAATATCGAAAACGGCAAGATTTATTGGGTTAACAGCGGCAATATTATTATTCTGAATCGCTGCTCTATCCGAAGAAAAAACAAGTTTTCTGCCATCGGGCGAATAACTCGGGGCGTAGTCTGAATATAAATCATTGGTAATCTGCGTAACCTGTTTGCTATCTAAATTGTAAGAAAAAATATCGCTTTGTCCTTCAACCATGCCCGAAAAAGCAATATCTTTTCCATTTGGCGACCAAGTTAGGTTGCCAAACTGTGCTACAGCGCCCATTGCAGTCTGAGAAACCGTCGAGCCATTATCAACGTTGATAATCATCATTTCATTTTTGCCGTGACTAAAAATGCTGAATGCGAACTGTTTACTATCCGGCGACCACGCACCGGCAGATTCAATAAAATTGAAATCGTCTATGTGGCCATTCGAAATCTGGCTTGTTAATTTCCTTATTATCCTGCCGGTTTTTGCGTCGGCCAGGAATAGGTCTATCCCAAACAAGTCTTTTTCAGACATGAAAGCGAGGTATTTTCCATCGGGACTAATCGCAGGAGCAACGTTCATATTTCCAGCGTTTTTATTATCAATAATTTTAGTCCCGGTGATTTTTATCTGCGAACTATCTGCCTTTAACATCGGTTTGTAGTGCGCATCAATTGCATTTTTCCACAAGCCAGATAGTGTTTTATCATCATAGCCGAAAGTGTATCGAATTGCATTTTCATATCCGTACTTCGCCGTATTTTTAAACAATGGAACAATTGTGGTATCACCGTATTGTGAACCAATGTAAGTCCAAAATGCTTGTCCGTAGCGATATGGAAAGTATTTATTCGAATTTGTTAAATCCTTTAGCGAAGGAATATCACGGTTTAACATTGCGTCGCGCATCCACATCGATGTAAATGCATCACGCTTTCCGATAGATAGATACTCAGCCATTCCTTCAACCATCCACAAAGGAGTTTGCCCAACATTTTCCAGACTTATTGAATCTTTTTCGAGTAATAAATGATATTGGAAAGCATGAACAAGTTCATGGCCCAAAACATGCCTTGTTTGACTGTTTAGTTCCATTACCGGCATAATTACCCGGTTTTTTAAGGCTTCCGTAACGCCACCTGTTCCTACACCAATTTCGCCATTAAGCGCTGTAGTTTGTTGAAAATCTGGGTGGTTGTTATAGAGAATTACAGGATTCTTTTTCAAAAAAGTATCTCTAAACACCTCCTGATGCATTTTGTACCAGGTCTCGGCATCCTGAGAAAACTTTTTTAGCAGACTTTCATTCTTCAGGTAATAATAAATTTCAAAGTGTGGGGTCTGTAAAACCTTAAAATCAAGGTTTTTGTACCTCACCTTGTTCTGACCAAAATATTGTGCCTGAACCGATAAAGACAAAGTGGTCAGGAGCAACGCCAGTATAAATTGCTTTAAAATAGTAGCGCTTATTTTCATACGTTTTGGTTTAATGTGTGCAGTATATTTAAGGACTAAGTTTTCGAATTTTACCCGAAAATAAAAATAGCGATTCTTAGAATCACTATTTTGATTTCAAAACTTTTTAGAATGGGATAAAACTTAATTATTTCCGTTTTTCTTTTTTTCACGTTCTTCCTGTCGTTGTTTCCTTTTTAATTCACGCTCTTCTTTTTTTGTTAAGGGTACAACAGCCGCAGGTTGAATGGGAGCAGGGTCTGGCTTTTTCTCTTCTTTTTTAATTTCTGTTTCTGTAGTTGGCGTTGGCGCAGCCGGTTCCTGGTTTTCAGGTACCGCAAAATCGGTCGAATCAACTACAACACTATCTGTAGAGGTTGTATCTTCTACAATGCGTGGACTTGGACAGTTAATTGTCCGCGTAATATCTACAGTTGCTTTAGGAAAGGGGCCGTAAGTATATCCTGAAGTAGGGTCGTGGTAAACCTTTTCCATAAACTTGGCAAAAATAGGCAAAGCGGTTCGCGAACCTTCTCCTTGCTCGCCATTCTTAAAATGAGCAGTGCGCTCATCGCAACCCACCCAAACGCCGGTTACCAAATCCTTCGTAATGCCCATATACCAGGCATCTACATAATCGGAAGAGGTGCCGGTTTTACCACCTATTTGATTGTTCTTTTTCCATAAATCCCACTCCCAGAGCGCTTGAGACGTTCCTCCAGGTTCTTCCATGCCCCCGCGGAACATATACAACATTAACCACGCAATCTCTTCCGTTAAAACCCTTTTTGTTTTCGGTTTAAAGTCATCAATTACATTGTTATCCTGATCGGTTATTTTTTCGACTAAAATCGGGTCGGTTTTAACGCCTTTATTCAAAAATGTGCTGTAGGCTTTTACCATTTCGTAAACAGAAACATCGTTGGAGCCGAGGCTCACCGACGGTACAGATTCCAGGTGGCTATCGATGCCGCACTCATGCGCCCATTTTACCACATTATCCCAGCCAACTTTCTCGGTAACTTGTGCGGTAATGGTATTCACCGATTTTGCCATAGCCCACCGTAAACTCATCTCCCGGTAGGTAACGCTGTAATCGGCATTTTTAGGTTCCCAGTATTTTGTTTCACCTTTATCCTGATAAGCAATTTTAACAGGCTTGTCGGTAAATTTATCGCAGGGATTCATGCCTTGCTCCAGCGCAGTTAAATATGCAAAGGGTTTAAACGTAGAGCCGGCTTGTCGCTTAGCCTGGTTAACGTGGTCATATTTGAAGAATTTATGGTCGATTCCGCCAACCCAAACCTTTATTTTTCCGCTGGCTGGCTCCATGGTCATCATACCAGTATTCATTATTTTTCCATAATACCGAATTGAATCGAGCGTTGAAAATAATGTATCTCTATCGCCCTTATAAGTAAAGATTTGCATCTTTTTCTTTTTATTAAAATAGGCGGTAACAGAATCTGGATTGTTTGGAAATTTCTTTTGAAGCAAAGCATACACAGGCAAGTTCTTCATTGCCCTATCGGGATAATCAACCTTTTGTTTTTCAGAATCATACCACGGGTCTTCGTTACCCCAAACGCTATAAAACCTGCGTTGCAGTGTTTTCATTTGTTCGTGAACTGCTTCTTCTGCATATTTCTGGAGTTTTGAATCGATGGTTGTATAAATTTTCAATCCGTCTTCGTACAAATCATAGCCGTTATCCTTGCACCATTTTTCGAGGTATTTTGCAACGGCAGCACGTAAATAAGAGTCGCCATCGCTGCCATCTTCCATTTTACCCTCTTTCAATTTAATCGGTAATTTTGAAAATTCTGCCAGGCTATCCTTACTTAAATATTTGTACTTGTTCATTTGGCTTAACACCGTATTACGCCTTACTAAAGCCCGTTCAGGATTTTTTGTCGGGTTGTAAAAAGATGTTCCTTTCAACATTCCAACAAGTAAGGCAGATTCATTAGTCGATAATTCTTTAGCTTCCTTATCAAAATAAATACGACTCGCAGTTTTTATTCCGTAGGTATTATTGCCGAATGATACCGTATTCAGGTACATCGTAATGATGTCATTTTTCGAGTAGTTGGATTCCAGTTTTACAGCGGTCATCCATTCCTTCAGTTTAAATACAATGGTTCTAACCAAAGGAATCTTTGATAAAAAGCCTTGCGACTTGTTGTAACGCGTACGGTATAAATTCTTCGCTAATTGTTGTGTAATGGTACTTGCACCACCATCTTTACCAAAACCGATTACAGCTCGCCCAACTGCCTGAACGTCGATACCCCAATGTTTATAAAAACGCACATCTTCTGTAGCAACCAGAGCATTTAACACACTTGGCGCAATTTCATTGTAATTTACAGGCGTTCTGTTTTCTTTAAAATACCTTCCGATAAGTTTGCCGTCTGCTGTGTAAAGTTCTGAACCCACACGCAGCGTCGGGATTTTGATGTCATGATAACTTGGCGAGTAACCAAATAGCCATAAAAAATTTAGTTGAAGTGCAGAGAAAAATATTATTATAAAAAAAACACAAATTGCCGAATAACGTAAGTACTTGTTTTTTATCTCTTTAAACATATTGGTTAAGATGATGTATTTGGTAAAAGCTTTGGCGTTAAATATAAAAAACTCTAAATGCAAATTAACGTATTTAATTTACTTATTTTTTAGTCTATATTTAAATAAATGATTGACATTTTTTGATTTTTACCATACATATATGAAGAACGAATTTAAAAACCTAACCGTAACCGGAGAGAAAAAATTCTCTATAAAAAGTGCCGAAACCGATTATACGGGAGGTTATAATAAAGAAAAAGCTAAAGATGCTTTGGTAAAATCCAAGATTGAAGTAAATGAGCTTCAGGAAAAACTTTACGCTGCAGGTACCCGTTCGCTGCTTATAATATTTCAGGCAATGGATGCCGCAGGGAAAGACAGCGCTATTGAGCATGTAATGAGTGGGTTAAATCCTCAGGGTTGTCAGGTGTTTAGCTTCAAAGTGCCAACAACAGAAGAATATGAGCACGATTTTTTGTGGCGACATTACAAAGCCTTGCCCGAGCGGGGCCGTATCGGAATACACAACCGATCGCACTACGAGAATGTTTTGGTGTGCAAGGTGCATCCTGAATACATTTTGAGTGAGCATATTCCGGGTTATCAAGATGTTAAAAAAGTAAATAAAGATTTTTGGAAGCAACGCTATCAAAGTATACGAAATTTTGAAGAACATTTAATTGCCAACGGAACGGTAATACTAAAATTTTTTTTAAATGTTAGTAAAGATGAACAAAAACAGCGCTTTTTAGATAGGATAGAAGACCCTACAAAAAACTGGAAGTTTTCATCAGGAGATATTAAAGAACGAGCTCTGTGGGACCAGTACATGAAAGCTTACGAAGACGCGATTAACGAAACATCCACTTCAGACGCACCGTGGTACGTAATTCCTGCTGATAAAAAATGGTTTGCCCGTTTGGCGATAAGTGAAATCATCGAAGACAAATTGAAAAGTTTAGACCTTAAATTCCCCGTTTTAGCGGAAGAAGAGCAAAACAAATTAGCCGAAACTAAAATGACTTTGCTGGCAGAATAGCTGTGCTTCGAGTTTTAATAAATTGAAACCAACGAGTCGTGAATTGCAATCGTACGATTTAATGGCAACGCTTTAAGTTTTTAAGCGACGTTTCAGCGAATTATTTTAACTGGGGAAGACCCTTTTTCTGGATATTTTTTTGTTTTTTATCACTGATAAAGTGACTAATAATATTTTTAAATTATCTTATAATTACAGAAATTCGCTTTCGAAATTATTACAGCGTATATTGAGGAATTCTAACCACTTTGTTTGGACAAATTTTACCCTATGAAATTTCTTGCACCAATTTTTTTTGCATTTATTATTTTAAATCCATTGCATAAAGTTATGGCACAGACAGAGAAAAAGCAGCCTGCCGCCGTTTTAAACCATATTGCTGTTTACGTTAAAGATTTGAAAACGGCAACAGATTTTTATGGAAATGTTTTCGACTTACCTCAAATACCCGAACCTTTTCACGATGGGCGGCATACCTGGTTTAGTCTTGGTGGTGCTGGTCAGTTACATTTAATACAAGGCGCTAAAAGCTCAGAAAATCACGATAAAAATGAACATTTATGTTTTAGTGTTTTATCTATCGACGATTTCATAAAAAAATTGCAGTCGAGAAATATAGCCTTCGAAAGCTGGGCTGGTGCAAAGGGCGAGTTTACGACAAGAGTAGACGGTGTTAAACAAATCTATTTTAAAGACCCCGACGGACATTGGCTTGAAGTAAATAACGATAAGTAATCACTAACTAATCATAAAAAAAAATAATCAATGCCTGAGTTAAATTCAGAACTTTTTTGCCATTTGGGCGATGCATCAAGAGATGTGTTTTTTATTTTCGAGGTAGAAACAAATTGCTTCTCATACCTTAATAAAGCCTTTGAAACCATTTTCGAAACCGCTGCAGATGATGTAAAGAACAATCCAATGTTATTGCTGGAATTGGTGCATCCTGAAGATAAAAAACATGTTATAGATTGTTTTGAAGAATGTTTGGAAAAAAATGTGTCTCGGAAATATGAGTTCAGGGTTCTTATTGGAGAACAGGAAAAGTTTATAAGGGTGAGTCCGTATTCCGTTTTTTTACATGGCAAATTAACGCAAATTTCAGGCTTGGCAGAGGATGTTACCGTTTCTAAGCGCAATAATTTTCATATCGAAAAAATTAATGCCCGCAAAAATACAGCATTGGAAATTGTTTCTCACGATTTGAAAGAACCGCTTGCAATGATTAGTCTCGCCGTTTCTGATTTATTGCATAATAAGCTTTTTGAAGGCCAGGAAAGGGTTTTGAAATCGCTTACGTTCATCAAAGATATGTGCGAACGGAATATTCTTTTAATCAGAAATTTGATAAATCATGAATTCTTAACCTCGTCGGAAGTTGAAATTAGAAAGGAACGGGTTGATTTGGTGCACGAAATTAAAGCCGTTATTGGCTTTTATCAGCAGGCTGAGGTAAATCTCTTCAGAAACTTCCAATTTGTAAGCAGGCAGACCAAACTGTATGCACGTGCCGACAGCATGAAATTTATGCAGGTAATCAATAACCTGATATCTAATTCCATTAAGTTTACCGAAATAAATGGTTCCATTAAAGTTGAGATTGAAGACAGGGGAGACTTTGTTCTGGTGTGTGTAACCGATAATGGAATTGGGATTCCGCAACATTTACAGCCTTATTTGTTCGAACGTTTTAGCATTGCGATGAGAAATGGTTTACATGGAGAAGAGTCGTGGGGATTAGGCATGGCGATAATTAAAACTATCGTTGAGATGCACAACGGAAAAATTTGGTTTAAAAGCGAAGAGAATGTTGGAAGCAGTTTTTACATCGAAATTCCAAAGTAGAGTATAAATCGCAATGTTCTTTTTGTTATTCAGTGATTGAGTTTTCTGCCAGAATATCAAAGATTAAAAAGAGCGTATCAATAATGGTCTAAGAATCCGTTTTCTTGCTTTCAAAGTAACATTTGCTACAGCAGCATCTGTTAAATCGACATTGTTGCTATTCATTCACATAGAATTTATATTAAATTCAAAAGCCCTATTTTATTCACTTTATTCAAACCCGGAAATAATTTAACAAAATTTCTACTTTGGAGTTAAATCATTACAAAGCTTATCAGGATTGGAAGCAATGATTAATTTAGAGGATTGCAGGTTGCTACGTAACCTGCAATTTTTTCTTTAAATTATTCGTTGGCCGGTTTTGAGATTTGTATTAACTCAATTACCATGATACAACTTAATCAACATACACCTGTTCGCGATTTGGAAAGTATTCGTGAAGGTGACAGGATTGTACTGCGTAACGGAAAATCGGACGAAGTTGTTAAAATACAAGTGGTATGTAACAAAGGGCAGAAACAATACTTTTATAAATTACGCCATGATGGAACAGTATTTATCGCGAAGTAATCATACCTTTTTTTTACAAAAAGCCCCGCATTTGCGGGGCTTTTTGTTTGGTTCAATGTTTTGTTGTTATGGTGTGCCTGCCCTTCGCGGATACCCCGCTCACAGGACTTATTTTCGGTTGTTTTCTTTTACAATAACAAGTTATGCATTGAAAGGTTTGCAACCTAAAATAATTATAAACACCTGTTGAAAACTGTTAATAACTTTGATGCCTGATTGCTTTGCTACGCTGGAATGTTTATTGATTGGGTGGAGCGACATAACCTTCAGGGAATACCTCATTTAATAAACCCGCCAGTCTGACCGACGATTGCTGAATTCGTTTTTTAACCATGCCGATGTGTTCCTGATAATATTCATCGCCAATATTTCTCGTTTTCATTTCATCAACTTCCTTATAAAGCTTCGAACTAATCTGATAACTTTCCCAAGCCCATTCAATTATTGGTTCTCTCTGCCATCTCCTTATCTTTCTTTTCGGAATATGGCTTAATTCAAGGGCCAGACTATCATATTTCAAGCCGCCACGCTCCAGCAGTTTAGTATCAATCAAGCCATGAAGGTTGGTTCCTTTGCCATCAAAATTGAGCTGGATCGTATTTCCTCCCTTGTCTTCGGCCCGGGAAATATGCATCGGCTGGTGAATATCACCGACAAAATGAAGCAAAAATTTTAAAGCATCAGTTTTTTGTTTTCTCGAAAGTTCAGGTTTTTGCAAATTTTCTTTGGCATTAATCAATGCACTGTAAACATTAGCCTGCTTCAATGTATCCAGCGTTTGTTTAAATTCCCTGAAGCTTAAGCCAAGTGGTAAGTTTAAAAAATGCCAATTAGCCGTTTCTTTCAGTTCAGGGTATTTTCTTGCTTCATCTGCCCAGGTGCAGGCATCGGCAATACTTTCATCTCCCAATAAATCCTGTACCGCTTTTTTTGCCGTAGGTGTTAAATAATTTTCAGTTAATTTGCCAATTGTTCTGTGACCAGTGTAGCCCCAGGAAATTAAAAATAGGCTCAGCGTTAAAATAATGAGCGAAAACGAATGACGAGATTTCATGTTAATTGAATTTCGGCAAAGGTAATCGGCTTTTTTCAATTTAAAATATTGTCATTAACCCTTTACAATTGAAAATTTAACGAATCAACTCTCCAAATATAGGGTCGTTATAATCGCTCACAATCTTTAGAACATTTGGGTATTGCTCAAAATCTTTTGCGCTATGGGCAGTGCTTAAAACAACACATTCCATTCCCGCATTAAGCGCCGCCTCAACACCCTTAGGTGCATCTTCTAAAACCAAGCAATCCTTTGGCGCAATCCCCAGGTTCTTGGCGCCTTTTAAAAAGGTTTCAGGGTCTGGCTTACTTTTCTCAACATCATCTGCACTAACGATTGTTTTAAAGTAGTGGCGGATATTTAAGCCATCTAAAACGAAATTAATGTTGAATGGAATTGCGGCAGAGCCTATCGCCATCAAAATTCCAAGCGAATTTGCACGTTTTAGAACGTCGTCTAAACCGGCAATCAAATGCAAATGCGGCTGATAGTCTTGTTGGTAAATCTTTTCTTTTTTGATGGAAATTTCATCCATCTGCTGCTGAGTAAAACAATCGTCGCCAAAAACCCGTTTCAGCAATTCATCATTTTTCCCGTACATCTGCTTCTTAACTTCAGCATAGCTTATATCCCCACCTAAATGGTCGTTCAAGATTGTAAACCAGGCCTTATTGTGAAATTCCATGTCATCGATCATGGTTCCATTGAGGTCGAATAGAAGGGCTTTGGGCTTAAATTGCATGTTTCTTTTGATGTGAAGCAAAGGTAAAAAACTACCGGAATTTTCAAAATTAGCTGTAGTCAAATTCAGCTTTTAAACTACACTTGAAGATCAGAATTAGTTTGGGAGCCTAAATGCGAAAATCCCCGAAAGACTAACTTTCGGGGATTGACCTAATGGTTGTATCGTAACATAGGGAATGGATCTACAGACAAGATTTGTTGCGCTTGCAACCTGAAGGCTACAGATTTAGAAGATCGTTAATCTTCTCGTTGATCCTTTGCATAAGTTTTTAAGAATTTTTTAAGCATTTCTCTGGCAACAAATATCCGGGTTTTTACCGTTCCTAATGGAATTTGAAGCATTTCTGCTATTTCATGATACTTATAGCCTTCAAAGTAGCGAACGAATGGCGTGTGATACGCTTCGGGCAGACTTTCGAGCGCCTTGTTAATATCACCCACAATAAATTTTCCTTCAGCATTATTTCTTGTTGCACTATGCGCCAAATTAGCAGAAGAAATTTCATCAGTTTGTGTGATTACCGATCTCGTTTTTGCAATACGCCTGTAATTATTGATAAAAGTATTCCTCATAATTACAAATAGCCAACCTTTTAAATTCGTGCCTTCCTGAAAATTCTCGTAAAATCTAATGGCCTTAACTAAGGTATCCTGAACAAGATCATTTGCGTCTTCAACATCGCTTGTAAATTTCAATGCGTGAGATTTAAGAGATACTGAGTGCGCATTTACCAAATGGTTAAATTCGAATGTAGTCATGATTAATAGGGTTAGATGTACTTCGAATTCATCAAAATATATACCATTAAGCTACCGACTTTAACTTAACCAAATTCAATAATAGTCTATAAATGCATGTAACGCTCCCCATTGCGCCATTAATTTTCGGGCTTGATTAATTATGCTGAAAAGATTGCGTACAAATACCCAAACTTTCCGTATTAAATGGTTTTAGTATAGCCTGCGTTGTGTATTAATAAGTAATCAACATCAGAATGAAGTGGTAACAACACAGAAAAAAAAATGCATTGCATTAAATAATTTACCGACGAAATTACGCCTTTTTAAAATTTTTAATATTCTTTGCAAATCATCTCTAAATTTTTTACTTGCTGTGAATCCTCAGAAAAATTATGCCGAAAACAAGTGGGCTGCCTACAACGGTTTTTCTCCCTTAGTTAATGTTTTCAAACATTTTCATCCGCTAAATCCAGAAATCGAACACATTATTAATGAAGCTACGTTCCCGGTAGTATTTAAAAAAGGTAAGTTTATATCATCGCCGCTCCATCGAAATAAATATATTTTTTTATTACTTAAAGGCGTAGTGAGAGGGTTTATGCGGCATGGAAATAAGGAAATTACAACCTGGATAGCCATTGAGAACGAACTTGTGGGTACGATAAGAAATTTATGGGAAGATGAGGAAACCGAAGAATACATTCAGGCGCTGGAACCTATTGAGGCGATTGCAATTCCTCATCATATGTCTAAAGAACTGTACGAAAACTTTCCAATCGCTAATTATGTTGGCCGTAAAATGACTGAAATGTATTATGCCCAGGCTTATGAAAGAGGGTTTTTATGCCGTTTACAATCTGCAGAGCGAAAATATTCGCGGTTTTTGCAATCATACCCAAATTTAATAGATAGAATTTCTTTAAAATATGTTGCTTCGTTTTTGGGGATGAGGATGGAAACCCTGTCAAGAATTCGGGGAAAAGTGATAACCTGATTTATAAATACCGTGAATATGGTATTGCAAGCCCGCTTTTTAGCGCATAGCTTTATGGTATCATGCGTTTCAGGAAGCCCTACATACCACTTTTTAAGGAGGAGAAGCAGGTTTGCCAAAGTAAGTTTTTGGTGCTGCTACTAAACGGTAAGCTAATTGTTTGTCCGTTTTTTTTGCAAGTAGAAGTAACAAAGGGGAAATAGGCAAATTAGCCCTAATAGAGCGCCTCCCAAGGTGTCGGTAAACCAATGGGCGCCGAGGTAAATTCTGGAGGGTGCAATGGCAAAAATCAGGAAAGCGGATATGGTTATTATTGCTTTTCTCCAGAGTTCAGCAATGGTTTTTAACTGAGTCATCAGGAAAATTAAAAAGCCAAAGAATAAAACGTACGACAAAACATGTCCGCTTGGATAACTCTGGAATCGGTTCACTTCTACCAAACGAACATAAAAACTTGTTGGTCGCGGCCTGTTAATGGTGTTTTTTATCCCCAAAATTATCAATCCGGAGAATAGCACCAACGTTATAAAGTAGCTTTCTCGTTTAAATTTATTGAAGTAAAAAATAGCCGCAACCACCAGCACCGAAAGGAGCGACCAAGGCAATTCTCCAAAAAAGCTTACGGCAAGCATAGTGTAATCAAGCCATTTAGCCTGATATTTTTGAATCGCGAGCGAGAAATCAATGTCAAACGGAAGAATTGGATTTTGAGCGATGAAAATGCTCAACGCCAGGAAACAGATTATTAAGATGCTTAATATTAAAATGAGGAGCTTTCGATTTTTCGGCATGATAACTTTTGACGTTAAAAAAAACCAAAGCTATCAAAAATAATCTTTTTACAATTCTGCTTTGGCTACAAATCTACTTTATCAGCACCTTCTTTCCTGTTTTTGCTGAAAGTTTTGCGGCCTCTAAAATCTTTACGACCACTAAATTATTTTGCAACGAAGATAGGTCGTTAAGCGGTTGGATTTCATTCTTTAACACTGCAGAAAGATAGGCCAAACTACTTGAATATTTCGGTGCAAGTGGTTGTGCTTTATAAATTTTGTACTCTGATTTGCCATTTTCCTTTACCCTTAAACTATTATCATTTACTGCCTGGATATAGCCCGTTTTACCGAATACTTCCATATCCTTAATGCTGAAAGGCCAATTCCATGAAGCTTCGATAATGCCGGTTGCATCTGGATATTCCAATAAAATGGTCGCGTCGTCATCAACCTTTGGATAAATTTCGGGTTTAATCTGGTGTGTAATTGCGGAAACCGAAATTGGTGCTTTACCATTCATAAGCCAGGTCATTAGGTTGGCACCATAACATCCAAAATCTACTAAAGCGCCGGCACCATTCATTTCTGGATCGGTTAACCAGGTTAAAAATTCTTTGCTTACTCCAATTTCTTTCGGTCCCTGATGCCCATCGTGAACAATCATTTTCCGGATATCGCCAATCCGATTTTGTTCTTTAATGTTCAAAAATGCTTCCTGATTACTCGGATACCAGGTAGTTTCATAATTAGTTAACAAGTGAATTTTATATCTGGTAGCTAGTTCAACCATTCTTTCTGCCTGCTTAACGCTTACCGCAAGTGGTTTCTCAACCATAACGGATATGCCAAGTGGGGCGGCAGCTTCAACTACAGCTAAATGGTCGCTAATTGCATTATAAGCTAACACAGCATCCGGTTTTCGTTTCGCAAGCAGCGTTTTGATATCTGGAAAGAAAAGACTGTCGCTAAGTTTGTAGCGATTTTTGAAACGTTCAATCAGTTCCGCATTTGGTTCGGCGATTCCAATAATGTTTACTTCGCCTTTCTGGTAGCTATTCATGATCAAGAAAATATGATCGTGATTTAAGCCTGCAATGGCTACATTCAATTTTGATTGTGCATCACTTTTTTTTGAAACTGCAAGCAGGGAAACAAGTAATGTAAGGAATAAAAGCCTGAAAGATAATGATCGTGTGCTAAAGTAAGTTTTATGGCTCATGGGAATAATGATTTGGGTACTGGCCAGACAAGATAAAACTTAAATTTCAACCTGTTTAAAACGCATAGAAATATTACAGTTTTCTTAGTTGTTGGGGCTGAATAATCACAAACTTAACCAAGGGAAACTCCTTCTTCACATGTTCTCGTAGTCGTTCAATTGCAGTTGTAATATCTTTTGTATTTAGCTCGTCTTCAAATTCAATGATAAGCATTAAAACAACTTCTTTCGGAGACTGATAAGTTGATAGCTGACTGATCAGGCTTATAACATCAGGGTCTTTTTCAATATATTCTTTAATTTTAACTTGCGTTTCTTTTGAAAAGCCTTCGCCCATAAGCAAACTCCTGCTTTCCCGGGCGAGAATAAATGATACAAAAACTAATAACAAGCCGACCAGAACAGACGCTAGTCCATCAAGAAATGGTAAGTTAAATTTATGGCTAAAAACCATCAGCACAAATACAATGAGCAACCCAAGCACGGCCGCACCATCTTCAAATAGTACCAAAAAACCTGAAGGATCTTTACTTTTGATGATGGCTTTCCACCATGTAACACCGTTTCTGGTTTTATTAAATTCTTTTATCGCGATAAACAGAGAAGCGCCTTCGAAAATCAGCGATAAAACCAACACGAGGTAATTCCAACCGGGGTTCTCCAGCTTTTCCGGATGGCGAATATGTTCAATCCCTTGCGAGATGGAAAGAACGCCTCCCAATCCAAAAATCATTATTGAAACAATGAACGACCAGAAGTATAGTTCCTTGCCATAGCCAAAAGGCCTAAGTTCATCGGGCGCTTTGGTACTTCGTTTCAAGCCATAAAGCAATAGCAACTGGTTACTGGTATCAACAGTAGAATGTATACCTTCAGCTATCATTGATGAACTATTTGTAAATGCACCTGCAATGAATTTTGTAACCGCAATTAAAAGATTTGCCGCCAAGGCACTAAATATTGATTTGTTGGCTCTAGCCATTTAGATATGTGATTTTTCCATAAACAAATAATATCTTAAAAGGTTGAAGCAATTATTAAATCAGCCAGAAAACTCATAACGGATTTTTAGCTGTCTATCACGGATTTTTGGCTTTCTGTATAACTAATTAGCATTTATAAACACCAATTAGCATCTTCGAAACAGATTATAGGAAATCTACGCTTAAACAGTCGGCAAGGCTACCTCTTTGCCGGCTGCCAAAGCCCCAATGTCGAATTAATTTTCAAAAAGACCCATACATCTATCTAGCTCATCATTTAGCCCTTCCCGTTAAAAGGAAGGGTACAAATGGTTTTTTCGCTTTTTATTATTTAGCTTTAAAATAAAATTATCCCGAAAAAGATACATTATGAATGATGTTCAGCTATTGATAAACGAAAACCAGGAAGGCAAATTTTTTATTATGGATGGCGATGAGCAAGTTGGAGAAATGATTTTCAGCTTGTCGCCAGGCAATTTAACTGTTTACCATACCGAGGTCGTTCAGAAACCCGAAACGAAAGGCTTTGCGGGTAAATTGCTGGATGCAATGGCAAGCTATGCCAGAGAGCATAAGTTGAAAGTTGTACCCTTATGCCCATATGTGCATTTACAATTTAAAAGGCATCCAGAAAAATTTAACGATTTATGGAATCCAATTGAAGAATAGGTTTGTTATCAGTTTAGGGCCTGCAAACAGCGTATCGTTTGTATGAACAAAAAGAACAGACTATTGAAACGCTTAATCTTTATTATTGTAATTAAATATGTAAAACACTTAAAATCTGGATTTTGTAATTCGCTCCAATAAGTTTGTTAAAAAACCATAAAGTTAAATGTTATGATAAAAGGAAAATTAGAGATGAACGGTTCTATAACCGAAAAAGTTATCGAATTGCATGACAAGGGTTACGATTGCGACTTCCTTTTGCTAGATAATAAAATACTGGTTTGCATGCAAACGAACAGGAGTTTCCCCGTACAAGATGTGCAGGTAAATGCAGTTAAGCGGGCCTACGATAATTTTTCACATTCGTACAAGCACATTCATACCATCGAAACGACAAGTGGCGAAAGAGGTGTTTTGTTAACAGACAGCTTGTTAAACTGAAATTATTTAACAACAATTTGTTTCGGTTCGGTTACTACAATTTGATATTTTCCTTTAAACTCAGAAATTGTTCCGGTGATGCATATTTTATTACCCAAATAAACACTGGAAGGGTCGGAGGGGAACTTTTGAAAATCTTCTTTATTGATTACAATAGTTAGGAGTTCTTTTGGGTAAACGCCGCCAATATTAATCAGGCTTAACTTCTCTAAAGCTTTCGTACCATACACAGAATCGCAAACGGTTACGGTTTTTCCTACATACTGTGCGGCATCTTTCGCTAATATCAAAGTCTGACTTTTGGCAGAGAAAGCTAGTAAAACAAAACAGATTAAAATATAAAACTTCTTCATTTTTAGGATAATTTACAAACGATACAATACGAACACACCGCTTTGTATATTACAAAGATAAGTGCTGCACGTTAACTTTCTCAATAATTAAAATTAAAACTTAATAGATGGCTCAAAAACTTTTATGCTGTGACTGCTACCAATTTTTGAAACATTCATCTATATTTAGTGAAAATAATCATCTTACCAAAAAATGAAAATCACCTCTGCAATCCTGCTTTCGGGCATCGGCCTTACAGTTTTCTTATCTGCAAAACAGGTTAATAAGTTTAGCTTTTCCAGCCATCTGGAGAAATCACAAATTAAAGAACTAAAAATTGACACGCCCGACCAGGATAGATTTGTAAAAGTAAATCTTGTTCAGGGACAGTTTACCGAGCCAACCGAGATGTCCGTGTTGCCAAATCTCGATATTTTAGTTGCACAGCGCAGGGGAGAACTTTTGATGTACAAAAATTCAACTAAAAAGCTTATTCAATCTGCAAAACTCGATGTATATTTTAAAACAAGCGTTGCAGATGTTAATGCAGAAGAAGGTTTGCTCGGCTTAACAATCGACCCAAAATATGCTGCAAACCAGTATATATATTTATTCTACAGCCCGGCCGGAAAGTCGGTGAACCGCTTATCAAGATTTAAAATGGTAAACGATATGCTCAGCATGTCTTCGGAAAAAGTAGTTTTGGAATTTTACGCTCAACGGGAGATTTGCTGCCACACAGGTGGTTCTTTGGCTTTTGGGCCTGATGGGCTTTTGTACATATCTACCGGTGATAATTCGACGCCCTTCGACGTTCCGAAGCAAAGCTTTGTAAACAAAGGCTATGCACCGTTGGATAACAGGCAGGGTTTGCAACAATACGATGCCAGAAGATCTGCCGGAAATACGAATGATTTGAGAGGTAAAATTCTTCGCATAAAAGTTGAAGCAGATGGGACTTATACCATTCCGAAAGGTAATTTATTTCCCGTTGGGACCGATAAAACGCGTCCGGAAATTTTTGTAATGGGAAATAGAAATCCTTATCGAATATCGGTTGATCAGAAAACAGGCTTTTTATATTGGGGAGAAGTTGGTCCGGATGCATCGAATGATGATCCTTTACGTGGCCCGAGAGGCTATGACGAAGTAAACCAGGCAAGAAAAGCCGGAAATTTTGGCTGGCCATATCTGATTGGAAATAATTATGCCTACAGAAGTTACGATTTTACCAATGGAAAAAGCGGCCCAGCCTTCGACCCGCAAAATCCGGTAAACAATTCGCCAAACAATACAGGGTTAGAAAATATTCCTGCTGCCAATCCGTCATTCATCTGGTATCCTTACGGCGAATCGAAAGATTTTCCACAAGTGGGCTCTGGCGGCAGAACGGCCATGGCAGGCCCTACTTTATACAGTGGAGCGGGCAGCTCAGCTTATCCGGATTATTACAACGGAAAACTAATTATTTATGAATGGGTAAGAGGCTGGGTTAAAGCGGTAACAATGGCTCCTAATGGCGATTATCTTAGCATGGAACCAATAATGTCCAATTTATCGTTTTCTGCACCAATTGATATGGAACTTGGTCCCGATGGTAAAATCTATGTTCTGGAATACGGCAAAGGTTGGTTTTCAAAAAATCCTGATGCTGGTATCGCCAGGGTTGATTATCTTAAAGGAAACAGACCGCCGATGGTAACAAACCTTGTAATTGATAAGCCAAGCGGCTTACTTCCTTACAGGCTGGATGCGAAGGTTATGGCTAAAGATCCAGATGGTGATAAATTAACTTATGTATGGAATTTGGGCAACGGGGTGTTAAAAACGACAACGGTACCTGAATTGCATTACACCTTCACTAACGCCGGTGAATATCCGGTAAGCGTTAGGGTAACAGACAATGCGAAGGCTTCTGCTAAAAGCGCAACCGTACCCGTATTCGCAGGTAATGAGCATCCAAAAGTTGATATTGTGGTATCGGGAAACAAAAGCTTCTATTTTCCTGGGAAACCGGTTAGCTACCAGGTATTGGTTTCAGATAAAGGAGCTACTGTTAACAAAGATCGTGTTTTTGTATCAAACTCTTACACGGAAGGAACCGATATGGCTGGTGCGCAATTAGGGCATCAGCAAGCTGCGCAAACGCTTATTGGTAAATCTTTAATGATGAAATCGGATTGCAGCACTTGCCACAAAGTTTCTGAAGCATCTATAGGGCCAGCTTTTTCTAAAGTTTCAACTAAATACCAAACGGAACCCAAAGCGGTTGAATACCTTGCATCGAAAGTAATTAAAGGTAGTAGCGGTGTTTGGGGTGAGGTGCCAATGCCTGCCCACCCAGCGATGAAAGAAACAGAGGTTAAGCAAATTGTTGAATGGATTTTAAGCTTGTCTGCCAAGGCGAACACAATTGCCTCACTTCCAATTTCGGGCAAAATCGTGCCACCAGAAACCGTAAGCAAAAATAAATCAGTTTTAACACTTAAGGCTAGCTATTCTGATCTTGGATCGAAGGGTTTAAGACCTTTAACAACTACAAATACCCTAAATCTTAGAAACAATGTAATTAATAGCACTGATATAAAAAGTTTTTCCGGTTTCAGCAAGGCCGATAACGGAGCGCTTAATTTGACTAAAAAAACAGGCTGGTTAAAATTATCCGCTATTGATTTGACAAATATCGGTTCATTCGAAATTGTTTCTGGCAGGGCACAAAATGATGTGAATTATGAAATTGAATTGAGGCTGGATAGTGAAAATGGTAAGATTATTGGCAAGAACATACCCGGTAAGTCATCGCTTCCAATAGATTTTATTTCAGATGGAAAATTTCACAATATATTCTTGATGTTTAAATCAAATCAGGATGGAAACAACGGCAATTTGACAATAAGACAGATAGTGGTTGAATCAAAGTAACATAAAACAAAAGGCTTCTAAAAATGAAGCCTTTTGTTTTAATTATCATTCAGCAACTTTGATTCAAAGATATTTTGCTTTACGTACTCAACAAATGATTCCTTAAATTTATTGGCCAGCGGAATTGAAACACCTCCAGCCAAAACAATCTGATCGCCTAAAAAGCTTTTTATGTGTAGTTTGGAGATTATTGCATTCGAATTTACTTGAATAAAAGCAGGGTGGTTTCGCAATAAGCCAAGAAGCTTATCAAAGTTTAATTTGAAACTCATGTAGTTGCGGGTGAGCGTTCTGAAATAAATCATCTCATTAATTTGCTCCAAAGCAACTAAATCATCAAACTCAATCTTAATTAGATCTTCTGGTCCATCTTTAAGGGGAATGAGAAAGAAATCGTCTTCAACTACACCTGTAACTGATTTCTCGTTAGGGTATAGGTTATTAATCGTTTCGGCAAAGTGCAACATTGTATATGGTTTCAGCAAGTAAGCATCTGCCGCAACATTAAAGGCATCCAAAGCATATCTTGGATGAGCAGTAGTAAATATTAAGTGTTTGGTTTTTTGTCTTAATAAGGATGCAAGTTCTATGCCCGAAAGGGTTGGCATTTCGATATCCATAAATATAATGTCGACTTTATCCTCTACGGAAATATCAGTAAGTGCCTTTATTGGGTCAGTAAAACTTTTTACCATTTGCAAATCTGGCAAATTCTTTAAATAAGAATTCAGGTTCTCGAGAGAATTGAAATCGTCATCTATTGCAATACAATTAATCGGCATGGTTATTATCGGATTTGAGATTTTAATTTAAATTTTTTTCAAAATAAAGGATCAATTTATCAACATCGGGCGCTATCTAAACAGACTTTAGTCAATTTGTGTATGCAGACAATAAGTTAAGGCTAATTTAAGGATTTTCTTTCTAAACTTTTCCAATATTTATGGTTATTTTTACATTAAAGTGTTCATTATCATTAAAATAGTGTTCCATTGTATAATCTTCTCCGTAGGTGTAAGCCAATCTCTTTCTAATATTTTCAAGTCCGGTTCCGGGGCGCTTATCTTTAAAACCTTTATTTTTTGTAGCATTTATCGTCTCGATTACCAGATGGTTTCCGTCTTTGTAGATCGTAATATTTGCATGTCTGGTCATATCGCCCAACGCTCCATGTTTAAATATGTTTTCCACAAGCGTTATCAAAATCATGGGAATTATTTTCGCAGCATTTATTTCATTTTCATAAGACAGCTGGATTTGCAAATTATGATTGCTTCGCAGTTGGTGCAGATTAATCAGATTTTCTACCTGCTCAATTTCATCTCCAAGCGTTATAAAATCTTCGCGATGGCTACTATCGGCTGCATACCGCATCATCCCGGAAAGCGCAACAATCGTTTCAGCTGCTAATGGCGAATTTTCTTTGGCATTTTGATAAATAAAATCGAGGGTATTAAAAAGTAAATGTGGCTGTATCTGCGCTCGTAAAAAGGCATTTTCAGATTTCTCCAGCTGAATAAGATTTTTGAGTCGCTGTTGCTCCAGTACCTCTGTCTTTTTGCGCTCGCTAATAAAAGTGATTAAAAAATAATATCCTGTGCCGAATATGATGAAGTAGACGGCTCTGAAAATTCCACCTAAAAAGAACGCCTTATCAAACTTTGGTTGTAACGCCCTGATAATGTGGAAGTTTTTATTTAAAACTGCATAGGCAAGGTACAACACGAGCAAATAGGTAGCAATTTCAAGAAGCATAAAGAGTGGCATCTTCCAGAAAACGTGTTTTGGAGAAGCAAGTCCACGTTTTAACACCAGCAATGCATGTACATAAAATATCGTAATGTTTATCAGGTAATGGAATACGTAAGTACCGATAGAGGCAAATGTTCCGGTGTAAAGGCCTACAATTATAATTTCGTAAAATAAAAACACCGCCCAACCTAAAATATGGTACTTGTATAGCTTTAGCCAGTTGAGAAATTGATAGGTTGGGGGAGAGTTAAGGCGTTGTTCGGATATCATAGATGAGAGAAAAAGCAGTTAAGAGCGTCCGGTTTTAATTGTCTTTCCCTTGATGAAAGCTAAAACCACATCACGATAATTACTGCCTAAGTTTACTGTTAGCTGGTTCTGCATTTTTACAGTGTTGCCATCAACTTTTTCTATGTGATTTTTCGAAATCAGGAAAGAACGATGAGCCTGGATAAAATTTGGAAAGTCTTTGAGAATTTCCTTAATTTCTGAGAGGCCAATGTACGATACGATAACTTCGTTCATTGTGTAAATCCTAACATAGTTTTGCAAACTTTCTACCGCCAGAATTGCTTCATAACGAACCTTTATCAGGTTATTATTGTCGTTTTTGTTTCTAATGAAGAAAAAATCTTCCTCACGTTTTACGGCAGAATGAATCTGGCTGGGCAGTTGAGGAAAAAGGCGGTTAATTGTTTCGGCAAACCTTGCGAAGGTATATGGTTTTAACAAATAAGCATTTGCATGCATTTCAAATGCTTCGTAAGCGTATTTGCTGTGCGATGTGGTGAAAACAAGCTTCGCTGTTTTATGGCGAACTGCTTTGGATAATTCAATACCGGAAATCATCGGCATGTCTACATCCATAAAAATGATGTCGACATCTGGTCCGGAAACGATTTCCGTTAGTGCCTGCAACGGATCGGTAAATACGTTTACCAAATGGAGATTTTTAAGCGTACCGATATATGATTTGATGCCATTAAGTGCATGGATTTCATCATCAATAACTATACACTTCAATATCATATTTGGTAGCGGCTAAAACGGGTGCAAATTAGGTTAACAGTTCTAATTTATAAAAAAAAATCTCTTTGTAACGTGTTAGTTGTCTTTCGTAACGGAAACAGTAGCTTTTAGATAGAATTTATTCTCTTTTGTTACCGCAAAGTTATTTTACTACAAATATTGGCCTGCATTAATCTAAAAACTGATTCCTGGCTTGTTTAAAAACTTAATCGACTTTGTTTTGTTTAAGTTTTAATTGATATATTTAAACAAAAATGCTTTATTCTATAGCAGACCTCGAGCAGCTTTCAGGAATTCAATCTCACACAATCCGGATTTGGGAACGCAGGTATAATGCATTAAAACCAATGCGGACGTTGGGAAATACCCGCCTTTACGATGATTTCCAGTTGAGGAAGTTACTTAATATTGCGAGTTTGAACCAGAGCGGACTAAAAATTTCAAAAATTTGCAGTCTTGCAAATAATGATATGGAACGCTTGCTGAATGAGCAGCTGAGCCTCGCTCCAGAACAGGCCAGGTTTGAATACTACGTTAGCCAATTGTTAAAGCTGGGTTTAGCTTACAATGAAATTGGATTCGACAAACTGCTCACAAACTGTATATCAAAGTTTGGAATTTTAGATGCCTATCGTGAAATCATTTACCCAATTTTAGTAAGGTTAGGGCTGATGTGGCGAAAAGACGATATTTGCCCGGCGCAGGAACATTTTCTAACCAACATCATTAAGAAAAAAATTTATGCTGCAATTGACAGGCTGCCTTTAAGTGAATCTGCAACAGAAACGTGGCTACTGTTTTTACCAGAAGATGAGGACCACGAAATTGGTTTGCTGTTTGCAAATTATTTGTTGAAAGCAGCGGGAAAAGGTGTTTTTTATTTAGGATCTAAAGTCCCGTTAAAGTCGGTTAAGATAGTTTTACAGGAAAATAGCATTAATAAGATTTTACTTTTCGTAACCAGGAGCAAGCCTAAGGCGCAGGCTCAAAAATATTTAGATAACCTGAAAGAAACTTGTTCACCAGCTGAAATTTATTTAGCCGGCAACGATCATTTAATCAGGCAGCTCACGCTTGGAGATACCGTTACCCAAGTTAATTCGCTTGATGCGTTTGAAAAATTAATAGAAAATCAACCTGTTGTATGAAAGATATATTCGACAAATTGTCTGCAGAATGCAGCAAAATAACAACGAAAAGGTATAGTACAAGCTTCTCGTTTGGAATATACTTTCTTAGTAAAAAACTGAGGCAGCCAATTTACTCCATTTACGGCTTTGTGCGTCTGGCCGATGAAATTGTAGATAGTTTTCATGATTTTGACAAAGAATATTTGCTCAGAAAATTCAAAGAAGATACCTACGAAGCAATTCAACTTGGTATTAGTTTAAATCCGGTACTAAATTCCTTTCAACGGGTAGTTAATGAGTTTCAGATTGATCATCGGCTCATCGAACTGTTTTTGAACAGTATGGAGATGGATTTGGTTGAAAAAGCGTATACTCCCGAGTTGTATGATACCTACATCCTTGGCTCGGCAGAGGTTGTGGGCTTAATGTGTTTAAAGGTGTTTACAAATGGCGATGAGGCAGAGTATGAAAGATTAAAACCATTTGCAATGAAGTTAGGTTCAGCTTTTCAGAAGGTAAATTTTTTGCGGGATTTGAAAGCCGACAGTCAATCGCTTAACAGAACCTATTTTCCTAACGTAAATTTGGCAGCATTTTGCGACAGGCAAAAAAAGGAAATAGAAGCAGACATTGAACAGGAATTTGAGCAAGCGCTTTTGGGCATTAAAATGTTGCCGTATTCATCTCGAAATGGCGTTTACTTATCCTATATCTATTACAGAAAGCTATTTACGAAAATTAAGGGTTTAACAGCTGAAAGGATTATGACGGAAAGGATAAGAATATCAAACCATAGAAAAATTGGCTTAATGTTCGATTCGATGATAAGGCATAAACTTAACGCCATATAATTATTTTACCTTTGCATTTATTCATCCTTAAAGATTTTTCGTAAACAATGATTGAACAAGTTATTCTTGTGGATAGGAGCGATACGGCCATAGGGCAGATGGAGAAAATGGAAGCTCATGAGAAAGGCTTGCTCCATCGGGCGTTTTCGGTTTTTATATTTAACTCAAAAGGAGAACTGCTTTTACAGCAACGGGCAGCCCACAAATACCACTCTGCCGGGTTGTGGACGAATACTTGTTGCAGTCACCCGCGTCCTGGAGAATTAAACGACGCTGCAGCAATGCGACGCCTCAGCGAAGAGATGGGCATGGAATGTGCTTTAAGTTATGGATTTAACTTTATTTATAAAGCGACATTCAACGATGGTTTAATCGAACACGAATTCGATCATGTTTTCTTTGGGATTTCAGATGACAGTCCGGTTATCAATACCGAGGAAGTGGAATCTTACAAATATGTAGACCTCGATTTCCTTTTGGAAGATGTGCAGTTTAACCCAGATAAGTACACTCCATGGCTTAAGATATGTTTAGAACGCGTTATTGAGGTCGTGAAAGTGGATTAAAAAAAAACGGGCATACAACTTTCGTCGTATACCCGCATCTAAATTAACGCTCTCAACAGCAAATATAGATCTACTTATTCAAAAACCAAATTTTTTAAAAATTTCTTTACTTTTTACTGATTAACGTTCCAATCAATATCGTTTCTGACAACCATCGCAATAATGGGTTTGCCTTTGAGATTTACCCATTAGTGATTTTTTTATCGGATGACCCAGCGGGCATTCTTCTTTTGAATACACGAGCCAATGTTTCTTTAAAGTTCCCGCTTTCTTTTGTTCTAAAAACTCGTAGCCATAAACACTTACTTGTTTTAGCAGTACTTTTAGCTTTGCCAGCGGTATATTTTTAATTTCACTTAGAGGATGAAGTTTTGAACGATATAGCACCTCGTTCTTGATAATATTGCCGACTCCGGAAAATATTGTTTGGTTTAGTAATTCATCGCAAATAAGCTCGTCAGGAAGTTCTTTGAGTTTTTTTATTGCCTTTGCGGGTTTCCATTCACTGGCCATAATATCTGCCGAGAAATCATATATCTTGTTAATGTCGCCGGCAATTAGCCTGATGTCGCAGGTATAAAAATTAACCTGATGATTTTTAAAAGTTAAACCCAGTTTTAGAGGAGTAGATTTTTCGTCGTCAAAAAGGTAGGTGCCAAACATCAGCAGATGGATTCGGATTGTAAATTTGTCGAAAATAATTAGGAAATGTTTTCCCCAGGATTTAAAGTCTTTAACCTTTTTGTGGAGAAGCAAATCTTTGTCTATGGTTTTTACATTACCGGAAACTTCCAAAATTTCCTGACCTTTCAAATGAAGTGTTTCGATGTGTTCCCTTAAAATTACTATTGATGGACCTTCTGGCATGTTAAATTTCTTCTATTTTTTCGAATCGATACTTCTCTTTAATGTTATAGTTAAAATACCTTCCTTTCGAACCAGCTGCCTTGAGCATTTCAAACACCTTTTTTGGAACTTTTTTGTAGCTGTAAACCATTCCTGTAACGAAAATTATTGTTAATGATTTCGATTTCTCATCATAGCTAAAGTTTTTTATAACTGTAGATGGCATAACAAAATCAATTATTTTTTAACTCTGATTCCTCTTTTTGTGCCCTGATTTTTTCTTTCTTTAAATCAATTCTGATTAGATTATACAGGCTCATGTAAATGTTTGCAATCCAAACTATCGAAAAGCCAGCAATGATATATCCTCGCCAATCAGGATAAACCAATGTGTATTTTGTTGCAATTAAAAGAAGAATTGTTACGTAATGACTAAAACAATATTCGCAGGTAAACACGTAGAAAAACTTTCGCTTAATCAGCTTATCGCAATTTTTCGATCGGCCAATACAAAATTCCCGTGCTTCACGAAAAATCTCCTCTTTGGTAACAGTCCAGGCAATGCATGCCACAGGTAGTGCCAGGATAAATAAATAATATATAGGTGTGTTCATTAAATTTATTGATGGATATATTTAAAACCGATAAATCGGCTAAAGGTTTTTTGAGGTTGTTGCTGAAGCATTAAATTGGGAGCCGTTAGCGTTTCGAAACTTTTTTCTTCAGTGCTTGTTTAATAAAAAATCAAAATATAATGGAACGAGCAGAAATTAAATCTTTACTTGAGGTTATCGAACAACAAGTTAGTTCTTCAATTCTTGGTGGAATGGACGAACAATACGAAGAACTTGAAAATTTAGGTTACATTAAAATAGACCGGGAGGCCGTTCAATGGTCTTCATCAATTACGCCTGCAGGCATGAATTTTTTGCATAACTACGAATCTTTTTAAATCTCCTGTTAACCTGGCGATTTATTTTTGATGTTGTTTGAACTCGAAATATGTCGCCTTGTTATTTTCGACCAACTCGCTGATATTCCGTTTTTTATTGGGTTTATCACCACGTGTTGACACTCCAGAACATTCCTCATTTGTTCGCAGTAAATTATATGCTGTAATTCTCTTAAGTTTGCACTTATAATTTATGAACAATATTCAGCTTAGAACAGTTAACGTAACCCGCTACGTTACGCCCTTAAGAGAAGGTGGCTCAATGCCTGCCATTGCCGAAGCCGACGACGGATTTCTGTATGTATTGAAGTTTCGCGGGGCGGGGCAGGGTGCCCGTGCGTTGATCGCTGAATTAATTGGAGGCGAAGTTGCCCGGATTTTGGGCTTAAAAGTGCCTGAACTAGTTTTTGCAGATTTGGATGAAGCATTTGGAAGAACTGAGCCAGATGAAGAAATACAGGATTTGTTAAAGGCAAGTGTGGGCCTAAATTTGGCGCTGCATTATCTGTCTGGTGCCATAACTTTCGATGCGACAGTTACAAAAATCGATTCAAAATTAGCATCTCAGATTGTTTGGTTAGATTGTTTTCTAACCAATATGGATAGAACATGCCGCAATACCAATATGTTAGTGTGGCACAAAGAGTTATGGCTTATAGATCATGGTGCGTCATTATATTTCCATCATTCATGGCAAAATTGGGAAGAGCAAGCCATGCGACCATTTGCCTTAATTAAAGATCACGTATTATTACCCTGGGCGGGCGATTTAGAAGAAGTTGATCGAGAGTTCAGGTCGCTGCTAAAGCCCGAACACATTCAATCGATAGTGTCGCTAATACCTGATGTTTGGCTGGAAGGAGAAAATGTTTTTGCAACAAAAGAAGAACATCGGCAGGCATATACAAAGTTTTTGGAAATTAGATTGGCGCATTCAGACATATTCTTAAAAGAGGCACAGCATGCAAGAGAAACACTTATTTGAGTATGCTGTAATTCGTGTTATGCCCAGGGTAGAACGCGAAGAATTTCTTAATGTTGGAATTGTATTGTATTGTGCTAAACAGAAATTTCTTAAAAGTATTTTCTTTCTCGATGTAGACAGAATTTCTGCGTTTTCGCCGGGTTTGGATATCGCCGAGATTGAAGAAAATTTACTGGCTTTTGAGCGGATTAGTTTAGGAGCAAGCGGTTCAGGCACCATTGGTAGCTATGACAACGCTTCCCGTTTTCGTTGGTTAACTGCAACCCGAAGTACCATTGTACAATGTTCTAAGGTTCACCCCGGACTTTGTGTTGATGCTGAAGAAACCCTTCTAAAACTCCACCAACAATTGGTGTTGTAACTATTTTTAATATTTAAGTCCTCATCATTGCCTACAGATTACTTTAAATCAATTCAGGAACTCCTCGAGATAGAGCGAAAGGCTGACCATCAGTTATATCTTAAATCAACCGAGAATACAGCTGCGGCGGAAAGGCGAACTTTGGGTTTAACCTGGTATCCGGTAGCCATCCGCAATACCGAAATGGGTTTGGGCGATTACCTTACCATCGAAGTAGAGCGGACAACCCATCAGGATTTATCACAGCAATTTCGATTCGGCTCTGCCGTTGAACTCTTTTCCAATCATGATGCCAAATCAGCTAGAGTAGGTGGAACAATAACCCACCTCAACCGGGATAAGATGAAAATCAATTTACGGCTTGATGAGCTTCCGGATTGGACGCGGGATGGTAAACTTGGCGTAGATTTGCTTTTTGATAACAACAGTTACGATGAGATGCAAAATGCCCTCAAACAAGCAACTTTACTGGCAGATGATAACGCTAAAACCCGGTTGATAAGCGTCTTAACAACTAATGAAAAGCCGCTATTTGATGAGGATCGGCAACGTTACAAGGCTGCTAGTTTAAACTTATCACAAGAGGCAGCTGTAAACAAAATACTATCCGCAAGAGATTTAGCCATTGTACACGGCCCTCCGGGCACCGGGAAAACAACAACCTTGGTACAGGCTATTAAAGCCTTAACCAAACAGGAAAATGAGAAAATACTGGTTGTTGCGCCAAGTAACACTGCTGTGGATTTACTTACGGAAAAGTTATCAGAACAAGGGCTAAATGTAATCCGCGTGGGCAATCCCGCACGTGTATCTGAAGACTTAATTCATGCAACGCTTGATTATAAGATGGCCGAACATCCGGAAATGAAAGCCATTAAAGCATTAAAGAAGCAGGCGAATGAGTACAAAAATATGGCTCATAAATACAAACGAAGTTTTGGAAAAGCCGAAAGAGACCAGCGAAAGGCATTGTTTAATGAAGCGCATAAAATTGGGCGTGAAATAGAAAATTCAGAGAAATACATTATAGATAACCTGTTCAACAATGCCAAAATTATCACAGCTACGCTTGTTGGTTCTAATCATTATACCGTCAAAAATTTAAAATACAAAACTGTAATTATAGATGAAGGTGGTCAAGCGCTTGAACCGGCGTGTTGGATTCCAATATTGAAGGCTGAAAAAGTAATTTTTGCCGGCGATCACTTTCAATTGTCTCCAACCATTAAATCAAATGAAGCCGCCAAAGGAGGTCTTAACAAAACCTTGCTTGAAAAGTTGATTTCATTGCATCCGGAAAGCGTGGTTTTGTTAAATGAGCAGTATAGAATGAATAGCAAAATTATGGGTTATTCATCTGAAATATTTTATCAGAACAAACTAACCGCTAATCCGTTGGTTGCTAACAGAATTTTGTTCGATAATGATGAGCCACTAATGTTTATCGACACCTCGGGTTGTGGTTTCGATGAGAAAGCCGACGGCAGCAGCACTACAAATCCTGATGAAGCGGCCTTTCTGCTACGGCATCTAGCGGGCTTAACCGAACAAATTAAGGGGCTGCAGCCAGTTGATTTTCCTTCAGTCGCTGTCATTTCGCCATACAAACAACAGGTACATCTGCTCAAAGAAATGATTTTGTCGAATCCGGTTTTGATGGCGCATTCGAATAAAATTTCCATTAATACGATCGACAGCTTCCAGGGCCAGGAGCGTGATGTGGTTTATATCAGTTTAACCAGAAGTAACACAGAAGGTATAATCGGGTTTCTGTCGGATGTAAGGAGAATGAATGTGGCGATGACCAGGGCCAGAAAAAAACTTGTGGTAATTGGTGATGGCTCAACGCTTTCTAGGTCAGTGTTTTATAATGATTTTATGAAGTACTGTGAAAACCTAAACGCCTACCATAGCGCATGGGAATTTTTAGAAATTTGACGCACCACAAGCAAAAACCTAAACCTTTAGTGAATTAAAATTGTTACATTTGGACTGTCATCTCTAAATTTCATTCATTATAAATTTTGCCAAGTCCGGGTTCGGTAGGCTATAGTGATTTTTGCAAATTGCGATGGCTGCATACATTGAACAACGCGACGCAATCACTTAATGAAAAAGAACCTTAAAATTTTAATTGCTGACGATAGCGAATTGATGCAATTAGTAATGCGGGGATTTTTCACAAAACATCTTGCCAACGCTTCTTTAAAACAGACTTCTAACTTAAATGATACTTATTTTGAGTTGAGTCAGCAGCATTTTGATTTACTGTTACTCGATATAAATATGCCAAATGGCGATAGCACTCCACAAACGGTCATCGACATCAAATCAAAATATCCCGATTTAAAAGTGGTCATGTTCAGCGGAAACGACAGAGCAACTCTGGAGGAATCCTATCTGGATGCAGGCGCAATCGGCTTTATCCAAAAAGATGAGCGCATGAGTGTTTGTGCCAAAGAAATAATCGACAAGCATTTTAGTTAACCTTTTCCGGCTTTCTTTCTTCCAGTTTTGACGATATTGAAGCACCTGCAATAAGTAGTTCATTCGTTATAGTTTTCGTATACTCCGTAATTTCAGCTTTGAAATCTTTAACAGATGCCCCGGTTCTAATCTCTTCCAAACGTTTTTCCCACTGCCCGGTGAGTTCAGCCTGAGCAATTTGTTTGTCTTTAACCACTTCATAAACGGCCAGGCCTTTATTGGTCGGAACAAGGTTTCGTTTCTCTCTGGTTATATATTCTCTGGTAATTAATGTTTCAATTATCGATGCACGGGTTGCAGGCGTTCCCAAGCCGCTATCTTTCATCGCGTAACGCAATTCCTCATCTTCAATCTCTTTACCCGACGTTTCCAGTGCTTTTAGCAAGGAAGCTTCGTTATACATCGCCTTCGGCTTAGTTTGTTTTTCGAGCAAAGCTTTTTCGATAATGGGCAGCTGCTCGCCAACTGAAACCTTTGGCAAGGCGGCATTATCCTCATCTTTCTTATCGTCTTCGGTTTCATTAAAAACAGAACGCCAGCCGGCAGAGCGGATTACCGTACCATTTGCAACAAATGAGGTAGCAGACAAAATGGTAATTTTAGTTAATTCTTTTAAACAGTCCTGATGAAAAGCCTCAATCATTCTTCCTACCACCATGTCGTAAACTGCTTGTTTATCGGCGCTAAGGCCATAGGCTTGTTCACCGGTGGGCAGCACCGCGTGGTGGTCGGTGACTTTTTTTGCATTTACGCTGCGCTTATTTAGGCTTACAGTTTGCAAAAATTGAGCTTGCTTTCCAAAATCCGGATGATTTGTAAACTTCTCAATCAAAGCCGGAACTCCCGCAAATACATCATCACCGATGTAGCGGCTGCCCGTACGCGGGTAAGAAACTAATTTACTTTCGTAAAGATTCTGGAGAATATTCAATGTTTGGTCGGCAGTAAAGCCTTTCTTTTTATTTGCCTCCTGTTGTAAAGAACTTAAATCATGCAATAGTGGCGGCGGTTCTTTTCGGGGTTTAGCTTCAACGGCCGTTATATTCCCTCCGTTTGCAAAACCAGATGGCACATCTTCTACAAGTCTGAAAATTGCCTCAACTTCTTCTTTATTTTTGAAATTAGCTACAGAGATGGCCTTAAAAGTCTGTTCATCTTTGCTAAGTAGAATACTGATTTGAAAATACGTTTGTGGCACGAAATTTTTAATTTCGAGGAAACGGGCACAAATCATCGCCAATGTTGGTGTTTGCACCCTGCCAAGCGACAGCACCGTACGGTTTCCTGCAGAAATGCTTAGCGCCTGGGTTGCGTTCATGCCCACAAGCCAGTCAGACTCAGAGCGGCAGTGTGCCGAATTAAACAGTGAGTCATAATCCGTTCCTGGTTTTAAATTTCTAAAACCGTCCTTTATGGCCTCATCAGTTTGCGATGAAATCCAAAGTCTTTTAAAAGGTTTTTTACACTTCAGATAATAGTAAATATATCTGAAAATTAGCTCGCCCTCACGTCCGGCATCCGTTGCAACGATAATTTCCGTTGCTTCGTCAAAAAGCCTTTTTATGGTATCGAGTTGTTTCCTAACCGCCGGGTCTTCTGCAAAGCCATCTTTTGTTTTTATTTTTCTAACGGCTAGCTTAAACTTTGCTGGCAGCATTGGCAAATGTTGCTTACGCCAGCCAATAAAGCCATAATCCTGGGGCGGGGCTAATTGAAGAAGATGGCCAAATGCCCAGGTAAATGAATAGCCTTTGCCTTCAATGTATCCGTCTTTTCTAGTTGTTGCGCCGAAAACCTTTGCAAGCTCCCGACCAACAGATGGCTTCTCTGCAATTACAATCTTCATCAATTGGTTAAGTTATTCCAACCCCAAAGATGCTTAAAATTATGTTGGCTCGGGACAGAATTTTATTCACAATCGTTTCCAAACGGGCAGGATTCCACATTTTAAACTAAACCCTTGATTCTCCGAAACCTGCAAACTCAACTTATTCTACAGGCAATTTTATGATGCGATTTTGTAAACAAATGCTAACAATTTGGTAATTTATCTGTCTAAGCTATAACAAGGTTAGGGATGGATAAAATTTACGAATTCGAAAAATGTAGGATTAGAGTTTGCCTTAGTAAAGGGCTCATTCGTATTTACAGCGATAAGGGATTGTGGCGTTACCTTGATGGCGAGCCTGCACCCAAAACGATGGAGCTGGTTAAAACAATTAAAGCTGACTATAAAAATGAGTTTCGAAACAGCATAAAAATTTCTAATAGTTCTTTAATGGTAGAAATCTGGGCACATGTTTACAGCGATTACATTGGTCTTCTCCTGCAAAGGCGATTGAAATTCCCCTGGATAAAAAAATTACTGCAGAAAGGGATTGAGCGTGCTGAGATAATCGATTGCGGGGAAAAAGAATTAGACACAAATCGCTGGGTATGGGATTTCCTCTCGCATTTTAATTCCATCATTTCGATATTTTTACCGAGGAATATTGGTAAATCAAACCTGAAAGGCTAATCCATATTGGCAGCTAAAACTTCAGTTTCATTGAGCGCCACGCTTGCAGCCAGGCTTTCATTCAAATAATTTGACGTGTAAGGCTGAGCAGAGTTATTTATAAATAAAACTGTTTTGTCTGCGATGGTATTAATAACTCGATTGGCAAGTTTAGCAGGCACGGCAGGGCACCCCTGGCTTCTGCCTAATCTTCCAAGTTTGTCGATGCTTTCCTGGCAAACGTAATCGGCGCCGTGAACAACGATTGACCGCTCGCGGGCATTGTTATTGAAACCATAGTCCATGCCATCCAATTTAAGCGAACGACCATGTTTACCAAAATAAATTTCTCCTGTTAAGTAAAAACCGAGACTGCTCGAATTCGAATTTACCGCATTTGAAAAATAATCCGGTTTATCCCCACCGCTGTTCTGGCCATGGGCAACCCAGGTATTTAATATTAATTCTTTCTTATCTAAATCGATAATATACAGTCGTTTTTTACGGCTTTCCTGGTCAAAATCGGCAATTGTCAGTATCGATTTCATTTGTAGAAAACGCTGCGCTTTGATGTTGTAGAAGCCGGTGAGCGCTTTTTCGAAAACGCTGATGTTTAAACCTGCCGAATCCAGATGCACGGCATGATAGAGACTGGCAATGTAACTGTTGTAAACGCTGTCCCTGGATAGACTAGTAACTTGTTTTACAGTTGTTTGTTTTTTAAATGGCTGCTCCACCGCTTTCCAACTCGTTCCGACAATGATGATACCCAGCAAACAGGTAGCAACAAGGCCCATTATTTTTTTATTCATTCAGAGATTTTTGTATAACCTGATTATCATACGCTCTGATTTCCAGATTATTGTAACGATAGGGATACACGCGTGATATTTAGAAATGTAAATGACATTGAGATGATTAAATGATTGCGGTTAGAGCTTGGTGGAATGGTTTTGTCCAAACAATCATCATTTGTCGCTAACAAAAGAAGGCTTTAAATGTTACTCCATCACATCCTTCGAAATGAAAATATTACTGACAGGTGCAAACGGGTATATTGGAACCCGATTGCTGCCGCTATTACTGGAAGAAAAACATGAAATTGTTTGTTTGGTGCGCGATAAGAGGCGCTTTGCCATGCAATCTGATTTGAGTGAACAGGTCACAATTATTAGTGGAGACTTGTTAGAACAAGAAAGTCTTTCAGAAATTCCAAATGATATCGATGCGGCTTACTATTTGGTTCACTCGATGTCATCAAGCGGTTCTGAATTCGACGAGATGGAACGTAAATCTTCAGAAAATTTTTCATTGGCAATTGGTAAAACAAATTGCAAACAGATTATTTACCTCACCGGAATTGCCAATGATGAACATTTGTCGAAGCATCTCGGCTCCAGGTTAGCCGTTGAAAAGGAGCTCAAATCATCTGGGGTGGGTTGCACTATTTTAAGGGCCGCGATAATTATAGGCTCAGGAAGTGCGTCATTCGAAATCATCCGCGACTTGACAGAGAAAATTCCGGTTATGGTTACGCCGAAGTGGGTGAATACGAGGTGTCAGCCAATTGGAATTCGCGATGTTTTGGCCTATCTAATTGGTGTTCTGCATAACGAAAAGGCATATAATCAGACTTTTGACATTGGCGGACCCGATATTCTTACCTATAAAGAAATGATGTTTGGCTACGCTAAAGAACGTGGTTTAAAGCGTTGGATTTTTACCGTACCAGTTTTAACGCCCAGACTTTCGTCTTTATGGCTCAACATGATTACGCCAGTCCCATATTCCTTAGCAAGAAGCTTGGTTGATAGTATGAAAAACGAGGTGATTTGTAAAGATGATAGAATTAAGACCGTTGTACCGAGAACTTGCCTAACATATGCTGAATCGCTGCACCTCGCTTTTGAGAAAATCGACCAAAACTCAATTGTTTCAAGCTGGAAAGATGCACTTAACCGCGGTTATTTGCAATCGAACTTTATGGATCAAATCAAAGTCCCACAAAATGGTACCTTGGAATATAAAGTAAGGATGCCTTTCCAGCGGAAAGCTGAAGAGGTTTTCGAAAATATTTGGAGTATCGGCGGCAACCGGGGCTGGTATTACATGGATTGGTTGTGGCACTTTAGAGGTTTTTTGGATAAGATGTTCGGTGGTGTCGGCACAAGAAGAGGGAGAACGAGTAATATCGATATCCAACCTGGCGACGTTCTGGATTTTTGGCGGGTTCTGCTGGCCGACAAAAACAGCAAAAGATTATTGCTGTATGCCGAAATGAAAGTACCAGGCGAAGCCTGGCTGGAATTGAAGCTTGTCGACTTTCATGGTAAAGCCTTCCTCTCGCAGGTGGCAACATTTAGGCCGAAAGGGCTGTGGGGAAGGATGTACTGGTATGCCATGTGGCCTTTTCACATTGTCCTTTTCAAAGGCATGGCAAAAAAAATCACGACCTTCAAACCACCAGAAAAAAAGCAAATCTAAATTCCTATTTTTGGCAACAAAATTTATAATGTCAAATCAAGATAAGGACTACTCTTTCTGGACCAAATACAAGCATTTTGCCTCGACAGAAATTTTAATGTATCTGGTGATGATAATTGGCATCACGCTTGGCATTATTTTTTTAAGTTAAGTATCAGCTTCAAGTTGTCCGCAGTATTCACTTCAGTTGTGAAGTTGAAAAACTCAGCATATTTTTCCGCAGGGAATGTTCCCTCGTTTATCACAAGTTTTCTGTAATAAGTTAGTTTTTTCCCTTCCAATACCGTCTTGCTTATATATTCACCAAAAATGCTCTTCAGATTTTTATCATTTTGTGGCAGGAAATTGGTTTCCACTTCATCAGGTAAATTATAAACAATTTTGTCTTCATCAGTGAAACCACGATTAATATACACAGATTTAATTCTGTTCCTGGTTTCAGGAATTGTTTTGTGAACATTAAAAGCGTTTAGTTTCAAAAATAAGCGGTTATTGTTCACCGTTCCGTATCTGGGCAGCTCCAGACTAATGTTTTCAATTACTTCCGGATTAGCGACTTTGTTTTGAATGTAATCTACGCCCTTGAAATTGATGTTGTCGATATCGTAAATGTCGGCGAGTAGTTTCTTCTGTTCAGATGGGGCCTTATCAATTACATCTTCATTATTTTCATACTGCGACCCATAAAAAGTTGTTTTCATTTTTCCGGCGATGTCGCCGTTAGCCATCACGTTCAAGTCGGCATTTCGGATTTGAAGATTGTCATCAGTGGCTAATTTTGGGGTTCTTAAGAGCTTTCCCCCATCTTTTGTACAGGCCAGAACAAGCCTGTCATCGGTAAAGGTACTCAAAAAGCCAAATGGAATTTTCTGACTCGTACATTCCAGCCATGTGGTATCACCTTTTAACGGCATGCATAATATAACATGGTTTCCCTGCACCATACTTGCATAATCAGGATCGAAACTCACTTTTTTATCTCCTGCTTCAACAACGCAGTAATAAGATTCGATGCCGGCAACATCCAAAAGACTTTGAGTGTAATTAACCAGCGCCTTACAATCGCCATAACCAAGCCTGTCTACTTCGGCCGCGGTAACAGGCTGGAACCCACCAATGCCAATTTGAACGCTAATGTAACGCGTTTTTTTTTGCATGTATTCATAAATCTTTTTGGCTTTCTCTTTATCATCAGGCAGGCCCGAAACTAAGTTTTTTATGAAATTAACTGTTTCCTGAGGCAATATTCTTCTGTTTTTCAACAGGTCGTCGTAGTTCCACTTTCCTAATTCCTGCCAGTTCGCATATTTTCCACTGTAATTATAGTATGTAAAATTCTTTGCTGCAATTTTTACCGAAGTTTGGTAGCTGTCACGGCTCGGACTATAAGGCTCTGGCTTAACGGCCGGGATGTTTGATGCTTTCCAAACTAGGGTTTTTTGCTTCTCATTAACCATTTCTTCCGGAGCACCCTGATAATTTTTTGTTTTAATCCTGAGCTCATCCGCGGGCTTGCTGATAAAGGTATAACTGCTTTTTTCTACCGAAATATCATCTTCATCCTGAGGTATCCAGTCTGGAATAATCAAATTCTGCTTAAATCTGATTTCATAATTGTATACCACCGTGTAGGGATAAATATTTTCTGAAGGCAGGTAATGCTTAAGCCTGCTGTCAACAAATAGAGAAAATCCATCTGCTGCACTTTCATCGTTGAAGTCGCTTTGATTAAACTTTTTTGTGAGTATTCCGGCGGCATTGTAAACCTCGCCTTTAATACTCTTAATTGCTGTATTCTTATCATAAAAGAGCACCAACCTGGCTTTATCGTCGCCATTTTTATTTAAAACCGTAATTGCTTTTTTAACCGAAAGCATCACATTATCGGGCGCCCGCATGTCGATTGTGGTTTCGTCGGTTCTTATGGTTGCGTTTGCACGGCTCTTTAAGCTGGAAGGAATTAATTCGCTGTCATAATTATCCTGAGAAAACACCAGTGTTGCACAGCACATAAAACAGAAAAATAGAAATGTTTGCTTCATTATTTAGTCTTTTTTAAAAGAACATCTGCCTTTTGATTCTGGATTATTTTACTGTAAAGTTCCTTTAGATAAGGATATTCTTCTGGCTGATAAATTGCCTTGTTAAATTGCAAAATCTGACTAAATGAAAGTGAGTTATCTTCAATGAGTGTTTTAAGGATATATCTTCCACCACTATTTGGTAAACCAACCGCAAGGTCCTTAGGCTTCTCCGCCATCTCGTATTTAGCTGGAAGCGCTATACTTATGATAACACGCTCATCCGAAGCGGCGCCTAAATCAACCGGATAGGTTCTCAAATTTAGGTTAAATGGATTTTTAGCAACAGGATTGATAAAAAAAGGATTAAAGAACAGGTCATCTTTAGATGCATTTGCAATTGGTGAAAACTCCACTTCGTAAATTTCTGTCAGGGTATTTTCCACGCTGTCGATATTCCTAATCTCTTGCTTTAAAATTTGAATTTTAGGCAATCTTTCATCGAGTTTCTCCACATACTCCTCCGGCGAATTAAATTTCTTTATTTCATTACGCTTATTTAGTGCAGCGTAGCCCGTTGAGTGGGTAGTAATTGTGCCTTTAATTTTTCCATCTGACTCTAATTTCCCGCTCATGATATAACTCGTAGAAGTTTTTTGGCCGGCAACCAAATCAATCCAGTAAGAAGGCTTTTTAAAATTAATAACACGACCCTGATCATTTATACAGCGCAGAGGCAGCAAACCAAATGGCGCCAAAGGTTCTGAGGCATCTAGCAAATAGCTTTTATCATCAATATTAACCTTTGCAATGAGGTAATTGAAATCGCTGATTACCGGAAACAGTTTGTTAACGGTTCCATTTTCTCTCGTTGACAAAATTACCGCTTCTACATCCAGGTTTGCAGCAGATAATGCAGATATCAAGCTGAGATTTATATCGGCAACGTTGCCGGAGTGCATATCCAGCGCTTTTTTTATGTTGTCTTCGCTGTACTTGCCATAGTAATTATTCCACTTAATCTGTTTCTTAATGTAGTTGTAAACTGCTTTGGCCTTAGTCAAATCATCTGTTGAGTTTTTTAAGATTACCGGCATTACATCTTTAAACAAATCCTTTCGCTTCATCTGCGCACCAAAACTCTTTTCTCCGGTTAAATCGTAATCTATATCCCGCCAGGTTTTGGTGTACTTTTGAGCGCCACCGCTTAACAGCTGCTGATCTGAAAGCTCAAAATAAATTGCTGATTTAAAGTTGCTTGCAGCTGTCATGTAATCTTCTTCGACAAAAGCAGGAATATTTTTCATTATGTACCAAATCTTCGAGCAATCTATGGGTGTGCCATTTATGCGCAAGCATTCTTTAGCCAATTCGCTTTTGGTATCACTTAGCTTGTTAAAACCACGCAAAGAAACATTGTAATTGTATATAGCAGGGATATAGGCTAAATATTCGCTATAAATTTTTGGTATATCGCTCTGAAATTCCCATGTTTTAAAATTGAAGAGGTTCGGCGATTCTAAACGGTAAGTATATTCAATTACGGAGCCATTTTTAATGTTTGGAAGTGTAAATTTTGTTAAAACAGTGTATTTCGATTTGTTTTCTGTAAAAACAGATTTGTTATCCATCGCCGACTCCACAAAGCGACCATTCTCATAGTTGAATGTCGATGCTTTAATCGCACTTATAAACTCTGCTCTCGAACCGTCTTTATAACTTGGAATGGTAATATTGGCTTGCTGATAACCGTCTTTATTAAAGATTTTGATTTTGACATGGTATTCAAAAATGAGTTCGATGTTCGCGGTTCTGTCGCTAATTTGAACTGAGGCAGTTCCAAATTCTTTTAAAACTACTGCATTCGCATTGCTGTCGATTTTATTGCGGTCAAATTCAACATCATCGAGGGTAATTGCGCCAAAATTAAAATTTTGCGCCTGTACTTTAAAAATAGCAAAAGACAGGATTAAGAGTAAGAAAATTTTTCGCATTTGAGTTTGGTTAATTTTTTGCAATTTAAATCTAAGCCACTATATTCTGAAATTTTTTGGTAACTAAATTTTACAATTAGTACATAGATTTTGCAGAAGTAACCAATCCTTTTTAGCACTTTTGATTAAAGAAATATTATCGGTATCTGTTTAGTGGATATCTAATTCATAGCTTAAAAAATGAAATTAAATTTAAAACGCCCTTTAGCTTTCTTCGACCTGGAAGCAACAGGTATTAATGTAGGTGCAGACAGGATTGTGGAGATAGCCATTTTAAAAGCGATGGAGGATGGCTCGGAGTTGGTTAAAACCTGGCGTGTTAACCCGGAAATGCCTATTCCATTGCAAACGTCGTTAATTCATGGCATTTATGATGAAGACATTGCAAACGAACCGACTTTTAAGGCATTGGCTACCGAAATAGCTGCGTTTTTAGGTGATAGTGACTTAGCTGGCTATAACTCTAACAAGTTCGATATTCCAATGCTACTCGAAGAGTTTTTGAGGGCCGAGGTTGATTTCGATATGAGCGACAGAAAATTCGTAGACGTTCAAAATATATTCCACCAAATGGAACAGCGTACCTTAAAAGCAGCTTATAAATTTTATTGTAATGATGATTTGGTAAATGCGCATGCCGCAGAAGCAGATGTTATAGCAACTTACAAGGTTTTGCTTGGTCAGTTGGAAATGTACAAGGATAAGGAGTTTGAGGATAAACAAGGACTAAAAAGTAAACCAGTAGTTAACGATGTTGATGCATTGCACAAATTCACAAACATTAACAGACCGGTAGATTTTGCAGGCAGATTGGTTTATAATGACAAGGACGAAGTGTGCATCAATTTCGGAAAACACAAAGGTAAAACTACTGAACAGGTTTTTTCTGTAGAGCCTAGTTATTACGCCTGGATGAAACAGGGCGATTTTCCGTTGTATACCAAAAAGAAATTAGACGAGGAATGGGCAAGGTTTAATGCCAAGAAAAACGAGAACAAAGCTCAGAAACCACAAAATCAGGCAACTTCAGCCAAGCCACACTTCAACAAACCAAAAGTAGACGAAAAACCTGCCCAGCCAATAAACACCGACATGCTGGAACAGTTAAAAATGAAATTTGGTAAGTAAATCTTCAACTTCTCTGACTAGTTCCATATATAAAACTCCTCAACTTTGATGAAAGCGATTAAACTAACGGTAATGCTGATGTTTTCAGCTTTCTGGTTGCAAGCTCAGGTTCAACTTCCGGTAGGGCAGGCGTTTCAAAACACATACCAGAAGGGTACAAGAAGCACCGATGGCAAGCCGGGGAAAAACTACTGGCAAAACAGTTCGAATTACAACGTCAAAGTTGATTTTAACCCGGTAACACGATTGCTGAAGGGTAGTGTAGATATTACTTACACCAATAACAGTCCAGATACTTTGAAAGAGATCTGGTTTAAGCTCTACCCAAATCTTTATAAAAAAGGCACGCCGAGAAAAGCACGTTTTGCCGAGGCAGACCTGGGCGAAGGTGTTGCCATTGAAAAAATTGCCGCAAATGGGAAATCAGTTAATGATTTTAGCATAGATGGAACGAACATGACCGTCAAAGTTCCGCCTGTTTTGCCAGGAAAAACAATCAGGTTTGCAATTGATTTTAACTATATCCTAAACAAGGGTTCTCATATGCGGACCGGACAGGTTGACGATGGTGCTCATTTTGTTGCCTATTTTTTTCCAAGAATCGCAGTATATGATGATGTTGACGGCTGGAATAAGTATCCGTATACGGGTGCCGAAGAATTTTACAACGATTTTGACAATTTTAATGCAGAAATTACTGTTCCTGGTGGTTATGGCGTTTGGGCTACCGGCGATTTAAAAAATGCATCAGATGTTTTTCAGCGGGAAATCGTTTCAAAATTAGCCTCGGCAGAAAAAAATGATGCCATAGTAGACGTGATTACGGAAGCTGATTTGGCAGCAAAAAGAGTTACTCAGCCAAAGGCATTTAACACATTTAAGTTTGAGGCAAAAAATGTCACCGATTTTGTTTTTGCGCTAAGTAATCATTATTTGTGGAAATCATCGAGCTTAATTGTAGACCCGGCAACAAAAAGACGTACCCGGGTGGATGCGGTTTTTAACCCAAAACATAAAGATTATTACGAAGTAATCGATTTTGCCCGAAAAACTGTGAATTCAATGAGTTATCAGTTTCCCAAATGGCCGTATCCTTATAATCATGAAACGGTATTTGATGGTTTAGATCAGATGGAATATCCCATGATGGTGAACGATAACCCGGTTGATAAAAGGGAAGATGCGATTACTTTAACAGACCATGAAATTTTCCACACCATGTTTCCATTTTATATGGGTATTAATGAGACCAAATATGGCTGGATGGACGAAGGATGGGCTACAATAGGCGAGTGGCTGATTTCGCCAATGATAGATTCTACAATTGTTGATGAATATGGCATTCAGCCAACGGCCGCGAGTTCCGGTAGTAAAGATGATTCGCCTATTATGACGCTTACACCCGATTTGAAGGGCTCAGGTTCTTTTACAAACTCTTATCCAAAGCCAGGTTTAGCCTACCTTTTTGTAAAAGATTACCTTGGCGATGAGCTGTTTACAAAAGCTTTGCACAACTACATCAAAAACTGGAATGGCAAACACCCAATGCCATACGATTTCTTTTATAGTATGAACCAGGGCAGCGGTAAGAATTTGAACTGGTTCTGGAAAACGTGGTTTTTTGATGGCGGTGTTGTCGACATGGCCATAAAATCAGTTACAAAAACGGATTCTGGCTATGCTATTGTTATTGAAAATAAAGGAATAAAGGCATTGCCAATTGATTTGCTGTTAACTTTTGAAGATGGTTCTACAGAAAATAACCACAGTACAATTGGTGTTTGGGAAAAAGGAAATAAGGAAACCATAGTTTCTATAAATACAAATAAGGTATTGAAGAAAATCGTAATGGGAAATCCGCATACGCCTGATAAAGTTAAAAGTGATAATAGTTTTTCGGTTAATTAATAGCTTGAATTTACTGGATAATACGGTTTCTTAATTACGCCTTCATCGCTAAAATACTTACTTAACTTGCGGTTTTTAAGCGCCCTTTTCAACCGCGTTTTTTTGTTATTTATAAGGATTTTATCCTGTATGAGCCTAATGCCGTGGCTATAATCTGCCCAGGTATTAAGATGCTTGTTGTAAACAGGTTGTATAGCTTTTCCATCTGGTTTGTGCCAGCCGTAAATTACAACCCGAGGCGTTAACGCTCCATAAATTTTGTTGGATAAAATAATGTCTTTCTTGTTGCCGGCAGTCAATAAACCTTTATTGTGTTCAACGATGAAGGGTTGGAGCTGTTTTAAAATGGAGTCTGTGGAATTAATAAACACCGGAACTGTTACCATTGAAGTTGATGGCGCAATAGGTTGTGGATACAATTTTATAGTTGCGGCCTTATAAATGGAATCAACCATCAACTTTGTTGGCAAACTACAGTGCATTAAAAATGCAACTTTTTGTGCAAGCATGGGTGTCATAGGCACGTAGAAGAAATCTTCGTTTGAGCCAATTGCTAAATAATCCGGTAGAACATATAGAGAAACAGCGTCATGCGTATTGTTAGGGCTCATGTCCAGCTTTGATAACTTTCTTAAAAAATCAGGAACATTGCCATTTTTTATTTCTTGATAAATAAGCCGTTCTCGGTCCTTTAAACTTAATGTACTGTCGGAGATGCTTAATGCAAAGGCTTTGCCACCGAGCGCATGCTCTTTTCTCTTTTGCAAACGTAAAACCTGAGCCTGAGCAATCTGGCTCCAGCAAGTAATTAAAACTAATACTTTGAGCAGCTTTTTCGTCATGATTTTAGAAAGTTGATATTTCTTTTCAATCCCGTAAGTTTTGTGCGCTTAACTGCTGAGTTTTTGAAAACCTTGTTGAACACCTCAGCGGTAATTTCGGTTAAGTCTTTCGCGTCTAACGCTAATAATCCGTTTTCTGGTTTAAATGCGTCTTCATTATGCGCTTTAGAAAATCGGTTCCATGGGCAAACATCTTGGCAAATATCACATCCAAACATCCAGTTATCCATTTTGTCTTTAAACTCAGCGGGAATTTCATTCTTGAGTTCGATGGTTAAATACGAAATACACTTTGTGCCATCTACAACCTGTGGGGCAATAATTGCATCTGTCGGGCAAGCATCTAAACACCTGGTGCAAGTGCCACAATGATCTGTCTGAAAAGGATTATCATACGCAAGCTCCAAATCTACAATCAATTCTGCCAGGAAAAAGAAAGAGCCGTTTTGTTTGCTTATCAAATTTGAGTTTTTCCCAATCCAGCCAATTCCTGAACGCTGGGCCCATGCCCGGTCCAACACCGGTGCAGAATCTACAAATGCTCTCCCGGAAACTTCTCCAATGTTTTCATTAATGAATTGTGTAAGTAGTTTCAGTTTATCTTTTATCACATGGTGATAATCTTTCCCGTAGGCATATTTGGAGATTTTTGGCGCAAGTGGGTCCTGTTGCTGCTCCTCTGTGAAATAGTTTAACGAAAGCGAGATAACTGATTTTGCACCATCAACAAGCAGGCGAGGGTCGAGTCTTTTGTCGAAATAATTTTCCATATATTTCATTTCGCCGTGGTGGTTTTTGTTTAACCAGGCTTCGAGCCTCGGCGCCTCAGTTTCTAAAAACTCTGCCTTTGAGATTCCGCAAGCCATAAAACCAAGCCTAATTGCTTCATCTTTTATCAGTTTGCTATATTTCTCAGGGTTGTTATACATCGTTACAAAGATAGGGCTTAGAATTAAAACCTTTTGCCTGCTTGCTTGTTGTTATTTCGAAAGCTAAATAAATAATTATGGGCCTGGCAAGTTTAACTAATGGCTATTCAGCTTTTATTGCCACTCATTTAACGCATTAAATTATTAATAATGGAAAATATAGATCCAAAACATACGGAAAGTGGAGAAGCTCCAAAACCGATAGAGAAAGATTACGAAACTCATAAAGAAGATCCGGGACCAGCGAAACCTGCAGTAACAGAAAAAGATGAAAACGGGGCTGGTTCTGTTCTTAAATGGATTTTGCCAATCGCAGTAATCATTGGTTTAATTGTATGGTTTGCGATGAGAAAATAATAGCTTTAGTAAATTTGAAATGCCGGTTAGTGATGTGACCGGCATTTTTTTTATCCATTTTTATTTGAGCAATTTTGTTTGATATAAATCTGTCCGCCTGTCCTTTAGCACCTTAACCGTTCCGTAATGATGCAATTCATCCAGTAGGTGCAAATCAACATCAACTACTAAAACCATTTCTGTGTTAGGCGTTGCCTCTGCTTTTACAGCATTGGTTGGAAAAGCAAAATCTGAAGGCGTAAATACAGCCGATTGAGCAAACTGAATGTCCATGTTGTTCACTTTTGGTAAATTCCCTACACAACCGGCAATGGCTACATAACACTCATTCTCAATTGCACGTGCCTGTGCGCAATGCCTTACACGCGTATATCCGTTTTGTGTATCCGTTAAAAAAGGTACAAATAAAATCTGCATGCCCTGGTCGGCGTAAATTCGGCTTAACTCCGGAAATTCGACATCATAGCAAATCAGAATACCAACTTTACCACAATCTGTGTCAAACACCTTAACCTTATCACCGCCAATCATTCCATAGTATTTTTGCTCATTAGGTGTAATGTGAATTTTCCGGTATTCGTCAATTTTACCTGTTCTATGGCACAAATAAGTAGCATTGTAAAGTTTACCATTCTCGAGTAAAGGCATACTTCCTGTTATTATATTTACATTATAACTCAAAGCGTATTCGTGCATTTTATCAACAATCTCCTGTGTTTTCTCCGCCAGTTTGCGCATGGCCTCAATTTCTGGCAGGTGATTATAGGGCTGTAGAAGCGGCGTATTAAATAACTCGGGAAACATGATAAAATCCGCCTTATAGCCACTCAGTGCATCAACGAAAAATTCTACCTGCTCGTAAAATACTCCCATATCCGGAAAAAGACGCATTTCCCACTGCACAAGACCCAATCGAATGGTCATTGCAGAGCGGGCAGAAGCATCCAAACCCTGATAATAAATATTATTCCACTCGATCAAAGTAGCATATTCTTTAGATTCATGATCGCCTGGCAAATAGTTCTTTAACACTTTTCTTACGTGGAAATCATTAGAAATCTGAAATGTTAATGTTGGGTCGTAAATCTCCTTTGCTTTTACCTTATCTATATACTGCCGCGGGTTTAAGGTGTTTGCATAGGCATGATAACCGGGAATTCTACCCCCGGCAATAATACTTTTTAGGTTTAAGCTTTCGCAGAGTTCTTTTCTGGCCTCGTACAATCTTCTTCCTAAACGGAGGCCGCGGAATTCTGGATGCACGAAAATTTCGATTCCGTATAACGTATCTCCATTTGGATCGTGTGTGGTAAAGGAATAGTCGCCGGTTATGAGCTTATAGGTGTGCCTATCCCCATATTCGCTGTATTCAACTATTATTGCAAGCGAGCAGGCCACAACTTTATCATCAACTGCGATACAAAGCTGGCCCTCAGGAAAAATTTTTAAGAGTTTCTCGATGCTTGATTTTGGCCAGATTGATCCGCCCATACTATCATAGGCCTTTATCATCGACTCTCTTAAATCAGCATAATCTTCGAGCGTTAGCTTACGTAATTCAATATTCATAATTTGTTGGTTTTACATTTAATGAACGGATTTGAAGATTAAATGTTTGGAATAATGTTAACCTGAAGGCGAACAATCGAACAAAAAAGTTCACAGCAGTAATTCAAAAAGCCATGAGCTTACCCAGCACGAAAAAAAAATTACACATGCTGGCGGAAATGCATTTAAAACAACTTGCCGGTTTGTCCGGGAAAGTTCTTCTTTAAATGCTTATAGGCTGCTTCGGTAACTTCGCGACCTCTTGAGGTACGCATTATATAACCTTCTTGAATTAAAAAAGGTTCATAAACTTCCTCAATTGTGCCTTCATCTTCGCCAACAGCGGTTGCAATGGTTTTTAAGCCAACAGGGCCACCCTTGAATTTATCGATAATGGTTACCAAAATTTTGTTGTCCATTTCATCCAGGCCATGCTCATCAACATTAAGTGCGTTTAGCGCATAGCGGGCAATCTCCGTATCAATATTTCCTGTACCCTTTATTTGTGCAAAATCGCGGGTTCGGCGAAGTAATGCATTTGCGATTCGGGGCGTTCCGCGACTTCTTCTTGCAATTTCATAAGCCCCTTCATCGCTAATCGGTGTTTTTAAAATGTCAGATGAACGAAGAACTATCGTGGTTAATAACTTCGCATCATAGTAAGCTAAACGGGCATTTATACCAAACCTTGCACGAAGCGGTGCAGTTAACAAGCCTGAACGGGTTGTAGCGCCTACAAGCGTAAAGGGGTTTAATGATATCTGAACCGAGCGGGCATTAGGTCCTGTTTCAAGCATAATATCAATCTTGAAATCTTCCATTGCAGAATACAGATACTCTTCTACTAAAGGAGACAGCCGGTGAATTTCATCAATAAAGAGGATATCGCCGGTATCTAAGCCGGTTAACAAGCCCGCTAAATCGCCGGGTTTGTCCAAAACGGGTCCGGAGGTAACTTTAATTCCTGCACCCATTTCGTTTGCAATAATATATGATAGTGTCGTTTTGCCCAATCCCGGAGGACCGTGCAGAAGCACATGATCTAAAGCCTCGCCACGAAGTTTCGCCGCCTGCACAAAAATGCGGAGGTTTTCCATTACTTTTTCCTGCCCCGTAAAATCTTCAAAAGCCTGCGGACGTAAAACCCTTTCGATATCTCTATCGGTAGGCGTTAGGTTAGTAGCTTCAGGATCAAGATTTTCGTTCATATTGCAAAGATAAAATTAAATGCTAAAAAAATTAGGATTTTTTAAACTTGTTGGAAACAACCAGTTCTTTAGAACCAGCAGTATATTGATAAAAACCTTCGCCTGTTTTTACGCCCTTTTTACCGGCCGCAACCATATTTATCAACAGCGGGCAGGGCGCATATTTCGGGTTTCCAAAACCATCGTTTAATACCTTTAGTATTGCAAGGCAAACATCTAAGCCAATAAAGTCTGCCAGTTGCAACGGACCCATTGGGTGCGCCATGCCAAGCTTCATCACCGTATCTATTTCGTAAACACCAGCCACGCCTTCATATAATGTGTAAATTGCCTCATTAATCATTGGCATTAAAACTCGGTTGGCCACAAAACCGGGGTAGTCATTCACTTCAACCGGCGTTTTCTGAAGTTGTTGAGAAAGGGCCATTATCGTTGCGGTCGTTTCATCACTGGTTTGGTAGCCGCGAATCACTTCAACTAACTTCATAACAGGTACAGGATTCATAAAATGCATTCCAATAACGTGCTCGCCACGGCTTGTTACTGCGGCAATTTGCGTTATAGAAATGGACGAGGTATTGGAAGCCAGAATAGTGTGTTGCGGCGCTAACGAATCCAAATCCCGGAATATTTTAAGTTTCAAATCCAGGTTTTCCGTTGCGGCTTCTACAACTAAATCTGCTGTTTGCACGCCGTCTTCTATCGAAGTAAAAGTTTTAATGTTGCCAAGTGTTTCAGTTTTTTGCGCTTCGCTTAAAGTGCCTTTACTTACTTGTCTATCTAAATTTTTAGCGATTGTGCTCAATGCATTGTCAAGTGCGTGCTGGTTAACATCAATTAGATTTACCGCATAGCCGAACTGGGCAAAAGTGTGGGCAATTCCGTTTCCCATTGTGCCTGAGCCAATAACTGAAATATTTTTTATCATCATTTTATATTAATGCTTTGTTCTTCTAATTAATTTATGTCTGGCGATAAATTATTTGCGGCATCGACTCCAACATTTAATCTGCCGACCTCAACCGCCAGGTCAGGGTTATTGATATCTTACAATATATCCTAATAATATTTCCAAATATATTATTAACTATCCAAAGTAAAATCAAATGTTGATGAAAAGACAACAGCGTTTTCTCAGCGCTAATTAAGTTTTTAAAGCGCAGTCCGATACTTCCTGATAAACCTGGCTGAATTAACCTAGAGGTTCGGATAATGATTTCGGAAGTTTTAAAGTTGGTGTTTCTAGATTCTAATCTGAGGCTTCAGTAACTTAATAAGGATTCAAATCGTGAATTTTTTATTTGGACTAATTCAAATTTGGCTTTTGCGATGAAAATATTGAGTATAAATGAAGGTTATTTTCGGTTATTTTGCTGAAATATCAAAATCGCATAAAAATTTTACTTAGTGTAATCCGATTTCGCCGACGATTAACTATTTGTTTAGTTTTCTAGATGATTTTTATCAACTATTTATATAGTAGGTTTATAATTTTCGATTTATTTATCTTTTATTATTCTTGGCAGTGCTAAAATTGAGTTTATTGCGATAAATTGTACTTTTCTGCCAGTTATTTTGTTATTATTTTTGTTTTTATTAAAATATTTAAATATCATTGCCACCGTAAGGTGTTTCTGTTTAACTTTCTTCATCCCGAAAAGATTTTTAAATCAATTCTACATCTACCGATGATAACTCAGGGGTGAAAAAAACTACTTGTGTTTACTAAACTGGTAAACCTAAATTCATCTGTACAAATAATTTTCTTTCAAGCATATTTTTAGCCATAAAGGGTTGTGGCTTTGGTATATATTAATAAATCATAACTAAACTTAAATGAAAAGAAAACTACTAAAATGTTTGTTTTTCTTGATTGTGTTCATTGCGTTTGAAGCATCCGCACAAGACAAGACAATTACCGGAATGGTAACGGCTAAGGACGATGGCCTGCCGATTCCAGGAGTAAGTATTAAATTAAAAGGTACTAACCGTGGCGTTGTTACAGATGCTAAAGGAAGGTACTCAATCTCAGTTCCTTCTACAGAAAAAGATTTTTTGGTTTACAGTTTCGTTGGCTTTAAAACCAAAGAGATTAGCACACTTTCTAGAACAATCGATGTTACATTAGAATCGAATGCAAACACGCTTGATGAGGTTGTAATTGCAGCCGGTGGTATTAAACGTGCCGCAAGGGAGCAAGGTTATGCCACGACAAGAATCGATGCCGAAGCTTTAACTGCAGGTAAATCTCCAACCATTGCAGGCGGTTTAGCCGGTAAAGTAGCTGGTTTACAAATTAATGCTGTTGGTACAGGAGTAAATCCTGCGTATCGTTTGGTGTTACGTGGTGATAGATCCATCACCGGTAATAACCAGGCATTAATTGTGTTAGACGGTGCAGTTGTGCCAAATGAGTTACTTGGTAACATAAACCCTGATGATGTAGAAGATTTAACGGTATTAAACGGTGCCAGCGGTGCTGCTCTATACGGTTCCGATGCATCAAACGGTGTGTTAATTATCACTACAAAAAGAGGTAAGAAAGGCACACCAGTTATTAAGTTATCAAACACTACCGCAATTGAAAAAATCAGTTTCTATCCTGAGTTGCAAAACAGATTTGGTTCTGGTACTGATGATTACCCGGTTGCGTATGAACCAATTGAGAACCAGCAATATGGTCCGGCTTTTGATGGCGTATCGAGACCTATCGGACGTATAAATCAGTTTGGACAAACCCAAATGGTGCCTTATTCTGCAACCAGAGATAAGTATGATTTCTGGGATACTGGTATTTCAAATCAAACCGATTTCTCACTTTCTTCTGGTGATGAAAAATCATCTACTTATATTTCTGCACAGTACTTAAACGGAAAAGGAACCACCCCGAAAGATGAGTACGACAGAATTGCGTTCCGTTTCAACGGAGACCGTAACATTACAAAGAATTTCAGCGCAAAATATAACATCAGTTTTACTCAAAATAAATACGATACGACTCCAAATACATCGAGTATTTATGATAATTTGTTAAATACCCCTGCACAAATTCCTCTATTGAGTTATACAGATTGGCAAGACCTTACCAGCTGGGCAAATCCAAATAACTACTATAACGATTATTACAGGAACCCATATTTTGCGATTGACAATGCAAGACAGAAGCAAAAAAATGATTACATCACCGGGTTGGTTGAATTAAACTATAAAGTAAACGATTGGATAAGCTTTATCGCAAGGGCTTCATTAAGCAATCGCTATTATGAAAGCAAAACAGCTACAGATGGTTTTACTTACACCGACTTCGTTTTAGGTTCTGGCTCATCAAAAGCAAATTTTGCAAGCAGTGTATCCGACCGCTTGTTTCAAAATAGCAATTTTAACTCTGACTTTATTGCAAACATTAAAAAGGATATTAAAGATTTCTCAATTAATTTCCTTGCAGGGGCAAACTTGAAAAGTTTTACCTATAAAACAATGTCATCATCTGGTAGTGGCTTGCAAGTGCCATACCTGTACAATTTAGGTAATATCACGGGTACCCCAACAGCATCAGAAAGTAATGAAAACACCCGTAGATATGGCGTTTGGGGTGATGTAACTGTAGGGTATAAAAAATACCTTTTCTTACACGTAACAGGCAGAAATGACTGGGTGTCTATTTTAGCTCCAGCTAACCGCTCGTTCTTTTACCCTGCTGCCGATGTATCATTTATCCCAACTGATGCTTTCGATTTCTTAAAAAACAGCAAATGGTTAGATTACTGGAAAATTCGAGGTGGTATATCTAAAGTGGGTAACGTTAACGTTGATACTTATGCATTGTTATCAACATTTGGTTCTCAAACAGGCTATAACTATGGTACCGGATACACACCTAGTTCACTAATTGTATCGCCGGATTTGAAACCGGAGATAACCAATGGCTATGAGTTTGGTACAGATTTCAGAATGTTTAAGGGAAGAATTGATGGAACAGTTACTTACTACCACACAAGTTCGACTGGTCAGGCCATTAACGCTGGTATTGCTGCGAGTAGCGGTTTTACAAGTTATTTGCTAAATGCCGGTGAATTAGAAAATACTGGTCTTGAAAGCGTATTGCATTTTACGCCAATAAATAAAGGTAACTGGAGATTAGTGGTAGGTGGTAACTATACACACAACGTAAATAAATTACTTTCTTTAACGCCTGGCTTAACGAGAATTGGCGTGAGCGGTAGTGGAACCATCTATGGTGATACTTTCGTACAAACGTATCCAATCATCATCGGTTCTGATTATGTTAGAGATTCTGAAGGTAGGGTTGTGATTGATAGAAATACAGGTAACCCTGTTGGTACAACAACCGGTAACGTTTTAGGCAATACACAACCAAAAAACAGATTAGGATTAGATTTCAATTTGTCATGGAAAGGCTTAACGCTATCTGGTTTGTTCGAATATAGAGGAGATTTTGTTCAGTACACCTCTGCTGGTTCAACTTTCGATTTCTCAGGCTCAAGTATCCGTTCAGTTTATTACAATCGTGAAAGATTCGTTTTCCCTAACTCATCTTATTTAGATGCTGCAACAGGAAACTACGTAGCAAACAATAACATCACTGTTTCAGCGGCTAATTCTGGTTTCTGGTCCAGCAGTCAGTTTAGAGGTACCACAAGTAACTATGTTTACTCAGGCGATTACTGGAAGTTGAGAGAGTTAGCTTTATCCTATAAAATTCCATCAACAGCTTTAAAATACATTAAATTTATTAAAACTGCTACGGTTAGTGCTCAAGGCAGAAACTTATTTATCTGGCTTCCAAAATCGAATACCTGGGGCGATCCTGATGTTAGTAGCAATGGCTCTGATAGTAATGCGGTGGGTATCACTTCATTATCTCAAACGCCGCCAACAAGATATTTTGGTGGTACTGTTTCATTAACATTTTAATACAACTAATTATGAAAAAATATTTAAGCATAACATCAATTTTTCTGGTTTTAATACTGGGATTCTCCGGGTGTAAAAAGGGATACCTGGATATTAACGAAAATCCTAACTCGGCAACTTCATCTACGCCACAATTAGTACTGCCTGCTTTATTAAACAACATGTCTAGCAATTACATAACGTATTTTAATTATGGAGGTAGAATAGCAGGCTACATTGCAAATGGTGGCGGCTTCTCATTTGTAGGAAGCACAACAATCACTTATAATTTTGATAGTGGCGCTAATACCGGACTGTTCACTGCGGCTTTTTCCGATTTGAGAAGTATCCAATACATTATTAATACAAGTACCGGCGTTCAACAATATGCCTTGTACAATGGTGTAGCCCGTATTCTTAAATCGTATTACTATCAATTGTTGGTAGATGAGTATGGAAATGTTCCTTATTCGGAAGGGTTAACCGGAGCAGATAATCTGACACCACGTTACGACAATCAAACTGATGTTTACCAGGCTTTGGTAAAGGAGATTGATGCAGCAATCACTATTTTAAAAGCAAACGCTGCGTCTTCAACTGTAACGAAGCTAACCGTTAACAATGCTGATATTATGTTTGGTGGTAACGTTACCAAATGGATTCAGTTTGCTAACAATATAAAACTGCGTATTTTAACAAGAGCCCAAACAGGCCCTTTAGCATCATTTGTAAATACAGCTTTTGGCACATTTTCTTCTGAAGGCTTTTTGCTTGATGATGTCGTTATTCAGCCTGGTTACGTTAGTACAAGTGCACGTCAAAACCCAATTTGGGATGCTTACCAATCATCTTATACAGGAACAACCACAGGAAATAGTTATATCCCATCTACCTGGATGTACTCTTTCTATAACGGTGCGAAGTTAAATGATGCGGGTAGAGGCGCTTTAACCTACAGACTTTTTGCTGCAGGTACAACGCCACGTGGACAACTCGGTGCTCCAAATAATCCAAATTCTGGTGCACCAAACTGGTACGTAGGTACAGGAGTTGGTTTAGCATCTACAGAAGCGAAAGGCTTAATTAAAAGCAGAGTGATGGGTCAGTTAATTTTTCCAGCGTCAGAAACCTATTTCATGTTAGCTGAAGCTGCGCTTAATGGTCGTCCTTTGGCAGGTAGTGCCCTTGAAAATTTTGAGAATGGCATAAAAGCATCTTACAATTATTTAAATAAAACCGGCGCATCTACAGCCTCATCCGATGCTTCTGTACTTACAACCTATTTAAATACTTATAAAACGGCCAACCCAACAAGTTTCCTGGTAAACTATAGCTTGGCAGCTACTGATGCGCAAAGATTGGAAGCTATCATAACTCAAAAATACATCGCCCTTAATTTTATTGATGGTTATGAAGCTTGGCAAGAGTATAAAAGAACAGGATACCCTCGGGTTTCTGGTACTGCTGCTACGACTACGTTTGCCTCAACCGAGTCGGTAGCACCTACTGCTGACAGACTGCCGGTTAGAAACTTATACCCAACTTCAGAATACAACTTAAATCCAAACGTTCCGGCCGCTTCGACCATCAGTATTTGGACAAGCAAAATTTTCTGGGATAATAATTAATACATAAATAGATAAGAGATGAAGACTCATTTAAAATTATATTCGGTAATAATGGCGCTCGGCATTTGCCTGTTTACCTCCTGCGTTAAGGAAGACAACATGTTCACAGATAACGGAAACGGCGGCGAAAGTGGTATTGTAGAGCTTGGAGATTTGCCGCCTACACGTACGGCCGGGGCAACTGCTGTTACTTATACTACCGTTACAAAATCATTCGACGCAGCTGCTGAAGTTGATGTGCCTATCGTAATAAATTACACTGGCGTAAACGGCGCACCTGCCGATGTAACGGTACAGGTAGCAATAAATAATGCAGCTGTAGCTGCCACTAGTACTACGTATACTGCATTGCCAACAAATCTTTATACAATACCGAGCAATACGGTTACTATTCTTAAAGGGCAAAAAAAGGCAAACTTTATCGTTAAAGTTAAAGCTTCATCGTTTAATTTTGCCCTTACTTATGCGCTTGGTATTCAGATAACATCAAGCTCAAATGGCATCGTTAGCGGTAATTATGGAACAGGCGTTTTTATCTTTTCTGCGAAAAATCAGTGGGATGGCGTATATCAAATTGTATCCGGACAAGTTACCAGGTACACGGCTGTGGGCGTTGTTGAAAATCCAAGTACCTTGAATGGTACCCAGGTGGGAAATCCTAATATTACTATGATTACCAACGGCGCAAACTCAGTAATTGTTAGTAACATGAAATGGTTTGGTGGTGGCGGTATCGCAGGTATCGACAATACAGTTGCTACAATAAACCCAACTACTAATGCAGTTACGATGTCTTGTTTAACAAATGCAACATTGGCGAATAGGGCAGGGTTGCCAAACAATTATGACCCGGCTACAAAGACCTTTACGTTGAACTTTGACTGGAATCAAACTACTACACCAAGACAAATGAGTCTTGTGCTAAAATATGTAAGTGCCAGATAATCCCTAAATCAATTCCACAAATAACCAGATACGCTGTTGTCTGGTTATTTGTTAATATTTAATTAGGAATCGAAAATTTTCAGCACAACAAATTTCTGCTCTTTAAATTATGCGAAAAGCATAGAAGAAAGAAACACTACCTACTGAAAAAGTTAATTAATGAATAGTTTAAGATAGAGATATGGCTGGATGGCGTATCTCTATTTTTGTTTTACATAGGTTTAAGGCGCCAGTCGTGTTTTAACCCAGTTGCCTTTAACCAGTTCAAAGTTAATTCTATCATGGAGTCTACTTCTTCGTCCCTGCCAAAATTCGATTCTTGTTGGTTTTACCAAATAACCACCCCAATGTGCGGGTTTCGGGATGGATTTACCTTCGCTTTTCAATTTTAAATCTTCAAACTTCTCTTCCAAAAATTTTCTGTCGGGGATTATCTGGCTTTGCGGAGATGCAACTGCACCAATCTGGCTTGCAACAGGGCGGGTAAGAAAATATTCTTGTGAAGTCTCTTTGTCTAACTTCTCCACGATACCTTCTACTCTAACCTGACGTTCCAAGTCGGGCCAGAAAAAAACTAAAGCAGCATAAGGATTCCGTTTTAACTCTTTGCCTTTTGCGCTTAAATAGTTTGTGAAGAATCGAAACCCGTTCTCATCAACACCTTTTAACAGCACAATTCTGGCATCTGGCCTTCCGGCTTTATCTGCAGTTGCCAATGTCATCACATTTGGCTCGTAAACCTGGGCTTCTATGGCGTGGTCAAACCACTTTATAAATTGGGTAATAGGATTGTTATCTACGTCAGATTCATCTAAGGTGGCGCTTTTGTAATCTTGGCGCAGGTTTTGTAGAAATTCGTTTGTAACTTGCATAAAACAAAAATAGGCATCTTTTACGGTGCTACAAACCAATATTGCCATGCTAAACAATATAAAACCGAAAACAGGGCGTTTACTTATTTCAGAGCCATTTATGGCCGACCCAAATTTTAAGCGGTCGGTAGTTTTGTTAACTGAACATAGCAATGAAGGTTCTGTTGGCTATATATTAAATCAGGTAGAAAACCTGATTTTAAAAGATGTTATTCAGGACTTATGGGATGCCCAAAACTACATATATTTTGGAGGCCCGGTAGCGGCTGATACCTTGCATTTTATTCACAGGGCTTTCGACAAACTGCAAAATGGCGAACCGATAGGAAATGGATTATATTGGGGCGGCAACTTTGAAACGCTGAAAATTTTAATCAATACCAATGCAATAGAGGATACTGAAGTTAAGTTTTTTATGGGATATTCTGGCTGGGATGATGGCCAACTTGCTAGCGAACTCGAGCAAAATGCGTGGATGGTGAGCGATATTTCTGATCCCGATATCATATTTGGTAATGACGAAGAAAAGCTGTGGCGGGATGTAATCGTAAACCTTGGTCCCAAATATGCTCATGTAAGCAATTTTCCTATCGATCCAAGTTTAAATTAAAACTGCAATGTTGAGCTTGTCGCAATGGTTTTTATTACGACAAGCTTAAAAGAATCTCTATAGTTTATTCATTTCATCAGCACTTTCTTCAACTTTTCTTCGCAACTCATCTTTGTAAGCTTGCATTTTAATAGTTAAAGCATCGTCTGCGGTAGCTAAAATCTGGGCAGCCAGTAAGCCGGCATTTTTGGCGGCATTTAAAGCAACAGTTGCCACGGGTATACCGTTTGGCATTTGTAAAATCGACAAAATGCTATCCCAGCCATCAATTGAGTTCGATGATTTTACGGGCACGCCGATTACAGGCAGCGTAGTAATTGATGCCACCATACCGGGTAAATGCGCTGCGCCACCAGCGCCCGCAATAATTACTTTAAGGCCTTTTTTATGAGCCTCCTTTGCATAGGTGAACATGCGTTCAGGCGTTCTGTGTGCAGAAACTACAGTTATTTCATAGTCGATTCCAAAATCTTTCAGCACATCTGCAGCATCTTGCATAACGGGCAAATCAGATTTGCTGCCCATAATTATTCCAACTTTCGCACTCATTTTAAATATTTTAATTACGGTTTTTACCCCTGGTTAATTAGTTATTAATATTTACGCCGTTACTCTTAAGGTATTCTGTACATACCTTGCTTTCTCAATGGCCTTTTCTCTGTCGATATCCACAACGGTTACGTGACCCATTTTGCGGAAAGGTTTGGTGTATTTTTTACCGTAAAGATGAACGAACACACCGTCAATTGCTAGTATTTTCTCCAGGTTCTCATATCTGGCAACACCTTCAGCACCCTTTTCACCCAGTAAATTAATCATTATGGCATTTGTAATGCTACTGGTATCGCCCAAAGGCAGATTATATATAGCACGTAAATGCTGTTCAAACTGTGAAACGTAATTTCCCTCAATAGTTTGGTGGCCGCTATTATGTGGGCGGGGGGCAACCTCATTCACCAATAATTCTCCATCGCGGCACACAAACATTTCGACAGCTAAAATGCCGGTAATGTTCATTGCTGAAGCAATATTCTTAGCAATGTTTTCTGCCTTTTGCTGTAAACTTTCTGCAAATGTTGATGGAGAAATCAAAAACTCCACAAGGTTTGCTTCCGGGTTAAATTCCATTTCTACCATAGGGAAAGTTTTCATGTCGCCATTAGCGTTCCGGGCAACAATAACAGCCACTTCTTTTTCCAAATCAACGAGCTTCTCAATAATGCAAGGCGCATCAAAAGCCTTGTCTAAATCGGCTGCGCTATTAATTTTCATCACGCCTTTTCCATCATAACCATCTTTTCTAAGTTTTAGAATGTAGGGAAATGGAATATGGCTGTTCTCCATGTCTTCCCTGGTATTTACAATTTGAAAAGGGGAAGTTGGAATGTCATTTTCTTTAAAAAACTGTTTTTGAACGCCTTTATCCTGAATTAAGCGAATTACCCTCGATTGAGGAAACACCTGTTTACCTTCTTTTTCCAACTGTTCAAGGGCTTCAATGTTTACTTTCTCGATTTCAATTGTAATGATATCAGCCTTTTTACCGAAGTTATATACTGTATCGAAATCAGTTATGGAACCATTTTCAAAATAGTTCGCAATGTGTTTGCAAGGAGCATCAGGGTCAGGGTCTAAAACCAGCGACGTTACATTATAATTTATGGCTTGTTGAATAAGCATTCTGCCTAATTGTCCGCCACCTAAAATACCCAATTTTAATTCGCTAATCTGTTTTGCCATGCGCTTGAAAATAATGCTACTTTTGTGCAAAAGTAACCATAAAAAAATTTATTGATGAATGCTGATGCAATAATTATTGGTGCAGGCGCTTGTGGATTGATGTGTGCGGTGCAGGCCGGCTATTTGGGAAAGAAGGTGATATTGCTCGAGAAAAACGAAAAACCGGGTGCTAAAATCCTGATTTCTGGTGGCGGTCGCTGCAATTATACCAACCAATTCGCATCTGCAGAGCAGTTTATCTCAGAAAATCCTCATTTCATCAAATCTTCTTTCACACAATGGACGGTTGATGATACCGTTAATTTTTTTGAAACCTACGGAATTCAGGGTAGGGAGAAAACATTGGGACAACTATTTCCTGATGAAAAAAACGCAAAAGATGTAGTTCAAATGTTTACTTCACTTTGTGCCGATTTTGGGCAGGAAATTAGGTGTAATGCTGCGGTTAAAGATATTGAGGTACTACCTAATGGTTTTAATGTGCATTATGAAAAGAATGGTAAGGAGATTCTCTTATCAACTCAAAAGGTAGTTATTGCTACCGGAGGACTGCCAATTCCAAAAATGGGTGCTACAGATTTTGCGTTGCGCTTTGCCCGGAAACACAACCTGAAGATTGTTGAAACCGCACCTGCATTAGTTCCGTTAACCATCACCGGTAAAGATGAAGAGTGGTTTGCGCAATTGTCGGGCAATTCTGTTTTTTGCGAGGTGAGCAATGATGAAATTTCTTTCGAAGAAAATATTTTGTTCACGCATTGGGGTTTAAGCGGACCGGCAATTTTACAAATTTCATCCTTTTGGCGACGTGGCGAACTCATAAATCTTAATCTATTGCCCAATCAAAATATTGCCTTATTGTTATATGATGAGCGGAAACTTAATGGAAAAACCTTGTTATCGACTTTGCTGAATCGATTTTATACCAAAAAGTTTACCGATGCCTTGGGTAAATTTTTGCCTTTAACAAAGCCTGTTGCAGCTTTAACAGGTTCCGAAATTCAGCTAATAGCCCAAACCATACACGAATTTAAGGTTAAACCTGCGGGAGATAAGGGTTACGACAAAGCCGAAGTGATGCGTGGTGGCATCGATACCAGCGAAATTTCTTCGAAAACTTTAGCGTGCAAAAAAATTCCAAACCTGTTTTTTGGTGGCGAATGTTTAGATGTTACAGGTTGGCTTGGCGGTTATAATTTCCAATGGGCGTGGGCAAGTGGTTTTGTTATTGCCCAAAACATCTAATATAACTTCGGATCCATTTTTTAAAAATCGCTCGCAAGCCTTATAAGTAAACATTGGGCATAATTTCCCATGCCCACGGTTTTTTAAAGGTTTTAAATGTTCTTAATTGAGAAAAGTAAAGCACTTCGCTTGTTTTGCTGTTGGCCACGTCTCTGCGATGTAGGTTACCAACAGTGGTGAATAATTCCCGCGTTTTAAAATCATAAACACGTTCGGTCATGTCGCCGGTGTTTTGGTTGAAGTATAAATTTATTGCGCTGGTAAGAAACCAGTCTTTTTGCTCAAATTTAAAGGTGTAACCCAGTTCCCAGCGCCATTCTGCGCCGCCTTGAAAGCGTAAATACAGTTGCTGGTCTTTAATTCCAATTCGATTAAGTGGGTCGCCGAGTTTTCCTCCTTCTTCCGAACGAAGAATGAAATCATTGTTTTGGGTCGACAAACGATAACTTCCGGTCGCTTTATCTTTAAAATAGATGGCCAGGATGCGGGGTTTTTGAGTTTCTTTGATGATGTCAGAATTGTTATCGCCATAGGTTCTGGTTTCATCGGTAACTTTATCCGATTCGAAGATTACCGCTAAATCGTCGATACCATCTTGATTCAAATCTCCATTAGCCATTTCAATTACCGACCAGCTGTTTGGCGTGAGTTGTTCAACCGAACTACCCGATGACTTCACCTTAGGAAATAAGAACGTTTTTTGAGCAAAACTTATTTGCACAAAAAGCATCAGCATAAAAAAATTAAAAACTCTCATTGAGGTTGCAAAAGGTGTTAATGTAAGCTAAAAACGTTTTTTGTGCTGTTTTAGTTTACAAGGTTATTGATAATGGGAACCAAATCTTTTTCTTATGCTTATTTTGAGCCATTGATGGCTCAGTTTGCTGCCGTAATTTTCGTTTAATTGATTTGGGTTTTGATAACGAAAAATGACCGCTGAAAAACTTAATAAATCAATAAGTGTTAAAATTCCCTTACTTTTGCAGTAAATAATAATTCCTTTTGACAACCGAAATTTTTGCCATTACGCCGCCATTTACGCAACTGAATACACCGTATCCGGCTACCGCGTATATAAAAGGTTTTTTGAATACTAAAGAAATTTCGTCGACACAGGCCGATTTAGGGATTGAGGTGATTCTGGAATTGTTTTCCAAAAGAGGCTTAAACGATTTATTCGCGGTAGACCATCAGCACCCAATCAGCGATAATGCAAAAAGAATTCTGGCATTAAAAGATGAATACCTAAAAACCATTGATGCGGTAATTGCATTTTTGCAAGGCAAGAATCCAACATTGGCGCTGCAGATTTGTGGAGATGATTTTCTGCCACAGGCCGCCCGGTTTTCTCAACTGGAAGAATTAGATTGGGCTTTCGGTGCAATGGGGACGCAAGATAAAGCTAAACATCTGGCAACGCTTTATCTTGAAGACATTTCTGATTATATTGTAGAATGTATTGACGAAAACTTTGGTTTTAGCCGATATGCTGAACGCCTTGGCAGAAGCGCTAACGCTTTCGATGAGTTATATGCTGCCTTGCAAAAAGAGCCGACTTATATTGATAAGATTCTGATTTCGATACTAGCCGAAAAAATAAAGCTACTCCAACCCAGGTTATTTTTGATTTCAGTACCTTTTCCCGGCAACTTATACAGTGCCTTTCGTTGTGCGCAATGGGTAAAAGCCAATTTCCCCGAAATTAAAATCTCGATGGGTGGTGGCTTCCCGAACACCGAGTTACGCTCACTTTCTGATAAACGAGTTTTCGAATTTTTCGATTTTATTACTTTGGATGATGGTGAACTGCCAATTGAACTCCTTATAAACAACGTTAGGGGCAATGTGCCGCCTGAGATGCAGATGTATAAACGCACGTTCTTGCTGGAAAATGATCAGGTTGTTTACAAAAACGACTCGTTCAGAAAAGATTATAAACAGGCAGATGTTGGAACACCCGATTACAGTGGCTTACTGTTGGATAAATACATTTCAGTAATTGAAATTGTGAATCCAATGCATAGATTGTGGAGCGATGGGCGGTGGAATAAACTCACGATGGCACATGGATGTTATTGGGGAAAATGTACTTTTTGCGATATATCGCTAGACTATATTAAGGTTTACGAGCCCGTTCAAGCTAGCCAAATTGTCGATCGAATAGAGGATTTGTATAGCAAAACCGGTCAACATGGTTTTCATTTTGTGGATGAAGCCGCACCGCCAGCGTTAATGCGTGAGGTTGCCCTGGAAATTATTCGCAGAAACTTAGCGGTAACCTGGTGGACGAATATTCGTTTCGAAAAAAGCTTTACTGCAGATTTATGTTTGCTTTTAAAAGCATCGGGCTGTATCGCAGTTTCCGGTGGATTAGAAGTTGCATCTGATAGATTACTGCAGTTAATCGATAAAGGCGTTACCGTTGAGCAGGTAGCTAAAGTAACCCGCAATTTTACAGCCGCCGGCATTATGGTGCATGCTTATTTAATGTACGGTTATCCTACCCAAACCGTGCAGGAAACCGTAGATAGCCTGGAAATGGTTCGGCAATTGTTTGAAGCCGGTGTTTTACAGTCTGGGTTTTGGCATCAGTTTGCCATGACGGCTCATAGTCCGGTGGGTATGTACCCGGAAAGGTTTGGCGTTGTTAAAGAAACTGAAACTGTAGGCACTTTTGCCAATAACGACATCAATTATATCGATAAAACCGGCATCGACCACAATAAATTTAGTTACGGGTTGAAGAAATCTCTTTTCAATTTTATGCATGGTGTATGTTTCGATTACGAACTGCAGGATTGGTTTGATTTCAAGATTCCGAGAACCAGAATCGCTGGCGATTTTATTGAAAAGGCTTTGAACGATGTAGCTCATTTTAATACAAAGCCAACAGCAAAAGTAGTTTGGATAGGAGGAAAGCCATCGGCCGAATACTTTACAAAGGCTAAAAAAGGCAGTACCTGGGAAATCGCTTCGCTAACCTTTCATGATAAGCGGGAAACGTTTACAATTCAAACGAATAAAAAAGAGGGCGAATGGTTGATTTCCATTTTGAACAAAATTCATATTTCGAACCCAGGCGTTTTTACTTTTGCTGAGGTTAAAGCAGATTTTGAAATTGAAATGGAGAATTTCGAATTGTTTTGGTATTCAAAACCAATTAATACTTTGAGGGAATTTGGTTTATTGGTGCTTTAATCAGTGTTCTGCTAATTAACGAACATATCATTTAGGGAATTTAAGAAACACATAGTCCAAAAACTAGGTTACCTTAAATTCCCTGTTTCAAAAGTCGCTTAGTCGCAATGCGGAACTGTAAAAGTCCAGGTTTCTGATTCGCCATTTGGCACGATGAACCCATTTCCCCTGGCATTTTCGAACCATAATTTTCCACGCAGTTTTTCTCTCGTCCCAACTTCGTTCATTGTAGCACTGTCGTACAAACGCCCATTAATCATCACGTATTTAATCTTTTCAGAGTTTCTGATATCATCCAAAGGATTGGCATCCATAACGACTAAATCCGCTAATTTTCCAACTTCTAACGAACCGATTTCTTTCTCCATCCCTAAGTAATACGCACCGTTTAAGGTCGCGTTTCTGATGGCTTGCAAAGGAGAGAAACCACCCTGAACAAACATCCAGAGTTCCCAATGCGCACCTAAACCTTGAATTTGACCATGCGCACCGAGATTTACTTTTGTACCGCCATCAGCAATCTGTTTGGTTGCTTTCGCAATATCAATATGGTTGTAATCGCTATATTCAGAGGTTGTTCTTCGTCTTGCTCTCGCATCTATTATTGAACGCGGCGTATAGGTCATTAATTTTTCGTTCTCCCAAACGTTGGTTCTGTCATACCAGTAATTTTCGCCCCATTGGCCACCGTATGCAACAATTAATGTTGGCGTGTAACCAACAGTGGTATTGTTCCACAGCGTTGTAACATCTTTATACACCGGCAAAACGGGGATGCTGTGCTCTATGCCTGTGTGCCCGTCCACCAGCATGTTCATATTATGAAAAAACGTTGACCCACCCTCTGGTACAACTTCCATTTTTAACTGGCGGGCAGCTTCTAAAATTTGCTGGCGTTGCTCGCGTCTTGGTTGGTTGTAAGATTTAACTGAAAACGCACCCACCGCTTTCAGGCGTTTAAGGTTTGCCAGAGCGTCATCCAAACTATTTATCACCACTTTAAAATCGCCATCGGCACCATATAAAATCGATCCGGTAGAGTAAACCCTTGGACCAACCATTCTTCCGGCTTTTAGCATTTCACTCTGGCTAAAAACCATTTCTGTATTGCTTGATGGATCGTGTGCGGTTGTAACCCCAAAAGCCAGATTGGCCATGTAACTCCAGTCGCTTTGGGGCGAAATACCATCCGGACTGGTGCGTAAATGCGCATGAACATCAATTATTCCCGGCATAATCGTTTTGCCGTTTACATCAATAACTTTGGCATTCGCCGGAATGCTAACAGCATCTGCTTTTCCAATCGCCGTAATTTTGTTGCCATCGGTCAGAATTGTTCCATTTTCAATCACTTCATCTCCCTTCATCGAAATAATTCTCGCACCCTTAAGGGCTACAATTCCCGTTGGGGCATCACCTTTCAAAGTTAAGTTGATATCGACAGAAGTTGCCTGTGTTTTAGGGGTAGAGCCGTCAAAATTGAAAGCGTTATTTACATCAATGGTGAAGTATTTTGGGCCTAAAGTCCAGTGTAAGTTTTTGCTATCAAAACTCCATTGCATATAAGTTCCGCCATCTGTAGTTACTTTTGCAACAGGAATTGCCTTGTTTCCAGCTGATGCATCTTGCGCTGTTCCAACATTTATCATTGGCGTAATGTAAACGTTGAAGAGTTCGTTAAAAGCAAGCCACTTATTATCAGGGCTAACTACAAACTGGTTCGCATATTGAGACGTGAAATGCGTCCGCTCATTTGCGCCATTCAAATCTATACTTTTTAATGCTTTCTTTCCATCGGCATAACCCTGGAAATAAATTCGGGTATCTGTATTGTTAAACGATGGCTTAATTCCGTTTTCAGATACGAGCGTTTTAGGACCGCCACCGGCAGGCATGATAAAAATACCTGTACCACGGCCATAATTGTAGCCTAGCACGTCGTTTCCGCTTCCTTTTCTAAAAACGATTTTATCGCCTTTGGTAGAATATTGCGGAGCATAATAAAAGCCCCTTTCATCACTCAAAGTAATGGTTTTGCCCGATTTTATGTCCGTACGTTTTATCGCTCCGCGAAGTTCATCGCTCCAGGTGGTGTAAATCACAAACTTCCCGTCAGGGCTAAAGTTTGGCTCAAATTCAAAATCCAAACCATTCGTTAATCTTTGTGGCGTTCCATTCGGCAAATCTTGTTTATAAAGAAAACCAGCCGCATTAAAAACAATTGTCTTTTCATCTGGCGATGTGGTTAATTGTCTTAACATTTTGGTAGAAAATTCGTTACTGAAAACGTTCTGTTCAAAATGTAACGCCTGCTGAACGGTTTGAACTGTATTTGCCTGAAATGGTATAACCGAATTTATTAAAGTGCTAATCTCCGTTTTTTTGATTTTTCCTTTCGCATAAAAAACCAGACTTTTGCTGTCGGGTGTCCATGCGAAGTTAGGGTAAACGCCAAAAATAGCCCATGTTTCTTGTTGGTCATGCGATAAATCCTCATTAACAGGCCACTCTTCTCCCGTTTTTATATTCTGAACATAAAGTGTCGATTTTAACCTTACACGCTTAACAAAGGCTATCAGGTTTCCATCTGGAGAAACCTGCGGACGACATGCGCCACCTTGCTCGTTTATTAAAGTTGTTAACTTCCCGGTTGTTAAGTCCAACTGGCGTATGGCATAAATGGTTCCATTTGGGTCTTTGCTGTACTCAAAATTTGGCCCCGGACTCACATCTTCGCTAAAGTAAAGATATCTTCCATCAGGCGATATATTTGGCTCTCCGGCATCTTGTTGGTCATTTTTTCGCTTCGTTAACTGAACGCCATCTCCACCGTTTATGTTATACATCCACATTTCGCCAGCGCCTAGCGAACGCCCGGCCGTAAAGTGCTTCCGGGCAACAATATATTCACTATTTGGCATCCAGGTAGCATTATTTAATAACCTAAAGGTTTCTTTGGTAACCTGTTTTTTGCCAGATCCGTCGCGATTCATTATCCAAATGTTATCGCCACCGCTTTTATCGCTGGTATAAGAAATGTATTTTCCATTAGGGCTAAATCTTGGCTGAACATCGTAAGCAATGCCGCCGCTTATTATTTTTGCCTGGCCGCCCGATATGGGCATGGTATAAATATCACCCAATAAATCAAACACGATTTCTTGTCCGTCAGGACTTACATCAAGATTCATCCAGGTGCCTTCATCCGTATTTAAAGTGAAGTTTTTAGTCGTTCCCTGAAATTTTTCAACATCCCATTTCTTATCCTGGGCGTTTGAAGTTAAAAATATAGTAAAAAGCGCAACGAGAAAGTAGAGTTGTTTCATCAATTTTTTGATTAATTATAGCGCAATTTAGCAATATCAACAGCTTTTTTATAGTTTTGGTACCGCCGATTTATGACAGCAATAGAGATTTTACAAAAACATTGGGGACACCAGGCTTTCAGGCCCTTGCAACAGGATATTATTGCGTCGGTTTTAGCGGGCAAGGATAGTTTGGCATTGTTGCCAACAGGTGGTGGCAAATCAATTTGTTTTCAGGTTCCTGCTTTAGTAAAGGAGGGCATTTGCATCGTCGTTTCGCCATTAATCGCACTGATGAAGGATCAGGTCGAAAACTTAAAATCAAAAGGAATAGAAGCCATCGCGATTTATGCCGGGATGGGGAAACGGGAAATCGACATCTTATTGGATAACTGTATCTATGGAAAAATTAAATTCCTGTACCTTTCGCCAGAACGCTTACTATCTGACCTCGTTCGGGTGAGAATTTCGTATATGAACGTTAATCTGATAGCGGTAGACGAGGCCCATTGCATTTCCCAGTGGGGCTACGATTTTCGGCCGCCATATCAACAAATTTCAAAACTGCGGGAAATTCTTCCTAACGTACCTGTTCTTGCCTTAACCGCCACAGCGACGGAATTTGTGCGGAAAGACATCGTCGAAAAACTTGAAATGAAAAATCCAGAAGTTTTCGTTAAAAGTTTCGCCAGGGATAACTTAAGCTATGTTGTTTCCGGTCAGGAGGATAAATATAAAAAGCTAATTCAGATTTGCAGAAACGTAAAAGGGACTGGCCTGGTTTATGTTCGCAACCGTAGGGAAACTGCAGAGGTTTCCAATTTTATAAACCGTAATCAAATCAAAGCAGATTTTTACCATGCCGGCCTTGAACGCGAGGTTCGGTTCCAAAAGCAAGAAGATTGGAAGCTAAATAAAACACGAATTATGGTGGCTACAAATGCCTTTGGTATGGGCATTGACAAAGCCGATGTACGCTTTGTAGTGCATTTGGATTTACCAGAAAGTCTGGAAGCCTATTATCAGGAGGCCGGAAGGGCCGGGCGTGATGAAAACAGAAGCTATGCAGTGCTACTCGCCAATAAATCGGATGTTTTAAGCCTGGAAGCCAGGTATGTCAACAGCTTCCCATCAGCAGATGAAATTAGAAAGGTATATCATTATCTGGGTAATTATTTTCAACTGGCATTTGGAGCAGGCGAGGGGCTTACCTTTACTTTTGATATTGCCGACTTTTGCAAGCGGTTTAATATCAGTGTTTTGAAAACAATATCGGCACTAAAGTTTTTGGAACACGATGGCTATATAACGCTTTCTGAAAGTGTTTTCTTGCCATCGAGATTGATGTTCACTGTGAGTCATGAAGATGTTTACAGGTTCCAGATTGAAAACAAAGCTTATGATGGCGTGATTAAAACAATTCTTCGTTCGCATGGCGGCGCATTCGACGGGTTTGTCAAAATAGATGAAGCAGATTTAGCTAAAAAATTAGGCATCTCTTTTAAAGATGTGGTTGCAATTCTTAACAAACTCCAGTCTATTGAATTGCTCACATACGTTCAGCAAACCGACCAGCCGCAACTGCAATACGTTCGCTCCAGAGTTGATATGGAACATTTTGATTTAGATGTAAAATATTTAGGTTTACGGAAAGAAATCCTGCTTAAACAGGTTAACGCTGTGGTGGCCTACACTACATCCAACAAATGCCGTAGTATACAGCTGCTCAATTATTTCGATGAAAACACTGCTGCTAAATGTGGCGTATGTGATGTTTGTCTTGCCGAAAAAAGAGCCGAAAATGAACTGCAAATGAACGATGAAATCGAATTTGAGGTTATTTCCTTACTACAACAACAGCCTTTAAACCTTGATGATTTGGTAACTACAATAAGAATCGGTTCTGAAAACGATCGCATTGATTCAATCCGCGAATTATTAGATGCCGGCAAGATTAAAACCGACGGGAAGAAATATTATATTTAGCCTTTATTTAGCTGTCCATGATTTTTAGTGGTGAAAGCTTAACAGATCAATTCAATAATGACACCGTTAAAAAAAAATCAATTCTTAATTTATCAGCTTGCCGCTTAACAGTTTAAAACACTCAACCATCTTATCGCTATTGAACCAAATGATAGAAAAAAACAATAAAAAAACCATCCGTTCCTGGGCTTTCTTCGATTGGGCAAATTCTGCCTATAATTTAGTAATTACTTCAACTATTTTTCCCGTTTATTATGTAGCGATAACTACCACAAAGGCACATGGCGATGAGGTGACGTTTTTTGGCAAAACATTTATAAACACCGTTCTATCTAATTATGCACTGGCATTTGCTTACCTGATAATGGTTGTTTTATTGCCTATTCTATCTTCTTATGCCGATGCAAAAGGCAAAAAGAAGTTTTTCATGAAATTGTTTACCTACGTTGGCTCCTTTGCCTGTATGGCTTTATTCTTTTTCAAGCTTGAAACTTTAGAAGCGGGAATTATTTGTTTTGTCCTCGCTGCCATGGGCTATGTTGGAGGGGTGATGTTTAATAACGCATACCTTCCCATTATTGCATCAACAGACAATCAGGATAAAGTAAGTGCGCAAGGTTTTTCTTATGGCTACGTAGGTAGTGTTATCTTACAACTAATTTGCTTTGTATTTGTGCTAAAACCGGCAATTTTTGGAATTACGGACCCCTCGTTGCCTGCTCGGATTTCTTTTCTGCTGGTCGGCATCTGGTGGTTCCTTTTCGCTCAAATTCCATTTAAAGCCTTGCCTAAAGACGTGCCAAATGCCGCGTCTGAAGGGCAAAGTATCATTAAAAGCAGCTTCGGAGAATTTGCCAAGGTTTGGAATCAGTTAAAACAAATGAAGTTCTTAAAAACGTACCTGATTGCCTTCTTTTTCTATTCCATGGGCGTGCAAACCATTATGTTGGCTGCTGCAGGCTTCGGCGCCAAGGTGTTGAAATTAGAATCGGGAAGTTTGATTGCAGTTATCCTAATCATACAGCTGGTGGCAATTTTAGGCGCCTGGTTAATGTCGCTTCTGGCCAAAAAACTGGGTAATATCAACGTCTTGATAATCGTTGTACTCGTTTGGATAGCATGTTGCATTTATGGGTATTCGATAACAAATGCATACCAGTTTTATGCACTAGCAGCTGTTGTAGGTCTAATTATGGGTGGTATCCAATCCTTATCACGTTCAACTTATTCGAAACATATTCCGGAAAATACAAATGATACCGCATCATTCTTTAGTTTTTACGATGCTACAGAAAAACTGGCAATCGTAATTGGCTTATTTAGCTTTGCTTTTATTGAAGGACTTACGCACAATATGCGACAATCAATTATTGCTTTGGCATCATTTTTTATAGTTGGTCTGGTATTTTTAGTGGTCTTGAAAAAAACAGAGCGCAAAGAAACCCGAAAATTGTAAGTTTGTAGCCTAAAGAATATTTGTTGATGAAAGTAGAATTGTTTGTTCCCTGTTTTGTAGACCAGCTATACCCCGAAACCGCGTTTAACACTTTGAGGTTGCTTCAAAAATCAGGATGTAAAGTTGATTATAACTCTAAACAAACATGTTGTGGACAGCCAGCCTACAATGCCGGCTATTGGGACGAGGCGAAAGAAGTGGGTACCAAATTCCTGAACGATTTCACCGAAAACACCTACGTAGTTGCTCCATCGGCCTCGTGCGTGGGCATGGTAAAAGGTGGTTTTAATGATTTGTTTACCAATACCATCGTGCATAATAAATGCAGGAATCTGCAATCCAACATCTGGGAATTGTCTGATTTTCTGGTAAACGTTGCTAAGAAAGATTATTTCGGAGCCGAACTGGAGGGCAAAGCGGTGTACCACGATTCTTGTAGTGCGCTTCGCGAATGCAAAATTAAAGACGAACCTCGTCTGCTTCTATCTAAGGTGCATGGTTTGGAAATGCTCGAACTGGAAGATACCGATATGTGTTGCGGCTTCGGCGGCACATTCGCGGTAAAGTTCGATGCGATTTCATCAGCAATGGCCGAGCAAAAAGTTAACCATGCGATTGCCCAGCAGGCAGATTATATTATTTCTACAGATTTATCATGCCTTTTACATCTTCAGGGCTATATCGATAAAAACAACCTTCCAATAAAAACCATGCACATTGCAGATGTTTTATGTAATGGCTGGTTGGAAAGCACTGAATACTAACAATAATTTTACTGCTGATTTAGAAGTATTTAACACTTTTTAACAGCTTTGATGTTAAATGTAAAATACCTTTGTTAAACCTTTCTTAAGGTTTCGCATCTAAACAATAATACCATCTTGGTTTATGATCATAATTTAAATAAACCGTGGCGGCTTCATCAACAATAAAAACCAAATTATAAACAGAATGAAAAAATTAGTTTTCGCTTTATTAGGGGTTTTATCTATCGCATCTGTAGCAAATGCGCAAAAGAAAACCACGGGAGCCATACAATTCGAAACCACAATCGATCCTGCCGCAATGATGGCTGCAAGTGGTGTAAAAATTCCAGAGCAAATGGCAGCTAGAATGCCATCGAGCAGTAAATCCAACTTTGAGTTGCTTTTTAATGCTACAAATGCGAGCTATATGCCCGTTGAGGAAACAGAAGATAGTAACGGTGCAGGTGGAGGCGGCGGTGGCATGGGCCGTATGATGAGGGGTTTCGGTGGTGCCGGTGGCAACAGAGAATATTATTACTCCTTCGCGGATAAGAAATTGGTAGAGGTTTTTGATTTAAGTGACACAACTTATGTAATGCAAAGTGGCTTAAAACTTAATCCGACTAGTAGTTTAGGCTTTGGCGGCGGTATGGGAAGAAATCAAAATCCAAATGATACCACAAAGGCGAAACCAGTAGTGCAACCTAAAATTGAAGTGGTGAAAACTGATGCCACAAAGCAGATTTGTGGCCTTACCTGCCATGAAGCGATTGTAAAATCGACCAAAAAGATGAAAATTTTGGATATGGATAGAGATGTAACAGAAGAAACCCACATTTGGTACACAACAGATTTAGGTTTCGATTTTTCGCCAAATCCAAACATGTGGACCGAAGGCGCTGTTTTGGCGATTGAAGGACGTGGAAATAACACCATAGCGAAAAGTATAGAATATAGAGGGGTAAGTGCAAAAGATGTTACCGCTCCAAAAAAAGCAACGCCAATTACTGAAGCTGAATATAGAGCAAAAATGGAAAACATGATGAAACGTTTCAGAGGTAATGGCAACGGCAGACCCGGTGGCGCAGGTGGTGTAGTGGTTAGGGGCTTCGGCGGATAGTTAGTATTAGATATTTTTAAAGCCTGTTCATTCTTTTTGAGCAGGCTTTTTTTTTGTAAAATTGAGTTCTGGTAACACAAATTTTCTAACAAAATCGCGACAAAACAGTTCCGTTCGACTAAATTTATCTATCATTGAAGGGAAAATTATAAAAAGTATCGGGTGAATTAATGAACAAAGTAGAAGTTTTAAAAACCAAAGCACATTTCGAAATTTTGGATGGGTTAAGGGGTTTGGCTGCCATTGTGGTGGTATTTTATCATTTTATGGAGATAGCGATAACCGATTATAGCAAAAATTTTATTGCGCATGGATATTTGGCCGTAGATTTTTTCTTCTGTTTATCGGGCTTTGTAATTGCATACGCTTATGATAACAGAGCCGAAAAACTAGGTGTTTTTTCTTTCATCAAATTAAGACTTATACGGTTACATCCGCTGGTTATAATTGGTTCGATTCTGGGTTTACTAACATTCCTTTTCGATCCTTTTAGTAATTTCTACCCGGTTTATGGCTTTACAAAAACGGCGTTGCTGTTTTTTGCCTCTGCTTTTTTAATACCTTATCCGGTTATGGCAGAGCGCTACTTCAACCTATTCAACCTTAATGCACCCGCCTGGTCACTTTTTTGGGAATACATTGCCAATATTTTCTATATACTCATTCTATTTAAGTTAAACAGGAAGGTGTTGCAAGCCATAACGTTAATTGCCGCTGTTGTAATTTGTTTCGTTGCATTTAAATCCACTAATTTGATGGGCGGCTGGGGAGGACCGAGCTTCTGGGATGGTGGCGCAAGGGTGCTCTATTCTTTTCTCGCGGGTATGCTCGTTTACCGGTCGAACTGGATAATCAAAAATCGTTTAGGTTTTCTGGGCATTTCTGCTTTATTGCTCGTTGCCTTCCTGGTTCCATTTAATGAGAAATACAATTGGCTTTCTGAACCACTAATTGTGCTTGTATACTTTCCTGTACTGGTTGCTCTGGGTGCTGGCGCAAAACTAGAGGCCCGTTTCGAAAAAATTTGTAAACTATCGGGGGAGCTATCTTATCCACTTTACATGACACACTATCCATTTATCTGGATATTCCTGACTTATGTGGCCGTAGTTAAACCAGATATGTCTTTGCTAAAAGTGATTATCCCGATTTCTGTGTGCTTACTTATTGCCTTTGCCTATTTAATAATGCTTTATGTAGATAAACCAGTGCGCAAATATTTACAGAAAAAATTTTTAGTAAAAGGATGAACCAGTATTCCGGAAGCTGCCTATTGCTGCCAAAATGGTTATTGAAACTTGCTTTTAAGCATGAAAAAGCGCATCTTTGCAGAAAATAAAATCACTTTGTATGTGATTTAGAAATAACCATTTTTTTAAACCGTTCTGAAACTTTAAAATAGCGACGAACAAAATCATAGTTGTAGATGATTAATATTACTTTACCTGACGGCTCCGTTCGTCAGTACGAAAAGGGCACCTCTGCCCATCAAATTGCCTTATCAATTTCCGAAGGCTTAGCAAGAAATGTTTTAGCAGCCGAAGTTAACGGCCAGGTTTGGGATTCAACACGCCCAATAGAGGCTGATTCAACAGTAAAATTGTTAACCTGGAATGATGCAGATGGCAAATCAACCTTTTGGCACTCATCAGCGCATTTAATGGCTGAAGCCCTGGAAGCACTTTATCCGGGAACAAAATTTGGCATCGGACCAGCAATTGAAACCGGCTTTTATTATGACGTAGATTTTGGCGACAAAGAATTTTCGTCGGATGATTTCAAGGCGATTGAAACCAAAATGATCGAATTAGCTAAGCAAAAAGAAACTTTCACACGTGAAAATGTAAGCAAAGCTGATGCGATAAAATATTTTACCGAAAAGGGAGATGAGTATAAACTCGACCTGATTGATGGCTTGGAAGATGGAAAGATCACTTTTTATACTCAGGGAGCTTTCACCGATTTATGCCGTGGTCCGCATATTCCGAATACAGGCTTTGTAAAAGCAGTAAAACTGATGAATGTTGCCGGCGCTTACTGGCGTGGAGACGAAACTAAAAAGCAGTTAACACGTATATATGGCGTAACTTTTCCGAAGGCTGGCGAACTTACTGAGTACCTTGCTATGATTGAGGAAGCAAAAAAACGCGACCATAGAAAATTAGGCAAGGAACTTGAATTATTTATGTTTTCGGAAAAAGTGGGTGCCGGGTTACCAATGTGGTTACCGAAAGGGACTGCTTTGCGTGAGCGTCTGGTAAACTTTTTAACCAGGGCACAATCTAAATCCGGGTACGAACAGGTGGTTACCCCTCACATCGGAAACAAAAATTTGTACGTTACTTCAGGTCACTGGGATAAGTATGGTAAAGATTCGTTTCAGCCGATAAAAACGCCGCAAGAGGGAGAGGAGTTCTTTTTAAAACCGATGAACTGCCCGCACCACTGTGAAATGTATAAATTTAAACCCCGCTCTTACAAAGATTTGCCGGTTCGTTTTGCAGAGTTTGGTACTGTTTATCGTTACGAGCAAAGTGGCGAATTACATGGGTTAACCCGTGTGCGTGGCTTTACGCAAGATGATGCACACTTATTCTGTATGCCGGAGCAAGTGAAAGATGAATTTAAAAAAGTTATTGATTTAGTACTTTATGTGTTTAAATCTTTAGGTTTTGAAAACTATACTGCGCAAATTTCGTTAAGAGATCCGGATAATAAGTCGAAATACATTGGGTCTGATGAAAACTGGAGACTGGCAGAAAGCGCAATCGTTGAAGCGGCTGCAGAGAAAGGCTTAAATACCATCGTGGAATATGGCGAGGCGGCTTTTTATGGCCCCAAGTTAGATTTTATGGTGAAAGATGCCCTTGGCAGAAAGTGGCAATTAGGCACCATTCAGGTAGATTACAATTTACCCGAGCGGTTTGAGCTGGAATACACCGGTAGCGATAACCTAAAACACAGACCAGTAATGATCCACCGTGCGCCGTTTGGCTCGCTTGAAAGATTTGTTGCTGTTTTGATAGAACATTGTGCAGGAAACTTCCCGCTATGGTTAAGTCCGGAGCAATTTATAATTCTTCCTATTTCAGAAAAATATGAAGATTATGCAAAAAAAGTTTTAGATGAGCTAAATAATTCCGATATTCGCGGGCTGATTGACTTTCGTGATGAGAAAATCGGGCGGAAAATCCGTGATGCGGAGGTTAAAAAAATCCCATATATGCTCATCATTGGTGAGAAAGAGATGGCTGAAGGTAAAATTTCAATCAGAAAACACGGTGAGGGAGATTTGGGCGAAATGACGTTGGAAGAATTCAGCGGCTTATTATTGAAAGAAATAACAGTTTAAATAAAAATTAATTTTATACAAATTTGGCATTAGGAAGACCAGGATTTAACAGGGGACCACGTCCGCCTTTTAAGAAAAAAGAAGCAGAACATAACATTAATCAGTACATTAAATCGCCTGAAGTGCGTTTGGCTGGCGATAATGTTGAACCGGGGATTTATCCTTTGGCTAAAGCTTTGGCACTTGCTGATGAACTGGAATTGGATTTGGTAGAGATTTCGCCGAATGCAGTGCCTCCGGTTTGTAGAATTATTGATTACAGTAAGTTTGTTTACGAGCAAAAGAAAAAGCAGAAAGAGATAAAATCGAATGCAAAGCAAACTGTAATTAAGGAGATTCGTTTCGGTCCTAACACGAACGACCACGATTTCCAGTTTAAGCTAAAACATGCAGTGAGTTTTTTAGAGAACGGTGAGAAGGTTAGAGCTTACGTGCATTTTAAAGGTAGAGCAATTGTTTACAAAGAACAGGGTGAAATTTTATTATTAAAATTTGCTCAGGCTTTGGAAGATGTAGGAAAAGTAGAATTGTTACCTAAGTTAGAAGGTAAACGTATGTTCCTTACAGTTGCGCCTAAAGTAGCAAAAAAATAAAAATAGGTTTATAAATTAAAAAACAGGTTATGCCAAAAATGAAAACCAATTCCAGTGCTAAAAAGCGTTTTTCGCTTACTGGAACAGGTAAAATCAAAAGAAACAACGCATACAAAAGTCACATCTTAACAAAGATGAGTACTAAACGTAAACGTGCACTTGGAAATGCTAGCATGGTAACAGCAGCAGATACTGGTAACGTTAAACGTATGCTTTGTATCGGAAAGTAATTTATTAATTCACCAGGTATCAGGCTTTAAGTTTCCGGTTAAACGGAACGCCGCTTGCCAAAAAACAACAACAACATGCCACGTTCGGTAAACGCAGTAGCTTCGAGAAGAAGAAGAAAAAAAATCCTTAACCTTGCGAAAGGTTATTGGGGAGCAAGAAGTAAGGTTTATACTGTTGCTAAAAACACAGTAGAAAAAGGTTTGCAATATGCATACCGTGACCGTAAAGTTAAGAAAAGAGAATTCCGCGGATTATGGATCCAACGTATTAATGCGGGTGCTCGTCAGCACGGTATTTCTTACTCTCAATTAATTGGTAAACTTGCTTCAAAAGAAATCGGTTTAAACCGTAAAGTATTGGCTGATTTAGCAATGAATCACCCGGAAGCTTTTAAAGCTGTAATTGATGCAGTAAAATAGAAATTTTCGCTTCGGCGGTAATCATATTTTAAAAAGTCACGATGCAAATCGTGACTTTTTTGTTTAGCGGTAATCCATCTTGAATTTACTTAAATCAGGTTTCTTATTCCTGCCCCGCGACAATTCAAATTCATAAATCGTTCGGCCCAGATTTTTCATAAAGGGATAACATACCGTTTCATATTCGTACTTGTTATCATTAAAAATACCGTCTTCATTGCTTTGTACTACCGCTGTTAAGAAAAATTCAATTCCATTATCAAAATCTACGAAATAAGAATTGTCGATAATAAAGCCATAACTATCGCCATATTTATTAAAAATCCGAATGCCTGGTTCTGGTTCTAAATTTTGTTCGCGGCCATAAAAAAGCATTTTCGCATAAGTTGGCCAAAACGCTTTCGGGTCATACTTCGGATATTTACTTTCTGTTGGGTATTTGCTCATATAAGTGTAAATGAGTTTGTAATCTTCAGCAGTTAATTTATACCGCTCCTGAGCGGGAAAAGCTTCTGGAAAAATAAGTTTCTGAATAAGTTTTTGCTGGTCGTTAATGGCAAAGGCATTTTTATCTTCCAGGTTAAAAGGTTTATTCACTAATTTATCTGCACTGTCGAGATAACCTTTTCCCATCACCGTGTTAGTTAATTGGAGCAAATATTCTTTTGGGTCGTATTGGGCCGGTTGTTTATAAACCAGCTTGTCGCCATTATAAAAATTTATTGGATTGGTGTGTTTAGCTGCTTCCCCGGCATCGCCAATGGCTAAACGATTCAAGATTCTGCTGTCATTTAAACCGTTTGCTTTCAACTTTCGATTCAATTCTGCACGCCCTACAAATTCATAAAGGCGGTTGAAAGCATCATTATCACTCGTTAAAAGAATTTTTTTTATGTAATGTTCAATCGATGGTAAGTGATTCTCTGCGGAGGTGTCTTTTGTTACTTTTGTTTGTCCGGCAAATGCGCTGTCTGTTAGCATGGTACTTTTTGACGTTAAGCCCTTAGCCTTTAAACCATTTACTTTTTCCAACGCAAAAATTACGGCTGCGAGTTTTACCGTACTGGCGGGATAAAAATAATGGTGTGGATTTAAATTATAGCTGTATGTTTTGAAGGTAGGCCTATTTTTTTCATACCGATTTATCTGTGTATATAACACCTGAACTTGATTTTTATCCGGATGGTTTAGTATAGAACTGAACAATTCAGGCTTAGCTTCCATCAATTTTTTCAAAAAAACACTATCTGCTTTTTGTGCGTTTGCAGTTAAACCCATTATAAAAAGTGCTGATGTAAATATCCATCTCATAAATAAAATTTTATCTTAAAGTTAGTTATTTGTAGTACAAAAGCCATTTTACAACATCCATTTTACATCTTACTTAATTTTACTACTTTTGCAGCGCTTTTGGTTTCCGGCTTTACAACCGGAATTAAAAGGGAATGCAGTGTAATTCTGCAACTGTCCCGCAGCTGTAAGCTCCATAACGGTATTTCAATCTAAAGCCACTGTTTTTAAAAAAAGGCGGGAAGGCAGAAAATTCCGGGAGCAAGTCAGAAGACCTGCCTTAGCGAATAATTTCATAGCTTTCGGGGATTGAAGCTAGGATTGAGGTACTAAACGTTTTCGTATTTTCATTTCCTTTCCTAATCTGTTGGCTGTGGGCAAAACTCACAATCAAATGAACAAAAAAAGAATTTTAATTGCGGCAAGCCTAGGGTTTGCTCAGTTAAGTGTTTGTCAACTAGCTGCTGCGCAAGATAGTTTGCAACTAAAAGATGTCGTTATCACGGCAACGAAAAATGACCAGAAACAATCGCAAACGGGTAAAGTTGTTACCATAATTAGCAGCGAAGTTTTAGAAAGAAGTCATGGAAAGTCTCTTCCGGATTTAATTAGCGAACAAGCCGGAATAATTGTAGCGGGGTCTAGCAGCAATCCGGGGTTGAACAAATCGGTATTTTTCCGGGGTGCAGGAAGTGCATATGCGGTAGTTTTAATTGACGGAATTGTTCAGAATGATCCATCAGGAAATGGCGGTGCTTTTGATTTACGTTTGTTGTCAATAGATCAGATAGACAGAATCGAAATCCTGCGTGGCGGTCAGTCGACCATTTACGGTTCTGATGCTGTTGCAGGCGTTATAAATATCATCACAAAAAAAGGCGGACCAAAAGGCAATACTATATATGGTGTTGCAAGTGCCGGCAGTTATAACACCTACAAAGGAACCATTGGCTTGAATGGTGGGGTTGAAGGCTTTACCTATAATGTGAACTACACTCAAAACAAAACTGACGGAATTTCTGAAGCTGCAAATCCTGTTGGCAATACTGCGGAGTTTGACAAGGACGGTTTTAGAACAGGCGCCTTAAATGCAAATTTTGGTCTCAAGCTTACAAACCAACTGTCAATTAGTCCATTTGTAAGGTATTATTATGGAAATTATAGTTTTGACGGCGGTGCTTTTACCGACGCTGGTAACTATTCGATTTTAAAAAATGTAGCCGCAGGTACAAATGCTAAATACGAATTTGGAACAGGAAAAGTAACATTAAATTACAGCTATGAAAGTACGTCAAATGATGCGCATAGTTCTTTTCCAAGTTTTACGCAGGGGAAAGTGAACATTGTTGACCTATTTTACAACCAGAAGTTAAACGATAAACTCGATTTATTGGTAGGGATTGATAATCGTGTGATGAAACTCACTGCTTCTGGTTCCAACCCAAAATCGAATATTTTTGCAGCCTACAGTTCATTGTTTTTACATGATTTAAGCATTTTCAACTTAGAAGTTGGCGGGCGTTACAATAAGCACGAACAATATGGCGAAAATTACACCTACTCGATTACACCGAGCATCAATATTATCAAAGAAATTAAGCTTTTTGGTACCGTATCTACCGCATTTAAAGTGCCTACATTAAATATGCTTTTCGGGCAATTCGGCGCAAACCTGGCACTTAAGCCTGAAAAATCTCAAAATTACGAGGCAGGAGTTAATTTTAGTTTTGCTGATGATAAGTTTTCCTTACGCGTTGCTGGCTACAAACGTGACCTAAAAGATGCGATAATTTATGCTTATCCCGCAGGTTATGTAAACCAGGTAAATCAAAAAACAAAAGGATTCGAGGTTGAGCCGGCAGTTAAATTAGGTAAATTTAGTTTTAACGGATATTACGCATATGTTGAAGGAAATGAATTTAACTTCGTAGATAATGCAATTGCCGATTATCTTTTCCGCCGCCCGAAACATACATTCGGATTAACTGCCGGTTTGAAAGCCACTGAAAATTTATTTTTGAGTGCTAACTACCGCTACTTTGGCAACCGCACAGACGGAAATTTTAGCACTTATACGGTTGATACCTTGCCAGCATATAAGTTACTTGGTGCTTACGCTGAATATGCAATCGCAGCTAAAAGGGTGAAAATATTTTTCGATGCTAAAAATATATTGAATGAAAAATATAGTGAAATAATTGGTTACAATAGCTTAGGTTTCAACTTTAATACGGGTGTAACTTTTAATATCCGCTAATAAAATTTAACTTTGCGCTAAAGGGCAGAACACCTTCTAACTAAAATTTTATAATACCGGCCGCAGCTGCCGATTAATTACTGCTTTAAACAAATATTTGATACAATAAAAATGGCACATTTAAAATTCAATCCACGTACATTCATTTTATTATTAATGATACTGGCAATAACAGGTTTCCGGTTACTGGTAACTTTCAATTCTGACGAACTAAAGTTTGCTAACTTTTCATCAATTGGGGCGGTTGCTCTATTTGGAGGTGCCTACTTCAAAGACAATCTAAAAGCATTCTCGTTTCCGCTTTTGAGCTTGTTTTTGAGCGATTTTATTTTGTCGACAACGATTTTTAGCAAGTATAGCAACGGTTTTCTTTATGAAGGCTGGTATTGGGTTTATTTGGCTTTCGCCTTAATGGTTTTGGTTGGCCGTTTGATGCTAAAGAACATTAATGTTGTTAATCTTTTAGCCTCTACACTGGTAATTGTGCTCATCCACTGGATTGTAACCGACTTTCCAATCTGGTTTAAAAACCCTGCTTATACGCAAGATTTAGCCGGCTTCTGGCTTGTACTGGCAAAAGCGATTCCATTTGAAATTCGTTTCCTTGAAGGAACATTAATTTACGGCGCACTACTTTTCGGTGCTTTCGAAATATTGAAATCAAGATATCCTGTGCTGAAATTGCAAACTCAAAAAGTTTAGTATCAGCTAACCATAATAATCCTCTTTTGATGTATTTCAAAAGGGGATTTTTTTTAACTTAACCTACGAGCTGATTTAAATGTCAGCTTGAAAACTTGTCTATTCCATAACACAGAAATCCTTACACTATGAAAGTTGTTTCCTTTTTACCTGCCGCCACGAAAATGATTTATGACATGGGCCTGCAGGATTATCTTCACGGCGTAACCTTCGAGTGCCCGAAAGAAGCTGCCAACATGCCTAAAATAGTAAGGTGTATTTTAGAAGGAAAAAACTACTCAAGCATAGAAATAGACAGGATTTTTTCGGCATCAAAAGCACAGGGAAAAAGTTTATATTGGGTAGATGACGAGCTTCTGGAAAGCATAGCACCCGATATCGTTTTCACCCAGGATATTTGTGAGGTTTGCAATATTGATACCGTTTGTACGGAAACTGCTGTGATGAAGTTAAGCAAGCAACCGACGCTTGTGCCTCTATCGCCAAATAACCTGAAAGATGTTTATGATTGCGCAATAACGATAGCAAAAGCGATTGGTAAGGAAGAAATTGCATTAGAATATCTCGCAAATCTTCAAAGTAAAACCGACACCATTTTAGATACGCTCCGAAAACATAAAGCACCTTTAAAAAGGGTTATGCTTATGGAATGGATTGAGCCAATTTACAATTGCGGCCACTGGATTCCTTTCCAGATTGCAGCCGCAGGAGGCGTCGATATGCTCTCTAACCCAGCTGGCGATTCTATTGTAACGCATTGGGATAAAATTTTGAAGTACAATCCTGAGGTAATCGTTATAGCGCCTTGTGGCTTCGATATAAATAGAAGTGTCGACGAAATGAGTCTGCTAACCTCCAAAGCGGGTTGGGAAAGCTTAGATGCGGTTAAAACGAATCAGGTTTACATTGCCGACTTCGACATGTTTACCCAACCTAGTATTGGTACTTTGGTTGATGGTATTGAAGCACTGGCTTGTATGTTTCATCCTGAAATTTTTGAAGGTGATGAACGTATTAAATCCAAATTTATCAACTACTCAGAAATCGGAATTTTCAAATAATGAAAAAAATTGTTGTACTAACGGGAGCGGGCATAAGTGCTGAGAGCGGCCTAAAAACCTTTCGTGATGCTGACGGACTTTGGGAAGGTTATAACATTCATGATGTTGCTACGCCTGAAGCCTGGGAAAGAAACCCGGAATTGGTACAGCAGTTTTATAACGAACGCCGTGAACAGGTATTATCGGCAAAACCAAATCGCGGACATGAAATTCTTGCCGAATTTGAAAATCATTTCGATGTTGAGATTATAACTCAAAATATTGATGATTTGCACGAAAGGGCAGGTTCGACACGGGTTACCCATTTGCATGGCATCATAACTAAATCACAGTCTGATAAAAACCCAAATTTAACCTACCCGATAAAGGGAACTGAAATCAAGATGGGTGAATGCTGCGAGTTGGGTTCTCAACTACGGCCACACGTTGTATGGTTTGGTGAATCGGTTCCAATGATTGAATTAGCTGCCGAAATCTGTAAAAAGGCCGACATTTTTGTTTTGATAGGCACATCGCTGGCCGTTTATCCTGCGGCTGGCTTGTTGGATTTTGTTCCTGCAGCAGTTCCGAAATATGTAATTGATCCAGTTATCCCGAATATTCGACGCTATCAAAACATAATTCCTATTGAAAAGGGTGCGGTAAATGGAATTACTGAACTGCTACACGTTTTGGTTAATGGTTAAAAAAAAGCTTTGCATCTTTAATTGGAGTGGCGGAAAAGACAGCACACTGGCGCTACATTATGCCTTGCAAGATCCTTCAATAAGTATAAAGTATCTTGTTACTACGGTAACAGAAAAATATAATCGTGTTTCAATGCATGGGGTAAGAGAATCGCTTCTTATCGAACAGGCGAATAGTATCGGTATTCCGCTATATCAAATCAGGCTTCCGGAAATGCCAGATATGGATACTTACGACCGAATAATGCACCATCACCTTTCAATTTTTAAGCAGGAAGGCATCAGTCATTCAATTTTCGGGGATATTTTTCTCGAAGATTTAAGAGCCTATCGGGAAGCAAAACTCAAGGATGTTGGTTTGGAGGCAATCTTCCCACTTTGGCAACAAGACACAAAACAACTTATCCAACAATTTCTAAACCTGAACTATAAAACCATCATTGTTTGTGCCCAATACAATTTAAAATCTTTTTGTGGAAAAGTAATTGATAACGATTTGATAGCCAGTTTGCCTTCGGTAATTGATCCTTGTGGTGAAAATGGCGAGTTTCACACTTTTGCATTTGAAGGACCCGTTTTTAGGAACAAAATCGCCTTCGAGACTGGCGAGATGGTGTTTAGAAGCTACAAAAAGCCTTCTATTAATGATGATCTACCAAGCGAAATAACTGAGGATGATGAACAAATTGGCTTTTGGTTTACTGATTTAAAATAAGATTTTTTAAATATTTAAAACATTTTGGCATTATTTTTTCTTAAGTATCAGTAATTAACTAAATCATTCACAAATGAATTTTCATAGTGAGGTTAGGTAGCTAGGAAAAATTAATAAAATTAAAAGTTATGAAAAAGATATTCGTAGTGTTGGCACTCAGTTCAGTAATGTTTGCTTGTAACAATAAAGCAAAAGAAGAAGCGGCACTTAAACAACAACAAGCAGATAAAGAATTAGCAGTTAAGGCTGTTAAGGATAGTCTGAGATTAGACAGTTTTAAGAAAGCAGAAATTGTTAAAAAAGAACAAGCTGCAGAAACGCAACGCCAAGCAGAATTAGCTGCTGCACGTAGAGCAGGAGCGAAATCATCTAGATCATATGCAAGCTCTGGTGGCGGAACAACTAGTTCTTACGGCGGTACACAACCAACTGCAAAGAAAAAAGGTTGGAGTGATGCTGCAAAAGGTACAGTAATTGGTGCTGCTGCAGGTGCAGTTGGTGGTGCATTAATCGATAAGAAAAAAGGCCGTGGTGCAATTATCGGTGGTTTGGCCGGAGCTGGTGGTGGTTATTTAATCGGTAGAGGCGAGGACAGAAAATCCGGACGAGTACAACCAAAAAACTAAAGAGTACTCTTTAAATATTTGAGGCGGTTATCAATGATGACCGCCTTTTTTTTTGTCAAAATTCGTACTATCTTTAAAATAAAATCCCAAATATGGAATATGATAATGTAGAAGTTGGGCAGGTACAGCATTTCGTAATGTTCTGGCTAAAACCCCAATTAACTAAAACTGAAATTGCAGCGTTTGCTAATTTTTTCGAAGCATTAAAACCGATTAAATACATCAAGACTCTCAACTATGGCTTGGCAGCTGCTACGCCAGTTAGGCCTGTTACCGATAATTCTTTTACTTACGCCCTCACGATAACATTCGCAAACCTTGCAGATCATAATGCATATCAGGAAGACAAGACGCACCTAGATGCGGTAGAAAAATTTTCTAACAATTGGTATCGGGTGGTGGTTCATGATATTGTTATATCTTCAATGATATAACGTTAACTTGTAAAGCCTTTTACTAATTAATAAAAATAGCCTTGGTCAATAATTCGCCGGGGCTTTTTTTATATGTCAACTTTAGCTAGAATGTCACTTATTTGGCAAAAAATCAAACAAAATAATATTCTAATTGAAATAATACTAAATTGACTATCAATAAGTTAAAATAATTTAAGTATTTAAAAACTTAATATAGCTCAACGTTTCGATGTCAAAAATGATCTGATATGCAAAATAAAATTCTGTCTGAACAGATTAATACCTTTAAATCAAATAGTTATAGTTTCTAACTTTAGTATTGATGCCTTTTGTAAGCCAGGTTGAAGTCGCTGCGCATGGTTTTAAAACGTTCAACCACAGTCGCGATAAACTCCTCGTCGAGGATTTCGAATACATCGTTAACACCTCCTCCGCTAAGGTCTAATTCGGCAAGTTTATAACTTTGCTCAAATACACCCTGCTCAAATTTTACGATGTATTTTTGGTTCATAGAAAAAATAGATATTTTACATTCAGGATGTGGAAGTTCTGCTATTACTCTCATGTGTTTATGGTGTTTGTGTATGCGCTTAAATTGCTTGCCCGTTTAAAGTACCATGGCTTTCGATTATTTCAAACCTGGCAAATAACTCCTCAGAATACCATTTACGTTGCCTTGTAAGCTTAATTACGTCAGAATGGTCGACTGATTTGTAGGCATAATTCTTCATACTTTCTATATTCTCCCAGATTGAGAATGTTGCCTGATCCAGAAACGGATTTTCACCAACGCCGGCTGACAAGATATAGCCTTCTGATTTTCTCATCTCTATTGCCGCTCTTTTGATGTTGCTACGAAACTCTTTCAATTTTTTAAACCGGATAGCAGCACGGGTAATAACCGCAACCCTGGGGTCAACATTTTTTTTATCTTTAACTGTAAATGGTTGCTTACCAGCCCATAATCCGTGTGATGATAAAGGGTTAAGTAAGATTGTGAATTCTTCAAATCCGAAAAAGCGAAACCATTTTAATACGTATGACTTTAGGTAAAACAGGTCGCAATCAGCTTTATTATCCCACGTTGTGAGTATCGCCCAATGCTTAAAATCCGGCCCTAAATCAACCTGGGCATTTTTTCCGCTCCCCATAAGTTTCCAAAAGCGACAGTTCCTGTTAAGCATAAGCGGTAAACGTAAAATTGCCATTCCAATAAACGCAAATGGAATAGTTCTATTTCTAAACTTTGTTATGGTTAAAGCTACAATCATGCTTCATTGGGTTAATTCAGTCAAAACTAATGAAATTAGTGTTAGTTTCACTTCAAAATTTGTCGTTATTGGTCACAATTCTGGCTTAATCATTCAGATTTGCGTCATTAATTATCGCAGGCTTTAAAATCAGTTTCTGATGTTTAACTTTGTGGCATGGCAGAAGATTTAATTATAAACCAATCAGTGAGTAAGGAAGCACAGTACCAATCGTTGCTTCCACAAATTGAAGGACTATTGTATGGTGAGTCGGATTTTGTTGCAAACATGGCTAATGTTGCGGCAGCATTGAAAGAACAGTTTCGGTGGTTTTGGGTTGGTTTTTATCTTGTTAAAGGTGATGAGCTTGTTTTAGGTCCGTTCCAGGGACCAGTCGCATGTACAAGAATTAAAAAAGGTAAAGGTGTTTGTGGCACATCCTGGGCGCAAAGAACAACCCTGATTGTTCCCGATGTAGATGCTTTCCCGGGCCACATTGCGTGTGCTTCAGCATCAAGGTCTGAGATTGTATTGCCGATAATAAACGATAACGAGGTTATAGGCGTTTTAGATGTGGACAGCGAATTTTTGAATCATTTTGATGATACAGATAAGCTTTACTTAGAGCGAGTTATGTCAATCTTGTTAAACCAAAATAGCAAGTAAAATTGAAATTATCTCCTGCATATTATTCAAATAATGATGTTGTTTTTTTAGCAAAAGACTTACTGGGGAAGGTTCTTTTTACAAAAATTGATGGAGCGGTATCTGCTGGAATCATTGTAGAAACCGAAGCTTACTTTGGAATTCAAGACAAAGCTTCACATGCGTACGGCGGGCGAAGAACTAACCGTACAGAGACGATGTACGCACAAGGCGGTGTTGCATATGTTTATCTCTGTTATGGCATGCATAACCTTTTCAATGTCGTAACCTCCTCAAGAGATGATCCACATGCGGTGCTGATACGGGCTATAGAACCACTAATTAATATTGCCTTGATTGAAGAACGGCGAAATATGCCGGTATCGAAACCAGCAATTTCGTCTGGCCCAGGCTCTGCTGCGAAAGCACTTGGTATCGATCGCTCGTTTAATGCGAAAGACTTATCAGGTGACGAAATATGGATTGAAGACCATAACATTTCTTATCCTGCAGAAAACATTACGGCAGCGCCGAGAATTGGCATAGCCTATGCAAAAGAACACGCTTTACTGCCCTGGAGATTTTACGTTAAGGGTAATAAATTTGTAAGCAAGCCAAATAAGCTTTAACCTCAGCAAACATTTCGGGCGCATTCCTGTTTTTCATTCAAATACTTAAAAAAATGAAAAACGAAAAAAACATAGCGATATTAAAAGAGATGGCTGAAAGCGTACGTACCTGTATGTTTACGACCTTTTCTTCAAGTGATGAACTTGGAAGCCGGCCAATGGGTACTGCAAAAATAGAAGACGATGGAAGCATTTGGTTTTTCACAAATGAATACTCGCTTAAATCGAAAGAAATTTCCAAAGAAAACAATGTATTGCTTGCCTACAGCGACCCTTCTAAAAATACATATTTAACGGTTAAAGGAAAGGCAGAACTTGTTGATGATAAGGTAAGGAAAGAATCTTATTTCTCGCCATTTGTTAAGGCATGGTTTCCTGACGGGGTGGAAGACCCAAGATTGATTCTGATAAAGGTAACGCCAGATGAAGCTGAATATTGGGATTCTTCATCATCAAAATTTGTGGTGCTGTTTAGCATTTTGAAGGCTGTTGTTACGGGTGACACACCAGATATGGGAAAACATGATACCATGAAATTCTAGAATATTAAACTTCTTTTAAAAGCAGGTTTGGAAACAATACCTGCTTTTTTTGTAATATTGAATAATGAATTTCGAAAACAATTTAAGTTTTGCAAAAGCACTGGATGAGGCAGACGAGTTGAAAGGCTTTAGGGGCCGATTTCTTTTTCCAAAGCATGCAGATAAAGAATTTATCTACTTATGTGGCAACTCTTTAGGGTTACAACCTAAAGTTGCAAAGGAGGTTATAAACAGGCAGCTAGATAATTGGGCGAATTATGCAGTAGAAGGTTGGTTTGATGGCGCTGAACCCTGGATGTTTTACCACAAAGAATTGAAAGAGCTTATGGCGCCAATTGTTGGTGCCAATCCAATGGAGGTTTGTCCGATGAATACCCTGACAGTTAATCTTCATTTGCTGTTAGTGAGTTTTTACAAACCCAGCGGAAAACGCTTCAAAATAATTATGGAAGGTGGCGCATTCCCATCCGACCAATATGCCATTGAGAGTCAGGTAAAATTCCATGGACTTGATCCAAATGAAGCGATAATTGAAGTGTACCCGCGTGAAGGTAGTGATGTGTTGGCAACCGAGGATATTATTGCTGAAATTGAAAAACAAGGTGATGAAATAGCGTTAGTCCTTTTTGGAGGAATTAATTACTATACCGGGCAATGGTATAATATGGAGGCCATTACAAACGCAGGGCACCAGGTTGGAGCGATTGTTGGCTGGGATTTAGCACATGCAGCTGGCAACGTACCGTTAAAACTTCACGATTGGGGTGTAGACTTCGCCTGTTGGTGTTCGTATAAATATCAAAATTCTGGTCCTGGTGGTATAAGTGGCATTTTTGTGCACGAGAAGCATTTTAATAACACATCGTTGAATCGTTTCGCTGGATGGTGGGGATATAAAGAAGACAAACGTTTTTTGATGGAGAAAGGATTTATACCGGAAAGCGGTGCTGACGGTTGGCAGATTAGTTGTTCGCAGGTTATCCCTATGGCTTTATATCATGCTTCACTTGGCATTTTTCGGGAGGCAGGGTTTATCGAACCTTTAAGAGCTAAGAGTATTAGTTTAACTGCTTACCTGGAGTTTATTGTTAATGAGGTAAATAAGGAAATTGGGATAGCACAATACAAGATCATAACGCCTGGCAATCCATCAGATCGTGGAGCTCAATTATCAATCATTGCGAAGGAAAAAGGAAAGCTGATATTCGATGGTTTAGTGGAAAATCATGTGCTCGGAGATTGGCGTGAGCCGAACGTTATTAGATTGAGTCCTGTTCCGTTATACAACTCTTTCGAGGATATTTATCAAGTGGGGAGAATTTTAATGCAGTTAACCAAAAAAATTATTACGAATACGAATGATTAATTATAACCCGAAAGACTGGTTCACTTTCATATTTCATATTCATAAAGCAGATACCTTTAGGAAGTTATGGCCATTGATGTTAAGCGTTGCTATATTCTCGGCATTCATATCTTTTTTAGAATTACACGTCTTCAAGCTCTCTAAAAGCGATTATGTTAGCAATATTGGCATGATGCACAGTTTGCTTGGTTTCGTGATTTCAATGCTATTAGTTTTTCGTACCAATACCTCTTACGACAGGTGGTGGGATGGCCGAAAATTATTAGGTGCGCTGACAAATGTGAGCAGAAATTTTGCCATGAAAATTAAGGCGCTAAACCTGCCCGATAACGATACACGTTTTTTTGAATATGGTATTCCGAAATATGCGTTTGCACTTAAGGAACATCTACGCGAGAAAAAATATTTCGGCAAGAACAGTTTTTTGATAGAAGTTGAGGGTACAAAACACATTCCGAATCAAATCGCGAGCAGTATGATTTCCCGGCTTTACGAATTGACATCGCAAAACCTGATATCGCAGGAGCAACTAATCGTGTTAACCAATGATGTAAATCAGTTTACAGATATCTGCGGTGGATGCGAGCGCATAAAAAATACGCCAATACCGTTCTCTTACAGTGTATTTATAAAAAAGTTTATCTTCATTTATGTGCTGACGATACCAATAGGTTGGGTGTTCAGTTTGGGCTATTATTTGGTCCTTATCGTTCCCTTTATCCTTTATGTGCTGGCGAGTTTGGAGTTAATAGCTGAAGAAATAGAAGATCCTTTCGGGGAGGATGCTAACGACCTCCCGGTTGACGTAATTTGCAATAATATTGAAAAGCACGTTGAAGAGATTTTGAGTAAATGATAAAGATTGCCTGGCATCCAATATACGCCCATCCGCTTCCTGAAGGGCATCGTTTTCCAATGCTGAAATATGAGCTAATTCCTGAGCAACTGCTTCATGAAGGTGTAATTGAGCCTGAGAATTTATTTGAACCAGAACCAATAGCTGAAGACATTATTCTGCTTACGCATGATAAAATGTATTGGCAGCAACTAAAAACGTTAACTTTGCCGCCAAAAGAACAACGTCGGATTGGTTTTCCGCTGAACGCAGAGTTAGTTGAACGTGAACTAAGAATAACGCAGGGAACAATTGATGGCGCTAAGTTTGCGATGAGGGAAGGCGTGGCTTTTAATGTTGCGGGCGGAACACACCATGCAGGAAGCAATTGGGGCGAGGGATTCTGTTTATTAAATGACCAGGCGATAACCGCTAATTACCTGTTGAATAATGATTTAAGCAAACGGATATTAATCGTTGATTTAGATGTTCACCAGGGAAACGGTACTGCAGAAATATTTAATAAGGAATCAAGGGTTTACACTTTCTCCATGCATGGGGATAAAAATTTCCCCTTTCGGAAGGAAAAATCAAATTTGGATGTCCCTTTGCCAGACAATATTGAAGATGAAGCCTATTTGGATGCGTTGACAGTTAACCTAAAGAAGGCTTTTGCAGAGGCAAACCCTGATTTTGTTTTTTACTTATCAGGTGTAGATGTTCTTTCCACAGATAAGCTAGGGAAGTTGTCGCTTACAAAAGCGGGATGTAAGGAGCGAGATAGGATTGTTTTGGAAGCCTGCAAAACAAAAAATCTTCCCGTTCAGGTAAGTATGGGTGGCGGGTATTCTGCTGATATAAAGGACATCGTAGATGCGCATTGCAACACTTATCGGCTTGCCTTTAATATGTTTACTTAATGCTATGGGATTGCATCTTAATTGCTGAACTAGCCAATTTCTCGTTTTAAACAATAAAATTTTTTCACCTTAAATAGCTTGGCGCTTGTTCACGGCTATATTTTCACCATTAATTATCGCTGTTGTTCGAAATGAAATCAGTCTTTCAAAATAAAAATATCCTTATCTTCGCCGCATGCTGGAGGTAATTTATCAGGACGAACATGTAATTGCGATTAATAAGGCACATGGTTTGCTGGTGCATCAGTCATCAATTGCCAGAGATGCGAAAGAATTTGCACTACAGCTACTACGCGATCAGGTAGGCAAACATGTGAGTCCTGTGCACCGGCTAGATAGAAAGACGAGCGGTATCTTACTTTTTGCTTTCGATAAAGAGTCAGAAGTTGCTTTGCATCAACAATTTATGAATGCAGAAACAGATAAAAAGTATCTGACTATCTTACGGGGTTTTACACCAGATAATATGGAAATTGACTATCCATTAGCCAAAGAAAATGGGAGCATGCAAGATGCTTTTACAGCCTTTAAAACGCTGCAGAGAGCAGAGGTAGACATAGCATTCGGGAAGCATTCAACTTCAAGATACTCTTTAGTAGAAGCAACCCCTAAAACCGGCCGAATGCACCAGTTGAGGAGACATTTTAGCCACATTTTACACCCGATTATTGGCGACAGAACACATGGTTGCAACAAACAAAACAAGTTTTTTTTAGAGCAGTGGAACATGACAACAATGCTCTTGCATGCATCGGCATTATCTTTTACCCACCCAAAAACATCAGAACGTATCCACTTGCAGGCAGATTTGCATGATGAGTTTAAAAGGGTGATGGGTTTTATGAAAATGAGCCTGTAGCACAATTTTTTTTTCGAAAATCTGTTTATTAATCATCTATGAATAAATACTTACGTTTAGCTTTCCCAGTCTTAGCGCTTTTTGCCAGCAGTTGTTCTTCAGTTTATATGCCCAATGTGCCTAACACGCCCATGCTTAGTCAGCAAGGCGAATTTAGTGGTGGAGGTCACATTTCGCTTAAGGGAAATGCAAGTATTAACGGCGCCTATGCAGTTTCTAATCATATTGGTGTTTTGTTTAGCGGTTCTACGATGAACAGCGAAAGGCGAAGTAAAGATTTCGGACACAAGCTAATAGAAATAGGCGGCGGTTATTTTGATACTTTCGGGCCAGACAATAACCGCATTATCGAAATTTATGGCGGCGTTGGAAAGGGGTGGAGTGATATCACATTTCGTGATTATAAGGACGATGGATTGGTGAAAAGTGAGGTTCAGGAAGTTGATTACAGAAAGTCTTTTCTGCAAGTGAACTACAGCTCGAAACGTAAAAATAATTTCAGGCTATTTGGTAAAGATTTTCCGATAAATTATGGTACTGCACTGAGAATAAGCCATGTAAAAATGGACAGATTTTTCTTGAATGGTGTTGTTCAACCAAAAGAGGATAATATTTTCTTCGAGCCGATATTTTTTACCAGGATGGGTTTAAATAAAAACATACAACTCCAATATACAACTAGTAGCAATATTGGTTTAAAAAACCGCGATTATATGTCTGCCGGCAACTCAATTTTTACCATTGGTGTTGTGGTAAATGTTGGTGGAAAGTAACCCATTCTGCCTTTGCGACACCGATTGCCTTCTATCGTCAGGAAATAAACCCATGATCTAAGCCTTTAAGTTCAGCGATTTAGTTTTGTTCTGAAACCTGAAGAAAAGTAGGATAGAAGCCGTTAGTAAGCCAAAAGTAAGGCCATACCAGATTCCATTTACACCCAGGTTGAAATGGAAACCCAAAACGTAGCCAACCGGAATTCCAACAACCCAGTACGCTAAAAAGGTGATGAAGGTCGGCATATTAACATCCCCAATTCCACGCAGTACGCCCAGGCCAACTACCTGTGTTCCATCAAATAATTGAAAAAAACCGGCAATAATGAGCAGTTGCGCTGCTATTTGTACAACTTTCAAATCTTCGGTGTAAATAAAAGGCATAACATTGTGTGCAAGTACAAAAATGATCGCCGTACAACTCATAAACAAGAGAATTACATGATAACTGGCAATGGCTGATTTTCTTAAATCGCTAAAATTGTTTTTGCCAAAATTATTACCCGTTTTTATGGTCGCCGCCGAAGCAATTCCACTGGCAATCATATAGGTCATTGCTGCCAGACTAATCGCAATTTGATGTGCGGCCTGTTCTACCGAGCCAATGGTTCCGATAAGGACAGCTGCACCACTAAAGGCGCTAATTTCGAAAGAATATTGCATGGCTACGGGCGCACCAATTTTAATAATTTTTAGAGATCGTACTTTGTCAATCATGGTTATTTTGAACTCCACCAGGTACTTTTTAAAATTTTCAGATTTCAAAACGTAAATTGCCATAACTGTAGCCATCAGAACCCTATCAATCAGCGTACTTAAGCCAACACCACTTACGCCCATCGATTGTATTCCAAACATTCCTTTTACGAAAACAATGCCCAGAACGATGTTAACAATGTTCCCCCAAATTGAAACGAACATGGCTTGCTTGGTAAAACCTAATCCTTCTGCAAACTGCTTAAATGTTTGAAAAATCAGCAGCGGAATAATCGACACAGAAAGTAGGCCCAGATAAGGTTTTGCGTAATAAACCACCGCTGGGGTTTGATGGAGATTATCAATGAGTAACAGTACACCAAAATGTACCAGGATGTAAAGGAAAATACCGATTAAAACATTTATGATTAAGCTGTTTGATAGCAATTTGCCACATTCTTCGTAGTTCTGCCGACCATTTTCCTGAGCAATCAGCGGCGTTAATCCATAGGAGATGCCCAGGCCAATTACCATGATGAGTATGAAAATACTGTTTACCAGAGATACTGCAGCAAGTTGTGTAGTGTCTGTAAAATGCCCAACGATAACACTATCTGCCATGTGTACAAGTGTGTGGCCAACCTGCGAGCCAACAATTGGCAATGCTAGATGAAGATTTTCTTTATAATATGGTTTGTATTTGGCGTAGATTTTCGAAAACATAAGTGGGGGCAAAGGTCTGATTTTTAACGCTCAAAATGGCGCCTTTAAAGAATTTGTTTGAACATTATCAAGAGAACCCGACAGCTCAGTTGTTTAAGGTATTTAAACCTTGGATATCAGGGGAAATGCGGCAAGCTTACTTTACCGCCGTAAAATATTCTTCTTTTTCGGAAGTATGGGTTTTGACTACGTTGGTTAGAATTAAATTAACCAGAATTTTTTGCGCCTTTCTGAAGGAACACCTAAGCAACTTACTCAATTGCTTTAAAGTAATGCGTTCATTTTCCTCCAGATATCTAAGTAATTTTTGCTCATTTTCAGAGTAAGAAATAAGTACACCGCCATCTTTATTATCATTTTTCAAAACCTCCACAATGATTCTGCTTGCTAAAACACTTTTATCATTGATACGAATATAGGCCCACCATTTCTTCTGGTCATCCAACGCATAATGTGGTTTAGTATCGCTTTCAGGAATATTTACCACCAAAACCAGCTTGTCATCAACATAAATTTCTTCGAAGTTAGGTTCAATAGCAGGCTTACAAAATTGATGTGCTGAGGTTAAAATCATATATTTTTCCTCATCCTCAGATTTAACGCCTTTAATTGTACCATCGTCGGCAACACCAATTAGCAATTTGCCGCCTCTGTTATTGGCAAAAGCGACCAAACTTTTTGCTATCTTCTCGGTGCTGGTAATGGTTTTCTTGAAATCGAGGTTTACGCCCTCGCCCTGCAAAATTAAGTTTTTAATACTCGGCATAACGGCATCTTAATAGGCAACCCTAGGCATTTCGCCCTGGTGCAGGTTTCGGATATATACTTCATTCATCACAGTAGCACAGAGTTCGCCTTCTTTATTTGTTATCTCCATTGGATAGGCTTTAACAAACTTTCCGACCGTTTTTAATGCTTCCTCCGCTTCGGCAATCATAACTTCGGTTACACGAATGGTAAAATATAGATTACCGCGACCCGGTTTCAGGTACTGAATAGAAGCACTTTTTAGCCAGACACGAACCTTAAATCCTCGTCTTTGCATAAGTTGATCGAATAACAAAGCGTAAAAAGGGTCGGTTGCCGCATAAATAGTACCACCGAAAATAGAGCCGTTGTAATTTTTGTTTAAAAAGCTTTTGCTAAGTTTTACTGAACAACGTGTGAAATCACCTTCAAACTTTTGAACCCAAATGCGCTGAAAAAACAATGGTGGATATAGGCGCATCACCCATTTAAGCGTGTTTTGAGAAATAATCATATTTACTAATATCAGAAAGATTTATCAGCTTTTAAAGTTTTGCCGCGGATGTTTCCGTAATATTTTAGTAAATTCGAACTATGCATGTTTACGATACAGTTACGGCTGCTTTAGCCGATTTAGATAGCCGGGGATATAATTTAGATTTCAATCTGACGGCCGAAGCCCTTGAGTGTAAAGAAATTGATTTACTGTTAATGCCTGAAGAATTTGAAATTGATGAGGTGTACCGATTTGAGGGGATGACTGACCCTGCAGATAGTTCTGTAGTATATGCAATTTCATCTAATGTTGGCAATTTAAAAGGCGTATTGGTTGATGGTTATGGCGTTTACGCAGAGAATGTTTCGCCACAACTTCTCGATAAGTTGAAAATTCATCATGAGTAGGTTTATATAAATACCTGTTATACTGATGTTTGCAAATTATTTTGGGGTAATTTGTTTAAAAAATTAAAACCAAATGATTGAAAGGTTGTTAAGACTACAGATAACATTAAAAAAACTATGAAAAAAATAATCTTAAGTCTTGCTTTCGCTGGCACATTAATGGTTGCCACTTCAGCATGCAATTCGTCTAAAAACATGGCTGGTTCATCAGACAGCACAACGATGGATTCGACAACAACAACGACTACAACGCCGATGGATACTACAAAAACCACAACTCCACCGGATACTTCAAAAACGACAACACCGCCGGACACAGCGAAAAAAATGCCTCCAATGTAGGAGAATAAAAGCCACTCTAAATATAGGGTGGCTTTATTTTTATAATCTGTTTTAAATATTTGCGCTAATTTGTACTTTCAGCAAATAAACCAAGTATTTAAAATGGACTTACAAGCTAAAGTCAACAACCGCAATATAATCTTTCTGGTCATAGTAGCCGCCCTGGGCTATTTTGTAGATATCTATGACCTCGTCCTATTCTCCGTTGTCCGTGTCCAAAGCCTCACCGAAATAGGGGTTTCCCCTGAAAACATGCGTAGTGATGGTTTTCTAATTATTAACTCGCAAATGTTTGGCCTTTTATTGGGTGGTATCCTCTGGGGAATTCTGGGCGATAAACTTGGACGAATAAAAGTACTCTTCGGCTCCATTTTATTATATTCTCTGGCCAATATTGCCAATGGATTTGTAACCTCCGTTAACAGTTATGCAATAATCAGATTTATTGCCGGCATTGGCCTTGCGGGAGAGTTGGGCGCAGGAATCACCCTTGTTGCTGAAACCATGGACAAAGAGAAGCGTGGTTATGGTACTATGATTGTTGGTGCTATAGGTCTTTTAGGCGCTGCAGTAGCCGCAACCGTTGCATCCAAATACACCTGGCAAACTTCTTATTTTGTTGGTGGCGGTATGGGTTTGATTTTGCTTTTACTTAGGGTCGGCACTTTCGAATCCGGCATGTTTAAGCACGCTGCCAAAACCGACATATCAAAAGGAAACATTTTAATGCTTTTTAACAATAAAAAACGGTTTTTAAAATATTTGTATTGTATTTTAATTGGCATTCCGCTATGGTTCGTTGTTGGAATTCTTGTAACGTTAGCCCCCGAATTCGGAAAAGCGTTGGGTGCAACTGAACCATTGAAAGCTGGAACAGGCATCATGTTTACCTATTTTGGTATTGCCATTGGTGATGTGGTTACCGGCTTACTCGCACAGGTGCTCAAATCCCGAAGAAAAACTGTGTTCATATTTCACCTTTTATCGGTTGTAAGTGTAGTTATTTACCTCACGAGTTTCGGCCTGAACAGTAGTTCGTTTATTTGGATTTGTTTGTTTATGGGCTTTTCAGTAGGCTACTGGGCAACCTTTGTAACAATTGCCTCCGAGCAATTCGGCACCAACATCCGGGCGACGGTTACAACAACAGCACCCAATTTTGTTCGTGGTGCACTTATCCCAATAACATTTGTGTTTGAATTTTTTACACAGAAATATGGGCTGATTGCTGCAGGATATATTGTAATGGGAATTTTAACTATCATAGCCGTTTTTGGCCTCAGTCAGTTAAAAGAAAGTTTTAATAAGGATTTAGATTACCTGGAAGAATAAAAACCGCAAAGCATCGGGGATATTGTTAATGTCAAAAAAATGTACTTTATAATTTTAAATCCCGATAGCTGTTTTAATACCGTTAAATTTGCTCCAGATATTGAATTTGATGATGTTTAAAGAAGAGGTAGCAGAGCGATATAAGCAAATACAGGATGAAATTTGCAAGGGTTTGGAACGTGCCGACGGCAGCGGAAAGTTTGAGGAAGAGCTTTGGGAGCGAAATGGTGGGGGAGGCGGACGAACCCGGATTATGCAAAATGGCAATTTAATAGAAAAAGGAGGCGTTAATTTTTCTGCCGTTCATGGGATATTGCCAGAAGCAGTTAAAAAAGCTTTCAACGTAAGCGAGGATGAGTTTTTTGCAACGGGCGTTTCGATAGTAATTCACCCAAATCATCCGCTGGTACCAATTATTCACATGAATATTCGGTATTTCGAATTAAATGAAGAAACACGCTGGTTTGGTGGCGGAATTGATTTAACTCCGCACTATGTTTTTGAAAATGATGCCCGTTTCTTTCATCACAAATTAAAACAAGCTTGCGATGAATTTGATGCCGGTTTTTATCCAAAATTTAAGGAAAATGCCGACAACTATTTTTTTATTAAACACCGGGAAGAAACCCGTGGGATCGGTGGAATATTTTACGACCGGTTAAAGCCAGAAAATACAAACCTAAGCTGGGAAGAGATTTTGGATTTCTCAGCCAATATCGGGGAAACATTTTTGCCAATCTATACCGAATTAATTGATAGAAATCGCGATAAAGCGTTTACCCAGGAACAGAAAAACTGGCAATTTCACCGCCGGAGCAGGTATGTAGAATTTAATCTGGTGTACGATTCGGGCACAAAATTCGGCTTAGAAACCAATGGCAGAATTGAATCTATCCTGATGAGTTTACCACCGCAAGCGAACTGGGGCTATAATGTTCAGCCCGAAATCGGTTCTGCCGAGCATAACACTCAACAATTGCTTAAAAAAGGAATCAATTGGGTCTAATATCTTAACGGGTCATCGCATGGATAGTTCCGTCTGAAAAAGAAACTTCCAGTGCTTTCATTTATTCTCGCGTCTGCTGCAATACTACAAAGCGTAAATGTCACATCTTCGGCTGTTAAAGGCATGTGGATTGCGCCAACAGACCATAAAAATCGCGGACAACTAACTTCGTCCAGACCAAGATTCAGGTTGATGTTGAAGCAAATTATTGGCAACGTAAGCGAGATTAGTTTTTTTGAATCCTCCAAAAAAACGGAATGTAAATAATTTGTGCTTGGGCCAATTACAAAAATAATTCCCTGAATATTGTGCTTAGAGATCTCTTTCAAAATATCCATTGATTGATTTCCCTTTATATTAAACGGAAATAAAAAGAAATTACAAGTCGACCATTCTTTTAGCGATTGCGTTTCTGTAGCCTGGTTTTCCGGGTCAAATAATACTAACCAGCTATGTATTGTATTGGATGAATTCAGAGGTTTAATCTATCAATATCACGCGATTGAAATAAACAATGGTTTTGTCTTATAATTAATATTATGTTAAGTTGGTCTTCAAACTCCTCAGATTTTGAATGGTCCTATCAGCCTATTATTACTAAAGTTCACGCAACCTGCGCTGCAAATCCTGCACCTTATCCTGCGCTTTTTTACGTGTGTAAATTTCAATGAGCAACTGAACAGTTTGTTTATCATTTGGATTGATTTCGTTGGCACGCAACAGGGCAAACTGAGCACGGTTAATCAAGGAATTGTATTGAGAACTCTTATCGGCCTCTGGCTTTTTCAAGGCATCATTTGCCGTGTTCACGTATGCTAAGCCCATCTGATATAAGGCATCAAAATAATTTTGATCGGTTGTTAAGGCTTTATTATATGCTAAAATTGCCGTAGAATTATTTCCACCGAGTTGTTGCAGATAACCATAAAGAAAGAACAGCAACTTATTTCCTTTTTCAACTTTCAGGTTATTTTCGATTAAGCCCTGTGCTTTATCGAAGTTTTCTGTATCTAACAAGAGATTTATGTAATCATTTGTAAGCGTGTGGTTGTATGCGTTTAAAGCTAAACCGTCTTCTAGCACTTTTATAGCGCTTTCATTATCACCTTTTGCACTATATAACTGCGCCATTTTTTGGAAAACAGCTGGATTCCTGATACTATCGTCTTTCGCTCTTTTAAAATACTTCAATGATTCGTCGTATTGTTGTACATTTTGGGCGCAGATTGCCGTATTAAGTGCAAGTGTAGAATCATTAGGAAACTTATCACTTACTTCCCGCAAGTCTTCAAGGGCTTCTTTAAAGTCGTTATCGAAATATGATAGATTGCCCCGCTCCTGCTTCTTAATCAATATGTTATGCTCCGAAGCCTTAATTAAACCAGATGGATCTTCATATTTATCCAAGCTATTGGCTTTTTTTATGGCCACAACAGCAGTATCGAAATATTTGAAAGAAGCGGCTTTTTCCGTTTCAATTATTGAAGCATATGATGTTAAATACGTTTTGATTGCCCAGGTTTCGGGCCAGTTTTTAGTTTTGTTGTCCTTTTCGGCCAGCTCAATCGCTTTTAAACCTTCGGTTATTATCCCTAATTGCTTCTTTGAATCCTCTTTACTGGCAAACGAGGCCTGCAATTTGCCCACAGCGTTACGTGCTATTAACATTTGGCTTTTTTGAGCAAATGAATTAAGAGAAAGTGTAAGCAGGATAGCTAATAAGATTTTAGACACGTTTTGCATATGTAATTATGGTGATGAGTGGTAAAAATAAACATAAAAAAAAAAGCCCCGAAATTTCAGGGCTCTTTTTTTGGAATTGAATTAAATTATTGTTTAGGAAGTGCGTCTAAACGTTTTTTAATCTCATCGTAGTTTTTTGTATCGTTTTTGAAAGCGTAAATCGTTTTCAATGTTTCTAATGCACCGGCATTTTTGGCATCAATATCTAACGCTTTTTTGTAATAAGGTACAGATTTATCAAGCAAACCATTCATTTTAGTGGTTACTTCCGTAAATTCTTTCACTTTCTTCGCGTCAATTTTATTGCGATCGTTTTGAAGCTTTAAAGCCTGCGAGAAGTAAATGTTGCCAAGCAAAACTTGATAGGTTGCATTGTTTGGTTCTTTGGTAGCTAACGTATTTAACATTTGCTCAGACTTCGCAGCATCACCTTTGTCTATATAGATTTGGGTTTCTGTTTTAATGAAACTTGGTTCTTCAGGAAACTTTGCTGCTGCCTCTTTAATTAAAGCCAAACCTGCAGTGGTATCTTTCTGTTGTTTCAGAGTGATGTCGATAATTTCTGCATACAAATCTTTAGATTGAGGAGAGTTTAAAGAAATCACTTTTTTAAATTGTTGAATCGTACCAGGATAGTCACCAAGTGTTCTAGCGGCTATACCGGCATTCAAATACATAGAAGTATCTGCCGGATTAATTGTTGTAGCCTGTACAAATTTGTTGTAAGCGGTTTTAAAATCCTTTTTGTTATATGCCATAACACCTGCATTTCTTACTGCATTTGCAACATTAGTTTCCGCTAAAGCAATGTTCTCTTTTTCGGCACCTTTGGTGTCTAAAGTTTTAGCTTGCGCGATAGCATCTGTAGCAATTTTCAAATTTGCATCAGCATTCTGCACATTTGCAGTATCTACCATCGCAATTGCCGACGATAACAATGCTCGGTATGACCAGGCTTCAGGCATAATCTTCGATTTTTCATCAGCGATAGCTTTATCTGTGTGCGCTAATGCGCCAGATAACGTTTCTAATTTTTTAGCCATCGGCACAGAAGCATTTTGTCCTGTAATCTGAAAGATTCCCCAGGCTTTTTTAGCCTCGGCAACTTCACCTTTCTGAGCAAATGCAAAGCTTGTTACACCTGCTAAAATTATACTTAGAATTACTCTTTTCATAAAATTATTATTGTATTCTTATTTAGTGGATTAATTTTCTTCGTCTGTTTCACCTTTGTCCGCTTCGCTTTCATCGTCATCGCTCTCCTCAATTTCAGCAGTTGGGTCGGCTTCTACTTCCTCGCCATCAACAACTAATACGCTGTCCAAATCAACAGTTTCTTCTTCGTCTTCCTCGTGGTCTATTTTTGTAACTGATGCAATTTCGTCATCACCTTTTAAGGAAATCAGTCGTACGCCCTGCGTTGCCCGGCCCATAACCCTTAACGCTGAAACAGGTATTCTAATTACAATACCAGAGCGATTAATGATCATTAAATCCTCGCTATCGGTGACGTCTTTAATCGAAACCAACTGACCGGTTTTCTCGGTAACATTTATCGTTTTTACACCTTTACCGCCACGGTTCGTAACGCGGTAATCTTCAATATCAGTCCGTTTTCCGTAACCTTTTTCTGATACTACTAACACCGTAACTTCAGGATTGTTTACAGCAATCATGCCAACAACTTCGTCTTTATCATGTGCCAGTCTAACACCACGTACTCCAGTTGCCGTTCTTCCCATTGGGCGCACGGTACTTTCGTTAAACCTAATCGCCCTTCCAGAGCGTAAAGCCATAACAATTTCGCTCTGTCCGTTGGTTAAGCAGGCTTCTAAAAGTACATCACCTTCGTTTATATTGATGGCGTTTATACCGTTAACACGAGGACGAGAGTAAGCTTCAAGAGAAGTTTTCTTAATTGTACCCTGTTTGGTACACATTATGATAAAGTTATTCTCTAAATATTCCTGATCTTTTAAATTTTTAACCTTTATGTAAGCCTTAATTTTCTCCTCCTTCGGAATATTTATTATATTTTGAATCGCACGACCTTTACTGGTTCGCGTTCCCTCCGGAATTTCATAAACCCTAAGCCAAAAGCACCGTCCGGCTTCGGTAAAGAACAACATATAATTATGGTTTGTTGCAACCAGCATGTGTTCTATAAAGTCTTCATTTCTGGAATTACTACCTTTTGAGCCTTTACCGCCTCTACCCTGCGCTCTAAATTCTGTTGCAGGCGTACGCTTTACATAACCCTCGTGAGAAATGGTAATCACAACTTCTTCATCATCGATGAAATCTTCCATGCTCATATCTTCTGCAGAATGAACAATAGTTGTTTTACGCTCGTCTCCAAACTTCTGCTTTACCTCTTCGAGCTCATCTTTAATGATCTGCATACGCAAACCTTCATCTGCCAAAATTGATTTCAAATAATCAATGGTTTTCATCAATTCAGCATATTCTTCTTTAATTTTATCACGCTCTAGTCCGGTTAAACGACGCAAGGTCATATCCAGAATCGCACGAGCCTGTATATCACTCAACCCAAAACGCTCCATTAAGCCAACACGGGCTTCTTCTGGTGTTTCTGACGCACGAATTAGTTTAATAACCTCATCTAAATGATCAAGCGCAATTAAATAACCTTCTAAAATATGTGCACGTTTTTCTGCCTCAGCCAGTTCATATTTGGTGCGGCGAATAACAACATCATGACGGTGATCGACAAAGTGTACAATCAAATCTTTCAGATTTAACATTTGCGGGCGGCCTTTTACCAATGCAATGTTATTTACACTAAAAGAAGTTTGAAGAGCAGTGTATTTATAAAGGTTGTTTAGAACAATTGAAGCGTTCGCATCGCGTTTAATTTCGTAAACGATACGGATACCGTCCTTGTTAGATTCATCTTTGATGTTGGAGATACCTTCAAGTTTCTTTTCGCCAACTAATTCAGCAGTACGCTCAATCATTTGTGCCTTATTCACCTGGTAAGGAATTTCTGTAACGATGATAACTTCGCGGTCTTTTAAATTTTCAATTTCTGCCTTTGCACGCATCACAATACGTCCGCGGCCAGTTTCGAAAGCTTCTTTTACACCGGTGTAACCATAAATAATACCCCCTGTTGGAAAATCCGGAGCTTTTACAAACTTCATTAATTCCTCAATGGTGATATCTCTGTTGTCGATATAGTTAACAATACCTTCAATACATTCGGTTAAATTGTGTGGGGCCATATTTGTGGCCATACCTACAGCAATACCGCTTGATCCGTTTACCAATAAGTTAGGAATTTTTGCAGGTAAAACCGTTGGTTCCTGTAAGGTATCATCAAAGTTTAACTGAAAATCTACAGTGTCTTTATTGATATCAGCAAGCATTTCCTCGGCAATTTTCGAGAAACGTGCTTCAGTATAACGCATTGCAGCCGGAGAATCACCATCGATGTGGCCAAAATTTCCCTGGCCATCTACCATCGGGTAACGCAAGCTCCAATCCTGAGCCATACGTACCATTGTAAAATACACAGATGCATCGCCATGCGGGTGGTATTTACCCAATACCTCACCCACAATACGGGCAGATTTCTTATGAGGTTTATTACTTGTTACACCAAGGTCGAGCATTCCGTATAAAACACGGCGGTGAACCGGCTTTAATCCATCGCGTACATCAGGCAAAGCCCTTGATACAATTACCGACATTGAATAGTCAATGTAGGCCGATTTCATCTGCTCCTCTATGTTAATTTGGATGATTTTGTCGTTTTGTTGATTTTCTAAATCTTCTGCCATAGTTTATTATTCTCGTTATTAAAAACGATATTTAAAAAAGGTATTATTATAACCTTGCGAATTTAACAAAAATATGGCGAAATAAGGCATTGTGGAAAAGTTTTAGCCATTGACAAAGGTTTTTGATGCTTCAAATTTTTAGCTGGCTTAAAGCTGTGTTTAAATCATTTTTGCAATTTATCATTTTCTTCGTAAAGACCTTCGTTTAGCAGAAACGCTTTTCGGTTCGGGCTTATGGTTGAAAGTAAATTAAAGTGCTATTTTTGTGTTTAAAGATAAAAGCAAACATGGCAAAGCAAAAGCAATCGGCAATGATTTTCATCATGATTACGCTGCTGATAGACTGCACAGGATTTGGGATAATTATCCCGGTATTACCGAATTTGATAAAAGAGTTTACCGGTGGTGATACCAGCGTTGCAGCAGATTACGGTGGCTACCTAATGGTTGCCTTTGCTTTACCGCAATTTATTTTTTCGCCAATTTTAGGTGGTTTAAGCGATAAATATGGCAGGAGGCCAATTTTGCTGTTCTCGTTGTTCGGTTTGGGAATGGATTATCTCTTTCTATCTTTCGCACCATCCATTTTTTGGTTTTTTATCGGTAGAATAATCGCCGGTATTTCTGGCGCCAGCTTTACCACCGGAATGGCATATATTGCAGATATCTCTACCCCAGAGAAAAAAGCCCAGAATTTTGGTATGGTTGGCGCTGCTTTCGGTTTAGGTTTTATATTAGGGTCGGTTGGTGGTGGCTTACTAAGTCATTTCGGCTTGCGTGTTCCTTTTATGGTTGCTGCAGGTTTATCGCTTATAAATTGGCTTTATGGCTATTTTATCCTTCCAGAATCTTTAGCGAAAGATCAGCGTAGAAACTTTTCATGGAAACGGGCAAACCCTATTGGCTCTTTCGTAAACGCATCAAAATATCCAGCCATCCTGGGTCTTCTGGCTACCCTGCTCCTTTTGTATGTTGCCAGTCATTCGGTACAATCAAACTGGTCTTACTACGTAATCGAAAAATTTCAGTGGAGTCCCACGATGATTGGTTACTCACTGGCCGTTGTTGGCATTACCGTTGCCATTGTTCAAGGAGGGCTAATACGCGTAATTATTCCTAAAATTGGCAACAGGAAAGCAATATATATCGGCTTAACGCTTTACGTTATCGGCTTTATTTGTTTTGCATTTGCCGCCAACGGTTTAATGATGATGCTATTTATCATTCCCTATTGCCTGGCCGGTATCGGCGGACCCGCGATGCAAAGCATTATCTCTAATCAGGTTCCGGAAAATGCCCAGGGCGAAATTCAAGGAATAACAACAAGCCTGCAAAGTTTAGCGGCGATTATAGGACCATTTCTTGCGAGCCATATTTTTGTCTATTTTATTCAAGATGGAACACCGTTTTATTTCCCTGGCGCACCGTTTATATTGAGTGCCTTTTTAACGCTTATAGGTTTGTTTATCGCCGTAAGGGCCTTAAGAAAATATCATTAAAGGAGTTCGTTGGCCAGGTTTGCAAGTTCGCTCCTTTCACCTTTGTGCAAGGTAATGTGTGCGTAAAGCGGATGGTTCTTTGCGTTTTCTATCAGATAAGACAATCCATTACTTTCTGAATCGAGATAAGGGGTATCAATTTGGTAGATATCGCCGGTAAACACAATTTTGGTATGCTCACCAGCCCTTGATATAATTGTTTTAACCTCGTGTGGCGTAAGATTTTGTGCTTCATCGATGATAAAAAAAATCTTTGTTAAGGTTCGTCCCCTTATAAATGCCAAAGGTGCAATGGCAATTTTTTCAGTGCTGATTAGCTCGTCAATTTTTGCCACCATTTTATCGTCGCCATTAAATTGCTCTTTTATAAAACGAAGGTTGTCCCAAATAGGCGCCATAAACGGGTCTGTTTTGGATTTTGCATCGCCGGGCAAAAAGCCAATGTCTTTATTGCTTAAGGAAACGATTGGCCTTGTAATGTAAATCTGCCTGAAATCTCTCCTTTGCTCGAGCGCACTTGCCAAAGCCAGCAGGGTTTTGCCGGTGCCTGCATTGCCTTGAATGCTTACCAGTTTAATATCCGGATTTAGAAGCGCATTTATCGCGAAGGCCTGTTCAATGTTTTTAGGCTTAATTTTAAAGATAGGTTCTGTAGAAACTGAAGAAATTGTTTTCAATCCATGGTTATAGAACACATTTGCCATTTTACGTTTATTTTTCAATAAAAAGAAATGGTTCCCATCCTTGGCAGGAAGGTCTATTTTAGAAACATCAACAAGCTTTTCTTTTTTTACAAGATCAATAACAGTCTCGGGGAAGTTATACAATTCAGTTTTGCCTGCGTAAAGCTCCTCAACATTTTTTATTTTTCCTGTTTCGTAATCTTCTGCGTTCAAATTAAGCGCTTTCGCTTTTAAACGAAGGCAAATATCTTTCGAAACCAGAATAACCTTGCTGGCGGGGTATTCTTCTTTCAAGCTCAGGGCGGCATTTAAAATTTTATGGTCGGTTTTGCCTTTACCGTAAATATCTTCCGCATCTGTCTTCGACGGTTTTTCATTGAGCAACACTTTAAATTTACCCGAATTTGGTGGTGCCAAAGCAATCCAGTCACTAATAATCTTTTGCTTTGAGGCAAGGTCTATTAGCCGGATAAAGCTTCGTGCTTCGAAATTTCTTGTGTCGTTTCCACTCTTAAAATTGTCGAGTTCTTCTAGTACCTGAACTGGAATGGCAACATCGTGTTCGTGGAAGTTATTGATCGCATCGTGATCGTATAAAATCACGGAGGTATCTAAAACAAAAATCTTTTTTGATGGATTTAAAACCGATTTGCCTTTTTTAGCCATTCTGTAAATTTAATATTTTCTACAGATAATGAATAAAAGGCTGCAAAATATTACCAGGCTAACTGCAAAAAAAAACGGGGCTCTTCGTCTTGCGATTCAGTTCCCCGTTTTAACCCTATTAACAACCGTGGTCGTTAGCAAGGCATCTAATAAATCTGTAATTTGATTTTCTACGTTTTTACTTGGTTTTGCAACTTTCGTAAATCGTTTAGAAATTATTTCCGGTAGCGATGTTCCGTAAAACATGACAACTTTCAATAATGTCTGCTTAAGTCTTTGATTTTCCTACGCTTCCGCCTTTCGACTTCTGCATTCATGTTCTTATCGGTTTAACCCGGCTAAGAAACAATCATATCTTTTGAAGATTATTCGAAACAATTACTTTTCAGTGCTTTATTTCTTTTGAATACTCTTTGCAAACGCTCAAACTACTCCGTATTTGATATAAACTAATATAGGATGTAAAAGCATTCATGTCAACACCTTTTAGGTTATTTTTATAAACAAAGTTATCCACCTGAAAGCCAGTATTATTAACATCTATTTTCATAAATAATATGGGTTAAAAGCCATTCCAATACAGATTCTTTCAGGTTATCCACATTTAACGATATTCGGCTTATAAACAATCACTTACATCGTCTGCTTTTAAAAACATTCTTAATTCTGCGTGCTTTGTTAAAAACCAGCAAAAAGTTAAATAAAAACCTGCAACAAAAGAATGGGTATTATGTTATTTTTGTAACCATGCAGATGAGGCAACCCATTAGAAATGTTCAGGATTTTTTACTTAGCACCTACTTTGCCGATGGGTTGCGCATAACGATTGGTGTTTTGCTGCCTTCTCTAATTTTGGCGCAGTTCGGTATGCTCAAATATGGGATGACATTATCGCTCGGAGCGCTTTGCGTAAGCGTGGTTGATAGTCCGGGGCCAATGGTGCACAGGCGAAATGCAATGTTGGTTACTACGGGATTGATATTTGTGTTCTCCATTTTAACCGGACTTACCAATAAAAGCCACTATTTTATCGGGGTGTTGCTTGCCGCATCGAGTTTTATTTTCTCGATGTTTTACATTTATGGTGTTAGAGCTGCCGCGATTGGTACCGCTACCCTACTGATAATGGTGCTCGGTATTGATGACATCAGACCTTGGCAGGAAGTGTTAATTCACTCTTTAATGGTTTTAGCAGGAAGCTTGTGGTATACAGGTTTGAGTTATTTCGTTTATCGACTACGTCCCTTCCGCATGGTGCAACAATCTTTAAGCGATTCGATAATTGAAGTTGCCGAGTTTTTGAGGGAGAAAGCAAAATTTTACCACCGAAATAATAATTATGATAAAACCTATGCCGATTTAATTCAGTTACAGGTTTCGGTACACGAAAAACAGGATGCTGTAAGGGAGTTGCTTTTTAAAACCCGCGAAATTATTCGGGATTCGACTCCTGAAGGCCGGTTTTTAATGCTTGTTTTTGTAGATATGGTCGATTTGTTTGAGCAGGTAATGTCTACTTATTACAATTACAAACAACTTCATGAGCAATTTGATTCTGCAGGAATCCTGTCTGATTATGAGATGGCCATCAAACGCATTTCCTATGCTCTGGATGATATCGCTTTTGCTTTGAAAAGTGGCGGAACGCCTGTAGTTTCGAAACGCTTGCTTATAGAAATTGAAAGGTTAAAAATTAAAATCAACGATTTTGAAAAGCATAACGACAAACAGCAATTTAGCACTTCCGGCATTATTGCATTAAAAAATATTGAAGTTAACATCGAAAACATTTTAGCCCGGGTTAAAACGATAAACAGCTATTTCAAGCTTCGAAATAGTAAAGATATACGCAAGGCTGATGTAGACACTGAAAAGTTTATTACCAGACAGAAATTCGACTTTAGTCTTTTTACGGAGAATCTTACGTACAGTTCCTCGACTTTCCGGCATTCGTTAAGGGTAACTGTTGTAATGGTACTGGGCTTTGTGGTATCTCAAATCTTAAATTTTTCGCATAGTTACTGGATACTTTTAACCATACTTGTGATTTCGAAACCCGGTTTTAGTTTAACAAAAGAGCGTAACTACCAGAGGTTAATCGGCACTACCGTTGGTGCTTTTGTTGGTATGGGCGTTTTAAGTTTCGTGCACGATAGAAATGCCCTGTTTGTTATTTTGCTGATTTGTATGATTGGCTGTTATAGTTTCCAGCGAAAAAATTATGTTGTAAGTGTTTTATTCATGACCCCTTACATCTTGATTCTTTTTGATTTTCTGGGCATGGGTTCACTTGCGCTTGCCAGGGAAAGAATTTACGATACTTTTATCGGTTCGGGAATTGCGCTTTTGGCCAGTTATTCTCTCTTTCCAACTTGGGAACACGAAAAATTGAAGGAGGCTATGTTGAATATTCTTCGTGCTAATAAGGCTTATTTTGAGCAGGTTGTAAAGCTATACTTTGAAAAAAATTATAACCGAACGGAATATAAATTGGCCAGAAAAGAGGTGTATGTAAGTACGGCAAACTTAGCGTCGCTATTTCAACGGATGTTTTCCGAACCAAAAAGTAAACAAATGTTTATTAAAGAGGTTCATCAGTTTACTGCGCTAAACCATTTGATATCATCATATATTGCTACGCTGTCGCTATACAACAAAGAGCACGACTTTCATTTTGAGAATTTCGATGCCCTGAAGCCAATTGCCAACAATACAATTTATTTGCTGGATACTTGTGTGGAAAGTTTGGAAAAAGGACAAAGTGTTGTAGAAAATGTACCGCTTATCAGACTTAACGATAATGCAATTGTAATTAAGTCTGGCGAAGATTTGGTGCCTGAACAATTCGATTTGATACAAAAAGTTGCGTACGACCTTTACAAACTTTCTGTTAAAATAAATATTTAGTTTTTTAAACCGCTTTCAATTGTGTTGCAAAGCACCAAAGGCAATGTATAAATAATGCCGTTACCCATTTTGAACCTGACTTTGGCTTCGCAACCGAGCACTTTCTCGTCAAGTTCTTTTTTACTAAACATTATTGGATAAAATTTTAATTCCGGATTATCTGATGAAACTACGTCTTGCCGCATTTTGAATTTCAGCTTAATTTCCTCTGCTCCTTTCAAAATGTGTATTTTATCGATTTTGCTTAGCGTTCCGTTCGATGCAAAATTGAGCATCAAAACATCATCGTTTGAGGAGGTGTTTTTAAAAAGCTCAAAAGCATAATGCTGCTTGTCATCTCTAAAATATTCGTAATCGATAGTTTGCCTGGCTTGTTGCGCCGTTGAAAACTTTGCGGTGATTAAACAAAAGAGTAATATAATGGTCGTTTTCATAACTTAAAATTTAGGGCACGGTACTTTAAACCCTTTGAAATTGTTGTGGCGGTAAATGAGCGAAATTTCGTATGTACGCGGTGTAGCGCTTAATACCTTATTGCCATAAACCGTATAATTCATTCCGGCGGTAACACGCCCCATTGTTAAACCTAAATAGGGATAATATGACGACTCATTAAATTTGTACCATAAACCAGCATCGAGTTTAATTTTTGTTTGGTCATTAGGTTTGAAACCTAAAACAACTCCGGTAAGTTTATCAGTATTTACACCCTGAATATTATAAACACCTGTGAAATTTAAATCGACATAATTGTTTACCAGGTATACCATGCCAAAGTTTATAGTCTTTCTGGAAGGCAGTGCATCCTTATTAATACCAAGCAATGTTTCTACAGGTCTGGTTAAATGGTATTGCGCATAGCCAACGGCAATGCTCATTTGCTCAAAAGTTGCCGAGAAATTAGCGCCAACGCTTAGGTCAAAATACGAAAGCTTATCATTTTGCAAATCGAGGTAATTAGGCAGCGAAGTATCAAAGCCAATGCCATTATATTGAGAGGCGAAGGTTAGTTTATTATAATCAAGGAACCGTGAAACATAAGATAATTGAGGCGCCAAACCGAACTTGAAACGGTGATTAACATCCAGATACTGATAGTACGATGCACTGGCACTTATGTACTGAGATTTTAGAGCCTTATTGAAAGACTCATCAAACAGACCACTCAAGCCGATACTAAAGACGCTGTTTGTGAAATTCTCGTCCTGAATCAACTTGATATCGCCAGATACACTATAGGTATTATAAGGGTCGCCAAGGTTCCCCCATTGCTGCCTGGTGTTTAGTGCAACCCGATACTCGCCATCGAAAAAGCCGGTATAGGCAGGGTTCAATGTTAAAGGTGCAGCAAAATACTGAGAAAATTTCGGGTCTTGTGCAACACAGATTTCACCACAAAGAATTAAAAACAAGGCAATTACAATATTCTTCATTACAATATCAATATGGTTTTACCTTTCGACTGGAATTTGCCACCCAAAACATCGATACCCTCGGCAAACCATGAGAATGTTTCCATAGGTTGCATTTTGGTTTTAAACTGGCCATCCCACCCTGGCGCAGTCATCGTGTTGGTTTCATAAACAAGTATGCCCCACTTGTTAAAAATTTTAAAGCTGGTTAACTGGGCAATGCTGGTAAAAAATGGATATAGATAATTGTTGTTCAATTTTTGTGGCGTAAAGGCTGTCGGAACGATAATTTTCGGTGCCGGGAGAATGCTTATCTCGAGCGAAGCTGTTATAGAACAACCTTTATCACTCTCTAAAGTGATGTAATAAATACCGCCTTTGTTCACTTTTGTTGGGTCGGCAACGGGTTCGGTAAGTGCGGCGTCTGTAAAATAAAATGCTTTTACGTAGCCCTTACTGCCTTTAACAATGGGCTCAGCAGTTAAGTCGATGTAGTCGTAATCAAAAATTGGTTTTGGTTTGTTTAAAACGATTACTGGTAACGGATTAATTCTAACCTGAATCTTCGCTGAAACAAAACAGCCGTTCGCATTCGTAACTTTTACATAATAAGTTCCACTTACACCAATTTGGCCAGGCTGCAAAACTTTTATCTTTAAATCAGCATCGCTGAAAAAAGTGTATGTTACGCCTGCTGTTGTTCCTGCATAAAGTGAAGGATCCGTAACATCAACGGTAGATGGATAACAAACCGGCGCTGGATCTTTAACGAGCAGAACCGGCAATTCGTAAATTAAAACGGAAATTTTTTCATTCACTACACAGCCTAGCGCATTCGTTGCCTTTATGTAATAGGTACCCGATTTATCAATTTTCTCCGGATCGTTTATCGGTTGTGTTAATGCTGCGTCGTAAAAGTATGCGTACTTTAAATCAGCATCGCTACCTGCGAAAACATTTGGTGAGGCGATATTTACAGTAGCCGGAAAACATACACCCGCCGGATTTGTAATCTTCAACACAGGTTTAAGGTTAACAACTACGTCAATCGGCAGGATTTTGCTGCAGCCGAGGTTGTTACTCACTTTTGTGTAGTATCTGCCGCTTACATTTACCCTCGTTGGGTTTGCTAATGCTTTAGTTGCAGCAACATCAGTAAAATAAGTTCTGGTAATACCAGTCAAATCGCCCACATAAAGGTCTTCATTCGTAATGTCTACTGTTTCAGTATAGCATACCTGTGCCGGATTTTTCGCCGTAATATTGGCAACCTCAAAAATTGATATGTCCACGCTCGCAACGCTTTCACAACCCTTATAGTTTGTGGCCTTAATGTAATAGGTATTATTTGCGTTGATTGCAACCGGGCCGGAAATCGGAATCGTCAAATCCTTATCTGCAAAAGCGAAATAACTGAAAGCTGCATTCCGGTTCAATACGTAGTCATCAGATGTTAAATCTACTTTAGTACCCTGACAAACCGTATTCTTTGGTAAAAGTTGCAGGTTGTAATCCACGCTCTGCACCATAGCTGTAAGGGTGCTCGGGCAACCAAATCCAGGAAATGGAATTAAATCCAAAACAATTTTGGTTCCATCGGGCGGCGTCGGTTTAATCTTAACACCCACTCCTGTTCCATATTTTATTGTTCTATCTCCATTATACCAGTTGTAGGTTTGAAACCCACTTGGGCCGGAAACATTTAGTTCATCGGAACTTTTACAATAAGTGTTCCCGACTATAAGATCGCCGCATAAATTATTAACATCAACATATGCGTAACCAAAATGCCCGCCTAATGTGCAATCGCCAGTAACAAATTCAATTAAAAGTTGCTTTCCCTGATAACCCGATAAGTTTATTGTAACGGGTGTCCACTCTTTGTAAATTACGGTACCCGAACCGCTAAGCGATTTTTTAAAACCCGGCAGGGTCGATGTTGCGATATATTCAAATGAAGCACATGGAATGTATTTGCCCGTTTCAACGTCTTTCACCCGTGCTAAAAATCTTGGTTGCTCTGACACGCTGTGGTTCGGATCTTCGAAAACTACTGCGTATTGATAGGTTAAGGTAAATTCTGGTCTGTTGGCCGGAACATTTATTAGATATGAAATTCCCTCTGCCTGCGCACCGGTTCCGTTATTCCCCAGCTTTACCGTATAATTTCCAGCGTTCTTTGGTACGATTGGGAATTTTCCGAAAGCATCGAGTGCAACCCTGTCGTTTTGGAGGGTATGCCGGCCTAACGTGGCGTTTGCCACTTCGTTTATGCTAACGCCTGATGTTGAGATTGTGCCTGTGTAAATCTTCCAGTTTTTGAAACTTCCATTTTCAAAACCGATATTTTCCGGACAGAGCTGAGCGAATGATTTCGATGTTATAGCCAACAAGACTATAAATAACATTGAGAGAATTTTTTTGACCAATTTAGGGAGCGATTTTAAACAGTTCGGTGCAAAAATATTATTTTCCCATACTTAAACCGCCGTTTCAATATGCGCTTGGCTAATTATTACACAAAGAGCCATAGGTTGTGACTGAGCTCTTTTCGGTTCTGATTATAGGTTATCGTAATTTATTCTTTATCAGTATCTTAATAATGATTGAGTTGATTTGAAGTTGTCTAAGTCAAAATTTCGCAGAGGGAATTTTTACACGAAATTGCTTTCCTTTTAAGCTTGCTATACTTGCCTGGAGTGAGCAAATGAAACAATGAGGGCTTATTCTTGTTACCTATACTCAATAAAATAATTATGGAAAAGCTATATACAGCTGAAGTTACAGCTACCGGAGGCCGAGACGGACACATTAAATCCGGCGATGGCCAGTTAGATTTTGAAGTTAGAAAACCTAAAGAATTGGGCGGACAAGGTGGTGCTACAAATCCAGAACAATTATTTGCAGCCGCATGGGGCCCGTGCTATTTGGGTGCATTAGGTTCAATCGCAGAACGCGAAGGCGTAGACGTGAGCGAAGCAAATGTAAATGTGTTGGTGTCTTTTAATAAAGATGGAAATGCATATGTTTTATCGGCAGACTTAGATGTTCACATTCCTGGTATTTCGCATGAAGAAGCACAAACGCTTGCAGAGAAGGCGCACAAGGCATGTCCATATTCTAAGGCTACACGAGGAAATATTGAAGTAAGAATAACAGCAGTTTAAACTGTTAAAAAAAAAGAGCGACTTAGGTCGCTTTTTTTTTGCGCTTAAAATAACTTTAAAGTAACAGTTTGCTTGCTAAACCTAAGATTAAAAGAAAGCCAAAAACATCGGTAAAGGTGGTAATTATAATTGATGAAGCAATTGCCGGGTCGATACCTACCCTCTTTAAAATTAAAGGAATACCTGCACCAGTTATACCAGCAATGACGAGATTTCCTGTCATAGCCAGAAAAATTACCAGACCAAGCATCGGGTTTCCATCAAATAAGAATGCAAAAATAAATACAATAAGTCCATTGGCGGCGCCGTTAATCAGCCCAACAGTAAACTCTTTCAAAACCGTTCTGTAAGCTTGCTTATCGGTCAAATCGTAAAGCGAAATCCGCCTAACGGTTACGGCCAGCGCTTGTGTAGCGGCATTCCCACCCATTCCGGCAATAATCGTCATGTAGGCAGCTAAAGACGGAATCAATTTAATAGTCGGGTCGAAATAACGAACAACCGATGAGGCTAAAAACGCTGTTCCCAGATTAATGATTAACCAGGGTAAACGTGATTTAACTGCCTCAACCCAGTTACCGCTTAATTCTTCATCTTCTGATACACCGGAAATTTTCAAAATATCTTCCGTGCTTTCTGCCTGCATCACATCAATTACATCATCGAAGGTTACCCTGCCGAGTAATTTTTGATGCTCATCAATTACCGGTATACTCGTTAGATTATATTGTGAAATCAGGCTGGCAACTTCCTCCTGGTCGGTGTTTGGGTGTACATAAACAGCATCAACCTTTACCAACTCGGTAATTTGGGCATTATGCCTGGCTTTAATAATATCTTTTAGAGAAACAATGCCTTTAAAAATTTCAGCATCGTCAACTACATAGATGGTATAAAATTCTTCCATCTCTTCGCTCTGACGGATGATTTCATCGATCGCATCTTTTTTTGTGAGGTTGATGTTAACGCAAATTAGATCGGTGTTCATCAAGCCACCTGCCGTTTTCTCGTCGTACGTTAACAGGTTCCTGATATTCGACGCATCTTCCTCATTCAGCTCGTTCAGAATCTCTTTCTGTTCGTGATCTTCTAGTTGGGAGATGATATCTGTGGCATCATCGTAATCAAGCTCTTCAACAATTTCTGTACGTTTATCTGGATGGAGCTGAAACAGCAGGTCTTCAGGGTGCGATTCTTCATCCATCTCAGAAATAATTTCTGACGCAAGTTCTGCAGGCAGTAAATTAATGATGTGCTGCTGCTCGGTTTTATCTAACCGTTCGAATAAAATCGCGATTTCTGAGGCGTGGTAATCCGCTAAAACTATTTTTAAAGTCTCATCTCCGGCTAAAATCGCATTTTTAACCTTTAGTACGTCGCTTTTATCTATTTCGAATGATGATTGCATGTTGCTGAAAGCTTCTAAAATAGCAAATCTAAAGCGATTTTAATATTAAATTTTCGTTTTTGATTTCCGTTGGATCTGTTATTTGAACCAGCCTCGTCGCCAAAAGTATATTACCTGAATTACCGCGATGATGCCCATTACAATCCAGGTATAAACGTAACCATGTGGAGCGTACAGTTCGGGCATGTTGGCGGGCAAAACCTTGCCGGTTATAGGGTCTTCCCTGCTAAAGTTCATACCGTAAATTCCGGCTATGAAGGTTAAAGGAATAAAAATTGATGAAATGATGGTGAGCACCTTCATTATCTCATTCATTCGGTTACTGATGATGGAAAGATTCATATCAATGTTGGCCGAAGCTATCTCCTTTAATGATTCGATAAAATCAATAATTTGAATGCAGTGATCATAGGCATCTTTAATATAAGTTTTTGTAACGCTGTTAATTAAATCACTATCACTTCTTAAAATGTCGTTAAGTTTATCCCGCTCTGGCCAAGCAACCTTTCTGATTGTAATTAGCGAGCGTTTTATCGCCTGGGTATCGTACATTATCCTTTTATCGGGGTTGTCGAACAAACGGTCTTCAATAGAATCCAATTCCTCGCCCCAGTGATTTAATAGTGTAAAGTAGTTATCCACAATAACATCCATTATGGCATACATAAGGTAACTCGGGCCGCCAATTCTAATATTGCCTTTACCAATTTCCAAGCGCTTCCTTACCGGATTAAAACAATCTTCATAATTTTCCTGAAAGGAAATTAAAAATTTTGAGGTCAGGATAAAAGATATCTGCTCATTGCATAATTGTTTATCGTCATTTAAATATAGATGGCGGCTAACTGCGAACACGTATTTGTCATTATCATACTCGTCTAATTTTGGTCGCTGATAGGAGCTCGTTATGTCTTCAAGCACAAGCCTGCTTACATTTAATTTGGAGTATAACGTTTCGAATATTGCCGGGTCTGCCAAACCCTTAATGTCAAACCAATAAAAAAAATCAGCATTTTCAGTGAGCTTATCAATGTTGTTGATGTTGTCGATTTCCTCCTTTTTATAACTCTTCTCGTTATAGGTATGAAATGTGATTTTTGGTTGTAAGGCGTTCTCGTCAATCGAATATAAACCCGGACTGGTGCCAGGTTCAGGCACTTTATAATGTTTATGACGGTTACGAGGTTTGTTTTTAGCCATTTTTTATAGGTATAACCGGGCTTGCGGGCCTTGATTAAATAGTAGATCTACGATACTCAAATTAGGTAAAAATTGATGTTTATCTTCAAAAACCTGATAATATGGCTTATTGTTTACAAGATCGTCACTTTTCTTCGGACTAATCATCTCCCGAAAGTTCATTGATGGTGGTAACTGATCTTGATACTCGCTGGTGAATTTGTATTCTACATCAAGTTTTAGTTTTTTCGTTAACCATTGCAGAAGCTCAAGATTATAATCGAAAAGAAACTCATATTTTTTCGTGTAAAACGGCAATAATTCATCTTCGTAAAATTCAAAATATGCAGAGCTGCGGTAACAACTTTCAAGGCTCATCCAGTGCAGGCGCTGCCAGTTAAAATCGTAGCTTATTTTAACATCTTTCATTGCGGTACGCATTTTAGAACCTCTAACAACTGGGATGGTAATGTCTAATTTCCCGTTTGGCGAATATATGCTTGCCCTGTTTCGATAGGTTTGTTTAGGGAAATGCTCGTATTTTTCTAACAAAAAACCAGGATTAAGTTGCTGTAATTTAGTAAAGTAGCTAACAGGAGGAAGATAAAATAATGGAAGTATAGCAGTATTTTGCATTTGAAAATATATGTTTGTAGTTCAAACGTTTTAAAATTAATGATTAAAAGAGGGATTGCGCATGTGGGCGTGTTTTTTTTATGCCTGATATCGCTACTACCCCTTCCGGTGTTGTATGTTTTTGCAAGATTACTATATTATCTTCTTTATTATGTAATCCGTTACCGAAAAAAAGTTGTTGGCACCAACCTAAGTAATTCGTTTCCCCAAAAATCTGCAGCCGAAATCATTCGTATCCAAAAACAGTACTTCAAGTTTCTTGCCGAATTAATTTTCGAAATCATAGAATTAACAACAATATCAAAAGCTACTGTTTTAAAGCGAGTAAAATTTTCTGGTTTAGAGCAACTGGAAGCACATTTTGAAAACGGCGCCAGCGTGCTTGCATGTACCGGCCATTATGGTAACTGGGAATTAGGCACGTTGGCTCTGGGCTTAAACATATCGGCAAAAACGATTGTAATTTTCAAGCCGATAAATAATAAGGTTTTCGAAAACTGGTTTAATAAAATGCGTACAAGGTTCGGGAATGTTTTTGTGGCCATGAGGCAGACTTTGCGCTGTATGGCCACGTATAAAAATGAGCCTAGTTTATTGTGCTTTGCCAGCGACCAATCGCCGGTAAGGGAAGAAAGTAAGTATTTCCTTAATTTCTTAAACCAGCCAACAGCAGCTTTGCTGGGGGTAGAAAAAATCGCCAAATCTACTAACAGGCCAATTTATTATTTTAAAGTAACGGCCGTTAAAATGGGTTACTACAACGTAGAAGTTTTGCCAATGTGCTTAAATCCGGCAAACACAGTTGATGGAGAAATAACTAATTTGCACTTTCGTTTTTTAGAAGATATAATTAAAGAGAAACCACAGTATTGGCTTTGGAGCCACAAACGCTGGAAATTTAAACCTGAATAACTATAAATGAACCCATCAGTAGCGGTTGTAATTTTAAACTGGAACGGAAAATCTTTTCTCGAACAGTTTTTGCCCGGAGTTTTGAAGTCTGAATATGACAACCTCCAAATTGTTGTCGGCGATAATGGCTCTACAGATGATTCTTTAGCGTTTATCGAAACAAACTTCCCCACGGTTACAATTTTAAAAAATGAAAAAAACCTGGGCTTTGCGGGTGGATACAATAAGATTTTAGAACGCGTACATGCTGATTACTTTGTGCTGTTAAACTCAGACGTTGAGGTAACGCCGAATTGGATTAGTCCGGTAATTGAGTTAATGGAAAGCGATGATAAAATTGCTGCGGCTCAACCAAAAATTAAGTGGCAACTGGATAAGGACCAATTTGAATATGCTGGTGCCGCAGGCGGTTTTTTAGATATTTATGCCTTCCCTTTTTGCCGCGGGCGATTGTTTAACGTTTATGAGCAAGACCGGGGACAGTACGATGAAGTGAAAGAAATTTTTTGGGCAAGTGGTGCTGCATTTTTTATAAAAAGCAGGTATTGGAAGGAAACCGGCGGATTAGATGCCGACCTTTTTGCGCACATGGAGGAGATAGACCTGTGCTGGAGATTAAAAAACCTGAATTATAAGGTGGTTTTTTGTCCTACTGCAGAGGTATTTCATGTTGGTGGTGGCACACTTCAAACCGAAAATCCTTTTAAAACCTACCTTAACTTCAGAAACAACCTGATAATTATGCAGAAAAACCTCCCGGTTGGCGATGCAGTTTTCAGGATTGCTATAAGAATGTGTATTGATTTTATCGCCTGGTGGCATTTCCTGCTTTCAGGTAAGCCAAAATTTACGCTTGCCGTAACTAAAGGTCACTGGCATTTTGTTAAAGATATAGCCAGAACCGCAACAAAGAGGAAGCTGTTTCAAAAGCCATACAATGAACATACCGGAGTTTACAAAAAAAGTGTGGTCTGGGCATTTTTTATCAGGAAAATAAAATTCTTCTCCGATCTTTAATTCACAGCCAGCGATTCATATATAGATTTTTGGATCCAGGCAATCGTGTTTGGCGCTAGTCCCAAGGTGCTAAATTTTATTATGCCCGTTTTATCGATAACAACATGAGTTGGATACCCTTTTACGCCATATTTATCTGCAATAAAGCGCCCGCTATCAATAATATTGTAACTAAATGGATTTGTTTTTAAGAAATCTTTCAAGTCGTATTTTGGGTCGAGCGCTACGGCGAGGAAAATAACGTCTTTATCTTTATATGTTTCAGTCAGCCTATTCAGGTCGGGAATTTCGGTTTTGCAGGGAGGACAATTGATGAACCAAAAATTCAGAACGATCACTTTTCCAACGGTGTTTCTAAGGTCAAACTTATTTCCATTAATGTCTGAAGTTCTGAAGCCCTGAAATTTTTCGCCTGCAACAAAGGATTCACTTTGCCTCGGTTTAGCCATTTTTTCCAAGATTGCCTTTGCATGTTCAGCAGTTAATTCATAAACAACCCATTCAGGCTGACCAGTTTCAGTGCTCGTATTCCGTGATTTTATTGCATATTTTCCTGTCTGTACCAGTTTTTTCCAAATGCTTGCCGGGCAAACCTGCCCATCTTCGCCTCGCACTACAGACTGTTCATTTAATACCGGCTTTTTGTTTTGATTGTTAACAGTTTGTGCTCCTGCAATCAATGAAATCATCAGGAGTATAATTGAGAGTGATGCCTTTATCATTTTGTTATTTTATCAGTAAACTTTCCAAGGCTAATCTGTAGCCATTCATGCCGAATCCCGTTAAAACCCCCTGGCAGTTTTTCCCTGTTAAAGAAACATGCCTGTATTCTTCGCGGGCGTAAATATTCGAAATATGCACTTCCACTACCGGCGTTTTTATTGCGGCAATTGCATCTGCAATAGCAACTGATGTATGTGTGTAGCCGCCTGCATTCAAAATTATGCCATCATAACTAAATCCCACTTCATGAAGCTTATTAATTAATTCTCCCTCAACATTGCTCTGAAAATAGTCGATGTCAACAATGCTGTAAATCTCTTTCAGTTCTGCAATATAATCTTCAATGCTCGTGTTTCCATAAATCGAAGGTTCTCGAACACCCAGAAGATTTAGGTTTGGTCCGTTTATTATTTGAATTCTCATCGTTAATTGGTTTTGCTAAAACGCCGGGTCCAAAAAATCCTCAGAACTTGATGTCTTGTAGCGTTAAATTTGTAACATTGCAATGTTATAAAAAAAAAATTAATTAAAAACATGCTTTGGCCATCATATACAAAAGGATTTAAGGCTTATTTAAAGTTGGAACGCTCACTTTCCGGGAACTCCGTACAGGCATATCTTAATGATATTGACAAACTGAGTCAATATTTCAAATCTATTGATGCAGCACCTAATGTAAGTGAAATTTCGGCGACTGACATTAAAGCATTTATAAGTTGGCTAAACAACCTCGGCATGTTGGGAAGCACCCAGGCCAGAATTATCTCAGGCTTAAAGGCTTTCTTCTCTTATTTAATGCTGGAGGAAATTATCGTTGTAGATCCTATGGCGCTCACGGAAGCACCAAAACTCGTTAGGAAACTTCCGGATACACTTAATATTAACGAAATAAATAGTTTAATTGATTCGATTGACGCTTCAAAACCCGAAGGGATGCGAAACAAAGCCATTATAGAGGTTTTGTATGGCTGCGGCTTACGTGTTACAGAGTTAACAGAACTAAAAATTTCGAACCTCTATCCACAAATAGAGTTTATTAAAGTGATTGGAAAAGGGAATAAAGAACGTATTATTCCGATTGGTAGCGTTGCTTTGAAGCTTTTAGATATTTACTTACATCAAATCAGGGTGCATGTAAAAATAAAAAAGGGAAACGAGGATTTTATTTTTCTAAATCGTTTTGGCGCCAAACTGTCAAGGATCACAATTTTTAATTTGATTAAAAGCCTGGCAGTTCAATCTGGAATCCATAAAACCATTAGTCCACATACCCTGCGCCACTCCTTTGCAACACACTTGATAGAAGGCGGTGCAGATTTGCGGGCTGTTCAGGAAATGCTAGGACACTCGAGTATTACTACAACTGAAATTTATACACACCTGGACCGCGACTATCTGCGAGAGGTTGTAACTCAGTTTCATCCCCGTTCTTAAGGATTTGTTCTAGCCATAATCATTCTATCCTTTCCCTGCATGTCTTTTCTTAATTCAATGTTTTTAAACCTTTTATCTATTAGTACCTCAAGTGTTTCGGACCATAAATTCTCGTTGATTTCGAAAAATAAATAGCCATCAGGATTTAAATTTTTAGTCGCAAACTCCGCGATAGCCTTATAAAAGATTAAGGGGTTTTCGTCATCTACAAACAACGCCAAATGAGGTTCATGTGCCAAAACATTCTCATGCATATCCCCTTTTTCAGATTCACGAATGTAGGGTGGATTGCTCACAATAACATCATACTTCTCGCCACCTGAAAACGCAAGAATATCGGCTTCTATAAAATTAATTTCTACAGCGTTTAAAATTGCGTTAGCCTTAGCCACTTGTAGGGCGTCTGCGGAGATGTCCAAAGCGGATACGTCAAGAGAAGGCAAGTTCTTCTTGATGCTTACAGGGATGCATCCAGAGCCAGTGCCAATGTCAAGTAGCGAATGTTTTTTATCTCGAATCTCTTTAATAATCCAATAGGTCAGCTCTTCGGTTTCTGGCCTCGGAATTAAAACATGCTCGTTCACCTTAAACGTTAAGTTATAAAAAAGGGTTTCGCCTAGTACTTGCTGAACGGGTTTACTGGTTTTTAAGTCAGCTAAAATTTTTAAGAGAGAAGCCGAATCATTATCTGATAATGGCTTATCCTTTTTTATAATTAACTCGCTGTAATTTAGTTTTAGGATGTTCGAAGCGGAGAGGTAAAAAATTGATTTAGCTTCATCGGGACCGTACAATTGACTTAAATTCTGTATAAATTCTTGTTCTAGCTCTTTAATGTTCATCGAATGCAAAAGTAATAATTTGGTGCAACTATACTTGTCATAATTTAACTACTTTTGCGCTAATGAGCGATGAATTTTACATTAAACGCTGTTTAGAATTGGCGGCCTCAGCTATCGGGAATGTAAGTCCTAACCCGATGGTTGGCTGTGTAATTGTGGCCGATGACAAGATTATTGGAGAAGGCTATCACCAGAAATTTGGCGAAGCCCATGCAGAACCAAACGCAGTGAAGTCTGTGTTCGATAACTATGGATTAGAAGCCGAATCTTTACTTAAAAAAGCCACTGCTTATGTAAATCTGGAACCTTGTGCACACTTCGGCAAGACTCCTCCATGCGCAGATTTGTTTGTAAAACATCAACTTAAAAAAGTGGTTATTGGAAACCGCGATCCTTTTTCGGGCGTTGACGGTAAAGGAATTGAGAAACTTAAAAATGCGGGCATAGAGGTGCGCAGTGGTATCTTGGATGATGAATGCAAACATTTTAACCGGCGCTTTTTTACCAGAATTCAAAAGCAAAGACCGTTTATTATTTTAAAATGGGCACAAACCGCGAATGGCTATTTTGCTACTCTGGACGGCCATCAAAAATGGATTAGCGGTGGCCTAGCAAAAAGGCTTGCGCACAAATGGCGGACAGAAGAAGATGCCATTTTGGTTGGAAAACAGACTGCGATAATGGATAATCCTCAGCTAACAGCAAGAGAGTGGCCAGGAAAGAACCCGGTTAGACTAGTTATTGATAAAAATCTTGAGGTTCCTTTAAACAATCATATCTTTAATGATGAAGCAAAAACAATAATCTTCAATCACATCAAAACAGATGTTTTAGGAAATGTACACTATATACAAATGGAAGATATGCAGTTTTACCTGCCTCAAAAAATTGCTTTTCAACTGTATTTGATGGATATACAATCAGTAATTATTGAAGGTGGTGCCAATATTATAAATCAGTTTTTGACAGCAAATTTGTGGGATGAGGCCAGGATTTTTACTTCGAAAAATAGCTGGACCGAAGGAATTGCTTCCCCTGTAGTAAATGGTAACTTAGCGGAAGAAATACAAGTGGGCACGGATAAACTTTCACTTTATCATAATTTATCAAACTAAATGATTTACATTGTTTTAAGTATTATTTGCAGTGTAACCGTAGCCGTGCTACTTAAGCTTGCCAAGCGATATCAAATTAATATAATACAGGCAGTTACCGTTAATTATTTAACTGCATTGCTGTTGTGTTTCCTCTTTTTTAAACCAGACCTCAATGTAATAACTGCAGCTTCACCCTGGCCTATATATTTAGGGCTGGCCGTTTTATTGCCCACGATATTTTTATTTCTCGCGGCTTCGGTGAAAAGGCTTGGGATTGTTAAAACCGATATCGCCCAACGCCTTTCTCTATTTATTCCCATTTTGGCAGCTTATTTCATTTTTAAAGAAGATTTTAATCAGCTAAAATTTATCGGCCTTGCTGTTGGCTTCCCAGCCATTGTATTAACCTTTCTAAGAAAAACTGACAGTGAGTCAAATTTAAAAAATTGGGTCTTTCCAATGATTGTCTTCTTTGGTTTCGGAGTAATCGACGTGCTTTTTAAGCAAATTGCGCTGCATAAAGAACTCCCCTACACAACTTCGTTGTTTATTGTTTTTTGCTTAGCTTTTTTGGTGTCTTTAGTGATAGTGATAAAAATGGTAATCCGCCAGAAAACAAAGCTGCAGCTCGTTAACGTGGTTTGCGGTTTAATATTAGGACTATTTAACTTCGGTAATATCTTGTTTTACTTAAAAGCACATAAAGCATTTGCAACCAATCCATCTACGGTGTTTGCAGCCATGAATCTGGGCGTAATCCTTGTTGGAACTATTATTGGAATCGTAGTATTTAAAGAAAGGTTATCAAAACTTAACTACTTTGGAATTGTACTGGCAATATGTGCCGTTATTTTGATTACACTATCCCAGATTTATGTTATTTGATGATGCTTACAGAACGATTGAAGGGCCTGCAGAAGGTATATTCCGTGATAAGGGAAGTAAATTCATCGCATATGCTTATCCTATTCGTGATGAACATGAGGTGAAACCAATTATAGCGGTTTTAAGATCAGAACATAATAAAGCAGGGCATTTTTGCTACGCTTATCGTTTAACGCCAGACCGATCAGTTTTCAGAATTAATGATGATGGAGAACCATCAGGCACTGCCGGTCGGCCCATTTTAAACTGTCTTTTATCTGAGGATTTAACAAATATTTTGATTGTAGTTGTGCGCTACTTTGGTGGAACGCTCCTCGGCGTGCCGGGTTTAATTAACGCCTATAAAAGTGCTACACTAGAGGCACTTAAAGCCTCGTCAATCGTTTCCAGAACGGTAAATGATGTTTATGAAATTCAATTCGATTACCAACAGATGAACGATGTTATGAAATTGGTGAAAGATGAGCAGCTTGAAGTGTTGGAGCAAAATTTCGACATTAAATGCATTATAAAATTTGAAGTACGGAAAGCGCAACTTAATCAGGTTTTAGCTAAGTTTGATAAAATCGAAGAAGTCAGATTAGCCTACCTTCGCACTACATAATAACCGAATATGAAAATAGCCGAAAGTGATTTAATTATTAATCCAGATGGCAGTATTTACCACCTGAACCTACTTCCCGGAGATGTAGCTGAAACAATTATTACCGTTGGCGACCCGGATCGCGTTGGCGAAGTAAGCAAACATTTCGATAGTTTAGAACTTAAAAAAGGCAAGCGTGAATTTATTACACACACGGGTTTTGTGGGAAGAAAACGCGTAACAGTACTCTCCACAGGTATTGGAACCGACAATATCGATATTGTTTTTAATGAACTCGATGCCCTGGTCAATATCGATTTTCCAACCAGAACTGTGAAGAAAAATCTAACATCCTTAAATATCATCCGTGTTGGTACTTCCGGGGCAGTACAGCCAGATATACCGATGGGGACAATTTTAGCTTCATCATACGGTTTAGGTTTGGATGCTTTGATGAACTATTATGTACATGAGCTGTCTGGCGATGAGCGCATTCTGCTGGATGATATCAAAGGTCATTTTGCCCAGTTTAAAAATATTAATCCCTACTTAACAGCGGCAAGCAGCAACCTATTAAATACCGTAGGAAAAAATATGGCCAAGGGAATTACCGTAACGGCGCCGGGCTTTTATGCACCGCAAGGCCGCCAGGTTCGTGCTAAAACCGCTATACCAAATTTTGTAAGCATGATTGGCACTTTTAAAAGCAATCAAAACCAGATTACCAATCTTGAGATGGAAACTGCCGGGATATATGCGTTGGCAAAGGTATTGGGTCACAATGCACTCTCAGTAAATGCGATTTTAGCAAGCAGGGTTAAATTCGAATTCAGCAATGAGCCAGATAAAATTGTTGAAAAAGCAATTAAAATGGTTTTGGAAACACTTTAAATTAAATTTTTGGGATTCGACAGCACTAAACTTCAGGAATTTTCTCCTGAACAAGTTCGTTTTGCGCTGTGTCCAGGTAACTACAAGTCATTGCTTTTAAATCGGTTACCCACTTCTCTACACCTGCATCAGCGGCTTGCCTGCAAAAGGCAAAGTAATCTGAATCCCCGTTTTGGTGGACCTGCAAAGCATGCTTAAGTTTTTCAGCTGATGCCTCACTATTGATTATTAATTCTGGGTATTCATCCGGGCTTGCCTGAACGGGATGATCACTTTCATCGAAGTAAACCGATAATCCGTTAGCAACATATACGTCGTTCCGGACCACACCAAGCTTTTTAATTTCTTCAATAAATTTAGGAAAATCAGCTCCACTTTTTATTTTGGATTCGGCTGCTTCAATTTCTTCGATGGTGAACATAACTATTTATTTACTGAGATTTTAAAAATTGTTGTCTGTGTATATAATTCATCAGGACGCAAAATTGTAGATGGAAACTCGTCAATGTTAACTGCATTTGGATGGTGTTGGGTCTCTATGCAAAATGCATCGAATGCACCATAATATCTTCCATCTTTACCATTTTTTGCCCTCAAATATTTTGAAGTGTACAAATGTGCAACGGGCTCTGTTGTGTATATACTTAAAGTTAAACCGCTTTCCTCCTCAAAAGTTTTCGCAGCTAATGATAAGTCGCCATAAATTTTATCCAGTACAAAGGTCTGGTCATAACCTTCTGATGGATTCCAGTCCTGTTCGAATGTTTTAGGCTGAGTAAAGTCGAGTGGTGTATTCTTGACCGGAATTACCTTTCCCGTTACGCAATAATTTTCGTCTTGTTCTAAATAGGCCGAAGCAAATATTTGTTGTATATGTTTACCAACGTTTCCTCCGTTTGGCGCTAAATTGAAATAGCCATGATGGGTTAAGTTTATAGCCGTAGCTTTATCCGTTTCGCCTTCGTAGGTTAAAATGAGTTCATCATTTTCAGTAAGCTCAAAAGTTAAATCAATAATCAGGTTACCAGGAAATCCTTCTTCCCCATCAACACTTTCATATTCTAGTGTTACAAAAGACTGACCTTCATCACCAATTTCTACAATATCCCAAACCTTCTTATCAAAACCGATATCTCCGCCGTGAAGTGAATCCGTTCCGGTGTTTTTAACTAGCTGATAATGCTCATCATCAATACTAAATTTTCCATCCTTAATACGATTGGCATATCTCCCGATAACTGCACCAATATGTGGGTTGTTTATCAGATATTCTTCATCAAGATATTGCGTTACATCCTCAAATCCTAAAACGATATCCTGCAACTCATCTTTAGCATTTTTAACAATAAATTTATTTATTATCGCACCGTAATTAAATAGTTGAATGTATGTGCCTTTGCTATTGGTAAGTTCTATAGCAATAACTTCTTCACCATTAATAATTTTTCCTGTAGGTATTTGCTGAACGCTCATAAATTGTAACTTAGGGCTTTTGTTTCCTAAACAAACATACCATTATTTAAATATTTTCAACCAAATGAAGATTAAACTTGAGGAAAAATTTGCCGAGCAGTACCGTAAGAATCCTGATGCAGTTTATTTTACACCGGGCCGGGTTAACTTAATCGGCGAACATATAGATTACAACGGCGGTTTAGTAATGCCGTGTGCAATAACTTTAGGAACCTGGGTTGCCATTGCCCCAAATGCAGATAGAAAATTCAGGTTTAAGAGTTTAAATTTTGAAGCTAAAACTGAGGTTGAAAGTAATAAAAGCCACGAAAAAAATGGCAGTTTGTGGGCGAATTATCCCATTGGTGTAATTAACGAATTTATAAAAGATGGGAAGCATATTCCAGGTTTGGATTTTCTCTATTTTGGAAACATTCCCATTGGCTCCGGCTTATCGTCTTCTGCCTCAATAGAAATTGCAACCGCTTATGCGATAAATGATTATCTAAATCTTGGTTATGATAATCTTGAGCTAGTGAAGATTGCAAAACGTGTTGAAAATGATTTTATCGGCCTCAACTCTGGCATTATGGATCAGTTTGCTGTCGCCTTTGGAGAAAAGGACAAAGCCATAGTTTTAGACTGCGAATCGTTGAAGTACAAAATGGTCGACGTTAACCTGGGCAATTATGTGCTTGCAATTATTAATACAAAGAAACCCCGTGAGTTGGCCGATTCTAAATACAATGAACGTGTTGAGGAATGCCAAACGGCTTTAAGGCATCTTAATGAAGAGATTAAATTAAACAACCTGTGCGAGCTTACGGCAGAAAAATTCGCTTTGCACAGTCATTTAATTGAGGATAAAACAATTTTGGACAGGGCCACCCATGTTGTTAAAGAAAACGACCGGGTTCACCTTGCTTCAAAGGCGCTAAACGCTGGAGAATTACAGGAGTTCGGCCGATTGATGTACGCATCACACCAGTCTTTACGAGAACTTTATGAAGTTAGTGGCAAAGAATTAGATGCCGTTGTAGATTTTTGTAAAGATTATGACCATGTTATTGGTGCGAGAATGACTGGTGCAGGTTTTGGAGGTTGCGCTATTGCATTATTAGAAAAAGGTTTTGAAGAAGATTTCGCTAAACATCTTACTGATTTTTACGTTGGGAAAATTGGTTACCCAGCCGAAATTTATGTGAGTGAAATCGGTAACGGTCCGGTTAAATTATAACATTAATATTGATTTCGCTTGCTGGCAGAAATCGTTTTTGAAATGAGAAAATTAAAATTAGATGAGTTAAACCGACCGGATGTTGAAGAATTCAAATCGCAGGAAAAATTACCGGTCGTAGTTGTACTCGATAACGTTAGGAGTATGCATAATGTTGGTTCTGTTTTTAGAACTGCAGATGGCTTTGCGCTCGAAAAAGTAGTGCTTTGTGGCATAACCGCCCAGCCCCCGCATAGAGAAATTGAAAAAACCGCTTTGGGTGCTACACAATCTGTTGATTGGATTCATTTTGTAGATACTGTGACCGCTGTAACTGCCCTGCGTGCTTTGGGCTACGAAATTATTGCAATTGAGCAAGCTGAGCATAGCACCATGCTAAATAACTTTACACCTGATAAAAGCAAAAAGTATGCGTTGGTTTTTGGTAATGAAGTGGATGGTGTTAGCGATGAAGTGATGGCAAAAATTGATGAATGCATTGAAATTCCACAGTTTGGAACTAAACACTCTTTCAACATTACCATTTCTGCCGGCATCGTTTTTTGGGATTTTTTTTCCAAATTGAGGCTTTAAAAATTCAAATGGAAAATCTACTTTTCAAAAAACTACATATAAAGCCAGGATTCATCATTAAAATTATTGATGCCCCCGAAAATTCGGCTTCGATTTTTGATGAAGTACCCCAAAACATTCAGCTTATTTTTGAAGATGTAAATCGGTTTGATGCATTAATTGCTTTCAGCACATCTAAAGTTCAGCTCGAAAGGCAAATCCAAAATGAATTACCTTGGATAAATGATAAAACAATTTTTTGGATTTTTACGCCGAAGAAATCGTCAAAAATAGCATCTGATTTAGATTTGATGAAAACCTGGGACGAATTGGCGAAGTTCGACTTAAGTCCCTGCGCCTCGGCTTCAGTAAATGAGACATGGACTGCACTACGCCTTAAATTTATTTCTGCAATGAAGCCCTCGGGCCTGAGAAATGACCACATCAAACAAAATGATTTCTCGCAATATATTGATGTGGAACGTAAAGTTGTGAAGCTCCCGGAAAGCCTGCTTTCAGCATTGCTACAAAAACAAAGCGCCTTGGAGTATTTTGAAAGCTTATCATATTCCAACAAAAAAGAATATGTTTTATGGATTCTGACTGCCAGGCAAGAGAAAACTAGAGCGATAAGGATTGAAAAAGCCGTGGATATGTTGTCAAACCAGAAAAAAAATCCATCTCAAAAAGCCTAGATTCTTATACCTTTTTCAATTCTGTAGGCAATAGTATACGAAATTTCTGTCAAACAAATGTCTTAAGTAACATTTCTGAAATATTTCTATTATTCGTAAGCTTCTGATTTGATGCTACTTGAGTCTTAAATGACTTAATTGGCAAGATTTTTTCTTAGCGGAGTCAAAACAGTATTATCAAAAGCCTGTTTATGATTACAATTACAAAATAAGAAAACATGAAATCGAGAATTACAAAATCAACAATGTTGGTTGCTTTATTAGGACTATCATCCCAATTATTTGCGCAGGAAACGCCAACGACAACAAGCAGATTCGGAAAACAATCACTAAGAACATGGAGCATTGGTGCTCACGGGGGCATACTTAGTCAAAACACATTTTTAGGTGGTGGAAGCGTAGATGCGAGAGAATTTAAAAGCATTGGTTATGGTGCTTTTATCAAAAAACAAATTTTACCAGCTTTAGGTTTACAGGCAGATTTTTTACGTGGTGAACTTAAAACAGCTAACGCACTGGGAAACTTAGAACAAAAGAACAGCATCTCTTGGTCGGGTTCATTAACCGCAGTTTTAAACATTGCAAATTTCAGTTTAAACACGCAGAATGCAGTATTAATTCCATATGTTAAAGCTGGTGCTGGTTACATGTCTTCAGATTCACAACTTGGAACAACTCAGGTATTTGAAGGAAGAGAAGGCTGGTTTATCCCAACAGGTGTTGGATTTAAATTAGGTGTATCAAAAGGAATTAATTTAGATTTCGGTTACGACATCAATTTTATCAAATCTTCGCCAACTGTCAAAAGTGCATATAACGAAAGCAGGTTCTCTTATGCTCACGCAGGTTTAGAATTCGCACTTGGAAACAAAGAAGAATCACAGTTGCAAAACTACAGCGCAGTGGCTGACTTACGTAAACAAAGTGCAGAAGAAAGTGCTGAATTAAGAAGAGCATTATCTACTGCAGAACAAAATGCAGCAAGAGACAGAGAACAATATGCAAAAGATTTAGCTGATGATGATAACGACGGCGTTGCAAATAAATTTGACAAATGCCCTGGAACACCATCTGGTACAGTTGTAGACGGTTCTGGTTGTCCATTAGCGGCACCAACTACTAAAGTAATTAAAGAAACTACAGTAATTACTGAAGCTGACCGTAAAGTTGTTAGAGATGCGATTTCGAACTTAGAATTCGATTTAGGTAAATCAACTATCCGTTCTAAATCTTATGCTACTTTAAACAGAGTTGCTACATTATTAATGGAGAAAAACTTTAGCTTAAAATTAGCTGGCCACACTGATAACACTGGTGGTAGAGAATTAAACCTTCGTTTATCTAAAGACAGAGCAGAATCAGTAAAAGCTTATTTGGTTTCTCAAGGTGCTAATGCATCAAGAATCGAAGCAACTGGTTACGGTCCAGACCAACCAATTGCAACTAACAAAAGTGCATCCGGACGTCAGGCTAACCGTCGTGTAGAATTCACTTTATTCTAGTCGAGATTAGTTATAACGCAAAAAGCCCCGATTTTAGTTGGGGCTTTTTTGTGTTACAGTATTTCTAAAAGAAGATTGCTTAATTAAGACAACCCTTTTTTGTTTTTATAAGTCATTTTGGCTTTCGTGCCAGCGCTATAATTGTAGTTCTTTAAATTACTGGCCTTCTTTTCGTGAAAAGCAGCACCACGGTCTGCGTTATCTTCCTCGTCTTCTTTTTTCTTCTTTTTTGGTTTAGCGGCAGCATCAACAACTTTCAAATCTTCGGGCAGTTCCATTACGTCCATTCTTTGTCCGATAGCCTGTTCAATTTTCTTCACCTCAATCAATTCAATGTCGGTAGAAAAAGTGATGGCAATTACTTCATCATCGCCATTTTTAACGATTCGCTGAATAAGTGTTTCCTTCTGCTCTGGCACTTCCAAATGAAGAATAAACGGTATACCGCTAATATCCAGCTCTCCTAAATTTTCGTTTGCAACGATGAGAACCCTTGCATTTTCGTTTGCTTTGAAGTCTTCAATATCATCATAACCTTTATCATCGAAAAATAAAGAACGGTAAATGTTGATTTCGCCTTCTTTTGGATGATTGAAATTTTTATATACGGTTTGAGCGGTAAGTCTTGTATTTACAAAAACGATAACCTTATCAAAAAACTCGGCATCGTTTAGCAATATGGTCAAAAGATTTAGCTTAGTTCTAAAATTTGGTACCTGATAAAGCATCTGCGGATAAACCTCTGCTTGTTTTTCGCCGATGTCATCTACCTCAATCGTCGTCGCCGAATCTTTCATAAAAGGTGAAATCATATGATTCAGTTTCTCATGCATAACCTCCGTAAAAACAACATGCTGACTTTTGTAAGCACTATTTGCTAACTCAACAACTGGTAACTGCAAGCCTTTTTTAACGATAAGTTCCGCGTTATCTACAATAAATAACTGAATTTTATTTGTATTCAGCGCAAGTTTCAGGTATAATGCACGTGCCCTATCCGGTACTGCTACAATAATATCGCAACCATCGGTAATCTCATTCATTTGTGCATCCACAGCTCCCCGGCTATCAATTCCTAAAATTCTGAACGTATTGTTGCGATTCAATAATTTAAACTGCTCCAACACATGGTCTACGTGTTCGGCATCAGGAACTAATATTAATGCTCTCGGCGCTTCTTCAAAAGCATATTTCAACTTCATTAACGTAGCTAAAACGTAAGTTGTCGTTTTCCCTGCTCCCTCTGGCCCTACTGCTATAATATCCTGGCCACCCAAAATTCGAGACATGGTTTTAAGCTGGATTTCCTTTGGAGTTAAGAATCCTGCATCCGTCATGGCTGCAACAAGTGGTTTACTCAGTTTTAATTTATCTAATGACACGCCTATCTCTTTTAATTTGAAAATGCAAATATCCTGAAAATAATTAGCTTTTAAGGCATTGAATTGATGGTGTAGATAGACAGCGATCAAACCTGAAAAAATTTAACCAACACAACAACTACACGCTTTAATACGAATCATTATCGTTTAATATTGATTACAGCACATTGAAAATTAGTTTGAAGAAATTAAACTTCTGTAAGATAGCCAGTTAACAGACTTTTCAAAATAAATACTATAGTTCCTATAGACTTTGTATATTAATAAATATATTTGTTCAGTTATTAATTTATAAAAATAGGTTTTGCTCAAAAACAATTAACATGTCGGTCGAGGTTCAATATTTTACCATAAGTGATTATCCAAACATCGATAATAAGTTTGATAAAAGGAAAATTGATGCTGAACAAGCCGAAGTTGAAACTTTAATAATGAAAGCAGAGCTAGATGATTTGAGCGCATTTCTAAATCTGAAACCTGTTTGAAAGCAAGGCCAGTTGACCGATTGGGAGGTTGAAGTCTCCTTTGACTTTATATAATGGTTCGAATCCATTACTAGGCCGCAAAGTGATTTGTTAGCACTTAATCCTGATTCTGCTCAATCAGGCAAGATTTGGTTATCTTATATTTGTTTTGTTGTTAGCAAAGGTTATCCGCGATGGATAACCTTTTATTTTAATCGACTTTCATGCTTGACTCAAACCTGGTTCGCGGGTAAAGTAATTGTGTTTGACCAACATTTCTGTGTTATCATCGTCCTTTTAAAAAGCATTCAACTTGCAAGAAATAAAAAAATAAAAAATCTTAAAACATTTTTTCAACTTGTAGGTTATTTATACAATTCACATTATACTAATCTTTTACAGATTAATTTGTTTGGTTTAAAAAAGGGATTTATGGATATAAATCCCTTTTCTTTTACACAATATTTTTAAAGCTTATATTAGCCGTTCAAAACACACATCTTTAAGTTAGATGAACAGAAAATATTTCCTTTCTTCAATAATTGCTTCAGCAACACTCCTACCTGCATTTAAAGCGTTTTCGAAAAACGACAATGAGTTACCGGCATTTAAAATTCCTCCTTATTTAAAGCCTGGCGACACAATTGGAATAACCAGTCCTGCAGGTTACATTACCCTGGAACAAATCCAGCCAGCCGTGTTGCAAATGCAAAGTTGGGGTTTTCAAGTTAAAATTGGCGGCAGTATTGGCAAACGTGATTTTACTTATGGTGGAACTGATGAAGAAAGGCTGGCCGATTTCCAGCAGATGATTGATGACCCAGCGGTTGGTGCGATAATGTGCGCCAGGGGTGGTTATGGTTTCGTACGGATAATTGATAAAATCGACTTCTCGATGTTCAAACGAAATCCAAAGTGGATTATTGGCTTTAGCGACGTCACCGTTTTGCATTGCCACCTTGCAAAAAAATACGGCATTGCTTCAATTCATTCTAAAATGTGTAACAGTTTTCCGGATGATTGGGCAAAGGCTGAACCCATTCAAATCGAAACCATCTTATCAATAAAAAATGCCTTAACTGGCGAGGCCATGCGCTACAATGCTCCTGCTAATGTTAATAACAAACCGGGAAAAGCCGTTGGAATACTTGTTGGCGGTAATCTAAGCATTATAGAAACACTTGCTGGAAGTGAGTCTGACCTGGACACCAAAAATAAAATCCTTTTTATTGAGGACACTGGCGAATACCTTTACAGCATAGATAGAATGCTTTGGAATTTGAAGCGCAGTGGTAAACTGAAAGCTATACGGGGTTTAATAGTTGGGGGTTTCAAAGTTAAACCAGATGATGTTGGCGAGGAGTTTGGTAAAACCATTTATGAGATAGTTTTGGAAAAAGTAAAAGAGTACGATTATCCAGTAGCGTTTGATTTTCCGGTCGGCCATCAACGCAATAATTTTGCCCTCAAGTCTGGTGTAAGCCATGCCTTAGATGTAAGGCAAAGCATTTCTACGCTCAACAGTCTTTAATTTGAATAACCAGTTAATTTCCGTATAACAGCAGAAAAAAGCCTATTACGCTGGAAGAAGGACGTCTTTTTAACCTTTCGCAATTATCAAACGCTAAACCGTTTTCACTTCATCGTCTGCATAATCTTCAATGTCAGTAATGTAGCCATTTACGAGAAGGAAATCGAATAGTGGTTTTGCCTCTGGCGTAACCGGCATATTACCGGTGGTAATCACTTCGTTGGTTTTTTTATCTAAAAAAGGATAAGCAAACAGGCGCACATTTGTGTTAAACATGTCGTTAACGTAACTCAGCAACTGACCCGAATAATTCTCACCCTTAAAGTTTGTTGAATTAAATACGAACTTCAAATTGTTGATATTCGTAGCCAAGCCAACACTTTTTGGTTTACAACGTGCTAAGTATTTTGCCAAACGGTTATGGCGGGTAAAATTTGAAACGATTACAATGTTTCCCGTATCACACATTTCCTGCGCACGTCTCGCAACCGCTTCCAAGTCAATATCATCGGGTGTTTCCTGGTCGTCGGTTAAAACATTTGTTAATAAAACCTCAATCATCACCGCCAGATTTCCATCTTCAACTTTGTTTGTACGTTTGAACTGGTCGGTCGCCTTATTAAATAAATTAAAGTTTGGTAACGATTTTTGTCCGTATTTGGTCCTTAAAATCATTATGTCCTTTTTATACAATAAGTCTTTTGCCTGTCTGGGATGCGCATCTGAATCAAAAATTGCAGCAGCAGAAAAATCCTTCATAATCATATAAAGATTAAGAAGAATATTATCAACGTCGGGAAATGCGGGGCCTTTAACTGAAATCAGGTCTATTTCTACCGAACCGATGGTTAAGTTGTCTGCTAAAGATTCGACCATCAATTTCGGATCGCGATAATGGTAAAACGCCGCGTATAGCAAATTTACACCTATAATGCCCAGTACACGCTGCTGCATGTTCACATCTGTATCAAGCAAGCGAACGTGAAAAAATATTTCGTTTGGTAAACCTCCCGGCTCGTTCTGAAAACGAATTCCAACCCAGCCGTGTGGCTCGTTGGTACGTTTATAATTTAGAGTAGTTACGGTATCGGCAAATGCGAAGAAAGTTCTGCTTTCGTATTTCTCGCCAGACAAACGCTCATTTAAAAGACCGAACTCGTGGTCGAGCATTTGCAAAAGCCTGTTTTGAGATACATAACGCCCATTTGATTCTGCTCCGTAAATCGCATCACTGAAAGTCATATCGTAAGCCGACATCGTTTTAGCGACCGTTCCAGATGCTGCACCGGCGTTGAAAAAGTTTCTTGACACCTCCTGCCCCGCTCCAATTTCAGCAAAAGTGCCGTAAATTCTTGGGTCAAGATTTATCTTAAGGGCTTTACGTTTTGTATCCAAAATTTCTCTCTCCATGGCGCAAAAATAGTAAAAATCATTAGTTCAATCGCATCATTGGTTATTTGTTTAGTTATGATTTAACGTGAGCGGTTGCAAACCCCATACAGCCTAAAACAAAATAAGGTTAACGCTATCCAGCGTTAACCTTATAAAACCTAAACTTAAACTATTATGAAAAACCCTCTTTCGAGAATACTTTTATTACGATACAACAATTTCTTTGTGTTGTAATTTCGCATCGTCTTTTTTATTGATGTTAATGCTCAATATGCCGTCTTTATATTCAGCAGTAATTTTATCGCCATCAGCTGTTTCTGGTAAGTTAAATGAACGGGCAAAAGAACTGTAGTCAAATTCTTTACGTGTAAAATCTTTCGCAACCTGTGCTTCATCTTTCTTAACTTCTGCCCAAACAGAGAGCATGTCTTTTTTCAAGTTGATTTGAAAATCTTCTTTTTTCAACCCTGGGGCAGCTAACTCGATAACAAATGAAGTTTCATTTTCATAAATGTTTACGTTTGGCGATTTGTCAACCATTTTGTTTTTAGTTACTGCATCGCTAAACAATGAATCGAAAACATTGTTAAAGTAAGGGGCTGTGTTACGGGTTCTGTTGTTAAAATTTACAAGTGTCATATCTCTAATTTTTTATTTTTTCTAATTGATATTAATCCTTATTCAACTTACATACCAAACCGAATTATTATGATATTTAAGACATTATGGCAAAATATAACTAAACCTAAAGACAAATTGGCAGATGTTCGAGAATTTTCAGCGCAATTCAACTATAAAACCAATATTCATACCCGTTTTATGGATTTTGATATGATGGGCCATGTTAACAATTCGGTTTACTTTACATACCTGGAAATTGCCAGATCCAAATATTGGGAGGAGATTGTAAAATGGGACTGGAAAAAGACCGGTATTGTAATTGCCCACGCTGAACTGGATTATATTTTACCTATTGTGATGAATGATAAAATTGCAGTGCATGTAAAAACCTCGAGAATTGGCAATACAAGTTTCGATTTGGAGTACCAGATTGTAAAAATAAAAGGTGCAGAAGAAGTAATTTGCAGCAAAGGAAAAACCGTCTGCATTGCGGTGGATTACGCAACAAACCGGCCAACGGCTGTCCCGGAAGCGGAAAAGCAGAAGATGCTTGGTTTTGAACAACTGGCTCAGTAAGCCGTTATTAAATTTTAAGCCGGTTATTAAAAAACCGACATTTCTATAAAGTGATGGCTATTTTTAAATGTTTACAGCGTCTGGCATTATCTTGCCTGGATTTAGTATCCCATTTGGGTCGAAAACATTTTTGATACCCCGCATCAGGTTCAAATGAATTTTAGAGTATTTAATTGGCATAAATTCCTTTTGTACTAACCCAATTCCATGCTCCCCGGATAAAGTGCCGCCTAACGCTGTAGTCAGTTCGAAAATCTCGGCAATTCCAAATTTGAGTTTGTCTTTCCAGTCTTCATCACTCATTCCAGCCTTAATAATATTTACATGAAGATTTCCATCACCTGCGTGTCCATAACAAACACTTTCAAACCCATACCTGCCACCAATTTGTTTTATTCCATTTATTAGCTTTGGCAAAGCAGCACGCGGCACAACTGTATCTTCTTCTTTGTAAACAGAGTTTGATTTAACAGATTCAGCCATCGTTCTTCTCATTCTCCAGAGCTCTTCTTTCTGTGCTGCAGTATCTGCGAACAAAACTTCAGTACATTTATGTTCTTCTAAAACGAGATTGGTTTTTTCACAGTTTTTGAAAATATCATCTAAATCATCACCATCAAATTCAATCATGAGCAGGGCGGCTACATCATCTTTCAAATCAAATTTTATATCATCGAATTGTATTACCCACTCTACCCCTTTCCGCTCCATAAATTCCAGCGCAGATGGTGTTACTCCTGCTCTAAAAATTGCTGAAACCGCTGCGCAGGCATCCTCATTTGTATTAAAAGAACCCATCATCAAAACCGACTGACTTGGTTTCGGCAATAGTTTAGTTACAATTTTAGTGACAACACCCAACGTGCCTTCAGAGCCAATCATCAATTGAGTCAAATTATATCCGGAAGCATATTTCAATGTGTTTGCACCAGTCCAAATGATTTCGCCATTTGGCAGAACAACCTCGAGATTTAAAATATACTCACGAATTGTTCCGTACTTCACAACTCTAGGTCCGCCAGAACCATGGGCAACATTGCCGCCGATAAAACAAGAGCCTTTACTGCTTGGATCAACCGGATAAAGTAAGCCTTTTTCGCCAACGGCATTGATAAACTCTTCAGTAATCACCCCAGGTTCAACCGTGGCCTGCAGGTTTTCGGTGTCGATATCTATGATTGCTTTGAAACGCTCCATAGAAAGTGAAACGCCACCATATATCGGTAATGCGGCGCCGCTTAAGCCTGTACCACCACCGCGTGGCGTAACAGGAACGTGATGCGCATTACAAATTTTCAGTATTGCAGAAATGTCTTCCGGCGATACTGGTTTTACCACAATTTCTGGCTGATAACGTAAATCTTCCGTTTCGTCGTGACTATAACTATCTAAGCTTTCTGCATCTGTAAACACATTTTCTTCGCCTATGGCTAACTTAATTTCTGCTAAAATATCTGGCGTAATCTTGGTAAAGTTCATTTTTATTTGGCTGAAGTATAAGATAGTTTCACAAAAGAATGCCCAACTTGCCCTGGCATTGGCGGGTTTAGCTTTTTCAGGCTTACGGTAACATGATCTACAAAAGGGTAAAGTGCAATAACTTTCGAAATTATATTATTCAAAACTGTTTCCAATAGTTTTTGTGTGTTTTTCATCTCGTCCTGTACAATAGTGTTCAGATGTTCATAGTTTACAGTTTTTGCAAGTTGATCGTCAAAAGCCTGTGGCGTAAACTCCGTTTCTAAATCGACAACAAAGTGATTTCCTATCAATTGCTCTTCTGGATAATAGCCATGTAGTGCAAAACATTTTACATCTTTTAAGGCTACAGTTTGTTTGAATTGACTCATCTATATTTTGTAATGCTGCAAAATTAAATTTTTATTCATGAATTTAATGCCCCTTGCGGTAAATTGTTACCTTTGAAATGAACTCTTTTTCTTAACCAGATAACACGAAATTAAATGAGCAAATCAACAAAGAAAGACTTATACGAGGCGCCAGACTATTATTTACTGGATGAATTGTTAACCGATGAGCACAAATTAATTCGTGCAACGGCAAGAGAATGGGTTAAAAAAGAAGTAAGTCCGGTAATTGAAGACTACGCTCAAAAGGCAGAATTTCCGAAGCATTTAATAAAAGGATTGGCAGATATCGGCGCTTTTGGTCCAACAATTCCAGTTGAATATGGAGGTGCAGGATTAGATTACATCGCCTATGGCATTTTAATGCAGGAAATCGAACGTGGCGATTCTGGTATTCGCTCTACGGCATCTGTTCAGGGTTCGCTGGTTATGTACCCTATTTACGCATACGGAAGTGAAGAACAACGCAAAAAATATTTACCCAAGCTGGCCAGTGGTGAAATGATGGGTTGCTTCGGTTTAACAGAACCAGACCACGGTTCCAATCCAGGCGGGATGGTCACTAATATTAAAGACGCAGGCTCACACTATATTTTAAACGGTGCGAAAATGTGGATTAGCAATGCGCCCTTTGCAGATATTGCAGTAGTTTGGGCGAAAGATGAATCTGGCAAAATACGTGGAATGGTTGTTGAACGTGGAATGACTGGCTTTTCAACGCCAGAAACTCACAACAAATGGAGTTTGAGAGCATCCGCTACCGGGGAATTGGTTTTTGACAATATTGAGATTCCAAAAGAAAATGTTTTCCCTGAGATTAGTGGTTTAAAAGGCCCGTTAGGGTGTTTAAACCAAGCCAGGTATGGTATAGCATGGGGCGCTTTGGGTGCTGCAATGGATTGTTATGATACAGCGTTGCGTTATTCAAAAGAACGAATTCAATTCGGGAAACCGATTGGTGGCTTTCAGTTACAGCAAAAGAAACTCGCGGAAATGGTTACTGAAATTACCAAAGCCCAGCTTTTGGTTTGGCGCTTAGGCGTCTTGAAAAGCGAAGGACGAGCCACCGCAGAGCAGATTTCGATGGCAAAAAGAAACAGTGTGGAAGTTGCGCTCGACATTGCCAGAAATGCCCGGCAAATGCTCGGTGGTATGGGCATTACGGGAGAATATTCAATTATGCGCCATATGATGAACCTTGAATCTGTGGTTACCTACGAAGGAACCCACGATATACATTTATTGATTACCGGCATGGATGTTACGGGCTTAAATGCCTTTAAGTAAGCATAGTTACATGATAAAAAGATAGAAACTGAATGAAAGATTACAAAAAATATACCTACATCCCCGCTTCTCCTGAAGAGGTTTATTTAGCACTAACAAAGGATATTAGCATAAAATTATGGACTGGTGCCGAGGTTGAGTTTGAGGAGCAACCTGGCACAGAATTTTCCTTCTGGGATGGTGACATCGTAGGGAAAAATCTCGAGTTTGAGCCAAATAAAAAGATTGTGCAACAATGGTATTTTGGAGAAACTGAAGAGCCTTCAATCGTTACTATAAAGTTGCACGAAGATAAAAAAGGGACGTCATTAGAGTTTAAACAAACCAATATACCCGAAGCAGACTACAAGGACTTTACCGAAGGCATTGAAGAATATTTTATTGGCGGACTGGTTGATTTTTTTGACGAATAAAACATTAAGTGTGTGTTACTGTTTAGATTTTAACTAGAAAATGAAATCATGAACAGAACTGTAGGCATAATTTTGATGATTGTTGGTATCGCAATGCTTGTTTGGACAGGCTTTACGTATACCAAAAAAGAAAAAGTTGTTGATGCTGGTCCAATTCAAATATCGGCCGACAAGGAAAAATCTGTAAACTGGCCGCCCTATGCCGGGGGAATAATTTTGGTAGCGGGTGTTTTCGTTTTTGTTGCTTCCAAGCGGAAGTAAGTCAACAAAATTGCGAGGCTCGAGCTAATCATTCTTGTTAAAATATTACTTCGAGCCTTGCAACACTTAAATTCTAGCTAAAGCTCATTACTGTAAACGGATCTAATTGCATCTCGCAAATTGTATTTTGATGCCATTACTTCGCCATAAGCTCCGGCGCTTCTTATCGCGAACAGATCGCCTCTAAACGATACCGGCTGTTCTACTTCCTTGCCAAAACAATCCGTACTTTCACAAATTGGCCCAACAATATCATATTTGATTTCAGTTTGATTTCCACGGGTCAAATTTTCAATTTTATGGTAAGCCTGGTATAAAGCAGGGCGCATTAACTCCGTCATGCCTGCATCCAAAACAACGAAATTTTTCTTTTTCCCATTTTTGATGTACAAAGCCCTGCTAATTAATGAAGCAGATTGGCCAACCAACGCTCTTCCCAATTCAAAATGAACTTCCTGACTAGGTTTGATTTCGAGAAAATCACTAAAGATTTTGAAATAAGCATTGAAGTCAGGTATTTGATTATCAGGATTGTAATAGTCGATACCTAAACCTCCACCCACATTTAAAACTTCTACTACAAAGCCTTTATCTTCGAACCATGCACAGAATTCGTTCACACGAACACACAGGTTTTTATAAACATCGAGGTTAGTGATTTGCGAACCAATATGGAAATGGATTCCAATGAATTTAAGGTTTTTTGCTCCTTTTAAAGTTTCTGCACATTCTGGCAAATCCCATGAATTGATGCCGAACTTATTCTCATCAAGGCCTGTAGTAATGTTGTGGTGTGTGTGCGCATCTACATTAGGGTTTATGCGGATGGCCACCTGTGCAACCTTACCCTTGGCTGCTGCAAGCTCATTTAACACTTCCAATTCCTGAATAGATTCGACATTAAAGCAGAAAATATCCAAATCCAGCGCTTCATTTATCTCTTTGTCGGATTTGCCAACGCCGGCAAAAACGATTTTTTTGTTGTCGAATCCTACTTCAACAGCTCTTCTAACCTCGCCTGCGCTTACACAATCGGCTCCAAAACCAATTTTTTTAATTTCCTGAAGCAAAACCGAGTTAAAATTTGCTTTCAAGGCATAGTGAATATGAAACTGATAAGGTGCAGCAGCTTCGGCACAAGTGCTCAATGTTTTCTGCAACAAATCCGTATCGTAATAGTAAAAAGGCGTTTCTATATTATTAAACTTTGATATATCTTTATCGGCAAACATGTTCAAATTCCTTATTATAATTTTAATTTTATTCTTTGGGTTGGTTTATTGGGGCAATCACCTCGACTTAAAGCACGGAAGAATCACCCAGAGACAATACAACGGGAAAGTGCGGTTTTTCATTGTCTTGTTGCTTATTGTATTGTTCCTTTTATTTATTCGCAAATGAAAATTGTTGCTGCCGTATTTATCGTTACCATAATCCTTTTGGGTTTGTATAACTCTTACAAGAAATACAAAAACCAATTATTACCAGCAAGCGTTCTGGTTTTTCATTTATTGGTTGGTTTGCTGGTAATTGCTGGCAGCTTTTATTTTCTATTCGAATAATCTGTTGTGCAGGCTTCTCAGCGCTTCAGTTTTGTACTCGCTTAAAATCAAAAGAGAAACGTTATAATTACTGCCTCCATAAGAAATCATCCGAATTGGAATGTGTTTCAAACCCTCTAAAACCCTGCTTGCGAAACCATGTTTTTCCGAACCAAAATCGCCGACTACACACACAATGCTATGGTCTTTATCAACTTCAACTGTGCCGAAGCTTTCTAATTCTTCAATGATTTTAGGAAGGTTGCCAACTTCATCTATTGTTAGCGAAACCGCAACTTCAGATGTTGTAATCATATCTATTGGTGTTTTATACCGCTCAAAAACTTCAAAAACCCGGCGTAAAAAGCCATAAGCCAATAGCATTCGGCTAGATTGAATCCGAATTGCTGTAATGCCATCTTTAGCTGCAATCGATTTAATTTTGCCTTTTTCACTATCGTGCGTAATCAACGTTCCTGCTGCAGAAGGCTCCATCGTATTTAATAAGCGAACGGGAATTTTATATTTCTGTGCCGGAAATACCGATTGGGGATGCAAAATTTTGGCTCCGAAATAAGCCAGCTCAGCTGCTTCATCAAAAGATAATTGAGCGATTGGTTTGGTTCCTTTTACAATTCGAGGGTCGTTATTGTGCATTCCGTCAATATCCGTCCATATTTGAACCTCTTCTGCCAGAATAGCTGCGCCCAATAATGACGCAGTATAATCACTTCCACCACGACGCAGATTATCCACTTCGCCAAAACTGTTACGGCAGATAAACCCTTGGGTAATGAACAACTTATTTCCTTTATTCGCTTCTAATAATGGTGTTAAATGTTTCGTTGTAAACGGAATATCAGGCTCATTATCTTCATCCGTTTTCATAAAATGTAAGGCCGGTAATAAAACGGATTCTATACCTATGGATTTTAAGTAAATATGATATAATGTTGTTGATAGTAATTCGCCTTGCGCCAAAACAACTTTTTCTTCGATTGAAGTGAAAATATCATTGGTTAAAACAGCTAAGAAGCTGAAATGATAATCAATAACTTCATTACCCATTTCCTGAAAATCAGTAGCAGGTAAAAGTTCAATTACAAAATCCTTATATTTTTGATACAAATTTTCAACGCACTCGCTGCCCTTCTTCTTATCTCCAGCTAAAAAATAATTAGAAATTTCCACTAAACTATTTGTAGTGCCAGACACGGCTGATAACACCACAATTTGTTCTTCATCTGGATTTATGATATCCAGTAACTTCGTCATGCGCTCGGGACTACCTACTGAAGTACCCCCAAATTTTAATATTTTCATCTATTAGTAAATTGTTTAGTCCATATTTAAGCTCACTTAATTTTATTGCTGGCTTAGCCATTTAAAAATCAAACTGCTTTCACTTTAATACTGGATTTTCATTATTATTGTATCGGGGCGTGAAATTAAGCAAAAGCAGCTTAAAACCAACATCCTCAACAAAATAAAATTTGGGAGAATGCAAATAATTCGAATTTCGCCAAACTTCATTGCGTAAATTTTGTTCAACAGCAGATATTAAATTAAAAATACACCTCAATGCAATCAATTGACCAATCAACCCAAGCCACGATTAATCAGTGGTTAAGCGGAAATTACGACGAAAAAACAAAATCAGAAATCCAGGCACTTGTAGATAGTAATTCAACCACCGAACTTACAGACGCTTTTTACAAAAGCCTGGAGTTTGGTACGGGCGGTTTACGTGGTATTATGGGTGCGGGTTCTAACCGTATAAATAAATACACCATAGGCACAGCAACCCAGGGCCTTGCGAACTACCTCAACAACAAATATCCCGGAGAAAAAATTAGTGTTGCCATTGCTCATGACAGTAGAAATAACTCTGATTATTTCGCAGGAATTACTGCTGATGTTTTTTCTGCAAACGGTATCCATGTTTACTTTTTCGAAGCATTGAGGCCTACACCAGAACTTTCTTTCGCGGTGCGTCATTTTGGTTGTAAAAGCGGGGTTATGTTAACGGCATCACACAATCCTAAAGAATATAATGGTTACAAAGCTTATGGTGCTGATGGTGGCCAGTTTACCTCTCCTGATGATAAACTCGTTATCGATGAGGTTAATAAGATTAAAAGTATTGATGAGGTGAAATTTGACCGCGTCGAAGCAAATGTAGAAACAATCGGCGAAGCTGTTGATAAGCTTTATCTGGACGGCATTACGGCGCTTTCGATTTCGCCTGATGCAATTAAGAGACAACATGATTTGAAAATTGTGTACTCTCCTATCCATGGCACTGGCATTACTTTGGTTCCAAAAGCGCTGGAGCAATTTGGTTTCACTAACGTAACGGTTGTTGAAGAACAAAGTAAACCGGATGGTAATTTTCCAACGGTTGTATACCCAAATCCTGAGGAAAAAGAAGCTTTGACCTTGGCCATGAATAAAGCTAAAGAAATTGATGCCGATCTGGTTTTAGCAACCGATCCGGATGCTGACCGTGTTGGTATTGCTGTTAAAGATAATGAGGGCGAATGGGTGTTGTTGAATGGAAATCAAACGGGAAGCTTGTTAATTAATTACCTGTTAACTGCATGGCAGGAAAGTGGTAAACTAGATGGTAATCAATTCATTGTGAAAACAATTGTAACTTCAAATTTGATTGAAGAAATTGCTAAAAAGAAAAATGTAACCTATTACAACACCTTAACAGGATTTAAGTATATCGGTCAGTTAATGACGGAATTACAGGGTAAAAAGTATTTTATTGGTGGTGGCGAAGAAAGTTATGGCTACTTAATAGGCGATTTGGTTCGCGATAAGGATGCTGTAGTATCATCAGCATTTATTTCGGAAATGACCGCGTATTACAAAGATAAAGGTGCAAGTTTATACAACGCTTTATTAGATATGTATGTTGAATACGGTTTATATAAAGAAGATTTAGTTTCACTAACTAAAAAAGGTAAAACTGGTGCCGAAGAGATTAAAGCCATGATGGTAAAATTCCGTGAGAATCCACCGGCGACATTGGGCGGCTCAAAAGTTTCTATTTTGAAAGACTATGAACTGGGGCAGGAAACTGATTTATCTACAGGAAAGGTAACCAAACTAGATTATCCAACCTCGGATGTGTTGCAATTTATTACCGAAGATGGAGGCATCGTTTCTGCTCGTCCGAGTGGTACCGAGCCAAAAATTAAATTTTACTGCAGTGTTAATGCACCGTTGGCAAACCGTGCCGATTTTGCTAAAGTAAATGAAGAATTAGGCCAAAAAATTAAAGCTGTAATGACTGATTTACAAGCTTAAATTTTTACTAAAGGCTAATTTACAGGCACAGGTGGATAGTTCCATCTGTGCTTTTTTTTTTAACATTGTTCTATCTGCTTAATCAATTGGAAAATATTCATTATCATTCTATTTATTTTTTCTTTTGCGGCAACCAATTTCTTTAATACTTTTGCAGCAATACATGTTCAAAAAAATCCTGATATATCTTTTGGTAATCTGCTCCGTTTCGAATGGCGCAATGCAGCTTATCGTTTATTCTGGTTACAAAATGAACAAAGAGTACATTACCAGTGTGTTCTGTATAAATAAGGAACATCCTGAGCTGCAGTGCGACGGGCAATGTTTCCTGGCTAAAAAGTTGAAAGAATTAGATGGCCGGAACAAGCAGGTTCAGGAAAACCTAAAGCGGGTTACAGAAGCTGACCCAAAATTTCAAACTATCGTACTCAATCATCAAATTCCATTTTTCATTTTTAAAGCAGAAAGCGGTTACTTCGAGAAACCGGTAAAGGACCTTTCTGTATCCATTTTCCATCCACCGAAAACGGTCTAAGTAAACTATTTTTTATACGACGCTCCTGCGTCGTTGGTTCACGCAATTTGACTTTCTTAGCTTAGCGTAGAATCTTGTTGTTGCGAACCAAAAATTGCCTTTAATGTGAAATTTTCAAATTGGTTAATACCATTTTTTGATTGTTTCATATTGAATGACAATGTTTTATCTTTTACTTATCACTTTTCGAAAAAATGAAAATATCTAAATACTTACTGGCATTTTTATGCCCAATCATACTTTTATCATCATGCAAAAAAAGCGATGATACAGTTGCAGTGCAAACAAAATCAAGCTTTAACATAGAATTTGAGCATCAGGTTAATGGTGCAGCTTTGGCTTTAAACACAGCAACCTACAAAAATGCAAAAGGCGAAGATTTTAAATTGAATATTTTTAAATATTATGTAAGCAACATCAAATTAAGCAAAGCGGATGGAACAGCTTATCTGGTGCCCGAAAGTTATTTCTTAATTGATGAATCGAAAAGTTCATCGAAACTGATTACGATTAACGATGTGCCGACAGGCGACTATACCAAAATTGAATACACTATTGGTGTAGATTATGCACGCAATTTTGCAGGTGCACAAACCGGTGCGCTTGACCCGGTTAACGGTATGTTTTGGACCTGGAACAGTGGATACATCTTCGTGAAGTTAGAAGGAACATCACCGCAATCTACAGCCGCAAATAATGCGCTAACGTTTCATATAGGTGGTGTTATCGATCCAAATAATACGATTAGAACATTTTCTTCAGAAATTAATCCTGCCAATCCGCTACGGGTAAGAACTGATTCGAAACCCGATATGCACTTTATTGTTAACGCAGCAGCGCTTTTTACAGGTAAAACCGATATCAGCTTTGCGACCCTGAATTTTACTATGGGTGGGGCAAATTCGGTTATCGTTGCAGATAATTATGCGAAGGGCTTGTTTCGTTTAGATCATATTCACAATTAATATGCGCAGGAAAATCACCGTCTTTGCAATGCTTTTTCTGAGCATTGCATTGATGTATGCCTGCAGCAAGGATGCAGACGAAATTGTTCCGGCAGCGGAAAAAATAACATTTTCAGTTCCATCAAATTTTTCTGCCCCGGCATACAATTTTGAAGATAACAAACTCACCAATGCAGGTTTTGCGCTTGGGAAAAAATTATTTTATGATGCTAGGCTATCGGCAGATAAAAGTGTTTCCTGCGGAAACTGTCATCAACAATTTGCTGCATTTGCAAACCTCGATCATAAGGTAAGTCATGGTGTAAATAATTGCCAGGGAAAAAGAAATGCCCCGCCCCTTTTTAATTTGGCCTGGCAAAAAGCTTTTTTTTGGGATGGAGGTGTGAAAAATCTCGAAATTTCACCGCTCAATGCAATTACGGATGCCTGTGAGATGGGAACGGATATCGAAACCATTATTACATTCCTGAAAAATACCGCTCCTTACCCCGACTTATTTAAACAGGCATTTGGCTCAACAGAAATAAATTCGCAACTGGTTCTTAAGTCGATTACACAGTTCACCGCAGTTTTAGTTTCTGCGAATTCGAAATATGATAAAGTGATGCGAAAAGAGGGTGCAGCAACTTTCACGTCTGCTGAGTTAGCGGGTTACAATTTATTTAAAGAAAAATGTTCATCGTGTCATGCAGAACCTTTTTTTACTGACTTCTCTTATCGCAGCAACGGCTTAGACTTAGCAAGCGCAGACGAAGGCCGGTCGCACATTACAGGATTGAGCACCGATTTTGGAAAATTTCGTGTCCCAACGTTACGAAATATAGAATTTACTGGTCCGTACATGCACGATGGCAGGTTCTACAGCCTGGATGAAGTGATGGAACACTATAACTCCGGCGTTAAACCAGCATTGAATTTGGATGTAAAGCTAAAAGGCGGAATCCAGCTTAGCACAACAGAAAGAGAACAAATTAAAGCTTTTTTAAAAACACTTACAGACAATGATTTTATCAAAAACAAATTATATAGCGAGTCGTAACCTGGTTGCAATCGTATTCATTTTCATGAGCAGCCAGGTTTTTGCTTGCGATATTTGTGGCTGCTTTATGGGCATTACACCCTATTATAATCGCAACAGCATCAGTTTACTATATCGCTACCGGTCATTTAATGGCTACAATGGACAATCACATTCGCTATTTCCTAACGGCGGGAAGTTTTTTATTCCGGCAAGAAGCCAGAACTCGCCAATTACCAGTCATGCCGGCAACCCGGACGATTACGAACTCTATCGCTCGATGGAAATTAGAGGGAAATATTTTATTACTAGCCGATTGGAAATAAATGCGATCCTTCCCTACGTGTCAAATAGTGAACGATATAATGGATATACTTCATCCATTTCAGGAATTGGAGATGTAAATGTTTATGCGGGTTATCATCTTGTTCGAAAACTCGAAGATAATTTCAAACAGCAATTAATCGCGGGTGCGGGAATTAAGCTCCCGACGGGGAAAAACGATTTCAAAAACAACTCAGGAATCCGGTATTCATCTCTTATGCAGGCCGGAACCGGAAGCACTGATGGTTTCGTTTACCTCAACTACCTGGTTGGACTTGGAAAATTCGGTGCAAGTTTAAATACTTCATATAAGGTAAATGGAACAAATAGTCGAGAAGAGGGAATTGCGAATAGCACAACCAGTTTTTTAAATGTCTTTTATACACAACGTATTGGTAAAGATGTGCAAGTGATGCCTTCTGCCCAGTTTTTTTATGAATATTCTGGCGGCGAAAAGTACCAGGGTGTTAAAACCGGCGAGCACGTGATGAATAATTTAATGGGTGGCTTAGGTGCAGACATTTTCTACAAAAATGTGGCGTTAAATGCGGGCATCCAAAAAAACATTTGGGAGGGAGAAACTGACCATCCCATGAGCGCCGGAAAGGTTTATCTTGGTGTTACTTACAATTTTTAAAAACGAATATTATGGAAAAATCGATAATCTCAACCATTTGCCTCATTATTCTTATCTTTTCTGCATGCAAGACAGAACCCGATTCAAGCGCCGTAAAAAAGGAGCTTCTGAATATACATGATAAACTTATGCTTGATGGAGAAAAAGTGGTTAAAAATAGAATGGCGTTGGATTCCCTATTGAAATCTGAAAAAATAAAAAATGCTAAAGATTCAACAGAATTAGCTGATATGATAACCGGGTTGAATAAAGCTGACGAAAACATGATGGATTGGATGCACTTTTTTAAAGACGATTTTAAGGGGAAAGATGAAAAGGAAGCGCTGACTTATTATAAGTCTGAGATGGTGAAAATCAGAGGAGTTGAAGACAATTACATCAAGGTAACCAGAACATCTGATTCACTTTTGAAAATTTACAACGTTAAGCCATTCCAGAAACCGGAGCGTCATAAGCATTAATTTCCTTTTGCGGGCGGCACAGACAAACGCAGAAATAAAAAATCTGCGTTTGTCTTTTCAAGTCTGCAGAATAACTTAATCAGCGTAACAAAACCACAATTAATTCCCTCCTACAAAACAGAGGTTGTATATTTACCAAGTTAAAAAAATATCATGAACAAAATTATTTCTTTGGTAGCATGTTGTGTGCTATCGGCTGCCATCCTTTCTTCTTGCCAACAAGATAAAAAACTTCCTTTTTATGGTGAGCGCCATGCAGAAACGGTTAAAGATGCTGATGGTACCGAAAAAGTTGACACAGTATATCAAACCATTCCCAACTGGTCATTTCTGAATCAGGATAGTGTAGTAACCACCAATAAAATTACCGACGGCAAAATCTATGTGGCAGATTTTTTCTTCACTTCCTGCACTACAATTTGCCCCACTATGCATCGGAATTTAATGACCATTTATAAGGAATTTAAAAACAACCCGGATGTAATGTTTATATCACATACCATTGATTTTAAGTATGATAAGCCTTCTGCATTAAAAAAATATGCTCAGAAACTGGGCGTAGACGGACCTAAGTGGCAATTTTTATATGGCAGTAAAGACAGCGTTTACACTCTCGCAGAAAAAAGCTACCTCGTTGCCGTGGGTGAAGACAGCACGGCGAAAGATGGCTATATCCACCAAGGCTACCTGGTTTTAGTTGATAAAGACAGGCGAATTCGTGGCGCATATGATGGAACAAAGGAAGACCAGGTTGAGCAGTTGAAAAAAGATATTCCGGTTTTGTTGGCGGAGTATAAAAAATAGAACGTTTCTTCTTTCTCGAAAGCAAAGCAGCTAGCAAATTAATTTGAAAACCTGCTGGTTACAATAGTTCGTTTGAAATGACGGCTACTTTAATTAAACAATTATGCGCAAATACATTATATCTTGTGTTTTTCTTCTTTCCGTTATTTCTATAATTGTTTCCTGCCAAAACCAGGAAACAATTGATTTGCAGAACTACATGTCGAACGGCAAAGATATTTACAAAGCAAAATGCCAAAATTGCCATGGCGAAAACGGTGAAGGCTTAGGCCAGCTTGCGCCTCCTTTAACTGATTCGGTTTTTTTAAAAACGAACAAAAATCGGTTAGCCTGCATAATTAAAAACGGTGCAAATGAAATATTCGTTATCCACGGAAAAACTTATAAAGAGAAAATGCCCGCTTTTCCGGAGCTGGCTGACATTGATGTAGCGCAGGTGATGGTCTTCATCACAAACTCGTTTGGGAATAAGCAGGGTTTTGTATCATACACTAAGGTTGCTTCGCAGCTGCAAAACTGCAAATAGGATAAAAAATTTATATTTTGAGGTAGTTGTGCCTAAAAACAACCATCTTTGCAAAAAATGCAGGTTGTTCTATCGCTGTTTCGAGTAAAATCGAGAGAGAGGAAAGTCCGGGCAACGCAGGGCATCCCGCTTTCTAACGGAAAGGAATGCAGGAATGAAAACCTGTATTACGGATTAGTGCAACAGAAAATATACCACCCGACGCAAGTTGGGAAAGGGTGAAAACGTGCGGTAAGAGCGCACGAGCATTGCAGGCGACTGTAATGTTTGTAAACCCCGGGAGTTGAAAGACCAAATAGGCTAACGTCCTGATTTTATTAGGATAAGGGCTGCCCGTCCGATGTTAGTGGGTAGGTCGTTAGAGGTAAACGGCGACGTTTACAGTGGATTAATGATAGAAAGCCTGAGTAATCAGGCGACAGAACCCGGCTTATAGACCTGCATTTTTTTTCCTTCCAAAACACTGTTTTTAAACCTGATGGAAATGGCAGCCCCCGATTTTTTCTATCGGGGCTACAATGAACAGCAGGGCTATCTTAACCGATGAAATCCAGACTTCCGTTTCCTATTAAAACTTAAAGCTTCGCCCGAAATACTAATTTTAGCCACAAATGGTTGTATAAAAAACTATACATTAAGTAAAAAATAATATATTCGCATTTCAATTAGAATAAACAACTACCAAATGGCGAAACTGTTAATTATTGATGATGAGCGGGCGATAAGAAGCACCTTACGCGAAATCCTGGAATACGAAAATTACGACGTTGAAGATATCGATAATGGTATCGATGGCCTCGAAATGATTAAAAAAGGCAATTTCGACCTTGTACTTTGCGACATTAAAATGAATAAGATGGATGGTATGGAAGTGCTGGAACAAGCACAGCTTATCAAGCCTGATTTGCCATTTATTATGATTTCTGGCCACGGAACCGTTGAAACCGCTATCGAAGCGAGTAAAAAAGGGGCTTTCGACTTTATCTCAAAACCACCAGATTTAAACCGGCTGTTAATTACAGTTCGCAATGGTTTAGACCGCGGTAACTTAGTAACCGAAACAAAGGTATTAAAGCGTAAAGCAAGCAAAACACGCGAAATTTTAGGCGAATCTGAGAGTATTTCAAAGATTAAGGAAACTATAGAACGTGTGGCACCTACTGAGGCACGAGTTTTAATAACCGGCGCAAATGGTAGCGGAAAAGAACTTGTTGCACGCTGGCTGCACGAAAAATCGAACCGTGCCGATAGCCCTTTAATTGAAGTGAATTGTGCTGCAATTCCATCAGAATTGATTGAAAGTGAGTTGTTTGGTCATGAAAAAGGATCATTTACTTCGGCTGTTAAACAACGTATCGGCAAATTCGAACTTGCTAACGGTGGAACTTTGTTTTTGGATGAAATTGGCGACATGAGTCTTTCTGCCCAGGCAAAAGTTTTACGTGCGCTACAGGAACATAAAATCTCTCGTGTAGGGGGCGAAAAGGAAATTGACGTAAATGTTCGTGTTCTTGCTGCAACAAATAAAGATTTGCTTAAGGAAATTGAAGATGGTAATTTCCGTATGGATTTATATCACCGGCTAAATGTAATTAATATTCATGTTCCTCACTTAACGGAGCGTACAGATGATATCCCGGTTATTGCACAGAACTTTTTGGAAAGTATTTGCAATGACTACGGCATGCCTGTAAAGAAAATAAATGATAATGCTATGGCGGCGCTGCAAGCGTTACCATGGACCGGTAACGTTCGTGAATTACACAACATGATTGAGCGTTTGATTATTTTGAGTGATAAAGTTATTACAGAAAACGACGTTCGTGCATTTGCCAATCCGGGTGGTGGTACCAATATTGGAGCTGCCACAAGCACACAAATTGCGGGTTCTGGTGGGGTTTCGGGGATGGCTTCATCCTTTGATAGTTTTAGTAATTTCCAGGATTACAAAGACCATGCGGAGAAAGAATTTATTAAATTTAAACTCGAAAAAAACAACTGGAACGTTTCAAAAACTGCTGATGAAATTGACATTCAGAGAAGTCACTTATACAGCAAAATTGAAAAATTCGGTTTAAAAAGAGAGTAAGTTGAATGTACAGGTTGTAAGTTTTAAGTTTTTGTGCTTAGAACTTACAACTTTATTAACCCATGTAATCATTTTGCCTCATCAGCAAGGCCCTGTATTTGTTGAAGATGGACGTTTTCGAAACAAAACCTTTGTATTGCTTTTCGCTGTTGATAACTGGTAATATCCACGCATTTTCCTGCTCCATTTTTTCGAGCACTAATTTCAAGTTATCGTTTTCGTTGATGGTATTCGGCGCTTGCTGAACTAAATGTGATGCGGTCAAAGAATCCTTTTTTTCGTTCTTCATCATCTCGTTAAACACTTCTTCAACGTAAATTACGCCTTTGAAATCTCCCAATTCATCAATAACAGCACAGATATTTTTGTGAGATTGAACGATATCGTTCATCCTTAATGAAACTAAATCATCCATAAAAAGCGTTGGATAGTTCTTTTCAATGAGGTATTTTAACTTCATCTGACTCAACACCGTTGTGTCTTTATCTTCATGCGAAAGCAACTCGCCTTTATCTGCAAGTGCTTTTGTATAAATCGAATGCTTCTGAGAACTTCTGTTAACCGCATAAGAAATTGCAGTCGTAATCATTAAAGGAACCATTAAAATATAGCCTCCTGTAATTTCCGCAATTAGAAAAATGCCCGTTAATGGGGCATGCATAATAGCGCCGAGTGCAGCGGCCATGCCAGCTACGATAAAATTGGAAACATTTAATTGTGCGATTCCTGTTAAATTAACCACGTATGCGAAAATAAAACCAATTAACCCGCCCATAATTAAGCTGGGCGCAAAAGTTCCACCATTTCCACCAGCACCTAAAGTAACCAGCGTGGCAATCGATTTCATGAAAATAGTAACGACTGTAAAAAGGATTACAAGCGCAGGAAATGTGTTATACTCAGAAAAAATGCTGTTGTTAATCAGTGCAAGGTAATCTCCCCGCAACAAACTCTTAATGGTTATGTAACCTTCGCCATACAAAGTTGGGAACAGAAAAACCAGCGCACCCAACATTAAACCGCCAATAACGACCTTACTGTAAGGATGTTTGATTTTATAAAAGAATCCTTTCACCGCGTAGTTGGCCTTAGTGAAATAGATAGAAAACAATCCAATTAGTACCCCCAAAATTACGTAGTAGAAAAGCGCATCTACCCTCCAACCTTCTGTAACCAAAAAAAACAATTGCTGGGTATAAAACAGCCGGGCAACTACAGCGGCTGTTGCAGCTGAAAGCAACAGCGGAATGAAAGCGGGTATAGTAAATTCGGGAAGCAATATTTCAATGGCGAAGACAATACCGGCAACCGGACTGTTAAAAGCACCTGCTATTCCTGCAGCTGCTCCACAAGCAACCAGCATTGTTATCTCCCGATACGATAAACCTAAAACTCTTCCAAGGTTTGAGCCAATAGCAGAACCGCTCGTTACAATTGGCGCCTCTAATCCTGTAGAACCACCAAAGCCCACTGTAATTGCCGCAGAGATAATTTGCGAATAAATATTATGTGTTTCTACCCTACTCGATTTTTTGGAAATAGAATACAACAATGGCGTTAAACCAGTCTCAAACTTGCTCCTTCTGATGAAGTATTTAATATATAAAACTGTGAGGAAAATACCAATCATTGGAAAAATGAAATACAAGTAGTATTTATATTTCCAGTGCCAGTCAGACTGCAAAAATTCTTCGATATGATGGGTTAAACTTTTTAAAACTGCGGCAGCCAAACCAGCAAGAATACCAACAATAACAGCAAGGATGATTAAAAAATTACGGTTTGATAGCTTTGATTTTCTGTACTGGTTAATTTTATCAAGGTAATTTACAAATCGGATATACATATTATCGGGATTTTTAAGCCGGGTTTAGGGTTTGCAGATTTAGGCGTCGAACTTATCTAAGAGCTTAATTAGTGTTGCAAAATCTTTCGGATATGGCGCATCTATTATGATTTCCTTATCATCTAAGCCTTTAAAAATTAAGTGCCTGGCATGTAGCGCAAACCGTTTCATAATTGGCTGCTCCTCTTCTCCCTTTGTTAATTTATAACCTCTTTTAATAGATGAAAGAAATACCGGCTTTCCTTTATACATGTCATCGCCCACAATAGCAGCCCTTTGTGTAGCCAGGTGGATGCGAATCTGGTGCATGCGGCCGGTTATGGGTTTGCACTCAACCAGCGTGTAATGTTTATAATATTTAAGCGAGTCGAAAATGGTTTCGGCCCTTTTACCTTCAGCCCTATCGATGGTTACACTTTTATTTCCGTCATTTAAAATCGGTAAATCAACCAACAACTTGTCGAAAATAACGTGGCCATCAACAACGGCATGATAGGTTTTATCAACCTTTCGGCGTTCAAACTGCATAGACGCATGCCTGTAACCTTCCGGGTTTTTAGCGATAATTAGTGCCCCTGAGGTTTCCTTATCTAAACGGTGACAAACCTGTGCATCATCACTATATTGTTTAGCCAACCGTAAAACGTTGGTTTCGCCAGAACCACCCCGCTCATCAAGTGAGGCAAGAAACGGAGGTTTGTTGATTACAATGAAATCGTTGTCTTCGAAAAGAATGAGGTCTTTAAAATTTGGGTACTTCAAACTGTGGTGTAATTAATGAAGCGCAAAAATACGGATTTATTTTTTTACGACTAAGCCTGGAAAGGTTTTATTTAAGTAAAGTTGTATGCAACATCACGGATTTTTGATTTCGACTTGCCAAGCTAAAACCAATTATTTTAAAGAGCTAACTGATAAACCCTCGTGTGTTAGCTCAAGCATTTCGAGCGCAACTTCACTATCATCTGAAATTAAAATTGGACCGATGTAGTTGATAGGAAAAGCACTTTTCACTTTCCAGGTAAAAATCGGTACATGAGCTTCATCCAGAAGATTAACTGTAATATCCCTTCGCTCAATATTGCCGTTCGATTTTGTATTAATCCAATTAAAGAAATCGTTATCGCCTTTTACTATTCCGCGTTTTAAAATTATGTTTGAAAACTTACGTATTCCCGGAACTTTTCGGCCACTGTCTATTGCACTGGAGCCATCTCGAACAGAAACAACTTCGATTTCGATGTTCAAACCAGATACTTCCGCGAAACCAATTCTCGTTCCGCCCCAATCAACAGAAAAGTGATAACGATTAAGAGCACTTTGCGCCATATATTTTATTTTTTAAGGGATTGAATAACAATATAATAACTAAAATTTAAAGCAACAAAAAAACCGCATACTTTCTGATTAATCAGGAAGTGTGCGGTTCGAAAAGTAATGTTTTTTGCTATGAAAGTTCGAACTTGTAACCAACACCTTTTACTGTGGATACATAAGTTTCGCCTAGCTTTTCTCGCAGTTTACGAATGTGAACATCTATTGTACGGTTGGTAACCACAACTGAATCTTCCCAGATATTTTTAAGGATAGATTCGCGGGTATAAACTTTTCCTGGTTTTGAAGCCAAAAGGTAAAGCAACTCAAATTCTTTCTTTGCTAAAACGACCTTATTACCACCCTGAAAAACTAAATATGCTTCACGGTCAATAACTAAATCGCCAATTTCTAATTTATTTTCAGAGACTTCCTCGGTACCGCTATTTCTGCGCAAAATGGCGTTGATGCGGCTAACCAAGGCACGAGGCTTAATCGGTTTTGCGATATAATCATCAGCGCCAACATTGAAACCAGCAATTTCTGAATACTCCTCGCTCCTTGCAGTTAAGAAAACCATAAAGGTATTTTTAAACTCAGGAATGGCTCTCATTAGTCGGCAAGCCTCAATTCCATCCATTTTAGGCATCATAATATCCAAAATAATTAAATCCGGATGAACTTTCTTGGCTACAGTTATACCCTCCTGCCCATTTGATGCCGTAAATACCTGATAACCTTCCTTCTTTAAGTTGTATTCAATCAATTCCAGAATGTCTGGTTCATCATCAACAATTAATATTTTCTGACCTGCGTTGTTCATAGTTAAATATTTGTTACGAAAGTAGTGTCTCTGATGTAATTTTCAGTTAAGGGTAAGTTAATAAATTGTTAACGACTTAAATTAGTTTAACATTGAGTTTCTTTTATCGTAACGTTTTCGCTAAAAATGCATCTAGCTCGTCACCACGAAGGTTTTTCGCTGCAATTTTTCCCGCTGGGTCAATTAAGTAAGAAGTTGGAATGGCTTGCACCTGATATTTTTTTACCGTTTCGCCGTTGAAATCTTTTAATTCAGAAACATGAGTCCACGTTAAGCCGTCTGCCTTAACAGCACCTAACCACGCCGCTTTATCCGTATCGAGTGAAATCCCCAGAACATCGAAATTATTATTCTTGTACTTGTTGTACATTTTAACAACATTCGGATTTTCCTGTCTGCAAGGCTGGCACCACGAAGCCCAAAAATCAACTAATACATATTTTCCTTTGTAATCCGACAAGCTCACAGCTTTTCCATCAGCCGTATTCGCAGTAAAAGCTGGAGCAACCTGGCCAATCTGAACTGTCTTCAATAAAGCCATCTGCTTAACAAATGTGTCAACCGTTGCATTTCCCTTGATTTCGTCTTTCACCTCATCGGCAAATTTAACCAGTTCTGCCTCAAACTCTTGCGGACTCAAAGTATTCATCGCATAAAAACTAGCCAGTGTACCTTTATTATCTGCAGCAAATTTTAAAATTTGGCTATTGAGCTGTTTAATGTAAGATTCATATTGTGGCTTCATTTCCTCTAAAATAGTTGCCCGGTTTTGAGGCTGCGAGTCCACCTTCGAATCAAAATTTGCCTGAAGCTTTTCAACCTGTTTTGCAAAATTATTTCTAATCGCGTTCAATTCCGAAAGCTTTTCAACTTCGTTGGCGCCAGAAATTTTGTAAGCCATGGTTTTATCGGCTAAATCGGCTTCTAACTTAATTTCATCACCATTTTTTGCAATCAGCATAAATTCGTGGTTTCCTACCGAAACCCTAAAGAAATCTACCGACGGCGTTTTACGGATAAACTTAAACTCACCTTTTTCTGATAAGTTTGTAGAGTCAATAGCAACCATCTGGCTGCTTTGCATTCCGTAAAGAAAAACCTTTTTCTCCGCACCGGGATTTTGGAAAGTTCCATCAATTGTAAAGCTATCTTTAGGTTTGCATGCGGTAAAAGCAATCGCGATTAACACGATAAGGCTTAAGTTTTTTAATCTCATTATTTTAATTTTTCAAGTATCAATTCATTTATTTTCTTGGCATCTGCTTTGCCCTTTGCCAGTTTCATTACCTCGCCAACAAATAAGCCCAAAACACCTTTTTTACCTTTCTTATACGCTTCAACCTGTTGCGGATATTTTTGCAACGCCTCATCAATATAGCCATCTAAATCATCACTATTTGTTGATATTAACAAGTTTAATGACTCTGCCAGCTTTACAACATCTTCAGTGTCATGGTTTTCAATAGCAGGTAATAGCTGCTGAATGGCAATTTGTTGTGTAAGTTTTTTCTCATCAACAAGGTTTAAGACCTCGGCTAACTGTTCAGGTTTTACCGCAAAGTTGGCTATTGAAATTCCTCGCTCACTTAAAATGGCTCTTATTGGTCCAACCAGCCAGTTTATAAGGCTTTTTTTATTTTTAACATTTGGTAAGGCCTTGTTAAAATAGGCGAGTAAACTTAAATCTTCTGCAAATAAAGCTGCATCAGGTTTGCTAATGCCAAAGTCCGCAACCATTTGCCTCGAAATTTCGTTGGGCAAGGTTGGCATTAACGACTTAATTTCAGCGAGCCAGGCATCAGATATTGAAACAGGCGGCAAATCTGGGTCGGCGAAGTAACGGTAATCATTTGCTTCCTCTTTGGTACGCATTGGCGATGTTGTGCCTTTGTCGGCATCAAAATTCAACGTGCTTTGAATAATTTTTCCTCCGGCTGATACCACTTCCACCTGCCGACTGAACTCGAAATCCATTGCCCGGCGAACATTGCGCATAGAATTTAGATTTTTCACCTCGCAACGTGTTCCAAAATCTTTAGCGTTTTTTGGGCGTATAGAAATGTTTGCATCACAACGCAAACTACCCTCCTCCATATTGCCATCGCTAACGTTTAAATGCCGAACCAGTTTTCTGATTTCAGTTAGCAATGCCGACGCTTCTTCCGCACTTCGAATATCTGGCTCAGTAACAATTTCAATTAACGGTACGCCTGCACGATTTAAATCAACAAGAGAGTAATTTTCATCCTGATCATGAATGCTTTTACCAGCATCTTCTTCAAGGTGAATTCTATTAATGCCGATTTTCTTTGAGGAGCCGTCAGCCAGTTCTACTTCCAGAAAACCGTTTATGCAAATAGGTTGACTATCTTGTGTTATTTGATATCCCTTTGGTAAATCTGCATAGAAATAGTTTTTTCTGTCGAAATGATTGATTTGATTTATCGTGCAATTCAAAGCCAGTCCAATTCGAACTGCTTTTGCCACTACCTCTTTATTTAATTTTGGCAATGAACCTGGTAAAGCTAAAGAAACGGTTGATATGTTTTGATTTGGCAAAGCTCCGAAAGATGCGCTATCAGCAGAAAATATTTTAGTGTTGGTATTGAGCTGAACATGTATTTCCAGTCCTGAAACGAGTTCGTAATTGTTTTCGGATGTACCTAAACTCATATAAAATGATGCCTTTGAATGTAATGTGATCGCAAATATAGTTAAAGAATGTTAAAACAGATTGCGGGAACTAAACTACTGTGTAATGGCTTTGTCTATTTCCATAATTAACACACAAAAGAAACCTTAATTCCAAAGATTATGAAAAAGTTAGTATTATTTGCTGCAGTTCTGATGGTTTCATTATTCAGCATAAACAAGGCACAAGCACAAGTTAAATTAAATATAAACATCGGTGCTCAGCCCGCCTGGGGCCCAACCGGGTATGACCACGTAGATTATTATTACCTCCCGGATATCGACTCATACTACTATGTTCCAACCGGCCAATATATTTATTCGAATGGCGGGCGTTGGATATCGGCGAGTAGTTTGCCTTCGCAGTTTAGGAACTTCGATTTGTACAGGGCATACAAAGTTGTGGTAAATGAGCCAAAACCATATTTAAGAAATAATGGGTATGCTGCGAAATACAGAAATTTTAAAAATTATAATGGTCGCCAAACCGTTATCAGAGATACCCGGGACACAAAATATAATTTAGTTAAAGGGCATCCAAGTTATAGCGCAAACAAAACGATTATCGTAAATAAAAACAGACCGGCTCGAAGTGAAAAAACTGTTTTAAGACTTGATAGAAACGAGAGGTCGGCACGAGTTAATGGCGATAGATACAATGATAAAGGTAGCCGTTTGGAAAGGAACGATGGCGAAAGAAGTGCTAATCGTCACTAGCCACAATTGTAACTGTAAAAAGGGGGTTCCTGTTGGAGCTCCTTTCTTATTTTATTTTCTGGCACGTGATTTGGAATGTAAAGTTAATCATACAAATTAATCCAATATGAAAAAGTTATTATTAGTTGCGGCAGTAACGATTAGTTCGTTATTAAGCATGCCTTCCAAGGCTCAGTTAAATGTTAATGTTAACATTGGCTCACAACCGTTATGGGGACCAACCGGCTACGACCACGTAGATTACTATTATCTGCCTGATGTTGAAAGTTACTATTATGTTCCAAAGAAGCAATTCGTCTATTTAAATGGCAATGATTGGGTTTTCGGAAATAGCCTGCCTTCAAGATATGGAAACTATGATCTATATAACGGATACAAGGTTGTTATCAATTCTCCTAAACCATACTTAAATTTCAAAAACGATAAAGTTAAATACGGAAAGTTTAAAGGTAATAAAGGGCAGATGGTAATTAGAGATAGCGACGATAGCCGATATTATGTTGTTAAAGGCCATCCGCACGGAATGCCGCCGGGCCAGGCTAAAAAAATATATGGCAAACAAAATAATGGAAAAGGCCACGGAAATGGCAAAGGACATGGCAAGGGAAAGCATTAGTATTTCAAAATCTTATTAGGAGTTTCAGCAGAAACTCCTTTTTTTATATCTGTGTTACAATAGAAATTTTGGCACAGCGTTTGAATTTATAATTGTACACACAAATAGAAACAATTATGAAAAAGTTATTAATCATCTCCGCGATTTTAGGTATTGTGGCTTTAACATCTAATCAATCTAGCGCACAGGTAAGTTTAAATGTTAATATTGGAACACAACCCGCCTGGGTTCCGGTAGGTTATCAAAACGTAAACTATTATTATTTACCCGAAGTTCAGTCTTATTATTACGTTCCGCAAAGGCAATTTGTTTATTTAAATGGAAACCGGTGGACGAGGTCGAGATATTTGCCAGTTCGATATAGAGGATATAACTTAAACCGCGGAAGAAAAGTGGTGGTATATGGTAGCAGTCCGTACCGCAGTTACAACACGCACCGGGTTAGGTATGCAAATCATTCAAATTATTATCGTTCCTCATACGGCGGTCGTGGGCCGGTAAGATATAACTCACCAAGAAATAGCTATAGACCACAGCATTTCGATTACAGACGTCACGACCAGCGGGTAAATTCCAGTTTATTTTCCCGAGGACATAGAGAAAAACACGGACGACACTAAAAATAAAAAAGAGGCTTAAAAGCCTCTTTTTTATTTTTGAATTAGTTCAACTAAATCTCAGTCAGATAATACTTATCAGCTAATAAAGCTTTCCGCTTTATCTAAAACTGCATTTAATCCGGCAGCATTTTTTCCGCCAGCAGTTGCGTAAAATGGTTGTCCACCACCACCGCCTTGAATTTCTTTCCCTAATTCGCGAACGATATTTGATGCATTCATTCCTTTTTTCACTAAATCGTCTGAAAGAATAACCGTTATGCCGGGTTTGCCATCAATTTCAGTAGTGAAAACCAGGAACAAATTATCAATCATATCTTTTAAAGAGAAAGCCAGATTCTTAATGGCATCAGCACTTTGTAAATCGATATGTTTTGCGATTAAGTTTACGCCGTTTATTCCACGAACGTGATGCACAATTTCATGCTTTAAGATATTTACACGTTCCAAAGTAGATTTTTCAATTTCCTTTTTAAGCTTTGCATTTTCATCAAGCAAAGCTTGCACAGATGCCGACAAATCCTTCGAGCCGTTTAACAAAGCTTTTAAATGACCAAGCTCTTTACGTTGCTCCAGAAAATATTGTTCTGCTTTATCTGCTGTTATAGCCTCAATTCTTCGAACACCTGCAGCAACCGCACTCTCAGAAATTATTTTAAAAGAACCGATTTGCCCCGTCGCTTTTACATGTGTGCCACCACAAAGTTCTTTTGAGAAATGATCATCGAAAGTAATCATACGTACATAATCACCATATTTCTCACCGAATAAAGCAGTAACGCCACTTTCAATAGCATCCTGGTAAGGAACATTTCGTTGTTCTTTCAGCTTAATGTTCTGCCTTATTTTCTGATTCACGATCACCTCTATCTGTGCCAGTTCTTCTTCGCTCACTTTGGCAAAGTGAGAGAAATCGAAACGCAAATAATCGGAATTTACAAGGGAGCCCTTTTGATTAACATGTTTACCTAAAACTTGCTTTAAAGCCGCGTGTAATAAATGGGTTGCTGAGTGATTGTCTTCCGTTAATACACGCTTATCCTCATCAACTACCGCCCAAAATTTTCCTTCCAGATTATCAGGCAAGATGTCTGCAAAATGAACCGTTAAGCCATTTTCCTTCTTAGTATCTGTTATATCAATCCAGAATTGGCGGCTGTGATCTTCCAGGCGACCAGTATCTCCAACCTGACCACCACTTTCGGCATAAAAAGGGGTTTGACGCAAAACGATCTGATATTGTTCTTTTCCTTTTGCCTTAACTTTACGATACTTTAAAATTTCCGTTTCGATTTCTAAATCATCGTAGCCAACAAATTCGCTTTGTTCATCGGCATTCACCGTAACCCAATCACCAGTATCTATTGCGGTAGCAGCCCGGCTATCATCTTTCTGTTTCTTAAGTGCTTGCTCATAGCCAGTTAAATCGACACTCCAACCCTTCTCTCTCGCCATTAACTCCGTCAAATCAATAGGAAACCCGAATGTATCAGATAATTCAAAGGCAAAGCTTCCTTCAACGATTCCATTTTGAGCCTGGTATTTTTCAAAACGCTGTATTCCTGTAGATAAAGTTCGTAAAAATGAAACCTCTTCTTCCAAAACAACTTTTTGCACAAAATCCTGCTGAGAAATTAGTTCATCGAAAACACCATTAAATTGCTCAGCCAATAAAGGAACTAATTGATTTAAAAATGGCTCTTTGAAATTTAAGAAGGTATATGCGTAACGTACCGCACGACGTAAAATTCTGCGAATAACGTAACCCGCTTTATTATTCGATGGCAGTTGTCCATCGGCGATTACAAATGAAATTGCACGAATATGGTCGGCCATAACACGCATTGCAATATCGGTCTTCTCATTAATACCATATTTGATTCCGGATTTGTCAGCAATAAACTGAATCATTGGCTGGAAAACATCGGTATCGTAGTTAGAAGTTTTTTCTTGTAAAACACGAACCAGGCGTTCAAATCCCATACCTGTATCCACGTGTTTTGCAGGCAATGTCTGTAACGAACCATCCTTTAAACGGTTAAACTGCATAAAAACATTGTTCCATATTTCAATAACCTGCGGATGATCGGCATTTACAAGTGTAGCGCCGTCCACCAATGCTTTCTCGTCATCGGTACGACAATCTACGTGAATTTCAGAACAGGGTCCGCATGGGCCAGTATCCCCCATCTCCCAAAAATTATCTTTCTTGTTGCCAGGCAAAATATGGCTTTCATCAACATATTGTTTCCAAAGATCATAAGCTTCCTGGTCTTTTTCCAAACCTTCTTTCTCATCACCCTCAAAATAAGTTACATATAATTTTTCCTTCGGAATTTTGTAAACCACTGTCAATAGTTCCCAGCTCCATGCAATAGCGTCTTTTTTAAAATAATCGCCAAAACTCCAGTTGCCTAACATTTCGAACATGGTATGATGATAGGTATCAATACCTACTTCCTCTAAATCATTATGCTTTCCCGATACACGCAAGCAGCGTTGCGTATCGGCAACTCTCGAATATTTAATGGCCGCCTCGCCCAAGAACAAATCTTTAAATTGATTCATTCCGGCATTTGTAAACATCAAAGTTGGGTCGTTTTTAACCACAATTGGCGCCGATGCAACAATATGATGCTGTTTCTGTTCGAAAAAATTAAGGAATGCTTGTCTTATTTCTTTAGCTGTCATTATTTTATTATTGGAGGAACAAAATTAAAACTTTATTGCGTTAATAAGGAAAAATCGAGCTACATTTGAGTACTTTAATTAGCCGTTGTAAAACCTTAATAACCAAGCACAAGTTATGCCGTATAAAGAAAGAGACATCAATAAAATGTATTATACCATGGGCGAGGTGACTGAAATGTTTAATGTTAACGCATCACAAATACGTTTTTACGAGAAGGAATTTGATATACTCCAGCCAAAGAAAAACAAAAAAGGCAACCGGTTATTTACGCCTGAAGACATCGAAAACCTAAAGATTATTTTTAACCTGGTAGATGAAAAAGGCTTCACATTAAAAGGTGCGAAAGAATACCTAAAGAACAACAAATCAGATGTTAAGGAGAACCAAAAAATTATCGATTCTTTAGAAAAGCTAAAAGGCTTTCTGGTAAACCTGGCTCAGGAATTATAAATGTTATCCAACCACCTTTCATTAGGTTTTCCTAATTAATTCCAATTTGTTGCTTAGTAATCAGATGTTTTGCTTATTTTAGAATAACCAACAACAATCACCCCTATTTATTTACTGGTTTAACGCCTGCTAATGAAAATATGGACTGTATTGTTAATCTCCCTCACGCCTTCTTATTTACTTGCCCAAAACAATTTGGGACCAAGGTTAACCGCCCTGGGAAGCAATGGTGCAGCTGTTACCGATATCTGGTCACTCCAGGCTAATCCGGCAGGCATTATTTTGGTTACAAAAGCGACTGTTTCGCTGAATTATACCAAACATCTTTTCAGCGATGAAATTAGCACGCAAGCATTGGTTGCCGTACTCCCATTCAAAAACAACTACGTTGGTGCAAGTTTTCAGCGGTATGGCTTTGCCGAATACAGCGAAAGTAAAGTCGGCTTCGCATATTCAAAAACCTTTGGTAAAAAGCTGTCGTTCGGCTTAAATGGAAACTATCATCAACTAAAAATTACTAATTACGGAAGTTCTACAGGATTCTCCGTAGACGTTGGTGCGCTTTACAGGTTAAATAAAAACTTCACTTTCGGTGGATTTATAAGCAACCCTACAAAGCAAAAATTCAACAGTAGTGAGATAAGCGCTCAAATCTCAACATCCTTTAATGTTGGCGTCAGTTATTATCCGTCTGACAAGGTTTTGATTGCAACAGCAGTTAGTAAGGTGCTAAACCAATCCGTTAATGTTAGCTTAGGCTTCGACTACAGGATTGTAGATTTACTGAGTTTACGTGGTGGTTTAAGCACTTCACCTTTTAAACAATACGCAGGTTTTGGATTGGATTTCAGAAATTTTATCCTTGACATGACAACTACCTATGATGCTAACCTTGGCTATGCGCCGCAAATTGCACTCGGTTATGCGTTCTAAGCTAATTACACTGGTATTGGTGGTGATGGGTTTTACCGCCGGTGCACAAATTACGGAGCAAGAGACAGATGTGAAAGACATTTTAGAAAGCGTAGCTGAAAATCTGCCAGACGATTATGACATGACAGAATTAATCGACGTTCTTACTCGTTACCGTAAACGTCCCATCAACCTGAATAAAACTACTCCGGAGGAATTGAAGACACTGGTGTTTTTGTCTCCTCTACAAATCAGCAACTTTTTCGCTTACCTTAAGGAAAACGGGAACCTCGTGGATGCGCTCGAATTGCAAAGCATCGATGGATTTGATGTTAAAACGGTTCAGAGTTTACTTCCCTTTGTAACCCTAAACACGGCTACGGAATATGAGAAACTGAGCTTAAAAAATATTCTTAATAACGGTGAAAATGATTTGGTGATGCGTTTTGCCAGAACTTTACAAACGCAGAATGGTTTTAACGATTTGCCGGGTAATCGCTACCTGGGTTCGCCTGAACGGTTTCAAGCACGTTACCGATACCACTATAGTACAATTGTTTCTGCCGCAATCACTTTAGATAAAGATGCTGGCGAAAAATTTATTGGCAAGCCTTTCGATTTCTATTCAGCGAATGTTGCTCTTTTCAAATTAGGGCGTATCAAGAAACTAATTGTCGGCGATTACACCTTACAATTTGGTCAGGGCTTAACCATGTGGTCTGGCTTTGCGTTCGGCAAAGGTCCGGATGTTACCAGCGTAGCAAAGAAAGATTTAGGTCTGCGTCCATACACCTCGGCAAACGAATATTCCTTTTTAAGAGGCTTTGCTGCAACTGTCAATATCTCAAAAAATATCGACCTTACTCCTTTTGTTTCATTCAGAAATCTTGATGCGAGTCAGGAACTGTCCGTTGATGGCAGTCTGGTTCAGGCAACGATAAATCAGAGTGGATACCACAGAACTCCAACTGAGATTAAAAACAAAAATTCTTTAAGTCAGCATGTCTTTAGAACAGCGATTCAATACAGTAAAAATGAACTCACGATAGGCGCCATCGCCTATCAAAGCAAATATGGCAATCAATTTATAACTCAAACAGCCGTGTACGATAAGTTTAGTTTTACAGGAAATTCACTAACAAATTTCGGTGCCTATTACAATTACACTTATAAAAACATTTACTTTTTTGGCGAGGTCGGGAAAAGTTCAAACAGTGGGCTGGCTTACGTAAGTGGTGCTTTGCTTAGTCTTTCGCCAATCGTTTCGGCGGCTGTAACTTATCGCAGTTACGATAAAAATTACCACAATTTTTTTAATCAGGCTTTAGCCGAGGCAAGTGACGCCGTAAATGAACAGGGTCTATATGGCGGTTTAAACATTACGCCAAACAAGAAATGGTCGTTTGCATTTTATGGCGACTATTTTCAGTTTCCCTGGCTAAAGTATCGAGTTGATGCACCATCAAAAGGATATGAAATATTGAGCCAGGCGGTTTATACACCTAGCAAAATTCTTAAGGTTTTAGCCCGGTTTAAAACCGAAAACAAGCAGCAAAATACAGATTTAGCTGTTCCAATAAATTATCTTGATGACGTAAAGAAAGAAAGTTATCGATTGGATGTAAGCTGGCAAGTCAATAAAAAATGGAGTTTTCAAAATCGTGCAGAAATTTCTCAATACAAAAAAGGAGCTGCACTCCGCGAATTCGGTTACCTGTTTTATCAGGATGTAAAATATGCTCCAACATTTTCCAAAATTTCCGGCAATGTTCGATTGGCATATTTTGACACACCTAGTTATAACAGCCGAATCTACGCTTATGAAGATGATGTTTTATATAGTTTCGCTTTCGGGATGTATAGCGGAAAAGGCGTGAGAACTTATCTTAATCTAAAATACAACCTATCGAAAAATCTTAATATCTGGGCTCGGTATGCGCTATTCATTTATAGAGATGTGGAAAGCGTTGGATCATATTTGGATGAGATACAAGGAAATAAAAAGTCAGAAGTTAAGATTCAGTTAAGGTATCAATTTTAGAAATGTTTAAAGCAGAATACATTTTTGTAAGAATCCTCTTTCCACTATTAATTGGTATTGCACTGTCGTACTTTTATCCGGTTTTAAAAATCCTCAGCGCTTTAGAACTCGTTGCATTTTTGCTTTTTCTCATAATATTATTACTCAATTTTACTTATAGGAAGTTTAGTTTTTACAAGCTTAAGGGGATTGTAGGAATTGTTATTTACCTGTTTTTCATCGTTTTAGGGGGATTATTATGCCTGCTAAATAACGAGACGCTCAAACAAAATTATTTTGGAAAGAAAAGTTACAATTATCTAAAAATTTGGGTCAATGATGAGCCCGAGCAAACAAACGATATCTTAAGGTTTAAGGCAAGGGTTGTTTCTGGCTATGAAGCTACACGGCAGGTTAAACTGAGCGGACAGCTGCTCGTAGCGCTAAAGCTAGATAGTGTCAATCCTATTCACCTAGTTTACGGAGATGAACTAATTGTGTCAGCAAAATATTTGGAAGTTGAGCCAGCCTATAATCCCGCTGAATTCAATTTTAAAAAATGGCTTGCTGGTCAGAATATTTACCAGCAGACATTTGTTAATCAAAAGCATTTACTTAAAACCAGCAGAAATATAGGCAACCCGATTATAAAATTTGCGTTGAATTTAAGAGAGCGACAAATTGCGAAATACCGCAAATTAATAAAGGATGATGAGGCGTTTGCGGTCGCGTCGACACTAATTTTGGGCTACCGGGCAGATTTAAGTAAAGAAACGTTAGCGGCATATTCTAAAACAGGAACAATACATGCGCTTTCTGTTTCTGGCAGCCATGTTGCAATAATCTTCTTTGTACTAGATTTTTGCCTGGGCTTTTTAAACAGAAAAAGATATTTTTTGCTTCTGAAGTTTCTGATTATTTGCAGTTTAATCTGGACTTATGCGCTAATAACTGGCCTCTCCCCGTCAGTAGTTAGGGCCGCAATTATGATTACTATTTTTATTTCAGCGAAAACATTTGCTAAAAACAAAAACAGTTACAACATATTAGCTTTTGCGGCATTTTGCCAACTCATTTATAATCCGTTTTTAATTTGGGATGTCGGTTTTCAGCTTTCGTATATTTCCGTTTTTGGATTGATTTATCTGCAACCGAAAATATATAAATGGATTTATGTTAAAAACAAGTGGCTTAATAAAGTTTGGGAACTGGTAGCGCTCTCTACTGCTGCTCAATTGGTCACCTTTCCACTTTGTATATATTATTTTCATCAATTTCCGGTTTATTTTCTTTTCGGAAATCTGTTTATTGCTATACCGCTGCTTTTAATTATGATTTTAGGAATCGCTGTACTTATCCCAGTTGTCGACAAAATTTCGCCCGTTTTCGAGTGGATTATTGTGAATACAAATAGTGTATTAAAGTGGATTGCCGATTTACCTTTTTCAACATTTTCATCGGTGTGGATTAATACGCCCGAATTAATTTTGCTTAGCCTTGCTTTGGCACTTTTAATATATTCCATAGTAAAGTTTTCCAAGAGATTTCTTATCACATCAGTTCTAATTTATGGCGTTTATGTTTCAATGGTTGCGTACGATGATTGGCAGGCCACCAAGCAAAATAAAATTATCTTTTTTACGCTCCGGAAAAACTATGGAGCTGCGTTTATAACAGGTAGAAGTGCTGTTCTGGTTACTGATTTAAAGGTAAACGACCGGAATTACCAGTTCTTTATCGCACCAGCTCTCGAGCAATCGCGGGTGAATAAGATTGATGTAATAAGCTTAAAGCAAGACACGATCACATCACACTTTATCAAAAAAGACAATCAAATCGTTTTTAAAACTTACAACATATTAATCATTGATGAACAGTTAAATCATAAAAAGCTTAACGCAAAAGGCAAATTCTCAAGCGTTTGGTTAACCGCTAACAACTATTTTAAATTTGAGCGTCTCCCTAAAGAACTTCAATATAAAAATATGATTGTTGATGCCACAAACAGAGATTACAAAATACAGGCACTTAAAACTTTTGCGATGAAAAATGGAATTGAGCCACACATTTTAAAGAAAAATCCTGCATATTTGATTTACCTAACCCAATAATATGGAAAATCTGGTATTGTACAGCGTAGAAAAACGAATTGCAACCATAACCATCAACAGACCTGAAAAACGGAATGCCCTAAATCCACCATTAATTTCCGAATTAACTGAAAAATTTATTCGTGCATCTGAAGATGATGAGGTAAAAGTTGTTGTGTTAAATGCAAACGGCGCTAGCTTTAGCGCAGGGGCTGATTTAGAATACTTGCAGCAGTTGCAGCAGAATTCATTCGAAGAAAATGTAGCCGATTCGAACAATTTAAAACGGCTGTTCACAACCATCTATTACTTGCCAAAAGTTGTAATTGCTCAAGTTGAGGGACATGCAATTGCCGGCGGCTGCGGTTTGGCAACCATATGTGACATTGTGTTTGCTACCCCCGAAAGTAATTTCGGTTACACCGAAGTTAAAATTGGCTTTGTGCCGGCAATAGTTTCTTGTTTTTTAAAACAGAAGGTAAGCGAGACCGTGGCAAAAGAATTATTGTTAACAGGAAAAACCTTTCCGGCAGTTAAAGCCCTGGAATACAAACTGATAAATTTTGTAACAAATTCATCCGAAATTAATCAAACTGTTAAAGAATTTGCACTAAGTTTGTGTAACGAGAGTTCTGGAAATTCATTGATGATTACAAAACAATTAATTACGCAAACTACGAACCCCCTACTCGAAAAAAGTTTAGAAATCGCGGTACAGATAAATGCCCGTGTACGCGAAAGCGATGACTTTAAAAGGGGAATAGCTTCATTTTTAAAGAAAGAAAAAATTAACTGGTAACTAACACATTAACTAAAAATAAGAACATGTTTAAATCAATCAAAACAAGCGTTATCGCTTTGATCCTGGTAAGCACGGCTATCATTGCCCATGCGCAAAAAAAGATAAATGAAGGTACACTGGTTTATGGAATGAAATACAAAATTGACGCTCCGGGTGCTCCGGCAGAACAAAAGGTGAAATTTAATGGCGACATATCAAAATTAGAGCTCGACCTTGGTCCTGCATCAGTTGGCATTTTTATGGATAATAAATCAGGAAATGGTTTGTTATTAGTTGATATTCCGGTTGCTCAAAAACAGTTGGCTTCTAAAATGACAAAAGCAGATATGGAGGAGCAAAACGCTGCAAGACCAAAGTATTCTGATTTTAAAGCTACAGGCGAAAAGAAAACTGTTGGCGGTTATAACGCGGAGAAATATACTTTTAAAGATGACAAAGGTGGTACCGGAGAGCTTTGGGCAACAACTGATGTAGACGTTCCAGTAAACATTGCAACAGCAGATTTTAAAGAAGTTAAAGGCTTTATCGTATTAGTAGAAACTTCTGCTGCAACAGTTACCTTAAAATCTGTAACTGAAGGTAAAGTTGGAGAACTTTCTGTAACCAAAATTCCTGCTGGTTACGATGAAATTACCTATGCTGAAATGAAAGCATTACAACAGCAAGGCGGCGGCGAATAAGTAACCATTTTCTGATAAATTAAGGCTTTTTAACTGCCGGCTTTTTATTTAAATTAGCCCAAAAGTTAAAAAGCTTTTTTTATGACCTAACCATATGATCAAACACTTACTTTTAAAGGCATCAATTACCTGCCTGTTTTTACTTGCGATAATTAATTTAAAAGCTCAAACTATAAACTGGGCAAAAGATGGCAATTCTTATTATCAGATTGCTGGCGGAGAAATCGTTTCCGTTATGCTTCCTAAAAATGATAGGAAAACAATTATTTCTAGGACTCTGCTCACTCCGGCTGGCAAAAATGCACCTATTGCAGTTAGAAGCTTCCAGCTTTCTGCAGATGGAACTAAAGCATTAATTTACACAAATAGCAAAAAAGTTTGGCGTTATGATACACGCGGAGATTATTGGCTTGCCGATTTAACATCCAATAAAATTACACAGATTGGTAAAGATAAGCCTGCATCATCATTAATGTTTGCAAAACTATCTCCGGATGGCAATAAAGTAGCTTATGTAAGTAAGCACAATTTATATGTGGAAAATGTAGATGGCACAAATGCTAAAGCGCTAACCACAGATGGCACCGACAGAATGATTAATGGAACCTTCGATTGGGTTTACGAAGAAGAATTCGATTGCAGAGATGGTTTCAGATGGAGTCCTGACGGGAAATCTATCGCCTACTGGCAAATTGATGCGACCAATATCAAAAATTTCCTGATGATTAACAATACCGATTCAATTTACCCATATACTATTCCGGTAGAATATCCAAAGGTAGGAGAAAATCCATCGGCGTGTAAAGTTGGGATAGTTGATATTGAAACTGCAAAAACAAACTGGCTGAATGTTCCCGGAGACAATATACAACACTACATTCCTCGCATGCAATGGGTTCCTGCCAGCAACGAAATTATTTTACAGCAGCTTAATCGCGAACAAAATGAGAGTATTGTTTTCATTTGCAATGCCGCTACAGGTACCGCTAAAGCAATTTACTCAGAAAAAGCAAAGTCGTGGATTGATGCCCAGGACGAGTGGAAATGGTTAAACGAGAATAAAGAATTTACAATACTATCTGATAAAGATGGATGGGCACACTTGTATAGAATTAGTCGCGATGGCAAAAAAGAAACGCTGATAACAAAGGGTGATTATGATGTGGTTGATGTAAAACTGATTGACGATAAAAGCAACTATGTTTATTTTATGGCCTCGCCAACCAATGCTACGCAAAAATACCTGTATAAAACTAAGTTAGATGGTAAGGGTAAGTTAGAACAAGTTACGCCGTCTGTTTTACCGGGAACACATAGTTATGACATCTCGCCCAATGCCGCGTTTGCCCGTCATAGCTACAATAGTTCAGTAGTAAGGCCAGTTACCGAATGGATGAATTTTTCAACCGGCAACCCTTTCACTATGGATGGTAGCGTTACCACGCAATTATCAAAACAAGAGGCGCCAAAAAACAAAGTTGAGTTTTTCAAGGTAACTACCGAAGATGGAATTGAAATGGATGGCTGGATGAAAAAACCAGATAACTTTAATCCAGATAAAAAATATCCGGTTGTATTTTATGTTTACGGTGAACCCGCATCAGCAACAGCTGCTGATACTTATGGTGCCGGTAGAAATTTTCTCTACGCTGGTGATATGGCCAAAGATGGCTACATCTATATCTCGATGGATAATCGTGGTGCGCCAGTACCGAAAGGAACGGCCTGGAGAAAAGGCATCTATAAAAATATCGGTGTAATTAACATTCGGGATCAGGCTATGGCCGCTAAAAAATTGCTTGCTACGAACCCATTTATGGATAAAGACCGTGTAGCCGTTTGGGGCTGGAGCGGTGGTGGTTCGTCTACGCTAAATTTGATGTTTCAATATCCTGAAATCTACAAAACCGGCATTGCAATAGCAGCAGTGGGCAATCAGCTAACCTACGATAATATTTACCAGGAGCGTTATATGGGCACTCCTTTCCCAAGTAAAGAGGCTTACATTAAAGGCTCTCCTATTACGTATGCTAAAAACCTGAAAGGCAATTTACTTTACATTCACGGTACAGGCGATGATAATGTTCACTATCAAAATGCCGAAATGTTAATTAACGAATTGATTAAAAACAAAAAGGTGTTTCAACTGATGAGCTATCCAAATCGCACCCATAGCATTTCTGAGGGCGAAGGAACGAGCGAGCATTTATCTTTAACTTATACTAAATTTTTGAAAGACAACTGTCCGCCGGGAGCGAGATAGATTTATATTTTGAAAAGCAATTTCAGCGGGGAATCGGTTTCGATAGCCCCGCTTTTCATTTCAATCTTTTAAAAAAGTATTTCCACTTCAATCGGGTTTAATATGCAGTTGTGCAACAGCTATTAGCGTTTGTTTAGCATATTGCCCTATAAACAACGAAAGGTTACTTAATTAAGCCCGAAACCATTAAAGAAACCACAATAGCAATTCCAAAGCTGAGCAGGGTTCCAATGAGTACGTATTCGGTTAACTTTAAATCTTGCGCCTCTTTCAAATCGCCGAATCGAAAAATAGATTTAGCTGCCAATAGAAATCCTACCGCTTCAAAATGATTGGTCAGGATGAAAACAAATATTAAAACCCGTTCTAAAATTCCAATGTATTTCCCGGCGTTTTGCAGTGATTTCGGACTTTCATCATCACTTTGCGGTAGCCATTTAGCAATAATTACTTTCATAATAATTGATGTTGGCATTTTTAAAAACAACAGTCCGGATATTAAGATCCAATATTTAGCTTCATTTATAAAACTGATGTTTAGGTAGCCCTGGTAAAAAATATGCCATACCAAAACAATTGAACTGAAATGCAAAATCTGGTCGACAAAGAACAACACCCTTGCGTTCTTCTTCGTTTGAAGTACCGATTTCAATGCATCAATAACAAAATGTAGCACACCAATTGCTAAGGCTGTTTTCCATACGTCGAAACTCAGGAAAATAATAAAAATTAAAACCACATGTACCAGAACATGCAGGTACAATTTCACAGATTTCAATTTATTTTTTGCCTTATCCTTAACCCATGAGTCGGGCTGAAGAAAGAAATCTCCAATTAAATGTGCAATAAGGATTTTGATTAAATAGATTTCCATTATTTCGAAAGCATTTGAGTTAATTTTTTACGGTATAGTTTATCCATTTCCATTAATTCGGAAAAATGAGCACGTTTTAAAGCTTCGCTAACCGATGATTGTGTTCTTCCGGAAAGCAATGCAAGCTCATTTTGAAGAATGTTTTCGTTTTCTAAAGCCAGTTTTACCATTTCAGCCGCAACCACACCCCAACTATCCATCGAAATTAACGATAACTTAATTAATACATTAATTTCTTCATCAAAATCCGGGAAATCGGTTTTGATTGCTAAATTAACTTTAGCCTGCTTCAGGCTATCAAAAGCGCCACCAGAGTTTATAAAAGCATCTCCGCTAGATTCCGACAATTTTTTTCGTTTGTTTTTCACATCGCCAATACCAATGCCCATTCTTACATCTGCAGGTTTATTTATCCGGATACAAGCTTTTAAATATGCAGCTGTTTTAATTGCATTTTCTGGCGCCACCTCTAATTGAAAGCTGTCGCCCCGATAAATTTCCCATTTGTTATTTTGGTCTGAAGCAAATTTTAAAGCGTTTTTCAGGCTTGTTAGCCAGCTATCTTTAATCTTTCTTGAACCTACAATATCACCTGTTATAATGCCAATCATGCTACAATATAAGATTTAATTAGCAAAATCAAAAAATATTATCGGGCAATTAGCCGATAATTCAATTTATCGGGTAATTAGCCGATATTTAAGATTATCGTGTAATTACCCGATATTACCGTAAAACTTAAACCTAAGTTTATTGTTTACTACTCATGGCATTAATCGAATTTACTAAAAGAGGGATTTACTGTAAGCAAGGCGATTTCTATGTAGACCCATGGTGGCCTGTAGATTATGCGGTAACCACACATGGACATAGCGACCATGTACGCTTTGGTAATAAACATTATCTCTGCCATACTTTAACAAAACCAATAATTAAACGCCGTATTAGCGAGGATTTAGATGTTGAAACATTAAATTATGGCGAAAGTATTGTTCGTAATGGCGTAAACATTTCATTTTACCCGGCTGGCCACATCATCGGTTCAGCACAGGTAAGGCTGGAATATAAAGGCGAAGTGTGCGTTATCTCTGGCGATTACAAAACAGAAGACGATGGCATTAGTGATGTTTTCGAGCCTGTAAAATGCCATTCATTCGTATCAGAAAGCACCTTTGGCTTGCCTGTGTATAAGTGGCAAAAGCAGGATATCGTTTTCGATAAAATTAAAAGCTGGGTTAATGATAACATTCCACAACAAAAAACGAGCGTGCTAATTGCCTATAGTTTGGGTAAAGCACAACGCCTGATTAAAAATCTTGCCGGCGATGTTCCAATTTATGTGCACAATAGCATTGCCAACCTAAATGAGGTAATTATAAATGCCGGAGTAAAGCTACCCGAGACCATCAGGATTACCCCGGAAACCACTAAGGATGAACTGCAAAAAGGAATTGTAATTGTGCCACCAGCTATGCGTGATAGTCGTTGGATTAAAAATTTATCGCATCCGGTAACGGGCATTTGTTCTGGTTGGATGCAGGTTAGGGCACACCGCCGCTGGCAAAGCGCCGATGCAGGCTTTGCCTTAAGCGACCATGCCGATTGGACAGGATTAATGGATGCTATAACCGCAACTGGTGCCCAAAAAGTATATGTTACACACGGCTTTACGGCCGCATTTAGTCGTTTTCTAAATGATGAAGGCATAGAGTCGGAAGAAGTAATGACTAAGTTTGGGCAGGAAGACGATGAAGAAAATAAAGTGGATTTAGCAGATACTGAAACCCATAATTCTGAAACCAAAAATCAAAAATCAGAATGAAACGTTTCGCCAAATTAATCCAGCAGCTCGAACTGAGTAACAAAACAAACGATAAAATTGCGGCTTTGGTTGATTATTTCAACTTTGCTGACGATAGAGATAAGATTTGGGTAGTTGCCTTGTTTACCGGTAAAAAGCCCCGCCGGCCAATAAAATCAGCGCTGATAAAATATTGGGCAATCGAGATTACGCAAACGCCCGAATGGTTATTTTCGGAAAGCTATTCTAATGTTGGCGATTTAAGTGAAACCATTGCATTACTCCTGCCGCCTGCCGAAAATACTTCCGATTTACAATTACACCAATGGATTGAGGACTTACATCACTTAGAGGGCAAAGACGATGAAACCAAAAAAAGCTTCATCTTAAACGCATGGAACACACTAGAAACTCAGGAAAGGTTCATTTTCAATAAATTGATTTCGGGAAATTTCCGGATTGGGGTTTCTAATAAAATGCTTGTAAACGCTTTGGCTAAACAAAGCAGTTTGGATAGTGCGCAGATAATGCATAGCATTATGGGTAAATGGAATCCCTACGAAATCACCTTTAATGAACTGATTAACGGAATACACGTAAACACAGATAACTCATGGCCCTACCCTTTTTGCCTTGCGTATGCATTGGAAAACGAACCGGAGACATTAGGCGATATTGCAGATTGGCAGGCAGAATGGAAATGGGATGGCATCCGCGGACAAATCGTTAAACGTAACGGAGAACTGTTTATCTGGAGCCGGGGCGAAGAGTTGGTGACTGATCAATTCCCAGAACTTCACTTTTTGAGCGAAGTTTTACCTGATGGCATTGTTCTAGATGGCGAAATATTAGCCGTTCAGGATAAGCAGGTTCTATCTTTCAGTACCTTGCAGCAACGCTTAAACCGAAAATCTATAAGCAAAAAACAATTGGAAGATGCGCCAATTGGTTTCTTTGTTTACGATGTTTTAGAATTCGAAACTGAAGATATCCGGGAAAAACCTTTAAGTCAGCGGCGTAAAATATTAGAGCAGACGATAGGCGGCTTACAGGAAAGCCCGGTAATTTTGTCGCCGGTTATAAATTGTAGCACCTGGACAGAACTGGCCGAATTAAGGCAAACATCGCGTTCGATAAACAGCGAGGGCATAATGCTCAAAAAAATGAGTTCGCATTACCACAGCGGGCGTAAACGAGGCGATTGGTGGAAATGGAAAATTAATCCTTATACGGTTGATGCGGTAATGATTTACGCCCAAAAAGGTAGTGGCAGGCGAGCAAATTTCTTTACCGACTATACTTTTGCAGTTCGCGATGGCGAAAATTTAGTTACCATTGCAAAAGCATATTCTGGTTTAACGGATAAGGAGATTAAAGAGGTTAACTCATTCGTAACTAAAAATGCCATCGAGAAATTTGGGCCGGTTAGAACCGTAAAACCCGAACTTGTTTTCGAAATTGCTTTTGAAGGAATCGCAGAAAGTAAACGCCATAAAGCAGGATTGGCGCTTCGCTTTCCGAGAATTTTACGCTGGCGAAAAGATAAAAAGGCTGCCGAAATTAATACACTGGAAGATTTGAGACAATTGCTCGCATCAACATTATAAACACTACATAAGTCGAAGCTCAAAGCAAAGCTAAAGCTAGTGTGTAGAATTTTGATTTTTAAACCCCGAATTACTATAATAAATTAGCCGTCAGGCAAACGAGTTTAAAACATGGACCAAACAAAAACCAAAGGCTACAAAAAAATTAAGCAATGGCTTAAAGCCAATGGTCGCAAGCCGTTCAAATTCCAGGAAGATGCCTGGCAAAACTACCTTAACGGTTACAGCGGATTGGTAAATGCACCAACAGGCTTCGGAAAAACATTTTCTTTATTTCTGGCAGTTGCCATTGAGGCCATAAATGCATCCGAGGCGAGTAATAAAAAAGCGAAAGACCGCTTGCAGCTAATCTGGATTACGCCACTCCGCTCACTTGCAAAAGACATTGCCAGGGCCATGCGGGAAACACTTACCGAACTGGAACTTGATTGGCATGTAGGTGTCAGAAACGGAGATACTTCTCAAGCTGAAAAAGTTCAGCAGAAGAAATCGATGCCTGAAATTTTACTCATTACTCCCGAAAGTTTGCATCTTTTACTTGCCCAAAAAGGTTCATCAACATTGTTTAAAAATTTAAAATGTGTGGTTGCCGATGAGTGGCACGAACTTTTAGGTAGTAAACGCGGCGTTTTGGTCGAGCTTGCAATTTCCAGGATTAAGGGTTTGCAAAAAACTGAAAAAAATCAATTCCTACGTGTTTGGGGAATTTCGGCTACTATTGGAAATATTGAGGAAGCGCTTGATGTTCTTGAACCAGACCTCACCGCCAGGCGAATTATTATAAAGGCAGACCTGGAAAAGAAAATCGTCATCAAATCTATCCTACCCGATGATATTGAAACTTTACCCTGGGCCGGGCATTTGGGATTGAAACTAGCCTATAAGTTGCTGCCGATTATTGAGAAAAGTAAAACAACCTTAATCTTTATCAATACCCGTGGCCAGTCAGAAATGTGGTATCAGCATCTGCTTAATCTAGATCCCGAACTTGCCGGTAGGATTGCAATTCATCATGGGTCGATAGACTTTGAATTGCGCAATTGGATTGAAGATGCCTTGCATACGGGGCAGTTAAAGGCTGTAATTGCTACCTCATCCTTAGATTTGGGGGTAGATTTCAAACCTGTTGATACCGTTGTACAAGTAGGTTCGCCAAAAGGTGTAGCCAGGTTTTTACAGCGTGCAGGGCGTTCCGGACACTCACCACATGAGGTGTCAAAAATATATTTTTTGCCAACGCACGCTTTAGAGCTTGTAGAGGCAGCGGCAATAAAAGAGGCCGCCAAAACAAATAATATCGAAAGCAGAGAACCTTTTATTATGGTGTTTGATACACTTGTCCAATATCTGGTAACGCTGGCCATTGGCGACGGATTCGACGACAAAATCATCTACGAAGAAATCAAAAACACCCATGCTTTTAAATTAATTTTACCTGAAGAGTGGACCTGGGTTATGCAGTTTATTACTTCTGGCGGCGACAGTTTAGGCGCTTACAACGAATTTAAAAAAGTAACAAAAGATGAAGATGGGTTGTGGAAAGTAAAAAGCCGGCAACTCGCCATGCGCCACCGTTTACATATCGGCACTATTGTTAGCGACGCAATGCTGAAGGTGAAATTCCTGTCTGGCGGCTACATCGGCATGGTAGAAGAATACTTTGTTACCCGTTTAAAAGCAGGTGATAATTTCCGTTTGGCTGGCAGGGTTTTGGAATTTGTTCACGTTAAGGATATGACTGTAATTGTTCGCGTGAGCAAGCAGAAAAATGCAATTTCGCCGAGTTGGAATGGTGGCCGTCTGCCGCTATCTTCGAACCTAGGTTCGGTACTGCGTAAAAAATATAATGAAGCTTTAGATAAAACCCATCAGGATGAAGAGCTGGATTCTGTTTACCCTCTGTTTCTCCTGCAAGAAAAACGTTCTCATGTACCCAGAAACGATGAGTTATTAATTGAATTGATCAATAATAAAGAAGGTTTTCACCTTTTTGCCTACCCTTTCGAAGGACGCCTGGTGCACGAGGTTTTAGCTGCATTGGTTGCATTTCGATTGAGTAAACTATTACCAATTAGTTTTTCTATCGCCATGAACGACTATGGTTTCGAATTGCTTAGCGACACTGAAATTCCGATGGATGAATCCATTGCTTATGAAGTTTTCTCGCCAAAAAATCTCACGGAAGATATTACGCGAAGTATTAACTCTACAGAGATGGCCCGAAGAAAATTTCGAGATATTGCATGTATTTCTGGTTTGGTTTTTCAGGGTTACCCCGGAAAGTATGTTGCAAATAAGCATTTGCAGTCATCTGCAGGTTTGTTTTTTAATGTTTTTAGTGATTACGACAAACATAATTTACTTTTGCGGCAAGCTTACGATGAAGTGTTTTACCAACAACTGGAAGAACCTAGATTGGCTGCAGCTTTAGAGCGGATTCAAAATGGTGCGGTAATTATTACTAACCCTAAGAGTTTTACCCCGTTGTCTTTTCCTATCAAGGTTGATAGCTTGAGGGAAAATATGAGTTCGGAAGAGCTCGAGCAACGAATTGCGAGAATGAAAGCCGAATCGGAAAAAGTTAGATGAATAGTCCTATCCAGAGAATGGACGGATTGCATATAAATAAACTGGTTAATGACGATTACAAGCCACGGGGAAGAACTGATTTTAGACAAGGAAAGGGCTTTATACCTACCAAAACATCAATTATTAGCAATTAGCGATCTGCATTTGGGTAAATCTGCCCATTTCCGTTCAGCAGGCGTTCAGGTGCCTTCTACAATTGCACAAAACGATTTACAACGCCTAACCCTACTTATCGAAAAATACAAGCCACAAACCTTGTTAATCAATGGCGACATGTTTCATCATGGCCTAAATACCGACATTGATGAATTTGCGACCTGGAGAAGGCAGTTTAATGAATTGACATTATTATTGGTAAAGGGGAATCACGATCGGCTGGCAAATGCAGATTACAGTTCGATGCATATTGAAATCCACGAACCAAGTTTTTGTCTTGGCCCATTCTGCTTCATTCATGATGCGCCGAAGTGTACAGAAGAAGAATTATATCCGATAAGTGGTCACATTCATCCTGGCGTTACAATTGTGGGCAAGGCAAAGCAGCGTTTAAAGTTTCCTTGCTTCTATTTTGGAAAAGAGTACGCGGTTTTACCCGCATTTAGCACGTTTACTGGCTTGTACAATATTTATCCTAAAACAAACGAACACATCTTTGCAGTAACGCCTAACAATGTTTTGCAAGTTTGATTAGGCGTGCGAATCGATGATTTGTTTCAGCTGGGCTGCTTGTAAAACTCCGCTTTGGCGCCACACTTGTTTGCCTTGCTTAAACAACATTAATGTTGGCACACTTTGAACGCTGTAGGCCGATGCGGCAGCCTGATTTTTATCAATATCCACTTTGATAATGGAGACCGTGTCGCCAACCTGCGATTTCAGTTGTTCCAAAATTGGCTTCATCATTTTGCAGGGACCACACCACTCTGCGAAAAAATCTACTAAAACAGGTTTCTCACCGTTTATTAATTCAGAAAACTTAGCCATGATTTTATTTTTCTTTAGAAACAGATTGCAAGCTTTATGGTTTTAAAAAAAGGAAGTCAGGCTTTATAGAACCTGACTTCCTTGATTTAATAAATATCTAAATTTCTCTGTTAAAATCCCAGTTTTCCAGGTAATCTGCCACTCTGCGAACAAACATTCCACCCAGCGAGCCATCCACTACCCTATGGTCATAAGATAAGGAAAGGAACATCATGTGGCGGATTGCGATTACATCTCCATGTTCAGTTTCTAAAACTGCAGGCTTCTTTTTAATTGAGCCAACAGCAAGAATAGCAACTTGTGGCTGGTTGATAATTGGTGTTCCCATTACGTTCCCGAACGAGCCAACGTTTGTTAATGTAAAGGTGCCGCCTTGTGTTTCGTCTGGTTTAAGTTTAGAGGTACGTGCTCTAACCGCTAAATCGTTTACCGCTTTAGTTAAACCAACCAGATTAAGCTGATCTGCATTCTTTATAACTGGAACAATTAGGTTACCACTTGGTAAAGCGGCAGCCATACCAATATTAATGTCGCGTTTCTTAATAATTTGTGTTCCATTAACGGAGACATTAATCATCGGGAAATCTTTAATTGCTTTCGCAACCGCTTCAACAAAAATTGGTGTAAAAGTGATTTTCTCGTTTTCGCGTTTTTCGAAGGTATTTTTTACCTTATTGCGCCATAAAACCATATTCGTCACGTCAGCCTCTACAAAAGAGGTTACATGCGGAGAAGTGGTTTTACTCATCACCATGTGGTCGGCGATAAGCTTACGCATTCTGTCCATCTCAACAATCTCATCACCACCAGAAACTGATGTGGTAGATGTTTTACTCGGCACTGCAGCTGGTGCGGGCGAAGTCTTTACTTCTGCAACCGGTTGTGGTTGAGGTGTCGCTTCTGCTGGGGCAGTATTTATCTTGTTGCCAGTTCTGTTGGCAATGTAACTCAGTAAATCGTCTTTATTCAAACGACCATCTGCACCCGAACCTTTGATGGAATCAAGCTCCTGGACAGAAATATTTTCTTGTGATGCAATGCTTTTAACTAATGGAGAATAAAAACGGTCGGTTGAGCTAAAATCTGCTTGTACTGCAGTCGGTTTTTCTTCAGGAAGTTGTTCCAGACCTGGTATTGTCTCCTCTTTCTCCTCCGTAACCGCAGCTGCAGATATTGGTTCTTCGGCAGAAGCTTTACCTTCGGTTTCAATAATCGCAATTACATCGCCAACCTGTGCTACCTCATCAGCAGCGAATAACTGCTTTACCAATTTACCAGCAACTGGAGAAGGAACTTCAGAATCGACTTTATCAGTTGCGATTTCCAACACGGTGTCGTCTAAATCAATAGTGTCTCCAATTTGTTTAACCCATTTAATTACGGTTGCTTCAGCAACACTTTCACCCATCTTTGGTAACAATAATTCGTATTGAGCCATATTAAATTACAGTATTATATATTGGTATAGCGACAAAAATACAGTTTTTATTCTTTGTGTTGGTCTTCTTTTAGTAGATTTAATAACATCACCAAGGCGGAAACGGCAGATCTTTCAATGTTTTGAATGCGTTTGTTGCTGAAATTAAACACTTTAGCTACACTTTTATTTTTAGAGGCAATGGCAATCCAAACAGTGCCTACCGGCTTATCTTCTGTTCCGCCATCCGGGCCTGCAATTCCGCTTACCGCGATTGCATAATCGGTTTTAAAATGCAGGATAGCACCTTCTGCCATCTCAAGAACGGTTTCTTCGCTAACTGCACCGAATGTGTTAAGTGTACTTGTCTTTACCCCTAAAATGGATTCTTTCAGTTCATAAGCGTAAGCGACTGCCCCGCCCCAGTAAACCGACGAACAACCGGGATGCTGCGTAATCAGGTGCGCAATATAGCCACCGGTACAACTTTCGGCTGTAGATAAGGTTAATCCTTTTTCTTTCATCAGATTCAAAACCGCTTTTTCAAGGGGAATATCATCATCAACTACAACGAACTTTTTAATTTTTTCGATAATCAGTTTTGCGGCATTATCTACTTCATTTTTTAGCAAGGCCTCATTTTCGCCGGTAGCCGAAAGGCGTAATCGTACCTGGCCCAATTTTGGCAAGTAAGCAAGTTTTATGTGCCGTGGTAAACCATCTTCAATTTCTTCGATCTCTTTGGCTAAAAAAGACTCTCCAATATTTGCTGTAAGAATGGTTTTATGAATAATGGAAGGCAATTTGAATTTCGCCTTTATTCTAGGCAAAATCTCGTCATCCATTAAATACATCATCTCGTAAGGAACACCAGGCATTGAAACGAAAATCTTTCCGTTCTGCTCAAACCACATACAAGGTGCAGTTCCATTTTTGTTCACAATTACTTCGCAACCATCGGGAACATCTGCCTGTTGCATATTTATATCGATTAACGGTCGCTTATATTTTTCAAAAATTTGACGAACCATTTCCAAAGCCCCTTCATCTCTTCGAAAACCCATATTGAAATACTTCGCTAAAGTCTTTTTGGTAATGTCATCTTTGGTGGGCCCCAAACCACCCGTAATGAAAATGATATCTGCCCGTTTTTCTGCGTCGGCGAGGCTTTGAATAATGTGATCTTCATTATCAGAAACTGAGGTGATTTGCTTTACAGAAACACCGATAGCGTTAAGTTGCTTAGCCATCCAGGCTGAATTGGTATCTACGATTTGGCCAATGAGAATTTCATCACCAATGGTTATGATTTCGGCTAACATATTAATATCCTGTACTGTAAAACCCTTGTCTTTTACTCAATTTCAAATCCTGCAATATTGATGCTTTAACTTTTATAGTAACTGAATAACTCTTATATGCACCATATGGAATCCAGTTCACACTCATATCCCAGCAATGTAAATCGCGATAAATTGCCAAAGTCATAGGCGTTAAGCCTTGATTCTTAAAGTCATACCCAGAGTTAAAAGTAAATTTCCATTTTGGCGTTAAGTTAAAATCGCCATTGAAGTTTAATGTATTGGTAACGGTTTGAACACCCAAAATGTTTGAATAATCGAATCTATAAGAAAATGCAAAGTTCCATGGGATGTTAAAGTCTACAAAAGCATTCGGATCGCGGTTAACTGCATTTAATTGTTCCGACTGTAATGGAGTCATCCCCTGCTTTTCAATCTGGTCTTTGGTTTTATCGTAGGCTGCATTTTTCTTTTTAAGAGCGTCTGCATTGAAATTGTAATCAAAAGAGAAACCAATATTCTGTAACCTTGGAAGTACGCGTTTATCCTGCCAAAAATAACGATTTGTTTCTGTGGTGATACGTGTTCCATTCACAATCGTTTCCTGTAAAATATACGGATTAAAGGTACCATTATATGATACACCTAACTTATCAGTAAACTGAGAGCGCCCGCTAAAGCTAATATCTGATAACTTTCTTGTTGTTGCCAAAAAATTGTATGACCCACTAAAAGTTAGACCCTGAATTATCGGAATTTTTCTTTCGCCCGTGCCTGTAGTGTCTTTTTTCGAACGAACTTTAAGTTCTGTCGTGTTATCTAATGTAAAACCTATCGCAGCCTGCCTGCCAGAAAAAGACCCCGGAAAAGCCATCCCTTCAAATATCGAGTATTTCAATGGATTGCCGGAAGCGTCTAATAAATTAACCTTTCTTCCGTTTGCGTCTATTGCTTCTGCATATTTATAAACGCCGTTTGACGGGTCTGTAAAATCTGGCGAGTAGGTAAAACTAACGGATGGTGTCATCACATGCCTCAACTGCTTTATGTTCCCTAGATTTTTGAATTCTTTGGTTTTACCATAAATTTTTGTCGACATGCTTGTTGATAGATTGTAACTTCCACCGCGTTTAAAACCACTAATGGTATCTAATCTCGATGTATACGAACCATCAGTAAATGCGGTGTATCTTTTCTGGATACTTTGAAAATTCCAAACTTCATTATAGGTTCCACCCATGCTAAAAGTTAAATATTTCAACAGTGTAAAGTTTATTCCGAGTGGAATTGTATGGTTAAATCCTGTTTGCAGTTTTCTTAATCCGGCAGGTTTAAACAATATACTATCTACCGTATTGATGTTGTTATTTGCAATTAAACTGTAACCCACGGTAAGTTTCTGATACCATTTTTGCTCGCCGGTACGGTTTTTAGAATCGAACGGACTGATGGTAGACATGTTTAGGTTTAATGTTGGTAGCTGTAAGGCAATAGTTCCGGCACTAAAATCCTGCGTAGCACTCAAAGCGGTACTGAAATTGAATAACCCACCCGCCAAAACTTTCGAATATGCAATACTACTGTTAGAACTGTTTTGCGCAATTGCTCGCTGATCATAAGTGGCGTTGGCGGCTGTTGCTTTATAATAAGAACTGGAGCTTAAATTAACGCTCGCGGTAAATGTAGAACCCGGACTTGCATTTGGATTCTGACTATGATTCCAGCCAATCCTGAAGTTTTTACCAACGTCTTCTAATCCCTGTATACCGTTCCGCGTGCTTGCGTAGTTGATATTTATACCGCCGTTAAACTTGTATCTTTTCGTATAATTACTTTGCAAAGAGCCTTCGTAAGAACCGTTTGTATAAATTGTACCCAGTAATTTGGCGTCCCAGTAATCGTTTAGGCCTAAGTAATATCCAAAATTTTGAAGAAAAAATCCTCTTGTAGCATCCTCACCTGGCGTGGGCAACATAATGCCCGAAGTTCGTTTGTTTTGTTTTGGGAAAAATGCAAAAGGTAAGGCGAAGGGCGTTGAAACATCCTCAATTTTCATGTAAACCGGACCGGTGATAATTGTTTTTTCTGTCGCGATACCTTTGCTAATCATTAACCCGAAATGCGGATGTGGCAAATTACAGGTACTGTACATCATATTCTTGATATGCACCTCATCATCAGCCTGTTTTTTACTTTGTCCGCCGGAGAAAAATCCTCCCTCTTGTTCAGAAAAAACACCAAAAACCTTTGCCCTCGTCGTTGCTGAGTTATAGTAAAGTGAATCGGCCATGGCTGTGCCTTCAGCCCCAGACTTAAATATCGGTTTTCCAACGTATCGCTTAGATTTCGGGTCTGTTCTTCCGCTGGCAAAAATTATATTGTTTTTTTGGTCGTATCTAATGTAATCTGCATCCAACTCAAAGTCGCCATAGGTAACCCGGGCATTACCATACATGTATATGATGCTTTTATCTTTACTCATTTTCACAGAGTCCCGGGCTTTGTACTCTACTTTTTTATCCAGGTCGCTGTTATTTTTAGTTATTACTTTAGAAGTATCCTTCTTGATTGTGTCTTGTTGAACCACCTGCTGCAATGAAAATGCCGAAAATGCGTTAGCTTTATTAACGTTGAGTGTTAATAAAATGACAGAAAATAGTAAAATAGAGTTGCTAAGAAGTTTCAAATTCGTATTTGAATGTTATTTTTGCACAAATGTTTAATCAAAAACGTTCAAAATTAGTGAAAAATATACCATTGATGTATCTTAAAAACCTTTTAACACTTATTATTTGTTTAGTACTATTCAATACGATTGATAATCAGGCGATTGCGCAGGAATATAAAATCAAAACAATTGTAATTGACGCCGGCCATGGCGGTAAAGATGGCGCTACCCATGGCGTATATTCCAGGGAAAAAGATGTTGCGTTAAAAACAGCGCTTAACCTCGGCAAAGCCTTACAAGATAGTATTAAGGATATTAAAATAATTTACACCCGGCAAAGCGATGTTTTTATTCCTCTTTACGAGCGAATAAACATTGCAAATAATGCCAAAGCAGATTTATTCATCTCCATACACTTAAATGATATGCCTGTTCGGGTATCAAGAGTGGTAGATTATTACAAAAAAGTAAAAGGAAGAAAGGTTCCTGTTTATAGAACAGTTACTTCAAAAAGTACATCAACCCGCGGAACAGAGACTTTTGTTTCTGGTATGGGCCGGATGGACGAACAGGACGAGGTTATCAAAAGAGAGAATGCTTCGATGTTTCTGGAGGATAATTACCAAAAGAACTATGAAGGTTTTATCGCCAATACCCCGGAAAATGATATCATGGTTTCGATAATGAAACAAACCAACAGAGACAGGAGTTTGAAGTTCGCATCGATGATTCAACAAGAATATATAAGTGCAGGCCGAATTAACAGAGGCGTGCAGGAAAAGAGTTTGGCCGTTTTGGCAAGGGCATCTATGCCGGCGGTGCTTACCGAAATTGGCTTTGTTAGTAATCCGGAAGAAGAAGATTATATGAATTCTCCAGAAGGACAAAACGAAATTGTAGGTGGCATAATCAGAGCAATAAAAAATTACAAACGCTTGGCAGAAACATCCTTCTAAAACATCCTAAATGAGTAGTAAGCTCTTAACAGTACTTTTTCTTGGTCTAATTTATAGTCACATAGCCTCAGCACAAGGCTATAAAATAAAAACGATTGTTATTGATGCAGGGCATGGCGGCAGAAAACCGGGCGCCTCTGGTAGCTTTTCTACTGAAAAGGATATTTCATTAAAGGTGGCTTTAAAACTTGGTGCAAAGCTAAAAGACGAACTTCCTGATATTAAGGTGATTTATACCCGTAAAAAGGATGTAGATGTGGATTTGTACCGAAGGGCGGAAATTGCCAACAATGCAAACGCAGATTTATTCATCTCTGTACATTGCAACTCAATGCCACCAGGAAACAAACACATTAAAGGAGTAGAAACTTTAGTGGCAGGTTCTCACCGATTGAAAGAACAGGATGCAGCCATCAGGGAAAATGCGGATATCAAGCTGGAAAAGAATTACAAGAGCAAGTATGATGGCTACGATCCAAATAACCCTGCCTCTTCCATCCTTTTGTCGCTATTAAAAAATGCCTTTCGCGATAAAAGTATTAAGTTTGCAAAATTAATTCAAAACAGCTACATCAGCAGAGATGAACGTTTAAGTCGCGGCGTTAAAGAGCAAGGCGTTTTAGTATTACAACGATGCGGCATGCCTGCAGTTTTAACCGAAGTAGGCTTTATCTCAAATAAGGATGAAGAAAAATATATCAATTCTGAAAAAGGGCAGAATGAAATTGCAGCATCCATTTTGGCAGCGATAAAAACCTACAAGAAAAATATAGAGGTTAATTAACTGGCATTATAAATGTAGGCCATTTTAGAATTTTATAAAAAATACCAAACAAAACTAACGATGTAAACATTATGTAATCGTAATTACATATTTAACCGTCGAAAATAAACTATAGCGCTCTTGCAAGTATTAATTAGTAATTTTAGCACTTGTAGCCATTAAATAAAAACACTCATGAAGATTAAGAACGAAACCAAAGTAGGGATTTTAGCTGCATTTGCCATTGCTTTGTTAATTATTGGATACAACTTTTTAAAAGGAAATTCAATTTTCTCTAGTGAAACTACACTACTTGCCAGATATACCAGGGTTGATGGACTTACAGTTTCTAAGCCAGTTTTGATTAACGGTTATCAAATCGGAAGGGTAGCGAAACTCCAGCTAGAGCCCGGAGGGACAATTCTGGCAACACTAAGCATCAATAGCAAATACGAAATTCCAGAAAACAGCATAGCAAGGCTGGAAGGTACCGACCTTCTTGGCAGCAAAGCAATCGTCATGTCTTTAGGTAATTCTAAAAAAATGGCAGAAGATGGTTTCACCCTCAACGCAAATGTTGAGAAAGGTTTAATGGAGCAGGTGCAACCCGTTCAAAAGAAAGCAGAGCTAATCATCGGTAAAATGGACTCTATTTTAAGTAGCGTAAACTCTATACTTAATCCAAACTTCCAAAAAAATGTTGATAAAAGTTTCAATAGTATCGCCGGAACGTTAGCATCATTAGAAACCACTTCGAAAAAGGTTGACGGATTAGTAGGTTCTGAAAGTGCACGTATCGAAGCTATCTTTAAAAATGTTGAAGGAATTACAGCTAACTTAAATAACAATAATAAGAAAATCAGCGATATTTTGACGAATATAAATACTGTTACAGATAAGTTTGCTGCAGCAAATTTCAAAGAAACGCTCGATAATGCCAACAATGCGATAGCAGATTTGCAAAGCGTTATTTCAGGAATTAAAGGCGGTAAGGGAAGTTTAGGTTTATTATTGAATGATGATAAAATGTACAATAACTTAAATAGCGCTTCTAAAAACCTTGACGAGTTAATGATTGATTTGAAAGCCAATCCTAAGCGTTATGTTCATTTCTCTGTATTTGGAGGTGGCAATAAGAAAGATAAGTAATTGTTAATCGAATAATAAAATAGAAAGGCTTACAGTAATATGTAAGCCTTTTTTGTTTTAAAAGGAATTGCTCAACGCTGTTATGGAGCAAACATGGCAATGCGAATTTGTGAAGTGTTGCTGTTTATAACTGGAAGGTTTTACCCTCAATTGCAAGCTCAGTATTCTCAAAAACTGATTGTGTTTCTTCGAGCAACATCTGCAACGTTTTATACCGGGACGAGAAGTGACCGATAATCAACTTATCAATTCGGTTGATTTTAGCAATTTCTCCGGCCTGAAGGGCTGTTGTATGGTGTGTTTCATTCGCCCTGTCTAAAAGCTCGTGCATAAACGTAGCTTCATGGTAAAGTGTATTACATCCAGCTATAACCGGAAAATACCGCTCGTCATACATCGTATCTGAACAATAAGCATAACTTCTTGGCGGATCTGGCGGGGTTGTGTAATCTTCGCTCCTCAAAACTTTACCATCAGGCAGTTCTACATCCAGGCCTTTTTTCAAAGCTGTATAGTACGCCATTGGAATTTCTTCTGTTAGCTCCTTAATCAGTTTACGCTGTCTTTGTTTTTGCTGGAAAACAAAACCTGTTGTTGGAATGCGGTGATTTAAAACAATCGTTTTAACAATTAAATCCTGATTTTCAAATATCAACCTGGATTCATCTGCCTCAATTGGAAAAAATTCCAGCGGATACCTTAAACTGGTATCAGAATATTTGAATTGAATTTCGAGTATCTCTAAAAGTGGCTTCGGACCGAAAATCTGCATTGCTTTAGTTCTGCCGTTTAAGTGCAAACTTGAAAGTAAACCGATTAGACCAAAGTAATGGTCGCCGTGTAAGTGGCTGATGAAAATATAATCTATCCTTGCAGCTTTTAAATTGTATTTTGTAAGCTGCTGCTGGGTGCCTTCTCCGCAGTCTATCAAATAAAATTTTTCGTTACAATTTAAAAGCTGTGCCGATGGGTTCCTGTTAAAAACGGGAGTTGCCGAACTGCTTCCAAGAATGGTAACTTCGAATTTCATATTATTGTTATATAAAAAGCCTCGTAGGTTTTTGAAAACTACGAGGCCTCAATTTATGTAAAACGTACTTATTTATCGCCTCTAAATTCTTTTTCCAACTCATCCATGAAAATGAAATCGGTAGCCTCCTCTAATGTATTAACAAACGTAACAGATTGAAATATGTTTGATAATTCTATAATAGGCGCAATTTCTTCGTTTACAGCGGTTACAATAAATAAACCACCCGCAGATTTACAAAGCCTGTCGCCAACCAGCAAACAACTTAAATCTTGCGCATCGGTGCACTCTTTTACATGGCTCAAATCGACAATAATATTTTTAAAACCCTCTGCATTAAGTAAATATAATTCTGATTTTAAACCTGGAGCGTTTTCATTCGTAAACTTGGGCTCTTTGAGCTTTAAGGTTACATATTTATCGTGTTTATCTACTGAAAATTTCATCTCTACTAATCTTTATTTTGCTAATGTATAAAAATTTAAAGTGTTTCCAAAGCCTTTAAAACATTGCTTTCTATGCGGGCTGAAATTGCATCAGCACCTGCTTTTATAAACTTTTCGCCAACAATTTTTTCATAAAGTTCAATATATCTTTCAGAAATTGAATTCACTATTTCGGGTGTCATCTCTGGAACTGACTGCCCGTCTTTGCCCTGGAAGCCATTTTCTATCAACCATTTCCTCACAAATTCTTTCGAAAGTTGTTTTTGAGGCTCATCAGCATTTTGGCGCTCTTGATAGCCATCAGCATAGAAATAACGCGACGAATCTGGAGTGTGAATCTCATCAATCAGGTAAATCATACCATCAGCTTTTCCGAATTCGTATTTAGTGTCAACTAAAATCAAACCACTTTTGGCAGCGATTTCCGTTCCGCGTTGATAAAGGGCGTAAGTGTATTGTTCTAATTGTTCATAATCATTTAAAGAAACAATTCCCTTTGCCAAAATATCCGCTCTTGAAATGTCTTCATCATGGCCAACAGATGCTTTTGTAGTTGGCGTAATAATTGGCTGGGGAAGTTTGTCATTTTCCTTTAAACCATCCGGCAGCGACACGCCACAAACCGAACGTTTTCCTGCGCTATATTCACGCCAGGCATGACCAGCCAAATAACCTCTAATCACCATTTCAACTTTAAACGGCTCGCAGATACGGCCAATTGTTACCATTGGGTCTGGAACAGATAATACCCAGTTTGGAATGATATCTTGTGTGGCTGCTAGAAATTTCGCTGCAATCTGATTTAAAACCTGCCCTTTAAAAGGAATTGGCTCTGGCAAAACAACGTCGAACGCCGAGATACGGTCTGACACGACCATTACCATAACTTTATCGGCTATCGTGTAAACGTCGCGTACTTTGCCCTTATAGAAATTGCTCTGGTTTGGAAAATTGAAATTTGTTTCTTTTTGTGCTTTCATGTGGCGATAAAATTAAATAAAAATTCGGAAAGTTAGCGGGCCAATGCCGAAACCGGAAGATTAAACTTGCAAAAGAAAACCCCGTAGCTTAAGTGCTGCGAGGTTTAATCTTTTTAATCTGTACTTTAACTTCGTTATTCTTTGTTAAACTTTCGCCTTACTGAATATCGCCGTAAGCTTTGAGTATGTCCTTAACCAGTTTGTGACGAACAACATCTTCTCCGCTCAGATAGATGATATCGATGCCCTTAATATCCTCGAGGATACGTAATCCATTGAACAAGCCAGACATTTGTTTTTTAGGTAAATCTATCTGCGTAACATCACCCGTAACAATAAATTTCGCCGTTGGCCCCATCCGCGTCAAAAACATTTTCAACTGCATGTCTGTAGCGTTCTGTGCCTCATCCAGAATAACGAAACAATTGTCTAACGTACGGCCACGCATAAAAGCTAAAGGTGCTATTTCGATGGTTCTGTTTTCGATGTAAAACTTGAGTTTCTCTGCAGGAATCATATCGTCCAGCGCATCATAAAGCGGGCGCAAGTATGGGTCGATTTTCTCCTTTAAATCGCCGGGTAAGAAACCAAGGTTCTCCCCCGCCTCTACTGCCGGGCGGGTTAATATTATGCGTTTAATTTCTTTGTTTTTTAGAGCACGTACGGCCAGCGCAACCGCTGTATAGGTTTTACCCGTTCCGGCAGGACCAATTGCAAAAAGAATGTCGTTTTTTGCAATACTACTTACCATTTTCCGTTGGTTCGCCGTTCTTGCTTTCACCAGCAATCCATTTGTACCGAAAACAATTACTTCGCCGCCACCACCGGTTGGCTGCTCCACGTCTTTTTTCGCAACGCCGGCAGCTTTAGCACCTAAAATAGATTCGACATCGTTATTTGTTAGCGAACTGTACTTTTCGAGATGCGCAACCAGCTGATTAAATTTTTCTTCAAATGCCTTAAGTTCCTGTTCATCACCAAGAACCTTCACATCACTTCCCCTCGCTACCAGTTTTAACTTCGCGAAAGCACCTTTAATCATTTCGTAATTCTCGTTATTTGGCCCCCAGAAGTGAGCAGGATTTACCGTGTCAAGAGATAATTTTAATTCGTTCAAACTGTAGTATTTTAAAAAGTTATCGGGGTATATTAATTAAAATTTGAATATTTGCAGACGCTTAGGCCTGTACACAAGAATAAGCAATAATAATGAATTTTTAATGGGGATAATTACTTTAACAACAGATTTAGGTTCGAAAGATTTTTACCAGAGTGCCCTTAAAGGTAGTCTGTTAAATCTTATGCCTAATGTTAATTTAGTTGATATCACCCACGAGGTTCCATCATTCAACATTTCTTATGCAGCATTCGTTTTAAAGAATGCATATCCATATTTTCCGAAGAATACTGTGCATTTAATTGGCATCGATTCGGTGTACAGCGAAAATACAAAATACATCGCTATTAAGCATCGCGACCACTATTTCGTTGGCGCAGATAATGGAATATTTTCTTTGCTTTTTGATGATGTACCTGAAGATGTAGTTGAGCTGAACATTATGCAAGACCTAAAATATCTTCACTTTCCTTTAGTTGATATTTTTGTAAAAGCGGCTACGCATTTAGCGAAAGGTGGAAAATTAAAAGACATTGGTTTACCTGTAGCAGAGATTGAGCAAAAGATGCTTTTACATCCTGTTATCGAGCGTGATATCATTCGTGGCAGCGTTGTCTACATCGACACTTTCTGCAATGTAATAACGAACATCACCAAAGACCTCTTCACAAAAATCCAAAAGAACCGCGACTTTACTTTATACTTTAGAAAAAGCGAAACCATAACGCAGCTAAGCTGGCATTATAACGAAGTACAGGAAGGCGAAAAACTTTGCTTATTCGGAATCAGTAATCATCTTGAAATCGCCATTAACAAAGGTAAAGCAAGTGGTTTACTTGGCTTGCACCTCGGCGACATTGTAAGGGTTGAGTTTCATCCTTAGTTTGTTGGTTTATTGGTTTAATTGTTCATTAGTTCAATTGTTCACTGGTTCAGTCGTTTTTGGTTCAATTGTTCACTGGTTCAGTCGTTTATTGGTTAGTTGTTTATTGGTTCTGTTGTCAAATATTGATTGGTTATCGGGTTGAAAATCATTGCATGCTGGCGGAGTAATAGAAATTGTTAAATAGCCGACTTGCAAATTAAATGAACAAATGAACTGCCAAGCCAATGAACCTTTTAAACGACTTTCCAAACAACTTTTAACCTTTACACGTTTATATCAGATGAAGAAATATTTCTATTTTGTTTGCATTATATTTTTAAATTTTCAGGGTTTTGCCCAGCAGGATACCACCGCATTTGCTGCCCAACGCGTTAAGGTAAATTCCTTGCTGGCGGAGCGCAGTTCGAAATTTGGGCAATATGATGAAAGTTTAAATCAAAGAACCGGAATATTCGGCTGGCAAACCAAACGCGACATTAAAAACTCGAACGAAATTTTACGACAGGTTGTGCTCACAGACAATAATATTTTTAAAGAACTGAAAATATTAATGGACTATAAGGATCTACAAAATCAACAGAAGGTCGCTGTAGCGGATAATTCTCAGGAACGACTGGAAAATTACATGCAAACAATTAAAAAGCTACAGGATCAAAATGAGGAATTGAATAAAGAGTTGAGTAAACAAAGTAAAAGCTGGTCAACCTACATCATCATTTTATTGATTTTAGTAATAATTAGCGGCTTTTATTTTTACAGTAAGAAATTGCAAAAATACAAGAAGTATGAAAAAAGCGCTATTTAAAACGCTGGTGAGAATTAATAAGGCAATTTTACCAAGTTTGTATAAGAAAGATCCGAATAAACTAACCAGCCTTCAGAAAGCACTGTTAGGTTATCGGTACTGGGTGTTAACTAAAGCCTTAGATTAAAAAAGTCATTCTGAGCTTAATCGATAACAAGTTCGTTGATTAAGCCCAGAATGACCAAACTATTATTTTTTGAAATGCTCAATAATTAAGGTGGCAAGTTCTGTACCGATACGCTCTTGCGCCTCATTGGTTGATGCACCAATATGCGGTGTCAATGAAATTTTCGGATGGCTTAGAATTTCAGCCAGAGGCGTTGGCTCATTATCAAATACGTCTAAACCAGCAAAAGCAATCTTGCCAGAATTTAAAGCTTCAATCAAAGCTGGCTCATCAATGGTTCCGCCACGAGAACAATTTACAATTCCAACACCATTTTTCATTCTGGCAAATTCCTCAGCGCCCAGAATCGGTTTATCTGCAAATGGGGTGTGCAGACTAAGGAAATCGCTGCCAGCAATCACTTCGTCTAAAGAGATCGTTTTTATAGGAATACTTACCGATTTCCCGCCCTGGAATTCCAAGGTGATTTCGGCATCTGCCGGATACAAGTCGTAGGCCAAAACATTCATTCCCAATCCCAAAGCAACTTTGGCCGTAGCACGACCGATGCGACCAAAACCAATAATGCCTATCGTTTTCCCACTTAGTTCTGTCCCTTTTGCGTAAGCCTTTTTTAAGTTGTTAAATTGTGTTGCACCTTCAATTGGCATTTTTCGGTTTGCATCCTGTAAAAACCTAATACCAGTAAACAAGTGTGAAAAAACCAATTCTGCAACAGATAATGAAGATGCAGCTGGCGTATTGACCACAGCAACGCCTTTACTGCGGGCATATTCAACATCAATATTATCCATACCAACACCGCCCCTTCCAATCAGTTTTATATTCGGAACAGCATCAATTAGTTCTTTTCTAACTTTAGTTGCGCTGCGCACCGTAATGGCATCATAGTTTTTTAAAGCTTCTGCCAATTGGTCTTGCGGAACGGTTTCGGTATCAACCTGAAAACCTGCTTTTTCTAGTAACTCTTTTCCGATAGGATCTATCCCATCGTTTGCTAATATCTTAATCATTGTTATTTACGACTTTCCAGATTTTGAAAACAGATGGCTCAAAAGATGCATCTGTAGCTCTGTGATTTGATAAAAATCTTAATTTGCCTTTGCTTGTTTCTCTTCAAATGACTGCATTGCATCAATAAGTGCATGAACGCTTGTAATTGGCAATGCATTGTAGATTGATGCACGGAAACCGCCAACACTTCTGTGGCCTTTAATGCCAATGATGCCCTGATCTTCTGCGAATTTTAGAAATGGTTTCTCCAATTCGGCGTTTTCCGTTACAAAACAAATGTTCATTTTAGAGCGATCTTCAACGGCACAAGTGCCTTTAAATAACGGGTTACGGTCAATTTCTCTATAAAGTGCTTCAGCCTTTTGCTTATTTTCTTTCTCAATTTCGGCAACGCCGCCTTTTGATTTTAACCAACGCAGGTTCAATAAAGCCACATAAATGGAGAAAACCGGTGGTGTATTATACATTGAACCATTATCAATGTGAGCCTGGTAATTTAACATCGATGGAATTTTACGCTCAATTTTACCAAGTGCATCGTTTTTCACAATTACAATGGTTAAGCCTGCCGGACCAACATTTTTTTGTGCCCCAGCATAAATCAAATCGAACTTAGAAACGTCGATAACCCTGCTCATAATATCAGATGACATATCGCAAACAACAGGAACACTTGTTTCAGGAACATTGAAAAGTTCCGTTCCATAAATCGTGTTGTTTGATGTGTAATGAAAATAAGCGCTATCTGCCGGAATTTCAAAACCTTTTGGAATGAACGTATAATTTGCATCTTTTGAGGAAGCAACGACATTAACGTTCCCTATAAACTTAGCTTCCTTTAAAGCCTTTGTTGCCCAAACGCCAGAATCAAGATAACTTGCTGTCTGCCCATCGCCCAACAAATTCATCGGAACCATGGCAAATTGCAAACTTGCACCGCCCTGTAAAAATAAAACGGAATAACCTGATGGCACATTTAATAACTCTTTCACTAACTTATCAGCTTCAGCAACAACTGCCTCAAATTCAGTTGTTCTATGCGAAATTTCTAGAATTGATAGTCCATCATTAAAATCCAAAACTGCCTGTGCAGCTTGTTTAAACACTTCTTGAGGTAAAATACAAGGGCCTGCGCCAAAATTATGCTTCATCTTATTATATAAATGATTATGGCTGTAAATGTAAAATTTTTAAAGCAGTTATGGCCAAAAAATCGTATTATAAAAAATTAAAATTTGCTAAAAATTAGGCTGATTTTCTAAGTTTTATTGCACTTTTTGCAATAGTTTAATAAGCCATAATCGACTGTTTTGATATCAGCCGCACATTGAAGAAAGTAGCATCAAAAACTTCGACGCAGGGCCTCATTTCAAAAAGAAGAAATTAATTGAATGTTCACCAAAGAGGTTAGTTGCGTTTCGTTTTCAATTTTACTATCAGCTTTAAATTAAATTGCCTGCCCGTTAAATAATTTGGAACCGCATACTGAACATTATCAACATCTTTAAGCCACAAATAAGAAACCGTATTATTGATATTTAGCATATTAAAGACCTCAAAAAAAAGAATTACCGAACTAAAGTTCTTATCTAAAAACTTTGGTTTGTGCAGCGCAGCATCATCCAGAAAATCCTTTGAAAAGCCAATATCAACCCGCTTGTAAGATGGCACAAAAAATTTATCTAAATATCTCGGCGTTTGCGAAGGACCAATGGGCAAACGAGAGCCATACAGGGCATTTAGATGAACTTTATAAGTCGGACTGTTCAAAAGCCTGTCCTGAAAAAAAACTGAAAAATTGACCCGCTGGTCAGTTGGGCGTTTCAAAAAACCAGGATAAATCGTTTCTCCGTTTTGGGTATAATTATCAGCAATTATATCTTCATTGGCATGCATTACCGACATCCTGAAATAAGAAACCAAATCTTTCACAAACTCCCCACCTATGCTAAAATCAGCGCCATAAGCATATCCTTTAGAAACCTCATCGGCAAGATATTTAATCCTGAGGTTGTCAATTTTGTATGGAATAAGCCTGTCAGAATACTTGAAATAAATTTCTGAAGTGAATTTTAAGCGTGTTCCGAAAGCATCAAATGCATAATCATAGCCGAATGATGTGTTGTAAGAACTTTGCGCCTTTTGTGAAATATTTAGCTTTCCTGTGAAATCCCGTATGGTTCGGTAAGATGGCGGTTGTTTATAAACGCCGGCAGTAAATCTTAAAATTTTATTATTTGAATTCGGTCGGTAAGCAATCAGCATCCGCGGACTAATCAGCAGCTGCTTACTCAAGGAGCTATAAGTTGCACGTGCACCCAGTTGAAGCTCTACATAATTTGAGAGCGAGTAACTATCCTGAATATAAGCACTATAGTTTATTATATCGATGTTATTTTCTACATTAATAACATTTTGAAGCTTTATGTTTTGCGAATTGTTTGGCAAAATGTATCCGGCAGAATCAACATAGTTGTATTCGTTCAATTTATCGTTAAACCTCGATTTATCAAACTTCAATCCCCAGGAGAAAACATGATTATTAAAATTCTGATCAACCTTAAATTCTGAAGCGAAAATCTGCGTGTTCAAACTGTTGCGCCCATAATTATAATAACTTCCAATACCTCTGTTCTTACTAACCGGGCCAAAATTATCCGCTGAAAAAGTATTATCTACTTCATCGAAAATATAACTTCCTTCAATATCAAACCGTTCTCTTTCTATCGTATTGAAATAACTATTTATAAATTTTATAACCAGATTTGGTTTAGGGGAGTAAGTTGCTGTAACTGCTGTTCCAAGAGTTTGGTAGTCATCAACCTCTTTTCCTGTATAATCAACATTCAGGCGCAAGGTTGTACTTAGCGTTCCAAACTGGGTTTCACGGTTTGTTGGCTCCAATTTAAACTGACCCAAATTTAAATTCCCCAACACACTTATATTAAATTTCGACGAAAAATCATATTGATACATCAGTTGTGCATCAGCAAAATTTGGATTGTAACTCCCTTTTTCATCTTGTTTAATCAACACGCTCGAATTGTTTTTGTATCGCAGCCCTGCAAGTAGAAAACTGTGCTTAAAAAGTCTTTTTGCAGTTAAGGAAGTGTTTAACAGACTGGTACTTAAAATGGTTTGGTTGCTGTCTGGTTTATCATACCGGATATCTAAAACAGAGGAAAGTTTATCACCATATTTTGCTTCGAAACCACCGGCAGAGAATTTTGCTTTGCTCACTAGTTCAGAATTTATAAAGCTTAGCCCCTCTTGCTGGCCGTTGCGTATCAACACCGGCCTGTTTACTTCTACATCGTTGATGTAAATTAAGTTTTCGTCAAAATTCCCTCCTCGAACACTATATTGAGCACTTAACTCATTATTTGTGGATACCCCGGGCAAGGTTTTCAGCATCGTTTCAAAGTTGCCAGATACTAAAGGCATCGAGGCAATATCGGCAACATTAATTGTTGTGGTATTACTGAGCTGATTCTGTTTGTTCGTAATATTTACCTGTTCGAGTTCATTTATATTGGCAACCAGTTTAACCTGCTGTATAATTCTGGCGCCTGAACGTTCATTAAACTTCAGGGTTTTTGGCTGATAACCGAGCAATGAATATTTGATAGCGAAAGTTTTGAACTTGGAGTAAATTGTATATGCACCAAATTCGTCGGTTACGGTAGATTGTGCCTGACCGAGAACGATAACTGTAACTTGCGGCAGAGGAATTTTTTCTTCGTTGTAAATTATGCCCGATACCCTAACCAATGGCTGTGCTACAGCAAAACTGCAGCCAGCGATTAGTAGAAAAAGGATTAGCCGAAACTGGACCATTCTTTAGTATCAAGATAAATTTCAGGTATCAAGATTTTCAGGCATTTTATAGCCCGACAAACGATTAATTTAACGTTAAATAGTAAAATTACTAACCATAAGAGATTTCATTTTAGCAATGGTTTCCTTTGGATTGTCTGTCGCAAAAATGGCATTTCCGGCCACAAATGCAGTTGCACCCGCTGAAACCAGCGTAACAATATTTTGCAAGCTTACACCACCGTCAACTTCGATAATTAGCGCTTCATTTACGCCCTGAATTAAAAGTTTTAAATCTTTAATTTTTTTGTAGGTGTTATGTATAAACGCTTGTCCGCCAAAACCTGGGTTTACAGACATAATTAAAACCAAATCTAAATCTTCGATTACATCCTGCAATAAACTAACCGGCGTATGTGGGTTCAAAGCCACACCAGCCTTGCAACCAGATGATTTTATTAACTGAATGGTTCTGTGTAAATGGGTACATGCCTCATAATGAACTGTTATTCTATCGGCACCTGCTTCTGCAAATTCTGGAATAAATTTGTCTGGCTCAACAATCATCAAATGAACATCTAAAGGTTTTGTTGCATGCTTTTTAACGGCTGCCATGACCGGGAAACCAAAAGATATGTTCGGAACAAAAACACCATCCATCACATCGACATGAAACCAATCGGCGTCACTCTGATTAATCATTTCAATATCGTGTTGTAAATTGCCAAAATCGGCAGAAAGTATTGATGGGGCAATAATGTATTTCATTTTATGGTGTTTTACGTCATTGCAAGGCACAAAGCATTTTAATCAGTTAGTGTTGTAAAATGAGTTTGCTTTTTGCCTCGCAGCGATACAGATGACGATGTGGTTATATAATTTTATTAACAATGCAAGTTACAAAATCAATGTTAAACAAAACAGAATTCAACAAAAAACCCTTCCAGTAAAACAGAAAACCCTATTTTTTCAATTTAATTTCAATTGCCTGTCCATCTCTTGTTATTTCTACAAATTCCTCAATTCTATCAGTATAATTATTAGTATAGTTTTGATAATCATAATAATCTGTTCTTCCACCATAAGTGTTATAGCCACTACCCCTGTATACCGGCGTAGAGCCACTTTTACTGTAACTTGCAAAAGATTGTAAGAAATATTTACCTGGTTTCATTTTATCGAACTTAAATCTCCCATACTCATCGGTTTGAACAGTAATACGGTATCTAAAAGTTTGTTCAGACATATAAACACTGTTTTTTTTATTCTCCAGCTTACCTCTTAACTTGTACCATTCGTTAAAATAGGCAGTAACCGGAAATAATGTTACCACAACATTTGTGGCATAAAGCTTTTTAGAGCCCCATTGTCCTGGTACTTTAGCGTATGCTAGTCCTTCAATACTCGATGTTCCCAAGCCCAACATACTTTTTGCTTGTAATGAATCAAATGGAACCTGCGGATAATAGGCGGTCTTTTGTGCATTTACTTTAAAAAACGAGGATGTGAGGATTAGGGATAGAATAATGATTCGTAATTTTTTCATAATACAGTTATAGAATTTATTTTTTAAAAATGTAGTTATAATATTACATATTTAAACTATTTTGAACTATAAATCAATTTACTATGAAAAAATATTTAGCCGTCATCATCCTTTTTTTTGTTTTCAATTTCGCATCCGCTCAAAAAGAGAAGCCATGCGGAATTAAGGATGGGTTGCAAGAGGGAACCTGTAAACAATTTTTTGCTAATGGCAAACTAAGCTCAACTGCAAATTGGAAAAAAGGCAAAAAAGAAGGAATTGCAAATTACTACTATGAAAATGGCCAATTAAAAATTACAGGAAATTTTACTAAAGATAAAAGAAATGGAGAGTGGAAATATTTTTACGAAAACGGAGCTATAGAGGCTGATGAATTTTATGTTTACAGAGATTTTGCTGAACTAAAAGAAGGAACTTTTAAAAAGTTTTTTAAAAATGGTAAACCAGAAGAAGTCTGCGTTTATGTAGATGATAAACTAGAGGGAAACTTTACATCCTATTTCAATAATGGTACAATATCGCAACAGGGTGCTTACCACAACGATAAACAAGAAGGCAACTGGAAAAGCTTTTTTGAAAGCGGCAAACCAAAATGCGAATCATTTTATGTAAACGGCAACAAAGAAGGCACCAGGATTTGTAGGGATGAAACAGCTAAAATTGTAAGCGAAGAACTTTATAAAAACGGAGTTAAAATAAAGTAGTAATCAATAAAAAAGGCCCTTTTAGTGTAAACTAAAAGGGCCCATTCTTATATTTCTAAGTACCGAATTTCCGCTACTTTTAAACTAGCTTATGCTTTTGGTGCAGCTGGTTTTTCTGGTCTTGGCAATAAAACCTTACGGGAAAGTTTCATTTTGCCTTGTTTGTCAATATCTAACAATTTAACCTCGATTTTATCACCTTCTTTTAAAACACCATCCATAGTTTCTAAACGCTCCCATGAAATTTCAGAAATGTGTAACAAACCATCTTTACCAGGCATAACCTCTACAAAGGCACCAAACGGCATAATTGATTTCACTTTACCTTGGTAAACTTCGCCAATTTCTGGTTTGGCCACAATGTTGCGGATTCTGGTAACGGCCGCATCGATAGCAGCTTTGTTATCAGCAAAAACCTCAACAATACCTTTGCCATCAACTTCTTCGATAGATATTGAAGCACCAGTTTCGCGTTGCATTTCCTGAATAATTTTACCTCCTGGGCCGATAATTGCACCTATAAATTCTTTCTCAATAGTTAAAGAAACAATTCTTGGCGCATGTGGTTTGTAATCTTCATTCGGCTGACTAATCGTTTTCTTCATCTCATTTAAGATGTGTAAACGACCTTCTTTAGCCTGTAACAACGCTTTTGTTAAAACTTCGTACGATAAACCATTGATTTTTAAGTCCATTTGACAAGCAACAATTCCGTGTTCAGTACCTGTTACTTTAAAATCCATATCACCCAGGTGATCTTCATCTCCTAAAATATCTGAAAGGATTGCATATTTACCAGTCTTTTCATCAGTAATTAAACCCATGGCGATACCAGAAACCGGTGATTTGATTTTGATACCTGCATCCATAAGTGCTAAAGTACCAGCACAAACAGTTGCCATTGATGATGAACCGTTAGATTCTAATATATCGGAAACAATACGAATTGTATAAGGATTTGCCTCACCTTGTGGCAATACTTTTTTCAATGAACGTTGTGCTAAAGCACCATGGCCAATTTCGCGGCGACCAGCACCTCGGTTTGGTCTAACCTCTCCGGTTGAGAAACCAGGGAAATTATAGTGCAATAAGAATTTTTGGTAACCGTTAAAGAAAGCACCATCAATCATTTGCTCATCATCTTTGCTACCTAAAGTAACGGATGTAAGTGATTGAGTTTCGCCACGTGTAAACACAGCTGAACCGTGAGCAGCAGGTAAATAACCAACTTCACTCCAGATTGGACGAATTTCAGTCGTCTTACGGCCGTCTAAGCGAATACCTTCATCCAACAACAAATTTCTAATCGCATCGTACTGAACATCATGGTAATAATGTTTAGCCATTGCCTTGGTTAAATCTGCTGTATCTTCCGGCATTGCCTCAAAAAACTCATTGATAATTGCTGTAAAACCTACTTTACGTTCATCTTTGTTAGAACCTGATTTCGCAATAGCATAAACCTTATCATAAGTGTCCGCATAAACCTTCGCCTTTAAATCAGCATCATGGTCTTCGTGACTGTATTCGCGTTTTACAGTTTTACCTGTAGCTTCAGTTAATTCAACCTGGATTGCGCATTGAACTTTAATTGCATCGTGTGCAAATTTTAACGCCTCAACCATTTCATCTTCCTGAATTTCGTCGCACTCACCTTCCACCATGCCTATATCATTAGCAGAACCAGCAACCATAAACTCCAGGGTTGCACGCTCTAAATCGCTGGCTAAAGGATTAATTACCAATTTACCATCAATTTTAGCCACACGCACTTCAGAGATCGGACCGTTGAAAGGAATATCAGAAACTGATAATGCAGCCGACGCCGCTAAACCTGCCAAACAATCCGGCATTATATTTTTATCTGCAGAGATTAATGAAATCATCACCTGTGTATCAGAGTGATAATCACTTGGAAACATTGGGCGTAAAGCTCTGTCAACCAAACGAGAAATCAATACCTCGTAATCAGACAATCTTGCCTCACGGCGTAAAAAGCCTCCTGGAATACGGCCAGTAGCCGCATATTTTTCCTGATAATCAACCGATAGCGGTAAAAAATCAGTACCCGGTTTAGCGCCAACAGTTGATACCACTGTTGCTAACAACATCGTATCGCCCATTTTTACCACAACCGAACCATCAGCTTGTTTAGCCAATTTGCCAGTTTCAATCTCTACAATTCTGCCATCGCCCAAATCGAACGATTTTTTTATTACATTCATTTAAATAGAATTATGGTGTGTTTTCCTCTTTCTACACACCGTTGTTTATATATGTTTTGTTTTTGCAAACGAAGATAAGGCTTAAAAAGCCTATCTAAAATAAATCCCGTTAAATATTTAACAGAAAATGTAAAAAGCCATTCCGTAAAGAATGGCTTTCGCTGATAAAATTCGCTTATTTTTGTTTAATGATATCACGAAGCGATAAAGCTTTGATGATAGCACGGTAGCGCTCAATATCTTTTTTGTAAAGGTAAGCCAAAATACCGCGGCGTTTACCTACTAATTTTTGAAGTGACAACTGAGTTGAAAAATCTTTACGGTTTTTCTTTAAGTGTTCTGTTAAGTGCGCAATACGGTATGTAAATAACGCTACTTGACCTTCTGCAGAACCCGTGTTGGTTTCTACTTCGCCGTGTTGTTTAAAGATTTCGGCTTTCTTTTCTGGACTTAAATACATTTCTTGAATAATATTAAAGCAATAAAAATTAATTAATTGTGGCGCAAAGATAGGTAATTAAAGAATTGAAATACAAAAATACTTTAATATAAATATTTCTTGTGTCTATTCGATACTTTTGCACAAAACATTTTACCATTGGAAAAGAATCAATTCAGTATTTTTGAAAGCGAACTCCGCGTACGCCCTGACGATATAGACATGTTTAACCATGTGCATAACAGCAAATACCTGGATTACGTATTGGCCGCCCGTTACGAACAGATGGAAAAATTCTACAACATGCCTTGGGAACATTTCACCAAGCAAGGCTTAGGTTGGGTTGTAAGCCATGTTGATATTAATTTTAAGCGCCCGCTTTTGATGAATGATTTAATGCTAATCAGAACGGGGATATTAACCATGCACGATAAAGGATGTTCGGTTCAGTTTGAAATTCTGAATAAAAAAACAGGCAAAATTGCATCAGACGGCATATTTGACTATGTATTAATTGATTTAAATACCAGCCGTGGAACAAAAGTTACCGAAGAAATGATTAAAGCGTACAGTATATAGCCATTCATCAAGCTAAATTCATTAAAGAATTTCAATAAATGATGACTCCTTATCGGTTTTGGCTCCAAAAACCGAAACGGGGAGATATATTAATCGCGTGGTTCGGCGTTTAGTGCAGCGAGAAAATCAATCAACCTGCTAAAAATCAGTCATGAAAATTTGACAATTGCAAATTTTATCTATCTTTGACTCATCAAAAAGAACAGAACGATGATAGTATCTGCAATCCGTTTGAGGTTTTAAGCAACCGAGGATACCCTCCAATTTCAATTTCAGGTATATGTCGCCTAGCGGCATATCGTTTGGTTTATTCATAACATTTTACATATATTTTTTATGTCACAGTCGACAAAGACACAGGGCAAGCTTTCATCTTTTTTTGATGTAGTCATCCAATCGTTAAAAGGAAACGAGGTTGATTTAACTTCGATAAGTATTAAACGGGCAATAATATTACTGGCCATTCCGATGATGTTGGAAATGGCGATGGAATCTGTTTTTGCGTTGGTCGATTTGTATTTTGTAGGGCATTTAAAGAACAGTAGTTATGCAATACAAACTGTCGGTTTAACAGAGTCTGTTTTAACAATTATTTATTCACTTGCAATTGGTTTGAGTATGGCTGCAACAGCAGTTGTTGCAAGAAGAATCGGCGAAAAAAATCCTGAAGCAGCATCGAAAGCTGGCATGCAAACCATCGTAATTGCGGCAGCTATAAATATATTGATAAGTGTTGCAGGTTTTATTTATGCCCGCGACATCCTCCTGCTGATGGGTGCCTCCGTAGAAACGGCAAACCAGGGAGTCAATTTTGTTCAGATTATGATGGGTGGTAGCATCATTATTGTCTTGCTTTTCTTAATTAACGGGATTTTTAGAGGAGCCGGAAATGCAGCAATCGCTATGCGGAGTTTATGGATTGCAAACATTGCCAATATCATCCTCTGCCCTATTTTTATCAACGGTTTCGGGCCAGTTCCTGCATTTGGTTTAACAGGTGCGGCCATTGCAACAACTATTGGCCGTGGTTTGGGTGTGCTCTATCAGGTATATAATTTATTCAACGGAAAAAATGCGCTAAAAATCCGTATCATTCATTTCATTCCAGATCTCACCCAAATAAAAGCAATTATTAAAATTGCTGCTCCGGCTATTTTTCAATTTGTAATCGCAAGCTGCAGTTGGGTATTCCTTGCAGAACTGGTGGCAACAACCGGTGGCGATGAAGGCTCGGCTGGGTACCAAACGGCGCTACGTTTGATGATGTTTTTCATGCTTCCGGCCTGGGGCTTAAGTAACGCCGCTGCAACTTTAGTGGGTCAAAATTTAGGTGCAGGTCATATCGACAGGGCCGAGAAATCAGTTTACCAAACCTTGAAATACATCATTATTTTCATGGCCATAGTTAGCGTACTGTTTCTTACCTGTGGCCATTTATTCGCTGCATTTTTTACCTCGGATGCGAAGGTGATTGCGATTGCAGGGAAAGCATTAAAAATTCTAAGTTTCGGCTTTGTAATTTACGGTGCCGCGATGGTTTTCAGCAGTGCTTTTAACGGTGCGGGTGATACCTGGACGCCGACCAAAATAAATGTTTTCGCGTTTTGGTTGTTTCAAATTCCACTGGCTTATTTTTTAGCCAAATATTTAGAAATGGGTCCGACGGGTGTTTTTATAGCCATTCCAACCGCAGAGGCTGGAATTGCAGTTGCAGCATTTATCTTATTTAAAAAAGGTAAATGGAAGAAAACAATGGTTTAATCTCATCACTACATTACAATGGTACGAAGATGCGCATTTACAAAAAAGAATGTTTTGGTTGTAATGGGCATTTCTGCACCACCAACCAAAGGTTTTTCCTCCCTATTTTCAACCTTAAATTTTCCATTAAAAACTATATCTTTGCGCAAAGATGAAGCATATACGTAATTTTTGCATTATTGCACATATCGACCATGGTAAGAGTACCTTGGCCGATAGGTTATTAGAATATACAGCGACGATTTCGCAGCGTGAGGCGCAGGCGCAATTGCTCGATAACATGGATTTGGAGCGTGAGAGAGGCATTACGATTAAAAGTCATGCCATACAAATGAACTACAAAGTTGGAGATATCGAGTACAATTTCAATTTAATTGATACACCCGGACACGTAGATTTTTCATACGAAGTTTCGCGTTCAATAGCGGCCTGCGAAGGGGCTTTGTTAATTGTTGATGCTTCTCAGGGAATTCAGGCACAAACGATTTCGAATTTATATTTAGCTTTAGAACACGACCTTGAGATTATTCCGATCTTAAATAAAATGGACCTTCCGGGTGCAATGCCTGAGGAAGTTAAGGATCAGATTATTGATTTAATCGGTTGTAAGCGTGAAGAAATTATTCCTGCATCCGGCAAAACCGGAATGGGTATTCCTGATATTATTCAGGCTATCGTAGATCGTGTTCCTGCACCCGTAGGCGAACCTGATGCACCTTTACAAGCCTTAATTTTTGACTCCGTTTTTAACTCCTTCCGCGGCATTATCGCTTACTATAAAGTGGTTAACGGTGAAATCAAAAAAGGCGATAAGGTTAAATTTATCAATACCGGTAAAGAATATCTGGCTGATGAGGTTGGTATTCTAAAACTAGATATGGCTCCCCGCAACGTGGTAAAAACCGGAGATGTTGGTTATATAATTTCCGGCATTAAAGAAGCGCGTGAGGTAAAAGTTGGGGATACGATTACGACCGTTGCCAGACCTTCTTTGGATGCAATACAAGGCTTTGAGGAAGTTAAGCCAATGGTTTTTGCAGGAATTTATCCAGTTGATACGGATGAGTTTGAAGAACTTCGCGAAGCGATGCACAAACTTCAGTTAAATGATGCATCTATAGTTTTCGAACCGGAAAGTTCGGCGGCACTTGGCTTTGGTTTCCGTTGCGGATTCTTAGGCATGTTGCACATGGAAATTATCCAGGAGCGTTTAGAACGTGAATTCGATATGACCGTGATTACGACCGTTCCCAACGTTTCATACATTGCCCACACCACTAAAGGCGATGAAATTATTGTTAACAATCCTTCAGATTTGCCAGACCCTAGCAAACTGGATTCGGTTGAAGAACCATACATCAAGGCAAACATCATTACCAAAGCTGAATTTGTTGGTCCGGTAATGTCTCTTTGTATTCAAAAACGCGGAATTATCGTAAACCAGTCCTACTTAACCTCTGACCGGGTAGAATTGGTTTTTGAAATGCCAATGGGTGAAATTGTATTCGATTTCTACGATAAACTAAAAACGATTTCAAAAGGCTACGCATCTTTTGATTATCATCAAACGGGTTATCGCAAATCAGACTTAGTTCGTTTGGATATGCTATTGAATGATGAACCTGTTGATGCCTTGTCATCACTTATCCATCGTAGTAATGCCTACGATTTTGGAAAGAAAATTTGTGAGAAGCTGCGAGAATTAATTCCCCGTCAGCAGTTCGAAATTAAAATTCAGGCATCAATTGGCGCAAAAGTCATTGCCCGCGAAACGCTTAGTGCTTTGCGTAAAGATGTTACAGCCAAATGTTATGGCGGCGATATATCGCGTAAACGTAAGTTGTTAGAGAAACAGAAAAAAGGTAAAAAACGGATGCGCCAGGTTGGAAATGTGGAAATTCCACAAACAGCCTTCATGGCCGTTTTGAAATTGGATTAAATAGGTATCAAGATACAAGTGTAAGGTATCGAGATTTCCTGCGAATTTAAATAGTACTTAAAATCATAAAGTGTAATCAAGTAGAAAATTAATTTTTGATACTTGATTTTCTTTACCCGATGCTTTTAAAATGGAATTATTAGACGGCAAATACGTATCAGAAAAAATTAAAGTTCAAATTGCTGAAGAGGCTGCAGAGTTTTTAACTAAAAGCGGTCGCAAGCCCCATTTGGTTGCTATTTTAGTTGGTAACGATGGAGGTAGCGAAACATATGTGGCCAGTAAGATGAAAAACTGCGAAAAGGTTGGTTTTAAGTCGTCTCTGCATCGGTATGATAATTCGGTTACAGAAGCTGAATTATTGGCAAAAATTGAAGAAATTAATCAGGATGATGATGTTGATGGGTTAATTGTTCAATTGCCTTTACCGAAACATATAGACCCTGAAAAAGTCACTGAAACCATCGATTACCGCAAAGATGTTGATGGTTTTCACCCTGTTAATTTAGGAAGGATGATGCGTAATCTACCTTGTTTCATCCCTGCTACGCCTTATGGAATTTTATTAATGCTTCAGGAATACAATATCGATACCACCGGAATGCATTGCGTTGTGGTGGGAAGAAGCAATATTGTTGGCAGTCCGATGAGTATTTTGATGGCCCGCAACACAAACCCAGGCAATTGCACGGTAACGCTTACGCACTCCCGCACTAAAGATTTAAAAGAGCAGGTGCTACAAGCTGATATCATCATCGCTGCGATTGGAAAAAAGAATTTTATTACTGCGGATATGGTAAAACCTGGTGCAGTTGTTATTGATGTCGGAATCAACCGCGAAAATTCCTCTGAAACAAAATCGGGTTTCAAACTTTATGGTGATGTAGACTTTGAAAACGTCGCTCCGAAATCGTCATTTATCACCCCGGTTCCGGGTGGAGTTGGTTTAATGACAATTGTTGGCTTATTGAAAAACACACTGGCTTCAGCCAGAAAAGAAATATATGCTTAAGCGAAAAGGTAATCAAGAAAGATATAGCAAGCTTTAAGACACGGAATAATAAAAAAGCAACCTACAAAATAGGTTGCTTTTTTATTATAGCCTTTAATGCACATTTATCCAGCTAGATTTAAATAGATAAAAAGCTTAGACTAAATTAGTTTAACCTTTTAGAGCTTACTAATCTAGCCCCAAAGTTTAGTCCACCAGCTTTCTTCAAACCCAATATAAAGTCCATCTTCACGTACTTCATTTGCGTAAATATTAATGTAATCGCCTTGCCCCTCTGCACCGCGGCCGGTTTCAAGGTTGTAAGCATAGCGGTGTATAGGGCAAATCAAGTGACCATTTTTACACCAGCCACCAGAAAAATGACCTCCGGCATGGGGACAAGAAGATTGTGTTGCGATAATTTTGTCGTCATTATTGATAATGCAAAGCTGTTTTCCACCAACTTCAACAGTTTTTATCGTGTTAACGTGAGGAATTTGAGCTTTATTCAATGCCTTAAACCACTTCATGGTACTAAAATAGCTATTTAAATATCAGTGTTATTTCATCTTTGAGTTAATTTTTGAAAGAGAAACTGCTTGCTGGTATTTTTTTAAGATATTTGCATCCTCAAAAATGAAACAAGACATACCAGAAGACGGCACATTACTTCCTTTAATGGAAGAATTTTATACGATACAAGGCGAAGGGTTTAACACTGGCAAAGCGGCTTATTTCATTCGTTTAGGCGGTTGCGATGTGGGTTGCCATTGGTGCGACGTTAAAGAAAGCTGGGATGCTGAAATGCACCCCTTAACAACAGCTGACGTTATTGTCGAAAATGCCGATAAATTCCCAGGCAAGGCTGTTGTAATTACTGGTGGAGAGCCTTTAATCTACAACCTCGATTACCTCACTAAAAAACTAAAAGAACGTGGCATTTTGACTTTTATCGAAACTTCGGGCGCCTATCCACTTTCTGGCACATGGGATTGGATTTGTTTATCACCAAAGAAGTTTAAGGCTCCGCGACCAGACATTACCCAGTTCGCACACGAATTAAAAGTTATCGTTTTTAACAAAAGTGATTTTAAATGGGCCGAGGAATATGCCGCCATGGTATCTCCTACCTGCAAATTGTATTTACAGCCCGAATGGTCTAAATCGAAAGAAATTACGCCATTGATTATTGAATACGTTATGGCAAACCCAAAATGGGAAATTTCGCTTCAAACACACAAATTTTTAAATATTCCTTAAATAGTTTACATTAGCTTTGGTAAGCAAATGTTAATGTAATGAAATTCTGGTTTCTCTTAATCCTTATTCTGCCGGGCTTTTTCTGCGATGCGCAAAATGCTCCAAATAGAAAAGCCCAAACGCTTTTTGATAGAGCTAAACCACTTTTAGAGCAATCGGATTTTGCAGGTGCTGAACAAGCATTAAAAAGTGCTGTTGAGATTGACAACAACTTTCAGGAGGCTTACATTTTATTGGCAGATGTGTTTAAAAGGCAAAAGAAATACGCAGATGCTAAAGCAGCATATCAGCGGGCGATGGTCATCAATAAAGACGTTGCTCCAGCTGTTATCTATAACCTTGCGGAAATGGAATTTGCAACTCAGGATTACCAAAAGGCAAAACAAGATTTTGGCGTATTTCTGGCTTTGGATGGTTCATCTGACAGGGCAAAGCGGGCTAGAAAATACCTTGTAGACTGCGATTTTGCGGCCTTAAACATTAAAAATGCGGTAACCTACACACCAGTTAATCTTGGGAATGGGGTAAATACAATTGATTCAGAATATTTCCCCGCCCTGACGGCTGATGGAGAAAGTTTGATATTTACCCGCCAGATAAATGGAAATGAGGATTTTTGGACCGCAAAGTTTAACGGCAATGTGTGGAGTGCCGCCACGCCTTTATCAACTAATATCAACACACCCAAATTTAATGAAGGTGCCCAAACCATCTCCCCAGATGGGAAATACTTGTTCTTTACCGGATGTAACCGCCCCGATGGACTAGGCCGATGCGATATTTATGTTTCCCATCGTGAAGGTAAAGATTGGGGCGAGCCTTATAATGTGGGCAAACCTGTAAACTCCGAATATTGGGAATCACAACCGGCAATAAGTCCTGACGGCAAAACCCTTTATTTTATTAGCAACCGGCCCGGAGGTTTAGGTGGATACGACATTTGGAAAAGTACAATTACCGATGATGCGAAATGGGGACCTGCCATAAACCTAGGCCCTGAAATTAATACGCCATTTGACGAAAACACACCGTTTTTACATGCTGACGGAAAAACGCTCTATTTTTCTTCTGATGGTTGGCCGGGCTTTGGCAATAAAGATATTTTTTACAGCAGGATGGATGAAGCCGGTAAGTTTCAAAAGCCTTTAAACATAGGCTACCCAATAAATTCTTTTGATGATGAAAGCGGCCTGATTGTAAGTGCTGACGGAAATTCCGGAATGTTTTCTTCAAACTTAAAAGATGGTTTCGGCAAACAGGATATTTATAATTTTGGAATACCGGAAACGGCCAAACCGAAAAAAATATCTTACGTAAAAGGAATTGTAAAAGATAAGGATACCAGGAAAACTATCGAAAGTAACGTTCAGGTTATCGATTTAAAATCAAATAAAACGGTTTTCGGCGATTACACCGACCCCGAAACCGGTCAGTTTCTGGCCGTAATGCCGATTGGAAGCGATTACCTCTTCAATGTAAATGCAGAGGGTTATCTCTTCTACTCCGAAAACTTCGCTCTCAAACCGGAAGATATTAAGAAGCCTTATCAGATAGAAGTTTATATTGAAAAAATAAAACAGGGCGGAAATGTGACCCTTCGGAATATCTTTTTCGATACCGATAAGTACAATCTCCTCCCACAATCGATTAGGGAATTGGATCTGTTAATCGACTTCCTCAACCACAACGAAACCGTCAACATCGAAATCCAAGGACACACCGATAGCATGGGCGATGCGAAATTAAATCAGAAACTATCATTAAACCGGGCTAATGCGGTTTACGAATACTTAATTAAAAATGGTATCGGTGGTAGTAGGCTTACATTTAAAGGTTTCGGAGCAAGCACTCCTGTCGCTAATAACAACACCGAGGTTGGAAGAAAAAGTAACCGCCGGACCTCTTTTGTAATCACGAAAGTTTAGTTATTGAAGAAACCCGGGTTAAAACTTCTTCCCCTTCAAAACCCTGATTTCAGAACCTTCGGCAAGCATTACCGAATCAGGTTTTGCATGGTTTAAAAAAGCAAAGTCTTCACCATAATTTGTGCCAAATTCGACTTCTATAGTGTAATCTTTTACTGAATAAACTTGCCAGCGAGGATGCTCTACGCCATACTCGGAGGTTTTACCTGGGCCAATTTCAGTATAACCCCAATAATGTTCGGTAATAAATTCCTCTTCACTTCCGACAGCAATTTCTTCTGCTTTTGATGCAGCCGTAACAGAAAACTTATGCCAGCTTTTGTTTTTCCAAAGGTAGTTCACTTCAAGCTGATGCTCTTGGTCAATCCATACATGCTTCATGGGCAATGTTTGGTAATTTTCTTTATAAATTGTGTTTGCCACAAAAGTTATCGCAGGCAGAGGAACAATTTCTTTGATAAAAACAACTCCGCGTTTCCACTCGTCACCATCTTTAAATTTAACGTAAAAACGCAAATTTACCTCTTCAAAATTAGTATGAAACGGAATGTTGAAGCCCCGCAGTTTCACATCAATAAACATAAAGCCTACCAAACTCACATAATATTTGCCTTGCCAGTCGTCTAGATCAGTGTGTGGAGGTAAGTACTTCGACAATATATTTTTATCGACCTGATATTGCGCCAAGGCTAATTTGCGCCATTCGGCTGTTAGAAACACTTTAGAAGCTTCCAAAATTACAAAATTGCTTGTCTGATGCGGATTAATTTCGTCAACGTGTCTTCCAGCAAATCAAGATGCAACATATTGGCGGCATCTGATTTTGCGTTTGCGGGGTCTGGATGCGTTTCAATGAATAAACCATCTGCCCCTACTGCAATCGCTGCTTTTGCTATCGTCGAAATAAGCTCTGGCTTACCGCCAGTTACACCGCTACTTTGATTGGGTTGTTGCAGAGAGTGCGTACAATCCATTACAACAGGCACACCGAAACTTTGCATTTCTGGCAAACCCCTGTAATCAACAATTAAATCCTGATAGCCAAAAGTGTTCCCCCTATCGGTTAAAATTACTTTTTCGTTTCCAGCTTCCTTAATCTTTTCAACGGCAAATTTCATGGAACCGGCCGATAAAAACTGACCTTTTTTTACATTGACAACCTTACCAGTTTCTGCAGCTGCAATTAGCAAATCGGTTTGCCGGCACAGAAAAGCAGGAATCTGCAGTATATCAACATAGGCAGCAGCCATGGCAGCTTCTCCACTTTCATGTATATCAGTTACCGTTGGTACGCCAAACTCGCGGCCAACACGCTCCAGAATACGCAAAGCTTTCTCATCGCCAATCCCGGTAAAAGAACTTCCTTTACTTCTGTTTGCCTTTCGATAAGACCCTTTGAAAATATATGGAATTTGAAGTTTATCCGTAATTGTGATGATCTTTTCAGCAATCCGCATCGCAATGTCTTCGCCTTCAATTGCACAAGGTCCCGCCATTAAAAAGAAATTGCCCGATTCTGTGTTTTTAATCTTATCTAAATAATTAAGCATAGCTGATGTTTGAGACCTGAGATGCAACAAGCAAAATTAAAAACGGTTACGCTTCAATTTAAATAGCTGCATCAAAAGCCTAAGTTAGTTTCCTAGTTCCGACATGAACTTTATCCGCATTAATTGTATTTCCTCACGAGTGTAGTCTGTTTCACCCAATTCGTTTAATGCCTCATCAATCGAGTCGCTTTCTGCAGCTCTGAAATAATCGAAGACTTCATCCTGCCTATCATCGTCAATAACCTCATCAATGAAATAGTTCAGGTTAAGTTTTGTACCAGAATTTACAATTGATTCTACTTCTTTAAGTATTTCCTCGTAGGTAATACCCTTCGAATCAGCGATATCTTCTAAACCAATCTGCCTGTCGATGTTTTGGATAATCGATACTTTCATTTGCGATTTATTGGCCTGAGTTTTAATAATCAGGTCAATTGGGCGCTCAATATCATTGTCTTCAACATACTTTTTTATCAATTCTATAAAAGGCGTCCCAAACTTCATTGCCTTACCAGAGCCTACGCCAGAAATCTGACGAAGTTCTTCCATCGTAACCGGATAATGTGTACACATTTCTTCGAGCGATGGGTCTTGGAAAACAACAAAAGGCGGCACACTTTTTTGCTTCGCGATTTTTTTCCGCAAATCCTTAAGCAGTTGCAGCAAATGAGTGTCTAGCGCACCAGTACCGTGCTTCAAATCATCATCGTCATCATCTGCACCGGTTTCAATCGGCTCATTCAAAATGAATTTCAAGCTATAAGGGTTAATGATAAAATCTTTCCCTTGTTTGGTCAGTTTTAATAAGCCATAGTTATCAATATCTTTAAAAAGATAATTATTTAAAACAGCCTGGCGGATGACTGATTTCCAAAGCAATTCACCTTCTTGTTTGCCAATACCAAATTCAGGAACCTTACTGTGCTCGTAAGCGATGGTTTGGGCAGTTTCCAAACCTAAAAACACATTAAGTAAGTGTGCATCGTCGAATTTTTCGCCGGTTTTATCAATAAACTTTAAAAGTGTTGAGAGTTGCTCCTCAGCATCAAACTGCTTTTTCGGTTTCTTACAATTGTCGCACATGCAGTTGCAACCCGTTTCGTTAAAATTTTCTCCAAAATAGTGAAGGATCTGTTTACGGCGGCAAACGCCAGATTCCGCATAATCAATTACTTCTTTCAATATTTGGGTACCAATTTCCCGCTCAGAAACAGGCTTGTCTTTCATAAACTTTGCAAGCTTGTCTACGTCTTTCTGAGCATAAAAAGCAATACAAACACCCTCACCTCCATCCCTTCCGGCCCTGCCAGTTTCCTGGTAGTAGCCTTCCATGCTTTTCGGCACGTCGTGGTGTATAACAAAACGCACATCTGGCTTATCAATGCCCATCCCGAAGGCGATAGTTGCAACAATTACCTCGGCATCTTCCATTAAAAATCTATCCTGGGTTTCTGCCCGTACCTTTGGTTCGAGGCCGGCATGGTATGGGAGCGCACTGATTCCATTAAGATTTAAAGCTTCAGCAACTTCTTCCACTTTTTTTCTGCTCAAACAATAAATAATACCAGATTTTCCCGGGTTGGATTTTATGTATTTGATAATTTCTTTCGTGATATCTCTTTTAGGCCGGATTTCATAAAATAAATTTGGCCTGTTAAACGATGATTTAAATAAAGTAGCCTCAGTCATTCCAAGGTTCTTCATAATATCCTGTTGTACCTTTGGAGTTGCCGTTGCGGTTAACGCAATGATTGGAATATTGTTACCTAACCCGGCAATAACTTGTTTAATTTTACGGTATTCGGGCCGGAAATCGTGACCCCATTCAGAAATGCAATGTGCTTCATCAACGGCGACAAAAGAAATTTTTATCAGGTTTAAAAACTCAATATTATCTTGTTTCGCCAGAGACTCCGGTGCCACATAAAGCAATTTTGTCTGACCGCTCAAGAGGTCAGATTTGACCTGTGTAATTTCTGATTTGTTTAGGGATGAATTAAGAAAGTGAGCAATGCTGTCATTTCCACCAAATGCCCTGAGTTGGTCAACCTGGTTTTTCATTAATGCTATCAATGGCGAAATAACAATAGCTGTTCCTTCACTCATTAAAGCTGGTAATTGATAGCAAATAGACTTCCCTCCGCCCGTTGGCATAATAACGAAAGTGTTATTGCCTTCTAAAATATTTGTAATGATCGACTCCTGATCACCTTTGAAATTATCAAACCCGAAGAAATTTTGCAGGTTATCAAATAACGACTTTTTCACGTCCATTTTGTGTAATAAAATATGCGATGCTATTTTTCTATCCAAAATAACATAATTTTACAAGAAATTCAAGTATCAACAAACAATTTTTTTCTCTTTGAAAAGTAAAAAATCAATTATCCAATCAGCTATAAGCACATTGGAGCTGGAAGCCGCGGCAATTTTAAACGTTGCGAAAAACCTAAGCGACGATTTTGAAAAAGTGGTATCAACCATTTTACAGTGCAAAGGTCGCGTTATCGTTACCGGCATTGGCAAGAGTGCCATAATTGCCCAGAAAATTGTTGCAACCTTTAATTCTACAGGTACACCTGCGATTTTTATGCATGCAGCAGATGCAATACACGGCGATTTGGGAATGATCCAGATTGATGATGTGGTAATTTGCCTGTCGAAGAGCGGCAATACCCCGGAAATCAAGGTGCTGATACCGTTGTTAAAAGGCGCAAAAAACAAGCTCATTGCCATGGTTGGAGAAACAAAGTCGTTTTTGGCCCAGCATGCCGATTTTATACTAAATACTTCGGTGGAGAAAGAAGCCTGTCCGCATAATTTGGCGCCAACAACCAGCACCACTGCACAGTTAGCCATGGGCGATGCGCTTGCAATTTGTTTATTGGAGAGCAGGGCGTTCAATGAATCTGATTTTGCAAAATACCATCCTGGCGGTTCTCTAGGCAAAAAACTTTACCTGAAAGCCGGCGATTTAGCTTCTTCAAACGAAAAACCTTCAATAAGTCCGTTGGCATCAGTTAAAGAGGTTTTAATCGAAATTAGTAAAAACCGTTTGGGTGCAGTTGCTGTTATTGATGAGAAAAATGAGGTCTTAGGAATCATTACAGATGGTGATATTAGGCGGATGTTGGAGAATAATACTGACATTGCAAATTTAAGCGCTCAACAAATAATGGGGAAAACGCCTAAAAGCATTCAACGTGAAGCGCTTGCGGTTGATGCGCTCGCCATGATCAAAAGAAATAACATTACGCAACTATTAGTTTTAGACAAAAATACCTATTTTGGCATCATACACCTGCACGATTTATTGAATGAGGGCATTGTGTAGATTTAAATTTTAAAATGAATAAAGACTTTTATGCTCTAATTATGGCCGGCGGCGTTGGAAGCCGTTTCTGGCCGGTAAGCCGTACAGAATACCCTAAACAGTTTATCGATTTTTTTGGTGTTGGTAAAACATTAATCCAAAGCACGTACGAGCGGTTCCTTCAAATCTGCCCACCTGAAAATATTTTCATCGTTACTAACGAAATCTATTCGGATTTAATTAAGACTCAAATACCGGAAATTACTGAAAACCAAATACTCGCCGAGCCGTTGTTGAGAAATACAGCGCCTTGTATTGCCTACGGCTGTATGAAAATTTCAGAACTGAACCCGAACGCTACAATTGTTGTCGCACCTTCAGATCACACAATTGCCGACATGCCGGGTTTTGTTTCTTCAATAGAACAGTCGTTGAGCGCTGCTTCAGGAAACGACTGCCTGATAACCTTGGGTATAAAGCCTAACCGTCCGGATACGGGTTATGGGTATATTCAACACACAGACCATGTTCTAAATATAGATAAAGACCTGCATAAGGTTAAAACATTTACCGAAAAGCCGAATCTTGAACTTGCCAAGTCTTTCATTCAAAGCGGGGATTTCCTATGGAATGCTGGTATTTTTATCTGGTCGGCAAAGGCTATTTTAAAATCGTTTCAAAAATATCTGCCTGATATGTATGAGATTTTTAGCTCCGGAAGAAACGAAATGAACACTCCAAGGGAAAAGGCCTTTATAAATAATGCTTACTTTCAATGCACCAATATCTCCATCGATTTTGGAATTATGGAAAAAGCGGAAAATGTTTACGTTCTGCCGGCTGATTTTGGATGGTCTGATTTAGGAACCTGGGCTTCGATATACGAAATGGCAGATAAAGACTATGTTGGCAATGCTGTTATTCCGTCTGACCAGGTAATTATGTTCGATTCATCTAATTGTATGGTTAATGTACCAAAGGATAAATTGGTTATTTTGAATGGCTTGCATGATTTTATCGTTGTTGAAAACAATAATATGCTTTTAGTTTGTCCACGCGATGAAGAACAGCGGGTTAAAGAATTTGTTGCCGAGGTGAAATCGAGGTTTGGCAATAAATACATTTAGTCTTTCAAAAACTTAATAATTTCGCCAACGTCTTTTGGCTCAAATGTTCTAACGGTTCTCAATATAAAACTTTGAGAAAAGTTAGGATTTTTTATGCCATTTGCAACCAATGCTATTTTGGAATCAAGGGTGTTAATGTACGGGATGTACATGCCGGGTAAAACCTTCGATAGGCCCACCGCGTTAGCCCAGGCAGCATCTCTTGCTGCAGTAATGCTAAAATTTATTACGGATTCTTTACTTTTATTATCCACATATTTCAACATCTTCATTGGCAGGCAAATCTCCTCCAAATCCTTTTGAACAATATTTATCAGGCTGGCAATGATATCATTTATCAGGTTAAAGTCTTGCTTAAGTAACTGAATGTCTACAGCTTTACTGGTCTCAGCTGCAGCAACGCCTAAGTCGAGATTTATATGCGCATTCATTCCTAAAAGCAAGTGCTGAATTACTGTATAAGGTTGAGAGGCTGCAGCAAAGGCGGCATTCCAAGATGAACTTAATGGCTTCCGTTGCGATTGACAATGATAGGCATCGATATACCTGTTTGCAAAAATAACATCCAGCTTTTCCATTCGCTGCCCGTCTTTAAATAAGCCATCATTAATGCCTTTTTGGACGGCGATGGTCATTTTTCGATAAAGGCAGGCAAAGTATCCGTTTCGTGATTTAACTTTAATACTATCAATGATGATATCATCTAAACGTGATATCACTTCGATTATGGTATTGGCAGGTTGCATAGCGATAATTTTGTTAATAAATTTAACAAATTATCGGCCTAAAAATCAACAAATTATAAAGTTCTTTGTCTTACGGCCTCATACAAAATTACCCCTGCGGCAACCGATACATTAAGTGATTCAATTTTTCCTGCCATCGGGATTTTAGCCAGATGATCCGCTACCCTTAAAAGTTCATTAGAAATGCCTTCGTCTTCGGAGCCCATTACAATTGCAGTGGGCATTGTATAGTCAGGCGCATAAATGAAGTCGTTCGTTTTTTCTGTACAAGCAACAATTTGTAAGCCACTCTCCTGCAGAAAAAGACAGGTTTTATGAAGATTTGAATGCCTGCAAATGGGAATGCTGAAAAGTGCTCCGGCCGATGTTTTTATGGCATCGGCATTAATTTGAGCTGCATTTTTTAACGGCACAACGATAGCGTGAACACCCACGCAAGCAGCCGTACGGGCAATTGCACCCATATTACGTACATCAGTAACGCTATCCAATACTAAAATCAGCGGCACCTCTCCTTTTTCAAAAACAGAAGGAATAATATCTTCAATATTTTGATAAGTGATAGGCGAGATTACCGCAATAACACCCTGATGGTTCTTTTGCGACATCCGGTTCAGCTTTTCAACCGGTACAGAGTTTAATGGAATCAATGTTCCTGCTAACAATGCTTTCAATTCAAGAAATAAATCACCACCCAACCCTCTCTGCACATAAATGGTTTCGATATCCCTTCCTGCTTTAACGGCTTCTATTACCGCCCTTATACCGAATACAAATTCATTATTTTCTTTTACGCGTTGTGGTCTTCTAAAATTATCCATGTTTAAAAATTGTTAGGCAAAAGTATTCAAATAAATGTTTTAGCACTAATCTATAATCTTCTTATTAACATATAATTGTTTAAAAATTTTCCATTTTCCTAAAAACGAAAGAATTTAAATTTATTCTGGATCAATTTGTTAACAAACAACTCAAAACTTATTAAAACAAACCGCCTAACTTTTATCTACTTTTGTTGTATGAGTATCGAAAACGAACAAGGAGGAAAAGGCAACATTTTATCCCGAAAAGCAAGATTGACAAGTACAGTAAGTTCGATGGGTAAACTGCCGCCTCAAGCACTGGATTTAGAGGAAGCAGTTTTAGGCGCACTAATGCTTGAAAAAGATGCCTTGTCTGCCGTTATCGATATCTTAAAGCCTGAAATTTTTTACCAGGAAGCACATCAAAAGATTTTCGCTGCAATACATATGCTTTTCGAAAAATCTAAGCCTGTAGATATTTTAACGGTTACTTCAGAATTACGCCAGCAGGGTACCTTAGAAATGGTTGGCGGTGCATATTACATTACAAATTTAACAAACCGGGTAGCCTCGGCGGCAAATATTGAGTACCATGCCCGGATTATATCTCAAAAATATATTCAAAGAGAACTCATCAGAATTTCTACCGACATTATTACGAATGCTTACGAAGATACCACAGATATTTTCGATTTGTTAGACCATGCGGAGAAAGGTTTGTTCGACATTGCCCAAAATAACCTGCGTAGAGATACACAGAAAATGGACGATATCATTAAACAATCTTTGGCCACGCTTGAGGAACTTAGAACTAAAACAGACGGCTTAACCGGCGTTCCAACAGGTTTTACCGGGCTTGATAGAATAACCGGCGGTTGGCAAAAGCAGGATTTAGTAATTATTGCTGCACGTCCGGCGATGGGAAAAACTGCTTTTGTATTAACCTGTGCAAGAAACGCTACAGTCGATTTCCAAAAACCAACTGTAGTTTTCTCCTTGGAGATGTCATCGGTTCAACTTGTTAATCGTTTAATATCTGGAGAGGCTGAGATTGAGCAGGAAAAGATTAGAAAAGGAAACTTGCAAGAATGGGAATGGCAGCAGTTACACAGCAAAATTGGCCGTTTAACTGAAGCCCCGCTATTGATAGATGATACACCGGCCTTGAATATTTTCGAATTTAGGGCAAAATGCAGGCGACTTAAATCGCAATACGACATTCAATTGGTGATTGTCGATTATCTTCAGCTGATGCATGGCAAAGGCGAAGGTGGAAAAGGTGGCGGAAACCGTGAGCAGGAAATCGGTAGCATTTCGCGGGCTTTAAAATCTGTAGCGAAAGAGTTAGATGTTCCGGTTTTGGCATTATCGCAGTTAAGTAGAGCGGTAGAAAGCAGACCAGGTTTACAGGGAAAAAGGCCAATGCTTTCGGATTTAAGGGAATCTGGTTCGATTGAGCAGGATGCGGATATGGTTTTATTTCTTTATCGCCCTGAATATTATGGAATTACCGAAGATGAACAAGGAAGATCGCAGGCTGGTATTGGCGAGGTAATTATCGCTAAACACCGTAATGGGGAAACTGGAATTGTTCCACTTAGATTCATTGGTAAGTTTGTTAAATTTACCGATTTAGAAGAGGATTTTACCGCTCCGGCCTCATTTTCAGCAGACCCATCGGCTGGCATGTATCCTTCGCAGGATTTTGAAAAGCAAAGTAACGTTATCATTCGCCCATCTAAAATGGACGATTATAGTGATGAAGAGCCACCGTTTTAACCGAACAAGAATTGCTTTAAGATACAGTATTTGTAATTGAGCCTTAAATTAATACATCCGCCTTAAAAAATATAACCAATTAAAATCCCGGCCAAAACAATTACCGGCGGACTTATTTTCGTATAATTAAGCAACAGGAACGTTGCCAGCATAATGGCCAAAAAAAGCCAGTTAAAACCCATTGGAATTAACAGTAGAATAAAAGCCGCGATAATAAAACCAACGCTAACGGCATTGATACCCGAAAGGCTGTGACGAATTCGGGAAATCTTTTTTAGATCATCCCAGAAAGGCACAATAAAAAGAACCAAAATGAGTCCGGGCAGATTAATGCCGACCACACCAATTAAACCTCCAAGTATCTGTCCCCACATGCCATAGCCGAAGTTTTTCATGCTCAGCGCCCCCAGGTAGCTTGTAAATGAAAACGTTGGACCAGGCAAAGCTTGTTGTAAAGCAAATCCAGATAGAAACCCTGATGCATGAAGATAATGCTTCATTTCAACAAACTCTGTGTACATCAGCGGAACCAAAACCTGCCCGCCGCCAAATACAAGTATTCCGTTTCGATAAAAATTTTCGAGTAAACGTATTGGCAAACTAAAAGGAGATGTTCGGTTTATAATTGCGCCAACTAAGGCAAACAAAAGCAATGCACTGAAAAAGTAAATTAACTTTTTAGGGTTAACATTTGAAAACAACTTAACCCTTAACTCTGCTTCCTCTTTGGGCGTTTCAATTGCTGATGAAATCATGCCGCCCACAAGAATTGCCAGCGGAAAAACGTAGGCATTCTTCAACACAAATGTAGCAACCACAGCAGCAATTGAAAGGAAAACAGACATTTGAGAAGTAAGCACTTTTTTAGCTAACTTGAAGGCTCCAAAGGCAACAATTCCCAAAGCAATCGGTTGTATGTATTCCAGGATATCGATAAATTTCTGCTTTTGATCAAGCATCGCATAGCTAATTGCGGCAAAAGTCATAATTGCCGCAGTTGGCAAAATCCAAATCAAAAAGGTAACGATTGCAAGTTTCAGTCGCCCAACTTTCCAGGCGATACCTACCAGAGTTTGCGTAGACGCCGGACCAGGCAGCACCTGCGCCAGAGCGTTTAGTTCCAGAAGTTCTTCTTCTGTTATAAATTTTGTGTTATAAACAAAGTACTTTAAAAGCAGTGCCAGGTGTGCCTGAGCACCTCCAAAAGAGGTAAAAGTAAAAAAAAGTACATTCCTTAAAAAAAGTAACTGCTTTTTAAATTGTAAAGGTTTCGCCTGCATTAATATTGTTTTTTACCCCGCTGTTTTAAAACCTGTACCTTTAATCATCTTCGTAATCTAACCCGGCAGCAGTGTTGTAGGCTCCCTGTAGTTCAGAAAATGCATGCATATCTCTTTTGGTTCTGGCAACTGTCATTCCCTTTTGATAAATTTCGATTGCTTTCTTTTTTGCACCATCCTTTTCGTATAATTTCCCTAAATGGTAGTAAGTTCCTACATAATCAGGATGTTTATCAGTTAATTGAAGGTAAAAAGAATAGGCCTTTTCCTTATCATTTTGAGCGTTATACTCTGTGGCTAAGGCATATAGTATAAATGGATCATTCGGATCGCTCTCCAAAAATTCTAATAACTTACTTAAACGGGTTGATGACATTTTATTTCCTTGCTTTTTTAATTAAATTTGCAGAAAGACCTTATATATTAAACGTAATTATATGAAAATATTAGTTTGTATCAGTAACGTGCCAGACACGACGACAAAAATAACTTTTACCAACGATAATACCGAATTCAATACTGCAGGTGTACAATATATTGTTAACCCTTACGATGAGATTGCGTTATCCAGGGCAATTGAATTAACCGAAGGCGGAAAGGGTACTGTAACTGTAATAAATGTTGGCGAGGCAGGCAACGACCCAACCATTAGAAAGGCGCTTGCCATTGGCGCAGACGACGCCGTAAGGGTGAACGCGGCGCCTAGAGATGCTTATTTTGTGTCAAAGCAGATTGCTGAATATGCAAAAGACAAAGATTTCGATATTATACTTACAGGTCGGGAATCTATTGATTACAATGGTAACCAGGTTGCAGCCATGGTAGGCGAGTTTTTGGATATTCCTTCCATTTCAATCATTAAAAAATTAGACACTGATGGTACTAATGCTACCATAGAACGAGAAATTGAAGGTGGAAAAGAAGTGGTTACCGTGACAGGTAAATTTATTGCAAGTTGCGCTGAAGGCGTTGCTGAGCCAAAAATTCCAAATATGCGTGGCATTATGTCGGCCAGAACGAAGCCATTAAACGTAGTTGAAACTGTTTCGATTGAAGAAGTAACCAAAGTTGCGAAATACGAAACCCCTGCCCCACGTGGCACCGTTAAATTAATACCGGCAGAGCAAACAGAAGAATTAATTAATCTGTTACACAGCGAAGCCAAAGTTATCTAAGCGGCATTATCAATTAACTAAATAATTTATCACAAGTCCTTTTCTTTGAGGGATATAGAATTAAATATATGTCAGTATTAGTATATGTAGAACAAGCTGAAGGAAAATTTAAGAAATCGGTTTTCGAAGCTGTTTCTTATGCCAAAGCTATCGCCGATCAGCAATCAACTAATTTAACAGCAATTTCTATCGGCGACGTAGCAGAAAGCGAGTTGAACGAACTGGGAAAATATGGTGCTTCCAAAGTATTAAATGTAAGCGCAGCGCAATTAAAAACTTTTGTTAACCAGGCTTATGCCAGTGTAATTGCTGCAGCTGCAGAAAAAGAAACTGCCGACATCGTAGTGCTTTCCAATTCGTTTTCAGGAAAAGGTCTTGCTCCCCGCATCGCGGTAAAACTGAAAGCTGGTTTGGCTGATGGCGCAGTAGAGTTACCAAAAATTGACGGCTCAAAATTCGAGGTGAAGAAAACAGCCTTCTCAGGAAAGGCTTTCGCCATCACAGAATTAACTTCTGCAAATAAAATTATTGCTTTAAATCCGAATGCTTTTGGTGTAAAAGAAAATGCAACTGAGGTAGCTATCGAGAATTTCTCAGCAGACATAAAACAATCAGATTTAGGAACGGTAATTAAAGACATTGTTCGTGCAACTGATAAAGTATCATTACCAGATGCAGAGTTGGTTGTTTCTGCCGGCAGAGGCTTAAAAGGCCCCGAGAACTGGGGAATGATTGAAGAATTGGCGGGCTTACTGGGGGCAGCAACGGCTTGTTCTAAGCCAGTTAGTGATGCCGACTGGAGACCGCATTCAGAACACGTAGGCCAAACTGGAATAGCGATTAGTCCTAATTTATATATCGCGATTGGTATTTCAGGTGCTATTCAGCATTTGGCGGGCGTAAGTTCGTCAAAAGTTATTGTGGTGATAAATAAAGATCCGGAAGCACCGTTTTTTAAGGTTGCCGATTACGGTATTGTAGGTGATGCATTTGAAGTTGTTCCAAAATTAATCGAGGCTTTAAAGGCACACAAAGGATAATCATGTTATTAAGAGTGTTGGCTAAGTGCTTAATTAAGCATTTCGTCAGGCCTTAAATGACAGTTTGAAATATGAAAAAAGTAAAATTAGATATCGTGGGCTTATCGTACAGCCAAACTCAGTCTGGGGCTTACGCATTAGTTTTAGGTGAAGTAAATGGCCGAAGACGCTTGCCTATCATTATCGGGGCTTTCGAGGCGCAGGCGATAGCCATTGAGATAGAGAAAATGACGCCTAGCAGGCCGCTTACGCATGATTTGTTCAAGTCGATGGCGGAAACTTTTCATATTCACATTCAGGAAATTATAATTTATAACCTGGTAGATGGAGTCTTTTATGCTAAGTTGATTTGCAGCGATGGCAAAAACACACACGAAATTGATGCGAGAACCTCTGATGCAATAGCCCTAGCCGTTAGGTTTAATGCATTGATTTATACCTATGAATTTATTTTAGCCTCGGCAGGCATTGTGATTGAAGGCAATGATTTTCTTTTTCTTGAAAACATGGATAGCATTGCCAAAGAACCTGATGCGGATACCATTCCAATCGCTACCAGTCAGCAGGGTTTTACAGACCTCACGGTAGAAGAACTGCAGCAAAAGCTTCAGGAAGCAATTGCAGACGAGGCTTACGAAAAGGCAGCCAGGATTAGAGATGAGCTGAATAAAAGAGGCAAATCTTAATCTTCGTAATTCTCTTCGAATACGTTACAAAGCTTTGATTATAGCATTAATCAACAGAAGGAAAATGGATTTAGACCAGCCCAAATTGTTTAAAATAATTTGGGCTCATTTTTTAATTATGATTCAAAATAGTTCTATATTCAGCCTTTACTTTCAAAATCAAACAAAACTATATGATGAACGTTAAGTTTCGCTTAACCATAATGAGCTTTATGCAATTTTTTGTGTGGGGTGCATGGCTTATCACGATTGCGAATTATTGGTTTGGAACAAAACAATGGGACGGAACCCAGTTCGGTGCAATTTTTGCAACGATGGGTTTTGCGTCGCTCTTTATGCCAACCTTAACTGGCATCATTGCAGATAAATGGGTTAACGCAGAAGTTTTGTACGGCATTCTTCATATTCTATATGCCTGTGTTTTGTTTTATCTACCTCAGGTAGAAAGCCCAAATGCCTTCTTTTGGACTATCCTTATTGCCATGTGTTTCTACATGCCAACAATATCATTAAGTAACTCCATCTCCTATACCACTTTAAAATCGGGTAACCTGGACGTGGTTAAAGATTTTCCTCCAATCAGGGTTTGGGGAACGGTCGGCTTTATCGTTGCCATGTGGATTACAAATTTAACGGGAAACAAAGCAAGCGCTTATCAGTTTTACATAGCTGGCTCGGGTGCACTCCTCTTAGGCTTATATGCCTTTACATTACCAAAATGTAAACCTAGCAAGTTAATTTCTGAAAAGGCATCCGTTATACAAACACTGGGTTTAGAAGCTTTTAAGCTTTTTGCAAACTATAAAATGGCCCTTTTCTTCATCTTTTCTATGTTTTTGGGCGGTGCTTTACAGCTTACCAATGCATATGGTGATGTATTTTTGGATGAGTTTAAGCATTTTCCAAAATATGCAGATTCTTTTGTAGTTAAGTATTCTACAATTATCATGTCTATTTCGCAGGTATCAGAAACGCTCTTCATTTTGGCCATTCCATTCTTTTTAAAACGTTTCGGCATTAAGAAGGTAATGATTATTGCAATGCTTGCCTGGGTTTTCCGCTTCGGCCTTTTTGCCTACGGTAATCCTGCAGGTAATTTATGGATGATAATTTTATCATGCGTAGTGTACGGTATGGCTTTCGATTTCTTTAATATTTCGGGCTCATTATTTGTAGAAACTTCGACAACTGCAAAAACACGTTCGTCGGCACAAGGCATGTTCATGATGATGACAAACGGATTTGGTGCCGTGTTCGGGAGTTTGGTTTCCGGTTGGATGATTGATAAATACTTCACTAAATCGTTCTCTACAATTCAGGCAACCTCAGAATTTGTAGGTTCAGAGCCTACAAATAATCATTTACTTGATTTCGTGAAAAGTCAGGGCGTAAGTATTTTAAACAATGGCACCTTCGATAAAGCTATCCATATGAAAGACTGGCATAGCATATGGTTGTCATTTACCATTTATGCATTAATTATAACAGTCCTTTTCGCCTTGCTTTTTAAGCACAAACATACCAGAGCCGAAGTTGAAGCCATTGAAGCAATAAGTCACTAAAATTATTTTCGAAATCCCCTATGTCTGCAGGTAAATACAGAAAAGAACATAATTGTTTAAACTGCGGTTCTCATGTAGAAACGCATTATTGTAGCAACTGTGGTCAACCTAATTTAGAGTTAAAAGAAAGTTTTTGGGGATTCATAAGTCATAGTATCGCTCATTATTTCCATTTCGACAATAAGTTTTTTCAAACGCTAACTCCACTCCTAACCAAACCCGGACAAGTTACGCTCGATTATTTAGCTGGTAAAAGAGCTAGATACATCAATCCGGTGAGCATGTACATTTTTGTTTCTATCGTTTATTTTTTGGTGGCATATTCACCAGAGCACAGCACAAACAACGAGGATCATGTTGATGCAAAAACAAGAGTTCAGCAAAAGGCTACAATAGATACCGTTAATAATAAGCTTGAAAAATCTGGAATTTTTGGCAAGGCACCGGGAATTGCAGACAAAGTTAAAGCAAAAATTAAAGAGGATTTTGACAGAAGTACGTTTAAAAATCTTGATTTTAAAACGCAGACTGTTGTTCTCGATGATTTGAAAAAACAACAAAAAGCGAAGAAATCAGACTCCTTGCAGAAAATTATTGAAAGGTTTAACACCATTCATAACGATAGAAATGATTCAACTTATGATGCATATCTATCGAGACAAAAAAATTTACCATTGATTGAAAGAGACAATTGGTTTGAGCGAATGGTTACAAAACGTTCAATTACAATCGGACAAAAATCTGAAGTGATACAGGAAACTTTAGAGCATAACAGGCCGAAGCAATACTTTTTGCTGATGCCTTTACTTGCGCTATTTATTATGTGGAATTTTAGAAAAAATCATATTTATTACCTTGACCACTTGATATTTACCATACATGGGATGACAGCGTACTTTATCGTCTCCATTTTTACCAAACCACTTATGAAGTATGTATTTGGTGAAGACTCAATAATTTCAAATCTAATTGGACTTGCTATTATAGTATGGATTTGCTGGTATATGTTTAATGCATTGAAGATATTTTACCAGCGCAAGAAAGTGATTTTCAAAATGATGATGATTTTTGTGCTGTATGCTATCGCATTTAAACTAACAGAAATGGTGATGTTAAATTTAATTTATTACGTAGCAACATAGATGAGATTATCAGGCAAAAAAAAAAGCTTCAGAATTTCTGAAGCTTTTTTTTTGCCTGATTGGATTACTTTCTGTCTTTCAAGGCAACGAAATCTCTGTCAGTTTCACCAACATAGATTTGTCTCGGACGCCCAATTGGTTCTTTATTCTCGTGCATTTCTTTCCATTGTGCAATCCATCCAGGTAAACGTCCAAGTGCGAAAAGAACCGTAAACATTTCTGAAGGGAAACCTAACGCCCGGTAAATAATTCCTGAATAAAAATCTACGTTAGGGTATAATTTTCTGTCGATAAAATATTGATCAGTTAAGGCGGCTTCTTCGAGTTTCTTAGCGATTTCTAAAATTGGATCATCGATTCCCAAATTTTCTAAAATATCATCACAAGCTTTTTTAATTATCTTTGCACGAGGGTCGAAATTTTTGTAAACCCTGTGCCCAAAGCCCATCATGCGGAATGAGTCATTTTTATCTTTGGCTTTGTTAATCCATTTTTCAGTATCGCCACCATCAGCTTTAATTAATTCAAGCATATCGATAACGGCCTGGTTAGCACCACCGTGAAGCGGCCCCCAAAGTGCTGCAATACCTGCTGAAATTGAGGCGTAGAGATTACAATCTGATGAACCCACAATACGAACCGTAGATGCAGAACAATTCTGCTCGTGGTCTGCATGTAAAATCAATAACTTGTTCATTGCGTTAACAACGATAGGGTTTACATCATAATCTTCAGTACGCTGACCAAAGGTCATCCAAAGGAAATTTGTTACGTAATCGTATTTATTTTTTGGATAGATAAGCGGATGGCCTAAAGATTTTTTATAGATAAACGAAACTATCGTCGGCAACTTGGCCAACAATTTAATAATTGTTAAGTTTTGCTCCTCAGCAGTTTGATTTGGCTTTAAACACTCTGGATAGAACGTTGACAAAGAGAAAATTAGCGAACCTAACTGACCCATTGGATGAGACCTTGATGGATAACCGTCGAAGAATTTTTTCATATCTTCATGAATCAGCGTGTGTTTACTGATATCGGCCTGAAAACTATCTAGTTGTTCCTGGGTAGGTAAATTGCCGTATACGATAAGATAAGAAACTTCTAAAAAGCTAGACTTTTCAGCAAGTTCTTCAATAGAATACCCTCTGTATTTTAAAATCCCCTTCTCTCCGTCTAAAAAAGTAATTTTACTTTTGGTAGAGCCTGTATTTTTAAAACCTGTATCTAAAGTTACAAATCCGGTTAAATCTCTTAATTTAGAAATATCAATGGCTTTCTCGTCTTCTGTTCCTGTAATTACCGGTAACTCTATCGTTTTACCATCAACTTTAATCTCTGCAATATCTGACATATTATTGTGTTGTGTTTATAGCTTTCTAATTTATATAAAATTAATATACATGCATAGCAAATCTGTTAATTTAATATGAAATATTAGTCAGGACGACGTAACAATCATGATTTATAACAGTGCACTTTAGCAATCCTACTTTGCCTTTATTTCCTCAATAACCCGGCCGCAGGTTAACATTTCTTTCCCATAATACGGGTTTTTAATATCCTTTTCGGTTGATAGCCAATCTCCCCCATCACCCTTGTTAGCCATCGGACAATGCTGAACATAAATTGTTCCTTTTTCAATTTCGCCTGATTTGATGAAGGCTATCAAATCCATGCTTAAAGCGGTAAAGTTTTTTCTTTGTGCGACAAGATTTTTCGTTTCACCAATTTTTTTGGCAATACTGGCCGTAGTTTCGCAGCCCTCATAAGTAGCCAGGCTTTTTTCGAGTTTGAGACCATTTGTTTGAGCGGCACCAGCATCTGAATTAACCAAAGCATCTTTCAAATCTTCGTACTGAGCAAAAATTTCCATTTTTTTCTCGTCCTTAATTACAATGGGTGCTTGAGTTGAAGAACTAACTTGAGTAGAATCATTTTTCTCAACCGTTTTGTGCTCACTTTGGTTACATCCCATTAACACGGTTAATATTGCAACTCCGGCTATTCGTTTCATTGTATTTGGTTTTGGCCTCAAAATAGCAATTTTAAAGTTAAATAAATAAAAAAAGCCCCCGAAAAATTCGGAGGCTTCTATTAAATGATGTTTCGATTATAATTTGAAATTATATCCAAGTCTTAATGCGTACTGACCAGTTTTCATAAAGTACAAGTCAGAAGAACTATTATTAACGTAACCTTCATACTTCACGCCTACTTCAAGTCCGTTGGTCCACTCGTAACCCAAGCCACCAGTATAAATAAAGTTCATATTAGCACCGTCTTTTAATGCTAAGCCAGTACCTGCGCCACCAGTTAAAAACATTCTGTCTACAACGAATGCTTTAACGCCGCCCATTAAAGGAATAAATTCAAAATTTAGCGGACTGCTTTTCCATTTCAATTTTGTATAACCGCCAGAAGCTGTAATGGCCACCGAAGGGCTTAAATCGTATTGCAGTCTAACATCTGCTCCATATCCGTAATCCATTTCAGATTTATCAGGAAAAAGACCGCCCTGTACACCTACGCCCACTTTAAACGCCATGCCACTATTTGCCGGCATCGAAGTGGTAGTCATTGTTTGCGCTTTTAAGTTTGTTGTTGCAAAAACCGCAAAGACGGAAGCGGCTGCTAAAAATTTAGTAATTGTTCTCATTTTGGATGTATTTAAGTTATTAATTAAGGGTTTAATAATACTTACGTAGATAAAATGAAAACAGATTTTGTAAAAATTATTTTTTTTGAAAATACTGAAAATAAAAAAAGCCCCCGAGTATTCGGAGGCTTAAGATAAGTTTTAAACTTACAATGAAAAACCGTAAGCTAAGCGAATGCCAGCAAAGCCAATACTTCCATTATTTGAATAACCTTCATATTTAGCGGCTAAATCAAGTCCGTTACTCCAAGCGTAACCAATTGCAGGAGAATAAACGAATGCAGTACCAGACCCTTTGTTAGTTCCGAAACCAGCACCTAATTCAGCCAAGCCATATGCACCTGCACCAGAATCATTAAAGAAATATTTTGCACCAACTTTTACAGGGATGATACCAAAACTACCACCACCAAAAGAATCTTTAATAGAGAAATTATTATAACCTGCAGTAACAGGGATTGATAATTGCTTATCTACATTAAATTGATATCTGATATCGCCACCGATAACCAGTCCGTAACCTGTAGTAGTTCCTGCGCCAACATTTAAACCAATACCTAAGTTTCTTGATTGAGCATTAACGTTGGTAGAGAAAAATAAAGCTACTGCAGCTACTGAAGTTGCCATAATTTTAGTAATTGTTTTCATTTTGATATTTTTTTTTGAGTTAAACGAATATGCCTCAGCAAACACAAACCCTGTGCCAAACGACAAAGAATTGGTAGCTTAAGTTTACAATTAGGTCATATTTAGCACACAAAACAGAAAAATCACCAGTTTAAAACCTTTTCAACAATTTGTTGTTTCAAAAGGTTGTTTGATTGAGCGGCATCTAGCCAGTTTATCTTAACACCGTCTTTTTCCATCTTCCTAAAAAAAGTGTTCTGTCTTTTAGCAAACTGGCAAATTGCAGTGCCAAGTCTGAGCTTCAGGTCATCAAAGCTAAGTTCTCCTGATAGATATGAAACGATGAATTTATACTCCAACCCGTAAAAAATCAGCATTTCCTTACTTACTCCGTTGTTGAGCAAAGTTTCCACCTCTTCTATCATGCCATTGCTTAGCCTGAATTCAAGCCTTGCCAAGATATTTGCTCGTGTTTGTTCGACTGCGTTTTTCAAACCAAAAACAACAGGGGTAATCTTTGGCCTCGAAATTTCCGGAATGGTATGTTCACGAAGGTATTCAACGATCTCAATAGCCCTTATTAACCTTTTCTTTGAAGAAAGATCGACATTCCTGGTAAATTCCTTCGGATGTTTCTCCAACTCATTCATCAAAGTTTCACGAGGCAGACTTTCCAGTTGCAATCTCAATTCGTTATTAACGGGAACGGCTGTAAAAGGTTGGTTTTGCAAAATGCTGTGAATATACATTCCGGTGCCACCACAGAGAATTGGTAAATGATCACGACTTAATATCTCCTGAAAGGAAGCATAAAAATCGTTTTTAAAAGCATCAACATTGTATCGCTCGCCAGGCTCCAGAATATTGATTAAATGAAATGGTATCGATTTTTCTCCAATCTGATACTCCTCCAAATCTTTACCTGTTCCAATATCCATCTTCTTAAAAACCTGTCGACTGTCGGCGCTGATAATTTCTCCATTTAGCTCATCCGCAATTTGTACCGCCAGTTTGGTTTTACCAGATGCAGTTGCACCTAAAAGTATAAGTAAAGGGTTTTCGGGTGTCTTCAAAATTTTAAAATAAATTTTAAGCTGCCAGTGTTGAAAACTTGCAAACCATGGCTTTCAGAACCTTCTTTAATCAAAATTCGATTGAATCTATCGTCTAAAACAAAATGCTGTGGTTCTAAAACCGCAACTTTTTGAAAGCCCAGTTTTAAATAAGCGTCGCCGGAAGACCAGTCGCAATCTGCATAGGTCATTATATCTGCAGGGTTATGCACGTTTTTTGCATGGTTGATTAGTTTGCTCAGTCCTCCGGTTATCGAAAAGCCACCAGAAACCGCAAATCTTATCAACTCTATTGATTTGTAATTAGCCGAATGGTTCATTTTCCGAAGTGCAGAAAAAGTAGCAACGGCAACCAGCTCATCTAAATAATATAAACCATATTTATATCGGCTACTTACAGCTCCCTGCAAATGGTTTTCATTTAAAAACTTATCAGCGATGGCTTTATCGAGTCTTAAACAGTTTGTCTTTCTACCGTGAATGGTTTTGTTTAAACCGAGAAGAGATTTAACCCTAAAAATGACTTGTTTTGCTTTGCTTAGCCACACGTCTTCCCATAAATTTATGAGCTTAACACCCTTATGTAGCTCAAAATTTTGAAGGGCAATGAGTTCTGCCGGGAAAAAGCGGTTTTCAATATTAATGAGGTTAATAGAAAGATTGTGTGCTGGGAACGATACAACAGTAAAATAATCATCGTTGCAATCAAAAACAATTTTTTGTTCTGGAAGTGCAGCCAAAAAATTATTTTTCCAGGTATCAGGAAATATTTGCCGGTTCGATTGCGCTGTAGTCAATAAGATTAATTAAAGATATTGAACCACAAATTTAGAATTTCAAACCGACAATGGGTCTAAATCCACTCCTTTTCTTTAAAGTTTGTGTGAATAATTTCTATAAGTGTTTCCACCTCTTTAAGTCTGTCATCAGTTAACTCAGCAATTGATAAGCCGGCCTTATTATCTCCAAATTCGGTGAGGTTTTGTTTAGACGATTCGAATTCAGTTGTATTCAACTTTACTTCGACGGCGTTACCACTAATGTAAATTCCGGCAAAAAATCTTTCAGTTACTTTCTCTCCATCTATCTCTACATTCTTTTCACTGTACAAATCGTAACCAGTTTCCGAATTTTCGTGTACGGTATAGCCACGCGTTGCGTAGGGCTGTAAACTTGCTCTGATGGTTTGGAAAATTTCTACTAAATCGGTTTTCATAAGCTTAATTATAGCTACTAAACACCCGCACAATGTAATTGTTTAATCAATATGATTTATCCACCATTTTTTTTGAGGAAAACTTTCGCCTAAAACTACCGTTTCACCAAGTTTTGGGGTGATTACCGGTAGATTCCTTTTTTCAGCTTCGAGCGTGAGGCGTTGAATTGGCTCATTCCATTTATGCATTGCCAAACTAAATTTCGCCCAGTGTACAGGCATTAAAGTCTTAGATTTTAAATCGATAGCAGCCTGCACTGCCTGTTCAGGAAACATGTGAATATATGGCCATAACTCATTGTATTGGCCACATTCGAGCAGTGCGAGATCGAAAGGCCCATATTCATTTCCAATTTTTTGAAAATGTGTATCGTAACCTGAATCTCCTCCTAAAAATAATTTGTACCCGGCAACTTCTAACACAAAAGCCGACCAAAGTGTTTGATTACGCTTAAATTTTCTTCCCGTAAAATGGCGTGCTGGCACACCGGTAAGTTTTATCAAGTTTGATAGGTTTATTTCCTGATACCAGGAAAGCTCAGTGATCTTGTTGGTTTCGATACCCCATTTTTCGAGGTGCGACCCCACACCAATCGAGGTTACAATGTTTTTAACCCTTGGTGCAATTTCGAGGATGCTTTTATAATCGAGGTGGTCATAATGGTCATGGGTAATCACTAAAACATCAATATTTTTAAAATCAGCAGCCTGAACAAACTCAGTGCCGGGGAAAGCTTTGCTACCGATGAATGAGAATGGAGACGCTGTTTTGCTGAAAACCGGGTCGACCAGTATACGCTTACCATTAATTTTTATAAGATATGAGGAATGGCCAAACCAGATTATTTCAGGCTTGTTACTTTTGGCTACCGCGTCTAAATCCGGCATTACAAAAGGAAGAGCTTTGTTTGGCACTTTTTCAGGTTCCTTATTAAATATGAATTTTGTTAACAAGGTAAAAAAGCTAACGCCTTCTGGCTGCATCGGCGTGTAGGATAAATTTTGAATAGCGCCCGCCCTGTAATTTGGTAACTGATGAATTATTTTGAGTCGCGAGCCCTGAGGCAAACGGCCGAAAACAGGCAAATTAACAATGATAGCAAAGCTTAGAATAATAAAGGCTAGAATATAGACAACGATCATTTATTTTTTTGGTGTAATGTAAGCCGAATTTCAACATAAAAAAAAACGCTCCTGAAAAAAGGAGCGTTTGAATGCTTTGTTAAGAAAAATATGGTTTTTTAGTGGCAATTGATTTAATATTCGTCTGATAACGCAAATATTGGTTTCCTGTTCATCCACTGTCCACCGGTAAAATCAGGGAAATCGACGGTTCCATTACCCATTTCGATGGATTGCTCGCTCAAAGGCGTGATTGCACTCCAAGCCGCCGCGTCGTAAACGTCCAAAGGCGTAGGTTCATCACGCTTTGCGGCCTCAATAAATGCATGGATTACGAAAAAATCCATACCACCATGTCCGGCACCCTGTGCATCATCACCAAATTTTTTCCAAAGTGGATGATCATATTTGTCGAGCCATTGCTTCGCGTCATCCCAGGTATGCGGTTTGCTCACGCCTTCAACATAAATGCCTTTATTTACATCCATCCATAAGCCCTTAGTTCCTTGAAATCTAAAGCCCAAAGAGTACGGCCTCGGCGAATTGGTATCGTGTTGTAAAATGATTGTTTCGCCGTTAGCGCAGCCGATGGTTGTGGTTACGATATCACCGAGCTTAAAATTAACTTTAGCATTGGCGTGTGCCGCACCACCTTTTTCTACAATGTATTTGTGTAAACCAAGGGCTTTGGTAGAGAAAGAATTCAGCTTAACAAAGCGATTACCACGATTTATGTTAATGCATTGCGCCACGGGCCCGATGCCATGGGTTGGATACAAATCTCCATTGCGATAAACGGAATGATTCGTTCTCCACTTCGCTTCCGAAAAACCTTTTTCGCCAAACTCTACACCATGCCCATAAGGATTAATGCCATCGTTAAACTTTACCTCCCGTAAATCGTGTTGGTAACCACCTTGAAAATGCAGCATTTCTCCGAAAACACCCTGACGAACCATATTTAGCGCCGCCATCACATCTCTGCGATAGCAAACGTTTTCGAGCATCATTACATGGGCATTATGTTGCTCTGCGGCATGTACAATATCCCAATGATCCTGTAAGTTTATGCCTAAAATTACTTCGGTGCCGACGTATTTGATGCCTGCATTTATTGCACCTAATATCATTGGCTTATGCAACTCCCAGGGTGTAGCGATTACAATAGCTTTGATTCCCTTCAGTTCGAGCATTTTTTTCCATGCATCATTGGTGCCGGTAAAAATTTTCGGCATTGGCTTTCCGCTTTTGGCGATAATGGCTTTACTCATTTCGAGCATTCGGCTATCCACATCACAGATGGCAACTAAATTTACATCCTTTCTTTTTAAGAGCAAATCAAGATGATTCTGACCACGCAGGCCAACACCAATCATTACAACATTAATTTTTTCGTTAGATTCTGAAGCGAATAACGCTTTATCCGGTACAACCGCAAAAGCAGCTGTTGTTAATCCGGCATCTCTTAAAAAGTCTCTTCTGTTCATAAATAGTTTTAGAAATTGATTTAATAAAGTGGTCTTATCTTGCCGAAAGTATAGATATTAAAGCTTCAATTGAAAAAAATGAGGCAAAAAAAACAACGCAAACGTTTGATTAATTTTGTATTATTACATCACTAACAAATTTTATATAGTTTAGCAACTTAAATGCAATCGAAACCAACAACCATAAAGGAGATAGCCAAACTTTTAAACCTTTCGCCGTCCAGCGTATCCAGAGGTTTACACGACCATCCGAGCATAGGTGTTGTTACCCGTGAACGTATAAAAGAGCTCGCTAAATCATTAAATTACGAGCCTAATAATGCTGCAATTCTTTTTCAGAAGGGGAAAACATATACTATAGGCGTAATTTTACCCGAATTATCTGAGCACTTCTTTTCCGTTGCAATCTCCGCTATTGAAGATGAAGCTTTAAAGAAAAATTACACGGTAATCTTTGCCCAGTCTCATGATGATTTTGCGAAAGAAGTTCGCTTGGTTGATAAAATGAAATACCAGCGGGTAGATGGCCTTTTGGTTTCTATAACTAAAGATACGTCTAACTTCGACCATTTCGAAAAATTGAAAGCCCTGAACATACCGGTCGTTTTTTTTGATAGAATTCCACCCTCTAAGAATGTGCATTCAGTGGCTTGTTCGCTTGAAAGCGCTACCATTAAAGCGGTTAATTTCCTGTTAAAGAAAGGTCACAGAAGTATTGGATTGATAAATGGCCCAACTACGCTTTTTGCGAGTGGTGAACGAAAAGATGGTTATATGCATGCCATTAACTTCAACCGGTTAAAGTTCGATCCATCGCTGGTAATAAACTGCGACCTAACTGAAGAAGGTACCATAGATGCTGCTAATCAGTTAATTAATCATAAAAGAAAGCCCACTGCAATTGTTGCTTTTAATGATTATATCGCCCTTTTCTTAATCAGATACCTTAAAAAACTCGGCCTTTCTGAAACGATAGATATCGTTAGTTATGCAAATCTGCCTATCATGGCTTACCTGGATTATTCGCCAATTGCATCAGTTGAGCAAAATCCTTATCTGCAAGGGCAGAAAGCCGCTAATATTTTGCTGGATTTAATTAACAGCCCTACAACCGAAACGCAAGCTTATTATAACACAATTGTAGAGTCAGATTTGGTGATTAACAATAAGTAACTGCGGCACAATCAAACGTTTGCGTGGAGAAACTTGGTTTTTTTTGGGCTTTCAGGTTAAATCTTGTACATTTTTTTTTAAAAATCACCCGTAAAGTGCTGTGCGTTTTATCACCGACAAGAAAGGTAACTCCGCAAACCGTTTTTCACAGCTAAATGATGAAAAGCCTTTTCCATCCTTATTTTATTCAGAGCTAATATAATCAAACCGTTAAGGGCTTTAAATCGAACCCTGTTGAGTCGTGTTTTTTAAAGCGAATTACAGCCTCTTGGCATAAGTTCAAACGCAAAAAGGTCTTGACGTTAATCAAGACCTTTTCGTTCATACTCGCGAAATATTATTTTCCAGAGTTTTTCTTGTCAGTTACTTCTGCACGGATTTCTTGTGCTAAAACTTTAAGATCTTGCATTGCTTTACGCACACGAGTACCAGCAGCTGCATTGCCAGCGTTATAAAATTTTTCTACATCTGCTTCAATAGCAGCAACAGCAGCTTTAACTTTTGAGAATTTTTCCATCGCTAATTGATGTTTTTAAGGTTTAAAAAATTTATTTTTTCAATAATACATATTTACCTTGAATTAACAAGAGAAAGCAAATTTTAATTTGAAAGAAGTTTTGCACATTTATAAAGTGCTAACATGCCCTTAGAACTATTTAAAAGTATTTTTTAGTTTCCTTGCTAACAGATCCTCTGATTATTGAAGCTGTTCTGCCAGGCGAATCAGATTATCGAAGGTGCGATTTGCACTGGTTACGCAGAGCGCATAATCCTCCTCTTTAACCGTTTCATTCAATACACTGAGAAATGTTTTCCATTTTGCGCCCAATTGCTCACCATAAACGCCGTAATAGTTCAGTCCGGCTTCATGTCGCTCAAAATTCGGGTTAGAAAGCAAGTGCTTTTTTATAACGTTACCACCAAGTGTAGCGCCCTCCAGTACATAAAATGCACCTAATACTGCTGCATTGTTTTTCTCAGGAATGAAAAGCTCGAAATCTAAAGCCGGCAAGGTGAGCGGGTCGATGTTCCAATAGGTCAGATCGCGTTCCAGTGAAGTGAGTTTAAGCCGCGAGTTCATTTCCAGCTTATTTGCAATGTTTGCGTCTAAACTATTCGCGAGCGTATTTTCTAATGTTTGATGAACAATGTAGTTAACGGTGAGCAGTGTTTTATATTCCTCAACGCTGAGCGAACGGTTCATAATTTCGTTTACGAACATCATTGCTTCAAGCGCCTTATGCCTACCAGCAGTTTCGGTTCTTAATAAATTGGAAATCATACAGGAGATAATTTTAAAAAACAAAAGATCCGAATTAGTACTCGAATCTTTGCAAAAATGTACTATTAATTTAACCTTAGGTGCTGATTAAACCAAAAATCGTGTACGGAGTGTACACACTTTACAAGCTTGTCGTAACCATCGGGTTTTGTTAAATAGGCATTTGCACCGAACTCAATTGAAGCTTTTACGTCTTCAGGATTATCTGAGGTTGAAAAAAGAATAACCGGGATGGATTTAAGATAGGGAATATCTTTAATAAACTTTAAAAGGTCTAAGCCTGATAAACCCGGCAAGTTTAAATCAAGCAAAATTAACTTTGGTTTTATTTTGCTGTCGGCAAAGTTTTGCAGTCTTGCAAGCGCTTCCACCCCATCTTCAACAATGGTTAAATTTAAAGTTTCCTTAACTTCCTGAATGGCACTTTGCATAAAAAATGCATAGTCCACATCATCCTCTACATAAAATATATCCGGCGTTTTCATTTTAATTATTCTTAAAAGCTACATAAAAAGTAGAACCAACATTAAGTTTGCTTTCAAACCAAACTCTTCCATTATGCTTTTCAACTACCCGTTTTACAATAGCAAGCCCTACTCCTGTTCCCTCAATGTCTTTAACGTTATCCATCCGCTTAAAAAGCTCAAAAACTCTGTCGTAATAACGGTTATCAATTCCTATACCATTATCTTTAACAGCGTAAATAGTTTCATTACCATCTATATACGCAGAAACCTCAATCTTGGGTTTATCAACCATCAGCGAATATTTTACAGCATTGCCAAGTAAATTTGTAAATACCTGGGCAATCATCGTTTTATCTCCTTTTATATCTGGCAATTGCCCTAAAATAAGTTCGGCTTTGTCTGCTTTAAAAGCCGACCATACCTCAAGGCTCACCTCCTGAACGAGGGCTTGCATTTCGACGGTCTCAAAATTGATTTCAGAGCGGCCAACCCGGGCGAGGTTGAGAATTTCTTTTATCAAAAAATTCATCTTATCTGCGCCTGTTAAAATCCTGCCTAACATTTTTCTTCCGTTTTCGTCGATGCTTTTATTCTTGAGCATCAACTCGGCATACGTTTTTATTGAGGTTAAAGGCGTTCGTAAATCATGAGATATGGTGTAACTAAAGGTATCAAGCTCCTCGTAAGCAGATTGAAGCTTTTCATTTAACAACCTTATCTCATTGGCCTTTTTGTTCAAATCTGTAATGATTATCTCCCGGATACGCAGCACGGATGAAATCTCCTCCTGAAGCCACTTTTCAGATGTATTATTTACGACCTGAGCCCAGGTTTCGAAAGATTTTCTGGGCGACAAACTCAGCAATCCGTTTTCTGACGGTGTTACTGGTTTTTCAGGATTACCAGCCCAGTTAACAGTTTCTATTTGCTCAGGTTTAAACCAGATAATCATTTCATTAAGTTCTTTACTTAATGAACAGGATAAAATCCCTGAAGCAACATTCTTATAGTTTTTCGCCGGATGAAATATTTCGGATAACCTGTGTGTATAATAAACGGATTCATCGGTACTTGATTTCAACCATTCGGCCAACTCCAAAATATCTGCGCTGTCGGGTACTTCGCCAATTGTTTTTAATTCGTTTTCAAAAATGAGCGCAACACCGGTTGCTTTTGTAACATTTAATATTGTTCGTTTATGGCCCGTTAACGCAACCGTTAAATACTTGTCGCGGTTTAACTGGTCTGAAAGTATATTTGCGGTCTCTTTAAATTGTTGCACAATTTCAGAATCTTCCTCACCCTGGCGATATTCAAGTGCTGAAGAAAGAATTTGCCCGATTAATTTAGAACCTTCGCGGGCCTTGTAATCTATAAATTTCGGACTGTAGTTGTGGCAGGCAATCAGCCCCCACAATTCGCCATGCGAAATCAGGGAAATACTAAAGCTGGATTGTACGCCCATATTTTTCAGGTATTGAATATGTATCGGCGAAACGGCTCGCAAACTGCTGTTTGTTAAATCCAGTGGATGCTCATCCTTAAAGGTTATAATTTCGGCATCCAGTGTGTTAACGTTTGCAATTAGCCTGGTCAAATTGAGTTTATAAAGTTCTCTGGCTTGTTTTGGAATATCAGAAGCCGGATAGTGCAATCCAAAAAATGGCTCCAGCTTTTCTTCTTTTTCTTCCGCAACAACTTCGCCATGGCCATCATCGAGGAACTTGTAGATCATTACGCGGTCGTAACCGATTAGTTGTTTCACCTCGGTAGCTGCACGCTTTAGCAATGCAGAAACGCTTTTTCCCTGCAACATAGCAGAAGCCGAACGCCCGATAGAGCTTTGTAAATCGTATTGTAAGGTTACTGGCTCGAACTCCAAGAGCCAGTCATGCGAAGAAGATGTTATTACTAAATAGAACGGACGATCGTTAATTTCCAGGGGATGAGGAGCAATTGCATCGAAGCTTTTTCTTATGATGCCAAGTTTTAACAAATCCTCTACACTAAAATGTGGGTCTTGTTGTTTAATAAATTTATCGATGATGTTTAATGGCATCTCCAACAAATCTTTTGGCGGGCAATTGAGAAAGGCCTGCGCATTCTCGCTGATGTAAGAAATTTTGCCTGTTGATTTATCGACAGCAATTAAAAAACCATGAGATTGTACTTTTCCGGGAATGTGGATAGGTTCTTTATCACAATTCGTTAGATCTACAGAGAATTTATTCATAAATAATTGTTGCTACAAAAATATTAGAAATTTCCAATTATCAAATATGTAATTCATTTAAGAAAAATTCTATTTTAGTAATTTCGGTTTTGCTGTTTACTTTTTATTATATATTTGTTAAAATTTTAATGTTATCCCGTTGGCGAAAAAAAATATTTTGGTTGTTGAAGATAACCATGCAATTTTAGATGTTATTACACTTATTCTGGAAAGTGAAGCCTTTAATGTTACTGGTTTAAATAAAGGTGCTGATTTTATAACTCATGTTCAGGATTTTAAGCCCCATGTTATTATAATGGATATTATGCTTCCTGATATAGATGGACGCGTTTTATTGAAGGAGTTGAAGAATGATGCCACAACGAACCACATTCCAGTGTTGATGATATCGGCCAGGTATAATTCTACAAATTACATACTGGATGACATTCCTGCAGATGACTTTATGGCAAAGCCCTTCAATATAGATGAGTTGATGGATAAAATCTATTCGCTGTTGAAGCAATCTGCAATTTAATCGGGCATACCCGGAAGTTTGATACCACCATTCTTTAAGTTTTGCATTAATTCCTTTTGGAAAACTAGCTTGGTATCCATAAAGCCATGCGCCTTTACCCAAACGTTCAGGCTCACTTTGAAGCCGCTATCGTCTAAAACAGATACACCTATTCTACGCTCAGGTGTTTTTAAACAGTTTTTAAATTCGTCGACCGTTTTGTTAAAAATTGCTTCGACCTTGTCGTAATCTATGCCGTAACTAAACTTAATTTCGATATCCAACCTGCGGCTGCCCTTTTTACTTATGTTGAGAATAACCTCATTAGATAGCTTCGAATTCGGAATCACCACCGTCCTGTTATCGAAAGTTGTAATGATGGTATAAAATATTTCAATTGAGGTAACAATGCCTTCCTGCCCTTGTGCAACAACATTATCGCCGACTACAAATGGCTTTAACAATAAAATTAGCACGCCGCTGGCGAAGTTTTGAAGTGTACCAGATAAGGCGAGTCCGGCGGCTACTCCAATTCCCCCAATTAATACGGTGAGAAATGTAAGCTCTATGCCGATAATTTGCATTACCGTTAGAACCAGCAATATTCTAAGCGTGATTACAGTAAGGCTGGCTAAGAACGGCCTGAGCGAGGGATTTACATCTTTGCGGTGCATCCCGTTTGCAAGCCATTTCCCTAACAACTTTATTAGCCACAGCCCAATAAAAAGCAGAACAATACCTAATATAACCGACGGTCCTTTTAATATTAACCAATCATACACTTTATCATAAAATCGATCAATAGTACTTGCATCTAATTTCATAAAACGGGTAACAGCAGATATTTTTATGGTTTTTTATGTTTTACTGATGAATCTTTGTTAACACTAACTTTCTTAGCGTCTTTTGCGGAGGTGGTATTTTCATCAGCACCTTTTGCTTTTGACGTTTTCGGTGCAGTAGCCTTGCTACGCTCTGCCGAAGTTTTAGAACCTTTCATAATTATTAATTTTCTATTAACCAAGCTTTAGCCTCTTCAAGCTCTTCTGGCTTAAATCCTTTAGAGGTGCCCGGTGTGGCAACTGTAAATACATCCGTAAACCACTCCACTCCCCTCTCGGCAGTTACTACCGCTATTTTTTTCCATTTTGTAAAATTCTGCAAACCTGCTTTCGCATCTTGTACCCAGGCACCGGCAGTAAACTGTTTTACATCGGTTTCTAAAACCAATAAATATCGTATTTCATCGAACTTTTCCGCAGTTCTTTTAAGTCCGGGTAGCAAAACATTTTTAATGTCCTCACTATCAACTTCGCCTGTTGCCCTTACTCCAAATACGTTATCCGGTAATCCTGTAATCTCTGTCAACATAATTTTATTGTTTGTAGATAGTAGAACACCCTTTTAGTTGAAGATGTTTGAAAATTGGCAAAATTCTAAGAAGTTGTAAGTGAGCTAAAACAGTTATCTGCCTGACAGCGTTATAGAATCATCATTTAATTAAAATAAAAATTAACCTTATGAAAAACACTTATCCAATCCTTACTGCCCTGGCGATATCGGCCACACTAGCCATGTCTGCCTGCAACAGTGAGCAAAAAAATAAATCGCAAAGCGATTCTTCTGTAAAAGACTCGATCGCATCCGCATCATTAAAACCTGCCGGACCAGCACCTGAATGGGGCAAAAGTATAAAACCCGAAATGCAGACTGTAATTGAAAAGCTGGTGAGCTACGGAGATAAGCCAATTGAAACATTAGATGCAACCTCGGCCCGCAGAAACCACACGCCAACAGATGCTGTTATGGATGTTGCGAAGTTAAATAATATTGCTATTCCGGCTGCAAAAGTAGATACAACCGGAAACGACATCCCAGTTTCAGGCGGAAAAATCCATGTAAGAATATACACGCCGAAAGAAGGAAAAGGTCCGTTTCCATTGATTGTTTATTACCATGGCGGCGGCTTTGTAATTGCAGATCTCGATGTTTATAATGCATCGGCACAAGGGTTAGCGGAACAGGTTGGTGCGATTGTAGTTTCTGTTGCCTATCGCCTTGCACCGGAGCATAAATTTCCGGTTGCACACAATGACGCTTTTGCAGCCTATGAATGGGCGGTTAAAAATGCCGCATCTTTAAAAGCAGATCCTGCAAAAATTGCCGTAGTTGGCGAGAGCGCCGGCGGAAATTTAGCCGCGAATGTTTCAATAATGGCAAGAGACAAACATATAATGGTTCCGGTGCATCAGGTTTTGGTATACCCAATTGCTCAGGCAAATATGAATACCGAATCTTATAAAATGTACGCGGATGCAAAACCACTGAATAAAGCAATGATGAGCTGGTTTACTGAAAAGTATTTAACCACAATGATTGAAGCACAGAATCCGAAAATATCATTGGTTAATGCAAACCTGAAAGGATTGCCAACAACAACGATAATTACCGCAGAAATTGACCCTCTGCATGATGATGGTGTTATGCTGGCAAACAAACTTTCTGATGCTGGCGTTAAGGTAAACAGCAGAAACTATGAGGGTGTTACGCATGAGTTTTTTGGAATGGCACTCGTTGTACCAGAAGCTAAAGCTGCTCAGGCTTATGCTGCAGAACAATTAAAGGCCGCATTTAAATAATTATAAAGCGCAAAAAAAAGGGAACCAATTATGGTTCCCTTTTTTGTTGTGTAATTATTAAGCTCCTTTCTTAGAACCCAAACTCTGCATAAGTTGATCGTATAAGTCATCACTAGTGGCTTTCTGCGGCTTGATTTTCTTCACCGTTGCCCGTTTACCTTTGGCTTTTGCTTTAATTATTTTAAGTAGCTCATCACTGTAATCATCCTTAAAAGCACTCAAATCGAATTTTGAACTATACTGCTTTATTAGCGCAAGGCCAACATCCATTTCTTTCTTTGTAATCGAAATATCTTCAACTTTAGTAATTTCAGACAAATCTCTAATTTCCTGTTGAAAGCGTATTTTTGTAACAACGATAACGGCATCCATGGGATGAATTACGCAAAGGTTTTCAGTGTTTCGAAGTACAAACCTAGCTACACCTGCCTTTCCTGATTTCTCCAAGGCCTTTAACAATAAAGCATAAGCTTTTCTGCCCTGTTTTTCAGGCTCCGTGTAATATGATGTTTCGTAGTATACAGGATTAATTTCCTTGATGTCAACAAAGTTCTCTAGCTCAATGATTTTTGTTTTCTCTGGTGCCGCTTCTTCAAAGTCGTGCTTATCAAGAATTACGTACCTATCTTTTAAGAAATACCCTTTAACAATTTTATCATAGGGAACCTCCTTCTGGCTATTCTCATTAACGCGAAGAAATTTAATTTTCCCGTGGTCGCGTTCGTCAAGCATATCGAGATCCAGGTTGCTATTTTGCACACCAGAAAACAACTTAACAGGGATATTTACCAATCCAAATCCAATGGAACCTTTCCAAATCGACCTCATATTAAAATTTTTTAGAAATTGCCTTATTAACAAGTTTGCAAATGGTATTGTTTGAATTTTGTTGGTTCATAATTTCCCCAATTCCAAACCATTTGTGTGTTTCAATGTTATTTCAATATCTAATCTTTTGAAATAGTATATGAAAATTGCCTACATTTCCACCTATCCACCACGAGAATGTGGTTTAGCAACGTTTAATCAGAATTTGGTTAATGCTTTAGGTTTAAATCCATCCTACGATGCTGATAAAAGTTTCATCGTGGCAATGAACGAATCGGATAATCTTGACGAACACGCCTATCCAAAAGAAGTTAAATTTATTATCCGACAGCAAAACCAACAAGATTATATAGACGCTGCCGACTTTATCAATAAAAGCGATGTTGACACCTGCATAATCGAACATGAGTTTGGTATTTATGGCGGCAACAGTGGTGTATTTCTACTATCATTGATAAATAATTTACAAAAGCCTTTTATAACAATCCTGCATACGGTTTTGAAAGACCCAAGTTTTATGCAGCAAACTATTATCAAAGAGATTTCATTGAAATCGTCTAAAATAGTAGTGATGAGCAAAAAAGCAGTGTTATTTTTAACAAGCATTTACCAGATTCCTCAAAAATCGATTGAGTTAATTGAGCATGGTGTTCCTGATTTGGAACCAATTCCTAATAATGAGGTTGCTAAAAGTGATTTATTTAAACAACGAAAAGTCTTGTTTACCTTTGGGTTGATAAGCAGAAATAAAGGACTGGAAACCGTAATCAAGGCGCTTCCGTCAATTGTTGAGCGTCATCCAGATGTGCTGTATGTTATTTTAGGAAATACTCATCCTGGTGTTGTAAAGCATAATGGAGAGGAGTATCGCGACAGCTTAAAATCTTTAGCCAAAGAACTGGGCGTAGAAAATAACATCGCATTTGTAAACAAATTTGTTTCGGAAGAGGAGTTGCACCAATATTTAACGGCCTGCTATGTTTACATTACGCCATACCTGAACGAGGCGCAAATTACCAGCGGAACGCTTTCTTATGCAGTTGGTGCAGGCGCCGCCGTGGTTTCTACACCTTACTGGCATGCGCAGGAACTCCTTGCAGATAACAGGGGCAAATTGTTTGATTTTAAAGACGATATCCAACTTGCTCAAATCGTTAACACGCTTCTTGATGATGAAAACAAACACCGTGAACTAAAGAACAATGCTTACCAATATGGGCTAAAGTTGCGCTGGCCTGCAATTGGCAATGTTTACCTCAAAGTTTTAAGAAACGCACTAACAGATGGTAAAAAGCCGGGAAGAACGATACCCCCAATCATTGATGTAGACAATATGCCGGCTTTAAACCTGAATCATGTTGCCCTACTTACTGATGATACCGGTATTATTCAACATGCAAAGTTTGGAATACCAAATCTAAAAGAAGGTTATTGCATTGATGACAATGCCAGGGCACTAATTTTATCGCTGTTAGCTTACGATCAGGATAAAAATCAAAAAGCCTTAAAATTGATGCCCGTTTACCTAAGTTTCATTCAATATATGCAACGTGAGGATGGAAATTTCAGAAACTTTTTAAGCTTTAACCGTAGCTATCTTGATGAGGTCGGTTCTGAAGATTCGTTTGGCAGAACAATCTGGTCTTTAGGTTACTTAATCTGCACCGGCCCGAATAACTCTTACAGAGAATTTGGTAAGGAATTATTCTCGAACTCGGTGCCGCATTTCAAAGACTTGAAATACCTTCGTGCTATTGCAAACACAATTATTGGTATATCATACTATCTCTGTGCTCACCCTGGTGATGAACTTTTAGTAAAAGAAATCAACAGACTGGCGAAAACCTTGACCGAATCGTACAAACAACACAAAGATGGAGAATGGACCTGGTTTGAAGACATCCTGACCTATGACAATGCAATTTTGCCACTAGCCTTGCTCAGTCACTATGAGGCAACCAACAATAAAGAATCTTTTAATATAGCAATGGAAAGCATCGCGTTTTTAAATAGCTTTTCATTTGAGAATGGATATTTAAATCCGGTTGGAAATGATGGCTGGATGAAGAAACATGGCAAGAACCCGGTTTACGACCAGCAGGCACTGGAGACCATGGCAATGGTTTTAATGTATTCGAAAGCATTCGAAGTTACAAAAGACGATAAATACTTAAGTTTAATGCAATTAAGCTACGAATGGTTTTTAGGGAAAAACAGTTTGCACATTCCACTCTATGATTTTGAAACGCATGGTTGTGCAGATGGTTTACAGTTTAACAGTGTGAACAGAAACCAGGGCGCTGAAAGCACACTTGCCTATTTTATCTCACATCTTACTGTTTTAAAGGCTGCTGAAATTGAATTTCAGACTTTATCATCTCCACTAGTGGATGAAGAGAAATGTATTTGAGCCGCTGAAAGTTAAACAATAAAAAAAGGCTGACAAATTTGTCAGCCTTTTTTTTTGAACTTAGTTGTTACCACTATTTTCGAGGAGCTTATTTAATAAAAGCTCCAGGTTTACTGTCGCGAACGTTGAACTGTAATCTGACAAACCGTATGGAATTATCAGCTCTCCATTGCTAATTATTGAACCGCACGAATAAACAACATTGGGTACATAGCCTTCGCGTTCATCATTATTAGGGATAATTAATGGCTCTTTTAAGTGACCAATTTCCTTACTTGGATCATCCAAATCAAGTAAACTAACCCCAATGCAGTATCTTCTCATCGGGCCAACCCCATGCGTGATTACAATCCAGCCTTTCTCTGTTTCTATCGGCGAACCACAGTTTCCAATCTGCACTAAATCCCAATCGAACCTGGGCTGTTTTAACAAAATTGGATTCTCCCAAACATTAACTTTATCAGAAAACATCAGGTAATTGTTCCAGCCGTCAATTCTGCTCATCATTACGTACTTGCCATTAATTTTACGGGGAAACAGCGCCAAATTTTTATTTTGGGCCCCGTCACCATAGAGCGGAATCACTTTAAATTCATAGAAATCTTCAGTTTTTACCAGTTTAGGAATAATCAGAGAGCCATCGAAAGCAGTGTATGTTGCATAATAAACAATTCCACCATCATCCTTAATAAATTTCACAAAGCGTGCATCTTCGATACCTTTACGTTCAAATTCCGAGATTGGAAAAATTACGCGGTCTGAAATGTCGGTATCTTTCGAAAAGGTAATGGTATGGTAGGTATCAGACAACCAAAGCACCTTGTCATATTCCATTAACCGCTGTGGATTATCTTTATGTAGCGTCTTGGAATCTTTGATTATGTTACTTAAACTTGTGTATTCGAACTTTTCATCAAGTTTAGTTTCCATTTCTTCCAGAACCGAAACGTCTATTTGTGCGTAGGCTGCTTTTTTCAAAAACATCTTTTTTACATAAATAGCGTTTTTTACAACCTCAGCCTCATCAACATAATTTCCTACAGGTAAAACCTGAATATTATTCTTCGCATCGATAAGGGCACGCCTAAAAACAATTGATGAAATATGGCCTTCGCCCACGGCCCTAAAACTGATGATAACACGCTTTTCGCCTTCCACCAAATCTTTCTGATCGGGATCTTCAATTATGCTTGGATTAAAAAACGCCGCTGATTCTATAGAGTACTCGTGGGTGAAGTAAGCACCAATCAGTAGCTTTGTGTAAGGATGTAAATCTTCCGGTTCTACGTTAAGTTCAATAAACTGCTTTTTTAGCTTTTTGCAGTGGCGGTTAAAAATTTTTGTTATGTTTCGGTGCCTTTTGGAATACTCCTGAAGTATAGGTGATATTATCGAAAAGACCTTTTCATCCGAAAACTCAAGCACTTTCTTTATCACCTGAAGTGCTCTTTCATCACCATTAAAGAAGAACCGGGCGATAACTCTCTTGGTATCCGGATTTACTTTTACGGGTTTTCGTTCTATGTATAATCTCATTTCGTATTTTTTTGTGTGTTGTGAAATTAAATATCCTCGGGATTTTTATATTAATAGAAACTAAAATATACGGTATTTGTTTCAGTATTTGTACTATAACACCCCGGGATTTCTAACAAATTTATTCAGGAAGAGCGATCGTCAATACCTAATCATTCAAGCAGATTTTTTAAACCCATTTCCTCCAGCACATATCTTTGTGGATGCCCGCTTTTTTGATAAGACCACTTGATGAGTCTTATTTGTCCTGATTCGATTTCGATGCCGGTAATATCGCCATCATTGAAGCAGCAGCAACCCGAATTAAAGTAACCAGACCGGTATTTATTAGAAATTGTTGAATCCTCTCCTTTCGCCTGAAGTCCGGTCAGTTCCTTATTAACCGCCTCAACTGCAATAGCATCATGCGCAGCTGTTGCTTTCGTTAGCTTAACATACAGTCGTTCTAAATGGGTTAGCGAGGCGAAAACCGGCTGATGGGTGTGACCGGTAATTAAGGCAATATTTTTTTGTGCCTGAACCCAGTTATACATCAAAGTATTGTGCACCGTTTTGAGCTGATTATTATATGCCGGCGTATTTAAATTGATGCGGAGATAAGACTGCAGCGGTGCCCAGATTGTACTTACAAACCACTTGCTAAACCAGTTGCCATCGCTTTGGAGGTCGCCCTGGTGCCCGTGAGTTAAGAAAACATCGAGCGCCGTTCCATCAAAGTCGAAGCGTAAAATTGCGCCCTCGTATATCCGTATTACTTCTCCGTAAATTCTTTTTAAGTTAAGTTGCGATAAAGGGTCGTTATCCCAATACAAATCGTGGTTGCCGAAGATTTTTGTAAAGGCCTCTCGATTTATAAATAACTTTTCGGCTTCAAATGTTTGCTTATTGTGCCTTATGATTGTTTCCATAAGGTTTTCCCAAAGTTCTTCACTGTCGCCCAGGTTTATGTAGTGAAATTTTTCTGATTCGTAAAACTGAAGCGCCCCGAGGTAATTTTTTTCGGCAAGGGCAAAATCATCTGCAAAATCCCTTGCGCCTTTATGCTGGTCGGAAAGAATGATGAACTTATCACCTGCTTTGACTTCAAATATTTCGCCCCTCTTGCCCGGATTCGAGTAAATGTTTTCATAGAGCTTGGATAACGCTTCCTGAATGCGCTGGTTATCCGGCCTCGATCCAAATCTGTTAGACATTCTGACAATCCATCCGGTTAACAATTTCTGTAATAGTTTCCTCATTAACAATTTTGGGTATTTAGCAAAGTAACAAAAATTGGGAGCTTTAGTTTAACTGAACTAAGCAAGTTTATATGCTCAAGGCTGGAAAAAAAATATGGAAAATACAGGAATTGCAAGAAGAATTACTAATTTTGTTAGTATTGAAAAGGTCAGGAAGTACAGATTTACCATTACATTACGGTCACGTTCCGCCCTGGCTTGCAGAACGTATGGCCAAATTAGGTTTGGCAATCACTGAATCAATTTTGGCAGAGTATGGGAAGGCAGAGGTAATTAGAAGAATGAGCAATCCATTCTGGTTCCAAAGTTTAGGCGCAGTTATGGGCATGGACTGGCATTCTTCAGGCATTACAACCTCTGTGATGGGTGCCTTAAAAAAGTCTATCAATCCACGCTCAAAAGAACTTGGTATTTACATCTGTGGTGGAAAAGGGAAACACAGCAGGGCCACGCCTGATGAACTTTTGAGAATTGCGGATAAAACGGGATTGAATGGAACGGAGTTGGTACGAGCGAGTAAACTTAGTGCGAAAGTCGATAATACCGCCATTCAGGATGGATTTCAGCTTTATCTCCATAGTTTTATTTTGAGCAGCGAAGGCGATTGGTCTGTTGTTCAGCAAGGCATGTGCGATTCCACATCGACGGCCAGACGCTATCACTGGCATTCAGAGAATTTAAAATCTTTTGTTGAAGAGCCTCATACTGCCGTTTGCGGTATAAACCAAGGCAAAATTTTAAATTTAACTGCTAATGAAGCAGCTGAAACGCGAACCAGCATGTTGGTGATTGCGGATGAAAAACCAAATAAAATGCTCGCTGAAGTTCAGAAGTTAGTTATGCCTTCACATCACGATGTGCGGGCAAAAGACGTTGATTTAAAAAGATTGGGTAGTATTTTGTGGTTGGCTCAGGAAAAAAAACCTGCTGATTTTGAGTCACTTTTGATGCTTGAAGGTATGGGACCGAGAACGCTACAATCAATGGCTTTAGTTAGTGAAGTGATTTATGGAACGCCTTCGCGTTTCAGCGACCCGGCCCGCTATTCTTTTGCAAACGGTGGTAAAGATGGCCACCCATTTCCTGTACCCGTTAATGTTTACGACGAGACAATTGATGTTTTGCAGAAAGCCGTTGAGATGGCAAAAATCGGTAACACTGATAAACAGCAGGCCATTAAGGCTTTACATCAGATTGCTAAAAATGCCGAGAAAAACTTTATTCCAAATATGGATTTCGACAGGTTAATAGAAAAGGAAAGAGCGGAAAGCTGGAAATTTGGTGGACGCACAGTTTTCGGAATTGAAAAGCCACCTTCTGTGAAGCAGCTAAGCCTGTTTTAAAACTAAAAAGGTCGCGACTTGAAGCCGCGACCCTATGAAATAGTTGTTTTTAATTTTAAGCGTAAGCCACCGCATCACGGGATGCGAGCTTAGTTGTTCCCATCAAATATTCATCAACTTTCCGGGCGGCTTCCCTACCCTCAGAAATTGCCCAAACAACCAGAGATTGTCCGCGGCGAACATCGCCAGCGGCAAAAATTTTGGCTATATTAGTTTGATAAGTATGCTCCGAAGCCTTCACATTTCCACGGTTATCCAGCTCAACGCCTAACTTCTCTATTAAACCTTCTTTTTGAGGATGCAAGAAACCCATAGCCAGTAGCACAAGTTCGCAAGGCAAATCTCTTTCTGTACCGGCCACTTCTTTAAAACTCACCGGTCTGCCATTCGCATCAATTTCCCATTCAACATCAACAACTTTTAAAGCTTCTAAATTACCATTCTCATCGGCAATAAAATTTTTGGTATTTACCGACCACGCTCTTTGAGCACCTTCTTCATGCGATGAGGTGTTCTTCAGCAACATCGGATAGTTTGGCCAAGGCATATTTTCATTGCGGACCTGTGGCGGCATCGGCATAATTTCGAATTGCGTTACAGATTTTGCGCCGTGTCGGTTAGAAGTTCCTATACAGTCAGAGCCCGTATCGCCTCCACCAATTACAATTACATCTTTGCCACTGGCTAAAATATCTTCAACATCAAAAGTTCTGTCTGCCACCCGCTTATTTTGTTGTTTAAGGAAATCCATCGCAAAATGAACGCCTTTTGCTTCCCTGCCTGGAATCGACAAATCTCGGGGGATTGTTGAACCACCGGCTAAAACAACGGCGTTAAAATCTCTTAACAAGGTACTTATCTCTACGTTTTCGCCAACGTTCGCGTTACATCTAAAGATTATTCCTTCCTCTTTCATTAAATCTATGCGCCTGTCGACGATATTTTTTTGCAGTTTGAAATCGGGAATTCCATACCTTAACAATCCGCCTGGCGCATCATCACGCTCGAAAACGGTTACTTCGTGGCCCACTTTATTTAACTGTGCAGCAGCTGCTAAACCCGCCGGACCCGAACCGATTACAGCAACTTTTTTACCTGTTCTGATTAGCGGTGCTTTCGCTTGTATGTAACCTTTATCAAAGGCAATTTCAATAATGTGTTTTTCAATCTCTTCAATTGATACCGGCGGGCGGTTGATGCCTAATACGCATGCAGATTCGCATGGTGCAGGACAAATTCTTCCTGTAAATTCCGGAAAATTGTTGGTGCTCAATAAAATATTAGCAGCTAGTTCCCATTTAGCCTGGTAAACTGCTTCGTTAAATTCGGGTATTACATTCCCCAACGGACAACCCGATTGGCAAAATGGAACCCCGCAATCCATGCAACGGGCTGCTTGTCTGTTTAATTCCTGTGCAGGCAATTCATTTAAAAATTCGCCATAATGTTTTACTCTTGTTGCGGCCGCTTCTCTGGTCGGGGCAACTCTATCGTACTCTTGAAATCCTGTTACTTTTCCCATGACCTAGTGTGTGTTTACTTGTGACGCTCTTCTGCTTAAAACTGCTTTGTATTCTTTAGGGAACACCTTAATAAAATTGCCCGACTGATTTTTCCAATCGCTTAATATAAACTCCGCAACCTTACTATCTGTTAAACGGATATGTGTTTTAAGTAAAGCCAGAATTCTTTCTTCATCCTCGGTTAAAAGCGGATCTAAATCAACCATTTCTTTATTGCATTTTCTGGCAAAAGTTTTATTAGGGTCGTAAATCCAGGCGATACCACCACTCATACCTGCAGCAAAATTGCTTCCCGTGTCGCCTAAAATCAAAACTTCACCACCTGTCATATATTCACAACCATGGTCGCCAACACCTTCAACAACTGCGGTAGCACCAGAATTGCGGACGGCAAAACGCTCGCCAGCCTTACCGCGTGCAAACAATTCGCCTGAAGTTGCGCCGTAAAGTGCCACATTACCAATAATTATATTTTGTTCGGGAACGAACGTTGAGTTTGAGAATGGATAGATAGCCAATCTTGCGCCTGATAAACCTTTACCAACGTAATCATTGGCTTCGCCTTCAAGCGAAAGCGTAACGCCCCTGGTGTTGAAAGCGCCAAAACTTTGTCCGGCAGAACCAACAAATTTGAAGTTAATTGTATCTGGTGGAAGTCCGGCGCCTAAATGCACCTTCGATATCTCATTTGATAACATGGTACCCAGCGCACGGTCTGTATTTTTTACCTCAAAGCTTGCGAAAATTGGTTCGTTATGGTCTATCGCGGGCTTAGCGGCAGCAATAAGCTGATGATCCAAAACATTTTCAAGTCCGTGGTCCTGACCCTCGGTATTAAATAACGGCAATCCGTTTTCTTCAGCTTTAAATAAAATTGGTGATAAATCCAGATACTTTAGTTTCCAGTCTTCAGCAGGCAACTCGCGTACTTTCAAAATATCTGCCTGGCCAACCATTTCGTTAATGCTTCTAAAGCCAAGTTCGGCCATTATTTCGCGTAACTCTTCTGCCAAGAAATGGAATAAGTTAACCACATGATCTGCATCTCCTGTAAATAACTTTCTCAGTTCAGGATCTTGGGTTGCAACACCAACCGGACAAGTATTTAGATGACATTTGCGCATCATGATACAGCCTGCAGTAACCAAGGCGGCAGTGGCAACGCCAAATTCTTCGGCGCCAAGTAGCGCGGCAATGGCAATGTCTCTACCTGTTTTTAGTTGCCCATCGGTTTGCAGTACGATTCGGTTACGCAGCTTATTTTTTACTAAAGTTTGATGCGCCTCTGCCAAACCAAGTTCCCATGGTAAACCAGCATGTTGGATAGAAGTAAGTGGCGAGGCACCTGTTCCACCGTCAAAACCCGAAACCAGAATCACATCTGCGTGGGCTTTTGCCACGCCTGCAGCGATGGTTCCAACACCCGCTTTTGAAACTAGTTTAACGTTAATCCTGGCCGCACGATTAGCATTTTTTAAATCAAAAATTAATTGTGCCAAATCTTCGATTGAATAAATATCGTGGTGTGGCGGTGGAGAAATTAAGCCAACGCCAGGCGTTGAGTGACGAACTTTCGCAATCCAATCGTCTACTTTATGTCCCGGTAATTGTCCGCCTTCGCCAGGTTTTGCACCCTGGGCCATTTTAATCTGCAATTCATCAGCGTTGGTTAAGTAATAACTGGTTACCCCGAAACGTGCTGATGCAACTTGCTTAATCGCAGACCGCATGCTGTCGCCATTTGGCAATTTTGTATAGCGCATTTCATCCTCACCACCTTCACCAGTATTACTTTTTCCGCCAATGCGGTTCATTGCAATTGCTAAAGTGGAATGTGCCTCGTGAGAAATGGACCCGAACGACATTGCTCCTGTTGCAAATCGCTTTAAAATCTCCGTTGTAGATTCAACTTCATTTAAGGGCACAGACGTGCGACTGTAATTAAACTCGAACAAACCACGAATCGTGTAAGCCTGCTGTGTTTGCTCGTTCACGAGTTTCGAATACTGTTTAAAAATATTGTAATCGTTTTTACGCGTTGCGTTTTGCAGCAAATGAATGGTTTGCGGGTTAAACAAATGCGCTTCGCCACGGCGGCGGAATTTATAAGTGCCGCCGGCAGGCAATAAATTTTCTGTTTGCGTTGCCGGACCAAAACTACGGTGATGTTTAACCAGTGTTTCTTTCGCAATTTCATCCAGCCCTAAACCGCCGATTCGGGAAACTGCACCTGTGAAATAGGTATTAACCACCTGTTTGTTTAAGCCTAAGATTTCGAAAATCTGAGCACCCTGATAAGACTGGAGGGTGGAAATGCCCATCTTCGAAAAGATTTTCAGCAAGCCACTATTCACGGCATAAATGTAATTTTTAGTTAACTGCTCAGCCGATAATCCAGATTCGCTTTGGAAACCATTTATCGTTTCTAAAGCCAGATAAGGGTTAATAGCAGTTACGCCAAAACCCAGCAAGGTCGCGAAGTGATGGACCTCCCAAATATCTCCACCTTCGATTACGATACCCACAGCACCACGATAACCTTTACGGATCAAGTGATGATGTACAGCTGAAACTGCTAATAAAGATGGCATTGCAGCATGTTCCGAATCGATTGCCCTATCGGTTAGAACAATAACCTGAAAGCCATCTTCAACAGCATCAACGGCATAACGACATAAGCGATCTAATGCTTTTGCCATAGCGCCGGGCTTCCCATCGGCCCTAAAGTATGTTTGTAAAGTTTTAGCCTGGAAAACGCCCGTATCAATACTTCTAAGTTTTTCAAGTTCCTGGTTGGTTAATATCGGATGCTTAATTGCCACACAATGTGATTGTAGTGGGTTTTCTTCCAATAGATTCCCATTACTTCCCATAAAACTGGCCAAACTCATCACTACTTTTTCGCGGATTGGGTCGATTGGTGGGTTGGTAACCTGGGCAAAAAGCTGCTTAAAGTAGTTTGATAGGTGTTGCGGCCGCTTAGATAAAATTGCTAACGGTGTATCAGTTCCCATCGAACCAATTGGTTCTTTCGCTTCGATAGCCATAGGTTTAAGCAACAGATCGATATCTTCCCTGCTGTAACCAAAAACCTGCTGATATTTAAAAATCGATTCTTCGGATAAGCCTGTAAACATTACACGTGGCTCTGGTAACTCTTCTAAACGAATTTGATATTGATTTATCCAATCGGCATAAGGGCTTTTACCACAAACCTGAGTTTTAATTTCTTCATCGCTGATAATACGGCCCTGTTCCATATCTACAACAAACATTTTGCCCGGTGTTAATCGCCCTTTCTCAATAATTGTACTTTGGTCAATCGCTAAAGCCCCGGCTTCAGAGCCCATAATAACGCGGTCATCGGAAGTTATTGCATAGCGTGAAGGACGAAGGCCGTTGCGGTCTAACGTTGCGCCAATCAACTTACCATCGGTAAAGGCAATCGCCGCTGGTCCATCCCAAGGCTCCATTAAAGTAGCATGAAATTCGTAAAATGCCCGCTTCACCGGATCCATATCTTCATTGCCATCCCATGCTTCCGGTACAAGCATCATTAGCACATGCGGCAGCGTTCTGCCCGCGTGAAGTAATAGTTCAATAACATTATCTAAACAGCCTGAATCTGAATTGGTTTCGTCGATTACAGGAAGTAACATATCTAACTCTTCGGGGGTAAAGTATGCCGATGCAAAAGATTTAACGCCAGCTCTGAACCAGTTTAAATTTCCCTGTAAAGTATTTATCTCACCATTATGCGCTATAAAACGGAATGGTTGTGCAAGCCTCCAGGAAGGAAAAGTGTTGGTAGCAAAGCGTGAATGGACAAGTCCTAGCGCAGAAACAACCCGCTTATCACTTAAATCAGTAAAATAAGTGCGCACCTGCAGTGATGTTAACTGCCCTTTATAAATAATGGTTTGCGCAGAGAGCGAAACAATATAAAAATCTTTGCCACCGTGGACCGTGTTGGTGATTAACTTTATCAGATAGTTTTTAAAGATGTAAAGCTTTCGTTCAAAATCTGCACCTGGATTAACTGCGTAAGGACGGGCAATAAATACCTGTTCAATTTCCGGTTCTACCGAAAGCGCCATATTTCCGATGTCATTGGTATCGGTTTCTACCTTTCTAAAACCTAAAATTTCCAGTCCAAGTTTCTCTGCAGCCCGATATATAAGCTCTCTGCATTCTTCTCTTGAACGAATATCTTTTGGCATAAAAAGCATGCCGACACCATAGTTATCGGTTGCTGGAAGGCTAAAGCCTGCCTTGAGGCACTCGTCGTAAAAAAATTCGTGCGGAATCTGAATCATAATACCTGCACCATCGCCTGTATTTGGTTCGGCCCCACATGCCCCTCTATGATCTAGATTCTCTAAAATAGTAAGTGCATCGGAGATTATTTGATGCGATTTTCGCCCTTTCACATGCGCAACAAACCCGATGCCGCAGGCGTCGTGTTCAAATTGCGCATTGTACAATCCACTGTTTGGTTCCATTCTTTGCTCGTTAGTTGTTAGTGTATAGGAAACACTAAGATACAAAAAAGAAAGACGAGATTACAGGATTGACACCATTTTTAGAATAATTTTAGCCATAAAGCAATAATAACTAACTAAATTAAAATTTCGATAACGATGGACCCGATAAATTAATAAAATCATAAAGCCAATATTTATTTAAAATCGTTCTAAAAATCAATTTTAAAAGCTAAACCGATTTACGTCTATATTTAATAATGAATGTAAATTTTATAAATGAATAAAATTACCATATTAATTATTTTCGTTTGCTCCTGTAATTTCTGTTATAGCATCAGAAAATGAATTTTATCAATTTACTAATCAATGATATAGCATTAATGACTAAAAAATTAGAAAAATGCATTTTGCGAAACAACATCTTTTTCTACCTTTGTGGCGGGCAAGTCTTTTACGACCAGCTCCCTTTGAACTCCCCCAGGGTGGGAACGCAGCAAGGGTAGAAGGTTGTAGCGGTGCGATAGAAGGTGCTTGCCCTTTTTTTTCTTTTCCCTTAATCCCCTGAAGGGGGAATTAAATTCTTCAGGGTTGAATCATAAACTCAAATATTTAAGAATTTATAACCATGAAATTTTTTATCGACACAGCAAACCTTGATCAAATCAGGGAAGCGCAAGATTTAGGCATTTTAGATGGCGTAACTACTAACCCTAGCTTAATGGCTAAAGAAGGTATTACGGGTGATGAGAATGTAATTAACCACTACAAGGCGATTTGTGATATTGTTGACAATAACGTTAGCGCTGAGGTAATCTCGACAACTTTCGACGAAATTGTTAAAGAGGGCGAAGCTCTTGCGGCACTTAACCCAAAAATCGTTGTGAAAGTTCCCATGATTAAGGATGGCGTTAAAGCGATAAAATACTTTTCATCAAAAGGAATAAAAACAAATTGCACACTAATTTTTTCAGCTGGTCAGGCTTTATTGGCAGCGAAAGCCGGTGCAACCTACGTTTCGCCATTTTTAGGTCGTTTAGACGATATTTCGAGTGATGGACTTGTACTTATTGAAGACATCAGGACAATTTTTGATAACTACGGTTACGAAACTCAAATTTTAGCTGCATCAATCCGCGGACCGTTACACATTGTAAACTGCGCAAAATTGGGTGCCGACGTTATTACAGCACCTTTAGCTGCAATTGTTGGCTTGTTGAAACACCCGCTAACGGATAGCGGTTTAGCTACCTTCCTGGCAGACCATGCTAAGGCGGCCGGTAAATAACTAAATACAATATTTCAAAAAATGCCTTAAGCTATAAAGTTTAAGGCATTTTTTTTATCTTACTTTTACGAAGCTAGTACGTTCTTCACTGTTTCGTAATCAATTTGCTCATCAGGCTCAATCAAGATTCCCTTAACCCCTGCCCCATTTGCGGCCTCAACATCCCTTGGCTTATCGCCTATCATAACCGATAATGCCGGGTCGATATCATACATATCTATCGCATCTAAAATCATCCCCGATTTAGGTTTACGGCATTTGCATTCGCCACCAACTGTTGGGTGGTGCGGGCAATAATAAAAGCCGGCAATATCTGCGCCCTTTGCTACAAAAGCATTTCTTAGCATTTGGTGCATAATGGCCAGCTCCTGTTCGGTATATCGCTTTAGCGCAATGCCACCCTGATTTGTGATAACAATTAACAGATAGCCTTCATCATAAAATCTTTTCAGAACCGGAATCTGGTAATCTAATATTTTAAAATCTTCAACGCGACAGATGTAATCGTATATTTCGTGATTCAGAACGCCGTCACGGTCGAGAAAAATAGCTTTGTTCATTTATGGATTGTGATTTATAAACACAAGCGGGTTTAGCCGATTCGTGTTGTAAATGATTGCTCAAATTAACTGAAAATTACCCGCAATGGAAAATCTCAGCAAATCTATCATGCCTTTTTACCAAGTTTATAACCACTCACAGCAAAATATAAAATGAACAGGTATGCCGGAATCATAATTACGTATGCTTGCTGGGCACTTCCAATTTTTTCTGATACATAACCGTAAACTGGTGGCAGTATGGCGCCACCCACAATAGCCATAACAAGCAAAGCAGACCCAATTTTTGTAAATTTGCCCAATCCATCAATTGCCATAGGAAAAATTGCCGGCCACATTACCGAATTGGAAAAGCCCAGGAGTGCAAAAATCCACACTGCCGGGTGACTAGGAATCTGCATGATTTAACCAGCTAAATTCAAACTCACAAAATCAGGGTTTGATTTTATCATCATCACTAAAACGACAAGGAGTATGCTGAGAACACAGGAAATTACAAGAGCGTTTCGTTGTGAAATAAGCTTTGGAATCGATACAATGCCAACAGTATAGCCAAGCAGCAAGCCATAACCGGTGTAAGTTGCGAAACTTTTAGACACATCAAGCGAATAACCCAAATGCGTACCAAATGCAGCGAAAGTATCGTAACTAATCACCTCCATGCCGACATAGAAAAATAAGGCCAGTACGCCAATTATTAAATGTGGAAAATTCAGAACTGTTTTTTCCTTAACGCCTTTAAAACTACTCTGCGGATCACCTTCAAGAATTAGTGAGTCGTCTGCTTCATCAACTGCCGGAAGTTTAATAACCAGCAATAGTATACCCACCAGCGCAAAAGATGCTGCAATAACGATGTATGGCACAACAACTTTTTCAGCAAGTTGATTAAGGGCTAGATTCTTTGCCGCATCATTCATCGTTTTTAAACTTGCCTCAAAAGCATCGCTATCTTTGAGTATGATGCTGCCCAAAGCATAAACCGCCATGATGCCCGCGATTTTATTACAAATACCCAGGATGCTGATTCTTTTGGCAGCACTTTCCTTAGGCCCAATTGCCGCAGCGTAGGGGTTTGATGCAGTTTGAAGTAAAGCCAAACCGCTTCCAATTACAAATAACCCAATTAAAAATGTTGGGAAACTTCTTGAATATGCTGCAGGGATAAAGATTGCGGCGCCAAGAGCCATAACAAACAAACCGACCGACATGCCGTTTTTGAAGCCGGTAAATTTTAAGACATAAGATGAGGGAATTGACATTACAAAATAAGCTGCAAAGAAAGTAGAAGCCACGTAATACGATTCGGTACTTGTAAGCTGACAAGCGATTTTTAAGTAAGGGATGAGCTGGCTATTGGCCCAGGTGATAAAGCCGAAAATGAAAAACAGAATGCAGATAATAAATAGCGCAAAGCCATAGTTCTGATCTTTTTGAGTAGTTGCCATGAATTGTTTGGTTTGGTTGATACCGCCAAACTAAACAAATAATTCATCTTTTTAAGCAACAAACGTTTGCGTAATTTTAACTTCAAAACCAGCATAGGTTGACCAGTTAAAATTAGAGACAATTGAAAAAAGGTTTAACTAATATGGTGTGGGAAGGTAAATTCAATTAAAAAACAGTTTAAAGGTGCCGCGAACAATTTCAAATTAATGCCTTCTATACCGGAAATTTTAGTCGAAATAAATTAATTGCCCTATAAATCAGTAATGTAGAATATTTCACTGTTTTTTATTTGCACCAGATACATCATAACCCTATATTTGCACCACTTTAAAGGAAACGATTAAACGTCTCTTTTAAATTGATTCCGTAGCTCAGCTGGTAGAGCATTACACTTTTAATGTAGTGGTCCTGGGTTCGAATCCCAGCGGGATCACATCAAAGACTATCAAAACGTATAAAACCCTGCAATCGCACGATTAGCAGGGTTTTACTTTTAGAGATAAGTTCATTTGAACGTTCTCCGACAGAAAAAGTATGGTTGCTGTCTAATCAACTTTTGCCAACTTTCCGCCTAATCCTTCCCTCAATTAACGGTAAATTATATCACTTTTTCCCGCTGTTTTTAGGAGCTGAAAGAACCGAAAGTATTTTGTAAAAAATTTCATTGTTTTGATAGACACCTTTGAATATCGCAGATTTAGGCCCGTAAGCAAAAACGGGTACCATAATATTTGTATGATCGTCTGTACTAAAATGTCCGGTTATCTGCCCGTTTCGCGTGTCTGCATCTAAAAGGGTCAGGCCACCAGTTTCATGGTCGGCAGTAACAATAACGAGCGTTTCGCCGTCTTTATCTGCAAAACGGAGTGCAGCTTCGATTGTTTTATCAAAGTCGTGCATTTCGGTAACTACAACAGGCAAATCGTTTGAATGGCCGCCATGATCAATTTGCGCTGCTTCAGCCATAATGAAAAAGCCATTTTTATTTTCGCTTAAAATTTCGATGGTTTTATTAAGTGATTGCTTCAAAACATCACCACGGCCTTTTAATACCGAGCTTGTAGCTTCTTTGGGCAACAAAACCAACTGTTTGCCAGCTACCTGCTTAACGAAACTTTCCAAATCTGTATTTAGCTTGAAACCAGATTTAGCTAGTTTATCCATCAAACTATTGTCTTTGTTTTTAAAAAAAGCATCCTGGTTAGAACCGACTAGAACAGAAACCTTCGATTGCTGAAGGTCTGCAGCAATAGCGTTGCTCATTGTCCGCTCTGTCTGGTGCGCATAAAAGGCTGCCGGAGTTGCATCGGTGATGTCGCCAACGCTGATAATGCCGCTCTTCATTCCAAAATGGGCAAGGGTATCTACCAAATTGGTTAACCTTTGCTCATTGGCATCCATGCCAATAAAACGGTTATTCGTTTTTTTACCGGTAGCCATCGCCGTGGCGCCAGCTGCCGAATCGGTGTTATCAGAATTGGCGGCGGCGGTTTCTGAGAAGCCAATACTTTTGAACCTGCTTAAATTTAAATCGCCATGGTTAGCTATCAAACCTGCATGAATTTGTGCCAGCCCCATTCCATCGCCAATTAATAAAATAACGTTTTTAACGCGACTTTTTTTATCATCACTTCGATAGCTTGGTGTGTAAACCGGATATGGCTGTGGGTTGGTGTAACTGAGCTTTTGTTGGTTGCTGTAAAATTCGGCAAGCTTTTCCGGATGGTCGGTATTTAGCCAATCGGCACCAAGGCGACTTAATACCAGCCAGGTATTCGGATTGTCAGCTGTTCCCCAAAAGCGAAAGGGTTTTCCAGCCTCATGTGCAGCGGTTAACACTTGTTTTAACTTTGCATAATCTGTTGGTGTTGGCACACCTTTTCCATTCCAAACGGTATATTTTTTAATGTCCTGGCTTATCATTGCAACCCGTTTAAATTGCTCGGCAGTATACTTTGTTTCGGGCCGGCCATCGAAATAAATAAATGGAGGCCAGTTTTCAAAGTTGGCAGGTACAGGCATATCTCCACTGATTACAATCCTGATTGCGTTTTCATTTTTTTCAGCATTGAAAACATCACCAAATGGCGCTAACTCACTTATCAGTTTTTTCAATACATTTTGATGATCCTGTTTAATATCTATTACCAACTGAAGTTTCTGCGCTGTATTTTTAAATGCATGGTTTCCGTTATCCTTGTAAAGTTCTGCAAGTGGCGACAAATACAACTTAGTTAGCGTTTTGCCCGCTTTAATTTCAGCAGGTTCATGAGCTACCGATAGCTCATTGTCTTTTAAAAATACGTCGGCCTCGATAGAGCCCATGCCCGAATAGTAAGCCTGGAGAAGCGGAATATTCTGATGATAATCGTTGTGACTATGCCCATGCGTAACCTTAATTGTTTGTGCGCTGCTTACTGCCGCAAACAGAAAAAGTACAACCAAATATGGTAAGAAAGAAAGTTTCATTAGTTTTTGTATTAAAAGCAAATGGATATTATGGCAAAACAAGGCATTTTAAAGCCTGTTCGGCTTAAAACTTTGGATCAAAGTTAAAGTAAATTGGGTTTGAAAGCGCCACCATCTTTTCACTTAACGACATTGATTTTGGCACCTGCGGATAAGGTGTATTTTGTCCCTCAACAGTAACGCGGTAGTAGGTACGGCCTTTTAGTTCTGGTGTATCCGTGAATTTGACAGCTGGAACTTTACCTTTTACCTGGAAAGCATTTAATTTTCTACCGTTTTTAATTATCGTTATCGTATACGTTTCATCTGGCAGTGAGTTGCCTGATAATTGCACTTGAAAATTTATTTGTTTACCGTTCGAAACCGCATTATCGCCCATCATCATTTCAAAATTTCCGTCATTATTCGCATCGGCATAAAATTCGACACGCGGTGAAAATGGATTTGAACTCACCGAGACGTTTCCATGATTTAATGCATCGATTACCGAGGCTAAATCCCTGCGTTTTGCAAAAACCCAGGTCGTCGGCGTTCCAACATAATTATATTCAGCTTGTGGCGTATTTGATGTGGGTTGCTCTGTTCCGGTTGGCTTACCGTGGTGTGCATCACTCCCACCTCTTCCGGTCATCATCCTTCCTGAAGAAAGCATATCATCCCATATCATGATAGCGTTGGCGTTCTTTGCCCAAACAGCAGAATTCCAAACCTCTATCGACTGTACCAAATCATAAGAAAATCCAAAATTGTCTTTACCGCTGGGATGATTTGCCGACAAGTGTACGCCGAGTGAATTTTTAACCTTCGCGATATTAACGTCCCTCGCATCTCTGATGTCATACAAACGCTGGTGGTTGTAAGGTTTGTCGGAGAAAACATTGCCATGTCCCCGTGTGGTGGTCCATTCCGCACCGAATAATAGTAGCAGAGAATCTGATTTAAATTCAGGATCGGCCCAGGTGTGATGCGCAACATCGCCATTTACATGATTATCATGATCTGTAATGCACAAATAATCCATGCCTACCGATTTCGAAAAATTAATAATTTTAGCCACAGAATTATTTGAGGATTCGGTGCTGTGCCTGGAGTGTACGTGTAAATCCCCTTTAAGCCAAAGGCCATTAGGATTTGTAATTTTCGGAGGATTGGTTACTTCCTGACTAATTCCATCCTCAACAGTTACGAAAAATAGTGCAATCGTAATGAATGAAATGTATATAAATTTAGAATACATTATGTCTGATTCTTTTTTAAAATGCCCTTCCTAAGGCTGGAAAACATCAATTAATTGCTTCTATATCGTTGAAGATTTCACGATGAAACTTTCCGGCATTTCAGCAGCTTTAAGCATAAAGTTATGAAGTTCATAGTTCTTTATAAATGGTTTAAGATTTTCTGCTCCCGGCCCAAACATCGTAAGTTCAACGTAATCACCGGTATGGTTCATGCCAGCCCACTGAACATCTGTATATTTCCCCAGAATTTTTCCATATTCATAAAATGGTAAATTCGATTCATTGTAAAGCTGCCCGGGAACAATTTCCTTAAAATGCACTAACAACGACTTTACGTCGTCTGGTTTCATCTCAAAACCCTGGTTTTCTTTTATCAAATCTATTATTTTTTGCTCTCCAAAAGATTGATTAAGCTGAGCCAGTAACCAGGTATTGCTGTGTTTAAAGTTTTGAAGGGAATCGAATTTTCTATTGGCCTCATCGGCATAGAATAAACCCGGATTTGAGTTGCCGTGGTCTGTGGTAATGATGACCAGTGTTTCTCCATCTTGTTCAGCAAATTCTATTACTTTTCCAACAGCCTCATCAAAAGCAAGCTGATCGAAAATTAACCCACTAACATCATTGGAATGCGCTGCCCAATCCACCTTTCCACCTTCAACCTGCAAAGCAAAACCATCTTTATTGTCTTTCATCAATTCAATGGCCTTCATGGTCATCTCTGCTAAAGTTGGTGTCGACTTCATTAGCGCCTGATCATGCATCCGGTCCACTTCATAAGGTAATCCATCTTCTGCAAATAAACCTAAAACAGGTTTAGATTTATCCAACGCCAGCATCTCATCTCTGTTTTCGGCAACTTTGTAACCAGCCGTCAAATATTTTGGAATCAGGTTGCCACCGGCCCTTTTTTCGCCAAAATACTTGTGCCCGCCGCCCATCATCACATCAAATTTTAAATTCAGATACATCTCTGCAATAACATCCTGTCCGCCCCGGTTATCAATATTAATGCAAAAACCGGCAGGAGTTGCGTGTGTAACCGGCACTGTGGTTACGCAGCCTACCTTTTTACCTTTCTCTTTAAATTTTTGAAGAATTGGCTGAGGCTTCTCGCCATTTACACCCACATTAAGTGCGCCGTTTCTTACCCTAATACCCCCACCCCATGATGAACTTGCCGCAGCAGAATCGGTAACGAGCGAACTTGCCGAAGCGGTATCCATTAAGGCACGAACAGCTTTATTATCCCGGTACAAACCAAGCCATTTACTGCTCTTGCCCAAAATGCGGTTTGAGTACAAATCTGCCATATTTAATGTGCCAATGCTCATGCCATCGCTAACCATCATGATGATGTTTTTGGCTTTTTTATTATGTGAAAGTTGCTTTGCCGCAATATCATTTAAGCCAATAAAGGGCAAGCCCAATCCAGTTAGCAAACTGCCTTTTAATAACGATCGTCTGTTCATGTTCTCTATCTTTTAAATAATGGGTTTGCTCTAAAATATTTTCCATCAGCAAAGCTGATTACATATTCTGATGGAAAATGCGTGCTCTTTTTATAATAGTCGGTTGTAATAATTTGAGCGCCTGAATTGCAGGCTGCTTCAAAATCCCTGCGATCATTTGTCCTGGCCTGTTTTGTATCTGCGTCAGCTCGGGTTCTGATGATGTACCCTTTACGAACTAAATTTGGAATTTGCTCATCAAAGGGATCATTTCTAATCATAAGCGCAGCCTCCGGGGTGCCGGCTTCGGCATTTGCAAACATTGTTCTTCCTTTTAGCGACGGATGATCTTTTATGTAGGTGCTTAGTTTTCTTCCTTTAGCATCAAGAATAAAAAGGAATTTGCCTTTCGCCTCACTCATTTTGGGCCAGTTTTTAGCAAGAACCGCTGCTTCCAGGGTTTTGTAATTTCCACGAATCAAATCAGGATTCAAAACGTGACCTTTACCCAGATTTGCCATAATAACAGAATCCAACCCATCGAAAGTTTTTCCTGTGAACATTTCCGGTTGTGTAAACCCTTTTCTTTTTATCGAATCGTCTTTAACTTCCAGCGTAATAAAAACCGGACTGTGTTCAGGATTAGCTTCCGACCATTTTCTAAGCTGCTGCAAGGCAATGGCTAACGTGAGTGCCGACGACCTGAAATCAAGATCAGGCACATGCAGAACCTTAAATCCCGGCTTTTCCATTTCGCCATCTTTATCAAACGCTGGCTGTCCTTTTACACGCTCAAAGCCCGCAGGATGAGCATATTTTCCACCTTTAGCATCGGCATATACATCAATTTCGAGATTTCTTAAACCCATTTCCAACTGCTCCGGCATTGGAATATGATCATAATCCAGGCTGTTGGCTGCCAATGTATCCTGCGCTTTCAAAACATTAAACAGCGCAGGATTAATGGCTTGTTTATAACTGTTATGTGAGCCGATAACTTGTATCTGGTTTATCGGTAAATCTTCCTTTTTCGCGATTAAGGCAATTGCAGGCAGCACCAGCAATAAACCAACACAGGTAATCAATCTCATAGTTGAAGTTTAAAAATATTAGTAGCCAGGATTTTGTTTCAGGTTTGAATTAAGCTTAAGCTCGTTTGCTGGAATTGGATAAATTCTTCTGGTAACGTCTTTATTCATAAAAAGTACATCATTTGGAAGTGGATATTCAGTTTCGAATTGTCCGAAACGGATTAAGTCATTCCTTCTCCAGGCCTCCCAACTAAACTCACGTGCCCGCTCATCAAGCAAAGTACTTAAAGTTACTGTTGATGCGCTCGCAGCGCCGGCACGGTTTCGCACTTTATTTACCAATACCATTGGCGTTTGAAGTTCACCATTTACTGAAGTTGCTGTTGCACCTCTTAAAATGGCTTCCGCTTTCATCAAAATTACATCGGCAAGGCGTAGAAGTGGCATATCGTTGCCGCTTAACCTGGTTGCCTGGATGGCATTTACATCTGGCCAATATTTTACCGAACGCACACCCTTTGCCTGGTCGGCAACTGCGTTGCCTAAATCCATAGGTTTACCGGGTTTCAGAATTAAATCTGGCGTAATTTCTATTTGGTTTGTTGTACCAGCTACTAAAATCGGCTTCGTTAAATCTGGCTTGCGATTTGCATCTGGCGCATATTGCTTACCGATTAACCAGAAACTGTTGCGAATATCATTGGTTAAATTAAAGCGGTTATAATATTCGGGTGTGGTGCTCATTGCAATACTAAAACCAACGTTTATGCCGTAAGCTGCCGCCAGCGCCGGGTAAAAACCAAACCTTGTGATCTGATTTCCAGGAATCTGCTGATCATATGGAACTGCGAAAATTGTTTCGTTTATTTGCGGACCGTTATTAACATCAAAAATATCGCTGTATTTTGTGTCTAGCGCATAATTGCTGTTTTTCAAAATGTTATCAGCCATTACCACAGCATCCTGGTATCTTGGTTTTCCGGTGTATACTTCTGCATTTAAATACATTTTTTCGAGCAAAGCATAAGCCATTGCCTGTGTTGGCCTGCCATAAACCAAAACCCGGTTATTATTATCTTTTACAGGAAGCTGGGCAACCACGGCCAGAAGTTCTTTCTCAATAAAATCAAATACCTTATCGCGTGATTGGTTGCCCGGAAGCGTGCTTACAGGAAATGAATCAATAATCGGGACATTACCATATAAATCCATCATAAAATAATAATACAAGGCCCGCATGGCCTTTACTTCAGCTAAACTACTTGCTTTTGAAGCAGCAGAAACTGACGATTCATTGGTTAGGTTAATTAAACGGTTACAGTTATTGATGCCACCAAAACCCCATTGCCAAATGTCCCTAACGTTAGGGTGGTCTATTGTCCAGGTGTGGTAATGAAGCTGACGATACTGGCCGCCATCATCAAAGTTACCATCCCGGGCCGGAATAATTGCCGCATCGGTAGAAAGCTCCTGCATTCTCCAGTAAGGTACGCCATATTGCGACGAAAGGTTGGAATACATCGTGCCATAAAGTGCTGCATAATCTGAATTGGTATATGGAAAATTATCTTTCACATACTGCGATTCTACATCGACGTCTAATTTGCTACATGATTCGAAAATCATTAAACATGCAAGAATATTAAACAGAATAATATATTTTTTCATTTTTGTATTTTTTAGAATGATGCGCTTACACCGAAGCTGAAAGTTCTTGTTTTTGGATAATAGTTATTGTTATCAATTCCCGGCGTTAAACCACCAATATTAATTTCGGGGTCGATACCGCTGTAATTTGTAATTACAAACAGATTGTTAGCAGTAACATAGAGCCTTACCGCTTTAATTGAAGGTGTTTTAGGTTTTATGGTGTAGCCAAGTGTTGCATTGTCTAACCGCAGGTAAGAACCACTTTCAAGAAAACGATCAGAAATCAGGTAAGCATTTATATCGTTGAACGATTCGCCCACAGTAAACCTTGGTATATTTTGCAGCTTTGCATCAGCAGGATTATTTAACGATGCTGCTGTAGCATTCAAAATTTTGTTTCCCAATACCCCGCGAACTAAAAAGTTTAAATCCCAGTTCTTGTAGCTAAAACTGTTTGCCCAGCCATAAATTAATTTCGGTTGTGCATCGCCAGCAATTTTTGCATCGGTTGTTAAAGGTTGTGTAGCAATGGTTTGTCCGGCAGCATTTATGTATGTACTCACGCCTGCAGCATTTTTACCAGCATAATTCCATAAATTAAATGTACCCAGCGCAAAGCCAGGCTGAATTAGCTGACTGTAGTTTCCAGATTGTCCTTTTCCACCTAACTGTGCTGTTTGAATGGCAGCAATTTTATAAAAATCATCAGACAGCGTCTGAACAACGTTTTTATTGTGTGCGATATTTGGCGAAGTTGTCCACCTGAAATTATTGGTTTTCACAGCAACTGCATTTAATGAAAGCTCAATACCAGTGTTTTTAATTTTACCTACGTTGGCGGTAATGGTTGGAAGGAAAAACTGAGTGGTAGAAACCTCGTAACGGTCGTAGATTAAATCGGAGGTTTGTTTAACATAAAAATCTAAGGAACCGGTAATCCTGTCTTTAAATAAACCGAAATCTAAACCAATGTTTGTGGTTGCAGTACTCTCCCATTTTAAATCGGGGTTTTCATTTCTTACCGGCCCAATTGCATTACTGATGTTGCCGTTATTTAGAAATTTGTTACTGCCTGAAAGCGTTCCATAAATTAGTAAAGATGAAAACGCATCAAAGCCCAGGCTGTTACCTGATACACCGTAGCCTGCACGAAGTTTTAAATCACTGATTACCGGAACCGCCTGCATAAAATCTTCACTGATGATTCTCCATCCTGCAGAAACTGCCGGAAATAAACCCCAACGATTGTTTCTTCCGAAAGCCGAGGAACCATCATCCCTTAACGATGCCTGGAACAAATACCGCTCGTTATAGTTGTACTGAACCCTGCCGTAGTAAGATATCAACCTCAACGTAGAAATTGGCGCATTGTTAAACGCAATTTGCGATAGTAAAGTTGGGTTAGAGAGAAAAAGGTTATTGTAACCTAAGTTATCATTAGAAAAATTTTGTGTCGTTACACCAAAACCGTCATTGGTTCTGTCTTCCTGCCAGGAGTACCCACCAAGTAGTTTTAAACTGTGTTTTCCAAATGTTTTATCGTAGTTAAAATAGCCTTCCAACACCTGACTTTTATTCAGCACATCGATTTTTTGCGCCTGCCCGTTAACACCTCTGGCTAAACCAGATTGGCTGTTTAGGTAGGTGCTGTAATTATTCTGGTCTCTTTGTGATGAAACGCTTGCTGTAAATTTCAAACCATCGATAATGTTTACCTGGGCCATTCCATTAATTAACGTTTTATTGTTCAGGTTAGCAATTGCATTATTATCTACAATTGATAAGGGGTTTCTTGTTCCACTTCCGGTACGGTTGTAGTTTTCCTTGTAAGTACCATCAGTATTAAAAGGACTAACCGTTGGCAAATAGAAAAGCATATTTGGCAAGGCCTGAGATTGGTAAATGTCTGAACTTTTCGAATTACTGTTGGTAATCGTTAAGCCTAACTTTAACCTATCATTAAAAAACTTTTGATTGAGGTAAGCCCGAACTACAGTTCTTTTTAACGATGTATTTTTTAAAATGCCTTTGTTATCGAGGTAGTTTACACTTGCACCATAATCTGATGATTGTCCGGCGCCCCCGTAAGACAAGTTGTGGTTTTGCGAATAGCCTGTGCGTTCCAGCAGCGATTGCCAGTTCGTATCAGAACCATCATCATCAACCGCATTTAAGGTTTGTTTGTTATCGGCTAAATATTGTCTCAGCTCTGGTGCTGAAAGCATGTCGTACTTTTTCGAAACTTTTTCTACCGCGGCATAACCACTATACGATAGGCGGGCCTGTCCGTTTTTGGATCTTTTGGTGGTAACAATTATAACGCCGTTTGCAGCTCTCGAACCATAAATTGCTGTAGAAGATGCATCTTTCAGAATGTCGATATTTTCGATATCTGAAGGTGCAAGCAAATCGATTGAAGCACCCGGAACGCCATCAATAACATAGAATGGTTCCTGTGCGGCTCCTTCTCTTAAGGTAGATGGACCACGCAAAATGGTTGATGGCTTTGCATTTGGGTCGCCACTTTTTGTAACGTTTAAGCCAGCAACTTTTCCTTGTAACAATTGCGCCGGATTGACCAACACGCCCTGATTAAATTCTTCGGCTTTAATGGAAGTAACGGCGCCGGTTAAATCTTTCTTATTCGCCGTACCGTAACCGATGACAACCACATCTTTCAAAGTTTGATTGTCGGGCATTAGCGTTACATTAATCGTTGTCTGGTTTCCAACTGCAATTTCCTTTGTTAATCCGCCCAGCATAGAATAGGTAATAACATCTGTACTTTTTGCCTGAATGTTGTAAATACCATCTGCATTTGTAGAGGTTCCGCTGTTGCTTCCCTTAATCCGAATGGTTACGCCAGGAACAGCCTGATTGCTTTCATCAACAACCTTACCGGTAACATTTTTTACGTTTTGTGCAAAAAGACTAAATGAAAGGAAAAATAACAATGCGGTAAAACATTGCCATTTTGCAATAAAAGACAAATAATGGAATTTGTAGTTTTGTTTCATGAATGATTTGTTATGAATGTTTGGATTACGCAGTTGAGCATACCGTAGATGAAATGCTCACTGCGCCACAAAGATCACCCGGGTGCGTTAGCATTTTGGTTAGCCAGGGTTATTAAATTGTTAAAATAACCAAGCTATTTAAATTGAATATTAAGAGAATAGGCATTTAAGAATCGAAACTGAATATTAACTTAACATCAACCACATATGCTTAAATTAAAATGCTTTTTCCGCATCGCGGATATCAAATTCCAATAAAAAAGGAGGCACAAAAGTGACTCCTTAGAATCCAGGCAAAAGTTTGTTTGTGCTTTATTTTGAATTGCTTTACTAGTTTAGGCCTTTAATTTGTTGCTTCATGGCTCGGTTAACAATTCAGCACCATCTGAAATCAGTTGCTGTGTAAGCCAGCTTTTTTTAAATAGAAGAGTAGATCACTTGGCCTGTCTGTTTGCAAAATTGACGGCTTTTTTTCAATTAGCCAACCCCAGCTTTCCTTTTTCTGGTTTTGCTCAACAGCCCGGTCATCATCATGTCCACCATTAAGTGATGGCCAAAGACTGTTTAACCAAACAACCTGTTTCTTGGCAATTTGTGGTATTGCATTAATGCTTTCAAGAGAATCAGTATCAAAAATTGGTTGAATGATGCTTCGCATGTTAGGCAAATAACTGCTGGCAATGGCAGCAAAATCATTTCGTTTCATGTTTACAACTACCATCAAATATGCTTGCTCTGGTACATTTTCATCCTTTTTTAGCTTAGCATAATCAACATTGTCACCAACATTTACTATCGCCTGGCTCAAAGTTCCTGTTTCGGTAAGTATCTGGAAAACTTGCTTTAGGTGATCGTTACCCTTATCAACGTTAATGATAATTTTACCTTTCGCAGCCAACATCATATCTTTCATTGTCGGAATAGAATGCGTTGTAACCCTCCCCAAGCCATTTTTAAGCTTAAATTTTAGTATCTCATCGAGCGTGTAATCACTTACCTTCCCTTTTGCGTTTGTCGTTCTGTCTATCGTGTTGTCGTGCATCACCACCATCTGGCTGTCTCTGGTCATTTTAACATCGAGTTCCATAATATCGAAACCTTTTTCGATGGAATTTAAAAGCGCCTGCATAGAATTTTCAGGTGCATTCCGCCAATCGCCGCGGTGCGCTGCAACTAAAATACGCTTATTATTACCATTAAAAACTGCGGCAAGTTTTGCGGATGGATTTTGCGCATTTGCCGAAAATAATGCCGTTGAAAAAATTAAAACAACAAATATCTTCTTCGTGTATTGTTTCATTTAGTGTTGGTTAAAAGTTAAAAATGGCGACTGAAGATCAGTCGCCATTAAGCATCAATTCAATTTAAATTAGTAGCCAGGATTTTGATACATCTTCGCTGGATCTAGTTTCACTTCATCAAACGGAATTGGAAAGTAACGATCTTTTGTAGAAACGTTAGCAAGTTTTGCAATGCCATAGAAAGCCTGAGGCTTGGCTTTTAGATAGGTTACTAATTCTGTAGCAGAGAAATTTCTAATTAAATCGAACCACCGGTGGTGTTCAAAAGCAAGTTCAACGCGTCTTTCGTGCAGAATTGCCAATTTCATTGTCGGATAATTAGCGGCGTACAAAGGATCGGTTTTAGCAACTGCGTAAAGCGGTCTTCCGGCTCGTGCCCTCACCATGTCAAGGTATTGTGCGGCAAGCGCATCATTTCCCTGCAAATTAGCAACTTCAGCAAGCATCAAAATTACATCGGCGTAGCGCATCATTATCCAATCATTGCCACCATAGCCATTAACCGTTGCTGCAGCACTTGCATCGCGGAATTTGGTGATGAACCAATCTTTAACGTTAGCATCATTTGCAAACTTTACAGAAAAATCTTTCCGTAAATCACCGCTTTCGTATTCGTTGATTAAATCTGCCTTAACATTACCACCAATTCCGGTAGCAACCTTTAACGAATTTATAGATTCTCCTCTGGCCTGATTATTCGCCGCAATGCTTGAGCTGTAATTTAAATCGCCCTGTTTGTAAGAAATCTGAAAAATCAGTTCTTTGCAGGTAGATTTTTTTGCAACATCAAACACATCCGCATACGGAATTTCTGATAAACTGCCGAACCCCCGCATGTTATAAGCGGCGAGCAAATAAGTGTTTGCGCTGGCGAGGTTTTCAGTTTTGTTGGCAGGCAGCGTTGCAGCCATTGTTAAATATACTTTGCCTAAGTAGGCATTAATAGCCGCTTTAGACGTACGACCAATGCCAGCAACAGGCTGAAAGTTAGGCAAGTCGCTATTCAATGCATCTTTCAAATCGGCTACAATCTGTGCATATACCTCTGCTTCGGATACCCTGAATGTACTTGCAGCTATTTCTTCGGTAGTAGTAAGCTGTTTAGTTACCAAAGGCACAGGCCCCCACTTTCTAACCAGTTCAAAATACATTATCGCCCTGATAAATTTTGCTTCTGCACTGTAAATATTTTTATTTGCGGCCGTTGTGAAGGTCGCCTTGTCGATATTAGACAGGATTACATTACTTCTTGTTATAGATTGATAAAGCGCAAGCCAATGGCTTTTCAGGTATGAATTACTGGGAAGTAAAGAAAAATCATTAAACTGAAACGGTTCACCTGCGTTACTCTGGTTATCATTACGGCCTGCATCGTCCGAACGTTCATCAGTAAATAGTCCGCTGTTTTCGCCCATGGTGTTGCTGCTTCGCAAAGATTGATATGCGCCGTTTACAGCCAGCAATACGTCGTTTTCAGATTTAAATTAGTTGTCGACGATTACCGCATTTGGGTTTGTTTGCTGTAAAAATTCTTTTTTGCACGAGCTGAAACAAACAGCGATGCATAAAGCGGGAATTAAAGTATATTTTTTCATTTTGTTAAATTCTAGAAAGTCAATTTTACACCAACATTATAAGTTCTCGCTAAAGGATAATTTCCGTAATCAACGCCAGGCGTTAAATTCGAACCACCGCTATAATCTACTTCCGGGTTGTATCCTTTGTAGTCGGTAATTGTAAACGCGTTATCCACGCTTGCGTAAACGCGAACGTTGCTCACTTTCAAAGTTGTTGCCAGGCTTTTAGGGAATGTATATCCTAAAGTGATGTTTGTACACCTGAAATATGAACCATCCTGAATGTAGAATGACGACAAACGCGTACTGTTACTTTGCGTACCTGCACGCGAAGCACGATAATTTAAACCACTTCCAGGGTTTGCTTCATTCCTGTAGCGGTCGGACACGTCTACATACTGGTTGCCAGAACCTTCGAAATTATAAAGATAATAGTCCTGGCCATCCAAAACCTGATTGCCGTAAGAGCCGTTGAAAGACGCCCTTAAATCGATGGTTTTATATGATGTGTTTAATGCAAAACCGTAGGTGAATTTCGGATATGGTGTACCAATTACTGTTTTATCAGCATCGTTAACAATACCATTGCCATCTGTATCCTGAAAATACAAATCGCCGATTTTTGCCGGGTTTGTGGCCGATGCCGAAGGCGCTACCTTGCCAACATTATCTGCGGTTAATCTACCCAGGGCCTTGAAACCATAAAACATCCCAACAGGCTGCCCTTCCTGGGTGATGTGCGTTAGGTAGGAACGTTCAGCGCCATTGGTTAAAATTGTGCTCGCTCCGCCCATATTTAAAACTTTGTTGCGGTTAACCGCGATATTGCCGCTTAAACCAAAGGTAAAATGCTCTTTTTGAACAATTCTGCCATCAACCTGCACATCGAAGCCTTTGTTGCGGATTTTACTATCTGCAAGGTTAGTTAATATGGATGATGTTCCAGAAATTGCAGAAATAGATTGATTAAACAATAAATTGTACGAGTAACTTAGGTAATAGTTAGCAATAACGGATACTCGGTTTTTAAACAGACCTAAATCGGCACCGAAGTTGTATTGCGAGGTTGATTCCCATCCCAGGCTTCCGTCCTGAATAGCATTTGGCCAAATTGCAGTCGAAATTGAGTTACCGAAAACAACCCCACCCGGGGAACTCATTTCCTGTTGGGTTCTGTAGTTTGGAATGTTATTATTTCCACTTAAACCCCAGCTTGCTCTAATTTTAACAGTAGACTGCTCGCCAAGAAAATTGTTGTAAAATTCTTCTTCTGATAAGCTCCAGCCCGCTGCAACGGATGGAAAATTCCCGTATTTATTTAATGGTCCGAACCTTGAAGAACCATCACGACGAAAGGAACCCGTTAAAAAATATTTTCCGGCGTAATTGTAACTAAAACGGCCAAAGTAAGAAAGCAATGTATTGGTTGATTTTGCAGCATTATCAAGCGCAAAAAAACTTGCATCGGCACCCTTGTCCGTTATCTCACCTATATTATCATTTTGAAAGCCTTTGGCAGAAACACGAATTAAATCACTCGTTGTTTTTTGAGCCGAATAACCTGCCAAAACATCAATTTTATGTTTACCAAATGTTTTGTTATAATTTAATGTAAACTCTGCCAGTTGATCTATCTGTTTTAAGTTTTGCGCAATTGCGGTAGCAGCAGCAAGCGAAGCTGTTGAGTAAGGTGGATTGTTCCCATTACTTAAACTTGTTGGCAGGTAGAAATCGTATTTCTCACTGTAGGTTTGCATACCAAGATTTGCTTTAAAACTTAAACCGTCCAGAATTTTGTATGCGGCGTTGGCATTATAAGTGCTTCTGTCGCCCTTTCTAGATATTTTTAGCTGCTCCACAGTTGCTAAAGGATTTTCCGGGTTTTGGATACCATAAACCGACGCCAATGACGCCATACCAAATTGAATCGGGTTGCCATTAGCGTCTCTCGCAGGTAAGTATGGAAGATAGATTAAGGCAGACATCATCGGACTTAAATCGTAACGCCCCTCGCGAACCTCCCGGTTGTTGTTTTGAGTATACGACATATTTGCACCCACATGCAGGCGCTCGCTAACGTTTCCATCAATATTAGCCCGGAAGTTGATTACTTTTTGATTTGTATTAGTAACGATACCATCATTGTTCTGGTAACCACCGCTCATAAAATACCTCACATCTTTGTTGCCACCAGAAAAGGAAAGATTATGGCGTTGAAACGCCGCATTTCTGTAAAGTTCATCCTGCCAGTCGGTATTATACTTTGCAGGAATTGCCTGTTGCGTAGAGAAGTTATATAAATCGGCTGGGATACTAACGCTGCTTCCATTTCCAACATTTGCAATACGTGTTGCATTATTATCTCCAAACATTGCATCGTTCCATGTTTTACCAGAATTTACCCATAAATCTTTATAGGCGTTGTTACGGCCGTCGATAAGGAGTTGGATGAACTGGTTTGCATCCAGCAATTTAACTTTTTTTGCCAGTTGCGAAATGCCGGCCTGAACATCGTATTCAAACCGTCCTTTACCATCCTGGCCTCTTTTAGTTGTAATCAAAACTACCCCTCCCGAAGCTCTCGAACCATAAATCGCCGCAGAAGCCGCATCTTTTAGGATGTCGATGCTTTCAATGTCTTCAGGATTTATAGAAACGTTATTTCCTGCCGGATAACCATCGATTACGTACAAAGGATCTGAACTTGCATTGATTGAACCAATACCACGAACCCTGATTTTAGTTCCGGCATAGGGCGCACCACTGGTTTGCGAAACCTGTACACCCGCAACTTTACCTACCAAAGCCTGACCAACGGTTGGCGATGTTAAATTAAGCTCGGCAGCTTTAACACTGCTAATCGCCCCGGTTACATCCGATTTTCGTATTTTTTGATAACCAATTGCAACCACTTCATCTAAAGTGTTGCTACTTTCTTTTAACGAAACGTTTAACGTGCGGGTTGTCGTAACCGATATTTCCTGCGTATCATAACCAACAAATGAAAAAACGAGTGTTGCTGCTTCGTCAAGTGCTATGGAATATCTGCCGTTGCCATCTGTAACGGTTGTTTTCCTGGTTCTTTTATCGTAAACGCTAACGCCCGGAATTGGTAGTTGATTCCCGTCGGTTACAGTACCACTTACCGTAAAAGCGAACTTATTTTTAGCAACCGGAACACTAAGGTGAGGGCTTGCCGCCAAGGTTTGAAAATTACATATTGCCAGTAATCCTATTGGCATAAGTAATCGTCTGCAGGTAAGTTTAATACCCGCTTTAAGAAGAATTGATGTCATCTTTTAATTGTTAGTAATGATTTTTTTAATAAGGCTTGAGTTATATTTTGGTGTAAGTTTTAAATTTCACCTAGGCAAGGTGAAAGGGTTAATCAGCTGTTGCTATCATTCCGCAAAACTAGGTGTGTACTTTTAACACTATGTATCGCAATTGTTAATTCTGTGGTTAATTTTAAAGATTAACATGTTTGATCGGAACCATTCATAGCTAGAAACATTCTTCATCATCAGCATTAATTGACTGTAACCACCGGCCAAAGCTGATTTGCATATGCCCGCCGAATAGCTTTATTATTCCAACTTGTATTAATGCATATTTTGAGCTTAGAATTAAGTTGTGTTTGTATATTAGCGTCGGAACTACGTTTGTTCATTCAGGGAGAAAATTTGAATTTTCTGATTGCTCACTGTGCCTTTTAAGATGTTTTCATTCCAAATAACACCAACAACGATATGAATTTTAGATATGTACTCACAATTGGATTGCTCTTCTCCATCTCCGTAAGTTTTTCGCAGGAAAAACTGAGGCTATGGTACGATAAACCAGCTAAAGAATGGACACAGGCACTTCCGTTAGGAAACGGACGTTTGGGTGCAATGATTTTCGGTGGCGCAGACTCAGATCTCATTCAGCTAAATGAAAGTTCACTGTACAGTGGTGGCCCGGTCAAACCGAGTATAAACCCGGGTGCAGCATCATACTTACCAAAAATCCGCGAAGCTTTATTAATTAATGAAGACTATAGCGAAGCCAATACGCTTGCAAAAAAAATGCAGGGAATGTACACGGAATCATATATGCCGCTTGGCAATCTGATAATTAAACAAAACCTACAGGGTGTTAAGCCAACCGCCTACACCCGCGAACTTGACTTGCAAAAAGCTACTTATTCTTCTCAATTCGAGCTGAATGGCATAACCTACAGCCGAACAATGTTTATCTCAGCGCCGGCAAATATGTTCGTTATTAAACTCACGGCATCCAAAAGATCTTCACTAAATTTTACCGCCTCAGTGGCAAGTCCGCTACAAAATCATATCATCCCTACAAAAAACAGTTTAGAAGTAAACGGTAAAGCGCCTGCACATGTAGACCCCTCTTATTACAATTCAAAAGATAGAAAGCCAATTATTTATGAGGATACCAGTGGCTGTAACGGCATGCGTTTCTCGTACAAAATTTCTGTTGCCTCCTCTGATGGCGAATATCGGGTGGATAGTTTAGGCATTCATGTTTCAGGTGCGAGCGAAGTTATCCTCTACCTCACCGCCGCAACAAGTTTTAATGGTTTTGATAAATGCCCTGACAAAGATGGAAAAGATGAGTTGAAAATTGTTGGCGATTTAATGACCAAAGTTAAGAATAAAACATACAGCCAGTTGTACGAGGCTCATGTTAAAGATTACCAAAATCTTTTTTACCGGGTAACTTTTGAACTTGGCGCTCCAGGTGCCAAAACATCCCAATCCCCGTCGCATTTGCCATCCGATGAGCGCTTAAAGGCTTACACCAAAGGGGGAAAAGACCCCTCATTGGAAACTTTGTATTTTCAATATGGAAGGTACTTACTTATTTCTTCATCGCGACCTGGCGGTCCTGCGGCAAACCTTCAAGGGCTTTGGAACAAAGAAATGAGGGCGCCCTGGAGTTCAAATTATACCATCAACATTAATACCCAGATGAATTACTGGCCAGCGGAAGTGGCCAATCTTTCGGAATTAAATGAACCTTTATTTAGCTTTATAAAAGACCTTTCTGTTACCGGCACCAGAACTGCTAAAGAGTTTTACAATGCCAGAGGTTGGGTGGCGCACCACAATTCGGAAATTTGGGCAACCTCAAACCCTGTGGGCGATCGCGGCGAAGGCGACCCGGTGTGGGCGAACTGGTATATGGGTGGAAATTGGTTAACAAGGCATTTGTGGGAACACTATTTATATACCGGAGATAAAAATTTTCTAAAAAACACTGCGTATCCACTAATGAAAGGCGCTTCTTTGTTTACAATTGACTGGCTCGTTAAAAATAAAGATGGTCTTTACGTTACGGCACCATCAACATCGCCAGAAAATAAATTTTTAGATAAGGATGGTAAGCAACAAGGCGTATCTGTTGCAACAACAATGGATATGTCCATCATCCGAGATCTGTTTTCGAATACAATCGCCGCGGCTAATGTGCTGGGAACTGACAAACAGTTTCGGGATACACTTTTATCGCGACAGGCAAAGCTCTACCCGCTTAAAATTGGAAAACAGGGGCAGATTTTAGAATGGTACAAGGACTTTCCGGAAACAGATCCGCACCATCGCCACGTTTCGCACCTTTATGGTTTATTTCCTGCAAGCGAAATTTCGCCAGAGCAACCGGATTTTTTTGCTGCTGCCAGAAAAACCCTCGATTTACGGACGGACGTGGGAACCGGCTGGAGCAAAGGATGGAAAATTAACTGGTGGGCTAGGCTGCGTGACGGAGACCGGGCCTATAGCCTGATTAGAAGTTTGTTAACTTATGAAGATGCTGCCGACGGAAATTCGGTTGGTGGCGGTACTTATGCAAACTTTTTCGATGCCCATCCCCCGTTTCAGATAGATGGCAATTTCGCCGGAACCGCCGGAATGGCCGAAATGCTGTTACAAAGCAACTTAAAGTATCTCGATTTATTGCCTGCGCTGCCGGGTGAATGGAAGAATGGCAGCATCTCAGGACTTCGTGCAAGGGGTGGATTTGAAGTTAATATGAACTGGGCAGATGGTAAAATTTTTAGTGCTGAAATCGTATCGCTTTTAGGAAACAACTGTACCATCCGGGCCGGTGTACCCATTCAATTGAAAGGGTCAGAGCAAAAGGCTGAAAAAGTACCAGGTGGTTATCAGTTAAAGTTTTCTACACAAAAAGGCAAAAAATATTACATCACAAAAAGCTGAAAAAGCAAAATAGCATAGTAATAATCATGAAATTATAAGACGTTTTCTCAAAAGACATCATTCCATAAAACGATATCTATGTAAATAGTGCAAATACGTTTGAGGTAAAAAATTAATTACCTAGGATTTTTTATCGGCCGTTAAATCTATCTTTACCTGCCGGATATCCTTATGAAAACCATTACTAAATCGATTTTCTTCTTATTTTTATTGCTTGCGGTTTTTTCACAATCGAAAGCGCAGAATTACACCATTAACGGGATCGTTGCTGATACTTTAGGGCTGCCAATTCCAGGAGCCATTGTGAGGATAAAATCCATTAGCGATTCTGCAGGTACATCGAGTGATGAGAATGGGAAATTCAGTTTCAACAAAATCAAAACCCGTGAATTCTCCCTTTCTGCTTCATTTATCGGCTATAATACGTTTCAGAAAAAATACCGGATTGACGCTGGCACCAGCATCAACATTACAGATATCAGATTGAAGGAATTTTCGAACACTTTAACTGGGGTAACCATTTCCGGGGTGCCACCTGTAAAGGTTTCTGAAGATACGGTAAGCTTTAGTGCAAAAGCATTTCCGGTTAGAGCCGGCGATGCTGTAGATGAAGTGCTGAAAAAGCTTCCGGGAATAAAAGTTGATAAAGATGGCAACGTAACCAGTCAGGGTACACCAGTAACTAAAATAAGGGTTAATGGCAAAGATTTTTTTGGAACAGACGTAGCCACGGCCATCAAAAACCTGCCGGCCGATATCATCAAAAATCTTCAGTTTGTTGATGACTATGGCGACCAGGCAAAGCTTACCGGCATAAAAACCGGCGAGCCCGAAAAAATCCTGAACTTAACGATTGATGAAGACAAGAAGAAAGGATACTTTGCCCGGGCATCTGCAGGACTTGGCAATACCGACCGTTACAACACGAGTTTGCGTGGAAACAGAATTGATGGTGAACAGCAAATTTCATTCGACGGTACAGCTGCAAATGCAAATATGCGTGGTGGCGGAGGCGATGGAATAACCACCAGGAATGCACTCGGATTAAATTACAAGAATGATTTCGGGAGTAAACTTTCCGCTGATGCAAGTTATAATTTTAACGACAATAAAAATAATACCATCAGTTCAACCTACACACAAAACTTTTTGCAAGGTGGCCAAAATGGCACCAACAGGCTGGAAGATGCACGCAACAATTCGTTAACGCGTAACCGCAACCACTGGTTCGGTGGTAATTTGGAATACAAGATAGATACGATGAATTACCTCAAGATTTCACCTAATATCTCCTTTGCCGACAACAGCGACAATTCTTCAGGTAACTCGTTAACAACACAGAACGCCCTGTCTACAACCCGTGAAAGCACAAATGCTAATTTTACGAATAATCTAAACTTACGCACGAATATATTCTACAATCATAAATTTTCTAAAAAAGGACGCAGCATCACCATGTGGACAAATTTAAATTATACGAATGGTGAGACGGATAGAAATTCGATAAACAAGTACCTGAACAGAACATCTGCTGGTATTGATTCTCTGCTTCAAAATCAAATCAATAATCAGGAAAACCGTAACCTTGGGCTAAATGCCGGGGCATCTTTTCTGGAACCGATTTGGAGCAAAAACTTTTTAGAAGTTAATTACAACTGGAACAGATCTGCAACCGATAACAGTAAAAATACTTTCGACGTTAACGGCTCCAATAAAGTATACAACCCAGCATTAAGCAATCTCTTCGATTATGAGTTTACCACGCACAAAGCCGGCCTTAATTATCGGTACATTGGTGAGAAGTTAAATTTAACCTTAGGTTTTAATGTTCAGCCTACCCTGCTGAGTGGAGAAAACCTTAGCAACGGTGTTAGAACAGAGAACCGTAACTTTAATTTCATTCCTTCAGGGCGATTCTCCTACAAGTTCTCAAATCAAAAATCATTTGATGTGAATTATTGGGCGAGAAATAATCAGCCTGGTTTTCTGCAATTGCAACCAATTACCGATAATTCCAATCTGCAGAATATTGTAACTGGTAATCCCAACTTAAAACCAGAATTTATACAAAGCATTAATGCGCATTACAAGCAGGCCGACTGGAGTGCAGGAAAAGTTATTATCGCGAATTTCAGGTATGAACATACCGGCGATAAAATTGTAACGACGAAGCAGCAAGTGCCAGGAACCGTTAACCAGTTAACAAGTTATATCAATACGGATGGATATTACTCACTTCAGGGAGATTATAATATCAGCCGGCCATTTACATCGGAGCGCAAATTTTCTGTTGGATATTCGGGCTCAGGCCAAATGAACAACAACATTTCATTTACTGATGGAAGCAGAATAGAGGCTAAAAACACATCATGGAGGCAGGAACTTGAATTCCGGGTTGACCTTAAAGACATTGTTAATCTGGAATTCGAAACATCTTATTCGCAGAATCTTACCAATTACTCAACAGATGCTTTTTCAGACCGGCGTTCGAACCGTTTTGAATATGGCATAGAAGGCCGCAACTATTTCTTTAAAGATTTAACCATTGGCTACGATTTCACAAAGCAAATAAATACAGGATTTGATAACGGAAATGTTAGAAACCCAACATTGCTGCGTTTGTATTCGGAGTTTAGGTTTCTTAAAAATGATATGGCCACCGTGCGCCTGGAAGGATTTGACTTACTTAACCAAAATTCTGGCATAAGCAGGGATGTTTTTGACAACGTAATCGTTGATAGACAGGTAAATCGCCTTGGCCGGTATTTCATGGTATCCCTCATTTACCGAATCAGAAAGTTTGGCGGTGCATAGTTAAGAGCGCTGACACTCGAATAACAACCTTCCACAACGAAATTTTTGAAATGGATTTCTACGCAAGTTGTCTATAAAACTACGCGTTTTAAATTTAGGTATATACAATACCTTAGTGTAAGGTATTGTAAATCAAATACATAAACTAAAAAAGAAGTATTGATTTAAACTTAGTTTAGTTCTGGTGCTGAACTTTATTCAGAGGATTACTGTTTTTCTAAAACAATAAATTCTTAATCTATGAAAAAGTTAATAATTCTAATGCTGCTATCAGCTTTTAGCTTCGGCGGATTTGCTCAAACAAGGCAAGATACAACGAAGAAAAAAACGGAAAAGAAAAGTAAAACAAAACAAGAACCCAAGAGAAGTGACACCACTAAACGGGACACCATGAGGCGAGACACTGCTAAGCGTGTTCCACCAATGTAAATGATAAGACCCGGTTTAACGGGTCTTATCTGTTTAAATTCTTCTCTTTTTTTCCATCATAACATCATTCTATGTATATAATCGGTATAAACGCCGTTTTCCACGATTCGTCAGCCTGTATTTTAAAAGATGGTAAACTTTTAGCCGCTGCAGAGGAAGAGCGTTTTACGCATTTTAAACATGGCAAGCGCCCTATCCCATTTAGCACTTATGAGCTTCCATTTCATGCCATTGATTACTGCCTGAGCGTTGCCGGAATTCACCTTAAGGATGTAGATCATATCGCTTATTCTTTCGACCCATATTTACTTATTCCCAAAACCGATGCAAATCTTCCCTATTGCGAGATTCCCTTTGCCCCAGGTAAACAGCAGCACAATACCAAAGGGAACCCGTGGGATAATTTATTTCTATCGTCTATTGTAAATGCCCCTGCCCAGCTGGTTGATGGTTGGCCGCATCACTTGCAGAAAAGATTTTATGGAAGTAAGCTAAGCGATTGGGTATGGCATTTTGTAGAGCACCATACAGCACACGCCGCCAGCGCCTTTTACCCTTCGCCTTTTGAGCAGGCTGCTATATTGACTTTGGATGGCCGGGGAGAAACGACATCAACAACATACGCAACCGGAAACGGAAATGAAATGCTCCGGATAAATGAAGTTCCACTTCCCCATTCGCTCGGATTGCTTTATGAAAACCTGACTACGCATCTCGGTTTCTTACATTCATCAGATGAATACAAAGTAATGGCACTTGCATCATACGGCCAAACCAAATACATTGATGATTTTAGAGACATCATTAAAATACAAAATAATGGTCAGTACACCATTGAAAATGAAAACCTGTCCGAAAGATTCGGGCCGGCAAGGCTAAGACATGAACCCTTCACTTCATTTCACTTTGATTTAGCAAGGTCGTTACAGTTTGTTTTAGAGGAGTCTGTACTTAAACTCGTTAACTGGTTGCAGCATGTAACCAAGAGCGAAAACCTGGTTATGGCTGGCGGGGTAGCTTTAAATTGCGTTCTTAATGCCCGCATCAGAGATTTAAGTAATTTCAGGCAGGTATGGATACAGCCGGCTTCGGGAGATTCTGGTACTGCGCTGGGTGCCGCAATGTATGTAGATGTTCAGGAACGAAAGCCAAAAACAAGGGAGTTTGTTATGGAACATGTTTATTGGGGACCATCTTACTCGGACGATGAAATCGAAAGTTTTCTGAAATGGGCTAAAGTGCCATATCAAAAATTAGCAGACCCGGCAAAAGAAGCTGCAGAATTACTTGCCAAAGACATGATTATCGGGTGGTTTCAGGGAAGAATGGAATTTGGACCACGTGCGCTAGGTAGCCGGTCAATTTTAGCTTCGCCCATATCGCCAAAAATGCAGGCCCGACTTAACGAAGTAAAAGACCGTGAAGATTTCAGGCCTGTTGCACCAGTTGTATTGGAAGAAGATGCACACCTCTGGTTCAAAAATGCCGCAAAATCGCCGTTTATGTTGTTTGTACATGAAGTTTTGCCAGAAATGACCGACAAAATCCCGGCTGTTACACATACCGACGGAACTGCAAGAATTCAAACCATAAATGCAGCGCAACACCCCGCATACTATGATTTAATAAAAGCTTTTAAAGATATAACCGGCGTACCAATATTGGTAAATACCTCATTTAATACGCTCGGAAAACCAATAGTTTGCACCCCGAGAGATGCAATTGAATGTTTCTGGGGTTCACCTTTTGACGCATTGATAATGGGCTCGTTTTTAATTTCGAAAAATGAAGGAGAAAAGAATATCAGTAGTTATTCCGACTTACAACAGGCAGGTACTTTTGCTTGAGTGTTTGCAGGCTCTGCAACGACAAAATATCGGGAAATGTGATTTCGAAGTAATTGTTGTTCATGACGGACCTTATCTTAATAATGATTTATCTGAGTTATCCGGCCGAGATTTTGGTTATAGGCTCTATCTGAAACATACCGATGTTAAGAAAGGTCCGGCTGCTGCCAGAAACCTTGGCTGGTTGCATGCCAGGTATGCGTTAGTTGCTTTTACAGATGACGACTGTTTGCCCGACGAAGGCTGGCTGGCACAGCTATTGGCAGCGTATAACCTGGAGGATAACATTGCCTTTTCCGGACAAACAAAGGTGCCGCTACCAACACAGCCGAGCGACTTTGAACGCAATACCGCTGGTTTGGAAACAGCAGAATTTATTACTGCCAATTGTGCCTGTACCAAACAAGCATTGATTGAGGTTGGTGGCTTTGACGAAAGATTTGGCCTCGCCTGGCGTGAAGATTCTGACCTGGAGTTTAAACTTATACAAAGCGAAATCCCAATTCGTAAAATTTCAACTGCCTTAGTTGTGCACCCGGTGCGGGCGGCGAGCTGGGGCATAAGTTTGAAGGAACAAAAGAAAGGGCTGTACGATGTTCTGCTTTTTAAAAAATATCCTCAGCTTTATCGGGAAAAGGCTCACAATCCCATATGGAACTACTACCTGGTTATATCCCTAACACTTTTGATGGTCGGCTCGGCAATAGCCGGAAGTGAGTTGTTTACGAAAATTTGCGCTTTGCTTCTACTCTTTCTCTTAGGATCGTTTTTCTATAAGCGAATTAAAACCACCCGAAAATCGGCAAGCCATATTACAGAAATGCTGATCACCTCGATGCTGATACCATTTCTATCCGTATTCTGGCGAGGATATGGAATGTTAAAGTATAAAAAAATATTGCTCTAGATGTTAATCAGCAGAGAAACTACGAAACATATAGCGGTATTTAGGGCATTGCAATTGGGCGACATTCTTTGCGCTGTGCCAGCACTAAGAAATTTGCGTCGAAATTTTCCGTCGGCTACAATTTCTTTTATCGGCTTGCCCAGTACAAAAGCGCTTATTGAGCGGCTTCGGGAGTATATCGATGAATTTATACCCTTTCCCGGATATCCAGGGTTACCCGAACAAGCCTTTAGCCAGGTTGCTTTTGAACAATTCTCCGGAGAAATGCGGGGAAAGTTTGATGTAATTTTTCAAATGCAGGGGAACGGATCTATCGTGAATCAAATGCTTGCAAAGCTAGAGCCGAAACATTTAGCAGGATTTTCCATTGACGAAGATGAATTAATTGGAAACCCAATGATGATGAGGTATCCTGATTTTGGCCACGAATCGCTTAGGCACCTGAATTTATTGACGGCTTTGGGATTATCCGTTTCGGACACAGAGATGGAGTACCCATTGTATAAAGAGGATTACCTGAAGTTCGACGAGTTAAACTTGAAATTATCCCGCAAGTACATCTGCATACACCCGGGCTCCAGGGCAGCTTGGAGGCAATGGCCAACATCGTATTTTGCCAAAATTGGAGACCTATGCCACAACGCCGGCTGTCAGATTATCTTGACAGGAACTGAAAGCGAAAAGAGCCTGGTTTCAGAGGTTGTTGAACAAATGAAAAATCAGGCTTTAAATTTAAGTGGACAAACAGACTTGGGAACAATTGGTGTTTTACTTAAACAGTCGTCTGGGCTGTTTGCCAATTGCACCGGCGTTTCACATATCGCCGCAGGTTTAAAGGTTCCAAGTGTAATAATCAGTATGGATGGTGAAGCAGAAAGATGGGCTCCAATGGACGAAAAACTACATTATACAATTGACTGGACCAAGCAACCCAACTTCCAGGTTGTGGAACAAGCGGTTGCAGAAAGACTTATTCATCAATAAGGTCGCCCAGTGCTTCCATAACCATTACTGCTTCTGGGTAAGGAATAAAGTCAGCGTACTGCTCACGGTTTACAAAACGAATCACCTCATTCTTACTCTGTAAGCCTTCAGGAACAGAGAATTCTAAAACCTTACTTTTCGTACAGTAAGGCTTATGTTGCGGGTTACTCTGCGCATACAAAGCAACAATTGGCGTATCGAGTGCTGCTGCCAAGTGCATCGGACCGGTATTCAAAGTAACCATTGCCCGGGCCTGCTTTATAACAGAACATAATGCGCTAAGGTCTGTTTTACCCGACAAAACTTTAATGTCGCCACCCATTTCGAGCGCTAGTTCTTCGGTAAAAGCCTGTTCATTCACCGTGCCGGTTAAAGCAATTGTTACGTTGTATTTTTTAGAAATCAGTCGTGCAAGTTCAATCCAATGCGACCGCGGATATTGACGTTTTTTTTCAGACACGCCTGTATGAAGAATAATGTAACCCGACGATTTTAAGCCAAACTGACCCAAAATACCAAGCTGAGTCTCGAGAGCGGGTTCACTAATTCTAATCCTATCATCGCTGGAATCTGCACCTAAAAATCCGGCCAAATTTAAATCTCTTGTAACCTGATGCCTGATGACCATTAGCGGCTCATCATCAGGCAACCAGTGCGTAACCAACCGATAAAGGTTCTCTCTTGAGTATGCTGCACGCAATTTAATGCCCGCTAAATAGGCAAGCATGATGCATGGCGCAGGATTTTGGCTGTAAACATTAAATACCACGCAGCTATCAAACTTTCGCTGCTTAATAAAAACAACGAGCTGGTTCAGCCCTTCTGCGTTAGCAAAATTTAAGCTGAGCCAGGGCAAATCAAAAATAATCTGGTCGTCAATCTCTTCAATAAGCTGCACTACTTCTGCAGCCTTGCTCGAACATAAAACAGTAATTTTACAACCAAAAGTGTTCTTTATCGCCCGAATTGCTGGTACAGACATCAGCAAATCTCCCATATTGTCGGGTCTTATCACCAGCAAGTTCTTACTTCCTTTTAAGCTCATATCAGTTCACACGCACAGTACTGAAAGCGTTGGCTTCCCGAATCTTTTTTATGGTATTGCTTGTAGATTGATTTGCAACCATCGGGAGGAAAACAATTTCACAATTGATCTTTCTCAATTCAACCTCTTCCGGTAAAAACTTGTTTTCGTAATCTCCTCCTTTTACGAAAACATCTGGTTTCACTTGTTTCACCAGGCCAATCGGCGTGTCGTCGTTTTCGTTTCCAAAAGGGACTATGTAATCGATGCAACTCAGTTCTGAAAGCACTTCTATTCTATCCTTTAAGTTATTAACAGGCCGGCTCGGCCCTTTCAAACGTTTAATGCTTTTGTCATTATTTAAGCCAACGATCAGCACATCTCCCCTGGCCTTCGCCCCACGGAGGTAGCTCACATGGCCACTATGCAAAATATCAAAACAACCGTTGGTGAATACAATCTTCTTATTTTCGCTTTTAAGCCTTTTGCTTAGCTGCCGTATATCTTCAGGTCGCTGAACTAATTTCCCTAACTGAAATTTTGCCATCAGGATTTCATTTAAATTGCATACTGCGGTTTCGGGTTTGTTTACAACGTGATGTGCCGCAGTTATTGCGATATTTGTGGCAGTTTCGAAATCAGCTTTTGAGGCGATGGCCATTGTTGCTGCAGCCAGAAAAGTATCGCCGGCACCACTTACGTTTGCGTTAACAACCTGGGGTACAGACTTATGAAGCTGATATTTTCCATTCTCGAAAACACAAACCCCATCCTGATCCATGGTTAGGAACACAAGCCCGGCTGCACTATTTTTATATAGTCGTTCGCCCCAGGATGCTAAAATTGAAATATCTGGCCTGCCCGGCTGCGGATAGCCAATCGCTAAAGCGGCCTCCTGAAAATTCGGCTTAATTAAAGTTGGCCCAAGTTTTAAATAATGATGATGGTTTTTACTGTCTACCGATACGACTTTAGGATTTCCTGCTTTTAAAGTTGCTAGCTTGTCAATGATGTTTGCGCTCATTAACCCCTTCCCGTAATCGGCAATCACAACTGCGTCAACATCCTTATACAAGACTTCAATTTTATTGATGAAGGCTTCTTCGAGTTCAGGGCAAATGGCATCCGTTGAACCTTCATCAAAGCGAACCAAAAGCTGACTATCAGAACTTACCCGGGTTTTAAATAGCGTTGTCCGCTGCCCTGCTTTAATTATGAAATCCGGAGTTAATTTAACATGTTCAAGCAGCTTAAAACCAATTTCGGCCGAATCATCGTTTCCGCAAATGCTGGTAAAATAAACCTGAGCGCCAAGCGCTGCCAGATTTGCAGCAACATTTCCAGCACCACCTAAACAGTATTTTTTTTGCACAATATCGATAACCGGAACACTTGCTTCGGGTGCAATTCTACTGCAACTCCCCTGCACGTAAGCGTCTATCATCAAGTCACCGATTACAAGTATTTTTTTAGTTTTAAAACTTTTTAAAATTTTAATTTCTTTGTCTGTCATGACTTTAATTTTGGTCTATATAGTTGGCAGCTTCGAGAAAGTTTGCCGCTATGAAATCTGGTTTTCTATAAGCACTACTTGCCAAATCCCATTCGGTTTCATTGCCGTTATTTATTAAAATTGATTTGCAGCCAACCGACCGACCGGCCTGTACATCATTCAGGATATCGCCAATCATCCAGGAGCGAGCTAAATCTAAATTGTGCTCTATGGATGCCTGTAATAACATTCCTGACTGTGGCTTTCTACAAGAACAGACCTTAGCATAGTCGTTAATTAGGCCCTGCGGGTCGTGGGGACAAAAATAGAAGCCAGTAATGGCAACTTGTGCTTTCGACAGCAACGACTGCAGTTTCTGCTCTACTTTTTCTAGGGCAGTTACCTCAAATAAGCCTTTCGCTACCCCCGATTGATTGGAAACTACTATTAAAACAAAGCGGTCCTGGAGCTTTTGCAAGCCTGCTATTACACCCTCATTTAATGAAATTAAATCCGGATCTACGTTGTACGGTATATCGGGAATTAGCGTGCCGTCTTTATCCAAAAATACGGCGGGTTTAGCTTCCATAATTTCCATGGACACCTGCGCTGATTAAATATGATTTGTCTGGCATCGCCTCATTTCCCTTAATTGCCAGCGCTTTTTCCTTAGCCTCCGTTTTGCTTGTGTATAATGCATTAAAGAGCCTGTTCTCAATAATCGTACAGAGCAGATGAACCAAATGCAAGTGTAATTCCTGTATTCTTTGCGTACTGTTTGAGGGTACAATCAAATTTATATCGCCAAAACTGAGCGATTTTCCACCGCTTTTACCAAGCATGTTAATGCAAACCAAGCCCTTCTTTCTGGCCATCTGTAATGCTTTTACGATATTGTCGGAGTTGCCGCTGGTACTCAGGCATAATAAAATGTCGCCTTCTTCACCAAAGGCCTGAACCTGCCGTGCAAATACATCATCATAGCCAAAATCGTTGGCCCATGCAGTAAGGATAGCGGTGTCAGAATTGAGAGATATTGCAGGCAAACCGCGGCGATGCGGCATCTCAAAGCGGCCGACAAGTTCGGCTGCAAAGTGCTGGCTTTCGGCTGCACTGCCCCCATTACCGCAGACTAAAATCTTGTTACCGGCTTTCAGCGCCTTTGCCATGGTGGAGCCAGCGAGCGAAATTAACGAAGATAGTTCGAGACAAGTTTGCTGAAAAGTTTGTGAGGCCTCTTCAAACGCTTCACCGATAATATTTAATTCTGCCTGTTGAATATCAATTTTGCGGGAGCGGATTGTTTCGTAGCAGTCGTGCATTTGGTCGGCAATTTTTTCCCAGGTAAAAAATGCGTTTACATGTTCTACGGCATTTTCCCTCATCTCCGCCAAACGTTTTTCATCACCTAAAAGCTCCGCAAGTTTCTTAGCCAAAACCTTCGGTTGTTTGGGCTCAATTAAATAGCCTGTTTTTCCATCTGCAATACTATATTTTATACCTCCAACGTTAGCCCCAATAACAGGTGTTCCACAAGCCATAGCTTCTAAAGGCGTAATGCCAAAGGGTTCATACCAGGGCGTAGTCACAAAAACATCGGCAGCGCCATAGTAATGTTTTAATTCATCGCGGTTTTTGCGCCCAACAAAACTTACCTGCGCCGATACATTTAGCCTTTCTGTTAGCGCCTTCAATCTTTTAAGTTCCAAGTCATCGCCGGAATTCGCCTCTTCACCGCCGACAATCACCAATCGTTTCTGCCTGGCGCATTCAAGTGCTGCAAATGCTTCGATTACGTTATCAATTCCTTTACGCCGAACCATTCTACCAAGCTGTAAAACGATTTGTTCGTTATGGTTTAAATTTAACAGGGTTCTGCAATTAGATTTATCCAACGGATAAAAATCTTCAGGATTGAAGCCGCAGGGAATCGTTACAATTTTTTCAGGCGCAGCCTGATAGTATTTTATGAGATCACTTTCATCCTGTGGGCATTCTGCAATAATTTTATCCGCATTTTTTACTATTAACCGCTCCAAATCCGTCCGTTCTGCAGGGAATTTATCCATTTCTCCCTGATGCATAGAGCGAATGTGGCCCAAGGCATGAAAGGTAATTACGAAAGGCAAATCGAGTCTTTCTTTCAGTTCCATGGCAACTATGCCCGACATAAAAAAGTTGGCATGAATTAATTCATAATTAAGACTGTTTTTACGGATAAACTGCTCCATTTCGGTTCTGAATGCAGGCATGTAAGGAAGTAGTTCCTCCTTCGCTATCTTTGTTGGGGCGCCGGCATTAAGCAATACCACTCTTACGCCATTGGCAAATTGGCTAATTTCCGGGTCCGTCGGATTATCTCTGCGGGTGAAAACATCTATTTCATAGCCTTTTTTAGCAAGTTGTATGGCCAATTCTGCCACATAAACATTCTGGCCACCGTTATCTGTACCACCAAGTAATGCAATTGGTGAGGCGTGCTCGCTTATAAATGCTATTTTATTTTTCATACTCAGTAATTTGATAAGCATTAACATTTCTAACAACACGGTTGAAAATAGTGGTCCACTCATTTGCAAACCGCTTTATATCGAAGTGATGGCGGGCGTGGTCATGAGCATTTTTACCCATTCTCATCGCCATTTCAGGCGCATCAATTAACATTTGCATATCCGAAATAAGCTGTTTAATGTTGGTAGATATAAAGCCCGAGTAACCATTTCGAACTTGCATTACCATCTCTGTTGTTGCCAATCCAACTACCGGCAGCCCCAACATCATCGCTTCGCAAACCGCCAAGCCTAAACTTGTGTACCGTATCGGATTGAAGAAAAACCGGTAGCACGAAATAAAGGCTGGTAAATCTGGATGAATGACTTCTCCAATTCCATATTCTTCGGCGCCCATCCCTACCAAATCCAGCGGGATGTGCTTTCTTACTTCTTCGAATATATCTAAACCAAGAAGCCGCCCCCTTGTAGGCAGGTTGTTTATGACAACTATGCCTTTGGGGATTTCGCCGGTATATGTAAACGGTTGAGGCATTACACCATGTTCGATTACTTTAGTTTTTAAGCCGTTACTATCCCACATTAAATCGTTGAAATGCGTAACATGAACAATAAGCACGTTGCCATCCGTTACCGGATGCTTTGCGTTGGTGGGATGGTCCCAGGGTGGGTCGTGTTCGAGGTATATTTTTGGAAGTGTTCTTTGCGATTCAGAAAAAATTTCGAACTGGTCTACCAGGTAGTTTTCATCGGTTTGAAAGAGGATAACATCGAAATCAATATTTCTTACATCGGCTGCGTTAACTTCAATTACATTTTCACCGAAAGGATACGTTTCGCCCCGCCCCACATAACGGGGAGATTTCTCATCATTATAGGGGATGTAAATGTCATAATCCCCTTGCGACAAATAATATAGATAGCTTCCATGAATGTGCCATGTAAAAATACGTAAGCGTTCGGTCGTTAGGTTATTCATTTTATTTATATGATAAAATCGGTTTACAGGGAGGGTTTTAACCGGGGAGATGGGTTAACAGATGAGGTGAAGTTGGATTGAAAATTGAACCGGCGGTTCGCCAACATATTAGTTAGTTTCTTGAACCAGATTTGCCCACGCTATCTACCGTAGTGCTATCAGTTCTGGTGGTATCGGTCATTGAGGAATCCTGCATTGGAGATGTTGCACTCATCGAGCTCATTGAAGTGTCTGAGCTTGTTGAATCTGAACCGGAGGAAGAATTGGATTTTGAATTACAAGATATCGCTAACGTTGCAACCATGCTTGCTAAAAGAATGTACTTTTTCATCGTTTTTGTTTTAAGTGTTACCCTAAAAAAATGCTTTTGCGGTGAAAAAAGTTTTGTTATTCGGTCACCGTTTCTCAAAACGGGTATTTCTCGTAATGCGAAGCGTATTTGGCGCCGATAACATGGAACAAAATGAATAAATACGCTAGGAGCGCTCTAAGTCGGCCGTTTTGAGCAATTCTAGTGCTTTCAAACAATGCTTGTAATGATTTTTGCGAAACGATAATCGGTGAATGTCATCACTGCCACAAGGCGAATGATGTGAGCAGATGAGTTGTTGAAGATACAGGACGAAAGCCATGCCGCCACAATTTGTACCGCAGTCATTTACAAGCTATAACTACCTGGTAATTGCTTGTGATGTACGCATGTAACAACTCTCCTGCTGTATTTTACATTCCCTGGGGAAGCTAACACACAATCAGAATGCGAAAAAACTACTTAGAGCAAAAAGACAGATAAAAGGAAAGACGTCAGCAACATTGGCATCACGCCCCAGATGAAAAATTTATTCTTTAGTTTCTATGACTGAAAGGATATTGCCTGCAGGGTCTTTAAACCAGGCAATACTCGGCCCTCCATTATTTCTTGAAATTCCCTTTGCATCGGTCTTTAAATATTGTTCGTCATATTGTTCAAACGCAATGCCTTTTTCAATTAAGGTGTTAACCGCATCTTCAATATTATCGACTGGGAAGTTGAGTACTGTAAATGTTGCAGGCTCATGGTTAGGTTTGGGATAAACCAACAAGTTTGATGAACCTGAAATTTGGATTTCAAGAACACCCATGGGATTATCTTTTACAGTTAAACCGAGTGTTTTACCATAAAAGTCTTTTGCCTTTTGAATGTCGTTAACTGCAAACGAACTAAACGCTTTTGAATTTTGTAACATATGTTTTTAATTAAGGTTTCCAGACTTTAAGTAAACGACGGATAACTACAATTTCTGCGATGTGGTAGGCATTATGGTCTGCAATTTGCAAGGCCTCACGTAAAATGTTTTGTCCCTCTCCGTGGCTTATTTCAGTAAAGATATCGTCTGATTCTATCAATGCAATAAAGTCAGTCAAATCCTGCTTAATCTGCGCCAGGCAATTTGTCCATTCCACTTCGTTTTTAGGCGCTGCCTCTTTGGGCCAATATCCATCGGGCCATTTCGGCGATTTATACGTTGCATCTTTGCTAAACTGGAACATGTCCCATTGGGCAATCCTGATGTGCTCAACAAGTTGCCAGATGCTGTATGGTAGTCCATAAGGCTTCTCGCCTAGTAAATTAAATGGCATATCTGCAACCGCATCTTCAAAATTAGCATGTGCATTCCCGCCACTTAGTAATTTTTTCAGCTCGGCAATTAATATGTCGTGGTTTTCCATCTCGATAAATTTACTTTTAAGGTAACAAATAATCGTCAATTCAGTTTTTCAGGAATGCAAATGAATTTTCTACATTTGGCACATGACTATCGCCGAACACTTTCCGATTTTAAAAAATTACACTTACTTGAACACCGCATATTCTGGCTTACTATCTACCGAGATAGCGAAATGGCGCAGGGCGCATGATGAAAGCTTTGTTAGTGAAGGCAGTATTTTCAGAGCCGATAGTCTGGTGGTTATGGAAGAACTCAGAAAAAACCTATCGGAAACTTTCGCAGTAAAAAAAGAGAATACATTTCTGACATCAAACTTTTCGGGTGGATTTAACACCATTTTAAACGGCATTGAAAAGGGCAATAAATTTCTTTTACTCGAAGAAGATTATCCATCATTAAGTTATCCGGTAAAGAGTGCCGGCTTCGAATATCTCGAAATTCCGATTACTGCTAATCTTGAAGCGGATATTATTAACGCTATAACAGATTTTAAGCCGACAGTTTTCGCCTTTAGCATGGTCCAATATATCAGCGGACTAAAAATGCAAAGTGATTTCCTTACAAAATTAAAAGCCAATTTCCCGAACGTAATTTTAATTGCAGATGGAACGCAGTTTTTAGGTTCAGGGCAATTTAATTTTCAAGCATCCGGATTGGATATGTTGATTGGAAGTGGCTACAAATGGTTGCTTGGCGGATACGGTAATGGTTACATTTTTCTTTCAGATGCGGCAAGAGAATTTATTTATAGACACAAAAAACACCTTGCATTACCTGCGTTACCATTTTTAGCCGGTCGGGATTATCTTTCGCTAACTTTAGAATCTGGCCATTTGGATAGTTTAAGTTTGGGAACCTTAAACCAAGGGTTAAACCTACTGAAAACAATAGGATTTGAAGTTGTTGAGCAAAGCATTGAATCCTTAGCCAAAAAAGCCAGAACCGCTCTTCACAAGAAGGGTTTGCTGGCAGATTGGATGCTTGAACGACCTGAGCAATCTTCAATTATGAGCTTACAGCTTGGCCAAACACTTGTTGAAAAGTTGGATGATGAAAAAATCCTCGTTTCGCCCAGGGGAACGGGTACGAGGATATCTTTTCACTTTTACAATACCGAAGACGATTTGAATCGCCTTTTAGACGTTTTGCGTTAGGCAACTTCCCAAATGGCGTCTACAAAGTACCCTTGCTCATCGGAAAAATATGCCGCTACTTTAAAGCCTGATAAACCTGCAAGTTCTTCGATTTCCTGCTGAGCATATTTCTGCGAAATTTCCATCAAAATATATTCGTCTTTTTCGAAGTTAAACGTAGAGTTTCTGATTTTCACCGTTTGCTTTTCCAAACTAATCAGGTAGCTTTTGCATTCGCCAGTTTCCGGATTATAGCTTGCATAATGTTCGAAACCATCAATGTTAAAATCACCGCCCAATTCGCGGTTTATTCGGCTTAAAAGGTTTAAATTGAATGCCCGTGTTATGCCTCCTTTATCGTTATAAGCGGCTAATATCTTCTTCGGATTTTTCTTTAAGTCAAAGCCAATAATTAAAATATCGTTTGGTGATAACAACGCTTTCAGGTTGATGCAAAATTCCCTGGCTTCATCCACACTCATGTTTCCTATGTTAGCACCCATAAACAGCACCACTTTTTTCCGGGTAGAAATTTCCGTTGCTTTCTGCAACATATCGAAATAGTCGCCGTTTAGCCCTTGAAGATTAAGCGTTGGAAATATCGCCGGCAACTTGTCTTCCAGTTCGGAAATAACATGTGCTGAAATATCGATTGGAAAATATTTAAAATCCATATTTTTATCAATCAACGTCTTTAGCAAATGAATGGATTTCGTTGCATCACCTGCGCCAAGTTCAATTAAATCAAATCCACTACCATCAGCTGCCATTGTATTTACAATCTCGGCCGACTGGCGCTTCATAATCTCCATTTCTGCATTGGTTAGGTAATATTCGTCCATATCCATAATCTGCTGAAAAATAAGATCTCCGGCTTCATCATAAAAATATTTAGAATACATTCGTTTTGGCTCTGTGCTAAGACCTTCCAAAGTTTCTGTCAGAAATTGCGTATTGCTTATTGTTGGTTGTTCGGTAGAAATGATCATAAAATTTTATTTAGCAAGGCGAATACCCGTGTATTGCCATCTTAAATTAGGATGAAAAAAATTTCGGTAGGTTATGCGACTGTGTTGTTCTGGTGTGGCAATGGATGCGCCCCGCAAAACTTTCTGGTTGACCATAAATTTGCCGTTATATTCGCCAATTGCCCCTGGCGCTTTGCTAAAACCCGGGTAAGGCAGGTATGCACTTTCTGTCCACTCCCATCGTTCGCCCCAACTAAAATGCTTTGCCGCAACTTCCCACTCAAACTCAGTGGGTAAACGCATACCTTTCCAGCTGGCAAATGCATAGGCTTCATAATAGCTGATATGTGTTAGCGGCTGATTTGGGTCTACTACTTTTAATCCCTGAAGTGTATAATTGTGCCAGCTTCCATTAATTTTATGCCAGTACATCGGTGCGTCGATATGACTGGTATTCACCCAGTCCCAACCCTCGGCATGCCAAAGATTAAAATTTTTGTAGCCGCCATCCTCGATAAATGCAATATAATCCTGATTAGACACCAGCGAACTGCTAATCGAAAAATTGTTTAAGTAAACCTTATGCCGGTTAAGTTCATTATCAAAACAAAAACCCTCACCATTAAAGCCAATATCGTAAACGCCTTCTTCGATAGTTAAAAAACTTTCGTTATGCGATAAACTTAAAACTTCGGTTTTCTGCTCATGATAAACGGGAAACAATGGGTTGTTTCCAAGAATAAATTTGATGTCGGTTAAAAGCAGTTCCTGATGTTGTTGCTCATGATTAAAGCCTAAGACTATTAATTCATAAACATCGTTTCTAACTTCATCTGATAAGAATTTAACCATCGCTTCATCCACATAGCTCCGGTACTTGTAAATATCGTTTACGCTGGGCCTGCTAAGATTCCCTCTGTCTGTGCGGATAACCCGATTGCCAATAGTTTCGTAATAGCTATTAAAAACGAAGTTATAATTATCATCGTATACCTGGTAACCTGGCGAGAATGCTTTCAATATAAAGGTTTCGAAAAACCATGTGGTATGGCCCAAATGCCATTTAGGCGGACTAACATCCACAACTGGCTGAACAACATAATCTTCGGTTTGTAAGGGCTGGCAAAGTTCTTCAGAATACTTTCTGATGCTCAGGTATTTTTCAACAAGATTCATTAATTTTTATCGAGATAATTCTTAAGGTCTGTAATGGTATTAACATTTAGCTGGGCCGATTGTTTTTGCCTCATCATTAAAGCATATGAATTGTTAAAACCAATTGGTTTTAACCACTTAATGTTATATTTTTTCAAAAATTCTGCACTCACGTAGCGGTAAGTTTCATCCCTATCCGACGAAATTTTTGTAACAAGTTTAGCATCAGGTTTCAAAATTGCCAATAACCCGGTGCCAGTATATTCAGGGTAAAAATCTATCTGATTGTTTACTAAGGCATCGAAACATATTTTTGTTCCGCCTAAACCTGTCTTCGTTTCTACCTGATAATCTGTGTTTCCTTTGATAAGCATGCTGTAAATCTCTGCGAGAATATATTGTTCGCCAAAAATTTTTGAACCAATTTTTACGATCCCCATATTGCCATTGCGTGGAGTTTTATATAGCTTATTTTTAATCAGAAAGTCCTTTGCAACCTGGGTCGGTGTTTGGTGAAGATAGTCGGTCCGGTAATTCAAATCCGTCATAATGGAATCTGTAATTTTACCGGCTAAAAGATTTAAGGCATCCTCCAGTCCGGGCAGTTTTTTTAAGGAAGACTGCAGCACAATTGGCGCTGCATAATACGGAGGGAAGATTCCCTTATTATCCTTCAAAATTTTCAGGTCGAATGCTTTCAGTCTTCCATCCGTAGAATAGCCGCTAATTACATCCAGCTCTTTCGAATAAGCAGCCTGATACATCACAGCATCGCTAATGACAACCGTTTGTATTTTAAGGCCGTAAGCAGATTTTAATCCCAAATCCCCATCTTGTCTACCCATAAATTCTGGCGTAAAACCGGCTTTTAAACCTGAACCATATGCAGAAGGTAAAATGTATAACGCAAAAAATAAAACCAAAGCAACAGGAAAAGCCGTTAAAACCCTTCGAAGTTTTTTAAAATCAAGCCGTTGAATGATTGAAAGAAGCGCATCCAATATAATAGCGAGGAGCGCCGCTGGGATTGCCCCCGCCAAAATCATATTGGTATTGTTAAGCGAAATGCCTCCAAAAATGAATTCGCCCAAACCACCCGCAGCAATATAAGAAGCAAGCGTGGCTACGCCAACATTTATTACAGTAGCTGTTCGTATCCCAGCCAGAATAACCGGCATTGCCAATGGAAGTTCAATTTTAAGTAGTATCTGTAATTTACTCATCCCCAGCGCTTTTGCAGCCTCGGTAATGTGTTTATCGATACCAATAATCCCGGTGTAAGTATTTCTAATAATTGGCAACAAAGCGTAGATAAGCAGCGCTACAATCGCTGGTTTAGCGCCTATGCCCAGAAGGGGAATCATAAACCCAAGTAAAGCGATGCTCGGAACGGTTTGTAACACTCCGGCAATACCTAAAACGGTGCCCGACAGTTTTCTTTTCCGGGCAATTAAAATACCCAGAGGCAAGCCTATGGCAATTGCGAAGAGCAAGGAAATGAAGGTTAAGCCGATGTGCTGTAAAGTTTGGTTAAGCAATTTATCCGATTCCATGGACATGAATTGCCACAATGTTTGCTGCTCACTCATGGCTGCAAATGTTTTTTGTATTCATTAAAAGCTTTAGATAATTCGTTAAAGTTTACCACTTTACGTTCATCGTTTTTGTTAACGAAGCTCAGCTCTGTTGTGCCTTTTGAGGAAAGCATTTCCATAACCGACCAGATAGTCATCGCTGGGTTTAAGGCTTTTGCATCATTGTTCGCGGCATTTGGAAGATTGGGCCAGAGGTCAGATATTTTAATAACCTTAAACTCCAGCGCCAGGCGCTGGCCGTCTAAAAATTTCCTGGCAAAATCATTCGCCGGTTTAAATAACAAATTCTTTGGCGTGCCAATTTGCATAATTTCACCTTTATCCATCAAACAAATCCGGTCGGCAAGTTCGAAAGCTTCAAGCACATCGTGGGTTACCATCACAATTGTTTTTCGCTTTAATTCCTCCAACTCTTTAAATTCTTCCTGAATTTTTGCCCGGGTAACATTATCGAGGGCGCCAAAGGGTTCATCCATTAATAATATCGCGGGGTTGGCAACTAATGCTCTTGCCAAACCAATTCGTTGTTGTTGGCCACCACTAAGCTGACTGGGAAAAAGCTGTAAGATGTTTTCCGGCAGATGAAGTTTCTTCAACAAGTCATAAATCCTGTCAGCAGTTTTTTTCTTTTCCCACTTTAGCAAATTAGGTACAACTGCAATATTTTCTTCGATGGTATAATGTGGAAAAAGTCCTATGTTTTGCATCACATAACCTATGCCACGCCTCAGATTTTCCGGATTTTGTTGCAGAATATCGGCTTCGTTAATCAAAATCTGACCTTCGTGCGGCTCAATTAATCGGTTTATCATTTTTAGCGTAGTCGTTTTGCCGCAGCCACTTGTGCCGAGCAGAACCAGATTTTCACCCTCCTCAACTTTGAAAGACACTTTATTAACGGCTATCGTATCGCCATATTTTTTACTTACTTGCTTGAGCTCAATCATTACTTAATCTTCAATCTTCATAAAAAGGTTGTTCAGAGACTCTGAATAAGTTGGATGGGCAAAAACGCAAAAGCGAATTCTATCGTAGGTAATGCCACCTTCCATAGCCATTTGCAGAACAGACATCACTTCGCCACCTTCGGAACCTAAAATTGCGGCGCCTAAAATTTTCTTAGTTTTCACATCTACAATTGCCTTCATTAAGCCAAGTGTTTCACCCGTTTCTATACCACGGGCAACGTTCGACATTGGCAAAACAGCAACCTTATAATTCAGTTTCTGTTCTTTTGCCTCTTTTTCTGATAAGCCAATCCTGCCCAACTGCGGGTCTGTAAACATGCAATAGGGCACTGGCCTGTCGTTAATGCCATAATTTGTGCCTTCAACCAAATTCCTGAAAACAATTGTATAATCATTATAGGCAATGTGTGTAAATGCCGGGCCACCCTTTACGTCGCCTAAGGCATAAATTCCTTTCACATTCGTCTCCAGTTTGTTATTCACAATCACATGCCCTTTTTCATCGGTCTTTACGCCACAGGCCTTAAGATTTAGTGCCTCAGTTTGTGGCACTCTGCCAACTGCAACTAAAACATGACTTGCCTTAACGTGCTTGGCTGCGCTACCTGATTTCACTTCGATACTAATATCATTTTTGCTTTTCTCTGAGATGCGCTTTACCTCGGCGTTTGTAATAATTTCAATGTCTTCGGCCTGAAGAATGTCTGTTAAGGAGGCCGATAAATCCTTATCCTCTCTCGACAATATGGATTCTGACTTTTCTATAATGGTAACCTTACTTCCAAAACGGCTAAACATTTGCCCAAATTCCAAGCCGATATAGTTACCACCAATAACAACCAGGTGTTCCGGTACGCTTTCCAGCTCGAGAATACTTGTGGATGTTAGGAAGTTGGTTTCATCCAGGCCTTCGATATCTGGAATTGCTGTTTTGGCACCCGTGTTGATGAAAATCCAGTTGGCAGTCAGGGTCTCCTCACCTCCAGCATTTAAAATAATTTTAAGTTCTTTCTCTCCACTGAAACTGGCTTCTCCCATAAAAAGAGTTAAGCCCTTTGTTTTTTCAATTCCTTCTTCTGATGATGTTCTAAACTGTTTTACGATAGCATCTTTACGCTGCTTAATTTTTTTCAGATTGACTTTAACAGAACCAATTTCTACGCCAAGCGCTTCAGATTTACGGGCACTGAAGGCCATTTTAGCGGAAGCGACCATTGCTTTGGTTGGCGTACAGCCATCATTTATACAGGTGCCGCCCACTAATCTTTTTTCTATAATCGCAGTCTTTTTCCCTGCCAAAGCCAGTTTTTTCGCTAGAGGCACACCAGCCTGGCCAGCCCCGATAATTATTGCATCAAAGTGTTTCATCATTTATTTTTTTTTGCGGGACAGATTACCCAAAACGCTTAAGCATAACCTGAATATCGACTCAATGTTTCAATTTATGCACAACCGATAAACTTTAAGGTTAAATTGCTAGCTTTAGTTCTAAATATAATAATATGAGCCAGCAAAAACAAAAACCAAAGAATTGTTACATCAAAGCGATGATGTTTTCTTGTCTTTTGTTATTTACAAATGAGTTATTTGCACAAAAGGAACTGAGTCCGAGGCAAACTTACCCGGGCCTGTTTGAGCAGGTTCAAATGGCAAGAGTTTATCCTGATAGTAAATCCTTCGCCGATGCAATTCCTAAAATGCAACCTGCGGAAATTATGGCGGCCTACAAAGCCCAAAAAGATTTAAAAGAGTTCAGCATAAAAGCTTTTGCAGACGCACATTTCTCCATGCCCCAAAACCATAATGCCGTTTACCAATCAGATATAAATGCAGGTATAGAAAAGCATTTAGATACGCTTTGGACAGTTCTTAAACGAAACCCTGATACCCTATCTAAATTTCAAACTTCTCTTCTCCCCTTACCCAAACCCTATATTGTGCCAGGCGGCCGTTTTCGTGAAATTTATTATTGGGATTCATACTTTACAATGCTCGGGTTGCAAAAGGCAGGGAAAACGGATATCATGAAAGATATGATCGATAATTTCGCCTACCTTATAAATAAATATGGTTTTATCCCGAACGGCAATAGAAGTTATTATTTAACCCGATCGCAACCGCCTTTTTTTGCGGCCATGGTTCAGCTATTTACCGAAAACAACAAGAGCACAAAATTAAGCAGTTATAAAGAGGCACTTGAGAAGGAGTACGAATTCTGGATGAAAGGTTCCGCCGGGTTGAAAAACGGACAAGCAGCAAATCACACCGTAAAATTGACAGATGGAACATTGTTAAACCGATATTACGACGCGGGCGACCAACCCCGTGAGGAATCTTACCGGGAAGACTTTGAGGCCGCCAGGCACACAAAACAAGCGCCCTCAGCATTTCTTCGTAACGTGCGGTCTGCAGCAGAATCTGGCTGGGATTTTAGTAGCAGGTGGTTTGCTGATGGGAAGAGTTTTAATCAGATTATAACTACAGATCTACTCCCGGTTGATTTAAACACGCTGGTTTACAATCTGGAAATGGCGATTGCACAGGCAAATAAAGAAACCGGCAATGAGGCGAGGGCTATTTTATTCTCTGCAAAAGCCAGCAAACGAAAGGCTGCCATTTTAAAATATTTCTGGAATCCCGGCGAAAACTTCTTTACAGACTACAACTGGAAAACTAAACGCCTATCAAACCAAATTACTTTGGCTGCTTCCTTTCCGCTTTATTTTAAACTCGCTACCGCGGGCCAGGCTAAAGAAGTTTCAAAACGAATTGAAAGGGATTTCCTAAAATCTGGCGGATTAATCTCTACATTGACAACAACGAAAGAACAATGGGATGCCCCGAACGCCTGGGCGCCACTACAATACATCAGCATTCAGGGATTACGAAATTACCGCTACAATACACTGGCCGACACCATAACCAACAGGTGGGTTAAACACAACATTGCTGTTTTTAAAGAGACGGGGAAATTGATGGAAAAATACAATGTCGTTGAAACCTCAAGCAAAGGTGGTGGCGGAGAGTATCCTTTGCAGGATGGCTTCGGCTGGACAAATGGTGTACTCTTAAAGCTTTTAAAAAAGTAAAATCGATTGTTATTAGTTAAACTTGTCTGGGTTTCCCTCCAGACAAGTTTCATTAAAATATTTAGTTTTTTTGATTTACAGAAAATACTTTTTTTTCTACACCAACACCAGTTATTTTCAATGATTTCCATTTTGAAGGTAAAGCTCCCGGTAACTGGATGATTCCTTTCCCTGTAATATCTAAACCACCAAAGCCCATAAGCACGCTTTGCAAAACGCCGCCGGCTCCTGTTGCAAAATATGGGTTTGTGCCACCCTTAGTTTCGGCTATAACGCGAAATGGCGGATTAAGATTAGGTTGATAAGCTTCTTTAAAATATTGATAAGCCTTTTCTGCGTTCCCAGTTCTTGCGTACAACAGTGCGAAGATGGCATGCGTCATCGCAGGTGTACCAGCATCGGGAATTCGGGTTTCATAGTACGCCAAATCTTTTAGAATTTGTTTTTTATCAGTAATAAACTTTAAAGGGTAAGCTAGTAAATTTACGTCGGCCTGCTTTATGCCTTCACCATTGTAAGTGGCATGTTCTTTTGTTACGCCATCCGGAAAAGTTAGCACGGGAATGTTTTTTTCAACCAAAGCCCAGTCTGCATTTTGTGGCAAGCCTAATATACCGGCGGCCAGGTTTGCATTTTTCAAGTTTAATTTTGCTGCAGCATTTGTAAAGGCATTATTATCTACATTTTCTGCCCATTCATCAGCGGCAACTACATTCTTAATATCATAATGATTGATTCCGTTACGTTCTACCCTACTTGCCCAGAATTCGGCAGTTTGAGATAGAATAGGCCAGCCTTTTTCTTTTAGCCAAACCTTATCTTGCGTTACGCAGAAATAATTCCAGGCGGCAAGTGCAACATCTGCCGAAATGTGATGCTCAAAAGGACCACTTAGCGCCCAAACCGGTGTTTCCTCTACGCCTGAATCCGCACTTTCCCATGGGTACATTGCGCCTTTAAAGCCGTGAGCAAAGGCATTTCGTTTTGCTGCTTCCAATCGCTCAAACCGGTATTCGATTAATGATTTTGCGATATCAGGATGAAGCACCAGTAGTGCGGGAAACATCCAAATCTCAGTGTCCCAAAAAACGTGACCATTGTAGCCTAAGCCGGATAAGCCCATCGGCGAAAGCGAATAAGAAGTTCCCGCACGGGAAAACGAAGTGAGGTGATAAAGCATGCTGTGAACATCTCGTTGTGCCTGTGGGTCGCCGTCAATTAAGATATCCGATTGCCAAAATTCATCCCAGGCTGCGTTGTGGTATTTAAGTAAGCGGTCGTGTCCTTCTAATTTTGCAAAGATGGTCATTCGCTCGGCTTCATTCAGCGGGTCGGCGTGTTGAGCAGAACTGATTGTACTCCCAATTACAGAATAAGTATAGCTTTCTCCGGCTTTGAGTGCTTTACTAAACTTCATCAAATGACTGTTGTTATCCCACATTTCGTGGATTATTTTGGGTTCCTGCCCGTGTTGCTCTCCAAAAAGAAAACTATTTGATGCACACAATTGCAATTTGCCTGTCGGGCTTTTTGCCGTGGAAGTGAGCAAGCTCAACGTAACGTGTGGCCTGTCTATTTCGTTATAGTAATTTTCTACATCCCGTAGCGCATCCGGCGTTTCCATTACACTTGCCGCGGTAAGTTTCAAATTTTCATTTGCGGTAATGGTTACATCCATTAAGACTGTAAAAGGCAAGTGCCGCAATGCATAATAAGTATATTTTATACTGGCCTTTTTTCCGAATGACAATTGAGTTGTAAAAGCTGCATGCTTCATATCTAACTGCTGTTGCAGATTGCCCGTATTTTTTTCATCTAATCGGTTGCCATCTATTTCGAGATACATGTTAAGCAGGTTGAAACCATTGAGAAAATTACTAACGCGGCCACGGCCATAAGTATCGAAAGTTCCGGCTAAAACAACATTTTTTACTTTAAAAGGTTGGGGCGAAGACACTATTCCAATCATGCCGTTGGCAGCGGTAATTCCGAAATAATGATTTGGGTCGATCTGGTCGGCACTAATCTTCCACGGATCCTGAGCGCTGGAGTTTAGCGCAGTAATCGCAAATAAAAGCAAGAGTAAACATCTTTTCATAGGAACTGGCTTTATAAAACAAGAGGCTGAACCGCCCGCAAATCGAAATTTGTTAAACGATTACAGCCTCTGGCTTTTAAAATTTATTGAAATTAATAACCTGTATTTTGAATTAAATTCGGATTACCAAGTTGGTTATCAGGAATTGGAAAAACTAAATATTTAGCTTCACTTGCTGGTTTTTCTTGCCATGCTGCAAGAAATTTTCCGAACCGGATTAAATCCTGCCTTCTAAAGCTTTCCCAATAAAGCTCACGACCACGTTCATCCAGCAAAACATCAAGCGTTAATGTAGTTAATGCAGATGCGCCCCTAACCGTTCTAATCGAGTTTACCAAAGTTAAGGCTGCAGGAGCCTGAGAAGTTCTCAATTGTGCCTCGGCTTTCATCAACAAAACATCAGCATAACGGAAGTAAACCCAATCGTTATCTGGTTTTTTAGAACCCGTATTTGCATAATCAATCGGGTATTTAATTACCCGAATGCCTGCAACTTCAAGGTGGTTAGGATCACGTTCGATGATTGCCACTTCTGGTGTAAATGCAAGAGGATTACCTTTTCTATCTTTTAAGGCAGCGCCATTCTGATCGAATTGCTGACCAACCAGAAAGCCAACTCTGATGCCCGAAATATTTGTTTGTCCGGTGTAGGAACCTCCTCTTCTTTTATCGCTGGCTTCGAATTTATTGTAGAAGTTCGATAACGAAGAAAAACCATTGTAGCCATTTGGGTTTTGGTTGTAGTGGGTTGTGCATTTCCATTGTCCATCCAAATCACTGCCAGACGAGCCCGCAATGTTTTGGGCTGTGAAAATGTTTTCTTTAGACAGAATATCGTTTGTAGGCGAAAAATTGTCGAAATAATTGGCACTTAAAACATAACCCCCGGTTGCAATTTCATCCGCTAAAGAAATTACTTTAGCCATATCTGCCGCATCGAACGTTGGCGCAGTACGATTTAAAAATGTACCTTTGTTTAAATAAACCTTCATCAGCAATGTTTTAGCTGCATTTTTGTTGGCTACGTTTGCAGGTCCGGCCGGCAAATCAGGTATTATAGCAGTTAACTCGGCAATCAAATAAGCAACTTCATCTGCTGCATTTCTAACACGCGATGGTTTAGTAACGTCTTCTCCGGCATCTCTATAGGGAACCTGTCCCCATCCATCTAAAATAGAGAATTGAGCAAAAGCACGTAAAAACCTCGCTTGTGCAGCCTGCGCCGGGGCCGGACTAGCGCCTAAAACGCTCGTAGCAACGTAAGAGATACTATTTAAATCTCTAAAAACGTCTGATATTCTTGAATGGTCTGGTGCCCATTTATGCAAATGAAGTGAACGCCATGCGCCGTTGTCATCCCAATCGCCCGCACGCGTTGGTACAATTAGCTCGTCTGTAGTAACTTCCTGCAGAGCAGACCAATTCCATGGCGCCTGGTATGGGCCAATCATTGCCGCATAGGTTGCACCCAATAAACTCGAAACATTTCCCCCACTCACACCTGCACTGCTTACCTGGCCGTTTAGGTTTTCATCTAGCTTGGTACAACCCGAAAAACTTAAGGCCACCACAGCAAAACCGATAATATATTTATTTTTCATGTTTGTATTTTTTTAATTTTTAAAGAGAAAAATTAACACCGAAATTGAAAGTTCTGGCTGTTGGATAAGCTGTATAATCTATCCCCGCCGAAGGCACACCACTCACACTCTTATTCACGTTAACCTCTGGATCAAAACCTGTGTAATTTGTTATTACGAATAAATTCTGGCCATTAACATAAATATTTAATGATTTGATTGATTTACCGATGTTGCCAAAATTGTAGTTTAGCGTTGCATTAGCCAGTTTCAAATAATCACCTTTTTCAATATATCTTGATGATGCAGCGATTGGATTAGCCAATGATTCCTGAACAGGTAAACTCACTAAAGCAGAAGAAATATTTCTTGTACCGAGATTGGAAATTGCCAGAACAGAATTGGCTGTATTATTATAAATACTTTGTCCGAATGCGCCGTTAAAATTTGCTGTAAACGATAGCTTTTTGTATCTGAAGTTAGTACTCAAGCCCATGATTACTTTCGGATTTGGATTTCCAACGTAATAATTTGTAAAACCATCATCTGTGTAAATAGAAAATCCATTTGCATCGAGCCCTTTATATTCTCTGGTCACCATCGCGAATAATGGCAAGTCGTTTTGTATAACCTCTGTAGTTACCCCGCTTAAACCCTGACCATTTAGCGAACCGGTTTTAATAATGCCCGAGATGTTCTGAACCTTGTTTTTGATAAAAGTTGCATTACCACCCAAAGACCACGAAATGTTGTCTGTTTCTACAATATTTCCGTTAATCGTTAACTCCAAACCTTTGTTAATGATCTGGCCGGGAAGGTTTACCCAGGTAGGCACATTCCCACCAACTGCAGGCACGAATGAAATCTGTGGAAACAGCAAATCGTTTGTTTTCTTATGAAAATAATCGATTGAACCTGTTAGCCTGTTTTTCAATAAACCAAAATCGATACCTACGTTGGTTTGCTCATCCGACTGCCACTTAAGGTTTGGATTTGCGTTGTTAATTGCAACCAGGGTTGGTGCACCATTGGAATTGCCAAAATCATAGCGTTGTTGGGCAGAGCCTGAAGGAAAGTCCTGATTACCTGTTTTACCATAGCCAACACGAAGTTTTAACTGGTCAATCCAGGTTGCGTTAGCCATAAAACTTTCTTTTTTGATGTCCCATGCGGCTGCAAATGATGGAAAGTAGCCATAGCGGTTAGCCTTACCAAATTTGGTAGAACCATCAGCTCTAAAGGTTGCCGTTAAAATATACCTGTTATCATAGTTAAAAATTGCCCTGGCAAAATAAGATTGCAATTCTGTTGTTGGGTTGTTAAATGCTGAAAAGGTACGATTTGCTGGCGCCGTTGTTTGGAAAGCATCCGTGTAGTCTGCGTCAATATTTCCGAAACCGGTAGCGGTATTTACCGTTCCCTTGTTCATGAAATTCGAATATTCATAACCTATAATAGCATTTAAATTTAATTTGTTCACAATCTCTTTATTGAAGTTTAAAGTATTTGTAAACTGTTGGGTTATTAATTCAGTGTTAGAATAACTGGCATAGCCACCTAAGAAATTTCCATCAGGCTGAATGCCTTGCAGGTTTAAAGTACTTCTCGTTGATGCCCTTCTGATACCTGTGCTATAATTAACACTTGCAAGCATACGGTATTCAAGCCATGGCGTAATCTTGTAGTATGGCGAAACACTTCCTAAAATGGTTGACACTTTAGTTTTATCGTTATTAGCAGCCAAAGCAGCCAATGGATTTATCGTTGTAGAGCCATAATCGATGAATAAGCTTCCATCAGGGTTGTAAAAAGATTGTGTTGGATTCCAGGATAATGCCTGGCTAATCAAACTTCCGGTGAAACCAGCATCTGTTGTGATTGGAGCAATTTTCTCAAGATATTGATTGCTGATCATGTTAATATCAAGACCTAATTTTTTACTCTCCAGAAATTTAAAGTTTCCGTTAAAGCCAGCACTATATTTTTTGAAATCGGTTGTTTTGATAATACCTTGTTGATCTTGATAGCCAAGCGATGCACGGAAGGTGTTTCCGTTAGCACCACCACTTACGCCAACAGAATAATTTTGATTGTACGCCGTTCTGGTAATCGCATCAAGCGCATCTACGCTCGAACCGAAATTACCATTCGTTAGTCCGTATTTTGAAAGAGCGGCACGATATTCATCACCTGAGAGCACATCTACCCGTCTTGCAATCTCACTTACGCCAGCTGAGGCACTGAAATCAATTTTCGTATCGCCAGATTTACCTCTTTTAGTAGTTATCAAAACTACGCCGTAAGCTGCACGCGACCCGTAGATTGCAGTTGCCGATGCATCCTTCAAAATTTCCATCGATTCGATATCTGCAGGATTAATGAAGTTTAATGGATTACCATCTGGTGCAGTTCCAATACCGGCACTGGTAGATGGCCTTGCTGAACGGCCATCCAACGCAACCCCGTCTACAACATAAAGCGGCTGCCCTGTTCCGGTAATGGCAGAGTTACCTCGAATCCTTACGGTAGATGCGCCGCCCGGCTGACCGCTATTGTTAATCATTTGTACGCCGGCAACCTTGCCCTGTATTAACTGGTCGGGTGCGTTTAACGGACCTTTATTAAAGTCTTTAGCGGAGACCGTGGTTGCTGCACCTGTTAAATCGCTTTTTCTAACTGAGGCGTAACCAACTACCACCACAGCATCCAGGTTATTTAAAGAACTCATTGTTACGTTAATCATCGTTTGGTTATTAACGTTAACCGTTTGAGTTTCAAATCCAACAAAGCTTATTGTTAATCTTGATGTTGGAGATGGAACCGTAATTTGATATTTGCCCTCTGCATCACTTTGTGTCTTCGTATTTGTGCCGGCAACTTGTATCGTTGCGCCAGCTAAAGGCAACTTATCATTGTCGAAAATTATACCTTTAACCACAGTTTGCGCAAAAGCCGCCGTGCTTAAAAAAACCATAAGGAAGCTCAAAGCCGTAAGCTTCTTCAATGCATACAATTTCTGTTTCGTACGCAAAACAGACAAGTTGCCTGGTAAAGTCATGTTCATATTAGATTTATTTAATTGGTTAGAAAAATTTTATTTTTTTTTGGAATGGCACTAACGTTTAAGGCGGTCGATGTTTCATATTTTGTTTACTTAAATAGATGAATAGGTTATTGATTTTTGTATAAAGGAAATGGTTTTTCAATTTTTAGTTTGGCTATTTCCAGGCCTTTAGTGATGCATTCATCAACGGGAATATTATTTATGAACGCAGATAAAAAGCCAGACCAAAAAGCATCTCCGGCACCGGTTACGCCAACAACGGATGTTACGGAAAGCGCAGGTTTGTGTTTCCATTGCTCATTTTTTGCTTTAAACCAAACGCCATCTTTTCCGCAGGTGAGGCAAATTACCTGGGCCGTTAATTTATCAAGCCATTCCAGCGCTCTTTCGATTGTCAAGCTTTCTCCGCTAAAGCGTTCCAAATCATCTACACTTATTTTAAGCAGAGGATTCATTTTCATCAGCTTTTTGAAAACATCTTTACCATCATCCTCCTGCCAGATGGCTGGGGCAAAATTCCAGTCTACCGAGATGTATTTACTTAAGGCACAAGCTTTTGAAAAGGCACAGAGAATGTTACTGCGTGCAGGTTCCTTGCTTAAGGCAAACGCAGTTGTATGTATTATTCCTGATGAATTTATAGCACTATCTTCTATTCTTTTGATAGCAAGATCGGCACTGCGGTAAGGGATAAAATCGGGCGTTAATTCGCTTTTGGCTACTAAAATTACGCTTGTTTGCCTATCGGCAGAACGGTTTATATAAGTATCTGATAAACCAGCTGTTTTTAGTTCATTGATAAGAAAAGCGCCTAAATTATCGTTGCCAACAGTGGCAATTAATTCTGTATCTATTCCAAGCCATTTTAGGTTGGCGCATAAGTTTGCAGAACTTCCACCCTGATTCGTTGAAAAATTTGATGAAAATGCAAGTGATTCTATATTTTGTTCCGAAATAAGATCGACAAGCAACTCGCCCACTACCAACACCTTTTTAGCTGAAATATCATTAGCCAATTTCATAATTCAAATTCGTTAAAAGTAAAAAGCTGCTTAAAATGATCGTTAACCAAGGCTTGTTCGGCAATTACAGCACCGGCTGCGCTCCATGTACAATTTGGCACACCGCAGGGCTGTTGCGAAAAACCTTGCAAACATTCGTTAAAGAAATCTGCGCTTGCATTTGAGTTGTGCACAGCAGATAAAATAGCTTTTGCAAAGTCATGTTCGCCGTTAAAACTTAAAGCCGCAGACAGAAATCCATTCCAAACCGGCCATAAGCCTCCGTTGTGAAAATAACCAGGCTTATTTCTGAACGAATAAGCATAGTTATTTCTAAGCTCATTCATATCTGCACTATCTTCTGCTATCGTTGGGTAAAATGAGGGTAACATCGATTGCTTACCATCATTAAAGTTTTTCAAAAATTCAATCACACTACGATTGTTTTCTTCATTACCGATGCCTAATAAAAGACAGAATACATTTGCCTGTAAATCAAAATACTTATAAACCCTGGCAGGGTTAAAACCCATTAACCAGAACGCTGCTGATGAGCCCTTAAGCTGATGGCTGAGATTTGGTGCATAAGCGTCCGCCTTTCCATCAACATTCCAGAAATTTGTTTCTATCGCTTTGGTAATTTGCCTTGCTTTCTCATTCCGGTATTGATTTGGTGACAGCTTTGCGCATAATTTCAGCGCCCAAAGGCGAAGCAACTGGTCGAATAAAATATAGCCGTGCTGGATGTACTCATCTGCCCAATCGCCGCTTTGGGGAACATAGATTAGGTGTTTTCCATTAAATTCCCATGCTTCCAATACTTCGAAGCATTTCTCTACCTCCCTTTGGTATTTATTCCAAAGCGTTTGGTCTTCAGTTACCAGCGAGTAAGCGCACAAACCGATAACCGCCCACGATGGATTATCTGCCCTGCCCGATGTTCCACCATAACTTACTGAACCATCTGCTGAAACATTGGATGGCATAAAGCCATTTTTGTGCTGGTTGCTAAAAAGCGTCTCAATAGTAGTTTTTGCAGTTTGAATAAGATTGCTTTCGCCGCTAAGTAAGGCAGCTATGCATGTAACCATGCCATCTCTGGTCCACACACGTTTATAGTTATCAAATTCTTGCACGGCAGCAACAAACCCTTTAGGAGTTGATGCCTGTTGCAACAGGTCTAATGCTTTTCTATATGCTTTTGAGTCGACCATTTATACTGCGGCTAAGTTGTCTGTTCTTTTAATCAGCAAAACCATAACTCCGGCAATCATTATTAATGTGCCGGCAAAAACTATTGCATTTTCGGGATTATGACCTAGAAAATATTTGTAAACGTATTTAAATGTGATTGTTTCCAGCAACATGGGCAATACGATAAACATGTTGAGAATACCCATAAAAATCCCGGTTTTGTCTTTCGGAATACTTCCGGCCAGCATGGCATACGGTGTACCCATCATGCTCGCCCAGGCCACGCCTAAGCCAACAACTGGAATAAATAACAAAGCCGGATTATGGAGCATGGGTAAACAAATGAGCGACGTCCCTCCAACCACTAAACTCATCAGGTGTACTTTTTGCGCCGTTATTTTTCTTGCAAAAAAAGCCAGCGGAAATGCAACAAGAAAGGTAACTACGTTATAACCCCCGTTAACGGTTCCGGTAAGCAACTGTGCGGATGCAAAACCATCGGAAGCAGCATCGGTAGTTTTGTAAATGGTTTTAGCCAGGCAAAGCGTAATAAACTGCCAGTAAACAAACATGGCGTACCAATTAAATAAGTAAACAATGCCCAATCGCTTCATGGTAGATGGCATTACTTTGAAAGCACCGATAATGTCTTTAAAAATTACGCCAACACCGCCTTTTTCGGCCTTGATTTTTGCGATTTCGGTGGCAGACAATGGAACCTCTTTTGTTTTAAGGCAGCTGAACATGATTGAACCAATGGAAACAATGCCACCAATAAAAAAGGCTGCGTATGTGGTGTAAGGAATGTTGTTTCCACTTCGTGAATGGATACTTATCAATCCGGCAGCGATTAAGATACCGGGAGTTAAGTTGGCTAGTGTAATCCCTAACCCTGTAAAAAAGCTCTGCGTTAAAAAGCCGAGGGCATGTTGTTCGGAAGGTAATTTATCACTCACAAAAGCCCTGTATGGCTCCATAGTAATGTTGTTTCCGGCGTCTAAGATCCACAAAATCCCAGCGGCCATCCAAATAGAACTGCTATATGGCATTGCGAACAGGCAGATGCTGCATATTATCGCTCCTATTAAAAAATAAGGCCTTCTTCTACCAAACCTGCTGGTTGTTTTATCGCTCATTGCGCCGATAATCGGCTGTATGATTAGACCAGTCATTGGTCCTGCCAAATTTAACAGCGGAATCTGATCGGCATTTGCACCCAGATACGAATAGATGGGTGTCATATTGGTTTGTTGCAATCCAAAACTATATTGTATACCAAAAAAACCAAGGTTCATAGTGATAATCGAAGCAAAATTCAATTTCACTGCTGAGGAAAAATTATGAGTCTTTTCTGCTTGAGCAATTATCATACTGAGAGTTGATAGGTTTTATAAACAACTGATTGCCAACCAGTGCCATTCAAAATAAAGGCGTAAAAGCTTAAATTTCTCATAAATTCTGATTCAATAGGGACTATAGCCAAAGAATGACTGTAGATTTTTCTAGGTTTTATATTTGGTTAAACTGATTAAAACTACTCACAAATCTCTAAGTGATGAGTTTCAGTCAATTGGGTTATATGAAGATAAGGTTATAATCAAACGAAAACCATCAAATAACATAAATTTTAACCGCAAACGTTTGCGAAAACATTTGCGGAAATGTTTGTTGTGGAAAACTTATATTTGAGTAACCAAATAATAAGCCATGAACCAAAACCCAACTTTGAAGAAGATTGCTGAAAGGTTAAATGTGAGTATATCAACTGTTTCGAGGGCGTTAAAAGATCATCCCGACATTTCGTTGGAAACGAAAAAGAAAATCAATGAGCTTGCAGACTTGTTAGAATACGACCCAAACCCTTATGCGGTAAATCTGCGTACGCATAGCAGTAAGGAGTTTGCCGTTGTGGTGCCGAGCCTATCTAATTTCTTCTACCATTCTTTTATAAGTGCAATTGAAGAAGAGGCGAGAATATTTGGTTATTCAGTAATTATTTACCGCTCATCTAACGATGCCAAAATTGAACAGGAAATTTTAAAAAGTTGCCGTCACAAACGGGTGTCCGGAATTTTCATTGCAATTACCTCAGAAACCACAGATATTGCACCTTTCTTGAAGTTAGATGTACATGGAATACCCGTTATATTTTTCGATAAAGTTCCGCAATATGAATCCTGCAACAAAATTTGTGTTGGCGATGAACATGCTGCTGGCATTGCTGCTGAAGAAATAATGAACAAGGGCATAAAGAATGTGATGGCCATTTTTGGAGATAAAAACATGTCGATTACCAAGGCCCGACTTGAAAAGTTCAGTTCTGTAATTGGGCAAGGGGAAGACGTGAACCTGCAAATACTTTATGCAACAAGTACAGATGAAGCCGAACAGGTTACACTCGCTGCCCTACCGGGATATGTGGGGAGGAAATTTGCAGTATTTTGCATGAGCGACGAAATTTTAGTTGGTTCTATGAAGGCTATTCAGCGAAAGGGTTTGCAAGCGCCGAAAGATTTAGGGGTTATTGCAATTAGTGATGGCATGATTCCGCTGCTCTTTTACCCGGAAATCACCTTTGCAGAGACAAGTGGCTATAATTTGGGTAAATTATCTTTTAACAGAATGATGCGTTGCATTGCAGGAAGTTCTTTTGCGCAAACAATTGTTGATGAATCCAGACTGGTTGTAGGCGGTTCTATGTAGAAGTAATGGCTGAACGACATCGACACGTACTGTAGCGTTACTCTTTATCGAACATAAACAGCACATTTAAAAGGACTTGAAATGTGTTCGCAAGTTTTTTAAAAAAAACATTGGCATGGATGAAATTAATTTCTATATTTGCACCTCCTTAAACAAAAGGAATGATTCCGTAGCTCAGCTGGTAGAGCATTACACTTTTAATGTAGTGGTCCTGGGTTCGAATCCCAGCGGGATCACAAAATCAATGTCAAAAACGCTAAAAACCTGCAAATCAAACATTTGCAGGTTTTTGTTTTTTACGGAAATTCCATTTTATGCATCGTTTAAGCGTGTTTTGGAATAGTCTGGTGAGTGATCTGGTGAGTTGAGCTGAATTTTAAATTTCCTCACCAGAACGGCTTAACGAATTGAATTACAAGCCGTTCACCTCGCGCACATCTTGTAAAGGTCTTACTGCAATGCTAATTTTGTTTCACTCTTAATGTTATCATTATGAAAACCAACTTTAGTGTTCTTTTCTATCTGAAAAGACAAAAAAATTATGAAGGTGATGTAGCACCGATTTACATCCGACTGACGCTCAACGGTAAACGTGCAGAGATTTCTACTGCGCGGTCCTGTCATCCCAGCTTGTGGAATTCATTTTCCGGCAGAGCCAGCGGTAAAAAGGAAGAATCAATGACGCTGAACTTTCAGTTAGACCAGCTGCAACGAAAGGTTTACGATGCCTACAAGTCGCTGTTAAATGCAAATGAAGAAATTTCAATTGCATCAATCAAGGCAAAATTCCAGGGTAAGGAGATCAATATGCTGTCCATCCTTGATGTTATCGATGAACACAATGATGAAATGAGAGCACTGGTTGGAAAGGATTATGCGCCGGGTACGCTCAAACGCTTTCTGGTACTCAGAAAGCATGTGCAGGAATTCATTCAAAAAAAATATAAGCTTGAAGATTTGGACCTGAAAAAGGTAGATCAGAAATTTATAAGTGATTTTGATTTTTATATCCGCTCGGTAAAAAAGTGCTCGAATAATTATACTGTTAAAGTATTAAAAAGCGTAGGTAAGATCATCAACATTAGTCACCACAATAAACTAATTGAAAATAATCCTTTCATCGGATATAAAGGCAAAACAAAGAAAACGGATAGATTTTTCATGGACGAGGACGAACTTCAGAAAATTACTGAAAAGGAATTCTCCTCTGAAAGACTTGGCACAGTTCGCGATGTATTTTTATTCTGTTGCTATACTGGTCTGGCGTATACAGACGTCAGAAATTTAAGAAAAAACCACATCAATAAAGGTATAGATGGTGAGCAGTGGATAGTCAAGGTAAGGCAAAAAACTAATACCCGTTCCGCAATACCGATTCTCCCGCAAGCGCAAGACCTGTTAGACAAATATGCTGATCATCCCATATGCGATGGGAATATGCTACTGCCGGTTCCCAGTAACCAGAAAATGAATGAGTATCTGCATGAAATAGCGACTATATGCGGAGTTGATAAAAAACTAACCACTCATATTGCCCGCCATACCTTTGCAACAACGGTAACGCTCTTAAACGGGGTCCCAATAGAAAGCGTGTCCCAGATGCTTGGCCATACTAACATCAGAACCACTCAGCAATATGCTAAAGTTGTGGACATCAAGGTCGGTGCTGATATGGCCAGACTAAGAGAAAAATTATCACAAAAATTAAATAAGAAAAAATCAGATGGATAATCACATAATTACTGATGAATTGGTGCTTAACCGGATTTATCTCATTAGAGGTTATAAGGTAATGATTGATTCAGATCTCGCTAACCTTTATGGCGTAGAAAATAAACAGCTCAAAAGACAGGTAAGAAGAAACATTGAACGTTTTCCTGATGATTTTATGTTCGAAATCACAGCTGAAGAGTATTATAATGCAAGGTGCCAAACTGGCACCTTGGAATCTGGGACTAATTTAAAATACCTTCCCATGGCCTTCACAGAGCTGGGTGTCTCAATGCTCTCCAGCGTATTGTCAAGTCCAAGAGCCGTCCAAATGAATATCCAGATTATCCGAATTTTCACCCGGATCAGAAGCATATTAAGCGACAATATTGAAATTAAAATGGAAATCGAAAAGATCAAAAAGAAGTTGGATAATCAGGATAAGAATATGGAGATAGTATTCAAATATCTTGATGAGTTACTGGATAAACCAGAAACTCCGAAACCTGCGAGAAAGCGAATAGGCTTCAGACCAGATGACCTGTAAAATTCAACCAATTTTTGAAGGTCGAGAGTTTCTGCCAAAAAATGCAAAAGAGCTTATCACAAATTGTGATAAGCTCTTTTAGTTAAAATAATTATATCTCTCGATTGAAGATTTAAGACTTTTTTAAAATTTCGTTCTTTTCACGCTCGCTCGCTAACAATCTTTCATACAACTCAACAATTTTTTCTATTGGATTAAAATTATTTTGAATTGAATTATCATGAAAGTTATTTATATTATTAAAAATAGTTTCTTCAGTGAAATGCTTAATTCCTTCGGCGGTCACACCAAGAGCCTTTGCAACCTTATCTAAGGTCGAATCTTCAATATCTTCACTCTGCTCAAGCTTACTGATAGCCTGTTGACTGATGCCTAATTCATTAGCAAGCGCTTCTTGTTTCATCCCGCGTAATTCACGTATACGAGAGATTTTACGCCCTAAATGCATTCGAGTGTTTTTTTCAGATGTTTCCATACCCAAATATATCGATTTTTTTCGAGCGTTAAAAACAACTAAGTTTTTGTATTTAACAACCCGCTCGTGGTTCGGTACGATCGAACAGATATGGAGATTTGGAATAAATTCAAAATCATATAGTTATGAAAACAAAACATGTATTACAAACGGTTAGGACAGATTGCATCATTGAGCTCTGTAGATTGCTTATAGAGAAATTCAAGCCAATTTATATTTATTGCTTTTGCAAGCTGACTCAAACAGCAACAAAATCGGGATGTTTTGGCTCCACTTATTCTTCAACTGAGCACCACTACTTTTTGTTAATGGTCATGGAGAGTAAAACAAGAAACGAGCATGAGGCCCAGGATTTTTGCAATACCAGATTTTTCTCCGGTAAGATAACTATGCTCTCGCACGGTATCGAAACCATTCAATACTGCATTGAAAAGAATAATCGCTTTTTCATTTCGATATTAAATGCGGCTCAACACCTTTACAGCTCAACTGGAATCTTAAATGAAACTCCAAGTATCGCTTTTGATTCCTCACAGAATTCCGAGAAAGCAAGCAAACATTATGCGCACAGGATTAAACTCGCTGCCGGATTTTTGGAAGGTGCAGCGGATTGCTACAGTAATGAGCATTATGCGGTATGTCTGTTTATGACCCACCAGGTTATAGAACAATGCACGATAGCACTAATTCGTGTACACCTCGCCTACCGATCTGACATTCATCATTTAGGGCGGCAGCTTGATTTGTGTAGCAGCTTTTCACCATTACCTTACGATATGCTTAAGGCAACGGAGGAAGATCGCAGATTATTTGAAATCTTGTTAAAGAGCTACTCGCAGGCCAGATATAATGACAGATTTAGCGTCAAGCAGGACGATGCTGATAAATTATTATCCAAAGCCTATGCTTTTGAAGAGCTAACCAGAAGATTATGTGAAAACAAAATATCAGAATTTGAAAGGGCAGAAAATTTGGCAATGGAAAATAAAATATGTTTTGAATAATTCGATTTAAGAATGTAGAAGACACATACAGGATCAACTTGTCATCTATATTCAACTTTTACCCGTTTATCCCCACTATGTATTCAGCCTGGCAAAAGTTTTTATAATTGAGCTTATCTAACTAATTATCAACTAATTCAATTCAAAATAATTCTTGTGAAAAATAATTTAAACAGACAAAAGAAAAATAGGATTATACTTCTTGATGATGAGGAGATGGTAATGCCGATCAAACCGATAACAGCATTCTTTGATGCGGCATGGTTACCTGATCAACTTAAGATGTTGAAAAAATGGCGCAATGACGTTTCATTTGAGGCTAATCATCCGCTTAAAAGCAGCCCATCCGACAGACTTTATGATTATGAACTTACTATGAAAGTCATTGAAGCGGCCTGGTTAGTTCGAAAAAAAACAATTGGAAAACTTGATATTGATAGTGGTGAGATTGATATCATTGTAGAATGGTGCATAAAAAAAGAAAAGAAAAGAATGAGGGACTATCCAACTCACCTCGCTGCAGATGAAATAATAAATCCTGTGAAAGTATTAAGGAGAGTTTTTAAAACCTTTAAACTCCGCCATTACCATGCTATTTTGAAAAACTGGCTTTATGATTCATTAAGTCAAAAATATATGGAGGATAGTCTATCGAAAGAAGAGATCATTGCTGTCTATGAAAACTTGGTTCGGTTGTTTGAAGCAATATGGTTAATAAAGGAAAGGAATAAAGCAAGTGCCTGAACCCGTCAATTATCTATGAGCAGTCAATCCGGCAAAGGGTATGCGGACGACGTAGTTACCACCAATCATCATCGGATATCTATTTACCTTTTAAAGCCTTTAAAAAGTAAATAATGCCTTTTATTAAAAAATAAGATAATAAAATGCAGGCAAAAAATAAAAAGAAGAGAATAATTTCGGGTGTACCTAGAAAGGCTAAACTTAAAGTTGAGAACATACATGAAATTTTAATACTTTCAAATATACACAATTCCCTTTTTGTGCAAATAGCACATTAAGAGCGAAGATTAGCGAAGACGCGATGGGTTCTTTTGGTGGTGGGCCATTCGCAGGCCGAAGATGTGTGAGCAAAACAACTATTTTGACTTTTTTAAACCCTTTCGTTTTAAGGCCTTATTTTCGGCCCTTGCTCTATTATAATCCGCTTTAGTTTTTTGTTCTTTTTCAGCCGCTAAAATTAACCGTTCCCGTTCCAAAATTCTTTCTTCAGTTTGTCTCATTAGTCCTTCCCGATTTAACGAGTATAAAGAATCGATTGTAAAAGCCAGATTAGGCTGATTTCCCTTCAATATCAAAAATTTTTCGGCATCAGTTGCAATTTGCCTGTTTTGAAAAAACAAATATAGAGAACAACTTAGTGAAAGTACGAACATGATAGCTATAATAGCCGCACCAGTAAAATATGGTCTGGCTTTAAAATCAAAATTGTGATGATGCCTCACAGGAATAATTGCTGGCGCTCTCTCTGACTTTTCAACCAATATTTGAATCTGTTGTCTGATAATGGAAAAACTTTCGGCATTCTTTTGCTGAGCAATTAGTTCCAGAATCTTATCCGATTTCTCTTCATAATTGACAGGAGGGTTTTTAATAAGTGTATCTAACTTATCTTCAATTAATTTTTGCTTGCTGATGAAAACTTCAATCAGTTGTTCTATTTGTTCTAATTTTTCTTCTGTGTTCTCCATGACATATATCTTTTATCTGCCTCTGCCCTGATTTTGTTCCTCATCATCACCAGCTCCTCTTTTTTTCTTTCTCCTCGGGTCAGGCTCAGCTTCACCATGATGAAACGAAAATATTGGAGGTGCGAACAGTGTATTTAGTGCCTCAGTTAGCCCAAATGAATCCTTCAAAACTTCCCTCGTAGAAATATATGTTGATTGCTTTTCAACTGAGTCTGACGTTTTTTCTCCGACAAATTTCCTAGAAAAGTGCTCTGAGAGTTTGCCAAAGCTTAATGTTCGGTCAATTTGCGAGCCTTTATAAATATATTCTCCGGCCTTAAACGATATTCCTTGCACTACGTCGCTATTAGCTTTATATTTAAAAATCACATCAATACCTGAATTATGTAATCTGGAAATAAAACCCTGCCAGTCTTTACTCAGTTTTTGGGCTGCTTCTATCTTATCAAAAAGTTGGTATCTAACCTTGTCACCTCCCTTTAGTGCTTTTCTGTTGACCTCTGTTCTATCTTTCGCCATAAACAATCCGTGCTTTAATGTTATTGCCTTGCATGCTGCAACATTTTTTTTTAACTGGAACTTATCGGATATAGTGTTCCCGCTATCATCCACCCTGTTGTATATAATATGCAGATGAGGATGGTGATTATCATGATGACGAACAATAAGGAACTGAGTATTTATGATGCCCATGAGCGCCAGATATTCCTTCGCCATTGCTAACATATTTTCACTATTCAGTCTTTCGGAATCAACTTCACTCCAGCTAAGAGAAATATGACCAACTGCCTTCGAAAGTGCCGGATTCATTTGTCGCTGCAAATTAAAATCTTTAACAGCAAAGGATGGATCAGCTAATCTGATTCCGTCCCCGTAAAGCAATTCGGCATCTTTTTTATTGACCACATAACGAACGCAGCCTCCAAAACTTTTTCCAATAACCACCTTGCCTATCATTCCTTGAAAAGCTTAGCTATTATTTCATTGATATCGTCTACTAGCACTCGGCACTTTTTCTGAAACAGCAATAAGCCCTGCTCATGAGAAAGCTTCGTTAATTGGTTGAGATTATTCGCCATACCAGCCAGTATCCTGAATATTTTAAGCTCTTCGGCATTAAACCTTGGTGAAACCTTGGCTGATTTTGCTGCATGGCGAAACCAATCACTGATCTTCATACCTGCCTGTTTTGATTTCTGTTCAATCATAAAATATTCCGTTTTACTCAGCCTGACTCTTATCCCAGAATCTTTTTTTATTTTCTTTATCGGTCTCCCGCCTTTCGCTGTTGCCGACTTTTCTGATTTAGCTTGCTCTTTCATGCACTTTGGTTTTCCTACTTTTTGCGACCATCGGGAGTAAAAAGACAAGTTCTTTTTCGCTTGGAGCGACAAAGGTTTTTGTGTAACAAAAACACAAACTTGCTCCCTCAGAGTTATAAAAAAACTTCTCCCAAATACTGATCTATTTATTGCGATTTCCCCAAGTGACAAGGCTACCTTTTCTAGGGTGAAAAGACGGCTGATAAATAATATAGCCAAGTTGATCAAGTTCCTTAATACATTTATGATAAGTCGCAATTGATGAAATTTTAGAAAATGACATTAATATTTTCCGGGTTATCGAAAAGGGATTTTTTTGTCCCTCTTGAGTCCAACAAATAATTAGGCCGGCAAATAAAGCAAGGTGGGGCATCTTAATTTTCTCATCTTTACTCATACGTTTAATTAAGAAATCGTGATGTGCACTGATCTCAGGTCTTGAATTATTCACGTCTCACTCCTTCCATTATGGCATTAATGTCATCCAATTTGTAATAAAAAATACTGCCCACTTTTGTAAATGCGAGTACACGGTTAATTCTTAGGTTTTGTAAAGTTCCTGGCGAAATTTTTAAGATCTTTCTAACCTCTGCACTTCTTAACCACTTCTTTTGCTGTGTACTGCCACCCTTTAATAACTGTTCAATTGCATTTATCATATCCACTTTGAATTCTGATAAATCTTCTTTTGTAATAAGGTCTAATCTCATTTTTTCTAGAATTTAAAGCTTGATTTCCTGTTGCATCGCACTAACTATTTCGCTCCTTTTAAAATAAATTCTTTTATGCAGCCTCAAAAAAGGAAGTCCTTTCTTCATCCAGAGGTTTAGCGTTACCAGCGAGATACCCAGTTCGTCAGCTAGGTCAGTCTTAGATAAAAGTCTTTCTGAAATTTGAACATCAATGTTTTTTGTAAAATGTTCTTGTAGTTCCACTCGTACCGCATCACGTATGCACGCACTTAGATTTTTTTGATTGATAATTTCCATACGATTTGATTTTTGAATCAAAAGTGTGGTTTATGGAAATTTGGAGATTACCATACGGAATTGCATGGTAAGAATGGTGGCGTATGTAATAAGACATGCAGTTAGCTACATTACGGAAATAACATAACTGACGACTAGAATGAAAAAATATACCTTAAGACCTTCTATTGGAAAGGCTTATCTGAAATACACTGTGTTTACCAGGAATCGACGCTGACCGCCTACTGGGGTCGTTTCTATTAGCGGGGAAATACCTTCGAACTGTATCGAAATTTATTTCTTTATGATTGTGTCGAAAATATTTACAAATCATCTTTACCCAGACAATCTGGGTTTGGGAAAACACTAGCTCTTTATCTGAATCAATTTTGATATCCTGTATTTTCTGGAATAGATCCAAAAGTTTGAGTAAGTGGCCATCAGAGATATTAACATAATCTCCAGTCTCGAGCTTTCGAGTCTGCTCGAGCTGTGATTTTAACTCAATCAGATTCTTGTTAAGGGATTCTATTTCTAGAATTTGTCTTGAAATTATCTCGTCTTTAGCCTCAAATGTTTGATCATGAAAAGAACTGTTATCTAGATAATCAAGGAAAGCACGTAGTTTAATTTTCTTCTGATTGATTTTACCATGTCTATTGAAAAAAGATCCCGGTTTATCATCCTTTAACAGGTCGATAATACCATCTTTAATCAAATCCCTGACGTGCTTGTAGAATTCAGCATCATTTGAGCCTTCATTTACTAATCTGAATTATTCCAAATGATAACGATAAAGAGCATCGAATCCTTGGTTATCTGTATCGTACACAACGTTTAAAAAATGCTTATCATAGTGGGTTCTGTACCAAGAATATGAATTTCCAATATCATATGGATGCTCTCTTTTTCTAAATGGCTGAATAGGTTTAAAATATTCCTTCATAAGAATAGCTTTCATGATATTACAATAGATAGTTGATAATGAGACTACCAGATTTTAATTTAGTTACAACACTAACTCTTCGCAGAGGTGGTCAATAAACAGTTTATGCATTTTTTTATTACAATAGACTGAACTTCAAAACTGCGAGTTTTTAAAAAATGGTCATTTTGGGCGAGTACGCTTCAAGTTTTCACGGTTTTGGGCGTCTGGCGGCATGCTGCCATCGATCTTTGTGATCTAGAAGCTGGTGTTAGTGTTGAGCTAGCTTTTCTTTTTGTTCCAGCCGTAGCGGTGACTGAAGGTACCATCGACAAAGATGGCCAGCCGGTATGTCTTGATGGCAATATTTAGTTTTCCATGGAAATCCTTCCGATGCGTGAGGTAGCGTATACCTTTATAAAACAAGGATTTATGCCACTCAGAAGGACAGGAATCTAACAAAACTCATGGAGTAAGCCCGAATGATGCGGGTAGAAAATATATTAAAAACTTATCTGGAAATTCAGTTATGAAAAAGACATCGGAAAATCGATACGGACTAAAGTGTTTAATATTGCAAAGTCCAAAAAAGTTGATTTCCAGCAACTAGCCATACGTTACCTGTATGAGCGCTTATTATATCGTCTTTCTATCAGTAAGTATAGGATAAATTAACTTGCGGGATAAGTGGGGTTTGTAAATGGAGGTGGCCTTCGATATCACGCCCATTGTCTGCCCCTCCCTGTATCCAGGTTAATTGTTGGTAGCCGAGCTTTAGCAGTAAATCAAAACATAAGCGCTCAAATTCAATAGGGTTAAGCTGTTCAAATTGTATGTCGTTTACATTGTAAACATCTTGAAATCTTTTTTTTAACTTGCTACTGTAGAATCAGACCTTTAATACCTTTTTAATCAGTTCATATAATAAATTTGCGTTTTCCTGAGTTACATTCAGTTGTATAATGATGCTGATGATTGTTCCGATAAAAAGATTTTGCCAGTCGAACTTATTTAGTTTTGTGGCTAGTTCTAACAAATTATCAAGTTTATCACTGATGGCTTTGTGCTGTTCCTGAAGTAAGTGTATTTGATTAAGGGAAGATTTGATCTGCGCAATCTTACTGGCGACATCCAGATATTCACTGTGGGTAAACTCGTCCGGCTGAGTTGAAGGAGCCCCAACAAGATGGGTCATTTCTTCAAAGAGCCTTCCCCACTTATTGGGAGCAGTTATTTCACGTTTTAGGTAGTCAAGCCATCGACTAAAATATAATGTCACCTCAACCCATCCTATCCTTGAAGACCCATCTTTGTAAAGGGTTTCTCCAGGTGAATAATTGATATATAATGAATTGACATATTCTTGGTCTTCAAAAATGATAAAATAGAAATCAGTCCCGGTCATTTTAAATTGCTCGCCGGTTGCAGATTTGACAAACTGGGACGGAGAGAAATAATTAGAGTTAACAATAATGTCGTAAAGTTGATTCAGTTGAGAAGGCAATAGTCTCATAGATTTTTTTTGACGCTTTTTAATATATTATAGGTTAATATCCGGAGTCGACTTTATTAAAGTGATTAGAAATCAAATTTTTCGAATTCAAATATTTATATTGGCTTAATTTTCACCATGAATTTAACTTGTATTGGGGACATATTGGATCTTCAAATATCTTCTTTATTGCGTAATGAGCTTACTGCTGATTGGTACCGGCTACATGCTGGGAAGATGTCTAGCATTTCCGCTACTGGAATTATTAAATATGAGCTTAATCTTATCAAGCCTTATAATGACAAGTTGCGATACTACGAGCTTATCATCTCGAACTGTGTAACAAGTTATTTGAATGATTTTAGATCCAGTTTCGAAAATGCCATAAGCTTAGAGCATCGCAAGTATTTAGTAGACAAGCATTTAAATAGAGAAGTGGTTCAAATGATTCGTAATCTTGCGAATACCATCGTTAGTAAGGACCTCCAATGGGCAAACCATAAAAATCCAGAACATCAGAAGAACCGAGAGGTAATTTTCATACTTCAAATGATAAAATACAATTTACTTTGGCTATACCTGGAAATAAAAGCGGTTACTGAATACTTAGTGCCGATGGCGTATCGGAATCTAGAAACCCTGCTTGCAGAATACTTTTATGAATATGAATCAGAAATTTCGATCATTACAGAAAAACAATAAAATTAAGTTATTTTTAATGCATGATAAAATTTTTACGCCTCTCACTGATTATACTTGCGATTGTAACCGCTCTGGCGACCATAATCTTCCTAGTCATCGTTTGCAAAAATTTTAACTTTATAGGAAAGGAAAAGATTTCCTGGGAAAATACCGCACAGGTTTCGGATTTTGTCGGTGGTGTTATTGGCACTCTATTGTCTGCTATGGGATTCATACTGATCTATTTCAGTTTTAAGTCGCAGACCGATAGCCAAAACGATCAAAAGAATCAGTTTCTGCAATCCCAAATTGAAAACCGCTTTATTGAACTGATTAAAATCCACAAAGATACGGTTAGCAATCTGCACTACAATAGAGAGAAAGAACTCAATGGACAGCGGGTAATCGATTTTATCGCCAACCAATTTGAGCAGTGCTTTTCAGAAATTGCAGCGTTTTTTGATGGCGGGACTATTATGGCTTATTATCAGTCAGAAATAATCGAAGAAATAAAAAAAATATCCGAACCGCGTACGGTTAGCCCTATTCAATTGGCGCATATCGATATTGCTTATTCTATTGTTTTTTTTGGCGTAGCCAAAGATGATTTGGTGTCTCTAAAACATTTATTAAAGAGACAATACAACCATCAACTAATTGAGGATATCCTGGGATTTATTAAGTTGAAATCTATTACCAAAACAGATCTCGCCAATTGGAATATCATTCAGAAAAGCAAGCTAAGCGCAGAAACCATTCGTGGGATTATGGCAAAATATACGGAGGTTAAAACGGTAACCAAAACACAGTTCGATCGTGAATACCAAGACGCCTTCGAGGCACTTTTAAGAAACACATCAACAGATAAGTATTATGGCGGACACCAGTATAAGTTAGGCCACTATTTTAGGCATCTATTTCTGACGGTAAAATACATTAATGAGCAGGATACCATTGATTTTAATGCAAAGTATAACTATGTAAAAATGCTTCGGGCTCAAATTTCTACCATTGAACAATACCTTATTTTTTACAATTCGCTTTCTTTTATGGGTAGAGCCTGGGAGTTAGAGCATGTCAGCAAAAATGCAAACGAAAAAAATAAAAACAATTGGCTATTCACGAAATATAATCTGATTAAAAATACGCCTAATCTCAGTCCATTGGAAAACGTTAGACTAAATACGTTTTATCCTGAAATACATTTTGAATTTAATCCCGCTCCTACACAAAGAGCAGAATTGACCAAATGCTTTAAATAACTGCTAAATCAACCCCCTCACGCTCAATGAATTTTTCAACCAATATTATTCCATTTCGATTACCATTTAATCTTCAGCCCTTTTATTTTTCGATCCAGGAAAATAACCAAGCGCACCGGGTGCACCGAAACCTCCTTTCAGAAAAGGTTATTCTTAGTTTCGGCCTGGATACCGAAAGAGAGTTTATTTAAACCACCTTTAATGTAGCCTCAGATAATTTTGAACTTCTGGAGTTGGATTTAGCTACAGAAAAAGAATCCTTTGTAAAACGGTTTTATAATTTTTTAATTCTACAATATTTTCAGGAGCAAAATGTGCTAACCAAAAGAAATTTTGTTAACGATGTACAGATCTGGATCCCTCAGGAAGAAACTATTGATTTTAAAGCTTTTGACCGATTTACCTTAAGAACGCAGTTTTCCAAGGTCACCAGCGGTGGGGAACTGTTAATCGCATTCGATGGCGTTTCAAAGGTATTTAAGAAAACCCTAAACCAGGCAAGCGAAATCAAACCAGAGCATCTAGGTTATGTGTTGCAGGCTAATGAGCTACTTCGATATCAGGATTCCAATGATCATCAACTCGTAGATCACGACTTGGCTTACCCGGTCATGGGACTTAATATATATCGCGATTTGGAAATGGGATTACCTCAATTGGATAAATCAAATAAGTATAAAAAGTTTATCCCGAAAATTAATGATTTCGTCGAGAGATTCATTGCTCAAACTCGGTTTCGTGAACTGATTAACCTCTCTCAAACCAGTTTCTATAATTTGCCGCTAACCAAAATTGGTAATGTGCGAGTAGAAAGTAATAACCTGATATTTGGTAACAACCACATTGACTCGGACGCAAGGCAGGGAATTAAAAAAGGGCCTTTTAAAAAGTCTCCATACACCCGGGTTCATTTTTTCTTTATTTATCATAAAGACTCAACGATTTCGGCAAAGACCTTACACACCTACAATCAAAGTGGAGTAGATTTTTTCAGAGGGTTGGAGAGTGTAACGAAAGTGCGATATCATACGGAGGTAAATTTCAGTATAACTTTTGAAAATTTATTAGATCCTATTCCTGAGATACAACAGGAAATAGAAGCGAAAGATTTGAAGGCTGACATTGAATATTTTGCGATCTACTTATCCCCCTATGATAAGCACGAGCCTGATCGTCAAAAACGTCAGATCTATTATGATTTAAAAAAAATATTATTGGCCAAAAAAATCCATTCTCAGGTAATCGTGGAAAGTAAAATGCTTGAGAAAGGCAATGATTATAAATATAGCATGACCAACATCGCCGTCGCGGCGTTGGCGAAACTTGGAGGGGTTCCATGGCGAATTCAATCCTCATTAAAAAATGAACTTGTGGTTGGCGTGGGCGCGTTTAAAAGTCAGGACTCTGGCTTGCATTATGTGGGTAGTGCGTTCTCGTTCCAAAACAACGGGGAATTCAATGAATTCGACTGTTTTTTAAAAACGGATACAGATATCTTAGCGGGTGCGATCCAAGAGGCAATCCTAAAGTTTACCTCTGTTAATAATAACCCTGAACGGCTGATCATTCATTTTTATAAAGACATGAGCCACAAGGAAATCAAACCCATATTAACTAAACTATACAATTTAGGTTTAGAGATACCTGTCTTCGTGATAACCATAAACAAAACCGAATCTAGTGACATTATAGCCTGGGACACCGACTGGATTAATCTTATGCCGACCAGCGGCACCTACGTCAAGGTAGGAAAAAAGGAATATCTCCTATTCAACAATACCAGATATGGTGAAGCTCATAAAACTGCCGATGGATTTCCCTTCCCTGTGAAGATGCGCATAAGCTGTACACAGGAAGAGATGTTAACCCCTCCAATTGTCAGAGAACTTATAGATCAGGTCTATCAGTTCAGCAAAATGTATTGGAAGTCGGTAAAACAGCAACATCTGCCGGTAACCATCAAATATCCGGAAATGGTTGCAGAAATCTTTCCGCACCTTGGCGTACTTACTTTGCCTGAATTTGGCAAAGACAAATTATGGTTTCTGTAGTCCGAATTAATTCCGATAATCTTAGCTAAGGAATTAATGTATTCATTATAATGTATTGCCTAGTCGAAAATCACTCATCGAAACAACCCTGTCGATTCTAAAATTAATATGAATTATAAATACTACTATTTTGGTTCAGAGGACAGCCAAGACATTGATGTCCTTATAGACCACCCTGATGCTACAGGCACAGATGCTGACCAAATAATCGCTGAGAATCTACGAACCCGGTATTCAATGTGTGCGGTTTGGGACATCAATATCATTCAGATTGAGAATGGTTATGTGACCAAATCAATTCCGATAAAAGGAAATACCGATTCGGTGAATAATGCGTTATTCCATACTTACGGATTGCATTCACAAGAATATGATCTTCCAATAAAGGGAACTGTAAAAAGGAATATCTTACTAGCCATCATTCGCTGTGTCCGGGAACTTTTGACTTCTGTAAAAAAAGCAAAAAATTACAAAACAGCCATCCGACCGGCCTTAAAGGGTGTTTTTGCTGATCGGATTGATGCGCTGTCGAAAATATCATATAAGGAACAGTCAGGGCTGGACATCGAATCACAGATCAAAATCTTCAAACGGGTTGCCTTTCGTCTTGGCCAAACACTTTCATTACTAGAAGGAATAGAAATCTACACCAAAAAAGATTTTAAACTTCATCACCCCGATTTAGCGAACTTAATAAACCGTACCGCACTACCCGAACCCGGTCAAATCGAAGAAAAAATTAAATTGCTTTTTCATAAACTTTCCCTTCTTGATATTCAACAGATCGAAGGCACAATGGTTAGCTTAGATCATTATCGGGCCGATTACGATACCGAGATGGAAATCGAATAACAATGATATAATTAATCTCTTATTAACGATACAAAAAGAATGACTCTAGAACAGCTCGTTGGCAAAGGATATTTTCCTGAGGAACTCATCCCTCCATTTACCCCAAAAGATCTGGTACCGCTGCTCCCAGCGATATTGACAAATTTGAATATTTACGATCCGCTTCCTATGAGGAATAAAATTTCAAGTAAATGCACGCATTTTTCAATACCCAAGGCGAGCGGCTATAGAAGAGGAATCAGTATTCCAAATCCAATTCACCATATCCGCATGAGTAATACGATTGTGGAGAACTGGACAGATATTACCAATAAAACTAATGCTTCGCAAATATCAAGCTCCAAGCTTTTGCTTGGGGGAAAACGTGCGCTTTTGAAGCCTAGTTTTGATGACTTTATCGACCAGCGCATTACAAAGTCAGTTGGCAGCAAGTATGTGCTTAAAATTGATATATCTAGGTTTTACAACTCCATTTATACCCATAGCATTCCATGGGCAATACATACTAAAGCAGCGGCTAAATTGGAAAGAAGGCGGCATATTCTCTTCGGTAATGCCCTAGATGAGGACTGCCGAAAAATGATGGATGGTCAGACTGTTGGGATACCAGTCGGACCAGACACCAGCCGGATCATTTCAGAAATTATTTTAGCGGCGATCGACGAGAAACTGGTAATACAACTTCCGCCCTTCAAGGGCGTGAGGATTATCGATGACTATTACCTCTATTTTGATAGCTTGGGTGATGTAGAAGTGGCCAGGGGTTTGGTGCATAAAATTATGGCTGAGTTTGAACTCGAACTCAATCCCAGTAAAGACACCATTCACAAAATACCTGAAGTCATGGAATCCAAATGGTATGCGGAACTTAAAATGTTCAGATTTTCAAATTTTCCTTTGCTACAGCGAAAGCAATTGATTTCCTACTTCGATCTATCGATCGGTCATGCCAAGGACTATCCAGATGATGCCGTATTGTCTTATGCTATTTCAAAGGTACGCAACCAGGCTATCCATAAAGATAACTTTGACATACTTCAATCTCTGATGCTGAATAGCCTCCAATTGGAGCCAAAGGTGATTTCTATATTATCAGAGGTCTTCGGCGTTTATTTGCGAGCCGCTTATACCTTAGATAAAAAGCCAATTAAGCATGCCTTGCAGGAATTTATTAGTTTTCATTTGGATCTTGGAAATGAGTTTGAAGTTTTTTGGGCACTTTGGACCATGAAAATACTGAAACTCAACGTAGAAAAAGTATATGCAGAAAAAATTGCGCATTCGACAAACGACATCATCATTTTGCTTTATTTACACATGCGACATTCCAGGCTAATTACAAGAACGGTTGACGTATCAGCTTGGGAAGCTTTACTGACTAAAGAGAACCTTTATTCTGAGCATTGGCTTGTGGCTTATGAAGCAAAGGTCAGAGGTTGGCTAACCTCTGCTGACAGTTATATTGAAGATGATCAGTTTTTCAAAATGTTGTCGGATAATCAGGTTCGGTTTTATGACACGGCAACAAGGATTTCTTCCGTTGGCATTTCTATCAACAGACCATCACTGATGGAACGTGAAAATGCTTATGAATTAAGATTCAGCCAAACCAGATCACAAACTTGAGCAAAAGGAGTAACCATTCCACTGGCGGAAAGCCACTGGTGGATTGGTTATTTTCCAAAAATGGCGATCAAATAAGTCTCTTAATTGAAAAATAATGGATTTCACTAAATAGCAAATAGCTATTTTCAATTGACATGAAAGAAGGCAATGCCTAACAAGAGTTTTACAAAATTGACGGAAGATTTTCTTTAACCCTCACAGATTTTTAGAAGGTTTATCCCAAGCCATTAAGTGAGGCTAAGCTATCGAACGTTGGGAGAATCAGAACATTAATTTAGGAATTTTCGTAACTACAAAAATATTTCAACCCCAATTCTTGTGCTTAGGAATAAAGCATCACGATAGTCCAGTCCCTTAATTTTAAGGACTTGGAGAAGTAATGATTGACACATTTACGAAATAACATTATGTAAGCTCTTACAATGCTATTAAAGATAGGGATCAGGCCCAAGCAGTAGCAACAGAATTTTATGCCGCTTTAAAAAGCAAGACGTACGATGCAACATACGTCTTTTTTAGTCCTCGCTTTTTTCAGGTTTCTAGTAAAGAAAAATTAGTCAGCAACTTCAACAAAATTTCAAAAGATCATGGTACGGTGAGAGGGATTGAACTTTCTAGGTAGCACACGATAACAACAAGCGACGACCCAAGCAAAAAAAAGCCAGGTGCCTTTGCATCAAGTTCCAAATCCTAATCATCTGATATGGGTTGTGCATCTAATTCCCTTGCGATGTAGAGTCGTATGGCCTTATCCTCATTTAACATTATTGATCGGACTTTGTCATTGGTGATGTCGATAATCTGAGCGTCGACAAGATCGCTTTCTACCAGAAGCAACAGATTTGGTTTTACTTGATTGTATAGTTCTGAAAAGGCATCTAGATACTTGGAAGCTCTGGATTTCAAAGTCCATATTAGACAAGTAATTTCAGTTGTTAAACCGGTCATATTTGGATTTGTTGTAAAATTAAACAAATAAATAACTTCTAATTCGGAAATTCAAGTATTGAAAGCAAAGAAAATAAGGATACACTAACAAGACAATTTCAAATGAAGGTATTTTTGTTAGTCGATCCAAGATTTAGGAGGTCGATTGACCCGCGTGAGCGTCCAGAAAGATGGATTTTTGTAAAAAAAACCTATTGCTAGCCTTAAGGCTAGGGCAGCTACTCGGAACTCGTGCTGCCTTTAAAGCTAGGCTAAGCTCTCTTGACCCGTGACATTTTTATTCGTCCTTCACAGGGACGCAAGATGTTAAACTGTTCTTTTCAACTTCGAATCCTTTGGATGAGCGCTTTTCGTAGTGGGTTTTTAAAGTGATGGTAAACGAGGATTTAAAATTTACCTGAGGGTTAATGCCCTCAGCCACTGTTTTCTCAATGCTACCATTAATTGTACGATTATTTACCGTTAAAAAACTGAAGGTCTTTTTTGTGATGTCAAAGGCGGTAAATCTTCCGATCAAAGTTCTTTCCGAATTTTTAGTTATTTTGATGTTTTTCAATCTGCTGAGGATTCTGTCGGCTTTATAGCCATCTACGGCATGTTGAATTACGTATCCTTTTTGCAGATTGCCATACTGCATCGCTGCTCTGATGCCTGAACCGGTGATTAATTTCAGAAAATTCTCATAGGCATAAATAAGCTCGTCGCTAAGTCCAGACCTAATTTCGGAATCCAGATCTACATCTTCCCCTAATCGGAAGAGTTCAAAGACACGTTGCGTGATGTCCTCGACAGGGTTATTTTTTTCACTTAGATCAACCTGCCTGATTGGTTGCAGAAAAACATCAAATGAGGCCGCCTGAGCGTAAAATCTGGTTTGTGCAAAGGATAGCACATTATTTCTTTCCCCATCTGCCCATTTATCCGGGCTATTAGATTTCGCTTTTCGCTCTGAGTGCACTTTTATGGCAGCAGCTTCTGCCATTTTGTGATAAAATACCAAGGCATTACCAAGCGTATCGGTTTTAATCGTCCCATAACCCACTGAATCATTATGAGCGGTCAGGTGGATATTGATTAAATCCGTTCCTTCTCTTTTTGCGTGTTCTAAAATACTTGACTCGCCATAGAGGTATTTATCAGTGTCTAACGCTAATGAAAACGCGTTTGCAATTTTACTCACCTCATCCTCATCGTAATAATCGAGCAAGACAGCTGATTTTGGAGAATATTTTTTGTTTAGGTCTGAAAGCCTGCAAGCGGTTACCAAAATATCTTTACCCGTTTCTAAGTCAGTATCAATGGCCAGGTAATGATCGCTTATGGCATTTTTAAATAGTTCTGAGTAAGGCTCTTGTTTTATCAGGTAGCCTTCAAGCATTTTGGTCGTGATCCCAAATAACAAATGGCGCTCTTTGGTATTGGTTGCGTCCACCCATGCTTTGATAAATGGATAATCAAATCCCAACACCCTGACAATACTGATTAACGGCCACTCATAGTACATTAAATCTCCTACCCAATTAATTGAGTAGTCGAATTTTTCAATTGGATTGCCATGTATCTTATAAAAATAGCTTTTCATAGTTCCTGTTTTATGGCGTTATAAAAACGATTTTTAAATTCCGTGCCGTGGTATTCGTGAAAATTGAAATGGCCGTGCCGTAGTTTTTTTTCGGCCAATCCGTCGGTTTTTTCCAACTTACAGGCGGCAATATGATCACCCACAACCAAAATAAGGGTTGGAGTGTTGGTCGCGTGGTAAAGTAAAGCTTGCTCAGCTTTTGAAATATCGTTATAAAATGATAACGCATAACAGTTGCATTCTTCGATGCAGGTCTTGCATTTGCGTTTTGTGTTGATGATTCGGTTTGGGAGGTAACAGTTTTTATGAGTGGTGTCTTCATGTACAAACCTGTAGGCAATCATATCCACAGGATGTAACTCATCGAGTTTCGGACAATCACACGATATTTTGTCGTGATTGATCTTGTATTTAAAGTTGGGCAAGTTTTGAGGCATTAATGGTTAAAGGTGGCAATATAATTTTTTTATTCGAATTTAACTATTCTCTTCCAGGATTTTTATATTTTCGGTGGTGCTTAGAGATATAGCGAAACAGATTGAACTTAAATTCCGAAATGAATTGATCACTCCTAACGAAAACTCCATCTGCAATAATTAGTTAATAACTTTCGAAGTTATACAACAACAGTGTGCTTTAGCTGATAGTAATCAATACTTTCCCGTCCCTGATCAATAGCATATTCGGTCACATCGATCACGTATTCTCCAGCGGCATTTACCTCCCTGGATCCTTCAACGACCATACTGGACAATTTGCTATTTGGAAACAGCATCCTCAGACACCTTCTTGCCGCCCAGCGGTAATGAAACTCGTCCCCAGCCCGGGAATATCCTACTAAATTATCTGCCATTGCGATTCATATTTAGATCAGTTAGGGATTTGGAAGGGTAATAAAAAATAGGATTGTTTACTTTCATGAGCGTTTTTTTGTCATCCTAAAATTAGGCAAAAACCTCGGCAATACCCAAGTTTTAAAGTGTCAAAGAAAAGACGTAAAGCAACATCGCCCTCTTTTCGAATCATTTTATATTCGTTTTGGTTAAGGATTTGTATTTTGCCGTTAAATTATAGGCTATGGATGATAGAGAAGTCGGCATAAAAACAATTGTGGAAGAATTTGCAATATGGGAACGGAAACTGGGCATGCTTTCCTCGGTAAACCTGCACGATCTTCACCTTATTTCTGAACATTACAGCAAAGAACTTTTGAATCTTATTTTTAATCATGAGTTTATAAGTGCCAATGGCATCCAGGCAAACCATGCGGCTGTTGACCTGGTAGACAAAAAGAACCGGACCGCCGCCCAGGTTTCATCCACAAAGACTGCATCGAAAATCCAAAAGACTTTGGATGCCTTTCACCAAAGCCTGCTGTTTAAAGATTATGATCGGTTGATCGTACTGGTGTTGGGAAAGAAACAAAAAACCTACACCAACCTCCGGATTCCTGACGGGGTAAAATTCAGTGTTAAGGCAGACATCATTGACTTTGATGATTTGGTGAAAACCATTAACCTCCTCTCCACACAATCGATTTTAAAAATCTGCGCTATTTTTAAGGAGAACAAAGGCCGCCTTACTACTACTGAATCCAAATCGATCCGGGATATCCAAAAAAGCATGGACCTGAAATCGCGGCTAAAAAAAGACATCCAACTTGAACTTCCCCAGGAGCAGTGGACGCATTCGCACTACGAACCTTGGATAAAATTCGCCTATCATAATTTCATCCTTCGGGATCCCGATGACACACTTTTTCCGGAAGTTGATCCAGAAAATTGCACATGGCTTAAAGTGGAATCCTGGAACTTTTATGATAGGGGATTAGAATTTATTTCCCACGGGGGCGATGTGGTTTTTGATGAGCTGGGGTATTGGGATATCTTGGAATATAACGATCCCAGGAAAGATAACCCAAAATACGAAGTTCGCCCCTACAATGTTTTCACTAGGCTTGAATACCTCAATATCGCAACCTATGATCTGGAATCCGATCCCTATTACAGTTCACCGACGATCTATTGTACCTTTTTTCCAGACAGAGAACATCCTTTCTCGGAAATCCTCTATGGTCATGCCGGATCGGCAAAAGAGGAGCGTTGGACTTATATATTCGACAATGCCATGAGAAGGAAATCAGGCTGGGAAGTTAAACCAAACCCCTGATATCAAGTCCTTATATTTGTTCCAACCGGCTATAAAAAAGTTCAAGATCTGAATGTATTCCGGTAAAAACTTCTGTCTGGTATTTCTCGGCCAGACCAATCTGCAGCAATTCAAATTTTCGCTGTTTATCCGTAAAAAGCAGATCGGAGGCAGGTAAACCTGTGGACAGGCGCATAATGTCAATCTGGTCGTTTACCGTTTCTTTTTTATGTTCGATGACCAGATTTGCAGTAAGGCTCACACGAATATCCAAAGGGGGAATCAGGTTAAACCCACTGTTGACAATCAAATCACGCAGCCTGAGCCCTTCGCTATAATCTAATTTATGCTGCCATAAGAGCAACTGCAGTAATAGATCGGTCCAGGTAATCACCGTACTGTCTGCAAAATTAACTCCTTGACTAATGATCTGCCCTTTGTCGAGCAGTTCTAGCAACCGGTCAAGGAAAGGCTGGATCTGCATCAATTTACAGGCTTGGAACATCGGTTCCATGACAGACCTTGGAAAGCGCTTCTGAGCTAAAACTCCCCTGAGATCGTTTTGGCCAGCGGCAATTTCCGAAACTTGGCTGGTCAAAAGCCGATGCTTTGCCCTGAAGCCCTCATACGCACCCGCTCTGGATAAAGTCTCAGCATACTTTAACTGCGCAAAAAATATGCTTTTGGATATAGGGCTTTTCCCTAAGATGGGAGTGATATCGTTCGCCGCTACATTTGCCTCTGGCAAAAATGCCCAGCCATTAGATAGCAAGTGAAACTGGGAATCTGTTAATAGTGCATTTTCTTTTACTTTGTTCGCTGTTTCTAATAGATGTTCTGTTGGCAACGGACAGATCACCTTACGCTCCCTGTGCTTATCGAGTAACAACTGACTGATTTTAAGCCAAAGTTCGTTTGGCGGGATATCGAACAGATTGCTTGCTGCGAATTGGTCAAGATAGACACAGGTTACCTTATTTCCGAAATATCCCTTCATAAATTAATTAAGTGTACTTTCAAACTACTTACTGTCAATTGAGCAGACCAGAAGCATAATGTACATTTTAAAGTAATAACGATAAGCAAATTGCGGGCTCCCAATTAGGATATTGGAAGAATCCTTCCAAACGTAAAATTGCCATCCATATCGGGTACCGCGCCATCACTTACTACATCAAAGGTAATATCTTTTGGATTGGATGGGCTTCTTTGCAGTTCATACATGTGTACATAATCGCATTTCAGCGTTCCATCATCTATCATCTCCTTTTTCAGCACGATGCTCAGCCCAGCTGAAAGCGTGTTAGCACTAGAATAAAGCACGCCGTCAATGCTCATCCCTTTATTTGCCGCGAACTTCATAATGCAGTTGTAAAACGCCGAGGATATGCGGTAATAAACCTGTTTGTCTTCCCCTTTAGTAAAAACATCGCTCATAAACTCCAGGGAATCCCTAAAGTACTGGATTGCATCCATCTGACTATTACCAAAGGTGTTCAATAGGATTTGGTTGAATTGATCATTGGCTATTTTCAGGTCATCATTTCTTGCAATGCTCTCTTTGGAAAAAGGAAAAATAAATACATTTAACTTTCTGTTAGGTACCCATCTGCTCAAAGTCAGCCTGTGCTTTTTAACGTCATGGTCTTTGACATGCTCCATGGTGGTTTCCAACATTGCGGTCATCGATGGAGTAACTTCCGATGAGGCAGGAACGGCGGCATAGAAAACCTGTTGTCCAGGATAATTGCACCGCATCAAGCCGACAGAAGTTGCATTCGGATTATAGGAGCATCTGGCCACATTCCTAAAGACTTCTCCCGGATGGTTTATACTGCACCTGACATAGTGAGGATAGGAAGAAAGAACAATTGGGATAGGCTTATGTAGAAAAAAACTATAAATAAATGCCTCCAATTCTTCCTGCGTGCTTTGCGGATCGCCAGCGATCGCCAATACCTCTTTTTTAAACTGCGCTACTTCCAAAATTGTCGTTTAATTTTTTTTGAATTTACGAATTAATTGACCTAGTTTATTTTACCTACAATGGTATTTTACAATAAATGATTCCCCCTGATCTTTAGCAGCACATATTGCCCGCAAGGGCCGCCCGAAATTTTGGACATAGTAAAGTACTAAGAACAACCTGCCCTTAGTGCCTAAAGTTGCTATATAACACCCTTAATTCAGCGCATTCACCCCCACCAATGCACAAAATCCCTGCACAAATCAAAAGTAACCTGTGCATTTCCTAATGCATTACCTATCATAATGGATTTGAATTTTGCTGTTGTGGTCTGCGATTGATAAAGCTCGAACCAGAAATAAGACTATAAAATTGTCAATAATAGCAAATTGAGTATAATTTTTCAGATTTTATTTTTCTTTACACCGTCAGGGTACCCATATAGAGCTCGAACCAAAAAACATTCTTTATTGGCTCTATTCGACGATTTGAAAATCGCCTAAAATAAAAAAGCCCTTTAAGATATCTTAAAGGGCTAACGGGTCAGTGGCGGTGCGTAATTCGAACCATTTTGTGGACGAATTAATCGAAATAGGCGGTTTTTCAAAAATTTTAAACGAGTAATTCATGCACCTAAAGTATATGCTTTTGTAACCATTATTGTTCATCATAAAACGCCCAATTGTCTTTAAATTTTTCTCCCTTCTCAAATTTTTCAATGCACAATCCGACTGATTACAGTTACCGGATTCCTACTGTGTTGTGCAAGCCAAATTAATATTTAACATTCCCTTTAAGATCAATAAGGCTATCGATTATTTACTTATTCTCAAACAAAGTTTATAAGCAAAATTCAAATTGAATTCTTACCAGCATTGCCAACCATTTTCATATCCTTAACCTGAATGAGTAAATTCTGATAGAGTTCTTTTAACAAAAAGAAGAACCGCAGCCCAGTCTCCTCATATTTTCGGTTATAGGCCATGAAATTAATGGAATACCTATATTCCAATTCTTTTGCGGTATTAAGTAACTGAATGCCTACGGAACGACGATACTTTTTGTCATATTCCTCAGTGAATGATTTATATTTATAGTGAAATGGGTTCTTTTCCCTTTCCCATTTCCACATTTCTAAATAACCAGATTTTTCCAAGATTAGCGAAATCTGTTCATCTTTATCAGGATGTGCTTCCATGTAATCTGACAATTGCTCGATGGTCTGTATATCTTCGTTTGAAACTTCTCTGGATTTGGAAAGAACTTCATTTGTTATACCAACTTGCTTCTGTAGAACAGTATTTTTTTCCATCGCATACTCAAGTTCCTTTTCATTAGCCTCTTTTAAAACGCCAGTTACAACGTCCAGGTATTGCGAATTCTCCAGATCAAAAGGCGAACAGTAATCAGGATCCTCTACCAATTTCAGGCCTGCACTCGCAAACACTTGCGCCACAAATCTGGTGCAGAACTGTCTGTTTTCTTCAAAATCCTCCGCTGTATGATCCTTGATTGTACGCAATGCCTCTTTATCAGAATACTCGGTACCGATTTTGTTTCTGGCATGATCAATTGCAGCATGGATAATTCGATCAGAGACATTAGATTTAGGCCTTAATGCTATAGCAGCATCATCCTTTTCAAAGTATCTTCGCAATATATTTGCTGATTGTACACCAGGTCCTTTATCCGAATGGATAATGCTCGAATCCCCAACATAAAACATAGCATGGTGGTACAGACTTCCAACGTTTTCAAGCATAATTTTGCTAAACCGCTCACTGGTATTGATTAACAAGATATCGCCCGCTCTTAATTTACTTAGATCAAAAATGTACATGGTTATTTGGTTTTTCAGCAAAGGTATAAATTCAGTAAGTATAATTATATTAGCCCATCCACCACCGACAATCAAATATGAACCAGAAGGATAAACCTGAATGGAAAAGTTATGAAGACTTGATCCACCAGATCTATACAGAATTGGAACCCATCGCAACCGTAACCAAGAATGACAAGATCCTTGGAACGGTATCGGGTCAGATGCGCGAAATCGATATCTCGGTCAAAACAACTGTCGCAAGCCACCAAATCCTGATCATCATCCAGGCAAAACACTACAAAAAAAGGGCAGACATGAACATAGTTGGTGAATTCGCCTCGGTCATTACCGACCTGGGTGCATCAAAAGGCATATTAATCTGTAGCGCAGGATTTACCAAGGGCGCAAAAGAATATGCGAACAAACTAAAAATAGACCTCTGCACGGCCCATGACGCATCCAAAAAGGAATGGCAGACGGAAATCCAGATACCCGTGATCAAAAAAAGTATCCGCATAGATGTGAAGATACAGCACCATTACGTGCCAATGGGAGATATATCAATAGACCGTGTAGAAATACCCTATCCAGCAGACATCCTGGATATTTTCATCAAGAAATGGGAGAACGATGAAATCCCAAAGGAGCACGGCACCCATTACCTAAGCCTGGATCGGGAGGCGATCCAATACCACAAGGACCTGATGCCTGTAAAAAACGGCATAGAATATAAAGTAAACAACAGGTACCATTTTAAATTCTTCGTACCCAACGAATACCGGGGAATTAAGGATTACATCACCCAAAAATTTACGCCCACCTTCATGGCCTTTTCCGAAACGATCCCTTTCTCAGATGACGGGAGCTGGAAGTATATCGCTAGCCCTAAGGAAGTATCCTTGAATACCCTCCACCTGGATATCGAGATCATAGACATCAGTATGCTCAACAAAAAGATGGTCCGGCTAAAATGGAAGGAATAAGTATAAACCCATTTTTTTGCACACCTAATGACAGAAACCTTAAAAGTAGACTTTAAACCCTCAACCACTCAGCTTGGCCAGATAAAAGTATGGCTGATGGAGGAAGACAATACGCTCGGTGAGGGCTTTTTCTGTAATTGGGGAGTGATCAAGGATTCCTTTGACAATAAAAAGATCTGCACACTCCTTTTGGGCAAAAAAACAATTGGATTTATGACCTGGTTTGAAAGGGATAAAGTAACCACCATCCAGATCACCGAGATCAGGCCAGGCTTTCGTCGAATGGGCTATGGCAGATATTTAGCCGATGTCTTAACTGAAAGACTGGCCAAACAGGGTTTCTTGGTCCTGGAGCTTCATTGCCAACCGGCAAAATCAGAAAAAGCCTGGAAGAAACTTGGTTTCAGGGAATACCCGGATGTAGAGGGATTTCAAGACTACAACGACGCAGATGGAAAGCATCTTTATAAGATCCTGGTCCCCCATCTCAAGCCCACAAAATCAAAGAAAGAAGTGGCAACTATCGAACTATGGGACGTTGAACCCCACCAGATCAATAAGGTATCGGCTTTATGGAAATGGCATCCAAAAGTAAAACCGGGCAAAAGTCATCTGGACAAACCCATCATCTTTCCGGCGAAACGAGACTGGAACATCAGGTGGTCGGAAAACAGCGTGATTATCCGGGAGGATAAAGTCAAATACTTTGGAAAGCCAGCAGACATTGATTTTATGAATTTCATAATTATCGAAGAACTTAAGTAAAAAATAAAGAAAAACCGACCGAGCTACCTCGAAGTCGGTTTTGAGGACCTTTCCCATTTTTTCCTTTATCTTCAAAAAGAAATACAGGGTTTCTCCTAATCAGCTACACCTGACCAGATAATGAAGGATTGGCTGCGAATTAGCAGTCCGTTATTCAATGCTTTTTTCGCTTAGGTTTTTCAACTTTCATTCCCATTTGCTGGGCATAATAATAGCTATTGATATCCTGGTTATGGTTTCCAAGGGTAAAATGATCGAATTTTTTACTGTCGTTATTAAATATTAAGTCATTCTCCAAAAAGTGTCCCAACATATATACTTCATCATGAGATACGAATGCACCCCATCCATTTAAAGCCAGCCGTTTATCAAGGAACTCGTTAAAATCCGTTTTGGTTTCTAGTATATCCCCGAATATCATCAGATCATATATATTAACGATCCACGGGAACTCATCACTTTTTTTAAAGACCTGAGTACCTTCCAGCATTGATATCTTCGTCAACACTCCAGAGAAGGTGTCTAAGGTTACGATTATCTTATAGATTTTATGTTGTGGATTTACCGAAACCTCGATACCTTTTGAATCCTTAAAGATACCGCTACCTTGACGGATATGGGTTAGGGCCCTCTCGCTTTGGTTTACCCCCTCACCTACGTTTTTGCGCAACCTGCTCAACAGGTTTCCAATCCCACCCTTCCTAGCATCTTCATTTAGCTCACCGGCCTTAATTTCTATTAGGTAAGTTTCTTCATTCCCTATCCCTAATAAATCTATTTCAGTGGTCATTTTTTCATCCCCGGGTATTGGATAATGCATATTTAACTTAAAATCAACGCCAGTTAAAAACTTAGAAAAGATTTCTGCGACTTTACGTTCCAAGAAGTTGTCTCTGGAGATAAAATACTTGTTGCCCAGATAGTGGGAATTATAGTACTTCTCATCCGCACTTTTAATCAAATGCTGGCCGATACGTAGAAAATTACGTGATGCGATACTCAAATTAAATCCATAATAATTTTCATCCACTGATTTGATAAAAGGTTTTAAACTGATAAGACTCTCGTTCAGCCCCTCTCCAGGATGTTCACCCGAAAGATAGTCCTTGTTCTCGCCAAAAGACAAAGACAGCGCCTCAAGTACCGCCTTTTGAATTTCTGATAGCGGTTTCATCTCAAAAATTCTTGGTAGTGTTGAAATATTGTTAGGTTGATAGGCAACAAGTTTTCCGTTTTCAACTGTCACCTCAGGATGTGCAAGCTTGAATCGTTCCACGTTTTCGGGATTAGGAATCGGTGGGAAAACCTTATTTTCCATGGTCCATTTCATAAAAAGGATTCCAACCCTTGGCATCGGCTCATCCCCCTTTTCAAACCTGTAAGCGACAGAGGCCTCCAGGCTCAATAACGTTTCAGTCATCTGCTTTGCTGTAAAGCCATATTTTTCTTTTAAAAAGTCGTCATACTGTCCAAATAATTCCAGAAAAATTTCTTCTACATGCTGATAGTAACCGGCACCACGTATGCTCAACCTTTCCAGTATAACATTCAAACGCAGGTCTGTAGTTTGTTTATTTGCATCGGGATGATCAGTAAGGTATATCGTACTTTCATTAGAATAGTAGGCCCTCAATCTGTTCTGACGATCAATCAACATATCCATTAAACTACGCAATATCTCAGGGCTGGGTTTTGGCTTATCTGCAACTTGTGGGTTAGCCATCACCAGACTTTGTGCCATCTCTAGAATGATTTCGCTCATACCATCATCTACCCCGTCATTATCCAATTTCAGATTTCTAACGCCAAGGGCACCCAGCAGATAAAGACTGTCGTATGTTTTAAAAATCTCTGAAATACCATCGGTAAGCTGCACGATATACTGTTCCAGATTGGGGTTACCGTCCTTGACATCTTGCAGATATTGCTCATGTTCCTGTTTGCTTCGACGATTGTTGATTTGTGTCATGATCCCATCCTGGATAAATTCTATCCCATCAATCACCTTTCTTTGAATGCCATCATTGTTTTTCTTCTTTTTGGTTTTATTTCCCTTGGACTTTCTTTTTCTGCTTACTGGCATAATGTCTTCCTTTTAAAAGTATTTTTCGTATTCAATGGCCCCAAATTCACTCAATACGATAGTGAATGTATCATCGCTATCTAAACCTAATAGATGGTTTCGAGCACTGGAAATGTCAAGGTTTCTTTTTGGCGATTTGAGATTTCAATACACTCACGTCGTTTTTTAACTGCTCTATTTCCCTATTATTCCTTTCTGTGACCAGGATGTTCCGAGCAAAACTAATGACCGCAATTAACAAAAGCACAACGCCAGACAACAGTTTCAAAACATCATAAAGATTATCTTTAAACTCCTTTCGGCCGATATCTAAATATTTCCGGTCATAAAACGAGGTGGTTCCTTTTCGCCGGATCATATAACAGGAATTAAAATTGACTTCATTATCCTTTACTTCTTCAGCCAGAATAAGAAAGTCTATCTGTTCCTGAATTTGCTTATCGCTTAATCCAGAGGCTTCAGCCAGCTCATTCCAGGAAAGTTCAAATTCACTACTGTCTATCGCATCCGGCCGATAGGACTCGTTCTTTTTTTTTTCAAGCGCACCCAAGATACGATGTCGACTACTGTATTTTCTGTTTATAAACATTGCAAACTATTTTTTTAATGATGGCTAATGAGCTTAACTTCGACCTAATTTTCTTCCAACTTGGATTTTTGAATTGCATTTAGGGTTTCCTGTAAATGGTCTGGATATTTTCCTTCAAAATATTCAATGATCAAAGGGTTATGTGGGAAAAAATGACAAGTAAATTCAAGCCACAGGTCAACCGGAATATCATTGTTTAAACAGAATATCTTCTTCGTTGGCGCTTTGATATGCGTAGTGTTTTTAAGATTATAATTTAGATCCTTATCCCTCATGACTTTATAATCATGTGGTGGATAGAAATGTATAGCACCATCAAAATGCTTGAAATTTCTTTTAGTAAGATCATATTCGGCATGGATGTAACGGACAGGATGCCAGATATCATCTTCCCATTCGGTAATCACACTTTCATCCAAATATGCCTCTGCCTGAAATGTTTTTACTGTACCTTCTGTCGACCATTTTATATGGAGGCTATAGGCCGATCCAAATAGAAAATTGATTTCAAAGCTATCCAAATATGACGGGGGGCGTAATTCGGCAAGTCCGTCTTTGATTTCGCTAATATCCTTATTGAACGCTGCGCCAAACCAGGTATCAAATTCCATATAGCCAAAACCGTTTAAATCAAGCTTTACCCTATCCGGATCAAGTGCGATTCGGACATCTGAGTTGGGTAGATCCAATTTCCAGAAAAGTTCAATAAATCTGGGTTCCCAGTTCGCCGTAGGATTCATACCGCGTCTGTAAAATTGATGGGCCATAATTGCATAATTTGCAGACTTCAATAATCCCGTCCCCGGAAAAGGCATAGGCTGAAAAAGAGCTTTGAGCTGATGAATATCATACAGACCGTCTTTATCCTTTAACAGATCCTGGCACAAGCTATCCAATAATCCCTTATGATTGGCTACAATTCCAATTGTCTGCAGGTAGCTTACCTGTTCAGTTCCCACTTTTATCCCAAGGGCATTGCAATATTCTATGAATTTTGCGATCTCTACATTGTTTAAATTAAGTTGTGACTCAGCTTCTTTACGGAGATTTTCGATATACCTCCGCTTGATTTCTTCCATTTGATTCCTCTCAGACATACAAGGAGTTTTAAGTTTGTTTGAAAGTAATTACTTTTCCAATTCTCAGCTGGATTTTATCGACTTTCCTGTTAAAGTTACCTACCACCCATGCCTGCACAAATGCAATGACACGTACAAAATTATCAAAATCAGATAGAGGTGTACTTAATGTATAGGTTTGTGCCAACTCTAGTTCCTTTGCACTTTCCTTTACCGCAATGATTGCAATATCAATTTCATTGAGGCCGTTATGTGCAATAAATGAATTACGGATATCCATCATTGTATGGTGAATGGCTTTCATTTCACTTTGACCTGCGAATATAGCTTTGGAATCCAGGGAGACCTTTCCGTTTGCAGCACTATTATAACACTTACAATAGGACAGTATGGCATTCCTGAACATCCCATGGGAAAGAATTGACTGGTCCATTTCCGTAAACTTTCCATTATCATTCAAGTCTTTGGATAACAGAAGGGATCTTTCAGCTTCGTGCAAAAACATGCCTATGTAGGTCCAGTTGCCCAAAGCCTGTAATTCCTCATGATCAAAGTCGAAATCTTTAAGGTCTGTCGTAGACAGGTTTTTTAATGCACCTCTAACTAGTTCTTCTCCCATTTTCTATATCAGCTTAATCCATTTTCTATGGTCAGTTGTTTAAACACTTCTCTCATTTTGGCCATTCCCAAAAACATACCTTCTTTTGATTTATCATCCTTGTAGACGAACTCATAAGAACCGATATCTAAAAATTTCCATGCCTCTACAGCAATGCAAAGAAAAGTCCCCACGTATTCACCAAAATTGGAAGTTTCCATATTTTCATTAGTTTTGGTAGCAACGAGAAAATTTCCGGGAAATATAAATTCATTGATCTGATGTTTATCACGATACATTTTTTCCAGCCTGATTTTTGATCGTTTGCTCTTGTGCGAAATATAGTTCCGTAAGGCATAAACTTCGTCAATTCTGTTCAGGAATCCATTTTCGAATTGCTTAAACGGATTAGAATCTTCTTCAAGTATTTTTTTTGAAATGTTCTTTAAATCGGCAACACTTGTAATGGATATGAAGTCAAGGCCATTGAGAACGGCAAAAGCGTTATCAAATGATATTTTTTTTGGCAAAGACAATTCAAGGTGCTTTGAAATTCTGGATGTATCCATTGCTACGCAATATGCCAGGATATTGTGCAGAAAAAGTTCCCATTCCGCTGTTATTTTAATTAGAAAAGCCTCGTATATAAGCCCTACCTCACCGATTTGTAAAACTGGGTTAGCATCAATTTCTTGTTTCAATATGCGCCCATATAAATCCACCCTATTGTGAAATTCGATGATAAACCTTAAGAAAGGTTTAAATACAATTTTAGCTCCGTTTTGTGAATCCATTTTAAAAATTGGCTGGAAAATCTGGGTCTTTATACTGACTAAGGTGGTTGAACATTATATACATTTTTGCAATCCCCATCTCGTAGGGAGTTTTATCATCCGGAAATGCCAAAATATAAATATTCCGATCGATCAACCTCAATGTAATTACAGCTACCGACATAAAGATCATGTAGCACAAAGAGGAGAAAGAAAAGGTTTTGATCTTAAAATCTCTAACAATTTGGAGGAATTCACCCGGTTCGACAAACTTGCTGATGCCATAGGCTCTATACACCTTCAGTAATTTCTGTTTACTGCTATTGCTTTTGTGGGCTATGTAGTTTCTAATTATGATTGCCTCATCAATATGTTTTGTCATCGGCCTTAAAAACTGCTGAAAGGGATTGAACTTGCTTACCAATATCCCTTTCGCAATTACATTCAGTTCTTTAATGTTTGAGAATGATGTAAAATTCATCCCATTTATTATAGCCTGTGCATTGTCGAAGGTTATGGCGGATGGCAGGGTCAAATCCAGATTCTTCGATAGCTTCTTTGTATCCAAACTTACACAGTAAGTCAAAATGTTATAGGAGAATACCTCCCATTCAGTGACCAGTTTCAGTAAAAATGCTTCCTCGATTTGAACAACGGCATCATTGGAAAGTACACCTCCTTTGGAGAGGTTGATGTAAATTCTTTGATAAGCCATAAGCATATTAAAGAATTCGGCAACAAATTTCACTCCTAAAGAACCAGTCTGCTTATTGCTTTCTTCGATCATGTCAACTACCTTCTTTTGCGGTTCCTGATTGGATTGTATACCCTTTCCACCTGTCCCGCGACGATTCCATTTTGGCTAAGGCTGATAAAATATTCTTCATTTTTTTGCTGGAAAAGACCTGTCAGTGAAGCTAGCCGATCTTCTGCATAGGTCGTAATTTCCCGGGAGATTTCCGCTGGAAGTCCAAAGTGTTTCGCTAACCTTTTGACTACGGACTGCGCATTTTCCCTAGACAGGAATGTTTTTTCGTAGCTGTCCAAAACGCTAAGAAGTTCCTCTATGAAGGCTGTTCGTGTTTTTTTATCTGACAATGCCTTTGCGATTTCGGACAAAACCCGGCGTTCGGCTATGCTCAACATTTTCCTTTTGTCCCTTACGTTGTTTACAATCGAAATCTCGATATCCCTGTCGGAATTGACAGGAACCTTTATATCAAGACTTAGTATTTTACCATCAACCTTGTATTGGGTTCTTTTGTGGATATGGATATCGTTAGCAGTCGAATTCCAGACAATTTGTTCCCCAGTGCCCCTTTTATGGGCATCAACTTGGATGGTTTGGTTTTTAATCAAGGATTTGAGCATTTAATTTAAATTAATTTGTTCAGTCCAGCAAGGATGTCTGTGTCCCGGAAGGAATGGGAATAAAACCGTATCGGCCACTGTTCAAATTTTGGGTAAACGAGATGTGGTTTATCAAATGGGCTACGTCGGCAGGGGGCTCTTCGTTTTCCAAGATGATTACCTGGGCCACCTTATTATCGCTCGCCAAATATCTGTAAAAGTCCATGGCAAGGTCGACAGTAATGCCTTCATCCTGTGCTGAGGGCTTTCTGTAGGTGACTAGTGGTGAATCCAACACCGAAGGACCTATGCTGTAGTTTTTGTTAAAAAGTAGTTCCTGCAATGCGATAAGAAATAAGGCATATGTTATAGCTCTATATCCTTTTCCCGCCAGCTCCCGGTCTTCTCCAGAAATGACAAAATCGTTGGATTTTTCGCTAAACGTTACCCCTGAAATGCCGGGATAGTTACACGCAGTCAAAATGGAATTCATGATGTTGGATAATTCGAACACCCTTGAGGTTAACAGGTCATCAAAGTTATTTTCATCTCCTTTTTTATCTAGAGAAGACAGAATCATAGCCTTTTGATTTTCAAAGGACTTAATTTTGTCTTTTAAAAAGACAGCTTTATTCAGGTTTGCCTTTAATCCGTTAAGTTCGGAGATCTGATTAAATATTCCCTCCATCTCAATAGCGACGCCCCTGTTTATCTGATCAGTTACCGACTTTAAAATCCCTTGTTGTGTTTCGATCTCAGCGGCAAATACTGCATTTTCTTCGGCAAGCAATGTTTCAGATTCATCGACTTCCTTTATTAAGCTCCCGATTTTAACAATCTCTTTTCCGCAAGCATCTATCGCCTGTTTCAACTCCGGCTCTATATCCTTTTCTCCCAAGGGAGTTTCGCAAACGGGGCAATTTTCTTCCAAAGAAGGGTTATTCATCAATAGATAACTCGCCTCGATTGTACTGTTCAATCTTCTGGAATCGGTATGATATTGTTGTTTCAATATCCCGCTTCTTATTAAAATCTCGTCATTATATATCTTTTTATTACCTACCAGAGAAAGATGGACTGCCGCAGAAATTCTTTCCTGATCTAGTTTATTAAAGACATCCTTCAATTGTTCGTGGTCAGTTTTTAGACGCTCGATCTGCTGGTCAATTTTGACAAGCCTTTCCTGAGGTTCAATACTATCTGCAAGCTGGTTAAGTTCCAAACTGTTCGCCGTAATCAGCTCGTTAAGCATTTCTACCTTGCCCTTTCGGTTTTTGATTTCATCATTACTTAAGTTTTCGATGATATCGCTATCATCCCTTCCCGATAAGATAAGTTTAAAGGTGCTTTTTTCTTCTGTTGCCAGCGTATATTGACCGGAAACAATGGGTGATTTATCAGTAATGACCCTAGTCTCATCCACCATAAGGTACTTTACAATATCCCGATAGGAAATTTTTCTTGTTTTCCCCTTAGCGTTAGTCCTGATTTTCCTTTCGGCAAGATTGTTAAGCCCCAACAAAAAAGCAGATATGGTATCTGTGCTGTCTTTGCTGTGTTTTCGGGCCAGTTTTACAGGCTCTGCATTGTCTGAGGAAACAATAAAGTTTCCACCCTTCAGATCACTTTGAAGCGCATACAGCTTACCATCGGCGGACAAAATCTTCATTACAATGGACTCGTATTCTATCGCATGCTTAATTGGCTTTGGTCTGGTCGATGACCCCAGCATATAATTTATGCATTGATAGATATAGGTTTTGCCCGTATTTGAAGGTCCAGTGATGACATTTAACCCCCTTTCAAAAGTAACGGTAGCAGGTTGTGCACTGGTACTAAGTAACTTCAATTCTTTTATGATAAATCCAGCGCTCATTATTTCAAAATTTCTAGATTAAATTCATTCCGAACTTTTGAGAGGTTTTTGGTGATTACTTCCCTTAAATTTTTTAAGTCATACTGTGCAAACTTTTCAACTACCCAATTGGCACGTTCAATCAAGTCATAGGAATAATCCTCGGAAAGCGCATCCAGAAATGGCGTTGCAATTTCAGTCGCACCGTACTGGATACCGGTTTTATCATAGAACCTGTTGATCAATCCTTTATGGATAAACACCTCCAACCCTTGCTGGATCAGATTTCTTCTGACAAGGATTTCTCCAGTCCGGTTAGGAACCGCAGGATGTAGACTAATGGTTCCAGGATCGATATCACCTGAATGTACGATCATATAATCGAAATACACCAAATGATCTAAATCGTATTTTAGCGGATAAGCTGAATTAAGAAAGGTAAGCATCCTCAACCCAGTGTCCACACCGTTATTAAAAGGATAGATTTTATTTTCACTCATTTTCTACCCAATTTATTTTTTTGTCATTGCACAACTGGTGGCAGACACCTGTTTTATCTTTGGTATTGGTAACTTCTCTAAGTGCATTGGAAGTAATTGGCACAATTGCAGATTGATTTTCAACGGCCTTGACCTTTTCAAAACTATTGACATGAACACTTTCGACCAAATTGATTATGCCATCCAGGACTTCGGTCTGAAAGCTTTCAAACGTACCGTTTGGCAAATTATCGCGTGAGAAATTCCTTAATTGCTCCGCATGATGGAAGCTTATCCGTGCCCGTGTAAAATGCCGGTAATGATTGGATTCCTTTGCAACTTCAGTAATTGAGGAAAATTCTGTCGGAGAATCAGAGCTGTAAGCTTTGATCAACTGATTCACATAATGGGTCTCCTGAATTCCTATTTCGGCTGCAATGGTAGATTCATCTAACATTTCCCTGTCCGGCAGCCCGCCACCGAACCAAGTTAAATGATTTGGATGAGGTTTATGTTCTTCGATTATCGTTTTAGGTTGCACGCGGTCGAAAATGTTATAATCAAAAGCATTAATATAAGCGGTAAGTTCGGGCGTTAATGCTATTTTATGGCCAGACGTAACCTGCTCACTAACATCTTTGTCCCAATGGGGGAGCAGGCCAGTTTTAATATCAGATCCATTCTGGAGCAGCTTCGTGAAACTTGTTCCACACCCTTTTGGAGCAATAAAAAAATATTTCTTTGGAACGGGATACTCCTTTAAAAATGTATAATAGATAATCTTACCAAACTCGATCCACATCTGCGCCGGCATCAGCGGACGATCATAGTGCTTGCATTGGAAACAGTCCCAGGCATAACCAGCCACTTTGGGATCGCTAATATAGGCTGCTACATCCCTGCCCTTATCACCCGCCCCACCGAAACGTTCAACCTCAAAGTATTGGTTTTTTTTGATCTCCAACCATTCTTCAATGAAAATTTCCCACTCTTCGGCAGAAAAAACCTCCATACGTTTAATCGGTAGGATATTCCTGCCATGGTTCACTTTAAATGATGTAACGTAAGAGCGCATTTACAGTTTAAAATTTGGTCTATCTTCAAATCTACTGTATTATATCCCAACTTCAAAACTCATTGGAAATTGGCTACTTTTGGAGCAGTTTCATTTACCAAGCTTTTGCTAAAGATCAACATAGAACTTATTGATTGTTGTTGATTATCAAGCTTTAGATCATACCCTAACTTTTGAAACCCTTGCAAAAATCAAATTCGACTGGCTTTCTCGACAGGGTAGATTTAAACTTTGTGGTTACGGTAAGTTCCGGGACATGGTTCGAACCAGAAATAAATTCATAAACATTTGAATAACAATAATTTGAGTGTAATTTTAGATGTGATTTATTTTTGCACCGTCAGGGTCCCCTTATAGACCTCGAACCAAAAATCGGTCTCCATTCGCAGTTTGCGACGATTGAAGAATCCCCTAAAAAAGAAAAAGCCCTTTAAGATATCTTAAAGGGCTCACGGGTGGATGATGGGGCTCGAACCCTTTCAAATATTGACTACAAATGTTCAACTAATGAAAAATATTCAGCAGGGAAAGTTGTCGACTTGAGAAAAATGAATTTTTAGCAACTCAATCCTAAAAATCGCAGAAATCTTTTTTAGATGAATTTTAAAATATCGCTTTAAAATTCAAAAATAAAAACTACTTTTATACTATAGTATTTGCAATAAAAAGACACAAAAAAAGCGGTGAGTCACTAGGTGAGTATCGAACCTAAAGCCCCATGAATATTGATTAAACGCATGCTTTCGGACTATGTTCGAATCCCAGCGGGATCACAAAATACGATAAAGCCTCTGTAAGTAACTTGCAGAGGCTTTTTGATTTTAGCGAACAACATCCCATTTGATTCAATCGCTTTTTTGAGTTCTCATTTCTATCAGATATACTTGGCTAGTACTTAAATTTATAGCTGTCATTTCACCAGCTGATATCAGGAGCATTGATTGAATGCCAGAAATAAAGCAAATCAAGAGCCCATCAACCACCCGGTTTGCAAAAATAGTATGGATGTAATTAATGTGAATATCCGATGATAGGATCAAACGCCTGGCAAAAAATGTCGTGGGAAGCCTGCAACTCCACCATGCTTTAACGACATCTTTAACGCATCCACCTCTCCCTCAAATTCCCTAAAAGCCGCGATTAGTTTGATTCACACCAAATCAAAATAAGTAGCGCAATTTTTTTCAATGGATAACCCGTTCATATACGGTATCCAGAACGGGTATTCTCCCATAAAAACAGGTATTTCAGCCAAAAACTTTCATCTCACCCACCGAGTTTTTTTTATAAAAGTTACTTAAATCCAAGTTGATATGAGAAAGAAAAACTACAACAACTTTACTTTACTTATTATGGTCGGCGTTATGGCACTCTGTTGCGGCTGCAGTCCGAACACCACCATAACCGGTTCGTGGATAAATCCGTCGGCCAAAGGCAAGCCAGTTTCTGGAAAAAGCGTATTCATAGCCTCGCTTAGCAGAAGCATAGAGGTTCGCAACACACTCGAAGATGCGTTGGCAAAAGCTGCAACCGAGCGAAATATACCCGCAGTTAAGAGCACAAGCTACTTTACGCCAGATTTCTACCAGACTACCCCATCCCGCGAGCTTCTATTATCCAGAATTGCAAAAACCGGAGCAGGAACGATAATGACCGTTGCACTTATCGACAAAGAAAGTGAGACTAGATACGTTCCAGGGTCGGCGGGCTATGCCCCATTCCCTAATTACCGGTGGTATGGCGGCTTTTATTCCTATTACAATTATTGGCGTGGAACTTTCTATGAGCCCGGGTATTATGTAACAGACAAAACCTACTTTATGGAAACCAATATTTATGATGCCAAAACTGATGAACTCATCTGGTCGGCTCAATCACAAACCGTAAATCCTGGAACAATACAGCGTTTCGCAAAAGAGTATCCAAAAATACTGATTGAGAGAATGATAAGCGACGGATTATTGCAGCCATAACTACGAAACAGATTATGAAAAACCTTTACTTAACCATATTGGTGCTGGTCACCTTATGGACAAATATTCAGGGCCAGGTTCGGGAAATTACCGGCACCGTGACCGACCAGGCAGACAATTCGCCAATTCCGGGTGTTAGCGTGCGGATAAGAGGGACAGCCACCGGTGCTGCGACGGACCCGCAGGGCCGCTATCGGTTGAGCGCTTCCACGGGGGCCATTCTCGAATTCAGTGCCATTGGTTACACCACGGCTACAGTAACCATTGCAGCATCAAACGTAATTAATGTAGCACTTAATGCAAACGACCGCCAGCTTTCTGACGTTGTGGTTACCGCAAATGCAATAAGAAGGGAAAAACGCACCTTAGGATACTCAGCGCCAACAATCAACAATGCTGAACTGCGCCAGGGACAAGCTCCCAACCTTATAAACTCGCTAACCGGCAGAGTGGCGGGCGTTAACATCACCACCACCTCCAACACGCCCGGAGCATCATCTCGCGTGGTGTTGCGTGGGGGATCGTCTATCGCCGGGAACAACCAGGCACTTATCGTTGTAGATGGTGTTCCGATAGATAATTCAAGTGTTATTGGTGGCGGATCCTCTTTATCCAGTGTAGATTTTGGCAACAGGGGAAACGACATCAATCCAGAGGATATTGCCTCGGTAACGGTTTTGAAAGGACCAGCTGCCGCAGCTTTGTATGGCTCGAGGGCATCAAATGGCGCTCTAATTATTACAACCAAAAGCGGAACGCAGGGCGCTAAGAAAATGGAAATCACTTTCAACACCTCTAACAGCTTTTCATCAATTTTGAAACTACCGGATTTACAGAACGAATATGGCCAGGGTTATTATACCGATATAGATGCGCAGGGTAATGCAAGCTACGAAAATGACCCAAAGGAAAACTGGAGCTGGGGTGCGCCATTTAATGGAATTGCACAACCATGGGGGCAACAAATTGACGGCGAACGGCTTACAAAACCATACGAAGCTGTTCCAAACAATATACGCGACTTTTTTACAACCGGATTCAGCACCGATAACAACCTCTCTTTTTCTGGCGGCGGCGACAAAACCACATTTTTTCTGGGATTAAATTCTTTGAATTCTAACAGCATTTTTCCAGGCAATAAAGATGTTTATAACAGATACAATGTGAGGTTTAACGGAACCGCAGCTTTTAGCAATAAATTCACAGCAGGCATCGCCTTTAATTATTCAAAAATAAATAGCAACCAGGTAGCTGGCGGACAGGGAGGCGCATCGGTTTACAATAATGTTCTTCAAACACCTCGCGATATCCCGCTTCAGGATTTGCGTGATTTAAGCAATAAATTTTATGGCTACGGATATACTGATGCGAATGGAATTCTTCGGGCCGACCGCTATGGCTACTATGGCGCATATACCATGAATCCTTACTGGGTTCTGGAAAACTACAATAATTTCAATGATGTAGACCGCGTAACCGGAAACTTCAACATTGGATATAAGCCGTTCGATTGGCTCGATATAAAAGAACGCCTGGGAATTGACTCTTATACGGATAGACGCACGCAACAGGCACCAAAGTATGCATTTATCCCTGCAGATGAGGCTGGAAACTATTCCGCAACAGCGAATGCGGCAAATAATAATGGCTTATATCAGATTGACCAACTTAATGTAAATGAGCTCGTACATGATTTGATGGCTACCGCATCTTTTAAGGTGATCGATAACTTAAGTGGCTCGTTAATGATTGGTAATAACATCAGACAGCGAAATACCACCACAAATAGCCAGGCAACGAATGCTAGTGGTGGGTTGGTTGTACCGGGTTGGTACAATCTTGCGAACAGCAACGGTCCGGTAGATATCATCACCGATTTCATCAGCAGAAGAAGATTGATCGGGTTATATGCCGATTTAAACTTATCTTTTAAAGACATGCTGTTTCTGGAGGCCACAGCAAGAAACGACTGGTCATCAACACTGCCTGCAGCAAGCCGATCGTTCTTTTACCCAAGCGTTAGCACATCCTTTTTGTTTTCTGAAGTGCTTAAAGATAATGACGCCTTCAATTTTTTAAGCTACGGGAAGCTAAGGGCGAGTTACGCACAGGTGGGTAACGACACCGATCCGTATCAACTTATGACTACATTTTTCAGAGGAGAAATTTCAGGCGGCTTTGGAAGTACTACTTTTCCATTTGGAAATGTAGCTGCGCTGATGTCGGGTTCTACGATTGGGAACCCCGATTTAAAACCCGAAAAAACAAACTCTTTTGAGATTGGCACCGAGTTGGGATTTTTTCAAAACAGAATCTCGTTAGATTTCAGCTATTATGCGAACCGATCTAAAAATCAAATACTTAGCATTCCGATTCCTGGTTCTACAGGTTATGGGTTCAGTGTGGTTAACGCCGGCGAAGTTAGAAATAACGGTGTAGAACTTAGCCTGCGTGGTACGCCGGTAAAAACCGCCGGCGGATTAACCATCGAACTTTTTGCTACCTATACCAAAAATAATAGTGAGGTGGTTGAGTTGCTTCCAGGGATAGAGCAGGTTTCTATCGGCGGCTATTCGGGAATGTCCATTGTTGCCGCGGTAGGCAGGGCATATGGTGAATTTTACGCGGTGGATAACCTAAAAGATGCGCAAGGAAGAACTGTTGTTGATGCACAAACCGGCCTGCCCGTTCAAACTTCATCAGCACAATACCTGGGCAGTTATAACCCAAAATACCAGGCTTCAATAGGAACCAACATCAAATACAAAAATTTTGCGCTTAATGCACTTTTTGATACGAAGCACGGTGGCGTTTTCTATTCCAGAACAAGAGACATAATGGGTTTTAACGGAACATCGGCAGAAAGTGGCGGTCCTAGAATCGGCGTCATCTTCCCGAATTCTGTTTATATCGACCAAGCCGGCAACACTGTCGAAAATCAGAGCGCAACATACAATAAGCAGGATTACTATTCAGACCTTGTCGCAGGCCAGCACATCGTCGATGCATCATTCGTTAAACTCAGAAGTTTATCACTCTCCTACCAATTCAGCAAAAATTTTTTAAAGAACAGTCCGTTGGGTGCGCTTACAGTAGGTTTATTTGGAAATAATTTATTCATCTGGACTCCAAAATCGAATCAGTTTGCAGACCCTGAAGTTAACTCGGCAGGTGCTGGCAACGCACAGGGTTTCGACTACACGGCGCAACCATCTGTTCGCAATTACGGCATCAATATCCGGGCATCATTTTAATAAAAAACTCATGAAATCAAATCCATTCAAATATTGTAAACAGTGGTCGGCCGTTACAGTTCTGCTGCTACTATTTCTCAACTCCGGTTGTAAAAAATTTCTGGATGTAAATGAAAATCCAAACAATCCGGTTAACGCGTCTCCACAATTGTTGCTGCCTGTGGTTGAGGCTTCAATTGGCCAGGTGGTTGGCAATAATTTTCAGATTTACGGTAATTTTTGGGCACAATACTGGACCCAAAGCCCATCGGCCTCACAGTACCGAACTATAGACCAATATAGGTTGAGCAATACCGCTTTTGACAGACCATGGGCGATTTTGTATCGAAATGCATTGAATAATGCTGAAATTATTATAAATACAGATGCACCAAACGCCGAGCACATCAAAGGCATGGCATATGTACTAAAAGCTTATACATTCCAATTGGCGACCGATGCTTTTGGAGATATTCCATTATCACAAGCCCTGCGGGGAAATGAAGTTACAAGTCCGCAATACGAACCGCAGCAAACCGTTTACGACAGCATTTTTAATTATATAGATAAAGGTATTGCTTTGCTCGGTACAGCGAACGCGGTATCTCCGGGCTCGCAGGATTTGATTTTTCAGGGAGACGCAGCGCAATGGATTAGATTTGCCAGAACCTTAAAACTCAGGGCGTATCTCCGCCTTTCTGAAGTAGATCCGGCGCTGGCACAACAGGGAATAACTGCCTTGTATAACAGTGGAGCTACGTTTCTGGAAGAAGACGCCGCAATTCAATACTCCACCACAGGTGGAAATGAAAATCCACTGTTTAATGAGATGGTTGGTCTTGGAAGAACACAAAATATTGTGGCCAGTGGCACGGCAGTTAACAATTTCCTACGTAACAACGACCCGCGGGTTTTCCAGGTGTATGACATTATTCCCGGTCAGGATACCATAGCTTATATCAGGCAAGGAAGTTATAGCAGCAACGCAAATAAGGCAGTATCACCGCCATCGGCTAAAGTTGGTGCAAACGCAAATGACAATGCCTCGGCCACCACTCCTGTTAAATTAATTTCTTTACCCGAAAGTTATTTTCTGCAGGCCGAAGCTGTAGCAAGAGGCTGGGCTCCAGGCGATGCATTTTCGCTTTACAGGCAGGGTGTTCAGGCGAGCTTCGCCAGCCTGGGCGTTGCAAATGCAGCAACCGCTTATTTGCAGTCGGCCCCCGATGCCCAATGGCCTGCAAATCTCGAGGGAAGGCTGAGAGCCATCATTCTGCAAAAATATTATGCAATGGCCGGTTCGCAGGGCTTTGAGGCCTGGACCGAATGGCGAAGAACAGGCTATCCGGAATTTCTGGCCCCATCTGCAGCATCAACAATTGGTGCCGGCCGAATGCCGCTGAGGTTTTTATACCCTGGAAGTGAGATTACAACAAACCAAAATTTTCCGGGTACTGTATTAATTTATGAGCCTGTTTGGTGGGACCAATAGCGAAAAAAAAGAGATATTCAGACGTAAATGTGTAGACTACCTGAATTAACAATAACAAATACCCGTTCTATGTTTTAGGTGCTTTCGAAAGCAAATAAACTCTTAATTTGTGTTAAATTATTATCCGGATGGATAGGTTTGAAGTTAATGATTAGGCGGGAAACGTAACTGTTATCCCGCCCTCTTTTATTCCTGAATTAAACGCTTCCATATAACTGATTGAGTTTGGTTTCTGTACAGTAACAACCTGTTAAACATTTAAATTCGAATAATCGCATACATAGCGATTAAACATTCACCATTGATAACTAATGAAGATTTTACCGAAAACTATAATTAAAGTGCCGTTAAAAGGCCTGGCAAAAATTTTTGAGCCTGACGTGTTTATAGAGGCTAACAACTATTGCGCACTCTATGGCAAAAACCCACAGGAAGGTATTTTTGGATGCGGGCAATCCGCTGAGGAAGCTTTGACAGATTGGGAAGATAACTTACATAAGGCACTTAGGAGCGATATCGAAATAAAACGGATTTTGCTCCATAAAAAACCTCCACCGAAGGTTGAAAGCTTCCTGGAAAAGTACAGGCAAGACGCAAAGAAAGATGGAACGGGTTACAACATTAATAAAAACTATTAAGCGTTTCCAATGATGTTAATCAGCGGCAGCGAAAAAAGCCATTTGGATGCCTTAAAAAGATGTTTTCATAAGCACAACATATCCCCGGTGCTTATCCTTTTTAAGCGACTACGAACGGTATTTGTATTTCAAAAAGATCATAACAACATTCAGCGCCAGGGCGAAAAAATTTGTGATGATTATTGGCAAGTCTGATTTCGAGAAACCGTAATAAACCCACAAGCCGTTTCCAGTCATTAAAACAATGAACATGAAAATAGAAACGTCTGTAGCCTTCTTCTTTTTAACGGTTTTAACAATTTGTGGAATAATTGAAGATGAAGTGCAAATGCCCGCGATGATGCCTAAAATGTCGATACCTTGCATGAGCTGGTCGTGGTTAGTAATTTGAATTGAGAGATTAGCTAAAAAACTTGTGTAAGCCGACTAGCTCGCTAATGTGTTATCTTTTCAGATATCCGCCGGCTCAGTTAAATAAGACCGGCGGAGGTAAAATGATTTATGGATTTATTCTGCTTTTGAGCGTTATTGCATCTTTAAGATGGGCTTCCAGTGTTGGTAGTTTTACAGCTGCCATTGATCTTAAATCTGGGTCTGGAACGCCAAAGGCATCTGCTCCGTTGCGAAAAAGTTCTACTGCATCTTGATGGGAAAGTACCATAACGTTCACAAATTCCCTGTCGAAACTAACCCCGCTTAGCGCTGATAATTTATCTAGATTTTGTTGTTCTTTAGGTTCAAGCCTATCCGGAACGGTCCAGCCTTTACCCGAAGCAAGGTTTTTCATTTCCATTGCCGCTGCCGTGTGGTCGGCAACCATGTGCTCGCCATAATGCTTAACCTCTGCATCAAGCCCTTTGGTTAATGCGAGTGTACCGGCCGCTACTTCGAAGTTATTGCTGCTTGCTGCCCTGTTAACAAACTCCTGATTACTTAGATTATAGTCTGCATCGTCGTTGTCCTTACATGCACCAAACGTAAGTGATGCGATGACCAGCATGGCCATCATGCCTTTTTTTTTGTTTGTGATTTTCATAGTTTTTTCTTTTTTAACTACTTGAAAAACATGCTGGCAAGGGGAAATGGTTTATCCTAAATTAAAAACAGGTAATTGGCTTCCATGTACGCGTATTTTTACCAAATCGAAAAATAAATAAAACCAAAAAAACCAACTGGTGTTAAACTTTTACTTATTTAACCAACAGTTTATTAAATCCATAATTTATGAATCCAGGTAACGAAGATAATTTAGACGAAGACCAAAATGCAAATCAGAAAGCTCTGGGGAATACAGATTTACCAGACAAGCCTGATGATATCCATGAGGCAACCCGGGAACTAAAAACGACAGGTACAGGCTCAAACAACGCTGCGGCAACACCCGAGTCTTTAATCGTTCATGATAAGGAAGAAGGTGATGACCGTTACGAAAGCCCGAAGCCGTAACAAATAGATCAGAAAAGTTTACTGGTAAATCAAACAGCTCCAAATATGACCGCTTAAGGATAGCTCCTGTCTAAATTATCCTCTAACCAGTTTTCACAACGACCTCCACCCTGTCTGGGTTTCGCCACCCAGAAATCCCACTAACTCGTCTTCCGCGTGCTGCTGTTTGCGTAGTCCGGCTTTAATGAGATTAGTACAGAAAAAAGCACCACTTTTTTCTATCACCACATCCTGGAAACGCTTGCGAAATCTTCCAACCAAATCGCTCGCTTGGCTTTCAATTTCAAGGAGGCTTTTACTCCAAAAAATCACATCAATATCCGTATTTATTGGCTTAAAATGCGCTTCCGGATGCGAAAAATACTTAACCTGATAAATGAAATTGATTGAAATACTCAAAATTGAAAAATAGCGAACCTTGTTATCAAAATGTCCGTTATGTAAATAAAAATCATATGGAAAAAGAGAAAAGCAATGCTCGAAGGGATCGGATCTCCATAGCAGAAAAAATCAGTGATGGCCAGCTTGTTGGCAAGCCGTCTGCAAGCAATCAGGTATCAGAAGAAAACCTGCGAAAAAGTAGTGTAATTACCGGGAAAATTTCCCCCTTGAAATGGAAAGCGCCATCGAAAGGAATTGCAGGTTTGTTATAGCATGACTGAAACCAGCGGGCAACAATCCGCTGGTTTTTTAGTTTTTTAACTTTCCCAAAACCTGAAACTAAATAGCAATGTTTTCTTTTTAATCACCAGCTTGACAATTTTTAATGCATTATTTGGCTAAACATTTCAATTTCAAATTTTTAAATGAGGAAGATAAATACAATTAAACCATACTCAGTTGCCCTGATAATACTGCTGTTAGCCTCATGCAATGGCTATGATAGAGACAAACAAATTAAGCAAGATTTAACGATGAAGGCTAAGGAAGACGTAAACTTTGTAGGGCTCAACTTTATCGTTCGCAACCGGAACGTTGATATCTGGGGCAACTGCCCTACTTTGCGGGCTAAGCATAATGTGATGAAAAAACTGAACACCATCCACGTAATTAAAGGTGTAACAGATAGAATTAAAATTGCGCCAGTTAATATTGATACAAACTTGGCGGTAAAGCAACTTGTAGATAGTCTTTTAGCTAAACATCCACGCTGTTGGGCCCAGGTAATCAACCAAAACATTTTTGTAGAAGGCCAGGTTAAAAAAGAACAGATTGGCGAATTACTCGCTTCCATACATCAAAAAGTGCCAAATCGTGTGCTCATTGATAAAACCGTGATTAATTAGCTTTTAAACAATTTTAAGGATGAAACAAGAAGAAATACACTGGGGCGATTGGCACAGGATTCTTTTCGGCAACGCCCCTGAAACCTTTTTGGCTGAAGTGTTTGTTCGAACCATAATCGTTTACCTTTTACTCCTGATTACGCTTCGTTTTCTTGGTAAGCGTATGGGCGGACAACTAACCATATCGGAGCTGGCAGTGATGTTAACCTTAGGCGCAATCGTTTCGGTACCAATGCAACTGCCAGACAGGGGTTTGCTGCAAGGTTTGCTGGTATTAGTTTGTGCGGTAATTTTTCAACGTGGTCTAAACTATTTTGCAGTAAAGTATGAAAAGATAGAACAAATAACACAAGGACATGAAAGCTTATTGGTTGCAGATGGCGTAATTGCGGTAGAACAGCTGGCGATGATGAAAATTTCAAGAGAGCAATTGCTCGCAGAGCTAAGGTGCCAAAAGATTTATAATCTCGGCGAGGTAAGGCGGGTTTACCTGGAAGCTTGTGGATTATTCTCCGTCTTCAAGTATAATGAACCAAAACCAGGCCTCCTGATTTTGCCACCCGCAGAAAAAAACATTCTACAATTTGCATACAAGCAAAGTGAAATGGTGTGTGGCAATTGCGGAAATACCATAAGTTCGCAAGTTTCTGTTGATAAGCGATGTGAAAAATGCGGAAGCAATGAAATTACAAACGCCACCTTGACTAAAAACTTATGAAAGAATACGATATCAGGATAACAGACTTACATCGCATCCTTTTCGGCGATGTTCCATACCACTTTTACATTGAGGTTATTGTTCGGGTTGCTTTCATTTATATTTTGCTCATGGTATCCATGAGGCTTATGGGGAAACGAATGTCGTCTCAACTAAGCAGAAATGAAATGGCAGCCGTAGCCTCGCTCGCCGCTGCCATCGGGATTCCTTTGATGACGCCAGACCGAGGCCTTTTACCTGCTATTGCAATTGCGATAGTAATTGTTAGCTATCAAATATTTATTGCGGCTAAATCCGTAAAAAATAAAAAATTCGAGTCTATAACACAGGATAAATACGACACGCTGGTAAAAGATGGCGTGCTGGAGTTGGACACCATGCTTGCTACCAGAATTAGCCGCGACCGCGTATTTGCGCAGTTAAGATCCGAAGGCATAACACACCTTGGCCTGGTATCGAGAATGTATTTTGAAGCCGGAGGATTTTTCAGCCTGGTCCAAAACCCCGAACCCAAACCGGGTCTCTCTATCATTCCCGTTTGGGATAAAGATTTCTCGCGGGATGTGCACCAGCAAACAAAAACTTTAGTGTGCCAAAAATGTGGAAACGAGAAGACAGATCAATTCTCTGAGACAAACAGCATCTGCGATCATTGTGGCGAAAAACATTGGACTAACTCCGTAGAGACGAAGGAATAATTTTTATTCTTTAGCTAGTGAGATTGTTTTGATGTTTAACGTAAACCTTCGTTAATCTAGATCTGTTAAATTTTTCGATTCATTATTTGGTTAAAATCTCTACTTTTCCTCCGTTTTTAAATAAATCATGCGAAACAAAATATCCATTTAGATCTTTTCCATTCACTTTTATTTTTGTCATGTCTCTACCCTTCCCTGGTTTAGAAATGGTGATGTACTTCCCGTTACTGCTTCGCCATTTCACTTCATCAAATAATGGTACGGTTACAATATATTCTGCATCGGTGGCCGAAAATGGATATAAGCCTAACGCACTGAAAACGTACCAGGAAGACATTTCACCTGCATCGTCCATACCACTAAGCGCCAGTCCATCATCGCCAATGCCGTAAAGGTTGTTTAAAATGTTGTCCAGAATCTTCTGAGATTTTTCTGGCTTGCCAATAAAGTGGTACGAGAAAGGTGCTTCATGGTCTGGCTGGTTTCCATGGCAATATTGACCAATCATCGTTTCCACATTTCTGGCTATGTATTTCGGGTTCCATGGAACTGTAAATAAAGAATCCAGCTTCGATTCAAAGCCTTTTGCGCCACCGTAAAGCTCAATTAATCCGTTCATATCATGTGGTGCAAAAAATGAAACCTGCCATGCATTTGCTTCGCGATACATGTATTCGTAATATGGGAATTGAGGATTGAAAGGTTTTATCCAGCTTCCATCAGCAAGTTTACCACGCATAAAACGGGTAGATGGATCAAACATATTTTTATAGTTTTTAGATCTTGCCATTAAAATTCGGTAATTGGCTGTATCTCCTAACTTCTTTGCCAGCTGTGCTACTGAATAATCATCGTAAGAATATTCCAGGGTTTTAGATACACCTGCACTTGCCTTTGTTTCTACCTGCGGGTCTTTAATATCCGGCTCGGAAATAAATCCTTTGGCAATGTACTCTTCCACGTGCGGACGAGCGCCACCCGGTGTATTCGCATTTTTCAATAAAATTTGATACGTGCCTTTAATATCAAAATTATCAATGCCCCGCAAGTAAGCACCGGCAATAGAAGATGAACCATGGTCGCCATGAAAAAATGTTGGAATGAAGCCTTTTTTGTCGCCAACATCCTTCATCGATTTAATCACATCAAGCGTAACATCTGGAGATATCAGGCCCAAAAGCACATCTTTATTTCTGTAGGTATCCCAAAGAGATGGCTCTGTGTAATATCTAAAATCAGATTTCACAACTTTTTTATTAGCATCCGTATACTCACCGTTCACATCACTTCGCAGTGCAGGCCACAAAAAAGAACGGTACAAACATGAGTACAACATCACTTTTTGTTTCTCCGTGCCACCCTTTACCTGGATAGACGATAAAATCGATTCCCACTTCGTGGTCGCCTCATTTCTGATTTGATTAAAAGACTTATTTCCGATCTCCTTAAGAAGATTTTCTTTCGCGTTTTCGGTACTAACAAACGAAAGCCCGATTTTTAGCTCTACTGCCTGTCCATTGCCATCTGCGAGGTGAGCGATAGCAAATCCGCTACGTTTCCCTTCTTCTGATACATCTAATTTTTCAATTTTTGTATTGATGATGGCATAGAAATAAACATTCTCACCGCCCTGAAAACCTTTTATAACATTGGTTCCTTCCTGAGTTATGTTCCATGTTGAAACCCGGCTGTTCGCTTTGCCCAAATCGAAAAGCACCTGGCGGTTTACATTATCTTTGAATTCATATTTATGGAAGCCCGCCCTAAGTGTTGAGGTTAAGCTCACATTTACTTTATAATCATCTAGATATACCTGATAAAAGCCAGGAGCTGCATGCTCATTCTTATGGGAAAACTTTGAACCGAATTTTGTTCCTGGATTAAACATGGGCAAAATTGGAATGTTACAAAGGTTCCAATGACCCTTATTGGTGTGCGTAAAACCGTAGATCATAGAATCTTCGTACTCATAACCTGCACCGGAGCCATATTCAGTCATCGGACTTAATTGCACCATTGCATTGGGCAAAGAGCTCCCGGGGAAAGTTAAGCCCGCCCATGAACGCCAACCTTGAGGAAGTTCATAGCCTAGAATTTTCGGATCGGTTAAAGGGGCCGTACCGATAAAGGTATTTACATATTTGGAATAGCTGCCCACAGATTGCCCATTTGCTGCAGAACAGAACAACAATATTACGACTAAATTCAAGAGTTTTTTTCCGGAAAGTTTCATGCTTATTGATATATTTTGGTTGGTAATTCAAATATATAAAATTATAATAATGAGTATAAAAAGTAGCATTAACGTTACGCTAAATCGATTTATTTAAAACTGAAAATAATATTTAAGTTTTTGCCAATTGACAAATAATAACTGGAAACCGACTGCTATATTTAACCGATGGAAGAAATGATTGATTACATTTTGCGTTTCGGTGCAATTACCAAACAACAGATAGCGCTTGCAAAATCGAAAGCAGAAACGATACACCTTAAAAAAGGAGAATATTTTTCTGAAGCCAACAAGAATGCCAAGCAAGTTGGCTTCATTGTACAAGGTGTAATCCGGGTTTGTTACTACGGCAAAAACGGTGAAGAGTACACAAGATGTTTCGTGCGTGAGGAACGATTTGTAGTAGATTCGGTGAGCTTTTTTAACGATACGCCATCGTCAGAATATGTTGAGGCGGTAACCGATTGTACGTTGCTGGTTTTTAGTAAGCGGTCCTTTGCCGAGCTTTCAGTTGCTATCAGCAATTGGAACGATATTTTTACCAGAATTCTTACTGACGCATTAATGAAAAAAGTTCAGGACAGCAACACAATGCTTAACCAGGATGCCACTACAAGGTATTTAAAGTTTCTGGAGCTGTTTCCGAATATGGCCAACCGGGTTCCACTTTCTATGCTCGCCTCGTACTTGGGCATTACACAATCTTCGCTGAGCAGGATAAGAAAAAACATCAGCTGATATTGTTTTTGCCATTTGGCAAATCTTTTCCGCTTTTTATACATCAACTTTGTTGTACAAAAAAAGATATTATGAAAAAGAAAGTATTAATAACAGGTGGCAATAAAGGAATTGGTTTTGAAACTGCGAAGCAACTTTTAGCGAAGAATTATTTCGTCTACATTGGCTGTCGCGATAAGGAAAAAGCTTCAGAAGCACTTAGCCAATTAAAAGCCCTTGGCTTTAATGACGTTGAAGCGATAGCCCTTGATGTAACTAGCGAGGAATCTATTAAACTTGCTGCTGCACAAATTGACTCCCTTGATATACTGATTAATAACGCGGGCATTCCGGGTTCCTATCCGCAAAAAGCATCAGAAACTTCTCAGGAAAACTTAAGGAACGTGTTTGATACAAACTTCTTTGGGTTGATACAAACAACTCAGGCTTTTATTCCACCGCTTAAGCAATCGGAAACGCCCCGAATTGTGAACGTATCAAGCGATTTGGGTTCTTTAGGTAACCATAGCAACCCTGAATGGGAACATTACGATGTTAAATTGCTGGCTTACTGTTCATCTAAAACGGCACTAAATGCATTTACGGTTATGTTGGCCTACGAGTTTAAGGATACAAATTTCAAAATTAACAGTGTAAATCCAGGTTACACCAGAACAGAATTTAACAATAACCAAGGTCCAAAGCCAGTTGAGGAAGCAGGCGAATTGATTGTTAAATATGCCATACTGGATGATAAGGGGCCAACCGGTAAATTTTTCAGCGAAGGCGGTGAGTCGCCATGGTAGAATTATAAGCGCCCGAATTCCGGGCGCTTACAGTATTTGCAAAAAAAAGACCCGTTCCGAAAACCGAAACGAGCCTAACAATTAAACTTTTAATAAAGCAGGTTTTTCATGGTAAGTTCGCCAAAGCAACTCGCCAAATAAGGTATTAGACCAGGCAAACCACGACCTCGTAAATTTTGCAGGGTCATTTTTATTAAACGATTCATGCATGAAACCCGTTCCTGCGTGGGTTTTCCTTAAGGTTTCAATACACATTTTAATTTCGTTATCATCTTTAGAAGTTAAGGCCCTCATCGTGATACTCATCGGCCAAATCATGTCCTGTCCGGCGTGTGGCCCACCAATTCCTTCCGCTGCAGAACCTTTAAAGAAGTATGGATTATCAAGCGACAAAGCAAACTTTCGGGTGTTCTGATAAATAGGATCATCTAACTTTACAGCGCCCAGGTAAGGCAATGCTAACAAACTCGGCACATTTGAATCATCCATCAGGTAAGTGCTTCCGAAACCATCAACCTCGAAGGCATAAATTTTCCCATATTTTGGATGGTTTACAATGGCGTGTTTTTGAATAGCGGCATTCACCTCATCAGCCAGATTTAGCAGGCTATTTACCAAAGCAGTATCTGGCTGAAGCGCCTTTACCATTTCTGCAGCTTGCTTTAAACTTGTAACAGCAAAGAAATTCGAAGGAATCAGGAATGGAAATATCGTAGCGTCATCACTGGGGCGGAAAGCCGAACAGATTAAACCCACCGGATTTACCGGAAAACCATAACCAGCCATTGGCAAACTATCAGTTGGCTGAGTAGTTTCTCTCTGAAAATGGTAAGCGCCTTTCGAAGTTTTGCGTTGCTGATCCTTAAAAGTTTTCAGCGTAGCCTCGATTCCCTTTTTCCAATCGGAATCGAAAGGCGTTTTATCGCCGGTTTTTTTCCAGTAATGATAAGCCAAACGAATTGGATAACATAAAGAATCTATTTCCCATTTACGCTCATGTACTCCCGGTTGCATGGCGGTTTTATCCGTTTTCCACTCACCTACTTTATTTGCATCACCATAAAAAGCATTAGCATAAGGATCTTTTAAAACACACTTAGTTTGATGGATGATTACGCCGGCAATGAGTTTTTTTAAAGGTGCGTCATCATTTACAAACTGTAGATATGGCCAAACCTGTGCAGAGCTGTCTCTTAGCCACATTGCATCAATGTCGCCGGTAATAACATAGGTATCCGGGCGACCGTTTTTTTCTGAATGATAAACAGTTGTATCCAGTGTATTTGGGAAGCAATTTTCAAACAGCCAGCTCAATTCAGGGTTTTTAACATTCGCCTGGAAAGTCTTAATTGCATCATCAACAGCTTTGCTTTTGAAGTGCCTTTTTCCTTCTGCCACTCTTACTACAGGAAATTCTGCAATTAAATCTGCTGCAAAAGAAAATTTCGATGCTAGCACACCGGCTCCTAAAAGGCTTGTGTTCTGTATAAAAGTTCTCCTTTTCATAATTAATTTGTGTGTTATCTTAGTTTAGGTTATTGGGCTTAGCAAACAATACTAATCTCAACTTAAGTTACAGTCGATTCCAGAATTATTCGGTTAGAACAAAACAAATATATATTAAAAATTAATTAAGTTCAAAATACAAAACATCAATTTAACTACTCCTAAATCGTTTTTCCTAAACCGTAGTTATTTCATACAGTTATCAAACGATACTATCCAGTAGAAAAATAAATGTTTTATGGCCGGGCAAGTTTGAATAGCAGTGCAATTGCAGTTTGAAGGCCAAAATTTAATGTCAGAGACCTTACACGCGACACTTTAACGGAAAGTAAACAACTGATTTTAAAAATGTTATGTCGAGCTGTTGCTTTTTTATATATTTAATTAATAATAAAGTTCGCCCGTTTTTATTATCAATTTTCTAACGTCTAATGTTTTTTTAACTAAATAACCTCTTATGACAACCAAATTCGGTTTTACCAAAATGGACATCGATGAATTTGAAACATGGATTTCAAATTTGAGGGTGGCCCGTACCATTCTTTACATTCAGGAACACCACACCTGGAGCCCAAGTTATGTTCAGTGCAAGGCGAACAATCAATTTGAGATACAACAGGGCATGAAAACTTATCATGTAAGTACACATGGCTGGATGGATATTGGTCAGCATTTCAGCACGTTCCCCGACGGGAGTATTTTGACCGGCAGGAGCCTTGAAAGTACACCCGCCTGTATTGTGGGTTTTAACTCGAATGCGATTTGTATAGAAAATGTAGGTAATTTTGATAAGGGTAAGGATGTAATGACACCGGCCCATCGCGACACGATTATTAGAATGGCAGCCGCCCTTTGCAAAAAATTCAGCATCAATGTAAGTAGCGATAAAATTGTCTACCACCATTGGTTTAATTTGAGCACCGGCGCCCGGAACAACGGCTCGGGGAATAACAAAACATGCCCGGGAACGGATTTTTTTGGTGGTAATAAAGTTGCAGATTGCGAAAGTAATTTTTTACCACTTGTTAAAGCTAAAGTTGTTGGCAAAATAAATCCGGCTACACAAAACACTGTTATTAAGTACGTTACTGTTATTAGCGATACGCTAAATATCCGTGAAGATGCAGATGCGCAAAGCAAAAAAGTAAGCGGCAGAGCGCCTGTTATTTTAGGCTCGGTGCTACGGGTGTTTCAGGAAAAAAATGGCTGGTATAAAATATCAGGCTCTCAGCAGCAATGGATAAACGCTGCCTATACAAAAGAGGTGAAACGGGCAACCGTAAATGCAGATACTTTGAATGTTCGCAGCGGACCTGCAAATATTTTCCCAAAGGTAGCTGCGTTTGCAAAGGGGCAGGAAGTTTTCGTAATTGACGAGGAAAATGGCTGGTGCAAAATCAGCGCAGAAAATAAATGGGTCAAAAAAGAGTTCCTCGATATGGCATAGCTCCTTAACAAAATTATTTCCGCTTTTGTATTTCTGTTTTAGTCAGGTTTGATAACCTTGAATTTGTGAACGACTTTGGTGCTTCCAGGATGATTTTACTTGCAATATTATGTATTTCTCCGCCCGTTATTTCATAATCGTTAGCAATTTCTTCAAGATTTATCTGAACATCAGCCTTAACCATGGTGCTTAAATTTTTTCGCCATAATTGAAAGCGTTGTTGCTTGTCTGGCATAGGAAAATTTATTTTAAACCTTAAACGGCGCAGGAAAGAGTCGTCGAGTGTTGATTTTGAATTGGTTGAAAAGATAGCAAAGCAATTGGCTGCTTCTAGCTCGTTAAGAAATTTGGCCGTTTCAATATTTGCGTATTTGTCATGACTATCTTTAACACTTGTTCTCTTACTAAAAAGCGCTTCCGCCTCATCAAGCAATAAAATTACGTTTGCCTCCCTCCCTTTACTTAGAATTTTCGACAAGTTTGCTTCCACTTCATTGTTATGTGCTGATAAAACAGATGCCAAATCTACACGCCAAAGATTTTTGTTGTTACGCTTTGCAAGAAGCGATGCCGTTAAAGTTTTTCCCGTACCGGAAGGTCCGTAGAAAAGCAAGAGCGAAGACTGAGATTTTTGTTTCAAGGCTGAATTTACCGCCTCAATTTCTGATAATATGCGTTCTGGTAAAACCAAATCCGAAAAATTTAATTCAGTTTCGGTTTTTCCTAAGATGAAGTTTTTTTTGTTTTCCATGTAGCACTCAATTAAGACGAAGCCATTTTAATTTGAAGCCGGGAAATTATAAACTCGGCCGGCCGAACGGCCGCAATCCCTATTTCTAAAATAAGTCTGCCTTCCAAAACATCCAAGGAAGTCATTGTAGAATTTAAGCCCACACCAACGTAAAAAGCCTGTTCGGGTTTGGCGCCCTGCATTGCCCCCTGGCGCCACAACTCAGTAAGAAAATTTTCACACATCGCTTTCACCTTTATCCAGGTACCAGCATCGTTAGGTTCAAAAACAAACTGTTGAGCAGCTTTTAGGATACTTTCTTCAACAAAAATGAAAAATCGTCTTATTTGCAGATAACGCCATTCATTATCGTTTCCTGCCAAAGTTCTGGAGCCCCAAACAAGAGTTCCTTTTCCGGTAAATTCCCGGATTGGGTTAATGGATTTTCCTTCAGCTGAATCAACGTTTAAGTAAGCGGCTTCAGCTGATAATAAGGCAACTGTCGGCTTTATGACACACCAAAATTTATTGCCTGCAGGCGTTTTCCAAACACCACTATTTTTATCAGTACTCGCAATAACTCCCGCAACGGCCCCTGATGGCGGAACATCAATGGTTATTTTTGTTAGTTCAGTTCTTATGCGATTGTAAAGCTCCATATTTAGCGCCTTAACCTCAAGCAGAGTTTTGCCGTTCGGCACCCCCGAACGCTGCTTTCCCACATCCGATATAATTACTTTAGCTTCATCGACAAAGTAGTTTAGCGTTGTACTAAGCCATGGGTAGTAAACAGCGCCATATTTTAAATTTACATTTTCAAATTCTTTTCTAATGGCTGAAGCATCTTGCTGCAGATTGCCAGTGAAAACCCAGGGGTCAAAAATAGCAATCCTGTCTTTCAATGTCGCACATAAAGCCAATGTTGCATTGTAAAGGTTCGGATAGCCCGATGTAAATTCGGTGCTTGCCGCATGCCTGTCTGTAAAAATGATCATGGTTGGCTCATCGATTTTTGAAAGTGCTTCCAAAGCGAGCGCACCATCTGAATCATCAAACGTTCTTGAAAAATCTCCTGTCGATAAAATATAACATGGCCCACCGCCATTGGCATAAAACATTTGTATTGAATAAAACATGTAAAAACCACTAAATTTTTTTGGATTAGCAGCAACAGTTACATGTTGCATAAGGTTATGAGGTGTAAATTGATTAACCTTAATGTCGAATACTTTGTCTTCAGAATAGGCGCCACCGAAGTGTTGCTGAAAACCCGCAAAAGAGTCAAGTCTTAGGGCTTTCAACGCATTGCCAGAGGAAGTCGTTATTGAAGTATTCAAATCATCTTTAACAAATTCTGTGTGACCAATAAATATAGGAACTGCAGTTTCTACCCGAGCAACTGATGGTGGGAATTTATGTACTTCCTCTATGTAAACGCCTGGCGTTTTGTATATTTTAGACATATTTTAAGGGACAACTAACTGAAATTCAAAACAATAATTAAATATAATAATAATTTACAGTTATCAGTATTCTAACCCGTTGATGATGTGTGCTTTAAAAGAAAGGCCGTTTTGAAATATAAACTTTGCAATAATCTTAATTTTTGTATCTTTAAAAATACGTTTAAGAATTGCTGATCCGAAGTGCAAAAGATGGATAACTTAACCAATCCTGCGCTCCTTGCTGTAGCCTAACCAAATCATCTCTTTACCCCAAAATTGCGATTCGAAAACAATCATCCAAATAAAAATGAATGCCGAGCAAAAACTTTTAAACAGGCGAATTGCGTCTATCGATATCCTGCGTGGTTTAGTAATGGTGATTATGGCCTTAGATCATACCCGTGACTTTTTTCACATCGGCGCTATGACGGGAGACCCACTTAATCCTGACACCACTACAGGCATTTTATTTTTTACCCGCTGGATTACCCATTTTTGTGCGCCGACATTTATCTTTTTATCAGGGCTGTCTGCCTATCTTTCTGCACAACGCAAAACGCCTGCCGCGGCTAGTATTTTCTTATTGAAAAGAGGATTATGGTTAGTTTTTGTTGAAGTTGTGCTTATAACCTTTGGCTTAACATTCAATCCGTTTTATAATTTTATTATCTTACAGGTTATCTGGGCAATTGGTTTCAGCATGATTTTACTGGCACTGTTTAGCAGAATATCGTATAAATTAGTCTTGATAACCGGCATATTGCTTGTAGTTGGGCACGATGCTTTCAGCTTCTTGCCAGCACCAAAAGATGAGGTTTCTGGCACTTTATTGAAGGTTTTCTTCACGGCTTCAGGAACTGTTCTTCCGTTAGGAAATAATCATTTTGTAGGTGTGTTTTATGCCATTCTACCTTGGACAGGTATTATGTTTCTGGGTTATGCTGCCGGAAAGTGGTTTTTAAAGGATTATAGTCCGCTGCAACGGCGAAGGAATCTTGTAAATTTTGGCGCACTCGCCCTAATTACATTTGTTGCGTTGCGTTTACTAAGCCTTTATGGCGACCCGGCACCAAGAAAAGAATATCATGATGCTTTTAAAAACCTGCTTTCTTTTTTCAATGTAAGTAAATATCCGCCGTCATTAGAGTACACCTGTATTACCCTGGGCGCCGCAATGCTTTTCTTGGCGATTACGGAAAGAGTGACCAATAAATTAAGCAAGGTTTTATCCGTTTACGGAAATGTGCCATTTTTCTATTACGTACTACATTTCTATCTGCTGCACATCACTTTGATTTTGTTGTTCTTTCTCGAAGGAAATACGACAAAACAGATTCCACAACTTCCCTTTTATTTTAGACCCGTAAACTTTGGATATGACCTTTGGATGGTTTATTGCATCTGGCTTTTGGTGATCGCTTCTCTTTATTATCCCTGTAAATGGTTTAAAAATTATAAATCGAATCACAAAAAATGGTGGCTTAGTTATGTTTAAAAAAGCCACTCAATGCGTGGAGCAATAATAGCGGGCTGTTTATGCGAACAGGTGATAATTCTTTAACATTTGTGATTTCGCGTTCGGTGTTTATGGGGTTTGTCTGGATTTAACTTCAGATTTTAAACAGATTTTCACATTTAATTTGTGAAAACCGCTTAAATGAGATTCTGCCTCCCACTATTTGTTCTGCTTTTATTTTACCAAAATTCCTTTGCTCAAAACAACATTAAAATTGTTGTGAAAGATGCTTTCCAAAAGACTGTTCCAAACGTAACTGTTCTGCGCAAATCAAATCCTTCCGAGCAACTTAAAACAGATAAAAACGGCTTTGCAACATTTCGGGATTCGAAAACCGGATACGATACACTGCAATTTAAGCACATTGGATTTCAAACCCGGACGCTGGCGATTTCAATCCCGGATACAGTTGTTCATGAAATTATACTAGCCGTTCAGGAAGATTCATTAAGCGAAGTTACCATTGTTGCCTCCACAAGAAATAACGAAAGGATTGAACAAGCAACAACGAAGGTAGAAGTCCTCGGCCTTGAAGAAATGAATGAGGAAAGTATGGTAAAACCGGGTAACGTGGCGAGCATTTTAGGCGATATCAGCGGTGTTCAGGTGCAGCAGTCCTCTGCGGTTTCAGGCAATTCAAATGTAAGAATTCAGGGGCTGGATGGCAAATACACTCAAATTCTTCGCGATGGAATGCCACTCTTTGATGGGTTTTCCGGTGGCTTTGGCGTGTTGTCGATAGCGCCTCTCGATTTGAAACAGCTCGAACTGATTAAGGGCTCATCGTCGACCTTGTACGGAGGTGGCGCAATAGGCGGAATAATTAATTTCATTTCCAAAAAACCAGCCTTTGAACCTGATGCGTCAATTGTTGTGAATGCCTCTACATTAAAGGAGAAAAATTTAAACCTTTATTTTGCAAAGCGAGGCCTGTATTCTGGTTTTACTTTTTTCGGAGGTGAAACCGTTCAGCATGAAGTTGATGTTGATAACGATGGCTTGAGCGATGTGCCACGTCTGAGCAGTACAATACTGCATCCTGTATTGTTCTTTTATCCTTCAGAAAACAGTAGGATTTCATTGGGTTGGGCCGGTAGTTTTGAAAAGCGTACTGGCGGAGATATGCTTGCAATTAATGAAAAAGCAATAAGCCCTAACCAATACGTTGAGCGCAACGAGCTTAGCCGAAATACTTTTACACTTTTAGCAGATTCAAAGCTCAACAGGCTTCTCAGCGCCTCTGTTAAAGGATCTTTCTCAAATTTCGACCGCAAGATTGAAACGAATTCTTATCTATTTAACGGAACACAGCAAAACTACTATGCGGAAGCCTCTTTAATAACTGTATTGAGTAAGCACAGAATAATTGGCGGCTTAAATTTGGTTGGCGACAACTTCAGGCCGTCATCGGCAACACCCGTTAAAGTTGGGCAGGTTAAAAATGATGTTCAGGGTTTATTTGTACAAGATAGCTGGGCAATTTTTTCAAACACCAAAGTTGAAGCAGGTTTAAGGGTAGATCATAGCAATTACCATATTTTTGTACTACCAAGGCTTGCCATGTTTTACAACTTGAATGAGAAACTGGGAATTCGGGGAGGTTTTGGCTCCGGGTATAAGTCTCCAAATCCGTTAGCCCCACAAATTAAAGATTACGACATTAACAAAATTAGTCAACTTAACCAAGGTGCCCCTACCGAACGCTCTTTGGGTGGTAATTTAGAAGTGAATTATAAGTACGCATGGGATGAAAACAGCATTTTCATAAATCAGGCTTTTTTTCGCACAAGCGTTAAAAATCCATTTATTGGTTTTGAAGATACCAATGGTGATTTGAATTTCTTTTCTGCAACTAAGCCAATTGTTACCCAGGGCTTTGATAGTTATGTTCAAATGAAGTTTCGCGATTGGGAAATTTATTTTGGTTATACCTTTACGGATGCCAGAAGAACTTATCTAAGCGATAACCGATTTGTAGCGCTAACACCAAAAAACCGTGCCGCAAGCACGATAGTTTATGAAATTGAAGACGCCTGGCGCTTAGGTATTGAAGCATCTTACAATGGAAAACAATTCAGAGACGATGAAGCGCAAACACAGGATTATATTTTTATGGCTGCGATGCTTGAGCGTAAGTTTGGACCGAAGTTTAGCCTCGTTTTAAATGCTGAAAACATTTTTGACAAGCGCCAAAGCAGATACGAGAAAATATTTACAGGCACAATTCAAAACCCAGCTTACAAAGCCTTGTGGGCGCCCCTGGATGGCCGGGTAATTAACCTGGCGGTACGCTATTCGCCTTTCGCGAAAGCAAAATAAGGGAATCAGAATTGACCATAAAGCATTAACCCATTGGCACCGTTTTGATGAAATGGCGCTAAAGTGAAGTTTCGGTTTTTCTTCTTTGAGATTAAGTTACGAACATATGGGTAAAGCAAATAAGAGATTTTGGTAGATGCGATGCCAAAACCGGCGCCTGCAACAACATCACTAAACCAATGCTTATTGTTATACATTCTAAGGGTACCAGTTGCTGTTGCCACAAAGTAACCGGCATAACCATACCATGGCGAAACGTCTTTGTACTCCTGCTTTAAAAACTCAGCAGCAGCAAAAGCAGAAGCCGTATGGCCCGATGGGAAAGAATTATAAGCAGATCCATTTGGGCGGAGGCGATGCTCTGCCTGCTTTACAAAGTGTGTTGATAGCCCCATAATGGCTGCCGAGGTCGCATACAAAAATGTTGCATCGGCTAGATTATGTTTGCCTTTAATGCCTGCTAAATTTAATCCATAAACGGCCAGCGCCGGTGCAAACTGCACATAATCATCTACATGGGCAGCAAATAACGGATGGTCTTCCTGCAATTCATCTTTTGTACTAACATCTAACTGCCTCAATGCGCCATTATTATGCACTGCAGCGAAACCATATCCGATTAGAACGGCCGGAATAATTATCGGCGCAATCTTAAAAACCGGCGCTTTTACAGATTGATTTACCAATCGCTGTTTCAAAAATTCGGTAGAATCCTGTTTTTGTTGAGCAAACGAAGTTGTGGTAAACAGCGTTGAAAAGAAAAATATTATTGTGGTTTTGCGCATTACTTTTTCTTCGAAGATAATGGCCAATTATGAAGCAAAACTGTAGATACTTCAGTTTTTGAAAGCGATTGTAAAACAATGATTTCCTTCTGGAAAAGAGTAGCTGACACTAAAATTGTACAGCGCACAAATTTGCTTGATTATTGCCAAACCCAGCCCCATCCCTTCTGAGGCAGCAGATTTGAAAAATCTATCGAAGTGTTGTTCTGTAAGTGCAAACTCTTTTCCTGGATTAATTATTTCGAGGATGCCCGCACGAAGGTTTATGGTAATAAACCCATTTGTCCGGTTGTATTTTATTGCGTTGGCCAGCAAATTATTTAATAGAATTTCTGCCAGATAACGACTCATTTCCACTTCGCAAGATTGTAAATCAACGTTAACTTTTAAATTCGATTCACTAAAAATTTCCTGGAATTGTCTGCATTTTTCATCAACAAGTTCACTGATGTCGACCCGTTGAAGGTCTGAAATTAATTTATTTTCGATTTTCGTTAAAAGTAACAGCGATTGGTTCAGCTTTGTAAGTCGGTTAATTGCGATATAGATATCATTCAATAGCAGACCCTGCTGCTCACTAATTGGGCCGGCTTGCAACAAGCTATCAAGTTTAGAGTTAATAACGGCCAATGGCGTCATCATCTCATGCGAAGCATTATCGGTAAAACTTCTGAGTTCTTTATAATCCTGCCGAACACTCGAAGCCATTTGAACTGCCGCAATGTTAAGTTCCTGAAATTCGTCTACCTTGGTTGCATTCAATTCAATCTCACTCATTTTGATAAGATTGAAAGCTTTCATTTGTTGTAAAATAAAATAGAAGGGCTGCCAAAGTCGGTTTAAGAAAAACCTGTTTATTAAAATTAAGCTAGCCAACAGCAGGCAAGTTACGCCGAGGGTAATCAGTAAAATTATCCGAACTAAATCGTCGGCTTCTAGCCTGGATTTTGTAATCGTGACCTCATATAATTTATCGCCCTGCAAAATTGTGGTAACCAAACTCCTCCCTGGTTCTGCTTCATTTTCCTTTGCATTAAAAAAAGTTGTGTTCCTGAAAAATCTGCTTCCATTTGCATTTTTATCCAATTGTTTATATTGAACCTGCTGATCAAGAAAACTTGCCGGCAGTGGTAGTTTGCGATAAGTAGACACATACTGTTTTATCTCATTTTCTTCAACTGCAAGGTCTCTGTCCAGTTTCTCCGTAAAAATGAAATGGATAACCACATAATAAATAACGCCGGTAATTAAAAGAATAATAATCGCTGTGATGATGTTAACCCGGTTGTATCTGTCTGCTAATTTCATACAGTTGCAAATTTATATCCAATTCCATAAACCGACTGCAGATAATCATTGGCGCCAGCCTCGATAAACTTTTTGCGGAGATTTTTGATGTGTGTGTATATGAAATCGAAATCGTCTGAAATATCAATATCATCACCCCAGAGGTGTTCGGCGATTGCACTTTTGGTTACTACCTTGCCCTTATTGGATAAAAAATAGATAAGCAAGTCGTATTCTTTTTTCGTCAAAGTGAGCAGGTTTCCATTTACAGATGTTTCCATATTGGAAAGGTCGACAGTTATTTCGTTGAACGTTATGACGTTACTACCATCGAACTTTTTGCGGCGAACAATTGCGCTAACCCTTGCTTTTAATTCGGATAAGTGAAAAGGCTTAACCAGGTAATCATCAGCCCCTAAATCCAGTCCGGCGAGCTTATCATCCAGAGAATGCCTTGCGGATATGATTAAAACGCCATCGTTTTTCTTTAATTTCTTAAGTTCCTTGAGCACGTTTAATCCTTCCCCATCAGGCAAACCTAAATCCAGCAGGATACAATCGTAGTCGTAAAGATTTATTTTTTCATACGCAGAAGAATACGTCGACGCCGTTTCACAAATATTGCCAACTTCCGAAAAGTAACTCAAAATACTTTCGAGCAAGGGCAATTCATCTTCAACTATCAGGATTTTCATCTAATCTAAAGTAAAAATTAACCACGATATTAAGGCGAAAACCTGTAGTAAAACTGAAGCCGTTTTAGGAGCGTTTTTAAAAATAAAAAAGCCTCCCAGGTTTGGGAGGCTCAAAATTTCGTAAGCCGTTGTATTTGCAGCAGCTTGCAACTATAAACCTGTTAACTTATTTGCTAGGCTTTGCCGACATATAAAACGTGAGTTTACCCCCATTGGTAATATCAGCGTGTTTAATTTGATGGTTGGTAATTTCCTTACCATTAAGTAAAACCTTTGCAACATAAACGTTTTTATCGCTCTGCTTTAAAGCTTCAACGGTGAATGTTTTTCCATTTTCGAGCGTTAATACCGCATTATTTACCAACGGACTGCCCAACGAATAAACATCGGAACCAGGTGATACCGGATAAAAGCCTAAAGATGAAAACATGTACCATGCACTCATTTGGCCGCAATCGTCATTACCACCTAAGCCATCAGCTGTAGGTTTATATTGCATATTAAGTATGTGGCGGATTTGCGCCTGACCTTTATAAACTTCGTCAGTCCAGTTATAAAGATAAGCTACGTGGTGCGCCGGCTCATTTCCATGAACGTAGCCACCAATAATGCCTTCGCGGGTAATGTCTTCAGTATGTGCAAAAAATTCATCCGGCAAATGCATGCTGAATAAGGAATCCAAACGAGCAGCGAATTTCTTCTTTCCGCCCATTACTTCTATCATTGCAGCAGGATCATGAGGCACAAAAAAGCTGTAATTCCAACTATTTCCCTCAATAAAACCCTGTCCCTCCGTATCTTTTGGATCAAAGGCTTTTTTAAATGTTCCATCAGTTAGTTTCGGGCGCATAAAGCCTGATTTCGTGTCGTAATTATTCTTCCAGTTTTGCGAGCGTTTAATAAACTCGTTGTAAACCTCGGTTCTGTTTAATTTTTTTGCCAGTTGCGCAATCGCCCAGTCATCGTATGCATATTCCAGGGTGTTTGAAACAGAAACGCCGCTTTTTTCTGCAGGGATATAACCCATATCCATGTAATAGCCTATGCCTTCATAATCACGATGTTTTGCGGTAGCAACACAGGCATCTAAAGCTTTATTCGGGTCGCCATTGTATGTTCCCTTTATAATCGCATCAGCGATTACAGAAACACTGTGGTATCCACTCATACACCAGTTGTCGTTTGCGTAATGCGACCAGATTGGCAACATATGTAAACTGCTTTGATCGTAATGCGCCATCATCGATTTAACCATATCATTACTTCTGCCAGGCTGCATGATGTTAAAAAACGGATGCAAGGCCCGGTAGGTATCCCAAAGAGAAAAAGTAGTATAGTTGGTAAAACCATCTGCTTTGTGAACGCCTTGATCTAAACCTTTATACTCCCCATTTACATCTGTATAAGTTGTAGGATTGATAAAAGCATGGTAAAGTGCCGTGTAAAAATTTATTTTATTGGTGTTTGATGTACTAACCTGAATTTTATTCAATTCTTTGTTCCAGTTTGATTGCGCCTGTGTTTTGACTTTATCAAAATCCCATCCCGAAATTTCTGCCCGCATATTTTGCAAAGCATTTTCCTGACTAACAGGCGATAAGGCGAATTTTATTTTTACTTTTTCACCCTCCTTTGTATCAAAATCAAAATACATTTTTAACTTTTTTCCGGCAATTTCAGGGAAGTTTTTGTCCTGATTAAATTTTCCCCAGAAACCCCGGTAAGCTTGTTTAGGATCATAGCTTTTGCGACCGTAGCTTTTAAAAGGTTTCGAAAAACTCATCGCGAAATAAACTGTCCTTGTTCTGGCCCAACCATTTGTTTGGCGGTAGCCGGTTACCAGGGTATCGTTAACAACGCGAACGTAAGTCCACACGGTTTTTTCTTCATAATTATAAATTCCGGCCATCAAATCTAAAATGATGTGCGATTGATCTGATTTTGGAAATGTATATTGATGCATCCCCACCCGCGTTGTTGCGGTCAGCTCTGCCGTAATGTTATCGTCATCTAATTTTACTTTGTAATAACCAGCCTCTGCAGTTTCATTGGAATGTGAGTAGGCCGAGCGGTAACCCGATTTTGGATCATTTGCCGTTCCCGGGTTCATCTGCAATTTCCCTTGCGTTGGCATGATTAGAAAGTCGCCCAAATCTGAGTGACCGGTGCCGCTAAAATGTGTGTGACTGAAACCGGTTATCGTTTTATCTTCATATTTATAACCCGCACAATATTTGTAAACATCACCATTATATTTGCCATTAACCTCATAAGATAGTGTATCAGTTTCCGGACTCAACTGCACCGCACCAAAAGGAACCGTTGCACCCGGATAGGTATGCCCCATTTTTGATGTACCTATAATTGGTTTTACAAACTGCACTAAATTTTGCTGTGCCGACACTGCAACTGCAGATAGCAAAAGGCAAGGCAGGATAAATTTTTTAATCATATCAATTTAAAATTTAACTTAATTTTTAGATTTTCGAAGGTATCAATTTTATGGCAAATCTTCTATGGATGTAAATCTAAATCGTTTAACCAACACAAAAAATACAATCGGCTTTTTACAAGTAACTGACGGGTATTGGAGAAAAAGAAGTAAATAAACCTTATTTTTGCGCCCAATAGTTTTAAAATGAGCAAACACGGTAGAATTCTGGTAGCCATGAGTGGCGGGGTTGATAGTTCGGTAGCAGCTGTAATGTTGCACGAACAGGGTTATGAGGTTATCGGCTTAACCATGAAGACCTGGGATTATGCATCAGCTGGCGGAAGTAGTAAAGAAACCGGTTGCTGCTCCCTCGATAGTATAAACGATGCCCGTACGCTTGCCGTTAACTATGGCTTTCCGCACTATATTTTAGATATACGCGACGAATTTGGCGACTACGTTATCGACAACTTTGTTGATGAATACCTGGCAGGCAGAACGCCGAACCCTTGTGTTCTTTGTAATACGCACATTAAATGGGAAGCGCTGCTTAAACGGGCCAACAAATTAGATTGTGAATTTATTGCAACGGGCCATTACGCAAATATTCGCCAGCAAGATAGCGGGCGCTATGTAATTTCTAAAGGTAAAGACGAAAACAAAGATCAGTCCTATGTGCTTTGGGGCGTTTCTCAAGAGAATCTTTCGCGAACAAAATTCCCTTTGGGTAGTTTTGCAAAATCCGAAATCAGGCAAATGGCTTTGGATATGGGTCAGGAAGAATTGGCGAAAAAATCTGAAAGTTATGAAATTTGCTTTGTTCCAGACAACGATTACCGTGCTTTTTTAAAGCACAAGGTAGAAGATTTGGAAGAGCGTGTTGCAGGTGGCAATTTTATTTTAAGTAACGGAATGGTGGTTGGCCAGCATAAAGGCTATCCATTTTACACCATTGGGCAGCGTAAAGGACTAGGAATAGCCTTTGGCGAGCCAATGTTTGTTACTCAAATTTTTCCGGAAAGCAATACAGTTGTACTTGGCCGTGCTGATGAACTTGAGCGTAAAGAAGCTATGGTACGCAATATAAACCTGGTAAAATATGCTGGTATCGAAGAGCCAATGAATGATGTGATTACAAAGATTCGCTATAAAGATGCCGGAATGCTAAGTACAATTGTGCAGGAAAAGGATAGAATGCGGGTGGTGTTTGATCATAACGTCTCAGCAATTGCTCCCGGGCAATCGGCTGTCTTTTATGAGGGCAATGACCTTCTCGGCGGTGGTTTTCTGGTTTAGTTTCACTAAAAATAATATAAACTCAATCCCTGCAGCACATCCTGCCGGGATTTTTTTTTAATCTTTTCTAATTAAAATCACTATTCCATTTCTTATTTATTCCCAAAAGCTATACCAAGTAAGATTTTTTTCTTTACTTTGAATCATCATCGTCCCTATAATTTTTGGTTTAAAAATTTTAACAATAATTATATGGAAACATCAAAATTCTCAAAGTTTACCGCCGAATTTCTTGGCACATTAGTATTGGTTTTAATGGGTTGCGGCAGCGCAGTCATTGCAGGTGCCGATGGCACAACAGGCGTAGGTTTGTTGGGAATCTCTTTTGCATTTGGTTTATCAGTTGTTGCAATGGCTTATGCGATAGGGCATATTTCGGGCTGCCATATTAATCCGGCAATTTCAATTGGTATGGTTGTAGTAGGAAGAATGAAAGCCGCCGAAGCTGCTTATTACATTGTTGCACAAATTTTGGGCGGCATTGCCGGTGCCGCGTTACTTTATTTAATTGTAAGCAATCAGGCAAATTTCGAAATGAAAGAATGGGCTTTAGGCTCGAACGGCTGGGGAATAGGGTATTTGGCCGAATATAATTCTACTGCGGCGTTTGTTGCCGAAGCAGCATTCACCTTTATTTTTTTACTGGTGATTTTTGGTGCAACATCCACAAAAAACATAAATGGTGGTTTTGCAGGTCTGGCTATCGGGCTTTCATTAGTGCTGATTCATATCGTTGGCATCAAAATTACAGGTGTTTCTGTGAACCCGGCCCGTAGCATTGGCCCTGCAGTTTTTGCCGGAGGTGAGGCCTTAAAACAAGTTTGGATGTTCATTGCCGCTCCGGTTGTTGGCGCCGTTGCAAGCGCCGTTGTATGGAAATCGGTGCTCGAAAAGAACTAGATTAATTGCAAGGAAACCCTGCAATTGAAGCTTGAGCTAAATTGCAATCGCAGGGCATAAAAAACAAAAAGGGTAAAAACGGGATGACCGCTTTTACCCTTTTTGATTTCTGTCTGCTTTGAGTGAAAAAGCTATTAACAACTCAACTACATAATGATTATAGATTTTTTACAATCGCCTCATCCAAAGGTTTTGTTTTCGAGCGGAAACGGTGAACCAACTCCCCTTTTTCATTAATTAAAAACTTCTCGAAATTCCATTTAATATCGCCTTGCTCCTCTGTGTTAGTTTGCGTTGTTAAATATTTAAACAACGGACTAATATCATCACCTTTAACACTGCTTTTCTCTGCCAGCGTGAAAGACACATTGTACTTTCCTGTACAGAATTCTTTAATTTCAGTATTGGTCGAAAACTCCTGCCCGCCAAAATTTCCTTCAGGGAAACCAATTACAACCACCTTTTTACCGTACTGTTTGTGAAGTTTTTCTAAATCTTCATACTGAGGTGTATAACCACATTTGGAAGCCGTGTTCACGATCAGGATTTTTTTGCCTTTAAATTTTGCTAATTTAACTTCTTTGCCATCGATCGTTTTGAAGCTGAAGTCGTAAACGTTCTTTGGTGGATTAGGCACCAAAAAGTTTAATAGGATGAGGATAGTATTTATCATTGCTGTTTTATTTATATATACGAATATAGGTACAAATAGTTTTCACATCGGTAATGATGTTGTAAATAATACAATCTTTTAAGTATTTGTAAAGGCAGGCAATAATCTCTTCACGAAAATGCGGCCCCGCCATACGCTACAATCTTTTTTAATCGCTGGCAGTTTTAATCTGATCGTGTTATTGGAAGAAAGGTCTAGGCCATCTTTTACGGTGGTGCAATAAAAAAGGATTTTCGCTGCTGTCTGGTTTAAAAAGGAAGTTTTGTGCTTTTCTTTACGGCTTGCTTAGCACAATCGCCATAAACTATTAATAGCAATTCTATCTGCGCCACCTAAACCCGACCGTGTGGAAAACCCGCAGGCCGAGGTACGAGGTTGAGGATTTGAAACAGAGGGCGGGACGAGACTGAACTAAGAGCACAAAAATTGCTTTCCAAAATCGTAACAAAAAAAGCGTAGATTTTTATGGTAATTTTATCAAAAAACGAATTCAATTATGGATTAATCTCAAAACAAATTTTGTATTAAATAATGCTCAAGTTTGGATTTATCCTTTAATTATAGCTTTATTTGCACAAAATCGTATTTCATGGCCAAAAACTTATTAATCGTCGAGTCACCCGCAAAAGCTAAAACCATAGAAGGCTATCTAGGCAAAGATTTCCTCGTTAAATCTAGCTATGGCCATATTCGGGATTTAGCTAAGGGCGATATGGCGATTGATATTGCAAACGATTTTGCACAGAAATACGAGGTTCCGGCAGACAAGAAAGCACTTGTAGCTGAATTAAAAAAACTTGCTAAGGATGCCGAAATGGTATGGCTTGCATCCGATGAAGACCGCGAAGGTGAAGCCATTTCATGGCACTTGTTCGAAACCTTGGGTTTGAAAGTGGAAAAAACCAAACGTATTGTTTTTCATGAGATTACCAAACCAGCAATTTTAAAAGCGATTGATAGTCCGAGGGCAATTGACTACAACTTAGTTAATGCTCAGCAAGCCCGTCGTGTTTTAGACAGATTAGTAGGTTTCGAACTTTCGCCTGTTTTATGGAAAAAAGTTAAACCATCTCTTTCTGCAGGCCGTGTGCAATCGGTAGCAGTAAGGTTAATTGTTGATAGAGAAAGAGAAGTTCAAAACTTTAACGCAGCTGCAGCCTTTAAAATAACTGCACAATTCTTAACCGGTAAAGGGAAAGAAATTGTAAAAGCAGAATTACCCCAACGCTTTGAAAGCGAAGCTGATGCGGAAAAATTCTTACAAGATTGTGCTACAGCGCAATTTAACATTAGCAGTTTAGAAACAAAACCAGCCAAACGGAATCCGGCCGCACCTTTTACCACGTCAACGCTACAACAGGAAGCTTCTAGAAAGTTAGGGTTCCCGGTGGCGCGAACCATGCAGGTTGCCCAACGCTTGTACGAGGCTGGTAAAATTACGTACATGAGAACAGATTCCGTAAACCTATCGGAGACTGCTTTAAACGCAGCTGCTGCTGAAATCAAATCAGCCTACGGCGATAAATATCATCAACAGCGGGTGTACAGAACTAAGTCTGCTGGTGCACAGGAGGCTCACGAGGCCATCCGCCCTACATATTTCGACAGACATACTGTTGACGGTGATATTTCGGAAAAGCGTCTATATGATTTAATCTGGAAAAGAGCAATCGCCTCGCAAATGAGCGAAGCTTTATTTGAAAAAACAACCGCTCAGATAACCGCATCAACCCGTAAAGAACATTTGGTTGCAGAAGGTGAAGTGCTAAAATTCGACGGTTTCCTAAAGGTTTATTTAGAATCAACAGATGAAGAAGAAGGTGAAGAAAAAGAAGGTGGTTCGATTCTGCCTCCTTTAGCGAAAGGTCAGGAATTATTTTTAAAGGAAATGCAGGCAACAGAACGTTATTCACGTCCGCCGGCAAGATATACAGAAGCAAGTTTAGTTAAGAAATTAGAGGAACTTGGCATTGGCCGTCCATCTACGTATGCACCGACAATTTCGACGGTTCAAAATCGTGGTTATGTTGTAAAAGAAGACAGGGATGGTAAACAGCGTAAGTTTACAGCTATAATTCTGGCTGATGGAAAGGTTTCTAAAGATTCCAGAACTGAAATAACGGGCGCTGAAAAGCAAAAACTCTTTCCTACGGATATTGGTGAAGTTGTAAACGATTTTCTCGTTGAACATTTCAAAGGAATTGTGGATTTCAACTTCACTGCAAAAGTCGAAAAGGAATTTGATGAGATTGCCCAGGGCTTACAGGAATGGACGAAAATGTTGCACTCTTTTTATAGTCCTTTCCATTCAGAAGTAGAAACTACCTTGGAAACAGCCGAGCGTGCAACCGGCGAACGCTTACTCGGTTTAGACCCCGCAACAGGCAAAAATGTGTATACCAAGGTCGGGAAATTTGGACCACTGGTGCAAATTGGCGAACTTGATGAAGAAGAAAAACCACGTTACGCCAGCTTGATGCGCAGCCAGTCTGTGGCGACCATTACGTTAGATGAGGCCTTAGAGTTATTTAAACTTCCGATGCAATTGCCAGATTTTGAAGGCAAAGAAGTAATGATTGGTGTTGGCCGTTTCGGGCCCTACGTAAAATGGGGTGAAGCTTTTATTTCCCTGCCTAAAAACGAAGAGCCACTTTCTGTTACCTATGAAAGGGCAGTTCAGATTATACAGGAGAAAATGGACGCTGATGCGCCTATCGCCTATTATGAAGGTTTAGGTGTTACTAAGGGCAAAGGCCGTTTTGGCCCCTTTATTAAATGGAACGACTTGTTCATAAATATTCCAGCCAAGGGTTATGATTTCGATAATTTAACGCAGGCCGATATTGAAACCTTGATAGGCAAAAAAGTAGAAAAAGAGGCTAACAGGTACATAAAAACCTGGGATGCAGAGAAAATTTCTATCGAAAACGGCCGTTGGGGACCTTTTATCCGTTTTGGAAAATTGATGCTTAAGCTTAGAAATAACGCGGCTACAAAACAAAAATATACAGTTGAAGAATTGGCAGAGGTTGATCTTGATGTAATTAAGAAGATGATTGTAGAACAGGTTCCTAACGCTTTTGAAACTAAGAAGAAAGCACCAGCGAAAAAGAAGGCTCCGGCTAAAAAGGCTGTGGCAAAGAAAAAATAAAAAAGAGCGAAGGATTTCAATGATTTTTCAATCAATTTTAGCAATCAGTGATTTTTTGTAATCCCTCAATAAGCAATTACCCATTCAATCATTAAAAATTGAAAGCAGATTTACCAGAAAATTCAGTAGAAGATATCGCGATGGCTGTTGTGCTGATGAGCGAAACTCCAGAGGTAAAAAACTGGACCGTTTATCTGGTGAACTTAAAAAACGAGCCGATTTCAAATGTGCTTATCAGTTCAAAAGGTTACGGAGAGAAAGACGGGAAGCAGGTTAAAACATCTGTTTTAAGGCATTTCATCGGAGATATGGAGGCAAATGACTTTAAAGGTGTTGAGGCGATTGACCCGGAAGTTTTTGGCCTAACAAACGAGTATTGGTTAAGTTATTATATCGGTTCTACAATTTACGATAGGAAATTTATTTTCCTGCCAGAAAGCATAGTTGATTCCAATCTAATTAAAATCCCATTGGTAAACAGGCCTGGCGTTATGATTAAGTGAAAGTTTGCAAGCAATTATCCAAATGCATTAACGTGCTGATTTATTTAGATTTAGCACCTGATACACGAAGTTTTTAATTCGATTAAGGCACCTTAACTGCCTGTCTGCCGAGTAATTTCCATCCCCCCTTTTCCCTACTCCAGATTAGCAGAATGTATAATTTTACGTTGCCCGGAACATTTTTATCGTTGGTTTTAGCCGTTAATGTATGACGAACCAATGCCGTTTTGTGTTGTACAATCACGCTTTGTTCTGTTAAATTAACGTCAACAAAATCTGACTCGCCAGACAACAACGAATGCATAAATTGTTGCTTGGTTTGAATCTTCCCGCTTGAATGGCCATAACTCAAATTTTCTAAAATAAGCCTATCCAGAGCCACACTATCGGGAGTTACCATCAGTTTGGCAAGCTTATTTACGGCAGCCTCCACTTCAGCTTTCTGCGCAAAAGCAAAGTTGGTAAGCAAAATCAGGGTCGAAAAAAGCAGTAGTTTCTTAATCATATCTAGTTAGAATGGATGATGCTGTAAACTTATCCAAATCCATTCAAATGCGCAAATAGAAATTTTACACCCAATATTAAAAAAAAATTAAAATTGCTTATTTCCTGAAATGGGAAAGAACTAAATCTTCACATCTCTATAATTTTCAACATAATTAGTTTTAACTGAAATTTTAGTTAATTTTCAAACACATCTAATTATGATTTCAAAATGGAACAACCTTCTACCTATCACTCATCATCCAAAAAGAAATTTATTTTTATAGGCCTGCTGGTGCTTTCAATAGCAGCAATCGTATTTATTTACTTCAATCGAAAGAAAAAAACGAATGAAGACAACCAGGCCTATGCAAAATATATAGAGGCTTACACCTCTGGAACCATCTCAAAAAAGAGTTTTATCCGCATACATTTAGCCAATGCAGCTAGTGGAATGCAGGACTTAGGCAAAGCAGATTCAAGGGATTTATTTGATTTCTCTCCATCAATTTCTGGAAAAACCTATTGGATTGACCCGCAAACAGTAGAATTTCGCCCGGATGAAAACATGAAACCCGGAAAGGAATACGAGGCAACCTTTAAGCTGGCCGAGGTTTCGGCAACGGAGAAAGGTTTGGAAGATTTCGATTTCGAATTTAAAGTAATTACGCCGGGTGTAATGGTTTCGCAAAACGGCCTGATTTCTCAAAACAATACCTCGTTGGATTACATGAAACTGATTGGAGAAGTAGCAACCGCCGACATTGAAGAAACAGCCAGAATCGAAAAAATAATTGAGCTTGATTTTGACCAGAAACTGAAAATTAAATGGCAGCATGATCCTGCTAAAAACAGCTCCAGGTTTACTATCGATAGCATTAAAAAGAAAAGTGAAGATCAAACTTTAAAAATTAATTGGGACGGGGACGCTATTGATGCCGAGCAGAAAGGTGAAGAAGAAATCCGAATTCCGGCCCTTAATAAGTTCGAAATTTTGGATATGAAAGCCATTCAGGGTCAAGAAGATTATGCTCTGGTACAGTTTTCTGAACCAATAAACGTTGCGCAGGATTTAACAGGAATGATTACGCTCGGAAATTTAAGTAACCTCCGCTATACGATAGATGCCAGTCAGGTTAAGGTTTATGCTGCTGAAGATTTAAAAGGCAGTTACACCTTGAGTGTAAATAATGGAGTAGAAAATATTAATGGTAAAGCGCTAACAGGCGGAAAAACGGCAAGCCTCGTTTTTGAAGATAAAATTCCATCAGTAACCATAGCAGGTGGCGGAACAATTTTGCCAAATTCCGGCAAGCTTGTTTTACCTTTCGAGGCTATAAATTTAAAAGCTGTAGATGTTACCGTTATTAAAATTTATGAAAATAATATTCCGCAGTTTTTTCAAACCAATAGCTATAAAGATGGCAATGAGCTACGCAGGGTTGCGAAACCTATCCTCCAGAAAACGGTTCGTTTAGATGAAGATAAGTCACTAAACCTCCACAAAAAAAATCGATTCACACTCGATTTAGATAAAATGATTCGCACAGAACCGGGCGCCATGTATCGGGTTACCATCGCTTTCAGGCAGGAATATAACGCGTATAACTGTAAAGCTACTGAAGAAGCGCAGGTTAGCGATGGCGAAGGCGAAGATGAGTATGGCGAATACGATAATTATGGCGAAAAGATTGACGAAGACGATGATTTCTGGCAACGGTACAATAATTATTATCCAAAAAATTACCAATGGAATGATAAAGGAAACCCCTGCACGCCATCGTTCTACACAAATGAAAAGTGGGCAAGCAGAAACCTGATAGCATCAAATATTGGCCTGGTTGCAAAACGCGGTAACGACAACAGCATGCTTATCATCGCTACAGATTTACGCACCGCAGAGCCTTTAAGTGGTGTGAACCTGGAGTTAATGGATTTTCAGAAGCAAATTATTTTCACTACAAAAACCGATGGTGATGGATTTGCCAGATTCGATTTAAAGCGTCAGCCATTTCTGCTAATTGCAAAGAATGGGTCCGAACGTGGCTATTTAAAACTCGATGATGGCAGTTCACTTCCTTTAAGTCGTTTCGATGTTGGAGGAGACGTGGTTCAAAGCGGATTAAAGGGGTTTATTTATGGCGAACGCGGCGTTTGGCGCCCAGGCGATAGTTTATTTGTATCGTTTGTATTAGAAGATAAGCTGAAAAAATTACCGGCAAACTACCCGGTAACCATGGAGTTTTACAACCCTAAAGGGCAGTTGTACAAGCGACTGATTAATGGCAAACCATTAAATGGATTTTACACTTTCAAAACGGTAACTGAAAGCACTGCACCAACCGGAAACTGGCTTGCAAAAGTAAAAGCAGGTGGCGCAACATTTACTAAAACCCTAAAAATTGAAACGGTAATGCCAAACCGTTTAAAAATCGATTTCAACGTAGGCAACAGAACTTATTTAAGTACGGGTACATCTGCTGCCACACTAACCGCCAAGTGGCTGTTTGGCTCGCCGGCGCAGAACTTAAAAGCAAAAGTTGATGTTAACTTAAACACTACCGAAACAAAGTTTAAAGGTTTCGAGGGATTTAGTTTCGATAACCCGACTGTGAACTTTGAGTCGCAGGTTAAAACCATTTTTGAAGGCGCGTTAAATGCTGCTGGAATGGCACAAATTAATACAAACTTGAACGAGAACAATACTGCTCCGGGCGTTTTGAGAGCCAACTTCACCACGAAAGTTTTCGAGCCGGGTGGAAATTTCAGCATAGATAATTTCAGTATTCCTTATCACGTTTATAAAAGCTATCTGGGTATCCGACCTGAAAAAGGCGATAAACTGAGCGGTATGTTAGTTACCGGGAAAGACCATAAAATTGAAATTGTAAATGTTAACACAGACGGTAAATTGCTTGCTGGAACTAAGACTGTACAAGTGGAATTGTACAAAACACAATGGCGTTGGTGGTGGGAACAAGACAGTGAGTATACCTATGCAAACTTTACGCAAAACCAGTACAACAAGTTAGTAGAAACCCACCAGGTAAAACTAGTTAATGGCAAAGGGAACTGGAATTTACGTATAGACGAACCGGAATGGGGTCGATATCTGATACTTGTTCGCGATGAAAATGGCGGCCATGTTACCGGAAAATCTGTTTATGTAGATTGGCCAGGTTGGGCCCAGCGAGAACAGGCTGCTAATCCGACCGAGGCATCTATGCTATCTTTTACCGCTAATAAAGAGAAATTTACCGTTGGTGAAGACATCACTTTGACCATTCCAACTGCTAAAAATGGCAGGGCTTTAATTTCTGTTGAGAATGGAAGTCGGGTTTTAAAAACGTTTTGGATTGATACCAAAGCCGGACAAACGCAATATAAGTTTAAGGCCGAAAAAGAAATGGCCCCAAATGTTTTCGCAAATATTACGCTGCTACAGCCACATGCGCAAACCGTTAACGATTTGCCAATAAGGATGTACGGGGCAATCCCGCTCTCCGTTGAAGATCCTCAGACAATTTTAAAACCAACAATTAAGATGTTGGACAAAATCAAACCAGAAACGGAAAATACCATCACCGTTGGCGAGCAAAACGGTAAAGCCATGACTTACACCATTGCATTGGTTGATGAGGGCCTACTGGATTTGACACGCTTCAAAACCCCAGACCCACATAGCGCTTTCTATGCACGTGAAGGTTTAGGCGTAAAAACCTGGGATTTATTTGATTACGTTCTAGGCGCCTGGGGCGGAAATCTCGAACGCATTTTAAGCATTGGTGGCGACGGCAGCATCAATAAAAATTTGAATCCCGCAAAGGCAAATCGATTTCAAGCCGTTGTTAAATTTATGGGTCCATACACAATTGGAAAGGGCGAAAGCAAAACGCATAAATTTAAGCTACCACAATATATTGGCGCCGTTAGGGCCATGGTTGTTGCAGGCCAGGATGCTGCTTACGGTTTTGCAGAAAAATCAGTTCAGGTAAAAAAGCCTTTAATGGTGTTAGCAACATTGCCACGGGTTATTGGTCCGGGTGAAAGTTTTACCCTGCCAGTTACTGTTTTCGCTACCGAAAATAATTTAAAAAATGTTTATGTTCAACTGCAGGCTAGTAATTTAATTGTACAAGGAACAAACAAACAGCAGCTGTATTATCAAAAAACGGGCGAGCAAATGGCCTACTTTGAAGTTAAAGCGCCAAATACCGTTGGCATTGCCAAAGTAAAAGTGATTGCCCAAAGTGGCGCAGAGAAAACCGTTTACGATGTTGAAATGGACATCAGAAATCCGAACCCTTACATAACCAATGTGGTTTCGGCGACTGTTCAACCTCATACTAAATGGGCGGTAAATTATCAACCTATCGGGATGACAGGAACAAATTCCGGGTCATTGGAAGTGTCGTCAATACCGGCAATTAATTTGGGTAAACGATTAGGTTATTTGATTCAATATCCTCATGGATGTATTGAGCAAACCACTTCCGGGATATTTCCTCAACTTTATTTAGATAGATTGAGCCCGTTAAATGAACAGCAAAAAGCCAAAACAGAAGCGAACATTAAAGCTGGCATTAATAGGTTAAAGGGCTTCCAAACCACTGATGGAGGTTTATCTTACTGGCCTGGCGAAGCGAATTCTGATGAGTGGGGAACTAACTATGCGGGCCATTTCTTAGTTGAGGCGCAAAACGCAGGTTATACCTTGCCAGTTGGATTGATTGATGAATTGTTACGTTACCAGAAAACAAAGGCCACAAACTGGGCTCCAAACAGCAATAATTTTTATGGGGGAGATCTATCTCAGGCTTACCGTTTATATATGCTCGCCCTCGCAAAGAAACCAGAAATGGCGGCAATGAACCGTTTAAAAGCTTTTGAATATTTATCCGTTGCTGCAAAATGGCGCCTTGCTGCTGCTTACAAGTTAGCCGGCCAAAGTAACGTTGCGCTGAACATGATTAGTGGATTAGACACATCCATCCAACCGTACAAACAGCTGGGGGGCACTTATGGCTCCGATGTTCGTGATGAGGCGATGATTTTAGAAACGCTTACGTTGCTTGGTCAAAAAGCAAAAGCCGCTGGTTTGCTCCAACCTTTAGCGGCCAAACTCGGCGAAAACACCTGGTACAGTACACAAACCACAGCATACAGTCTTTTAGCAATTGCTAAATTCTGTGGAGCGAACCAGTCATCAAATAAATTGCAATATCAATATAGTTTAGACGGAAAGTCTGCGCCTGTTAACTCCAATCAGTATCTGAACAGTACATCTATTAACTTTAAAGGCAATACCGCATCGGTTACCAATAACGGAAATAATGTGCTTTTTGTTCGGTTGGTTCTGGAAGGACAGCCCGTAGCCGGACAGAACAATTTTCTGCCTAACAAACCAGATGTTTTGGATATGAACGTTACTTACAAACGTTTAAACGGAACTGTATTAGATCCGACCACAATAAAACAAGGGACAGATTTCTACGCAGAGGTTTCGGTTAAAAATCCAGGTAGAATGGGCTATTATGAGCAAATGGCTTTAACTCAAATCTTTCCATCGGGTTGGGAAATTATAAATACCCGTGTAAACGATAATCAAAGCATCCTGGCATCATCTCCATTTACTTATCAGGATATTAGAGATGACAGGGTTTTCACTTACTTTAACATAAGGGAGAATGAAAGCCTGGTTTATAAGGTATTGCTTAATGCATCTTACGTTGGCAAATATTATCTATCGGCGGTTCAATGTGAAGCAATGTACAACAACGATATTTCTGCTACCCAGGCCGGGAAATGGGTTCAGGTTGTGAAGTAGCCAAAATAAACCTGCGAAGTTTCGAAGGCCAAAAACCGGGTCGAACTTCGCAGGTTTAATCATTCAACAATTCTTCGGATGCAAAAAATTCCTAGATCATTTTTTTTTACTGACATGATTTGCCTGGCTTTGCTCCTGGCATTTCTATTTTCTTTGCCTGCAAAGCTTTTTAAGTCCCCTACTTCATTTGTAGTCGAAGCCAGCAACGGAAATTTACTTAGTGCAGCGATTGCTAGCGACGGGCAGTGGCGGTTTCCTGTTGCAGATTCCGTTCCGGTAAAATTTAAAGATTGCATTATAGCATTCGAGGATAAGCGTTTTTATCATCACTTTGGGATTGATTTTTTGGCTATGAGCAGAGCCATGAAACAGAATTTTAAAGCTAAAAGTGTGGTTAGTGGCGGCAGTACCTTAACCATGCAGGTTATTCGCCTATCCCGCAGGCAAGACCGAACAATTTTACAAAAACTGCTGGAGGTAATTATGGCCTTGAGGTTGGAATTTAGGTACTCCAAAGAAGAAATTATTGGCCTATACGCAGCGAACGCCCCTTTTGGCAGTAACGTTGTGGGCCTTGAAGCTGCGAGTTGGCGTTATTATGGTCGCGATGGGAAGACATTATCCTGGGGCGAGATGGCTACGCTTGCTGTGCTTCCAAACAGTCCCTCTCTGGTTCGTCCAGGTAAAAATTCGGCAAGATTAATTAAAAAAAGGAATGATTTATTGGACAAATTAGCAAGGCTTGGGTATATCGACCAGTCTACAGCTAACCTTTCAAAATTAGAACCTGTACCTGGCAAGCCACTCCCATTACCTCAAAATGCGCCGCATTTACTTAACCGCTTCAAAATTGAAAGGGCAAGTCTTGAGGTGAGTTCAACCAGAATTAAATCGACAATTAACGAAGAACTTCAGCTCAAAATTAATGCTATCCTTAAGCGATACAATAACAGATACAGGGCTAATGACATTAACAACATTTCTGCATTGGTTTTGAACGCAAAAACCGGACAAGTTGTTAGTTATGTTGGCAATATTTATCAGCCTGAAAATGCCGATTTGCAAAGCCATGTCGACATGATTAAAGCCCCGAGAAGCCCCGGCAGTACGCTTAAGCCGTTGCTGTATGCGAGTATGTTGAATGATGGCTTTATTTTGCCGAAAACATTAATTCCTGATATACCAACACAAATTGCAGGTTACTCGCCACAAAATTACGACCTGGGCTACGACGGGGCAATTTCTGCAGATAAAGCTTTGAGTCGCTCGCTAAATATTCCAGCTGTAAAAATGTTGCAGCAATACAAGTATGAACGATTTTATGACAAGTTAAAAAAGGTAGGCATCGGCACTTTGAACCAGCCAGCAGACCACTACGGCCTGTCGCTTATTTTAGGCGGAAGTGAAGTTACCATGTGGGATTTGGCCAATACGTATATGGGCATGGTGAGAACATTAAATCATTTCAATACCTATAAAGGCCTTTATAATCCGGATGATTACAGGCAGGCAACTTACTTTGTAAGCAAAGAAATTGATACTAAGAACTATGAGCGAACTTCCTTTTTGGATCATGGCGCTATTTGGGCAACCTTTAATGCGATGGAAGAAGTAATGCGGCCCGGCGATGAGGGTTTGTGGGAACAATTTTCGTCTTCGCAAAGGGTAGCCTGGAAAACGGGCACAAGTTTTGGCTTTCGTGATGCCTGGGCAGTTGGTTTAACGCCAAACTATGTGGTTTGTGTGTGGGTTGGCAACGCCGATGGTGAAGGAAGGCCCGGTTTGGTCGGAATTGAAGCCGCTGCCCCGGTTTTATTCGATATTTTTAAACAATTACCTAACGGAAAGTGGTTTGAAACACCGAAAACGAAACTTAAAAAGCTAAGAATTTGCAAGCAGAGCGGTTATAAAGCCGGTGAAAATTGTACCGATGTTGTGGAGGAAATGGTACCGGTTGCAGGTGAAAAAACGGCCATTTGCCCATTTCATAAGATGATACATTTAGACAAGGGTGGTACCCATCGCGTTACTGACGAATGTGAAAGCGTAAACAGCATGCAACATAAAAGCTGGTTCATTTTACCTCCGGAAATGGAATATTATTACAAAATTAAAAACAGCGATTACAGAAGCCTGCCACCTTTCAAATCTGGCTGTACGCTTGGCGGAGGAAACACCGCGATGGAATTGATTTACCCTAAAAACGGTGCGATAGTATATATTCCTTTAGAATTAGATGGAACCAGGGGTAAAATTGTGCTGAACGCGGCACACAGAAATCAAAATTCTAAAATCTATTGGCATGTCGATAATGAGTACATCGCTACAACAACCAATTATCATCAACTTGCAGTTAGTCCGGCGCCGGGCAAACACACGCTAACGCTGGTTGATGAAAACGGTGAGCGTTTAGTGCAGAATTTTACTGTAATGGATAAGGAGAAAAAATCCGGAAATTAATAGAAAAACCACCGATAACAGTCAATTAATTGGGCTCTTTAAGCGTTAAATTCCTGCAGCTATTAAACAAATACTTAACCGAGCTGACTAGAAATTGAAGGTTTTCGTTATTCGCAAGAGGTTAAATGTGGCAAATGGTTGGCTTTGGGTCTTCATTGCAATGTTCTGTATGAATAAACCTGATATAGTGGAAATACTTTTTTAAAAACCAGTAAGATTTTCAAAATCTTAGTGGTTTGAAAAAGATTGGAACGATAGCAGGACTGTCGCAACCGATTAACACAAAACATTGCTTTTCGAAAAAAGATAGCGTTTAAGGTTTTTACACCGCGGCTTAAATTTCTGTTTTTGTTATGATTAATTTTCGTTCTACGGTGCCGTAAACAATCAAAAATTGGGCAAGCATATAGCTTGCCATTATAAGCACACCGGCCTGCGGGATTGGCTGTGCGAACTTGTTTACGGCCAGGGCGCTATCGGATAAAAGAAAAAATAATGCGCCGTAAAGAATAAGTTTATAGCTAAATATATTCACCTTCCCATATCTGTTAACAGCCATAATGGCCATAAATGTAATGATGATGGCGTAGATTAAAACGGCGAACTGCATGGCGCCAAGAAAAGGCTGCAAGTAAAAAAATAAGCCAACACAAAAGATAATTAATGCGCCAACCGCCCATAAAAAGAAAGAATTTTTGAGATTTGGGTTCGATTTATGATCGAGGATAAATGCCCTGATATAATACACATGACAAAGTAAAAAGGCGATTAAACCGTAGGTAAAAAAGCCCGGTCGACTGCTTTGCAGCATCAAAAAAACATCGCCGGCGAGCGCAAAAATTAACCCGGTAAAGATGCGCTTATGAAAACGACCTTTTAGTTTAGTAGCTAAATAAAGCCAAACCAAAAGAACAACTGCAATTAAAGGCTTTGAGAAGTTACGAAGTGGAATATTGCCCGTAGATTCTGCATAAAGTTGAATGGCGAATATGAGGGGAAAAATAAAGAAGAATAGCTTAGTTTTCATCGAGATAAGGGTTTGCCTTTTGCAAATTGGAAAACCAAATTACGGATATTAACTGAATGCCTGCAAATATAACCTGGTATCCGACTGGAAATTTTAATGCCAAAACGAGTACAAAGCCGAGCGCCAACCTCCAATATTCGAATTTCCTTAACCATTGCTTTTGTTCCAGTAACGCCCCACATGCCGTTAGTGTACACAAAGTAAAAATGGCGCCGCATATTAATGGCAGGGATGCTAATCTGGTGTATGAAAACAAGATAACCGAGCCAGCCGTTAATGCGATAAGGAACTGGACTAGTACATAAGCTGTCATTTTCGGGTGGTATTCTGGATTATACTTTTGATAAGTTCTAGCGTCGATTTCGGGCGCATTCTGGAAGCCGCCTAAATCTGCTGGGAACCAGCCGGGTGGCTTGGTGAAAACTTTAATCTTATCGGCAAGGGTTGATGATTTGCGAGCAGTTTTTACCAACTCATCCCAATAATGAACGTTAGCCCAAACCGGATTCCAACTTGCCAATGGTTTGGTAATGCCATAGTATACTTCTTCTTCCTCCTGTTGAAAAGTGCCAAAAATTCTATCCCAGATAATTAAAGTACCCGCATGATTTTTGTCGATATATTTTGGATTGGAACCATGATGCACACGGTGATGAGCAGGTGTATTTAATATGTACTCAAGAAAACCCATCGATTTAACAGACCTTGTATGGATCCAAAACTGATAAAGTGTATTGAAAGCGCTCAGGGTTAAAAACATAACAGGGTCGAAACCGGCAAAGGCCAGAGGTAAATAAAACACCCAGCTAAACCATCCCTGAAACCAGCTTTGCCTAAGGGCTACCGTTAAATTATATTCTTCTGATTGATGATGAACAATGTGCGCCGCCCAAAGTGCGTTTACCTGATGGCTCATCCGGTGAAACCAGTAATAAAAAAAATCGACTGCGATGAAAAGCGTGATCCAAACCCAGATGGTTTTTGGCATTTCGAAAAGCCGCCAATGTTCGAAGATGTATTTGTAGCCGAAGAATAACGCCGTTTTCATGAAGATACCGGTGAGCTGTTGTCCTATCCCCTGACTTAGATTTGCAATGCTATCATTTAGCCTGTAATAATTTAGCTTGTAATAAAAATTGTAGGCCAGTTCCAAGCCAATAAGGATAAAAAAAACAGGTATAGATAGTGCAATGTAATCCACTTTCATTGGCAGGATAATCTTTGGTTAGCACACTAAATTTAGCAAATTTTTTAAAAACCCGCTCACTTCTAAGCGATTCGTTTTTCGTTAATTGATTTTACCCACTCCGTTTTACTACATTTTGTGCAAACGGTTTTTCTTGCCGGCTGTAATTTTTTTGTGTTACCACAGAAAGAGCATGAATATAAACCTTCTGTTTCGATTTCCTCAGAATGGGCATTAAAGGCATCTGGCAGTATCGGCAGCCCGTATTTTACTGCGTCATCTTCGTAAAAGAAAGCGCTTAGTTCGCCCGACGTTTCTATAATTGCCAATTTTACCTGGCCCAAATGTGAAACACTTTTTTGTCGCAGTTCTGCAAAAAATTCATCCTGTGCCAGGGTTTCCTTCTTAAAATTTTCGATGGAGAATTCGCCATCTTTGATTAATGATGTGGCGGTACCTTCAACAATTTTTTCAATTTTATGGTATTTGCCAACAAGGTAAGAGGTAAATTTATATGCGCTAACTACAACGGCAAAAACCACTAAGGCAGAACCTAAACCAACCTCTTTATAAAACATTGGGTCGCCGGCTGCAGAACCTAAACTGATAATAACCACCAACTCAAATACCGAAAGTTGCTTCACTCCCCTTTTTCCCAGCAAGCGTAAGCTAAATAGGATGATGAGGTACATGACTAAGGTACGAATCATAATTTCGGGAACAAAACCCCATTCTTCGTCACCAAATAATATCTTTTCGAAATCAGGCATAGCGCATATCTTTAATCGTTAAACTCGATAATTCCGAATTTGTTTAAATGATATCATAAATAGATGCACGCAAAACATTATCAGTCTGATTTTGTATTAGCATAGTTAATAATTTATAATAAAAGATTTGTTGCCGTGAAACGAGTACTGGTTGTAGATGATGATCCCGATATTTTAGAAGTTTTTCAGCTCGCATTGGAAGCTGAGAACTATAGTGTTTATCCATTACTTTCTCCAAGGTTTATTTTTAAAACGATTAAAGATTTTCACCCGGATTTAATTATTCTGGATATCATGTTAAACGGAATGGACGGCAGGGCAGTTTTCAAACAGCTTCGCTCAAATCCAGAAACCGAAGAGATACCGGTAATCATGGCGTCGGCAAGATACGATGAAAGCTATATTGCGTCACAAGAATTTCATCCTGATGATTATTTGGAAAAGCCGTTTAATATGGCTGCCATGCTTCAAAAAGTGAACAGATTAACTGAAAATTAATTCCATTATGAAAATAAAATTACTAATGCCGATTGCTGTGCTTTTTTTAGCCCTTTCGATGAACGTTAAAGCGCAAACTGGCAGACCAGATAAGCTGTATTCTATGAGCAGCATAGGTTTTGCTTTGCCAGTAGGTGAAACATCCGATTACTTGAAGCCAAAATTCTCTACCGCCCTTGGTTTAAATCTTGCTTTGGGTAATAAAGGGTTGTTTTTGTATCCAAAGGTTAGTTTGCACGCCTTTCAGTTTAATCAAATAACGCCAGATGCAGGTTTCAATTACACACTCCAAAAAGGACGTGCCACAACATACCTTTTAAACGTGGCATTGGGCTATCGTAAAATAGTAAAAAAATGGGCTTACTATGGGTTTGCAGGTGCCGGTGGCGGATTTATTTTAACACCACAAGCTGCTGTTAATGCGCAAACGCTACAAGTTACTATGGATAACAAAACAAATAGCACCGGAATTTTCGAAGCGGGTGGCGGTTTAGAATACAATATTGGTAGTGCAAATTTATTTGCCGAGGTAAGTTACATGTACGGTTTTGGCAAAATACAAAACAGAACTTTTAATACAGTTCCTATCTCAATAGGTATAAAACCTAATTTGAGCAAGTTGTTGAGTAAACTCTAAACAACAATACGAAATACCAAAGCGACAGCGTTAATACGTTGTCGCTTTTTTTATTTACAGCCATAAATAATGCGAAAATTTGTTTTAATTACTAATTATTTTAGTATAGATTTGTATCAAAACCAATTTGATGTTATACGCAGTTGTAGATATAGAAACCACAGGAGGCCATGCTTCAGCAAATGGCATAACTGAAGTTGCCATCAACATACATGATGGTAACGAAATTACTGAAAGCTACACTACATTAATAAATCCTGGAAGAGCCATTCCAGGATACATTACAGCTTTAACCGGGATTGATGAGGAAATGTTGGCCGATGCACCCGCTTTTGAAGATGTAGCCCTACAGATTTATCAGCTTTTACATGGAAAAGTGTTTGTTGCGCACAACGTTAACTTCGATTATTCTTTTTTAAAACATCATCTGGCTCTAGCCGGTTACGATCTGCAATGCAGAAAGCTTTGCACTGTTCGGATGAGTAGGAAAATCTTTCCCGGAAAGGTTTCTTACAGCCTTGGCAAACTCTGCAATGCACTACAAATTCCACTTCAAAATCGCCACCGTGCCGCTGGGGATGCTGATGCAACAAGCATTTTATTTAATTTACTTTTGGAGCATGATTTGGAAGGAACAATTCCGGAAATGCTGAAAAAAACTTCCAAAGAACAGGTTTTACCGCCGAATTTGGACAAAGCCGCCATTATGAGGTTACCGAACCAGCCGGGGGTTTATTATTTTAAAGACAGTAAGGGTAAAATAGTATACGTTGGTAAGGCAAAAGATCTTAAAAAACGCGTTACGAGTCATTTTACGGGAAATAAGCCAAACAGGCAACGTCAGGATTTTTTACGAACGATACACCACGTCGATTATGTGGTTTGTGGAACCGAACTGATGGCTCTCATTTTAGAAGCGAACGAAATTAAACGGCTTTGGCCCGAGAATAACCGTGCCATGAAACGATATGAGCACAAATATGATTTATATGTTTTTGAGGATCAGAATGGCTATTTACGGTTGGCAATAGATAAGCACAAAAAAAATAACAAGGCCTTGCAAAGCTTCAATAACCTGCTGGAGGGCTATAACTTTCTTAACCAGATTGTGGATAAATACCAGCTTTGCGCCAAATTGTGCTATTTACAAAAAACAGCGACAAGATGTACCGCACACGAAAATGGCCAGTGTTTTGGTGCCTGCAGTGGCATCGAAACAGTAGCCGTTTACAACAAACGACTAACGTCGGCGCTTGATGACATCCAAAATATGCAGCCAAGCTTTGCCCTGGTAGATGAAGGGCGGGAGCATGAAGAGTTAAGTTGCCTGGTTGTTGAGAAAGGAAGGTTTTATGGCATGGGCTACTTCAAAGATAAAAATTCCCTGACAGACGGGCTTGCATCTGTCAAGGAAAATTTATCAACTTATCAATCAAACAGCTATATCTTAAATCTAATCCTCAACCACGCTGAACAACATCCGCAGAAATTATATAAATTGTAGGATGATAACTGCAGCATGGATTGAAAGCGTTTGCCTGGATTTTGAGGGTGTTACAGAACATCCGCATTTTGATAAAAAGGCATTCAAATTTAAAAACGGGATTTTTGCTACCCTCGATTCCAAACGTGAAAAGTTGAGCATAAAACTTTCAGAAATCGATCAATCGGTTTTTTGTGATTTTCAGCCAGAAAAAATTTATCGTGCAAATGGCGCCTGGGGTAAACAAGGTTGGACAATTTTTGCATTCAACACTTTGAAATCGGCAATGCTGATTGATGCACTAACGTTAGGATACGTAATGATTTCACAAAATAAAAATAAATTGTCCTAAACAGCCCCGTAAGTTTTCTTGTAGAAGCACCCTAATTCGACATAAGGTTACCTATCTTTATTCAAACAAAAATAAAACATTATGACAAAATCAATCTGGATAAACCTGCCGGTAAATGATGTAAGCAAATCAAAAGAGTTTTTTACTCAAATTGGTTTTACACCCAATACTCAGTATGGAGCTAATAATGATTCCGCTTCGTTTCTGGTTGGTGATGGTAAGCTGGTAATTATGCTTTTTAAAAAAGCATTGTATGAATCTTTCGCCGGCGGCGCCGTTCCAAATCCTGTATCCGGCACTGAAGTTTTATTCTCTATCGATGCAGAAAGTGCCGACGAGGTAGATGATTTAGCTAAAAAAGTTGTAGAGGCCGGCGGCAAGCTTTACGGAGAACCTGGCTACAAAGATGGCTGGATGTATGGTTGCGGTTTTATCGACCTCGATGGCCAACGCTGGAGCATCCTGTATATGGATATGAGTAAAATGCCATTAGGCTAATAATTGTTGCACAAGAACTTGCGCTATGAAAAATGATGTTTTAACTGTTGAGCGAACTTATGACGTACCCGCCGATAAAATCTGGCTGGCTTTAACCGACAATAATGAATTAAAGAAATGGTTTTTTGTGTTTAAGGATTTTAAACCAAAACCAGGCTTCAAGTTCGACTTTATGGGCGGGCCTGATGAAGGTCCGCATTTTTTGCATTTATGCGAAATATCGCAACTGATTGAAGGAAAAAAATTAGCGTACACATGGCGCTATGATGGCTACCCGGGTAACTCAGAAGTTTGCTGGGAATTATTTGAAAAAGATGGGCAAACCCGCGTCGTTATCTCTCACTCCGGGCTTGAAAGTTTTGCCGAAAATGGAAAAGACTTTAGTAAAGAAAGTTTTAAAGGCGGATGGAGTTACTTTCTGAATGATGCATTAAGAAGATACCTGGAAGAATAGTTTGTTTAACAAAAAGATGCCCAGGCCTTATGCGCTGGGCATTTTATTAAACGCTTTACTTCTTATAAGAATCAGGAATTAAATTGTTGCTTAAGAAGTGCCGCGACCGTTTTGTCTGTTTTAAAAGTAATCTCATCAATCGATAAATCACTGATTTTAACCCATCGAAAAGCCTGAAGTATTTCACCTTCCCCATCAAAATCAAATATTTTATCTTTAAACGGTAAAGCTAACGGCGCTTTCTCGCTCACCAGATAATACACACTTATAACCTGGCTATCATTGAACGATGATTTTTCGAAGAAATCTGTTGTGTAAAAATGCGAGATAACATCAATTTCCGCATTACATTCTTCCATAAATTCTCGTTTCAAACCGTCAATCAGGCCTTCGCCAAATTCTAATCCTCCACCCGGAAACTTACTAAAACGAAAGCCATATTCCTGTTCATCGCTTACCAGCACTTCACCGCGATGGTTAATCAGTAAGCCGTAAACCCGCACATTAAAGTAACTCATTCTCGAAATGCTTTTTATTTTTGATTACAATTTCTGGTGTCCAAACAATTTCTTTTTTGAAAGCTTCTGCCCTAACCGGACATTCGCTCATGTGGCAGTAATGACAGCAGGCAGGCAAACATGGGTCTGCATGAATAAAAAGTTCCGCTTTTCTAACGCCGTTTTTATTGATAAGTTCATCAATCTGCGAAATTTCGCGATGAACTTCGTTAAGATCGAAATAATATGGCAAGGTAACATGGCAATCGATATGAAACTCGGGTCCGTACTGCTGAGTGCGTAGATTGTGTACATCAATCCAGGGATTATGCCTGTTTTTTTGTAGCACATCAACAACCTCCTCCACCAATGTAAAGTCACTTTCGTCCATTAAACCCCCAACCGAGCCTCTGGTTAATTGGTAACCTGAGTAAACAATGTAAAAGCCAACTAAGATAGAGAGCAAACTATCAAACCAAATAATATTCGTTAACTGAATTAAGATCAAACCAATTACTATCGCAACACTGGTATAAGTATCGGTTAGCAGGTGCTTTCCATCTGCCTGTAAGGTAATAGAATGTTCTTTTTTTCCGGTGTTAATCAGGTATAAACCAACCACCATATTAATCAATCCGGTTACACCAATAATTAAAGTACCCTCTAACAACTGGCCAACCGCATGCGGGTAAATCAAGTTGTACGACGATTTGAAGATAATAATGACCCCGGCAAGCAAGATCAAAATTCCTTCAACAAAGGCCGAGAAAAATTCCACTTTACCATGGCCGTAAGGATGATTTTCATCTCTCGGCTGGGTACTTAAGTAAATGCTGTAAAAAGCAAAACTGCCCGCAATTACATTAACGATACTTTCGGCAGCATCAGTTAAAATAGCGTTCGATGCCGTAATAAAATATGCCAAAAATTTCGCCAGCATTAAAACAATGCTCACAATCAGGGAAATTAAAATTGCTCGTTTCTTTACCGTCACCAGGATTTTTTTTCAAAAATACGGTAATGAAATAAATTAATCAGAAAAACTGCGTCTTTTTTAGTGCAGAATAATATTTGGTTTATATATTTGCGCTCAAAGCAATTAACCATGAGCATTTTATCTAAAAGAATCAATAATTTATCCGAATCGGCAACGCTTAAAATGACCAAACTGGGTCGCGAATTAGCCTCAAAAGGCATTAACATTATTAGTTTAAGTGTTGGAGAGCCAGATTTTAATACGCCAGACCACGTAAAAAATGCAGCAAAAAAAGCTCTGGACGATAATTTTACCCGTTATTCACCAGTACCCGGGTATCCGGACCTGCGCCAGGCAATTGTTAATAAACTTAAAACGGAGAATAATTTAGATTATGATATTTCACAGATCGTAGTTTCTACGGGTGCAAAACAATCGCTTTCAAATGTAATTTTAACATTAATTGATCCGGAAGATGAAGTGATAATCCCTACTCCATATTGGGTTTCGTACTCGGAAATGGTTGTTCTAGCCGAAGGTAAATCAGTCTTTATTGATACCGATATCGATAGCAATTTTAAAATAACACCCGAACAACTGGAAGCGGCGATTACGCCTAAATCAAAGCTTTTTATGTTTTCGTCGCCATGCAACCCTACGGGTTCGGTATACAGCAAAGCTGAATTGGCTGCTTTAGTGAAGGTTTTTGAAAAACATCCAAACATTTATATCCTGTCTGACGAAATATATGAACACATTAATTTTGTAGATAACCACGAATCAATTGCGCAATTCGAAAGCATAAAAGACCGCGTAATTATTGTTAATGGCTTTTCTAAAGCGTTTGCCATGACTGGATGGAGATTGGGTTACATTGCAGCTAATAAAGAAATCGCTGCAGCAAATGATAAGCTTCAGGGCCAAACCACATCAGGAACCTGCTCTATAGCTCAACGTGCGGGTATTGTTGCTTATGAGCAGGGTTTAGAAAGCGTTTTAAAAATGAAAGAAGCATTTTTACGACGCAGAGAACTTGTTTATAACTTATTAAACGAAATTCCGGGCGTAAAGACAAATCTTCCTGATGGAGCCTTTTATTTTTTCCCTGAAATCAGTTCCTTTTTCGGTAAAAAGGATGCGGATGGAAATGTGATTAAAGATTCTTCAGATTTAGCACTTTACTTGCTTAATGTTGGCCATGTGGCTACTGTTGGCGGCGATTCATTTGGTAATAACAATTACATCCGTCTCTCTTATGCCGCATCTGACGAGAGTTTAATCGAAGCTTTAAGAAGAATAAAAGAGGCATTGGGTAAATTGAGTTAGAACGTTAAATTATAGACAAAAAATCCCTTGCTGATTTAGATTAGCAAGGGATTTTTTTTGCTACGATGTCTGTTAAAATTCCTCAGTTTGCCCATCGAATGAAATACTCTTAAGTTTCTGGTTATTATTCGGAAGCTTTTCGCTTAACCTCTAGGATTGATAGCAACTTTAATATCAAAATAACAAATTAAGATATTATCTTTACTGCCTTATCAGTCATCTCCTACATTTCTATTTTTCATGACAAAAGATGTTATCTCAAAGACGAACAGGTCTGGTTCGTTAGATTTACTTCGAATCATCGCTGTAATCGCAATATTCTTAGGTCATTATGCAGATTCTTTTAACTATGTCTTCAGGATAGTACCTGAAAATCTGAAATATAGTCCGGTAGTTCGTTATTCTACAGTTGCATTAACTATTTTCTTCATGGTAAGTAGTTACGTAATAACGATGACATCCCTTAAAAGAAACATCCAAGATTTCGTAATTATAAGATTAGCAAGGATTTACCCGCTATTTTGGGTTAGTTGTATCGTTGCGTTTCTGCTACCAAGATTTTACGGCGAACACTCGTATCTGCCTACACTTCCCTTCAAAACCCTTTTGATGAATATGACGATGATGCCAACAGTATTTGGTTTTCAGGCGCTTAGCCCGGTATTCCATACATTGGTTGTAGAACTTTGCTTTTACCTTTTTGTGCTTTTTATATTAATTTTTAAAGGTTGGAATAAAATTTTACTCATAATTACGGTTCTCCTTAGTTTATTCGCAATCGGACAGTTCTTCCCTGCAACCAGGAATGCCTATTTCATGTTTACACCGTTTATTGCCGGGATGTTATTCTATTTTATTAATGCAAAAAAGTTTACGCCCTGGAAAGTTTACACACTTGCCTTAGTTAATTTTTGTTTTGCGTTAAAAGGTTCTATGCTTTTAACTGAAGATATTGACAGATATTATAAAATACCCCACTCTGCTAATTATTTTTTAATGGGCGGCATAATCACCCTACTCTACTTAACGTTTCTTTTAATTTCTTTAAAGAAAATCAATATCCCCGGTTACCCATTCCTTAAAAAGCTTGGTGAAATTGCCTACCCGTTTTTCCTTTTCCACATATTCTTCCTTGGCGTGTACTGGCATTTTAGAAATACCATTCAGGCAGACATCCTACTTTGGGGTTTAATGATCTTTATCGGGCTAATCTGTTGGGGCTTAAACGTCTTCGTAGAAAAACCACTTTCTAAAATCGTAAGCTTAATTCTGGTATTCATTTTCAACGTTTTCAGAAAAAGAGATATCTCAGTAAAAAGTGAAAGTTTAACTCACCAATTTTAGTTGTCTCAAAAAATTCAGTTCTATACTCGTGTTAAATTGCAATAAAATTCCCTGATAATTTATGATTAAATCGTTTACCAGCAAAGTTCAAAAATTCAGCAGTAGCCTAAGTATTTTCAGGCTCTTAAAGCTGATCTGGGAAGGCTCAAAACAGTGGTCTATCATTTCAATATCTTTTATCGCAATAGAAAGTGGTTTATTTTTTTCTTCGTTATACTTTCTTAAAGTGCTTATCGATACCATTTCAGCGCATGGAATTAATGATATTAAAAATGAACCCGAGGTAATTAAATACATTATCCTTTCAACTTTATCGGCTATTCTTTTTACTTCTGTGAAAGCGATTTCGAATTACATAACAGAAAAACAATCGGGAAAAGTAGCTGAACATATTGATGAGAAGATTCATAATTGCGCAATTGAACTCGACCTCTCGTTCTACGAGAGTCCAGGCTATTTCGATATTTTAAAGCGAGCTAGGGATATGGCTACCGATCGGCCAAACGTCATTGTTTTTACCATGGTAGATATTGCAAAAAACATGATCAGTTTAATTTTAATTGCTTCGATGCTTGTATCGATAGACTGGAGGCTGTTTCCAATACTTGCGCTATTCGTAGTGCCGACTTTATGGGTTAGAATCAACTTTGCAGACAGCCAAAACATTTTACGGCTATCGCAGACTGCACTGGAACGAAAATCGAATTACTTAAGCACGCTGTTAACTTCAGATGTGCACGCAAAAGAGGTAAGAAGTTTCGGTCTCGGCAATCATTTAAAGAAATTGTATGTCGATATCAGACTCTTATTATTGTCAGGAAGGTTGAAAATAAGTAAGCAAAAAACTTACCAGGAGTTAATAACATCAACCATCGCCACAATGGGCTTTTTTGCTTGTGTGGCATACATCGCTATCGGAAGCATTCACGGCATCACCAGTGTTGGCGATATTTCGCTTTTCCTTATTGCGTTTCCGCAAGCATTCAATATTATGCAAAATCTGTCATCCGGCATTTCCACACTATATCATAACAACATTTTTGTAAAGAGTATTTTCGAACTCTTTGATTTAAAGAGTAGCCTGAAAGAAAATGAGAACCCGCTAGTGATACCCGCCGATAATGAAGTTGATTTAGAACTAAAAGGCGTGAGTTTTATTTATCCCCATGCAGAAAAAAATACATTAACGGATATAAACTTAAAAATGCCTGCGGGTAAAATAGTTGCTGTTGTAGGAAGTAACGGGGCTGGAAAATCTACTTTAATTAAATTACTTTGCAGGCTGTATGACCCAACGTCAGGTTCAGTTAACTTGAATTATACAGATATTAAGTCGTTTAAAATTGCAGACTATCAAAAGCAAATCTGTGCTGTTTTTCAGGATTTCGGAAAGTACAATGTGACTGTTGCCGAGAATATCCGTTTTGGCGACATCTATAATGAGATCAGATTTGAAGACATTGTTGAGGCAGCGAAGAATTCAGGAGCAGATAAGTTTATTGATAACTTTCCCAATAAATATGAGACCACAATGGGTAGAATATTTGAAGACGGACATGAAGTTAGTATCGGACAATGGCAAAAATTAGCCATTGCCAGGGCTTTTTATAGCAACTCGCGATTCATCGTGCTTGACGAAGCAACAAGTGCACTTGATGCAACAGCAGAAAAAGAATTATTTGACTCATTCAGAGAACGGATAGGTAACAGGGCGGCGCTAATCATAAGCCACAGGCAATCTGCTGTTAAACATGCAGATTATATTTATATGCTTGTAAATGGAACAATATCTGAATCCGGCACTCACGAGGAACTCGTATCATTAAAAGGTGATTACTATCACCTATTCAATGATAACTTAGCAACAGATTAAAATGCAAAAAATTATTATCGTTAGTACTTGTGCGGAAGATTGGGGCGGTAGCGAAGAGTTATGGGGACGCAGTGTACCATTACTACAAAATGCAGGTTTTGAAATTTCTGTAGTTAAGTATCAGATAAACAGACAGCATCCGGCATTTATTAAACTAGCTGCTAAAGGGGTTATGTTATTTGATATTTTTCCAAGAAAGTCTGCTCCTGAACGCATTCTAAATTTTGCAGGAAACTTTATTGAAAAAGTTGCAGTAGGTCTAAAGCTGAAACCCTGGAAATTTGAAGAAGATTTTAGCGGCTTCGTAAATATCATAAAAAAAGAGTCGCCTGCGCTGGTAATAATTTCACAAGGAATTAATTTTGATGGTTTGAAACTTGCCTATCAATGCAATTTGTTGAACGTGCCTTATGTGACTATAGCACAGAAAGCGGTAGATTTTTATTGGCCTCAAACCCAAGACAGAAAAATAATGCTGGGGGCATTGGAACATTCTAGAATGAACTACTATGTTTCTAAACACAATTTGCGTCTTACCGAAGAACAGTTTGGAAAAAAATTAATAAATGCCAAGGTAATCTTCAATCCCGTTAAACTTTCAGGTAATATTGTTCCCTATCCAAAAGAGATAAAAACATATAGGCTTGCTTGCTTGGGGAGATTATTTGTTTTAGATAAAGGACAGGATCTGTTAATCAGAATTTTATCTCAGGAAAAATGGCGCAATCGTCCGGTTCAAGTATCGTTTATAGGTTCCGGAGTAGATAAGAATGCGTTGGTTGACATGAAGAACTTACTGAAAGTAGAAAATATTGATTTTGTGGGGCAGATTGATAATGTGGAAAAAATGTGGCATTCTTACCATGCACTTATCTTGCCATCAAGAAGTGAAGGATTGCCGCTTTCTATGGTGGAGGCAATGTCAGCAGGGCGACTTGTAATTATCTCTAATGTAGGTGGAAATACGGAAATTACCACTGAAGGCGTGAACGCTTTCTCAGGTTTCCCAAATGAAATTTCTTTTGAAGAAGCAATGGAAAGAGCATGGCAGCAAAGAGAACAATGGGAACAGATGGGAAGAAATGGCGCTGAGACAGTTTCTAAACTAATCCCGAAATCGCCCGAAGGTGATTTCTCAGATATGATTATAAAACTTATTAAATCAGTTTAATTAAACAATATGCTCTCTAGAGACATAGATGAATCAATTCAAAAGGGGATTTCTTATCTTCATCAGAATCAATTTCCTAATGGTGAATTTTGTTGCTACATCGGACATGAAGACACCATGTTGGAAACAGTTCCTGATGCAAACGTTTTCCCAACATCTTTAATTGCATATTCAATACTCGATTTGGGTGATTTTTCAAAAGTGAATGATATTTTACAGCTTTCTGCATCATTTTTACAAGCACAATCAATGAGAGGTGGGATATGGAACAACTTTACAAAAGCTCATCCTTACTTTAAGGTATGCCCTCCAGATGTCGACAATACCTCGTGCGCTTCGATATTACTGAACGCTGTTAACAGAGAGTTTCAAAGCAATGAAGCTATGCTGTTGTTGAACAGGAACAGAAATAATTTATTTTATAGCTGGTATACTTTTAGACCAACTCTGAAATGGAATAAAGATTACTGGCTGCTCATGTTGAGGGAGTTTAAATACCCAGTTCAATCTTTACTATTCTGGGCTAATGTAGAGGCCAAAAAGTATGACATTGATGCTGTGGTGAATGCAAATGTCCTTTTTTATCTGGGATTAACAAAAGATACGTCAGGAATTATTAACTACCTGCTCGACATAATTTTAACCCAAAAAGAAGCTGACTGTGATAAGTGGTATCGGAATCCGTTCACGATATATTATTTTTTTTCGAGAATCTTGTACTCAGGAGTGGCAGAGTTAGAACCGATAAGGAAGCCTATCACCCAGCGAATAATTGATACCATTAAACAAGATGGTTCTTTTGGGGAAAGTATACTAGACACAGCTCTGGCAGTAATTTCGCTTATCAAACTAAATTATCAAATCACAAATTTAGAAAAAGCCATTAACTTTATCGTTAACACCCAAGGTGAATATGGGGAATGGCCTCGCTGGGCAGTTTATTACGGGGGGCCGAAGAAATTACAATGTTATGGCTCCGAAGAATTAACTACTGGTTTCTGCCTCGAAGCATTAGCGCTATATAAATCCAGATACAGCAAATGAAAGGTTTAAGCATCATCCGTTCGCAGGAATGGTGGTCTCATAAACTGCCTCCGCTCCTGGCTATAGCATATGCTACCGTTTTAATGTCGCCGGTGCCGCTGTTTCGTGTTGCACACTGGGCATTATTTCTTTTATGTGCTTTAGTTGTTGGTGCAATATACGTTAGCGTAATCAATGATATAACCGACCTGGAGGAAGATATTGCCAGTGGAAAAGCCAACAGAATCCAACAAGTGGCAGAAAAATATAGGTGGTTTATCCCCGCGATATGTGTATTGGCCGGTTTCATTTTCGGTTACTTCCTATATCCCGACCTACTTTCCTGCGCCCTTTATTTATCATCGTGGATAGTGTTTAGCCTTTACTCGATAAAACCCATCCGGTTAAAAAACCGGGGGATATTTGGTGTTTTTGCCGATGGTTGCGGTTCGCATTTATTTCCCAGTTTATTAATGGTTGCAAGCATGAGTTATATAACCAACCAGGAGATTAACTGGATATGGTTTGCAGCGGTTGGTGTGTGGGCATTAACATATGGCCTAAGGGGAATTTTATGGCACCAGTTCGCTGACAGACTTAACGACATCAAAGTAAATCTGAATACGTACGCAAGTAAAACAACGCCGGCGGCGTTTAAAAATAAAGGCCGGTTACTGATAATTGTAGAACTTGCCGCATTCAGCGTGATGCTGTATAACATAAACCTGACGTTACCGTTTGTTGGCCTGGGCATTTATCTCCTATTGGTTTTTTTAAGATACAAAATCAACAAAACCCAGGTTATAATTATCCTAAAAACCAACGACCAACCATTTCAGATTTTAATGGCCGATTACTATCAAATGTTTTTCCCTGTATCACTGTTGGTCGCAGCTTTTATTTCCGATTACTATAACATGATAATTTTAGCTTCCCATTTGTTTTTGTTCCCTCATATTTTGTGGCTGGCTATTTACGATTATTTTTATTTTTCTAAAGTGTTTATACACAAGGTTAAGCATTCATTTTCGAAATAATTATGCCGTCATTCGGCTAATTAACCTAAAAGCAAATAATTTGAAGTTTCTTTACTAACTTTGTAACAAGATTTGCTCGATAGACAATATATCTATAACGGTGAATTTAGCGCTAAAAATCTACCCCTTTTTAGAAAAATTTAATGGCTGACCGCGAATTAGTAACGATAATTATACCAACGTATAACCGGGAAAAAAGGCTCCCTGATGCAATTGAAAGTGCGATTGGCCAAACATACAAGAATATTCAAATTATAGTAATTGATGATGGCTCTATAGATCGGACTTCCCAAATCGTTAAAAAATACCCACAGGTAGAATATCATTATAAAAAAAACGGCGGTCAGGCATCGGCCAGAAATGCCGGTTTAGCACATGCTAAAGGAACCATCGTAGCTTCCCTAGATTCTGATGATGTTTGGCACCCCGATTTCTTGGAGGAATGTGTAGGCAAACTAGAAGAAGAAAATCTCGATTTCGTATTTGCAAACTGGGAACAGGAAAGCAGAATCGGTGATCCATGGAATTTTCTTTCGAACGATCCGTTTTTAAAAACCTATTTCGGGAAAGAGAAAGATAATTGGGTTGTGTTAGATTATTCGGAAGTAAGGGATTTGTACATTAAATCTTGCCCCTCGCCTTCCTCGTCTGTTGTAATTCGACGTTCATCCATATTAAAGGGTTGGGATGAAGACATGAATATTGGCGACGACTGGTGCATGTATTTAGAACTTATTTTATCAAGACCATGCAGAGCTGCGTTTACCTTGCAACAGCTTTGGCACAAACGTATCGACGAAATAAATGTTTACGACGGCAGAAAATGGAGTGAAGTGTTGGAATTCTTGTACATAGCAGATGCCAAAGCAAAAATTATCAAATTTAATCACTTGTTAACTCCAAAAGAAAGAAAAATTTTAGAAGAACGTTATATGGGCGGCTTAGTAGAGTTTGCAAAACATAACTTAATCAGGGAACTGAATTTTAAGTATTCATTTAACCTTTTAGTGAAATCGTTTGCTATTAACATCCCTTTCACCTTAAAAGAAATCCCAAGAGTGCTGCTAAAAGGCTTAAACCGAAAGGTTAGCGCCATCCCTCAACAGCGGATTTAATTTAAGCGCTAAGTGCTTTAATCTACTAACTTCTAATTGCTTCTACTGGGTCTAATCTTGAGGCAGAATAAGCAGGCCAAAAACCTGAAATCGTTCCGATAATAACGGATATTCCTATGCCCAGAATAATGTTATTTAATCCGAGAATGATATGAAAATCTGTCGCAGCCCCTATTCCAAGCGCCAGCAGATAAACGAGCAGTAAGCCAAGTAAGCCGCCTAGAATACAAAGTGAAATGGCTTCGAAAATAAACTGAAGCAATATAAAATACCGTTTTGCACCAAGCGACTTTTGGATTCCAATAATATTTGTACGTTCTTTTACCGATACAAACATGATGTTTGCGATGCTGAAACCGCCTACCAAAATTGAGAATCCGCCAATAACCCAACCTGCCAAATTCACTACGTCGAACATTTTATTTAGCTGATTAGACAAGATTGTTGTTTTATTCAACGCAAAATCATCTTCCTGGTTAGGCTTTAAACGATGGATAGAACGCATCAAACCACGAAGTTCACTTTCCACTTCTTCGAGAGAAACATTATCTGAACCCCTCACGGTAATTTGTGGATTATAACGCTCATTTTGAACATCAAGAATACTTTTAGCAAAGTTAATCGGAACGTTTACACTTTTATCGAGGGAAGTACCAAGCATATCTTCACCTTCCTTTACGAAAACGCCAATTACCGTAACACGTCTGCCCAAAACCTGAACCTGTTTACCTACCGGATCTTCACTCCCGAATAAACCTTCAGCAATCTCAGCACCAATCAAACAAACAGGCGTACCATTATTGCTTTCATTATCTGTAAAATATCTTCCGGATTGCAATTCAAAATTCCAGGTTTTGTTAAAATCCTGCGAAGCTGCAGACACCGAGATTCCCTCAACTGAGCCGCTTCTATACTTTATTGTTCTGTTACTTGTAGAAATCTCGAAAGTAATCCCATCAGAATTACTCATTCTTTCTTTTAAATTCTCAAAATCACGTATTGATGGTTCGGGGCGGTTTGCATACTTCCACCAGGGATAATTATCACCAAAACTCCATGGCCATTTCTGAATATAAATTGTGTTAGAACCTAACTTATCCACACTAGCCTGCAACTTACCGCGAAAGGTATCTACGCCAGAGAAAACAAAAATAATTACAAAAATACCAATGGTTATTGCCAAAAGCGATAACATTGTACGCAATTTGTTCTGGCGCAATGCATCAAATGCAAAACGAAAACTCTCACCTATAAGTCTGAAGATTATCATAATTGTTGTTTAGACACCACACAGTTAAAAAGGTTACAACCGTTTTTCAAAACTAATCATTTTAAATTTGCAGGCTCGCTGCAAGATAACAAATTCCGCTTAAAACATAATATACCGTAAATGCGTTTGATAAATACGAAAAAGAAGAATTAAATTCGTATTTTTGCACCTCAAAAAATTCATCAAGAATGAAATTATCACAATTCAAATTTAACTTACCCGAATCATTAGTTGCCAATAATCCTTCGGAGGAACGCGACGAAGCACGTTTAATGGTTTTACATAAAGACAGCGGTAAAATTGAACATAAAATCTTTAAAGACGTTTTAGCTTACTTCGACGATAAAGATGTAATGATCTTAAATAACACAAAAGTTTTTCCTGCCAGGTTATACGGCAATAAAGAAAAAACCGGTGCTACAATTGAGGTTTTTTTGCTTCGCGAGCTAAACAAGGAACTGCGTTTGTGGGATGTTTTGGTAGATCCTGCCCGTAAAATCAGAGTAGGTAATAAATTATATTTTGGCGATGATGACTTATTGGTTGCTGAGGTTGTAGACAATACGACTTCGCGAGGTCGTACAATTCGGTTCTTATTTGAAGGAACTGATGAAGAATTCAGAAAAAATGTTGAAATTTTAGGTGAAACACCGCTTCCAAAATACATTAAACGTAAAGCTACGGCCGAAGATAAAGAGCGTTATCAAACCATCTTCGCCAAGCATGAAGGTGCTGTTGCTGCGCCAACTGCAGGTTTACATTTTAGTCGCGAGTTGATGAAGAGATTAGAGCTGAAAGGGATAGAATTCGCTGAGGTAACCTTGCACGTGGGTTTAGGAACTTTTAGAACTGTTGAGGTTGAAGATTTGACTAAACACAAAATGGACTCTGAGCAATTTATCATCGAACAAAAAGATGCTAACATTGTAAATAAAGCTTTAGAAGAAAAAAGGAAAATATGTGCGGTTGGTACAACATCAATGCGTGCCATCGAATCAGCAGTTTCTGCTAACAGAACCCTTAAAGCAGCGAACGACTGGACAAGTAAATTTATTTTTCCGCCCTACGATTTTAGCATTGCAAATTCGATGATCACAAATTTCCACACGCCAGAATCGACTCTGTTAATGATGGTGAGTGCATTTGGTGGCTATGAAAATGTAATGAACGCCTATGAAGTTGCCGTAAAAGAAAAATATAAATTTTACAGCTATGGTGATGCCATGCTGATTATATAATATTAAATTTGAGTTATAAGCACCTGGTATTAAAACTTTGCAATGCCAGGTGCTTTTAATTTGATACTCAAAATGAAATACTACGCTGTAATTGTTGCAGGCGGTTCAGGCAATCGAATGCAAACTGAAACCCCGAAACAATTCCTCTTGCTTAAAAACCGCCCGGTTTTAATGCATACCATAAGGGCTTTCGCACAAAGCAGCACTCAACCAAAAATTATTGTTGTTTTACACCCCGACCAGCATGCGTACTGGAACAGGCTTTGCGTAGAATTTAATTTTAACATACCGCACTTGGTTGTGGCAGGTGGAAAAGAACGTTTTTTTTCAGTGAAAAATGCTGTGGAACAAATTGAAGAGGAAAGTTTTGTGGCTATACATGATGCAGTTCGTCCATTAATTTCTACCGAATTAATTGATAAGTGTTATAGCGAGGCAGAACTTAAAGGCAACGCAGTAGCGGCTGTTCAATCTAGCGACAGCGTGAGAACGCTTGTGGGCGAGAAAACACTGGCTTTAAAACGTAATGAGATTTACCTGGTTCAAACACCGCAGACTTTTAAACTGGCCACGCTAAAGCGGGCTTACCAACAACCATTCGACAGCCATTTTACCGATGATGCCAGTGTTGTTGAGTTTACTGGTGAAGAAATTAAAATAATAGAAGGCGAGCGGAATAATATAAAAATAACGTATCCAATTGATTTGGAACTTGCCGAACTTTTGCTAAAAGTATAACACTAAAAAGGAGTTTCAAATTGAAACTCCTTTTTTATAATAACTTGTTTATAAAGCTTAGCTTATAAACGAATGCACTTAGGTCTGTTTTACGCTGCCCTACCAATAACTTTAAGTAGAATTGCAATTACTGCAATTACAAGTAAAACGTGAATGATTCCACCAACGTCACCGAAGCCGTGAAATACAAATCCTATAACCCAAAGTATTACTAATACTACCGCTACTAAATACAATAAATTTCCCATTGTGTTAATTTTTTAAGTAAATGTTTATCTATTAACACAAGTTGTATATTTTTGTTTAAAAATTGTCAGTTTATTTTACAAGTTCCTTATTTACAGGAAATTAAACATTTTACAAACAACAAGTAATTCGAAAAAAAACTCCCGGTTTTAAAATCGGGAGTTAATATTTTTAATATTCATCTTCATTAAAGAAGAAATCTTCTTTAGTTGGATAATCAGGCCAAATTTCCTCTATTGTTTCATAAGGCTCGCCATCGTCTTCAAGTGCCTGTAAATTTTCAATTACTTCTACAGGTGCACCAGAACGGATGCCGTAATCAATTAACTCATCTTTTGTTGCAGGCCATGGTGCGTCTTCCAGGTGGGAAGCTAATTCTAGTGTCCAATACATATCTTCAATTCTATTAAATTCTTATACTTAATAATGCGCAAAGTATATTAAAATTTTTGAGCAAAACAAACTTATTTTTCCACCATTATACGCGAGGTATCCAAATGTTTTCTTCTGTTCCAAAATCTAAATTTAGTTTTCTGGCTAAAACGAATAAATAATCACTCAGCCTGTTTAAGTAAACGGTTACGCGTTCGTCTACAAAGCTATTTTCGGCAAGCTCTACCGTTAAACGTTCTGCCCTTCTACAAACGCATCTGGCTAAATGGCAATAGGCTACTACGCTATTTCCGCCTGGCAAAACAAAGTGTTTTAAAGGAGGCAAGGCTTCGTTCATCGCATCAATTTCGGTTTCCAGCAAGGTAACATCAGAATCGTGCAAATCCGGAATTTTCATTTTCGATTTCTCAGGGTCAGCAGCTAGTGATGCCCCGATTGTGAAAAGTCTGTCCTGAATTTCTTTGAGTAACTTTTGATGGTGAGTTTCAATTTCCTGACAACCAACCAAACCGATGTACGAATTCAATTCATCAACCGTGCCGTATGTTTCGATGCGCAAATGAAACTTTGGTACCCTCGTACCTCCTATCAGCGATGTTTGTCCTTTATCGCCAGTTTTGGTATAGATTTTCATTAAAGAGATTTGGAATATTGGGTTAGCAAAGGTTGAAAACTTCTAATCACAAAGTTGATTATCATTAACTAATTTTTTCCCAGTCGCTTCCACTTTCCTTTAGCGCCTGCAAACGTGGAGAAACGTTTTTAATGTCTGTATTTATGTAGTCGTTTTCAATTAAACCATCCCGCATACGTACAATTCGATGGGCGTGTTGTGCAATATCTTCCTCGTGGGTTACTAAAATAATTGTATTGCCCTTACTATGGATTTCTTCAAGCAAACCCATGATCTCGATTGAGGTTTTGGTATCTAAATTCCCTGTCGGCTCATCTGCGAGGATGATTGAAGGATCATTTATCAGGGCTCTTGCAACAGCAACACGCTGGCGCTGACCACCAGACAATTCGTTAGGTTTGTGATCCATACGATTTCCCAAACCCACGTTTTCCAATGCTTTAGCCGCTCTGGCATCTCTATCTTTTTTGCTGTTTCCGGCATAGATCAATGGTAATGCCACATTATCCAACGATGTTGAACGTGGTAAAAGGTTGAAAGTTTGAAACACAAAGCCAATTTCCTGATTTCGGACTTCGGCCAACGCATCATCCGTCATATGGCTTACATCGGTTCCATTTAGTATATAAGTTCCGCTTGAAGGTGTATCTAAACAGCCTAAAATATTCATTAAAGTAGATTTGCCAGAACCTGATGGCCCCATCAACGCTACGAATTCGCCCTTATTTATATCTAAACTAACAGATTTTAAAGCATGAATTACTTCTGAACCGATAACATATTTGCGACCAATTTCCTTAATTGTAATGAGTGGTTGAGGCATAGTTTTTATTTTTTAGACAATGGCAATGCTATAGATGTTACAAGCGAATTGATTTTTAAGCTATGCAACAGTAATAATCTGGTTGTATAATTTTACTTCTCAATAATTTTCGGAACCATAAAAAACCTTTCATTATGCTTAGCAGCATTTTTTAAACCATCAGTGGTCGAAATCTCCTGCTTAATTTCATCTTCCCGCCACACATTCGTGGTATCGTTCATGTAAACCAATGGCTCAACATTTGTGGTATCAAGCTCATTCAGCTTTTCCATAAAAGATAAAATCTTATTCATTTCGGGAATCAGCTGCTCAACATCTTCTTCTTCGATATGTATTCTGGCCAGGTCGGCAATCTTATAAATTGTTTTCGAATCTAAATTCATTTTACTCCAGCTTACTGTTAATCATTTCAAAAACCCGCTCTTTCAACATTTCGGTATCGGAATCTGCTAAATCCGAAGTATTAATTGGTTTATGGATGTAAATATCGCAAATTCCGGGCTTACTTCCATATTTGGCACCATCATCCCAGTTAATTTTCCAAACATTGGTAATACTTACCGGCACCAAAGGTATATTTTTATCAATGGCAAGCCTGAACGGACCATTTTTAAACTCGCCCAATTTCGGCGGGTAATGGTCGTCAATTTTTCCCTCTGGAAAAATGATGAGACTCATGCCCTTTTCTAAGTTTTCGCCAGCTTTCTTAAAGGCTCTGAATGCGGATATCTTACTGTCGCGATTTACTGAAATATCTATTGTTTTAAAAAAAATGCCTAATACCGGGTTATTCAGCAGTTCATCTTTTCCCATAAAATGAAACTTACCTTTCGCCAAAATGCAAAACACCATTATATCGAGGTTCGAGGTATGATTGGCACAATAGATATACGTCTGGTTTTTGCTGAGTTTCTCTTCAAACTTAAACGAGAAAAAAACACCAGCAAATAAACTGCAAAGGAAGCTGTTGGCTTTTCTTAAAGAATTTAAAACACCATAATATCTTGGGCTTCGCGATGTTAAATAATAAAGCGGATAAAACAACGAGAAGAAAAACAGTATCCAAAACAGATACCAAACCCGGTGAACTTTCCTTAAAAATTTGGTCATAGCCATCAAAAATATAAAAATTACGTTGCTTTCCTATTAATCCAAATCGTTATTGGAAATCGCTGATTTCCGGCTGTAAACTTGAACATTATTAAGCAAATAAATACGTGCATCACAGATTAGCAGTAAAAAGGTTCAATTAACAATTGCACATCAACCAATCAAGAAGTTATCTTTTCGCGGAAAACTACTGAGATAAAAACAATACCATAATATAGTTTGATGCTAATTTATTTTTAATTTCGTGGCATTATGAAAGAAACAGTGGTGAGCGGCATCCGCTCTACAGGAAAATTACATTTAGGTAACTACTATGGCGCAGTAAAGAATTTTGTAAAAATGCAACATGATTACAATTGTTACTTTTTTATTGCCGATTTACATTCATTAACAACACACCCTACACCAGCTGACTTACACGGCAATATAAAACATGTATTGGTTGAATACCTTGCGAGTGGAATAAACCCGGAAACGAGCACCATTTATATACAAAGTGATGTACCCGAAATAGCCGAATTGTATCTTTATTTAAACATGAATGCTTACATGGGCGAACTTGAGCGCAGTACTTCATTTAAAGATAAAGTTCGGGCAAATCCGGATAATGTTAATGCAGGCCTGCTAACCTACCCGGTTTTGATGGCAGCAGATATTTTGATTCATAAGGCTACAAAAGTACCTGTTGGCAAAGACCAGGAACAGCATCTGGAAATGGCCCGCACCTTTGGCAACCGTTTTAACAGGTTATACAATACCGAGTATTTCCCCGAACCCTATGCTTTCAGTTTTACAGAAAAACTTGTGAAAGTGCCAGGATTAGACGGAAAAGGCAAAATGGGAAAATCGGAAGGCGAAGCTAATGCCGTGTACTTATCAGATGATCCTGAAACCATCCGCAAGAAAGTTATGAGGGCAGTAAGCGATGGTGGTCCGACGGAGGAGTACCAGCCAAAACCCGAGGCCATTCAAAATTTATTCGATTTGATGAAGGTTGTTTCGAGCGAAGACACCCTCAATCATTTCGATGATTTGTACAATAAGATGCAAATTCGTTATGGCGATTTTAAAAAGCAATTAGCCGAAGATATGATCATCGCTACTGCGCCAATGCGTGAAAAAATTCAGGATATTGCAAAAGACGACTCCTACTTAAGACAGGTTGCTAAACACGGCGCTTTAAAGGCTCGCGAAAGTGCTCAAAAAACGATAAGAGAAGTGAGAAGCTTAATCGGGTTCAAAAGTTTTTAATTAATTTAATAGATTTGAGGTAAAGGCACTCTTTGTAAAGTTTCCTCATTCATATCACAGAAAAAAAATATGCACATAGCAATAGTAGGAAATATAGGTGCAGGTAAAACCACTTTAACTGGTTTATTGGCGAAAAATTATGGATGGGAAGCTTTATACGAAGCTGTAGACAATAATCCGTACCTGGAAGATTTTTACAGCGACATGAAACGCTGGAGTTTTAACCTTCAAATTTATTTTCTAAATAGTCGTTTCCAGCAAATTACAGATATTGAAGTAAACAAACGGAACGTAATACAAGATAGAACGATTTATGAAGATGCCCATATTTTTGCCGAAAACCTGCACGATATGGCCTTGATGACTACCCGTGATCATGATAATTACCGTGCGATTTTTGACAACATTACTTCGTTTATTAAACCGCCGGATCTGCTCGTTTACCTGCGTGCATCTGTACCTACTCTGGTGAATAACATTCAACGTCGCGGCCGTGAGTATGAGGCAGGCATTCGCATCGATTATCTGTCAAAACTGAACGAAAAATATGAAGCCTGGATTAAAGGCTATAATCTGGGAAAATTGTTAATTTTAGATAAGGACAAACTGGATTTTACAAACAATCCTGAAGATTTAGGACAGGTTATACAATCCATTGAAGCGGAAATAAACGGTCTTTTTTAAATTGGCAATGGCTAAAGATTTTCAAAAAGATAGTCCTGAAAACTGGAAATGGGGCATAATTTATTTCAACAGGAATGATTCACGATTCGTTTTACCAAAACGCGAATTGGGTTTTGGTTGGACTTTAAATTTCGCGCATCCTATTTCATACATCTTTACCGGGCTAATTTTAGCATTTGTTGCCTATAAAATTTATCAATAGCATGAGCCAGTTTAAAATTATTGGAATCATTCCTGCCCGTTACGCTTCAACCCGCTTTCCGGGCAAACCCTTGGTTGATATTGCCGGCAAATCCATGATACAACGTGTTTATGAGCAGGCAGCAAAATCAGAAAGCCTCTCGAAGGTAGTTGTTGCAACAGATGATGAGCGCATTGCAGATGAAGTTACAAGATTTGGCGGGAGCTTTGTTTTTACCTCATCAAACCACCAAAGTGGAACGGACAGATGCGCTGAAGTTATTGAAAAAATGCCCGATTTTGATATCGTCATCAACATTCAGGGCGATGAACCCTTTATCGAACCGGCTCAGATTGACTTGCTTGCAAGTTGCTTTACCGAAGAAAAGGTACAATTAGCAACGTTGATTAAACCGATTGAAAGCCAGGAAAGTATTTACAACCCCAACAGTCCCAAGGTTGTTATCGATGTAAATGGCCGGGCAATGTACTTTAGCCGTAGTCCGATTCCATTTATTAGAAACGGCGAGCCTGGCGTTTGGGCCGAGAAACATCGGTTTTACAAACATATCGGCATTTACGGTTACAGAACCGAATCGCTGAAGGCCATTACAAAACTTCCTCCCTCTTCGTTAGAAATAGCCGAAAGCCTGGAACAATTGCGGTGGATTGAAAATGGATTTTACATTCAAACTAAGGTAACAGATTTGGAAACCGTTGCCATTGATACACCTGAAGACCTTAAAAAACTTAACAAGCTTTTAAAGGTCTTAAAACTGGAGTAAATCTTAACTTGTTATAAAATTATTAGTTTTGATTATGAGAAAATTTTTGCTGCTACTGTTTTGTTGTCCTCTTTTTTTTGGAAGCTGTAATAACAGCGACAACAAAAAAGCTGATGCCATCGAATTTAAAAATGTTAACTCCAGCATTGCGAAATCATTTTCTGATTTGAACACCCAGGATACTTTTAAAATCGAATTAACCGGTAGAAAACCAGAAGACATGGTTCTGAATTTTTCCATCAAAAATGCTAAAGGCGCCGAAATTTATAACGTAAAATTAAAAGGTACCGAGCTTGTTGGCAATACCGATCCAAATATTGATTTATCAAAAGAAAAAGACCAGATTATTTTCCTAAAGACCATAGCAAACGATTTTTTTAGCGACGATAATTTCCTTGAACCTGCGGTGATGCCAGAGGATAAGGCGGATAACAACGCACCTGACAAGGCGCTTTACGAGGAGTTAAAAAAATCGGAATTGAATGGTTTTAAATATCGTTTGGGCAAAGAAAATAACGTTTATATTGCCTGGAGTGAAAAAGAAAAAAAGGTTAAAATATATTATCAGTGTTGCTAAACACTAAATATGAGCAATTCGAAAAGCCAACTATCACGAAGAGTTACTTTTGGCTCAGGATATTTTTTCGCCACAGGTGCTCAAAACAATAGCAAATACTTTCCATCGAACCCTAGTTTTTCAACCGGCCAAAACTTTTGTTTTTGTCGGCTATAGCTAAGAGACAGTTTGCTGAATTTCGTTATAAAAGCGAAAATAAAAGCCAGTTTCGGGTTAGTTTTCTGAATCACACCAGTTTATCATATTTAAAAATACAGCGTTTTATTTATGCGCTACCGAGTAATTTTGTTACCTTTGTACCCCGTACAAAAAGCAACATTTTTTGCCTTTGTTGCATAAATTCAGAAACATGACTAAGTATATTTTTGTTACGGGCGGTGTTACTTCCTCTTTGGGTAAGGGCATCATCTCCGCTTCTTTAGCTAAACTTTTACAGGCACGGGGTTATCGTGTAACCATTCAAAAATTCGATCCTTATATCAACATCGACCCTGGAACCTTAAATCCTTATGAACATGGCGAGTGCTTTGTAACAGAAGATGGTGCCGAAACTGATTTGGATCTTGGTCACTACGAACGCTTTTTAAATGTTCCAACCTCTCAGGCAAATAACATAACAACAGGCCGCATTTATCAAAATGTAATCAGCAAAGAGCGCAAAGGCGAATATTTAGGCAAAACCGTTCAGGTTGTTCCACACATTACCGATGAAATTAAACGCAACATGCGTATTCTGGGCGATAGCGGAGAATACGATATCGTAATTACCGAGCTGGGTGGCACCGTAGGTGATATCGAATCGCTACCATTTATCGAGGCAGTTCGCCAGTTTAAGTGGGAAGAAGGCAGTACAAATGCAATTGTAATACACTTAACGCTGGTTCCCTACCTTGCAGCCGCCGGCGAATTGAAAACAAAGCCAACTCAACACTCCGTAAAAGCACTTTTAGAGTACGGCATCCAGCCTGATATTTTAGTTTGCAGAACAGAGCATCATTTAGGAACCGATCTAAGAAAAAAAATTGCGCTGTTTTGTAACGTTAACATCAACGCAGTAGTCGAATCGATGGATGCATCAACTATTTATGATGTTCCGCTGCTGATGCTGAAAGAACAACTAGACAAAACAGTTCTATCTAAATTAAAGTTACCAACGAAGAACGATCCGGATATGGAAAGCTGGAAGGACTTTCTTGGTCGCCTTAAAAACCCAACTGCCGAGGTTAAAATTGGTTTAGTTGGAAAGTATGTTGAGTTACCGGATGCTTATAAATCCATTATCGAATCTTTTGTACACGCAGGTTCGAGAAACGAATGCAAGGTAAAAGTGGAATACATCCACTCAGAAAGCATTTTCCCTGATAACGTAAAAGAAAAACTTGGACACCTTCAGGGCGTTCTAGTTGCACCGGGCTTTGGCAGTCGTGGTATTGAAGGTAAAATTGACACCATTAAATACGTTAGAGAAAATAATATTCCTTTCTTTGGAATTTGTTTGGGCATGCAGTGTGCCGTTATAGAATATGGCCGTAATGTTTTGGGTTTGAAGGGTGCGCACACGGTTGAAATTGAAGAAAATGCTGAGAATCCTGTAATTAACATGATGGAAGAGCAGAAAAAAATAACCAATAAAGGCGGAACGATGCGTTTGGGTTCATATCCATGCGACATTAAGAAAGGCACAAGAGCTTTCGCTATTTATGGTAAACAACACATAAACGAACGTCATCGCCACCGTTATGAGTTTAATAATGAATATTTAACACAGTATGAAAATGCAGGCATGATTGCTTCGGGTATTAATCCTGAATCTGGTCTTGTAGAGATAATTGAGTTAAAAAACCATCCTTTTTTCGTTGGCGGACAGTTCCACCCCGAATTAAAATCAACAGTAGCAAATCCTCATCCACTTTTTGTTAAATTTGTGGCCGCTGCAATGGAGTATGCTAAAAAGAAAACAAATTAACTGCAGCATAAAAATTAATAATGGATAGAAATACCTTTACAGGATTATTCCTGATTATGATCATCTTGGGCGGATCATTCTACTTCTTCAGACCAAGTGAAGCGGAACTTAAAAAAGCCAAAGAAACTGAAAGAATAGATTCCCTTAAAAAAGCCGGTGCTGTGATAGCGCCAAAAGATACGGTAATAAAAGCTTCACCAATTGCTCCGGTTGTTGATTCGCTTGCATTAAAGGGCCCTTTTGGAACTGCAATTGCCGGAACAGAATCGAAAACAGTTCTTGAAAACGAAAACTTATTAATTACCTTAACAAATAAAGGCGGTAAAATTTTATCAGCACAGGTAAAAGGTCAGAAAACTTTCGATGGAAAACCACTAATTCTTTTTGATGGTGGTGCAAATAAATTTGGCTTAAACCTGAATGTTGCGGGTAAAGTTGTTAACACAAACGATTTATATTTCAGCCCTACCAAAACAGGAAACAAGGTAATTATGCGTGCCAATTACGGCACAAATGCTTATGTTGAATTTACTTACGATTTAAAAGCGCTAAGTAACAAAGTTGCTTTCAATGTAAACCTCGTGGGTTTGCAACAGGCAATTTCTGGTAACAGCATTAATTTGAACTGGGAAGCAACATTGCTTCAGCAAGAAAAATCTATAGAAAGTGAGCATCGTTACTCTGCGCCTTATTACAAATATTTAGATGGTGATGTAAACCACTTAAGTGTTTCTAAAGACGAAAAAGAAGAACTTTCAAAAGCTAAAATTCAGTGGATTTCTTTTAAACAACACTTTTTCTCGGCTTCATTAATATCAAAACAGCCTTTTGAAAAAGGAAGTTTAGAAGTTAAAATCCCAACAACTCCCGGCCAGATTAAATTCTACGGCGCTAATATGCAGTTGCCTTATACACACCAGGCAAATCAGGCATATGAGATGGAGTTTTATTTCGGAACAAACAAATTTTCAGCTTTAAAAGCACAGGGCTACGATTTAGAGCAACAGGTTGACATGGGTTACTGGCCGTTAAAATATGTTAACCGTTTTATTGTATTGCCGGTTTTCAATTTTCTTAATGGATTCAACTGGAGTTATGGCTTAATTATTTTTGCTTTAACCATATTGCTTAAACTTGCCTTGTCTCCCCTAACCTACAAGTCGTATTTATCGATGGCAAAGATGAGGGTGTTAAAACCTGAAATGGATGAAATTAAAGCGAAGGTTGGCGAGGATAATCCTACTTTAGTTCAGCAGGAATATTTAAAACTCTACAAGAAAGCTGGTGTTAACCCGCTAGGTGGTTGTTTGCCAATGGTTTTGCAACTTCCGCTGGTAATGGCCTTTTTCTTCTTTTTCCCTAATTTATTCGAACTCAGACAGGAAAGTTTCCTTTGGATGAAGGATTTATCAACGTATGACGAATTTATTCGCTTCGGTGTAAAAATTCCTTTCATCGGCGACCACTTAAGTTTAATGTGTGTATTGATGACCATCTCTACCTTGATCATGACTTATTTCAACAATCAGGTTTCTGGTGCTACCGGCCAAATGAAATACATCGGTTATATTATGCCGGTTATTTTCTTAGGCGTGTTAAACAGCTATCCGGCAGGTTTAAACTATTACTATTTCTTAGCCAACTTAATGACTTTCGGACAGCAGTTCTTGATTCGTAAAATGGTTGATGATGATAAAATTCATGCTTTAATTCAGCAAAATAAAGCCAGACCCGCAGACGAGAAAAAGAAAAAGTCTAAATTTCAACAACGTTTAGACGATTATATGCGTCAGCAACAACAACAGCTTCCTACAAAAGGAAAAAAATAATTTATTCGAGTAAAGCGTAAAAGCTGCAAGTGGCCTGGGTGTTTAATGAACATTCAGGCCATTTCTCTTTAGCTAATGTGTAAAACCACTTAAATTTTGTAATATTTGACGTACATCCTTTCTATTAAGGTAAAAAATTGCAATTTTTATAAATCAAATCTCAACCAACAAATTAATTCATTCTTAAAATGCAAAAAAGACTAACAATTATTCTATTCTTCGTTGTCAGCTTTGCCTACGCACAAAAAAAACCATTAGATCATAAGGTTTATGATACCTGGGAAGCAGTAGGTACAAAGCAGTTATCAAACAATGGCCAACTAGCCTTATATAGTGTTTTACAACAGGAAGGTGACGCAACTTTGTATATAACCAACTTTAAAACAAACTCAAAACTTACCGTTCCACGTGCTGCTGTTGGTCAGTTCAGTAACGACTCCAAATTTGCAGCGTTTTTGATAAAACCTTTTTATAAAGATTTGCGCCAGGCGAAAATTAAAAAAACGAAACCTGATGCAATGCCGAAAGATACCTTAGGCATCGCTAATCTGACCAGCAACACCGTTACAAAAGTAGCCAGGGTAAAATCGTTCAAAATGCCCGAAACGGGTTTTGGCTATTTAGCTTACCAGCTGGATAAACTGGATACCACAAAAAAAGCGACTGCTGTTGCGCCAAAGAAAGATAATGAAAATGATTTCGCGGATGATGAACCAGCCGGAGGCATTAAAAAAGAAGAAGGTACCGACCTTATCGTTAAAAACCTCTTAACAGGTGTAGATAAAACTTATAAGTATGTTACCGATTACGCGTTCAGTAAAGATGGCAAGCAACTTGTTTTTGCCTGCAGCGGTTCTAAAAAAGATAAAACAGCGCCACAAGGGGTTTACCTTTTAAACACTGAAAAAGGATTATTGAAAACGCTTGTAAAGGGCAAAGGAAGCTTTAAGGGTTTTACCTTTGATGAAGAGAGTGAACACCTGGCTTTCATCGGTGAACAGGATCCGGAGAAAAAAGAAGTTAAAAACTATAACATTTACTACAACTCGCTCACACTTGATACCGCTCAAACAATTGTTGATTATGACATGCCGGGCTTACCCGCAAAATGGTCTGTGAGTGGCGATGGCAGAGTAAACTTTAGTAAAGACGGCAAAAAATTGTTCTTCGGCATTGCCCCTGTTAAAAAACCAAAAGATACCACCATTGTGGATTTTGAAGTTGCCAAAGTGGACGTTTGGAACTATAAAGATGATTACCTGCAACCAATGCAGCTTAAAAACGCAGATAGAGATGGCAAAAGGAGTTTTCTTTCGGTAATTGACGTTTACAGCAGCGACCCGAAGGTTGTGCCTTTAACGGATCTAAGTTTGCCTGATGCAAATATGGTTAGCGATGGCGATGCAAACTTTGTGCTTGCATCTACCGATTTTGGCCGGAGAATAGAATCGCAATGGAGTGGTTCTACGCTTAGAGATTATTATTTGGTTGATACAAAAACCGGACAGCGCAAAAAAATAATTGAGAAGCTTAACGGAAACGCAACGGCCTCGCCTGGCGGTAATTATGTAATTTATTTTGATGAAAATACCTCTAACTGGTTTACTTATCAGGTAGCTACCGGAAAAATTACGCAACTCAATAATGGAATGAACGTTAAGTTTGCCGATGAAGAAAATGATGTTCCGGATACACCGAAAGCTTATGGTATTGCAAGCTGGACAGAAGACGACAAAGCCGTTTTGATTTACGACCGCTTCGACATCTGGTCCTTTTCTCCAGATGGAAAATCGCCGGCAAAGAACATTACCAACAACTTTGGCCGGGATAATAAGATAACGCTTCGTTACCAGCGCACACAGCAAGATAACCGCTTTGAGCGTGGAGCCGATACTAAATTTGTGAAAGCAAATGAGTTGGTTTGGTTGGATGGTTTCAATAACGTAACCAAAGAAAATGGTTTTTACCGAAAAAATGTTGGCACTGTTAAAAACCCCGACCTGGTGGTGATGGGTAAAACAAAGTACTCGAACCTGCTTAAAGCAAAAGATGCCGATGTTTATATTTTTGATAAAGGAAATTATGTGGCTTCGCCCGATGTTTACGTTACGAGTGATTTCAAAACCGAGACTAAACTGACAGCAACTAATCCGCAGCAAGCAAGCTACAATTGGGGAACTGCAGAATTGGTGAAGTGGACTACGCCGAAAGGCTACCAATCAGAAGGTATTTTGTATAAGCCAGAAAACTTCGATCCCAGTAAGAAATATCCGATGATTGTTTATTTCTACGAAAAATTATCTGATGGTTTATATGCATATCAGGCGCCAGCCCCAACGCCATCGCGGTTAAATATTTCATTTTTTGTAAGTAACGGTTATTTGGTTTTCGCACCCGATATTACTTATACAACTGGTCATCCCGGCCAATCTGCTGTAGAATTTATAAATTCTGGTGTAGAAAATTTGAAGAAAAACAGCTGGGTTGATGGCAAGAAAATTGGAATTCAGGGCCAGAGTTGGGGAGGATATCAGGTTTCTTACTTAATTACTCAAAACGATATGTACGCAGCAGCCTGGGCTGGTGCGCCAGTGGCTAACATGACCTCTGCATACGGCGGCATTCGTTGGGAAAGTGGCATGAACCGCCAGTTCCAATATGAAAAAACACAAAGCCGTATCGGTGCCACACTTTGGGAAAAGCCTGAGTTGTACATCGAAAACTCCCCTCTTTTTATGTTCCCTAAGGTGAACACCCCTGTTGTGGTTATGGCAAACGATGCGGATGGAGCCGTGCCATGGTATCAGGGTATAGAAATGTTTACTGGTTTGCGCAGGTTAGGAAAACCCGTTTGGATGCTGAATTATAACGGTGAAGCACACAACCTTGTTCAACGCCAAAACCGTAAGGATATTCAAATTCGTGAACAACAGTTTTTCGATTACTACCTGAAGGGTGCTAAAGCGCCAGCGTGGATGACAAGCGGTGTTCCCGCAACAGAAAAAGGTAAAACCTGGGGTTTTCAACTAACAGATGATAAACCTTAAATAAACCAAGTACGATATAGGAAAAGCAAGATGGCCACAAGGTTATCTTGCTTTTCTTTTAAACAAGCAGATTTATTATTCAATATTTTGGTATTTTGTACCCTTTAAACTAAACAAGTTAATTAAATGGCATTAAGTAGAATCTGGTCGGCATTTATTATTGTGGCAATTGTTGTTGCCTCTATTAAGTGTTTCTTTTTCGGACAAACAGATATTTTCAACTGGATGGTAATTGGAAAGTCTTCAGACCCTTTAAATCCATTAAAATTAGATGGCATCATCGAAACCTGCTGGATTGCTGTAGACCTTTGTATTAAACTTATCGGCACACTGGCACTTTTTATGGGCTTGATGAGCATCGCGGAAAAAGCTGGCGGAATTCGCTTGCTTTCCCGTATTATTGGCCCATTCTTCTCAAAATTGTTTCCTGATATACCAGAAGGCCATCCTTCCATGGGGCACATGATTATGAACTTTTCGGCAAATTTGCTTGGTTTAGACAATGCTGCGACACCATTTGGCATTAAAGCAATGGAAAGTTTGCAGGAACTAAATCCAAATAAAGACACCGCAAGTAACTCACAAATTATGTTTCTCTGCTTGCACGCTGCCGGTTTATGTTTAATTCCGGTGAGTGTAATTGCAATCCGGTCGACACAAAACGCCCAAGATCCAACAGATATATTTATTCCCTGTTTAATCGTAACCTTCGTTGGCACAATGGCCGCAATGTTAATCGTATCATTCAAGCAAAAAATAAACCTGCTGCAACCAGTTATTATAACCTGGGTTTTAAGTATCTCGGCAGTGGTTGGCCTGCTTGTTTGGTATGTAAGCAAGCTAAATGCGGATAGTATAAAATCTTTTTCGGGGTTGTTAAGCGGCGGTATAATTTTATTGATTTTTCTGTTGATTGTATTGGGCGCATTATACAAGAAGATTGATGTGTTCGATGCTTTCATTGACGGAGCAAAAGGTGGCTTTGAGACAGCATTGAAAATTATTCCTTATTTGGTTGGAATTTTGGTAGCCGTGAGCATGCTGAGAACCAGCGGCACGTTCGATGTTGTGATGAGTGGAATAAAAAATGCTTTCATATTTTTCGGTGCCGATGTAAGGTTTGTCGACGCGCTGCCTACCGCTTTAATCAGGCCGCTAAGTGGCGGTGCTGCCCGGGGAATGATGGTTAGTACAATGATTGCAAGCGGCCCGGATTCATTTGCAAGTAAATTGTCAGGCGTTTTTCAAGGTGCCTCTGATACGACATTTTATGTTGTCGCGGTATATTTTGGCTCTGTAGGGATAAAAAATACCCGCTATGCCATTGGTTCGATGCTGCTGGCCGATTTGGTTGGCGTGTGCACCGCAATTGCGCTGAGCTATATGTTTTTTGGTTGAGAAATTGGGGATAAATAAAAAAAGCGCTGTTCTCATTTGAACAGCGCTTTTTTTTATTTAAATGCGAGGAAAACCTGTCTGCCTCCATTCTGCCCAAGAAAACCGTCAGTTTTAACTCCGGCAATACTTAGTAAATTAAAAAATAACATCGCCGACTAACCGAGGTCTCGAGTCGTTATTGAAAACTTCTAGCCATCGACAAATGAGTTGTTTCAATCACTTGGTTTAATAGTTGTAATGAAACCCGTAGAAGTATTTAAATTAGCAATTCAAAGTTGCTGTCAGAATACCTAATACTTTAAGGTATTTATCTCTAAATTAGGCTAGAGCTGGACTTAGACTTAAGCTACACCAAAAAACTACAAACTGAAAAATACCGCACAATGCAGCATAAGCCGCATGTTAGCGGTAGATAAGAATGGGCAACAATTTCATTACAAAATTATGAAACTGCTTGCGGTAAAGATATACGATTGATAATTTCATCGATTGCGTCTGCGTCAATCACAGCATTTTTCGAAGCACACCATTTGGAAGATTTATTATCCATCCAAATACAGAAAGAATGATAACCATCCAACACAACCGCATAGGTTTCGTGGAAATCGTCGTGGATGCGCATACAAAATCCTTTAAAAATTTTGCCTCTAACAATAAATTGCAGGGTAGAATAATCTGTTAACATGGCTCATTATATTTTTGGTAAAGTTATAACACACAAGAAATGAGAATGTTTCGTTAATTTAAAGGAATTAACAATTTTTTACTAAGGGCGTACAAAAAGCTTAACCTATGCTTAACATATTAGAATATCCTTTAGCTATTAAACGATTTTTTGCGGGCAAAAATACTTCACATTGTAAATTTATTATTGTTTTCCCTTTCTTCACTACAGCAGTTTCCGCAATAATTTCATCACCCTCTTTTGCCGGTGCAAAGTAGTCGATATAATTACTAACGGTTGTGAACACGCTTTCCAAACCCATTGTATAAACCGTGGCGCCAATTAAATCATCGATAATGCCTGCGGTAACCCCTCCGTGCAAGATTTGATATGGATTTGTCATTTCTTTCCGAACGGTATAACTGCAAACTAAAATTCCATTTTCGGCCTTAACCAGTACCGGAGCAAGCCAGTTCATATAATTTGATGGTGAAGAGTCAATGACCCGACCGATTGATTGCCTCAATAAATTCAGGCGTTGTTCGCTTACAGTATTCATATTTAAAGTTAAGAAATATAAACCACCGCAGACATTAATTGAGATGTAGACGACCAGTTTATTCGGTTTTAATTTTTGAAATACTCAAATGAGTCCCGATTGGAACGATGACTTTAAAGCTAAAGTTTCTCCCCATATTGTAAATGCCCGATCGGTCGTTGGGCGACTGGCTGTAATATTCAAAATATTTGAGCCTGTTGAGGTTAGACTGGTAGGCTTTATTGAAGACATTATCGCACTGAATAAAAATATCAAATATTTTTTTACCGGTGCTTGTTTTCACCGCTGAACCCATTCCGAAATTTAGCAAAGCATAACCGGCTGTATAAGTTTCTGTGTTATCCAAACCATAAAAACGATTTTGGGCTGCCATAAAAATGGCATCTACTTTGAAATAAGGTTTATCAAACATACCACTTTCGCTATTTGCGGTAATTTTTAGTTCAGAGCGCAGCTGCAAGGGCGGAATAAATGGCAAATATTTAGCAACACGTCCATGCTTTTGGAGCAAATCTTCATTTTTATTGAGGCCAACTACGTACGAGAGGCTGTTATTAAAACTTAGCCACTTCAAATTTCCCGGATGAAGATTAATACTCAATTCCGCCCCGTATAATCTGGCTTTCGATTGCTGATATTGATAAGTGATATTGCCTGGCACAATAACCACTGGATTTCCATTTTCGTCCGTTAAGCGGCTTTGATAAATATAATTCTGGATGCTATTATTAAAAAACTCCAAACTTAGATCGGCATCTTTCAGATAAGCAATTAAACCTATATCCTGCTGCAGATTAAATTCTGGCTTGAAGTTTCTGTTTCCGAGATAAACGATGTGCGCACCTGGATCTAATCCGTTAGAACCAATCTCCGTAATGTTCGGTGCACGATAACCCCTTGCAATGTTAGCTTTTAGTAAAAACTTTTCAGAAATATTATACGTTAAGCCTAAACTGCCTGATAAACCATAGTAGCTTTTCTGGAAAGCAGGAAACTGAAGTCCGGCGTTTGGAGAACCTGCATTAACCTGCTTTCCAAAACCTGTATCAGCATTTGTACCGACATAAAAATTTTCCCATTTAATGTTTCTTCTATCCAAACGTACACCACCAGAAACATCTACTTTGCCAAGGGTTCTTTTCGCAAAATAAAATGCCCCAATATCAAAAAGGTTGTAGTCCGGAATTGGAAAATCTGTAGCCGATTTGCTTCGGTTGCCCTGAAACATTCCATTAAGGCCAATTGTACTTTCAATACCTGCAAAATCTGGCAGGTTATATTTAACATCATAATTTAAAGTGTTTAAAACAACATAGAGTCCGGCCTGTGATGGCATTGTTGGATGATTAAACTCCCGCCGCACACTCTGCTGCGCACCAATAAGCAAATTTAAATCGCTTCCTCCCAGTTTGAACTGGCTTGCGTTGTAAAACCGGTAATGCTGTATGTGCTGATGCAGGGGATTGATTGAGTAAGCCGTTAGGTCATTTTCAGAGACTACCGGTCTGTTTTTCACATCATCTCGGACGTCCAAAACCTGCCTGGTAAATTTCCTAGTCAATGAATCACGACTACCATCCGGAATTTCCATCAGGTTATCATAATAGGTTAATGCGGTTTTGGAATATCCCCAGTTTTTGTCAACCCGTGCACTTGCCGACAAATTATACTCCCGGAAAGCCGTACCAAAAACATAGCCATCAACCGGATTGTAATAATTATGGGCTGTTTTACCGGTTGCTCGAAAGGTGTATTTCCAATCGTCTTTTCTATAGGCGAGCCCCAGCGAACTTCCAAACATCCCGTTATTACTTTGATAATTCGATGTAAAATCGCCAATTAAAGTTTTGTTTTGAAAATCAGGATTTGAGGGAATCATATTAATTACTCCAGCCAATGCATCTGAGCCGTACGTTAAGCTTGCCGGCCCTTTAACCACTTCCGCCCTACCAATTCCATATTCATCTACTTCAATGCCATGCTCATCGCCCCATTGCTGCCCCTCCTGCCGAAGGCCATCATATAAAGTTAATACTCTGTTATATCCTAAGCCTCGGATAAATGGCTTTGAAACATTAGGCCCTGTAGTTACTGCAGATACGCCCGGCACCCCTTTCACAATGGCGTCTATCAAATTTGTACTCACATTCTGGTCCATCACCTTTTTCGAAAGCACGGCTATAGGTACCGGACTCTTTCGCAATTCGGTAGCACGGTTTACGCCGGTTACAACCACGTCATTTAGGTTTGATATAATCTGCTCAAGGTTTGCATTGAAAATTTCATTCCTATTTTTCATGGAAACCTTTAGAGTTTTGGAAGCGTAGCCAACCTTGGAAAAAATTAGGCTATAGTTTCCAAACGTGAGCATATCTAGCGTGTAGTTACCTGCTGCATCGCTTCTGGTAGATTTATTTAATCCCAAAACTCTGATGGTTACGTTTTCTATTGGCTTGTCTTCATTACTCACCACCCCACTTAAAGTAGTTTGCTGAGCGAATGTGACCGTTGGAACCAGCGAAAGAAAAAAGATAGCGAGCGTAAGTAAGCGATGATTCATATATATCTAAACTTATTTTTAGACAAATCTAAATTTATTTTTAAATAAATCAAATTAAATAAATTAATGCTTTGAACACCGCATGAATTAAGCGGTAAGCCGGCGACAGTTAACACCAAGACGCTTGTCGTAAAAAATCAGTTTATGGATGGTAATGATTAAAATTTTTGCGCATCGAAGCAAAACTGCCAGTGAATTCCGTTTAAAATGATAATTTATGAGGTATTTCCTTGATTTTTCGCATAAAAAAACCCTCTTTAAAATTAATTAAAGAGGGTTTTTGTACCCCGGAAGGGACTCGAACCCCTGACCCTCGGTTTAGAAAACCGACGCTCTATCCAGCTGAGCTACCGAGGCTCATTTTTTAATGTGTGCAAATATAGAAGTTCTTATCAAAAAAGAGCAAATTAATTTCAAATTTTCAACGGCAGATTGGCTTAGAATTCAAAGAAAAATGTTAACTCTTTAAGCTATAAGTATTTAATTGATATTTGCAGCCAGCAAACGGAAATACGCCCTTTAATGCTTGAAAGCTTAATCCTTTGGTTCCCAAAGTTCGACCTTATTGCCTTCAGCATCGAGGATATGTACAAACTTTCCATAATCAAAGCGCTGTACATCATCCACTATCGTAACACCTTCACTTTTTAGCTCTGCTACTAATGCTTCCAAATTCTCGACCCGGTAATTTATCATAAACTGGCTCGTTGATGGTTCAAAGTATTTTGTGGTTTCCGCAAAAGGTGTCCATTGTGTTTGAGCCTTCTTTGTACTATCGTCCTTTTCAAACCACTCAAAACTTGCCCCATAAGGATTGGTGTCTAAACCTAAATGTTTTTTATACCACTCCGTAATTTTTTTTGGGTCTTTGCATTTAAAAAAAATGCCCCCGATGCCTGTTACCTTTTTCATATTTGCTTGTTTAGTTTGTTTTAAAATAATGGTTTTGAACGCAAATCCCGATATAAATGAGACCATAACCATCACTAAAACTAATATTATTTTTGCATTTTCTATATATTTATGTTGAATGAATCATCAGGTTTAACGTTGAAAACTAATTTCCGATTTTCGAAAATTGTTTCAACAAGCTAATTATCAGATTTTAAAACTATTGGGGAGGATTTCGTAATATCAATAACGACACAACGTATTGAATGATAATTCTTAGGAAAAGAATTAATAAAAAGGGCGAGAGAAGATAATCATTACTGCTTATCTAGCGAATAAACAATAAGAAAAAACTTTGACGAAAAAGCCTTAGTTAGGCATCTTCGCCATTCCAAATATCATCATCAGCATGCTTGATCTCATCGTTGCTTCCGCTAACACTTCGTAACTCTTCATGATGATAGTTTCTTTCCGGATTTTCGGGCAGTTGATTATCATCGTCTACAGGACCTTTTCGTAAATGCTCTGGCTTCTTTACTTCTGGCAAATCATCGTGAACTACTGACGGTTTAAGAATTTTTTTGCCTGGATTTGTGTTGTTTTCCATAATCAATTATCAAAACTAAAGTAATGCAAAAGTGATGTAAATTATCCGCACTGCAATGAATTATTTAATCTACTGGATTAACAAAATTACCCAATCGTGGTTTTAAAAAGAATTTCTAGCGAGATGATGGTAATAGAAAAAACGAATGAAACAGAGAAATTTAGCCCGAGTAAGTCTTGGGAGCGTTATTTAAAACAAAAACGGGGTATTTAAATTTGACCCGGCGAAAAGCAATTTTTTCGCCAGGTCAAATTTACGGCCTTTGGAGGACAGGCAGATTATGTTAAATATTTAGTTTAATAATTTCCGGTAACACCAAGTTCGAGGCCGCGAAGTTCTGCTAAACCCCTCAATCTTCCTATCGCTGAGTAGCCCGGGTTGCTCTGTTTCGCCAAATCATCCAGCATCTGGTGACCATGGTCGGGGCGGAAAGGTATCGGTTTTTCCCTCAGGGCATTTTCTTCAGATAAAGCTTTCATGATTTCGTACATGTTTACATCGCCACCCAAATGGTCGGCTTCGTAAAAACTGCCATCTTCATCTTTGGTTACATTACGCAAATGTGCAAAATAAACCCGTGCTTTCACTGCGTTGAAAATTTCTAATGCATTATTCTCTACACCTGCGCCAAGCGAGCCTGTACAAAAGCAAACGCCGTTAAAAGGTTTATCCACGTTGCTGAGGATGTAATTGAAATCATCAAGCGTACTTGCAATTCTTGGTAAACCCAAAATTGGATAAGGTGGGTCGTCTGGGTGGATGGTCATTTTTATACCCTCCTGTTCGCAAACGGCTGCAATTGATGAAAGGAAATAAACCAGGTTTTCCCGAAGGCCATTAAAACCAATCCTGGCATATTCATTAATGCTGTTGCGCAGGGTTTCCAGCTCAATTTCTTTCTCGTTGGGTATACCCATCAAAACATTGATGCGTAAATCATCAAGTTGCTGCTGGTTTAAAGTTGCAAACTTACTTTCAGCCCTTTCCAGAACTGAAACCGGGTAATCGTCTTTCGCACCGTCTCTTTTTAAAATATAAAGGTCGAAAACCGCTAAATCAATCCAGTTAAAATAGAGGGCTTTAGAGCCGTCGGTCATTTCCAGATCGAGCTGTGTGCGGGTCCAGTCTAACACCGGCATAAAGTTATAGCAAACGGTTTTTATGCCACAGGCAGCAAGATTTTGAAGGGAAATTTTGTAATTCTCGATGAATTTACCGGCATCAGCCCGGCGTGTTTTTATCGCCTCGTGCACCGGCACACTTTCTACAACAGACCAGCTCAGTCCTGCTGCCTCGATAATTGCCTTTCGTTCTGCGATATCAGCCAGCGGCCAGATTTCGCCATGTGGAATGTGGTGCAAAGCGGTAACTATGCCGGTTGCACCGGCCTGTTTCACGTCAGACAAAGTTACAGGGTCGTTAGGTCCGTACCAACGCCAGGTTTGTTCTAATTTTTTATATTTCGTTTCCATACATTATACTCCTGAAAAAGCGCAAAAACCGCCATCTACGGTTAAATTTTCCCCATTTACAAATTTTGATGCATCACTCAGCAAATAAACGAGTGCGCCAATAAGTTCTTCGGGATTTCCGAATCTCTTGTATGGCGTTTTCGAGATGATTGCATTTCCCCTGGCAGTTAAACTGCCGTCGGTATTTGTTAACAAAGCCCGGTTCTGGTTGGTAATGAAAAATCCAGGTACAATGGCATTCATCCTGATCTTATCGCCATACCGGTTAGCCAGCTCAACGGCCATCCATTTTGTGTAACTATCTACGGCAGACTTTGCTAAAGAGTAGCCCAACACCCTCGTAACGGCCTGCGTAGCCGAAACTGATGATATATTCACGATACTTCCACCCTGTTTCGCCAGCGTTTTACCAAATATCTGCGTGGGCAAAATGGTTCCAAATAGGTTTAAATCAAAAGCTTGTTTCAATGCCGGAACGTTTAGATCAAAAATATCCTTTTCAGGCTGAACTACCGCTTCGGCAACGTTGCCACCTGCTGCATTCACCAAGCCATCAATTCGTCCAAACTTAGCTAAAATAACGTTTTTGGCTTCTACAAGGGCATCTTCATTTAACACATCGGCAATGAGATAGATGGCATTGCCACCCTGCCGCGTTACTTCTTCAGCCCTTGCCTTGGCAACCTCTTCATTTCTACCCAATATTGCGATTGTAGCTCCGGCTGATGCTAAGCCGTTTACAAAGGCCTCTCCAAGTACCCCTGTTGCGCCTGTAACGACTACAACTTTATCTTTTAAAGAGAATAAATCTGATGTTTTAGTCATTAATTAATCTATTACTAAAGTAGTTATTGAATGTGGTAAACTTGTAGTTGTCGCCGCCTGACCTTTAATCCATAAGCTGTATTTCAGTTTCTCGTCCGATTGATTCATCACCACAACTGCAACTTTTCCATCGGTGTTAATAAAAGCTGTAGTTTGCAGTTTATCGCGACTGGAAGCCGAGCCAATTCTTTTTGCACCTGGGCGGATAAATTTCGAAAAGTGACCCATATAATAAAAAGCATTCGTGTAAATTAATTTATCGCTTTTCGTATCTGCATGTACAGGAGCGAAACAAAAATTGCCCACATGGTTTGGCCCACCGTTTTCATCTAAAAGGATATTCCAATCAGTCCACGCCGCTGTTCCGCTATTAAAATCGTTAATCATGGAGTAACCATAACGTTCGCCCAATGTCCAGTCATCCAATTTTGTCACGTCGTATTTCTCTTTACATCCTTCGGTGAAAATCAACGCTTTATCAGGATATGCTTCATGTGTTTGTTTAACATTACCGAATTGCATTGCACTTCCTGTCCAGGTTTCGTACCAATGAAAACCGATGCCCCATACATATTTTGCAGCATCCTTATCATTTAAAATTGTGCTGGCTCTTTGAAAAATCTGATCGCGGTTATGATCCCATGCAATTAATTTTTTCGAGGATAAACCTGATTTTTGTAAGGTTGGACCCAGGAAGTTTTTGATAAAATCACGTTCCTCCTCGGCAGTGTATACACAAGATTCCCAACGCTGTTTCGCCATTGGTTCGTTTTGAACACTTAAGCCCCATATTGGCATCCCCATCGACTCATAGGTTTTGATAAATTTAACATAGTGATTTGCCCAACTTTGGCGATATGCCGGCAGCAGATGCCCCCCGCCAATTAAACTATTGTTATCTTTCATCCAGGCAGGCGGCGACCACGGACTCACAAACAGCGTTAGCTTGCCCCCGGCAGCTTTTATTGCATCCTTAATCAGCGGAATTTTAAACTGCTTATCATGATCAACATTGAACGTTTTCAAATCCTTATCCTGGTCCTGTATATAAGTGTAGCTGCCACTCGAGAAATCGCAGCTCGCAATGTTTGTCCGGGCTAAAGTATAACCAATTCCACTGGTCGGGTTGTAATATTTCTCCATCAGTTCAGCCTGATTTTTTTTCGAGAGCTTCGCAAAGGTTTCTGCAGACGCATCAGTTAATGCACCACCAATACCAATCATTGTTTGATACCTGACTGTTGGGTCTATAAACACACATGGCTCTGTTTCGAAGGGCTGTCTGTTTTCGCTAAAACTTAACGTTTCGGTTTTGCGAATGCGATAGTCAGAATTTTCGGCGGTAACATATACCGATACCTTTTTGTTGCTAACCGAATAGCTTTGCATGGGTTTTGTTGCTTTTTTTAATTGTGCGTCTGCGGTGTAGGCAGTAGCTAAAATTAATAGCAGACTTAATTTTTGTTTCATGGGATTGGCTCGTTTATAGTAGAGGTTGTTGTTGCAATATTATAAAATTAATTGTGCAGATGCTACTTTAAAGTTTTGTTAATTTGGTTCAATAGATAGCCATTTACGTCTGAAGAATATTCCCAAAACATAACACCTGCCATATTATTTTTGAGTACATATTTACATTTCTCCTTCACCGATTCCTCATCATCATAAGTCATGAATTCCTTTGTTCCGGAGTTGAAAATGTAAGGTGCTTTTGCCTCCTTATCTACAAAGGCATTAAATCCATTCTTATTAATTAAACTATCTTTTAAAAAAGTATAACCCTTTCCATAAGAACCCGTTAAAACAGAATCACCTAAACCATTTGTTGAGTTATTTTTTAATGTGAAGGCCCTGCTGTAAAAAGCAATCCCCATCACCAGTTTATTTTCGGGTACACCGGCGGCAACAAATTCTTTGAAGGTATTATCTGCACTATGCGCCGAAGGAAATTTCGCAGAAGGATAAAGATTAGTGTGATGACCCGCAATAGCGCCGTTGTAGAAATCGTAAGTCATAAGGTTTACATAATCCAGATATTGCTGTACTTTATCCATTTCGGTGTGGTCGATGAAATTTCTAAAACCACCGGCGGCGATGGTCAGCAATTTCTTTTCATTTCTTTCTTTCTGCAGCACATCCAGCGCAACACGGAGTTCCTTAAGCATTAGCGTAAAGTTTTCTTTATCCTCTGGGCGATAGACATTGCCTTCCTCACCAGGAATACCCGGATACTCCCAGTCAATATCTACACCATCTAACTTATACCTGTCAATGATTTTGACGGCACTTTGGGCGAAGGCTTTTCTTGAGGTGTCAGAAAGAGCGGCGTCAGAAAAATTTTCACTCCATGACCAGCCTCCTATTGAAATCAAAATTTTCAGCTCTGGATTAACTTGTTTTAACTTAACCAGATTTTGGAAATTTAACGTATCAGTTCCTTCACGCTGCAAAAAAGCCCTGTTTTCTTTAATATTTACAAAGGCGTAATTGATATGCGTTAACTTTTTTGCATCAATACGGCTTAAATCTGCCAATCCTTTATAGCCACCAACGTAACCAATAACCACCTTTCTCTTGGCATTTTTATCAGACTGCATCGCGGTAAGCGCAACCGAGCCTACCAGCGCCAAAAGCGTAACGACCGATGATAATTTCATATAGACTTATTTTTTGCTTCGTAATAAAGCTTCAAGGAAATAATAGTCAGCATAGTTAATCGGCACATCTACCTCCGACTTTGCCGGACGATGGCCGGTGCTGTGCTCCAATATAAAGCCATAATTTGCACCAGGTTTACTCGTGTACTTAGTACTTAAAGAATACAAAATCTTATCGGCTGCCGCCTTATACTTTTTTCCTTCTTTGCTGTAGCCGGCAAGTTCATAAAGTGCAGATGCTGTTATCGCGGCCGCTGATGCATCTCTTGAAACATTAGGAATTTGCGGGTCGTTGTAATCCCAGTATGGTATGCCATCGGCAGGCGTTATTTTCGAACTTAAAATAAAGTTTGCAATACCATCTGCCTGAGCAAGGTATAATTTATTTTTAGTTTCTCGAAAGCACATGGTATAACCGTACAAGGCCCATGCCTGGCCGCGGGCCCAAGCAGATTCATTGGCATAACCCTGCGCTGTAATTTTTTGTAGAATGTGTCCGTTTTGTGCGGTATCGTAATCAATTACGTGGTACGAGCTGAAATCAGGACGGAAGTGATTCTTAATCGTGTTGTCGGCATGAGCAGTTGCGATTTTGTAAAATGAAGAGTCGCCGGTAAATTTTGTAGCTTCAAAAAGCAGTTCCAGGTTCATCATATTATCAATAATTACCGGGTATTTCCATTTATCGCCATTATGATCCCAGGATTTTAAAACACCGGCAGTTTTATTGAAACGTGTAGAAAGTGACTTAGCAGCCTGTATAATTACGGAACGATAGGCGGTATCTTTCGTCATTTTATAACCGTTTCCGAACGGGCAGTAAATCATGAAGCCTAAATCGTGGGTACCGCGGTTAAACTGCTCTTTTTTAATGTCTTCTGTGTATTTCTTTGCCAAATTTAGCCATTTCTTATCCTTGGTGTATTGATAAAAATACCAAAGTTCGGCAGGGAAAAACCCACTGGTCCAGTCTTTCGAAATAACCATTTTAAACTGGCCGTTCTCAACAGTTCTTGGCGACACGAGATTCGGCTTCACTTTTCTGGCAGAATCGACATTTTTAACAAGCAAATCTGTCTGTTTTGCTGCTGATGAGAAGGCCTTTGCAACATCAGTTTTTTGTGCTTTAACTGTACTGACAAACAGTACTGATACAAGCGCTATTTTAATTTTTAGTTTCATATTATAACCAGATTAAGGGGTTGCGAATTGGTAGATTTCTTATCACCTCTTCTACCTGAGGGTTGTGTTCTAATTTTTTCCAGGTGGCAAACCAAGTCTGTTCGCCATAAGCATTTGCACCAAAAATTAAAAAAGGTTGTGCAACCGGCCAGTCGTTCCAATACATAACATCTGGTTTAAGCGGCCAATTGCCTTTATCTGCTACAAACGGATAAAGATAAGTTATTCCTTTTTTTATAGGATTTTCCATCTGCAGTTTCGAAACGCCAAAGATTATTGTCTGGCGTTGATAATATGTGGCAAAGCATGGTCATCGCATCAAGATTAAAAATAGAGTAGCCGTAAGGTTTTGTACGTGCAAGTTCCAGGGGAAAACTTCCGTCTACGGCCATTTGGTTTGGCAATAAGTTGCTTTTAAAATTTGTCCTTATCGAATCCAACATATTATTATCGCCACAAAGCTTTGCAAAAGATGCCACTTGCATAGCCCAGCAAGTTGCATGGTTATTTTTCACCGTCTTTTCCTGAATGCCAGGTTTAGACGTGTTCAGCCACAAAATATACTCGGAGAACCATCCCTTTACGGCTTTAAGCGTTGCCTTATCAAAGACTTTCGCATTTTCCATAACAAGTGTCCCCTGCGCAACCTCCATTAAATGAATGGTATCGATAATTCCGTAGTTACGGCCAGTGAACTTGCCTTTGACAGCCTGGGCGAAGAGTAGATTTGGATTCATTAGCGTTTCACTATTTACAAACCACGCTTTGAGATGAAGAACTGCATGTTTTACATATTTCTCATCACCTGTAACTTGATAAGCCGACGCCAGTGCACCAATGATTTTACTAAAACGAACCATTGCTTTTCTGTGTTCGAGAAAATTATCGGGATTTGTTAAACCATCTCTGTTGATGTAAGCACCATCCGGATTTTTCGCATCAGGCCAGAAGTAATCAGCCTCAGAGAAGAAATCATGCTTACCACCAGCGCTCCTTGGCGAAGACGCAGCGGTGACTGTTACTGGCTTTTGCAGCAATGCCCAAGCCGCTTCAGCTAGAATTTGTTTCTTCAAAACCGATGTTGCTTCACGCTTTAAATCAAATCTTTGCGTATTCTCAGTTAAAGACTTAAATGAAGTGGCGCCTAAGTACAGAACGCAGATTATTGTGAAGGATATTATTTTCTTCATCGTTATAAATTTACAAAAACAGTTGGCAGACAATCCGATTTTACAGATACAACACTTTTACCGCTTTTTAAATCGGCAGAAATTATCGCCCGTCCGTTATAAGCCTGTACCTTTCTTGAGCCGGAGGAGGTGCCAAGGTTATCGATTAATTTACCATCGCCGGTTAAACCAAAGTTCATCCAGTTAACGGCATCTAAACATTGAACACCCTTATCATCAAAAAGCTTAACTTCAAGTGTCGCTATCCCCCCAACCTCACTAATCTTTTTCAACTCCATAGTTGAAGGCTTGCCCCATTTCGCGGTCTGATATATGAACTTGATTTCATCGGTTACAATTTCATTCCCTTTTTTAGCCACTACCTTTACAACATTCCCGCCGTTTACAAATGGCAGGTTCCACCGCAAACCTGCAGCGGGATAATCCTGGCTATTCCGTTTTTTGGTACCAAAAGATTTTCCATTCAAGAATATTTCGGCTTCACTACAATTAGAGTAAACTTTTACCATCTTTTCTTCGCCGGCGTCGCCCCAACGAATTGGCCATGTGTGCCCATAAATATGAACCATTGGCTTGTTAGTCCAGTATGACTGGAAGACATAATAGGCTTCTTTTTTTGTTAAGTCGCGTTCCACAACGCCTTTCTGGTTCATATAAGGCACAGGATTATCCGGCCTTACAGGCGTAGAAAAATCTTTGAACGGCCAGTAAGCAGTTCCACTTAGCCAAGGCATTGTTTCCTGCTCTTTCAAATGCCAGTCGATAAGGTTTGTGATGTATGATTCGCTCCAATCGCCGTCTTTTGAAATCCGGGCCGCACCGCCATAGAGCGAGGCATCGCCTGCCCTTTCATCGGCACTGCCACCGGTCTTAATTTTACTTAAAGCCTTGTCCGGATTTTCCGAATGACGCAAGGCATGACTATCGCCGCCCCACTCTACATGTAAAAAGCGTTTAACCTTCTTAAATTCGTCTATCGAAACCTGTTTGTAGTCAGTATATGCACCACGATACCATCCTGCCCATATTGAAGGCGAATAAACATCAACGATATCGCTGCAAAAATCACATCGCCTGATCGCGGTGTAACGAGAAGAATCCAGCTTGTGCGACGTGTCGTTTAACTCCTTCATAAAAGTCCTGATTTTCTCCTTATCGAATTCAGGGAAATCTCCTGGCCAGTCATTTTCATTTCCCAGGCCCCAAATGATAATTGAGGGATGGTTGTAATGCTGTTCAATCATGTTTTTCAGCATGGTTCTGGCTTGATTTTTATAAACATCGCCGCCTAAACCGCCTCTACACCAGGGAATTTCCTCCCAAACTAAAATACCGAGGCTGTCGCAAAGATTTAACACAATTCTAGATTGCTGATAATGGCCTAAACGGATAAAGTTTACTCCCATGTCTTTCATCATCACCATTTCCTTCCTGATAAGATCTTCGGTCATCGCAGCGCCAAGGCCAGCGTGGTCTTCGTGGCGATGTGTTCCTCTGAGTAGCAAACGCTTTCCATTCAATTTAAATGGCCCTTTTTCAACAAAGTTGATGTTTCGGAAGCCTACTCTCTCCTCGCTTTTAGAGTTTCCACCAGAAGAAATTACCTCGTAAGCTAAAGTATACTGAACCGGTTTTTCGGTGGTCCACAGCACTGGCTTCTTTATCGTAATTGACGATATCTCCAAATCACCTGAAAGACTAGTCAACCGCTTGACTGCTTTGAAAACTACTTTTCCATTTGGGTCCAGGAGCCTAAAGTTCAGGTCTGCATTGCCGACTTTCGAAGGATTGTAAAACCTTGCTGTAACCGTAACGGTACCCGTTTTACCCAACGAATCTACAGCAGCTTTAACAAACATCTTATCTACAGACAAGGCAGGTACATAAACCAGGTTTAGATAGCGGTAAATGCCACCGTAAACATTAAAGTCTGATAAATCTGAAGGAATCATTTCCAGGTCTCTTGAGTTATCTGTTCGAATGGAAACAGGCACTTTGCCTTTGAACTGCTTTTTAAAGGCATCAGTTTTCTTAAAAGCCTCAACAGCTTCTGTGATATCTGCAGTCCACTCGTCATAACCGCCAACGTGGGTAGCAACTTTAGTAGTGTAAACATAAACTTCCGTTTTTTGTCCGGCACCTTCAAAATGCAAAAGCGTTCTGCCGTTTGGATGAGGATTTGCAATGCTGAGTTGCGTACGGTACCAGGCCGGACCCTGGTAATAATTTACATCAGGATCAACAGCGTCTTCGGCATTTACGCAATGCGGAAGATTTACATTTTGCCAAAGCGGTACAGCTTCAGGATTTCCGACACCAACTGGGCGCACAGCTTCCCAGATTCCACCTAAATCCTGTTTTAAAAATTCCCAGTTTTTATTTAACCTAATACTTTGCTGTGCAGATGCTAAGTAGCTGGTAAACAACAGAATTATTAAACATATATATTTCGAACTTTTAAACATCATAAAATATTAAATACTTAAACGGAGCTTCTTTTTTTCTAATAGGGAAACAATGGCGATAACCAAAAAAGCAATTAAAAAGGATCTTATAATTCCTCCGGTCCCGGTATTCAGAAAATGCGGGAAATGGAAATGAATGAGACCAAAGAAGGCATACAGAATGTAAGGTATCAGGTAACAGGTTAGCGTGCTTGTGCCAGCCGGTTTAATCAATTTGAAAAGGTTTCTTTGCTGCCTTGAATCCACAATATAAACCAGCAACTCGAAAGCAAGAATGGTAATGCCCATGCAAATAAACACCCAGGCCGGTGTGGCATAGATCTTGGAGATACCACCCGAAAGCGGGCGTATAAATGAACCAAAGATAATTGAAAGTGCGCCGGCTAAATTCAATAGGATCCAAAAGTTTGTATCTTTTCCTTTCGCAATTAATAAGGTGTAAAGGGTGGAGATTAAAACGCCACCTAGCATAAGCGTTATTGAAGACGCGTCGCCGATGAGCCCTATTTTCAGCGTCAAAATGCCCATATGTGTAAGTACGTTTATGGCGCTGAAAACTAAAAACGAAGGAATTAATAACCAGAGTTTCCCTTTAGAGAGCAGGTAAGTAAACGCTGTTACCAGGTAAGCCCAACCAATTATCCCCAAAATACCCCACCAATGTGGCTTCAGCCCCTCTGGATGCGCTGTAGTTCCTCCTTTGTAAATGATTGCCATTGCAATTAGGGCAGCAACACCGGTGCCAATTAAGGCCGTTCTTTTTGTCCGTGAAATTGATTGAGGATAATCAAGCCAAATCAGGAAAAAACATAAGGTAATGAGTATTGTATATACACCGTAAGGCAATAAGGCATCGGTTTTGTTGTAATTTTCTAAATTAACGTGAAAAAAACCCATTACAATGAGTGCCAGAGATCTTAAGAAAATATAAGCCGTAATGTGTGCAAAAGATTTTCCCTGCTTTATCCGGCTGTTGATTGCAAAAGGCAACGACAAGCCAACAATGAAGAGAAAAGCGGGAAATATTAGGTCTGAAAAGCCCATCCCGTCAACGTTTGCCTTAGTATGTTCTATCCAGGCCGGAATATTTGAAACCCCTGCAACATCGTTAACAAAGATCATCAGGAACATGGTTATTGCTCTTAATGCATCAATTGACAAAATACGTGCAGGTAATTTATTCATCTGGTTTTAATTGCTCCTAATAGATTCTTCTTAGTTGTAAAGCATTTAGCACAGGTTTGCCTTCAATGGATGTAAAATCGATTGAAATACCCTTTTTATTGGCAACGGTTAATCGTACTTTCTTCTTTACAGCTTTTGTATATCCGAAATCGGCTGCAAGGTTTAGCTTGCTCATAAAAGATTCGCCATTAATTTCGACATCGAAAATACGCTGCTCCACAACTTCTTTTTTGTGGTTGTTATCCAGATTGTAAGCAAGGGCTTCTTTAGTATCCCCGCCAACAAGCTCTGCAAAATGCAGCGTCAGCTCATATTCGCCATCTGGCACGTCTAATCTAAATTGCTTTATCCCAACCCGCTGCGTTTGGTAAATTGGGTCGTTTTCAGTTTCCAATATATTCTTGTCGCTCCCATATAAAATTCTATTGTTTGTGCCCTTGTATGGCTCTCCTCCAATCCATCCCCAAGAATTTGTTCTATAAGGTTGATCGGGCATCCACAACTGTTGCTCTTTTTCATCGATAAAATACCGTTTAGAACCCAGCAGAATGTTCATATTTTTAAACGGTATTGGGTCAGAAAATTTGAAAGGTTGTAGCTGAAAGTTAATGTCAGCATTGTCATTGAGTGCACCTGAAACAACTGACAGCTGATTTTTACCATTTTCAAAAGCAACTGTCCAGGTGCAAATATGGTCGACCGCATTCTTTATCCCTAAGCTTTTACCGTTGAGAAATAATTCTGCTGAAGCCTGGTTCGTGGCAACCTGAATGTTCTGCGAGCTAACCAAACTTGCCGAATCTGCAACACCGCTTCTCTGTTTCCATTCGGAGGAGGTTATTTTTAAAAAGGGTTTTTCAGAAAGGTAAGCCTGATAAAGGAAATAGGTATCTTTTGGCTGTCTTCCAATGGTCAACAACCCTTTATTATTTATGTGAGGCATTGTTTCTTCACGGGTTTCTGAATTAAAATCAGCAAGATTCCAGGCCATACCACCACCGACAAACGGGCGCTCAAGCATTGCATTGAGGTAAGTTTGATGAAACTTAAGGCCATACTCAACGCTTTTATCAAACCTAACCGGCTCAAACGAACGTATCCGAGGGTCGGCATCTGCACCATATTCCGTTACTAAAAACGGGACATTCGGCAACTCTTTATGATGACGATCTAAAAACTTCGCAAAATCGGCGGGAACGCCGGAATACCAGCCAGAATACAAGTTCCATCCAACTATCATCGGAATTTTTGTTAAACCAACTTTGTTATAAACATCCCAGGCGCCATGGTTAACCAACATTGTATAGCGTAAAGGGTCTTCTTTTCTGGTTAAATCATCTAACTTTTGCGCCAGCTGGCGAATATTTTCGTAATAAACCTGCTGCCTCGGCTTGTCATTTGCAAACTTCGGGCGGAGTAATATCTCATTCATATACGCCCAAATCACGATGCTTGGGTGGTTGAAGTTTTGTCTGATCATTTCCGTTTGCATGTTCAGGCAATTGCTCGTAAAAGCCTCAGTTTCAGTAATGGTGTTTACAACAGGAATTTCTACAGATGCAAGAATACCAAGCCTGTCGCAAGCCTCCAGAACCATTGGATCTTGTGGATAGTGGGCAACCCGCAAAAAGTTTCCGCCCATCTCCTTTAACAACTCAACATCTCTAACCTGCAAGGCATCGGGAACAGCATTACCTAAACCTTCGTAATCCTGATGGCGACTGGCACCGATAATTTTTACAGGCTTATCATTAAGGAAAAAACCTTTTTCGGCATCAAATTTAAACCATCTAAAGCCCAGCGGATTAGAAACTTCATCCAAAACAACTTTCGTTTTAGCATCGATAATTTTAGATATAACCCGGTATAGATAGGGGTTTTCCGGCGACCAGAGTTTTGGCTGACTGATGGATTTAAAATCCTGAACAACTACTTTATTTTCCTTTGATGCAAATTTGACATCAGAGAGTTGCGAGGCAATCTCCTTCCCTTCTGCATTGAAAATGCGTGTTTGAATTTGCACTTTTTTCGCCGATAAAGAAGCATTATCTACCAAACTTCTTACGTGCACGCTCGCCTTCGCGGCAGAAACATCCGGCGTAGAAATGTAAACACCAGAGCTGGCATGGTCGCCAGTTGAAAAGTGCACGGCCTCGGTAACCAGCAAACTAACATTCCGGTAAATGCCGCCGAAAAAAGTAAAATCTGCTGTTAGCGGAGGAATGTCTTCGTTGAAACGGTTATTCGCCCGAACTTCAATCAAATCATTTTTATAGTTTAAAAATTTGGTGATGGGAACGATAAACCTGGTGTAACTTCCGATGTGCTTTCCGGCAGACTGTCCGTTAACCAAAACTTCAGCTTCCTGCGCTACGCCGTTGAATACCAGAGCGATTTCCTTCCCTTTAAAAGAATCATCGTGTTTTAACAACCTTGTGTAAATGCCTAAACCGCGGTAGTAACCTGGTTCATCATCAAGCACATCAAATGCGTTCCAGGTATGAGGAAGGTTAATTTTCTCACTGGTTCCATGCTCCTTTTTAAACATCCAGCCATCATTAAGACTAATATTTCTTTGCGCATTAACAGATGTACTGCAGGCAAGAATTAACACAAAAGCCAATAAAAGACTTTGGGTTTTAACAAAAATAGCAGGGGTAATTTTTATCACTGAATTAGTATTATAGAATGTATTGCTTGTTTAATTTGTTAAAGTGAAATCTTTTTCGAGCTTAATATTGTCCGATGCGGTTCCGATCATCAATTTGAAATCTCCGGGTTCGGCACCCCATTTCAATTGCTGGTTGTAAAATGATAACTTTTCCTTATCAATTACAAAGCTGATATTTTTCGTTTCGCCAGCTTTAAGCATCACCTTGCGGAAATCTTTTAATTCTTTAACTGGCCGAACAACTGACGCAAATTTATCTTGCAGGTAAAGCTGCACAACCTCTTCCCCATCATATTTGCCTGTATTTTTTAAAGCTATGTTCACCGTAATTTTTTCGCCCATTGCCATTTGCGTTTTACTAAGATTTAAGTTGCTGTAATCGAAAGTTGTGTAACTTAAGCCGAAACCAAAAGCAAATTTCGGACTGTTGGGAGAATCGAGATAGGCTGATTTGTAGTTCCTGTCTTTATCACTTTTTGAAGGACGACCTGTGCTTAAATAGTTATAATACAAGGGAATCTGGCCTTCATCTCTTGGAAAAGTCATCGGTAATTTTCCGGCAGGATTGTAATCTCCGAACAAAACATTAGCCATTGCATTTCCGGCTTCGCTACCTAACCACCACGTGTACATAATTGCTGGAACGTTATCGGCCGTCCAGTTGAAAATAAGGGGCCTTCCGGCCATAAGTAAAACAACAACAGGTTTCCCAGTTGCCTGTATTGCTTTGATTAAATCTTCCTGCACTCCAGGGATGTGGATATTCGTTTTACTTTTTGCCTCACCCGTCATATCCAAAGTTTCTCCGGCAGCAATAATTACAACATCAGCTTGTTTGGCAGTTTCAATTGCTTCAGCGAAACCTGTTTTAGAAGAGTCGGTAATGCTGCAACCTTTCGCATAAAGTAGCTCTGTGTTATTGCCAACTTTGTTTTTTAAACCTTCGTAGAGAGATACCAGCTTATCATTTTCCCAAGCAACCGACCAGAAGCCCTGCATATCTTTCTCTGATTTTGCAAGCGGACCGATTACCGCAATTTTTTTAAGATTTTTGGAGAGGGGCAAAATTTGCTTTTCATTTTTTAGCAATACGATGCTTTTCTCAGCCATTTTTAAAGATGCTGCCCTGTTCTGTGGCGAATTCAATTCCTGCTCCTGGCGGGTCTGGTTGCTAAAGCGATAAGGATCGTCAAATAAACCGAGTTCAAATTTCTTCCGAAGAATTCTTCTTACCGCATCATCAATTAAAGCCATCGGAACTTTTTTATCGGTCACCAGTTTTGCTAATGATGGTAAATAGCTTCTGCTTTCCATGTCCATATCGCTGCCTGCTTTAATAGCCAACTCTGCGGCCTGGGCTTTATCTTTGGCATAACCATGGGCAATCATTTCACCTATTGAGCCCCAGTCGCTCACCACAAAGCCTGTGTACTTCCACTGTCCTTTTAAAATGTCACGTTGCAGGTAAGCATTTCCTGTAGCGGGGATTCCATTTAAAGTATTAAAAGAATTCATAAAAGTGGCAGCACCGGCGTCTACCGCAGCTTTAAACGGCGGCAGATAAGTTTCCCATAAAGTATGTTCGCTCATATCAACGGAGTTGTAGTCGCGACCGGCAATTGCCGCTCCATATGCTGCAAAATGTTTGGCACAAGCCATTATTGCATCAAGATTGCCCAATCCTTTTCCTTGAAAACCTTTTACCCGAGCCCGTGCAATTTGTGAACCTAAATAAGTGTCTTCTCCTGCACCTTCCATTACCCGCCCCCAGCGTGGGTCGCGGGCAATATCAACCATTGGCGCAAATGTCCAGTGGATGCCGGAGGCGGCGGTTTCCCTGCCAGCAACTCTGGCCGCATTCTCCATTTCATTCAAATCCCAGCTGGCAGCTTCTGCCAGTGGAATAGGGAAAGTTACGCGGTACCCATGGATGACATCAAGACCAAAAATTAACGGAATTTTCATTCGCGATTGCATGGCTACCTCCTGCACTGCTCTTGTTTCAGCAGCGCCACGTACGTTAAGCATAGAGCCCAGTTTGCCATCCCTAATGTCTTTCAGTTTATTAGGATTATTGGTGATAGGCCCGGTAGCATCGCGGTCTCCCGTGTATTGATTAAGCTGCCCAATTTTTTCATCAAGCGTCATCAGTTTTAATACCGAATCGATCTTCTTTTCAATTCTTTTATCCTGAGCTGAAGCTGAAGAAAAAGAAGCGGCAATAATTAAAGCTGATGCTAAGTAATTTTTCATGATTTGTCTATTTTACGCCGTCTATTATACCTTGATAAGCTGCTTTGCGTTCATATTGAGCATCAAAAGGCAGTGGCCAATCCTTTCGGTTATAGTTTGTTGGAATCCAGCTGTCGGCATCGGTTACATTCCATTGTGTAATACCGAATTGCTGTGCTTTTGGAATTGCATTGTAAGCCTCAACAATGGCTTTGTACTTCGCCGCCTGTTGCCCGGCCAGCGTTGCGGTATAAGTTATCGATTGGCTATTATCAGGATTAAGCGATACATCAAGTTCCGAAATATGGACTTTAAGACCGGTGGCAGCAGCTGTCGAAATTGCCGTTACCAGGTTGTTATCCGCCTGCGTTACCCTGGTATGCATTTGCAGACCAATCCCATAAATTGGAATACCTTTAGTTTTTAAATCGTTAACCAAATTAAGTATCGCGGTACGCTTTGTCGGCCCGAACTCCTGCCCATAATCATTATAAAAAAGTAATGCGTTTGGGTCTGCCTCATGCGCATATTTAAACGCTCTGGCAATATAATCTACGCCAAGTTTTTGAACCCAGATGCTATTCCTGAACGTTCCATCTTCATTTATGGCTTCATTGACAACATCCCAAGAAGTTACCTTGCCTTTAAAATGCCCTACCACAGTTTGGATGTGGCTTTTTAGTAAAAGTTCCCAATCGGCTGTTGTGCCCTGAAAATTAGTTACCCAATCTGGCAGCGACTTGTACCAGTTTAGCGTGTGGCCATGAATGCGCTTTCCATTTGCTAAAGCAAAATCGACCAGATAATCTGCATCGTTAAAGTTATATGTATCTTTTGCCGGATGAACCGAAGCAAATTTCATTGCATTCTCTGCGGTTATGCTGTTAAATTCTTTGATAACAAGATTTCGATAATTAGCATTATTTTTTATTAAAGAAACGTTGACCGCAGCACCCATTTTAAAGGGCATGTCTTTTTGCAGGGTTGAATCAAAATTCGAAATTGGTGGCGTATCAAGAGTGCGCTGAGCGCCATCTTTTGCGCAAGATATACCCAACAACGCAATTGGAACGATTATCTTTTTTAAAATACTAATTTTCGTTAATGCCATAATCTCTACTTGTATTTAGCCTGCATCTGGTCGTAAAAGTTTTTAAGCACATAAAATGCCTTCTTCTTTTTACCTGTTTCGCTGATTAAACCTTTGCGGTTCCAGAAATTTTGGTAGATGGGATGCTGCCTTCTTGGCGAACGAAAATCAGTTAAAATCCACGGTGTCATGCCACGGAGTGCTCCAATTTTACTAAGCATAGTAATCTGGTTTTTATACAGCGCTTCCTGATACTCTTCACTCCAGCGTGTATTTTCATCGGCATGAAAACCGCCCAGTGCGTCGCCACCAAATTCGGTTATTACAACAGGTTTAGTATATTTAATATTGAAGCTATATTTTGTAATTTCTGATGGATTTCCACCCCAGTACCAACCCGCATATTCATTAAAGCTTACCAAATCGATTTTTTCGCCAAGGGGGTCGTTTAAAATAATCGAATTACCTTCGCGGTGAACTTCCAAAGCCGCAGCAACCAATCTCGTATCATCTAAAGAACGGGCTGTTTCTGCCAGGTTACTCATAAAACTCAGTCTTGCATCGCTCAAAGGTGTTTCATTCCCTATAGACCAAACAATAACGCTTGCACGGTTTTTATCGCGAACAATTAAATCTGTAAGCTGCTGTTTTGCATTTGCGTAGGTAGCGGGGTTAGTCCAGCTGATGGTCCAGTAAACCGGCACCTCTGCCCAAACAAGTAAACCCATTTCATCCGCAAGGCGAATCATTTCTTCATTATGCGGGTAATGTGCCAAACGAACATAGTTGCAATTCATGTCTTTCGCCCACTGCAGCATCATCCGCATATCGCCTTCCGAGCGAAGCCGCCCAGCAATCAAGGGATTTTCATCGTGAATCGAAATACCCCTCAGGAATACCGATTTTCCATTGAGTAGAATGCTGTCGCCATTAACCTGAATGGTTCTGAATCCTATTTTGTCATCAATATTTTCTCTTTCTGTTTTAATATTTACGCCGTAGAGCTTTGGTGTTTCTGGCGACCAGAATGTTAGGTTGTTCCATGTAAAGTTATCATTGATTTTACCCTCTGAATCAGTTTTGTATTTCTTCTCCAGCTTCAACTCCGGAATCGTTAATGTCACCTCCTGGTTTGCAGTGGCATCAGCAAGTTTAACCGAAAAGTTCAGAAGGTTATTGTTTCCTTTAACCAGTTGCAGTTTATAATCGCTGATGAAATGTTCAGGAAATTCTGCCAGAAAAACATCACGGGTGATACCGCCATAATTCCACCAGTCGGTGTTAACGGTTGGTATTTCATCCTGTTTTCTGATGTTATCAACTTTAAGGATAAGCGAATTTTCGCCCGCTTTAAGTAAACTGGTAACATCAAACTGAAAAGGCGTGAAGCCGCCTTTATGTACGCCAAGTTTTTTGCCATTAAGGTAAACATGAGCCTCATAGTTAACGGCACCAAAATAAACGTAGTATTTCTTTCCTTTCTCAGGTTTTGCATCAAATTTTCTTCGCAGCCAGATGTTGCCTTCATAAAGTTCCAGTTTTTCTGACTGAGAGTTCCAGTCTCCGGGCACATTCATTTGTGGCGAATAATCAAAATTATATTCAATCAATTCCGATTTGTCTTTCTGAACCTTGTCATCAAAGTAACCACCAGTACCGGTCTTCGATTGGTCGAACGGGTCGTGCCTGTAGTCGTAGTAACCATTTTCATACGGATCGATAATGTAGTTCCATTTGCCATTAAGGCTTTGGATTTTTCTACCCTGAATATTCTGGATAGAGGTAACCTGGGCGTAGCTGATTGAAGTAAGAAGCGATAAAAAGATGAAAAATACTTTAAAGGTTGATTTCAGCATGATATAAATGTTTAAGGATAAATTATTGCTAATTCAAAACTAACAATTATTTAATGGACGGTGTTTAACCGTCCACTTTAAATTTATTCTATTTCAAAACCATTAGTAGCCAGGGTTTTGCCCTAACGCTGGCGATCTGTTTAATTCGTTCTGCGAGATTGGATATAAATAGTTTCTGGGAGTGAAAACCCTGTTCTCTACCGTAAAAGGCGTGTAAGTAAATGTAGCGGGCGCAGTTTGTACAATTCGCATTCCGGTTACCGCTTTGTTAAAAGTTATCTCGGCCTCTTTCCAACGGCGAACATCGTAAAAACGGTGTTCTTCAAAACACAACTCTACCCTACGCTCATTCCTAATCCGTTTTCTTAACTCAGCCTGCGTTGGTGCAACATAGCCATTAGCCGATGGGTTTGTTGTTTGTAAAAGCGGCATCTGGACACCTGTTCTGTTCCGAATCAGATTAATAACCCGTAATATTTCGGTTTGCGCCGCAGCACCTTGTACTTCATTAAGTGCTTCCGCATAGTTTAAGAGTACTTCTGCGTAGCGGAAAAATATCCATGGCCTGCGAACGTTGGTAGTCGTTGGTCCCCAGGCAGCAGTTTCGCTCAAATATTTACGAAGATAGTAACCTGTTTTTGTGGCGTTGATGTTTAGGTTCAAGCCATCCTTGCCACCAACATAGGTATCAACCGTCTTATTTTTAAACGTGGAACCATTGTACATGATTGAAAAATTTAAACGAGGGTCGCGATTTGCATAAGGATTTGTTGCAGCGTAACCAGAATTGGCGTCAGTAATTAGCCGGCCGGTAGAGCGTACTTCAAATGCATCAACTAATTCTTGTGTCGGGTTTGTACGCCCGTTTGCGGCATCGTAGCTAATAGGGGCATTATTTACTTCAATAGAATTTGTATTTAATGTTGATGTTGCAAATATTGTTTCGGAATTAAATGCACCATTGTTCCACAACCAGATGTTTGGGTATGAGGTATAAATGCTGTGTTTTCCGGTATCCATTAACCTTTTTGCCGCATCTGCGGCAGCCTGCCATTTCGTTATATCATTGCCTGGATTGTATTGCGGACTTGCAGCGTACAGTAGCAATCTCGCCTTTAAAGCCATTGCAGCTGTTTGTGTCGCCCTGCCCCTATCCGAAGTTCTCCATTCTGTTGGCGACAATGGCAATCTTGCAATTGCTTCCTCGCAATCCTTAGAAATCTGATCTACGCATTGCTGAAAAGTATTTCTTGGTAAATCAAGGTTATCGTTTACCGTTAATGTTTGCGTAACGATTGCATAGCTGCCATATCGTTTTAAAAGTTCGAACTGGAAAAAAGCCCGCAAAAAGTAAGCCTGCCCTTTTAAACGCTCTACCTGGACCGCATAAGTTTGATTGGCAGCAACGTTGGCTGGTACAACCTCATCCAATGGAATTACGGCGCTGCCATCGATATTCTCCATAAACATATTTGCCTTGCGTATGCCAACATACATATCTGCCCAAACCTCATCAAAAGGTTTTGCTGCGCTCCATGTACCGTTCGTTAAGGTCAAAATTGAAGAATTCTGATTGGAATTTACGGCTTCATCCGTTCCCGAAGCAAACAAGGCGCCTGCGTTATCTACATTGTATCGATCTGATAAAACAGCGTAAACATTATTTAAAAAATTCCTGGCATAATCCGGATTTGCCCAAAGCTGCGCCTGGGTGATGTCGTTTCCCCCACTAAAAGAACCATCTTGAAGAAAGCTGTCTTTTTTACATCCTGTTACCTGGAAGGTTAAAAAAGCGATGATTAGATAAAATATATTTTTTTTCATTGTCTTATCTTTTAAAATTTCAAGTTCAATCCAAATGAATAAATTTTCATGTAAGGATATGATGCACTGTTTATAGAACCTATGGTAGATGCAAAACCGGATTCCGGAAGCTCAGGGTCAATATTTAAATCGCCAAGCTTATCAAATGTTAAAAGATTTAGACCGCTTACATAAAAACGCAATTGGGAAATCTTCAATTTTTTGATAAATGAAGGCGACAAAGAGTAGCCCAGTTCTACATTTTTCAACCGAATGTAATCGCCGGAACGTATCCAAAAATCAGAGTTTGCAGTATTGTTACCACGGTCGGTTAACAGCAAACGTGGATAGGAAGCATTAGGATTTTCTGGTGTCCACCTGTCTACACTGAATTGATTTAGATAGCCGTTGTTGGCTGTACCCCCATTTACCAATTGCTGAATGGTGATTGAACGACCGCTTGTTCCCTGAAATAAAAAGTTTAAATCGAAATTTTTAACAGCCACAGAAGCGCCAAAACCGAAGTAAGCTTTAGGCACAAAGTTGAAATCTGTTCTTACGCGGTCTAAATCGTTAATCACACCATCGGCATTCTGATCCACGTATTTAATATCGCCCGGCTTAACTTCCCTTGATAATTGCTGTACCGGCGAAGCGTTTATCTGTGCCTGATTCTGAAATATTCCATCAGATATAAGCATTGAGCTTATATAACCTGGATTAGTTGATGCTGTACCAGACGGCGCTATAACACTCGAAATAGGGTGACCAAGCGATTTCTGATAAGCAGGGAGGTTAGCAGCTTCGTTGATTGCTAAAATCTTACTAACGTTATAAGTGAAGTTTCCGAAAAGGTTCAGATTTACGTCTCCAAGTCTTTTATTGTAATTTACCCCTGTTTCAAAACCCCTGTATTCTGCTTCGCCTTCATTAACGAAGATTAAACTCTGGCCCAGGGTGCTGGGTAACAAAGAACCTGTTGTCAGGTTTTTCCTGTCTTCGTAAAAATAATCTGCGCTGATGGAAAGCGATTGTTTTAACATCCTGGCATCAAAACCAATACTGGTTTTATAAGCCTTCTCCCATGTTAAATATGGATTTGCCAAAGCGAGTTGTCCTGTTCCGCCAACGCCGGCAAATGCAGTTCCGAAAGTATAGCCAGTGGTGCTTCGGCTATAAAAATCGTTGAAAGCAAAACGCCTCGCTGAACCAATTGCATCATTGCCCACGATACCATAAGAGCCACGGATTTTTAATAAATCAAGCCATTTTGATGTCCCTTTCATGAAGTTTTCATCAGATAAAATCCATCCTGCTGAAGCTGCAGGAAAGAAACCGTAGCGACGGCCGGGTGCAAAGTTTTCAGAACCTGAGTAACCCGCGGTTAGATCAACAAAATAGCGCTGGATAAAACCGTAAGATAATCTGTTAGACCAACCCTCGCGCCTTACATCCAGGTTTCCGAACGAAGCCAGATTAGCCCTCGAAACCCGCGAAGAAAACTTAATGTCATGTTTTCCAAAAGTGCGGTTGTAATCTAAACCCGCCCAAAATTCACTCTTCTTTACGTTACCAGAAAAAGCATTGCCCTGGTAATTTACTTTAGTTGCAGTACCGTAAGTAGTGTACACGCCGTTTGCACCAAGTTCTGAAGTAGCGTAAGTTTCAGAAAAACCTGAACGGTACAAACCTGCAATATCATAAGCATAAAATACTTCCGCCGAAAGGCCCTTTAAAATGCCATCCATTTTTTGGCGGGCACTGATGGTTGCCAACATGTTACGCATTAAATCTGTACTGGCACCCCTTGCCTGCAACATTGCCAAAGGATTATTTTGTGAGAAAATGGAAGTTCCGCCATAAGAACCATTAGGATTTAAAATTGGAAAAGCATTTGCAGGCGTTGAATAAACGGCATTTAGGAACGTACCCGTACCTGCATTTGGGAATGTTAAATTCGTAATCCGACCGCCGATATCAAGCGCAACGTCCAAATTTTTGTTAACATGCAAATCGATATTCGTACGTAAATTATATCGGTTAAAATCTGTATTTGCATCGTAAGCTTCGTTATTGCCACCTTTATAAAAACCACCTTGCTGGTATGCACTCAATAAAGTGTAGTACTTTATAAAAGCATTTCCACCGGTAACCGATGCAACATAGCGCTGTGTTGGTGCAACTTTCTTTGTAAAATCTCTAACAAAATTGTTGTTTGGGTACTTTATCGGGTCCGACCCATCCTGGTAAGCCTGCAAGGCAGCCTGATTGTAAACCGCAGCACCGCCACTGTTTACTGATGCTTCGTTATAAAGACTTGCATAGGTATAAGCATCCAGCGGCTGGGTAATTTGCAAAGGTGCCTGTAAACCAGCCTGCGCATCGAACGTAACTTTGGTGCTTGTTGCGCTACCGCGTTTGGTTTTTACATAAATTACGCCATTTGCACCATACATTCCATACCATGCAAGTGTTGAAGCATCTTTTAACACGCTAACACTTTCAATTTCACCCAAATCCATTGCCGTAAAATCTCTTTCAATTCCATCAACCAATATCAGTGGCTCCTGGTTACTGTTGTACGATGAACGGCCGCGAACCAGAAAGCTGGAAACATCGTAGCCCGGTTGCTGAGAACCACTTGGATAAACGGCCAGGCCAGGAATTCTGCCTGTAAAAACATTAGTTAATGATGATGATGGAATTTGAGGCAGGTTTTCTGTAGTAATGGTGCTAATGGTAGCAGTTACTTCCCTCCTTTTTCTAACACCAAAAGGAATGTAAACATTATCATCGTCACCGGCATCAATTAAGCTCCTGGTTAAAATTACATCGTTATTGTTTATTTCTGCAGCCGGTTTAAGAACAGTTCCAAAACCAACAAACTTAAACACTAAAACATCACTGGTGGTGGCATCGATAGAAAAGTTACCGGATGCATCTGTAGAAACCGACTTATTTGTTTTGTCTTCCTGGATTGTGATGGCAACCCCCGGAACAGGCTTCTTGTCTTTATCAACTACGCGTCCTTTTACCGTTACCGCTTCGTCGGGCTTTTGTCCGTATGCGCTCAGCATTCCTGCCAAAACAAGCATCAGACAAATAATATATTTTGATTTAATAAATTTCATATTGAAAAAATCTTTTAGCGTTATACTGATTAACTAACTATTCCCACCCCGGATTTTGTAACAAAACACCCTTGCTCTTGTAAATTTCCGCTCTCGGGATTGGATAAAGATTCTGAGTTTCAGACCATGTCTTTTGAAAAGTTGAGGTTAAAACAAAGGGCGTATAAGTAAATGAACCGTTGGTATTTTTTACAACATCCATCCCTTTCATTGGAACAGCAATTGTTTGCGCACCTGCTTTCCAGCGCATAATATCATACCAGCGGTGGTCTTCAAACGCAAGTTCAATTGCCCGTTCATGCCTGATGGCCGCACGCATTTCATCCTGGGTCATCCCGGCTTTTAAGCCGTATAAATTGTTTGTTCCAGGCAAAATTCCTGCACGTGTTCTGATTTTTATAAGTTGCTGATAAACAGATTGGTCTGGACCAACAGCCTCATTTTGCGCTTCAGCATAATTCAGCATCATTTCCGCGTAGCGGAAATAAATGTAATTAAGCAAAGTTGTACTTCCGCCAACAGTTCTGTAAACTTCCGGCCAGTATTTTTTGCAATAATAACGGGTTGCTGTGTACGTAATGGTTGGGTTGTAATCCTTTCCGTAAAGTGTTCTGCCTTGTGCATCAACAGTAGACCACATTTCTATTTTACCACCCTGCCAAGGGCGATCGTTGTAGATTATATTATCGTAAAACCGAGGCTCTCTGTTTTCGTAAGGTTTTTGTGGATTGTAACCCGAAGTTGGATCGGTAATGGCTTTACCGTTCGCCATATCATACATATCTACGTGATTTTGAGTTGGATTCATCTGCCCCTGAGCACCACCGGAACCTGGCGACATAGAAAAATCCTGCATCATTTCTCCCGATAGAGGCGTATTGCCTTTAATGCGAATCATAATGTACTCCGGAGACGAAGGCAGGTTCAACAAATCACCGTAAGTATTTTGCAAATCGTATCTTCCATCCATCAAAACTTTCGCAGCATCTGCCGCAGCCTGCCATTTGGTTTTATCGTTTGATGGATTATTTAACGGGCTTGCAGCATAAAGCAAAACTCTTGCTTTTAGTGCCTGTGCAGCTCCAATTGTTGGTCTGCCATAGTTAGATGGTCCATATGCAGCATCATCACCAAGTTTAGTAATTGCAATATTTAAATCGTTGATGATAAATTGTGTTACCTCGGCATAAGTTTTCCTTGGCAGGTTAATAGCATCGTTAACGCCGTACACCTTGTCGATAATTGGCACTCCGCCAAACCTTTTTGTAAGCTCGAAATATGACAAGGCACGTAAGAAGCGCATCTCGCCTTCAACCCTTACCGGGTCGAAAATTGGAACCGATGCATTTGGTGATGGTGGCACTTCGCCAATTCTTGCAAGCATTTTGTTGTGAATGGCAATGCCTGCATACATTAACTTCCAAACGCCGTAAATGTCATTCAGCGATGGGCCATTAGAATGATCATGGTATAAACCACGGTTTAATGAGGTAACCGAACCTTCAGAGTTGCCTGAAACGGCTTCATCAGATGCCTGTGCTGTACAACCACGGTGATCGTTAAAGCGAACATATTTTGTAATTAAATAGTTATACGCGTTGTCGGCAAACCTTGCTGCCAGCGCCGGATCGGCGAAAATTTCATCCTCACTAATTGCCACGCCTGGTGTACGTTCCAGATAGTCTTTCTTGCAGGAAGCGGAGAACAACAGTAAAAAAGCTATTGCTGTAAATATTTTGTAGTTTTTCATCTTATTAGAATTGAACATTTAAACCAATATTATAAACCCTTGATGTTGGGTAAAGCGCCTGTAATGGAAAGGCCGTATTAATGGTATTCACGTTTTCAGGGTCTACGTAGAACTTATATTTAGTCCACGTGTAAAGGTTTTGACCCTGTAAAAACAGCCTTACGTTTGCCAGTTTTAGTGCAGAAGACCATTGTTTTGGAAAATTCCACGCAAACTCAACATTTCTTATTTTCAGATAAGCAGAGTTTTGAAGGGTGAAATCATTTAAAGCATAATTAAGCGATGCTGTTCCCCTTGCGTGTAAAGCAGGCCAGTCAGCATTTGCTGCGTTTGCCGGAGTCCATGCATTAAGCATAAAGTCGTACATCTGCTGACCATTGTTCTGCTCATTAAGAATTACATTCGAGCTTACGTGGGCAACTCCCTGAAATAATGCCGAAAGCGTAAAGCCTTTATAAATAATCCTCGGACTAAAGCTGTATACATACTCCGGCGTGTTTGTGTAGCCGATTTTGTCTTGGTCTAAGCTGGTAATTACACCATCACCATCTAAATCTTTAAACTTTAAATCGCCTGGAATTGGATTATAGCCCTGCAATTTGGGCGAAGCAGCAATATCGGCAGCCGATTGAAAAAATCCGTCTGTTTTGTATCCGAAATACTGCCCAACACTCGTACCCTTCCTTGCAACAGAAAAAGGCAAACCGTCCGGCTCATCGTTTTCAATAATCTTATTTTTTGCATAGCTAAGCTGTGCGTTCAATCCCACCGTAACGCTACCGATTTGCTTTTGATAATCCAGTTCTACCTCGTAGCCTTTATTATAAACAATTCCCCTATTCAGGTTTGGATAACTGTGGCCAAATAAAGCAAGGCCACTAAGTGGTGTCGTCAGAATGTCTCGTCTGGTTTCATCGAAAAAGTCGACCGTTACCTTAAAGTTATCTTTTAGCAAACGGGCTTCGAAGCCGATATTGCGTTTTGTGCCAGTTTCCCAGGTTACGGCCTGATTACCCAAAGCATTAATTGATGCACCAAAAAATTGCGGGTCGCTTATCCACAAAGTGGGATAACTTGTAATTGAGTTTGGATTACCAAAAGGAGCTGCCTGAGCGCTGTTTACCGGGTTGGTAGAGTAATTGGTTAAAAACAGGAAACGATCGTTCGAAATCCTGTCGTTACCAACAAGGCCGAAACTACCCCTTATTTTAAGGTACGTTAAAATATTATTCTTTTTCCAGAATGGTTCATTAGTTAAAGTCCAGCCAGCAGATACAGCAGGGAAAAAACCATAACGCAAACCTTCAGCAAAATTTTCTGAACCATTATAAGAAGCGTTAAATTCAGCAAAATAACGCTCATCGTAGTTATAAGTCACGCGACTGGCAACACCCTGCGAAGCTCTTGGTGGCGCTGTAAAAGCAGTTGTACCAGTCGATTTTATTAATTGCCTGGTACCCAACAATAATGCGCTTACACCATGTTTTCCAAAACTGCGGTTATAATCAAAACCGGCCTGAAGGTTCATGTTTGTGCTGCCTTCGGTAACACCGCCATCTTGCACAGCGCCTAAAGGCTCATCACGGTTTCTTGTATCTGTTGATAAAGTTGCCTGGCCGGTTGCCGGATTATAAACGTAGGCAGCCCAGTTCGCGTTTCTTCTTTCAATATTTGAGTAATAAGAATCGTAACCGAAAACAGTTTTGAAACCCAGGCCTTTGGTAATAAAATCAAGCTTGTAATTTAAGTTGAATGTACTTTCAATGGTGTTATTCTCATCATTACGGGTTCCAAATCTGGTTAACACCGCATAAGGATTCCAGATGTTTGTTCCGATATTCGGGTTGGCCGTTATTCGTCCATCGGGCAAAGTTACCGGGTACGCATAAGAAGGAACCTGAAGGATCCGGGAAATCATACCTTCGATAGTATCGTAAGAAAACGCAGACGATGATCTTAAACCTGCAGGCTGGTAACGGTCGGCAAATCTGCCGCCGAGTTTAATGCCCACGGTAAAATCTTTATTAAGCGTTAAATCCACATTCGAACGGAAATTGTACCGGTTATAATTTGGAACGGTATTAATGCCATATGGCGATTCGAACTTTTTGAAAATACCATCCTGAAATGCATAACCTGCAGAAACGAAGTATTTCGCAACTTTTGTTCCGCCGTTAATGTTGATGTTGTGCTGAGTTTGAGTGTAATATTTTTTAGTCAGGTAATCAAACCATTGTACATCTGGAAAACCAATCGGGTCTGATTTATCTCTGAATTTTTGGATGTCAGCATCAGAAAAATAAGGGGTTTTACCATCGTTAATATAGGATTGGTTTAATAACGTGGCGTTTTCCAACGATGGCAAACCAACAGCTAAACCTGTATAAGTTTGCAAGGCAAAGTTTCCGGTATAAGTTACTTTAGGCGCACCAATTTTACCTTGTTTAGTGGTAACCACGATGATACCATTTGCGCCACGGATACCGTAAATGGCTGTAGATGCGGCATCTTTCAGCACCGTAATGGTTTCAATTTCATTGGCATCTACATCAGAAAAGCTGGGCCTTTCCACTCCATCCACCACAACAATGGCCGAGTTGTTAACGCCATAAGTTGCCACGCCCCTAACTTTTAGTTGTGCACCATCAGCGCCCGGTTGCCCGCTGGTTTGCACGGCTAGCAACCCAGGCAAACGCCCAATTAAACTATTGGTTGGGTTAGGCGTAGGCGATTTCATAATCTCCTCGGTGCTTATTTGTGCAATTGCACCTGTTAGGGTCGATTTTTTCTGAGCACCATAGCCTACAACGACAACCTCGTCAAGTCCCTGAGAATCATCTTCCAAAACGACAGTTAAGGTTGTTTTGCCGTTTACTGAAACTTCTTTAGTTACAAAGCCAATGTAAACGAAGGTTAGAACCGCATTTTCATTCGCCCGAATGGCGAACTTGCCGTCGTTGTCTGTTACGACTCCGCCAGGCGTGCCTTTTACGCGAACGCTAACACCGGGCATGGTAACCCCTTTGTTGTCTTTTACTACCCCAGAAATCAGCGACTGCCCAAAGGCGGAAATCGAAAATGTGGTTAGAAAAAGCAATACACACAGAATTTTTGACCGCTGCGTTCCTGAGAACGGTGCGACTAATAAAATCCTTTTCAGAAAGTAAAGTTTATCCATAATTATTGTTGTTATTTAATCTATCTGGTAAAAATTTTTAGGCATAGTTTGGGCATGGCCATAATAATACTGAAGGACTAAAACCATCAGTCAGAATATTAGAAACCTAATTTTAAATCGCTTTTGGCTTTGGCTTAAAATGGAAAGAAAGCTTTCGTTTTTATAAGCTCAAATCGCCGAATGGTTGGATTAATCTGCCTTAAAATCGTAACATTTTGGATGCAAAACCGGCCTTTCGGTTGCTCTGGAATTTGGTAATTGATAAGCGACAGCTTTTGGGACTGAGTTGATATGGATTAATTTCATCTTGTTTACTTGGTTAGTTATTGATAGCGATAACGAATTTATAAAAGCTTGAATCATAAAAGCGTTTCTAAATACCCAAAAACGCATATAATTCGGTTCTAATAGATTTCAAACGTTTGAAATAATTTGCTTTTTTTTTCTTATCTATGCATTGAGATTGGAAAAGAAGATGAATAATACCCCTGTTACGCTTAAGTTCTTAGCTGAAAAGTTAAAGATGTCAGTATCAACAGTATCAAAGGCCTTAAATAATTACCCAACTATTAATGAGTATACGAAGAAGCGTGTACAGGAAATGGCCCGCGATTTACATTTTACCCCTAATAAATCGGCTATAAACCTAAAGGAACGGAAATCAAGAATTATTGGGGTAATATTGCCAAATCTGCTCGATCACTTTTTTACGAGAAGTATTTACGGTGTGGAACAGTTTGCCACTCAAAACGGGTACAATATCATCATCAGCCAATCGCACGATGATTTGCAGAAAGAGATTCAATCGGCTAACATGCTTTTAAGAAGTCGCGTTGACGGCCTTATCGTTGCAATTTCGAAAAACACCCAGGATTTTTCACACTTAGATCAATTTGAAAACCTTGGCATTCCGGTGGTTTACTATACGCGTAACCCGAGCTTTAACCTAAATTGCCATAAGGTTTTAGGCAATACCTTTCAAGGTTGCTACCAGGCCACAAAGTTTTTAATAGATAGAGGGCATAAAAAGATTGCCTACATCGGTGGCCCAAAAATGATCAACTTTACGCACGACCGGTTTAATGGCTATATCAACGCCCTTAAAGATAATGGCCTTTCGTTTGATGCGGATTTAGTCGCGTACACAGATTTCGATAAGGAAAATACAATTTCAGCTATAAAAAATCTGTTTGCAAAACCAGCAAATAACCCCACGGCAATTGTAGCCTTTAAAGAACCTATTCTTTTTGATGCCATTAAATACCTTCGAAACATTAAACACCCAAACATTAACGAGATTGAATGTGTTGGTTTCGGAAACAACTCCTTTATCAGCTATCTCGATTCGCCACCTGTTGCCTCTATAGAAGAAAACCCGGAATCAGTTGGTGAAAACGCAATAAGCCTGTTACTTAAGTTAATCAATAAAGAAATCGACCTGGACAATTACCAAAAGATAATGGTGGATTGTAAACTTGTTGTTCATGAGGATTAAAATGTTAAAATCTATTTTTGCCATAACATTTAAATAGCATTAAATTTGCGATGAGAAATGGCATTATATTTTACATCAATTAATTCTGGCAGTAACGGCAACTGCTACTATGTTGGAAACAGCAATGAAGCGGTATTAATCGATGTCGGCATTTCCTGTAAAGAAGTCGAAAAAAGACTTTTAAGACTCGGCTTATCAATAAGCAAAATAAAGGCAATTTTTATTTCTCATGAGCATAGCGACCACATTAAAGGCCTCGCAGTGTTATCGAAAAAATATAGCCTTCCAGTTTACATCTCAGCTAATACGCTAAAGAGCAGCCGGTTACTTTTAAACGAATCGAACACTTTTTCTTTCAAGCATTTAGATACCATTTCCATTGGTGGCTTAAAGGTTTCTGCATTTTCCAAATTTCACGATGCGGCAGATCCTTATAGTTTCACAGTTGATTTTAGTAATGTATGTGTTGGCGTTTTTACAGATATCGGCACAGTTTGCGAGCGCTTGGTTAAACAGTTTAAACGGTGCCATGCCGCATTTCTGGAAGCAAATTACGATACAGAAATGCTTCAAAATGGTAGCTATCCTTATTATTTGAAACGCAGGATAACCAGCGGAAGAGGCCATTTATCAAATAAGGAGGCTTTGGCACTTTTTCAGGCACATAAACCTGAATTTATGAGTCATCTTTTACTGAGCCACTTATCTAAAGACAACAACGACCCAGTTTTAGTTGAGAATTTATTTAAAGCGGTTGCAGGTAAAACTTTTGTTAGTGTCGCCTCACGATACGAGGAAAGCCCGCTTCATTACGTCAGTGCTGAACCGCTTTCAGCCGAAACTTACAATTTCAACCCGCTTCTGCATCAACCTGCACAACTTAATTTATTTTAAAAGTTGCAAGCTGAAAATACCAAATACTTGGTATTGTTTTAACGCAATTATTTAGAGAGGTTTGTTTCGTTAGGAATAAATCAACGGGACGATTTAAATTAACACTAAAAGAGATTAATTAATTTTAATCTCTTTTTTTTAAAACAAATTAATTGCTTGATGGTTATATTAAAACTTCATAAATAGTTTGTTTGGTTTATTGGGGCTTATGGATTTAAGCCCCTTTCTCTTTTCCAAACCTGTTTCATTTTTTTTTCAATACTGGTAACACTGGCCGTTTAGGAATTGCAGCATAAATACGCACTTATCACATCAACTTAGGTATTAAGCTTTAAAAAAGTTTAAGTTCTTTTGTGCTTGATTTCGGTTGTGCAAAAACGTTTAATATGCTAAAAGATACATCTGAAATGAATTAAATTTACAGTCGGCACGACTATAACATATTTTATACGATAATATAAATAGCTTTTTGCTATATTTGAATTGTACGAATTAATACGCAAAATTAACGTCAAACCCTATTAAACAAATGCAGTGGTAGTAATTAACAAGACTGCCAGTGAAATAATTTAAGTCAACTACTCTCTATCATGATTGACAATCTCAAAATAGTACCGGATTTACAGAATTTACGCAATAAAATTTTATTCAGAAATTATTGCAGAGTAATTGTAGCGTCTTTAAAACCTCAAATCACTCATTATCAAGTCTGCCACTTGTAATTTAAATATTTGTGTATAAATTTCACATTTTTTAGATTTAGCAAGAGCACATTAAGTTTTAATATCAATTCATCTCAATTAACCAAAAGATGTTTTTAGCACAGCAAGAATTCTTAACTGGAAATATCAATATTAGTCTGAATAAATTAATCAATGATAGTGTAAAGCTAAATAGTAATGCAACCGCCCTGAGTTTTAATGGCGTCAGCCTTACATATTCAGAATTAAACGCAAAAGCTAATCGGCTGGCTGCACTCCTGATTGAAAAGGGCATTAAAGTAAATAGCAAAATCGCGTTAACAACGGAAAGGTCGGTTGACGTGATTATTGCTTTACTTGCAATCATCAAAACGGGAAGCGCTTATGTACCGATAGATATTAGCTACCCTTCGGAAAGAGTAACGTTTATATTAGACAATTCCGAAGCATATTTTTTTATGATTTGCAGAAAACATGAAGCAAAATACGCAAACCTTTCTTCTAAAACGCTTTTTATTGAGGATGCTATAAGAGACTCAGCCGGGTTTCCAGACGAGAATCTGGACATAGAAACCCAAAAAAATAGTTTAATTTACATTTTGCATACATCAGGTAGCACCGGAATTCCTAAAGGTGTATGCATGGGTCAGATGGCTTTGATAAATCTTTTACTTTGGCAAAAAGAGCACTCATTGGCTGGGTTTGGAACTAAAACCTTGCAATTCTCTCCGCTTAGTTTCGATGTTTCCTTTCAGGAAATTTTTGCGACCCTAACTATCGGAGGGCAGCTTGTATTAATCTCTGAAGATTACAGGCTTGATGCACATATGCTATTGAAGCTCATAGACGGACAAAAAGTTAACAGAATATTTCTTCCTTTTGTAGCATTGCAATCTTTAACCGAAACCGCAGTTGTCAACAACATTTATCCTCAGTCTTTGATCGAGGTAATGACAGCCGGTGAACAACTGAAAGTTACGCCGCAGGTCGTCAGCTTTTTTACAAATATTCCAGGTTCGGTTTTATTTAATCAGTATGGGCCAACTGAGGCTCATGTGGTTACCGAATTGAAGTTAACGGGTTCGCCTGCCGCATGGCCTGCCCTTCCAAACATCGGAAAAGCCATTTTCAATACCGAAATATTAATTCTTGACGAACAGCTAAATAAAGTGGCTAACGGCGAAATAGGCGAATTGTGTATCAGCGGCGTTTGCCTTGCAAATGGCTATTTAAATTTACCAGACTTAACTTCTGAAAAATTTGTTTTTTTACCAGAATCCAGAACCAGAATTTATAGAACCGGCGATCTAGCCCAAATTCTTTCAGATGGAAATATTGAATTTTTGGGAAGAAAGGATCTGCAAGTCAAAATTAGAGGGCACCGGGTAGAGCTTGGAGAAATTGAAGTGGCTGTGGCTCACCATCCAGACATTAGTCAGGTAGCAGTTCTGTTGAGAGAAGACTTACCGGGAAGACAAATTTTGGTTGCTTACGTAATCGGTGAAGAGAAAAATCTGGAAACGAATGGATTGAAGGATTGGTTAGCCAAATCTCTGCCTGAATATATGTTACCTGATTCTTTCATGTGGTTAAATGCATTTCCGAAGACGACAAGTGGTAAAATTGATAGAAAACTTTTGCCTAAACCTGAGTTGAAGCGCCCACAAACAAATGTTATTTTTAAAAAGCCTTCTACCATAATAGAAATTGAGATCGAAAATGTATTTAAAAGCATCTTTGGATACGATAGCATAGGTTTAGAAGATAACTTTTTCGAAATCGGAGGAAATTCATTGCTTGCACAGAAAGCTGTGGCTGCTATTAAATCATCTTTAGGCTACAACATTCCCGTTACGAAACTATACCAATTCCCAACCATTTCGGGTATTGTAAATTCTTTAGAAAAAACGACTACCAGGAGAAATTACGGCAACGTGGATGATTTTTCAAGTAGCTCGAAAGACATCGCAGTTATCGGGATGTCTGCCAGGTTTCCCGGTGCGAACACCATCGAAGAATTTTGGAGTCTCCTAATTGAAGGAAGAGAGAGTGTGACTTTCTTTTCAACAGCAGAACTAGACGAAAGTGTAGACGAGGAATTAAAAAATGACCCGGCTTATGTAAAGGCTCGGGGAATTATAGCAAATGCTGACCTTTTTGATGCATCTTTTTTCGGTATTAACCCTAAACTTGCCGAATTAATGGATCCCCAACAAAGGATCTTCCTAGAAATTTCTTACGAGGTGCTTGAAAAAACAGGCAACTTATCCTCAGATAAGAAAATCGGTGTGTTTGCGGGGGCAGGAAATAACACCTATTATGAAAATAATGTTTTACAGCATCCAGATTTAATAAATAACCTGGGTAAAATACAAGTCTTATCCGTTAATGATAAAGATTACATTGCCTCACGTACGGCTTATCATTTAAATTTAAAAGGTCCGGCAGTAAGCGTAAACTCGGCATGTTCTACTTCGCTGTTAGCAATCGCTAGTGCGGTAAATAGCTTGCGAGCAAATCAGTGCGAACTTGCAATTGCAGGTGGTTCGAGTATTACAGCCCCGATAAAAAGCGGCCATATTTATCAGGAAGGAAGTATGCTGAGTTCTGACGGGCATAGCAAACCTTTTGATGATCAGTCGACTGGGACTGTTTTTAGCGACGGTACTGGTGCCGTTCTCTTAAAGAGACTTGATGATGCCATTAGAGACGGCGACAAAATAATTTCCGTAATAAAGGGGGTTGGTGTAAATAACGATGGTTTCGGAAAAGGAAGCTTTTCCGCACCAAGCAGTGAAGGCCAATCTGAGGCAATCTCTTCCGCTATTATAGATGCGGGAGTACATCCAGCAGAGATTAGTTATGTTGAAACACATGGAACGGGTACCCCCATCGGCGATCCGATTGAATTTGAAGGTTTGGTTGATGCATTTGGAAATCAGGAAAGCAATAATTTCTGTGCGATAGGTTCGGTAAAAAGTAATTTCGGTCACTTAACTCATGCTGCAGGCGTTGCCGGATTTATCAAAACCAGTCTTGCCCTTCACCACAAAAAAATCCCGGCATCACTGGGTTTTGAAACACCAAACAGAAACATAAACTTCAAGGATAGTCCATTTTTCGTAAATGATAGACTTTCAGACTGGGCAGCATCGGGTAAAAGAACTGCTGGCGTAAGCTCATTTGGCGTTGGAGGAACCAATGTACACGTGATACTTGAAGGATATGATATTCCAACAGATGAACCTACAGAAAAAATGCCTGCCGAACTTATCACATGGTCGGCCAATTCAGAGCATAGCAGAGAGCGCTACGGCATTGCACTGAATAGTTTCTTAAATTCAAATCCAACCACACAGCTTTCTGATGTAGCTTATACACTGCAAACAACGCGTAAGAATTTTAAATACCGCCAGTTTATTGTAGCCAACTCAACAAATCACTTAACAGAATTACTGGCCCAACCAGATGTAATTAATGATAAAGTAGTTAAAGAACTACCACAGGAAATTGTATTTACGTTCCCTGGGCAAGGTGCACAATATGTAAACATGGGCATTGAACTTTATCAGCAAGAGCCAGTTTATGCAGCTGCGATAGACGAATGTGCAGGTTTGCTAAAAAAATACCTCGATACAGATATTCGTTCTTTAATTTTTGTTGATGAGCCTTCTATCGAAGCTACTGAAAAGTTAAAAGATACCAAGTACACTCAACCGGCTCTTTTTGTAACAGAATATGCCTTGGCGAAACTCTGGATGAGTTGGGGTATCACTGCTACCCTGTTTTGTGGCCATAGTATTGGGGAATATGTAGCAGCGCATCTTGCAGGCATTTTTTCACTGGATGATAGCTTAAAGCTAATCTCAGCGAGGGGAAAGCTAATTAGTAATTTGCCTGTCGGTGCAATGTTATCAGTTAGGGAAAGTAGCGAAGTTGTGTCGAAAATGTTGTCAGCTGATTTATCCATCGCGGCGATAAACAGCCCAAAATCGTGTGTGGTTGCAGGTCCGACTGAACAAATCGCAGAACTTATTAAGTTTCTTGATAAAGCCGAAATTGCAAATAAAGAACTTTTTACGGGCCACGCGTTCCATTCTTCAATGATGGACCCCATTCTACCGGAATTCGAAAAAATTGTTGCAGAGGTTAAGCTTGCGGCGCCAAATAAAAAAATCGTTTCTACCGTTACAGGCAAACTGTTAAACGATCAGGAAGCTCAAAGCGTTGAGTATTGGACCATGCATTTAAGAAAAACCGTTTTCTTTTCAAAAGCTATTGAGACAATACTTGAAGGAGATTTACCTTTATTTCTTGAGGTTGGTCCTGGCAATGTAACCTCAACGTTGATTAAACAAGTTGCCGCCGGCCATTCAACCAAAGTTGCTGCTGTTTCAAGTTTGTCTTTTAAAGAAACCGAATACGCCAGTATGTTAAATGCACTGGGTACGATGTGGATAAATGGTATCAGTCCTAACTGGTCAGACTTTTATGCCGGTCAGTCTCGCAACATTATAGACTTACCAAGTTATCAATTCGACAAAAAGCGGTATTGGGTTGATGCTAAAAAACAAGAACCCACCCCAGCTAATTTTACCCAAGTTACGCAAGCGGACACGCCAAAAAATACAACTAACATGCGAAAAAGTAATCTGACAGAAAAAGTTAAGCAAATATTAGAAGATGCTTCAGGTATTGAAATAAACAATGCCAACTTCAAAGCAAATTTCCTGGAGTTGGGCTTAGATTCACTTTTGCTTACTCAAATTGCAATCTCTCTCAAAAAGGAATTCAACCTTCCAATCACCTTCAGAAAACTAAATGAAGAATATTCTTCAATAGATACATTGGTTGATTATCTGCTTATCAACACTGCTGATGATGAACCTGTGGCGTCATACCCTGTGGCCAATTACCATCAAAACGCACCAAATGGCAGTCAGTTTACTGAAGTGCAGCAAAACAAAATGCCGGCAATGGTAAATGATGGCGCCCTCAGTTTGATTGCCCAGCAACTGGAAATATTGTCTAAACAGGTGATTCTTCTTCAAGGCGGCAATATTAATACAACTTTTCAGCAGGTATTGCCGAGCGAAATTAACAAGCAGCCTGCGAAGTTAGAGGAAAAGAAACCGAATGATTTTTCGCTTTCTAAGGAAGAGACAGCCGAAATTCAAAAGCCATTTGGTGCCACCCCCAAGATTGAACGTCTCTCTACCGAGCTTAATGCAAAACAGGCAGATTTCATCAACAACCTAACCTCAAGATATAATAACAAAACTGCAAAAAGTAAATCCTTCACTGCAGATAGCAGAGCTTACATGGCAGACCCAAGGGTTGTTTCGGGATTCAGACCGGCAACCAAAGAACTCATCTATCCTATTGTAATCAACAAATCTGCAGGAAGTAAGCTTTGGGATATCGATGGCAATGAATACATTGATGCTTTAAATGGTTTTGGCTCGAGCATGTTGGGCTATCAGCCTGAAGTTATAAAGGCAGCAATGCATGAGCAAATCGACAAAGGTTACGAAGTTGGCCCTCAGCATGAGCTGGCTGCCGAAGTAAGTAAGTTGATATGTGAATTTACAGGTTTCGACCGGGCTGCACTTTGTAGTACAGGTTCTGAAGCAGTATTAGGTTGCATCCGTATAGCGAGAACTGTAACAGCCCGTTCACTTATAGTAGCATTTACAGGTTCTTATCATGGCATCATTGATGAAGTTTTAGTTAGAGGAACTAAAAAACTAAAGTCTTTCCCCGCGGCAGCCGGAATTATGCCTGAAGCCGTACAAAATATATTAGTATTAGATTACGGAACGGATGAATCTCTGGAAATCATCAAACAAAGAGCTGCTGAAATTGCTGCAGTACTTGTTGAGCCTGTGCAAAGCAGAAGACCTGAATTCGTTCCGATAGAATTTTTAAAGAAGGTTAGGCAAATTACGCTTGATGAGGAAATTCCATTGATTTTTGACGAAGTAATTACTGGTTTCAGGATGCATCCGGGTGGTGCGCAAGCCTTATTTGGCATCAAGGCAGATCTTGCTTCTTATGGTAAAGTTATCGGCGCAGGTGTTCCAATCGGTGTTATTGCTGGTAACCGGGAGTTGATGGACGCCTTAGATGGTGGACATTGGGAGTATGGAGATCAGTCTTATCCGGAAATCGGCGTGACTTATTTCGCCGGAACCTTTGTCAGGCATCCTTTAGCTTTGGCATCAGCGAAGGCTTCTCTAAATTATATGAAAGAAAAAGGACCAGCATTGCAAGAGGAATTAAATAAAAAAGGTGCTTACCTTACTAAAGGTATAAATGATGCATTTGAAAAAAGAAAACTGCCGATTTATGTCGCCAATTATGGCTCTCTTTGGAAAGTGAAATACCATGAAGAAATTCCTTACAGCGAGTTGATGTTTACACTGATGCGGGAAAAAGGAATTCATATTCTTGACGGATTTCCATGCTTCATAACAGAAACGCTAACATACGAAAACATAGACACAATTGTTAGTTGCTTCATAGAGAGTATGGATGAAATGATTAAAGCTGATTTTTTTTCCTCAACGAATCAATTAAATGGCAATTTTGTTGCAGATGAGGTTGTTGTGAGTGCAGATAATCCACCGGTTGCGGGTGCCAGACTCGGTAAAGATAAAGAGGGAAACCCTGCATGGTTTATTCAGGATCCTAATCAGAACGGAAAGTACCTTCATGTTAAACTTACATAATTTTTCATGACGGAGACTAACTTTATTGAGGTGGATTATAATCCTTTCGAAGAAGGAAAGGAGATTGAGAAGGTTATAACACTAAACGAATCTCAAAAAGAGATTTGGTTATCATGTATTATTGGTGGTGATACAGCGAGTTTGGCTTACAACGAATCTGTTTCACTAAAACTAACCGGACGATTTAATTTCTCAGCCTTTCAGGATGCTGTAAAAATGGTTACATCTCGCCATGAAGCTTTGAGGGCAACTGTTTCTAAAGATGGCGAGAACTTAATCGTTTACAATAAAGTTGATGTTGAAGTTGTTTTCAGTAATCTCTCGCACGTAGGGTCACAATTATTAGATCAGGAACTAAAAACTTTTGTACAAAAAGAAATCAGCATTCCTTTCAATCTTTACGAAGGTCCGCTGCTAAAACTATTTGTTCATAAACTTGATGATGATACGCACTACTTTACTATCATCATCCACCATATCATCGGCGATGGGTGGTCACTTGGCATCTTCCTGGAAGATTTGAGCAACTGCTATAATGCATGTTTAAGTGGAATCAAATTGCCTCTTCAACCTCCAGATCAAATAAGTAAATATGCGCTTGAGCAGGTTGCTTTTATTCGTAGCGAAGAGTACAAACAAACCCAGCAGTTTTGGCTAGATCAATATAAAGACGATGTTCCGGTTTTAGATATGCCATTAGATTTTAGCCGTCCGGTAAATAGAACATACCAGGGCAAAAGAAATGATTATATTGTCGACCCTGAACTTTACGAATCTGTAAAGCGCCTGTCAGTAAAATCAAAAAGCAGCGTGGTATCGACTTTAATTGCTGCGTTTGAAGTTTTTCTATACAACCAAACCGGCCAGGAAGATATTGTTTTAGGTTTACCAGCTGCTGGTCAACTGGCATCAGAAAACTTGAATTTAATTGGTCATTGTGTAAATTTATTGCCTCTAAGAAGTAGAATAGATCCAAACGCCTCATTTATAAACTACTTACTAAATAGGAAAAACGAAATACTGGACGCCTATGATCATCAAAGGCTAACCTTTAGCGAGCTGTTAAAGAAATTAAATGTTAAGAGAAATAAGGCCAATATTCCTTTGGTCCCTGTTGTTTTTAATGTTGATAGAGGAATGGATGATGCGGTTAGTTTCTCGGGCTTAAGCCATCAAATTATATCAAACCCAAGAGTATCGCAAACATTCGAAATCTCGTTAAATGTTAATGGTTCAAAGGATTCGATGATTTTTGAATGGGCATACAACACGCAATTATTCACTTCTGAAACAATAAACAGAATGATGGATGATTTCGTTTCCCTGCTCATGGTTGTTTCCGAAAATCCTGAGACATTAATAGCCGACACCACTGCCAATATAAACCCGTTTCCAGACATAACGCCGGCAACGCTAAGTTTTCCTCAAAACCTTACTATCCTCGATTTATTTGAACATGTTGTTGCGACCAAAGCAAATGATGTAGCAGTTGTATGCGAAGGTAAATCACTCACCTACAAGGATTTAGATGCCAGAGCAAACCAACTTGCTAATTATTTAGCAAATAAAGGTTTAGAAAACAATGCACTGGTTCCAATTTGCATTCATCCATCATTAGAAACCGTTATAGGCATAATTGCGATATTAAAAGCGGGCGGTACTTATGTTCCGATAGATCCGGAATATCCAATTTGCAGGATAAAGATTATTATCGATGAAATAAAATCTAATCACATCATTTGCGATAAGGTCATTGCTAAAAAACTCAATGAATTAGTTGGTCAGGAAACAATCCAGATAGATGATGAAAAAACGCCTGTCTGGCAAGAAAATACGTCAAAACCACCCTTGGTTTCTAACCCCGATGCTTTAGCTTACATCATCTACACTTCTGGTTCAACAGGAAACCCTAAAGGAGTTATGATTCCGCATGTTGCCTTAGCTGACTATCTATTTGGCTTAAGAAGTAAAATCTCTGGTTTGAAAGACTGTAAAAGCTTTGCGCTTGGTTCTTCAGTTTCTACCGATTTGGGCAACACTACCCTATTCAGTGCTTTAACTTTAGGCGCTCAACTTCATATTTTCGCAAAAGATAGATTCAATAATACCGATTATATCCACCGGTATTTTACTGATAATCAGATCGACTTCTTAAAAATAGTGCCATCGCAATGGAAGTTTCTAATGACTCAACAACGATTGTTGTTGCCTAAGAAAATTTTAATGTTTGGTGGCGAAGCATTACCCGCAGAATATATTAAGCTGATTAACGCTTCAGACGCATCCTGTCAAATTGTAAACCATTATGGCCCAACAGAAACTACAATAGGTAAGTTAATTCATTTGGTTGATAAGGATTTTAATTACCCTGTAATTATACCCATTGGTAAGCCTTTCTCGAATACTACCATCTACGTACTAAATAAGAATTTAAAAAACTGCCCTGTAGGTGTTCCTGGCGAACTCTATATTGGTGGTTTGGGTTTAGCAAAAGGTTACTTAAACAATAGCAAACTGACTGATAGTGTCTTTGTGAAAAACCCAAATAGTGATGTTGAGGAAAGAATTTACAAAACCGGAGACTTGGTTAAATGGTTGGCTGGCGGAGATATTGAATACTTGGGAAGAATTGATGACCAGATTAAAATCAGAGGTAATAGGATAGAATTGGGTGAAATTCAGAATACGCTGCAAAAACATCCAAATATAAAACAATCGGCAGTTTTTGCGGTAGAAGTTGAGCAAAACGAAAAGGAGCTCGTTGCCTATTTAGTGCTTAACGTCAGTTTTGATAGGGACAATGTGGTGCAGTTTTTAAGGAAGCAGTTGCCAGAATACATGGTTCCTAAAATTTACATGGAATTGGATAACCTTCCCTTAACATCAAATGGTAAGGTAGACAGGAAAGCGCTACCCGAATTTAATACCGGAAATCAGTCAGATGTTAACGATATAATTGAGCCACAGAACGATATGCAGGCACTTGTTGCTGATATTTGGTCTAAAAATTTAAACCTTGAAAAAATAAGCATAAAAGACGATTTCTTCGAACTCGGTGGACATTCGATGATTGCTATAAAGGTAATGGTAGAAATTGAAAAGCAAACAAACTTGAGGTTGCCACTGTCAATCTTATTTGATAACTCTACTGTAGAAAAGTTTGCACTGCAGTTAAATAAATCAAAGCAGGATATTAACTGGGATTCTTTAATTCCGATAAAATTATCTGGTTCAAAAGCTCCACTATACATCGTCCATGGGCAAGGCATGAATATTATTGTTTTCAAGCCACTTGCTAAAGAAATAGATGCCGAACGACCGATTTACGGCTTGCAGCCAAAGGGTTTAAATCCTGAAATTGAACCGCTTGAAACAATTGAAGAAATTGCTGCAGATTACATTAAAGAAATTATTGCTAATAATCCTAGCGGACCTTACTTAATCATGGGCTACTCATCTGGTGGCACAATTGCATTAGAGATGTCCAATCAAATGGCAAAAATGGGCAAAAAGGTTTCATTTTTGGGTCTGTTGGATACCTATTTCGATGGGGAAAGCTATCTTCAGCTGGCTAGCAAAAATAATCATAAGGAGATTATAAACTGGACATTTAAGTTTGTTGGATTCGGCTTCGTTTATCTGTTCAGGCATCCCAAAGAATTTTTACGCCACAAAGTCAGCTTTACCTTTGGTACGATGTATAATTTATATAAAAAGATTAAGCCGATAGAAAAAGATTTATCAAACCCTAAATATGTTTTAAGCAAAATACAAAGTGTACACGCAAAAGCTTTCCATAAGTATAAAATTAAAAAATACGATGCAGATGTACACCTGTTTAAATCAAACGACATTTTATTGAGCTACATACCACACGCTAAAACAAATGGATGGGCGCCTTACATAAATGGAAAATTAACTTTGATCGATATCCCGCTGGAACACCTTCAATTTTTTAAACCTGAATATGTGAAGATTTTATCAGACAAATTGAATGCAGTTCTACGGAGTATCGAGTCTTGATTTTCAGAAATTGAATAAGTTGATACACAACAATGTATTTTGGAATGATTATGAGGAGCATACGCTTCTAAACAAAGACTGCGTAAATATTTTCAAAATTTCAATTGATAGCTATCAGGCAATAAAAGATATCAGCAAACTGATCTTAACTGATGATGAACTTAAAAAAGAAGCAAGATTTATTCAGGAGAATGATAGAAAAAGATATATTACCGGTAAGGTTTACAGTAAATTGCTTGTGGCAAAAATGTTAAATAAAGATCCTGCAGATGTACATTTCGAATATAACAGGTACAAAAAGCCATATATAAATGGTATACATTTTAATATAAGCCATAGTGGAGATTGTGTTATGTTAGCGATAAGTACTGGTGTGGTTGGCATCGATATTGAGCACATCGATCCAAATTTAAATTATGATGAATTAAGCAAGCAATGCTTTAGTGAAGCGGAGATTAATATGATAACAGATTTAGATATATTCTATCTATTCTGGACGCGAAAAGAGGCATTACTAAAAGCAACCGGCGAGGGTTTGACAGACGATTTACCTGCGATCAATTGCACGGAAGCGCTCGTAGAACGATTTGGTGTTTTTTATGAGTTAAAAAGTTTCAAATTAAACGAAGCATACGTTTTAAGTACAGCATCAACAAAACCTAAAAGCATTTATCAATACTGGTATTTAAAACATTGAACTGTACCATAAATTTTCCTAATAAAAATTTATACTGCACCAAATATCATTAAAACAGGAAACACTTAACCTAAAAAATTTAATTATAATTGTATCCCAAACTTCAGTTTCATCCCATGGAAATTCAAAAAGTTGATAACATTACGCACCAGGAATTTATAAAAAATTTCTACGAACCAGGTATCCCGGTAGTTTTTAAAAATGCTTCAAGCGTATGGAAAGCTAAAGGCTTATTCTCTCCAGATTGGTTTAAGAATAACTATGGGGACAGGGTTTTGAAGAAAGAAGGTAAAACTTATACCATGAGTGAGGTTTTTGATTTGGTAGAAAGCAGCACTATTGAAAATCCGGCACCATACCCTTTAAAATACAATATCACGACCGATTTGCCTGAATTACTGCCGCTCATCCAACCATTAAATTTAAACTATGCGCTACCAAACTGGCTGGAGAGCCAATGGTTTAAGAAGGGTTATTGGGGTAGCGCAACAGAACTATTTATTGGCGGTCCGGGTGGTAAATTCCCTTACCTGCATTTAGATTATTATCATTTAAATGCCTGGATAACACAATTGTATGGAGAAAAGCAGTTCACAGTTTTCCCCCGCGGGCAGGAACACTTACTTTATCCGAAAGCTGACGACCCTTGGCGTTCAGAAGTCAACATTTTTGAGCCTGATTACGAAAAATTTCCTAAATATAAAGAAGCCACGCCAATAAACTTCGCAGTCGGCCCAGGTGAAACCTTATTTATACCATTTGGTACCTGGCACTCTGCCTATTCGCTTACTACCACCATTTCGGTAGCTTTCGATCAGTTAAATGAAAAAAATTACAAACCCTTTTTAAAAGATGTTTGGGATTTTAAAAGGCGTGAGGGAATTGTTAAGGCCTTAACAATGCATAGTTATGCATGGCTTGGCTGTAAAATTGGAAATAGCTTAAAATAAACCCAAGCTGCCGCGGCCAATAATACTGCGTTAAATTTATAATTCGTTCAAATTTCATATCTAAACCAAGCAAAATAATGGCTGCTCTTAAAGAAACTATAAAGAAAATAATAAAATTTCATCCCTACTCGCATGTTAAATCGCTTAAAAATTTAATACATGTTGGGTCAGAGCATCATGGTTACACCATTCCAGCCAATTTCCTTGATAAAAATTCCGTTTGCTATTGTATTGGCGCCGGAGAAGATATCTCTTTTGATACGGAACTAAAAGTCTTGTTCGATTCGAAGGTTTTTATCTTCGACCCAATGCCCGAGGGCATTAACTACTTCAAAAAATTAGAGGCGACATTAGCTAAAGGTGAAACCTTTGGGGTTTTTGATGATGAAAATTTTCTTTATAGACTAAATAGCAATCAGATACAGGAAATAACATACGTAAATAAAGGTGTTTGGAATGAGAAAACAACTTTAAAGTTTTATGCACCCCAGTTAGACAATTATATCTCGCACTCTGTTTATCTCTTTCAGGATTCAGGCGAATATATAGAAGCCCCTGTAGACCGTCTGTTCAATTTCATGAGAGAGTTTAACCATAAAACGGTTGATCTTGTTAAAATTGAAATTGAAGGCGCAGAATATACGGTTATCGATAGCATTGTAAAAGACAAACTTGATGTAAAAATCATTTGCGTTGAGTTCGATGAAGTTTATCACAAAAAAGATTTAGCCCATAAGCTTAGGATTAGGAAATCGTCGAATCAGCTCATGAAAGCAGGGTATGTTTTGGTACATTCAACTTATATGATGAAAAGAACTTTCATAAGAAAAGATGTTTTCGCAATGTTGAAATCGAAGGAATAGCAGATTTCTAAGTTTTCCGCAGCGAACGCTCCCAGGCGGCGCTTTGATTTTTCTTATAATATCGAACCATACCTGCCAATACTGCGTAGTTCATAATACAAAAATAGTAAGGTATAAAAAACGCCTTTATTTTAATGTTTCTACGCTCGAAAAACCAACCCAGCGCACTTAACAAATAGAATGCGACCTGAGCGGTTAAAATAAACTCATACAAAAATATGTCGGTTTTGACGACAATTAACAAATTGATCAGTACGAGTAAAATTAGAAGAAATGGAGTAATTGTCCACCTTAAAACCCGGTGCGATATATATTGAAAAGTAAGCACAGGATAATGAAATGGGTTAGCTGCTTTTTTTAACCTTAAAATGGATTGAATGCCTCCGGCCGCCATTCTTATTTTTCTTTTCAATTCTTCTTTTACATTCGCAGATGATGTTTCAGATGCATAAGCATTTGGTTCATAGGCGATGAGAAATCCCTTCTCAGCAATGCGCATGGCAATCATGTGGTCGTCGATGATCGTGTCCGACTCAACCGGTTGGTAAAGCGTTGTTCTGATGCTGAAAAGTTCTCCAGCCGCACCAACGTTTGAATACAGTTCGTAATCCCATTTCTTCAATTTCGATTCATACTTCCAGTAAAAGCCCTCTCCTGCCGAACTTGCATCAGCTAGTTCTTCAACCATTATTCTTTTCTCACCTGCCACAGCACCTACTTTTGGATTTTGGTAGTGCTTAACAAGTTCATTTATGGCTGCTTTATTTAAAAAAGTATTTGCGTCCGTAAAAATCAAAACTTCGTTCCGCACATAAGGCATGGCTCGCTTTATGGCAGCCATTTTACCAGTTCTGATGTTTTCATGCAGCAATTCCACTTCAGTGTATTTACTTATCCTTTCAGCAGTTTCGTCTGTAGAGCCATCGGTTATAAAAATAACCTGCATCTTATTTTTTGGATAATCTAGATCAAGTGTATTTAAAACTTTTTCATCAATAATATCTTGCTCGTTCCACGCGGCGATTAAAATGGTAACCGTAGGCAATTCGGCGTTAACGCTAAATGAAAACGGCTTTATAAAAAACCTTTTTATTTTGACCAGAATTAATAGTAAAAAACCGTAACCAACAAAAGTGTAAATAACGAGGAATAGCGAAATCCAGAAAGCTGTAATCATTTGGGATGTTTAAATTTTAAAACCTAACTTTTTGCTATTTTTAGTATTTGTAAAATTCCAGGCTAAGGCCCGAAATGTCCATTTCACCAAATCCAATCTATTTTTTAAAAGGTAGGTTATAATTTGCTTTGTACAAGCGATAAATATATAATATAAACTAAATAAAATTGTATTCGCAAAGCCGGTATTTTTTCTGATAAACAGCATCCGATTGCGGGTCATGAAATAGGTTTTAATTGCACTCTCCTTTCCTACGCTCATCGATTCTTTGTGGTAAATTTTTGTCTTCCCCGTAAACCAAATCTTTTTTCCTGCCTTTCGAAATCTTTCACACCAATCCAACTCTTCATAGTATAGAAAAAATTCATCGGCCATTAATCCAATTTTTTCCAAATCGACTCGCCTACACATCATTGCCGCACCGTGGCAATACGCTGTAGGTCTACTATCTTCATCAAACTGACCATTGTTACGTTGCATACTCCCGATACCATCATTTCTACAGGTGATGTAGTTCATGTCTGTGAAGCCTGCGTACTGAATAATTTCAGGTTGATCATAAAACAAAATTAAGGGAGATAATAACCCTATTTCGGCATTGCTTTCCATTTCACTAACCAAAATATCTATCGTATCAGCCGTAATCTCTGTATCATTATTTAAAAGCAAAAGGTAGTCACCGGTTGCTTTCTTTATGCCCACGTTATTTCCACCGGCAAAGCCGAGGTTTTTATTACAGCGTATGTAAATTAATTCCGGATAAATTGATTTATACTCCTGCTCAAACTCTTCCTTACTCCCATTATCCACAAAAACAACTTCTACATCATATCTAGAAGGATTTTGTTTCAAAGAATTTAGGAAATCTAGATTAACCTGGTGTTGATTGAAATTAACGGTGACGATTGATACAGACTTCATTATTGCGTAAAAATAATGAAATTACTGTAAGAAATGCACATAATTAAAACTAAATCTATAGTAGGCTGTTGTATTAAAATTAATCAAACATCGAAATAGCGTAGCTAAATTTATACAAAATGAGACAGTTTTTAATCAAGAAATCAATGCTCTATTTTAATTTATATTCCTAAATTTGAACTTTGTCCCTTTGGTAGTTAAAAATTTAATGTTTTTAAAGCTGTTTTGCTTATTAGCACTGCCTAACAACAGTAATTAATTACATCATCCTTAATTGAAAAAATGCGCATAGCCCACCTTATTTTAACTTACACAGACCCCCACCAAACAGAGCGAATGATAAACAATATGATGCATGAAAATTTCGATTTTTATATTCATGTTGATAAAAAGTTCGATATTAACCCTCATCTTTTTTTAAAAAGAATACCTAACGTTTATTTTATTAATAATCGAATTAATGTAAAATGGGCAGGGTTTAATACCGTAAGAGCAACATTTGAATGTATCAAAGAAATTGTTAATAAAGGTATTGAATACAAATACATCAATTTTTTAAGCGGACAAGATTATCCATTAAAACCTGCGGCGTTTTTGGCTGAATTCTTCGAAAAAAGCGATAAAGAGTTTTTAAGCTACAAAGACATTAAAAACGATTGGAAAGAAGGCTTGATAAGAATGGAAAAATACTTTTTAGCCAATTATAATTTTAAAGGCAAAACCAGTTTGGAGAATATAATTAACTATGTTATGCCTAAACGGAAATTGCCTTATAATCTGCATCCTTATGGCAAATCGATGTTTTGGATGTTGAGTCCGAAGGCAGCGATGCATGTAGTTGATACAGTAGAAAATGATAAAAAGCTAATCAATTTCTTCTCATTATGTTGGGGAAGCGATGAATTTGTATTCCAGACCATGCTTTTAAATTCGCCGTTCAAGGATAAGATCAAAAATGAAAATTATAGGTACATTGATTGGTCTTTGGGAGGGGCAAATCCAAAAGTTCTTGATGAACATGATTTTGATGCTTTAAAAAGTTCTGACATGCTTTTCGCCAGAAAAGTAAATGAAATAAAAAGCAAAAAACTATTGGACTTAATTGATAGTCAACTTCTTACCTTATTTGGCGTATTTACATGGCTCACGTAATTAACCTCACAACATTTAAAGACAGTCGCGGAATTTTAACCGTGCTAGACAGCGTAGTCGATTTCGAAATAAAACGACTTTTCTACATTTACGCAGTAGACGATTCAGATCGCGGTGGACACAGGCATCACAATACCTATCAGGCAGCAATTTGCATCCAGGGGTCTTGTAAAATAACAAATAGTGATGGAAGCAAAACTGAGATATTTGAATTAAACTCTCCCGAAAGATGTTTAATATTAGAACCTCAGGATTGGCATGTAATGCATGAATTTTCGAGCGACGCCATCTTATTAGTACTCGCATCAACAGCCTTCGACCCTAAAGACTATATATATGAGCCCTACAAGAATACCATATGAAAATTTAAAGGCGCTCAATAAACCATTCGAAGACGCATTTAGATTGAAATTTAACGATTTTTTACACAGTGGCTGGTACATTCTTGGTAACGAAGTTTCACAATTTGAAAAGGAGTTTGGAAATTACCATAACGAGCAATATGTTGTGGGTGTTGCCAATGGCTTAGATGCACTTATCCTTTCTTTAAAATGTTGTAATTTTAAGAAGGGTGATGAAGTAATTGTGCCTTCAAATACGTACATCGCCAGCATTTTAGCTATTTTACAATGTGATTTGGTTCCCGTTTTTGTTGAGCCTAGTATTGAAACGTATAATATAGACCCAAAAAAAATTGAAGATAGCATAAGTCCAAAAACGGTTGCCATAATGGCGGTTCACCTATATGGGCAATGTTGTGAAATGGGGCCTATAGCTGAGTTAGCGCAAAAACATAATTTAAAAATCGTTGAAGATTGTGCACAAGCTCATGGTGCAAGATATAGTGGAAAACTAGCGGGTAGTTTTGGCGAGTATGGCTGCTTTAGTTTCTACCCGACCAAAAATCTTGGCGCTTTAGGAGATGCTGGAGCAATTATTTGCAAAACCGAAGCAGATTATCTAAAGCTCAGGCAGTTGCGTAACTACGGTTCAGAGAAGAAATATCATAACGGCATAATTGGTTACAACTCTCGTTTGGATGAGATACAGGCGTCTTTTTTACGTGTGAAACTACCGTACTTGGATAAAATCAATAATCATAAAAAAGCTTTAGCATCCATTTATCAAAGCAGTTTAAATGATAGCTTTATCAAACCAATAATTGACCAAAATTTTGATAACGTTTTCCATATTTATAATATCCGACATCCGGAAAGAGATCGTTTAAAAGCTTATCTATCAGAAAACAATATAGATACAGAAATTCACTATCCTGTTGCGCCGCATAAACAGCAAGCACTTCATTCGTTAAATAATTTAAGTTACCCTATTTCAGAAGAAATACACGCCACCACGTTAAGCTTGCCATGCTCATTTGCCCACACAGCTGATGACATCTATAAGGTTGTTGAAATTATAAATAAATTTAAGTAGTTGTCGATGCATTATTTAATAAAAGAATTCGCTCCGCCCGTATTAAATACTTTACGTTGGTTTAGCTTCCAATACGGCTGGAAAGGAAATTTTAAATCGTTTGACGATGCAACAAAACACTGTAAGGGTTACGATGAAAATCATATATTAAATAGAATTGTATACACAACGGGTAAAGTACGAGACGGAGAGGCTGTGTATGAACGAGATGGAATCATTTACGATGAAGTTCAAATTAATCACACCTTATTAAGCATATTACTTTTAGTTGCGGGTAGAAACGCAAACAAATTGACTCTGGTAGATTTTGGTGGGTCACTAGGTACATCTTACTATCAATGCATCAAATATTTATCCCATTTAACTGAACTAAACTGGTGCATTGTAGAGCAAGCCAATTACGTGGAGATCGGTAAAAAATCCTTCGAAAACGACCATGTAAAATTTTACTACACCATGGAAGAATGTCTTGCCGATGGTAAGCATCCTGATATTTTGCTGCTCTCCAGTACATTGCAATACATTAGAAATCCTTACAATTTATTAGGTCATTTGCAAACGTTCAACATACCATATCTTATGCTCGATTTGGTTGGTTATAATGATAGTGAAGAGGATAGAATAACGATTCAAAAAGTTCCGCCTGTATTTTATGGAATTGAAGCCTCCTACCCTTGCACCTTTTTCGGAAAAAATAAGCTGGAAAACCAACTAAATAAAGATTACGAACTTGAGTTCGATTTTATTTCAGAAAGTCAAAAATACTACATAAATTTTAAACCATTTCGTTACCAAGGGTCATTTTGGAAACTGAAAAAAGATTAATATTTATCCAGTTCATCTAAAACAGCTGAATCGGAATCGACATCAAATTTTCTGGCAAAAATCATATTAGAATTTAAAATTTCACTTAAATCTTTTATGCTTAAAAATTTGGGATTAGCATTGCCTTCAGACCAATCTATATAACGAAGGTTGTCTGAATTGGTGTGCTTACTATGATCAGAATTCATTATAATTGTCGCGATTACAAATTCGTCAGAACCCCAGGTATATTTAAAAAAGTTATGCAGTTTTGAGTTCATATCGAGCTCATTAACAACATAAGCGGCCGCATCGTAAGTAATTGTCCACCAGGAAGATTTGCTGCCGCCATAGAAATGCATACCGTCCGGCAACTGTCTTTTTCGTACAATCGAATTAATTACAGTTTGTAATAGATATTTACCTTTAAAGCCTGAATCAGTAAAGTGGAACTTTTCGAATCTGCTCAGCGCTTCCTTGTACCAAACGGATTCTTTTTTCTCTATGTGCATAAAATTTTGTCCAACTTTATCCGCGAAGAACTTGTAAGTTTCATTAGCCGAGTAGATTGGATAATCCTGACCACTAAGCAAATTTACAAAATCGTATTGATTTTTAGTGGCAATAACTTCTTTAAGCGATTGAACAATTGCTCGTGTGAAACTCCAGCCGGCCCAGGTGCAACTTATACGTTGTTTTATAAAATATATTTGCGGCAAACCTTGCAAAAATCTAAATTCCGAAGCATCAACCTTTTTATCCAGGTGTATATAGATGTCAAATCCGGGGTGTTTTAAACGATTGACCAAACGCAGCAACTGCGTCGGATTTTTATGAACCATTATAATATGAGCAACACGCATTATTAAGGATTAATTAAAGGGTTGGTTTGTAATTTGACAGAGATAAACGCTAACATCAGCTGTTGTTGATGCTTTTACAATCTTCCCCATCTTGGATAATTCTGTTCGTAAATTTGCTGCTGGAAGATTAACATTTTTATAGTACCATGCCGGCCTACTAATTGGATCACCCACGTTTGATAAGAACTTATTGTTAAAGATAACCCAAACTCTTTTACTATGTTTGATTTTTCCGAAATCCTGAACCAATTTAGTGTTGTAGTCATTTAGATTGGATGCGCTCCATCTAAAATCCCGTCCTTCAATTGCCTTAAATTTATAGTTTTTTAGGCTGGCGTAAACCTTAAATCCCGGCAATTCATTCCAATACACATATACCACATCACCAGCTTTATAAGCCTTATTTACCATGTCAAACGATTCTTTTTGATACGATTTTTTATGCTTATAAAATGTTGCGCTATCCGCGACAGATTGAAAAGACTGAATGATCGGTGATACTAATAATAGAACTACAATAACGATTTTGAAAGACTTAACTGATACTGACATCTTTTCATTTAAGCCGTCTAAGCCAATGCCAATCAAAATCAGAAATATCGGCGTTAAAAACAGCCAAAATCTTTCTGTTAATGGATACAATTCCAGGCCAGATGCCAGCAGTACCAGTAAAAAGGGAAACATTAACACATTAAAGTTTTGGACTGACTGCTTTAGACAGAGATAAGTACCCGCTCCCAGCAGAATAAATGGTAAGAACGGCATCTTAACAAATGGAGCGTAAGAACTGGTCTGTGTTCCCGATTCAAAAAAGTTCCATAACAAACCTAAGGGATAATCCAACATTCGGTAAAAGCTTGTAAAAAACCATTTCAAATCAGACATAGACCTTGGAGGTAAGGGCATAAAATCTCCATAAAATCTAAACCAATTCACTACCCATTCGGCATCTGGTGTCTTTTTAATAATTAAAAAGAATAGTAAAATAAAACTTATCAGCCATGAAATAAATGGAATAAAGCTTTTAGAAAAAATATTAAATTGTTTAGTTAACAGGTAATAAAGCATTAAACCTAAACCGATGCCGCCTAATATAAAGATTGCCGAAAAAGAAAACCAAAGTATAACTGCACCGCCTAAGCTCCAGAAAATTAATTCTTTCAAATTTTTTAGTTTCCTAAATTTGATGAACATGTAGAAGCATAAGATCGAGCATAATAATTCAGTTGAATATTGCTTAATCTCTACAGAGTGGTAAACAAAAGCTGGCGATATGCATAAAACGGCCAAAGCAACTAACATGCCTGTGGGTTTTAAAAAATATTTTGTTACGGGAATAAATATTAGAATTGATAGTAAACCCGATAGTAGCGGCACAATTCTTAATCCGTACTCTTTATCACTAAAAATATTGAGGAATAGTTTTACAATCAATAAAAATCCAATTGGGGCTTTTTGCTGATAATCGAGAGGTCTGGTTATCAGCTCCAGATAATCAAACCTAAGTAAACTCGACGCCAGATATCCTTCGTCTAACCACAAGGATCTGTTCAGCACATATTGGTATATTCTTAAAAATACTCCTGAAATTATAATCAATAAAAATAAATAATAACTGAATTTATCTTTCAGAGTACTTTTTAATGGAAATGGCATGCAAATAGTCAGTCGGGATTTTATGCAATATCGGAATTTTTAATAATTTTACACAAATAAATCTATCCTGTGCATAATATCTCTCTAAATAATTTAGAGCTAGTAATTTTTGATGTTGATGGTACTTTATATAATCAAAGCCTTCTCCGAAAAAAAATGCTATTCTCCTTACTGAAATACTTTGTTTATCATCCATGGAAGATTAACGAATTATTTATTCTCTACCATTTCCGAAAACAGAGAGAAAAAAACAAAGGGTTTAAAGGGCAGGATCTAAATGAGCAGCAATACCTTTGGTGTAGCCAAAAAACGAATCAATCTATTGATTTAATTAAAGAAGTTGTTGATAAATGGATATTTAATTATCCCAATCAATTTTTAAAGGCATGTTGCTACCCCGGCATACACCTTCTTTTTAAAACACTTGCCGAAAAAAATATTCGCATAGCGATATATTCTGATTACGATTCGATAGAAAAAATGAAAGCCATGGAACTAAAGGCCGACTTATACGTTAGTTCTACAGATGCCAATATCAATGCGTTCAAACCCAATCCTGATGGCTTAAATTTTATTCTTAATGAAATGGGTGTTCGCGATAAGAATAATTCTTTGTTTATTGGCGACCGGTTGGAACTGGACGGCGAATGCGCTAAAGCTGCAGGCATGCCATTTTTGCTGGTGGATGAAGAAACTATAAATAATTCCCTATTTGAAAACCTCTCAAAACAAGTGCTTAATGTTTTTAAGCCATGCACGGTATGATTGATAAAATTACATTCCCACAAGATCCAGACGCGCCGGAAGAAACCACTGAAACTGAACTCCGACGTGCAGGTATCAAACAATATATTGCCATTGCACGGCCAGATAATTGGGTGAAAAATCTTTTTATGGTTCCAGGGATGCTCTTCGCGTTCTCCATCTTTCATACGCCATTTAATTCTGTGCTAATTACGAAAATTGTGTTAGGCGTTATTAGCATATGCCTAATCGCATCTGCTAACTATGTTATAAATGAATATTTAGATGCCGGTTTTGATAAGTTTCACCCCTTAAAGCGGAGGCGATCTTCTGTTGTAACGATGATAAACCCAAAAATTGTATATGCAGAATATGCATTTTTGGCGCTTATTGGCATCGCTCTTTCAAGCTTTGTATCTATAAAGTTCTTGTCGGTAGCTACATTTTTATTGATAATGGGGGTTATCTATAATGTAAAACCGTTTAGAAGTAAAGATCGGGTCTTTCTTGATGTTTTAAGCGAATCGGTAAACAATCCAATCCGGTTTGCAGCCGGATGGTTTATATTTAGTCCTGCTTTGGGTATTCCAAGCAGTAAATGGGATTTAAACTGGATCAACACCTTCCCTCCCGTCAGTATCATTATCGCTTATTGGATGGGAGGCGCATTTTTAATGGCTACAAAAAGATTTGCCGAATACAGGCTAATCGATAATGCAAAGTTGGCAGGCTTGTACCGCAAATCATTTCGGTTTTACAATGAAAACAGCTTGCTGGTTTCGATGTTTTTTTATGCAATCACCTGTGCCTTTTTTATGGGCATCTTTCTGATTAAAGATAGAATTGAACTTTTAGTGAGTTTCCCATTTTTTGCCTTGTTGTTCTCCTGGTACCTCAAAATAGGCCTGTTAGATGATTCACCCGTGCAGGGCTCGGAAAAACTATATACCAGAAAATGGTTTATGCTTTACCTCGCACTTTTTACAGCACTACTTTGTGTTTTAATGTTTGTTGAAATACCCTGGTTACACTGGTTTTTAAATAACGCGAACAATTACAATTACGATTCTTAATACGGATGAAAAACGATAAATATGATTTGATTGTTGTGGGAACTGGTTTTGCTTCGTCATTCTTTCTCCAAAAATATCTGGCTAAAAGTAAAGGGAATAAAAAAATTTTGGTTTTGGAGCGGGGGTATTTCTATAGCCATGCAGAAAAACTTAAGGTTAGAAGAGGCGAAAGTGCACCAGATGTTAAGTACGAACCAAAATGGGATTCGCTTGTAGAAAATTTTAACCCTAGAAAAGATTGGCATTTTACCACCGGTTATGGTGGCAGTTCGAACTGCTGGTGGGGCTGCACCCCGAGGTTTATGCCCTCTGATTTTAAAATGCAGTCCCTTTTTGGCGTTGCTCAGGATTGGCCAATCTCTTATGATGACATTGAGCCATATTACGATGAAGCGGAAGAAATTATGCAAATCTCAGGCCCAGATGCCACACCATTTCCGAAGAAGGGCAAGTATCCGCTTCCGGCGCACAAATTTACTAAGGTTGATGAAATCCTGAACAAGAAATATGGAAATCAGTACATAAGTCAACCCACCGCGAGAGCAAGCAGAGCAACGGCAAATAGAAATGCCTGCATGGCATCAAGCACTTGCGGAACATGCCCGGTGGACGCAAAATTCAGCATTGAAAACTCAGGTATGACGGTTTACCAGAACCCGCAGGTGGAAATTGTTTACGGCGCACAGGTTTATAAACTGGAAACCCTTAATGGTGTAGCCAGAAAAGTTTGCTACGTGAAAGATGATAAAGATTTTAGCGTGGAAGGAGATGTCATTGCACTCGGAGCAAATCCATTTTTTAACACTAATATTTTATTAAACTCTGGTGATACAAATAAATTCACAGGTAAAGGATTTGGCGAACAATTGGGTATTCAGGTCCTTATTTATCTGGATAATTTAAGCAATGCCGGCGGAAGTACCTGGGTAAATGCAAATGGCTACATGCTCTACGATGGAAAACACAGAAAAGATTATGCAGCCTGTTTAATTGAAGTTAATAACGCACCATTTATCCGTTTTGAAAAAGACAAATGGCTCAATATCGCCAGTTTTCGTTTGGTGTTTGAAGATTTGCCTGAAGATAAAAATTACATCACAACATCTGCAAACAAACTGAAACCGGCAGTACATTATGAAGGCCGTTCGGATTATGCTGAAAAGGCTTTCGCTAACGCCAAAAAACAGTTGCCTGAAATTTTATCATGCCTGCCGGTTGAACGCTTAAAATATCTCGATCCGTTTCCAAACGAAGGGCATATTATCGGCGGAACGAGAATGTCGGCAAATGCAGAAACAGGCGTTGTAGATAAACATCTCGTACATCATAAATATAGAAATGTGTTTGTGCTGGGCGCTGGTTCATTCACTACCTACAGTGCCGCCAACCCGAGCTTAACGCTGTCAGCTTTATCTTTATTCGCTGCCGATAAAATGTTTTAAATATGGAAAGACGAAGCTTTTTGTTGTTATCTGGCGTATTGGTTGGCATGGTTACCATCCCCCCTTCGCTTTATTTTGTATCGCCTGGTATTAAAAGGTACGCAGCCAGGCTCATCGAAAAAGAACTATCCTACTTGAAATTAGATAAAGCAGGAGTAAGTAATTACATTAAGGATTATTTTAAGAATGGATCAAATAATGTGATGGCTAATGTAAAATGGAAAGTTTTATATTATAGCAGGAGTGACTCGAACAACTCCAACAACATTAATGACCTCTTGCGCTATTACCTGCTATCAACTGATTTTTTCCTAAATCAGATGGATGTGTCAAAGCCGGTAAATTACATTGGAATCTTCGATCCTTACAAGAGCCCGATAGCCAATCCATATTCGTATATATTGCTTCCTAAAATTGGTGTAAATAATTAGCCATAGATAGGTTGATGCTTGAAATAAACAATACTATGTGTTACTACTTATTAACTAAAAGCGTCTAAAAACCGAGTAGGTAAATCAGGCCCATAAATTGGACAGCCCGTTTCAGCAACGTAAGTTATTTTACGATGAGAAACTGATTCTTAACGCTTCGAGGATTTGTATGTAAGCGTACCGACTAAAAGGGTTTTTTAAAATTAGGAGCGCTATTTTTTTCGCCACGTATGCCTTATCATTAGCTTTAAGTGCGATCTCGATTTGTTCCATTACAACATCTATACTCACCTTTTTTTTAAAAGTTGCGATGGTTGATTTTATTCGGCTTTCTTCCTGTATTGTTTCAATTCTGGTGTCCAGGAGAAAATTACGAATTAAATTATCCACAAGTATTTTTTGTCTGTTCCCCCAATAATGCAGAATAAATTCATCTGTCGCCCTGATTTCTGTTCGCTTCTGGAGTATTAACGAAAAAGCGAGCTGCTCACTAACAAACCATTTCGAATTGGAATAAAATCGGTCAGTCAGTATAAATACATCTGGCATCAGTTTACAAAATCCCTTATTCAAACCCAAAACGCCAGAATTCCAGCTATAATCAGTTTCGGTGAAGTTCTCAACAATGCCTCCGATTTTAAACGACCTACTGGTTATGAACTTTATAAACGCCTCTGTATAGTCGCCTTGCTTGAAGGAACTAAATAATTCGAGGCCAGTCTTAAAATCATATTCCCTTTTATGCATAAAACTTTTTCCAGGCGCAAATCCATTCAGGATTGCTTTCGGATTTGCTATAAAGAAGGTATCAGAATCAACAAATAAAAGATCACTCTCTGGAAAATTTTTGAAAGTTAAATCGATTACCGCAACTTTTCTTCTGTGGAGAAAGCCAGTGCCCGCAAGCATATCTTCAAGTAATTCGGGCGTTAACAGGTAATACGTTATTTCCAGCCCTTTTAAATAGGGCTCGAAGGAGGCAGGTTTATCGGTATAAATAATAATACGGACGCGTTTCGGATCATCAACCCATGCAATGAAGCTCAAAACACAAAATATTGCTCTATAATATTCCGTTTCACGACCGTAGGCAAGCAACACCAAATTCTTTTGATTCATTCAATCGTATTTTAGTGCAATTAAATCTTTCCTTTTTTGAGCTCATTTACAGCATAAGCACAAGCTCTCGCGGTAAATGCCATATAAGTTAACGACGGATTTTGGCAGGCTGAAGAAGTCATGAAGCTCCCATCAGATATAAAAACGTTTGATACATTGTGCATTTGGTTGTAGGCATTCAACACAGAAGTTTTAGCGTCTCTGCCCATCCTAGCAGTTCCCATTTCATGCACTGTAGCCCCCCCCGGTTTATTGTAATTAAAACCAATTACATTTCTGAAACCAGCCTGCTCGAGCATTTGCACAGAGGTTTCTTTGATATCATTCATCATATCGCTTTCATTGTTCTTAAACGAAAAATTAATTTTAATAAGTGGTTGTCCCCATTTGTCTTTAGTCGAATTATCAAGGGATACCATATTCTCATAGTACGGCAAACACTCGCCCCAGCCAGCCATCCAGACGGTCCAGGCCCCAGGAGTGGTTAACTTGTCTTTGAAATCCTTCCCAATTCCGGTTAGATGCCCCGACTTATCACCCCATTCTTCGCGTTCTCCGTGTCCTTGTATGTTGTAACCTCGTTTGAAAGCGTGACTTTCGGAATCAGACAGGTTTCTGAATCTGGGAATCAAAAAACCACAAGGTCTTCTCCCTTTATAATACAAATCCGAATAGCCATCATGTGCGCCGCTTGCTCCGGCTGATGAATGGTGATCCATTAAATTATGGCCAACTTGTTCACTATCATTGCCAAGGCCGTTGGGAAATCTGTTTGAGGTTGAATTGAGAAGAATGGAAGCTGTGGCTATTGTAGATGCATTTATAAAAACAATCTTGGAATTGAATTCTAAAACCTCATTGGTTAAGGCGTCTATAATTCTTACCCCTTTAGCTTTTTTCTTCTGCTCGTCGTAAAGCACTTCGGTAACAATTGAATGTGGCCTCAAAGTTAAGTTCCCAGTAGCCATTGCTGCAGGGATTGTTGAACTATTGCTACTGAAATAACCACCGAAGGGACATCCCCGTTCACACAGATTACGATTTTGACAAGGCCCACGGCTATCCCACCCCCTTGTCAAATTGGCCACTCTTGCAATCGTGAGCAATCTGTTTTGATCATTTTTTTTTATGCTTTGTGCCAGGTGTTTCTCAATACAATTGAGTTCCATTGGACTTAAAAACTCACCATCGGGCAGGTGCTTTAGGTTTTCACGCTGTCCACTTACGCCGATATGAGATTCTACATAACTATACCAAGGCGCTAAATCCTTATATCGAACTGGCCAATCTACTGCAACGCTTTCCTTTATATTGGCTTCGAAATCGAGATCACTCAGACGATAACATTGCCTGCCCCAGGTTAAAGAACGGCCACCAACTTGATTTCCGCGAAACCAGTTAAAGGGTTTATCTTGAATATAGGGTTGATCTGCATCTCTAATATAGAAATGCTTTGAACCTGGATTATATGCGCCGCTTTGAACAGGATCTGATTTATTATCGGCGATGGTGTTGTTCATACCAAATTTAAAATCCCAGGGATTAAGCGTTGCTGTGGGATAATCAACGATATGCTTTACATCACGTCCTCTTTCCAGTAACAAGGTTTTCAATCCCTTCTTGCAAAGCTCCATAGCTGCCCATCCACCACTAATTCCAGAACCGATTACGATGGCATCGTAGGTCCCTCCATCTATATTGCTGTTAATGAACATAACTTATTTAGTAGCCCAGGATTTCTGGTTAGCTTGAATTGAAATACAGGCTTTGAAAGTTCCTGGTATGTAATCGTATGCAAGACCCTCTGTCGCACCCAATCTCGAGCCGCAATAGCCTTCTATAGTAAGGTTCCTAAACTTTGAAAAAAAACTTTCACCAAAAAACTTATTATTGATTTTATTTAGGATGGGATAACGATAATTTGCATTATCAGAAAAGTGCTGTACAATACTTCCCTTTTCTTTAGCAGTAAGTTCCAAAAATGGTTTACCGTAATTCGATGTGGAAAATTGTTCAAAATCATTCAGACCATCAACGAAGTGATTCTGAACATTTTTAGTCGTACAATTTGTTATAACATCGATAATATATTTATGCACACCGGCTGACTTTGCTCCCGGCGTTTCAGTTTGTGGAATTATCAGCTCCGCAATTTCTGCTATAAGCATCTCCTTTTCCTTTAAACTTTGCAAATTGATTGATTTGTTAAGTTTATACCACTTATAACCTGAAATAGAAGATGCAACAATTCCAATGAAAGCTAAACTTTTAAGATACGACCTCCTGTTCATCAACAAATACAATTTTGTCGCTAATATATGAAAATAAGCGTAGTATCTGAATGTATAAATACGTTAAGAAATTGTTCGACTGGACTGATGTTTTGATAAGGTTTAAATAGACTTACTTAATGAATTGAATTCATCCTAAAATTGAGTGTATTGAATGACTAGTCATACAAAACTTGGTAAGAAATGTGATACACAAATCATTTACGGTTTAATTTATACGATTAGAAGGCTTCCAAGGCAGCTTTTCAAATTGTCATATAATAGTCATAAAATTACTTTTCACGAAACAATTTTAAAAAAGAGTTCACAGGAATACTGCTAACCGGCACTCATAAGCCCGCTTTTCCATATACTTAGCATAATTGCGATTTTCAATTTAGAAAGTTTATATGTATTTATACATAATATTGTCGTTAGAGAAGTTAAACAAATTTACCTAAAGCGCTACGAGTTTAATTAATGAAAAGAAACCTAAGAATGTATTCTAAAATCTTCTTGTGCACACTTATTGGGATGAGTTCCTGCAAGAAAAATGATAATGCTCCAGAGCAAATTGCCGTTGCTCCTATTATTCCAATTACGCCCCCAACTTCTACGACCCCCACGGCAGTAATACCGGCTTATGAAGTTGGCACAGGCAGTGGAAATCTTACTATTGATGGCGCCAGCCTTGATTTCACTCGTATTAAATTAGTTAGAATTAAAGCAGGCACTTATAAAACTATTTACATCAAAAACCTCTCTGGAACATTAGATGCTCCAATCAACATTAAAAACAATGGCCAGGTTGTGATTACCGATGGGTTAGAGACAGACAACATTATAAATGTTTCCATATCTGGAGACAATGATATAGGCATCAAGTATGGCTTTTCGTTCGAGAATATCCCTTTTAGGGCCATAAAAATGAACAAAAGAATTTTTGGTGTAACCTTAAAAAGCTTAAGCTTTAGGAATGTTGCCGATTATTGCATTGCAGGGGAAAGAAGTAATGGCGACTTGGCCTACGACGGCGGAGAAAATACAAGAAATGAGCGGTTCAAAGTTATTAACTGTTTATTTGATAATACAGGTGCAATTGTATTTAATGGCTCCCTAAATAAAGATAATTCTCAGGATATGGGCTTATTCAAAGATGTAGAGATAGCTTACAACCAGTTCCAAAACACCAATGCTGGTGCACTATGCGTATTCGGCAATATTCAGGATTATAATGTACACCACAATGTTGTTAACAATGTCAACATGTCAAACAATAATCACAATGGTGTTTTCTACATGCAAGGAAATGGAACGTTTCATCATAACAAATTAACGAACTATCAAGGTAATGCAATAAGGATGTGGGTTTATTCCCGTGGGTCTAGTCCAGTAACAGTCGAGATTTATGATAACATTTGTTACAACACCAGAAAATACGGGGGCTTCGAAATTCAGGGATTCGATAGGAATATCTATCCTGGTAAAACGACCTATGTTAATGCCAAAGTTTACAACAATACAGTCGGCCGGATGAATACATCAAAAGACTGGGAAGGGGAAATTTTAGATCTTTACAATTATGGAGGTACACTCCAATATTATAATAACCTTGGGTTCGAACTCTATCACAACGGGTTGCCTATTGCAAACATGATCAATAATATGAGCGACACCAAGATAACATTGGAACAAAACAACAAGTATGTTGCCTCACAGCAAGATGCGGTAACCGATCTGGAAAGCTTTCTTTCAAAGATAACAGGTATAGGTGCATTGCTGTAGGTAGTGAGTTCTTCCAAACAATTTACAATTGAAGTTAGCACCTCATGCCTGCGGGCCTTTTAGGCCATGCTAATTGCAGTTACACTTAAGCAATTAAAAGCTCAGTTGTTTAGTGAATAGTAGCCGGAGTTAACCTCCTGATAGAAGCTCACGTCAAACACCAATAGAATAGGTGCCAGTGCGTTTGGCGCCAGGGTGTTGTTCAACGTGAAGCCTGGAGTGGCACTGTTGTTGGGAAATGCATCGGACTCACTGGTCACAATTGTCTCTATTCCTACTGCATCATCAAGAATAACTAATGCAGCACCTGCAGTAATTTTGTAATGGGTAGCGCCTTTTGGCTTATTCGGTTGCACGTCCGGGCTGATTTCTGGGATCACCACCTTAACCAGCCAGGTTAGCCGATCTATGGATGCAACCGCTACCACAAACAAGGTGTTGTTCAGTGGCGCTGCTTCATTGGAGTTGAAATCCCTTAGAACGTTAAAGTTTTCATACAATACTTTTCGCTCGCCCCTGATATTGACAATGTCAATCAAAACCGTTGCGCAGTTGACAAACAATCACACTAAGCCCTATTGGGCTTAGTGTAATGATCCTCTTGTGATTCGAGGCTTATGACTTAAGTAGCAGTGTTGCGTTTGTTCCAAAAAATAAGTGGATCTTGTTTAATCAGATCTTAAGGAGCATCTTTTTCAATTTATTAAAAATCTTTCGTATGTATCGGTTGTTGCCACTTATCGGTTTAAAATTTTTCCATGGTGTTAAAGCCAAGTACCTGAAGAATTCATCTTTATATACTGGCTTCGAATTGTAGGTATTAAAGATCGGTTTAATATCTAAGAAGTGAACTAATGATGGACTGTCATTCTCATTGAAAGCAAACCAGTTCCATTTTGGATCAAGTTGCAGCCATTTATTGGCGAGTACGACGTTTAAACCATATTGATCAGCTAACTGAACATACTTTTTGTGAATCCGCAAGGCATCAATCACTTTTTCCGAAATGCCCTCTACTTTCCACTTCTTTGGGTTTATTACCAAAACTCCTGAATTGAAATATTTAGTATCTGCCGTAAGGCCGAGCTCAGCATAATTGGCGATCCCGCCCCACTCGCAGTCTACTGTTTTACCAACATCTTGCGCAGCTGCAACGGTATATTCACCTAAGGATACATTCCATAATTTAGAGATATCGTCTTGAACAATTGTGTCAACATCAAGGTAAATTAATTTCTCTACATCTTCGTCGATTACATAGGGCGAAAATACCCGCATGTAAGCGGTTAATGGAAATGCCGAATTATCTACAGGGATGGTGATATGTGATGGCACAATTGCTTTGCTTAAAAACCACTTGATGGTTACGCGTGCAGGGTCTACGATCGATTCAAGCTTTTTTCTGAAACTTTTTGATATTCCGTCATCAATGATATGGAAATCTATATGCTCCGGTGTTTTATGATTTAGGTCGATAGATTTTAACAACGCGGCAATTAGTATTGCGTAATGGTTATCACTGGCTACAACAATTGAGATGTTTTCTTTACTCATGGGGATTTTATGTAAAACGCAAAAGTTTTTTAAATATCTATAATTTAACTACAATTACAACATATTTTTCGAGGTGCTGAAAAATTTATTTTTCTGTAACTTGTACAGGAGGACTAGTTCCTGAAAACCAACCTTATAAATGCTTAAAAAATTAAAATTATAATAATCATTTAAAGGTTTGTAGGTCATGTAAATGGCAACAATTATCGGTATTACTGATGCAAAAGCAATAGAATAAATGGAGTGGTAAATCCAAACTCCAATAAATATTGCGACAATATTGCTCAAAGACATAATAATGATCTTATAAAAGTTAATTTTAGGCCTGTGTATTACATCAACCCCGATTGCGAAAAATCTGTCGGCGGGATATAATAATGCAATCACAATAAATATTCTAAAAAGGTTTGGTGCTTCATTCGCAACGTAATTTTTACCACCTAACAAATGAATTATTGGTTCAGCAAAAATAAGTGATATAATGACTACTGGAACTAAAACGACGGTAAGCATCCCAACCAGTTTCTTTAATGTATAAATCATACCTTCCTTTTCGCCATTATTGTAATTACTTGATAGCATTGGCATACCACTCGTAACAAAACTTAACAACGGGATCTCTACAATCTGCATCAATTTACCACCCAAATTATACATAGCCAGTGCAGCAGGGCCAATTAGAAAATTGATGATGAATGTGTTTGTTACGCCAAATAAATTTGAACTGATGTTTGTCCCCATACTGTATTTACCGAAATGGAATAACTCCCAAACGGTATCTCTTTTCGCTTTAAAGATAGTACCCATCATGGTCCACCTTAAAATAATCACCATTATACTGGCAAATAAGTTTGAGGCAATGTAAGTATATAGTAACGTGGTTAAATTAAGTTTATGTAAGGATGCTAGGGTAAAAACAAGTAGTGTATATGACCCCTGGTTAAATATCCTTAACCACAACATCCGGTCGAATCTTTTTTTGGCTTGTACAATGCAATCGGCCATAAAACATGGTAAAGTTACTAAAGAGATGAGTGCAAAGTATTTCAGTATCAGCGCTAAGCCTTGATCGCTAACAGTTTTGGATATAAAATAGGTTGGAATATTTACGATAAAAAAAATAACTGCGATAATAGCCGAAAGCAGCCATGCCGAACCTGCAACCTCTCTTCCCCTTTCGGTAGATGTACCGGAAAAAAATTTGATTATGGTAACGGTTAAAAATCCGGCCCTTAAGTTATCTATTAACCCAATAATGCTAAGGAAAAAAATATAAACGCCAATATCAGTTACTTTGAGTGAACGATATACAATTGATAAAGTTATCATTCCAAATACAGACATTAATCCATTCGCGACTAGCGATTGAAAATGCATATTCTTAAAGGAACTAAGAATTTTTTTTACGAAGGACATTAAGCGTTATATTACAGGTATTTAATTAGGTTTGATACAGTTAAAAATGAAAGTTGTTCTTCTTTTTAAAAACAGTTTAAATGGGATTTTCCAATAAGCGCAAAGTTATTAAATATAACTTTAATAAGTTCAAAACTTGTAAAGAAACAGTTCGTTCCCAAAATATTTATAACTTTAATGCAAATATCTTACTTAAAAATATTTTTTAGCGACCTTTGTTGGTCGAAAAGTATTAGCGTTCGATTAATTTATCCTTAATGAAGATTATTAAACTTGAAGCTATTAGAGGCTTTGTGGCCTTGTACGTAGTTATTCATCATTTTTATATTACCTATGCCAACTAACAGACTCGGAAATTCGATTGTTGCATTTTTCTTATTTCTAGGAACAGAAGCTCATTTGGTTTTTACATTTAAAAACAAACTAAGGTGGTTGCAAAATCTACCAACTAAAATTGTTACGCTTTTTATATCTAAAAATAATTTCATCAACTGTTAAATAATCTAGCAACAATTAACCCTTTATGTTTTTATTGCACCTAAGCGATTTGAAACCAAAAACGCACTTAATTCTATTAGCAGTTCAAAAAATTTCAATTACCTAATCACTTCATGAGACCTCTATTTATCCCGAAAAACGTATCTAAAATTAATAAGAAAAAGGAATTACTCATGAATGAGATTCCGAACATTGCGAATAATTTTAAGCGAAAAATATCTTCTTCACCGTTAATTTCGATAGTTATACCCGCTTACAATGAGGAGGAAAATATTTTAAAAACGCTTTATTCTTTGTCGGAAACCACAACACAGTACAGCATTGAAGTTATCGTCGTGAACAACAATTCCAAGGATAGAACAGAAGAGCTGATTGGATTATGTGGTGTAACTTGCGTAAACGAAAGCAGGCAGGGTATAACCGTTGCAAGAAATGCAGGCTTGGCTGTGGCTAAAGGAATATATGTGATGAACGCCGATGCGGATACGATATACCCTAAATGCTGGATCGACGAGATGATAGCTCCATTAATTAGAAATAATGGAGTTGCGCTCACTTATGGAAAATTTTCATTTATTCCAGAAAATACACCAAGACTTTTATATTTTTTCTATGAACACCTATCAGACTTCAACAGGTTAGTGAACAAGCACTACAAGGAAGAAGCTTTAAACGTCTATGGATTTAATTCCGCCTGCAGACGGGCACAATGTGTGAGTGTTGATGGTTTTACACACCCCGAAGGCACAAATGAAGACGGATGGCTGGCAATGAAATTGCGCAAAGCAGGATATGGAAAGTTGCATTGGGTTACTGAAAACAGCGCTATCGTATGGACGGGCGACAGAAGGATTATCGCTGACGGCGGAATTTACAAATCAACTTTCGACCGCTTTATAAAGTATTTCAACTTCAATCACGTAAAAAAAACAAGCTAGCCCTTATTTTTAAAATTTCCCAATAAGTCTTCGTAAACTGACTCAATTTTTCTGGTCATCACTTCTACATTGAATTGTTCCTTGATTGTTTGCTCAGCTTTCAAACCAAATTTACTTGCTAGTGAAGCATTGCCTATTAGCAGATTTAGTGCTTCTGACAGGAGCTTGACATTTCCAGGCGGGACAAGAATTCCATTCTCATCTGGAGCAATCAAATCACTTATCCCATCGATATTGGAAGCGATAATGGCTTTTCGCATCGACATTGCTTCCAGCAAGGCAATTGGCAAACCCTCCCACAATGAGGGTAGACAAAATATATCTATTGCATTTAGTATGTCAGGAATATCTTCTCTAAAATCAATAAAAATGATGTTTTTCAAATTTAGCTCCTTGGCCAGGTCTAACATCTCCGGTTTTAACTCGCCATCTCCAACTATAAGAAACTTAACATTTTCCGGCGCTTTTGTTTCGAAAATTGCGTTTATAAAAGTAAGTGGTGATTTTTGATGGGTAATTCTGGCAATATAACCAACAACAATGTCATCTTTCTTAATATCAAATTCCTCTCTTATATTTTTGTAATTTTTATCGGGATCAAACTTCAACCGGTTAATTCCATTTAGTATAACGGAGGCATTCGGCATCGGAAATTTGCTTCTACCCTCTCTTAAATTGCTTTCTGAAACACAGATCGTTTTGTCAGCAACATTAACTAAAAACCTTTCGCTGAGTGTTCTTATTGTTTTAATAACCTGGCCCTGGTCAGGATGAAAAGACCAGCCGTGTACCGTATAAATTAAAGGTATCTTCAGTGATTTAGCACTTGAAAAAGTGTTCGAGTTCGCCCTGGTTCCATGAGCATGAATCAGATTAATCTTTTCATTATCAACTATCTTTCTAACTTTTTTCCAAACCCTGAAATCGAAAGGTGTTTCTGTGTTTACTACATAAGTTTTGTAACCTTCTGCCTTCAATTTTTCGACCATCGGCCCCTCGGTGAAAGATAAAATTAAAGACTCGTATTTTTGCTTATTAAGTTGCTCTACAAGATTTAGGACATGAGTTTCACCACCACCAATTTTGCCTTGCCTTATGGCATGTAAAATCTTTATTTTTTGAACGCTCATGTTTAATTGTTTTTATTTATATCGTCGATATTGCTATCGTAGTAATGCACTGTAGCAGTAGAGATTTTATTAGCTTTTCGAGCTTTAAAGAGTGAAATCATTTGAAGGAAAATAAAAACCGGAACCTTCATTAACGATGTATAAATGATTTTAGGCGCTTTGAAATAATTTAATGCTATAAAGAACACCAGGAAGAAGCTTAGTAGACTGATTAGCCAAAACAGCAACATCTCCGGCATAAACATTAGATCAGCGATGATGCTCAAAAATGTCAGTCCTCCAATTATAAAAAGTGGTGGTCTTGAAAAAATTAAGCCACACAAGAATTGATTCCAGTTTAGTTTTAACATACCAGTTAAGGTAAGTTTTAACCCTTTTCCAGCATATTTAAACCATGTATTTATCCATCTTGCCCGCTGCTTTACGAGCTGATCCGATTTGGACGTTTTTTCATCATAAACAATTGCTTTTTCAGCAAAAGCAATGCGTTCGCCACGATTTAGGATTTCCATTTGCAACACCTTATCAAAGCCAGCACCTTCTATATTTAGATGTTCTAAGCATTCACGGTAAAATGAAGTGGTAAAAGCCATACCAGAGCCGGCAAGCGAAGCAGACGAACCGGCATCAAATAATAGTTTCCGGTCGATAAACCTATAGTAAATATCACCTGCTTCGTCTAAACAGGCATAGGCAGTGTTTAAATTTTTTGCTCTTCTAACGCCTTGAACTCCAAGGTAGTGCTGAGCAAAGAAAATGTTTAGTTCGTTTAAATATTCTGCATCTACCAGGTTATCACTATCAATAATTGTTATATACTGATGATTCCGTTGGAAATTGCTCACTGCATGAAAGTGTGATTTTGTATTGCTTGCTAAAGTTTCTGTTGGTCTTAATAACACAACACGATCATCATCAAACTTCAAATTGCTTATATCACATTTATCCGCGACGACATACACAATGTAATTGCTATAATTTAGACTTAAAATTGAATTGACAACGGCAGGTAATAATACTGTTTGTTCGTATGCAGTTACAATTATAGCATAATCGTTCTCCTGCCCCACTGGCGAGACTGATGTTGGCCTGCCCTTGAAAAAGTGGAGTATGTACAAAAACAACGGAAAGAAGAGATTAAACCCAATTATTATTTGGATGACTATGAATAAAGATGAAATAAAATTAGCCATATACTATTCTTGTTCGACGGTTTTAATTGCACTATAAATGGCACCCACACTATTTTCCCAGGTATGTTCCAACGCGAAACTGCGTCTTTCGGATTGAAGATTGAAAGAATTCTCACGCAAAGCCTTTTCAATTAAAGTAACATAATCTTCTTTTTTATCTGCAAGGTAGACGAATTCTGAGAAGGTTTCCATTGCCTTAGTTGCAGTGGCAACTACTGGCTTACCAACTGCTAAATATTCATCTATTTTGCGGGGATAGTTACCAATTGTAACAAGGTTGATAAGCTGAGGATTTATACAGACGTCAAAAGCATTAATGTAATCTGGCAAGGTATTTACGGGTTTCATACCTGTGAATACGACGTTCGGGTATTTATGCAAATTACTGCTTTTAAAAATCTCATCTTCAGGCCCAACCAAAACAATAGTCCATTCCGGTTTAGAGCTGGCAATATGTTCTAGAATATCTTTGTCTAACCGAATGCTCTGCAGGGCGCCAACATAACCGATAATTGGTTTCTTTAAATTTAGTAAATCACCAGCTACCACATTTTGCTCGTTTGGAAAAAATATTTCTAGCTCGCAGCCCTGCCCTACATAAAACGAGTTTGGATTGAATTTAGCGCAGTAATCGGCAAGGAAGGTTGAATTTGCTACGCAAAGGCTATTTTTTGCAATGAGCCTAGGTTCCAATGTCTCACCATGTTTTTTCCAATAATCAACTGCAATCATGTAGTCTCTGGAATAATAAATACTCGTTTTGGGCTTTAAAAGATCATTAAGATAATAGCCCTTAAACATTTCATTATCATTGAAAAGAATAAAGTCTTTAAATTGAAGCCTTGATATGGCTTTCGCTATAGATTTTGCCAGTTTTTGATTATTCAACAGATTAAGCAAGTTGAATATTGATGTATTCGGGATCCAGTTGATGGACTCAACCATACAATCCGGATAAAAATTCCATAAATTTTCCTGAATTTCGATTAAGCCATCTGCTTCGCCCTTTATTATATCAATCCTTCTTTTGGTTTTTACTTCACCTTTGTTTCTGTACAGCGTGATCCTATCAAGCGGAGAGTTGACATACAGAACTCTATTGTTTTTACTGAATTCTAAGGCTATATTTTTACAGTTGCTGCCTATTTCTGTATCCCAGGGTTGCTGTCCCACTACAATAATATCTCGTCCGCGTAAGGTTTCGTACATGTTATTCTAGCTAAACTTTTCGCAGGTACAAACCCATATAACAGTTAAAATACCTGTAAACAGTCCTGATTTGCTTTATAAAAAAGTTATCACTGTTCCGCCATACATCCCGTGTCATTGTACTAGGCTCTGAGCTGGAATTTACCTGTTCTAAAACAGACTTATGTTCATCATAAAAGAACGCTTTGCCTCCTCTTTTGATAAAAGACATCATCATCGTAAATTCAGTTTTATCGCCAGAGGTACCTTCCAGATATCGACCGAACTTGTCAGCAAAATTACTACGTCTGAGATGAGGGTGATCACTATAGTAAGCGAACTTATCGAGGCCCGGGTACCACCATTTGAAAAGCATTTCTGAGAAACCATGCTTATAATATTTTAAGTAAGGGTATTTGTTGTAAGCGTAAAACCTAACCATGTCAAAGCTTTCGTTTCCTTTTAACAAAGCATGCCCATTTTCCAAATGCTTTGCGAAGCCCTGTAATGGGATAAAATCTTCCTGAATGTACAATGTGAATGGCGTTTTGACAGCATCCTGACCTTTGTTAAGGTTATTGCCGAGCCCCTTGTTAACCGGCCCAGTGACTAGTCTAAAATCATAGGCCTGATGCAAACTCTCGATATATTCCAGATGTTCAGGGGTACTGCTGTCGTCTGATACAACAATGTCATTAAATTTGCAGTTGGCTTTCTTTAACTCAGCCAGCAACCGCTCTAATGACCTGCTACGATTGTAATGGGTAATCATTAAAGTGATATCTGAAAAATATTGTGCTTGTGCTGTCATTAATCCTTAGTTACTTGAGGTAAAAACTTTTCCCATAATCCGGAAGTCTGATTGTATTTCTTAATAACTTTTGCTGGGTTCCCAACAGCAACAGCAAAATCAGGTACTGATTTAGTAACAACACTCCCTGCACCAATGATACAATGTTTACCGAGTGTGACACCGGCAGTGATTACACTATTTGAACCAATCCATACGTCGTCGGAAATATGGATCTCTTTGCAGCTTACATTCTGATGTGCCGGTGAAATGGTAACATTCTCATAATTGTGATTCAAACCGGAAATTACAATATTTTGTGCCAACATTACATTATTACCAATATTAACTGGCCCGATAATCACATTCCCTATACCAATCATTGTTCCGTCGCCAATAATCACATCCCCTACGCCGTTATTGATAGTTGCAAAATCTTCTATAACAGACTTTTTGCCTAACACAAACTGATTAAACGGAAAAACATCCAGTCTTGTACGACTGCGTATAATAGATCCGGATCCTCTTTTGTGCTTAAACGGATTTAAAAATAGCCTTACCCATAAACGCGGTCTATGCTCATTGGTTGGAATAAGCATTGAAAGCGCCAGGCTTTTCAATTTGGGATTTGACTTTATTTTCGTGATGATTGACATTTTTTATAAACTAGTTTTCATCTTCATTTTCTTTAGTACGAGAAATTTCCTTAAAGAAGCCAAAGGCAAAAAAAATTAAAGCAGGTATTGAAAAGATTTCCCAAGGCATAATTTACTCTATCAAAATTTTATTATCTGACAATTCTTTATCCAATTTCGGCATTATATACACAAATACAAGCGATGCACAAACTATAATTGCAGAAGGCATGGTATTGATTACCTCATTCCCATAACTACAAAATAAAATTCCACCAAATCCCGAAGTAAGTGCTATACCTTTTATTTTCAACCCCTCATCCTTAATTCGCCATACAATTCCGCAACATTTGCCAAGAATGTACATGTTCATGCTAATCCAGATTGTGAAACCAAATATGCCATACATCGCCCAAATTTTAACCCAATAGCTATCAGGCTGGATTTTAGATAAGAATTTATCTCGATTGTATTCCATGCCATTGGCACCAATTACACCCAATCCTCCTCCGAATGGCATTCCACTCATATAGTCCTTTAGTTTCTGTTGAGAAACCATTCTCACTTTCAGTGAAGGATCGTCAGGATTTAAGGCCGAGCGCAATCGGTATATCTGATAGTTACCATTGCCTAGATACGTAAATTTTAAAACACACAGGAATAACACGGCTACAGCTCCCCCGAAAATTAAAACTTTGAATTTTTTACTTAATATGATGGCTAAGAATGCGCCCGGCACCAATGCAAATAAAGCACCCCTGGTTCCTGATATCAGCATTCCATAAAACATTAAACCTGAACAGATAAATAATAATATTTTTATCTTTTTCTTTATTGGGCCAAGGGCCAAAACCAAAGCGACAAGGCACATATGCGCCTGAGATGCGCCAAATTGTGCAGCCTCCGAATAGAAAGAAAACACCCTGAGCCTGCCAAAGAGAATATGAGTTTGAGCTCCACCGCTATTCAAGAAGGCATTATCACCCCGTGATAAGCCAATATGAAGCTGTTTGACTCCATCTAGGGCAGCAATTGTAGAAAGCACGACAATAATTATTAGAAAATTATTTAAGTCTTTATTGGTAGTAAAAATTATAAAATAGAGCATAACGATAAGCATCGGATATTCTGCTGCCGATCGTATTTCCTTGAGCCAGCCCATTACATTTGCGCCAGCAGGGTTTGCTACTTCCAGTAAACTCAAAACGAACCAGAAAAGAAAAAGGTAGAATAAGTCGTTGTTCAAATTTTTCCAGTTCGCTTTTGGAAGTGTAAAAATTGCCACAATAAAGGCTAGTAAAAAAAGAACCTCAATTAATATACCCACCGGGAAGTTTATAGCCAATTCCCTGGCGAGTAGCCAGTAAATAAAACAATATACTAGGGCTATATATAAGATGACCTTCGCAACCATACTTATGCTGAATTATACTGAAGAATGAAATTTAGTGAAGGAAACACGAGTTAATTTTGAAGCTGTACCTTATTTAAAACCCATCCCAAGAAACCCGGAGTCTTTTTTATGTAGTCAACATATTCCCTATCTGTCTCACTTATGGTGGCACCATATTCGAAGATAGCTATGTTTTTCTCGGTGAAAAGAAGCCATTCTTTCGCTAAATTCATATCCCTTAAATTGTTAACATCAACTAAAATGATATCAAATTCGTTTTTGAGAATATCAAACCCGGCTTTCAAGCTCTTTATACTTTGAACTTCCAGTAAAGATTCTCTTGCAGTACTCTTGTTCATTACTGTAATCAAATCTTCAGTATGGATTTCTTTCTTAATCAAAAAAGTTTGAAAGTTTAAACTTTTAACCAGGCCTTTACTCTCAGATTTAACGACAGGCAATTCGTCAGCAATTAACAACACCTTTTTCCCCGTCATGGCAAAGGCATAAGCAAGGCTATAGGCCGTAAATGTTTTCCCAACCTCATTACCTAAACTGGTAATTCCTAAGATTTTACTGTCATCAACATCCAATGCACCGTTAATCTCAAACCTCAACGACCTTAACATATCTCGATAGAGTTCGTAATTTACGTTTCCCGTAGTGTCACTCCAGATTTCGCGTATACGTCTTTCATCGCCCTCTATTTGATTCAGCATGCCTATTGTTTTAGATTTTGTAGCACTAGCAAGTTGCTGGGAAGTGACAATCTTATCATCAAGAAAAAATATGACAAGAACAAAACCCAGGCAAATCGCAAAACTTCCAAAACCAGAACCGGCCAGATAAATAATACGCTTAGATGGCTCAGGATTTCCAGGCAAACCAATTTGCTCAATATGCAAATTTAAACCATTTACCTGTCCGCCCCTACTCTGGTTATATTGATCCAAGGCTGTCATATATTCTTTGGTCGCAAGGTCAGCTTCCCGCTGGTAGTTTTGTATGTCGGCATCAAACGGAACCATTCCACTGTATTTCGCCCTTAATGAAGCAAGTTGATCCTCGATCGATTTCATACTGCTTCTAGCCTGCTGCAAGCTAATTTCAAGATTGGTTTTTTGTGTAAACAAAGCTTGCTTCGAAGCTTTAGGGTCATAAACATTTTCATCAATGTTCTGATTGCTTTTTGTTTGCAGAATTCTCGTTATCGAATCAATTTTTTTCTGGTCAGAAGCTCTAAAACCATTCTCGACAAATGCACTGTTTGCACGCTGGAGTTCGCCTTTTAACCTAACAATGTCGCGATTATCAGCCCTGCTGCTACCGTTGATGTTTGGATCAGATCCTCCGAGCTTACGGTTAATTTCAGCAATTGCACCCTGGCTGGATTGGATTTGTCTGATTGTTTCGCTGCGCTGTGCTTCATATGTTGTAATCTGCCCGTAGACCGCTGCCGATTGCTCATCAAGATTTAGCACCCCTTTATTTCGTTTGAATGAAGATAAAGCGGCATTTTTGTCGTTCATAACGATTTCCTTTTGCTTCAGCAAAGAATCCAACATTACGTTCGAACTATTACGATTGGTACTAACCTCTTTACTATAATTCTGTATAAAATTCGTGGCAAGCGTATTCACCAAGTAAGCAGAAAGATTTGGATTCTCTGATTCATAAGCAATATTTATATAATCACTATTATCAGCATGGCTAATATCTATCCCCTTTTTTAGCACGTCTTCTCCGTAACCCATTGACGAGACTAAACTGTAAAGCTTGTATTTCCCGTTGTTATCAGCCAGTGTTAAAATTGCATTAGACTCAAGCTTTTTCTTGAAAAGGTCGATAACAATACTCTTATCCGCTTGCTTCAACGAATCAAGCGATTCACTGTACTTTCGAAATGAAATTTTAGGATTTTCAAGGTCATGTAAAATTAAATTGTAAGATAAGTTATTTAAGACTTTTTTCATCTTAAATTTCTCCATCATACCATTGATTTGTTGACTAATTCCAAAAAAATCAACGGTTTCATTGCTCAAAGACTTTTTTGTTGGGTCAAGTAATCCAGTAGAAATCTGGACTTCCGACCGATATTGTCTCGGTAGGTTTTGAACCAAAAAGTATGTAATGGTAACAGCAACAATGGGTACTATGATTAGCACCCATTTATATCTGGCTAATAACTTAATAAGTGACTTTATATCCATATATGAATTCTCTTACTTTACGTCGCTTAACTTGGAACCTACAACTTCTTCAAGTAAATCTTTTGCTTTAAGGTAAACACTTTCAGCTTGGATTTTGGCCTGGTAGGCTTGGAATTGCAATATTCTCGATTGATTATAAGTATCTAACGTAATTTCGCTTTTCTCAAATCTGTTCCTTAATGTCTCGGCAACACCTTTGTTATCACTGGCCATTTGAGTATTTATTTTTAAAAGGTTAATTGCCTGAATATAATCGTAATATCTGCTTTTAACTAAAAGCACTAATTGATTGTCATAGTCTTTAGCTTCCAGCTGGGCAATTTTATAATCATCCTTTGCCTTTTTAACTGTGAAAGGTTTACTGACAAAATTTCCAAGATTTAAACCGATTGAAAATTGAACACCGTTAACGTTGTACGGATTTATGGGATCAAGTACAGTTTTATTATCAGGGCGGATAAAATAGTTAGCACTAAATAAGTCCAGGTAAGATAAAGATGCAATTGTCACGTCGGCCTTTGTTTTACTTGTTTTTAATTCTAAGGCTTTTGCTTTAGGGTAATTCTGCCTAGCCATCTCAATATACTTTTCCAAGTCAGCATATTTAATTTCAGGAATCATGGTTTCTTGGGCAAAAGCGTTGACGCTCAGAAACATTAAAAATGCGAGCGTAATTTTTAGTAAAGTTTTCATTAAATAATAGGGTTGTTTATTATGATTATTTTATTTTAACAACAGGTGATGTAACAAGCCATGAATATACAATTGAACATAGTGTAGTCTAAATATGGTATGTTACAAAAAACGGATAAATATACAATTAAACTTGTTCCTTTTGAAAAAGTGCCGGAAAGTTTTAAGAATTATTTTCAACTTTAAGAAAATTCTGTCGCTATTTTTCTACAGCAATCCAATTATTTGAGCTCACGGAACACTATCCAATCATGCAAAGTCTTATTACTTACCACAACCTTTTACTTTATTGCCTTAGTAAGATAGGTTCCTGCAAACGCTCTGATAAATTCGTTGTCTTAGATGATCACTATACGCATTGGTGAGCAAAAAACATATCATCGAAAACTGATTACAGGTAAAAAATTGTAGTTCAGAGATGATAAAGACTATAAATAACAAAAAAAAAGCCCGTTTCTTTAGAAACAGGCTTATTTAGTCGGGGTGGCAGGATTCGAACCTACGACCTCCTGCTCCCAAAGCAGGCGCGATACCGGGCTACGCTACACCCCGAACTTGGTATCTGTTTCCCTTTTTGCAAGGGGTGGCAAAGTAACGGATTTAAAATGATATTTCCAGTTAATTTTGCCAAATTATTTTGCGGAGAGGGCGGGATTCGAACCCGCGGTACCGTTACCAGTACGACAGTTTAGCAAACTGTTCCTTTCGGCCTCTCAGGCACCTCTCCGTTCTCTCAATTCTTAATCCTACCGACCTTGTTTTGAGGTCTGCAAATATAGTAAAACAACTTATTCCACAAAAAAAATTTATAAAACTTGTTGATAATCTATTCGAACATGATAGATACTCATCAACATAGTCTTGAAAATCAGCTTAATAGTTTCGATATCTTTTAGTGTCAAATCGCAGTTATCAAGCTGATTTTGCTCCAGTTTGTAGTTAATTATACGTTCAACCAGGTCGTTTATGTTTTGCGCATCCGGATTTTTCAGCGATCTTGAGGCCGCCTCGACCGAATCAGCCAGCATTAAAACGCCCGTTTCTTTACTAAATGGAATCGGTCCCGGATAACGGAAAATGTTTTCATCGACAAATTTTTCGGGAGAGTTTTTTAAAAATGACTGATAAAAATAATCCACCCTTGTATTACCGTGGTGTGTTCTGATGAAATCAATTATCGCTTCCGGCATTTGATTTTTGCGCAGAATTTCAATTCCTTTATGAACATGCTGAATGATAATCTGAGCACTTTGTTCGTAGGGAAGCTTATCATGCGGACTAACGGCCGTATTCTGATTCTCGATAAAATACTGCGGATTATCAACTTTCCCGATATCGTGGTAAAGCGCTCCTGCCCTTACTAAAACTGAGTTACCGCCAATTTTGAAAATAGCGGCCTCGGCCAGGTTTGCCACCTGAAGCGAGTGTTGAAAGGTACCCGGCGCTTTAAAAGCCAGTTCTCTGAGCAGCTTATTGTTCGTATTGGTTAGTTCAATAAGTGCAACATCAGAAGTGATACCGAAAACGCGTTCGAAAATATAAATTAGCGGATAAGCCAGTAAGGAAAGCAGAACACTAAAAATAAATGGAACGAAATTTATCCACTCAATGTCTCGGAAAGTTCCTTCCCGAAGCAAGGCAATGCCCACGAATGCAACAAAATAGGCTGAGAGTATAAATAATGCAGACACAAGAAACCGCTCCCGCTTAACAAAATTTTTAATGCTGAAAATGGCTACCATACCGGCCGTTACCTGGTAAAAAACGAATTCGAAGCTGTTTGCAACGAAGAATCCTGCTATTAAAATAACCAGCATGTGCAGGTATAGCGCAAGGCGGGTATCAAAAAGTATTCTTATTATAATCGGGACAACGCAAAACGGTATGTAATACAGACTTGCAAGATTCATTTTTAACGCCCATGTTAAGGCGAGTAGCATGCCTGTGGTTACGATTAGAATCAGTGACAACTGCCTGTTATCAGAAAAAATATCCCTTCGGAAAAGAAAAAGGAAAGACATTAAAATAGTTAGTACAAAGCCAACGAGAACAACCTGACCCAGATAAATTAAAGTCCTGCTACCAATGGTTTTGGTCTGTGCATCGTACGTAGCCTTGTAAGATTCCAGTTTTTGATAGATTTCATCGTCAATAACATCATTCTTGGCAACAATGAGTTCCCCTTTCTGCACCATACCTTTGGTAGTGGATACATTACTTACGGTATTCTCGCGGATCACCTCTGTTAACCGTTCATTAAATGTGATGTTCGGCGTAATGTGGTCTTCGGCAAGATTGTTTATCAAATCCTGAACCACCTGGTTTGGTGCTTTAAAATTTGCTTTGAAATATTTTAGTGCAGTTTCTGCAGTAAAAATATCCTGCGTATTTTTTTGCTTCGAGATGTTGTTCTCAAGCAGCGCAAAATCATAGTTTTTTCCTGAAGTTTGATGCTTAACGTTGAGGCCAATAATGCCTTTTGCGTAAATATCTTGTAGAATCTTATAAGATAGGTTTTTATAAATCGCTTTTTCTTTTTCATCAAGGGCGCCAGTGCGCCACTTAATGTCAAATTCATTTAAAAAGCCATCCAATGCATCGGTGGTAACTTCTTTATCGAACTGATAAACCGGCAAAACATCACGAAGGGCATCCTTTTTATCTGTACTTACCTGCGGATTGGTCTTTAAAATGGCAAATGGAAAAGGCGATATCAAATCTTTATTCATCCAAACCTTATTTTTTTCAAATTCATATCTGAAACGAGGTTGCTTGGGCAGAAAAAGCGTAATAATGAAGACCGTAAAAATCATCATCACATATTTCAGGTTCGATGAATATTTACGGTATAGTATTTTATGTGAGTTTTTTTTGATTTTAGCCAAAACGATACATTTACTGTGCTGTCAAAAATAGCATTTTTATCTAATATACATTTTACTGAATTTGTTTGCAAAATCCGTTTTTTATATTTTACTTTATGATATCAAATCAATATCATTATGTATCAGGAAAAAATTATTAATCCGCCATCAGGCTATTTAACATTCGCATTGTTTTTGGTGCTTTTAGGCGCCGCTGTCTTTTGTTTCGTTACAGAAAGTTTTATTTGGGGCGGTTGCATTCTGGCCTTTAACTTTTTTCTAGTTTTGCCGGGATTAATCATCAACAACCCAAACGAATCTAAAGTGTTAACGCTTTTTGGTAAATACGTTGGCACGGTTAAAACCGATGGATTTTTTTGGGTTAATCCATTAACGAGCAAGCGTAAAGTTTCTTTAAGGGCAAATAACCTGAACGGACAACAGTTAAAGGTTAATGATAAACTGGGAAATCCGATTGAAATCGCCGCTGTGGTTGTTTGGAAAGTTAACGAAACCGCCAAGGCGATTTTTTCTGTAGAAAATTACATGCAATATGTTAATATACAAAGTGAAGCCGCGGTTAGGCACCTGGCGAATATCTTTCCATATGATCATTCTGAAGGCGAGGAAACCAGCATCACATTAAAAGATGGCGCAGAGAAAGTGAGCGAATTATTGGAAAACGAATTAAATGAAAGGTTATCAAGAGCGGGGATTGAGGTGCTTGAGGCCAGGATATCTCACCTTGCCTATGCACCAGAAATTGCGAGTGCCATGCTTCAGCGGCAACAGGCAACAGCGGTAATTGCTGCACGAAAACTAATCGTTGAAGGCGCAGTAGGGATGGTAGAAATGGCGCTTGAAAAGTTATCTCAGAAAGGGATTGTAGAATTAGATGAGGAACGTAAAGCCGCGATGGTTAGCAATTTGTTGGTGGTATTATGTGGGGACAGGCATGTACAGCCAGTTGTCAATACCGGTACTTTGTACAATTAAAGCGATGGAATTCGAAGAAAAGCAAAATCTCAACCTTTGGTGGCTTTATATTTTACTTGGCCTTGATGCTGTTATCGTTTTAAGCATTGTGCTTTTTGATAAGGGTGGTGTAGATTTTCAAGTCATGAAACAAGCCTACTTTGCTCCTCTTCTGGCTGTTTTGTTACCTTTCCTTGTCATTTTTGTTATTCAGAAGAATAAACTTAGTTTAAAAATAACGCCGGAAGGAATTTTTTACCGCTACTTCCCTTTTCAGCTGAAAGCTAAATTATTAGAGTGGCAAAGTATGGAAAGGGTTTACTTAAACAAGTTCGACGCTTTGGGAGATTATGGTGGCTGGGGCGTTCGTTACAGGCTTTGGTTCAAATTCAATGATAAAGCCTATATTTTAAATGATAAAGAACGGGGGCTGCAGATAGAATTTAAAAATGGCAAAAGGCTCCTTTTCAGTTCCAATAAACTGGAAGACCTGGAATTGTTTCTGATCAATTTTAAAACGAGGTATAATATACAAGCAATACAATAAAAAATGGCTGAGAAAGATAAAAAAGCTTTTGTATTAAGAATTAGTCCTGCATTATTAAAGGAAATAGAAATCTGGGCTGCTGATGAATTTCGGAGCACGAACGGGCAGATTGAATTCTTACTGAATCAGGCTGTAAAAACCCGAAAGAAAAATAAACCAAAAGAGGAATGAAGTTAAGGCACGGGTATTTATCCGTGTTTTTATTTTATATGTTATCGCAATGCTAAAATTTGGTTTATAGCGTTTATGCATTATTAAAAATACATAACTTAGCAGCCTAACCAAAATTCATAAAATTAGTTTACATGAGAGAAGTTGTAATTGTTTCGGCTGTGAGAACGCCTATTGGAAGTTTCGGCGGCTCATTAGCCCAATTTTCTGCCACCCAACTGGGCGGGTTTGCCATAAAAGCTGCTTTGGAAAAAGCAGGCCTAAAACCTGAACAGGTTCAGGAAGTTTATATGGGGAACGTGTTATCCGCAAATTTAGGCCAGGCGCCAGCCACACAAGCTGCAAAATTTGCCGGCTTGCCAGATTTACCTGCTACTACAATTAATAAAGTTTGTGCCTCGGGCACCAAGGCCATAATGCTGGCAGCGCAAAGTATTGCTAACGGCGATAATGAAATTATTGTTGCTGGCGGTATGGAAAGCATGAGTAATGTCCCTTATTACCTGGATAAGGCCAGAAATGGCTATCGACTGGGACATGGCCAGGTAACTGACGGCTTGATGAAAGATGGTTTGTGGGATGTTTATAACGACTACCACATGGGTTCTGCGGCAGAACTTTGCGCTACAGATTGTAATATTAGCCGAGAAGCACAGGATAATTTTGCTATAGAATCTTACAAAAGGGCACAGGCTGCTCAAACAGACGGGAAATTTACCGGTGAAATAATTGCGGTAGAGGTTAAAGACCGCAAAGGGGAAATCACTTTAATTGATACTGATGACGAACCCACCGCCGTTAAGTTTGATAAAATCCCTGGATTGAAGCCTGTATTTAAAAAAGATGGAACAGTGACCGCTGCAAATGCATCGACACTTAATGATGGTGCAGCCGCATTGGTATTGATGAGTGCAGAGAAAGCAGCTGCATTAGGCATTAAACCTTTGGCAAAAATAATTGGCTATGCAGATGCACAGCAGGCACCAGAGTGGTTTACAACTGCTCCATCCAAAGCAATTCCATTGGCTTTGCAAAAAGCAGGTTTAGATTTAAAAGCAGTAGACTTCTTCGAAATTAACGAAGCTTTTTCTGTGGTTTCAATCGCAAACAACCAGATTTTAGGTCTGGATGAGCAAATTGTAAATGTAAATGGTGGTGCAGTTTCTTTGGGTCATCCGCTTGGCGCATCGGGCGCCCGAATTGTGGTGACACTTTTATCTGTGCTTGAACAGAACAGCGGCAAAATCGGCGTTGCCGGAATTTGTAACGGTGGTGGCGGTGCAAGTGCGCTGGTTATCGAAAAAATGTAAATCTATCAAATGAAAAACATCAAATTTCTTCTTATTATTCTGGGGTTTTTGGCTACAAAACTACACGCTCAGCAAAATGCGACTAAACTTGATGTTTTTCAGGATAGCTTAAAAAATATAACGCTTCGCGTTTATAATGAGCAGCAAAGTGATGCAATAAAATTTGCGGAAAATGGCCGGTTTGTGAAAATGCTGGTTGAGGCATTAAAAGAACCAAATTCGTTTAATTATGGGTTCGATTCACTGAAAACAGTTTCGGTTGTTAAGTCTCCCGACCAGGTTTTCAGAATCCTCTCCTGGTATGTTCAGTTGGAAAACGGCACTTACAGATATTACGGTGCCATTCAGATGAACAGTAAAAGTGGATTAAAATTATTTCCATTGATAGACCAAACGGAAAACCTTACAGATGCGAACGCAATTACCACGAACCAAAAATGGTTTGGGGCACGCTATTACGAAATTATTCCGGTTACCACATCTGGCAGATTGCCGTATTACGTTTTACTGGGTTGGAAAGGGAATACTACCGAAACGACAAAAAAAATTATCGAAATACTCTCTTTCGATAAAGAAAATGCCACTTTCGGTATGCCTGTGTTCGACGGAAAGGACCTTAAAGGTAAAAACCGCGTTATCTTCGAATATCAAAAGCAAAATGCGATGATGATGAAAACGGACAAAAAGGCTGGCCTGATTGTGTTTGACCACCTGGCCCCTTTCGATGCTGAGATGGTCGGAAAATTTCAGTTTTACGGCTCAGATGGCAATACAGATGCATTTAAGATTGTGGGTGGAAGACTAAGACTGCAGGAGAACGTAGTTTTAAAAAATGAAGCAAGCCCAAGTGATGCGTTATATGCTGACCCAAGTAAAAATGTGAAACCAATCCGAAAATTTTAATGACTGCAGAAACGTAACTTATTCATTATTTTAGAGATAAGTTAAAAATTTGCTAGAATGCGCATCGCTCACTATATTGCGCCTTGTTATCAACACAAAAACAACACACAAATTTTGAAACCATAAACTAAAACCAACAAATGTTCTATGCAAACATCAGCTGAAACACTATCTATAAACCAGGAGAAGGAGCTGAATCTCCATTTGGAAAGTCAAGGGGTTTCTCCTGAAAAATTATTTAACCATCCGGTCGGGCTTTTCGTACTTTTTTTCACAGAGATGTGGGAAAGGTTCAGTTACTATGGAATGCGTGCCATTCTGGTTCTTTTCTTAGTAAGCGATTTAAGTAAAAATGGCTGGGGATGGCCAAGGCCGGAGGCACTACAACTTTACGCTTTATATACAGGGCTTGCCTATTTTACACCAATTATTGGTGGGCTGATTGCCGACAGGTGGACCGGTTACAGAAAGGCCGTTATCATTGGCGCTCTGGTGATGACCCTAGGACATGGCGCCATGGCTCTGGAAGGCATGAGCACAAACTTCTTTTATGTTGGCCTGCTTTTATTAATTTTAGGAAACGGCCTCTTTAAACCAAATATTTCATCAATTGTTGGTAAACTTTACCCGCCTATCAGCGATAAAAAAGACAGCGCATACGCCATTTTTTATATGGGCATTAACTCCGGGGCATTCATCGGGATGTTAATGTGCGGCTACATCGGTGAAAAAGTAGGTTGGCATTACGGCTTCGGCCTGGCTGGCATTTTCATGTTGTTTGGCATGCTGCAGTTTTACTTCGGTCAGAAAATATTTGGGGTAATCGGCTCTGCCATTCAGAAGGAAGAAAAAGTAGAGAAAGCTGATCCAACAGCGGAAGTTATGTCTCCTATTGTAAGGAAACAACGTTTATGGGTTGTGGGGATATTTTCAATTTTCACCATTTTCTTTTGGATGGTTTTTGAACAAGCAGGTGGCTCGATGACGATTTTTGCGAAGGATTATACGCTCAGAAATTTAACCGGAGGGTCTGCCCTAACGTTTAAATGGATTGATGCTATTTTAACAATTTTCCCTTTGGTTGCAGTTTCCTACGTGTTGTTTAGCTTAGCAACTAAAATTTTCAAAAAATATCCTGCTACAATCCTTTTCACGCTGTTAAGTTTTTTAATTATCTGGGGCATTGCCATTTGGAAGGTTACAAGAGAGTTTAGTTCGGTTACAACAGAAGTTCCGGCTTCATGGTTCAGCGTTCTAAATTCATTCTTCATCGTTTCTTTAGCGCCTATTTTCTCAAAAATCTGGGAAACTAAATTTAACCCAAGCGGACCTGTAAAGTTTGGCATTGGCCTTATTTTAGTTGGCGTTGGTTTTGCTGGCCTTGCCTATGGCGGTTCAAGCATTCCGCAAGGCGCTACCGCGGCACAGGTAAGTATGTTCTGGCTAATTTTTGCTTACTTCTTCCATACCGTTGGTGAATTATGCGTATCTCCTGTCGGTTTATCGTATGTTAGTAAACTTGCCCCTGCAAATCTTGTAGGCTTAATGTTCGGCTTTTGGTTTACCTGTACGGCAATAGGAAATTACCTAGCTGGAGCAACTGGTTCCTTAATCGATAAAATAAGCTCGCAATATTCAATTTCTATATTCTTTTTAATTTTTACAGGGATTCCGATTGTTGCCGGCCTGATTATGCTTTCGTTAAATCCATTATTAAAGAAGTGGATGCACGGCGTTCATTAATTTTTATACAAAATCAACATTTAAAAGCCCGGTTTAAATCGGGCTTTTGGCTTTTAACATTTGTTCATGAGTGAAACACAAACCTTAAGCGAGATTCAGAATTTCGAAGGAAAATACCCTAAACAACTCTGGTATTTATCGTTGGTAGAAATGTGGGAGCGTTTTTGCTTCTATGGTATGCGTGGTGTACTGGCATTTTTCATGGTTGATCAATTGCACCTTTCAGATCAGAAATCGAATCTTCAATACGGTGCAATCCAGGCCTTCGTTTATGCTTTTACTTTCATAGGCGGTATTTTTGCCGATAAAATCTTAGGATTTCGGAAATCGCTCTTTTGGGGCGGCTCCTTAATGATTATCGGCAACTTAATTTTAGCTTTCGATCCTCAGGATTTGTTTTACCTGGGCATAACACTCTCCATTATTGGCACAGGTTTCTTTAAGCCAAATATTTCATCCATGGTTGGCGAACTTTACCACGAAAAAGACAATCGCAGAGATGCTGGTTACGGCTTATTTTACGCCGGAATTAACGTTGGAGGCCTTTTGGGCGGAGCGATGTGTATTTATTTCGGTAAATATTACAGCTGGCACCTTTGCTTCTTATCTGCAGCCCTGGTAATGGCCTTCGGCTTAAGCACTTTTATTTTCACAAAGAAATACCTTGGCCCAATCGGCAATTCGCCATTACTTCATTTGGAAAAAACCAAAAGGACGGCCTACGAAATTATTGTTTATGTTGGCTCATTATTGTGTATCCCATTGATATTTATCATGGTAAAAAATACTGCCTTCACCGATTATTTCATGTACACAATCGGGGTGGTTGCGCTGATATATTTTCTCTATGAAATTTTTATGGTGAAGGAAAGAAAAGCACAATACAAGCTGTTTGCCGCTTTCGTTTTCATCTTCTGCTACTTCATTTTCATGGCTATTTCTGAACAAAGTGGCGGCTCGCTCTCTTTGTTCGCGAAAGATAATTTAGACCATAATCTTCTGTTTCTATCAATAGACCCGAATGTGGTTAACAATAGTGTAAACTCCCTGTTTGTGATTGTATTTAGTCCGATAGTTGGTATTTTATGGCTGTTAATGTACAAAAGGAAGATAGAGCCGAATACCGTTGTAAAGTTTGGAGTAGGCTTTTTGCTTTTAGCGCTTAGCTTTTACGTTTTTTACGCCACAAGGTTCTTCGCAAATGAGCAAGGCATCAGTTCGCTAAATATTTTTACGCTTGCTTACCTTTTGCTTACACTGGGCGAACTTTGTTTGGGGCCAATAGGCATGTCGATCATCACAAAACTTTCTCCTAAAAAGATGTTCGGTATGATGATGGGTCTTTGGTTCTTGTCGAGTGCTTTTGGCCAGCTCGCTGCAGGTAAACTGGGCGCAGAAATGTCCAGCATCGAAAACGCTTCACTGATGACAAAACTCATGTCGTACACAGAAGGCTATAAACAACTGGCCATTTATTCACTTATCGCCGGTTTGGCATTAATAATTGTTTCGCCGATGATTAAAAAGCTGATGGCTGAAGTTATGTAAATATCATTTTAATGGATTTTAGCCTGTTTGAAATGTATGATAAAGGTTTTTTCACATTAAATCTTTACTTTCGTGCCTTTCTAAACCAATAACAAATTTAATTGCAATAAAGCGTGTCTGATAGTTTAGTAATCATACCTACCTATAATGAAAAGGAAAATATTGAAAAAATTATCCGAAAGGTATTTTCTTTAACACAACCTTTTCATGTCTTAATTATCGACGATGGTTCTCCCGATGGCACTGCAGAAATCGTTAAAGCACTTCAAAAGGAATATGCCGGCAACCTGTTTATACAGGAACGTGCTGGAAAGCAAGGGTTGGGAACCGCTTATATTTTCGGTTTTAAATGGGCAATAGAAAAACAATACGCCTATATCTTTGAAATGGACGCCGATTTTTCGCATAATCCTGATGACTTGATTCGCCTGCGTGAAGCTTGCTTAAATGGAGCAGATGTGGCCGTGGGTTCGAGGTATGTTAAGGGCGTAAATGTAGTAAACTGGCCAATGGGCAGGGTTTTAATGTCTTATTTTGCCTCCATGTATGTTCGCATTATAACGAGAATAAATATTCAGGACGCAACTGCAGGGTTTAAATGCTACCGAAAAATTGTGCTTGAAACCATCCCTTTGGCAAAAATCAAATTTGTTGGTTATGCGTTCCAGATTGAAATGAAGTTTACGGCCATTAAATATGGCTTCAACGTAGTGGAAGTTCCGATAATTTTCACCGACAGAACCGAAGGAACTTCGAAAATGAGTACAAGAATATTTAGGGAAGCTTTTCTGGGCGTTATCCAAATGAAGGTGAACAGCTGGTTCAGAAACTATAAAAGATAGTTTATAATTCTTCTTTACCTGCTCTAATCATCGCACCAAAATCTTGCTTTTTGTACATTGCGCTTACCGTTTGCGCAAGTCGCCTGGTTCTCGTCGCCTCAGTTTTCGCCTCATTTATCCACCTGATGAAATAGTTCTGATGGGATTTGGGTTGCGCTAAAAATTGTTCCATAAGAAAGCCTTCTTCTGATAAGCAGAGTTCCAAATCTTCGGGCATTTCAACTTTAAAATCTTTATCTTCTTCTAAAAAGAGCGTTACTGCGGCGCCTTCTTCTTTGCCGAGTTTTTTGCGAAGCGCCCCTTTTAAGGCAATAATAAAGTCACCCGCCCCCATCGGGATTGTCGCGATGCCATTAATTTCTACCGAATCTATTTTTCCTTTTACCCTAAAACTCTTTTTACAGTCGGCTTTAATTTTGTTCGCCAAAGCCGCAGGAATGAAAATGTAACTCCAGCCGGTTTTTTCACCCATAGACTGAAACTTCTCTATTTCTGCTTTGAAATTAACCATGCTTTAAAGATAAAAATTCTTTCCTTTAACCAACACCAACGGGATTTAAATGAATATCCAGTTTGGCAAACTTCAATACTTCTATGCTCGGAAAACTAAACTCTTCCACAACTCTACCTAAAATCAAATAGCAGCCTTTACCTTTAAACGGATAAATAGGCGTAGTATTTGGAAAGTGTGTCGTATCGAAAAAATCACCATTTGCATCAAGAAAAGTTCCGAACCACATTTTCGTATTTTTAACCGTATGCACCGTTTTTTCACAAACGTAGTTTCCAACCATCTTTACAGTTTCACCAACGTGATTGTTTAAATCGCGAGCCATTATATCTCCACGATAACTTGTTTTTAGTAAATCGAACATGCTACAACTGAACGGAAAATTCAACAACTCGAGTTCGGCATAGGCATCTTCTACCGCCGAGTTTTCAAGTTTAGGCAAGCGGAAATCTATATGTTCGACACGAAAAAGTTCGGCATGGTTTAACATCTTTTGTTTGTGGCCCAAGTGGGTGTACACATCCCAGAGCAATGTTTTTTTATCCTTTCCCGTAAAACGAAGTGCGCCCAGTCTGATGAGTAAAATGGCTTGTTCGAGGGTAATTTGGGTACGCTTTAAAAATTGCTCCAGGTTTTGGTAAGCACCGTTTCGCCTGCGCTCGGCCGGAATAAGCGCAATGAACTTATTTTCAAGACCCTGTACACCGGCAAAACCTAGGTACGCTTCATTAATTTCAATATTCACAACTTCGTCGCTGTGGTTTACACAGGGAAGGTGCACGTTTGCACCGGTTTTTTTTAGCTCGTGTACATAAACCCAGCGACTGTAAAAGCCACCATAATTATTTAAAACAGCCACCATAAATTCCTTTGGATGATATGTTTTAAGGTAGAGACTCTGGTAACTTTCCACCGCGAATGACGCCGAGTGTGCTTTAGAAAAACTATAGCCGGCAAAAGATGAAATCTGCCGCCACACTTCGGAAATAAGGGCCTCCGAATGCCCTTGTTCCCTGGCAGAATTAAAAAATTTATTAACCAGCTCATCGAAAGCAAGCTTAGAACGGTATTTACCGCTCATTGCTTTCCTCAAAACGTCCGAATCGGCCAGGTCCAATCCTGCAAAGTAATGACAAACCTTAATTACATCTTCCTGGTAAACCATAACGCCGTAGGTTTCCTTAAGCTGTTTTTCCATCTCCTCACATAGATAAACAACCTTTTCCGGTGCGTGATAGCGCTCTATGTATGCCTTCATCATCCCCGAACTCGCCACGCCTGGCCTAATAATAGAACTTGCTGCCACAAGCGTTAAATAATTATCGCAGCCAAGCTTCTTAAGCAATTGCCGCATCGCCGGCGATTCAATGTAGAAACACCCAATCGGCTGGCCTTCCTTTAAAATGGAATTTAAGTTTGAGTCGTTCTTAAATGCTTTAAAGTTATGGATATCAACCTCGATGCCTTTATTTTTCTTCACCAACTGAACGGCTTCCCTGATATGGCCAATACCTCGCTGGCTTAAAATATCAAATTTTTCGTAACCGATAAGTTCTGCCTCATACATATCCCACTGTACGGTTGCAAATCCTTTAGGGGGTAGATCCAGTGCAGAATAGTAAGTTATTGGCTCCTCAGAAATCAGGATTCCACCGGCATGGATTGAGCGCTGATTAGGCATTTCCCGCATAAGACCGTGCACCCTTCTTATTTTTTGATAGGTTGGGTTTTGAATGTTAATTTTCTCCTTAGTCTGGTCGCTGAAACTATCGATTTCTTCGGTCGACAGTCCCAGCACCTTTCCTATCTCGCGGATGACGGCCTTATCCTTAAACGTGCTCATGGTACCCAAAAAGGCGACATGATTTTCCGGGTACTTCTTAAAAATGTAGCGCTGTATTACTTCCCGCTCATCCCAGGCAAAGTCTATATCAAAGTCTGGCGGACTGGTTCTTTTCTCATTCAGGAAACGCTCAAAATATAAATCAAGGTCTATCGGATCCACATCGGTTATGCACAAGCAATAGGCAACGATGCTGTTTGCTCCAGAACCCCGGCCAACATGATAAAACTTCTTCTTCCCCATTGCAAAGCGAACAATATCGAATGTGATTAAGAAGTAAGCGCAATAATTTTTAAGTTCGATAATTTTAAGTTCCTTCTCCATTCTTTGCCTGGCGACTGAATTATCCTTTCCATAACGATACTCCAGGCCTTTAAAAGCGATTCTACGCAACAGAATTTTATCAAATTCAGCGCCTTCTTTGGTGTACGCAAGCCTGTTTTTCGATTTTGTGTCAGTCTCGAAATATGCACTCATGTCACAAGCATTGAGCAGCGTTTTCGTGTTCATCAGCATAAAAGGATAAGCGGAATAATTTTGCTCCAGCTCAGCTTCAGCAATGAGCATTTCATCCTTTAAACATTTCGCTTCCTCTGGTACTTTCGTTAGCAGCGTATTCAATTCAATAGCCCGTAAATATTCGTGCAAACGATAACCGATCTTATTATTTATCGTAACAGGATGCCAGGCAACCAATTTTTCCTGCTGTTGCAATAAAGGATGTTTGTATAAATAATTGAGTTGACTCTGCCTTACACCCACCAACTCATTCCCTTTTAACTGGAAACTGAAATCCTTTTTGAAAGGATAAATTATAAAAGCATTTTCAAAAAGCGGAGCTGAATCAGGCAGCGGGACATCCTTTATGTTGTGCCAACTCAAAAATTCGTTTAATTCACGCATGCCCTCCTTATTTTTTGCAATTCCGATGTATAGAAGATCGCTGTTCTTTCGAAATTCGATGCCCGTTACAGGTTTCAAATGATACGGTTTGTTTCCCTTTTGCGTTTCATCAGATTCTTTATAAATGCCTTGTTTATAGCATTCGCGGATAAATTCTGTACAGCCTGTAGAATTATTAATATCTGTTAATACGAGCTCACTAATCTCGAGTTCGCGTGCGGCGGTGATTATGGTTGGAATATCCATAACGCCGTATTTTAAACTATAGGATGAATGCACGTTTAGGAACATAGCACTAACTATCGTTTTTTTTTGTCCCGGAAGAGATGTCCGAATTTATAAAGGTCCTTATTCTAGATTTTTTTCGCTCTTCATCTGCTTTGCTTCGGGGATTATACTTAACAACCTTGTTTTGTTCATCTCTTGCCGGTGTGGAAACAATGCATGCTTTAACAACAGATTCTACCCCGAATTGCTTTCTAACTCTATCCATTGCCTGGTACAAACCATATTCCTCCTCCGAAGTATGGTATAAACCGATTTGCTCGAAGCCATTAACCAGATGGGAAAACTTCACGCCAACCAATCGCAGCAACATGCGCTTACTGTACAACTTCTGAAATAAATCATGCGCCTTCGCGATTAAAAAAGAATCTAATGCGGTGTAAGGGATTCGGGCCTGTTGGGTAACCGTTTCAAAATTTGAGTAACGGATTGTAACAGTTATGCAGGCGGTGAGTTTTTGCTGGCTGCGCAGTTCAAATGTTAAGTTTGTAACCATACCGGTAATTATGGATTTCATCTTGTTCACATCCATACTATCGTTTTCAAAAGTAGTTTGCGTACCTATGGATTTGCGCTCACGATAAGGAACAACCGGCGATAAATCAATTCCCCTGGCTTTTTGCAAAAGACTTAAGCCATGGTCGCCTAAAATTTTAAACATAAGTTCCTGAGGGATGTCTGCCAGCGTTTCAATCTTCCTAACACCCATCTCACTCAGTTTACGGTAGGTCGCGTTCCCAATCCCTGGAATTTTATTCACCGATAATGGATTGAGAAAAGGCCTTACTTCCGGAAAAAGAATTTCCATTTCGCCGTTTGGTTTACATTCATTGGTTACCACCTTCGCCACAGTTTTGTTAACGGATAATCCAAAGGAAATAGGCAATCCTGTTTCAGTGATGATTTTTTGCCGCAGGTCTGATGCGAACTTCATACACCCAAAAAACCTGTCCATTCCAGTCATATCGATATAATGCTCATCTATACTTGCTTTTTCAAACAACGGAACCCGGTCTGCAATAATTTCAGTGATTTCATGTGAGGCTTTTGAGTAATCATCCATATTGCCTTTTACAAAGATTGCCTGCGGGCATAAAATTCTGGCTGTTCTACCGGGCATTGCCGCATGAACGCCAAACTTTCTGGCTTCGTAACTACATGAGGTAACAACTCCCCGATCCGAACTGCCACCAACGATAACAGGCTTCCCGATAAGCTTTGGGTTTTTTCTCAACTCAACAGATACAAAAAAAGCATCCTGATCCATGTGAATAATTTGCTTCCCGCGCTCCATAATCAATATTTTGGTAAACAAATTTATACTAATTTATTTAGCTTTAAAATAATTATAACCTTGATTTACTAACATTTTGCTAACATATTTAGTTTAAAGGATTTAATTAAACCTTTTTTCTTTTTATGCTGTTTTACTTAAACAAAAGCCAAGATTATGAAAAACGAAAATCCAGCAGATAAATATCCTGTACCACCGTTCCCCAAGCAGGAACAATCTACGCCGGGAACTGAAGCCGAATTATCTCCATTAGCAGACCATGGCGAAAAATCTTACCGCGGCTCCGGCAAGCTTAACGGTAAAAAGGCAGTAATTACGGGTGGCGATTCAGGCATCGGCAAGGCTGTTGCCATTGCTTTTGCACGCGAGGGTGCCGACGTATTAATTAGCTATTTAGACGATTCTGAAACCGTTGATGCAGAGGATACCGCCGAGTACATAAAGGCCGAAGGTAAAAAAGCGATTTTAATTAAGGGCGATATCAGAAGCGAAGCGCATTGCAAGGAAATAATAAACCTGGCTGTAGAAAACTTTGGCCAAATCGACATCCTTGTAAATAATGCTGCTTTTCAAATGGCTCGCGAATCTTTGGGAGAAATCCCTTCTGAAGAATGGGTTAAAACTTTCGAAACAAACATTCATCCGATGTTTTACTTAAGTAAAGCAGCAGAACCACACATGAAACCCGGAAGCAGCATTATAAATACCACTTCCGTAAATGCCTATTCTCCAACACCATTGCTTCTACCCTATGCGGCAACTAAAGGTGCGATACAGAATTTTACGGCAAACTTAAGTCAGATTTTATTAGAGGCAGGTAAAGGGATTCGAGTAAATGCTGTTGCACCAGGCCCTATCTGGACACCATTAATTCCATCTACAATGCCTGAACCTGAAAATTTTGGAAAAGACACACCAATGGGCCGCCCTGGCCAGCCAGTAGAGGTTGCGCATGCTTACGTGTTTTTAGCATCAGATGATGCGAGTTATGTATCAGGAGCTACCCTTCCGGTTACGGGTGGAAGAATCACAATTTAAAACCTAAAAATGAAGTATCATGGACAATAAAGATCAAAAGAACAATACAAACGAAGATGCTAAGAATTCGGGTACATCTGAAGAAAAGGCAAGTTTCGACCAGAATGGAGCAGGCGCTTCTGAAAAGTTTGGCCAGGCTGGCGAAAAACCTAACGAATCGGGCGAAGAAGGCCCGGCTACGGTAAACAAAGAAAAAAAACCATAAAAAAAAGAGCCTTAATGGCTCTTTTCTTATTTATAGCAAAGCGCTGAAACTACTTTTCGTAGATACTCATCTTTTCTGCCAGCTCGATAATGCTTTTTATTTTTAACTTCTGAAAAAGCCTCAGTTTATAAGTGCTAACCGTACCCATCTGTAAATTTAACTGGTTAGAGATTTCCAATACCCCAATTCCTTTTGTCAACAACTCAGCTACTTCCAGTTCTCTTGCAGATAGTTTTGTGAAAGGATTATCCGCATCATTACCTAAAATACTGTTGAACATATTCTCTTTAACATTACGGCTCGAGTACCTGCTCCCTGCCAGGATTGTGGTTATCGCCGTCACAATTTCCGATTCCTCGGCATTCTTCGTCAAATAACCGGAAGCACCCGCTTTTAAATAAGGAACCGCGTAAATGTTTTCATTGAGAGATGAAAATACCAGAACCTTAGCATTAGGCTGTACGAGTTTTATCTGGTCGATTACCTTTAAATTGTTCCCGCCAGGCAAATTTACATCTATAATAACAAGGCTCGGCGATTTTTCGGTTTCTACCAGGGCTTCTTGCATAGTTGAAGCATTTAAAATTTCGACACCCGCCCAGTAATCTGATATCAGGTTTTTTAGCCCTCGGCGGATGATTTCATGATCATCAGCAATAAGTACCGAAAAAGTACTTACAGTGTTTTTTGTTTTCATTGTTTGGATATTGGGATGAATGGGTGCTAATTAGTTTTATACTCAGGCATGATATTCCACTTTCGAAACAAGAATTTTTGTTTCTTCCGCTTGTAGTCGTAAATGTACAGAATTTATTAATTATGCTGAAGATAATAAACAGTATTTTTCTTACGCGATGCAAGTAATTACAAAAACTGTTTGACATTTATCATCATAATATTCAAAAACGAACGAAAATATTGTCTGCTGATTTTTATAACCATCTAAAATTTGCTGGCAACAAGTCGTTTTGCTGTATGTTTCATGCTGATGCCCGAGACAAGTCTGTCGTAACTTCGCTTCAACAATTTACGGGCTCCGTTATAAACTTGATGGTTTTTCTAACTTATATTTGTAACAAAACAAACCAAATTATGAAAAAATTAAAGTTAATGCTAAGCATAGCATGCTTGACAGCAATGCTGGCAACTACAAAGGCACAAGAAACCACAGCTACAAAACTTGCCGAGTGGGAACGGGCGAAAGCGTACACCAAGGAGTATCTGGAGGTGATGCCGGAATCGGGTTATGCGTTGAAGCCAACACCACAAATGCGTTCTTTTGCAGAGCAAATGCTGCATTTAACTGATGCAAACTATGGTTTTGCAGCAACTGCCACAGGCGAAAAAAGTCCGTATGGGCTGGGAGAAGTAGAAAAAATTCAGGACAAATCAAAAGCAAACGTTACCAAAGTTGTTCTGGCCGGATATGACTACGTAATTGCCGCATTGAAAGCAATGTCGCCTAAGCAACTCGGCGAACACGTAAAATTTATGAACCGCTTTGATATGACGAAGGAAATGGTTTTCACCAAGGATTTTGAGCACCAAACCCACCACCGCGGTCAGGCGACTGTCTACCTCCGTTTGGCAGGCGTAACGCCACCACAAGAGAAGCTGTTTTAAGATAACACCACCATCGAATGATAATCAGATTAGCCCAGGAGGAAGATATCCCAAGAATAATGCAACTCGTAAAAAAGGTGGTGCCAGTTATGCGTGCTTCCGGCAACTATCAATGGGGAGATGATTACCCAAATCCTGAAGTGTTTAAAGCAGATATTTCAATTAACCAATTGTGGCTCTGCGAAATTGATGAACAAATAGCCGGTATATCGGCAATTACGACAGACCAGGATCCGGAATATGCTGACGCTGGCTGGGACATCACAGAAACTGCTATTGTTACGCACCGGCTGGCAGTAGATCCGGATTATCAAGGCATGGGTGTTGCAAAGGCCCTGATGCAACAAGCGGAAAAAGTTGCAGCGCAATCTGGAATTAAAATTTTAAGAGTGGATACCAACAGCGAAAATATGGCTACCCGCAAACTTTTTCCGAAAATCGGCTATGAGTTTTGCGGCGAAATTAGCCTGGCCAAGCGCCCCGGACTTAAATTTTATTGTTATCAGAAATTATTATAAAGCTTAATGACGACACAATTTACAGGCCATCGCTCAGGTTGAGTATGCACTCCGGAACTTAAGTTCTATAAAAAAGCCCTTGTTTCAGCTGAAACGAGGGCCTTTTGTTATAACATATTTGGGATGTTCATGAATTGTAGATGTCGCCAATTACCGTTTCAACATCGTCTATCAGCTTGCGTTTGGCAATGTTCCAGGTATTTGGCGATGAAAAATCCTCAATAATTCTATCAAGGCTGTTTTCTGGAAGGTTTGTAAATCGCTTGAATTCGTTAACCAGGCTATATGAATCCATATCTCCGAAACCTCTAAGTTGCTGCACTTTTTTTAAAAATGAGCTCATTTGAGAAATTTTATTGGGCGTTTCCATATCACAAATATAATTATTTGTCTGTTTTATAATACCGTAAAATCACCTTTTTATCAATAATCCAACAATTAATAGATAAGGTATACCTATCAGTGGGTAAAGCGCAGAAAAAAGTCGATATCATAGCTAAACTGGAAACCTTAGCGATAAAATTGTTGAAAACATCATTGCCGAAATTCACTTTGAGGTGTTATTTTTGCCCGCAATGAACTCCAGCTATCAAATTCTTTATCTTTTTGAGAACCCAGACATCTTAATAACTGAAATTAAGCGATTGGATTTACCCGCCGACGCCAAAGCAGACGAGCTTTATCATTGGCTGTTTCTGGAAAAAAGCTCGTTATCGTTCATTAAACTTTGGTTCCGCTCAATGGATTCATCGTCGGAAATTGAAGAAAGATATTTTGAGCAGGGCTATTTAAAGTTTAACGAAACTGAGGCCACTTATATTGAAAAATATAACTCTTCGCAACACAAACTCATCAACCGAATTAAGGAAGCATCAAATCATGAAGTGCGAACACATATCGATGCCTATTTAAAACAGGTTTAAAGCTGGTAACATCAATTGGTTTTTTTCTCTGAAGGAATGTCAATCTCGGCATCTGTTTTTAAGGGCAGGCCAAAATTCGGCGTTCCGTCTGCATTCCAGCTAAACTTTTGCGCTCTGGGTGAACGAAAACTACCACAGCCTTGCCCTGGTTTATCATTGGCGTGATACAGAATCCAATCTTCTTTTCCATCAGGCGACTTAAAAAAAGAATTGTGGCCGGGAGCATAGACACCGTTTTCAACCGACTTTTGGAACACTGGTTTAGCAGATTTAACCCAGGCTTTAGCATTGAAGAAGTCGCTGTTTAAATCAGCGGAGAGCATACCTAAGGCATAAAAATCTGTCCAACAGCCACTTGCTGAGTAAATAATAAAAATTTTATTGTCGTGAATCAAAAACTGCGGTCCTTCGTTAACACTAACATGAGGTGGGTTGTTTGGATCGTTTAAATCGCCATGTTTTTCCCATTCAAACTCCGGCGAAGATATTTTCACCCGGTCACCATCTACTGTCCACGGGTTTTTAAGTTTAGCCATAAATATCTCCTGCTTTCCGTTTTTATCACCCTCCCATCCAGACCAAATCATAAAAAGCTGCCCTTTAATTTCTGCTACATCTCCATCGATAGCCCATTTATTTGTAGGGTCAGAAATTTGTCCTTTAAAAACCCAATCACCCTGCATTGGGTCGGCAGACGCATTTTCTAAAACATACATTCTGTGGTTTTCATTCCTGCCGTCGTCTGCAGCAAAATAAGCGTACCATTTCCCACGGATATACATCACCTCCGGTGCCCAGATATTTTTCGAATAAGCGCCGATTGCAGGCGCCTTCCAAATGGTTTTATGTGGCGCATCTTTTAAACCGGCCAGGCTTTTACTTTTCCAGAGTTCTACCCTATTGCCAGTACTGTTTGTGTAATAATAATAGCCGTCCTTATAAAAGCTATATGGGTCGGCGCCAGCAGGAAGCAATGGGTTTTTAAAAGTTTGGGCATTTAAGGTTGCGGCGATGAAAAGCGCTAATAAAAACAGGAATGTTCTCTTCATAAAAAGTAACTATCTAAAACAGGGATTTTTCTTTTTTCACATCTGTAGCCGCGTCAATCTTCGTATAACAGTAAGCGGCACCAAACAGAATTTTCTTAAAAACTAAGATAAGTAAAACATATTAAAAGACAAGAACCATTACTTCAAAGCAAATAAACATCGCTTTACTTGCAAATTAAAGCATCTTTCGAAATCAGAAAAAAAATTTAAAGAGAGAAAAAAATTATCGCCTGACTAGATTCAATTGAATTTCATTTCATAATTTGCGCTCTTAACGGATAAGGAAATGGCTTCAGGTTTTTTTGCAATTTTGGATGATATAGCAGCTTTGATGGACGATGTAGCGGTAACCGCTAAAATTGCCACAAAAAAAACAGCCGGAATACTCGGCGATGATTTGGCTGTAAATGCAGAAAAAGCGACAGGTTTTCTATCCTCAAGGGAACTTCCTGTACTTTGGGCAATAACAAAAGGCTCATTTGTAAACAAACTTATCATCGTTCCCATTGCATTGCTGCTCAATGCTTTTTTTCCTGTTGCCATTAAATTTATACTGCTAATCGGTGGTTTTTACCTCGCTTACGAAGGCGCAGAAAAAATTTTCGAATACCTCTTTCACCGCTCAGAGGCTGCGCCGCAGTCCACTGAAGTTATTAAGGACGACAAAGATGCTGAAAAAGCGAAAGTCAAATCGGCCGTTACCACAGATTTTATCCTCTCCGTAGAAATCGTAATCATTGCATTGGGCACGGTGCTTACTGAAAATCTTACCTTGCAAATTGTTACGGTTTCCATTGTGGCATTACTGGCAACCATTGGTGTTTACGGAATTGTTGCCATTATCGTTAGAATGGACGATACCGGCTACAAGCTTATCAAACGCTCACAAAATAAAGGGTTTTTAAATGCAGTGGGCAATTTGCTGGTTAAAGCTTTGCCAATTCTAATCAGAATTTTAGCCGTTGTTGGCACCATTGCACTCATACTGGTTGCGGGTGGCATTTTCGTACACAACATTGATTACCTTCACCATTTATGGCCTGCTCTGCCATCAATGGTTAAAGAATTTTTATTTGGCTTAATCGGTGGTTTTATTGCCTTGCTCCTTTTTACAATCGCGAAAAAGATATTCAAGCTTTTTAAAAAGTAATTATTTACAATTTCACTTCGTTTAGTATAGGACTCTGACTGGCATTAACCTGATAGGTACTTACCTTATTTTCATCAGAAACTTCTACAATCCGGTAACCTTTGTATGCCGTTCCCCAATTGCCTCCAATGTGCGAATCAAAGAAATGCGGAAGTTTGTTTGTATAAAAAACGCTATCCAAACTGTGGTCGTGACCATGAAACACAGCCTTAATATTTGGATACTGATGCAAGAGACTAATCGTATCCGGACATTCTACAAACGGACTTTCTGGCACCCAAAAATGCGGCGGAATATGTAAGATTACGAAAACAGTTTCGAGTGTTTTAAACTTTTCAAATTCCTGGTTCAAAAATTTGTTATCCGGGCAAATATATGTGCCTTTCGTATCAGAAGTATTTGCCAGCACAAAACCAGTTCCGTTCTTTTCAAACGAAAAATTGTCTTCGTAGCCGAATACAGACTTCCAGATTGTCGCATCGGCATGGTCGTGATTACCCGGAATTGCATAAAATGGAACTTTTAGCCGGTCGTAGTAATTCTTTTTCACTTCCGATAAAAGTTCAGGGCGGTCGTGTACGAGGTCTCCGTTTATAATTACGAAATCTAGTGGCGTTTGTTTATGCGCTTCATTTAACCAGCGCACAATATTTTCATGGTCATTTTTAAAGTCAGTTCCGGGTTGTCCATAGTGTCCGTCTGATGCAATTGCAAACCTTAATCTGGCCTTCTTTTCAGGATATTCTGTGTTTTGCTGCGTTTCGCTTGCCGCTGAAATAACCGGAGCCAGCCCAGCCATAACAACTGAGGCCAAACTACTCTTTATAAAAAATCTTCTACCCGACATGGTTGTGCTTTTAAGTTGAAACAATACTAATCATCATCATCTTTTTTCTTTTTCTCCAGGATAACAAAAGCGCTCCTTTTCGGCGCAGGCATAACAGCGTTCTCACCTTTTACAGATTTCCAGATTACTTCATTTAAATCCAAATCCGGAGCGGAGTCTTCTTTTGCGAAATTGAAAAGTTCCGACCGCTTGCTGCTTTCATTAACCGCTACATTTCTATTATCAAGGTTGATTAAAGGTGTTATCACGTTGTAGGGTGTAAAGTCTGGCTTATTGGTAAAGCATTCAAACAATGGCACCGCTGCTGCGTCATACTGGCTCATTGGCGGCAAACCAAGGATGAGTTCCATCGTTCTTAGAAAACCCGAAGTTGAATACATGGTATGAACTGCCGTTTTCTTTTTCACATAAGGCCCAACAACATAGGCGGGCGAACGGTGTGCATCAACGTGGTCGGGGCCGTTTTGAGCATCATCTTCAAGGATAAAAACAACAGACTCTTTCCATACTTCGCTGTGCGATAACCGGTCTAATATCCTGCCTACGGCCAGGTCATTATCAGCAACAGCAGATTGAGGCGATACTTTGCCCTTTTTCTGTCCGCTGGTATGGTCATTTGATACCCTTAAAGTACTAAATTGCGGAACTGATTTGTTTACTAATAAAGAGTCGAAATCTTTTATCCAGGCATCGGCACGTACCTGGTCGGTAATATCCATATCGAAGCCTGGCGAGCTTGCACACATGTGCCCCTGAAGCGATTTTATATTTGCTTTTCCATAATCGCCAAATTCCCCATAACTGCGGTAAGATATACCGGCCCGCTGGCAATAATCCCAGATAAAACCGCCTTTTGGATAGGTTACCGGGCGGCCGCCTTCATAATTGGTGGTCCCTCCGCGGGCGCCATAACTTGTTGGCCACGTTTTTTCAACCACATCAGTTGCGTAAGCCGCCATACTCCAGTTGTGTCCATCAGCACTTACTTCAGCATCAACATAAAAATTGTCGAGCAACACGTAATTTTCGGCAAAAGCATGCTGATTAGGCGTAATCTTTCTCCCGAAAAGTGTTAAGCTCGAATCGCCATTTCCCTGAGGCATATCTCCAAGCACCTGGTCGTAAGTCCGGTTTTCTTTAATGATGTAAAATACATGCTTAATCGGCGATTGCTCTCCTTGCCTGCGGGGTATCGGGTTTCCCTCCTCGCCATCGGCAATTAAGGTTCTCTTATCCGTAAAGGGCGTATTGGCATAAACCTGAGTGGTATATGCTTTCAGCTGCTCTACCTTTGGCACATCAATAAAAGATAATGTTCCCTTAAACAAGCCTGCTATATATTGTAACTTATTGTTTGCGGTGCTACCCATCTGGTAGCCACTATTATCTGCTTTTGAAATGGGTTGTGGTCCCTGCGGGTTTGCCATAGAGGTGTTCCCCTTTCCATTGCTAACCATAATTTTTGAACCTACAACTTTAACGCTTGTAGGATACCAGCCTACCGGGATAAAACCCTGACTCTGACTCGTTCCAGGTTTGCTCACATCAAAAACGGCCAGGCAATTGTTATCTGCATTGGCAATGTAAAGTGTTTTTTCATTGGCGCTTAATGCAAGTCCGTTGGTGGTAGAACCGGTTAGCTGCGTGGCATATAATGTTGTTGCAATGGTTTCAACTACCTTATTGTTTAACGTGTTGATGACAGACACGGTGTTATCATTTGCATTCGCCACAAAGAGGTAATTTCCCTTTTTGTTTAGCAAAAGTTCGTTCGGATGGTCGCCAACGGCTATTAGGCTGGCAATTTTTTCGGCTGCGAGGTTTACAATAGCAACCGCCCGGCCGCCCCAAAGCGAAACGTAAAGAGAGCTTTCATCAGGCGAGAGGATGCAACTGTAGGCAATAGCAGGCAACTGAATCTTTTTCAGAATTTTTTTCTCACCCGGATTTATAATATACAAGCTGCTGTCTTCTTTTGTTACCGTAAAAAGCCTGCTGTTATCTTTATTCACTGCAATACCCGCCGGACTGATTTTTCCTTTTGGCCACACCTCGCCCAGTTTAATGGTATCGATCTTTGCAAGCTTGTTGGCGTTGATACCAAAATCCAAAATAATATTATCATTTCCACCAGACACATAAAGATGCTTCTCATCCCTGCTGAATGCTAATCCGTACCAAGATTTCTTTAGTATTTTTTCATCAAGAATCTGTTCCGTTTTTGTATCAATAAGCTGAACCGACTGGGTGCTTTGCCCATTGTTCGTAATTGCCGCGAACTTTCCGGAAGCACTTACCTGCATGTTCAAAGGCAAATCGCCAAGCTGAATTGAATGCCCTGCCGGACTAAGTTTCCATCCGTTAGGCAACAAAATTTGTTTACCACCCTGAATTTTTCCGGGTTGCTGCGCCACAGCGCTGTTGACGCAAAAGGCTGTAAATAAAATGAAAAGATATTTCATTATTGAATGATTTTATTTAATGATAGAGCGCCATCAAAAGTAAGCAGATGATGTTAAGTTTATGTTAACCGGAAAATGAAAACACAAATATTACAAACCATTTTTTAATTGAATTTACTAAAATGCCCAACAATTTCGCAACGATATTTCTTATCGTTCGGTCATCAACTTGTTTGGTTTCTCTGCCAGGGTTAACCGTTACAGCTAACAGATTTGGTACTTAGCGCAAAAAATTTGTAAGTTAAACGGCAAAACATTTCTTCGCTTCGACCATGCATACACTGTTACCGTTTTTTTTGGCCATGATAGCGGCCATTGTTCTTTTAAATATGTGGGCAACGAAGCTCCGGGTAGCTTATCCGATACTACTGGTTGTAGCGGGCTTATTAGTTAGCTTTGTACCGGGCTTGCCAGTTGTTAAAATAGACCCCGACCTCATATTCTTTATTTTTTTGCCACCCCTTCTGTTTGAGGCATCATGGTCAATCTCCTTCAAAGAAATGAAAAAATGGTGGCGCATTATTGGCAGTTTTGCATTTCTTGTCGTTTTCTTCACAGCCCTTTCCGTTGCGCTGGTAACAAATCACTTCATTCCGGGTTTTAGCATTGCCATCGGGTTTTTATTGGGTGGAATTGTTTCACCACCTGATGCGGTGAGCACAGGCGCCATTATGAAATTTGTGAAAATTCCCAACTCTACTTCGGCCATTTTGGAAGGCGAAAGTTTGTTGAATGATGCATCCTCATTGATTATTTTTCGCTTTGCATTAGTTGCGGTTGGAACCGGGCAGTTTATATGGCAGGAGGCTGCAACGAGTTTTATATGGATGGTGGCCGGCGGCGCCGGAATCGGTCTTGCTCTTGCATGGTTCTTCGTTCAGGCGCATAAGCGATTGCCTACAGATGCCCCGTCAGATATCGTATTTACACTTATCGAACCCTATATTCTGTACTGGGTAGCCGAACAGCTGCACAGCTCGGGCGTTATGGCTGTAGTTTGTGGCGGGCTGTTTATGTCGGCCAGGCGAATGATTTTTTTAAACAGCGCCAGCCGGATTCGCGGTTACAGTGTTTGGGAAAGCTTTGTTTTCATTTTAAACGGAATCGTGTTTCTCATTATCGGATTAGAACTCCCTGAAATTGTTGCAGGCATAAAAGCCGAGGGAATTCCTTTGCGCCTGGCCATAGAATATGGTTTTTTGGTCACTGGGATTTTAATTGCAGCAAGGATGATAAGTTCTTACGCAGCGCTAATCGCTACAACGATTTTCAGGCCAGGCGTAATGCCGCATGCCTCGTCAAAACGAAGGCGTTGGATGATGCCGCTTTTACTTGGATGGACCGGCATGCGGGGTGTAGTTTCCCTTGCCGCAGCACTGTCCATTCCGGTAACCTTAAAAAGTGGCGTAGAATTTCCGCATAGAAATTTAATTCTCTTCATCACCTTTATGGTTATTTTACTCACCTTATTAATTCAGGGCCTTACACTTCCCTACTTAATTAGCCGAACGCACTTTTTCGATGGCCTTCTCAGTGAAGAATCCGAACTAACATCGCGAAACAAAATGAAGCAAGGCCTGAAGCAACATGTTTACGAAGTGCTGAAAAAGAAATATGATAATGGATTACAGGGTGATGCTGGCATCGAAAAAATATTAAAACAATGGGAAGACCGGGCGAAAGCCAGCGATGACAGCTGGATGAATGAGCAAACAAAAATGGTTTTTATCGAACTTCTGGAAAGTCAGCGGAAGTACCTCACACAGCTCAATAAAGACTCTTCCATTGATGAAGAAATCATTCGTCAGCAATTCTACCAAATAGATTTAGAGGAAGAAAGATTGAAAATCATTTAGCGCAAGTTACAGCGCAAAAAGAAACACCTTGCGTGTTGCAAGGTGTTTCTTAAATATTTATCAGGTAAATGTCTAGTAACAACCGTGGAAATCTGTAATTGTTTTCCTTATTTTTTATTTTTTTCATTTCTACAGCGTTCGCTGCAATACAACACTTCATCCCAGTTTTGGGCCCACTTTTTTCGCCATAAAAACGGACGCTGACAAGCTGGGCAAACTTTCGACGGAAGATTAGCTTTTTTAATCATTTTCATCAACCGAAGTTATTAAAAATTGCCGAGGTATAATTCTACCTTTTTGCAGGCTTTATATATAGCAAAATCGTTGCAAATTAACCAGGATTTGTAGCCTGAATTTTACAGCGCAGTAAGGCTGCATCGCTTATTTTAGCAAAAATTTTTAACCCTATGTTTAAATCTGTTTCATCTTTCGCATTTTTTGTAGCCCTAACCGCAACAACTTTAGCACAAACCACTACACCCGCAACCCAGACACCGCAACGCAGGCGCAACGAACCCCGCCCGTATACGCTAACTATCGTGAACAATACTAAAGTAGCGATAGATTCGGCTAAAATCAACGCAGCTTTTAAAGCAACCTATCCCGCCTTCGCAACAGCAGATGGCTACCGCACAAAACGAGAAGTAACCATGCGGGTAATTGATACAGCAAACAATTTTACATTGAAGGCCGTTCCCGGAGAAATTGTTGCCAACAGTAAATGGATAAAAAAGAAGAAAAACCTCGCCAATTTCCAAATGAACCTGCAAGATGCCCTGCATCAAAACTGGTCGTCTGTTGATACCATAAAGAAAGATGGCTATCAACTGGTTTTCATTAATAAAAATTCTGCTTTCAACCCGAAAATTAAACAGGAACTGATTGAAACTTACTTTAAAGTTTTTCCTGTGCTGGTGAGCACTTTCAATGATAAAACAACGCATGATGTTGTTTTCGTAACTGATACCGCCTACAAAGGTGTGGCAGAAGCGAGTGGAAACCGAATTCTGTTTAGCACAACATATATGAATGCGCATCCAACCGACATCGACATCGTAACTCACGAGGGCATGCATCTTGTTCAGGGTTACGGTTATGGCTCTGGCCCGGTATGGCTAACCGAGGGTATTGCAGATTTTATCCGCTATAAATACGGTGTTGACAATGTTGGCTCGAAATGGGCTTTGCCTGCACTAACAGAAAAACATAACGAAAAGAAATACGAAAACAGCTACCGCGTAACTGCACGCTTTTTTGAATGGATAGACCAAAAAGTTAAGCCGGGTATGATTATTCAAATCGACAAGGAATTAAGAAACCATACCTACACTGCTGATACCTGGGTAAAACTTTCGGGCAAAACAATAGATGAGCTTTGGAGCGATTACGCCAAAAACCCTGAGCTGAACCTTAAATATAGTGGTAAGGAAAGAATATAATCTGAAACAACATCTTGAGGCCGTTAAAAATGCCTTTTAATGGCCTCAAGATATTTTAGGTTATTCGTTTTCGCAAAGCTAATGTCGTGACATTGATTAAACTGCACGAATGCCTTGAGTGCGTCTGCAAACTTATCGATAAACTGATCATCCAAAATAACAGCTTCAAAATGAAGGTTGTGCACGAATAAAATATTTTTCTTTCGGTCGGCTTTTGCGTCCATACGAGCAATGAACCTTTCGCCGGCGAGTATTGGCAGACAGAAATAGCCATAAAGCCTTTTGGGCGCAGGCACGAAACACTCCACCTGGTAATCAAATTCGAAAAAATCATTCAAGCGGTGTCGAAAAACATTTAGCACGTCAAAAGGCGAAAGAATAAAAACATCGTCTGCTAATTGCACATTAGTATTTGTCCCGGCCAACATAAATAGCGGTCCTTTCACACCATTTACCTGAACGGGAAGAACCTCACCTTGCTCGAACATCTTTGCCAGTTCAGTTTTCACCAGATTTCCTTTTACCCTTCTCGCCCGCCAGTTCATTTCTTTTACAGAACATATTCCCAAAGCGCCTAGTGTTCTTTTAATGATGTAGCGGGCAAATTCTTCCGGAGCAGGCATTTCCATATCAATTTCCTGAGGAACCAGATTTAGAGGCACATCATAGCGTTTATGAAACTTATTATCGCGGCTAATCATTAAAACGCCCTGGAAATAGAGCCTTTCCAGCGCAACTTTTGTAGGCCGCCAATCCCACCAGCCCGTACTTGCTTCAACGCGGTCATCATCAAAATCACTTACTTTTACCGCCCCGTCCCGTTCCACCCGATCGGTAATTTGTTGCATAAGCTGGCTTTCGGGCTTACTCAAGTCGATTGCCTTTGCTTTAAAAGCCTCCTTAACTGGTAAAGAAAATCTATAATCATTCATTGGTAAGTAGCCAGATTCCGAACTAAAATATTCAAACACCTTTCCATCGTCGCAAAGTTCGGCAAGCCAGCTCGTTTCATAATCCGGAACCCTGGCAAACAGTGCGTGGTGGTGTGCACGCTCTACAACATAATTTGTATCCAGCTGCAAATAGCCCAGATGTTCGATAAAACGGTAAGCTGCGTCAATTCCGTAGCCGAATTGCGCCTTGCCGGCCAAACCTGCAGCATTTATGATAATTTTTCTTGCTTCAGATTTCGTTAGGATGATAGTTTGCATCATACTAAATTAAGAAATTTGTTCGCTGATAGTTAATCGGCTGAAAGAAAGAAATCTGGCGATTATCGCCAGCGGTTCTTAAAAGCCAAGCTTTACACCTGGTTGCTTGCGAAGGCACCAGGTTGTCATGCAACGCAGGTTTTGCACATTTGTCGTTTTAATGGGCTCAGTCAATTCGGCGCCAAGCTTGCTGGTCAATTCAAGTAACATCTCCTGGTTAACAAGAAAACGTTCTGAATCATCGGGCAAAAGGTAACGGCCATTTCCGGTTGCTATAACGGCAGATTCGATGCCGATATTGGAAGCCAGCCTGCAAAATAAATATCCGCCAGGCTTTAATACCCGCCAGATTTCATTCAACATCGCATCAAAATGCGCCCGACTTTCGGCAAAGTGTAGCACTGCACTGCTGATTACCAAATCAAACTTATGGTTTTCAAAAGGCAGATCTTCTACAGGTGAAACCAGAAAATTTGCATCCAGACCTTTTGCAACATATTGTTTTGCAACATGTTTCATTTCTGCAATGGCTTCAGGATTCTGATCCACACCATAAACATCGAAGCCGTTTTTTAAAAAATACAGAAGATTTCGCCCCGTTCCGCAGCCTGCATCTAAAACGGTTTTAGAATTTGCGTAAGTTCCCTTTAGCAACTGGTCAAAAAGATAAATATCGATGTTCCCGAAGGCATCCTGAAGATTATAACTGGTGCTCATTTAAGTGCAAATATAAAGAATGAAAGCATCGAAAATACTTTGGCTTTAGAAACAAATCTCTTTAAATTCTACAGAGTTATTTTCATCATCGTACAGAAAAAGCTCTATATTTCTTCACGATGAGCTGGAAAGATGGCAAGGGCATGCCATCCGGCTTTGCCCTTGTTGTTTAACCAAAAATACGGGTGGCTTCGAAACACCAAGATAAATGTTGCTAAATATTATTTCCTTTTTACTTACTTTAACTCAAGAATGTATTCGCCTTTTGCAGGTATCGAGATTTTTGAATCGAATGCAAATGTCTTTCCTGTGAGCACATCTTTTCCGCCTGTAAATCCCTTAGTGAGGTCGGTGAAGCGTTCCATGGTCACATCCTGTTCTTTAAGGCCGCTGTTCAACATCACCAAAACCACTTTTCCAGCCTTCATTCTTCCGTAAACATAGATACCATTCCGGGGTGCATAGTGCATCATTGTTCCCTGCGTTACCGGAATACTCGTTTTGCGCCACTGAAGCAGTTTTTGCAAATAATCCCATGCCTCATTCTGCAATTCGCTACGCCCCGCTTTTGTAAATTCATCTTTCTTATCTCCCGGCCAACCGCCCGGAAAATCTACCCTTAAGCGGCCATCCCCATCTTCTTTTGTACCAGCCATTAATACTTCTGTGCCATAATATATCTGCGGAATGCCACGGGTGGTTAAAAGCAAAGCCAATCCCTGCTTGTATCGTTTAAGATCAGTATCCTCCTTTCTGCTAAACCGGCTTAAATCGTGGTTATCCAGGAAAGTAAGCATGTTGTATGGGTCGGCATAAATAAAATCCTGAGCTATATCTTCAAAAATATCATTCAGATATCCGTTATCTGTCTGGCCATCAAATGCTTTTTGCATGGCAAAGGTGAGCGAAAAATCCATTGGTGTTTTCAGATATGGATTTTTCTTATTCAAGGCCGACTTTGCCTGCCACCACGCTGGCGATGTGGCTTTGTTATACCAGGTTTCGCCGACAATATTGAAATTTGGGTATTCATCATAAACTTCCTTGTTCCACCTGGCCAGAAAATCAAAATCCATGTATGAATAAGTATCTTGTCTTATGCCGTCGATTCTGGCATATTCAATCCACCAGATGCTGTTTTGGATTAAATAAGTTGCAAGATGAGGATTTCTTTGATTGAGATCCGGCATGCCTCTTGTAAACCAGCCATTCAAAAAAGTGTTTCTTTCGGTAGGTGATGCATGTATGTCCATAACGGAAACCGTAGCATGGTTGGTTTGCAGGAAAACACCATCATTGTTGATCCAGTTTTTGGCGGGCAAATCCTTCATCCACCAGTGCGAGCTACCGCAATGGTTTAGCACCATGTCCATCACCATTTTCATCCCTTTCTGGTGCGTCGTTTTTGTCAGTTCTTTAAACTCTTCATTCGTACCGAAGCGTGGATCAGAATTATAAAAATCGGTTATGGCGTAACCGTGGTAAGAGCCGCCCCGCATTTTGTTTTCCTGTATAGGATTAAGCCAAACGGTTGTAATACCGAGGTCTTTCATGTAATCTAATTTCTGGCTAACCCCTGCGTAATCACCACCATGACGGGCATTCGGGCTATTTCTATTCACCGAAACACTATCCCAGTTGTCATTCGCAGTGTTTCCATTTGCAAAGCGATCCGGCGTAATCAGGTACAGTACATCGGCAGCGTTAAAGCCCGAAGCACCCGATTTATCCGTACGGCTTTTTATTGGATACTTGTAAACGAACTGCTCGGCGCCTAAAGTAAAAGTGATGGGAACATTTCCGGCTTTTGCAGTTTTGGCTACGTTAACGTACAAAAATACATAGTTAGGGTTTTCTACCTTGGCCGCTGATTTTAAAGTGACCCCAGGATAGTTAATGCTTACTTTCGCATTCGCAATGCCCGGCCCGTAAATTAGAATCTGGAACTCTGATTTCTTCATGCCGGTCCACCAGTTGGCGGGTTCTACCCTGCTTATTGCAATCTTCGCGAAAGCACTTGCCGCATTCAGAAAAATCAGGAACAACAGCATATTAAATATTTTTCTATACATCGCTAGTGGATTTTTAATTTTTAAAACTTATTATTTTGTCAAAACCAGGTATTGATATGGTTGCATCTTAAGCGCAGCATTTAAGCTAACTTTAGTCCCGTCAAAAGCATTCTTCCATTGCTTACCCGCAATAGTTGCAGGCAAAGTGAAGTCCACCTCTTTGTTCCTCAAGTTAGATAAAACGAGCACTTGCTCTTTCCCAAGGGATTTGGTAAAAGCACAAACGTCATCACTGCTGTATGAGGCCAGTTCGCCCCTTCTAATGGCATTACTTTTATTGCGGAAAGCAATTACCTTTTTGTATTCTGCGGTTACTTCCTGGTTTGCATCGCCCAGCGCCCAATCTATTCTGCGGCCGGTAAACGGAAAGGTAAGGCGATAGGGTGTGCCTATTTCCTGCCCGTTGTAAACCATGGGGATGCCCTTCATATAGGCGACAACTACAAACGCCGCCATTGAACCGCTTTTACCGCCAAAAAGTTCAAGTGGTGTCCCGTCAGAACCATTTACATCATGATTGGTTAGGTAACGAACCACGGCCTGCCCTTCCTCGGCATCTTTAAAATCACGCTCGTTTAAAGCATCGATTGATTTTACCGATTTGTTTCTGTTGTAAATGCTTTTTAGATTTCCAAAGTAATTGAAGCCAAAGAAATAATCAAAACCCACGCTCAGGTATTTTGGGCTGCTGCCTTCGGCGAGCATTAAGAGCTTGTGCGTTTTAATCGTTTTCAAACTATCATTAACCTGTTTCCAAAAATCGAGTGGCGGACCATCAGCATAATCACAGCGGAAACCATCGATATTAGCTTTATAAACCCAAGATTTCATCGAATGGATAAGGGATTGCCTCACTGCGTCGTTTTTGAAATTAAGCTGAGCAACATCTTTCCAGGTTTCAGGGTATTTAATATTTCCAAGGCTATCCTTAACGTAATAATCTTTGTTGGCCATCCATGGATGATCCCAGGAGGTATGGTTGGCAACAATATCCAACATGACCGAAATCTTCCGTTTATGGGCGCCATCTACAAGTGTTCTTAAATCTTCAAGCGTGCCAAACTCTTTACCAACCGAATCATAATCGCGGGTTGCATAGGGCGAGTTAGCGCCCTTTAATACACCTACCGGATAAATCGGCATTAGGTAAATTACATTCACACCAAGGGCCTTGATAGAATCAAGTCGGGCAGTTACACCCGCGAAATTACCTTCTTTACTAAAGGAACGGGTGTTCACCTGGTAAAGCGTAACGTCTCGCCTGTCGGGCACACCATTAAAAGGCTTGCCATATTGTGGCGGATATGGTGAATTGTTCTGCGCAAAACTGGCAGAAACTTGTATCAGCCAGCAAATTGCAGCAATGAAAACACTTTGGAGATTTTTTCTCATGTTAAAAATTAAAATTTAATATATCGGCAACTTAACACATCGTACCATCAGGAGGTTTTTTATTAATCCTCCTGATGGCACCCGATGGCTAGTACCCAGGATTTTGTTTTAAATTAGGATTTGCATTCATGGCCGCTGTTGGAATCGGGAAAAGCTGCCAGTGGCTATCTACCGCAGGTACAAGGCCATGGCCAAGCGTAAAAGTACCAAAACGAATCATATCCTGGCGGCGATGTCCTTCCCAGTTTAACTCAAAGCCACGCTCATCGTAAATGTTATCAAGTGTTGGATTTGCAGCCAAAGGACTTAATCCTGCCCGCACCCTAACCTGATCGATAAATGGCTTTGCAGCCGCAGCGTTGCCTAAGCGTACGTTACATTCTGCAATCATCAACAACACATCCGCATACCTGTAAATTGGAAAATCATTCGAACTTCCGCTGCCATCGTTAGGTGCCACCGGATAAAATTTAACGCCACGAACGCCTTCTGTAATGCCTGCGCCAGGATTTATCAATGAAGTAACTTTCGGTGTATAAGTTACGCCACCGGGTTGAGGGCCAATTAAAAACTGTTTCCTTCTGATGTCATCGCTGGCGTATTTGTTGTACGTTTCTTCGGGTACAATGGTGCCATTCCACCCCGCGAAACCAAACATTGCTATCCCGTTAAGGCCGTTTACACTTCTTAATGCAAGCACATTGTTTCCAATAACGTTACGTTTTAACCAAATGGCCAGAATGGTTTCATCATCCGGACAAACATCGCCAAAGAGTTCAAAGTAGCGGTTACCAAGCGGACTCGAAGTACTTGCAGTACCCGGGTGTAAGGTGTAGCCGCCAGATGCAACTTTTGTACAGGCTGCAAGGCACTCCGCCCATTTCGTTGTTCCGGTATAAACACCGGCATTCAGGTACATTTTGGACAAAAAGGTGTAAGCTGCCCATTTGTTAAACCTTCCGTAGAACACGCCACCTTTTGTTTCTGGCAAAAGGTCGGCATTTGCAGTTAGCTCGCCTACAATCCAATTAAAAATTTGCGTCCTGGTCTGTGTTTTCAATTGAGCCGTTGTAATGTTATTGTCGGTATAAAAAGGCACATCGCCAAAATCATCTATCAGCAAATAATAAAACCAGGCCCTCAACACCTTTACTTCTGCCAGTTTTGCAGCCGGCGCATTTGCCTTTTCCAACTGTTCTACAGCGAGGTTTGCCAGATAAATGGAATTGTAACAGGCATTCCAGGTGGTATTGATTTGCCCGAGTGCCGGCGTCCATGCCCTTGTATATAGGTAGGCATTTTCCGGCCCCCAGTCTCCGCTTACACGATGCGGCACAACCTGCTCATCGGTACACATATTATTTGTGTCATAGTAGCCATTATCGCCACCACCAAACTGCGGCATACGGGCGTATACACTTGCAAGGGCAATATCCGGCCCTTTTGGATCTGCAAAGAACTGGTCGGCGGTGTATTTATCGTAAACATTTTCGTTTACCTTGGTACAACTCTGTGCAATTATTGCCGCCGCTATAATGGTTATTATCGTTAGTTTTTTCATGATGAATCTATTTTAAAATGATGTTAAGGCCCAGTGCAATGTTGCGTACCCTTGGATAAATTCCATTGTCGCCGCCTGTTTCTTCAGGGTCGATTCCTGAATATTTGGTAATAAGCCACAAATTCTGACCGGTTAGTGAAAAACGAACTGCACTGATGTGCTTCGATTTTGAAGTAGGAATTCTGTAGCCAAGGTTCACATTTTCCAACCGGATAAACTTGCCATCTTCCAGCCAGTAATCCGATGCCAGAGGATATGCAGAGGTGAAGATATTATCATCTATCGCACTTGCCAGTAGGTTCGACTTACCCAGGTTTTCCAGAAAACTCAGGTTAGATCTCAAAGAATTAAACAGCTTATTACCGCCAGATCCACGCACCAGAATCGATGCATCAAAGTTCTTATAACTAAAGCTAGGAGTAAAAGCGAAGGTATATTTCGGTTGCGTCTGGCCGGCAAAAATCCGGTCCGGACTGGTTGCTCCGGCGTCTATTCTGCCATTTTTATCCTGGTCTACAATCGTTTCAGCACCATTCGTGCCCACGCCCTGGTGCTGCAGAATGTAAATTGAACCAATTGCCTGTCCAACTACGAGGTAAGCATTCTGCCCGCCATAGCCAACATTGTTCGTAATAAGAGGTACGCCGTTTAAGGAGCCGCTCAAATTTAACACCTTCGAATCCATCAGGGTTAAGTTACCCCCAAGGCTTAACCTTGTGGATGAGTTGCGTATGAGTTCGTAGTTTAGGGCCATTTCTACACCCCTGCCCTGTATACTGCCAACATTTGCCTGAATAGAGCCTGTTGGAAACGGTGGCTGAGGAACGGTATAGCCATATAATAATTTATCGGTTACATTTTTATAAATGTCGAAGCTTCCGCTTAAACGCCCGTCAAACAATCCAAAATCCAAACCTATGTTAGTCGATTTCTTGCGCTCCCACTCTAAGTCGGCATTTGCATTCTGGGTAACTCTGAAATTGGTTTGTACGTTTCCCGCAAAATAAACTGTACCCGAGCCCTGAACAATTTGCAGTGATTGCAATACATTCAAAGGTTGCTGGTTACCGGTAATACCGAAACCACCTCTCAATTTTAAAGTGCTGAATATTTTCTGGTTTTTCATAAACGGTTCCTCGTCTATTTTCCAGGCCAATGAGGCAGATGGAAAATTACCCCACTTATGGTTGGCACCAAAAACTGTTGCTCCATCCCGTCTAAAGTTAGCGGTAAGCAAATAGCGATCTAAGAATGAATAGTTAAACCGGCCTAAAACAGACACTGTTCTACGTTGATTCCGGTACGAAGAATAGTCGCCGGCCTGAACCTTTGAAAAATCGCCCAAGCCCAGGTTATTATAGGTAGCCAGGTCATTCACAAAGCCTCTGGCAGCACTTCCACTACCCGAATCCATCTGCGCCTGCCATTCATAAACCGCAGCGGCGTCGATATGATGCCTGCCAAAATCCTTACTATAATTTAGCTGGAAATCCATCAGTTTATAGTCTGAATTGTTATTATTTACGCTGGCGTAACCTTTCTGGTCAATCGCCGCCGCTACTGTGGAAACTGCCGGAGTGTAATTGCCCGAAGTACCGTTCGTTTTCTGCCAGCTTCCAAAGGCTTCAGCCGAAAGGCCACTGATAATTTTGTAGTTTATGCGCATAGAACCAAGCAATCTATTCGTTTCGCTTTCGCTGATGATGGTATTCGCCGCAGCGAGCACATTCAGCGGCTGGAACAAATTCGGATCAGTAAAATAAGAACCATCGGCTTTGTAAACCGGATCGGTTGGCCGCGATATGTAGGCATTGGAAATTAAGTTAGACGTGAAAGCAGCCCTGCCAATTGAACCCGGACTACCATTATTTTGTGAATTCGTTCCGTTTAAGGTCATCGTTATAGAAAGCTTATTATCAAGTGCTTTCTGTGTGGCTTCAATCCTGCCGATAAACCGTTGGTTATCTGAATGAATAACAATACCGTTTTGAAGCACCATACCCAACGAAGCCCGGTAGCTAAAGTTGTCGCTGCTCCCGCCAAGTGTTAGGGTATGATTCTGGGTAGTTCCTGTTCTGGTTAATAGTCCGAACCAGTCTGTATCTGCGCCAAAATTTGAAGAAGCAGGAATGCCACGTGCAGCAGCCTGCTGGCTCCACTCAGCAGCTGTTAACATTTTCAGCTGCCTGGTTACAACATCTACAGAGGAGTTTGCATTGTACTCAATTGAAGTGCCACTACGGCTCTTTTTCATGGTTACAATTAATACACCTGATGCACCCCGCGAACCATAAATGGCCGTTGCAGAAGCATCTTTAAGCACTTCTATACTTTGGATTTCTGTTGGTGGTATCTGGTTTAGAAAACTTACATCGCCCTGAACACCATCTATTACCACGAGTGGATTATTGTTGCCCTGAATAGACGTTATTCCACGGATTTTAATGTTGGGCGCACTTCCTGGCTCGCTACCCGTTTGTGTAATAACCACGCCTGCCGCCTTGCCGGCTATTTGTTGCAGCGGACTGGTGATGGCCCCCTGGTTAAAATCTTTACTGTTAATACTGGCTACAGCCCCGGTTAAATCTGATTTTTTCGTGCTTCCGTAGCCAACAACCACAACATCTGCCAGCGATTTGGCGTCTGGTCGCAACTGGATAACCATCGGTTTACCTGCAAGCAAAACCCGTTCTGCTACATCGTATCCAATAAAACGAATGGAAACAGTTAGTGCTGTCTGGCTGCTGCTAATTTGAAAAGCCCCTTTCGCATCAGTAGCAACCATTTGATTGGTTCCTTTTACCTGCAGTGTTGCACCTGCAACTGCCTCGTTATCTTCATCAACAACCCTTCCTGTAAACGCAGCCTGTTGCCCATGGGCAATGCTTAACGTCAGCAGAAAAAGCACCGTTAGTCCATACTTAAAAAAGTAAAAAAAGTAGTTTTTTCTCATAATGATTAGTCTTAAAATTTGGTTAGCGCAGCTTCAAATGGTGGTCTGAAGAATGCAAATCAAAGTAAACAGACTTTAAAATCAATCACAATAGCGAAGAAGCCGGATATTGAAAAAAATGTTATCAACATCAAACTAAATACTTAACTAACAGTTCGTTATTAGAATGACCGACTCCAAAATATATAGATTTTTAGCTTCCTAAGCCTACAATTTCCTAAAAAACTGCCCTGAAATTCGAGCTTTTCAAGCGGTTTTTAAGCCCTTTTTAGATAGACTTCACCCTGTCAAACTTCAACAAAAAAGCCACACATAATTTGCGTGGCTAACCTTAAAATTTCGCTCATCTCAACTGTTGAAAAATCATTCTTTAGGCGGGTTAAATCTTGCTTTAACTGAAAGTTGCAGGCAGTTCATTTTTAACTGTCCTGATGTTCATAATTTTCTTTTTGAAACAATCATTAGCAACGAGCGAACGGTTTTTAACCTTAGTTTTATAGGTGTAGATGGTGTTGACGGAGTAATTTAATATTTTGGCAATCGTCTCATTTTCGTCGATGCCCAATCGGATTAATGCAAATATCCTCAGCTCATTATTTAGCAAGTGACCGGGAACAATTTGTGTTTTGTGTTCTTCATCAAATAGTTTATTAAATTCCTCAATAAAATCGGGGAAAATATTCAGGAAAACCTCATCAAAGCTCTGATAGAAGCTTTCCCGCTCAAAATTGGTGTTCAAACGGTTTACAATAACCTGCAACTCATCATATTGTTTATGATTAACGATCTTCTCAAGCGAACGTTTAAGCCGGTCTAGCTTTTCAATATAATCGGCGTTTACATTAAAAAAATGCCCGATATATTCTTCCTTAATCATATTTACCTCGTCAAGCTTTCGGTTGGTAAGGGTTAGCGACTGATTGGCCACATCCAGCGAAGTGTTAATTTTCATCAGCTTAGCATTAGCTTTATTCAAATCCTCGTTTTGATTTACAATTAACTGGTCCGCTATCCGTAATTTCTTCAACTGCCTGAAAGTTGTAGAAGCAAAATAAATCGTCAGGACGATTAATGAAGTAATTATGGATGCGTAAATCAACAACGACTGCTTCTGCTTTTCAATGTCGTTCACCTTTTCGCGTTCAATAATCGGTAATATGTTGCTTATTTCTACCTTCCGCTGCTTTGCACCGTAAAAATTATTATCCTCAATTGCACTGTGTATATAAGTAAAAGCTTCCTTTATCTCTCCTTTTTGATATAGGTACTTCGCCAGGTTTACCAGCGCAAGCGACTCTTTTGTAGAATGTACATTATCAATTATCGATGATCTCAGCAGATAACTTAAGCCGAGCTCGGGTTGGTTAACGCTGAAATATAAATAGCTTAGGCAACTATAATTTATGGCACTATCCTGAAAGGTCGATTTCTGCTTTAGCAATTGTTCGTATGGCTGGATGGCGGCCCGGTAATGTTTGCTCCGCAACAGTTTTAATCCGGTTCCGGATAAGGATTCATAAGAGCCTTTTGGATACCTCGCCACAATGGAATCGCAGAACGTTAAGCCCCGCTGCGTATACAATTTGCTGTAGTAATCTATTTTATTGTAATCGGCAAGGTCGAAATTACTCCTGGCCATTAAAAAATAGTACTCAAATTTTTGCCTCGCATTTAAAAACCTGGTTTGCACGGTTTGCAAAGTATCAATACCCTCTTTAAACATGCCCGACGAAACCAAAACAAAGCCGAGGTTAACTTTAGCGTAACTGATTTTGTTATCATCTTTTAAAAGATAGGCGCATTCACCCGCCTTTTTGCAGTAAACATAGGCCGAATCATGAATGAAAGATTTATAAGCATTAAATAAATTAAGATAGCTTTGGTAACGTGAATCGACGGAATTGAAATTATTTTTCAATTGCTTTTGAAGCAGCGTTATACTCGCCCATTTCTTCTTATCGAGATTTTCTTTGTTAATAAGAACGGTACCGAGCACTTTTTTTAGACTGTCTACCTGCGTGCTCGCCTCAGCCCGAACACAGAAAAGTGTTTGGAAAGCTAAAATAAACAGCATGCAGATAGTTAAACCCCCATTTCTTAAAAAGCGTCTCATAATTGTTGGAGATGATTAAATTAGGACGCTCAGATGTATTGGGCAGAATGATTTAAAACCACAATGCCGACCATACAAAATCACGTTCGTTATACCTGGTAAACCAAATATAATATAAAATGAATCTGAAAGTTCAATTTGTCACTTATGTTACAAAGTGATAGACTATTGTTGCACATCCCGCAGCAGGGCGTTTCAAGCACTTACATATTCGAAACAGACCGGCTTTTACTTTTCAAACCGTTTTGTATAATGAACAACAGCACAACGAGCATCACGGCATAGCAGGCATATACAACATTTTCCCCACCTGGGTTAGCCTTGTTAGAAACGGAAATGGCAAACAATGCCCATATGCCCACCACCGCAAACTCCCGGAGGTTACGAAAATAGATTATAAGAATGTTCACCAACCCGGCAACCGCAACCATAATAATGGCCCAGGTAGCATTGCCGATACCCCAACCCTGCCATTCCAGTTTAGTAAGATACGCAGAAACATCTGCAACCAGGGCCACCGTAATCCATCCGCTATAAATGGCAAATGGCCAGTAAACAAATAAATATGCTTTTAATGGATGGCCATCCAGTTCCATTCTGGTATTGATTATAATTTTCACCAAAGAAAAAAGTAACACCAGCATAATCAGAACAGATAAACCAATATTATCGGTTAACCAGGCAACTACCCAGCTGGCATTTGCCAAACATGAAACCACAAACCACCAGCCTATTTTTGAAACCACTTCTGATTTCGACGGATGGTCCTTTACATTTATGGAGGTGTAAAGTACGAAACCCAGCAAACCCAAATAAATAACCCCCCAAATCGAAAAAGCAAACCCTGCCGGCGTAAAATAGTTGAAATATCTATCAGAAATGGTTTTCATGCTATTGCCATTGAGCAAACCAGCATTGGCAATGTAGTTAACCGCAATGGTTATAATCAATGCGATTACGTTAGCGATAGGAAGCAGTTTATCAGTCTTTTTCATGCTGGGAATGGGTTACCAGGCAGCTTGTAAGTTCATTTTGAAAGATGCCTGAAGGTAAAACCAAAAATAACTCAAATTGTTGGTAGGCTTATTAAACGGTAAAGCAAGGAAAAGGTTTGTATGGGCGTGGGTATCGGTTGTAAGCGCTATGGTTGGGAATGTGGTGCTTATTTTCCGATACCGAAAGTAAAGTAATACTGATTAATAGATAGTTAAACCACTTAAGGTAAAAATTCGGTACAAAACGAAGAAGATCACTTATTATTAAACAGTACTTGATATCTTTCTTCTAACAAAATTTTGTATTTTTCTTTATATTCGTCAGAAAGAAACGAACGTTGTATCCACTCATCCGCTAGCGGTTTAAATTTTTCAAATCGTTTAAAAACACTCCTCATTTGCTTTTTATTGAGATCAAGCTTCGTTCCTAAATATTGGAAATGCTCCAAGCCTAGTTTTTTCTTTTTGCCTTCTAATGTTAAAGCCAATTCCTCCTTATCCTCAGGATTTACAATTGCCACATTTAATAAATCGTAAGCTGGAGATAAGCTCCACTTCTCATTATCTAATAACAAAGAGAAATTTTTGAGGTGCATATCATTATTGCCTGTTAAAAAACTGAAAACAGTTAATTCAAAATAGTAAAGTTTATCAAATGCCGAACGATTAGAATATTGTCCCACAGCTTTACCAACCTTTTCCATCGAACTTTTGTATTTATCAAAAGCTTCCAAAATTTGAAACATATCGATCATGTGTTTCTTTTCACCTAAATCAGTTCGGTCAAATCTTTTAGTGATGTAAGAGAGTTCTCCAGATTTTAAACGAATTAAGCTGGACTTTGCAGTCTTCATTCCAAAAGCTTCTGCCATTCTCATGGTTAAATGTTCATTCTGTGGCATTTCTGTAAATATTTGAGATGGTGGTTTGAAGATATAATTACCTCCTAAAGCACCAACAACTGTCAGCCGACCCTTTGTACCATCATCTAAGGCAGAATTGACCATCGTTAACGACAGTTTAGGTTGTACTCCAGGAACTGCAATACTTCTTTCTATTATATTCTTTGCTAATTCATCCATCTGGGCTAAAGAATAAGAGAAGTCGGGCTGCTGTTTGGTGCCAAAAAAATCTAAACTGCAATACTCATGGAAATCTCCATTCGTTTCTTCAGGCAGCTGAGCATAACAGTATAAACACTTCTTATTCATCGGCTGTAGTTATTGGTTTAACACTCACAGCACCTATACAATTTCGGCAACAGGCTAAAAGTAATCCCATCCTGTCATTGTGATTAATTTTCCAGTTTTTTGAAGCGATATCCAAAAGCCATCCTTCTGGTATCAATCCTTCAAAAAAAGGGAATAGCCTCTTCTCTTTGTATTTACCTTTAACTACAGGCATAGAGAAAGTAATAAACTGGTTTTGATAGTTAGCGACATAATCCGGCTCATATTCAAATGTGTATTCACCATCGTTTGTCTCGATTAAGATACCAGCCAGTATTTCTCGATAAAAAATTTCTGCCTTTCTCATATTACATCATTTTTTGAAGCATAGTTTCTTCAATTGGCGCAAGTATATAGCCGAACATCTTTAGCACTTGGTTAATGCTAGATAGGTTGAGATTCTCTTTTCCCTGCTCAATTTTGCGTATTACAGTAAGGGCAACACCTGCCCTATCCGCAAACTGTTCTTGGGTTAGCTTTTCTTCTTTTCTTTTCTCTTTAATGAATTCTGCAAGATGTTTCATTATATGCAATTACTCGTATTTCTATCAAATATATAAAATTATATGCAAAAAGATATAAATACATACAATTATTCGATTTATATGCAAAAAGATATAACTTAGTGAAGTTGGTTGAAATACATAAACTAATCAAATGTAATGTTAGAAACGCTAAAAATTGTATCGAATACTTGCATAAAAGCATCTGCCAATGAGCGGTATGGAGGTGAAGTTCTGTTCAATGATTGAGCTGCTGAAAATATTAAACGCTCTTTCATTTGTAATGTTCTCAACCCTCATGCAAGTTGAAAGTGGTTTTTTGACGAACGTATAATTAAGCTCCAGGTCGCTTAAAAGGATTGTAGCTTTCTGGGCAGTAAACAGATTATTATTGAATAGATTGGTGCTAAGCATAACATAGAAATGAGGAGTAAACAGAAACCGATTGTTAATAGTAGTCCTTAAATTGGAAATTCTGTTCGTTGTATTTTCTGTCACACCACTCGGAAAGTTGTAATGATTGATTGAAAAAAAACTTTGAGCCTTAAAAAAATAACGTCTGTTCCAATTTTTCTTTATTGAAACATACAAATTCGTTGCCCTAAATTCTGTTGCTAACAGCCCTTGATTAAAACGCAGTAGTCCACCAGAGTTTGAGTATGTCATCCCGAAGTTGAGCAGTGCATTTATCAGCAAAGATGGCACCTGATTGTCTATGTTAACAGAGAACTGACTTGTAGATTTGTTAACCAACCTGTTTGAAACAAGTTGCAAGAAATACTTATAGGAATAATCGGAAACCACATTGTTGAACCAATGGTCTGAGGTAATCAGAAACGATGTTTGGCTGAGGTCACCTGGCCATTGCCATGACATTACATAGTTAAGGCGGAGTAACTTTCTTCCTCTATCGATACCCTGGGCTTGATAAAAAGACGTTGAGGAAGCCGGATAGTAAGCGTCAGATAGTTGGTTAATGTTTGGTGGTGCTTGAGAATAAATCCCGTTGAATCGACATGAAAAAAACTTAAACAATTCAAACTGTTGTGTTAAAGATGTATTTATTGTTAAGTTGAACCTATTTTTCGCACTGGAAGAACCTTCGATTAATACGCTAGCCACCCCTATTTCTGCCTTTATCAGCATGGGTTCTTTGAACAAAAACCTAACCGTTCTGGATAGATTAAGGTTCAAATTGAATAGTTGGTATTTAAGCTCGTTGTTAAGTGAATCTGGCTTTGTACTTAAGCTTTTATCCCCATTTAACTCTGTATAGTTGGATAGATTTATTACACTTAGATTTGAAGATAGTCCTATTTTATTAATGATTCCCCTAGCACTTCTACGAAATGATGACCAGCTTCCGCCTATTGTTTTAAATTTGGTGTGAATTCCCAGGTCCATTGAATCGTAGACGCCTGGGCTATTAAAGACCTGTCCTATATCCTGTGAAATGTTTCTGGCTGCCTGGGCTAGCAGTTGGCTATTGACAAAAATGGAGTAACTGTTTGCCTGCTTAGCATTTTTTCGAACAGAATAAGTGGCCATGAGGTCCAAACTATGCCAGTCATTACGGATTGATTTTTCCAATGGAGAGCCAATACTGAACCCCCGGTATATAGAGTTGCGGCTTCCAAGGGAGCCGTTAAAGAAAGCTGTGGCGTAAATGGAGAGTTGTTTGGTAGTATCGATATTAAAGTCAAAAGTCTGGCGGATAGACCATATTCTCGGGCTACTCAAATTAGAAGCAGTATCAGCCAATTGCTGATAATATTTGCCATTGTAAATCTGTGAATTAGTGAAAGTGTTTTGCCTTTGAGAATCCCTGATATGGTTTAGTTCAGTTTGGCTTTTAACATTTTTTGAAAGTGGGGCATTGACCTGCAATCTAGAATCCCACTGGTTATTTTTAATATACCATCTATTCTCAAAATTGTTCAGTAAATGGAGGTTGTTGGAATTCACCAGCAATCCGGAAGCACCGATTTCTCTGTCGTTTTTTAATTCACGTTCCTGTTGGAATCCAATTCCGTTACCGATAGAATTATAGTTTCCTATATAGCCGATTTTCGTCTTAGTAAACATGGAGAAAATTACCGGCGAAAGGTTATAGCGTCCTTTGTCGCCAATTCCTACCTCTCCATCTCCAAAAGCAGTACGCAACCTTGCATCCTTTTTTAATTCCAGATTTAAAAATACTTTTTTCTCGCCATTCAGACCCTTCAGTAGCTTTTTACTACTTTGATTTTCTATTGCCTGAACAGTATTGAGCATATGTATGGGCAGGTTGTTGATAAGCAAGTTTACCTTGTCTGAGAACAGTTCCTCATTGTCAATCATGAGCTTGTCGATGGATTGCTGCTTGTAGAGTATCTCGCCATCATTACTCAGTGAAAAATCGGGCAGTTTTAGCAAAATGTCCCTAAGTTTTTTTTCCTCTCCCTCCCTGTAAGCGTCGACCTTGTGGAACGTCGTATCGCCCCGTACCCATTTAATAGGAGCCGTTATATTGACCGTTTCCAGGGTATTATTTTGGCGCTTAAGCACAAATTCAACTGGGTTTTTCCCCAAGGACATGGCTATTCCTTTGATCGTCAATGGGTTATAGCCGATGTGGCTAACTTCTATTTTTATGGTATCTAACTGCGAAACCGCCAAAGAAGTTATAAAATTGTTTTTACTTCCTGTATTAAAATAGGCAAGTATTTGGGCCCCTTTAGATTTGGTGACCTTGATGGTAGAATTCTCCACCCCCACCTGTGCCGAATCCAATATAACGCCCTTGAGTACGGTTTTGGTTTCCTGAGCAAAAGATGGGGAAAAGTAAATTGTAAATAATATGAAAACGGAAATTAGCCTCAACGCTTTACTGATTGGTTAATTCTGCTTGTTTCTGTATCTTACTCTTTTCTCCATTTGTACCAGCTCCTTTTTTCAAATCCGGCATTCTGCTGAATGACTGACTGAATTCTTTTGGATGGAATACTGCTTCGGGAATTTGAGTACCTACGGTGTAAGAAGTAAGCTCATAACGTGTATGAATTGGCACAAACTCAGCACTCACCACTAATCCCGGAAGGCCGATGACCTTGGCTATACCAGCCTGTGTAGGGATACTTGGAGCGAACCAGGCTATCCATTGTAGATTGTTCTTAATCTTAAGCTGTGCCTTCTGGCACTTTAATCCATTGATGTCTTTATACTCATCCAAAAATTCCCAAGTATAAAAGTCTCCCTCGAATCTTTGTATAAAGTTAAAATCGGCCTTGTTCGTACCAGTTATATGCGGTCGGTAAACTCGCTCCAGGCTGTCCATGTTAACGTAGAAAAGCCGCTGGACACTGTCCATGCAGATAGCAACATTATAATTTTCCTTTAATTCAATGCGTCCATTTGGGTAATCCGAAAGATAACTGGGGTATTCGAAGTAAATATATCGATTTCCCTTTTTGAAAAACAGGCCCTTTGACTCAAGTGTAGCGACTTTCTTATTTGTGAACTGTTGCGATGAGCCTAAAATATCTTGGGAAACCTTGTAATTTGCCTCAATGTTCTGTGTCTTACCAATTAATGGAAAAAGCATCAGGCAGTATAATATATAATGAAATTTCATAGAAGAGGGTTGGGCGATTATCTCGCCCAAATTAAAGGGTTATTACTCAGGACAAATATAGCTCTTGGCTTTTACGTTATTCACTACAGTTGAATTTGAGGTCAAGTCTGCCATAATTGAAGCCACCTGGTAGGCCGTCTCACAAGTCTCTGCTGTGGCAGATGAGGTTGAGGTGGCCGTAATGGTAATGGTTGTGCCGTCAGGGCAGTCCACAGTAGCACTACTCGATTGAGTAGCTGTCATTGTACAACTTTCAGTGATTTTCGCTGAACCCGAAACAATAGTTTCAGAAGCATAGCTACACATCGAGAATGCTACAAGTGCGAGCAGCAAAATTGATTTTTTCATAATAATTATTATTAATACTTCCAGCAAGTTAGAGATATAAATCAGAATATCAACCCCTTTTAGGAATATTTTTAGCGTTCAAAAGTGAAAATCATCCGAAAATGAATCCATTTAAAATGATTCAGAATCCTGAATGAACATCGGTTTGAATGATAACTTTTAAGACACCTCAATGCTGTTCCCCTGAAAGTCCGAAAATAACTTGTGTAATAATATGTGACTGGTGCTAAACTATTTAATTGGAGAGCATTCGGCGCAATTTCCGTCGTGAAAACATTTGGCTCTAGTATGGTGATAATGTTGAATTATGCTTAAGAATCAGAATTAGGAGAGATTATTATATGCCTGATTAAAAACAGGAAAACTAATAAAAATGAATGCCTTTCCCAACCTTAGTATTTTAGTGCCTAAAGAGGTATTGCAGCTGAACAAAAAGAATTGGTAGCCAAGTTCGAGAAGAAACTTTTCTCTGATGTTGGAAAGCCAGCAAAAAAGGATGAAAGATACCCAAACAAATATTTTCAACTAGCGTCTGGATGTAGTCCTTGGTAAATTCTTATGCTTATTTTCCGATACAAAACTTGGTAAAAATATTTTCCAGTAAATCATCGGTCGTTACCGTTCCGGTTATTTCACCGAGGTAGTGTAAGGCCTGTTTAATATCCATTGCTAAAAAATCAGAAGTTACGGGGTTGTCAACATTTACAAGCACCCGTTGCAGCGCATTTTCCGTTTGTTTCAAAGCTTCCACATGGCGGATGTTCGTTACCAGCGTTTCACTGGTGTTGATGTTATGCAGGTTTACCTGCTCAAGCAACGTGGTTTTGAGTTCCTCTATGCCCTGCCCTGCTCTGGCGGCGATAAAGGCTACATTTATGTGCTCAAAAGCCTTGCGTTCTTCATCAGAAATTAAATCCGCTTTATTAATAAGCACCAGGTAAGGAATCTGCAATTTATTCAGTCCGTTTACCTGTTCTTCGATTTCTGAAATGCTCTGGGCAGCATCGGCCATGTAAATGATAAGCTTGGCCTGCTTCATTTTTTCGAGCGTACGCTCCACCCCCAGCGCTTCAATAATATCGGCAGTATCACGAATACCCGCAGTATCAATAAAACGAAAAACAATGCCGCCAATCGTAAGCTCATCCTCAATGGTATCCCTGGTAGTGCCGGCAATGTCAGAAACAATGGCCCGCTCCTCGTTCAACAAAGCATTTAACAGCGTCGATTTACCCACGTTGGGCTTACCCGCAATTACGATAGGCACACCATTTTTTATCACGTTACCCATCTCAAACGAGGATATCAGGCGGTTTAAAACGTGATTGATTCTCGTAACCAGATTTCTTAACTGTTCGCGGTTCGCAAACTCCACATCCTCTTCGGCAAAATCAAGTTCGAGTTCTATCATCGAAGCAAAATGAATTAACTGCTCGCGTAAAGCTTTTAGTTCGTTCGCGAAACCGCCACGCATCTGCTGCATGGCAACATCATGAGATGCCTTAGAGTTCGAGGCAATTAAATCGGCCACGGCCTCGGCCTGACTTAAATCAAAAGCACCATTTAAAAAGGCACGTAACGTAAATTCGCCAGGTTTAGCCGCCCGTGCGCCCTTGCTTATTAATAGGTTTATAATCCGTTGGATGATGTAATTTGAACCGTGGCATGAAATCTCCACTACGTTTTCTTTGGTGTAAGATTTTGGCGCAACAAATAACCCGGCTACCACCTCATCCACAATTTGCTCGCCGTCTTTTACTAAGCCAAAATGTAATGTGTGCGACGCCTGCTGCTCCAAATCCTTTCCTGCAAAAACCAAATTGGCGAGGCTGATGGCATCCGGACCCGAAAGGCGGATAACACCAATGGCCCCCGAACCTGAAGGCGTAGATAAGGCAATAATAGTATCCTGATTATTCATTGTCGTTTTTAAAAGGCACAAAAATAAAGTTAATCTGCGGGTATATCATTAATGCGAAGTAAATTTTTAACCCGGGCAATTGCAAACAAAGATATCTTCCAAACAAATCTTAACTTTAAAAAAAAGCGGGTAATCAGTTATGCATCCCTTAAACATTAATTTTGGCTGTTTTACCCCGCCAATTTATGCCGACACCAAACATTTACGACTAAAGCCTGTTTAAATTTCAAACCGGAAAACTATGACTAATAATTTACCACTTACTGTAAAGCGTTCGATAGAACTGCTTGGCCTTATTGCGCTGGTTACAGTTATCGTAATCGGACGCGATATTATAATGCCCATACTAATGGCCTTCTTCATTAGCATCGTATTATTACCTGTTTATCGTTTTCTTAAACGAAAAAAATTTCCGGAAAGCTTGTCCATCATACTTGCAATCATGCTGGTTGCACTATTTGTTGCAATGATTGTCTGGTTTTTTTCCAACCAGATTGGCATGTTGGTTAAAGATTTTCCTCAGATAAAAAGCAACGTAACCCAGCACATTAATTCGCTGAGCGATTGGGTTAGCCGCATTACACATTACGATGATAAGCAGCAAAAAGCCTTTATTCAGGCTAAAAGCGACGACTTGATGAATATGGGAACTTCCCTCGCCGGAGGTGCTGCCGTTACATTAAGTGGTATTTTCGTTTTTATTGGTTTACTGCCAATTTATATTTACCTGATGCTCTTTTACAAAGACATTCTGTTGCGCTTTATTTTTATGTGGTTTAAAACAGACGACCATCCAAAAGTAAAAGAAGCCATCTATGAGACTGAATCCATCATTAAAAGCTACCTGATAGGGTTGCTTATCCAGGTTACTTATATGACCATCTTGCTCGGCGGTATTTTAATGCTCATCGGCATTAAACATGCATTACTAATAGGTGTGGTTTTTGCCATCTTGAACCTTATCCCTTACGTGGGTGCCCTGATTGGAAACCTGATCGGCGTATTGCTAACACTTACTTCCTCGCAAGAATTATGGCCCGTTATTACCGTTTTGGGTGTCATTGCTTTCGTTCAGTTTCTGGATAACAACATTTTAATGCCGAGGATTGTAGGCTCAAAAGTTAAAATAAATGCACTGTTTGCCATTTTGGGGGTCTTCATCGGCGGGAGCATCGCCGGTGTGTCGGGCATGTTCCTGGCCCTGCCAATTGTTGCTGTTTTAAAAATTATTTTCGACCGTACAGAGTCATTTAAACAGTGGGGCGCCTTACTGGGAGATGAACGCCCGGCAAAAAGCCCGATGAGTTTTCCCGCCTTCAGAAGAAGGAAACCGGTCGCCGTAAAATCAGGAGTTGAAAAAGAATAACAACAAATAAATATGAAAAAAATCACTATCGTAGCCGGATTATGCATCGCTTTATTGAGCGCTTGCGGAAACAATGAAGACAAGACAGCAGCAAATGCCGACACCACACTTTTGCCGGAAAAAGGAGCCGTTAAAAAAACGGACCCAATTTTAGGAAAAATGACTTTAGAGGGCACCGCAAAACTCGGCGGACCGATAAACATCAGATTTTCAGTTTATAACAACACCGACAGCACCGTGAAATTTTGTAAATGGCATACGCCCTTCGAAAGGTTAATGAGCAAATACCTTGATGTAGCCATGGAAGACTTTACGGATGTTGCCTACAAAGGCCCAATGGCTAAAAGAATGATGCCGCCACCGGCAGACAGCTATACCTCGCTAAAAAAAGGCGACAGCACAAGTGTAAATTTTAACCTTGCTGATGGCTATGCAATAACTAAAGCAGGCGAATATACCGTAAAATATAATGCAACAAATATCAGCGGTATTGTAGTAAGCGATAGTCTGAAAATCAAGGTGATAAACTAAGTTTTTTATTCGCTTTTTTAAAACCATTGGCTTTTTACAATGTTTAAATAGTAATAAAATTGAAAAGATATGGGATTGTTAAAAACAGCTATTATAGGCGCAGCAATTTATGCTGGCGTGAAATACATCACTAAGAAAGACCCTTTAACCGGTAAATCCGTAGTTGATGATTTAAAGGATAAAGCTCCTGAGTGGATGGAGAAAGCAAAAGATTACAAAAATGAGTTCGAAACAAGAACTGCCTATGCAAAAGATGATTTAGGCATTTAAAAAATTCAGTTAAAGACAACACCGCTTGTGATTACAGGCGGTGTTTTTTTATGTCCATATTATCTTAAATACCTAAAATACGAAGGGTGTTTTGGTCTTGCTCCCCTTTAAAAAACTTTTCGAGTACGGCTTTGAAAACCACGTTGCTGTTTGGCACCGCAGCAAAAAGTGTCATCGATGATTTCAGCTTCATGTCATCCGGTCGGCCAAAAACCTCATTTGCCTGCACGGATTTGAGGTTAAGCAAAGCTTCACAAATTTCGATTAATCGTTTGCCCAAAACAGGGTGCTCAAGGTAGGCGCTGGCCTCATCTAAGTTTTCAATGCCATAAAACTTTGAAGTTTCTGAAAAACCTAAACCTTTTACCTGCGGAAATATGTACCACATCCAATGGCTCGTTTTTCGTCCCGATTTTATTTCCGAAAGCGCAACGTCGTAAGCACTTTGCTGGGCATCAATAAATCTGGTTAATGTTTTCATTAGAGAAGAAATTTGTTTCCAAAACACCTCAACTTTCAGGCCAGAGGAGACTCCAAAATTGTACTAAGCTTTTAGAGGTAATGCTTCAAAATATCGTAGGCGAATCTTAAAATTGTGCCCAGAACAACCAGGAGGAAGAATATCCTTATAAATTTATTGCCTTTTAACAATGCGAGTTTGGTTCCTAAAAATGCGCCTGCAACGTTAAAAATTGCCATGGGTATCGCATACTGAAACAATATATGGCCCGTCGAACTGAAGTAGGCAATTGCAGCCAGGTTGGTTGCAATATTTACAATCTTAGCGTGCGCACTTGCAGCTAAAAAATCAAAGCCAAGCACAGCAATAAAAACAAGAATCAAAAAGGAGCCTGTCCCCGGGCCAATTAACCCGTCGTAAAAACCAATAACCAAACCAAACAGGGCCGCCATAATTGCCTGCCTTTTAACCGAGTGGTTTTTCTCCTGATGGATGCCAAACTGTTTGTTAAAATAAGTATAAATGGCAACCAGGACAAGTACAGCCAAAATGACTGGTTTAAGTACCGAATTGTCTATCCGGCTAACCAAAAATGCGCCGCTAAATGCAGCACAAAATGCTGCGACTGCACAAACAGTTAATACCTTGAGGTTAAACTTAACATGCCTTGAGTATTTAAAAGCAGCAATCGTTGTGCCGGCAAGCGATGGAATTTTTGTGGTGCCAAGCAAAGTTGCCACCGGGTAGTGCGGCAAAATGAGTAGTGTAGCAGGCGTTTGCAATAAACCGCCTCCGCCAACAATCGCATCTATAAATCCTGCACAAAATGCAGCCAGGCAAAGTAAAATTAATTCGTTAACCATCTACAGTTTCGAAGTTTAACACTGAAGGATACAATATTGATATACCCATTCTAGAAATTACCTACATTCTTTCCGGCGAGGTGATGCCTAAAATTAACATGCCTGCATGGATGATGTCGGCCGTTTTCTTACTTAAATTTAAACGGAATTGCTTTGCATCGCCTTCTTCAGTTTTAACAATTGGGGGTACCTCGTGATAAAACTTATTGAAAAGCTTCGCCAGTTCATATAAGTAATTAGCTAAACTCGCCGGACTATGCGCCTTTGCCGCAATTTCAACTTCCGAAGGGTATTTAGCAAGCAGCATAATCATTTCAAGCTCCACTTCAGAAATTCCCGAATACTGCTCGCTACTTACCGCAAACTGATAACCAGCCTTGCCCAACAACGACTTTATACGTGCATGTGTGTACTGAATAAACGGACCGGTATTGCCCTGAAAGTCAATACTTTCGTTTGGATCGAACAGCAGACGTTTTTTCGGTTCAACTTTTAAAAGAAAATATTTTAATGCGCCTAAGCCTATATTTTTATATAGTTCTGCCTTTTCAGCTTCAGAGAAATCGTTTATTTTACCTAAATCTTCCGTTTTTTCCTGCGCAGTGGCAATCATATCGGCAATTAATTCGTCTGCATCAACCACGGTTCCTTCCCTGCTTTTCATCTTACCGTTAGGTAAATCAACCATTCCGTATGATAAATGGTAAAGCCCTTTTGCCCAGCTTTTACCGAGTTTTTCAAGTATCAAAAACAACACTTTAAAATGGTAGTCCTGTTCGTTTCCAACTACGTAAATGGATTCTTCCATACCGAAATCATCAAACTTCATCTTCGCAGTTCCCAAATCCTGGGTAATATAAACCGAAGTTCCATCCGCACGAAGAACAAGCTTCTGGTCTAAGCCATCAGCCGTTAAATCTATCCAGACAGAACCATCTTCTTTTTTAAAAAACACACCTTTCTCAAGGCCTTCATCAACAGTATCTTTTCCTAATAAATAGGTATTGCTTTCATAATAGAATTTATCAAAGTCTACACCCAAATTCTTGTAAGTAACAGCGAAGCCATCATAAACCCAGCCATTCATGGTTTTCCAAAGCGAAACGACAGCCTCATCACCCGCCTCCCACTGCTGCAACATAACTTGTGCTTCTTTAATTAATGGCGCATTTTTCTTCGCTTCCTCTTCGGTTTGTCCACCGGCTTTTAAAACCTCTATTTCTTTCTTGTATTCTTTATCAAAAATTACATAGTACTTGCCCACCAAATGGTCGCCTTTTAAACCTGAACTTTCCGGTGTTTCGCCATTTCCCCACTTTTGCCAGGCCAGCATCGATTTGCAGATGTGGATTCCCCTATCATTAACAAGGTTTACTTTTGTAACGTCGTAACCATAAGCCTTTAGCAGTTCGGCAACAGAATAACCCAATAAATTATTACGAACGTGACCTAAGTGAAGGGGTTTATTTGTGTTTGGTGATGAATACTCCACCATAACCTTCTTTCCGTTTGGCGCAAAAACACCAAACCCGGGCGATAGAATTTCTTGATTAAACTGATTTAGAAAATAACTTTCGGCAATACTTAAGTTTAGAAAACCCTTAACAACATTAAAGGCAGTAACTTTATCAACGTTTTCAACTAAATACTCGCCCAGGGACTGCGCAGTTTGTTCAGGCGATTTTTTGGATATTTTTGTTATCGGAAAAACAACAATGGTAACCTGCCCCTCAAATTCTTTACGGGTTTCCTGTATGTTAATTGCGCTCTCTGCTACTTCTTCGTTATATAGTTGTTTAATAGCATCAAGCGTTGCGGTAATAATAAAGTTCATGGTGCAAAAATAGGGATTAAAGCGCAAAGCTGAAAGACTAAAGAAGAAAGCCATTTGGAATACCAATACCCGGCATGAACTGCGCATTACACGAAACCTGATACTTGCTACTCCATGAAATTGTAATAGCTTTGTGTAACTAAATATTCATGAGCGAACAAAATCAAAATTTCAGAGTTAACGTAAAAACCGAAATCGGCAGACTGCGTAAGTTGTTAATCCATAGTCCCGACAGCGGTTTGGGAAAAGTTGTGCCATCAAAAGCACAAGATTGGCTTTTCGAAGATATTGTTCATTTAGATACCATTCGAAAAGGTGAGTATGATTATTACATTAAGCTTTTAATGTACTTTCTCGACCCCGAAAAAATAAAAGGTAAGCTGGCAAAAATAGATTCGGCAGAAGACGACCGCAGTTTCTATAAACCAAATCACCCTGATTTTCATAACTCGAAATCGGTAATTGAGATTCAAAATCTCCTGAGTGAAATGCTCGAAAATGAATCCATTAGGAAGAAATTAGTAGCCGCAGTTTGCGCCATAGAAGGTTGTACTTACAAAGTGCAAATAGAACTAACCAATACTGACCCGAAACAGCTTGCCGAGATTTTTATTTCAGGTACTTTGGCAAACGATACCATGATTTTTGCGCCAATACCAAATTTGATTTTCACCAGGGATGTAGGCACAACAATAAATGATCACATTCTCTTAAATAAACCCGCAAAGAAAGCCCGCGTTCGCGAAACGCTTTTAATGCGCTACATTTTCTTCAATCACCCGCTTTTTGAACCTTACCAGAACAGAATTCTTGAAATTCCGGATGTTACCATGCACTTCCTGCGCCCCGGTGATGAACCTGCCTTTAGTACCACTTTGGAAGGTGGCGATGTGATGATGGTTAGCCCAAATCATGTGCTGATTGGCTGCAGTGAGCGAACATCAGAACATGGTGCCAACGAGGCTATTAAATTATTGTTTGATAATGATGTGGTAGAAAAGGTAACGGTTGTTAAAATTCCGAGCAAACGCGATTACATGCACCTCGATACCGTGTTTACCCAAGTTAAGCGCAATACCTGGGTAATTTTAAACTCTATTGCCCATTCGCCAAAGTTTAACCCGCATGAGCCGATTAACTTCTTAAAGGAACCTGAAAGGCTCGAGGCAACAACAGCAATACAGTTTACAAAGGCAAATCCCGGCGAACCAAAACATTTCGAACATGTTGAAGCGCTATTAAACGATATTAGTAAAAACGATTTGCAAAGTGCCGAACCAACCCAAATTATTTACAGCGGAAACAATACTTTTCCATACGATTCCAGAGAGCAATGGACAGATTCATGCAATTTGTTAGCGATAAAAGAAGGTGTTGTTTTAGGTTACGACAGAAATGATAAAACGGTAGAAGCTTTCAAGGCAGCCGGCTTTAGCGTTGTTGACGTGAAGGATTTGATTCAGAATTTGGAAAGTGGAAGGGCAAACGCTGAAACCATTACAGATACATTAATTTTAATGCCATCGGCAGAACTTTCCAGAGCCCGCGGTGGTTTCCATTGTATGAGTTTACCAATCCTGAGAGACGATTTGTAGTTGGTCGCTGGTTTATTAAAATGTTCATTGGTCATTGGTTCATTAGGCATTAGGCGTGACGCTTTACTGTTCATTGGTCATTGGTTCATTAGGCATTAGGCGTGACGCCTAAAAATGTTCATTGGGCATTGGTTCATTGGTCATTAGGCGTGACGGCTAAAATTGAAAAACATGATCATAAAGCACTTAACGTTAAACCAATGAAATGAACGATGAACTTGACTAATGAACTAGTGAACAATCGAACCAATGAACGATTGAACAATTGAACCAATGAACGATTGAACTAGTGAACCAATGAACGATTGAACTATTGAACTATTGAACCAATAAACAATTGAACCAATAAAACAAAAATGAAACAACTCACCAACCATATATTAATGATCCGCCCTGTTGATTTCAAATTCAACGAGCAAACCGCTGGCAACAACATGTTTCAGGTTGCGTCGGAAGAAAAAAACGTACAGGCACAGGCTTTGCAGGAATTCGATGGTTTTGTCTCGCTGCTCAGAAAAAATGAGGTGGATGTTACCGTTGTTGATGATACGCTGCAACCCGCAAAACCCGACTCTATCTTCCCGAATAACTGGGTGTCTTTTCATGAAGATGGCTCAGTTTATTTATACCCCATGTTTTCTGAAAACCGCCGCTTAGAGCGCAGAAAAGAAATTATTGAGGGACTGAAAGATAAGTTTGAAATTAATCATATAAGCGATTTGAGCTTTTTCGAGATGCAACATGCTTTTCTTGAAGGCACAGGCAGCATGGTTTTAGACAGGAAAAACAAGATTGCATACGCTTGTTTGAGCGTTCGTACGGATATGGAAGTGCTAAACAACTTTTGTTTGCTTAGCGGTTACCAGGCGGTTTCCTTTCAGGCAGTAGACAGTACTAAATTCCCGATTTACCATACCAATGTGATGATGTGTATCGGCGAAAAGTTTGTAGTAATTTGCCTTGATTCTATTCCAAATGCTGAGGAAAAAGAAAGAGTTGCCATGAGCTTAATCGATGGCGGAAAAGAGATCGTAGAAATATCGCTTGAGCAGATGAATCGCTTTGCGGGCAATATGCTTGAGGTTTCAAATGCAAGAGGCGAGCATTTATTGGTGATGTCTGAGCAAGCTTATCTGGCACTCAGTGCGCAGCAAATTGAGCGGTTGCAAAAGTACAGCAGAATTATTTATGCCCCGATTTACACAATCGAAAAAAACGGCGGTGGCAGTGCAAGATGCATGTTGGCTGAAGTACATTTGCCTTTGAAATAATGATTTATCATTATATTAACCATAAATAATAGTAACTACAGGAGTATTTAAACCTGATGGCAGTGTGCACGATTCCCGGTTTTTTCAATCGGGAAGAGTAAAACGGACAGCAGGACCGACGCGGATTGTTACAGGGATGCTGCTTTCCAAATCCTTTTTTTAATTCTTAGTCCAATTTAGCAGTTTTCTGCAGGATAATAATTTCAAACCTTCCGTGAACAAGAAAACCCGTGGCATAAAACAGCTCAGTTTCGCCTAAAATAAAGTTATTTATAAAAATGCTTGTCCAAAAAAAACGGTCTGAATATTCACTCTAAAACGATTGCGTTTCCATACAGTAAAAATATCTTTAATAAAGATTAATTCTCGATTTAAAATTACATTTTTGCAAAAATTATTTAATGTAAATGCAGAGTTACTCAGAATTTCTCGATCTAAGCGTTGGCTTTCCGCAAGATGGCTTTGATGTTATAGATGATGAATTATATTTTCAGGATTTAAACCTGATGGAAATGATTGAAACTTACGGTACCCCCCTACGTTTCACGTACTTACCTTTGGTGAGTAAGAAAATTCAGCAAGCAAAAATTCTTTTTCAAACTGCCATCTTAAAGAACAACTATCGTGGTGATTATAAATATTGTTACTGCACGAAAAGTTCGCATTTTCGCCACATTGTAGAAGAGGCCTTAAAGAATAACATCCACCTGGAAACTTCTTCTGCTTTTGATATGCCGATGGTTGATGCTTTGGAAAAAAAGGGGCATTTAACTAAGGATACAACCATCATTTGCAACGGCTTTAAAACCTACCAGTACAAGCAATATATTATTGATATGTTGCATGATGGCTACACAAATATTATCCCGGTTTTAGATAATAAAGAGGAATTTAACCTTTTTGATGATGAAGTTGATATCGATACACCTTGTAATTTAGGTATCCGCATTGCAGCTGAAGAGCAACCCGATTCGCAATTTTACACGTCCCGTTTAGGTGTTCGAATGGAAGATATTATTGATTTTTACAACAATAAAATCGTTCACAATCCGAATTTCCGGGTTAAGTTGCTACATTTTTTCATCAATTCAGGAATTACTGATTCGCCATATTACTGGAATGAGCTGGAAAAATACGTAACCCTTTATTGCAAGTTCAAAAAAATCAACCCTGATTTAGATACATTGGATATTGGTGGTGGAATGCCATTTAAAGATTCTTTGGTTTTCGATTTCGATTACGAATACATGGTAAATGAAATTGTAAAACGGATAAAGGAGATTTGTGCAATACACGACGTGATGGAGCCCGATATTATTACCGAGTTTGGTAAATACACTGTTGCCGAAGCATCGGGAATTTTATATAAGGTTTTGGGTAGAAAGCAGCAAAACGACCGTGAGCGTTGGTTAATGTTAGACGGTTCTTTCATTACTAACCTGCCTGATGTTTGGGCGCTGAACCAAAAATACATTTTGTTGCCGATTAATAATTGGGATGCTGAATATGAACGGGTTAACCTGGGTGGTATAACTTGCGACGGACAGGATTATTACAATCAGGAAGCACACATGAACAGTGTATTTATGCCTAAAACGCGTAAGGTACAGTACCTCGGGTTTTTCCACACCGGTGCTTACCAGGAAGTATTAAGTGGTTATGGAGGCATTCATCATTGTTTATTACCAAGTCCGAAACATGTTTTAATCCGCAGAAACCGTGATGAAAGTTTCAACTTTGAGGTTTTTGGAGAAGAGCAGAATAGTAAGCAGGTTTTGAAAATTCTGGGTTATTAATAACACGGATCTTAAGCGTAGCACGCGAATGCTTTCAAAAGTTAAAAATTTAGAGCGCTGGAAACTAACCCAGCGCTTTTTTTTAATTTGATGCACAAGTGCGAAAACATCCACAATATGTAGATTGTAATGGGGCTTTTACCCAAATAACCTAAAAATTCTTATAACCAAAACACGACCTCAAGCTCTGTGTTATTCTGTGTTTCTGTGGCAGAAATTATGCAAACAGTTTTGATGTATAAACCGATCTTAGTTATCACTTGGATTAAAACCATTGTTTTGTATTAACAATTGTTTATATCTATAATATGGAAAGTCAGGACAGTAAATTATTAAAAAGAATTACTTTCATCCCCGGACTAATGGGTGGTAAGCCCACAATCAGAGGTAATAGATTCACGGTAATCGATATTCTCGAAATGTTATCGTCAGGAATGACAAACGAAGAAATTTTAGAGGAGCATCCCATCCTCGAAGGTGAAGACATAAGAGCCGCACTGGTTTTTAGCGCAAAACAACTCAGGGATGAATACATTTACGAATAATTGGGAATTTTGGTTGGATGAAAACATCTCTCCTATTATCGCAAAATGGCTTACAGACGAAATCAATGTTAATTGTATTTCTTTTCATTTCCTGAAATATACTAAAACACCCGATGTAGAGGTTTACGAACGTGCCAGAAGCAAAAAAAGGGTCATTATCATATCAAAAGATTCTGACTTTCGAGAGCTCGTGGCATGGAGAGGAACACCTCAAAACTAGTTTTTATAAAATTTGGTAATTGTTCAAACAAGAAAGTTTACGAACAATTGAAAAGCAAAATTTATGATGCTATGGAGCATCTAATCTATGGGGATTTGGATATATTTGAAATAAATAAAGACTAACATGCAATTCGGTAAAGTAGACGACCCTTCCATTATAGATTATACCCTCCCTGCTGATGCACCGGAAACAGCGGCAATTTTAGCTGCCAACAAGCCTAAGCAAAACTTCAAAGCTTATGTGGGTTGTGCGAAATGGAATAGGGCCGATTTGAAAGGTTTTTATCCGAAAGGAACAAAAGATGAGTTAACCTACTACTCTACGCAATTTAATTCTATAGAGCTTAACGCTACCTTCTACGGAATGCCCAGCAGCGAGCAGGTAATTGCATGGACACAAAAAACGCCGGCCGACTTTAAATTTTTTCCTAAATTAACAAACTCCGTTAGCCACTTTAAAAGACTGATAAATGTAAAGGAACCTGTTGAACACTTTTGCGATGCGATAAGTAACTTTGAAGATAAACTTGGCATGGCTTTTCTTCAATTGCATGATAATTTCAAACCAAAAGATTACGATAGGCTTGAAAAAGTCATCAGGGAGTTTCCAAAGGTGATTCCTTTAGGTGTTGAGGTAAGAAATGGTGAATGGTTTTCGAATAAAAATGTTGCCGATGAGTTTGCTAAACTGTTTGAGGATAACGGTATTGCAAATATTATTGTCGATACCTCCGGCCGCAGAGACATGCTACACATGCGCTTAACCACGCCAACCGCGTTCGTTCGGTTTGTTGGCGCCAACGTGAATGAAATTGATAAAAAACGCCTGGATGACTGGATCGAGAGAATTGTTGAATGGAAAAAGCAAGGACTGGAAAATCTATACTTTTTTGTCCATCAGAATGTGGAGTTATCCTCTCCCTTATTTTCAGCATACTTTACCGAAAAATTAAATAAAGCCCTGGGAACGGATTTAAAAATTCCGGAAATGGCAAACGGCACAGGCACAGCGCTCAGTTCGTTGTAGAGAGGAAGCTTTCGTTTTAAAATACCTTGAGAAATCAAATCCTTTTTAAAATCGTTTCGGTCGCTTTGGCTTCTTCACCTTCCGGAGAAACATTATAGGCTGAAAAGATTATCTGGTTTCCATCAACAATTTCCAGCTCCGTTCGCCATCCCCATAGTTTTTCGCCATATTCGGGACTACCATATGTGCCTAAAATCGAAAAGCCATTTTGAGTAGCATCACCGCTGGAAATCATAATCTGGGTTCCCATATGGAAGCTGTCAATCCAGCTGCTGGTGAACTTTTGGTAAGGGATATCGAAGCCAATGATCATTTTACCTTCAAGCGGTTTATCGTTTAAACTTCCCTGGTAATCGTAAGAAACAAATCTTTTCTCCAAAATTGAAGATATTACGGCTTCAACCGGAGATTCATCAGCTAGAATGTCTTTCTCAAACCAGGTTTTCGTAGTTCCTGCCCATTTTCCTATCAAATTAGATAGAACTTTATGTGGGCCTTCTTCCAGAGAGTTCTCAAACTTAAGCTTTGCCATAATCCAAATATAGAAAAATTGCTGTCTTTTCATCAACAGCTGCGAAGCAACGACGAAATGAAAATTAATGATTAACTTGTTTTATGCTAAAAACATTGGATCTTAATCAGGTGATGGTTATCGATATCGAAACTGTGCCACAATACGCTAATTACGATGAGGTACCACAAAATCTGCAAGATCTTTGGGAACAAAAAACGCACTACCAACGGAAGGCAGATCAAAGTGCGGATGACTTTTACGAAAAGGCAGGAATATTGGCCGAATTTGGAAAGATTGTATGCATAAGCATGGGCATATTTTACACCCAGAATAAAGTGCAGTGCTTACGAATTAAATCTATTTCCGGTGATGATGAGCGCCTAGTGCTTCAGGAGTTTGCCAACCTGCTGAACAAGCAACCGGCGGCCCTGCAGTTTTGTGCGCATAATGGCAAAGAGTTTGATTTTCCGTACCTATGCAGGCGCTTACTCGTTAATGAAATCGAAATTCCTGTCCAGCTTCAAATATCGGGTAAAAAGCCCTGGGAGGTTACACACATTGATACGATGGAGTTGTGGAAATTCGGCGATTACAAACACTACACCTCGCTAAACTTACTCGCCGCCATCTTTAACGTCCCTACGCCAAAAGACGATATAGACGGGAGCATGGTTCGGCAGGTTTATTATGAGGAGAAAAACCTGCCACGAATTGTTACTTATTGCCAAAAAGATGTAATTACAACTGCTCAAGTGCTTTTAAAATTCAAAGGCATGAAGATAATTTCCTCAGAAAACATTACAATTGTAACCTGATGTTAAATGTAGAAAACCTGAATATCGATTTTTTTAATCAGGAGGAGAAAACCTGGTTTAAAGCCGTAAAAAAAGTTAGTTTCAATGTAAAAAAGGGAACTATATTGGGCATCGTTGGCGAATCCGGCTCCGGGAAATCAGTTACTTCTTTCTCTATAATGCGATTACACGATGAAAGGGCAACTAAAATTACCGGAGATATAGATTTCGACAGCGTGAGCTTGCTTAACCTAAACGCCAATGAAATAAGGCAATACCGCGGAAATCAAATTTCGATGATTTTTCAGGAACCTATGACCTCGTTAAATCCGGTTTTTACCTGCGGCTACCAGGTTGCCGAAGCCATTATATTGCATCAAAGCGTTGGAAAAGAGGAAGCAAAACGCCAGACAATTGAGCTCTTTAAAGAAGTACAACTACCCAGACCAGAAAAAATATTTGAGAGTTATCCGCATCAAATTTCTGGTGGACAAAAGCAGCGGGTTATGATTGCAATGGCTTTAAGCTGTAACCCGAAGCTATTGATTGCTGATGAACCTACGACCGCACTAGACGTAACGGTTCAAAAAACCATTTTGCAACTGCTTTTAAAGCTTAAGGAAGAACGCCACATGGCGATGATATTTATCTCGCACGATTTGGGCGTAATACACGAAATCGCGGATGAAGTTGCCGTAATGTTTAAAGGCGAAATTGTAGAACAAGGAAATGCCAGGGCAATATTTCAAAATCCCCAACATCCATATACAAAAGGCTTGCTAGCTTGCCGGCCGTCGCCAGCATTACAATTAAAAAAATTGCCTGTCGTGGCCGACTTTTTAACTGGTGCTGTCGAAGATTCATTTGCGCACTTAAATGCTTCCAATCAGATAACAAAGGAAGAAACCGAGGCGAGACGGGTCGAACTTTATTCAAAAAAGCCGCTACTCGAAATCCGCAACTTATCAACCTGGTATCCAGTTAATAACGGTTTTTTTAGTAAAAGCAAAGAATTTGTTAAAGCCGTAGATCAAATTAATTTCGATGTCTTTCCTGGTGAAACGCTGGGCCTGGTCGGGGAATCTGGCTGTGGTAAAACTACTTTAGGCAGAAGCATTTTGCGCCTCATTCAACCAACTTCAGGAACGATTTCTTTTGATGGTAAAGACATTACACACGTTGGTAAAGCAGAAATGAGAAAGTTAAGGAAAGATATTCAGATTATCTTCCAGGACCCATACGCATCGCTAAATCCAAAATTAACCATTGGGCAATCAATCCTTGAACCGTTAACCGTACATAATATTTGTAAGAACGATGCGGAAAGAAAAGCTAACGTGCTAGAACTTTTAAAAAAAGTCGGTTTAAACGAATCGCATTTTAATCGCTATCCACACGAGTTTAGTGGCGGACAAAGGCAGCGTGTTGTTATTGCCAGGGCCCTGGCGCTAAAACCAAAATTCATCATTTGCGACGAATCTGTTTCCGCACTAGATGTCTCAGTACAAGCTCAGGTACTTAACCTGATAAAAGATTTGCAGCGTGAATTTGGCTTGACCTACATTTTTATTTCACACGATTTAGCAGTTGTTAAGCATATATCCGACCGAATTTTGGTGATGAATAAAGGAAAGATTGAGGAAGAAGGCTTTCCCGAAGAAATCTTTAATTCGCCAAAAGCTGCTTACACTAAAAAATTAATTGATGCGATTCCCGGCACTTAAAGGAGCAGAACTTACATATTGTCTTTTGATAACTTTGGCTTTAGCAATTCCCGCCATTACCAAAGCTCAGGTGCAGGAAATTCGGGTAGTCCAGTCTGGTTATGTTTTCGAAAATGCGCCCTTCGCTGCTTGTCATGCCTCAACGCTTATCGCATTAAATAACCAAAAAGTTATTTGTGCCTGGTTTGGCGGCAAATTTGAGGGTAGCAAGGATGTTTCAATCTGGTCGTCTACAAAAAATGATGGAAAATGGTCTGAACCGGTAGAAATTGCAAACGGTGTGCAAAATGACACTTTACGCTACGCTTGCTGGAACCCCGTATTATTCAAGGCACGAAATGGCCTGTTGTATTTGCATTATAAAGTTGGCCCAAATCCAAGAGCATGGTGGGCTGAATACAAGACTTCAAAAAATAACGGAAAAACATGGTCGGCAGCTAAAAAACTGCCAGACGGTTTTTTAGGACCAATAAAAAACAAACCAATTCAACTGGCAAATGGTAATATACTTTACCCATCAAGTACGGAAAGCGCCGATGAAAAAAAGTGGCAAATTCACATCGAAAAGTCGGATGAGTTTGGACGTAATTGGAAGAAAATTGAAATAGATTGCGATACTTTTGGCGTTATACAACCTTCTATACTTAGCTATCCACATGGGAAACTCCAGCTTTTATGCCGGAGCAGGCAGAATGTAATTGTAGAAAGCTGGTCTCGCGATAACGGCGAAACCTGGTCTAAATTAGCGAAAACTAATCTACCTAATCCCAATTCTGGCAGCGATGCAGTAACCTTAAAAAACGGTAAGCAATTATTGGTTTATAATCCGTTAGAAGCTGGAAAAAACTGGTGGGAAGGTCGCTCGGTTTTAAAATTGGCAATTTCTGATGATGGAAAACTTTGGCAGGATATTTACACTCTGGAAAATCATCGAGAAGGAGAATACAGTTACCCTGCAATAATTCAGGATGAAAACGGCAACGTTCATCTAAGTTATACCTCACTAAGAAAACGAATTAAATACGTCGAACTCAGGCTCAGATAGTCGCTGTTTCCATCAAAAGAACATCACAACTATCACATTTTCCAGCTTCATCTTTACATCATTTTCTTTCTTTTCTGTATCTTCGGTAAAATACATTTGAACATATGGCAAAGAAAAAATCTGCAAATATAAAATTGGTTCTGAATCAGCTGGTTAGTGATGTCTTCGAGAAAAACAGCAACCAACCACTAAATTATAAGCAGGTTTCTGCCAAGTTAAATTTAAATGATCAAGAATCCCGCGAAACCATCTTAGAAGTACTAAAGGAGGGCAAAAGCGCAGGCATTTTTCTCGAACCTGAAAAAGGCAAGTTCAAACTGAAGGAGCTTCAGAATTTTATTACTGGCCGGGTAGATATGACGGCCGATGGTTCAGCCTACATTATCCCGGACGATGAGTTTGAAAAAGACGTTTTTGTTGCACCACGCAAACTTAAAAATGCGCTTCACGGCGATTTGGTAAAGGTTTATGTTTTTGCAAAAAAACATGGCCGCAAAAATGATGGCGAAGTTGTGGAAATTGTTAAGCGAGCCAAATCTGATTTCACTGGTGTAATAAAAATCTCTGAAAGGTTTGCCTTTGTAATTGCTGATGATAAGAAAATGATGCACGATATTTTTGTACCCCTTTCAGATACATTGGGTGCTAAAAATGGCCAGCGTGTTTTAGTTAATTTAACTGATTGGCCTGAAGGTGCAAAAAATCCAATCGGAACCGTTAAGCACGTCCTTGGCGATCAGGGCGAGAATAATACGGAAATGAACGCTATTTTGGCGCAATATGGCTTTCCCCTCTCCTTTCCACCTGCCGTAGAAAAAGAAGCCAATGCAATTCCCGAAGAAATTCCGGAAGCAGAGATTGCCAAGCGTAAAGATTTTAGAAAAACATTAACCTTCACTATCGACCCAGCAGATGCGAAAGATTTTGATGATGCGATTTCTTATCAGAAATTACCGAATGGGAATCATGAAATCGGCGTCCACATTGCTGATGTTTCTCATTATGTAATTCAGGGTACGGAATTAGATAAAGAAGCTTATAGCCGGGCAACTTCTGTTTATTTGGTTGACAGGGTAATACCAATGCTTCCTGAAAGGTTAAGCAACGGCGTTTGTTCGCTTCGCCCACATGAAGATAAACTATGCTTTGCCGCTGTTTTTGAACTTGATGACCAGGCCAATATCCAGGCAGAATGGTATGGCAAAACCATTATTCATTCTGACAGACGCTTTAGCTACGAAGAAGCCCAGGAGGTAATCGAGAATAAAGAGGGTAATTATGCTTCGGAAATACTTAAGCTGAATGAGCTCGCTTATATATTGAGGGAGCGAAAATTTAAAAATGGCGCAATTAGCTTTGAGAGTACAGAGGTAAAGTTTAAACTTGATGAAAACGGGAAACCTATAGGCGTGTATGTTAAGGAACGCAAGGATGCGCATAAACTTATTGAAGATTATATGCTGCTGGCGAACAGAAAAGTTGCAGAATTTATTGCCACAAAACTGAAAGGAAAGAACAAGTTAACCTTTGTATATCGGGTTCACGATTCTCCAAACATGGAAACCCTTAACACGTTTGCCAATTTCGCCTCGCGTTTCGGGTATAAAATAAATACAAAATCTGATAAGGAAATTGCGAAGTCGCTGAATCATTTAATGGCCGATGTTGAAGGAAAGAAAGAACAGAATGTTTTAACTTCCCTGGCCATTCGTTCCATGGCGAAAGCGATTTACACCACTAAAAAAACCAGTCACTACGGCCTTGCCTTCGATTATTATACGCATTTTACATCTCCAATTCGCCGGTATCCCGATGTTATGGTGCACCGTTTACTTCAAGATTATTTAGCAGGAGAAAAATCTGCCGATGCGGAGTTTTATGAAGTTGCAAGTGCCCATTCATCTGCCATGGAAAAAAGGGCCGCTGAGGCGGAGCGGGCATCTATCAAGTACAAACAAGCCGAATACTTGGAAGAAAATGTTGGCAATGTTTACGCTGGTATTATTACGGGTGTTACCGAATGGGGTATGTATGTAGAAATTGAGGAAAACAAATGTGAAGGCATGGTTCGTTTGAGAGAAATTTCTGATGATTTTTATGTGCTCGATGAAAAAAACTACTGCATAATTGGACAACGCAAAAAGAAAAAATACCAATTAGGAGATGAAGTGACAATTAAAGTCAAAAAAGTGGATCTCGCCAAACGACAGATAGATTTTTCGCTGGTTTTATAGATGATAAAAAGCATCCTTTTATTGCTCTTTTTGACGCTCACTGTAAAAAGCTATTCGCAAACGATACAGGGAAAGGTTGTTGATGAGGTTTCAGGCGAAGCAATCCCTTTCGTATCGTTAATGATTGTTGGCACGCAAATTACCTCAATTACAAATGAAAACGGAGACTTTATAATTAAAGCTAACAGTTTGCCTGTTAAGCTGAAGTTTAGCCATGTAAGTTATTTAAATGGAGAAATTGAACTTAAAAGCACATCAGATAACCTGATTGTAAAGCTGAAACAGGCTGCCATAAACTTATCAGAAGTAACGATAGACCCAAACCGGGGTAAGAACTTGCTGAAAAGTGCATTGGAAAAGGCAACGAAATACATCAACGATAAGCATTACCTAAAAGCTTTCTACAGACAGTTAACGTCTGTAAATAACGAACCCGCAAAAATCCATGAGATATTTTATGATCTTAGATGGAATGTTACCAAAACAACTGGTTGGATTGCGAAACAAACACGCTTTGCTGAGCGAAAAAACCAACCTGCATTCGATTTAAGCAACCAGTCTTACTTCACCTTTAGTTCCAGTGGTTACCTAACCCAACCGAATTCGGGCACATTTGTTACGCTAAAAACGCTTGATAAATACAGCATTGAGATTGAACGTTACATTGAACAAGCAGATCAGGATATTGCCGTAATTACATGCACGATAAAAAAAGCTGGTAGAAATCAGTTTTATGCAAACACAACCTTTTTTGTCGGCACAGATGATTTCAACATTTATCGGGTTGAAAATAATATATTAAATCTTCCGATGGACCTGGGCGCAGATGCGAGTTTCAAATACCCGCCCATTGTAAAAACCGTAGCCACATTTAAAGGTGGCCCGGCTGATGTTAATGTTTTAGAAAGTATCTCTACAAAAATGTATTTGGCAATAAGTAATGGTGGGCCAATGCGTACGAATGATTTAAACGCAATCGTAAGCTCACTGCTAACCGTTTATCAGGAAGATAATAATCTGCAGAATGAAAGTTTCCAAAATGTAAGAAGAACTACTAATGATAAAAATGTTGTAGAATCTATTAAATATAATGCCGATTTTTGGCGAAATAATCCAATTGTTAAGCAAACATCACTTGAAGCTAAATTTAGCCAGTTGATGGAGGGCCTAAATGCCTTCGGAACAATGGTTAATCCATAAAACTACGAATGTATAGCACGATACAGTTACAAGAAATTTTAGAAACGGCAATCGGCAACTTAACGTTTCCTGAAAATCCAAAACAACTTTACGAACCAATTACCTACATTATAAATTTAGGTGGCAAAAGAATCAGGCCTTTGCTGGTGTTAATGTCGACAGAGTTGTTTGGCAAGGATCCAAAGGATGCTGTGCATGCAGCAATGGCTATTGAAGTATTTCACAATTTCACGCTCGTTCATGATGATATTATGGACAATGCCCCTTTACGCAGAGGCAAAGCAACAGTGCACGAAAAATGGAGCACGAACACAGCAATTTTAAGTGGCGACGTGATGATGGTTGAAGCCAATAAAAATCTTGCAAAAGTAAACCCACTGTATTTAAAAGATGTGCTGGATACCTTCAACGCAACCGCACAGGGGGTTTGCGAAGGGCAACAGCTTGATATGGAATTTGAAGACCGTGATGATGTAACCATAGAAGAATACATCAACATGATAAGGTTGAAGACCGCAGTATTACTTGGAGGTGCGCTGAAATTAGGTGCCATTATTGCACAGGCATCCGCAAGGGATGCAGATTTGATTTACCAGTTTGGCGAGAATATTGGCATTGCCTTTCAGCTTCAGGATGATATTTTAGATGTATATGCGGACCCTGAGAAATTTGGAAAACAAGTTGGTGGAGACATTATCGCTAATAAAAAAACGTTCCTTTTATTGAAAGCATTTGAGTTGGCAGAAACCGAAAATCTTCATTCGCTCAAAACCTGGACTGATTACGAACAGTTTGATGTGAAAGAAAAAGTGGAGGCCATAAAGCAGGTTTACGATGTATTGGATATCCAAAACATTGCCAAACAAACCATGGACAATTACATGAACAAGGCACTTGCATTGATGGAGCAAATAAGTGTTAGTGACGACGCTAAAGCCAATTTACTACACTTAACCAACCAGTTGATGGCGAGACAATATTAAAAAGGGCAATGCAGGTTCCTGATTTTTTATAATGCTTATGCAATCGCATTGCTAAAAAGCACTTTTTTGCCCTTAAATTGGATTTCTGAAATATGGTTTGAAGAATTTGGAACTTTGGGAGCTTAGCGATGCCTTTTTCCACTTCTACTTTCCTGCTCGCCAGGTGACTGAGCCCACATACGAACTTAATCAGCCGCTGCTTGATTTTAAAAAATAACAGCAACGCGGGATATTTTAACATCGTACTAAACGCACACAAGATACTTTAACGCAAAAAAGCTTCCGGAAAAAATCCGAAAGCTTTTTAATATGAATTTAAAACTAATTATTCTGCTGGTGCAGCTTCTTCAGTAGTTTCTTCTTTTTTAGCTACTGCTTTTTTAGCAGGTGCTTTTTTTACTGGTGTTTCTTCAACAAGTTCTTTAGCTTCAACTTCTTTCTTTGCTTTTGGGGCTTTTGCTACAGCAGCTTCAATTTCAGCTTCTGTAATAGGAAGAATAGATACATAAGATTTGTTGTCTTGTTTCTTTTTAAAGATAACAGTACCATCAACTAAAGCGAATAAAGTATGGTCTTTACCAATACCAACGCCTTTATCTGGGTGGTGTTTTGTACCGCGTTGACGTACTAAGATGTTTCCAGCGATAGCCAATTGCCCACCGAAAATTTTAATACCTAAACGCTTACTATGCGATTCACGTCCGTTTTTCGAACTACCGGCTCCTTTTTTGTGTGCCATGATTTTATATTTTTTAATTCACTTAACAGTGAATTATTGGGTTAACAATTAATTATAGCGTGATGTCAGAAATCTGAATCTTTGTGAAAAACTGGCGGTGACCATTTTTCTTTTTGTAACCTTTTCTACGTTTCTTGTGGAAAATAATTACTTTATCACCTTTTAAATGAGATACGATGGTAGCTGAAACTTTAGCACCTTTAACCGCAGGAGCACCTACAGTAATTGCACCACCATTATCAACCAACAATACGTTATCAAATTCAATACTAGCGCCTTCATCTCCTTGTAATCTGTGTACAAAAAGGTGCTGGTCTTTAGCAACCTTAAATTGCTGTCCTGCTATATTTACTATTGCGTACATTGTTTAAATATTAGTTTTTTAATTTTTATTTAACGAGGTGCAAATATAGAACAAATTCAATTAACACACAAACACATATCGAAAATAATTTTCACTAAAACGCTGCCGAACCTGGAATGACGGATTCTAACATTTCATAATCATTTAACATGCTGCTTTGTTGAAATGCAGCGTTGGCAATCTCACCCATCACCTGCCCTCCCTTTATATCATTCCCCTTTGCATTGCGAACCGATCATCACCTCCTGGTTTTACATAAATGCATTTTGATACGGCAACTCCGGTCGTTTCCTGACTCATATAAACTTGAAAAGAATGCAAGCCAGAAGGTTTAGTTAAAAAATGTTAAAGCGCTTTTGTATTACGAGAATTTCGTAGATTTACGAAAATTAAATAAATTAATTATATGAAACACATTATTACCATCGCCTGTACAGCACTCTTATCTATATCTGTTTATGCGCAAAAGCCAGATAAAGCTTTGGCAAGGGTTCGCTACACTTTAACTCACATACAGGATACGACGCAAAAAGACAAGCCCAGCACAGAGAACATGTTATTGGTTACTGGCAACAATGCATCGGTTTTTACAAGTTATGATAAGATTAACCAAAGTATGAACCTGCAAAAACAAATGCAGGAGCAAATGAAAAACCAGGCCGGTAGCGGTAATTTCACCATCAACATTAAAAGCGAAAGCAAAGGGCCAATAACACAAGCTGACTATTTCTATTTCGCTGCAGAACACAAACTAGTTACTAAGGAACGCTTAGTTAACAATTACCTGATTGAAGAGGCAGCACCAATAATAGACTGGAAAATACTGAAAGACACCACAAGTTTCTCGGGAATTCGCTGCCAAAAGGCGACAACACACTTTAAAGGAAGAAATTGGATAGCGTGGTTTGCAACTGAAATTCCTTTCCAAAGCGGCCCATGGAAGCTTAACGGACTACCGGGCCTAATTGTAGAAGCCTACGACCAAAGGAAAGAAGTGAAATTTGAATTCGCAGGTTTAGAAAATGTTAACGGACAGGCTGCTAAAGAGGCAGAAAATGATGATTCCAAATTATTGATGCCAAATGGTAGTGTTGGCACCGTTAAAATTGTTGGGCTAGACACAGGGAACCCATACCTTGGGCCAGAAATTAAACTCCCGGCAGACGCCATAAAAACAACTAAAAAAGAATTAGATAGATTAAAAGAGGCAAGGGATAAAGATCCGCAAGGCTTTATGCAAGCACAAATGGCTGCAAATGGCATACAAGGTTCATTTAAAAGTTCGACTGCTTCCAGGCCAGCTGGCTCAAATTCAATCGCGAAGCCGGTTATCAACAACCCTATAGAACTTCCTGAAAGAAAATGAGCAAGCCATTCGCATTCATCTTAATTTTCACATTGATAAGTTGTGGCACTGCACTCGCACAGAAACAGCTCAGGGGCAAGGTTAAAGACAGTTCAGGAAAAGGAATTTCGTCAGTTAATGTTACGCTGAAAGATTTGCAAGGCAATATCGTTAACTATAACCGTTCAGATCCAAACGGCGATTTCGCGATAAGCCTCAAAAATGAGGATATTCTTAATTATAGTATCGAAGCCACCAGCATTGGCTATAAGAAAACGGCAGTAAAGATAGCAGATGTAAATAAAAGCTATGATTTAGTGCTTGAACATGGTGAAATAAACCTTGAAACGGTTAACGTTAAAAACCGGCCAAAGCTAACCTCAAATGGTGATACACTCAACTATAAGCCGTCTGATTTTGCCGACAAACAAGATAGAAGCATAGGAGATGTTTTGAAGAAAATGCCCGGCATTCAAGTTGCTGAAGATGGAAAAGTGAGCTATAACGGAAAGGCGATTTCGAATTTATATGTTGATGGAGATAACCTGCTTGATGATAAATACAATATTGGCACCAAAAGTATCCCTCAGGGTGCTGTTGATAAAGTGCAGGTAATCCAGAATGACCAGCCGATTAAAATGATGCGTAAAAATAACACCAGCGACGATGTGGCCCTGAATTTGGTGCTGAAAGACGAAGCTAAACTTAAGGTGATGGGCGATGCAACCGCTGGTGGAGGGACACCCGACCGTTTTGATGAAAATTTAACCGCTATGTTATTCAATAAGAAACTGAAATTCATCAACAACGTTAAAGCAAATAATATCGGTATCGACCCCGGAATTGACCTGACATCACACAATTTTTCTGATTACCTTAAAAGGTTAGATAACGAAAAGCCATCTGGTTTACTTTCTACAGGAGCTGCAGGCGTGCCTTCTTTACCGCAAAGCCGGTACCTGTTTAACAAAGCTGGTTTAATCAATTTGAATAATCTGTATAAGTTCAACGAGGACCTGCAGCTCAGAGCCAATCTTTCTTATTTGTATGATGAGAGAACGCAACAGTACAACAAATTTTCAGAGACCTATCTACCTGAAAAAACGGTGAGGTATAGCGAAGTTCAGAATAACGTTATAAATCCACAGAAATTGAGGGCGCAGTTGAATTTAAACGGGAATGCTAACGAGTATTTTCTGAATAATAATTTCGTGTTGGATTACCTCCCTTTTAAAACAAATTCAGAAATTATAATCAATGATTTACCGGCATATCAGACACTCAACAGAAAAACCTTTGAGGTCTCAAACGAATTTAATTATCGAAAAAAATTAAAATCGGAGGATGTATTAAACTTTTACTCTTATTTAAACCGCTCAACGCAACCAGAGCATTTAAACATTACGCCGGGGTTACATGCCGATGTTTTAAATGCTGGCCAAACTTATGCAGGCTTAAATCAATTTATCAGAATACCAACCTCCTATACAAACAACTACGTTTCGTATGTTCTGACTAGAGGTAATTTTATGCAAACCTATCGTGCAGGGTTTAATATTCAAGACCAATATTTAAATTCCCAGCTATATAAAATCCAAGCCAATGGAGCAAATGAGTTGGTTTCACAAAATGCGGTAAATGATTTAAAATGGCTTAAAACCAGGATTTATTCGGAAGGCAGCTATGACTTTACCGGAGAAAAAGTAAAAATTAACCTTTCAATCCCATTAAGTTACAACCTGATAAATTATGATGATACTGGGAATAGTCTGAATAACAGCTTGTCCAGGTTTTTCATCAACCCATCATTAAACTTTAAATACCAAACCAGCACAGAAAATTACATCTCGGCAAACTATTCTTTTAAAAATGACTTGGGTGGCATAGAGGATGTATACCGGGGATCCATCTTGCGCAACTACCGGTCGCTTTTTGCAAACGATGCGCCAATTTCTGAGCGAAAAACGCATAATATTGGCGCCGGCTTTAATTTTAGAAAAGCAATGCAAATGCTTTTCATTAATGTTAATACCAGTTATAATGATGCCGAATTAAATACAATTTCGGCATATACGCTCAGCAATAACATTCAGCAGCGAATTGTGTTGCCCTTGTCAAACCACGTTAAAAGTTTTTCATTCAATGCAAATGCAAGCAAATATTTATTTGCATTAAAAAGTACAGTTAACCTCGGACTAAGCTTTATACAAAGCAAGTATAGCCAATTGCAAAACAACAATTTATTGCCCATTAAAACGCAAATGGTGACTTATACAGGAGGTATCGATGCAAAATTAAACAATTTTATAAGCTTCTCTTACAGCGCCGTTTATTCGACAAATAATAATACGGTCGAAATTGAAAAAGCTGTAACAACAAATTTTCAGCAGTTGAGACAACAGTCTACCCTGTCATTTACAACGGTTAAAAATGTGTACATAAATCTTTCTGCCGAACATTTGTTTACGCACCAGAACACACAGCCAAATTTGAGTTATCTCTTTGCCGATGCCAACATTAAATACAAATTACTAAAACTTAAAACAGATTTGGAGTTTGGAATAACTAATCTCGCGAATATTAAAACTTTCGATGCCGTAACCCTATCTGCGAATTCACTTACAAAAGGAAGTTATTCCATCCCGGGAAGGGTAGCAATGCTGAGGGCGAGATTTAATTTTTAATTGAAGCGTATGTATCGGGATAAACCCAGTCTGCCCGTCGAAGGGTACAACAAAGCCGCTGATAGGTTTACATAGAATGAGAGATGGGAAATTGAGATCAGGTTAATGTATGATACTGCCTTTATTCATTTTTGTTTTGTACTGATATCTATCATTCCGTTTTGCTTTACCACAATATTTTTGATTTGTTCAGTGGCTAATTTACTTAAATCCGCAGGAGCAACTTTATTGCCATCTATGGTGTAAGTGGCTGAATGCGTAAAGAAAAAATGTTTTACTTTTTTTGGTATTGCCGAAGAGTCGGAAGCTACTTTCCCGGTTAAAGGATTATTTACCACAGCGGTCGCATTATCAACAGCTGAAAACGAATAAGTACCGGAATTTTCATTGCGCATTCTGATTTCAATATTCCTAAGCTTAGTTTTCGGCTGACTACTTGCCGTATCTTTAAAAGTGAAACTGCTTACGAAAACCCTTTTTCTGCCCTCTGCAGCTGTAGAACCTTTCCCCGTCCCTTCTTTTAACACGACTGTAAAAATGCGAGGCAAGGAATCTGCCTGCGCTACGCTATCAGAATTGATGATGGTTAAACTCCTAATTGAATGAACTTTACCCGCCGATAAATTTGTCCTGCTGGCTGTTTTATTGAGATTTACCTTCGGTGATATATTTTTTATTTCAGTTTCTTGTGGGGCTGTAATAATTCTAATGGTCGACTTTAAACCCTTCGCTCTTTCCTTTTTATTGATGGTAAAAGCAAGTGTTATCATTAACAGAATTGGTAAAACAAAAGCATATCTGGTTAAATTTAAGTTTGATGAACGCCTCGCATTCATCATTTTAATTCGCTTTTTAAGGTCAGACGAGTTAAAATTGTTTACAATTGCCACTGATGGCTGCAAACTGCCCACATCAAGCAAACTATATTGATAAGCCTTTTTATCTACACCCTTCTTTAAAATTTTCGAATCGGTAATAAACTCAATATTTTCGCGAACGGCCCTTTTTATCAGCCAAACACCCGGATTAAACCAGTAGAAAACAAGGCTCATCTCCGCAAGTATAATATCAAGGGTATGCCACTCTTCCACATGGACACTTTCATGCTCAAGGATATTTTTTAAATCTCCTTCTTTGTGAAGGGTCGGATTTACATAAATAGTTTGCCAAAAAGAAAATGGACTTACTTTTTCATTCAATATACGTACTTTGAAATTATCGACCCGGCCAGGCTTTGAGTTTTTGTGTACACGGCGAAGCGAAACAAACTGAATCGTTAACCTCAATGCCATAAAGATTACACCTAAATAAAATACAACGGTAATAAACTGCCAGAGAGGCTCAGCAGAATTCTGCTCGGCTAATTGGTTAATGCGCTGATTTAGTTGAGGTAAATAGGCCGGAGCCGCCTGGAGTCGATGTGCAAAACGAGTTAAGTTAATGAAAGGATTAATCGTAGAAAACAAAATGCCAAAAAGGAGAAAAACACGGTTCAGTAAATAAAAGGTTAACCTACGCAAAACCAAATAATAAGCCAAGGCAAAAACCACCAGAATTAAATTTATTTTGAAAAGAATTACGAAGAAAAACGGCATAACCTTACTTTTCAGGGTTTTCTATCAGGTTTATTATTTCCTTTAATTCTGCAGCACTAATTTTTTTATCCTTCGCAAAAAAAGCAACCAATTCCTTGTAAGAACTTTTGAAATAGTTATCTACAAAACCACTCATAAATCGCTTTTTGTAATCGGCCTCCTTAACTTTTGCACTATAGCGATTTGCATTCGCAAAACGCTCGCTAATAAGATAACCTTTACGTTCGAGGTTTTTAACGGTTGAAGCTAACGTGGTGTAAGGTGGCTTCGGCTCGGGCAGCACGTCCATAAAATCTTTGATAAAGCCTTTTTTTATCTGCCAAACGGCAAGCATTGCCTCTTCTTCCTGTAAAGTTAACTTCTCCATTTATTACGAATATCTCGTAAATATACGAAATGCCTTTAACAGAAAAAAGCTTTAATAAAATGTTGATGATAACAATTTATTAAAGCCCTTATAGATTTATAAAAAAAGAATTTTACTTCCCGCTTCTCTTCTCCGCCTGGTTTATAGTTTCTTCAATAACTTTCCTCATTTGCATTGCGGCATCTAAAAGTTTCGGGTTACCATCAAAATCCCCATAAATTACAACATGCTTAGATTTCTCTTTGTATTTGAAAAGCATATCGTATCGTGGCACGGTGATAGATTTTGCACTTTTTTTGCCTATTGTATCCGGAAAATTCCATAGCCCGATTTCATTTGCTTTGCCATGCATATATAGGATATCGTCGTTATTTAAGAAAATGGTTTTTTTAATCGTAGAATCCTGACTGTTTAAATACTGATATGCGCCGGTTTTAGAATCGTACTGATTTTCCAGGGTATCTTTTATCCCCCATTTGTAAGTCATTGATACAAAGTCATTTTTTCGGAATGGCGCATTCTGAATAATAGGCTTATAGTAAATATAACAGTAAATTATCATCGGCACGATGATGGTTAAAGCCAAAAATATCTTCTTTCCTCTGGTAGACATTATAAAATTATAAATGATTTAATTTCGATTTATTAAACGCTCTAAAGCAATTTTCTCGTCAGCATTTAAAAACAGTACAAAGCTTAAAATTTTTATTGATTATCATGACATCTTAAAATCAAAAATACATCGATTTGATTCTAGTACTAGCCTTCTTTAAGTTCGCCTTCCCATTTACTAACTACGGCAGTTGCAATACTATTACCCACAACATTAGTTGCAGACCGGCCCATATCCAACAGCGGGTCGATACCAATTAATAACGCTAAACCTGCTTCGGGAATATTAAAACTTGCAATTGTTCCTGCAATTACAACCAGCGATGCTCTCGGTACGCCTGCAATGCCTTTACTGGTTAACATCAGAATTAAAAGCATAGATATTTGCTGTTCAAAACCCAGATGAATGCCATATGCCTGAGCGATAAATAACGAGGCAAAGGTCATGTACATCATCGAGCCATCAAGGTTGAAAGAATAACCCAACGGTAATACGAAACTTACTATCTTATCTTTACAACCAAAACGTTCTAAAAGCATCATGGTTTTCGGGTATGCTGCTTCACTACTTGCCGTACTGAATGCTAAAATGGCCGGTTCTTTCATATCGTTAACCAACCTAAAAACACGTTTCTTTAAAATTAAAAAACCTAAGAAAATCAAGATTGCCCAGAGAATGGCTAAACCAAGATAAAATTCACCGATAAATATTGCGTAGGTATTCAGCACATTTAAACCTTGTTTAGCAACGATTGCCGTCATGGCGCCGAAAACTGCAAGTGGTGCAAAATTCATAACATAGCCAGTCATTTTAAGAATAACATGTGCAATCGCATCAAAAGCTTTAATTACAACCTGACCCAAATCGCCGATTGCAGCGGTTGCTACACCAAAGAATAATGAAAAAACAACGATTTGAAGGATTTCATTTGTAGCCATAGATTCGGCTATACTCTTCGGAAAAACATGCGCAATAAAGTCTTTCACGCTCATCGCCGTTTTTTGAATTCCTGTATTTACCAGCTGGTCCGGCAATGTTAATTTCATGTGTTTTCCCGGCTCGAAAAGATTGACCAAAATTAAGCCGAGAACAAGTGACATTAACGACATGGCTAAAAACCAACCTAAAGTTTTACCGCCAATGCGGCCAACGGCTTTAATATCACCAACTTTAGCAACACCAACTACCAATGTTGTGAACACTAAAGGCGCAACAATCATTTTTATCAAACGCAGAAAAATATCACTTAGTAAGGTGAAATACTCAAGCTTTTTCTCTCTTATTTCCTCATTTTCACGCTTAATTTTCGAATTTGCTTTTTTATCGGCCTTTAACTGCGTAAAAACAGCTGTAGTAGTATCAGTAGTTTTCGCAATGCTTACTTCAATACTTTTCACTTTTGCATCTGCAGTAAGGATATTCTGATTGTAAACGTCGATGGAATTTACATTCAAAATGTAGCCTAAAGCAATACCTGCAATGAGGGCAATAAAAATAAACAGCGTGAGTTTGTTTTTCTTCATGAATAATTAAGTTTGTGGCTTTATTAATTTGGTAAAACTACGATATTTAGCGCTGACAACAAATTTTTGATCTGTTCGGCACAAGGAGAATATATGTATTTTTATATTTTCCTGTAACAAAAAATATCCTGCAACATCTAAAACGTAATTATAACCCACTAAATGGAACAAAAAGACAAGTTATTTAAGCAAATCTTCGATTCGAATTCCAAAAAAATATTCCATTTGTGTTACGGTTATACAGGCGACACCGATGCAGCAAACGACCTTCTGCAGGAAACATTCCTAAAAGTGTGGCAAAACCTGGATAAATTCAGAAATAAATCATTGATATCTACCTGGATTTACCGAATTGCGGTTAACACTTGTTTAACCTACCTACGCTCTGAAAAACGGCAGGCAAAAGATGAACTGACTGAAAACATTATTGAAAACAAAATTGAAGAGTTTTCTGAAAAAAACGAGCAGGTTGCTTTATTATACACCTGTATATCCAAGCTTGAGGAAAATGACCGTTTGATTATTACTATGGTTTTAGATGAATTACCATATCATGAAATTGCAGATATCTCTGGCATCAGCGAGGGAAATTTGAGGGTAAAAATTCATCGCATTAAACAAAAATTAACAGAACTATATAACCAGTATGCAAGCGTTTGATCAAATACAGGAGTTGTGGCAAAAGCACGAGGTAGAAGTAAAAGTTTCTGCTGATGAAATGTTACAACAAGCCAAGAAAGAAGTTAACGGTTTAAAGCTAAAATCGGCTTTGAACATTATGGGTATGCTTGCATCTTTTTTAGCAATAGCGGCTATTTGGATGTTTTACCATTTCGAGTCGTGGACAACTCACGTTGGTATTAGCATTACCTTGATTGCAATTGGCGTTTATACCTTGATCTTGTATCGGGATCATCGTCTGATTTCAAAGAGCGACTACACGGTGCATCCGAATGAGTACCTAAACAACCTAAAAACCTATCAGCTAAATAGATATAAACTTTACAACTCTCTTTATTGGTTCTATGCAATCGCTTTATCTTTAGGATTGATTTTTTATTTTGTAGAAATTCTCGCATATTTCAGCACCAGTCAAAAACTCATTGCAATCGGTTTAACAGCAATGTGGATAATTTTTTGTTCTACAGTTTTGCGTAAAGCAGTAATCAAGAGAGAAAAAGAGCGTATTGCACTACTCATTGAAAAATTTGAACGGATTAGCAGTCAATTCTCGATAAATGAATAATTTAGGCACGGTTTTTTCGTGAACTTTTGTCTATGAAAAACCTGCTAGTAGTTATTTTATTATCAATCTATCCGATTATTGCCCCGCTAAAGCAAGATTCAGACCAACCCGAGCAGTTGGATTGGAATATTCATTTTAAAGGTAAACCTGATAACAATTCGCCATTTTATGCGCTTACAGCAATGACTTGGAAATATAGTTATGCCTCTACAGTTTATAGAAACCGGGTTGAAATAAAATTGCAAAATGAAATTAGTATTGATAAAACTCGCTCGTGGGTTAAACTCGATAAGGTGAAGACAGAAGAATCGAGGCAAAATCTGCTACATCACGAGCAAGGCCATGTAGACATTCAATACATTTTATATTTAGAGGCAGATAGGGTTTTAAAAAACAGAAGTTATTCGGTGAAAAATTATAAAGCACAAATTTCGCAGTTGGCTAATGAGATAAGCAATTACTTCGACACCATGCAAAAAAACTACGACGAAGAAACCGAACACGGCAGCAACCACAAAATGCAACAAAGGTGGGATAAAATTATAAGTGAGAAAATGGAAGAATCAAGAGCGGCCAGAAACTCAGAATAGTTTAGGAATAAAAATCAGGGCGCCAACTGCTACCGCAAGAAACGCTGCTGCCAAAACAGCACCCGCAGCTAAATCTTTTATAATTTTAATTTTAGGACTTATCTCCGGATGCACCACATCGGCAAGTTTTTCTATAGCAGCGTTTATCATTTCGGCAATTAAAACGGCAGCTATAACGGTTAAAATAGCAATCCATTCAAAAATAGAAAGCTTCAAACAGGCAGACAAAGTTATGGCGAAAATTGCAGCAAGCAAATGAACCCTGCCATTATGATCATTCAAAAAAAACAGTTTCAACCCGTTAAAAGCGTATTTAAAACTTCTAATTCTATCAATCACCGAAAATTTTCTATTGTCTTTCATCCGAGTTTCAAGCCTTGATAGCAAATTAGTTAAATACTTAGTAAAACAAAAAATGAGCTGGCCGGCTTAACTAAGGCGTTACCTGACTTGCGCTAAAATTGCTGCCTCTCAGTTTATATTGGTAGACCTCGCTTATTATTTTTGTGGAGTCTGCTTTATCTTTTACAGGAAATGAACGAAACAAATCACCGTTTTTGATAAAAAACTTATCATTACCCGAATAAGACTTTCTTTGAGCCGAATTGAGTGATGGAAAGCTGATTTTGTTGAATCCACCTCCGGCATACTCGAAAACATTCAGGTCGAGCGAATTCTTTTTAGTCAACAACTGAACATAAATCTCTGGATTTCCATCATTGTCCAAATCCATGTTCCAGGCATCGTTTACAATGCCATTACGCTCAACCGCAACCGATTTATAGCTTCTCTTCACAGAATCAGACATTAATATTTGATAACCGCCAACCGAATCTACCCCTTTTCCCCAACTTACAATTTCAAAATTCAAACCTGGTTTTACTTCAACATCTTTGTAATAGCGGAACGGATTCTTTTCAATCCGGGCGTTTTCTACCTTAATCTCTTGCGGCTTTTCTTCGTTACAGGCAAAAAAAAGCAGCATCCCTGCTATTATCAAAAGATGCTGCATTTCAAACTTATTTATTTTCATTTGTTTTTGGGACAATTTTGTAATCCCAAATTAATGATTTTAGTTTTTTAAACAAAGTATTTATTTTTTCGCTTCCGCCTTCACTTCCGGTGCCCCGTTATTCAAAACAGTCTCAGTCATTACACTTCGTCTGCCGCTCGGTGCGAAAACAATCGTTTTCATAATACGTTTTTCGCCCTGCGGCACAGTTACCTTCACCGGCGTTGTATATAAAAATGCATTTTCAGATGGACGGGAACCGTCTAAAGAGTAATAAATTTTACCACCTTTCACAGGTACTTTTAAGTCGATAGTAAAATCGCCACCCAAAAGTGGTTGCTCACTTTGTCCAATCGGCGTTGGAATCCAATAATTAATGTTCATTTTATCTAATCGAGCTAAGTGGTTGGGTAACCGCTCCTCAGAAAAATTCTTTAAGTCTTTACGCTCAACAGGCGACCATGCAATTTCTGACAGCGCCAACAAACGCGGGAATGCATGGTTTTCAGCTTTCGCAGGCGTTTTAATGTATTCTGTCCACAAATTGGCTTGTACACCTTTGATATATTTGCGCTGATCTGCGGTCAAAACCTTCGGAACAGGGTCATAACCATATATTTTCTGATATGGAGCATAGCCACCAATCGTTACAGGCTCATCAGGCGAATTTGATTGCTTATGGTCGATATACAAACCCATTGACCCCGGGGTCATAATCACATCGTGATTTTGCTGAGCCGCAGCGATACCGCCATCTTCTCCACGCCAGCTCATTACCGTTGCATTTGGTGCCAAGCCGCCCTCTAAAATTTCATCCCAACCAATAATCGAACGGCCTTTTCCATTTACATGTTTTTCTATGGTTTGTATGAAATAGCTTTGCAACTCGTGTTCATCTTTTAAGCCCTTTTCTTTCATTAAAGCCTGGCAAAAAGGCGATTCTTTCCAATAAGTTTTTGGGGCTTCATCTCCCCCGATATGGATATATTTAGAAGGAAAAATAGCAATAACTTCATCCAACACATTATTAAGAAATGTAAAAGTATTTTCTGAGGGAACAAAAATGTCGTCGAAAACACCCCAGGTTTGTTGTACTTGTTTACCTTTTCTGGAGCCCGCCCAAGGCGTTTTGTCGCTTACAAAAGTATCTCTATTCGGGAAACAACTCAGTTCAGGATAGGCGGCTATCGCTGCCGATGCATGTCCGGGCAATTCGATTTCGGGTATAACAGTAATGTAGCGTTCTGCCGCGTACTTTACAATTTCCTTAGCTTCATCTTGTGTATAAAAGCCCTTAACCTCGGTTAAATAATTTCCATTACCAGGATAGTTGCCAATGATAGAACCATTTCTGCTCGAACCAATAGTTGTTAACTTAGGATATTTTTTAATCTCCAGTCGCCAACCTTGGTCATCAGATAAATGCCAGTGAAAGGTGTTTATTTTATAAAAAGCTAGCTGGTCAATGTATTTTTTAATGAACGAGATTGGAAAAAAATGTCTGCAAACGTCGAGCATTGTTCCGCGATACGCGAAACGAGGATAGTCATTAATATCAACCGCAGGAATATTTATCTTATCTCCAACTTTGTCCGGAATCATTTGCATTGCAGACTGCACCGCATAAAATAATCCAGCGCCCCTACCAGTAAGAATCATCTGAGTAGGTGTAACCTTGATGGTGTAACCTTCGGCGGGTAATTTATCGGCACCAACGGATGTTAGCACGATGCTTTTTTGATTTGGCTGAGCAGTTTTTGTTTCTCTTAGTGCAAATCCCGATTTGGTTACAATAAAAGCATTCAACAAATCTGCAGATTTTGCACCATCGATACTTTGATTGATTAAAACGGTTGTTTTGTCGAGGGTAAAGTTGCCATTTGCCCTGGTTACTGAAACTGGGGCCGGTATGATTCCCATATTGGGATCAGACTGGGCAAAGACATTTGTGCTGATTAATACGCCAATAAAAATCGATAATGCTTTGTTCATATTTGGTTTGAAATTAGAATAAATATTTGTTTAAATCGACCTAAGATAAAGATTACCTTAAGAACCTCTTGCTCACTTTTTTGTTACAATCTACAACAAACGTTTGATTTTTAAAAATTAAGGCTAAAAAAAATCTCTCAGAAACTAATCAGAGAGACTTTAAAGCTATTTTTTATAATTTATGCTTCTACCGGATGTTCCTTTGCGGCCAGATACCTTTCAGCATCCAGCGCTGCCATACAACCCGAGCCCGCGGCCGTTACCGCCTGACGGTAGTACATATCCTGCACATCGCCACAGGCAAAAACGCCCTCAATGTTTGTTAAGGTAGAGCCAGGTTTAGTCAACAAATAACCAGTTTCATCCATTTCCAACTGACCTTTGAAAATATCCGTATTTGGTTTGTGGCCAATGGCCACAAAAAATCCTTCAACGGGAATTTCCGAAGTGATATTCGTTTTGTTATCAAGAACTTTTACAGCAGTTACATTTTTTCCGTTTCCTAAAATCTCCTGCGTTTCTGTATTGTAGTGAACAATGATATTTGGTGTTGCTAAAACACGGCTTACCATTGCTTTAGATGCCCTAAACTCATCTCTACGAACCAATAAATGAACGGTTTTACACAGTTTCGCAAGGTAAGTTGCTTCTTCTGCAGCGGTATCGCCAGCGCCAACAATTGCAACATCCTGTCCCTTAAAGAAAAAACCGTCACACACGGCACAAGCCGAAACCCCAAAGCCATTATATTGTTGCTCGCTCGGTAAACCCAGCCACTTTGCGGTTGCACCGGTTGCAATGATAACAGAATCGGCAGTTATTGTTTTAATTTCATCAATAACAACTTTATGCGGGGCCGACGAGAAATCTACCGAACTTACGTAACCAAAACGGATATCCGTTCCAAAACGCTCTGCTTGCTTGCGAAAATCTTCCATCATCTCCGGTCCCATAATTCCCTGCGGATAACCCGGAAAATTCTCTACATCCGTGGTTTGCGTTAACTGGCCACCGGCCTGCATTCCGGTATACATAACTGGCTTTAAATCTGCTCTAGCTGCATAAATGGCCGCCGTATAACCCGCCGGACCAGAACCTATAATTAAACACTGAACGTGTTCGTTTTCTTGTGACATTATTTTAGGTGTTTGAAATTCTGTAATGAAGTACAAATTTAATGCTTTAAGTAATTGTTAACAAGTCTGCATTGTCAACATAGTTTACTTATTAACATTCAATTTTAGCAGGATAGTATATTGCAGTAGCTATCGAGACCAAAAAGCCTAGAACGGCTGTCAATTTCCTTTATTTTCTTTGATGAGCCGCACCACGTTAGCGCCCATAATTTTATTTATGTCCACCGCAGAATATCCCTTCCGCAATAATTCGGAAGTAATTTTCGGGTAATCAGCCACGCTGTTGATACCCAAAGGAAACGATTCTGCACCATCAAAATCTGCACCCAAGCCAACGTGATCTACACCAATTAACTTAACAATGTGGTCAATGTGTTCAACCAGCAAGGAAACTGGCGGCCTTGTGCTGTCGGCGTCTGCCTGATGATTTGCTATTAGCGTATCAATGGCATTGCTACGGCCGTATTTTGAAGAAAGCTTCTTCAACTCATCATCATATTTTGCAAAAAATACCTTTTGCTTGTTGTTGAAGGTTGAATCTAAAAATCCGCTATAGAAATTTACGCAAACAACGCCGCCATTTTTACCAACCGCTTTAATTTGCTCATCCTTCAGGTTTCTGGGAACGGGGTTTAAACTGTAAGCACAACTATGAGAAACAATTACCGGTTTTGAACTCGCTGCTATGGCATCGTAAAACGTCTTTTCTCCAACGTGCGATAAATCGACCATTACGCCGAGTTTATTTAATCGCCTAACAACCTGCCTTCCAAATGCGTTTAACCCGGCCTTTTCGGGCTTCACTTTGCCCGACGTTTCTTCGGCCGCAGAGCTGGCCCAAGAAGTGCTGTTGTTCCATGTTAAGGTGAGATAAGCCATTCCGCGTTTTGCCAGGCTATCGATATAATCCAAGCGGTTTTCTATCATATGGCCACCTTCAACGCCAATCATTGCCGCTAATTTCTGCTCTTTAACAGTACTCTGCAATTCTGTTGCTGTTCTTGCTAGCCCGATACGGTTTGGATACCGTTTGATTAGACTATAAAGCGAATCAATTTCCTGTTTCGCAACAGCATAACCTCCTTTTTCATCACACCAAATGGAGAAAAACTGAACATCCAACCCTCCTTGCGTAGCTCTTACCAAATCGAAATTTCCTTTCGGCTGCAGTTTTCCAATATCAATTCCTGACTTAATCTGGTTAAAGAGAATATCTCCATGTGTATCAACTACAATGGCATCCTGATGGATTTTACTCACCATTTGGGCTTTTACATGTACCGATAAAATGATGAAGAAAGCGAGGCTTAATAAACTACTTTGAAGCTTTTTCAAGAATTCCGTTTTTGTAATTTTCAATTCGTTTTAGGGTACCATCGAGGAAAAAAACACGCCAGTCGCCCTCCTTTTTATTATTAACGATATGCCCCTGCTCCGTTAAATATGATTTTGGTCGTGGTCTGGTCACTTTAGTCGAACCATCACCATCGAGCGCCTGATACTCAGAAAATTTATCACTTAGCACTTTATAATTCTTAAAGAATCCATTTGCAATTGTTAATGCCTCATCGCGGAAAGTTCCATCAACAATAATTTGCCCAGACAAACTATACTGCTTCACCCTATAAAGGCTATCATCGGCAACCTTGGGAAAAATTATAGCATATGTTTTTGCCGATGAAGAATCGGTGGCAAAATTACGCTGATCGAGGTAAATTTTCTTTTGTGCAGATGCAGAAAAGGCAAAAGCTATGATTATGCTAAGCACTAAATATTTCATGTTCTATAAACTTGAAGCTATAAACGGCGGATTGTCTGCAAATTACAAAAAAACAGGATGAAACCAAAGGCGTAAAGTATGATTAAAAACTTTCGTAATCCATTAAGTTTGAATTATCCCGACATTAAAGCGCTTAGTTATTGGCGATTGATTTGCGGCCTCAATACCCATTGAAATTACTTTTCGAGTTTCGAGCGGGTCGATAATTCCATCCACCCAAAGTCGCGAGGCGGCATAATAAGGCGTGGTCTGACTATCGTATTTATCTGTGATTTCTTTTAGCATTTCAGCTTCCTTTTCTGGTGTAATAACTTCGCCTTTAGCTTTGAGTGAAGCTTCCTGAATCTGTAACAGTGTTTTTGCAGCTTGTGAACCGCCCATTACAGCAATTTTGGCTGTTGGCCAGGCATAAATTAACCGTGGGTCGTACGCTTTTCCGCACATGGCATAATTGCCTGCGCCATAAGAATTGCCGATTACAATCGTAAATTTAGGAACCACTGAATTGGCGACGGCATTTACCATTTTAGCACCATCTTTGATAATTCCGCCATGCTCTGAGCGGCTACCAACCATGAAACCTGTTACATCTTGTAAAAATACCAAAGGAATTTTCTTTTGATTGCAGTTCATGATAAAACGAGTGGCTTTATCTGCACTATCAGAGTAGATTACCCCGCCAAACTGCATTTCGCCTTTTTTCGATTTGACTACCTTTCGTTGATTAGCTACAATACCGACCGCCCAGCCATCGACACGACCTAAACCGCAAACGATGCTTTGCCCGTAACCTTGTTTATATTCCTCGAATTCAGAATTATCAACCAAACGGTTGATGATATCCATGATCTCATATTGTTTGTCTCTATTTTCGGGAATAATACCATACAACCCCTCTTCCTTTTCTTTCGGTTTCGATGGTTTAATTCTGTCAAAACCTGCATTTTGAGGTGCGCCCAGCATGCTCATTATGTTCCTGATGCTATCCAGACAGGCCTCATCATTGGGATGTTTATAATCAGTTACACCAGAAATTTCACAATGTGTGGTTGCACCGCCCAGCGTTTCGTTGTCAACCTCCTCGCCTATCGCCGATTTTACCAGATAAGAACCTGCTAAAAATACCGAGCCTGTTTTATCTACAATCATGGCTTCGTCGCTCATTATAGGCAGATATGCCCCGCCCGCAACACAAGCACCCATAATGGCCGAAATTTGCACAATCCCATCCGAAGACATCATTGCATTATTTCTAAACATCCGGCCAAAATGCTCCTTGTCCGGAAAAATTTCATCCTGCATTGGCAAGTAAACGCCTGCACTATCAACCAGGTAAATTACTGGCAACCGGTTCTCCATAGCAATTTCCTGCGCCCGAAGATTTTTCTTGGCCGTCATCGGGAACCATGCGCCTGCCTTTACCGTGGCATCATTTGCAACGATAACACACTGCCTGCCACTCACATATCCAATACCACAAACCACGCCTGCAGATGGGCAGCCCCCTTGTTCAGCGTACATTCCATCCGCTGTGAAAGCGCCAACCTCAAGAAAGTCAGAACCATCATCAATAAGGTAAGCGATGCGCTCACGAGCTAACAGCTTGCCCTTTTCCTTTTGCTTAGCGGCGTTTTTTTCACCTCCGCCAGCGTATATTTTTTTAAGCTTGGTTTTTAGCTCGTAAACCAGCTGCTTGTTCACATCTTCGTTTTTGTTGAATTCAATATTCATGGAGGCAATTTAAATTTAATTTCATAAAAACTAAGAAGACTGAAATGGTTTCTGGTCTACCGTTGCATTTGGGGCAAAGCAAAACAGAAAAAATCACAAAATTCAAGAAACCGGTCTAACTAAAACAAAAGGATAACAGACACCGGTGCCCGGCAAAAATAAGGTTAAGCTATTTACCTAAGTGCATTTCCAACTTAAAACTGTTTGAGCGTTTGGTTAGCGAGTATCAGCTCAGTTATCTATTCATAATCGTACGCCAAGAATTTTACCCACTTTGCGATTAACAAAAAAGATATCCGATTAAAATAATATTTTTGGATAAATCACAACGAATGGAACTTACCGTTAATATCCCTGCATTACTATTCCCGGCAATTAGTTTGATAATGCTGGCCTACACCAATAGGTTTTTAGCACTTGCTGCTTTGGTGAGGAGCTTAAAAGCGAAGTATGAAGAAGGCGAGAAAAACGTTGGGCTGCAAAATCAAATTAAAAACTTGCGCTACAGGTTAAGACTTATAAAAAACATGCAGGCTTTCGGCGTTTTAAGTTTTTGCCTTTGTTTATTCTGCATGTTTTTTATTTACCTGGAATGGAACGTAGTGGCGGAAATCCTCTTCGCCTTAAGCCTGATATTTTTCATGATTTCGCTGATTATCTCTTTAATTGAAATTCAAATTAGCACAAAAGCGCTTGAACTTGAGCTGAGCACTCTTGAAGATTTGGAAGATGAATCGATTGGCGGTTTCATCAAGAAAAAGTTCAGAAAAGAATAATTAACGAATGGGCGATAGTATTTAAGCTGTAATAAAATGATATAGAAAAACGACTTCGCCGGTGAATGCTGGCTTTTTTTGTTCCTCAATCTCCATTTCAATACCCATATGTACTTTAGTTACACCACGTAAATTTACAATGGATGCCAGTTTTGCTTTCAGTCTGATTCTACTATTTACCGTTACGGGCTGTGCAAACTTTAGGGTATCAATGCCATAATTGATTTCCATTTTAAGATTCTGGATATCAACGATCTCTTTCCACAAATAAGGAATCAGCGATAGCGTTAAATAGCCATGAGCAATGGTTGAACCAAACGGCCCTTCATTTTTTGCCCTATCCTCATCGGTATGAATCCATTGATAGTCTAAAGTGGCATCGGCAAATTTATTTATTTGCTCTTGTGTAATGGTGTGCCAGGAAGATACACCAAGTTCTTTACCTAAATGTTGTTCAAATTCTGCGTGAGAAGAAATAATTTGCATTTTTTATGAATGTTATATTGCTAAATTGATTGTTGTTAATCGGCTATTAAGATTGTTCATCAGGTTAGATTACGCTCTTTAAACCAAACTTCGTCTGGAGTAGCCGAAAAATTATCCATTTTATTAATTAAAGTTACGGCATCGGCTTCATTAAAAACCAAATCGCGGTTCGCAGGTTTTAAAAATCTGTTGTTTACCATGATTTCCATTTGGGCGAAGAGCGGATCGTAGAAACCGTTAACATTTAATACTCCGATGGGCTTATTATGTAAACCCAATTGCAGCCAGGTAAGCACTTCGAAAAATTCTTCGAGTGTACCAAACCCACCGGGAAGTATGACAAAACCATCGCTTAAATCGGCCATTTTTTGTTTGCGTTGATGCATGTTTTCGGTTACGATCATTTCTGAAATGCCCTTATGCCCTACTTCTTTATCCATAAGAAACTGAGGAATAACGCCAGTTACCGAGCCGCCAAGTTCTAAAACATCATTCGCCAAAACACCCATTACGCCAACACTTCCACCGCCATAAACCAATTTGATTTCTTGTTTTACAAGTGTTTCTGCCAGTTCTTTTATCGCCTTGCGCAATTGTAAGTCGCCATTAAAATTAGAGCCACAGTACACGCAAACAGATTTAAGCTTATTCATTTAGATTAAAAATTTACCGAAGTTAAGACTTTATCGGCTTTCTGTAAATTTTAATTCTGCACAAGGCCTAAAATGTTTCAGATTTTAAATGTCTCAATTGCGTTAACGATAGTTTATTTTACAGTTTAAGTGACGTTAACGTTATGGTTCGCTTTAGCAATTAACAATTTTGAAACTAAAAGGCTTTACCATTTAGCTGGCAAAAGAATTACTGACTTCCGATTATAGACCTGATGGAAGTGAAATCCTTTTTTGTTGCCAGCTACATTGATTTGCTGTCGGAATGCTTTATGAGATAGCTTAAAAACAAAACACTGACCGGAGCAGAGGCGAATCACCTGTTCATGCGCACAACAGAATCGCAAAAAAGATTGAGCGAACAGCAGGCGTACCGCAACCGAAAAGTGCAGAAACCTGCTCTCCAAAAAAAAGCGCCGGAATAACCCGACGCTTTTTAACCAAATATAAAAAAGAGAAAAGATTGCTGTATTAAAACGAAAACCTTAAAGTAGCGCCATAAGTTCTAGGGTCGCCGAGAACGCCTGCATATAGGCCTGAGTTACCTGCAGCTGCCTGCAATTGTTCGTAGTAATTTTTATTGCCTATGTTTCTACTCCAGATAAATGCAGAGAATTTCTCCGATCTGAAGCCCAATCTGGCATTAAATAATGAATACCCTGTTACGTTTAAAACAGCGGATGGCGTTGCGTTAGAGGAATAATCTGAACGGTAACTTGCATCGCCGGCAATAAAATACCGGCCCGGTTTTGTTGCCAAATTCCCTGCTGTGCTTAGCTCCGCCCCTCCGGAAATGTTCCATTTAGAAATGCCGGGCAATCTGCCGCCCGATGCATCCTTGAAAGCAACTTGAGTGGCAACCCCATTTATCAATTCCGTATGACCAGTTTCTTCTAAAGGAAGTGGTGCGTTGGTAAATTTCACATATTTGCCATCCAAATATGATAATGCGGCATTCAAACTTAAGAATCTTTCCAACTGATAAGTTCCATCGATTTCTAGCCCTTTAACATTTACTTGTTCCGCATTTGCGAGATAGCCACGGTTTACACCGAGCTGTGGAGATTGAACGTTGGTTTGATAGTCATCAATATCGGTGTTAAAAGCAGTAACATTTAAAATTGCGCCTTTAAAAGGCTTGGTTTTAACGCCTAATTCGTAGTGCTCTACGTATTCAGGCTTAACCACCGCAAGCGATAAATCGGCAGCGCCTGTTGAAGTTGTTGGCAAACCACCAACGTTAACGCCAACGGGTTTGTAGGCGGTTGAAAAGGTTGCATAAGCATTTAACCTTGGGGTTGGGCGGTAGGAAACTGTAAAGTTTCCGGAAAGATTATTGTTGTTGGTGCTCGTATTAAATTGTTGGTTGCTGTACACTGCAGCCTTTAAAGCCAGTAAAGCGGCATCGGTAGTTTGCAAACCTCCATAGGTATTTCGGTTATAGTCTACATCTTTTTTATCGTAGGTGTAGCGTAAGCCAGGCAAAACGTGAAGGTTTTTAACCACTTCCCAATCTACCTGACCGAAAACGGCTGCACTTAGCGATTTAATGGTAGAGTTGGTTTTAATACCATAACCATCTAACAAGCCTGGTGTTGCATATAATGCCTGACTTCCGGTTGCGCTCGTTTGCACAAAGCGCCATTGGTCTTTGCCGACTTCTTCGGTTTGATCCAGACCTTTTAAGTTCTGCCCCAATGCGAAAACGCCGATTACCCCGCTTAATTTTTCAGTAATATTACCCGCATACCTAATTTCCTGCGAGTATTGATCGTGGCGGGAGTTACCCTGCGATTTTGTTAATGCGGCCAGCTCGGAAAAATCCCGGTCGTTGGTAGGGTCCCAATTCCAAAATCTCCAGGCCGTTGTAGAAGTTAAAGTACCGTTACCGATTTTATAATCTACGTTTACAGAAACGCCACCGATAGATTGGTTGTGCCTCCAGGGCGTGTTGGTATTAATTTCCCTGGCGAAAGGGTCGATTTTTGGTTGCTGGTAGCCGAGAGCGGAAACGATGGTTGCGTACTGGCGGTAAGCACTTCTTTCAGTTTGAGTAACGCCAGCAATTACCAATGGATAACCTGCCGGATGTTGAACACTAACATCGCCGCTTAATAAAATCTGCAACCTATCTGATGGGGTATAGTACAACTGCCCTTTAAATCCAAGATTGTTTTGCCCGCTGTATTTACGTTCTTCTCTCGTATTCCAGATTGTGCCATCGCGTTGCGTACCCGATAAGGAAATTTTAGCCGCGAGATTTTTTGCGAGTCCTCCGGAAACAGAAGCTTTTGCCTGAAGAAAATTATAGTTACCTACACTCATCTCTGCCTTTGCGGTTGGCGTTTGAGTGGGTTTGGTTGTGGTGATGTTAAATGCACCCGCAGTGGTGTTTTTACCGAACAAAGTTCCCTGCGGCCCACGAATTACCTCAATTCGTTCGATATCAAGAAAGTCGGTAGAGGTTGCAGCGGGGCGGGCGTGGTAAACGCCATCAACATAAAAGCCAACACCTGGGTCTATCCCGTCATTTGTTAAGCCAAAAGTTGAACCCAAACCACGAATATTCAGCGTTGTATTTCTGGCATTCGAGGCATATAGCTGAACAGAGGGAACCAGTTCTTTTAAACGATTAACATTGAAAGCACCAGCATTCTCTGCAGCCTGGCCACCGATTACCGTAATTGGGATTGGCACATCCTGCAACACCTCAGAGCGCCTTCTTGAAGTTACAACGATCTCATCGAGTTGGGTATCCTCAACTAAAATAAGTTCAAGAGGCGTTTCCTGTAACTTTAAAATCTGAAAATCCTGAGGTTTATAGCCCACATAACTTACGCGAATGTAGAATGGTGGCTGTTGCCTGGCATCTATTGTAAAACTACCGGCAGCATCACTGACGGCGGTAATATTTGTACCCCTAACAGTTATTGTTGCGCCGGGTATTGATGTATTATTTGCCCCTTTTACAACGCCGGTAACCGTGTTTTGGGCAAATACCGAAACAGCTATGAAATTTAGAAATATTAAAAGTAGTAAAAGTTTTTTCATGTCTTATGTAAGTGTGTTTAAATTTAATAACGCATCGAATCTTCTATTTTTAAGCATTGTCAATGTAACCAGGCCGGCAAAATGCCAGACTTGAAATCATTTTCAATTTTAAAAATATACAAACCCTATGGATTTAGTCGACAAATATATTAAAAAAATGTATTTGCCAAATTTTATTTTGTTAAATATTTAAATCAGTAAACTAAGAAATTTATTGGACTCAATAAATCGCTGATTTTTAGAGTGAAACACCTTAGGAAAAGGAAATTAATCGTACAAAAAAAAGCAGGGCAATCGAAAACGAGGCCCTGCTATATTAATTACGACTGTTATTATGGACCACTTTTAATATGATCCGCAACGTCAAGAATTTTATTTATGCTTTAACTGCTCAGCTTACCTGGTGTAATTTGGAGCTTCTTTGGTTATTGTAATATCATGGGGATGACTTTCACGCATACCTGCTGCTGTAATTTGAACAAACTGGGCTTCTTGTAAAGCTTCGATGCTTGCTGCACCACAGTAACCCATGCTAGCACGCAAACCGCCAATGTATTGGTACATCACTTCTGCTAATGTTCCTTTAAACGGTACTCGGCCAACAATTCCTTCAGGTACTAATTTTTTAATATCATCTTCTACATCCTGGAAATAACGATCTTTCGAACCCTGCTCCATTGCTTCGATAGAGCCCATACCGCGGTAAGATTTAAATTTACGTCCTTCGTAAATAATGGTTTCACCAGGCGACTCTTCCACACCGGCGAATAATGAACCGGCCATTACGGTGCTGGCTCCAGATGCAATTGCTTTTGCAATGTCTCCGGTATGTTTAATACCGCCATCGGCAATAACAGGTACACCCGTTCCCTTTAAGGCTTTGGCACATTCGTAAACCGCATATAACTGCGGAACGCCAACGCCTGCGATAATTCGTGTTGTACAAATTGAACCCGGACCAATACCCACTTTAACAGCGTCAGCACCAGCATCGGCCAAAAATTTAGCGGCGGCACCGGTTGCAATGTTACCAACAATAACCTGTAAATCCGGATATTTTGCTTTAACTTCTTTCAATTTATCTACCACACCTTTTGAGTGTCCGTGAGCGGTATCAATGGTAATTACGTCAACACCTGCATTAACCAGGGCATCAACCCGCTGTAGGGTATCAGCAGTTACGCCAACCGCTGCACCAACGCGTAAGCGGCCACGCTCATCTTTACAGGCAACCGGGTAATTTTTAACTTTCGATATATCTTTAAAGGTGATTAATCCACTCAAAAAACCATCTTTGGAAACCACAGGCAATTTTTCGATTTTATAATTCTGAAGAATTTCTTCTGCCTGGATTAAGTTAGTACCTTCCGGCGCAGTAATCAGATTTTCTTTGGTCATCACTTCGGCGATTGGGCGAGCCATATTTTTTTGAAAACGTAAATCGCGGTTTGTGATAATACCAACCAGTTTATTGTCGCTGCTTACCACAGGAATACCACCAATTTTGTGCTCTTTCATTATTTTGAAAGCATCGGCAACAACTGCGGTTTCCAGTAAAGTTACCGGATCTTGAATCATTCCACTTTCTGAACGCTTTACTTTACGAACTTCTTCCGCCTGTCTGTCGATAGTCATGTTTTTATGCAACATACCAATTCCACCATTTTGTGCAATGGCGATGGCAAGTTCAGCTTCGGTTACCGTATCCATGGCGGCCGAAATCAACGGAACGTTAAGCTTGATTTTTTTTGTTAAGAAAGTGGCTGTATTTACATCACGAGGCAGAATTTCTGAATATGCGGGCACCAAAAGTACGTCGTCATAAGTTAAACCTGTAGCAATAAATTTTGTGGAGTCGAGTTGCATAGCAAATAAATTAGGATTTATTATTTGCCAGGCAAAGATACAAAAAATCCAGGAAAATAAAAGTTAAAACCCAAAATCGGTTAAATATTGAGCTTAGCTGACAAACCTTAAAGGATAACAAAAATTCGCTGTCCTTCAAGGTTTGAGTTATTAAATGTTACTACTTCTTCCCCACTACAACCTCTGAAAAGGTTTCAACAGTTAAATATTTGTTAGCCAAATCCTTAATTTCAACGGATGTAACCGTTTTAACCTTTTCGATATAGCGTTCGTAATATTCGTAGTTCAATCCTGAAAAGTAAATGTTTTTGAATTTATCGGCATGCGAAAAAACATTCTCCAAACTGCCCAGCATAGAGCCTAACATGTAATTCCTGACCAGTTCAAGCTCTTCATTTTCAACAAGTTCACTTTTAAGCAGTTCTACCTCTTTGTAAATTTCCGTTAACGCTGCCTTGCAAACATCGGCGCCAACCTCTGTTGCAATAAATAAATACCCTGCATTTTTTAATGATACGATACCAGAACCAATGCCATAAGTATAGCCTTTATCTTCGCGAATGTTATTCATTAAACGAGAACCGAAATAGCCACCTAATACGCAATTTAAAATTTGAAGTCCCGGAAAATCTTCGTGTTTGCGATTAATTGCAAGTTGGCCAATTCTTATTGCAGACTGTAAAGAATCGGGTTTCTCTTTGTAAACGTCATTCTTTCCTGAAATGCTGAATTCAAATTTATTTTTAACCGCATTGCTTGGTTGCCAATCCTTGCCAAATTGTTCGTTAAGCAACGAAAAGCTATCGTCATCAAACTTTCCTGCCACCACAATTGTGCAATTATTTGGTGCATACGCAGCTTTGAAATATTCGATAAGGTCATCACGTTTTACGGCATCGTAATGTTTTAACTGAATATCTACACCATAAGCCGTATCACCAAAAAGAGCATTCGAGAAATCCTTGCGGGCTAAGACGTCGTTTTTCTGTAAGTTAACCTGTAATTTCTGCTTTTGGTTCTGAATGTAAATATCAATCTCTCTCTGCGGAAACTGGCTGTTTGAAAGTACATCTTTTACAATTGGCAAAACCGAAGCCAAATGCTTATTTAACGAGTAAAGCGTTACCGTAGACTGGTCCTGGCCGTATTCTGTTTGAAAAAATGCACCGTAAAAATCGATATTTTCGGCAATTTCTTTGGCAGAAAGTTTATTTGTACCATTATTTAGCAAGGCGTTAACGGCGATGGCCTGTAAAGGTTTCTCAATATTCCAGTTAACATTATCAAATAAAAATTCGATCCGAACCAAATCCTGTTCGCCAGAATAAATGGTAAAAACAGGGATGCCGTTCGTTAACTCAGATTTTGTAGGTTTTATAAAATTAATGGTCGATACCTGTTTAAAATCAGGTGCCTGAGTACGATTAAGCATTTTCTTCGGTTAAATAATATAGTGTTGATGATGAATTTTTATCGAAAGTTTCTTTGGATATCCTGCTGATGTCTTCCGCATCCACTTTCAGATATTTTGATGCTTCCTGGTTTAAAATATCGGCGTCGCCAAGCAGTTCGTAGTAAGCCAAATTCATTGCCTTATCCAGCAAACTCATTTCAGAAAACACTAAAACGGATTCTACTTTGTTTTTTACTTTGGTTAATTCCTTCGCCTCAATAGTTTCATTTTTTATTTTTTCCAGCTCTGCCCAAATTGCGGCTTCCGCCCTTTCCATCGAAACCCCTTCAACAAGTTTTCCTTCAACTATAAACAAACCTGGGTCTAAACTACTTGAAATGTAGGCGTTAATATCGCTGAAAAGCTGTTGTTCCTTGAGCAGGCTATTGTGTAGCCTGGATGATTTTCCACCAGAAAGGATATCAGACAATAAATCGAAAGCGTAATAATCCTGGCTCATTCTTCCCGGCATTTTGAAGGCAACATAAATTGCATTAAGTGGCACGTTTGCTTTAACGGTTTCAAACCTGGCTTCGGTTTGTTGCTCCTCCTGTGGTAAGTTTCGGTTATATTTTTCCCCCGCTGGAATGGGTTCAAACCATTTTTCGGCTAGCTTTTTTACATCTTCTGTTTTTACATTTCCGCCTACAACCAAAATTGCGTTTTGCGGATTATAGTGTTTAGCAAAAAACGCCTTAACATCGCTCATTTTTGCCTCTTCAATGTGCGAAAGCTCCTTACCTATTGTTGCCCAACGGTATGAGTGCTTTTTGTAAGCTAATGGTCGTAATTTAAGCCAGATATCGCCATATGGCTGATTGAGATAGCGTTGTTTAAACTCCTCGCTAACTACATTAATCTGCGTTTCTAAACTCTTTTCAGAAAAAGCCAGATTCAACATCCTGTCGCTCTCCAGCCAAAAAGCAGTTTCTATGTTTTCTGCCGGAAGGGTGGTGTAGTAGTTTGTGATATCGTTACTGGTAAAAGCATTATTTTCTCCTCCAACACGTTGTAGCGGCTCATCATAATTTGGAATATTTACAGAGCCACCAAACATTAAATGCTCAAAAAGGTGGGCAAATCCTGTTTTTTCGGGGTCCTCATCGCGAGCACCAACATCATATAATATATTTAAAACTGCCATTGGCGTGGTGGCATCTTCATGCACCAAAACTTTTAAACCATTGGCTAGTGTAAAGCGATTAAAATCTACCATTATCTATTTTTAGGATTGTAAAGATAGAATTTTAAGGTAAAAAGGACGATGAAAATTGTAAGCGCTGTAACACAATTAAATTTTTTAAAGTTTAACGCTTTTTTAACATTGTATTTACTAAAGCCTGACGAGTATGCGCCCGCGACTGACGAGTTTTAATTATCTTTGTGGTATGAATACAGCCGATTTACTGCAGCAGGCATTACATTTCGAATTCTTAACACTTGAAGAAGGTGTACATCTTTATCACAATGCTGATACGGCATCTCTAATGTTTGTAGCCAACGAGCTTAGAAAAATTCAGGTTCCGAGTGGAAAGGTTACCTGGCAGATTGATAGAAATGTAAATACGACAAATGTTTGCATTGCAAACTGTAAATTCTGCAACTTCTTTCGCCGCCCTGGTCACGATGAAAGCTATATAACTGATATTGAAACATACAAGGTTAAAATCGAAGAAACCTTTCGTTTAGGAGGCGACCAACTTTTATTACAAGGTGGCCACCACCCAGATTTAGGCCTGTCTTTTTATGCTGATTTGTTTAAAAAGCTGAAAGAATTGTATCCTGATTTAAAACTCCATGCTTTGGGTCCTCCCGAAATTGCCCACGTGGCCAAGCTCGAAGGCATCTCGCACACAGAAGTTTTAAAAGTATTAAAGGAAGCAGGAATGGATTCGTTGCCGGGTGCGGGCGCCGAAATTTTAAATGACCGTGTAAGGCGATTAATTTCTAAAGGGAAATGTGGAGGACAAGAATGGCTCGACGTGATGAGGGCTTGCCATCAACTGGATATTACCACTTCGGCAACCATGATGTTTGGCCACGTTGAAACCATTGAAGAACGTTTTGAACATTTGGTTTGGATTCGCCAGGTGCAGAGCGAAAAACCGGCTGATGCAAATGGATTTTTGGCTTTTATTCCCTGGCCTTTTCAGGATGACGGAACACTGCTGAAAAGATTGAGAGGAATAAGCAACAATGTTACAGCTGACGAATATATCCGCATGATTGCCCTTAGCCGAATTATGTTGCCTAACATCAAAAACATACAGGCAAGTTGGCTAACGGTTGGTAAAGCTACCGCACAACTGTGTTTACACGCCGGAGCGAATGATTTTGGCTCTATCATGATTGAAGAAAATGTTGTTTCTGCAGCGGGAGCACCACATAGATTTACGGCCAATGGAATTCAGCAATCTATTAAAGCAGCTGGTTTTGAGCCACAGCTTCGTGGGCAAAAATACAACTACCGCGATTTGCCTGAACATCTTGAAGAGCAGGTAATTACCTATTAGTTATGCACAAATATTGTTTTTGTCTGCTGTTGCTGGTTTCAGTTTCATTAAACTTAAAGGCACAAACCAGTTGGTATAGAGTTAAATTAGGCGATAGCATAAGTGTTGCATTTCCAAAAATGCCAGGTAAAGGCGCTGGCCGTTCGTATGGTTGTAAAGACAGTACGGGCGTTGTTTTTGCCGCTAGTGTGTCTGAGATTGCCAAAGCTATCAATTTTGATATAGCAACATTCGATAGCGTTGTAGTTGAACAGGATTTTGCTAAAGATTTCTTAGAAGGCTTTAAACCTTCAATGCCTAACTACAGCTTTGGCCCGGTTTCTATATCAGATTTAACCGGCAAAGTTTCTTACCAAATTGAGGGCAAAAGTGAACTAGATAAATCAAAGGTCTATTTTATCGCAATTTTTATCGACGGTACCGCCTATAGTTTTACCTGCGTGCTGCCGGACGGTAAAAGTGTAATGACTAAAAATCTTTTCTTCAAAGGTATAAGAATAGGTAAATAGTAATTACGTATAATATTAATTCTGAAATTCCTGCGGACGCAATGCCCATAAAAAAGGGAAACAAAACCTAAGTTCTGCTTCCCTACCTTAAACTAAACATTTACTTAAAAAATGTTGGATTTTTTACAATTTATTTCCTGCTTTTAGGAATAAGTTTGCGATGGTAACAACACTTGCAGTGTCTAACGGCTCATCAAAACATTCTACCGCAGCAGCTCTTGTTACCCCAGTTTGGCCATTAATACCTGTAATGGTTACACCAGCCTGAACGTCAAGGTTCTCGCCTGCGTAAACAGCATCAACTGCTGCAACACCTGTGTCGTTTGATACAGTTGCCGAACCAGTAATCCATGGTTTAATTGTCGCACCGTTCGCAGCAAGCATTTGACGGATGTGCGAAGCGTGACGAGCCTCTACAGAGTGAATTTGCAAAGCAGTAGTCAAAACTGACAAACCTTTTAACACAGTAGCCTGACCTTTGTATGCTCTAACGCCTGTATCTTCAAATCCACAAGCAACTTTTAAGAAAGTTACGTAGTCTGAATAAACTGTTGGGAATGTACCACCAGCGGTAAAATCCGTCATTGCGTATGTGATCTCAGCTCTTGCAGAACTACCCAAAGCACCTTTTAACAAATTTACGTGAGCCATTTCGTGGTCGCGGATTGTTGTAATTGCGGCTGTTGGAGCACCTGCAGGGATTAAACCTGGAGCAGCTACTAAAGCGTGATTATAAAAGTTGTACTCTAAATATTCTAATGCTAATGCGAAGTTTAATGTACCAACAACTGCTGTTGGCAAAGTTTGGCCATAAGCTTTTGTAAACATTGAACCCAATGCTAATGGTGCTGCTGCGAAAGCGATTTTTTTACCCATTGAGTAAAAATCTTTCATTGCAGATCTTCTCGGACTTAATCTTTCATAGATTTCGCCGTCAACTTTTTCAATTTCTTCTAATATATTTACGATATTCATGATTTCAGGAGATTAAGATTAAAGATTAATTACGTTAATTTTTGTTTTGATGTATTTACCAGCAATTGCCAATACTTTATCTGGTGTTAATGCGCCATCTAAACCGCCAGCATTATTTGCACCTAAAGCAGTTAGGCTTGTTAAATCGGCAAATGATCCATTTGAAATAATGTCTCTGATGTAAGCAGCATGACGTGCTTCTACTGAAACAATTTTACCGGCTAAAACTAAATAAGCATCAGTTTTAATACGTACACCTGCACCATTGTAAGCTGCAACACCTAAATCTTCGAAAGCCATTGCTGCACCTAAAACACTTGTTGCACTTGTAAAATCAATTGACGAAAAATCAACTTCTAAACTTCCGATTGCAGCAGTGCTCAATGCGTTTTTAAAGAATTCTCTGTGTGCAATCTCATGAAACTGAATGTCTTGGAAATAAGCTTTTTGTGCTGTAGTAAATGATGCTGGTGGAGCAGAAGCAACTTTCACATAAAATGCAGCCTCTAATTGCTCTAAAGCATAAGCATAATTTAATACACCAAAATCATCTTTAAAATCTAAAGTTGCACCAGCTGTTGTTGGGTAACCACGGTCTTTTTTACAACCGGCAGCAATTAACGCCATTCCGGCAGCACTTGCGCCAGCAAACTGAAGAAAAGACCTGCGGCCTAAACTACCATTAAATAAACTTTCTGTTTGAAGTTCATCTTTAATTTTTAGTTCATTGTTTTTCATATTTTTTACGTTTAGGGATTTTTAAATCTCGGTTTTGCTGATATATACGTGACAATCTGATGAGCGGTTTTTTGCATTTGCATTTTTTTTTACAACTCGTTTTTAATACATTCACAAACCCTTTGCCATGATTACACTAAAAGCTATTATTGTTGATGATGAGGAGTTTGCGAGATCTTCATTATTTTTTTTGCTCCAGCAGAACTGTCCTCAGGTAGAAATTACCGGAATTGCCCGTTCTGTTGCAGAAGCTAAAGATATTCTGGCCCACCACCCTATCAACCTCATATTTCTGGATATTGCTATGCCGGGTGGAAACGGATTTGAACTCATCCCCGATGCCCAACAACACAATGCTGCTGTTATTTTTACTACAGCATATGATCAGTATGCATTAAAAGCAATAAAAGCCAATGCCCTTGATTACCTTTTGAAACCGATAGACATCGACGAATTAAAAACTGCGGTGGACAAAGTTTTGGAGTTTACCCGCTTACATAGCACCATTAACCGAGCGGATGAACGCATAAAAAATCTTGCATCAAGCCTCAGCAGCCGGGCAGAAATTCGTAAGCTAACGTTGCCTTACGGCCAGGGTTTTAAGATGGTTGATGTTGACGATATTATTTATATCGAAGCGGACAGCAATTACTCGGTGTTTCATTTAAGTAATCATGAAAAAATTACGGTTTCGAAAGTGCTTCGCGAATTTGAAGAAGTTTTACCTTCGGAGCAGTTTGTTCGCATCCATAAGTCGAGTATTATAAACCTCAATCATCTACGGGAATACAATTCTAAAAACGGTTTACAAGCATTGCTAAAAAATGGCGAAAGCATTAACGTATCACGAAGGAGAGCCAGTGATTTTTATGAGAAAATAAAACTTTTTACAAAATCGAATAGTGAGCATTAAGACTTGCATTTATAGTTTGAGTACGGCGTATACAAGGTGTTTTCGCCTAACAAAGGCGGTTTGCTTTCAGGCAATGCTCATGCTATTAATTCTGGCTGGCTTATCAAAAAATGCTCAGGCTCAAACCACCTACCTGCCACATTATACTTCCAAAAATGGCTTGGCAAGCAACAACTGTTATTTTATTTTACAAGATAAGAAAGGGTTTATTTGGATTGCAACTGATGCCGGACTGAGCCGCTTTGACGGTACCAATTTCCAAAATTTCAATATTGAAGATGGTTTACCAGACACCCAAATTCTTCAAATTAAAGAAGATAGAGAAGGCAGATTATGGTTTTTGGCCTTAAACGGACAATTAAGTTACCTCAAAAACGGTAAGTTTTACAATCGAAATAACGACAAGGTTTTAAAAGCGCTAAATTCGAATACCGTAATCGTTTCCTTCCTCGAAGATAAAAAGGGAAGAATCTGGCTGGGCACTAATTCAAATTTAATTATCCTTTGGGATGGAAAATCCGTTAAAAAGTTTGTCTCGCCAGGCATCAATACGCAATTTACGAATGCGTTTCTACATGAAGATGAATTCGGTAACATCTACGCATACAGCGATTTAAGCCGACAGAAGTATAATGGTAAGACATTTACGGTAACAGATAATAAGGTTAACCCACTATCGTATATGACGGCCTGTAACCTGCCCAGCGGATCGCTTTACTATCTGGACGAGCAGGGCCTGAAACGCTATCAAAGAAACAAGATTACAAGCATTATCGCCATCCCCGATAATCTTTTAAAAAACATGGCGGGCTATTTTTATTACGACGATATTAATAGAGAAGTTTGGTTAGCCAGTAACAATGGTGCCCTTGTAATGAACCCGAGCGGAAAAACGGTTATGTATTTACAGGGCATTTCCGTAAACCAATCTGTTAAAGATAATAGCAACAATATGTGGTTTGCCACGAATCAGGGTATATATATGCTACCCAACATCAATTCAAGGCTATCAATAATTGATGCAGAATCGGGTTTGAGCAGTAATGTAATTAAAAGCATAACCAAAGATGGCAGGAACAGGTTGTGGTTGGGAACAGACGACGCTGTTATCGATATCCTAAACATAAAAAATTACCAGATAGATGAAGTTGGCCTGGATGACTACAAAAAATATAAAACAATAAAACAGATTGTTTACGATAAAAAAAATGAGTCCGTTTATTTCTCTTCCGACTACGGATTAGGCGTTTTTAAAGATATTTATCACTCTAAAGATGATGTAAAATACCTTAAAGAAACAAATAACTCCATGTTCGTTATTAAGCACTTTAGTTTAAGTGAAACCAACAATCGGTTGGCACTTGCACTATCATCTGGCGTTGTTTTCCTTGCAGACCGGACAAACATACTTGAATTTAATTCACTAAAGTACCGGGAAAAAGAGGATTTTTTTAAAGATAGGTCATACCATGCCTTTTATGATAAACAAGGCGCTTTATGGTTTTCTAATGTCGATGGGCTGTCGCAATTTTTAAATGGCAAGTTAATTCAACATTTTAAAAATAACCAGTTGTTAACCAAACGTATAAACGACATCCAGCAGCTGCCAGATGGAAGTTTAATCTTAGCAACCGATGGTTATGGAATTCTTTTTTACAAAAACGGAAAGATAGAAAAGCAAATAACTCAAAAAAATGGCTTAACAAATGATATTTGCACAAAGCTTTTTATCAAGAACAATGAAATTTGGGTTTTAACAAACAAGGGCGTTAACAAAATTTCTAACTACGCAAATAAAGCCGAGGTTATAAATTTCGACTACGGAAAAGATTTACTTACAGAAGATGTAAATAACCTTTACATCGATGACAGCACGGCCTATTTCGCCACCAATAAAGGATTGATTCTCTTCAATTACAATAATAAAAACAGAATAAAAAGCCAGCCCAAAGTTTATATTACCTCAATCATTAAAGATGGAGAACGCTTACCGCTAAATCAGGATAACTTTACCTTTGAAAGTGGCAATAATACGGTGCTTTTCACCTTCGGCGCCGTCGATTTTACGACAAGTGACATTACCTACAGGTATCGCCTGAATGAGAACTCTGTTTGGCTGGAAACAAGAACCCGCCGGCTGGATTTTTCTGCGTTGCAAGCTGGCGATTATATATTTGAAGTGAGTGCAAAAAGTCAGAACAACGACTGGGGACCAGCGGCAAAAATATCATTTACAATAAAAAAACATTTCTGGCAAAGCTTGTGGTTCCTCTCTATTTTAATCTTATTGGTAGGCTACGTTTTTTACAAGCTAGCCGTCTACATCACGCGAAGACAAAAAGATAAAGAACAAGAACAATTACTGCTTAAAAACAGAATATTAATGCTTGAGCAACAAGCGTTGCAGGCAATGATGAACCCTCATTTTGTTTTTAATGTAATGAATTCGATTCAGCATTACATAAATACACAAAATACCACGTCTGCAAATAAAGTTTTAACCGGTTTCGCGAGGTTGATACGCAAAAACCTGGAGATATGTACAAAAAGCTATATCTCTATTGAGGAAGAACTGGATTACCTGAACCTTTACCTAAAGCTGGAAAAAAACCGTTTTGGCGATAAACTTCACTACAAAATAAATGTTGGCGATGATATTGATAAGGACGAAACCCTAATCCCATCGATGCTGTTGCAGCCTTATGTAGAAAATGCGATTTGGCATGGCATAATGCCCAAAGAGACCGGTGGTGAAATTCAAATTAACATCACTTCTCAGGATGACCATTACCTGAAAATCGAAATAATTGATGATGGTGTAGGAATTGAAAACTCGTTAAAAAACAAAAAAGACAAGCACATTAGCAAAGGAATGCAGCTAACACGTGAACGGTTAAACTTGCTTGGACAAATTGAAGCAAAACCTATACAGTTAGATGTGCGTCAAAATGTAGGAAATGGTACTACTGTATTAATTTCTATACCGTTAAAATGACGACTTTACCGTTTACTCAATTATTAATACCACTTACTAAATAGAAATTACGTTGCATGAAGTTTAGCCTTAAACTTGTATTAGAAATAAACGATAGTGTTTATCAAAACGTTCTTATAGAATTGATATAGATATTTAATAACCTAACCTAAAACTATATCTTAATTCAGGTTTCATTTGTGTGTTGAAAGCGGTCTTGTTTTTTAAAAAGCGAGACCGCTTTTTTTTGCCCAAAAATTTTATTTTTGTTTATGCCACAAACTGATGTTACCAACCATCTCGAAGCGCTCATCTTTTCCTCTGTTCAAAGTATTAGTTTACAGGAGATTATCTTAGCCTTAAATTCGGTATTGGAGACGGAAATAACTGATACACAGGTGCAGGAAAGCCTTGCTATCATTCAAAATAAGTATAGCGAAAAAACATTCGCGATAGAACTGGTTAGTTTAAATAACGGTTATCAATTTTTAACTAAGAAGGAATATCATCAAACGGTAAATCAACTGCAGTTGCATAGATCTAAGAAAAAACTTAGTCAGGCTGCTATGGAAACACTCGCCATAATCGCTTACAGGCAACCCATTACAAAACTGGAAATCGAGCAAATTCGTGGCGTAAACTCCGACTACTCGGTACAACGCTTGTTGGAAAAAGAATTGATAAGTATAGAAGGCAAAGCGGAAACGCCAGGCAGACCCATCCTTTACACAACCAGTAGTTTATTTATGGACTACTTTGGCTTAAACAATTTATCGCAGCTACCTCAGTTAAAAGACATAACCAGGGCCGAGAATACAATTGGCGAAAATGCCGAATAGTTAATTTTAAATTGTTTAGAACCAGTTTGTTATTAAAAAAAGTTTTTTCGTATTTTTAAACTATAAAAGCAATTTTTATTTTTGTGGCATGAAAACTCCAAAGAAATCCCCGACAAAACCGACTACTAAAAAAGAGGTAGAAGATAATGACGATTTTGAAGATGATGCAGATTTGAAACCTGCCAAAAAATCCCAGGATGATGATGACGACGACTTTGACATGCCGCTTGATGACCTCGATAATTTCGATAATTTTGATGATGACGAAGATGATTATTAATTTATAAAAACTATATATTTGAAAAAGCATTCAACTTTAGTTGGATGCTTTTTTAATTTAAAATCTGCCCATGCAAATTATACAGGTAAACAACATATCATTAAAAAACGATTTCCTACAAACCCCAAAAATTCTTTACAAAAGCGACAAAAACTGGATTTGCCCTTTAGATTCTGAAGTTGAAAATGTATTTGACCCAAAGAAGAACAGTTTCTTCGCACATGGAAAGTGTACGCGTTGGGTTCTGAAAAATAGTGAAGGGAAATTAATTGGAAGGGTTGCTGCTTTTATAAATGATAAAAAGGCATTTAATTACGAGCAACCAACGGGTGGTATGGGTTTTTTCGAATGCATAGATGATGAAAAGGCAGCATTTTTGTTATTTGATACCGCCAGACAATGGCTTGCTGAAAATGGCATGAAAGCGATGGACGGCCCCATTAATTTCGGTGAGAACGATAGCTTTTGGGGATTGTTGGTTGAAGGCTTTACGCCGCCGTCTTTCGGTATGAATTATAACTTTCCTTATTACAAAAAATTCTTTGACAACTACGGATTTACAACCGAATACGAACAATTAACTAACCACATCAATTTAACGATTCCTTTTCCTGAAAGATTTACGAAAATAGCCAATTGGGTAAGAAATAAACCCGGTTACACTTTCGAATATTTTAGTAAGGCCAATTCGGCGAAGTACATTTCCGATTTGATGGAAATATATAACGATGGCTGGCAGGATTTTGAAAACTTCGTACCGATAAAAAGGGAAACTTTGGAAGAAAGCTTCAAGAGCATGGCGCCAATAATGGATGAACATTTGATTCAGTTTGCATACTTTAATGGCGAACCGGCATCGTTTGTAGTGCTGATACCTGATGCAAACCAAATGATTAAAGGCTTTGATGGAAAACTCGGCTTAATTGAAAAATTAAAATTTGCCTACCGCCGCTGGGTTGGTGTTAGCAGAATGCGGGCAATTGTTATGGGTACAAAACCAAAGTTTCAAAAACATGGTCTGGAATCGGTATTATTTATCCGTTTGGGAGAATATGTACTTCCAAAAAATCAGTATAAAGAATTGGAATTGAGTTGGGTTGGTGATTTTAATGATCAAATGATTGCCATTCACAAAGCTACGGGCGCAACATTTGGCAAGAAGCACTTAACTATGCGAAAGGTATTTTAACCATTGAAAAATATTTTGAGAAAAAAAAGCTAGAGTGCTGAATAATTGGAAAGAAATTAAAACTGGCCGAAAGAAATCTTAACTCATTTTTCTTTTCGTTTCAAAGCTCTGGCCTGGTCTTCTAATCTGGCTGCCGGCTGTTATCGTTTTGTGTCTACATCCCTAATTTATCGTATAAATCAATAACCTTTTTCCTAAGCTTGTTGAGCTCTTCCTCTTTTTCTACAAGTTCTTGTTTCAAGCTATTTATGTTATCTCCGTTCGTTTCAACAGCAGTTTCGCCCAAAAGCTCACCTGCCGAAACTTTAAAAGTTTTCGCTATTTGCAGCAAACGGGATAGGTTTAAATCTGTTTGTCCGGTTTCGATTTTACAAAACGCCGGGGTAGAAATATTTAATAACTTCGCGGCAGCGGCCTGACTTAAACCAAGGGCTACCCTACTCGATTTAATATTTTCTCCGATGCTTTTCATCAAAATGAAGCGTTAGTTTCGATAAATTATCTGGTTAAAGAAGCAGCAAGTTCCGGTAAATCGAATCCTGCATAGTTTCCGGAACTCATCATTAGTAAATTAGAATTTTTGTAATTTAAACTTAAAAGATAGCGCTTAAGTTCAAAAGCATCATTAAAAAATTTAAGGTCAGGATTTGAGAAAGCATCCCGAACGTCCTGTTCAGAGAATGGCTCCATCCGCTTTTGCTCAAAAGATTTTAAATCGATAAATACGATTGCTTCATCTGCCTTATCCATCGCTCCGGCGTACTCTTTTAAAAAATCTTTGTTTAAACTACTAAAGGTGTGCAGCTCAATGCAGGCAACTAATTTTCTATCTGTAAACTGAGCTTTAACGGCATCAATAGTAGCCTTTAACTTTGAGGGAGAATGTGCAAAATCTTTATAAACATTGGTTAATTCATCGGCAGAAATAACCTCTAAACGCTTAGCTGCGCCGGTAAAAGAAGCTATCGCTTCGTTGAACTGAGCACTACTGATGTTCAGCTGTTCGCAAACGAGTTTAGCAGCATTCATGTTCATTAAATTATGGTCGCCGAAAATTTTCAAAGCAGTTTTTTCGGGAAGCAGGTAGGTAATGCCACTTCTAATCTCATGCTCGGGAATGGCGTAGCCAATTCTTTTAATTCCCGCTTCAGATTTCTGCACAATTTCGGTTAAATCAGCATCTGCTTCACAATAAATTAAGGTGCCGCCGGCTTCAATCGTATCGATGAATTTATCAAACTGAGCCGTGTAATCTGCGTACGTTGGAAACACATTTATATGATCCCAGGCGATACCGCTTATCACCGCTACATTGGCTTTATATAAGTGAAACTTTGGGCGCCTGTCAATTGGCGACGACAGGTATTCATCACCCTCGATAATCATTACAGGCGCTTCTTTAGTTACTTTAACCATCGTTTCAAATCCTGCCAGCTGCGCACCAACCAAATAATCGAAGTCTCGGCTGTAATAATTCAAAACATGCAAAATCATGCTCGTAATGGTGGTTTTACCATGACTGCCACCAATTACAACACGCAATTTATCTTTGCTCTGCTCGTAAATGTATTCGGGATACGAGTAGATTTTTACACCCAGCTCCTGAGCTTTTAATAATTCAGGATTATCAATTCTTGCATGCATTCCTAAAATTACGGCATCCAAATCGTTAGAAATCCGGGTTTCATCCCAGCCCATTTCGGCTGGTAACAAACCATATTTATCTAAGCGGGATTTCGCCGGTTCGAAAATAACATCATCTGAGCCAGAAATTTGATACCCTTTTTTATGTAAAGCGATAGCCAGATTGTGCATTGCACTTCCCCCTATCGCAATGAAATGTATGCGCATATTTTTAATTATTGAATTAGAGAATAATCGAATGAAGGATTGCCCGACATTTGAATCAGCATCCACTCACTAAAAAATTCAATCATTTTTCTTTTCGAATTGAGCCGCAACCCAATCGCCATTTTGTTTATGATCAACATACCTGATGCCGAATTCGGCACATTCTGCTGTAATCATTGCTAAATCAGGATCGAGATAGAAGCCGCTAAAAAAAATCTTTCCGTCTGGTTTCAATACTTCAGAATACCTGCCAATCTGATCAAGCAGAATGTTTCTATTGATGTTTGCAAGTATAATATCGTATTCAACATCCGGAATTACTTCCTTACTTCCACACAACGCCTTTAAGTTTTCGACAGCATTAAGCTGGGCATTCTCCAATGTACTTTGGTAACAAATGTCGTCATAATCAATGGCCATTAATGTTTTAGCACCAAGCTTTGCTGCAAGAATTGCTAATATCCCGGTGCCACAACCTATATCTAAAACATCTTTGTCCTTTTCATCTGCAGCCAAAATGTACTGCATCATCATTGTTGTTGTTTGATGATGACCAGTTCCAAAGGCCATTTTCGGGTCAATTATAATCTCGTAAGGATACGATGGCTGAGCCTCATGGAAAGTTGCTCTAACATAACATACATCGTCGATGATTAAGGGACTAAAATTTTTTTCCCATTCAGCATTCCAGTTTTCATCGGCTACATCTTCTAAAACATATTCCGTTTTGAAATCTTTAGCATAGGTTAAAATTAGCTTTTCCAGTCCCTCACTGTCGAAATTATCTTTTATAATAAAGGCGATAAATCCGTTTTCATTATCCTCAAAGGTATCGAAGCCTAAGTCTGCAAGTTCGCTGATGAGCAAATCCTGCTGATAGTCTTCTATACCTTCGAACTTAAAAATTGCTTTTATGTATTGCATTAGCTGTTTAAAGCTTTAATAATATCTGTAAAATCTCTTGATTTTAATGAAGCGCCACCAATTAAACCACCATCAATATCCTTTTGTGCAAATAAGCTCGCAGCATTACCCGGATTGCAACTTCCTCCATATAAAATTGTTGTATCATCGGCAACATTAAACCCATAATTGGCTTCAATTTCACTGCGGATAAAAGCATGAATATCCTGAGCTTGCTCCGGAGATGCAGTTAAGCCAGTGCCGATTGCCCAAACTGGTTCATAAGCAATAACAACTTTTCTAAAATCATCTTCCGTTAAGCTAAAAAGGCCGTTAATTAACTGCTTTTTCAAAACCTCATAGTAACTGCCGTTGTTACGTTCATCTAAAGTTTCTCCAATACAAAATATCGGCTTTAAATTGTTAGCCAGGGCAATTTTAGTTTTTGCTGCTAATAGCTCATCACTTTCAGCCTGATATTGTCTGCGTTCTGAGTGACCTAAAATTACGTATTCAACGCCGACAGATTTAACCATCTTTGCGGAGATTTCACCTGTGTAAGCACCGCTCTCTTTATCATGAATATTTTGAGCACCTATTTTAACATCATTTCCACCCAATTTGGCCAAACTATTTAAATGAATAAAAGGAGCGCAAATAACAGCTAATTGATCACCTTTACGCTCATCCTTCATCATATTTACAATCTCACTGAATAACGAAATCCCTTCGTTATAGTCTAAATTCATTTTCCAGTTACCGGCTACTATTTGTTTTCTCATTGTGTTTTATTTTGTTAATTGATGATTTCTATTATAAATGATGGTTAAATATTAAAAATTTCTGTGAGGAGCTGTTAATTCGAATACCTTGGTCAGTATATCTTTTTCTGTATCATCGAAAATTACATTTTTTCTTGCAAATACTTTCGCTGTAGTTTCGAACATTTTATTTAGTTTGTAATCCAAAAACCCATCTGCTCCACCCCAGCTAAAATCTGGTATGTGATTTGGAGGCAAGCCGCCGCCAAAAATATTTGCGCTAACGCCTACAACACTGCCTGTATTAAACATCGTATTAATGCCAGATTTAGCATGATCGGCCATAACCAAACCACAGAACTGCAGATTAGTATTACGCATTTTCTTGCTTTCGTAATCGTAAAGCTTTACTTCAGCATAATTGTTTTTCAGGTTTGAGTTATTGGTATCGGCACCAATGTTAACCCATTCGCCAAGTACCGAATTACCCAAATATCCTTCATGCCCTTTGGCAGAATTCCCCCAAATTACCGAATTATTAATTTCGCCTCCTGCACGGCTGTTAGGTCCGATAGTGGTACCCGAATAAATCTTCGCACCCATTTTAATTGATGAATTTTCGCAAAGCGCAAAAGATCCTCTTATTAAACTTCCTTCCCAAATCTCAGCGTTTTTACCAACGTAAATTGGTCCGTAACCGGAATTTAAAACGCTACATTCTGCCTTTGCGCCTTCTTCAAAAAAGATATCGTCGCCCAACAATTGATTCGTGCTACTGATTGTTGCAGACGTACGTCCCTTGGTTAATAACACAAAATCCTTCCTTATTTCGGCGGGGTTGTTAACAAAAATATCTTCGGGATAAATAATCCTAACGAAATCCTGCGTGTACTGTATCTTCTTATTAGATGTCACCGCATCTAACTGCGCTGGATCGTTGTGATGTGCAATAAGAAAATCGCCTTTAAGCAATACTTCGCCATCTTTCAATTGGCTTATGGCATCAACCAAAACTTCATCAGGACAAATACAACCATTGATAAAAAGATTTGCATTAACTTTTGCGGGATACTTTACCGACAAATATTCCTGGGTTTGGAATCCAAAATCGGCATTTAGATATTTCGCCCATTTCTCTGCTATCGTTAGAATACCTATTCGTAAATCGGCTACCGGGCGTGTAAAAGTAAGCGGGCGTAATGATTCCCAACTCGAATCATCAAAAAGGTTGATTGTCATAAGCCACAAAAATAAAAAAAGTCCCGATGCTTTTGGCAAAGGGACTTTAAAAAATGCTTTTTACGCCTAAAATTATTTTTTAGCGTAACGGTTTTTAAATTTATCGATACGTCCTGCTGTATCAACCAATTTCATTTTACCAGTATAAAAAGGGTGAGACATATGAGAAATCTCTAATTTATAAAGAGGATACTCATTTCCATCTTCCCATTTAATAGTTTCTTTAGTATCTACGCAAGATTTTGTTAAGAAAGCATATTCGTTAGACATGTCTTTGAAAACAACTGGTCTGTAGCTAGTAGGGTGCAAATCTTTTTTCATTTGAATATTATTTAAGTTATTTGTGTTGAAAGCATCAAGAACATTTTTGCAATTTGCTGGCAACAACGCTTATGACCTTTCTGTTAGTCTTTTCTATCTCTATTTTAGAGGATGCAAATATCTTAATTTTATTTCTGAAATACAAGTGTAAACTAGAATTTTAAATTTAAGCATTTTTCAAATTGTATTTATTTAAAACATTTATCTTTTATATTTATTGCTCTAAGCTTTTTTATCAACTCCATGAATAGAAGAAACTTTATTAAAAGCAGCTCTGCCGCAGGTTTACTTAGCGGCATTGGCTTGCCCGTATCTGCAGCTCTTGTTACTAAACACTCGGATAACAGCGAGTTTACTGATGATTTTGAACTGAATGAAATTACAGTAACCGAGCTTCAGAAACTGATGCAAACCGGTAAAACATCATCAAAGGCACTTACCAAAATGTATTTAAAAAGGATCGAGAAAATTGATAAAAGCGGCCCAAAACTAAATGCAGTAATTGAATTAAACCCAGACGCATTAGAAATTGCCGGCCAACTCGATGCGGAAAGAAAGAATGGAAAATTAAGAGGGATGCTGCATGGTATTCCTGTTTTAATTAAAGATAATATAGATACAGCTGATAAAATGCAGACGACCGCAGGCTCTTTAGCTCTAGCCGGGAATGTGGCGAGTGAAGATGCATTTATTGTTAAAAAACTTCGTGAAGCAGGTGCGGTAATTTTAGGTAAAACTAATTTAAGTGAGTGGGCTAATTTCCGTTCAACACGCTCTTGTAGCGGCTGGAGCAGTCGCGGCGGACAAACGAAAAACCCTTTTATACTGGATAGAAGTCCAAGTGGATCGAGTTCTGGCTCTGGCTCAGCAGTATCTGCAAATCTGTGTGCAGTGGCAATCGGAACAGAAACCAATGGGTCTGTGATTGCACCAGCATCCTACAACGGCGTTGTTGGCCTTAAACCTACCGTTGGTTTGTTAAGCAGAAGTGGCATTATTCCTATATCAAAAACGCAGGATACGGCGGGGCCAATGGGCAGAAATGTTACCGATGTAGCGATTTTACTTTCCGCGTTAACAGGGATAGATACAACAGACAGCGTGACCAAAAATAGTGAAGGAAAAGCCGCGAAAGATTACACATTGTTTTTAAAAACTGATGCGATTAAAGGGAAAAGAATTGGCGTCGAAAAGTCGTTTTTAACCGGACACGAAGGCGTGGTTGCACTTTACAACAATGCCATAAACAAACTTAAAGAACTTGGCGCCGACATTGTTGAAGTTGAGCTTTTAAAGGAAATGAGGGTAATTGGTTCGGCGAGTTTTACGGTGCTGCAATGTGAATTTAAAGATGGCGTAAACGCATACCTTGCGAACGCACAGGCCAAAGTAAAAACGTTAACCGAAGTAATAGCGTTTAATAAAGCAAATGAAAGCACAGCTATGCCCTACTTTAAGCAAGAAACTTTAGAAAGTAGCGAGAAAGCACCCAACATTGACAGCAAAGAATATAAAGATGCACTCGAAAAAGTAATTTCTTCTAGAAAGATAATTGCTGGTTTAATGGCAAAATATAAGTTGGATGCCATTGCAGGAACTAGTTTTGGAATTCCGTCGGCTATAGATCTGTTTAACGGAGATTACAGCGACGGCTTTTATTTCTGTTCGCCTGCAGCAATGGCGGGTTTCCCCCACATTACTGTGCCAATGGGTAAAATTTATGAACTACCTGTTGGGTTATCCTTTATGGCATTAGCTTACGAAGAACCCAAAATTTTAGCTATGGCTTTTGCGTATGAGCAGGCAACGAAACATAGAAGCTCACCAAAATTTATCAAATCGTCGAATTTTTCTTCTGGTGTTTAGTTGTTTCCAACAAAACCCAGAAACAAAATGATTTTACTGAAGCACGATATCTTTAACGGAAAATATTGTTGCCTCAAAATGGAGCGTTAAGTCTGCTTTAAATTTTCGGCTTTAGCCCTTACTGCTATATTTCTTCCATGTTTCAATTTTAGCCAATTGCCTGGCCAGGTAAGCATCGGCGATAACTTCTGCGGAGCTTTTTCCTTCTACAGTTTCGAGAAGTTCTTTAAGTTTATATTGGTCTACATCAGCCTTGTATAAAATCTGAATTAACTTGGGGAAATCGTTATCAATCAGATAGGCGAAAGCAGCTATCAAAACATCCCGAAGTTGGTTTTCTGCAAGGTTCTCGTCTATATCGAAATCTTTGCTGATGATTTTGGTTAGTGACACCGGACAGTGATTTAATGAATTAGCGAATACTAAAGTTGTCTGCTCTTTGCAAACGGGGCTTAGAAGCACCGAACTTGATTAATTAAACCTGATAAAAGCGACAGCTCCCGATTCTTCATCGGGACTATAGCGGTTAGCAGGACTGCTGCAATCGACAGGAATCTGAACGTTCATTTTCTAATCAATATCAGGGCATTTTAAAAAGGCAGTTCAATTTTGGGTTGCGCAAATCTTAAGTTTAGGCCGCAGCACCTGGTTTTACACCCATTTAATTTCCTGACAAAGTTCTATTAACACACCGTTGGTGCTCTTTGGATGAACGAAGCAAACCATTTTATTATCTGCACCTTTTTTAGGCACATCGCTTAAAAGCACAAATCCATTTGATTTTAACCGCTCCATTTCTTCGAGAATATCATCTACTGCAAAGGCTATATGGTGAATCCCCTCGCCTTTTTTTTCTAAAAATTTTGCAATTGCACTCTCTTCAGAAGTGGCCTCCAGAAGTTCTACTTTATTCTCGCCCGTTTTTAAAAATGCTGTGTTAACGTGCTCGGAAGCAACAATTTCGGTTTTATAACAAGAGGTATTTAATAATAATTCGTAGCGTGGTACCGATTTATTTAAGTTGTTTACAGCAATACCGATATGTTCTATCTTATTCATCGTTTAAAAAGGTTGGTTGAATGTAAAAATGCATGTTTTATCTATAAGGTCATAGCTAATATTTATAATTGTTCGAAAACTTTTTTCGTATCTTTGTAATCATAATTAACAGAATAGAGATGAAACAGCCGATATATTTAGATAATAATGCAACAACACCTTTAGACCCTAGAGTGTTGGAAGCAATGCTACCTTACTTTACTGAGAAATTTGGAAACGCCGCAAGCCGTAATCATGCTTTTGGATGGGTGGCTGAAGAGGGAGTAGATTATGCTCGTGAGCAGGTAGCCAAATTAATCGGCTGTACTGAAAAAGAAGTTATTTTTACATCTGGCGCAACTGAAGCAGATAACCTTGCCATTAAGGGTGTGTTTGAGATGTATAAAGATAAAGGAAACCATATCATTACTGCCGTTACCGAGCATAAGGCAGTTTTGGATACTTGTAAACACCTTGAAAAAAACGGTGCTAGAGTTACTTACCTTGGCGTTAAAGAAGATGGTTTAATTGATTTAGCTGCGTTAGAAGCTGCAATGACTCCTGAAACGATTTTAGTGTCGATAATGTACGGTAATAACGAAATTGGTGTTATCCAACCGGTTAAAGAAATCTCTGCTATTGCACACAGGTACGGTGCATTATTTATGACAGATGCTACGCAGGCAGTTGGTAAAATCCCTGTTGATGTTAACGCGGACGGGATTGACTTAATGGCGTTTTCAGCACATAAAATGTACGGTCCGAAAGGCGTTGGCGCACTTTATGTACGCAGAAAAAACCCAAGGGTTAAAGTAACTTCGCAGATGGATGGTGGTGGCCATGAACGTGGAATGCGTTCTGGTACGTTAAACGTTCCCGGCATTGTTGGCTTAGGAAAAGCTTGCGAACTTTGTCGTTTAGAGATGGAAAGTGAAGCAGTTCGTTTGTCAGCTTTACGCGATAAATTAGAATCGACTTTAAACAAAATGGAAGAGAGTTATGTTAATGGTAATACGCAACATCGTTTGCCACACGTAGCGAATATATCTTTCAAATATGTTGAAGGTGAAGGCTTAATGATGGCGATGAGCGATTTGGCAGTGTCTTCGGGTTCAGCTTGTACTTCAGCATCATTAGAACCATCTTACGTTTTAAAAAGCCTGGGTTTATCTGATGATTTAGCACATTCTTCTATCCGTTATGGATTAGGTAGATTTACTACCGAAGAAGATATTGACCACGCGATTGAAATAACTCAAAAAGCAGTAAATCACTTAAGAGAACTTTCGCCACTTTGGGAAATGTTTAAAGAAGGAATTGATTTAAGTAAAATTGAGTGGGCAGAACATTAAATTAATTTACGATTGTAGATTTACGAATCCGATTCGAAAATCTCAATTAAATAGAAAATAAAATTAATAATTTACGGCAGATGGACAGTCAGAAATCGTAAATCTAAAATCTAAAATATTATGGCATATTCAGAAAAAGTAATTGACCATTACAATAACCCACGTAACGTAGGTACATTAAATAAAGACAGTAAATTTGTAGGAACCGGATTGGTTGGCGCACCTGAGTGTGGCGACGTAATGCGTTTACAAATTGAGGTTGGTGAAGATAATGTAATTACAGATGCGAAATTTAAAACATTTGGCTGTGGTTCGGCTATCGCATCTTCATCATTAGCTACAGAATGGCTAAAAGGAAAAACAATTGATGAGGCGCTTTCTATCGATAACATGGATATCGTTGAAGAACTAGCTCTTCCTCCAGTTAAAATTCACTGCTCCGTGTTGGCAGAAGATGCAATTAAATCAGCTATTAACGATTACCGCGTTAAAAATGGTTTAGAAGCAATTGTTTTAGAAAAATCACACCACTAAAACTTGTTTTGGGTATAAGGAACGAAGAAGTGAAATTGCATTTTGCCTTTAAACAACCTTTTACCCGACACTAAAATTTTAATATTATGATTACTATAACTGATAAAGCGAAAGATAAAATTGAGCACCTGATGCAGGATTCTGAAATGGGTTCTGATTACTTTTTACGTGTTTCAGTGAAGGGTGGCGGTTGTTCTGGTTTATCATACAATTTAGATTTTGATAACGAAGAACAAAAAGGTGATCAGTTTTTTGAAGACAGAGGGATTAAAATCGCGTTGGATATGAAATCGTTCCTGTACTTAGCCGGAACTGAATTAGATTTTACTGACGGACTAAATGGAAAAGGTTTCAATTTCGTAAACCCGAACGCCAGTCGTACTTGCGGCTGTGGTGAAAGTTTCTCCGTTTAAAAATTATAAAGCTTATTTAAAAAAGACTCCAAAACTGGGGTCTTTTTCTGTTTTTAGATGTTCTGAAGCTTTTTATAAAAAAGTTACAAACTCATTTCCCGGTTAACTGCGCAATCACTTTAGCCTAAACCAGGTTATGAAATTGCTATATTGTGTTCAGCGATGAAGTCGAAGTCAAATCGCCCGACTTACATCAATTTGTATTTTTTAACCAAAAAGCATTATTATTGTTAATTATATTCAACATCAAATAACGAGCGATGCCATTAATTAACGAATTTTCAACAGTGCCTACATTGTTGCGAAATGTTGTCAAAAATATCCACAAGCCTACAGATACTTTTTTGCTCCATAAGCAAGGTACTGAATGGGCTGAAATTTCCTTCGAAGACACTTTAAAGCGGGCCGATGCGGTTTCTGCGTACTTTTTGGAAAAAGGGATAAGAAAAGGCGACCGCCTGGGTTTAATGATAGAGAATTCGCCCGAATATGTTTATTATGATCAGGGAATTCAGCAAATAGGCGTAATCAATGTTTCTATTTATCCAACGCTTTCTGAGCAGGAAGTGGCTTACATCATTAATGACTCAGGTATAAAAGGCATACTAATTGGCAATAATTTCTTGTATAGAAAGGTACTAAAAGTCGCAGCTAATTGTAAGGCGTTAAAATACATCATCCCTGCTTTTAAAGACTTTGAAAAGGTTAAAATACCAGCTGACGTTGATGTAGAGATTATTTCGTTCTCCGATATTCTCGCCCTTAAGCACCAGATAACCGCAGCTGAAAAAGCTGAGATAGACCAGTGCCGAAACATGGTACAGCCTAATGATGTTTCTTCGTTAATATACACATCGGGAACAACTGGCACGCCCAAAGGCGTTATGCTTACACACTATAACTTTGTTAAAAACGTAGAGGTTTGCCTGCAACAGATTCCTGTAATTGATAAAACCGAAACGTTCCTGTCATTTTTGCCACTGTCGCACGTTTTCGAACGCACGGCAACTTATCATGTTTGCTGTACTCAGGGTTGTAAAATTGCATTTGCCCAAAGTCTGGAGTTGTTGGCCAAAAATATGGGAGAAGTTAGGCCTACGGTAATGAGTTGTGTACCGAGGTTGCTTGAGCGTATACATGACAAGGCCATTAAAAGTGGAACTGCAGGCGGTGGTACAAAGGCGAAAATATTTACCTGGGCATTAAACACCGGGAATAAATATCGCATTGCGAAGGAAGCTGGCAAAAATCCGGGTTTAATGCTAACGGCAAAAAAGGGAATAGCCGAGAAACTCGTTTTTAGTAAGATAAAGGAGAAAACAGGCGGAAGGCTTAAATTTATGATATCTGGCGGCGCAGCCTTACCGAAAAATGTTGGTGAATTTTTTGGTGATTTAGGAATAAAAATTCTTGAAGGCTTTGGCCTAACGGAAACCTCTCCGGTGATGTCGGTAACGGAATACCACAGACAGGTTTATGGCACAGTTGGGCGTGTTATTCCAGGCATTGAAATTGGTATTCAGGATGTGGAGAGCAAAGAGATTATAAACATACAAACCCACGACACCTTTGATGAAGGTTTTGAATGCGCTGAAGGAGAAGTGATTGTTCGCGGACATTGTGTTATGAAAGGCTATTTTAACAAGCCTGCAGAAACCGCAGAAGCTATAGACAAAGATATGTGGTTTCATACAGGCGATATTGGCCGCTTTTATAAAGGTAATTTACAAATCACCGATCGCCTAAAAAACATGATTGTTAATGCCTACGGTAAAAACGTATACCCTACCCCGGTAGAAAATATTTACCTCAAAAGCCCAAAAATAGATCAGTTGTTTTTAATTGGTGATAAACGCGAATTTATCACAGCGATCATTATTCCGAACAGGGAAACGTTAGAGGAAACCTTTAAACTTAAACCTGCTTTTTTTGAGGAAGCTGATCCATTTATCCAAAATAAAGAAATTATAGATTGGATGGAGCTAGATATCAGGAAAATTTCTAATGAACTGGCAAAATTTGAGCGCATCAAGAACTTTAAAATAAAGCGAAACCCTTTCAATATCGACGACGGTGAAATTACGCCGACAATGAAAGTAAAGCGCAGAATTGTTGAAAAGAGATACGCAAACGCTATTGATGAAATGTACGAAGAAGGCATAGAAGCAGAAGGTTAAACAGCTTAGAAACCATACTTGAGTTATAAATTGGCACCGGGTTACCTTTAATTAACCACAAATAGTGATATTTTCTTTCGTCTTATTTAATTTCTCTACCTTCCAAAAGCGAAATCTAAATTATTAGGGTTTACTTTAAACACTTCCATAGCAAACGGGAGGCATTTAGTTATATGGTTATTATAAACAGTTTTGAAGAGTACAAGGCATTTTTAGGTTCCGAAATAGGTGCATCTCAGTGGCACAAAATCGAACAAAATCAAATTGATAAATTCGCTGATGCCACACTGGATTTCCAATGGATTCATACCGATCCGGAAAAGGCAAAAAACAGTAGTCCATTCGGCTCAACAATTGCTCACGGCTATTTAACACTTTCACTTATTCCATACTTATGGAAGCAAATCGCTGACATACAAAATGTTAAGATGGAAGTTAATTACGGCATCGAGTCGTTTAAATTTAACAAGCCTGTTCTGGTAAATGACGAAGTTCAACTCAGGGCAAAACTTATCGCGATTTGTGATTTGAGAGGAATAACTAAAGTAGTTATTGAAGCTAACCTTGATATAAAAGGGCAAACTAAAACCGCATATACCGGAAACGTAGTCTTTCTTTATCATTTCAAGTAGCTATTTCTCATAGCTAGAACAGTTTACCCTTGTAATGCACCTTTTTGGCTGATTTTTTCATTAGCCAATTCTTATCTTTGTGCTACTTGTGATGGACAATTTATTTGATGCATTAAATTGGATGCACACCGCAGATATATTTGTATCATCACCATAGCATAACTATTATTAAACATCTTGCAAAATTGTTACTTTTGCAAAAAATACCCGAAATGAGTATAGGATTATCAGAACAGGAAATATTGCGACGGGAGTCGCTAAAACAATTACGCGACTTAGGCATTGAGCCTTATCCTGCAGAATCATATGAAGTTAACGCATATGCTGCAGATATAAATGCCAACTATGAAAAAGATAAGACTGCTTATAAGACAATAAGCATCGCCGGCCGGTTAATGACCCGCCGCATCATGGGAAGTGCTTCATTCGCAGAACTGCAGGATTCTACCGGCAGGGTTCAATTGTATTTAAAACGTGATGATCTCTGTCCGGATGAAGACAAAACCTTATATAATACCGTATTCAAAAAGCTTTTGGATTTGGGAGATTATATAGGTGTGAAAGGCTATGTCTTTACAACTCAAACAGGAGAAATATCCGTTCACGTCACCAGCTTTACCGTACTTGCTAAATCGCTGAAGCCACTGCCAGTTGTAAAACGAGATGATGAGGGCAATATATACGATGGCTTTACCGACCCGGAATTGCGTTATAGAATGCGTTATGTAGATTTAACTGTTAATCCTGATTACAAACAAATTTTCATCAAGCGTAGTAAAGTTATCAATTCGATGCGGAGCTATTTTGATGAACAAGGTTGGATGGAAGTTGAAACGCCAATACTTCAACCAATACACGGCGGTGCGGCAGCCCGTCCGTTTGCTACCCATCATAATGCACTAGACATGCCACTTTATTTGCGTATTGCGAATGAGTTATACTTAAAACGGCTTATCGTTGCAGGTTTTGATGGTGTTTATGAATTCGGTAAAATGTTCCGCAATGAAGGTATGGACCGTACGCATAATCCGGAATATACCTCCATGGAGATTTATGTTGCCTATAAAGATTATATCTGGATGATGGCAATGGTTGAGGAATGCCTGGAAAAAGTAGCAATCGCAACCAACGGTTCGGCTGTAGTTAAAGTTGGCGATAACAACATCAATTTCGAAGGTCCTTACGAAAAACTAACCATGTACGAATCAATTCAAAAATTCACAGGAATTGATGTTTCTGCAATGAACGAAGAAGCATTGCTGCAAACCTGTAAAGATTTGGGTATCGAAACTGATTCGACTATGGGCCGTGGTAAGCTGGTGGATGAGATTTTCAGTGCAAAAGTTGAAGCAAATCTTATTCAGCCAACATTTATAACAGATTATCCAATCGAAATGACGCCGCTCGCAAAAAAGCACCGCTCAGTTGCTGGTTTGGTAGAGCGCTTTGAGATTTTTGTAAACGGAAAAGAAATCGGTAATGCTTATTCCGAATTGAATGATCCGATTGATCAAAAAGAACGTTTTGAGGATCAGTTGAAATTGGCTGATCGGGGTGATGCAGAGGCAATGGCAATGGACGAGGATTTTGTGCGTGCGTTAGAATACGGTATGCCCCCTACTTCTGGTTTGGGTTTTGGTATTGATAGGATTGTGATGTTGATGACCAATCAAAGTACCATTCAGGAGGTTTTGTTTTTCCCACAAATGCGCCCTGAAAAAAAGAAAATCGAATTATCTCCTGAAGAAACTGAATTGTTTAGCTTAGTAAAAGACGGTGAACAAGTTTTATTGGCTGATGTTAAAGCAAAACTTACCGATTGGAGCAATAAAAAGTGGGACCTTACCTTGAAAGCCTTAACAGGGAAAAATATTTTAAAGGTTACAAAAACCGATGATGGTTTATATCTTTCTCATAAATAAATGTCTTAACACAATCATAACATAAACTTAAAAGGCTTGCTAACAATTGTTTAGCAAGCCTTTTTTATATTTACAGCAATCGACAATAAAATCATTGCATTATGAATACTTCAAGTTTAGAAATCACCGAAAGAGAATACTGCATCAAATTAAGTAAAGAAGCTTTTGATTTATCCCTGGTTCATCAGTTAATTAAAAGAATCCAGGCAGAAGCGTTTTTCTTTAAAAGAGCCCAAGCTGAAGAGGATGATATTTTAAGTAAAAGAAACCAGCGGGAAGAGCTTGAAGGCTTCGATTATTTAGGTGATAAATAAAACCACCTAAATAATCCGCCAGTTATAATCTTATTATAGAAGAACCTCGCTTAGAAAATAGTTTTCGGTTAATTAATCAATATCGAGGTTTCCTTCTACAGAATCATCCATCGTCTTTCCTGTTACCACCGAAGCGGCCATTTTTAAGAAAGCAACGGCAGCGCCGTGTTTTGTATCCCAGTAATAACCTTCTGTAGGAATTACTTTAATCAACGTAATGTTCGGATCATCTTTGCCGCCTTGAAACCAGGTTTTAATAAAGGGGCTCCATAGTTCATCGATTTTAGCCTGATCTCTGCTAATTTCAGAAATGCCGTAGATATTAACGAAACCGGAGTGTGCGCCAGCCTGAAACAAAAGATGAGTAAAAGGGTCTGCAGCTATTTCCTCGTTCTTGTGGCTGTCCTTCATGCTCATAAACCAAATATTTCCTTCTTCATCCACCTGCTGAATGGCCATAGGCCTGATGGATAGAGGAACACCTGTTTTAATATTCGTACAGAAAAAACAACTTTCTGCTTTTTCTGCCAATTCTTTAAGTTTAGCCACAGCATTTGCGCCGCCTAAATCTTTGATGTTGCCTTCTTCCTGAGTATTATTAGTACTTCCTTCTTGTGATGTTGCCATAGGTATAAAGTTTATATACACTACAATTTTCAATTCACTTTAGTTTTGAACATTTGGCAAAGCCAATCGCTTTAACGAATAAGAAGCCGAAAATAAAGACGCTTTTAAACAAAAAAGCCGATTCATTTTCGAACCGGCTTTTTGTGTTATCTGTAACGAACCTGTTGTTGCTTGTCCATCATGCCCATCTGGTCTTTCATCTGCTTAATTTGATCTGCAAGTAATTTGTTCTTATCTGCTTTTTTTGCTTCGGCTAAATACATCGTTGCTTCGCGTTTGTTTCGTTTGGCCATTGCAATACCTGCTAAACTCAATTTTGCTAATGCAACATTGTGTTCCATTTGCATACCCAAACTTAACGCTGCTTTAAAGTATTTTTCCGACTTCATCGGAGCTGTTCTACTCTCTATTAACCCAACCAGTAAATTATAATAACCATGTTGAAGTTTGATAAGTTGTTTCTCATAATTTGTTATTCTATCTAAATACATTTTCGCTTTCGGCATATTGTCTTTTCTTAAAAACCATTGCGCTAAAAGCATGTTCTCATTAAAGAAATAGGTAACTAAAACAATTATGCCCAACAATATGGCAACAATTCCCCATGGCCAAAAACCGAAAATAAATAAAGCTACAGCGCCACCCAATAAAGCAAACCCCGCGATCAATCTGATAATATTTGGCATAAATTTTATTCTAATAATATTTTTTTTTGCAAATATCGTGTTTAAATAGCAGAAATTAGATTTTAAAACAATAATTTCATTAAAAATTTACACTTCTGAATTAAGCAAATTACCAATATGAAATATCTCTTATCCATAACTTTAATCATCATTACTATGAATGTTTCTGCTCAGGAAATCAATAAAAAAATACACGACGCCGCTCATGATAAGGATATTTTAATTAACAAGTGTACCCGGGAAGGCGTAGTTACTTTTCCGGAATTTAAAGAAATGTACGATCCACTTTACGAGGCGTATATCCCAGACGCTGCAACAATGATTGAGCTGAAAAAACTTGTTAAAAAAGAGCATGTAAAAATCATTTTCGGAACCTGGTGCGGAGACAGCAAAGTAAATGTTCCAAATTTCTTCAAGGTTCTGGATGCCTTGCATTTTAATGAAAAGCATGTTGATATTGTTGCTGTTGATGGCCACAAAAAGGCAGAAAATGGAATTATCGATGGTTTGGATATTCAAAAAGTTCCAACATTTATAATCTACGATAAAAAGGGAAAAGAATTAGGTCGCATTGTGGAACACCCGAAAACAACTTTAGAGGGAGATTTTTTGGCTATTCTGAAAAAGAAATCATAAACAATTGCGCTTTAACAGCGTTGTAAATTATGATTACTGAATAATCCTAACCTATTTAAGAAAACAAAATATATGTCTGCAGCATTGGAGCCAGGTTGGCTCGCCGTTTTAGAAGATGAGTTTGAAAAAGATTATATGAAAAGCCTTAAATCTTTTTTAGTAGCAGAAAAGGAAAAAGGTTTTCAGGTTTATCCAAAGGGTGCCGACATTTTTAATGCCTTAAATACTACCCCTTTCGATAAGGTGAAGGTGGTTATATTGGGTCAGGATCCATATCACGGAGCCAACCAGGCGCATGGCTTATCTTTCTCCGTTCAAAAAGGAATAACCGTACCACCCTCGCTAAAAAATATCTATAAGGAATTGGAAACCGACATTGAGGGTTTTGTGATGCCCCAACATGGAAATTTGACGCATTGGGCTGAGCAAGGCGTATTGCTGCTAAATGCTACGCTTACCGTTCGGGCCTCGGAAGCGGGTTCCCATCAAAACAAAGGATGGGAAATTTTTACCGATGAAATTATAAAAGCCCTTTCCGACAAACGTAAGCATGTTGTGTTCTTACTTTGGGGCAAATATGCGCAGCAAAAAGCATCGCTTATCGACCAGCAGAAACATTATGTGTTAACAGCAGCCCACCCATCTCCATTCTCTGCACACACGGGTTTTTTAGGATCGAAACATTTTTCGAAGACAAACCAGTTATTGATTCAAAACAATTTAACGCCAATCGACTGGAAAATTTCGTCTTAATGAATGTTTATTTAGTCAGCGGGTTAGGGGCAGATAAAAGGATATTTTCTAAGATTGGCTTTGACAAAAAACTAAATATTGTCCATTTAGACTGGATACCTTTTGACCGAAAAGAGTTGATGAAAGATTATGCGGGAAGGTTAAGTAGAGCAATAGATGCATCAAAACCGTTTGCTCTAATTGGTGTCTCATTTGGCGGCATGATTGCAGTGGAAATAGCCAAGGTGCTAAAGCCTTCGGTAACTATAATTATCTCAAGCACGATACTAAGCAAACATTTACCATTTGTTTATAAGCTGGTTGGTAAGTTAGGTTTTCTAGACATTATTCCACCTCACGTATTAAAAGCTAGCAACAATTTGACTAGAAATTATTTTTTTGGGACAAAATCAAGTGAAGAAAAAAAATTGCTAAAAAATATAATTGATGATTCAGATTCGCACTTTTTAAAATGGGCGGTTGGAAGCATTCTCAATTGGAAAAATGATATAAGACCTGAAAATCTTTTTCACATTCATGGCACAAGTGATAGAATACTATATTAAAACAAAGCTAAACCAGATTTTACAATTAAAAATGGCACCCACTTCGCAATTTATCAAAACGCAGATGTTATCTCAAAATTAATTAACAAACTAATTCTACGATAAATATAATTCCCCTTACACAAGATTAATCTCTTAAACCATCCGGATAGCTTTAATACTCTAATGGAACTATAGGCTCTTTTTTCGTCGTGGACATAATCATCATGGTTTGAAAAGTCTTAACCACAGAAATTTTACTGATCTTATCCATTATTAATCGTTCGTAAGATTTGATATCCTTCACATAAACTTTTAAAAGAAAATCGGCCTGACCGGTAACATGATGGCACTCCGTAATCTCCTTTATTTGATTTACCTCATCTAAAAAAATCTGAATTGTATTGTTCTTGTGAAAATCAAGCTGAATCTGAATAAAAGTTTTAATACCCAAACCAAGCTTTTCCTCATCCACTAAAGCGTGATAGCTTTTAATGTAGCCGGCCATTTCCAGCTTACGAACTCGCTCTAAGGTTGGTGCGGGCGAAAGGCCAATCTCCTGGGATAAAAGAAGGTTTGTTATTCTGCCGTTTTCTTGTAAGATTCTTAAAATTTTAAAGTCAATTTTGTCTAATTCGGATGCCATATAAATTCAAAGGTATTGAGAACACAAACATAACCAAATTAAATTCTAAATTTTAACATAATTTATCATATATATTTTAAATTAAAATTTTTAGATTTACCTAAAAATAAAATTAGATAAACGTAAATGCAGAGCTTCACCGAAGAGAACTATCTTAAGATTATTTACCACCTGGCCGAAAAAACCAGTAACGTCCAAACGAATGCAATAGCCGAGCAAATTCAAACCAAACCCGCATCTGTAACCGACATGATTAAAAAACTGGCGGAGAAAGGACTTGTGGATTATGTTAAATATCAGGGCGTTACTTTAACCGAAAAGGGGAAGCATGCCGCTGTAGACATTGTTCGAAAACACCGCCTTTGGGAAGTCTTTTTAGTGGATAAGCTAAACTTTAAATGGGACGAGGTGCATGATGTTGCGGAAGAACTGGAGCACATAAGGTCGGTAGATTTAATTGAGCGTTTAGATGAGTTTTTAGGTTTTCCTAAATCAGACCCTCACGGCGACCCAATTCCGGACAAAAACGGTCGTTTTGCGAAAACACAATTTATAAAACTTATCGAACTTGGCATTGGCGACAGCGGAACCATAACTGGCGTTAGCCAGCACAGTTCTCCGTTTTTAAAACACCTTGAAAAACTGGGTTTAACGCTAGGAAAACAAATACAAGTTTCAGATGTTACCGATTTCGATGGCTCAGTTGAAATTTTAGTAGCCGAAAAACAAATCAATATTAGCAGAGAAGTTGCAAAACATATTTTAATTAGCAGTAATGGCAAAAACTGAATCGTTAAGTGAGGTTCATCAGAGTGTAAACACCGATAAGCGTAAAGGCTGGCGAAGAATTCTATCCTTCATCGGTCCGGCCTACTTAATAAGCGTAGGCTATATGGATCCCGGAAACTGGGCGACGGATTTAGCCGGCGGAAGTAAGTTCGGCTACCAGCTTATCTGGGTGTTGTTAATGTCGAACCTGATTGCGTTGCTATTGCAATCACTTAGCGCCAGGTTAGGAATTGTTCGGGGTTTAGATTTGGCGCAGGCTTCAAAACATGCCTATCCCCGCTGGGCAAACATCCCCTTGTTCGGGTTGGCACAACTGGCTATAATTGCCTGCGATTTAGCAGAAATTATAGGTATGGCGATAGGTTTACAATTGCTTTTTGGTTTACCACTAATCTGGGGCATTTCAATAACCATTTTCGACACTATACTTCTTCTTTTCCTGCTAAATAAAGGAATGAGGGCAATGGAAGGTTTTATCGTTTCGATGGTATTTATCGTCGGCATTTCATTTCTTGTTGAAATGTTTATCGTTGAGCCATCTTTAAAAGAAGTTGCGAAGGGTTTTGAGCCTTCTTTGCTTGGTGGCGACGCACTTTACATTGCCATCGGTATTATAGGCGCCACCGTAATGCCACACAACCTGTATCTCCACTCCTCACTGGTGCAAACCAGAAAAATAGAACGAACAAATAAAGGTATAAAAGAAGCATTAAAATTTAACCTGATTGATACTACCGTTGCGCTGAATCTTGCTTTCTTTGTTAACGCGGCGATTTTAATTCTGGCTGCTGCTGCTTTTTTTAAAAATGGTCTTCACGAGGTTGCAGAAATACAGGATGCACACAAGTTACTTTCTAATATTTTCGGCAGCGTTGCCCCAACCTTGTTCGCTATTGCCTTAATTGCCGCCGGTCAAAGCTCCACAGTTACAGGAACGCTGGCTGGCCAGATTATTATGGAAGGCCATATTAATTTAAGAATTCAGCCTTGGCTGAGGAGATTAATAACCCGCTTTTTAGCCATTATACCGGCATTTTTCACCATTCTCCATTATGGCGATGATGCCTTGGGTGGATTGCTCGTGCTCAGTCAGGTTGTGTTGAGTCTTCAGCTTGGCTTTGCAGTTATCCCATTAATTCACTTTACATCAGATAAAAAACTGATGAAGGATTTCGCTATAAAGACCTGGGTTAAGGTGTTAGCCTGGGGTAGTGCCGCTTTAATTATAGCGTTAAATGTAAAACTGGTAATTGAAGAAATCTCCGGCTGGACTAAAGATGCAAACACCTGGTGGATTTATGTGTTCGTTTTCCCGGCAGTAATCGCCATCATTCTCCTGCTGCTTTATGTGTTCTTTCACCCACTTATTGACAAGCGAAACTTGCAAAGGCAAATGGTTCCTCATGGCAATGCGCTCGACATTGGCAAGATTGATAAGATTAGCTACCAACGCATTGGAATTGCAGTCGATTTTTCCAAAAACGATCGGAATACGATTAGACATGCACTAATTCAGGGCGGGAAAGATGCTCATTATTACCTTATTCATGTTGTAGAAACTGCCGCAGCCCGCTACCATGGCGATATTGTAATGGACCACGAAACACAGAGCGATGCCGAAAACCTGGAAAAATACAAAATCAACCTTGCCGATTTAGGCTATGACGCAACCTTATTTATCGGTTTCGGGGGCACTGCGAAAGCAATTGCCGACATCAGCAACAAAAACGAGCTTGAACTATTGGTTATGGGCGCTCACGGTCATCGTGGATTAAAAGATCTGGTATTCGGAACAACAGTTGATGCCGTTAGACACAAAGTGAATATTCCGGTGCTGATTATCCGATAAATTTTAGAACTTTACTTATTCCACCATCGCCATTGCTGTAAACAATAAGCTTTCCACTTGAACCATACAAATACATTGCAGGGTATTGAGAAGGCAAAAATGTTGGAATAAATGTTCTGTTTTTATCCTGAAGCACCGTTACGTTTGGCTTAAGGTTTAGGCCAGGTGCGTATGTACCAAAAAACTTTTGAATGGATATCGATTCATCTAATGTTACCATCAGTATGTTTACATTTTTAAGCTTAGCATAAACCTTATTTAACTCTTTTGCTTCACGTTGGCAATGTTCACATGTACAATCAAATAATATAAAAAGGGTTTTTTTTGATTGATTAATATTCACATTTGAAAACGCTTTTCCATCTAACTTAAAGAACTTAAATTGTGGCAAAAACGCTGGTTGCTGAGCGTTCACATTTACGGCAAATAAAATAGCGACAATTAAAAACAGGTTTCTTAACTTCATACAAATTGATCTAAACTCAAACATAATTTTTTAATTGCGAAGAAGGGTAAGAATTGTTTATGTTTTACATAAGATGAACAAAAATTTTGCAGGCGATAACAAGATGTTGCAATTAAAAAATGATATTAGCCCATTTTTTAAGATATTTGCAGCCCGATGTACACCACCATAATCAAACGGCCTGTACATTATCTAATTAAATACAGCAGTACATTTTGAAAAACGACATCAATATAAAAAATAAAAGGGCTTATTTCGACTACAATCTAATTGATAAGTATGTAGCCGGTATTGCCTTATTAGGAACCGAAATTAAAGCAATAAGGCAGGGAAAGGCAAACATGACGGATGCCTTCTGCATGTTTATTGGCGGAAATCTTTACGTGCGCAACTTACACATTTCCGAATATAGCCACAGTTCCTTTTATCACCACGATATTAAAAGAGACAGAGCCTTGCTTTTACAAAAAAGGGAGATAAAAAAACTGAAAGCAAAAGGCGAAGAAAAAGGCTACACCATTGTACCACTAAGAATTTTTATGAACGAACGGGGTTTCGCGAAAATTGAAATTGCACTGGCGCAGGGTAAAAAAGAGTTTGATAAACGCGACAGTATTAAAGATAGAGATACAAAACGTGAACTCGACAGGGCGATGAAGCGATAAGCTAAGATTCTGTAATCGCCTCTACTGCAACAAATCGTAAAACTATACGACTATTCTACCAGGCCTGGTCGCCCACAAGTGGAACGAACCTAAAGGTATCCAATACGATTTTTTCAAAATCATTTTCGCTTACCCGCAGCACGGTAACCATTTTTTGAGTCTTTTCATCTCCAACGGGAATAACCAAAATCCCGCCGACTTTAAGTTGTTTCAGTAAAATTTCGGGTACAAGTGGTGCTCCTGCGGTAACAATTATTTTATCGTATGGTGCGTTTTCGGCTATCCCCTTTGAGCCGTCGCCGCAGTAAAATGTAGGCTTATAACCCATTCCAGGCAACACCTGAATGGTTCTGTTAAAGATATTTTCTTGTCGTTCGATTGTAAAAACCCGGGCGCCGAGTTCCATCAAAATACAAGTTTGATAGCCAGAACCAGTCCCGATTTCCAGGACTTTATCGCCTTTTTTTATGTGTAAGAGTTCGCTTTGATAGGCAACAGTGTAAGGTTGGGAAATCGTCTGCCCGTCGCCAATGGGGAAAGCGATGTCTTTATAAGCCTGATTCCAGAATGTTTCGTCAAAAAAGAAATGACGAGGTACTTTGCCGATTGCCTGAAGCACGTTTTTATCCTCAATACCGCGAGATGATAACAACTCGACAAGTTTTTTTCTCGCTCCTCTTTCCCGGTAATTATCAACAAATTTGTAGGCCATGAGTATCAAAAGTAGGTTTTTTATGCGTTGAAACAAGATAAAAATTTCATCCTGATTGTAAGTGGCAGAAAATCAAAACTAAAAAATATAGAAGGCGTTTTTGAAGACGAAAATAATTATTTGTTCGTTATTGATATTTATTTCTAATTTTGAGGACATATCTTTTTACTAAATATCTATCTCCGCTTAAATGAAAAAAGGACTAATTAGCATATTGATTTTATGCACCGCCATTACCACTAAATTATTTGCTCAAACCAGTGCTGATTATAATTATTCAATTGCTTTAAGAGGTTTTAGCTTAATGCAGTTGCCAAAAATATTAAATCAAACAAATACGCAGGATTACACTAAAATGGCTGGTAATGGTGCCATCTTAAAATTTAACGATAACCAAATCAGTTATAGAATAAGCGGTAACTATTTCCGCGATAAAGATGTTCAATTCCAGAATACCTGCGAAAGCTGTGAAATAGCGAAAGGAAAAGTAACGGATTATTCATTCAAAATCGGTTTTGAAAAAAACTTCAATTATTCAAGGATTCAACCATACTTTGCATTTGATATTGGATATAGGTCAAATAGATTCACCGGCACATTATCTCCGGCAAATTCTATGGTTGCTTCAACAAGTCAATCAGCAGATGCAACTAAAAATGGTTTGGTGATGACACCATCTTTAGGCGTTAAAATAAATATAATCCCGAATCTTTCAATTTTTGCAGAAAGCAGTCTTGATTTTAACTACTCGTATGAAAAGCAAGACATTACCCAGCCAAACCTTGCTGCCAGAAATATTTACACGTACAATAAGTGGGAATTTTTGTTGAATCCTGTTTCTGCAGGTATACAATTTAATTTTAACAGCAAAAACTAATAAGGGTCTACGTCAATCTGAATTAAGACACTCTTATATTCTTTCATTGCATTAAATTCTGTAAGCGTTTCCCGCAAAACGTTTTTAACTTTTTGTATTGCAGTATGCTTATCGGCTTTGATAATGATTTGCTTAATGTAAAGATTTCTAACCCTGCTTATTAATGGTTGCTCAGGCCCTAAAACCCGGGCACCAAATTTTGCCTTAAGCGTTTGTGCCAGAAACATTGCAGCCTTGTCTAAAACATTAAAATCTTTGTGTTTGACAGCAATAAAAATCATCCTTGAAAAAGGCGGGTAAAGGAATTTTTCACGCTCGGCAATCTCGTCATTGTACATTCCAAGGTAATCATTGTCTACAACCTGCTTAATGATTCTGTTTTCTGCATCATAAGTTTGGATACATACATTCCCCTGATCGGCCCTACGCCCTGCCCTGCCCGAAACCTGTGCCAGCAACTGGTAGCTTCGCTCGTAAGCCCTAAAATCCGGGTAACCAAGCAGGGTGTCGGCATTTATTACGCCGATCAAACTTAAATTGTCAAAGTCCAGCCCCTTAGCTACCATTTGTGTGCCGATCAAAATATCGGTTTTCTTATCCTGGAAATCGCTTAAAATCTGTTGCAAACCATTTTTTGTTCGCGTGGTGTCCATATCCAGGCGGGCAATACTCACTTCTGGGTACAGCAATTTAAGTTCTTCCTCTATACGCTCGGTACCAAAACCTTTCTGCTCTACATGTACCGAGCCGCAAGCCGGACAAATATTAACGCTGCTTTGCTGATAGCCGCAATAATGACAATGAAGTTTGCCACTACTCTTGTGGTAGGTTAAGCTTACATCACAATTAACACACTTTGGCGTATAACCACAGGTTGCGCAAATTAAAATGGTTGCATAGCCCCGTCTGTTCTGAAAGAGCACAATTTGCTCTTTCTTACTAAGCGCCAGGTCGATATCTTTTATTAATACACTCGAAAAATACGAAACCATCGTTTTTCGCTTTGTTTCTTCAGCAATGCTAACAATTTGCTGATTTGGCAATTGAACACCGCCAAAACGTTCCTTCATTTCAATAAGTCCGTATTTTCCTGTTAGAGCATTGTGGTAGCTTTCTAAAGATGGTGTTGCGGAGCCCAGAACAACCTTAGCCTGATGAAGATGAGCTAAATAAATCGCAGAATCTCTTGCCTGATAACGTGGGGCAGGGTCGTATTGTTTATAAGATGGCTCATGCTCTTCATCAACTACAATTAATTTTAAATTTTGGAACGGCAAAAATACGGCAGAGCGGGCACCTAAAACTACTTTGAAAGCACCATGCTTAACTTTATTCCAAATTTCTACCCGTTCACTATTGTTAAATTTCGAATGATATACACCAATTGAATTTCCAAAATATTGCTTTATACGTTCTACAATTTGCGTGGTTAAAGCAATTTCAGGGAGTAGGAATAGGACTTGTCCATCACTGTTTTCTATTACCTGTTCAATTAGTTTTATGTAAACCTGTGTTTTGCCAGATGCGGTAACGCCATGAAGCAGAACGACATCTTTCTCCTCGAAAAAAGTGTTAATTTTCTCAAGGGCATTCTGTTGGCCGGGATTGAGTGTAAAATTTATACTGAAATCATCAGCATTGGAGGCGAGCCTACTAACCGGGCGCTTAAGCACGGTGAAGATATCTTTATCAATTAACGATTTCAAAGCTGCCTGACCACAATTGCTTTCCTCAAGTAACTCATCTTTCGCAATCGGCAAACCCTGTTTATTTAATTTTAAATAGGCAAGCAATGCATCAAGCTGCTTTGGTGCCCGGTCTAGAATTGAAAAAAGTTGTTTAAGATTTTCTTCCTCATTATAAAACTCATTTAAAATAATGAACGATTTCAAAAGTGGCTTGTATTTCTGAATTACCTCTTCGGCCACCAAAATCAATTCTTTATCTAATAATTGATTTATAATCGGGTAGATTGTTTTTTGGCCCAGTAATTTTGAAACATCGTTAATGGTGAGCTTTTGCTGCTTTTTCAACGCATTAACAATTAGTTCTTCTTTTTCGGTAAGAACTACAGCTTCATCAAATTCATCACGGAGAATAAGTATTGTTTCGCTAGCTAGCTTAAGGCTGGCAGGCAAAGCTGCCGCCATCACATCTCCCTCGTTACACATGTAATAATCTGTCATCCATGCCCAAAATTTTAGCTGGGTAGCAGTTACTGAAGGAGCAGAATCTATAACATCAAGCAGGTATTTTGCTTCATAAGCAATGGGTGGTTTAGTTGTAATATTTCTAATTAAGGCTGTATAAATCTTATGCTTTCCAAATTGAACAACTACCCTTTTCCCAATCTCAACTTGTGAATTTAAATCAAAAGGCACCCGATAAGTATAGTTCTTTGCAAGCGATAAAGGCAAAATAACTTCAACAAAAAGTGTTTCTCTTTCTGCAAAAATATCAGGTTCGAATGTGTTCATTATTTATCTTTAAAAGCAGCGAAGAATAACATTATCCAGCCTAAAACGAAAAGCAAACCTCCAATTGGTGTAATGGGCCCTAAAATATCAACAAAACTAAGCTGTAAAAGCGTTCTTGTTGCAAGTAGATACAGCGAACCAGAAAACAACAATATACCAAAGGTGAAACAAAAATAAGCGATATTAATAAGCTTGTTTCGATAACGGGCAAAGGTAGAAAGGTAAAGTAAGGCAAATGTATGATAGAATTGATAATCAACGCCTTTCTGCCAGATTTCCAACGAAGGCGCATCAATCAAAGCCTTTAACCCATGCGCACCAAAAGCACCTAATAAAACAGCAACAGCACCAAAAAAAGAAGCAGTAAGGATAATACGTTTGTTCATATTGTTTTAGCTTAACGCAATTGCTAAATTAATAAATTGAGTAAGAACTTCGTACAAATGGATGTAATAATTTAAATTTGTTTCACAAACAGATGAGAAAAATTTTAGTTCTAGTAATTGCATTAACAACAGGCGTAGCGTTTTTGGCTTACTTGTATTTTTCTAAGTTAAATAATGAGAACAACGCCAAAGATTTAGCACTGCAATCGGCAACTAACAATGCGGCGATAATTTTTTCCTTTCAGAACGATAAGAGCTTTTATCAGATTTTGGAGGGGCAGACTTTACTACAGCAGGTTTTAGGAACAGAAAAGCTGACTTTACTCGAAAGCCTGAAAGAAAATATTGTTAACGATAATGTTTTAAACAGCTACTTTGCAGAGCAACAAATTTACCTGAGCGTTCTACCCGATGAAGAGAAAAAGCTTAATTTTTTAATTACGGTTCAATTACAGGAAGATAAAAATTACCGTCAGTTTTTTAACTATCTAAAAAGCAGGAAAGCCGTTGCCAAAGAAACAGACCAACTATTTACCATCGCCTTTAGTAAAAGTATTACCTTTTTCGTCGGCGTTCAGGATCAGGTACTAACAATTTCCACATCGAAAAAATTAATTGATGATGCTGCAGTTCGGTTGGATGAAAATCCATTTACAGAATATATTAAGGAAAACAGTTTGCTAAATAAAAATGTACTGGCAAATTTATACATCAATTTTAACCAAGCGCCCCTTTTGTTAAAAACCATTTTGGCGGGCAAAATAAATGGCGAGCTGTCGCTTTTTGAAAAACAAAACAGTTTTGCTTCGCTGAACTACAATTTCAGTAAAGAGAAAATACTTTTCAATGGCAATACCGAACTAAAAGCGGGCGATAATTATTTAAAGCTTTTTGAACAAATACCCGCACAGGCAATAAGCATTACTAATCTGTTGCCAGACAATACCGCAAACTACAGTCTGTTTGCTTATGATAACTACAAAAACTGGCTGCAAAAACTTGTTGCCTGGCAGTTGAGCAAGAAAGAAACAACGAAAGTTGATGCCTTATTGAAATCGGTAAAAAATGAATACAGAGTTGACTTAAATTCGATTTTCCAGCCTTACGTAAAAAATCAGTTTATAAGTTTCCAGCTCAGCACTTCCGAAAAACTAGGCGCTATCGCCTTATCTAACGGAGAAAAAGTGAAGCAGTTGCTTATAGACGTTAGCGCAGATTATAATGATGAAATCAAGATCCTTAAATCATCAGACATACTATATGCCTTTTTTGGAGAGCCTTTTAAAAAATTTCGTCGGCCATATTACACAATAATTGATAACAATTTAGTTTTCGCGAATAACGCAAGCACAGTGCAGTCTTTTCTAAGCAGCTATAAGAATAACCGGTTATTAATTGAGTTGCCGCAATATCAGGATGCGCTGAACCAACTTTCTACTACATCAAATGTTAGTTATTATATTAACACAAAAACCTCAGCTGAAATCTTCAGGGGCAATGTGTTAACGCCGTTCTACAAACACCTTCGGGCGGATAGCGGCTTGAAAAATTTCGATACATTTTATTATCAGATGAGTGCCGACAAAAACAAATTCATCACTAACGTGCTTTTAAACAAATATTTACAGGCCGAAATACCAGATTCAACCAGCAATCGTTAATATCAAAACCAGGAAAACGCAAATTAAATGAAGAAACTTCTACTTGTACTCATTCTTTTTATTTCATTCAGTAACTCCTTCGCTCAACAATATGCGCTATTTGGAACAAAAACCATGTTTGATGCCTTTGAAAATCCATCCCAAAAATCGTTTACCCTAGATTCATCGAGAAGGTTTTCATCGAATTTTTTTCTGCCCTATTTTGGGGTAAATGGTGCCAATAAAGGTGATGCAGAATCGGTTGTGCGTCGATTAATTGTTGATGGCGTAAACGATACACGAACGCTGCCGCTCGGAACGGGAAACATTAATCATATATATGAAAACAGCAATGTTTATGTGCTGACGTTAAGAATATTCCAATCCTATAAATACCAGAAAGAAATGGGTTTTGCCTGGCAAATCCGTTCTGATGCGCAAGTAGATTATCCAAATGAAAGCATTGCCGTGTTCGATTCCTATACAAGATTTCCACAGCAAACTGAACTAAATGATATCTTCAACGCAAAAGGCTACCAACAATCCTATCACCAGTTTAGCTTTACCTATCGTGAAAACTATAATAAAAGATTGGCCTTCGGGGTAAAAGCGAGTTTACTAAGTGGAATAATATACAATGATTTAAACATTTCTGATTCATATCTGTATGTCAGCCCAGAAACAAATTCGCTAAATATTGGTCTTGCAGGAACATATTCGAGCAACTTTAACGACGAAAATAAAATTAACCGTAATACCGTTATCCCGACATTCAAGAATCCTGGCTTATCAATTGGTTTCAGCACAAACTACACGACTAAAAAGGGACTTTTTTTAATGGCCAATGTTAAAGACCTGGGCTTTATCTGGTGGCGAAATAATACACACAGCACAACGGTTAACACCCTGAAAAACATCGATAACATTGCTTTCAATCAGGCCAATACAAACAGGGAAATCAGGGATATTTTCGAACTTTCGGAGCAGCCAGACAAATTTTTGGCTTTAACAAATGCCAAAGCCGACATCTATATTTCAAAAAACTATGGTTTTTACAAGCCTGCTTTAGCCATTTCGAAAAATTTATTTTACCGCGGCGGGGATTTAGCTTTCGTAAACACATTCAGATACAACGATTTGTCTGGAAGCATAACCCCACTTTACAACCTAAACAATGTATTTATGGTTGGTTTACAAGGCAAATATCAAACACCAAATTTCGAGATTTTTATGGGTACCGATAACTTAATTTCGAGTGCCAGTACCGCATCTGCAGTATTGAAAAACGATTATACTATTGGAAGCGGTCCAAATGGCGCCTCATTTTATATGGGTGTTGGAATTAAATTTGGCAACGTTGTAAATCATCCTCAGTTTAGCGATGTGATGCCAGGCATCAACGATAATGAGGGCGGTAGCTTCTTTAAAAATTTATTTTCTGTTTTTAAAAAGAAGTAAAGATTAAACCTTTTTTTTGGGCTGCGTAACCACGAAATCTTTAAGATAGAATGGCTCGAAGTAGGCAACATCTTCAAATTTAGCTTCGCTGAAAGCTTGTTCGGCTAATTGGGCCATATTAGTTGCCGAATTGAAATTTGCATCACTAAAAAATGCATGCTCATGCTTTAGTGTTTCATTACATTTTGCTGCACCATCGCCCAAAAAAGTAATCCTGTGCGCTGATAATAAATTTTCAAAGCTATGCTCGTCAATAATTTTTGCAGAAGTCGGCTCAACGAGCTGCAGGTTGGAATCGAAAACAGAGGTGTATACTTCCATCCTTCTTGCGTCTATCATTGGGCAAATCAATCCTGTGTAATCAGGATTTTGAATGATAAAACCCGCCGCCATCATTTCCAACGTTTCTAAAGCAATTAAGGGCTTTTCCAGGGCGTAACACAAACCCTTAGCGGTAGAAACACCAATCCTAAGTCCTGTATAAGAGCCTGGCCCCTTGCTTATGCAAACCGCATCCAAATCATTGTATTTTAAATTGGACCTGGTGAAAACGTCTTCGATAAACAAAGTGAGATTACCTGCATGCAGATTCTGATTAAAGGCTTCTTTAACCGCGATAATTTCTCCGTTTATGGATAAGGCAACAGAACAAAAAGAAGTAGCGGTTTCTAACAAAAGTATTTTTGGCATGCACAAAGATATGCTAAAAGATGAAAACGTAAAAGTATCCGCACATGCTGAGACGCTACGGAACAGGGTCGTGTCCATGCGCTCCCCATGGATGGCAACGGCCAATACGCTTCAAAGCCATCCATCCCCCTTTAAACGGCCCGTACTTTCTGATGGCTTCTATGCCATATTGTGAGCAGGTTGGTGTAAATCTGCAGTTCGCACCAAGCATTGGCGATATGGCATACTGATAAATTCTTATCAAGCCTAAAAAGAACCAGCCAAATATTTTATTTACCAGTTTCATCAGGTGCGATAAGGTTATGAAAGCGCTTAAAGGTTGCTATTAATTTCTTCTCTATAAAAGAAAACTCATACTTGTCTTTTCCTACAAACTGAATTGAAAATAACAGTAAGCCGTTGCTTTCCGGAAGATTTAAATATAAGCTTTCCTGCTTGTGCAAGCGGTAGGCTTCGCGAATGCGACGTTTTAATAAATTGCGATCTACCGCTCTTTTATACCTTTTTTTAGGAACGTTAATTACAACCTGCGCCTGAACTTCGGCCGGAGCATTAACAAAAAGATATGAAATACGAAATGGATATAATAAAAAAGAAGAACCGTTTTTAAACAGCAGATCTAAATGTTTTCTGCTGCATAACCGTTCTTCTTTCCTGAATGTGTACATATATTTTTGATTGATAATTGCAGATTCTGATCTGCCAGTTCCGACTAATCGGAAAAGCAATCAAAAATTATGCTTTATGCTTGCGTTCGTCAGAAACTGTTAATCTTTTTCTTCCTTTAGCACGACGTGATGCTAATACTCGTCTGCCGTTAGCTGTTGCCATTCTTTCGCGGAAGCCGTGTTTGTTTCTTCTCTTTCTTTGCGAAGGTTGGTATGTTCTTTTCATGACTGTATATTATCTTATTGTAATTTCAAAATTAAGAGGTGCAAATATAAAGCGATTTCTCTACAATTGCAAGTGTGTTTAATTTTTTATTTTCTACCAGATTGCAAATGTAATGATTCGTTTCAGAATAAATTTAGAAGGCTAAGGCATTACAGACCCAAAGCCGCCTTTAACTTAACATACCCGGTTTTGCTTACTGGTAACCAGATATCCGATTTTAATAACACCACATAACTATCTTTCTCTTTCAACTCTATTTTTGTTACCTGTGCCAGATTAATGATATAGGAACGATGGATGCGAATGAATTGCCCAGCATCAAGCGCCTGCTCAAAGAACGCCATCGTTTTATTCTTGTAAAAAGCTCCATCAGCGGTACTCAATTTCACATAATCATCATCTGCTTCCAGGTAATTAATATCGCCGACAGGAATGATTTTAATTACGCCATCTTTTTTAACCACGACCCTGCTGCTTTGCGCCGGACTCATAGCCGCTGCATCTAAAACTGCTTCAGTATTTTCAGTCTGGTTTAACCGTGAGGGCAATTTTTTAATAGCAGAATCAAATCTCGCTTTATCAATTGGCTTCAGCAGATAATCTACCGCATTAACCTCAAAGGCCTTAATGGCATATTCATCAAAGGCTGTTGTAAAAATTACGGCAGGCTTATCTTCTACCAGTTCGAGCATTTCGAAGCCGCTGATTTTTGGCATCTGTATATCCAGAAAAATTAAATCGGGCTTATGTTGCGTTATCGCCTTCAAACCTTCAAAACCATCGCAGCACTCGGCCACTATTTCAATTTCTTTATGTTCCGAAAGGTAGAATTTTACAATATCTCGTGCTAAAGGCTCATCATCAATTAATATGGTTTTGATCATTTTTCTGCGGAATTTTTAGAGTCGTAATATATAAATTATTTGCCTCAATTTCTGTTTGCAAAAGGTGTGGGTTGGCAAATAACAAATATAATCTACGCTTAATTGCTGTTAAACCGAAGCCGGTGCCGCCTGTTGCCCGCATTTCAGGGTCGAATGGATTTTGTACCCTTAAATGCAAAACATCCTGCTCAACACAAACATCAACTTTTATTGTAATGGCTGATGAGGTATTGTATAACCCAAACTTTATGGCGTTTTCAACAATAGGCTGTAGTAATGTTCCAGGCAGGCAGAGGTTTAGTGTATCTTCTTCAACATTAACTTCTATATTTAAACGATGACTGAAACGAACTTTCTCAATATCCAGGTACAATTGAATGTACTCCATTTCTTCTTCAACCGAAACCCAAAGTTCATCATCGCGTTTGAGTGTACCGCGTAAAAATGAGGCAAGTTTGGTTATCATCACTCCAGCTTCCTTAGGATTAACCATGGTAAGTGCAAAAACAGAATTTAAACTATTGAACAGAAAATGTGGTTGCAACTGGTGACGAAGTTTGTTTAATTCGGCCTCTTTCGCCAGGTTTTGCGCAGTTAAAAGCCTGCCCTGGGTTTCCGATTGTTCTTCCAACCGATACCACAAAATGTTGGCAAGGGCGCACCAGCCAAGGCACATAAAAGATATCAATCCACGAAATGCAAAAGAAAAGTTATAAAAATCTTTATATTCTTTAAAATCCGTAAAAATATACAGGAGCGCATATTTGGCTATAAAAATGATAACCAGCGTTAATGCCAAGGTAATTATCAACACATATAAAATCCGCTCGTTTTTTGGTTGATAGTACCCAAGCATATTACTTACACTTATGCAGGCCAAAGCCAAAAGCAGATTAGTTATTGTGCTATCGGTAAATGAAATTAACCATGAAAAATTTACCACATAATGAAGCCCAACGGCACATAAAATTAGCCATGCTAATGCTATGCTCAGCGCAGTTCTTTTAATTTGAGGTACTGATAAAGGTCTTGTTGTCAAAACTTATTTATTTAGTTCAGTTAACGTTTTTTAGGGACTCTTAAATTATAACCGCAGTTACAGGCATTCAATTTAAAATGGTCAGAACTGAGTTTCGATGTCTTTCTTGTTGATACTGTTTCGCCATATAATTAACATGCACCAGGCAGTTGCTGCAGCAAGTTCGAAAAGCACACAGAATCTCATAAAAATGCAGCATTGATGCCGCCAACTTTAAAAGCTTTTAATTTCTATCCCACCGAACAGCACTGTTCCGTCGATAATTAATGTTTTCTGCACTTCTCCCGTTTGCATTAAATGACCGCGTTTATCTTCAATGCTACCAAATATTGGTGTTCCGTTGGTTTTGATTATCCAGTTCGCTGGCACAATTAATTTAACGCCACCAAAAATGGCTGTAACATCAAAAACGGTGTCCTGAATAAAGTCTGCCTGGGTAAGGTTAATATCTGCACCGCCAAAAAATACCGTAACATCTCCCCCTCTAAAGTTTTTTGAATAAACAACCTGGTTGGTCGAACCAAAAATTGCTGTCGCCTCCACAAAATCTTCGCTGGTTGATTTTTTGTTGCCCGAAGAAAAGTTTTCTGTTCCGGCACCGAGATTATCTCCCAGGCCATCTCTGCGTCTTTTCTTGAAACCATTACCCTTAGGTTTTAGTATCAGGAAACCACCCAAAACCACCAGCCCAACACCCAAAGCATATTTTGATGCGTCAAAATCAAGTCCTGTAATGTCATCAATGGTATAGTACGTACCAATCAAAACCATTATCAACCACCCTATACCCTTAAAATTGCGCCTTACGCCAACAAAAATCCCTATCACAATTAAAAATGTATGCCAGCTAAATACCCAGTGAGGAATATCAAAGCCCATATTATCTAAAAGAAAAGCAAGCCCGATTATTACAATTACTAATCCACTCAGCATTCTGCCAGAGCGGTTAGTTGTTATATTATTATTTAAATTTTCCATTTGTGTAAATTTTAATAATCAAAAGTATTCATAAGCATTAAGCTAATTCATCGCAAATCTTCGAAAATCAGCAAACAATCGGTAAGATGCATTATTTCGTCGGTGAAAAATATTTTAGTATTTTGAGGTCATGAAGATTTCGTTATTATTTATTATTTTACTCGTTTCGACAACACTTTCGGCACAAATAAACAGCACAACCTATAAAATTTACGATGTTAAAAAGCAAAGTGTAATTTCTTTAGCGGATATCATAAAAGACATGAGCACAGCCGACGTGTTATTTTATGGTGAAGACCACAACGATTCTACCGGACATTACTTAGAATCCGAAATTTTTAAACAACTATGTGAAGCTTTTCCAAAAAAGACTGTATTGACTATGGAAATGTTTTATACGGATACACAGCCGGTTATTGACGAGTATCTGGCGGGCTTGATATCCGAAAAAAATTTTATAAAAGAAGGCAGAGCGTGGCCAAACTATAAAGATTATCGTCCGCTGATGGAATATGCAAGGCAAAATAAAATAAAGGTAATTGGCGCTAATGCTGCCATGCGATACAGCAATGCCGTAACCATGGATGGATTGGATGTTTTGAAAAATTTACCAAAAAGCAGCGCTTCATTTCTACCGCCCTTACCTATTGATACGGCTAATGGACGCTATAACGAAAAGTTTTTGGAAACATTGGGTGGCCACAGCATGGGACCAATGAAAATTTATCAAACACAAAACCTGTGGGATGCAACAATGGCCTGGTCTATAGCCAGGTTATTTAAAGAGCATAAAGGGATTAAAGTGCTGCAAATAAATGGCCGTTTCCACAGCGATGAAAAACTTGGAGCGCTTGCGAAACTCCAGAAATATGCACCGAAACTGCACATTTTAAACGTTTCAGCATTTTCAGATGAAAGTTTTGATAATCCAAACTGGGGGAAATTTAAAAACCTTGGAGATTACATTATCGTTACCGACCCAAAGGTTAAAAGGAGTTATTAGCAAACAAGGTTCGCAATACCTGCGAACCTTGTTTAATATTTAAGCTTTTGTTTTCAGTAAATCTCTGATTTCAGTTAAGAGCATTTCTTCTTTTGTTGGAACAACCGGTGCAACTACTGCGGCAGCTTCTTCCTTTTTCTTCATCTTATTGATTGCTCTAACCATAATAAAAACAACCAGAGCCAAGAGTAAAAAATTAATGGCAACCGTTATGAAGTTACCGTATGCAAATATGGCCGCATCCGGAGCAACTTTTTTTGCATCAGCTAGTGAAGCACCTTTCGGAATAAGCTCCGCACCCTTTCCCATAGCAAAATAGATGCTGCTAAAATCGGGTTTACCCACCATTGCCGCAACAATTGGCATGATTAAATCATCGATAACGCTCGTTACAATCTTACCAAAGGCACCTCCAATGATTACGCCGACGGCTAAATCGAATGCATTGCCCTTTATAGCAAACTCTTTAAATTCTTTTACAATACTCATAATAGTTTGATTAAGTTTAGAATGGTTTCTAACGAATTTAGCAAACATTACGTTCCAAACAAACGTTTGTCGAAATAATTTCGCCAAATTATACAAACCATTGCTACCGATTGTCGAAAATATCTGATATGATTTGTTTATTTTTGCCCTACCCTTTTATATAAAATATGTTAAAGCAACACCTACAACAAAAATTATTACAGAAATTATCTCCGCAACAAATACAGTTTATCAAATTGTTGCAGGTGCCAACAGTTGCTTTAGACACAAGGGTAAAAGAAGAACTTGAAGAAAATCCGGCGCTGGAAGATCCAAGTTTAATGACAGCAGATGAGCCAAAAGGTGAATACGATGACTTAAATGATGGTCCTGACGATTATGAGAAATCATCAGAAGATACCAGCATGGATGAGTTTAATGTAGATGATTATCTTCAGGACGATAATACGAATGATTACAGCACCAGCTACAACAATGGTGATGATGATGAAGAAAAGAAGGAAACACCCATCGCTATAGAAAGCACTTTTTTTGAAAGTTTACAAGAGCAACTAGACTTAATTCCACTCTCCGACCAGGATTTTATCATTGGAAAGCAAATTATTGGCAGTTTAGACGATGATGGCTACCTACGCCGGCCGCTAAGCTCTATGATTGATGATTTAGCCTTTTCGCAGAACGTTATGGTTGAGGAAGAGGATGTTCTAGAAATGTTAAGACTAATCCAGAGTTTCGACCCTCCGGGCATTGGGGCTAGAGATTTAAAAGAATGCTTATTAATACAGCTGAAAAGGAAAGATGCTGGCAACCCGATTATTGTAAAAGCAATGAATGTTGTCGAAAATTATTTAGACGAATTTACAAGGAAACACTACGATAAATTAGAGAAAAGCTTAGGGCTTGACAGTGAGGAATTAAAAGAAGTCGTAAATGAAATACTTCGTTTAAACCCAAAACCCGGTGATGCCAATCAGGTAACCACCAAACAAATGCAAATCATTCCCGATTTCCACATCAGCAATAATGATGGTGTGTTAATTTTGACTTTGAATTCTAAAAATGCGCCTGAACTTAAGGTTAGCCGTTCTTATCAGGAAATGTTCGAGCATTACGATAAAGCATCTTCAAAAGATAAAAAACTAAAAGAAGCCGTGCAGTTTGTAAAACAAAAGCTTGATTCTGCGAAATGGTTTATAGACGCAATAAAACAGAGACAGCAAACGCTGTTAAAAACCATGAATGCGATTATGCATTACCAATACGAATATTTTTTAACAGCAGATGAGCGTAAAATGCGCCCAATGATTTTGAAAGATATTGCTGACAAAATTGACATGGATATTTCTACTGTTTCCAGGGTTGCAAATTCGAAATATGTGCAAACAGAATTTGGAACCTTCTTATTAAAATCTTTTTTCTCTGAAGCAATTCAAACTGAAAACGGAGAGGAAGTATCAAACAAAGAGGTTAAAAAAATACTCGAAGATTGTATCGGCAATGAAGATAAACGTAAGCCACTTGCTGATGAAAAGCTTACTGAAATTTTGAAAGACCGTGGTTACAACATTGCCCGGAGAACTGTTGCCAAATACCGTGAGCAAATGAACATTCCGGTAGCCCGGTTGAGGAAGGAACTTTAGGCTTTTTGGTTTGTTTTACTACCACATTTTAATGTACGATGGTACTTTGTAGATGTTGTTAAGCAAAAGCCCCAAAACAATTTCATGACTGCCGTTGCTTACCGTGTTTAATTCTGACGTGGTAAAATCATAAGAATAAGTAAGGTTAACCATTTTACCAATGTTGAACCCGGCCATAGCAGCAAATGAGTCATCTCTTCTGTAGCTTCCGCCCAACCAAAGCTTATCTTTAAAGGCTATCTTCAGATTCAGATCGTAAGAAACAGGCGAGGGCTGAACGTACTTAACCATTACAGAAGGAATTGCCGCAATCTGATCATCCAAAAAGAATTTATAACCAGCTGTTGCGAAGAAATGTGGCACCTCCTTCCCAAGATTGTAATTATCTGAATTGGTAAAATTTAGGCGTTGTCCTAAAACCTGTTGTGCAGAAATACCGGCGAACACCCTCGCCCCGTACAACCAGATGCCAATACTTAAGTCGGGCTTTAGCTGGCTCACAATTGCATTAGAAAGCGCCGGATCTGTTTGGCTATCGGGAAAAGTTAATGCATTAACATCAAGCTTAATGCTGGATACACCGGCAGCAGCGCCAACTGATAAATTAAAGGAATTGCTAAGCTGCAAATGATAGGCATAAGTCAGGTTTGCATCCAAACGCGACAAAGGCCCTGCTTTATCCTGAACAACCGTAACACCCATACCATGATGCGCTGGCGATGAAGTATAATTTTGTGTATAATTTCTATCCATTGGATCACCGGTTTGCTCGGGGAACGAGGTTAAAGCATTACTCCAAAGGTGGTTGTCGCCGAGCGCCCAATGTGCTGATACGAATGAAGTTTGCGGCGCATCGGTAATGCCCGACCATTGTTTCCTGAAACCAGCCTTAAAATCAATATAATTTTCGATTCCCGATAGTGCCGGGTTGAGCAGATATTGATTGAATATGTATTGCGTGTATTGCGGCTTCTGCTGAGCAGACAACTTAAAACAAACAAAACAAGTCAGGAAAATTATCGTATATTTTTTCAATTTTATCGAATTATAGTTAAGGGTCCGGTTACTGTTTTTCTGCCATTTCGTGGATTGATAAGGTAGTAATAAACGCCAACAGGCAAGGGCTCATTTTGATAATTTCCATCGAATGGGGTCTTATATCCATTACTAAAGAAAACCCGCATGCCGTTTCTGTTAAATACTTCTACCGTAGCCTTTGGGTAGCTTTCCAAATATTTTACCGTCCAAAGGTCGTTAACACCATCGCCATTTGGCGTAAAGGAGTTTGGCGGAACCAAGGCTTGCAAAACCTTCACTGTTACCGGCACAATTACGCTACAGCCATCACTAGTGGTGGCAGTAAGTTGATAATTAGTATCCTTTTCAGGCGATGCAACCGGATTTAGTACATTATCATGATCAAGGCCGAGTGATGGCGACCATTTATAAGTTAACATTGAACCCTCTGCAACTGCTGGGATGGTAACCTGACCGCCGGCAAGAATGTAGAGGGTTGCCCCCGCATCTGCAGTTGGAGATTTATAAACGTTTATGGTTTTGGTTATCGATTCCGTGCAACCACTTGTTGGAACAAAAGTGTACGTAATTAAATGCTGACCAACATCTACAGACTTTGGATTGAAATTTCCCTCTGCGTCTACCCCTTCTCCCGAGTAAGTTCCTGTTCCTGAAATCAGCGAAGTTTCTCTAGCCTGATTAATAACGACTGACCCATCGTTTTGGCAGGCTGCCGGAATATCAGCGAACTCCAATATTGGCGAAGGCTTCAGCTCGATAACTTTTGATGTTTCCAGGAAACAAGTTTCGCCAGAATATGCAACGAAGCGAATGGTAGAATTTCGGTTTGCGTTACCACCAAAAGGACGATAAGATAAATGGATATCATCTGCTTTGGGGTAGTTTATTATGATTGGTGGTAGATTAGGATTCGCCGCAAAATCCTGATAAATTTCGATTTTAGTAATTAAGCCGGAAACCGCTACAGAGAGATTGTTTATTACAACATCCTTGTTGCTGCATAAATTATTTTCATTCTGAATAGAGAAATCTGCAACCCGAACCTGGCCATTTACCGTAAAAACTTTTGAAGTTGTAGTTTCGCAACCGTTCTCATTTTTAATTTTGAGTGTGATGGTATAATCGCCTGCTGCTGAAAAAGTGTGCTTTCCATCCATATCGGTGGATTTGTTAGCAGGCGAATTTGGGTCGCCAAAATTCCATTCGTAAGTAAGGCCATTGCTGCTGCCGCTGATATTTTTGGATGTGTTCGTAAACTTCGCTAAACCATCAGCAAAGCAAACCGCCGGCGTGGTAAAATCGGCAACCGGCAAATCAGTCACTAATACATTTTGGGTGTATGCAGCACTTACACAACCTTCTGCCGAAGTCGTTATTAACGAAACCGTATAACTTCCTGTTGCTTTGTATTGATAGGCGAACGGCGCTTTTGTAGATTTATCAATTTTGGTTCCATCTCCAAAATCCCAACTCCAGTTTACAATCGTGTTTGGACTTTGCGCAACGCTTATCGTAGAGTTGTCCGCTACTACATAATCAGTATTTATACAGGTATTTAGTGATGCCGTAAAATTCGACACCGGCAACGGGTTAATTTTAATCGATTTAATAAACGGGTCAGAATAGCAGCCAGTTCCGGATTTAACGGCTAAACTCACTTTATATGAACCCTCTTTTGCGTAAGCGTGTTTAGGATTTTGCTCAGTGGAAGTAGTTCCATCGCCGAAATCCCAAGCCCAGCCCGTTACCGCGAAATCTACAGAATTTGATAGGCTTTTGTCTGTAAAAGCAATTTCAGACTTTGCACAGCTACTAGCTGCGACCTCGAAATTGGAAGTCGGTAAATCATATATTGTAAAAATATAATTGGTTTCGAGATCACCGTTTTGGCAGCTGGTTTCATTGTTGGGTACATGAGCAATTACATTTAACTTATGGTCGCCAGCAACTGAATAAATCTTATCAGCAGGGTATTTGTAAGTGTAAAAGGTTTGCCCGTTTATTACTTTCACTTCTGGTGCATCCGTCGTTTCACTGGCCGCTTCCGCATCTAAAGTCCATTTAATTTTATCGGGTTTGTATGGTAAATTTATCTTAAAACTAGCCTTCGAATTAATGCAACCATTCTGACTTTCTTCTTTATTTGCTTCGTTAATAACAGTTAAATAATTATTCGAGGAAAGGTTTGTCCCGGCAGAATAAGAGTAAGATTCAGCCTGGCCAAAGCCGTAGGCAATTGCATTAAATCCATCATCGGCATTTAATGTCAAGCTTTTAAAAGTAGAATTATTTGAGGTTCCTGTTACGGGAATCTGATTAAAAGAGTACAATGAATTGCCGATTACCGGTTGCCATGGTGTTGCAGGCGCAACGCCGTCTACCTTAAATGTTGAAGATTTACTAGTTAACATCAACACATTGATATATCTCTCGGTAATATTTTGAAGCGTTGACGAAAAAACGGTTATCGTTTTAATGTTGAACTCTACTGGATTTAACATAACCATTTCCGGGTCGCCGATTGTTTGTAGGCCTACCGCCGAAGAACATCCCTGTGTTAATGAATATTGAGCAACACTTATGAGCTTATCGGCCGTAACAAAAGTAGATTCAGTAAGCTGTTCGCTTTCAATAAATTGCCCTTTGTTTATGGTGTAAGTTTGTCCGTTGTAGGTTACCTTGGTATTATCATCCTGAGCCAGAATCCTGAGTATATACTTTCTCTTCGCAAAAGGTACGATCCCATAATTTCTCCCCCAGCTAACCGTTGGATATAATTGTTGAAACAAAGGATCTTGTGAACCAGTGCAGGCAATCGAGATAACCGACGTTCCTGAAAAAGCAGCAAATCTTTTACAAGAGGATGTTGATGGATCAGTTTCGACGAAAACACCAGTCAAATCATCGGAACCAGAGATATATTCATAAACATCGCCTGTTTTGAGCAGCTTAATTGTTTTAACGCCGCCAGTTTTTTCATGCAATAAAACAGTTGTATTGTCTTCTACAGCAACAATCGCCAGAAAATTATTCCCATTTGCACTTTGAGTGTAATTCATGGAGTAATACGTTTGGCCTAAGGTTTCATAAGGCAAAATCAATGATGCGGCAGACCTGGCGTTACCGTAAATATGTGTATACGCAGAAACTTTTGGCATACCATCTTTAACTTTAATATGGATGCCTCTATTAACAAGATTAGTATTCGATTCGGTTAAATCAACATAGGCGTTACTTCTTGGCACATCGAAGCGGATTGCCGTATTTGCAACAATGGCTTTAGTTTCAGACCACGTGCCACAACTTACCGTAACCTCTGATGCAGATTTAGAAGTTACAAATACTGCAAGATTTGCCAACGCACCGCCGCTAGGCACATGTGTAGGAAACACGGACCAAAAGTCAGTTCCCTCGTTGGAAACATTTTGTCCAAAGGTTTTATTGGCTAGAGAGAAAAATAGTATAGTAAAAACTAAAAAAGCAGCCCTTTTCATAGCTACTAATTTGATTCGGAGATAATTTGCATTTCTTCTTAAATAGTAAGGCAATATACTATTTAAGAACATAGAAGAAAAGTCGAGAGGCAAAAATTAACGTTATTTCATCAATGAATTTACATTTGATGTAATAAAACAGCCGGTTGATGTAAAATTATTTTGTTGCCGAAAATGATTTACTACTAATTCTTAGAAATCTGAATGATGTACAACATCATTTGCAGGCACATAATTAAATTGATGCCGACAAATTAAAAGAAAGGTAGGCTTTAAATCTCGTTACAATCAGCTATTCGGTCTTATTATCCCCATCTTCTTCATTTTGAAACTTTTCGGAAAATAGTTTTGCTTTTTCATCTGCCTCAACATCATTGTGTTGCGCCGGTTCAAGATTTTCTTCCAGTCGGTCGTTCCAGTCATCTAACTTAGTTTCCGGATTATTTTGCGGCCTATTCATTTTGCTTTTAGACGTTTCCATGTGCAGGATTTTAACTAGAAACATCTACAATTACGATAATGTTTTCCATCAGATAATTATTAGCAAAAAGCGATAACAGGAAAATTATTAAGCCAATAAGGCGTTTAAAGTCCTGGGCTTAACTTTTGGCACCGCTCCATGCCTGATAAAATCACCAACACCTTTTAATTGCTTTATAGCCTTTATGGCACTGTATCCAAAAGAGTGACTCCTTATTTTATTTAATAACATCGTATCAGTTTTAAATAAATCACCTTCTGTTAAAACCCCTTTAACAAGTAATTCCTTAATCAGTTCAGCCATTTTACCATTCGCGTATAAATAAAGCGGCAACCTGAAAAACTCATCGTTCAGCTTGATAAAGGTTTCATTAATCCATAATACCTCTGCCTGATTATTAACTGCAATTCGCCCTTCATTAAGTACCACCGCCGCTAAAAAAGTTTTTGCTTTTTGCCTTGAGATAATCCCAGCGTAAATGCCATCTCTTAACGTATAATCTAACCTATCTGCACAAAGCAAGGGCAAAGGCTGCTCTAAAATTTCGAACTTCCCGTACAAAATCTCATTTACGTCATATCCATATTTCCTTAAAACATCAGGTATCTCAGATTTGTATAACACCTCGGCAAATACCTTCTCGTGGAAATCTTCATCAGCATTTTCAAATACATAATCGCCAACGTGAGAGAACGCCGTGTGCGACACATCATGAAGCAAACCCGCGATTTGTTCGAGTTCAGAACCTCCAAGTTTCTTTATCAGCATTGGCAACACCAATTGCATGCTCCAACCGGGTATGACAGATGTCTGGATTAACCAGAAATATTGCACCGCTCTGATGAATACCCGCCAACCTTTTCAGCGCATCTGTTTCCAGGAGTGCCGCAAAAACCGCCGAAAATTCCATTTTCCCATAGAGCATATCATTAAGTTCAATCATGTCAGTTTCGTTAAATAACTTACAATTATACTAATTTTTTTAGTTTTATAAGGCAGTTGACAAAACTAAATAACTATAGATTTTAGCCAGAAAACCAACTTTCAAATATTTTGAAAGTGATTATTACATTAACATGATTAACAAATTACTGCTTAGAAAAACAAGGGTATGATATTAACGTTATCATTGTAAAAAACAGCTATATGGCAACTGCTCAACAAATTCGTACTGCTTATCTTGATTATGTTTTAACAAACAATGAAAAACCTAAATCGGTTTACAGTTTCACCAAAAAACTTAAAATAACCGAAGCAGATTTTTACCAGTTTTATGCTTCTTTTGAAAGCATAGAAAAGAACATCTGGTTTGAGTTAACGTTCGAAACAATCAATACCATTAAGCAGCAGGAAGTTTGGCTTCAGTATTCCTCAAGAGAAAAAATGCTTTCATTTTTCTACAGCTACGCAGAAAATTTAAAAAACCAGCGCAGCTTCATAATTTATAGCTTAAAGAATTATAAAGGGAAGTTCTCTACGCCAAATGTACTGGCCGGGGTTAAACCAATTTTTGAAAACTTTGCAGAAGAAATCATCAATGAAGGCTTAGAAAATGGTGAACTTGCCGAGCGTCGCTTTCTAAGCAAAAGGTATAAGGATGCTTTATGGATTCAGTTTGCATTTATTCTTAATTTTTGGATAAATGATGACAGTGACGGTTTCGAAAAGACGGATGAGGCCATCGAAAAAGGGATTAATGTAACTTTTGATTTGTTTCAACACTCTCCTATCGACAATTTATTTGAGTACGGAAAATTTCTAAGTAGAAACGGGCAGTTTAAAGAGCGTATGGGGTTTTAATTGATGAAAGAACAAAACAGTATTCCGGTAACTAAAGTAGAGCGTTCAGCTAAATTTGTTAAAACAGGCTTCCAAATCGGTGGAAATTACATTAAGCATTATTCTAAAAAACTTTTTAATCCTGAGTTGGATAGAGAGCAGCTTAATGAAGACAATGCCACAGATATTTATAAATCGCTGAGCGAGTTAAAAGGTAGTGCCTTAAAAATAGCGCAAATGTTAAGTATGGATAAAAACATACTTCCAAAATCATACGTGGATAAGTTTACGCAATCACAATACAATGCACCTCCGCTATCAGGGCCGTTAATTGTAAGAACTTTTACAAAAAACTTCGGCAAAACACCTGATAAAATTTATGACAGCTTCAATATAAATTCAACCAATGCTGCATCAATCGGGCAGGTACATCAGGCCACTTTAAACGGCAAAAAACTGGCCGTAAAAATTCAGTATCCCGGCGTTGGTGATAGCATATCGTCAGATTTGAGGCTTGTTAAGCCTTTTGCTTTCCGTTTATTGGGCATGTCTGAAAAAGAACTTAACATCTATATAAAAGAAGTTGAAGAGCGTTTGCTGGAAGAAACTGACTATATATTGGAGGTAAAGCGTTCTATTGAATTCTCAGAAGCGTGTTCAAATCTGGATAATGTAATTTTCCCAAAATACTATCCGGAACTTTCAGGCAAACGCATTATTTCCATGGATTGGATTGAGGGTTTACATTTGAAAGAGTTTTTACAAACCAATCCATCACAAGAACTTAGAAATAAAATCGGACAGGCGCTATGGGATTTTTACAATTTTCAGCAGCATGAATTAAGAGCCGTTCATGCCGATCCGCACCCTGGGAACTTCATGATTACGCCAGATGAAAAACTTGGCGTTATAGATTTTGGCTGTATAAAAGAAATGCCGGATGATTTTTATTATCCTTTTTTCTCATTGATTTCCTCAGATGTGATTCGCGACAAGCAAAAAACAATCGAAGCGTTTCGTAAGCTGGATATGATTCACAAAGATGATACTGAAGGTCAGGTGGAATTTTACTATAAATCTTATAAGGAGATGATTGAGCTTTTCGCGAAGCCTTACATCAACCCCGTTTTTGATTTCAGCAAGAATGAATTTTTCGAAAAGTTATATGCTTACGGCGAAAAAATTTCAAAAATGCCCGAGTTTAAGCAGGCCCGCGGTGTAAAGCACTTCATTTATGTAAACCGAACTAATTTCGGCCTTTATACCATTTTGCACGAACTTAAGGCAGTAGTTAAAACCGATACCTTTAAGCCTGCAATCGAGAAGAGCTAAGCATTTTTCTTTATCACATCGATCATATGATCTAAGTCGAACGGTTTTTGAATAAAATCGTCGGCTTTACTTTCTTCTGCAATTTGGGGTAACTTATCAGATGTAGAGGTTAGAATGGCAGAAATATCTTCTGTTTCAGGTTCCGATTTCAGTTCCTGGATTACCTTTGAACCTTTCTTAGTTCCTTTAATATTGTCGTCTATTACCACAACATCAGGATCAATTTTATCAATATTTTTAATAGGATCTGTTGATAGTGAAGCTGTTACATCAAATCCTTCCTCGTCCAATACCTGGTCCATAATATCCAGAATATCCTTGTTATCCTGAACTAGAACAACCTTTTTCTTCATAAAAATTCACACGTTTAATTCTTTTTAAATATAAGAAAAAGAACAGTTCCATAACATAGTGTTTCATTTTTTATGTCTGGCGCCGATGCTGTTCGTCCGGAAATTCGTGGCGTTGGTCGATTAGTCTTTGATTCTCGTATAAAAGCGCCATTCTGGCTGCAACGTTTTTCCCCACTTGGCGTCTTATCAACAAACAATAACATAAAAAACATAAACCGATAAATAAATCATTTTAAATAAAGCATTATGAAAACCTCAATCAAAACCCTAATCGCAACATCATTAACCGCAATCGTTTTAACATCTTCAATTTTTGCAGCAGACGCAAACGCCGGAGAAAAAAAACCAACGACTTCTGTAAATGCAGCAAGCAACTACAAAAGAATTGTTATCAAAGGCAATGTAGAAGTTACGCTCATTCAGGGCGCAAAAGAAGGTGTGAGCTATACTGATGATAACACGGGTAAAGCGAAAATTATGCAGGAAGGAAATATTTTAAAAATCTCGTCATCCGATAAGGATTTGGTAAAAATCACGGTGTACGTTGCCGATATTTTCAGAATCGATGCCTCAGATAACGCAGTTGTAAAAACAAACGGAAAAATCAGGACTAAATATTTACAGGTTTTCTTAAGAGGTAATGCGCAGGCAGAAATCAATTCTACCACAGAAGGACTTTACACCGTAATTGAAGATTATTCAGATTTAAAATTGAGCGGCGCTACAGACAACCATACAATTGTGATGGGAAAAACACCAAAATTAACGATAGACAGGTTCGCGGCTTTAAAAACCAACATGAGCTCAGGCGAAGCCAGCATTAATCAAACCGTAGCATTAATAAAATAAGATTAATCAATTTACCTTTAAAAGCGACTAAACTCTAGTCGCTTTTTTTTTGTCTTTTTTTGCGCCGTAAGCAACTTCAGTATTTCTTCAGATTACAAATGTAAATTGCAAAAAATCAAAAAAAATGATGAATTTACTTAAGGGCAGATACGCTGTTCTTTACGCCTTTATAATCTACTTCCTTACTTTTTCCTTTTTAATTCGAATTGCACTTTTTATCGCCTCGGCTCAGCATGTAGCATTTTCTCTGGGCGAAACCCTAAAAATATTTGTGTTGGGCTTATTTTACGATTTGGGAACGAGCCTTATGCTGGTAACGCTGTACAGCTTGTTTCTTTTATTAATACCGACCAAAAAATACCAAAAAAAATGGAACAGGTTTTTTACCCCTGCCGTACTGTTTTTCTTTCTGGTCATAACGCTCTTCTCTTTTTTCGCTGAACTTACTTTCTGGCAGGAATTTGAAAGCAGGTTCAATTTTATTGCTGTAGACTACCTTATTTATACGTATGAAGTTATTCATAACATTAACGAATCGTATCCATTGCCATTACTAATCTCCGCAGTTTTACTTATTGCCTTAGCCATAACATTGCTCTTTTATAAACTAAAAATTTTTAAAAGAACTTTTGAAAGTACTGTTCCCTTTAAGCAAAGGGTTATTTTTTCATTAACACTTATCGCAATTTCACTAACCTTTTGTTTTATAGTCAAAAACAGCTGGGCCGAACATGGAAATAACCGCTACGCAAACGAATTAAGTAAGGCAGGCATTTATTCCTTTTTTGCCGCCTTCAAAAATAATGAGTTAAATTATAAAGACTTTTACAACCTTATCGATGATAAAGAAGCATTTAATTTAATGCGAAAAGAGCTTGAGGAAGCAAATGCTAAATTTTTAACCAGCGGCTTATCCATAAAAAGATTTGTGGCTAATGATAAGCAGGAGGTTAAACCAAATGTGATTACAATTACCGTAGAAAGCCTGAGCGCTGACTTTTTAGCGCACTACGGAAATAAAGAAAATTTAACGCCTTTTTTGGATTCAACTGCAGACAACAGCGTCTTTTTTAGTAACATGTATGCAACCGGTACCCGCACCGTTCGTGGCATGGAAGCACTCACACTTTGTATTCCGCCAACACCAGGTAGCAGCATTGTCAGGAGAATGGATAACGAACATCTCTTTTCTGTAGGTGCTGTTTTTAAAAAGAAAGGTTATGTAAACACCTTCTTTTATGGCGGCGATGGCTATTTTGATAACATGAACCACTTTTTTGGCAACAATGGCTACAACATAGTTGATAGAGGACGAAAACTGCTAAACGAAACTTTTGATGGAAGTAGAAAAATTATTAAAGATGGGGAAGTAACGTTCGAAAATGCCTGGGGTATTTGTGATGAAGATATTTTTAATGTGGTCATTGAAGATGCTGATGCAAAATATAAGGCGCACCAGTTGTTTAATAATTTCATCATGACCACCTCTAACCACAGGCCCTACACCTTCCCGGCGAATAAAATAAATATGCCTTCGGGTACAAGGGAAGCCGCTGTTAGGTATACTGATTACGCGATTGAGCAATTTATCACAAAAATTAAGCGCAAACCATGGTTTAATAACACGGTAATTGTTATCGTGGCAGACCATTGCGCCAGCAGTGCGGGTAAAAATGAAATCGACATTTCAAAATACCAGATACCCTGCATGATTTTGAACTTAAAAAATCAGCCCGCTTTAAACATTAGTAAAATGACCTCGCAAATTGATTTGTTTGCCACGTTATGGCATCTTTTGGGCTGGAAATACACCAATGGATTTTTCAGCAAAAATGTTTTAGACGAATCGTATAAACCGAGGGTGGTTTTGGGAACTTACCAAAAACTTGTTTACATGCGCAATGATAGTATGGTGGTACTGAGTCCGCAACATAAAATGGAGCATTACATTTACAACAAGGCTAAAAACGAACAGAACAAGACCAAATTCCCGGATGCTTTCGGAAACCAGGCTATTGCAAACTACCAGACTGCTTTCGAACTGTTTAAAAACGGAGGACTAAAAGAGTAAAGCGGAAACAGCTATGCCAATTCCGCTTCTATTAATTTTCGTTAAGATTTAAGCTTAAATCTGCTGCTTTAGCGCTTTCTACTTCTTTACGCTTTCCTTTTGCCTGGTATTTGACACCAACCCGGAGTGCCTTCAAGCCAGAAACGCCTTGTAATTCTTCCAAATCCAACTGCTCCAAATCATCATTCAAAAACCCTAAATCCTGCAGGTATTTAATGTATTCGATATACTCTTTCGCTTCTTCAGCATTAAAATACACCATTGCTATTTTATTTGGCTGCGTTAAACGTTCCGAAGTATTTTTAATCAACACCTTATCAATTCGTTTCTTAACAACTTCATAGCGTATGTTGTACGCACCTTCCACATCAAATCTACGCTCATCATTTCTGAAACTGATGTCGATAGAGTTTGAATGTATAAAAACCAGTTGTGTAGTTTCCAACGGACGAGGCATTTCGCCAATTAAACTTTTAGATAACCTTGCAATTTCGACCATGGATGTAAGTTGCCATAACCTGATATTTTTCAGGTAGAGCAAATCGAAGGGCTTATTTGGGGCAATATCCTGACCGATGTAAATATCATACTCTACCCCATCGGTTCTAAATTTCGCAAAATAGCAAGGATAAGAAGCCTGGAGATTTGCCTGCGCAGTTTCCAAATACTGGCTCACCTCCATATTGATAAGCTGCATAGAAACCTCAAGCTTGCGTCTGTTTTCGTAAGCTAAACCTGTTTCAGGCAGAATTTCTGCAAAATAATCGTCTACAATTTCCGCCGACTCTGGATGGTTAACCTTTATAACGGAGAAAAATGGGTAAACTTCTGCAGCTAAAAATTCATTCAACAACATTTCTTCATTACTCGAAGCAACATTACTAATGCGCACAATCCAATCGTTACAGTTAAAAATTAACTTATCAATTAATTCTAAATGAACAAATTTACGTAAGCCTTTCAGCGTCTTAATTATGTTCAATAAATGAACATGCATATCTTCTTTTAAAGCCTGGTTGCGTTCGGTGGTCGAATTTCTAATATCTACAGCGCCAAAAAGCGGATACATATTTTTAAAAGTAACCGTTTCTATCTGCTTATGTTTCTTGTTTTGTTTATTCTGCTGGATGAAATGCCAAACCGCCTCGTTAAACTTCCACTGTACGGAAGGCTGTAATGCCGTAAACTTATCCATCAAAACGGCATCCATTTTGGCATTAAACTCCTCAATGCTGTATTGAAAAAGCTGCCCGATTAAAGGCATCGCAGGGCGTAATCTCGACAAGAGTTTATCGTCTACAACAACTTCCTTACTCGAATATACTTCTAAAACACCCGCAAGTTGTGTATTGTAATAAACTGGCAATACCGAATATGAACACACTCCGGCAGTTTTCAGTACCCGTAAAAACGGATCTTTGGCCATCTGATCTTCATTAATCGAGCTCACAAAAATTGGTCGTGGATCTTCCTTGTATTTATCAACCAGAGAGTAAAAAACCTCTTCTTCCATATTAGAAGCTTTGGCCGAATTGATAAGCATGCTTTGCGAAAAGTCCTGATTATCGAAAACCAACTTGTTATTTACAGTCAGGAATGGCATTAAACCGAATTCCAGATCGCCATTACCGCTTAGTGTTTTCAAAGCCTGAATAACGTGGTTGTAAGCCTCAGTTTGGTAATTATGATCAACAAGGGCGTTTCTAATGCCCTCAATGGCATGTTGTAACGTTACATCCGTTATAGAAATAACACTAAAGCCTTCAAAAGTGAATTTGCTTAATGGCAGTTGTTCAACCAGGAAATCAATCTCATTACCTTCCTGAAAATGCTGTGCCAGGCTCTCGAAATTTAACTCAGGCAACTCACCTTTATGTTGAATATCGATAAACTGCGTGTCATTTTGAATGTTGTAGTACTGTATTAATTTATTATCAGGATTAACATGGGCGTAGATGATTTCATTTTTCAACACCGATGTGAAATTGTAAAATCTATCTAAAATTAAATTGTAGATAAACTTTAAGTGCTTCATCTCTGAAGAATCATTTGACTTGTCTTTATTAACTTTGTTTTTAGGATCGTGATCTTTAAAAAACTGGTAAAAAGCGTTGGTACTGAAAAAAATCTCGTCGGGCACGGGTGTGCTTAGTGCCCAAAACAATTCATTTTCATTCGCCATTAAGGGCGTAAGAATAGTAAATATCAGTTCGAGCGTTTCTTTATGCTTCGCTAACTCCTGTGCGGTGATATTGCCGAGTAAAGCATCTTCTTTTTCAATTTTCTCTAAAAGAAACCTGTAAAATTCAGACTTAACCGTTTTCTCAGTCTTTAAGCGGTTTTTCAGGTAGTTTACTAAAGGCCTGAAAGACAAGTTCGATTTAACCTGGCAATGAATACATTCGTTTTTATGTATTTGTATTACATTGGTATTCATGGGTAAAAATTTATTATAGACGTGAAATTAATAGTTAAAAAATAGTATAGTTAACAAAGATACAAACAGCTTAAGCGATAATTAGTCTTCAAAACGTAATACTATTTTTACAACACCTACATATAACTTACGTTAGAAAGTGGTTTTTAGTTTAAAAAAAATTGATTTCTTACTCCTGCGAAAGAGAAAGCGTATTAATATCTAAAATTTAAGGATACATACGGATACCAGCCATCGGTAGAGTGCCCCATCACAAAACGCACGACAGTTAGCGATGCCGGCGCAAAATAAACGCCTCCACCAACGCCATGATGCCATGTGTTCGACACATCATTTCGGCTCCAAACGCGGCCAACATCATAAAAGCCGAGCAAGCCAAGCTGGCCCGGAAGCACATAACTTACAAGGTCGCCGAGTTTTGCACGAAGTTCCAGATTGTTGTAAAAACTGTGTTCGCCAGCAAACCTAAACTGACGGTAGCCCAGCAAATTTCCCTGCCCGCCTAAAAACTGCGACTGGTAAAAGGCTGGTTTTCCTACCGTTATCCCCCCACCAAACCTATCGGCAAGTATGAATGCTTTTCTGCCATCGAGGTTTTTAAACAATGCAATGCTTGCCGTAAACTGCCCGAAAGAATTTGAATATTTGTTTATCCCTTTATAGCCAAGCAATTTAAAATCGACGTAGCTACCCAAAGTTGGCAGTAAATCGTTATCTCTCGTGTTGTTTGTAAAGCCGATAACGGCCCCTGCAAACATTTTTTCGTTGCGGACATTCAGGCTATCTGCAGAGCCTAACGGAGCGCCACTGGTAATAAATCTGCCCTCATTATCTTCCTGGTTTAATTTGTAATACTGGAATGAAGGACCAATGGTGATGGTCGATTTAGGCCGGCGCCACCGTAGTGACGGATCGACCTGATACAGATTAAACCTGGCCCGGTAATACCTGATGTCATCACCATGCTCGTCGAAACGGGTATCATTACCTAAGCCAAAGAAATTTTGCGTGTTATTTGGCGCATAGGCGTCAGCTTTTAAAATAAAATCTGCATTGCCGATAGCCTTAAGCCATTCTCCCTTATAATTAAACCTAAATGCTTTGGTTGAAAAAGAATGTAAAAACGAAACCGTCTGAGCGTTTCCATAAGGCTGTTTTCTAAAGCCAGGGTTGGTTTGTTTGTAAACTAAACCCAGTAAAATTCCGTCATCATTATTATAACCAACATTTAAATTATACGATTTTCTGGTGTACATATCTTTAGGTATGTAACTGAAATTGGAGGTATCGTTAGAAATTATTTTGCTGATTTTCTTGTCGGCATCTCCAAGATAGGTTGCTTTATCTTCTCTTCCGTAAAGCTTTACAGTACCATTGCTATTTGCAAAATCGTATACTTTCTTTCCCTTCCCGCCAATAATCCTGATTTTTATCGCGGATGTTTTGTTATCCAAAATCAGACTATCGTTTCCATTATGCATGTAAACCCTGATTTCCCTGGTTACTTTTGCATCAAAAACGCGGTTAAACAATTCATCCTTAATATTACCTTCCTTGGATATCTTATTGATTTTAACTTTCAGCCCTTTGTCTGGTGCATCTGTAATTTGAATCAGCTCGTTCTTATTGGTTACTTCTATATCTACAACCTTGTTAAAAAAGTGATAGTAGTCGTTCATCAATTTCGGGAGTGCAGCAATCCGGGAGCGCATTTGCGCCAGCAAGGCATCGTGATGTAGCGAGTAGCTTGGCTCAGGCAGTTTTCTTAATGCCCGCTCAAATACCTCGTCGTTATAATTTGCGCAGAAATCTTTAATTATCTTATTCCATTCTTCCTCACTAATATCGGCTGTCCAGCGGCTGCTCAGCTCCCGCCCTTCCCATAAAAACCAGTTTATATTTTTAATTCCCCGCTCGTAACCCTGCATCATTGGCAATAATGACGATGATTGGGTATAACGCTGCAGTAAACCGTCTGATCTGAAAAACACCTGATCCCTATCCCGTGGCACCGGAGTATAGCGTGAACCGCCGTCTTTCTTGCTTTCTTTCCAACGCCACTGGTCTTCATGCCTGTCCCAGTCGCCCAATAAAACATCAAAGGCTCTGGCTTTTACCCAGGCGGGTCCATCCAGCGTATTGTCATTATCGTCGGTCAATTGCTTATCCATCTTCGGAGAACTGTCTGATTCGCCCACCGGCTCCCTTTCCTCTAAAAGGCATAATGTATTCGCAAATGCCGATTCATACTCGCCAAGGTTATCATCCGGTGAAACCCAACCAATGATCGGATTACTGTGTGGAATGCCCGCGGCTTTTGCCAGCTCGGGTACAACCAATGCAGAAAACGGATGCTGTGCCGACATGTTATCCTTTATAATGTCTTTAGCAAAAGTTTGCCGCAACTGTTCGGGCAACAGGACTTCAGGAAACTTTTCTACGCTCCTCAGCACATATTCCTTTCCGTTCTTATCTTCCAGGCGCAAAGATCTCGACTGATTTCCACCGCCCCTCTGCGTTGCTTTCAAGCCGCCAGCAATTTGAGAAACCCGGAGTACCGGAACCTTGGTTTTCATAGCATATTCTTTCCGGTAATTTTCGCCAAAAATATAGCGGTGAAAACGCCCAACACTATCATATTCAGGCTTAATCTGCACAGTAATGCTATCGGCCAAAATAGGCTTATCCCTGTTTCGAACCTTTTGATTAATCGTTTCGAACTTCTTTGTGTAGGTGTAAACCTGCTTCACCCCCGTGTCTGCATATATGTAATATTCATATCGCATATCATTATTCATAAGTTGATCTGCAATAACGTAACCTTGCTGCATTTCATGAAACAACGATGTTTTGCCCTCTTTATTAGGCGATACCTTTGAACCCGAACCACTGATAACCTGAAGCTGTTTCCCTTTTATGAGTTGCAGGCCATGCTCGTGACCAGAAACATAAGTTACATTAGGATAGTCGCCGAATACACCTGTTACAGATTTTATCATGTCTTTATAAGCCGGATGGTTCAAATCTTCAGGACTTAATAAGGTTGAGCGCAACAGCGGATAAACAGAGCCGATAACCGGCATTGGGATGTATAGGTTTTTATTTAATGATGTTAAAGGGAATAAGTGGTTGCGTAAATTAAAATAGCCGCCATGCGGACCGTAACTTTGAAACGGATGGTGCGATGCAAGCAGGATTACCTTTCCCTTATTTTTATCCAGCAAATCCTCCATTTTTACCAAGACCTCATCTTTGGTGCGGCATTCGCACTCGCCATTTGGATTGGATTTGTTGTAAGGAAATAGCCACCATTCACTGTCGTAAGCAATAATTGTTAACTTATCGGTTAGGTTAATTGCAACAGGATCCGGACAACCATTTGCAGGAATAAGCTTAAGAAGCGGGTCATTTTGTGCTTTCAGGTAATCATCCTGAGCCTTAATTTTAGCTAAGCCTTTCGGACCGGATTTGTCCCAATCGTGGTTGCCTGGCACAAAATAAACGGCAGCACCTTTTTCCCGCATGGGCGCAAACTGCGACTGCAGAATTTTGCGGGTATCTTCCTCCTCCAAACTGCCTGGCAGGCCCATTCCCGTTGGGTATATGTTATCGCCGAGGTAAACGACGGTGGTTTTTTTTGGAATTATTTGTTTAGCGGCATTCTTTAGATCCTGCATCTGTGCGGGATTCATTTCTCCGGCATCTCCAAATAAAATGACACGATATTTTACATCACTTTGTGCAAATGCTGAAAGGCTGACCAGTAATGAAAATAGAAAAAGAGTAAAGTTTTTAATCATATTTTTTATTTGGAATCCGAATATGTATCCAAGATACAGGTTTTGCTGCTCCCTAAAAAGGGAACAGCGTTGAATTGATTTACTTTTTAAGTTTAAACGCAAGAATATCGCCTGCGGCTAAGGTGCCGCCTTCGTTTGAAATGTATAAGTTATTGTCTTTATCGAAAGCAATACCTTCTGGTTGATTGAAATTGCCACCTTTTAATGGATATGTTCCTTTTATCTTAAAATCAGCATCTGCTACAACCAATAATTTATTTACGGATGATAAAATGTACCACTCGCCGGTCGCTGGATTTTTCGCGAAGGCAGAAGGCTTGAATTTCACTTTCTTTTCGCCTGATAGTTTTTCGATTTCATCAAAAGGCAGGTTAAATGTGCCCGAAGCTTTCAAGGAATTGTCTTCTTGAAAATCGAAGGCATAAATACTCGTCGCTTTATTTTTTTCATCGTCTTTACTTCCCTTTGTCAGGATATAAACTTTTCCAGCCTTTTCATCAGTTGCAATGCCCTCGTATTCCGCCTTCGGAACCAAATCTTTTATTTTTACCACATTATCCACCTCGGCTTTGTTAATGTCGGCAATTGGAAACATATGGAGCTCGCCATTACTTTTCAGCACAATTATCTGATCTTTAATAATGGTTAAATCCTCATAATCACCTTTGCCACCAAACTTCGTATATTTTGATTCCTTATCGTTTAAACCCAGATAAAACAAGTCGCCGTCTTCATCCTGAATGGCAAAAACCTGTTTTGGATCACCATTATGAAACACTATACCCGAAATTTCGAAAAGATTCTGGGGCATATTATACTTTGTTGGGTTTTCCAAATCATAAGGTAACGTTGATTTTTCGGTACTGGCCGACTTTGTATCAGCATCAGCATTTTCATCACGCTTTCCATTAACGCAGGAAATGCAAAAGAAAGCCAGCAGCAAAACACTAACTGCTGAAAGGGTATAAAGCTTGTAATTTTTCATTGGTAATTGTTTATTAATTGTTAAAGTCCACTTGTAATTGCCCCGGCCTGCGATGCGGTCCTGAAAATAAACTGGTTAAGCTTTCAGGAACTCGTAAATACTTTGTTGGGATGCAATAAGCGGTTTCGTTTCTTTTATTGGAACGTTTTCCATCTGTTCATCAATAATAACTGCCTGGAGGTTATCTTGTTTTTGAATATTAACAATATCCAGAATCTCTGCCTTGATTTTTTCATCGTAAACCGGAAAGCAGACTTCAATTCTTCGGTAAATATTGCGGTTCATCCAGTCGGCAGAGCCTAAATAAACGTCGTTTGCCCCTAAATTATTGAAGATAAAAATTCGCCCATGCTCCAGATACCTATCTACAATCCTAATAATTTTAATGTTCTCGCTCACATTCTTCAGGCCTGGAATTAACCTGCAGATGCTGCGAACAATCATGGTAACCTGTACGCCCGCCTGTGAGGCTTCGTAGAGCTTATTAATCAGCACTTTTTCTTCGAGATTATTAAGTTTAATGGTTATAGAGGCTTCCTTACCCGATTTCGCAAAATCAATTTCGCGGTCAATTAATGCTATAAATTTTTGCTGAAGGTTAAACTGGGCAACTAAGATGTGTTCAAAATTAATCAAATCAGACGATGAAGGCTTTACCCGCTTCGCCAGAAAGATAAAAAGCAACTCAATCTCGCGGAGAATGGCCTTGTTAGCAGTCATTAAAATGTGGTCGGTGTAGAATGATGCGGTACTTTCGTTAAAGTTACCGGTGGCAAGTAACCCGGTGTATTGTAACCTGTCGCCAATTTTCCGCTTAACCAAAGCGACCTTCGCGTGCACCTTTAATGCGGTAACACTGTACACAATTTCCACGCCCTGGGCTTTCATCTTCTTTGCCCATTTGATGTTGTTGGCTTCATCGAAGCGGGCTTTAAGCTCAACCAAAACAAAAACCTTTTTGCCGTTTCGGGCAGCGCTGATTAAGGCATTAATGATTTTAGAATCGCTTGCAACCCGGTAAATTGTAAGGTAAATTTCCTGAACATCAGGATCTACAGCGGCTTCGTTAAAAAATCTTAATACGCTATCGTAGCTTTGATAAGGTGTATGGATGATAATATCGTTTTTTAGGATTGCCTCGGTCAGCGTTCCGGTAATGGTATCGGTATTGCAGATTTTGGGCCATGCGGCGTTAGACAAATCCGGGTTTTTAACCGGGAAACCGATAAAGTCTTTTAAGTTATGGTACTGACCACCTTCAACCATACTTGCTTTTTTCAGGTTGAATAACTTTTTTAATAAAACCAGTACCGGCCCGGGAATACCGGGCTGATGCAAAAAGCGTGTCGCCAATCCGGCGTCTCGTTTTAAAAGTTGAGCTTCCAGTTGCTCTGATAAACTACCTGAATATTCATCTTTCAGGTCGATTTCGGCATCTCTCGTAATCTTGAAACTAAAGCAACCCGTTATTTCTGCATCACGGAAAATCGAGTTCAGGTTAAAACGGATGATATCATCCAGAAAAACCACAAACGACTCTTTCGCATGGTCAATTTTATAAAACCGGGGCAGTTCATTAGAAGGGATGTTTAAAATGACCTGCTTTTCATCATCCTTATCCTTCAAGGTGATCAGAAAATAAAGCTCGTTATTTGAGGGGAAAAATTTCGTATCCCGGTTAAGGTAAACCGGCTGCATAAAAGCCAGAACCTGGCTCAAAAAGTACCTGCTGGTTTCTTTAACTATAGCTGCCGGAAACGGATTTCCATAAATAAAATTGATGCCGTTTTCGTTTAAACCCGGAATGATGTCTCCCTTTAAAATTTTACCGTATCGCTGCTGCTGGCCGGCAATCATATTATTTGCGCTTTGCAAAAGGTCGGCCTCAATTTGTATATCGTTGTCTTCCCGGTTGCTTAATTTCTCAAGCGCCAGCAATACAGGCATCCTGACCCGGTAAAATTCATCCAGATTAGATGAAAAAATCGACAGGAATTTAATTCGCTCTAAAAGCGGAACGGTATCCCGCTCTGCCTCCATTAAAATACGCTCATTAAATTTGAGCCAGCTCAGATCTCTGTTGAAAAAAGATGAATTTGTATGCGCCTCCATTAAAGTTTTCCGTAAGCTGCGTAGGCAACAACAAATGCTAAAACTGCTGCAATTAAACCAAACATAAAGATGTTGTATGCCAACCTAATCAGCTTATATTTTCTGCCCAGTACAACACCGCCAGAATATACATCAGTGATTAACGTACCGTATAAAAAGTCTTTGTCATTCATTACTTTAAGCATCCCATCTGTATAGGTGGGTAACGACATCTTATAAAAATTTCCAAAGAACAAAAGATTCACCTTTTTGGTATCGATATCTTCAGGTGTAAAAATGCCGGGGGGTATGGATGGGCGTGTCGATAAAATTGATACAACCACACAGGTTAAGCTTACAGAAAGCAAAATGAAAGTCGGGATAATCAGATTGCTGTGGTCTTCCAGCCTTCTTAGCAGTAAACTCACAATTAAAGAAAGCATAATCGAGTTCACCGTTATCAATATATGCGCTTTATTATCAGCCATATCACTAAGGCGCTGGTTGTTTGCCGAGGTAATCCTGAACATGGTTTCGATGCCTTTATCAGGTTTCTCCAACTTATCTTTCTTGTCTTTTTTCTTTCCATCTTTGGCAACCACCGCAGAACTCGTCAATTCAACGGGGATTTCATCAAAAACAACCTGTTCTTTCTGATCTGAAAGTTTACTTTTTATTTTCTCAATGTTGCGCTGCTTTTGATCCTCCAGTAATAACCTGGCGTAATCTGTATGATAATGCTGCGATTCTAAGAACTGTATATCCTTGATGCGCCACTCGTTTTTACTGATGTCTTTTTTATAAATCAGCTCTGCTTCTTTATGCATCATTTTACCTTTTTTGCGAAAATCTTCTGTTCCTAAGTGAAAGAGATCTGCATCACACAAAATGTTATCAAGCTGATTTTTTGGTTGTTGAGGGATTTTGGTGCTTAAAATAGCGGCAGAAACTTTTTCGCGAACGTCTGCTTTTACGCCTAAGGATTCGAGGTAAGTGTTGGCCAGCCCGGCGCCTTTAACTTCGTGGTCCATTGCATCTTCGAAATATCCTGTATCATGAAACCAGGCCGCAGCCGTTACAATGAAAAAATCTTCGTCGCTTAGCTGATAATGATTGGCAATTTGATGGGTTGCCTGCACCACATCTTTGGTATGCTGAAGATTGTGGTAAACCAACCTTGAATCGTGGTGTGTATTAAAATAATCGTTTACGTGCTTTTCTACATCAGTTTGTAGTTGCTTATAGTTCATGTGGGTAATGCTAAATATTAAATTATTAAACGAAAATCATCCCTGCTGACTTTTGCCGCATTTAATTAGCTAAACTACGCTAATTTTTATAAAAATTGAACGCTTGTTTTCTATGGAAAAGTAAAAGCATTTAAAGTTTAAAATACGTAAGCTAAAATGAATCTGTTAAACATTTGTTTTAAAAAAAGGCAATTATTTGAAAATGAATCGGAAATATTAAAATTTAAATTTTTAGCGAAAACTTTTTCGAAAATCGAAATCAAATTTGTAACATTGCACTCGCAAAAAACGCAAGTTTTTTCAGGGCCTATAGCTCAGTTGGTTAGAGTAGAAGACTCATAATCTTTTGGTCCCTGGTTCGAGCCCAGGTGGGCCCACAAACAAAAATCGCCCCTTGAGACAAACTCGAGGGGCTTTTTTGTGCCTTCAGCTTCCCAACTAACTATAGAAACAGCTTTGTTGGAACCCTCCATGGCTCTGTATGGAAAAAGGTATAATGAGATTCTTTATTAAAACGGTTGGTTGTATTTACCCGTAAGCGCTTTGTTTTCAATGCTTTTTGCAAAGTTTGGCGTTTCCTCGTGGTTGTGAGTGTCTGATGCATCCTGTCTTGCTGCTGCTGCATCTTTTAACTTTATGCCTTTTTCTTGGAAATAGGTGAGCATTTCAGGTGTAGCAGTAGCATGTATTTCGTTTGTGTAAAGTGTCGTTTTATCATCAATCTTAGTAGCTTTTAGCTCCCATAAAACCTGGACAGTGGTACGGCCGCTTTTGGTTATTGAATCGGAAATGGAAAGCATACGGCAATTATCAGGTTGGGCAACATCTGCTACATAGTGCTGAACCATTAGTGCATCGCCAATAGTTTCCACATTAAGTGATACAGGTTTTCCATCATAAGTGGTGCTGATTGCCGCACCAATGTGTTGCGTTGAGCAACGCTGATATTCTGCATCGGGCAGATTTAAAAGCCAGTCTGCTATATTAACTTTTTCAATTGGCGCATTGATAATTGCTGTCACTTTTGAATGAGAGAGGGTGTTTTCCGGTGTTTGCTTAATTTCCATAATGTTTGAGTTTTTCGTAAAACTAAAGCGACGGCACTTTCAGGCCAATTGCTATTCAACGAAACAGCCAATTCGCTCGTTGAAAGCGTGAAAAACATCGACGGAAATCATTTTTTGGGAACCCGTCCTAGCTTCGAAGCAAACTGGAAAACGCCTCTTGCTCGAAATCAATAAGGCGTTCCACTAAATGTATTTAATTCGCTCGAACTAGCCCTTTGCGAAATGATCAGAGTAATACTGCTGAAATGCCTGACCAATAGAGTACTAACTAATTTTTCCCGATCCAGCCAGAACTGGTGTGCTTAAAATCGTCAGAATATTTGAGTCCATAACCCAACATGCGATCGAATGAGGAATGTGTTACCAATAACAAACCCAGGGTGATCACCGTATCCAGCTGCATCAGGAACCCAATGGCCACAAGCGCCAATGCCAGCCCACGATGATGAACCAGATTATAAGTGAAGGCACCTACACGGGCGTTAAAGAGGTATCCGAGCATAGAAAGGTCAGGACTAAAAAATAGAAAAGCCCATGCCCAGGCTGGCAAACCAAGGTTATGTATGTATAAAAAATAAATGCCAACTGCTGTTAGCGCCGCTTCTTCACCTTTGATGGTAAAGCCCATCAATCTTTCCTGGTTCATATGGTTTTTTTTTAACTTTAAATGCAAGCGTTGCAAGCCGGTAATTCTATGCTAAATCCTAACTTTAAATTAATTAAATGCTGCCCTAAACTCAAGTGGCGACTGGTTTGTTTTAGCTTTAAATAATTTACTAAAAGAAGGCAAATGCTCGAAGCCGAGGCTGTAGGCCACCTCACTAACCGATAATTCGCTGGCCGACAATTTCTCTTTGGCTTTTTCGATGAGCTTTTCATGTATGTGCTGCTGCGCATTCATGCCAGTCTGCACTTTCAGCAAAGTACTCAAATACTTTGGCGAAAGGTTCACTGCATCGGCCAGATAGGCTACGCTTACCAGGCCCGCAGAAGTAAGTTCATCATTGTTGAAGTAGTTGACGAGTAAATTTTCCACTTTTTGAACGGTCTGGTGATTCGACTTCTCGCGGGTAATGAACTGACGATGGTAATAACGATCCGAATAGCGGAGTAAGGTTTCGAGCTGTGAAATAATAACGTTTTTGCTAAACTTATCAATATTGGCTTGATACTCTTCGCTAATGTTCTGGATGATGCTGTTGATCATCGCCTCCTCCTTTTCAGAAAGAAATAAAGATTCATTCAGCGAATAATCCCAAAAATGATAGTCACGAATTGTTTTAGCCAGGCTAGTATTCCATAGAAAATCAGGGTGAATGTAGATTACCCACCCTGTTTTTTCGGTCACTTTTGTTTTGTCGTCTACTTCGATTTTCAAAACCTGGTTAGGCGATAGAAAAGACATAATCCCTTCATTAAAATCGAAGGGCCGCTGGCCGTATTGCACTTTAAAATTCACCATCCGCTTTACAGAAATGGAATAAAAATTCATCGCCATGCTCATCGGCCCTTGTACTTCCCGGTGTGGTACGGTAGCCACATCCACCACGCTGATAAGCGGATGAAGTGGCGGTGGTATTTCCACAAATTGATGAAACTCGGTAATCGTTTTAAAATGCTTCATAAAGTTTACGCTTAATGCCTGATGTCTAAAACCAGCCTGCCCCGTACATGCCAGGTTGCAATCTGTCGGTGTGCTTCGGCAACCTCTTGCAAAGAAAAAACCTTATTAATTAAAACCTTAACTTCCCCTGCATCTATTAATCCGGCGATTTCTGCCAACCATTCCTGCTTTGGCTCGTTGGCGGCTAAGCTGCAGTTTACCTCTGCGGCCCTGGCAAATGCAATCAATTCCTGGTTAAATGCAAAATCAGTGTTAACGCTCACAAAGCTACCGCCTTTTTTCAGGATACCAATGGCTTTTATTCGTTCGCCATTGTCGCGGGTTGGCGAAGCTTCTAGCACCAGATCAACATCACTCAGCAATTTTTCAAAGCGTTGTGTGCTGTAATCTATCACCTCGTCTGCCCCCAATTGTTTTACATAGTCAAGATTATCGGCAGATGCCATTCCGATAACATATGCACCCCTGGCTTTTGCAAATTGAACCGCAAAGCTTCCTACACCTCCGGAAGCGCCCTGAATAAAAATGCGCTGCCCTGCTTGCAAATTACCATGACCGAACATCGCCGTCCAGGCGGTTAAAGCGGCCAACGGGACGCCTGCCGCCTGGGTAAAACTCAGGCTTTTCGGTTTAAAGGCAAACTGGCTCGCCTTGCCTACGCAATACGCCGCATAACTCCCATCGCCCGGAAAGTTTGGAACACCATAAACCTCGTCGCCTGCTTTCAAGGAAGTAACCTCGCTACCGGCTTTGATCACAATCCCGGCAGCATCCCAACCTAAAGTGAGTGGCAAGGTGAGAAATCCACGCAGGCTTTCGTTTGCTCCGCTTCTAATCACCGCATCTACCGGGTTTACACCACTTGCATGCACTTCAATTAAAACTTCATCCGGTGCAGGAACTGGCCGGGCGACATCTTCTATTTTCATGACCTCCGGGCCACCAAATTCATTAATCCTTACTGCTTTCATATGCTGTTATTTTATTTATCAAAGGTGTAGATTAACCGCCACCATAATTTAGCGCAAATACGCTTTTGCTTAGTCAATAGTCCCGAATTATCGTGGGGCGATAGGCATTGGGCATTGGCATGAGAAGTGATTAGAGAGAGCTAGGGCTGGTTGGAATCAGCCAAGGCAAGAGGTAAAATGGAAACGATAGACCAAACTATAATAAAAATAGAGCAAAACGTTTCTGTTAAGTTATAGCTAGATTGGAGCGATTTCAATAAATGACATTGTTAATATAACTACATTAATAAGGTTAGGACTTGCTGGCTTCTATATTTTTCTGTATCTTCAAAATACTTGAATAATAAACGCTTAATCATTAATAATTCACAATATGAAATCTTTTTTGTACTGCTTTCTAATTGTCTTTTCCTTATCTGCAAGATCACAAACTGTTAACAACTCCAAAATTTCGAATTTGAGAATAGGGAACAAAAGCCTATCTCATTCTGACACGTTAATAGTTGATGTAAAGGAGGCCTACAAACTCCATCTGGGCAGGAACAATGCTTTTCAAACTGGAGATTTACTTTTCAGAGATTCAAATGAAAATACACAACTGCAATCAAAGTTGCCTTCAATCGTGCAAAATTTAACTTTGTCTAAAAGCAAAATGCTGATTGACCAAAAAATAATAAAAAGAGATTTGTTATTCAGGGATACTGATGTTAAGGCTAAATTGATTTTTCCTTAATATTAGTTATAATTCGCATTTTTAATAGATACTGAATTACGTTGGACATTTTCTGCTGGTGCACGCCTGTCGCGTGTACATTCAAGCAAAGCTTATGATTAATACAATTACGAAGCCTGCCCTATTACCTAATCTTTTATCCTACAATTTTGTCGAAACATTTCGCCTTAAAGGCGGCCATCATTCCAAAAAATACCAGCTCTGTAATTAAAGGGCAATCCCACACGTTAAGTCAATTTTTATCGACCGCGAAATAATGATAATGCGTCATCGAATGGACTATTTGAAGCGTTGCCAATTAAAAATTAATATTCAGTTAGATAATTGAATTATTAGCTTTTTTTAACAAATTGCGATTTTTACATCCGTTCATGAAGTCTGAGACAACAAGTAGGTTAGCAAGTAAGCCACACTATCCAATACTAGATGGTCTTCGGGGTGTTGCTGCCATCATTGTTGTAACATTTCACCTGGCCGAACCATTCTCAACAGGTAATTTAGATAAATTAGTAAATCACGGTTATCTGGCTGTCGATTTTTTCTTCCTGTTATCAGGCTTTGTGATTGGTTATGCCTACGATGATCGCTGGCAGAAAACAACGGTGGGTACATTTTTTAAACGCCGTATCGAACGTCTTCAGCCGATGGTTGTGTTGGGAATGACCCTTGGAGCTATTGGATTTTATTTTACAGATTCTACCATATGGCCCATGATTCATGCCGTTCCGGTTTGGAAGATGTTGTTAGTGATGCTGATCGGTTATACAATTCTGCCGGTACCGCTATCGCTTGATATTCGTGGCTGGCAGGAGATGCACCCACTTAACAGCGTGGGTTGGTCATTATTCTTCGAATACATCGCGAACATTTTATATGCAGTATGGATTAGGAAATTTTCTACGTTGGCATTGAGTATCCTGGTGGCTATTGCTGCTATTGCACTTGTACATTTAGCAGTCACCAATGGCGATGTTAGTGGTGGGTGGACGCTAAATTTTGAGCAGGTACGCATTGGATTTACCCGAACCATGTACCCTTTCTTTGCCGGCCTCTTACTGTCGCGGGTTGCCAGGCCGACTCAAATTAAGAATGCCTTCTTATGGTGCAGCCTTTTGGTCGCCATCGTACTTTACATGCCGCGGCTTGGCGGTGCTGAGTATTTATGGTTGAACGGGATTTACGACGCTTTCTGTATTATTATCATTTTTCCGCTGATCGTCTATTTCGGGGCAAGTGGCGTAATACAATCTCCAAAAGAAAACAGGCTATGCAAATTTCTAGGTGACATTTCTTATCCATTATACATGGTACATTACCCCCTGGTGTATTTTTACGTTGCGTGGATCAGCAATAATAAAGGGATAACGATTGGAGCGGCCTTGCCTTACGCATTAGGCATTCTAACAGGCAGTATTGTGTTGGCCTATGTATCATTAAAATGGTATGACGAGCCTTTGCGTAAATGGTTAAGGAAAAAACTAGCTTAATTCACGCTGTCATCTGCCTATGTTAAAGCCTGTCAATCAACGCTCGGTTCTTGAGCATATCAATCTGAACTGCAATGATTTAACGAATAAGTTGTAAAAATCAATCTATTTATTCCTTTGCAGCAGGTGAACTCAAAAGGGTTTTTGTGGGATGCACCGATCTTAAATAAAAAACCTCATTTCGCATGGCATTTTTCCATTACTCCAAAACTTTGCGACGGTTTAATCATTAAGAAACATTTCTCTTGAAAGTTAAATCATCGACATTCCAGTTTTAAGATTTGGTCATCAAATCTGCATTTGCAAGCGTATTTTAAGGTTTTTTGATAATAAACTTTAAATATCCCCTTAACACGATGCTCGTATTTTCGCCGGATATAACTAATTATTCATATGAAAATTTTCTATTACACGCTGCTATCAATTTTTATAGGCTGCGTTTTTCCGAGCCTGGCATCTGCCCAGGGCTCGCAGGCCTCAATTAATGGCGTAATCACAGAAGAATCGGGCAAGCCGGTTCCAGGAGCATCAATCTCCATACGGAATGAAGCAACCGGATTTAGTACTTCAACAGCTTCAAATTCAAAAGGTGAATATACCTTTAATCAGCTGCCGCTCGGCGGGCCCTACTCAATAAATGTAAGTTTTACGGGTTTCGGCACCCAGAAAAAAACAGGTTTTATGCTAAATCTTGGCGATGCGCAAAAAATCAATATTCAAATAGAATCTACTTCAACGGCATTACAAACCGTCCAAATTACTTCTTCAGGACTTAAATCATCAATCCCAACCCTGGGTGCATCCACATCCATAAGCGCCAGAAACATTGCCAAGCTTCCTGTTAACGGGAGAAACTTCACCTCATTAATCGACCTTTCTCCGCTAAGCAGAGGTGGAAGTATTTCTGGTCAACTGGCAACATCAACGAATTATTCTATCGATGGCATGACTGCAAAAAACCCGACTTTCGGAGGTACTGCAACACCTGGCGCTCCATATTCAATTTCCATTGAAGCGGTAAGAGAATTTAAAGTCGTTACCAACCAATATGATGTCACCTACGGCAGAAGTGGCGGTGGTGCCATAACAACGGCTACTAAATCAGGAACCAACGAACTATCCGGAAGTGCCTTCACTTTTGCCAGAGCCGATTGGTTGTCCTCGCCTTATGACATCAGAGGAAACAAGCGTAACAATGATTTCTCAACATACCAGTATGGTTTTAGTCTCGGTGGTGCCATTGTAAAAGATAAAGCGCATTTCTTTGTCGCTTATGATCACCAGAGAGACGCAAGACCATTACAAATTGCCGATATTCAATCCATAGATGATGAGAAACGCCTTAGCGTAACTCAGGCAACTTTAAATGACTTTTTAAGTATTGCACGAAATAAATATGGCGTAGCCAACACTCCCCAATTTGGATCATTTGATAAAAGGGAAAGAACCGAGGCTGTATTTGCCAGGTTCGACTGGCAGCTAAACACTAAAAACCTGCTTACCCTTACCAATAATTTCATCTTTGATCGCAATAACCAGAACATCGGCGACAATTCAGCGATTAATCTTTACGAGGTATATGGAACAAACAGAACCAGAAGCAATAGCACGCTGGCCACTTTACGAACCGTTATCAATCCGCGATTAACAAATGAGGCAAAGGTTCAATATTTAACTTCATCTTTTGAAAGCCTTGCAGGCGAGCAATTACCGGAAACAAATATTCCCCGTGCAATCGTTCAGCAAGTACCTTCAGTTGTTGATGGAAAAAATGTGTTAACAACCATTCAGCTTGGCGGGCAGCGTTATGCACCAGAATATTTTTTTAGCAATGTAGTGCAGGCAACAAATAACCTATATTTTAATACTGATAAAATCAATTTCACCTTTGGTGCAGATTTAATGTACACACACCTGTACTCGAGGTATGGCAGCGAGTTAAATGGAAGGTTCTATTATTTAGGTATGGATGCTTTTAGGAATAATACACCTTATAACTATGCAAGGGAAATACCTTTGGTGGATGATGAAAACGTAAGGCAGAATTATATCAATACAGCCCTTTATGCCCAAATGCAGACAACGCTTGCCCCGGGTCTGGATATGATGGCTGGTATCCGTGCCGATTACACCAACTATCTGAATAAGCCGAACTTTAACCAGGTGGTATTTAATGATCTTGGGTTAAGAACCGACCACTCTTTAAACACATTTCAGTTGCAGCCACGAGTTCAGTTTACCTGGGATATTGGCAGCAGACAAAAAGATATCGTAAGATTGGGTGGTGGAATTTTTGGTTCTGACATTCTGAACTATACCATGATCAACAACATGGTTTTTGACGGGACAAGAATGGCCTCGGTTGACCTTCGTGGCGCAAATGTTCCGGTCCCAAATTTTCCGGGATACCGGGCAGACCCCTCTACTGCACCAGGCAAGGAATTATTTAACAACCCGGCTATTCAAAAACTGACAACCATTAACCTAAACAGAGAGGACACCAGAATACCGGTTTTGTACAAGGCTAATTTTTCTTACAACCGGATTATCAATAGTAAACTGAGGTTGGGCGTTAGTGCATACGCAAGTTTTGCCCGCAACAATTACATGTACACAGACGCAAATATGGTCGACCAGCCGTTTTTCAGGTTAGCCAATGAAGGCAACCGCGGTGTTTACGTTCCGGCGAGCTCTATTACCGCTCAGGGCGTTTCAAACTGGACATTAGGTCGAAAAACTACAAATGTTGGCAGGGTGCTTGCCCTAAACAGCGACGGGAAAGTAAACCAGTTCGCTTTCGTATTCGATGGCACATATAAATATTTCAAAGATGGTGAAATTTCGTTCAGTTACACCAGAAACGAAACTAAGGATAACACTTCTTATAATGGCAACGTAGCCAACAGCGCTACATTAGCGCTGCCGGTGAAAGATGATCCTAGAGACATCAGCAGATTATCGGCATCAGACAACCAGTTCAAAAACAAAGTGGTTGTTTACGGCACTTTGCCCACGTTTTATGGTGTAAGTGTGGGTATCCGTTACTCAGGCTTCGGTGGCTCGCGGTATTCGATGATTGTTTCAGGCAATGTAAACGGTGATTTTGTAGCAACAAATGATTTGGCTTTCGTTTTCAACCCTAACCAGGCGAGCGTTCCTGCTGCGGTTAGAACAGGTATCCAAACCATTCTCGATAATCCTTTAGTGAGCCAGAGCTTTAAAGATTATGTTACCAAAAGTATCGATCAGGTGGCTGAAAGAAATGGCGGGATAAACAGTTTTAACGGCCAGTGGGATATTCGTGTAGCAAAAAAATTCAAGATATCACGTAAACAGTATTTAGAACTTTCCGGAGACATCTTTAACCTCGGCAATTTGCTGAACAAAAAATGGGGTGTTAGTGAAATCCTTGGCACACAGGCAATATATTCTATCACAGGATTTAATGCAGCCACCAACACTTACAACTATGTTGTTAACCCAAATGCCGGAATCATAGTGCCATCAGGCAACCCATATCAGGTTCAGGTTGGCCTTCGTTACGGCTTTTAATTTTATAAAAGATGAAAAAAATTATAATTACAATATTATGCATCATGTGTATCGGCTTTGCCGGTGCACAGATTGCTAAAAATCCTGTATCAAAACTTATCAAATCACCGGAAGTAAGTGGAGCGGGAAAGGTAACGTTTAGGTTTCTGGCTCCAAATGCCAGGAAGGTTATGCTCGTTATGGATGACGCAAAAGTAAGACCTATGCAAAAGGACACGGCCGGAATATGGAGTTTTACTGAACAATTTAGTCCGGATATTTACAGGTATACTTTTGCTGTAGACGGAAATGTTCTGCCCGACCCGAACAACCCCATGATTAAACCCTTGTTTAAGCGGGCTTTAGGGCAAAGTCTGGCCTATGTTCCAGGACCTAAAACCCTGAGTTGGGAAGTGAATCAGGTACCTCATGGTATTCTTTCGCAGCATTTTTATAAATCGGATATTGTTGGCGACGAGAGAGACTTTCGGGTTTACACGCCACCCGGCTATAATCCTAACAGAAAAGAACCTTATCCTGTATTATACCTTTTCCACGGCATTACAGATGAAACCAGCGCCTGGACAACTGCTGGTCGCGAAAATGTTATTTTAGATAACTTGATTTCGCAGGGAAAGGCCAAGGAAATGATTATTGTAAACACGCTGGGCTACGGTGCCCCGGAAATGCTTGAACCTGGCGCCGGACCTTACGGGAAGGCCGCTTTGAAGAAAAATGAGGAACTCTTCGTTTCATCCTTTATCAAAGAAGTTATTCCGAGGATAGAAAGTATTTACAATGTTGGCAAGACTAAAAAATACCGGGCCGTTGCCGGCCTATCTATGGGTGGAGGGCAATCTTTAGATGTTGGCCTCAACCATCCAGAGCTATTTAGTTATGTTGCCGGTTTCAGTGCAGCGGTTATTTTACTGGATCCCGACTATGAAAAGGCTTTTCCAAAACTCGACGCATCAATCAATAAAGATTTAAAGCTGATCTGGATAGCTATTGGAAAAGATGATTTTCTAATTGAATCGAACAGAAAGTACAAGGCCTGGCTTGAATCTAAAAACATTAAATTTTTCTACCAGGAAACTGAAGGTGTACACTCTTACAACGTTTGGCGCCGTTATTTGACAGATTTTAGTCAACTCATTTTCAAAGATTAGAGGCTGAGATTTTTACATTCTTTTCTGGAGGACAAGAAAATAGCTGGCTAACGAGCGTGAAAGACTTTTTAGCCAGTTATTTCGCAAGAAAAAGTGCCAAACATATCTGTAGTATTTATTCAATGCCTTACCACTTTTTTCTAATCGATAAAAGATTAACATCTCCAAACTTTACCAATAAGAAAAGCACCTGACGAAAACCAGGTGCTTTTTTTACGAGGAAAGACAGGTTATTTATTCTGGTAGCTGCCCATTAAACGTATTAAAAGATCCGGGCTATTCGTGATGATGCCATCTACGCCAATTTTCTCTAAAGCAATCATATCCTCTTCTTTATCTACAGTCCATGGCAAAATCAGCATGTTTTTCTCATGTACTTTTTTAACCATTTCCAGATCTACGCCACTGTAATAGGGACTATAAATATCAGGTACGAATCCTAAGTTTTTAAGGTCTTCCTCGAGCCCTCCTTTTTTTGTATTCATCTGCTTAAAATAGTCATCAACTTCTTTGTCCGAAAATCCATACTTTTTGAGCTGATCCTCGTTTAGATTCATTTTACCCTGAACCAAAAGTGATAATTTAACTTGCGGCTCGTTCTGATGAAGAATTTTAAGCGCTCTCACATCAAAAGACTGTATGATGACCCGACTTTTGATTCCTTTTGCATTAATTACATCCATCATTGTTTTCACAAATACCTCAGGCGTGGGATTATATTTTCCATCGCCCGCCGGAGAACATTTGGTTTCTATGTTGTAATAAACCGGTTTAAGATTAGCCTTTTTCACATAGTTTTCCACGCTGTCGATTAAATCAGTTAATAAAGGCTTATGTGTTTTTAACCTTTGTTGATTAGGGAACATAGGATGTTGCTTAATCCCCAAACTATAGCGGCTGATGCTGTCGTATGGCATCTGAAACAGACTTAACCCTTTTTCTTCGTCTTTAACAATTTCAGTACCGTTGGGTTTACTCATGAATGCAGCTGACATATAAGCGTCGTGAGACACGACCACCTTTCCGTCGGCAGAGATAACTACATCCAGCTCCAAAGTTTTAGCACCTAATTTCACCGCATTTAACATCGCTGGAATGGTGTTTTCCGGCAATAACGCCATACCGCCACGATGGGCCTGAACATCTAGCTTTTGTTGCGAAAAAGCAGTGCCTGATAATAAAAAGCATACAATTGCTAAGTTTTTTTTCATAAACTGTTCTATATTTTAAGTGCGTAAAAATAGAGCAGTTCTGTGGACAAGCATGTTAGGTGAATATTAAATTTAATGACTACATCAAATTGAATTATACTTCAAAAAAGCTTTACGCTAAATGTCCTCCGAAATGGCTATCTCTGCTCATTGAAGTGTAAAGGCTATCTTAATAATTTATAGGATATGTACTCGCCGTCTCTTTCATCGCTTTTAATAAAGCTACATTTTTCCAAAAGTTTGATCGACCTTTGATTATCTTGTCTGGCGTTAGCAACGATTTCGTTTAGCAACAGGTTTTTAAAGGCGAAATTTATCGTGGATGTTAAAGCTTCGAACATCAGGCCATTGCCCTGGTGCTGTGGTAACATTTCAAAGCCAATCTCTGCCTGAGCGTTCTCGATTTCGAAATTCCATATACCTATCGTTCCAATTAACTGGTCGAAGCCTTTCCGCACAATTGCCCACATAATAGCTTCATTATTGGCTTGCATAGTGATAATTCTGGTTATGAATGCATCAGCTTCAACAACAGAGGCCGCTTTTTGCCGGTTGATGAATGCGTTCACGCTATCATTGCTGCGAAGCAAAAAAATTTCGATAGCATCACTAACCTTTAGCTGCCGAAGATAAAGCCTTTCAGTGATGAGCTTCGGGCAAGGCTGGAAATTGATATCTATCATGTTAACTTTAACGAGTGTGAAATATAAACTAGCCACATCTTTGGCATAAATCAAATTTAACCAACCCCATAAATGGAACAAGTGCGGCTTTTGTATGCGGCACCTCTACGCGGATGCTAATTTCATATAAAATTTTTGCCCATTGGGCAGGCTCCCATCAATCCTAAATTACAAATCATCCTTAAATCGCTTTAACATTTCAGTAACTAAAATTCCGTCAATCGTCATTCCCTGTAAATCACAGTCAAGGATACTGACCTGGTTAAGTTTACAATCGGTGAAGACAGTACCCACAAGGTCGCAACACTCAAATTTTAGTGGGGCATGTTTCGACTGAGGGTCATACGCCGGATGGCCTTCTGGCGGCATCCCGACATTATGAATGTATGCACCCCCCAACTGTGCACCATCGATCTCCATATTACTTAGGTCGGCATTTTTTATTTGCACGAATGCCATTGCTACATCATTAAACACAGTGTGATTTAGGCAAACCTTCGTAAATGATGAATGTTGCAATATCGATTCCGCTGCAACCACCGGTTTCTCAACGCCAGTAATTTTGATTGTTTCCATAGTGAATTTGTTTGTACAAACTTGCCAATAGATGAGGAGATAACAAACGGCTGGTCAGGACAAATAGAGGTGTTGAACTGGACAGAAGACAGGTGCCAGAATTGTATGTTAATTTTTATAAGGTCTAGTAAAAATTAAATTTTTAGCTTTCTGAAGGTTTTGAGCAATGTTGAGTATCGAAAACGAAGGTAACTTTCCGGCACGCAATAATATTTTTTTATCTGTGTGTTTCTGGCATCAATTAAGGTTGAGAGCGAATTGTGATTAATATCATTCTAATAAAGAAACGTAGCCAATCCATTAAAGGAAGGAATGATTAAGTTTTTGAAAACCGGCCTCGTTAAAGTTTGTGTGCCCGTTATTTGGTTATATCATTGCCACCTACTCTTTATTGATTCCGCCCGGTGTATCATACCCCAATCTATCATGGCATCAATCACTTTAGTAATGTGCTTACCAGAATCTGTTAATAGATATTCTATCAAGACAGGGGTCTGGTCGTACACTTGTCGCTTCACAAATCCGTTTATTTCTAATTCCTTCAACTCTTTAGATAACATGCGAGGCGTAATCTTTTCGATATTTTCCAGTAAATCTTTAAAGCGAACTCTTCCGTGCAGCAAAGAAGCGATAATAGGCAACTTCCATTTGCCGTTAATAACGTTTAAAGTATCAGTCAGTGCCAGCACGTAGTGCCTGGGGCATTGTTGAACCTTATCCCTGTCTATCAAATCTGTGAACGTTTCCATATCAATAACTGCAAGTCTTAGTATACAAAAGTATAGTAGTTATTTTAGATTAGCAAGTATATTTAAAATAGTCACTTCTCTATATTTGTGCTGTATTAAAAAAAATTAAGATGATTATAGTTACAGGTGCAACAGGTCAGTTTGGCTCTAAAACCATTGACCATTTATTAAAAAAAGGTGCAGAACCTTCTACAATTTCTGCATTAGTTAGAGACGTAAAAAAAGCGAAACGCCTTGCAGATACGGGAATCACATTGAAAGCCGGCGATTATAATGATCACGAGTCGCTGATAAGTGCCTTTAAAGGTGTAGATAAGCTTTTGCTGGTTTCAAGTAATGATAAGGAAGCATTTGAAAACAGGACTAGCCAGCATCTAAATGTAATAAACGCTGCAAAAGAGGCACAGGTTAAGCATATTATTTATACCTCTTTTATCAGAAAACCACATTTTGAAGATTCTGCTATAGCTGCATTTCAAAATTCTCATGTCCAAACGGAAGAAGCTTTAAAAGCGAGTGGTATTAATTATACTATACTTCAGAACGGAATTTATTTAGAGATGATCCCAATATTTGTAGGGGATAAAGTAGCTGAAACAGGAACCATTATGTTCCCAGCTCAGGCAGGAAAGGCCAGTTTCGTGCTTCGTGAAGAATTGGCTGAAGCCGCAGCTCATGTGTTATTAACCGAATCCCATGAGAACAAGGTTTATCAGCTTACAAATACAGAGGCGGTTACATTTGATGATATAGCGGATGCACTGTCGATTCAGCTTGCAAAAGGAGTAAAATATCACTCACCAACCCTTAATGAATTCGAAATGTTATTGAGGAAGCTGGGTATCCCTGACTTATACCTTGGAATGTTTACAATGTGGGGGACTGCAGTAGCGCAAGGAACGATGGACCTGGAAGATAATACCTTACAAACGTTTTTAGAGAGAAAACCAACATCCATGATTCAATTTATCAATCAGACCTATGGATAACATTATTGCGTAGCACCGAAATATGGATGTTGCTTACCAGGATTTCTTTCTTTAATAACAAGCTATACCAAGTTTGAATTTGCCCACAACAACAATAAGCACAGTTCGTACAAGCTTCTAAATTGAACCGATACATTTCGTAAGTTTCCTCTATAGTGAATTTTTGTAATGTCGACTTGTCTTTTGGATGGCTTTTTTTTTTGCAACCGCTGGCGCACGCGTGTGGCGGGTGCATTTAAGTAAAGTCTTTGATTGTTACATTTAGGAACCTTGCCCTATTACCTAATCTTTTATTCTATAATTTTGTCGAACCGTTTGAGTCAAAAGCGGCCATCATTCCAAAAAACACAAGCTTGAAGTCGTTTAAGTATGCTATCGATTGCAAACTTTTCATGGATAATTTCAATGAAAAATTTTAGTCCTTAATGAACCATGCAGTTCACTTGCTAATTAGTAAAAAATGGTTCCAGATTTTTAATATTTTTTATCCTCGCCAACTGATCGTCATTTAAAGGCTTGATGATAAAATCGCTCACAATTTTGTAGGAGAATGCCCTTTGCTGGTCGCTGGGCTCGACAGAAGAACTTACCATGACAACATGCATTTTTGAAAAAAGTGGATGCGCTGTGAGATCTTCCAGAAGTGACCAGCCATTTTTAACGGGCATATTGATGTCGAGCATGATAAGATACTCTGTATCCGCTTCATGATTAGTTTCCAGACGGTCCAGCAGCTGGAGTGCACTGCTGAAAGATTCAGGATCATTTTTAACACCAAAATCAGAGATTACGGTCTGGTGAAGAAAAAGGGCAATGTGATCATCGTCGACGATCATGATTTTGTAGCGCATATTTTTTTAGCAAGGCGTTCGAATGGTTAACACTATAAAACAAGATTGGTTTGCTGCCCTACAAAATGTTTTTTACCCTTTCGAAGATCATGAACCTAACCGAAACTACCGCATACTTCCTACGATGTCCCGAATGGCGAGATCGAGGCTTTCTGCGCTATCCAGAATCATTTTGCACAGATTTAGCAGCTCCTTGTCTTCGGTTTGTTTTTCCAATATAGCAGTCAAAGCGAGTATATTGGTTAGTGGCGCTCTGACCAGATGTGACTGTTTGAAGGATATCCTGCTCAACAGCACTGATTTTTTTTCGATTTCGTCCAAAGCCCCGTCCAGGCGTATCCTATCCGCTACGAACTGTGTAATGTTATAGCCCAGACAGAAAATTCCCGCCGGAGCGCCCATTTCATCAAACATCGCTCTGTACTCCCACTGGGTATACAGATAACCACCCTTCCCGTCGTGCTTTCTTATTGTTGCTGGAAAAAGACTTCCGGGATTCTGAAAGCATTTTAGGGATACGTCCTCACAGGTTTTCCTGTCATCGGGATGCATGGTAACGTGGTATGGCTGGCCGACAAGCGTTTCGTTTACAAAGGCAAATTGCTCCGCGTAATGCTGATTGACGTAAGCGTAATTTCCGTCCATTCCGGCGCTTATTATATAGAAGTAGTTAGATTTTTCCAGTAATTTTCTGGTCTCGGTAAAGTGTTCCATGAGAGATTGAGATAATTTATGTTTTAGGAGCCATCGCTGTGTGTGGCATTATTGAGTGGAAAAATAACAAATGAGTCCGATTAAACAAAATGGCAAATGCAGCGGCCGAGTTGTTGCCCTGCTTACCAATTGATTACGTAGCAAGAATGTGAAAGCAACTTTCACCTTTTTTACCGCCGGTACACCCGGTATTTATAAGGTAGTGATTGAAGGGATTGATAATAAAGGAAGTTTTGGCCGAAAGCCATTTTTTTTGAAAATTCAATAATTAATATGTGAGAATTGTGTGTTTAAAATAAAATTCATGGATATCATCCAGGGTATAAAAAATTTGGGGCAGATAATTGTTTAAATCTCAAAAAAGAAGCTATTAGTTAATCTTCACCAATAATAATTTTAATACAACAACATTTTACTGGCGGTTGAAAAACTCCAGCATTGTCTTCAATGAATTTTCTGAGTGCATTTTCTCACCATTTTCAAGCGAAACCTTTGCTGCATTTGCTGCTCTTGGCCGCATCTTTATTTCATAAGCTAAGATAGCCTCTTTCAAGGAACCGTACTCATCAGAAGTCAGACATTCAGATAGTTCAAGGGCATCGAGCATTGCCATATTAGCACCTTCTCCAGCAAATGGTGGCATTACATGAGCGGCATCGCCAATGATAGTGAGGTTTGGAAGACTTTGCCAGGTTTGGTTTAAAGGTGCACAGTAAATTGGCCGCGGAATAAATGGAATCGCTGCATGCTCAAGCAATGTATGCCACATATCACTCCAGTCAGAATATTCGTTTTTAAACCAGTCCCGAACCGCTGTGCGATCTGAGAAGTTAACGTTGCGCTCTTTTGACCACATTTCATCGGCTTTAAAACTTATGTAAAATCCGAGCTCACCACCGGCTTTCTGCCCCATTAAAATATTTTTTCCGTTTCCGAAAGCCATGATTTTACCACCGTTGATTAGTGAATCGAATTGCGGAACCGCTTTTTTAGCGTCATAAATATTACCTTCCAACATGGTTACTCCAGAGTAAAAAGGCTTAACATCTGTTATGTAAGGTCTGATTTTAGAATTTGCGCCATCAGAACCGATAACGACATCTGAATAAACAGACAGTCCATTTTTAAAATGTAGCATCCAGCCTTCCTTATACTGTGTCATAGCAGTAAAATGACTGTTCCAAACGATAGTTTCCGGCTGCAAAGACTCTAATAATATTTTTCTCAAAGCGCCGCGGTCAATTTCAGGACGAAAGTTCGCATCGCCGAAATCTTTTTCGATATTCTTTTCATGATCACTGAAAAAGATTTCCGCCTGATGGTTTAAGATTAAAGTTTTGTCTGCCCCCGGCATGAAATTATTTTCAAACTCGGTTAACAAATCAGCTTTAATTAAAGCTGCCATTCCCGACGCCTCATGCATATCGAGTGGTGCGCCTTGTACACGTGCATCCTTATTGATGTCTCTTTCATATACTTTCACATCGCCGCCCTTAAGCTGTAACAGCCTGGCCAACGTTAAACCACCAGGGCCGCCACCGATAATTGCGATTTTCTTATTATTGATTTGCATATTCTTTATCTAATTGAATGATGCAAAACTATGCTGTCTTAAAGGAAGATAATAGTATAAATCGGTCGTTTTGATTTTTAAAAAGTACTTTGGGCACAACGCCAGAAAACTTTTTTATTTCTTTGATAAAATGGGTTTGATCTGCAAAATTAAGCTCCGGGAAGAGTTTTCCTTGTGCAATATGATCCAATGAAGCCCGAAAGCGGGTTATGTTGCAAAATGATTTTAAAGAAATACCAAATTGCTGATTAAAATATCGGTTCATCTGTCTACTGCTCCAACCAACTTTTTCAGAAAGTTCTTTTACGGTAACAGAGCCGTGCATTTTGTAGATGAGGTCAAACAATTTCTTTTTGCGAGGGTCGATCTCTGTTGGGATGCGGGATCTTATTTTTTGTGATGCCAGCTCACAAAAGCTTTCAAAAGTTTTAAGATCTTGAAGATTGATATCCCAAAAACCGTTAGCTAATATTTTTCCATCATCGACAATAGCTGAAATGGTTTCATGAAAGATATATTCAACGGCAAGCGGCTTAAAACTTACTGCAAATCTCAAACTTTTGGCAGGTATGAACCCGCTTTCATGATATTGCGTACCTAAACCAAGCAGTACAACTTTGAAAGACTCGTTGCCTGACAGTATAAAAAACAAATCTATCCGGCCATCCGGTAGCCCGACCGTTTCCTTATCACTGTCTGAATCATTCTGGAGCACCCAAAAACTTTCCACAAAGTCCGAAAGATCATCATCTGGCTTGATTTGTTTATAATAGATGCCATTAACCATATTTAGGGTTTGATTGAGAATGGAACAGTTCTGGATTCTACTTAGCTACATCCTGAAGTGCAGTTAGCGGGTGAAAATATATTCAGCTACGAACGGCGACCGGAGAACAGACGAAGCTAATAAAATTATTTAGAGCCAGGTTTTGACAATAGTTTATAGGGCTTATTATCCAAAATTGATTGAATGGCAGCCGCAATGTCATAAAGATTACCTTGCCTTTGATTAGAGAGGATAACGATTGTCCTATCTTTAGTATTGTCAGCTATTACTAATGCCTGGTAATGTAAAGCAGTACCATCGTGTGTATGTGTTACAACCTTATTATCTTCCATATTACCCCCGCCTAAGCCAGATTGCTTGTCAGCAGAAACGGGCGTAATAATCTCTTTTGTAGATGCGGCGCTAATCAGGCAAAAGTTATTGATGCATTGAGACCATTTATAAAAATCATCGATATTTAAGCAAGTCCACCCAGAAATCGGCACTTCCAGGCCATCCTGTTTAAAATCATCATTAAATGATTTCGCCACCATCGAATCGCTTTCATTCGGGTCGACTATACCATTACTGATACCCGCGACTTTGAGCATATTCTCTTGAACAAAATGCTTAAAAGAAAGACCTGTTACTTTTTCGATTATTTGCCTGCGTAAAAACGTGTTGTTATTGTTATAAGCATAGCTGCTTCCGGGCTCGAATTCTAATTTTTCAAGGGATTGCAAATCTTTCCAGTTATCATCATCACTATGAACCGTCCGATATTTTATATCAGGCAAGCCGCTGGTGTACTGCAATAAGTTCTTCACACTTATTTTTTTTGCCCAAGGTGGTAACTGTGGAAAAAACTTAGACAAGTTATCTTTTATACTTAGCTTACCTTGTTCCTGAAGCATCATAATCCCTACGGCATCAAATTCTTTCGCTACGGAGCCAATATGAAAGCGATGATGTACGTTGAGAAGATTTTCTTTTGAGGCGTCTGCATAGCCAATTGCCTTTCTAACGATTACTTTTCCACGATCAGCAACTAATATATTCCCGTTGAAAACGCCTGATTCATTTGCTTTAACCAAAAATTCATCTATTATCTTCGCTTTATCATTCTGTGCGAAGGTCCGTGTCCCTGTTAAAACGGCTAATAGAAAAACGAATTTGATAGTGCAATAATGTTTGCTCATGAACTTTAATTTTCTATTTGAGACAGCATCGAAATTCATTTGTTACATTTGAACCTGTATAAATCAATATTTACGTCTTTGAGAGGATTTAAAATTTTCATTAGATTGATTGCCCAACAAACCGAAAAATGACCAAGCTGAATTACGTCCTTATCTTTTTCCTATGTATCATGCTATCCTGCAACGTGGATAGGAAATTCGACAAAGAAATCTGGCTGAAAAGCGCTGATGTAAATGATACCAAAAACCCACGAGCTCACATGACAAAGGACCTTTTGGAAAATCGTTTGAAAACCGGTATTACCAGGGATTCAGTATTGGCTTTATTAGGCAAACCATATAAAGAAGGCATAGAAGACAGACTTCCGAAGGGGATGGAAATTCCAGATTCACTATCTTTTTCTAACAAAGAAAACTTAAAACAAAACAATAATGGTGGAGGTACTGACAGAATTGACGCCTTTATACGCTTAAACGCCCAGCCCGACACATTGATGCTATATCCTGTCGGTTGGGCAACGATAGACCCCAATTTCTTAGTAATTAAATTAGACAACAAGGGCTTGGTCGCTGATTTCTGGATTGAGCAACACTGACAAACTAAAGGAAGAAGATAATAGCTACCAATTTTTTAGTTCGTTCCTGTCGACTTTTTACCCTCTACCAGTATACTGATTAATCAACGTCATGGTAATCGGGCTACATGTAAGTTTCAGGTATTTCGATTATTATATGATTTAGAGCGAATTCGCAAGATAAGGAGTAGATTCATGCTAGAAACGTAGAGATTTTGTGGTCCTAATTTTTCTGCCTCTCCCCCCTTTAAATCGAAAACAAATGTCTAAGATTGATTGGTTAAAGATTGCAACGGAGCTCGTAGCAGACGTTTGTTTAGTTGACCTTAACATTGATTTATCTCGACGCTTCTAACCATTCATTAATGATGTCTGCCAGCACTTCTTGCCCCTTTTCGATCTCCGGTAAACCTTTAAAAGTTATAACTGCCCGACTATTATCTTTCCAAACCAACATTTCGCTTTTATTTGAAATTAATTTTTGTTTTGGCTGTGGCTGCTTTTTAGCTCCTCTATGAAAAACAAGTTGTACTTCTTTTTTGGGGGGCTGAATTCTCATCGTAATTCTGTCTGCGTTATCAAAGGAATAATTTGGACCATTCCATTTTAAATTTTCTTCCAAACCTGTGTTTGCGGATAAAATGTAAATCCTCAGTTGTTCAATCTCATTTCTAAACGGATGGTTCAGGGCATCCAAAAAAGCTGTCACTTCATGATTTAGCTTAATTTCCTCCGACATGATTAATATTTAGGTATGTGTGGAACATAAACAAATGTTGTGGTGTAAGTCTTAAGATTTTTGTCTTGCTGAGCTAAAGATAATTCAATAACCGGCTTATTAAAGCGATATTGGAGTTGTTAATCCTCCTACATTCTGCCGAATTGCTTAACCGGATTTGCTTTTAAAATGAGCAAACAAATGATGTCAGTTTCAACGGAGGCAAATTACACACTTGCCGGTACCTGTTGATCGTTAATAATTTTTCGTATTCCAAAAAAGGAGATAAGGCCAATCGTTACGCCTACTATAATTGCTGTTTTAAATGCCATAATAATCAAACAGGTGAAAATGAAAGATTGTTTTATAACACGAGAACTTAAAATTAACGAAAGCTGTTTAATTAGGATATGAGAACGAAACGCCAGGAAAAATTATTGAACTTTGTAACAGTGCAACACCGCCAGCAGAAAAGAAAGTATACCGGTGAGCCATATACCGTTCATTTAGTGGCCGTTGCTGAATGCGCCGAAGCACATCAATTAATTTTAGGTTATGAAATTGGCCTATGCCATGATTTATTTGAGGATACGGCTTGCACCGACGCTGAACTCCGCACCGCCTTACAGGAATATGGCTACAGCCCAAACGAGATAGACTTTATCCTTCAGGGAACATGGGATCTGACGGATAAGTTTATATCCGCCGATTATCCAAACTTCAACAGAAAGCAGCGAAAAGCAATGGAGGTGGAACGCTTGTCGAAAATAAACAGAAACAGCCAATCAGTTAAATATTGCGACCTTATTGACAACACTAAATCAATTGTTCAACACGATAAAGGTTTTGCCAGGGTGTACCTGGCTGAAAAGGCGAACCTGCTTAGCGTGATGAATAAGGGGGATGAAATGCTATACAAGGAAGCACTTAAGAATTTGGCTGATAGTTGAACACACGAATTAAATGACACGGACAGTAGATTGGCATTGTCAAATTTCCGTTGTGAAATCAATTAGATAAGGTTTTAAGGAAACCCCCTTCAAATTACGGAATCCATCACCCACAATTAATTGATAATGCTTGTTTTTATCTAAGTCAACCTCAAAACTTAACGTTCGCCCATCATCAGAAAACCCAAGCATTTTCTTAATTTTTAAAACACCATCTGCTCCCAGTGGACCTAATTCAAAGTTTCGAAATCTTGTATCCATGGCTTCGGAAAAGTTTATCGTTAAGATTTTTGCAGATACATTCAATTTTGTACCCTTGAGCTGAGCGATTCTTGTTACCGTTGGCCTACTTATCTCATATTTTTTAGCTAATTCAGTTACAGACTCCTCAAAATAACCGGATCGTTCTGCAAAAAATAGCAGACTATCCCGATTGTTATAATCTAATTCAATCATTTCTTTTATCGACTTCATCTTGTCAGAAGCGTTATTGTAATTTCCTTTACAAATCGCATAGCCAACAAAGTAGCCTAAATCTCTAATTTTGAACTCGTTATCAGCATTACTATAAAGCCAGAAACCACTTGATGTATTAAGCATTTGTGAAGCGAATATTTCTGCAACATGCTTTTTGTTTGCATTACCGTAAGCCAGGGCTGGAAGATTAGAAGGTTTTCCTGTTGCCTGCTCAGCAATAAACTCAGCAACGCCTTCCAAAACACATTGTCCTAAAAGGTTCTGGGCTATAGTCGTTTTCTGCTGCGTATGTACATACTCGTGAACATTTGTGAAAACCAGCGAGTTTATTGGCCTTGATTTTAAGTAGCTTGCCAGACTTGGATTTGTTGCTTCGAATTCTTTCGTATAAGCATTCTTATCCGCCATTGCAATTTCACTTCCAATTAGAACAAGGCTATCTAAGGTAGTACCGCCAGACCTGAAAGCACCAACTGTAAAATAGATTTTCGCAGGCTTTAAAGCGGGATATATGATTTTTAACTTTCCTATATTATCAGCAATTTCGGCAGAATAATTTTTAGCTTTAAACATGTCCCTCCGAATCGACTTCCAGTACATCGGGTATTTTTCGATAGCATCAATGAACGATTTATCGGTATATGACCTCGCAGCCATTAGTGCTTTGAGGCCGGGCGTTCCCCTTGAAATGAAAACCGAATTAAGAATTTCATATTTCTTAACACTGTCTTTAGTGGATTTTATTTGATCATAAGCATTCCAGAAATTTTCAATATCAGTAGTAATTACATTGTTTGATTGGGTTTGCGCTGAACCAACATTAAAAGTGAAAATAAAAATAAAAAAAATCAGTGTCCTCATGACTAAAGGACAAGTTTATCGACCATTAGTTGCATGCTTTTGAAATTAATGAATGAAAAAAAGATTCCCGCTACAGCGAAAAACGTTAGCGAGATTCCTTTCCATGCATGGTTGTTTTTAAACAGGATTAGACTCTACTTAATTTTTTCATAGGAAAAACTGTTCTTAAATCTAATCAGGTGCTTAAAAAAAAATTCTTTTTCCCTGTAGGGCCTCCTCTACAGTTTTATCTTAACAAAGTAAAGACGGTTTCGGTCTACCGATTTAGTTAAAGGGAGAATTTTTTGTGCAAAGCCACTTGCTCCATTGTCTACAACACCGAAATCGTCGTCGTTAGAAATTACCAGAATATTTCCTGGCAGCAGAACCAGCCCTTCAGCCTTGTCATGAGGATAAACAGATGGCAAATCCTTTAATAAATCCAGCACTAATGTTTTTGTAACAGGAGCAATACCTGCAGCTGTTAAGCCAGCTGCATTATTCAGTTCTTCCACGGTTTTACCCCCATACAACTTCCCTGTGGAGCCATTTGCCACATCAGAGATATCAGTCGCTGCGCTGATGTCTATTTTAAATACCTTCTTAAACGCAGCCGGGTTGGTTGCATCACCCCCAAAAAGCCCGTCCCGCTCAATGGTTAAAAAAGTTGTGGCATTAACGGCTACAATATCGCTCACTCCTGTTAATGTGGTGTTATCCATTAGGTAAGCATATTGTTTAGTTGCTCCTGTAGCAATATCGAAAGTTAGAATCCTCAATACCATAGAACTCGCTACAGCTGCTTTTGATGGATTATACATCGGCGACTGCATCATGCCAACAAGCGTTTTCCCATCAGGGGTTATCGCAAGGCCTTCCATGCCACGGTTTGGCCTTCTATTGGCAAAAACAGCCGGTATTTTTCTGCCACCAGTTCCACTACTGAAAGGGTTAATCCGCTCAATTGTTTTTCCGCTTGCGTCGAAGTGGACTAGATGAGGACCGTATTCATCACTAATCCAAAAACTGCCGTCAGCAGCCCTCACTAAACCTTCAGAATCGATGCCATCGGCGCTTGGCGGAATCGCCTGTCCGTTTAAATCGTAAGCCGTTTCCCCTGATGCACCCATGCCCACCGGATTCGGGATACCGTTCAACCTGTCACCAGCAGCATTTTTGAGCATTATCGTTTGTTCCAAAACCAACTTACCATCCTTTAATCTAAACTTTCCGATTTGCGGGGTAAAGTCTGGTTTTCCAATAATAATCGAATTGGCAAGCTGCCCGGCTACGTTAGAGCCTCTATCAGTTAGCATGTAAAATATCGTCGGATCGTTCGGGTCAGAAGCTACTGCAGAACCGAAGCCTCCGTTGTAAACCTTAACGCCATTTGATGTCGTAAATAAAACAGCAGGGTCTGATGCTTCAGCTGCATCGGGATATGCAATTTCCTGTGAAGGGCTGTTTGAATTTTTCTTACATCCAACCATACCCATACTAAATGCAAGCGCAAGTATTGTAATTTCTTTCTTCATTTTAATTTATTTGTCAGTTCTACAAATCACGCAACTAAATATTAACACTGCGTTAATGGCGGAATAACTAATCTAACCGCCTGATGCCTGGCAATTCACCTTAGGAGATGATGCAACCTCGAAAAGACATTTTCCTTTCTTCTGAGTTATCGAAAACTTAACAATTTCTTAATCACTTATTCGTAGCGTTATTTTTATTCGTGCCGTATAAGGAATAAAAAACAAACTATGAGAAACGCTCTGCTATTTTTAACTGTTATTATTATGCTTCTTGGTGGCTGTAAAAAACAAGCTCCGGCTGAAGAAAATCTGCCTACCGAAACCGATTTAACTGCATGTTCGTTAACTACAAACTGCAGTTTTTTATATGCTGATAATGCGGGTATGGATGGTATAAAATTGAATTTAACAACCGGCCAATACCGGGTTTTCTGGGCCCATACGAGCATTGATTACGCCGCTTTTTCGCTCTACATGATGGCACCGATGATTGGGAACAGCTTTACCTTAACCAAAGAAGATATGCTGGCCGGGCGAGTAAAATATCAAAACAATTGCCCCACCTGTTACTCAAGTGCAATGTTGCCTGTCGACGGGAAAATAATAGGACGAAGAATTGCAGCGAAAGATGGCTTGCCGGAGCGGTGGCTCGTTCAAGCCGATATTGTTCTGCAGGCAGGCGGCGTTTCTGCTGGAGCTCAAACCATCCACCTTAAGCAATATTATCTTCCCGCGAATTAGCACGAGAAGATTTCATCGTTTGCGAATTACTGCATTGAAATTGCCTGGTAACAGCATTCAAACGGCATTCCCAAAATGGCTTCTAAAACCAAGGAATTACATGTCAATGATCTCAATTTAGTGCAGAGCGTAGTTTCAAAGTTTTTCGAGCGCTATTCTATCATCCTCTTTTTTAACCCATTCGATGGTAGGCTTAAAATTTACTGCCTTTAAACTGGTATTCCAGATGGTTTTTATAAATGGCCAGCGATGTGTTTTTCGATTAATGACAATACGAAATGGCATAATAAACATTCTATGTATCCAGGTAACCCAAAACTGAAGTTCGCCGTTATGCATCCTTTTTGTAAACAGTTCATTTCTTAGGCCATATTCATATTTCCAAATATGCTCGTGCGTATCTTTGAAAACACTGCTTAAATGATTGATGGGCGTTTCGTGTATCGCTATGCTGTGTTCTACAGCTAAGCCTGCCAGGCCATTTTTAATAATTCGCTTTGAATACTCTACATCATCATTCCAGATGAAAAATTCTTTAATTGGTAAGCCAACACGTTCAACGGCTCTTGCCGAAAGCAACATGGAAACAAATGTGCCAAACTGTATAAGTGGAAACTGATGTTGCTTTGTTAATGATAACCTCGCAATCTTTTTCTTATCCATTAAACGATAAGTCCTGTTCATCTCGTGTATGTTGTTGTCAGTCCACAGAATTTTACTTGAAAGGAATCCAACATGTTGTTGGTTGCTTCGCAGATTCACCAAGGCAGAGAGCAGCATTTCTAACGCATGTTCTTCTGGAATGGTGTCATCGTCCATCATCCAAATCCAATCTGCACCGTGGTGATATGCTTTTGAAATTCCGGAAGAAAATCCGCCTGCACCGCCTTCATTCTGCTGATGATAGGCGAGAATTCCCTGATTATTTAGCCAGGATGCCGTACCATCTGTAGATCCGTTGTTGATCACGATGACTAAATCAGCTTTCCTGGTTTGCTTTTCTATTTGGCCAATACATTTTTTAAGAAGATTTAAGCGGTTAAAAGTAACAATGACGGCGATGACTTTCATGTTTTTCATGCTTTGATATTGCGAAATTGAGAATTGTAAAAATTGATTTCTGATGGCGTCTTAATGAACCTAGCGAGCCGTTTAGCTGCGAAATTGAAGTTTCCAATGATTACAACCATAAACCTTATGAACTGACCAACCGACAATCTTATCAGCTGCCTTACCGGTGAAATCTTGTTGATTAACTTGTGTTTCATTTTTTCTAATACGCTTTTTCGGCTGACTGAGTTTAGGTGGCTTATACCCAAAATACATGCGTAGAACCCGCACTGTTGGCAAAGCGAGTTGGTTTTCAATGGTATGCAGCTAAGCGTTTAGCAAGAGAATATACCATTTATAACGTTGACTGACAGAATTTTACGATAGTTTTTGAATAACTTAAATTCTTAATTTTCCAATTGGATAAGTTATCGTACAAATGATGTTCGTCTAAAGGTTTATCTTGTGAGACCATCATCTACACTATGAACTATCAAAGAATCTCTCTTATTATTGCCTTTTTGCTAACCCTCATTGCTCATTACAGCGAAGCTCAAAACCTAAATAAAGCAAAACTCGATAGCTTTTTCAACGCAGTTTCTGCTAACAACCAGGTTATGGGTAGTGTCCTGATTGCGAAAGGTGGGAAGCCCATCTACCAGAAAGTTGTTGGTTATAGCCAGATTGCTGCTGATAAGTCGGTGCCGGCAACACTGCAAACCCAATATCGAATTGGTTCAATTTCAAAGACGTTCACAGCAGTGATGATATTTCAACTAATTGAGGAAAAAAAAATCTCATTAAATAGTAAGCTCTCTATGTTTTTTCCTGAGATGCCTAATGCAGACCGAATCACTATAGCGCAGCTTCTCAGTCACACCAGCGGCCTTTCGGATCATGTGAATGAAAATAGAGAATGGATTAAGGCGCCACATACTAAAGCAGAATTACTTGATAAAATTGCCAGCGTTAAACCACATTTCGAGCCAGGAACGAAACAGCAATATTCCAATGGCGGCTTTTTATTACTTGGTTATATTATAGAGAAAGTAACCGGCAAAAGTTATCAGGCAGCCTTGCAAAAGCGAATAATCGATAAAATTGGACTTAAAAGTACCATATCATCAACCAAAAATAGTAGCCAGCCGTTGGAAGCCAGCCCTTACGTCTTTAATGTTTCCTGGATTCCGGTTGAAGACATCTATTTTCCAAATACTATTGGCGTAGGTGACATCCTCTCTACCCCTCAAGATTTGTCAATATTTATTGATGCACTTGTTCATGGAAAGTTGGTTAGCACACAGAGTTACCATTTGATGAAGACTTTTACTGGTAAAAATACCATGGGAATGGGGCTGCTAAGTGCACCGTTTTATAAAAAAATTCTTTTGGGCCACAATGGCGGTACTTACGGCAGTTACAGTGCAATGTACGTTAACCCTGATGATGATGTGAGCTTCCTGATTACCACGAATGGGATGAATTATCCGTTAAATAATGTGCTAATTACCCTGCTACAAGCTTATTACGGTCATCCTTACCAAATACCCCTGCAACTAAAAGAAAACGATTTGGATGAATTGCTTGGCAACTACCAAAGTGAAGAAATGCCTTTAAAAATCCTGATAACAAAGTCTGGAACCACCTTAGTTGCTCAGGCCAGTGGCCAACCTGCTTTTTCCCTGGATGCCGTAACCAGAAATGATTTTAAACAGGACCAGTTTGATGTTCTGCTGAAGTTTGACCGTGTAAAGCATGAAATGACCCTTGTTCAGGGCGGTAAAAATCATCGATATGTAATTATACGATAGAATGTTAGTGGTTTAATAACACCTTTTTGCCCGTTTTTACAGCCTGATAAATGGCGTCTATAATTTTAAGATCTCTCAATCCTTCCGCACCATCTATAGGCACTACTGGCTTACTATCTTCCAATAAAATGGCCGCCATTTGGTCCATTTGAACAGTTTGCTGCGTAATGATTGGTTGAGAAATTTCGCCCAAATGCGTTCTGCCTTTAATGGGCCCATAGCCGGTAGAGGGCTGCATTTCAGCAAATCCTTTATCACCACTCAGGAAAAATCTATCCAGGTGATTAATGTTATAGCTAGACAGGCAAGAGGCTACAGCACCTCCTGGAAAACCCAGTTGAAATTGTATGGTTTCATCCACACCATCTTTAAATTTTATCGGGTCGGTTTTGGTTTCCTGTGCAGAAACCCAAATCGGTTCTTCGCCTACCATATATCTTGCGCCATTAATGGCATAAATCCCAATATCCATCAATGCTCCGCCGCCGGCAAGCGCCTTGTTTAGCCGCCACTGGTTCGGATCACCAGCCACAAAGCCACATTGCCCCTGAAAAAATTTAATTTTACCAAAGTCGCCAGCATTTCTCATCCGAACCACTTCCAGCGTTCTTGGCTCGAAATGCAGCCTGTAACCTACAAGGAGTTTCACATTCGCTTTGCGACAGGCATCAATCATCTCCTGCCCCTCTTTTGCGTTCAGCGCCATAGGCTTTTCGCAAATCACATGCTTTCCGGCTTTCGCCACCCGGATAACCTGATCGTGGTGCAAAGCATTTGGTGTGATCACGTAAATCGCATCAATGTCTGGGTTATTTCGTACCTCATCGAAGTTTTTGTAATCGTAGCAATTATTTGTGGGAATTTTATATTTAGTCTGCCATGCTTCGATTTTCGAAGGCGTACCACTAATTACACCAAGCAGTTTTGCTCTGGTGCAGGCTTTCATAGCTTCCGCAACACGTGTAGCATAACTTCCCAAGCCCATAATAGCCACCCGGAGTACCTTGCCTTCATCGTAGTGCTGAACCGGATTTGAGGATTGACCAAATGTTTTTAAGGAGTTTAGCTGCATCAGAATTACCGATGCGCCTAATTTTTGCAGAAAGTCTCGTCTGGTATCCATAATTATCCGCTGCTATTAAAGATGAAGCTTAACAAACCACCTTGCATAATAGGCATTTAGATTACCTAAACTATTGATTTGTATAAAGATAACATTGAAGCGGCAAATTAAGTTTTCGCCTAAAAAATTTCAGACTGTTGCTAAAGGCAAAAGATTAAGTTTTGCCCAAATGGCAGAAAGTTAAAGGACAAAGCGCCTGTTTTAATTTTGTTAAGGAAGTTTCGGCGTATTGTACCGGTAAATGACTGCGTTTTTCCCCTCGCTGATGCAATAGTAGGCCTTTCCGTCTGGCGTAAACCCAATGGCCTCACCCTGCGGTTCTAAAGTGTAGGGAAGCCTTGTTGGTTTTCGTTTAAGTGCCTGAGCTATGGATTCCTTACCTTCCCGCACCCAATAATAAACATTTAAGTAAGTTTTCAATAAAATTTGTCGCCCATCACGGGATATATCACCGGCTACGACGTATTTTGCCAAACCTTTGCCTGGCAGGAAAAGGCTTCCCTCCTTTTTCATGGTTACGGTATCTCCATTCTTGAAAAAAAGCGAAGCTGAATATATCGCAACCGTGTCCTGTCTTTTTGATATGATGATAAGTTCTTTCGAAACCGGATCGATCATTAAGGTTTCCGCATCTTGAGGACCATTTGGATATTTGAGGAAAACTTTTTCACCTTCTACCTGCATTTTTGTAGACAGCTTGCCCGGCTCGGCGAAACGATATGCGGTAACATAAGGGCGATTGTTGCTATTGTCGCCAATGTCGCCAAGATAGATGTAATTTTTATTTTTCACAGGGCCTGGTCCGCCGGACATGTCCTCACAATCTATCACGCCGAAATGTTTTTTCGAAGCATCGCCCTTAAAATATAAAGTCGACAATAAATTGCCTTTGGCATCAATGGCAAAAAAACGAGAGGTATCGCCACTATCGTTATGTGCAAAAATCAGGTTTTCTTTTGCGATGAAGAGTCCGGATAGTTCGCTAAGCTCAGCGGGCACAACCTTAACTGCGGTAGCCTGCGCAAATGCCCCATTGTTCATACTCGATAATAAAAAAACGAAAACCAGTAATCTGGCGGCAAGAAATGCGGTGTGTCGGGCTGTGATCATTGCGGATTAAGGGTTTGATGTTCGACTGCGAAATTGAACATCCTTTTCGGAACAATCAAATCAATTTCTTAAAAATGCGAAAATCACCGTTAATTATGCCTTTAAATTCGAGTGGAGGGTTATTTGGACTACCATGACATTTTATTATTAATCACTGAGGTAAAATTATTCCAGTTCAATTTATGGGATGAAAAAAACAAAATAAAGTTAAGAAGTGATAAACGCCTGAGACTGTTGGTTTAATTGATTTTCACCTACAAAATGCTTCCGAACTTTCCCAATTACAACAACTTTATCTTCAAATAATTAATTGCCAGGCATTATTCTGAAACTTTTTTAGCTTTCTTAGCATGAATTAAATTAATAGCCCTGCTCCACTTCTTGTAAATTTCAATCGGCTTGCTGTATCCATCTATGTCAAAATCCCATGGCACCAAAACCTCAATATCATTCCTGTCTGAAAGATCGGTTACCCATTTGCGAATAAAATTTTGCGCATTGTATTTATTAGACTGGTGAACAGGATTTGTATACCAAATTTCGAATGCCTGCATATGCCAGTTCATCCAGTTAGAACTCACATCGTAATCAATTAATTTCGACTCGAAATAAGCTGCGCCCCATGTCCAGTCGATCTTAAGATCGTGAACAAAATAACTTGCACAATTTACCCGGCCGCGGTTGCTCATAAACCCTGTCTGGTTAAGCTGTCGCATGTGCGCATCTATGAAAGGAATGCCTGTTTCGCCTGCACACCACTTTTTAAATTTTACGGGGTCATTTTCCCACGCAATCGTTTTATTTTTATAGCCTTTAGTTCGAAATATTGCATTTCCGAAGCGCATTGCCTTAAATGTAAAATAATCTCTCCAAACCATTTCGAATATTAGCCACCAGGTGCTTTGGTTTTTTTTAACTTTTGATTCATATTCCTGAACTTTCTGGTATATCATTCTGGGCGAAATACAGCCCAAAGCCAGATATGGAGAAAATTTGGAACTATAATCTAAACCATCCGACTTATTTCTGCTCCACCGGTAGCCGGTTAGCAATTCGGCGCCAAAAGTATAATACTCCAGCCTCTTTAAAGCTGCAATTTCGCCACCCTGAACCAGTGGCGCTGCAAGTTCATACGCTTGTTTTTTATAGCCATACGCCTTGTAAGATGGAAAAGAATCGCTTTTTATTTTTTTCGCACACTTAAAAACGGTCGGCAGCTGAAAGATATCTCTGGGTGCAGATTCCTTTGCCGCAGGGATTCTGTAGGCTTTACTGGTAAGTGGAATTTTTGCGATTTCGAAGGGTATGTCATCTTTATGGTAAAGTGTTTTTCCCCAAAAAAAATGAAATTTAATATTTGGCAACGCCTTTACAACCTCGTCGACAAGATTTAGTTCATAACTGGCGTACTCCTCCTCGGCATATACATCGGTTATGCCATATTTGTTGATCAAAGCGGAAATGGTTTGGCTTGCAGAAACGCTACCAATGATGAGGTGGCCGCCGAGGGCTTCGAGGCTTTTTCTTAAATCCAACACACATTGCTCGATGAATTTAAACCTGACAACATCATACCTTTTAAAACCATATACTTCAGCTTTAAAATCGTTCTTTTCAATACAGTAACAAAAAAACAATTCATCGCAATCCAAATTAGCAGTAACTAAGGCTTCATTATCATGTAATCTTAAATCATTCTTGAACCAAACCAGTCCACGTTTTGCCATATATTGAAGCTTTTCTTTATAAATAATATTACTGCGGAGGAAGAATTCAGTCAAAAATCAGTTATAATCTTCCAATCTGTTTGCGAAGATTGAAACCTGACGGCTCTGCTAAATTAAACTACTGTTATACCTCTAACAGTACCCCGGGGAAATGGTTTTTTTTAACCTCTCAGTTCAGGTTTGGAATTAGGAGTAAAGTCTTTAAATATTTAAAAAACTAATAAGAAAGGCCTCAACATTTACTTTCTTTGCTCCATTTATAGTGAAGAGTCAACTGCTAAATCATGTAAGTGACAGGACCGGAATGAGATGCAGAAAGCAAAAAAAATTTGCATTTTGGCTGAAATCGCCGTAAAATAGATTTAATTTCGAATTGATAGATGTAACATTTTTTCGAAAACCAACGATAAATAAAAAACGTTTTAAACCCATGACGACTGAGCACATTCAAGAACAATTTGACAACTACATACGACTGCTTGAAAAGGCACATGAAATAGATAACGACATTGATGCTTCTATTACAGAAACTGAAATTTCAGAGCTTGAGGAAAAGCGGCTGAGGTACAAAAACCGGATGAAAGCCATTCGCAAAAACCTGATTTCCTTAATTGAAGAAAGTGGCGAAAAATATACTGTTTACAATACGCTAACCAAAAAACAAACATCCCTTTATGTTGAAGAAGGCAATTTGAAATACCACGAAGATTAAAAGCCGAGTGATAAATTGGGTTGAATATCGATTAACCGGTGAACTTGGTTATTTCTACAAAACAAAAAATTCAGGGCACAGAAAATCTTTACCAAAGTATTGTTTAGTATTTGGTAAAGATTTTTGTGGTCGACTTAAGCTTTTCTTTTGCCGATTTACTCGAACTGGTTCTTAATTAGATAACCGGCGGTTTTGAGCATTACTTCTTTTTTAAACAAAGAAACATCAGACCACATCATCTCCTCCACTAGGTCTTTCAATTCATATTTTGGATACCAGTTTAGTTGCTCGTTTGCTTTACTCGGATCGCCAATAAGTAAATCGACTTCTGTTGGGCGAAAATAGGCGGGATCTACAGCCACAACGACTTTGCCAGTTTCGATTTGATATTCATAATTTCCGCAACTGATAACAAATCCCTCTTCGTTTAAACCTTCTCCCCGCCAACCTAAAGTGATATCGAGCACACCAAAAGCGAGGGTAATGAATGCCCGTACTGTGGTTGTTACGCCGGTAGCGATTACATAATCTTCAGGTTTTTCCTGTTGCAAAATTAGCCACATGGCTTCCACATAATCCTTTGCATGGCCCCAATCCCGTCTGGCATCAAGGTTCCCTAAATATAGCTTTTCCTGAAGGCCCAAGGCGATTTTTGCAGTCGCTCTGGTAATTTTCCTGGTTACAAAAGTTTCACCCCGCAACGGACTTTCGTGGTTAAATAAAATACCATTACAGGCAAACATTTTATAGGCTTCGCGATAATTGACGGTAATCCAATAAGCGTAAAGCTTAGCAACCGCATAAGGCGAGCGTGGATAAAACGGAGTGGTTTCACTTTGCGGCACAGCCTGCACCAGGCCATAAAGTTCTGAAGTTGAGGCCTGATAAATTTTAGTTTTGTGTTCTAACTTTAAAATTCGCAATGCTTCCAATAACCTCAAAGTTCCGAGGCCATCAGCGTTTGCGGTGTATTCCGGCGCATCGAAGCTAACTTTTACATGGCTCATTGCGCCAAGGTTGTAAATTTCATCTGGCTGCACCTCCTGTACAATTCTAATTAAGTTAGTTGAGTCGCTTAAATCGCCGTAATGGAGCCGAAAACGCACATTTGCCTCATGCGGGTCTTGGTATAAATGGTCGATGCGGTCTGTATTAAAAGAAGAGCTTCTTCGCTTAATGCCGTGCACTTCGTAGCCTTTGTCTAATAATAATTCGGCAAGATAAGCCCCATCCTGCCCGGTGATTCCGGTAATTAATGCTTTTTTCATAAAATTAGTTTCAGTTTGTAGGTTGATGAAAGGTTAAAAATCTCATCATTCGGTTATAGGTTGATTAAAAAAATTTCCTTAGTGTTATGATGGCCGTCCTGATTCGGGTTTTTATTGTTCCGAGCGGAATGTTGAGCGTTTCAGCAATTTCTTCATGCGTGTAACCTTCGTAGTAAAACAATTCCAGTATCGCCAACTGCTGGGTACTCAATAAGCTTATCAATTGTTTTAACCCAATCCCATCAGGATTAAAGTTACAGCTATGTTTTATGCCCAATTGATTTTGAGAAAACTCTAAAGATTGGTTCAACTTATTATTTCTGCTTGTTTTTAACCGGAGGTGATCAATTGCTACGTTGTGGGCAATTGCTTTGCTCCAGGTTAAAAGTTGCGATCTACCTGCGTCATACGTATTAATACGGCTGTCTATTTTTAGAAATGCATCATGCAAAACATCTTGTGCTGTTTCATACTGTGGAATGATTTTCAGGATTGTAAAAAGTAACTCTGATGAGTGATTTCGGTAGAGATCATTTAGCAGTTTCTTTCCATTTAATGCTGTTTTGGGCGCAACCGGATAGGCGCCCGGTAAAAGGGTGTGCTTTTTAGGAATGTTTTCCTGGTAGGATGTCAAAATCATAGAGGTGGTTTTTAGGATTTTTTCTGTTTTAATTCTTCATTTTTCTTGCTGTTTTATTATTTTTTTTGGTTCATTTTTTCTTATCCGCAGTTCTAGGGTTGCTCAATCCTTAAAACCTGCAGCTCTGCACACGTATAAGTACGGTAACCCGTTGTAATACTTATAGTTGCGAATTGAAATTTAAAAATTTTAATTGGGATTTTAAAACTAAAAACTTGCAAAAACCGTATAAGATTTCCACAAAATCAATAACTATTGTATCATTTATTAGCCTGATTTATGGAAAAAATGTTAAGCCTAGAGCGCCCGGGAATAAACTACAAATTGTACCTCGGAAACCTGAACGAATTGCCGCTGAATTCGAAAATTGTCATCAACACCATTAACCAATATTCTTACTGTATTGCAAGGCAGGATCAAGAATTTAAAACAGCCCTCACAAGTTCTGATGTGCTTCTCCCCGATGGTGAAGGCGTTTGCCTGGCCGAGCGTTTACTTACAGGCAAAAAGGTGAAAAAAATTTCGGGTACAGACCTTCATCTTTATCTGCTCGGTACCTTAAACAGTCAGTTCGGGAGGTGCTTCTACCTTGGATCCTGCGACGAAACTTTAGAAAAAATCAAACTTAAATTAAAAAATGAGTACCCGAATTTAGAGGTTGGTTATTACGCACCACCGTTTAAAGCATCATTTGATTCAGCAGAAAATGAAGCCATGGTTAAGGCGGTAAACGATTTCATGCCCGATGCGCTGTTTATCGGGTTAACGGCACCGAAACAGGAAAAGTGGTCTCAACAATTCAAAAGCCAGATAAATGCAAAATTCATCTGCTCTATAGGTGCCGTTTTTGATTTTTATGCTGAAACCGTTAAGCGTCCGAGTACATTTTTGGTTCGCCATAAACTGGAATGGATGGGAAGGTTAATCAGCAATCCTGCGAAAATGTGGCGCAGATATCTTTACTACGGCCCCGTCTACATATTTTATATTCTAAAATTAAAGTTTTCAGCCGTTAACGGGAAAAACGCTTAGCAAAAATCAATCATCCTCTATCTCTATGACACAACGATACACCAATCTCCACCGGGTTTTCTTCCTGATAATGGATCTTATTGCCCTGAATAGTCTTTTTTTATTACCGCTACTAATTTTCGATAAAAACCCGCAGTCAGATTTACGAGATTTAATAATACTCAATCTAATTTCCAACATCGTTTGGTTACTAAGCTCTTATATACTTGCAGCCTATGTTATTTACAAACAGGTAAACCTTCATATTTTAGCAAGGCGAACTGCAGTTTCCTACCTGATATTTGCGCTCACCATTAGCACTTTTATCTACCTTGGCAGCTTTCACAATCCAATTTATTTTGCGCTAAGTATCGTACTGGGCTTCGGAATTGTGCTACTAATTTCCAGGCTAATTTTAATCAGCTATGTGCTTTACACGCGGTCTAACAGCAAGTTTTTTCAGAAAATAATCATCATCGGTTATAATGAAACTGCAAACGCCCTGATACAGTCGTTTTCTTCTTCGCAAAGTAATTTGCGCTGTTTAGGCTGTTTTGATGATCTTGAACTACAAGAAGGCAATTCCAGCTTTCAATACCTCGGACGGATTTCTGCCAGTTTGGATTTTGCAAAAGCGCACGAAATATCGGAAATTTATTGCACCCTATCTCCGGAGAAGTTCCCCTATCTATATGAGCTTGCCGAAACAGCTGAAAAAGAGTTCATTAGGTTCAGATTTGTACCAAATATTTACAAATTCTTAAACAGAAAGGCACATTTGGATTTTGTAGATGAAATGCCGGTTTTATCGCTCAGACCAGAACCGATGAACTATGCCACAGCGCAGCTTAAGAAAAGATTCTTCGATATTTTCATCGCTTCGATAGTTATCATCTTCATCTTATCCTGGCTTTTACCAATTCTGGCAATTATTATAAAGATCGATTCAGACGGACCGGTGTTTTTCAGACAACAGCGTGGAGGGAAAAACAACAGGGGCTTTTCCTGCATAAAACTTCGAACTTTAAAGCAAAGCGCAAGCATTGCGGGCACTGAAGTTCAGGTTAAGCATGGCGATAACAGGTTAACGAAAGTTGGCCGCTTTCTTCGCAGAACCAATCTCGATGAGCTTCCACAGTTTTTCAACGTACTGTTAGGCAACATGTCGGTTGTTGGCGCCCGCCCGCACATGCTACAACACGACATTAGTTTTGCATCTATTGAAGCGAGATATGCTGTGAGGTTACTATCAAAACCCGGCGTTACCGGTTGGGCTCAAATAAATGGTTTGCGTGGCGAAATTAAAGAAGCGATTCAACTCAGAAAACGAATTGACTATGATATATGGTACATCGAAAACTGGAATACCTGGCTGGATTTAAAGATAATTTGGCTCACGGTACAGAAAATGATCACCGGCGATAAGAATGCCTATTGATGGCATCATCATAAATTTTAATGAGCTGATTATAGTTAGCAAGGGGGCTGTATGTATTTTCATACGTTTCCCTTGCTATTTTTTTGAAGTGCTCTTTAATCTCCGGAGGAAGGTTTTTATAATAGTCGATCTTCAGTCTTAAATCCTGGTCATTTCCTGCTTCAAATGTTAAACCGTTTTTTCCATTAGTTACAATGTTCTCAATGTTGCCAAGTGCGGAAGCAATCACGGGAGTCGACTTCGAAAAGGCTTCTATTAACACCATTCCAAAAGTTTCAAACCAGCGTGATGGAAAAATCAATGCTTCAGCATGTTCTAAAAGCTGAGCGATGTTGCCGGCCGGCTGCTGACCGAGATATTCGATGTTGCTATTATTCCTTATCGCATTTAAAACCATTGGCTCGAGCGGCCCTGACCCAACAATTTTTAACTTACTGCCGGTTTTTGAGAATGCATTTAACAAAGTTTCAATCCCCTTTTCCTCTGTCAACCTTCCAACAAACAGAAAATATTTATCCTCGTCGCTAAAAAAGCTGTTTTTAGCAGCTTCCGTAAAGTTCGGCTTAACAATAAATTTTTCGGGACTTACCTGAAAATTCGAACTTGCAAACAATTCTTTAGAATGTGCGCCCAAAACGATGAAAGCATTCACTTTGTTATAAGTTTTTAGCTTTTGATGAATGTAATTGGCGAATGCGAGCCAAAAAGTTAAAAGCGTAGAATTTTTATAGGCACCAATTTTTACTGCTTTCCACGGAAAACCAGAGGATAGTGATTCTAAAAAGATTTTCCCATTAAAAAACAGACTTGCCGACGGGCATAATAACCTGTAGTTATGGAGCGTTAAAACGACCGGTATTTTTAGCGAATGAGCGGCATAAATAACAGACGGCGATGCGGCGAAATGCATGTTGTGAATATGCACCACATCTGGCCTAAATGACCTGATTTTCCTCTTCGCCCTGATAAAACTTTTAATATTAAATGGTAAAAAGATAAGTTTTAGGAGCGTAGCCTGGCTATTATCAAATTGGAGCAGTTCGACCTCGTGCCCATTATTTTGAAGGAGTTTAACCTCATTAAGTACAACAGTATCTTCACCACCACTGCGTTTATAAAAGGTATGAAGAACCAAAATTTTCATTGCTCTACTTTTTTAGTTGAGTTGGTTAATTTGATAAACTCATTCCTTAGTTTTCTTACAACGAGGCTTTTTAGTGCGTACGGTGCTTTAATTTGTTTCTGGAGTTCGGCTACAACATTATCAGCAGGCGAAAAATTAAAAGTGCGGTTTTTTCCTTCATCAACCGGCGTTATCAGGTAATTTACACCAGAAGTGTTTGTAGATTGTTCATCAAAGCCAATATTGCTCACCTTAGATAATGTTGGGTAAATTACCTTCAGCCTGTTTTCTGCAACGTGCGTTTGCATTTGTATATCCCAGGTAGATATTCGTCCGTCTATTTGTTTTTCGAGCATTCTTACTAAATCAAAACCCTCCGCATTTAAACGTCTTTTAAATCCGGGCGATGTTTGCATCAGCTTCAAAAGTTCTGCTTCATCCCAAATGATGTTGCTGAAGCGATTAGCCCAACCGCCCCATCCGTACGAACAGAATCTTTTATACACGATTGTATCGTAAGGGTAGTTTTGCATTTTGATTGGAAAAACATAAGCGGTTACGCAAAAAACTGAACTATCGTTTTTGTAGTATTCCAGAGCATCAACTAAAAATTTAATGTAATTGGAACTTACAATCAGGTCGTCTTCAACGATGATAAACTGTTCATAGTTTTCACTTAAAAAAGTAAGACCAGCTTTAAAATTTGGCCCGGTACTTAAATTTTCGGGTCTGTAGTGCTTAATAACCGACCTGAAGCCCTGCAACTCATCAATAAATTTCCTAACTTCATTAATTGGCCGTTCGTCTGCACCTTTTTTTGGTCCATCGCTGAAAAAAATAATATCCATTGTTGCGCACTCCGGATTTGTTAATAGTGCTTCTATGCACCTTTTTAGCTTCGAAACCCTGTTGTAGCAGAACACGCCTATAACTATCGAATTTTCCATTATTTCTATCTTTTTAAAAGTTGCCACAGTCCGGGAAAAAGCGTTTTCGCCCAGATTTTAAAAAAAACCGCTACCTTATGCGTCGGGAAATGTGTTTCGATAAAACCCATATACTCTGCATAAGCCAGGCCTTTCGGACTTCTTAAATGTGCAATTCTTTGTTTTAAAGTTCTTTTAAGGTCAGTTTTATCATTCAAATTGTCATCTACACAAGTGCCGAGCGCCCCAGGGGCAACAACCACCTTAAATCCGGCCTTCTTGGCTCTTAGTGTATAGTCAAAATCCGCAATGCTGTGCGTGAAATTTTCCGATAAAATTCCAATTTGGTCTGTAATCAATTTCGGGACGAGCATTATATTAGCATTAGCCATATCACAATCCAAAAATTCCGTTTCACTGAAAATATTGTAACAAGGCACTTTTTTTTGATTCAATAACCTATGCCCGCCGTAAGAAATTTGGTTCTTTGCCTCATCTAATGTACTCCCAACCACAATTGCGTTTGGCGTACTATTATTGCTTGTGTAGTAGCTCAGCAAAGTGCTGATGCAATTATCCTTTAATACCGTATCATCATTTAACAAAAGGTAGTAATCTGGCCTGGTTTGCAACGCCGCCGACCATGAACTGCGCATGCCACCAGCCCAAAAAAGATTTCCGTTGCCATTGAGTACATTAACTTTCGGGTAGTTTTTTTTTACTTCGATGGCTGTTCCATCAGAAGAGTTATCATCTGTTAAGTAAACCTGCAGGTTGATGTTGCTATCCATCTTTTGTTTAAAAAGGCTTTCCAGACAAGGAAGTGTTTTGAACTTTCTATTAAATGTTGCTAAAAGGACTGCTATTTCCATATCTTACTTAGTTGAAAAAAGTCTTTTTACCCGTTTTTTGAGCGCTCTGTAATAGCTATGAAAATAATATTTGCTGTAACCGGACAAGCTCAGGTGCGGAACGCCCAAATAATTCCGAATCTTTTTTGTGTAGGTTTTGTGCGGTAAATTGACTCCGAAGTTTGGGGTTCGCACTATCAAATCTTCATAAAGGTCTGATAATCCAAACGTTTTCTCTGCCGGCAGGTGCCAAATGGCAACATTAACATCTGTTGGCTCTACATTTCTGTAAAACACAGGATTTGTCCAGATGCGTTTTAAATATGTTTGGTTTTTGCTGGCTTCGAATTTGTTTTTATAATAGATAAAACTGAGCGTTTGCGCCTCTTCGTTAAATTTCGGGAGATTTTGCTCATGCCTTTTCAAAAGCTGGGGCCAAAGCTGCAAAAAGTCGTTAAAAATGATGTTGATATTTTTTACGCTTGCGAGAAAAAACTCGCCGAGATGATAACCTGGTATAAGGTCAACTTTTTCGCCCAGCAAATCTTCGTAAAGCACTTTCATGTCTTTTCTGCTTAAGCCATGAATCACCAAATCAGTTGTGCAGTCATCCTCAAAAGATGCAAAACCTTTAGGCGCAGCATATCTAAAGAGCGAATCAACGGGTTGTGTGAAAATACAATCAGAATCGAGGATTAGATAGTGATCATTTGAATTTTGGTTATTTTTTGAGATGTACTCAAGAATTGAGAATTCGTAAAACTGATTTTGAAACAGATTGAAATAGCCCTTTGGTGTTTTGTAATTAAAATCTGTGTAGATAATTTCAACTTCAAGGCTTTTTAAATCTTCGGCAACATTGCGTCCCTCGAGAGTTGGAATATTTTTGGTATTGCTAAAAAGTATGTGTTTTTGACTTTTATTGAACCTTTTACTCGTTGCGAAAAACAATAGAATACATCGCCAGTAAATATTCTGATGTTTTTTTCCCGACGATTTTTCGCCGGTTTGCGGGTAGATGCTTTCCTCTCCAACTGCGTCAGTACAAATCCAGGTACAAATATGATCCATAGTTACGTTAGTTTAATGTTTTCAGGAACCCTTTTGTTCAATAAATCAATTGGTTGTGCTTCTAAATTTTCATGGTTTTCATCAGTTGTTTCCAGATAATAAAGACATAAACCAACAATACCCCAGAATATGAGCGGCAAAACATAGCTAAATGAAAATATAAGGCCCGACAGCGAAAAGGCAATTAAAATAATTGATTTTTGGTTGAGGCTCTTGCTGAATGCTTTCCACGCAAGGTAGATGAGGAAAAAATATTTCATCAGTAAACCTAAAAAACCGTGGTAGAAAAGCATTTCCATAAATCCTTCATGAAAATGTTGTCCTGTTTTTTCTGGCCACCAATCAACAAGTGGATTTTTCATCTCAAAACCTTCAAATGTCCATCCGAAGAAGGGCTTTTCTAAAACCATTGGGAAGTACACTTCACGCTGATCTGCCCTAAACTTTCCGGTTCCATCTTCTTTTGCGGGGTCGAAAATTTCGCTAAATCTGTCTGAAAAAAACACTAATGTACCGGGAGATGCCTGGTAAACAGTAAATACGATAAGAGCAAGGAGCAGCAAACCACTAAGCGATGTTCGTACCAATCTGGAAATGGGAATAAGATAGTTTCTTAAGCTTATAAAAAAGTAAATGCCGATTGCAAAAATGCTGCTTGCCCACACAGACCGATGCTGGTGCACCACGATTACGGCAACACAAAACAGAAAGATGAGCAAATCGGTAACTTTAAGTTTTCTTAGAAACTGGTTAAGATACCAGAGCAAGGGCACAATCATCATGAAAATGGAGCGGGCATGGATAATTCTGCTATCACCAGAGAACGGGCCATAATCTTCCATATCTACCTGTTCCAAACTGAAAGAAAAGCCACGGCCATAAATAATCATGAAAACCACGTATAAAATCAAGTAAAATTGAGCAACCAATTCTAAAATATCCAGGCTATAGGAGCGGGCGATAAACTTTATGAAAATGGTAAAAACGACTGGAAATAATATGGTGAATAAAGTAAGTTGCTGGAAAATGCTGCCGTAAACGAGCATAGATTCGAATAAAAGCCTGATTATGAATACACAAAAAAGACCGATGTAAATTTTCTCATCGCGGTTTAGGCTGCTGAAATTATAAAGTACGAATGCAAATATGGCAAGGCTCAACAACTTTTCGTACATCAACACAATATTCGATACGGGCAATACCAGCCATGAAAAGGTGTTTTCCATCAGAAAAAAAGTAAAAAAAAGGAGCAATATTTCTTTTACTGAAAACTCGTATTTTGAAATTCGAATTAAATAATCCATTAAAAAAATGCTTTAACTTTTCTAACTACTTTTGGAACAATGTGCGCAAGTTGTAATGCATTTAAAACCTGGTTTAGCACAATAGTTTTTGCACTATTTCTGTTGTCATCCCATTTTATGGGCCGCTCGCCTTTTAAATACATGCTTTGGAAAATATCTTCCTTTTCTGGGATGATGGCCCTGTAGATTTCGGCCTTTTTATCGACCAGCTCTTTGTTAATGTAACCAAGGTGCTTTAATCTGAAATTCGTATTTCGTTTTAAACCCTTTATTCCTTTAACATTGGGAGAATCTATTATTAAATCCTGAAAATAACCGGAAGCGTTTTCTCTCCACATTAACCTATCGTGCCCGGCCGAATAGTTTAAGCGATACAAGGACCCTGCAAAATGGGTACGATTCATAAAATGAAAACGCCGGAAAGCATATTTATTGAAAACTCTGCTCTCCATCAATTTGTCAAAATCTGCCCGGGTTAGTTGTGGCTCAAAAATTTCATCAATGTCAATCCACAGGCACCAGTCTGGCTTTCTCAGTCGCACCCGCTCATAAAGCAGGTTTTTATCCCGGCCTTCATTGTAACCTTCTGTTCGCACGATATCAACCACTTTCGGGTGCCTCTTTAAAAGGTCAAAGGTTCCATCGGTAGAGCCATTATCCAGAACCACAATTTCGTCGGCTATCTTTTCCATGCAGCTTAGCCATTCTTCTGCGAAAAAAATACCGTCTTTAACGCGGAGCATGATAACAAATTTTGCCATATTAAAAGGTTTGTTAAAGTACCTGCTTCCTAAACCGTTTTAAATAAAATCCTCTAAACACGTTTTGCAGCAAACTTTTAAGGTTTTTATCTACAGCTAAGAGCAGCAAAAAAAATAATATTAAGAAAGCCAGTCCATTTAACAGTAAACTGGTAATTTGCATTGATAAAGGAATGAGGTAACTAACACCTCTCGAAAGCGCCAAACTTAGGGCGCCACCTACCGGAATGATGATTAACCATTTCCTTAAGATGGAAAACGCGAATATTTTATCGAGGTAACCAATCTTGTGCAGCCGAAAACTGAAAAGCACAAAATCGATTACGATACTTACGGCAACCATGGCCACAAGTAAGCCTACCAGGCCAAAATGTTTACCTGCAAAATAGAAAAGTACGCCCGAAATAACTCCTTTTAATATGGTTATAAAGCTGTTCGTTTTTATATCGCCTAAGGCGTATGCCATGTTCGCCATAAAATAACCTATCAGGGTAAAAAAGAAAGAAGCAACAAGTAAGTAAATAACTGTGTTTCCGGCATACTTGCCTGCGCCGGTCCATACGGTGATTAAATTTTTGTAATTGCCTACAAAACAGAATGCTGCAAAAATTACCGCATAGGCATAATAACTAAACTGGTTGTAGATTAAAGATTTAATTTCCCAGACGTTGCCTTTACCGTTTGCATGCGAAATGAGCGGCATTAGAGCCACCGAATGCCTGCCCAAAAGCGATTGTGACATCTGAATGGGCCTTTTGTTGATTTCGAAGATCGTAATCATCCATGGGGCGATAAACCTTGCCAAAACAATCATATCCAGGCTTGCAGAAAAGCCTCCTATTATTCTCGAAAGTGATGTAAAGGAGAATATCCGGATGAACTTTTTAAGATGTGAAATTTGATAGATAATTTCGAGGCCTTCGCGTTGAAGCTGCCTTCTAAGTGCAGAAAAATTATAAATGTTTATATAAACAGCCCTGACAAGGTTTGCAGATGCAATCGAAATTACGCCGTAACCAAGGTATAAAAGGATGATATTGGTAATTAGAAACACAAAGTTTGCAGACAGAGCGCTAATTGCGACGGGAGCAGAATTTTGAAGTCCCTGGTTAATTCCTGAAAGGCTAAACGACACCAGAGACATTCCGGTCGCGATTATCGACAACAATAATGCAGTTTGCAGTCCCTCGTATTTCGAAACATCTTTATTAATGATTGTACCAATCAGGAAGAAAAATATGATGCCTGCTATTATCGCAACTACCAGAATAATTAAAGCCGTTATAATTCCTGAACCAATGGTAAGGTTAATTTCATGCACATCATTCTGACCCCTCAACTGGGCAATTTTCTGTTGCAAAACATCTCCAACCCCAGGGTCAGCTAAAGTCATCCAGGCGAGAATATTGCCCGTAGCCAGCCATAAGCCCAATGTAGATGCATCTATTTTGTGAAGGTAAAGGGGTAATAAAATTAAGGCGTTAAATATATTTGTGATCACATATCCATACTGAAAAATAAAATTCCACTTTAGTATGTTTCTATTCATAAGTTAGCTTCTATTCAATCAATTTTTGATCATAAGTTCCACCATAAACCATTCCGGAGCCATAACCATAACCGTAATTATTTTTACCAAAACCCCTTTGGGCAACCGCATTAAAAACAATTGCCGGATTAGGGAGATTATTCAGCTTAATGTTTTCATCTATCCGCTCTACAAAAACCTTCGGCGTGTAGGCATGCCTTACTACAAACAGGGTTGCATCACAAATGGGCGCTAAAACATAGGCATCAGAAACCGGCCCAACAGGCGGAACATCTACAATTATAAAATCGAATAGTTTATCTAAATAGTTCAAAAGCGTTGCTGCCCGACCATTCAAAATGAGTTCTGCAGGGTCTGCTGGCAACTTACCAGTAAGTAGAAGGGATAGATTTTCATCTACCAGCGAAGGTTGGATGATGTCGCTTTCTGAAACTTTGCCTTCCAGATACTCAGAGATTCCGATGCTTTGCCGAATATTAAATTTGTGGTGCAGCGTAGGATGGTTCAAATCAAAATCCAGTAAGGCTACCTTTTTGCCTGTCATGGCCAGGGTAACGGCCAGGTTAGATGCCACAAAACTCTTACCTTCCCCGGCAATTGCAGAAGTAACCATAACACGTTTGTTTTTCTTTCCGATACCAAGAAAATGAAGTGTTGTACGCAGGCTTCTAAACTGCTCGGCAATTAATGTACGCTGCTGAGAACCGATAACAATATGATTTTTTGTTTGATTGGTGCTGATTTCGGCAATAACAGGCAGTGCTGTGAGTGATTTTATTTCACTTTGGAACATTACATTTCTTCGCATACCCTCTTTAACGGATACGAAAGCAATGCCTAAAATACCCGCACCAAAAACCGCAGCAAGCAGAACCATTTTTCTTTTCGGGCTCACCGGAAACTCAGATGATTCCGCACTGCTGATAATTTTATTATCTGTTCCATTGGTTATGTAAGAAAGTGCCGTTTCTTCTTTTTTCTGCAACAGAAAAGTATAAATTCCACTTTTTATCTGTTGCTGGCGATTAATATCAACCAGATTACGTTCGGTTTCTGGCATGGCTTGCAAAACAGAAGAATAGTTGCTCGTTGTACTGGCAAGGTTATTACGGCTTGCAGAAAGACTGCTACGCTGGTTCTTTAAATTTTGTAGTATTTGCGGTTTAATTTTGTTTATCTGATCTACATAGGAAACAACCATAGGGTTATTTTCGCCGGTTGTTTTGCGTAAACTTTCGGCAGTTAACTGTAGCTCATAAATATCTTTAACCATTTGAGAGAGCCCAGGGTCGTTAATTCCGGCTGTTGATGGAACAATGCCCCCGCTAAGGTCTTTAGATTTTACATAGCTTTCTATTTGATTAAGTACCGATAGCTGCATGTTTATTTCGCCAACTTTCTGGTCGTTCACGCTAACATTTTCGAGGTACAATCGTCCCTGCGTTCCAACATCAACTGCTCCCCTTTCCGATCGGTAATTTTGAAGTTTACTTTCGATATCGAGTAACTCCTTTTCTACAGACATCAGGCGTTTGTTTATAAACTCCTGCGTATTCGCAGCGAGCAAATTATGTTGCTCAATGGCAGAGGCGCTGTATACATGCAAAATATCATTCAAAATATCCTCGGCTCTTCGCGGGTCTTGATCCAGTAACGAAATGTTGAGTATTGTAGAGAGTTTGTTGGCTTCTGTAACCTTTATGTTTTGCATAATTGAGGCAACAACTTTTTTTGGTGATGTTAAAGCGAAGCTAAAACTGCCTTCATTGTCAGCATTGTAACTTGGGTTTAACCTGAACATAATTGTGCCATAGGGCATGTTCAACCATCGGTCGAAAGGATATATTTTACCGTCGATAACGACCTTCCCTCCTTCTATTTTAAATGTTGTCTTTTTTATTGGTGTTAAAGTATTTGGATTTTGAACAATCACTTTTAACGGCGCATTTTTATACATCACCGTGCTCGATAAACCATCTTTAATGTAAACAGAAGAATAAAGTCCGAGGTCTTCTACAACCTTGTAGATCACCGGGTTTGATACGATAACTTCCCTTTCATTATCCACAGTTTGCTTCGAACTTAAGTTTGTCGACATTGGTTCATCAGCTTTAACTTCGGTGTCGCCTTTGCGTTCGTTAATTAAAATTCTGGCATTTGCTTCATAAACGGGTGGCGTCATCTTCACATAAATGAGTGCAGCAATTACAGACAGGATAAACAACCCTAAAAACAAGGGCCAATACGGTAATAATTTGAAAACTATATGCCCTCTAGATGCTCCAGCACTATTCGGTTCCGCGGGTTTTCTTATAATATTCATAACTTATTTTGCAATACGGTCTATAATAATTGCCCCGAAAGACAATGCACTCAGTAAAATCGGAATCAAGGTTGAGCTTCGGGTTGAGCTGGCTACTTTTGCTTTGTTAGCTTCCACGTAAACGATATCGTTCGATTTCAAGTAGTAATAATCTGATGTAAAAATCTCGCTCGTGTTCAGGTTGATGCGCTTAATTTTTTTTACGCCATCTTCTTCCCTGATAACCATCACATTGTCTTTTTTGCCATAAATGGTTATGTCTCCAGCCAAACCTAAAGCCTCCAGCAGCGATATTCTTTCGCTTGGAACATTCACCACTGAAGGCCTGCCCACTTCTCCTAATACCGAAACCTTAAAGTTTAGTTGCCTAACAATTACAATTGGATCTACAAGCAGCTTTTTGTTTAGTAATTCTGAAGTGATTTTTTCCCGGATTTCGTTCGTTGTTAGTCCAGTAATTTTTAACGTTCCCAACACCGGAAACTGAATGTTGCCTTCATCACTTACCAAGTACCCCGGCGACTGCAGATTTGCACCCGTAACGCTGCTCGAACTTACATATGAATTATTTGGCTTGTTGAATATTTCTGTCGCAGCCGGATTTAGACTGGTAACAGCAATACTTAAAATATCATTAGGCTGGATAACGTTTTTTGAAGAAAGGTTACTGGCCTTTAAAACCGCGTCTTGTTGATTGTTAAAATAGACCGTGTTTTTAGAAGTTGAACAAGAACTCAAAATTAAAAAAGACAGAAATAATAAAATGATAGTGCAAGAGTTTATGCGCAGGGAATTTTGCTGGTATTTTAACATATAATATTTTTAATTAATTTATAATCAAATAGTTAACTATTTTTTTATTACTTTTGTTATACAGTTCATCTGTCGCATAGTTTACAATTACCGACCTTATACGTTTTTTTTAACGTCTTAGTTTTAATACAAGGACTTAAAAAATTGCTTTTTTAATATTTAGCGATTTAGCGCAAAAAATCGCTTTTCAATTTTATTTCTATGAAAAAAATTTGGATGGTTGCAGCGTTTTTAATAATCTATATCTCCTGTACAAAATCTGTATTGCTTACTGATGTACAAGGCACTGATGGAAATGGCGAAGCGCTAAACCTTAACTTTTCTTCTTATAACTTAAAAGGCGATGGCGTTACTGACGATACCGGGGCTTTACAAAAACTGATGAATGACTCCCCGAACGTTTACCTCAAATCCGGCACCTATATCATCAACAGCACAATTAATTTAAAAGCAAATACAAAATTATTTGGCCAGCCTGGAACCGTTATAAAAGCCGGCAAAAATATGACAGGCACACTCCTAACAAACGGACGATATATTTTTGCTGAAAAGTCTGATTACGCTGTAATTGAAAACATCACATTTAGCCAATCCGACACACCCTTTGCTTTTGGCGAGTGGAATAATTCGTGTATTTTTTTATTGAATACGAGCAATTTCAGGGTAGCGAAGTGCCTGTTTGATTTCCATCTGGCGTACAATTCCTTGGGCATGGAAGCCGTCTGGATATCCGGAAGTGGTTCAAAGAATAACATTATCCTGAAGAACCAGGTGCGTACGCTTGGCGTTCGATACGCAGAAAATGGCGCAGATTCTACAAGTGTTGAAGCCAATGTTTTTACTAACGCTTACGCCAATGCGCTCTCCGCAACGGGTAATAATGAAATGGATAAAATTTTAGGATGCAAGGTCATCGACAATCAAATCACAAACGCAGGGCGGATGGGCATAGAAGACTGGGGAAATACGCAGGGAAGCGTAATTCAGGGAAATCATATTTCCGGTACCGGAAAAGATGCAAAACAAGCGGTTGACGGAATCGCACTCTCGGCTGTTGGCGTTCAACCTGCTGTACTGAAAAACACCATTGATAATGGAGAAGTTTACGGGATTGAAGTTCGGGGAAATTATGGTGCAACAGTTAACGGCAACAATATATCATCTAACACAAAGGTTACAGGCATCATCCTGAATTATACATTTCCCGCCCCCGCTCCAAATTTAAATGCTTGTGTAGTTTCAGGAAATAAAATTTCAGGCGGGAAACTTGGCTTACACATTTTTGGCGATTATGAATCGAATGCCAAAATCAGTGGTAATAGTTTTTTAAATGTGTTGGTTAAAGGTATTAGTATCGAATCTGGAGCGAAGGATTATAAGATAATAATTGATAAGAATAGATTTGAATTCTCTACCCCAAATACGGAAGACCGCTCTGCGATTTTTACATACACAAAATATCCTCCATCAACTGCCAACCAGATTGTTACCATGTCCGCTGACACGATTAATTTTACGCCACCATCTGCAAGTGGAAAAGGTGTCGACTTTGGCATAATCGTTAGAACAGACCACACCACAATTGAGAACCTTCAATTGCAGGCAAACGGGAATAGAAATGCCAGCGGCGTACCGGTAAATGCAATTACCGCTCTTGGCGCCAAGCCTGTTGATGTAACCATGTTTAACAATATCGTTATGGGCGGCCTGGTAGATTTAAATGGCTTTGTTTTCCCTAAACTTAATGGCAATAAGTTTAGCAATTAAATTTTCAAATATGATACCCATGAATTAAAACATATCGAGCCTCATTAAAACTTAAAAAAAAACAAAATCTATGCGTGAGAACCAGTTAAAACTCAAAAATACTTAAATAAGAATTCTCTATTTTTTAACCAATAAATCCAATCCTATGAAAACTAAAATGATGTCCATCCTACTACTAATGTTTTTTTACATTTCAGTAGAAGCTGTGCCGACCTTAAAAACCGGAAAAAAGGCAAAGCCAAAATCTGCAAAGGTTAACCTTGCTACGATCGCTAATTTAACAAAGAATTTAGAATATGCGTTCGATAAACCTGCCGTAAGAGATGCCTATTATAAGCAACTCGATCAGCTGGCAAAGGCTGTTATTGATGATAACTATGCCGTTTCGTTAAAGGGACATGCTGATGCGATAGGTGCATATAAATACAACTGGGTTCTATCCGACCAGCGGGCAATAAATGTAAAAAACTACCTGATAAGCAAAGGCGTTAAGGAAGATCGCATTGTAACCACTCCTTTTGGAAGCACGGTGCCGATTGCCACGAATAAAACATCAGAGGGGCGACAAAAAAACCGTAGAGTAGAAATTGCGCTCAAGAAAATTTCTTAAAAATAACTTTCCCTTCAGCATCAAAGGGACCAATTTTTCCTTTGATGCTGTACCATGCTAAAATCGAGTACTTTTGCGGTTTCATTTCTGAAGGATACGCTCATCAATGAGGTTTAGAATTTCATCATCAAGTTTTTCATCGAATTTCCTTGCAAATAATGCATCCGTTTTTAATATCGCTCCAAAATCAGATTTCGTGATTGTTTTTGGGTGGGCAACCTGGTTACTCTCCCAAATGATAAAATGTTTCTCGACATTTTCTACGCTATTCAACAATTTTTTATCAGTTGCATTGCCGATTAGCATGTGTACAAATAACTCATCAGCAACGAAAGTATTTTTGTGGAATTCTAAGTACTCCGGATGGTTTTTAACGAAGTTTAAAATATAGTCCAGAAAATACATATCTAAAATAAACCAGGTTGAACCTGTAAAGGGTTTCATACCCAAAGGAATTTTCCTCCGCAGCCATGGTATTCCGGAGGCTAAAAAATTGACTGTTCTGGAGCAGAAAAGCTCGTACCACTTATCTCCAAAGTAATACTTATCTACTCGGTAAAGGCCACCACGGTCGCTCCCGGGCCATTTTTGGTAATTTGGAATAGCAAAAAAATCTATGAAAACAGAATAATTGGAATGCTGGAAAAAGTGATCAATTTCTTCATTACTTTTAATAGGGTAATCCTGACCGCTCAGTAAACAGATTCTATCGAACGGCAATTGAGAAGTTTTAATTGCATGAAAGCCGGCTAAAAGTGGTTTAATAATTCCGGTTTTTCCCCATCTCGAGTCGAAACGTTCGATGTATACAACCTTTTCGCCAAACTTATCAAGGCATTTGAAAGCATTTGAATCGGCTTTTTTATCTAGATGAATAAAAAAATAAGAAAAATTATCGTTTAGCCTTTCAATTAACCGACAAAGCTGAGCCGGAAGCTTATGGGCCATTATGATATAGGCTTTTTTCATATAAGCAGACGTTTTTAGGAATTAGTTACAGACGATTAGGCCCAAATCCTAAAAATAAGCTTAGTAAATGACCGGGTTGTTTCGAGAACATAGCCCAATTGTAAAAAGTTTAAAAAATTTAAGACTAATTAATTACCCAAGGAGATTGGATGCCGGAAATTAATGGCTTGCCTTTCGAATTAGTTGCCGATTGGTAAATTAAAACTGAAAACGGAGCCTTTTCCTACTTCACTTTCAGCCCAGATTGCGCCCTTGTGCATTTTGATAATTTCAGAAGAGACATAAAGACCTATTCCAAAGCCTGAAATAAGATTATTGTTTTCAACCCTATAAAACCGTTCAAAGATTTTGCTTAGGTCATCAGCCTTTATGCCAATACCTTCATCCCAAACACTAAATTTTACTTCATTTGGGAGGGCGACACAAGATACCTGGATAAGGGAACCGGGTTTAGAATATTTTACCGCATTCCCTATCAGATTTACTAAAACCTGGCCAATCTTTAACCTGTCTGCGCTAACAAACTGACTTTTAACGGAAGCGAAGATAAACTTATGCGTTGTGTAAAGCATTTTCGTTTCCTCCTTTACCTCTTCTATAAGCTCAGCGACATCAAAGGGCGTCGTTTCGATGATTATTTTAGCCGATTCAAGTCGTGAAAAATCAAGAAACCCGTTAATCATATCTGTCATGCGCTTTGTTTGCTGTACAGATTTCGAGATGGCTCTTTGACTTACATCATCAGGATTTTCTTTTGCCCGTATTTCCAAAAGTTGCAGGTACGCTGAAAGAGACGTTAAGGGAGTTTTAAGTTCATGACTCACCATGCCCATAAAATCGTTTTTCCTGATTTCCTCCATCTTTTGGTCAGTAATGTCCATAATTACACCGGTAAATCCTGACACTTCCCCATTCGGTTCCGCAATGCGGTTACCAATGGCCCGCAACCACCGCAATTTATTGTCGTGCAGCCCAATAACAGGATATGTAACGTCGAAATCTCCTAGGCTATAGATAGCATGCTCTAACTTTCCGGCAATCAAATCCCTGTATTCATCAGTAATTTGAGCCAAAGCTTTTTCTAAAGTCAGGTCATCATCCGGCAGGTAGCCAAAAAGTTCTTTCAACCTGGAATCTGTAACAAATTGCAATGTTTTGGGATGAATATACCAGGTACCGAAATTTGCTGCTTCTATTGCCTGGCGAAGCGCCAACTTCCCTTCTTCGATGGTTTGTTGAGCGGAGATTAAATTGGCGTTTGCTTTAGCGAGGTCTTCATTAATCGCGAGAATCTCTTCGTTTGACGCACTCAACTCCTCATTTACTGCAGCGAACTCTTCGTTTATGGCCTGTAAACGTTCCGCACTTTGTTTCAGTTTTTGCTCCCATTGGTCGCGTTCTGTAACGTCTCTTGTCGTTCCGGAAACGGCAACTACTTTACCTTCCTCATCAAAAACAGGATTCAAAATATAATCGTACAATCTTCGTCCTAAGGTTGCATGCTGGAAAGCCACTTCTCCACGGATAGATTTTCCTGTGGTTTTAATCGTGTCAATTTCCTGCTGATGCATTTCTGCATGCCATGGTTCGTAGCCGTTTTCGAGAAGTCCTTTCCCAACGGCCTCATCCCAGGTTTTGCCCCACATTTGTAAAAGCGCCTGATTTGCATAAGTGAATCGGTAATTCAAATCGAAAACATACATTAAATCGGGCGTGCCGGAAATTATGGTTTCATATGTTCGCTTTTGTTGTTCGAGAATTTCTCGCGAATTTTTGAGAGACTGTTCGGCCAGCTTTCTTTCGGTAATGTCTGAAGCAACACCGAACCACTCTTTTATTTCACCCTTATCATTTAATATGGGTACAGCTCTGGAGAATGTCCAGCCAACAGTTCGGTCGGCCTTTAGAACCCTGTGCTCAAGCTCTAGAACGCATTTATTCTTTATGGCTTCGGCGATTGCGTTGTCAACTTTTTCGATGTCCTCAGGGTATACATTTCGTTTTTTCCAATCCGCAGTTGGTTCAGTTACATCGGACAAAAATCCACGGCCATCCAGCTCGTACATGATGCTCCAATCGGGATTGAAACTGTAGACGACGCCAGATATAGCAGTTGACAACGCCTTAAAACGACGTTCAAATGCATCAGGTGAATTCATGTTATGTGTAAACTTATCCATAGGCGAATTTTGAATACTATTTTTTGAAACGGAAAACTCCCTGATTTGTTTGAAATTCGTTGTAATTCAACACCGGTATCGCTTTTAATCCCGTTAGACGAAATAATTAAACCTAACCGAGAAGCCCTTAATCATACCCAAAAGAAATACTTACGGCAAAAAACACAGATGGTTGCTTTTGGCCTGTATCTATAAGACGATTTTTAAAACCGGGATGCGTAAAACTTTGTTTTCAAAGAAATTTAATCCAAAAAATCATGACAGATCCAAAAGAGAAAAAAGAAGAACAGCAAGTGCAGGGCGACAACGAAAATGTTCAAGGTGATGACCAGTCGAATTGGAATGAAAACCAACGGGTTGATGAGGAAGGAAATGAACTGGACCCGGAAGATATTAAATAACAGTATTTGCACATTCCCGCAATTCCCGTTAAAATTAATAAGACCTGATTACTCTTTCAATTTAAGCCATAAGGCGCCATAAGGCTCTAAATTTAGATGCTCTGTGTTTAAGGTTGCGTTAGTTGGGCCGAATAAATTAATTGCCTGCTTTTGGAGATTCAAGGCGAACTGTTGCTTTTTTGCCGTAAAGTTATGTATAGCTATAAGTCCATTTTGGTAAGAAATAGCCAATATTGCGTTGTTCCGGCAATCGAGAATCTGCCAGTTTGCAGTTCCAATCTCCGGGCATTTTTTTCTAATTGAAATCAGCTTCTTAATGTGGTTTAACAGTGAAGACTTTTCACCTTCTTCTGTTTCCACGTTGATAGTTTTATAGCTATAATTACCCATTGAAATTACCGGCCTGAAAGTGTGTTTCGAAGTACTGAAACCAGCATTTGGCGAAGTGTTCCATTGCATCGGTGTCCTAACCGAAAGGCGCTCAGGTAAAGTTAAGTCATCTCCCATCCCGATTTCCTCACCGGAACGTATTACCGGCGTACCCGGAAGCGAATATAGCAAGCTATAGGCCATTTTCAACTTTGCAGGGTTACTGAGCATTGGTGCAAGCCTACGCCTTATGCCCCTATCGTAAAGTTGCATGTTGTTCTCGGGACCGAGTTTGCTGTACACCTTATTGCGTTGCATTTTATTAAGCCTGCCAAGATCTATCTCATCGTGGTTTCTCAGGAAAAATGCCCATTGAGAATCAGCGGGCTTTTCTTTGGTATCCATTAATGCCTTCGCAAAATGCGCAGGATTTTCATCCGCCAGTGCATAAAAAAGATACTGATTTGCGTAAAAATTAAACATCATTGATAAACGCTGTCCTTTCGCCCCGAAATAGTCTTCGTTTTCTGTCGGTTCTACATTTGCTTCTCCAAGTAACAAGGCATCTGGGTCGATTGATTTTACGGCATTAACCAACGAATCGAGCACACCGAACATGTGCTGAGGATTTTCAGCGCCGGATTCTGGCACGTCAATTATAAAGGGTACAGCATCAAGCCGAAAACCTTTAATGCCCTTTGCACTCCAAAACTGTAGTATTTTAACGGCCTCCCGCTGCACTTCCTTATTTTGGTAGTTTAAGTCGGGCTGAAAATTGTAAAAGCGGTGGAAATAATATTTTTTAGCAATTTCATCATAGGTCCACGTTTCAGTTTGCACCCCTTCAAAAGCCATTCCTTTATCAAAATCTTTCGGTTTTTTTGAACTCCAGCTATACCTTGAGCGGAATTTACCGGTACTATCAGAGCGGGAAGCTTTAAACCAGGGATGCGCTATGGAGGTATGGTTCAACACCATGTCCATCACAATTTTAATTTTGTGAGATTTTGCAGCCGCCATAAAACGTTCAAAATCTGCCATGGAGCCAAATCGCTTATCAATGCTGTAATAATCACTAACATCATAACCGTCATCCATGTCTGGCGATGGTTGAAAGGGAGAAAGCCAGATTACATCGACGCCGAGGGAAGCTAGGTATGGCAGCCTGGAAATTAAACCATTGAAATCGCCCGTGCCATCTGCGTCGCTATCCTGGTAACTGTCTACATCAAGGTTGTAAATGATGCTGTTGCTGTACCATTTCGGAACAATTTCGACGGGTTCTCTAGTATCATCTTGTTTGCAAGCGTTTAAGCTAACGGTTAAAGCTGTAGTAAAATAGAAAATGAGGGGCCTTATCCAGCTTTTAAGTTTCGATTGTGGCATAGCAGAACTTAGTTAGTTGCTGAGTCAACTTTTTTCTTTGGATACTTTTTAATCGCTTTAGGTTTGACCGTCTTAGCTTTTAAGCTATCGGGTTTTGGCCATTTATTTGCTTTTTTACTATACTTATTTGCTTTTGGCACACTTTTCTGAAGCAAAGTATCGTTCGTAGTGCGCTGGTTGGTACCGGTTGGCACCTGGCCAAAAGCAACGAATGTTAATGCTGAAAACAGTAACGTTAAAAAATGCATTTTCATAATTTCCAAGATTGTAATGTTCTCCAATTATCCCTTTTAAAAAAACCCTTCAATTTTTAGAAAGTTTATAAAATGTTAATCGAGGTGTTTAATCTGCACGAAAAACTACGGCGCTTCTTTCTTCAACCATAAATTCTTCGCCCGCCAATACAACCTTTGAAGCCGGCACTGCTGTTGAACTTTGCATAATAATTGCCCACTTGGCAGGGTATAAATTATTCGGCAATTTGAAGCTGAAACGCTGATGGCCCGGATTTACAATGATAAAGAAGTGGCTGTCCATAATGTCTGCGCCTTCTGCAGTTTTTCCCTGTATGCCAGCACCATGAAGAAAAATCCCGAGACAGGAGTCATCGTCCGAGGTCCAATCCTCTGGCGTCATTTCTTCGCCATCAGACTTAAACCAGCCAATATCCAGCAATCCATCTTCATCAATTTTATCGCCAACAATCCATTCTTTCCTGCTCAGGCTCGGGTGATTTTTCCGTAAAGCAATAAGCCCTGCGGTAAATTCGATAAGCGATTTGTCGGCGGTTTCCCAGTTAATCCATGAAATTTCATTATCCTGGCAGTAAGCATTATTATTGCCCTGTTGAGTTTTTCCCAGTTCATCGCCTGCAACAAGCATCGGAATGCCCTGCGAAAGCAACAGGGTCATCAACAGGTTCTTCTTCTGTTTTAAACGCAGACTTTTAATGCCTTCATCAGCTGTTTCGCCTTCTACACCACAATTCCACGAATGATTTTCTGATTCGCCATCATTATTATCTTCCCCATTTGCAAGGTTGTGTCTTTCATTGTAGCTCACCAAATCGTGAAGCGTAAAACCATCATGGGCAGTTATAAAATTAATGCTGGCCGTTGGCCTGCGGTAATCTTTCATGTATAAATCAGGACTACCCAAAAAACGTTGCGCAAATTCTCCAAGTGTATGTTTTTCGCCTTTCCAAAATCTCCGCATCAAATCGCGGTATTTACCGTTCCATTCTGCCCATCCCGGAGGAAACTTACCAACCTGATAACCACCTTCGCCCAAATCCCAGGGTTCAGCAATTAATTTTACCTGCGAAATAATAGGATCCTGATGGATAATATCGAAAAAAGCACTTAACCTGTCCACATCATGTAAACCTCGGGCCAGCGTAGATGCGAGGTCGAAACGAAATCCGTCTACATGCATTTCTTCTACCCAATACCGCAGACTATCCATGATAAAACGAAGCACATTTGGCATTCTCGTATTTAGCGAATTACCGGTTCCGGTATAATCAGTATAATAACGCATGTTACTGTCTTCCAAACGATAATAAGTTTGATTATCAATTCCCTTAAACGATAAAGTGGGCCCTTTTTGGTTGCCTTCGGCGGTATGGTTGTATACAACATCCAGTATAACCTCTATACCATGAGCATGCAAGGCTTTCACCATTTCCTTAAATTCGTTTACCTGCTCGCCGTTAGTGCCGCTCGCTGAGTATTTGGCATCAGGAGCAAAAAAACCGATGGTATTGTAGCCCCAATAATTATCCAGTCCGCGGTCAATCAGATGTCCATCAGAAATAAACTGATGTATCGGCATGAGTTCAACTGCGGTGATTCCTAAAGCTTTGAGGTACTCCAAACTTGCCGGATGGGCGATACCAGCATATGTTCCTCTAAGCGGTTCCGGAATTAGCGGATTTAACTTACTGAAGCCTTTTACATGAAGTTCGTAAATTACAGTTTCATGGTAAGGAATATCTAAAAACTTATCTTTCTCCCAATTAAAAGCGGTATCTATCACTACCGATTTGGGCATAAACGGAGCGCTATCTGCTTCTGAAAAAGTCAAATCTGCCTCCTCGGCGTTAAGCGAATAACCAAATACTGCTTCATTCCAGATTAGCGCTCCAGAGATGGCTTTTGCATAAGGATCAATCAGCAGTTTATTACGATTGAACCGTGCGCCATTTTCGGGTTCATAAGGACCATTAACCCGATAGCCGTATTTTTGTCCGGGGTTAATTCCTTCGAGATAAGTATGAAAAATATCATGTTCGCGTTCGAGCAGTTCTACAACATAAACTTCATTTCCAAAATCATCGAAGAGGCAAAGATTTACGCCTTGAGCATTTTTCGCAAAGACTGAAAAATTTGTTCCTGTTCCATCCCATGTTGCGCCCAGTGGATACGGGCGCCCGGGCAGTTGAATGTAAGTCTGCATCTGGCTAGTATCGTTTATGTTTTAGTGTGAGCAAAGAAAACATAAGGCCGGTACACAAGGTTTTCTGCAGTGAAGAGTTCAGGTAAAAACACACCTTAAAACGTATTTTTACGTTTTTAAACGTAAAAAACCGAAGCCGAACTGAGAATTTACAGCCTGAAAACCAGGCAGGTTTTCTACCTCAACCATCACTTCTTTATCTTTAAACAAATTGATACCTTAAGCTGTTTTTAGTGAAACCAAAGCCAAATAGACATGAATCGGAAAAGAATTATTGTAGTAGAAGACGACCTTGTTTTGCTGGAAACCATTCAAGATGTACTAAACAGCAACGGCTATGAATGCCTTGGATTGTACGAAACCGAGAATATATTTGCTAGGATGGAGCAGTTTAAGCCAGATTTATTTTTTGTAGATTACATGTTGCCTGATTGGAATGGCGGCGAACTATGCGGAGCAATACGTGGAATAGATGTTTTTGAACATACACCAATTATAATTATGTCGGCTTATGCCAAAATCATCTCGCCAATGAAAGAGTACGGCTGTAATGCCGTTTTAGAGAAACCCTTCAATGTAAAAGATTTACTGTATATCGTTAAATCAATGCTGGATACCCCTGTAATTAATAGTGGCTTACTGCCGAAAATAAAAACCTTAGTTAAAGGAAAATCATCAAAGTAGCGGAAAAAATGTTCCGTCGATGCCCAGCTAAAAATCGACCCGCAGAAAGCTAAGGTGTAGCTTTACCTTTGTGTTCCCAATGATCTTTTAGTACGTGGCCATCCTTATCAACAACGAGTCGTCTTGCATACCGCTCGCCCCGTATCTTTCCATTTTCATCTTTTACACCCATAAACAATAAAATAGCGTTACCTTCCGAATCTGCTTTCACCGCCAAATCATACCTGGCAAATTTCAGTTCAGTAAGGGCTTCCGGTTCATATTTCTTCCGCAAAATCTTAAGTACAGGTTCGTTCAATTTCATACTTCTATTTTATACTTTTTTTACAGTGCGTGGTTATGCAACAAACGGTGATACTTATCGAAAATATCAGAACCGTTTGTAAAGTTAATTGAGTTCAATTTGGAGACTTGCCGCTATTTCGGCGTGTTTGTACTAACCGAATCATTAGTTTTCGATGTTGTATCACTACTTGGAGACACATCCGTATTATCTCGTTTTGTCTTTACGGTATCACTAAGTTCCGGATTCACTTCTGATTCGGTGTGCTTTTCAGGGTCGTTTACACAAGCCATTGTAAAAACGATTCCAAGTGCACAAAGGCAGATTGCTAACTTTTTCATATCTCATTTTCTTTTGAAAACACAGCCTAAATGCCAAAAGTTTATAAATTCTTAATAATCGAATCGTGAGCCGCAAGCAGTTTCTGCTTCAAAATTTTAAACCTTTCTTAAAACAGAAATGTTTTTTAGGTTAACAAACTCAAGGATTATGAAAAAGATGATTTTTATAGTATTTGCCTTCGCATTCACAAGCCTCTGTTCATGCTCGTCAGAAAGTGGGCAGAAAGCGGATAAAGATTCTGCCAGGAAAGACACAACAACATTGGATTCTTTTGGAGGTGATGGCACAGCGAAGAGCAAGATAGGCACCACAACTGATAGCACCGTTATGGGGACGCCACCCGAAAAACAAAATTGACATGCACATTAGTCCCTCAATTTAGGCCGTTAACCTTTAAAAAAAATGTATTATGAACCAAGATGAACAAGCAGAAAAACTGCCAGGTGGTGAGTCGAAAACACCAGTTAGACCACCTTCAGAAAATATTATTGAAGGTGCGGGAAATGATGATCAACTAAAGAAAATGCAGCAAAATGCGAAAGAAAACCCGGTAAATGAGGATGCAGAAGTCGGGACATCGCCAGCCGCTTATCCCGGACCAAAAAAAGGTGACTAATTTAGAAGGTTCTTACCTGTTTTAGTATTTTGAAGCTTGGTGTTGTATCCTTTGCTTAGGTCAAGGTCTTTTTGTTGCTTCCTGTAACGAGCATTATTTGCCGGGTTTGATACCAGGCATCAGCTATCCGGAGGAAGGTTAAGCTGAATCATTTTTAAATTTCCGGCAGAAATTAATGCTCCTGCAAAAAGCAAACAAAGAGCAGTTTTTTTAGGAAAAGATTAAAATGAATTTACAGAACTTAATCGGTTTAGGTAAGGACCTAACCATTTTACAGATGACTTTGCGTGCCGTGTTGGCATTTATAATCGCATATACTTTAATACGAATTTCGGGAAGGCGGTCATTTGGACTTCACGGCCCTATGGATAACATAATCGTGATATTATTGGGAGCCATTTTAAGTCGCGGTGTGGTGGGCGCCTCCCCATTTTTACATGTAATCGTTGCAAGCATCGCAATTGTTTCTCTACACAGGGGCGTAGGAAGGCTCATGAGCATCTACCCAAAGTTTGGTGATTTTGCCGAAGGACAGAAATTTACACTGTTCGAGCATGGAAAATTTATCCACACGAATATGAAACGGGCCTTAATAGGCGAAGAGGAAATTATGCACGCAATCAGAAAAAATCTTCTAACAGAAAGTACAGACCAGGTTAAGAAAATTTATATGGAACGAAATGGCGAGATTAGCATTGTGAAAAAACATACTGACAGTTAACCCGCCATTAACTGTCGGCACCCTAAAAATATTGCTGAAAACCAATTTCTTTCTCAATGTATTTCCTTACAATCTTATAAAGCACGCTGAGGTCGAAGGGCTTTTTAATGTAGTCATCGAAGCCCTTTTCTTTGTACTCAAAGTTTATCCGGGCGTTACAGCTTAAAGCCAGCACCGGCAACCAAGGAAACGCCGTTTTAATAAGCCTGCAAGCCTCAGCAGAATCTGTGCCGTTTAAACGATAATCCAGTAAGACAACCTGCGGACGAAATTCCTGGATCACGGCCAGTAAATCATCGTAAAATAATCTTCCATGCACATCAAAGTTTTCTGTTTGTAGCGCAATTGTTAAAACATCCAAAATTGATGGATCCGTTTCTTGAAGAAGGATTTTTTGCATGGCCCTATTCTGTTGCTGTTAAATTTAAAGGAAAACATCTACCATAAATTGCATCACAAGCATAATAAGGTAGTTCTCTTTTCGATTTAGTATTTATACGCAGGGCAGAGCGTAAATTTTTGAATACAAACCAACGTCAGTAGCAAAAAAATAATCCTTTACACAAACACAAAACAAGTTTCGATTTATAAGGGTTTTTCATCTAGAACTAGCCAAAACTGCATGAAAACGAAAAAAAACGATTGCCCTGTACCTAGCGGAAAATTATTCATTATTGGTGGTGCCGAAAATAAATCGGAAATCCAGGAGGAAGTGGATACAAACAAAACGGTGTTAGGCGAATTCATTTCTATTTGTAAAAAATCGCCGGTTATCGAAGTGATAACCACGGCAGGAACGGAAGACGTTGAGGATACTTTTTCTACATACGCCCGCTGCTTTACAGACCTCGGTGCAAAGAGCGTTAATCAAATTCACCACGACTCGCGGCCGGCCGATGATGCTGAACTTTTGCAAAGGATTGATGCAGCCGATGCCATTTTTTTTTCTGGTGGAGACCAGTTAAAACTGACAGCTACATACGGCGGCACAGCCTTTATAACAACGATAAAAGAAAGGTATATCCACAACCAGCTCGTAATTGGCGGTACAAGCGCCGGGGCCATGGCCATGTCTACACCAATGATTTTCGAAGGGAGCGGACAACGGGAAATGATTGCTGCCGCGGTTAAGATTACGACTGGTTTTGAATTTTTAAAAGACGTTTGTATTGATACCCATTTTGTTCATCGGGGCAGATTTGTTAGAATGGCTCAGGTTATCGCTACCAACCCAGCTTCAATAGGCATTGGGATAGAAGAAGATACGGCCGTTTTGATAACTGAAGGTTTAAACGCCAGAATTATCGGCTCTGGCGTTGTACTTGTAATCGATGGCGAGAACAGTTATGGAAGCAACATTGTTAAATACAATGCCGATAAAAAAATTACCATCAGGAACCTGAATGTTTCTGTTCTTTCGGATGGTGAAGAATTTGTAATTCCCTGCAGAAACCCTCCGCATATTTAAAGGCTAAAAAGGCTCAAACTATTTAGTTCCGCTACCGAAAGCTAGCGGAACTTGGTGAAAAGTATAATTACTCGTCGTCGCTCTGAACAGAATTCGGCATGTTACCTGCATGTCCTGGATTGCCTTTTTCTGGATCTGCCCGTGCTTCTTCAGAACCGAAATCGCCTTCGCCAACCTCGCGACTTAAAAATCCCGCTTCACTTTTAACTTTATTCATTTCGCTGTTATCATTACTGCGGTGGCGTGGAACTTGATTGTCTGGCATATTTGAACGATCGGCAGAGTTTTCTGCTTCTTTATCGCCCAGGTTTTGATTTTTATCTTCTTGATTTGTCATCTCTGTTGATTTTTCTTAAAAGTGAAACACATAAAACGAATTTAAGTTTCTCGAAACCAGCAAAAGCTTTTGTCCAAGCCGACTATTGAGTTGACATTGCTGCCGGAGGCAAAGACCGCTAAAACAAATAAAATTAGATTGTCAAAGCCTGAATTTCGGTGGATGTCAGGGTTTTTCATGATTAGACAAACTTATATGCCTGGTTTAATGTTAGCACATAAGCATTTAACCAACAAATCACTTTAAACCAGCACAGATGCAACAGCCACAACAAAAATCAATTGGCAAAAAGGAGGTCACTTTAACCATAAATGGCAGGAAAGAGAATCTCAGCATATTGCCTTGGGTAAGCCTTTTAGACCTTCTTCGCGACCATTTGGATTTAACAGGGACAAAAAAAGGTTGCGACCATGGCCAGTGCGGAGCCTGTACGGTTCTATGTGGTGGTAAGCGGATTTTAAGTTGCCTGACGCTGGCTGTAACGAAAAATGGGTCGGAAATCACCAGTATAGAGGGTATCGCAGACGAGGAATTGCACCCAATACAGCAAGCCTTTATAGACCACGATGCATTTCAATGCGGCTACTGTACCCCAGGGCAAATTTGTAGTGCAATCGGCATGCTACAAGAAGGAAAAGCGAATTCCAGAGCAGAAGTGCAGGAGTTGATGAGCGGAAACCTTTGTCGCTGCGGTGCAAACATTGGAATTATTGATGCAATTATGCAGGTAAAAGACGGAGGCAGTTATGAACAACTTTGAGTATAAAAAAGCTCAAAACGTGGCGGAATCAATCAATTTGGTAGCCGGTCGCGAAAACACCAAATTTCTTGCCGGTGGCACAAATCTTGTAGATTTGTGGAAGTATAACATTACCAATCCCGATGAACTTGTGGATGTAAATCATCTCGATGAGTTACTTCAAATTCAAACGCTGCCAAACGGGGCGCTCAGACTTGGGGCTTCAGTTAAAAACGCAGAAACGGCATATCACCCCGAAGTCGAAAATCGATATCCACTTCTTTCCAAAGCCATACTCGCGGGTGCATCTCCGCAAATAAGAAATATGGCTTCAAATGGCGGCAACCTTTTACAGCGAACCCGATGCTATTATTTTTATGATGCAGAGGTGCCATGTAATAAGAGAATTCCAGGCTCTGGCTGTCCGGCGAAGGATGGTTACAACAGAATCCATGCGATTTTAGGAACTAGTGAACATTGCATCGCTGTATTTCCATCTGATATGTGTGTTGCACTGGCTGCGCTGGATGCGGCTGTAAACGTTGCAGGACCTGCAGGAACGCGGGCAATTGCGTTTGCAGATTTCCACCGGCTTCCTGGCGACCGGCCTGATCTGGACAATACTTTAACGCCCGATGAACTGATTACCTCGATTGATTTACCCGACAATAACTTTGCAACTCATTATTCCTACTTAAAGCTTCGCGACAGACATTCTTATGCCTTTGCCTTAGTTTCAGTAGCAACAGCTTTGCAACTCGATGGTGATACAATTGTGGATGCCAGAATTGCACTCGGTGGCGTTGCACACAAGCCCTGGCGAAGCGTTGCCGCAGAAAATTTTCTTAAAGGAAAAGGAGCAACTGCGGAAAACTTTGGAAAGGCGGCAGACCTTATTCTGGAGGGCGCCAAAGGATTCGGAAACAACGACTTTAAGATAAAACTTGCTAAAAAAGCGATACAGCGAAACTGTATAATGGCACTAAATCCTGATTCGCAAGAGCCTGGAGCACAGCCATCTGCTTAAACTAAAGAAAACAGGAAATGGAAGCAGAAAAAATAGTAGGCAAATCTATAAACCGGTTAGAAGGAAAACTGAAGGTAACCGGTACGGCAAAGTATGCTGCAGAGTATAAAGTAGCAGATCTACTGTATGGATATGTGGTAAGCAGTCCAATAACTAAGGGGAAGATCTTAAAAATAGATACCACAAAAGTTATGGCTATACCTGGCGTTGTAGAGGTGTTATCGCATGAGAACCGAACCAAATTAGCCTGGTTTGACTTGCAGTTTGCCGACATGGACGCCCCACCGGGAACCGTGTTTAAACCATTGCATGACGAAAACATTTTGTATAACGGGCAGCCCATCGCCCTTATCGTTGCCGAAACTTTTGAAACCGCCAGATATGCATCAACACAAATTCTGTTCGAGTTTGAAGAGCAGGGGTTCCAAACCTGTATCAATGAAAACATCGATAAAGCAAGGCCAGCGAAGAAAGGAATTGCGACCTTACTAAAACCGCCTCCCCCGCCTCCTACAGGCGATTTCGAAACTGCTTTTGGTATTGCAAGTGCTAAAGTAGTGACGGAATATAAACATGGAACCGAACACCATAACCCGATAGAATTATTTGCCACGACAACAATTTATGAAGGCGATGGTAAACTAACAATTTACGACAAAACGCAGGGAACAATTAACAACCAGTTGTTTATCGCGGACGCTTTTGGCCTTAAATATAAAAATGTAAGGGTTATAGCACCATTTGTTGGTGGTGCGTTTGGCTCTGGATTACGACCTCAATATCAGCTTTTCCTTTGCGTGATGGCCTCTCTCCTGCTAAAAAGAAATGTGAGGGTTGTTTTGGAAAGGAAGCAGATGTTTGCTTTTAGTCACAGGCCGCCAGCAATACAGAACCTTCGCTTCGCGTCAGATATAAATGGCAAATTAACCGGTCTTAGTCATAAAGTTTTTGCAGAAACATCAAATTTTGAAGACTACACCGAGCCAACAGCATCCTGGAGCCACCGCCTCTACCCTGCTCCAAATACCTTATTCGAACAAAATGTTATCCCTTTGGATGTTTATACGCCAATTGATATGCGGGCGCCGGGCGGAAGTACTGCGCTGCATGCAATTGAATGTACTATGGATGAACTTGCTTATCAGCTAAAAATCGACCCGCTCGATTTGCGGCTGATAAATTATTCTGATATAGACCCTTCTAACAAAAAGCCATTTACAAGTAAGGCGTTACGGGAATGCTATCTTGAGGCTGCTGAAAAATTTGGCTGGGGAAAACGTTCTCCAGAAACCCGGAGCATGGTTCGGGGCAATAAACTCGTTGGTTACGGTATGGCTACAGGTATTTGGGATTCTTTGCAGTTCCCCTCGCGTGTGGAAGCCATGATAACTGCAGATGGAAAACTTGTTCTAAACAATGCAACCACAGATATCGGTACCGGAACGCTTACAGTAATGACCCAGATTGCAGCGGATGAATTAGGACTTGCAATTGAAAATGTTGATTTCCGATATGGCGACAGCAAAAAGCCATTCTCTATGTTTCAAGGAGGATCGTCAATTACATCATCCACCGGCGTTGCAATTGTTGTTGCAGCAAAAGCATTGCGGAAAAAATTACTAAAAAAAGCAGCCCAAATGGCTGGTTCGGCATTTAAAGGAATTGCTGATGATGAAGTTATTTTTAGTGGCGGCTCAATTTTTCTTAAAAATGACCCGGGTAAGTCGGTTAGCCTAAAGGAAATAATCTCATTTAACAAAAATATGCCCGTTAAAACGACAAATATGGGCAAACCGCATTTTTTAAGGCTTAAAAAATACAGTTTGGCATGCCACAGTGCTTGCTTTGTTGAAGTTGAGGTTGATAAAGATTTAGGTGTTGTTACTGTAACACGAGCCGTTACGGCCGTTGCAGCTGGCAAAATCATTAATCCAAAAACCGCCAGAAGCCAGATTTTAGGTTCTATGGTTTGGGGACTAAGTAAAGCCCTCCATGAGGAAACAATTATGGATGCAAACCTGGGCAAGTACATGAATTCAAATTTGGGCGAATACCACCTTCCGGTACATGCAGACATTGGGCAATTTGATGTAATCTTCGTAGATGAAAAAGATGATCTAATTAACGAACTCGGTACTAAAGGCGTTGGTGAAATCGGACTGGTTAGCATGCCTGCAGCGATTTCTAATGCAATTTTTCATGCCACCGGGAAACGCATTTATAAATTGCCTATACATTTTGACGAACTGATTTGACCCTTAATGTAAAAGTTGACCTTTTGCCTTAAGCTTGCAGCCAAAACTTTGAAAATAGCAGCAAATGTTTTTACGTTGTTTGTTATCTTTAGAGCATGAATCAATTTTACCTTTCGGCCATTTACGTTTACCCGATTAAATCGCTGGGTGGAATAAACCTGCAAGCCTCAGCTATCGAAGAAAAAGGACTCAGGTACGATAGAAGATGGTTATTAATTGATGAACAAGGCATGTTTATCACCCAAAGAAAATATCCATCGTTAGCGCTCTTGCAAGTCGATATTCTCGGCGAAGAAATTATTGTATTCAACAAAACGGCGCCCGAAAACAGCATCTCTTTCGCTGCTAATCAACCTAGCGGACCGGTTATTCCGGTTACGATTTGGGATGACTTAACGGAAGGTATTGAAGTGGATAAGAATGTTAGCGAATGGTTTTCAAACTATATGGAAATGCCGCTCAGACTTGTTTATATGCCGGAACAGGCTAAAAGAAAAGTTGACCCCAGATATGCAAAAAAAGCTGAAATAGTAAGCTTTGCAGACGGCTATCCTTGTTTATTAATCGGTGAACAGTCGCTTGATTATTTAAATTCAAAGTTGGAAAAACCCGTTTTAATGGACAGATTTCGCCCTAATCTGGTATTTAAAGGAGGCAAAGCACACGATGAAGACAGTTTTGAAGACTTTGAAATTGGACAGGTTAGGTTCTCTGCAGTAAAACCTTGCGCCAGGTGTGTTTTGATAACAGTAGATCAACAAACTGCAGTTAAAGGTCAGGAACCACTAAAAACCCTTTCAAAATACCGGTTGCAAAATAATAAAGTCATGTTCGGACAAAATCTTATCCACCATGGAACAGGCGAGATTAAAGTCGGTATGGAACTGAAGTTAAAATCGTCGAAACGCCAGGCTGGATAAAGCGCAAAAATCAATCAACATCACAATCCTGCCTGGATAATATCTAATCTATTAAAACATGCCAAATGGCTTACCATAAATACCTTTTCTTTTATATTATAGTCTTTTTCACGCTAAGTACACAGGGGCAGGTGCTAAGAAAAAGAACTACGATTTTAATGGGTGGGCGGTTCGACATCAGCATTGTTGCAGATAGCAGGGAAAGTGCCGAACAAAACATCGATACTGTAATTGCTGAAATTTCAAGAATTGAAAGCCTGATTTCTGACTGGAAACCAAATTCTCAGGTATCAATGATAAATGACCATGCAGGTATTAAGCCGGTAAAGGTTGATAAAGAACTGCTCATGCTAACCCAACGGGCTATTGCGCTTTCCAAAATCACGAACGGCGCATTCGACATCAGCTTTGCTGCGATGGATAAAATCTGGAAGTTTGACGGCTCCATGAAAGAAATGCCATCGGCAGAAACCATCAAAAAATCCGTTGCGAAAGTTGGCTATAAAAACATACTTATAGATACAGCAAACTCTACTGTGTTTTTAAAATTGCCAGGAATGAAGATTGGCTTTGGAGCTTTAGGAGAAGGTTATGCGGCCGACAGATGCAGGGAACTGATGCTTTCGAAGGGCATTAAAGCGGGAATTGTAAATGCCTCTGGCGATATGAGTACCTGGGGGAAAAATGCAAATGGCAAAAATTGGGAAATTGGAATTACTAATCCGATGAAAGAAGACACCATTTTTGCCGTTGTACCTATGAAACAGAATGCAATCGTAACTTCAGGAAGTTACAGAAAGTTTGTAGAATTTAACGGTAAGCGCTATGCGCACATTATTAATCCGGCTACCGGTTACCCCACCACAGGATTAATAAGTGTTACCATTATGGGACCGAGTGCTGAAGTTGCAAACGGTTTGAGCACCTCGATAATGGTTTTGGGGCCTGTAAATGGAAAAAAGCTGATCGAAAATTTCCCTGCTTACAGTTACTTAATGATTACTGACAAAGGCGAGTTTCTGGTTTCAGAAAACAAATCGGCCCTTTCAAAAATTAAGTTGCCCAAACAGGTAAAGTAGTTAATAGCAATCCATCAAAATCTGATTTCTGGATTGATAAAACGACAACGGATGAGGTGTTTTTTCCGAGCAAATGGTGGCCAGAACAGACAAGACATCTTTCTGCATTGAAAGCGAGCCGCAAATCATTATCACAGACGAATCGATTAATTTTTCCGCAAATAGCGCTGCGTCAAGTGCAATTAAATCGCTAACGTATTGTTTAACCCCAAATCTGGAATATGCAATATCCAGCTTTTGTAACTTCGATTCGCTCAGCTTTTGATCGAGGAATTTCGCAAATGGTTTTGAAGAAGATGTATTTTTGAAGCCGCAATACAAATGGCAGGAAATTTTATTTAAATTTTCATCAATCATACCCAGAAAAGGTGCAATCCCGGTTCCATTAGAAATCATAACCACAGCAGGCGCCTGAGCCGGAAAATGGAAATGCCAGTTCCGCACAATTCTGGCATTAAGCTTATCATTTTCTGCCAGTGAGTGAAGAAATCCGGAACCGAGGCCATTTTCATGAAGCTTAACGCTTAAGGTTACATTTTTATCGATTACACCAATGGAGTAAAGTCTTTCACGATGATCATTTGCAGGATAAATGGCAAGTAAATCGCCTGATTTTGCCTTCAGTTTGCCGCTGCTCTGAATCTCAAGAAGAAAAGTATCGTCATATTTCGCAGTTGATTTTACCGTAAAAGATTTCAGCTTTTTCATCTTTTCCTTTCCCGCTGCTGCAAAATTTTCGAAAGAAATATCAGCTTTTTGCGACCATGATTCCTGCCACAATGTTAAATCGCCGGGAGACCGGTCGTTGACGGTATGAATGTCTATCAAGGGCGTGGCCCAGCTTTTTGTAGAAAGTTTATTATGAACATCGAAAGCAAACTTGCAAAAATCAGGGTATGATTTGGAGCCAAAGCCAAGTACCGAAAAGTTGATTGGTCTCTCCTGCGCCCGCTCATCAATCAATTTAAAAAAATTCGTCGCATTTGCCGGTGGCTCGCCCAATCCGTAAGTAGATGTAAAAATTAATAAATGTTCTGCCTTTGGGTAAAGGTTATAGTCGTTCATCGATGCTATGTAGGCTTTTATCCCGGCCTTGAACAAATGTTTCAAAACAGCAGAGGCATATTTATCTGTTGTTCCGTTCTCGGAACCTACTAACAAAATGTGCGAACTCTCTTCCTTAGAAAATTTGTTACCACTCCTGCTCGTAATCCGTTTTAAAGTTATCGCGAAGCCCGAATAAATAAAAAACACAATACTAAGAGAAGCAATCCCTAAAATAACGGCCCAAATAATACTCGCCCGCCCGGTGTGAATATCCATACTCATATTGTTTGCCAGTACGGAAAACGGGTATTTCTGCTCTGCGATTACGACACCTGTAACCTGATTTACGGCAAGTTCCCTATCTTTTAAAGTTAAGGTGTAATAATCTTCAACATCGTCAGAAAACGGAAATTCCACTTTGTCTACATCAGACAATTTGGTATCCCTGAAAAGCGCTACATCCTTGATTGGCACTTGTTTACCGGGCTTAATGGTGTCGAAATCTACCTCCACATTCGTTTTTACCTGTTTGATAACACCTAAAGTAGTTAACGACAGGTAGGTTCCGCTGAGTGCTATTAAAAGAATAAATACTAAAGACAGGCGTCCAAAAACAGTGTGGTAATATTGCGATGAACTATCATTCGGTATTTTTGCAAAAAAACGTCGTATTCCGCGCTGGCGCTTTATGGTGAGCATTATGCCTGAAGCCGCAATCAGGATGAGCAAAAAAGCCGTTAAGCCGATAAAAATCCGGCCAAGCTCATGCAAAAAAAGAGACCTATGTAAACTGGTTACCCATTGGAAAAACTCACTCTTCCTGGTTGGCTTACCAATAATCTTTCCTGTTGATGGCTCAACATATGCTTTAACATCTTTCCCTTCCTTATCCGTTCCTTCTATCAAAACAAAGCGATTGCTTTCAACAGAAATTTTTGTGATACCGGGATAATTTTCTCGGAGAACTGGAAGCGTCTGAGCCAGATTAACCTCATTGAGATTCTTCGCTGCAAATGGTTTGAGTCGATTTACAACTGGTTCCGCAGATAATATTGCGCCTGTAAGGGAGGCAAGCAGGAGAAAAAGAAAAGAAGATACAGCCAGAGCAAGATGACTGTACCTCCAAAAATGATTTGTCATCAGCCTAAATAAAATTAATTAGGGCTAAAACGAACGTATCTAATATAGCCTGTACCGTCAGTTTTTGCCGTCAACGCTTCAGTTGTCAGCGGAATTTCAAGATCTTTCACATTGTATTTCTGGTCTTCCACAGCACTTTCAAAACGAAGCTTATAGCCGGCATTAATTTTCGATTTATCAATATCGATGACTGAAACACCTCTGTCTCCGCCGGTTAACGAAGCGCCGGTTATTGCACTAATGTTTGCTCGTTTTTTGGAGTTGAATTTATGCCACTCTTTCAAACTGTTGTACCACTTTTTATCAGAACCTAAAACATAAAGCGTTTTTTCGTATTGGCCTTTTGCATCGATTAAAGAAATTACAATATATGCGCCTTCACCCATGTAATTCGTCATTTGAATCATGCATTTATACTTTGCCGTTTGAGCACCAGCCTGATTCGGTTTTATAAATGCTATTGCTAATACAAGCAAAGAAATTTTTAAGAAATTAGTCATATTATTTTAAGAAACTGAGTGATACATTGTCTTTTTTAAGTGATTCATTTTCACTTGCAAGGTCGAAGGCACTTTCATCAAAGCTAGTTTTCGGGTCTTTTTTAGCCCCAATTGATAGCAAATATTTTAGCATTGAATCATCTTTAGAAATCATTGCTGCTTTATGCAGAGGCGTTATCCCCTCCTTATTTTTAGCATTCACATCGATTGACAAATCGTGAAAACGCTTTACAAGTGCAAGATCTCCTTTAGCTACAGCCAGGTGGTATAAAGTGTTTCCGTTTTGTTGTGGTGTTGTAATGTTGAAGCCCTTTGCTTGTAAAAGCGCTAGCTTCTGCGCAAAATCCTGAGCCCGGGATGGCATGCCAGCGGGGGCGGGACGACCAGTTTCAGGACTATAACCCTGAATCAGATAATAAGCCAGATTATTTCCTTCCTTATCTACTGCCTTAAGATTAGCACCTTTTGCGATAAGTAGGTTGACAATAGCAGCAGAATTACTGTTAACAGCCATTGCGAGTGCTGTTATACCTTTGGCGTTCGCCTGATTTATATTTTTTACTTTAGGTAATATTATTGCTAAGGCGGTGGTATCTCTGTTAGACATCGCAGCATTCATCAACACGGTATTGCCTTCTGCATCAGCTTGATTTACATCAACTCCGGCAGCAATAAAATGTTCAATTAAGGCATTTTGGCCCGCCCTTCTAGCAAGCGCATGCAGAACATTCTTACCATCTTTTGTTAGCGTAGTAGGCTTTATTTTTAAGCTTTCTAGATATTCAAAAACTTCAATTGGCGCTGCACCCCTGCGAGAACCTTCGCTGGCCATCAAAATGGCTCCGTTATCAACAGGAACGCCCTTTGCAATTAGTGCTTTTAGTACATCAACATTGCCGGCTCTTGCGGCGTAGCCAAAAGCATTGTGGCCTTCAGCGTCGGTGCTTTTTAAATCCAAACCTTTGGAAACAAAATAGTCTGTGAGTTTCAAATCCTTATCATTACCAATTCCTAACAACAATAAATTGGCGCCAGCACCATTTTTTTCAGCCTTTATGTTCGCACCTTTTGCTGCGAATAAGTCGTATATTTTTGTATTCTGTTGGCCGGCAGATGCCGCAAAACTCAGTGGCGTAGCGCCATGGCTATCTACAAAATTTAAAGCAGAACCTTTAGAAATTAAATAACCCGTTATCTCGTCATTTCCCCGATAGGCAGCCCAATGCAAATAAATACGGCCGTCATGTGTAGGCTTATCTATGTTATTTCCTGGTTGGGTTAGTAAGTATTTTATCGTTTCATTTGGCGCATCGGCATTTATGGCCATAACCACAGGGTCGAAACTAGATTGATTAAACTGAGCAGGATTTGCACCTTTTTCAACCTCGGCTTTTACCGCCTCTACTGTTGGTTTAGTTTGCCAAAATGATGATTCAAGCAGAACGTTTTTTTGAGCATACACAGAAACCGAGCATAAGAGCGCTATAGATAACAAGATTTTTTTCATTTTTCTGTTTTTGTAATGAGAATGTTTATTCCCCGGATTTGTCGAGTTTCCAAAATTAACAAGAATTAGTCTAAATAAGAACTAATGTCGAATTATTTTTGAAGAATTTTTCAGCTTCGAACATTTCGTTTAGGATTTGGGTTACCAATATCTATCTCCACATAAAAATAAATATTGTGTCAATCCAATAAACGGCATTTTTCGTACCTATATTAGCAGCGTACAAACTGCAGGGATTTCCCTTCAAATAATGAGTTACATAGCTGCTTAAATGAAATAGTGGTGAAACAAATTTGTTTAACCCGATATTTCAATGAAGTTAAAAGCAAAATTTCCCTGCGCAGCAGCGGGTCCGTTTTATTCTGAACTACGAAAAAGAGTAGGCAATCATTTAAAAGAGAACAAGATTTCGCCTAATGCAAATTTAAGCATGTGGGTAAAAACAGCTGTTTTTCTTGTAGCCTACCTTTCCCTTTATCTTATTATTCTTTTAGCACCACTCAGCTTAATCTGGCTGGTTGTTTTAACTATTTTATTGGGCATGACGGCGGCTTTTGTCGGCTTTAACGTATGTCACGATGCAATACATGGTTCTTTTTCTAAATCGAAAAAGGTTAATAGATCGTTGAGCTTTATTTTCAATTTCCTCGGTGCAAACCCATACGTTTGGAATATCACGCATAACGTGGTGCACCACACTTACACCAACATCGCGGGGCACGATGAAGACATAGAGGTTGCTCCAGGCTTAATTAGAATATCCGAATCGGATGAGTTGAAAGGATTTCACCGCTATCAACAATGGTATGCTTTCCCACTTTACGGTATCGCATCCTTATCCTGGGTACTTAGAAAAGATTACAAAAAGTTTTTTCAAGCTTCAGTTGGGGCACACGTTAGCAAGCACCCGACCGTGGAGTATTTCAATCTTTTCTTTTATAAAGCACTTTACTACTTTCTGTTTTTGGCGTTGCCTATATTGGTTACCGACCTTACCTGGATTCAGGTTATTATCGGCTTCATAATTTTACATCTTGCGCAGGGCTTCACAATGGGGCTTGTTTTTCAACTCGCTCACGTAGTGGAAGGTACCGACTTCCCTATACCAGACGTAAATGGAAATATGCAGGAAGCCTGGGCCGAGCATCAAATGAGTACCACTGCTAATTTTGCAACGGATTGCAAGTTCGCCGCATTTTTTCTTGGAGGATTAAACAGGCAAATCGAACACCATCTTTTTCCTAAAATCTGCCATATTCATTATGGCTGGATTTCAAAAATTGTTAAAACGACTGCATTAGAATATGGAATTACTTATAATGAAAACAGAACGTTCTCACTGGCATTACGTTCGCATTTCCATATGCTTAAAAAGATGGGCAGAAGTTAATCTCTAAAACATCACAACTACTCACACGTATTTTATCATAATAATCATACAATGATGTAATAAGTTATCATTATTGAAAAAAAACGCAGATTATTTTAGAAAAAGGTAAAATTTTCACGAAAACACGCAGGTATTTGCATCACTGACTGATTAATAGTATATTTACGGTATACAGAAACCACTAAATCAGCAAGTTATGAAGAATTTTTTCTATCTCTTCCTGACGGTTTTGATTTCTACAGTTATAATACTTATAGGTTCAGACTATTATGAACCTGAATTAATTTACAGCACTGTAATTTTAGTTTGGGTATTTTATTTGTGGTACCAATCTTACGCCGTTAAAAGAAAATACAGCGACTAATTCTTCTTTCCCAAAAGAAGACAACTTATCCTTTCCTATTATTAAATGTACAAATAACGATTATTTAAATCTTATATTTGGGTTTACCGTTATTTAGCTTTTTTTTATGAAACAGGGACTATTAATTGACATGGATGGGGTAATTTATAGTGGGGAGGAATTAATTTTAGGGGCAGATAAATTTATCAATAATCTTTTAAAAAACGATATTCCTTTTGCGTTTATGACGAATAACAGTCAGCGGACAAGCCTGGAAGTTCGGCGAAAGTTAAAGAGTTTAGGTATAAAAGTTGAAGACAAGCACGTTTACACGAGCGCTATGGCTACCGGAAAATTTCTGAGCGACCAGAGTCCGGGTGGCACGGCTTACGTATTAGGAGAAGGCGGCTTGCTTAGTAGCCTGCACGAAAACGGAATAACACTTGTAAACACCGACCCCGAGTTTGTTGTGCTTGGCGAAGGCCGAAATTTCACACTGGAAATGGTTCAACGTGCGGTAGATATGATTTTAGCAGGTGCAAAATTTATCACAACCAACCGCGACCCTTCCCCTAAAAAACCGGGATGGAACAATCTCGGCATTGCCGCCACAACGGCGATGATTGAAGAGGCGACCGGTAGAAGAGCATTTGTAACTGGAAAACCAAGCCCGGTGATGATGCGCTCTGCCCGCAAGTTTTTAGGTTTGGAAACATCTGAAACCACTGTAATTGGCGATACCATGGAAACTGATATTCAGGGTGGCGTGCAAATGGGATACAAAACTATTTTAGTGCTCTCCGGCATCTCGACAAAGGACAGACTGAGCCATTACGCATTTAAGCCCGATTTAATTGCAAGCTCCGTAGATGAGATTGAATTTCCATTAAGCTGGCGGTAAAGAAGATACTAACATTTTTAGTATCATTTCAAAAATCATTGTATTTTTGGCGGGTAATCCACTAAAAGGTTTATCCTATTCTAAAAAATACAAATTGGCCCACGAACATCAGCTCATTCTCGATTTCTTAAAATCTACCAACCAATCAATTTTTCTTACCGGGAAAGCTGGAACTGGTAAAACAACATTACTCAAACACATAAAAGAAACAACAACAAAAAACTACGCCGTGGTTGCGCCAACAGCTGTGGCCGCGATAAATGCAGGCGGCGTAACGCTCCACTCCTTTTTTCAGATTCCATTTGGCCCAATTATCCCGAACAATTCTGCAGAGCCGATAAAATACGCTTCAGAAAAAATAAAATTGCTTAAGTGCCTTGAATTATTAATTATCGATGAAATTAGTATGGTGAGGGCAGATGTGCTGGATTTTATTGATATAGCACTAAGAAATGTCAAATCATCACAGCTGCCTTTCGGTGGCGTACAAGTATTGATGATTGGCGATTTATATCAACTATCTCCAGTTGCACACGATGCCTGGCATATTTTAAAAGCCCATTACACCAGTCCTTACTTCTTCGATAGCCATGTTATCCAGGCAAACAGGCTTACAACATTTCAGCTCGATAAAGTCTACAGACAATCGGACCCGACTTTTCTCGAAATTTTAAACGGAATCAGAGAAAATAATCTCCCGGAAAACTTATTAAAGGAGCTGAACAAGCGATATGAAGTAAGTTTGGAACATATTAAAACTGAGGAGTACATTACGCTAACCACTCATAATAAGTTGGTTACAGAGATTAATCAGCAATATTTAGAGAAGCTGGATGCCGAACTCCATCAGTTTAGCGCTAAAATTACTGGCGAATTTCCGAAAGATGCTTACCCGGTGGATGAAGTTCTGGAGTTAAAAGTTGGCGCCAGAGTTATGTTTGTTAAGAATGATTCGTCTGGGAAAAAACTTTACTACAATGGCAAATCAGCGCTAATTACCGAGATAACAACCGATGGCATTAAGGTGAAATTTAATGATGAAAATAGCCCGCTAAATGTTGAACGTGAAGAATGGCAAAACATTAGATACAACTTAAACGCCGCTGACAATAAAATTCAGGAGGTAAATACTGGTTCTTTTTCACAATATCCTTTTAAGCTGGCCTGGGCAATAACGGTTCATAAAAGCCAGGGATTAACTTTCGATAAGGCGATTGTTGATGTTAGCTCGTCATTTACGCATGGGCAGGCTTACGTAGCATTGAGCCGTTGCCGAAGTCTGGAAGGCTTGATTTTAAAATCGCCCATCAGCCTAAATAACGTAATTACTGATGAGCGGGTAATTAAATTTACCAGATCGGCCGTTATTTCCAAGCCAGATGCATTAGCACTGGAAAACGCGACAAAGAATTATGAGTGGACTTTGATTCATGATTTGCTTGATTTTACTGCAATCGAAAAAAACTGGTTGGCGTTAAAAAAATCAAGCTTTGGAAACAACCCAGGTAATGCTGCTTTCCAAGAAATCATTAGCAGGTTGGAATCAGTTATCGAACGTGAAATAATTAGTGTTGCCGGGAAATTTATTAAAAAAGAGTTTGCTAACCTATCAAAACTGAGAGCGGTAAAAGATGAAGCTGAATTTATGGAGAGATTAATCAAGGCTTCAAACTATTTTATTCCGAGGCTGGAACTGACATTGACAGAGGCAGATAAATTTAATGAGCTTAATATTTATATTGATGAAAAGGCGGAAAAAATACTGAGCAGAATAAGTGATTTGATAAATGATTTATCCCTGAAATTAACTTTATTTAAGTTGCGATGGGAAGATTTTGACACCTCTGAATTTACAAAAGCCTACCATAAAGCGGGCAGCAGATATGAGCCTGTTCAAACCGGACGAAAACCAAAAATCGTTATCGAACCCAAAGAAATCGCAAATTTGCAGTTGTTTAACAACCTGCTAAAGATAAGAAAAACCATTAGCGAGCAGAGAAATGTTCCCGAACACAACGTTCTTTCTGAACAGGCCATTTTATTAATCGCAGCGAAATTACCTAAAACAACCGATCAGCTTGCTGCAATAAAAGGCGTTGGTATTGGAAATGCAGTTGAAATTGGCAGCGAAATTCTAAAATCAGTTAATGGTTACCTTGGAACGAGCGAACTTTTTTAAAACAAAAAACCTTTGAACAAAATGCTCAAAGGTTTGTAATTATTAGGAAATCAATATGTTTTAGAAAGCATCAAACCACAGCTTTGTTGTTAATAAATCTGCACCCTGACTGGCAACAGCATTTTTATAACTCGTACCGTTTAAAGATTGTTCGGTACCTGGATAAATAAACCTTACTGGGATTTGTCCGTTTAACACTGTATTTGCAGAGGCGTTTAACTGCGGGTAATCTAACCGCCGGCGCTCAGCCCATGCTTCTAAACCCTGACCAAAAAGCGCTATCCACTTCTGTTCGCCAATAGATTTTTTATAGTTAGCAACATCATATTGCACCGACGGTTGCGAAGTATAAGCTGCCGCGGCTACATCAGAAATATTATATTGTTTTAACGATGCTTTGATGGCTTGCTGATACAAATCTGCCGGGTTTTCCGTTGTAAATCCTCTTGCCGCTGCCTCTGCCCTATCAAAAAGTAATTCCGAATAGCTAAAAATTACAGCAGGCGCTTGTGGGGTTAAGAAGTATGCTCCAGGTTTTGATGTCTTCGCGAAACCTAAGATACTTGCTTCGGAGTTTGTTAAGCCATTCGGCACGCCGACATATTGTTCGGGCGTGGCCGTTTGAGTTTTACTCGCATAAACGGGAAGCCTTGGATCGCTAAGTGCAAATAATTTATCTACAATTGTTTTACTTATGCGATAATCATCTCTGGTTTCAAACAATGCACTAACTGGATTTTGTTGTGGCGAAGTTAAATAATTCAATTGTGCGTTGTCTGTATTATCACTGATAAACAAATCCCCGTCTGCCTTAATTTCATCTAAAACCGATTTTGCTTTTGCGGGCTCCTTGTCGGCAATCCTCAACGCAATGCGAAGTCGTAATGAGTTAGCAAATTTTTTCCACCTGGTGATATTTCCATTGTAGATAACATCGCCGCCAACAGCTTTTCCTGCAGGATCTAAAACATTTTTTGCGTTTTTTAAATCGTCCAGCAAACCGAAGTACACATCTTTTTGCTTATCATATGCGGGCGTTATAAACTGGCTTATTTTTCCGGCTTGCGAGTATGGTACATCCCCGTAAGCATCTGTTAATAACAAAAACACCCACGAACGCAAAACAAGCGCAACACCTTTATAATTAGGGTTTGCCTGTGCATCGCCCAACTCGATTATTTTGTTAAAAGCAGTAATGCTTTGCGAATAACCGGTAGACCAAAGCGAAGTAAAACTGCTGTTTGAAAATATAAAGCGATCTTCTTCCGTATATTGAATTTTAGACCAATGCTGAACAAACAGCAGGCTCGAATTCATGGTATTTGCCGTGCTCCAGTAAGCATCTGCGGTATTTTTTATTGCGCCAGTTAAGAGATAATCGGGCTGGGCATTTTCAGTTGCATTTGGGTTGATATTCACTTCATCCAACTCCTTACTACAAGATGAAATGGCAAAAGCGAAAATCGCCAATATATAAATTCTATAGTTTTTCATTTTCTTAAGAGTTAAAATTTAATGTTTAGGTTTAGTCCGTAACTGCGTGTGGTTGGGTTAGAAAGGCTTTCCAAGCCTTGGCCATTACCTGTGTTAAACGCTACTTCAGGGTCTATATCCTCAACATTTTTATGGATAATCCAAAGGTTTCGGCCGACAAGTGATACCGAAACGCCTTGCAGATTTAAAGGCTTTAACCATTTTGTTGGCAGGTTGTAACTCAGTTTTACCTCACGAAGTTTTACATAAGACGCATCGAAAATATTGGCTTCATCTATCGTTCTGAACGATTTATAATATTGTTGTGCAGGCAGTATTTTTTCATTTTTCTTACCATCAGCGCTCACGCCATCAAAAATAATACCGTCGTCGTAAACGGTTACGCCCGCCGGCGCAGTTCCCGTAAGCCGAACGGTTCCATTTGCTTTAACATTGCCAGGGTAATAATAGGAAATGCCACCATATTCTGCGGCCCTTCCAGGCAAGGTAGAGGCCAAAACGCCCGTATATGTTCCGGTAGCATATGTTCCGTTGTAAATTGATCCTCCAAAACTGGCATCAACCAAAACACCTAAGCTGAAAGCCTTGTAGCTAAAAGTATTGTAAATCCCACCAATCCAGTCGGGCGTATATTTTCCCAAAACCCTTTTGGTTGGATCGGCTTGTGGTGCTCCGGTTGCGTTTACAACGATATTTCCATTCGCATCTCTTAAAAAAGCATTTCCGTAAAGTGTTCCATAGGGTTGGCCAACAGCCGCGATAACCTGTGCCGAGTTAGAGGCAATTACATAATTCTGCAACAATCCGGCTGCATCCAACTCAACAACTTTACTCCGGTTTGCGGCATAATTTACATCGATATCCCATGTAAATTGCTTTTTAACGGGTGTTAGCCCCAACTGAACCTCAATCCCTTTGTTGTTAATTTTACCTGCATTTAAAAGTTTAGAACGAAACCCGGTTGCAGGACTAACATCAACACTTAAAATCTGGTCATAGCTATTTGTGTTGTATAAACTCAAATCTAAGCGTACTCTTTTCTTGAAAAACACCGCTTCGGCGCCTAGTTCGGTTGAGGTTGTTGTTTCGGGTTTGAGGTCTGGATTTAAATCCGTCGCAGAAGTTGTAAGTTGAGGACTTGAACCAAACGGTGCGCCAAAAACGTAGGTATTTACCGAGCGGTAAGGGTCGGCATCTTTACCAACCTTAGACCAGCCACCGCGAATTTTCGCATAATCTAAAAATGCGCCCTTAATATCGAAAGCCTCCGTAAGCACCAAACTTCCGTTAAAAGAAGGATAAAAGTAAGAACGGTTTTGAGCGGCCAATGTAGACGACCAATCGTTACGGGCGGTTATGTTGGCGAAAAGGTAGTTTCTAAATCCAACCTGTGCTGAGGCGTAAACGCTGTATGACTTTAGTTTGCTATAATTATTCGACGAAATTAACGGATCGCGGGAGTTGCTGAGCGAATACAAACCTGCAACAGCCAATCTTGGTGCGCTCTGGTCGTTTTGCTCTATGTATCGCGAGCGAATGTTACTTCCCAGCAAGCCTTCCAGAGAAAAATCAGAATTTAACTGCTTGTTTAAATTTAATGTGGCGTCGGTATTGTTCTCGTTTACGGTAAAACCATTTTCTGTATAGGAACCAAATGGCGTTCCGTTTGTACCATAAGCAACTCTAATTTTGCGTCTGTCGTTATAATAATCGGTACCTGAACGAAAATTAAATTCCAGTCCGTCGATAATTTTATAGTTTAAACCAAGACTCCCAATTAATCGGTTTCTGGCTTGCGAAACCGTATTTTCATATGCAACCCAATACGGATTGCTGTAGTAACTATTGTTCCAGTTAAAAGTATTACCATTTTCATCAAGGTAATTTTTTAGTTGATTGATGTCTACCTGGCGGCCAAACCAGGTAAACTGCAACATAGTACTCGTAGATCTGGAGCCGCCGGTTCCCGGAAGGTTATCGGCAGAAAGTTTGCTGTAATTGGCATTTGCCGTAATACTTAATTTTGGTGTTAACTTTAAGGTTGTATTTAAGGAGAAGTTGTTTTTCCCCTGACCGGAATTTGGAATTACACCAACCTGTTTAAGGTTATTATACGAAAGGCGATAATCGAATTTTTCGGAAGCATCAGCTATCGCGATGCCATTATTTAGTGCATAGCCGGTTTCAAAAAAATCTCTAACGTTATCAGGATGCGCCTCGAATGGCACTGCAACGCCTTTAGAAAAAAACTGGGGAATTAACTGTCCGTTAAGTTTTGGCCCCCAACTTTCGTCAACGCCGTCATTTACGCCTCCGCCCTTTCCATCAACATAACTAAACTTACCTTCAGAGCCCTGGCCAAATGCATTTTGATAATTTGGCAATGTTGCAATTGTTTCAATTACAGCGTTTGAGTTAAGTGTAATTCCGATTCCCTTTTTCGATTTTCCGGTTTTCGTCTTTATCAAGATAACACCTGCAGCGGCCCTTGAGCCATAAAGTGCTGCAGCATTAGGTCCTTTTAACACACTTATCGACTCGATGTTGTCGGCGTTTATATCCGAAATCGCATTTGCATAATCTCTGGCACCGCCTGAATTTAGCTGGGAATTATCAACCGGAACACCATCAACAACGAACAGTGGCTGGTTATTCCCCGAAATTGAGGTTTCACCACGAATGACTACTCTTGAGGAACCCATATCGCCCTGACTGTTTGTTACCCGCACACCAGCAACTTTTCCTGCGAGGGCGTTAACTAAATTTGATTCTTTTGCTTCTGCTAAATCCTGGCCTTTCAATTCCTGAACGGCATAACCTAATGATTTTTTTTGCCTGGAAATACCAAGCGCAGTTACCACAACTTCATCAAGTGCATTCTCACTGGCTTGAAGTGTTATGGAGAGTTGACCAGCATTCTTATTTACCTGTACCTCTTGGGTTTGGAAGCCAATGTAGGAGAAAACTAAAGTATTTTTATCGGCTGCGCTGATGGAGAAATTTCCCTTCACATCAGTAGCAACCACCGCCTTGGTTTCTTTAACCAAAACAGATACACCAGGAATACTTTCACCATCGGCCGACCTAACCGTTCCGGTTACATTTAAATTTTGAGCCAGAAGCTTTTGTGATAAAAAGAGCAGCAGTATTGTAATAGGGAGTTTAAATTTTTTAAACATAAAAGTTAATTAATGATTGATTAAAAAGAGTAAAAATTGGGCAAAGCAATTCCACGATGGTTAAAAACCTCCTTTTTTTTATGTTTAAAACATAAGATTTGGATGCCTCTTAGAAGCCTGAAAACACTTAAATATTTACAGGCATACACATTCGGAAAAACCGGCAGTGCATAAAATAACGTGAATGGTTAAGATTTTTTTCGTTTGTTTTTTCCATGTGATTGATTTTTTGTGAAAACAACTTATCAAAAAAGCTTCTCGAAAGAAAGCACTTCGTAAATCAGATCGCTCCACATAAATCGTAGAAAAAGCATTATACTGACTTAACTACCCGGCTAAATTGCCGGATGGAATTAGCACCATTTCTATTTTACCAGACGGTTGCTAAGGCTTCAAAGGGCCATTCCCTCCACCTTTCTTGATAAGTAATTTTAAAATAACTTCGGCAAAGATATAACTAATTATATTTACTCTATAGTTTTTATAGATTTTTTTATAAATATTTTTTCTTTGAAAAATACATGGGTATATTTGTCGACCGATTTAGTAGATTAAGTTGTCCCAAATGAAAAAAAAGATATTATATATTGCTTTAGCAATTGCCACAGTAAATTTCTCAGCCGTGTATGCTCAAACAAGTTTGGCATCTAGCGAAACAAAAACCAATAGAAAAAATAGTAAACAACCAGCAGCCTTTGCCGCAGAAGGTAACTGGCGGGGCGTGTTTAAAATAAAAGAAGGTCTTGAAATACCTTTCAATTTTGAAATTACGGAGCAAGCCGGTGTAAAAAAAATGTATTTCCGCAATGCCGAAGAGCGTTTTGAAGGCGGAACTGTAGTACAAAACGGAGATTCCATTTTTGTTAAGTTGGATCAGTTTGATAACGAGCTTGCTTTAGGTATAGAAAACAACAAGCTGAGTGGAATTTTGAGAAAACAAAACGGTTCTGCCCGGGCTACACAGGTTTTTGCAGAAAAGAAAAACTACCGCTTCGATACAAATGGAAAGGCCGCAGCAGCAGATTTTTCGGGCAGTTACGACGTTGTTTTTAAATCTCCGGATGGAAAAGAAGAAAAAACCGTTGGTCTGTTTAAGCAAACCGGAAATAAGCTAACCGGAACATTTTTAAGAATAACCGGCGATTCTCGCTATCTGGAAGGTGTTGTAGAAGGAAATGATTTTCAGTTATCAAGTTTTATTGGCTCCTCGCCTTCTTATTACAAAGGAACATTTAATCAAAACGGAACGCTAAACGGTGAGATTTTAGGTTTGAGAGGTTCACAGCCTTTTACAGGAATCAAAAATAAGGATGCAGCGCTTCCGGATGCTTACAAACTTACCTACCTAAAAGATGGTTATAAAACGCTCGATTTTTCTTTGCCAGATGTGAATGGAAAGAAAATTTCCTTAAAAGACGAGAAATACAAAAACAAGGTTGTTGTACTAACCATTACAGGCAGCTGGTGCCCGAATTGTATCGACGAAGCTGGTTTTATTGCACCATGGTATAAAGAAAATAAGAAGCGTGGCGTTGAGGTAATTGCTTTACACTATGAAAGACAGACTGATACCGACTATGTAAAAAAGGCACTTACCAATTTCAGAAACAGGTTTGGCATCGAGTATGATCAGGTTATTGCTGGCAAGGCCGATAAGCAGGCCGTGGCAGAATCATTACCAGCGCTGAATTCTTTCTTATCTTTCCCTACAACAATTATTATTGACAAAGCCGGAAATGTTGCGCAAATACATACCGGTTATAACGGACCAGCAACGGGAAAATATTACGATGAGTTTGTTAAAGAGTTTAACGAGGAAATAAATAGCCTGTTGGCAAAATAAAAATAGTGTTTACAAAGCAAAGGCATTTCAAATTGAAATGCCTTTGCTTTGTATTTATAACTTAAACTATCCTCGTGAAATTGATGTTAACCTTTGCTTTGCAAGCCCTGCCTCGCCATTTTAATGATTTCTCGGCTTGCTCTAAAAATGACGGTTCAAGTTTAATCCAATTAAATTTTTAGGCAAGATGGTGATGTAAATCCTCGATTTTTTCACAGCCAACCTGGTCCATTACCTGCTTCAGTTGCGTTTTTAAAATGCCAATGGTGTGGCTGCCACCATCGTGTCCTAAAGCGCCAACGCCGTACATAAAGGTACGGCCAAGAAACGTAAAATCGGCACCTGCTGCAATCGTTCGGGCAACATCCGGACCAGAACGAATTCCGCTATCCATCATTACTGTTAATTTATCTCTAAATTTAGGTGCTATCTGTGTAAGTGGTTTAATCGCCGATTGACCAGCATCGAGTTGTCTGCCTCCATGATTGGAAACAATAATTCCATCTAGTCCTAACTGTACAGCCATCTGCGCATCTTCCTCTGTGGCCACGCCTTTTAAAACTAATTTACCTTTCCATTTATCTCGAATCGTAGAAATTCTTTCTGCATTTAACCTGCCCGAAAAAGTTTTGTTCATATAAAGCCCCAGCTGTTTCATATTCAAACCTTTTGGCATATATGGCTTCATTGTTTCGAAAGCGGGTTGTCCGTGAAAGAGCGTTCGTAAAGCCCACTCAGGTCGGCCACAGATTTGCAGCATATTTCTAAGCGACATTTTCGGCGGCATAGCCAATCCGTTTCGGATGTCGCGGGGCCGAAAACCAAAACTTGGAACATCGCAAAGAATAACAAGTACCTTACAACCCGAAGCTTCTGCCCTATCAATAATATCGTCTTTAATTACATTTTCTGCAGGATGATACAACTGATACCAGGCATTTCCTTGTGTAATTTCCATAATGCGCTCGATAGAGGACGTGCTAACCGTGCTTAAGATGAATGGAATGTTGTGTTCAAAAGCAGCTTTTGCTAAAATTTCTGGTGCATTAGGCCAAATTAGTCCTTGCAAACCAACCGGCGCAATACCGAATGGCGCATCGTAAGTATGCCCGAAAAGGTTAGTTTTTAAAGAGGTTTCTTTAAAGTTTCTGATGTAAAACGGCAGTAATTCCAAAGCCCTGATTTCATCAGTATTGCGAAATAAGTTAACATCCTCGTTGCAACCGCCATCGAGGTATTCGAAAGCAAATCTTGGAATTTTAGATTTAGCTTTGTTTCTCAAATCATCAATCGATGGATAATTAGCATTATATTTCCAGCTCATTTGTGTTTATTTTAGAATTGCATACTGCGTTGTATCGCAGAATAATATTTTAATTGAATAATATCGCTTGGGGGCGGGTTTTTATTCCAGGAATCGTGAATAGATAAGGCCGTTCCGATTGCTGTTGCCTGAGAAACTGAAGAAGCATAAACCTCGATGTCAGGAATTGACGTGGCGAGAAGGTGCATATAAATTGCATTTTTACCAAAACCACCATCCACAAAAATTCTTTTAACGCCTTGATTAAGAACAAGTTTTAAGGAGTATATCTGCTGCTTCACCAAATCGAAAATTAACTGATGATAAGCTTCCTCGGCAGTTTGAAATGTATTGAGATCTCTTTCTACAAAAGCCGATTGCTCTGAAAATTCTGTCTGCGGAGTCTGATTTTCAGGGATTTTGTTTGCCAGCCGCAATATCATCCCCGGATTAAACTGCAAATGTTTAAACAAATAAGCAGCTCGGTCAAAGTGTTCGGCGATGCGTTTTAATTGTATTTCGTGTTCATAACCGGCAAAAATTCTCGATGCTTTTACCGCTTTTCCTTTAAAATGCATGTAACAAAGGCAATCCTGTTTCAGTTCTTTTTCAGTTAAAACTTGCTGATTGAAGGGGTTTAAACTTATGCACCAGGTTCCGGTAGAAAGCAAAATAAACGGGACGGAAAAATTTGCCAGATATGGTATCAAAGCTGCCGAACTATCGTGCAAACCAACTCCAACCTGAAAATCGCGGTCCGCATATTTCGCATCCATGACCGCATCGGCAGGCGTATAAATTCCAAATTTTGCTGTCAATCCTTCATCCTCAACCCATTTGTGATACTCGTTTTTACCAAAATCCCAAAGCTGGGTATGGCAACCAATGCTGGTGATATCTGCTACTGCTTTTCCGGTGATGAGAAAGCTTAAATATTGCGGCAAGTGCAAAGCAAACTTAACCTTCGCAAAAATTTCGGGTTTTTCTTTCTTAAGGCGATACAATTGCATTCCCGAATTTAAACTGCCTAAAATCGGAGAAGCAGTTTCTAACGAAATCTTCGCTTCGCCTCCATATTTGGAATAAAACTCGGTTTTTAAGTCTTCAGGATAAGCTTTTAGATAGTTATAAAGTGGTGTTAAAGGCATGCCATCTTCATCAAGATAAACGAAACTGGCGCCGTAGGTTGAAAAACTTATGGCTTTTACCTCATATTCCTTCAACTGCATAACCTGATTTAAAGAATCGAAAACAGATGAACGGAGACTTTCAAGATTTTCGCAAGCTTCGCCATCTTCATCTTTAGTTTCTACAAAACGAGCCGAACGCTCATACACGATGTTATAATTTTCATCGATCAGAAACAGTTTTTTGTTTGTTTTTCCTACATCAAATATCGCAGCTACGGCTTTTGGCATTTTTTCCTCCCTAATTATAAACCAGTTGCAACTGTATCCAAGCCACGGGCTTTAACCAAATTGTGGCGAACATCAAGCTCGCGATATAAATTAATCGGCGATAAGGCGGCATTCGCTCTTAACCTTGCCTCGGCAATCAATGGGCGCAAATCGCTACGAAATGTATTCTGTAAAATTTCCTGAGCTTTGGCAACATCATTATTCTCCTGCGCAGCATTTAGTGCTTTTCTATCAACCAACAATGCCTGGGCATAAGCAATCATAATTGCTTCTACAGATTGCAACAAATCTTCCAATGGATCTTTAACATTGTGTGAAGCGTCTATCATCCAGCCCAAATCTTTCGCATGGTTCATTCCTTTCGCGTCCATGCCTTCAACCAATTCATTAAAAATCAGGAAAAGTTGGTAAGGTTTAATGCTTCCTGCCGTTAGGTCATCATCTCCATATTTAGAATCATTGAAGTGGAAACCACCAAGCTTGCCTTCCATTAAAAGCAACGCCACAATTTGTTCAATATTTGCATTTGGTAAGTGGTGACCTAAATCTACCAAAGTGAAGGCCTTTTTTCCAAGTTTAGATGCGTAGAGGAGCGATTGCCCCCAATCCCCTACCGTGGTTGAATAAAAATTAGGTTCGAAAGCCTTATATTCTACAAACATTTTCCAATCTTCTGGCAATGCCGAATAAATTTCCTGCAAACTCTCCAAGGTGTTTTCAAAAGCCTTACGAAAATTGAGTTGACCCGGAAAGCATGAACCATCAGCGAGCCAAACCGTTAATGCATCAGAACCTAAAGCAATGCCCTGTTTAATTACTTCAACATTGTGCTCTATGGCTTGCCTTCTTATTTCTTTATTTACGTTCTGTAGTGAACCGAATTTGTAACTGTGTGTGCTTCCCGACTGGTCTTGAAAAGTGTTCGAGTTCATGGCATCGAATTTTAGGCCGTAGCCTGATGCCAGTTTTCTCAGAGACTCCGCATTTTGCGGAATATCCCAGGGAATGTGTAAGGAGATTGCGCCACTTCCGCCATTTAAGGCATGAAGCAATCCAACATCTTCAATTTTTTCTTCAATGGTTCTGGGCTCACCGCCTGTTATTGCAAAACGCCCAAAGCGGGTTCCTCCGGTGCCCAAAGCCCAACTTGGGATGGCAATCTGAAAATCGACAAGTTTTTGAATAACATTTTCTAAATCAACGTGAGACCATTCTTCTTTCAAAAAACTAAGCTTACGCTGATGAGAAGTTAGATGGGCGTCGTTATGTTGCTCTATTTGATGCTGCTCGATATTCATGAATGTATTTGGTTTAGCAGCCTGTAAAAACAGGCTGAGGTTAGGTAATATATATTTTTTTCGTGAAAAAGACACTTAGCTTTTAAAGTTATTTCGGCCCGCAATGAGCTACGGGCCTTCGCGAAACAACTTACTAAAACTATCTTAATTAACGTACAAATGCCATGGCTACGCCGCCATCAACGTTTAAAACATTGCCGGTAGATTTTTGCAGCAAGCCACCAACAAAGGCAAAACATGCGTTGGCTATATCATCAGGCAGAATAATTTGATTTAATAGCGTTCGTTTTGCATAATAGGCCGGTAACTCGGCAACCGTAACACCGTACGCTTTAGCACGACCTTCGGCCCAGCCGCCAGCCCAAATGTTGCTATCGCTAATTACAGCATCCGGGTTTACCACATTAACACGGATATTATCTGCGCCTAATTCTGCAGCATTTAATCTGCTTAGATGCAGCTGCGCTGCTTTTGCACTGCCATAACCTGCGTTATTTGGCCCGCTAACCAGCGCATTTTTACTAACAATATTAATGATATCGCCGCCAATACCTTGCTTTTGCATTGTACTTGTTGCAGCCTGCGTTATAAAAAACTGACCCTTAACCAAAACATCATACAACAAATCCCAATCTTGTTCGGTATGGTCGCCAATTGTTTTCGAAATTGATAAACCTGCGTTGTTAACTACAATATCAATACCCCCGAAAGCCAAAGCAGCAGCACCAAAAGCAGCATTAATATCTTGCTGACTGGTTACATTCAACACTACGGTGCTGTAAGAGTCTTTGCCGAATTGGGCATCGAATTCATGTGCAGCAGCGTCTAAACGTTCTGCATTCATATCATTCAAAATGACAACGCCACCTTCGGCAACAAATTTTTTGGCAATTGCTTTACCAATTCCACCTGCACTACCTGTAATTAAGGCGATTTTTCCTGTTAATGGCTTTGGTTTAGGCATGCGCTGAAGTTTTGCTTCCTCTAACAACCAGTATTCTATGTTAAATGCTTCCTGATGCGGTAACGATGTATACTCAGAAATTGCCTCTGCACCTTTCATAACGTTAATTGCATTAATGTAGAATTCTGCAGCAACTCTGGCCGTTTGTTTATCTTTAGAAAAGGTAAACATGCCGATACCAGGATATAGAATTACAACCGGATTGGTATCACGTATTGCAGGACTGTTAGTGTGTTTGCAAGTTTCGTAGTAATCGGTATACATTGCCCGGTAAGCTTCAAAAGCAGGCGTTAAAGTTTCTTTCAGGGTTTGCGTATCCGACAAATCCGCATCTGCTGCTAAATTCAAAACCAGCGGACTTATTTTAGTACGCAAAAAATGGTCAGGACAACTCGTACCCATTGGCGCTAAACGATTCAAATCGTTTGAGTTGATGAACTCCAAAACCCGTACATCATCAGTAAAATGACCAATCATGTGCTGTTTTGAAGAACATAGACCACGAAGCACCGGCGCCAGGGTTGCAGCTTGCATGCTCCGCTTTGCAGCGTCAGCGCTTTCAATGCTTTGTCCGCCAAAAACCGGCCCTTTTTTTCCGTAGTTCTGCGCAAGATAATCCGAGCAGATTTCGATAACTTCTAATGTATTGATGTAACTTTCGTAGGCAGTATTTCCCCAGGTGAACAAACCGTGAGAACCAAGCATTATTCCGCGGATACCAGGATTTTCATCGAGACATTTTTTCAGGGTTAAACCCAATTCAAAGCCCGGCTTTTTCCAATCGACCCAACCAATCGTTCCGCCGAAAAGTTCTTCGGTTATTCTTTTACCATCCTTTGCGGCTGCAATAGCTATCGCTGCATCAGGATGCAGGTGATCGATATGTGCAAAAGGCAAAAACCCATGTAGCGGCGTATCAATTGACGGTGCTTTGGAACTTAAATCAAAAATGCAGTGATTAAAAAGTTCAACCATTTCATCTTCGTAGGCCAATCCGCGGTAAATATTTTTCAGGCTCCGTAATCTATCCACGTAAAGGGCTGCAAGACCACTTTTTTTCAATGTTCCCAAATCGCCACCAGAACCTTTCACCCACATTACCTCAGTTTTTGAACCAGTTAGCGGGTCGTTTTCCAGCAACTTACATGATGTGTTTCCACCACCATAATTGGTTAAACGTAAATCTGCACCAAGCAAATTTGAGCGGTAAATTAATAATGCAACTTCATCTCCGGCTAACTTTGCAGCCTCTTCTTCATCCCATAAGTAGCTTACGTACTTATAATTTGTTTCTTTAACAGACATCTATACTAATGTTTAATTTTATTTTATTGAATTACCGTAGCCAACAATTAATACCGATACGATGATGGTTAAAATACCGACCAAAACGGTAGTGAGCGTTTTCTTTGATACCCCTTTCCACTCTTTCAAAACCAGTCCCCAAACATTTGCGATAAGAATTATAAAAGCCATATGCAGTATCCACGAACTTGCACCATTTCCCATTTTGCTTTCGCCCATACCGTAAAAAAAGAACTGCAAAAACCAGGTTGTGCCGGCGAGTGCCGAAAAAATGTAGTTTTTAAGCAAGGGTGTGGTCGATTTGGTGTAATCGCCAAAAGTTTTGTTCCGGGCATTTAAAACCATACACCAGAGAAAGTTTGTGGTTAAGCCACCCCAAAGAACAACTACGTAGGTTACATTATTCTGAAAAAGAAAGTTTCCTGTTTCCGAGGGATTCGCGGCCTTCCAAATTGCGTTTGCAGCATCTGCCATTGGTTTACCTGCTTCGATACCGAAATTAAAGCAAGCGCTTAACACCCCTGATACAATACCTACAAATAAGCCCAAACCAAATCTAAACTCAGTTTTTACCTCCATACCATGAGGGTCGGTAACACTGCCTTTTAGCTCTCTTTCTTTCATCATTCCCGCCTTACCACAAATCACAATGCCTATAACACAAACTAATAGCCCAAGCAAAACCATTCTACCCCAACCTGTTTCGATGAACATGCTGAAAGTGTCTTTGCCCGCCTGAGGAAAAAAATCGAAATAAATAGATGGCAAGATAGAGCCAAGTACCATGCAAAGGCCTAAAATAATGCTGCTGCCTAATGAAACGCCAAGGTAGCGAACGCCCAAACCATAAGTTAACCCGCCGATACCCCACAAAATACCAAAGAAATAGGTGAGCATTAAAATACTTCCGCTGGTACTCGATATAATAGCTGTAAAATTTGGAATTGTTAGGAATGCAGCCAGTGGAGGAACAATTAACCATGAGAAAATGCCACCAACAATCCAATAGCTTTCCCAGGCCCAGCCCTTAACTTTCTTATAAGGAATGTAAAAACTTCCGGAAGCAAAGCCGCCGATAAAATGAAAGATTACCCCTAAAATCGCTTGCATAACATGGTTTTATATTTGGTTTTCGAATGTATAAATTGAAATAATCTTAACTGTTATGTACTGTCATGCTATTACGAAATGCCTTTTGCTATATTTGAAAAAATAAATTAGGAATTTTGAAATCTGAAGATTTAATTAGCCATATCATCATCGATGAATATTCTGCTACGCCAAAATACAAGCAGCTGGTAAACACGATTTTGTACGCTATTGAAACCGGAAAGATTGAAAACGGAGGCATGCTTCCCTCTATAAACGAATTAAGTTTCGTACTGGAAATTTCCAGGGATACTGCAGAAAAGGGTTACCGGCGCTTGAGAAAATTAGGGGTTATCGAATCCATACCTGGTAAGGGCTATTTTGTAATTAGTACTGATTTTTCCAGGAAGCTTAAAATCTGCCTCTTGTTTAACAAACTTAGTACACACAAAAAAATTATTTACGATGCTTTTACGAAGGCAATTGGCGAACAAGCAGCGATAGATCTTTATGTTTATAACAATGATTTTTCGCTTTTCAAAAATTTACTCCAGGCCAAAAAAGATGGTTACACGCACTATGTAATCATTCCGCATTTTAACGAAGGCGATGAAAAAGCAGCCGATTTAATTAACGAAATTCCAAGAGAGCAGCTTGTAATTCTGGACAAACTGCTGCCCGGCCTTACCGGCCAATACTCAGCTGTTTATGAAAACTTCTCTCAAGACATTTACAACGCACTCGAACAGGCTTCAAAGCCGCTTTCTAAATACAACACCCTTAAAATTATTTTCCCGAAGAACAGCTACTTTCCAAAAGAAATTTTAGATGGTTTTAACAAATTTTGCCAGCAATATGCTTTCAATAATAAGGTTGTAGATAATATACTTGTTGAAGAAATAAGCAAAGGCGAGGTTTACATCAGTTTAATGGAAGATGATTTAGTAACATTGATTGAACGTTTACTGGCACAGGGAATAGTTGTTGGGAAAGACGTGGGTGTAATTTCTTACAATGAAACGCCATTAAAACGAATCATTTTAAATGGCATTACCACAATATCGACCGATTTTGCAATGCTTGGCACCGAAACAGCAAATTGTATTTTGAATAATATCCGCGAAAAAATCCATGTTCCTTTCTATTTGAATCTACGCAAATCGTTATAGAATTCCCGAAATCCGCAAATCAAATCCATAGAAAATAGCATATAAATCGAAATTTCAGAGCCGGAATTTAATCTTGCTGCAAGTTGAACTAGAAATGTTGAAATTTATAACCGTCTAAAACACGATAAAATTTTTAATTGTAAATAAATAAACGTTAATTAGACATTTATTTATTGTTATGAGCACAGCAAACTATGTAATCGGCGTGGATTACGGGACAGATTCTGTCCGTTCCGTTTTGGTTGATACCGAGAACGGAAAAGAAATCTCCTCTTCTGTTTTCCTTTATCCAAGATGGCAAAAAAGCCTTTATTGCAAACCATCCCTCAATCAATTCAGACAGCATCCTTTAGATTATATCGAAGGATTAACCCATACAATTAAAGAATGTATTGCAAAAGCAGGTGGCGAATCTGTTACCTCGTTTGTAAAAGGAATCTCCATCGATACAACGGGTTCTAGTCCGGTTGCGGTTGATGCAAGCGGCACACCTTTGGCATTAAAACCAGAATTTGCGGAAAACCCAAATGCAATGTTCGTGCTATGGAAAGACCACACCTCTGTAAAAGAAGCCGCCGAAATTAACAGTCACGCTACAAAATTCCCAGTTAACTATTTAAAATATGTGGGCGGAATATATTCGTCGGAATGGTTTTGGGCTAAACTGCTGCACATTTTACGGGTTGATACACAGGTTAGAAAAGATACTGTTTCGTGGGTTGAGCATTGCGACTGGATTCCATTTTTGTTGAGTGGAAAAAACGATGTAAAAGAAATGAAACGCAGCCGTTGCGCTGCCGGCCATAAAGCACTTTGGGCCGAAGAATTTGATGGTCTTCCTCCTGAAGAATTTTTTGCAAGTCTGGATCCCCTGTTGAAGGGTTACCGGGAAAAACTCTTCAAAGATACCTACACCTCTGATGTTGCTGCCGGAAATTTGAGTGCCGAATGGGCCGGAAAGTTAGGTTTAAGTACTGATGTTGTAATTGGCGTTGGCGCATTCGATGCACATATGGGCGCCGTTGGCGGACAAATTGAACCCTATTACCTGAGTAAAGTAATGGGTACAAGTACCTGCGACATCCTCGTGGCACCAAATAAAGATATGGAGGGTAAACTGGTAAGCGGAATCTGCGGACAGGTTAACGGTTCAGTTATTCCGGGTATGGCTGGTTTAGAAGCCGGACAATCTGCGTTTGGAGACGTTTATGCCTGGTTTAAAAATTTAATAAGCTGGCCGATTAATAATTTGTTGTCAGAATCAACTTTAATTGATGCTGAAACGGCACAGGCTTTAAAAGAAGAACTCGAGCACAAAATTATAGCAAATTTAAGTAAGCAAGCTGCCGAATTACCTGTAGATGATTATCCTGAACTAGCCTTGGATTGGTTGAACGGCAGAAGAACACCAGATGCAAACCAGGAATTAAAAGGTGCAATAACCGGCCTGAGTTTGGGTACAGATGCACCACGATTTTTCAGGGCCTTAGCTGCAGCAACCTGTTTCGGTGCAAAAAGTATTGTAGATAGATTTAAAGAACAAGGCGTACCGGTTAAAGGAATTATTGGAATTGGTGGTGTGGCAAAAAAGTCGGCATATATTATGCAAATGATGGCTGATGTTTTGGAAATGCCGATTCGTATACACCGCTTCGAACATACATGTGCGTTAGGCGCAGCAATGTTCGCAGCAGTTGCGGCCGGTATCTATCCTGATATTGAAAGTGCGATGCATGCAATGGGAACCGGATTTGAGAAGGAATACCAGCCGGAAACTAAAAACAGAAAGATCTACCGTCAGCATTATCAGCAATATTTAGGCTTGGGTAGATACATTGAAAAATACAATAAAAAAGACGTTAAACCATACATATCATGAGCAACTATCAAGATATAAAGGAGCAGGCTTACGCGGCAAACATGCAATTACCGAAGCTTGGCCTCATTCTTTTTACCTTCGGAAATGTTAGCGCTGCCGATAGAGAAAAAGGTGTTTTTGCGATAAAACCAAGTGGCGTACCATACGAAAATCTGTCGCCGGAAAAAATGGTTATTGTTGATTTTGAAGGCAATACCGTTGAAGGTGATTTGCGCCCATCTTCTGACACAAAAACGCATGCTGTGCTGTACAAACATTGGGAAGATATTGGGGGCATTGTACACACACATTCTACTTACGGTACTGCCTGGGCGCAAGCGCAAAGGGCAATTCCAATTTTTGGAACCACACATGGCGACCATTTAACGGTAGACATTCCATGCGCCCCGCCGATGGATGATGCAATGATTAAAGGAAATTATGAGTATGAAACAGGTTTCCAGATTATGAATCATTTTGAAAGTTTGGGTTTAAGCCACAAAGAAGTAGAAATGATTTTGGTTGGCAACCACGCCCCTTTTACCTGGGGAAAAACCGCCGAAAAAGCCGTTTACAACAGCGCAGTTTTGGAAGCAGTTGCCCAAATGGCAATATTAACCGAACAAATTAATGCCAACGCACCGAGACTAAAAGACTCGCTGATAAAGAAACATTACGAGCGTAAACATGGTGCCGATGCCTATTACGGCCAAAAATAGTATGCAGGCTTTAGGTTAATTAAACCTGATTGAAGTGTGCATGAAGGCTAATTTTTCATTAGCCGAATAAAACGAAAAGCAGGACTTTCGTAACCGATGGAAACCTGAAACTGCTTTTCAAATAAATAAAAATTAAAGTTAATTTCTAACCACAATAAAATGATTGATTTAAAAAAACTAGAGGTTTGGTTCATCACAGGAACGCAGGATTTGTACGGAGAAGAAACCTTAAAACAAGTGGCAATCCACGCCGAAAAAGTAGCAAAATCGCTAAATGACAATTCAAAAATATCCGTTTCAGTTGTTTTTAAGCCGATTGTTAAAAATACAGATGAAATTTTTGAGACCTTACAAAGCGCAAATACAAGCGAAAACTGTATCGGTATTGTAACATGGATGCACACTTTCTCGCCTGCTAAAATGTGGATTAGAGGTTTAAATGTTTTGCAAAAACCGCTATTGCATTTACACACACAATTTAACCGTGATATTCCATGGGATTCGATTGACATGGATTTTATGAACTTAAACCAAAGCGCACATGGCGACAGAGAATTTGGTTTTATGGTTACCAGGATGCGTAAAGACAGAAAAGTGGTTGTTGGCCACTGGGAAGATGAAGAAGTTGCGACCCAAATTGATACCTGGTGCCGTGCTGCTGCAGGCTGGCACGACTGGCAAGGCGCTAAATTTGTTCGTTTTGGCGATAATATGCGTTATGTTGCGGTAACTGATGGTGATAAAGTGGAAGCGGAAATGAAATTCGGTTTCTCGGTTAATACCTATGGAATAGGCGATTTAGTCGCAGTTATCAACGCTGTTGATGAAAATGCAATACAAAATTTATTGAAGGAATATGAAGAAACCTATCAAATTGCTGATGATTTAAAAGCCGGCGGTGCCAGACATGCTTCCGTTTATGAGGCTGCAAAAATTGAATTAGGCTTAAGAAAATTTTTGGAAGATGGCAACTTTAAAGGTTTCTCAGACACGTTTGAAGACTTGCACGGCATGATTCAGCTACCTGGAATTGCGGCGCAACGCTTAATGGCCGATGGTTACGGTTTCGCTGGCGAAGGCGACTGGAAAACTGCGGCTTTAGTGCGGGCATGCAAAGTTATGGGTTCGGGATTAGCTGGCGGAAATGCCTTCATGGAAGATTACACCTATCATTTCGACCCGGCAAATGCTATGGTTTTAGGCTCACACATGCTTGAGGTTGACGCTTCACTTGCGAGTGGCAAAGCGAGCTTAGAAGTTCATCCATTAGGTATTGGTGGCAAAGAAGACCCTGCCCGTTTAGTGTTTAATGTTGCCGGCGGCGATGCCTTAAATGCATCGTTAATTGATATGGGAAATCGTTTTCGCTTATTGGTTAATGAAGTTAAAGCAGTTGAGGCTGAACACGATTTACCAAATCTACCTGTTGCAAGAGTACTTTGGAAACCTTTACCAGACATGAAAACAGGATGTGCAGCATGGATTTACGCAGGTGGCGCACACCATACTGCCTACAGCCAAAATTTAACTACTGAACACCTTGCGGATTTTGCAAATATTGCCGGTATCGAGTATATTAACATCGGCGCTGAAACTAAAATAAACCAGTTCAGAAACGAGCTTCAGTGGAACGAAATGTTTTACAAATAAAAACCAAATAAAACCAAATTATGAACAGATTTTCGACGGTCGATTACACCGTTTTTATCTTCTACTTTATTCTGATTTCCGCATACGGGTATTGGATTTACAGCAGCAAGAAAAATAAAGCTACATCAGGAAGTCACGACTTCTTTCTTGCCGAGGGTTCTCTAACCTGGTGGGCAATTGGCGCTTCGCTTATTGCATCAAACATTTCTGCTGAACAGTTTATCGGTATGAGTGGTCAGGGTTTTCAGGTTGGTATGGCCGTTGCCGCATATGAGTGGGTAGCTGCTATTGCGCTGATTATTGTAGCAGTCTGGTTTATTCCGGTTTACCTCAAAAACAAAATCTTTACCATGCCTCAGTTTTTACAAACGAGGTACAATGAAACGGTAAGCTTAATAATGGCCATATTCTGGTTGTTTTTATACATTTTTGTCAACCTGACTTCAATTTTATACCTGGGTTCAATCGCCATTAGCAGTATGATAGACCCGATGTACTTCAAATACATCGTTATCGGGTTGGCAGCCTTTTCATTAATCATTACCCTGGGCGGCATGAAAGTAATCGGTTTTACTGATGTTATTCAGGTTATTGTACTTATAGCCGGCGGTTTGGTTACCACTTACATAGCGCTAACCATGGTGAGTGACCATTTTGGCCTTGGAAAAGATGCAATTGCCGGTTTCAAAATGTTGATGAAAGATTCGCCAGACCATTTTAAAATGATTTTGGCAAAGCCTGATGCGAATTCATCTCAGGAATATGTTAATAAGTACCTTGCTTTACCGGGCATTGCGATGTACTTTGCCGGCCAATGGATTGTGAACTTAAATTACTGGGGATGCAACCAGTACATTACACAAAGAGCGCTGGGTGCCGATTTAAAAACCGCAAGAACAGGAATATTATTTGCAGGATTTTTAAAATTAGGTATGCCGATAATTGTAATGTTGCCTGGAATTGCAGCTTATGTTTTACATAGAAACGGTGCTTTGCAGCACGAGATGGCTCCAAACGGAAAAGTTATTGCAGACAATGCATACTCTGCCGTTTTAACTTTTTTACCTAACGGATTAAAAGGCTTATCGCTAGCTGCTTTAACGGCAGCCATTGTAGCGTCTTTAGCTGGTAAGGCAAATAGTATTTCGACCATATGGACTTTGGATATTTATAAAAAATACATCAACAAAGATGCAAATGAAAAGAAATTAGTTGTCGTTGGAAGATTAAGTATCGTAGTTGCAATCGTAATGTCGGTGGTATTAACTTGGGATGATTTATTAGGAATTGGAGGCGAAGGTGGTTTCACTTTTATACAGAAATACACCGGCTTTATTAGTCCGGGGGTTTTTGCCATGTTCCTTTTAGGTATGTTTTGGAAACGCACCACAGGCACTGCGGCAATTGCAGGCTTGGTAACCGGGTTTTTGCTTTCAGTGGTTTTTAATAATTACGCGCCAACCTGGTTCGGACATGAAAATTTCTTATACACTGCTTACCTCAACAAAGATGGTGTTTATGAAATTCCATTCTTGATTTGCATGGGATTATCCTTTTTATTTACCATGATAGTGATGGTTGGATTAAGCTTGTTAGGACCGAAAGTAAACCCTAAAGCATTCGAATTAGATAAATCGATGTTTAAAGTTGCGCCATCTACACTGGTACTTATTGTAGTAACCTTACTTTTAATTACCCTTATTTACGTAAAATTCTGGTAAATAACTTATCATAAAACAAAAGGGCAATTATCTGGAGTGATAATTGCCCTTTTTTGTAATATGTGAAATCGAAAAATTCCTTAAGCGCTTAAAGCCATTGCCGCTATTCGTTGTCCATTGTTATCATCGCTTTAATAACGCCATTTTTCGGGTTTAACCAGCTTTGAAACTCATCTTTAACCGCATCAAACTTTACCTTATGGGTAATGTAGTTTGTTGGATTTACCAAACCTGCTTTCATCGATTTAATAACGTGGGAAAAGTCCTCAATTGTTGCGTTTCTGCTGCTCATCAACGTAGATTCTCTTTTATGAAATTCGGGATGATTAAAGATTAGATCTCCCTTTTGCAAGCCGATTAAAACGAACCTGGCCCCATGAGCCATGTAGTTAATGGCATTATTAATTGCTTTCTGATTTCCTGTGGCGTCAATCACAACTGTCGGCATATCGCCATTGGTAATGTCGCTCAATTGTTGAACAACATCAGTATCGAGTGCATTTACTACATGCGAAACTTTCAACTTATCCTTACAAAAAGCCAGTCGGTCTGCATTTATATCTAAAGCAATAACATTTGCGCCTGCAATCCTGGCGAATTCCATGGTACCTAAACCAATTGGCCCGGCGCCGATTACTAAAACGAATTCACCGGGCTGAACATCAGCTCTGCGCACACCATGTGCGCCAATTGCCAGAGGTTCTACAAGAGCCAATTCATCATAAGTCAATCCTGCTCCATGTAAAAGCGTTCTGGATGGAACCTGCAAATATTCACGCATGCCACCATCTACGTGTACGCCACAAACCTGCATTTTAACGCAGCAATTTCGTTTGTTCATGCGGCAGGCAATACATTCTCCACAATTAAAATAAGGAATAAAAGTGACTGCCTCTCCTATCGCAAAACCTTCAGCGCCATCTGCTTCGATCAGTTCGCCTGATAATTCGTGACCCAAAACACGCGGATAATTGAAAAAGGGTTGCGTCCCCTCGAAGGCATGCAAATCGGTGCCACAGATGCCAATTCTTTTGATTTTTATGATTGAATGGTCCTTTTTTAATTCGGGCTTTTCTGTTTCCGAATATTCGAAAGTACCTGGTGTTGTGCAAGTAAGGGTTTTCATCAGGTATTGAGTGAATTTTGAATGATTAATTTTTGAATGAGAGAATTTTGAATGAGTGAACGGTGGTGATCAATTTAATAATAGCTCCATCATTCACTCACTTTAGAATATGATAATATTTTCTAGGCGTTTGCCAAAGCCCGGTCCAAATGTACGTAACCACCATCAACGTGTATAATTTGCCCCGTAGTGTGGCTTGATTTGCCAGACATCAAAAAGGCCGTCATGTTGGCAATTTCTTCCGCGGTTGTCATTCTGTTCTCCAGAGGGATTTTCGCCGTAATCTCGTCAAGCTTGGCTTGTGCATCAGGTAAAGTTTCAATCCAGGTTTCATAAGCCGGCGTCCAGCACTCGGCAACCACCACGGCATTTACACGAATTCCGTATTTCAGCAATTCAACTGCCCATTCACGTGTTAAGGCATTTCGCCCGCCATTTGCGGCAGCATAAGCGGATGTGTTGCCCTGCCCGGTTTCTGCTGTTTTTGAGGTTATGTTAACGATTGCTCCTTTGCTTTTAATCAGTTCGGGCAAAGCGTGATGAGCCATTAAATAATAATGAACTACGTTTTTATGAAGAGAGGCCATGAAATCTTCATAATTCCCGCTCTCTAAGCCTACACCATCATTAACACCCGCGTTATTTACAAGCCCGTCAATCCGGCCAAATTTTGCAACAATTTCAGCTACAACTTTCTCGCAATCCGCAGGGTTTGAAAGCTCGGCTACAAACTGGGCAGCTTTCCCACCGTTTTGCTCAATTGCTGCAACCACTTTTTCGTTATCTTCTGCCTTTCTGCCAACTATAACCGCAACTGCATGCTCCCTTGCAAAAACTTCTGCAATGCTTCTGCCTATACCTTTGGCTGCGCCGGTGATGATGATTACCTTCTCTTTTAACTGTAAGTCCATATTTTCTTATTTATAAAATATTGAAACCAAATTGTGAATATTATTTCTGTTCACAATTATCTTCGATTTCAATCATTCTTTCCTTCAATCATTTTATTAATGATGTCTGCTCTTCTTGATAGTGGCAGTACATTCAAATATACCAATTTTCCATTTTTTAAAGTGCCTTCAATCGTGGTTTTATAAGGTGCAAAAAGCTTAAAATGAACATCCCAATCTTTGGGCCAGGCCGGAAACAGATAAATCTTTTTCCCATCCGTTTGCATCAGCATTTCCTGCAACCCAATCATACCCGATCCGCCCCAATTATGGTCTGGTGCCCAGTCGAAACCAGGGCCCCAAAATGCAGGAAATCTTCTGCCGGAATCCTTTAGTTTAGCAGTGGTTAACTTCGCAGCCTCTTCTGTTAAGCCTAACCTTGCCGCAAAAATATTATCCTGTTTCCAGCCAACGTAACTACGGAATTTCAAAGCGTCTGTATCATATCTGAACGTATTTATTGCCGTTTCTAAATCAGGCTTTCCGATTCCGAAAATCCCCCAAGGGTAAACCGGATACAATTGCGGAGTTTCGGTATTGTTAATACGTTCAAACAGTTTTGCTGGGGCGATTGTGGTGTGGCCATTAAACGTTCTGAAACTGATGGGTGGAATGGTTTTAAGCATTTCGCCCCAATCTGCTTTTTGTTTTGCCGATAGTCCGGGATGTGCAACCAGCCGCTCCAAAACAGTTTTTAACGCGGCGATGGTAGATGTCGAATTGTAGGCCATTTTGTAGGTTTCGGCTCCAGAACCCGGGTAAAGAACCAAATGACCATCAGCGTTTAAAGCCTTGGCGCCACGTTCTTTGGCCAGATGAGTATAATGCTCTTTGAAAAAAGTCAACGCACTCTCAATCATCGGTAAATATTTTTCGATGTTTGCATCGTTATAACGTTCTGTTTCGAAAATCATCATACAAAATTCCAGTACGGTATCCCATTGGTATTCTAACCAGGCATTGTATTCCATACCCTTATCAAAACCAACAGGGCGTTTCCAGCCATACTCGGCAGGATTTGGCAGGCCGAAATTTTCAAGTTGTTCTGTAAAACTTGCTCCTTTGTGCCCCCAGGCTTTTTCTGTCCTAATTTCTGCATTTTTCAACAGATTTAAATAGAAATCAAACTGCGGTTTCATCAACTCAAAATCGCCACTTTTAAGCATTGGCCAATACACCAGTCGTTGGTTTTGCGCCGTGTGTGTTCCGCCACCCCAGTTTCTGAAATCAGGTGTATATTTTAAGGTTGAATCGGTCAGCTCAGGATCGAACGTAAACAGGCCGCCATTAAATTTGGTTGGATATTTACCAAATGCATTGCAACCTAACATGTATCGAAATAATTGGTAATTTTTAGAAGATTGGTTGGCAGCCGAATCTTCGGAAGTCATATAAATAAAACTTTTCGACCAATAGTTATTCCACCATTTAATGCTCGGCTTTTGGTCGGCTTTAACCGCTATTGCATTTAAGCTTTGTGCCCATTCCTGAATTGATGTTGTTTTTGAAGTACTTAGTTTAACCGTTATGTGGGCTGATTTACTTGGTTTCCTGCTTCTCAATACCCAGGCCTTAAAAGGCGTGCTAAGATATTTCCCTGCATAATTACCAGCCGGAATCATATTCTCGCCTTGCATGAGGCCACCAAAAATCAAATTTTTGAGTGGGTTGTATAATTCTGATTTCCTGTTTTCCAGCCCTTGCTGCTTTACTGCCACGTCGAAAACTGTTTCGCTCTTGTTTTGATGGTAGAACTGCACGGCGTCACCATTAAATGCTATTTCATCTTTTAAAGTTTTCACAACACCTTGCGGAGCCCATTTATAGGAGTTTTGATTATTTTCCTTTCCTTTGGTAACCTTATCTTCAAAGCGCCAGCTTTCATAAATTGCTTCGGTAATAACAGGCCGATTCGATCTCACATCTACATAAATCACCGGTTTAAAAACATCAACCCAAACTTTTATTTGTCCGTTTAAATTGCCATTGGTAGCAGAAATCGTGGCGTAGCCATCTTTTACAATCAGTTCCTGTTTAAAGTTTTTTCCTTCAAACGGGTTCGGACTGAATTTGAGTTTAACCCGGCCAAGCTTAAGCAGCGTATTATTTTCATCAAACGTTCCACTTCGAGCCAAATACAAATAAACCTCTCCTTTTTCTACCCAAAGGTTTAACCCAACATCGCCCCCACCTACTGGCATCGACTCTGCTGAATTTTTACTTTGAGAAGTCCAGACCAGGCTTTCCTGGGCTTGTGAACTTGAAAACAACGACAAAAATCCAACAACAAGTGTTCCATGGCGTGCAACTTTACGCATGCTCAAAAAAAGCCACAATATTTTTGCGGATACACGATGAGGATTTAAGTTTCCAGCCAACGTTAATTTTGGGTATGATATCTTTCCCGTCAAAATCATGCTCATTTTAATAATCCCAATCATCTGTTCTAAATGAAGAAACAGGCAATCCATCATTACCAAACAAATCTCCAGTTACAAAATCTCTAAATGCGTAGCGTACTGCAACAGGATTTTTCACTTGCGCAGCCGTAACGGTTACACTACTGCCTGTTACTACTGCTTTCGCAGGATAAAATTTCTTGTCTGCTCCGGCCATTTCAAAAAGCGTTAAATCTTTACCAAAGGCAGTTAAACCATTCGGCACATTCTGAAACTTAATTACAGCTTTATCTTTATCAATCATTAGCGACTCGTAAGTCGGACTAAACGCACCAAAACCCTTTAAACCATAGGTTTGAGCTAAAGCCATGTACGCTAATCTTTCTCCACCCTGTTTTTTATTGGCCGGATGGATTGATTTTTCTTCGCCAATATCCATTAAAACTGCCATCCCAGAATTGGGGATTTTTGCAAGCGACTTTCGTTGTGCATCTCTCAAAAAAGCGGAATTATACTTTTCACCTGCCTGCTTGGGCGGCAACTGCGCATAATTGTAAGGTGCAATCTGTGCATAGTAAAAAGGAAATTCTCCCGTTTCCCAGTTTTTACGCCAGGAAGAAACCATTGCCGGAAATAAATTTTCGTACTGGCCCGGCCGCTCGTAGTTAGATTCGCCCTGATACCAGATAACACCTTTTATCCCGTAACCAATAACAGGGTACAGCATTCCGTTGTAAAGGGTTGTGGGCGTTCTGCTTACTTCTTTGATGGTGTCGCCCTTTAAAGGTATCTTAACATCAGGAAATGCCTTCAATTCCTCTGGCGACATCCAGGCTTCGATGGTAGAACCACCATAACTATCGTTTATTAAACCTATCGGGACATTTAACATTTCATTCAGTAATGAACCGAAAAAATATGCAGTTGCGCTGAAATTGGAAACTGTTTCTGGATTTGCCAATTTCCATGGTGATGGCTTGCTGTTCTCCTGCCGTTCTGTTATTGAAGAACGAGGCACCGTGTAAAGCCTTATATTTTTATTTCCTGATTTCAAAATCCTTTCATTAGATCCGATAACGGGCTGACTTTTAAATCCTTTCATCGGCATCTCCATGTTCGATTGCCCGCTACAAAACCAGACCTCGCCAATCAAAATGTCTGTTAAAACCAGCTTTTCGCCGTCGCTAAATTCGATTTGATAAGGTCCGCCCGCTATTGGCGTGGCAACTTTTACTTTCCACTTTCCATCATTATCGGCCGTAACCGAATAGTTTTCATTATTCCACGAAGTATTTATTTTTACTTTGGTTAAGGCTTTGGCCCAACCCCAAATGGCCACCTTGCTTTGTTGTTGTAAAACCATATGGTCGGTAAAAATAGATGCCGGTTTAACCATTGCCGACGTGATGATGCTAAAAGTAAGGTTTAAAAGTATCGTGAATCTTAGTTTCATATTGCTCTAATTTAACAGCTAAACTGTTTTGCTTTCCACTATTCGGCTAAAGGTTGTACTTTGTAATTCCATAATGTTTACTTAAACATTACCTGCTTACAGGCAACCAAACCGACATTTCCGAGTGGCCACGGTTTCCCCATGCAAAATAAGGAACCAATCTTATCTCTGTTTCTGTATTTTTAACGTCAATTGGTCGATACAATACACTTTTCCAACTATTTGGCTCTACAATTTTGGCATTGCCCACAAGGCTCATCATTTCAGCACCGCTGATATTTACCGGCTTCGCCACAAATTGTGTATTTGCAGGCACTAAGGCATTGAAGATATTTTTGCCAGGTAAATCGGTAGATTCCAGGCAGTAAACAATCGGTCCGCGTTTTACAGCAACCTGGTTCCGGTTTTCTTCAACCAACGGATTTGCCTCTATCAAAGTCGGCTCCATGGGAAGGTTTAATTCCACCACATCGCCCTTTTTCCAAATCCGGTTTATTTCTGCATAAGTACCCGAAACCAGTTTAAAATTTTCGGCTTTTCCATTAATGGTAAGTTTTGCATCATGTGTCCACGATGGAATTCTCAGAAATAAAGAATAATTTTTAGCGACCGTTTCTTTCAAGCTAATTTTAATTTTCCCATCCCACGGGTAGTTGGTTTCCTGAGACAAAGCCACCTTTGTTCCGTCGGATAAGCTGGTATTCAGATTATTGCCGCCATAAAGATTAAACCACAAGCCCCTATCCGAAACACTATAAGCATAGTCACTCACTTCGGCAATTGTTCTAACCACATTTGGCGGACAACAATTGGACAGGGCAATATACGGCACCCTGTCTTTAGACCACCTTTGTTTAAAGGGTAAATCATCAGATTGAGCTAATGGATTTGTGTACAAGAAGTTTTTCCCATCTAAACTTATACCCGATAATACGCTATTGTGCAGCGCCAGCTCCATTACATCTGCGTATTTTGCATCGCCTGTAATCTGCAGCATTCGCCAGTTCCAGAGCACGTTACCAATGTTTGCGCAGGTTTCATTGTGTGCAGTAAAATTTGGCAACTGGTACGCTCGGCCAAAAGCCTGATGAATTTTCTGCACATCGGCGGGATTATAAGATGTACCATCTGGCGAAGTTCCATCATACAACGAACCGCAGCCACCCGTAATGTACATTTTGTGCTGATTTACATCATCCCACATCAAATTTAAGGTTGCCAGCAATGAGTCTTTTCCAGTTTCGGCATATAAATCGGCCACACCGGCGTAAAGGTAATTTGCCCGTACCGCATGCCCCATGGCCTTGGTTTGTTTCAAAAACGGAATTCTATCTTGGTTATCATCCGTTCCATCCTCAATTTTACCCTTAATGGCGATTAAATGTTTAGCAAGTTCCAAATAGCGAGGATCTTTCGTGGTGCGATACATTTCTACAACACCCATGTAGTGCGATGGGCAAATTGCATTTCTGGCCAAAGTGGGTGATGCAGATTTATAAAAATTGTAAAGATAATCCGTCGCTTTTTTAGAGATGTTGAGCAAGGTCGTTTTTCCTGTGGCGCGATAATGGATGCAACCTGCCGTCATTAAATGGCCAATGTTATACGATTCGAAACTCAATCTATCCTGAAATTGGTTTTTAGAACCCGTTTTACGCTGTTCAATCATGGCTTTAGTGTAGATGTAGCCATCTTCACGCTGCGATTTCCCGATTACAACTATGGCTTTATCCATCATTTCGTTGAGTTTTGGGTTTTTAGTCGATGCGTACAAACTTGCCATCGCCTCCAGCGTTTTATAGTAATCGCCATCATGGAAAGAAGGCCCCGAATGCGAGCCGGTATCTAAGCCCGCAGCAATTTCAAAGTTTTTAAAGGCGTGACTGATTTTAGGGTCGTTGTAAATTGCCCACATATTCGGCACCATGGTTTCTGTGGCAACCTTAAACCTATCGGCCCAAAAACCTTTAGTCCAGGTAACATCAGCCATATTTATGCTGTGCAACTTGGCGTAAGGCGAATTTGAGTTATAAACCAGGGCCTTATCTTGGGCATTTCCCTTTAGAGACGATAAAGCTAAAAGTATGATGAATACAAATTTGTTAATCATATTGCTTATTATGTAATTTTCCCTGCCTTTGTTTAGTGTCACCATTAGTATCATTTCTCTTCTGTTTGAATCAGCACCGGCCCCAATAACCCCGCAGAATTTAATGGTTTTCCTTCCAGACGGAAAGGTGCCGTCGTTTTAGTGAAGCGCTTGTTTTCGGGCAATTTACTATCGCCGATAAGGCGGTTTGCCCAGGTATTTGTAACTTCGATTTCAACTGTATTCTCCCCAACTTTAATTGCTTTGCTAATATCCAAACGATGTGGTGCAGTCCAAACCGTGCCACAGTCTACACCATTAATTTTCACTTTGGCGATGCTTGAGAAGGCACCCAGGTCGACCCAGATTTTTGCACCTAAGTTTCCAGCGAAGCTGAATTTTTTCGAATATACTGCAGTGCCCGAATAGTATTTTACGGAACTGTCGGCATGCTTTGTCCAGTCTGTTAATTCGTTGAATATTACCGGGTTTACTGGTCCGGCGAAAGCAGTATCGAACTGCGCTTTCCATGATTTAGAAATATCCTGAATTGTTTTAAAACTCGACCAGTTTAGTCCTTCGTTTAACTCAGTTTGTTTCGTGGGCGCTTCAAAAATCACGAAAAGGGATTGATTTGGCGCTAACTTCAGGCTAAGCACTGTACTTTTTATATTCTTACCTGGCAAACCGGACGTGTTGGTAATTGCCCAGTTTTTAAGCGGAATTGTTTGGTTAAGTACTGCATCATATAAAACGGGTATTTTTCCACTCATCCGGAAAGCGCATGTTAATTCCCGCTCTTTGTTTAACTGATTAGCTATAAAGTAAATTTCTTTTGTTGATGTTTGGCGATGGTTAAACGCAATGTTTTTGGCGTAGCTGTTGTCCTTTTCAGTAACTGATATGTCTTTTGGAAGATTTAACGATGAAAAATCCTCATCAGCAAAAGGACCTTTTACAACATTTCCCAAGCGCAGTTTTTTCACAAAAACGGCATTAACATCATAGTATTGAGAAAATTTTCCACCCCAGATTTCATTTACCGTCTTATCAAATTCGGTTTTCGCTACCTGTTTTAAGCCGTTTTGATACAAAGGCTTATCCGAAACCAGAACCGTTGCGCCTGCTTTTATCAAATCAGCAATTTTTTTTACGGTTTCATAACTTATGTACTTGTAATTCGGGTTCATTTTCATCACCCCCGGAATAACCAGAAGTTTGTATTTCGCCCCGCTTTCGAAAACCACTTCGCCGTTTTTAACCGTCGCTGTTCGCAAAACATCGGGATTAAAGCTATCGTAGGCATAACCACGTAAAGGGTTAACCCAATTTTCAGGGTCGGCCATGTTTGCAGAATGCGTTACGCCTGCAGGCAACTGCCTTAATGGTTCACAAACATTTGCCAGGCGTTTGTTTTCTGCCTCTACTACGTCTGAGCCGAAAATACCCGGCAAAGTCTCGACTAATCTGTCTGGTAAAACCGACCGGCGTGGCAATTCCTCACCCGTAAAAACTGCAATATCAACAACCGGCTTTCCGGTTTGAAGTAAACTTTGCGTGCGCTCTGCGTAGTCTATCCATGCTTTTGCAGGCTTCCACCAGGTTTGGTCTCGCTGAAAATATAAGCCTACACCATCTAAAGTCATACCCGGTTTTCTATCCATCCAGGGGTTATGCGTAAAAACGTGGTAGCTCAGTTTGTTCACTCCGAGGGCGTAATTCCTGTCCTGTAAGGTTTTCATGCTTGCCGGACTCTCATTCCAGTCCATACGCACTGTGGTAAAAGCCTCTGCCTGAACAATATTTTTGCCGTAGATATGAGCACCCGAAATCGCATCTAACATATCGTTGGGCTTATCATGTGTAGGGCTATTCAGCCAAAATTCTCCCATTGGTACATCTACCGCCTTATAATGCAGTAGGCCATCACTTAACATCGTTGGGGCAATGCTTTCTGCAGTAAAAGTTACACCCTGCTCCTTCGCTAATTTTGCTAAAGTGTTATAAAACTGATCTACAACCAGCTCAGAAATCGTCTTTCTAACATCATAAAGAAAGTTTTCAGATGTTGTGGTGTTTTCTACCGGCAAACCAGTCATTATTGGCAAATAAGGTGTTAAATCATAACCTCTTCGCTTAAAAAATGCTGCTTTAAAAAGTGGCGACCAATTTTGGCTGCCACATTCCCAGCTATCTACATGGAAAACACTTAGCACTTCCCCGGCAATATCGGCCCCGCCGTGTTTTATTGCTTCTCCATACCAATTATCAAATTGCAATTTAACCGCTGCCGGATTAAATTTATCGCACTCCAAACCCATTCCACCGCCCGCAGTTGCATTAGTGTGCCCTGTTGAGGTGTGGCCTATCCTTAAAATTGTCCATTCGCCTTTTGGAGCTTTCCAGTTTAAGCTTCCATCGCTGTTTAATTTATCTGTTAAATTGATAATATTCTTTAATGGAACACAAATCCCTTCTGCAATTTCGGCGTCGGTAGCTCGCTTACTTATTCTCCAGACGGAGCCATTTTTCCCCTCAAACTGGTTAATCGAAGCAGCCGAACTTAGCTCAAGATTAAGTAACTTTAAGGCAGGTTTCCACTTTGCAGCATCTAAATCTTCGGCGCCTGGTTCGGAACCTTTTTTATCATAAACAAACCTGAAAAACCTTGCGGTAACCGGCTTAATTGAATGGGTAACATCCTCATCGGTATCTTGCCAGCCGTGGCGTGGCGGTTCCAGTCTCCCCACCTGGCGAAAAACTTTTCCATCATCACTTATTTCTATTAACAAACGTTGCGCCTGATAATTGTTGCCACTAACTTTTACCTTTATTGTTCTGCAAGTAAAAGGCTTTTCAAATTCATATTGAATGTAGCAAGGCTCGTTTGAGCTGAAGTTTTTCTTATTTTCTGGCAGAATTAAGCCACCTGCATCAGCACCGTTACTTGCCGTAATTTTAGGGATGATTGTTCGTGTTGAGATGTTTTCGCCAATTGGCGATGGGTAGGCATAAACTGCGATATCTTTATAATAGTTTACATTATTTTCAGGTTTTGGCAGCATGATTTTTGTTGCCGAACCCTTTACCACAAGTTTAGACCACACCAGCTTTTGCATGGACAACTCGGGCGTAATCCATGGTCCGCCGGCTAAGGCAAAGCCATCGCTTACGTGCATGCCTAACTTCAAATCCAAACGTTTTGCTTCGCCCATGGCAAACTCCACAAGCTTCCACCATTCGGGCGTAAGCTGAACTGCTGGAGGATTGTAAACAGGCGTTTTATCCGGGCCCTGGATACTCATTAAATAAGCGCCGGCAATTCCGTTGGCCTTCATCGCCTCCAAATCGGCGGTAATGCCAGGCTTGGATACCGCTCCTTTTACCCAATACCAGAATACCCAGGGCCTGGCATTTTCATTTTGTTGCGCATTAAGCTTAAAGCAGATTGCAAAAAGCAGAAAAAACAAGAAGACTTTGCAATACTTTAATATCATTATTTTAGTCTTTGCGCATTTGAATGGACGCTTGGTAAATCTGAGGAGCAGTTTTTTTAGTGATTTCTGGCACTCTTACAACAAGCTTTACATTTATTTATGAGCGATTTTGTAACCTTTAAGGCCAAAAAACAGAACGATTACGAAACATACCAGTGGAATGCTATAGCCGATTTGTATGTTATCGCCATACATATCGATTAAAGTTCCCATGCCAAACGGTAAAATTGCGCCACCCACAATCGACATTATTAGCCACGAAGAGCCCGGCTTTGTATCGTCTCCAATGCCATCAATTCCCAAGGCAAAAATAGTTGGAAACATAATCGACATAAAAAACCCGATTGCGCCCAGGGCATATACAACGTAAGAACCTTGGCCTAAAATGGCGACTAAACACAAGATAATGGATATTATCGCGTATATAGCTAACAATTTATTTGATGATATAAACTGTAAAAGTGCTGTACCTGCAAAACGCCCTGCGGTAAACAAAAAGCCATAAACCACCAGGTATGATGCAGCTGTCTTTTCGTCGAAACCGCCGCCTTGCTGTGCCATTCTGATAAAGAAACTTGTTACACAAACCTGTGCGCCCACGTAAAAAAACTGTGCTACAACCGCCCAACGCAAATGCTTATGGCGCAAAGCGCCAAAAAAGCTACCCTTGGCTTCTCCATCAATGCTTTTTGTTTTTATTTCGGGCAGATGGATAAAGTAAAATATCACTGCGATTACCAAGAGCACAATTCCAAGTGTGATGTATGGCGTTTTAACCGATGCGGCTTCTTCGAGAAAGTAGTTATTTCTATTAATTTCGGTCATTGCCGCCAATTCATCTTTAGTGTGCGACTTACCGGAAAGGATGAACAGACCACCAATAAGTGGCGCAACCATTGCGGCCAGACCATTAAATGAGGCAGCTAAATTTAATCTGCTCGTTGCCTTCGCTGGGTCGCCGAGAACTGCTGCGTACGGATTTGCCGAAGTTTCGAGCATGGTTAAACCGCAGCCAATTATAAATAATGCAATTAAAAACGTGATATAAGATAAATTATTTGCCGCTGGAACGAACAAAAAAGCACCAAAAGCAAATGCCAGTAAACCTGAAATCATGGTTGCCTTGTAGCCCCATTTTTTTAAAATCATGCCGGCAGGTATTGCCATTAAAAAGTAGGCAAAGAAAACCGATGTATCAATCAAAGTCGATTGTCTGTTGTTCAAATTACATGCTTTTTTTAAATGCGGAATCAGTATTGAGTCAAGGTTGTGCGCCATACCCCACAGAAAAAATAAACTAACCACCAGGATGAATGGTAGTAAATATTTCTTTCCTGATGAGGGGTCGCCCTCGGTTACGATTTCTGGCTGTGTGTTGTGGTTCATTATATTTGGTTTTTAAGGTTAGTTTATTGGGTCAATCGTTAGTAGCTCATTGGTTCATTGGTTCATTTGTTCACTGGTTCACCGTTCATTTGTTCACTGTTCACTGTTCATTGGTTCATTGGTTCACTGGTTTATTGGTGATGAATAGTTGTTTAACAATTCTTAAATCACTGTCTTTCTCTTTACAACCAAGAGGTGATCGCAAACCAAAACTACTGCGCCGTTTTGGTTTATAATTTCCACATGCTCTGTTACAGTGCCGTATTCTGGTTTTTTGCCATCTGCTTTTTCAGAGATTGTTACCTCCGAATGGATGGTATCCCCGATAAAAACAGGCTTAACAAAACGCAGTTTATCGTAGCCTTTACTCATTGCTTCCGGGTTAATTTCAGATGCCGTTAAGCCAATCCCAATGCTAAAAATCATTGTTCCATGAGCGATTCTTTGTTTAAAAGGCTGTGTTGCACACCACTCTGCATCCATGTGATGCGGAAAAAAATCACCGGTATGGCCGGCGTGTACCACAAAGTCTGTTTCAGTTATCGTGCGACCTAAAGTTACACGTTTATCCTCGAGCTGGTAATCTTCAAAAAATGTTGATTTGAAATACATTCTAATACTTTATTTTAATTTTTTTACCCCGATTAAAATCATGGATTATTTTGTCAAAAAAAACTGACATCAGCCGGCGGTTCAATCACTTCTTATTCTATTTTTATCCCTCCGATATCGCTCGATTTGTATGCGCCTTCCACAACGGCCATTGTTTGAATCACGTCTTCAACACTGGTGTGCAGAACAGTTGTAGATCCTTCATTATACCGCATTAAGTTCGCCATTGTGCCAATAAATGCCTCTGGAAACCAGGAGCCTTCTAATTTAACCGTTTGCCATTCCGGAGCTTTTCCTTCCTCCAGAATACAATACTCGAAAACGTCGGCCACGCCATGTGGATAATCCATCAACAAGCCAATTTTAGCCACAATTGCACCGTTTGTTCCTTCCCATTTTATGTAGCTTTCCTGGTGCGTTGCACCAAAATCATGATCATGGTTTGTGTTAATTACCGCATGTAAGGTATCACCATAATCCAGTAAAATGGTAGTACGCGATGAAGATAATTTTTTGGCGGGATGTTTTAGCGTTTTTGCCAAAACACTTTGAGGATTTCCTAAAAAAGACCGGATTAAATCGACGTAATGAATACTATGATATTGAATTTCCAATCGAGGGTGAACAATTACGTGAGGAAAAATTTCCCAGGGCGTTTTTATCGTTACCCGTACTTCCATATCGTACAATTCACCAATTAAGCCCTTATCAATCAAATATTTCGCAGCACTTACGAATGGAGCGAAACGCAATTGAAAGTTTACCGCCGCCTTCAAGTTTTTCTTCCTGCACAGCTCCAGAATTTCATTTGCCTGTGCAAAGTCATCACCCATGGGCTTTTGAATTAAAACTGCGCTTCCATTTGGCAATTGTTTCAACGTGCTAATGTATTGCTCTGGCATGATGGTTAAATCATAAACTGCATTTTCGGGCGCACACTTAACCGCTTCTGCAACAGAGTCGTACACATTTGGAATACTGAAAGCATCTGCAAGTTTTTGCGCCCGCTCTTTGGTTCTGTTTACAACGCCATGAACCTCAAAACCTGCAATTTTATAGGCAGGCAAATGTGCATCAGCAACAATTCCACCTGCGCCAATGATGATGATGGGTTGTTTGGTGAGCGGCAACTCAGGTTTATATTTTATGTCGATACTCATTTGTCAATGCTGTTTATTTCGTTCTGCGCCAACTGGATAAGCTCTTTAGAAGACTTATCCGTATTTATCGCCTGCAAAACCATTTGGTCAATTATGGCGGCAATTTCATTCCACTTTTCTTTTTGAGGAAGCGTGTAGGCAACTTCGTGCAATTCCTCTAATTTATGGTAAAATGGGATTATTCTATTTATTTCAGGGTCTTTCCATGTAGATAATCTGCAGCCGATGCCCCCTTCCAGCGTGAGTTGCTTATCTTGTTCTTCTGCCAGGGCAAAGCGGAGAAAATCGTAAGCCAGCGTTTTATTTTTACTTCCTTTTGCGATGGTGTAAAGCCAGTAAACATTTAAGGAAGCAGAACTTTTGCCGGTATCAGCAGGCAGTAATGCTACATCAATTTTACCTTTTACTTTAGATGCCTCATCTACTTCGCACATTGCCGCAAAGCCAAACCAGTTTATCATCATTGCTGCCTCGCCCTGGGAAAAGGCGATACCAGCCGCAACGGATTCAAATTGAGAAGATTTGGGATGAACTGCGGTTTTATCGTTAACGATTTTGCGGTAGAAATCCAGGCCGCTTACTGCAGCCCGACTATCAATTTTAATGAATCCATTATCATCTACCAAAGTACCGCCCCGGCTCCACAATTGCAAACAAAAATCAAAAACAGTGTTGTGCCCATCAGGATAGCAGGCGAAAATACTACCATATAAATTATCTTCAGGGCGAGTGAAAAACTGCGCAACCTGATGAAAATCTTCCCAGGTTTTTGGCACTTCTAACGCTTTGCCAAATTGAGTTAAAAAGTTAGCTTGCTCGGTTTCATCCTCAAATAAATCTTTTCGGTAAATAAAGCATTCAGGACCATCGTGAAAAGGCAAGCCGACAACCTCCCATCCGAAACGTTGTAGTCCCAATAGAGATTTACTCCAACACGAAGGAAAATCTGCCGGTCTGTTTCTGTTAATGTAAGGATTTAATACCTCGAAATCCTGATTAGAATAACCTTCTAAAACCCAGTCGGTACTGATGTGGGCAATGTCAAAGTTGCCGTTCGCTAAGCCTTTTTCGGCTATGGTTCGACTGTAAAGCTCATGCAAATCCATCACAACCAGTTCCAACTTCAAACTGCAGCCCGAAAATGCGCAATATTTGTCCCATGTTTTCCGCATTGCGGATTCGAAAGGGGCAAATTTACGAACGGCAATTGTGAAAGTTTCTGTTTGGTTAGGCATTTGCAATTGTATTCTGTGTAATAAACTCTTTAATGATCTTTTCGTTATCCTGCCCCAGTTTTGGCGAACCTTTTGGCGAAATTAATAACTCACCATCAATTCGAATCGGGCATCTTGTTGTCTCATATTTATAGCCATCAATCATTTCAACCTCCTGTATCATTTGCAAAATCTTAAATCCGTCGTGCTCCATAAGCGCATTCCAGTTTAGTACATCTGCACACCAAATGTCTGCCGGTTCCAAAATTGAAAGCCATTTTTCCGTTGATGAGTGCAGCAGGTGTTCGGCCAGAATCGCTTTAATTTCGTTCCGTTTATCAAAGGCCTCGCTAATTTCAACGTAATCTTCCAGTTTATCGCAACCTAAAAGCGCACCCAGTTGAGGAATAGAACCCATCGCCAGCGCTAAATATCCGTTTTCTGTTTGATAAATACCGTAAGGAGCGCCCAAATATGCGTTTGCATTGTTTTTTTCTGAACGTTCGGGCAAACAACCGCCGTCGTTCAAGAAGGTGGTAATGGTTTCAAACTGGAAATCGTAGGCCGATTCCATCATGCTAACTTGCACAAAACCGCCCTCATTTTTAATCGCTTTGCGGTACAAACAGGCCAAAACTCCCTGTGCAAGGTGAGCGCCGGCAAGCATATCAACAATAGATAAACCCATTGCAACCGGGCCGCTATCGGCATTTCCAGTTAAGGATGTGAGACCGGTTGCTGCCTGTAAAAGTAAATCCTGCCCAGGCTTATTTTTCCATTCTGTTTCGGTTCCATAGCCCGATATTTCGCCATAAATAATGGTTGGGTTCAAAGCGCTTACCGAAGGGTAATCGAACCCTAAACGCTCCATTACGCCCGGCCGGAAATTGTGTATCATCACATCGGCTTTTTTAAGCAGCTCCCGAACCATTTCACAGTCTTCGTTATTCTTTAAATCAACTTCAAAACTCTCCTTGTTTCTGTTTATGGCATGAAAAACCGAAGATTCACCGTTCATAATCAAATTTGAAGTGTAAAGTGTACGGCAAATATCTCCAATCCCTGAACGTTCAATTTTAATTACACGTGCACCCATATCGGCCAGGCGCAAACTTGCCGAAGGCCCCGAAAGAAACTGACTGAAATCGACAACTAAATAATCTTCAAGCGGTCTCATATTTTTTTATTTTGATACAAATCGTCGTTTAAGTCTGAAGCGGCAGTCATCTCAACCATCGAAAAGAAGATTTCAAGTGGTTCAGAGATTGCTGTTTCGCTTCGCTTCAGTCGAACTAACGATTATTTCTAATTTAATTCAAATTCATTATTAATATCTGCTGTATTAAAGCCAAGTTTTGGAGCCGCTTTTGGTGCAAAAAGTTTTTCGTTATCTAAACGAATTGGACTAACGGTAGTCTTAATTTGCAGATTGTTATCCAAAGCCAGTTTTTGCTCTATAGCTAATGCTTTGTAGCTACTTAAAGCACTTGCCGTTCGGTAATTTAACACTTCAGTACACCAAATGCCCTCATCCTCCAGCAAACTAACCCAACTTTTAGTATTATCTTTCTTAAAAGTTTCTGCCAAACGTACTATCAGTTTGTCTCTATTTTCAAAGGCAGAACCGGCCTCAACATACAGATCAGAAATATCGCAATTTATAATGGCGCAAATATTCGGCAGATTGCCCATCGCCAACGCGATATGCCCGTCGCTCGTTTCGTACATGCCATAGGGGGCACTTAAATACGCATGCGCACTGCCTTTTGCACCGCTTCTGTCGGGGAGTTTTCCGCCATCATTTAAATAGGTTGTGATGACCTCAAATTGAACATCCAAAACCGATTCCAGCAAGCTAACTTCCACCAGAACGCTTTTTTTGGTTTTTTCTTTTTTAATTAGCGCAGCCAAAATGCCCTGTACCAAATGGTTGCCGCACATAATATCAGACACAGAAAGACCAAATGGCACTGGTCCGTCGACATCTACACCTGATAAGAATGTTAATCCTGAAACAGCCTGAACTAATAAATCCTGGCCAGGCTTGTTCTTCCAAGGCCCTTCATTTCCATAACCGGTAACTACACCGTAAACGATTTTTGGATTGATATCCTTAACGTTTTCATAATCCAAGCCGATTTTTTCCATCACACCTGGCCGAAAATTATGCGTCATCACATCAGCTTTGCTGATTAACTTCTTTAGCCTGTCTAAATCGTCAGGGTTTTTCAAATCTGCCGCGTAACTTTCCTTGTTGCGGTTAATGGTATGAAAAAGCAAACTATCTTCGTCAATAAAAAGATTCTTGATGGATAACTGGCGACAAGCATCGCCAGTTTTTGGGCGCTCAATTTTAATTACCCGAGCACCTAAATCTGCCAGTTTTAAACCAGCTGATGGTCCGGCCAGAAACTGGCAGAACTCTAAAACTAAAAGCCCTTCTAGCGGTTTGTTCATGATAAAACTAGCGTTTTGGATTTTTGATATAACTCGTTCATGCTTGACAACACTTTGCTTTCGTTGCCGCCGTCCATTAAATAATTTCGAACAACATCGCCGGCGTGATCCTGAAAATACATTGAACCATGATAACGCGGACGAAGGAATGCCCGTTGTAATGCGGGTAAAGTATTTAAAAAATAGTTTTGGCTTTGTCTGTTCACCTCCTCATTTTTCCATGCGGTTAAATGCCCCGGCTGACCGCCATTTTCGAAAAACACTGTTGATTGACAAACGGGAGCACCAACAAATTCAACATACTTAGCCGCAACGTCAAGTTTCTCACATTTGGAAGAAATGGCTAAGCCGGTTCCGCCGAGTGTGCTTCTTAAATTGGTTTGTCCATCTATGGAAATCATATCGTGAAAATGCAATGCTTTACGTGCATAGCCATTTCTGGAGTAATTGGAATACCCATAAGCAAAGGGACAATAAGCAATCTCATCGGTTAAAGTCATGGCTTCGTAAACCTGAATTGGGTTTCGGTTGAAGTTGGCTCTGTCAATTTTCGAAGCCAGTTCGCGGTACATTTGCAGTGCCCTGATGCCTGTTTCCTTCGATACAACTTCATCATCGCTTTGACAGGGATCTTCGCCGAGTGAACAACAAAGGGTATAAAAATTCATTAAAACATCGATTGGAATTCCTGCAAAAGCAACCAGGCCTTGGTTTGCAATATCCAATAAATCTTCAAATGATTTAGGCAGCGCCAATCCTTTTTCCTGCAGCAAATCCGGTCTGGAAGATGCTACAGGCGTTGCTGCATCTATCGGCAGTGCCCATAAGTGTTCATCGTAGAAATAGCTTTCGTACGAATGACCAACTGAATTGCGCTCCTGGTCTGCCAGATAATCGCTGGGTAAATAAAAATCCAAAGGCACAATGGATTTCGTTTTCGCTGCGAATCCTGCCCAGGGATGATCTATAACAAGCAGGTCGAACTGCTCTGCCAATTTCTGAATAGAAAAATCGGCAAATTGCTGCAAGCTTCTCTTCTCCCAGGTGATGTTAACATTTGGGTACAACTCAGAAAATCGCTGTGCCGTTGCCACCATGGGCAAGAGCCCGCGACTGTGGTTCCATGTTATACCCCGTAAATTGATTATATTCTCCACTTAATTTCCTGATTTTAATTTTTGTTCTTTCCCGTGTTCGTTCTTTTAAATGAAATCATTCAGTGACTAAAATTTCATCTGTTTTACTTTTTTGCCTAAATCTTGCATCTTGCCGGCAAAAGGCTTTAGATAAAAGCTATAATTATAATTTTTTGATGGAATCTGGTACTGCGGTAATGGTGCTGCAACATCACTCCAACTGTCGTTTCCACCAACGCCCATTTGTATTAAATCCACGTTCACAATTAAATAGCTGGCATCTTTTAACTTGTTTGTGTGTTTCGCCGCCTGAACATTTTCATCGGTGTAAGGACTGGCGCTCATGCTTAGCAAACTATCTGCTATGAACACCAAACCTTCGTTTTTTGCCGGGTTTGAGAAATACATCCAACGTACGTCTGTACGATTTCCGTTTTCCTGAGGAACAGCATAATGTTCCATAAAACCTGCAATCGATTCGTTGTAAATTGCTGCGTCGGCACCGTAATTTTTATCGATATAATTCTCAATCGGGCCTCTGCCATACCACGAAATGTTGTCGTACTTACGTAGGATACCCAATTGCATACCTACTTTTGGGATGTTCGGCAAACCGGGCTTAACCGTCAGAGCATAATCAACTTTAATGGTTCCGTTTGAAGAAATTTTATAAGTCACTTTTACCCTTGCGCTATCGTTGATTAAGCTGTAATCGCTTACCAATTTAAAATAAGTGCCATCACTTCCGCTAAATTTGCCTGCAGAAGCTGATAAAAATTTTAAGTCGTTTTGATACCACTGCTTTAGTTTTTTGTTCGATTTCCATCCACGTTTATCATTATCCGTTAGCGGGCGGGTAAAGTGTGGCAATAAAGGCGCAAGTAACTGCTCCTCACCCTTCCATTTATATGATGCTAATGCACCATTCTTTTTGCTGATTTCTATCCGGAAATTTTGACCTGAAAACACATCAAACTCAGCATTGCTCGAATAGTTTGGTGCTGTGATTTTCTCGCTGCTTTTAGACTGGGCTAAGCCGGTTAAGGCAAATTGATTAGACGCAACTTCAAAACCTTTTTTCGCCCAAAGCTCATCGTTACGTAAAGTGAAATGGATATCAGCTAAGTACTCTGAACCTGCCTCCATTTTAGGCAAATAACCGGCTATATTTAATAACGTATCTTTTCCTGCTGCCAGATTTAATGCAGGTAAAACCTTCTGACTTAACAAAGCGCCATCCTTGCGAACAAACAGCTTAACGGCATAGGTATTTAAATTTTTAACCGCATGGCGATTCGAAATCTTTAAGATTTTTTTTGAATTATCAGCCAACTCCGTTTGTGCGCCCTGATAAACCCGTTTGCATTCAAACATCGCTCCCTTGGGTTTACCATCAGAATTTACAACACCTTTTATTGTAAAATTATCAAAATACTTTTCGCCGAAATCGCCTCCATATGCATAGAACTGCCTCCCTAAACTGTCAGTTTGTAATATTCCCTGATCTTTAAATTCCCAGATTGCGCCACCAATAATGCGAGGGGTAGAACGGAAAACGTCCCAAAAATCTTTCATATTGCCTACCGAATTACCCATTGCATGTGCATATTCCACAAAGAAAATCGGCCGGTTATCGCCGTTTTTTTGTTCTGCAAGCATTTTAGGCGTATAAATGCCTGGATACATCCTGCTTACAATATCTACATAAGGTTGGTCTTGCGGATTTTGCAGGCGATGTGAGTGATCGTTAGGCTTTAGATAATTTGGATTTGAGGGGTCTATGTATCCATCTAAACGTGGATTACCCATTGCAGGCTCATAATGAACCGGTCTGGTTAGGTCGAAGTCATGAATCCAGGCAGACATTGCAGCATGGTTTGGTCCGCTACCAGATTCATTTCCTAAACTCCAGATAATAATGCTCGGATGATTTTTATCCCGCATCACCATTCGGCTGCTTCGTTCCAGATAAGCAGAAGTCCAGGTTGGGTCGTTACTTAATTTGCCACCCAAACCATGCGTTTCAAGGTTCGCTTCATCAATAACAAAAATTCCGTATTCGTCGCACAAATCGTACAAATATGGATCCATTGGGTAATGGCTGGTGCGAATACAATTGAAATTGAACCGCTTAATGGTTTGAACATCTTCTAAAATATCTTCACGACTTAAAGCCTTGCCTTTAGTTGGATGATGGTCAGGACGATTGATTCCGTACAAATAGGTTTCTTTTCCGTTAATTAATAACTTGCCATTCGCTTTAGAAAATTCAATACTTCTGAAGCCAACCTTACAACGCTTAACTTCTAGGATTTTACCTAAACTATCTTCCAGGGAAATGGTTAGCGTGTAAAGATTCGGTATTTCGTCGCTCCATTTCGCCGGATTTTTAATCTTGCTTTCGAGCAAACCAAACTTTACGTTATCCAAACGAGGCCAGATTTCATTAACAATACTTTCAGCACTTCTTTCCATAGGCTTATCTAAAACTGCAAGGCCATTTTTATCGAAAAGTGAAGCCCTAACGATGTAACCTTTAGCTTCTTTGCCAGTCAGGTTTTCAATTCTCGGGCGAATGCTTAAGGTTGCATCTTTATAATCTTTGTCTAATTTAGTTTGAACAAAGAAATCAGCTATTCTTAACTTAGGTTCGGCTAAAAGCATTACTTCCCGGTGGATGCCACTCAATCGCCAATGATCCTGGTCTTCCAGAAAACTTCCATCTGTCCAGCGCATAACCTGAACGGATAAAATATTTTCTCCGGATTGTAAATATGGGGTGATGTTGAACTCAGAAGAAAGAAAACTATCTTCGGCATAGCCTAAAAACTGACCGTTAAGCCAAACTTTGTAACCAGAACTTACCCCACCAAAGTGTAAGGTAATGTTCATGTTTTTCCAGTTATCGGGTATGGCAAAAGTTCGCTGATAACTTCCAACGCCATTATAATCCAAAGGAGGATTTGGCGGATTTACAGGACGAAAGGGATAAACGGCACTTTTGTAAATCGGTTTATCGTAACCTTTCATCTCCCAATTGGAAGGGACTTCAATTTTTTTCCAGCCGCTTACGCGAGATTTATAAAAGTCTTTGGGCGCATCACCTGGTTTAAGTGCAAAATAAAAGTCCCAATCGCCGTTTAGCGAAATCATTCGGGTAGATTTATCACGATCGCCCTTTTTTGCATCTTCGATATTAGCAAAGGAATACGCAGTAGCACGCGAGGCATCGCGGTTTATACCGCTTACAAGTTGGTCTTCCCAAGGTTCTTTACTGTAAATCTGCGGTGCCTTTTGCACCGCTGTTGGTGTTTTATCAACCAGCTGAGCCGAGGTTTTTAAGGATAGAAAAATCAACACTGCGAACCCTAACCAACCGGTAAGAATATTGAAGTGAACACCCCAGGCTTTAACAATTGATGGTAAGTGCTTTTCAAATTTTAGGAAAACTTTTTTGCAGACATTACCTAGCCCCATCCGAGAATCCTTTAACATCAAACGATAATTATTTTGCATTTTTCCCTCCATCATTTGCCCGTATAAATTGTAATTGATGCGGAGGAAAGCCCAGCAGAGGTTGCTGTCAGTTTAATTGTTCCCTTCTTTTCAGTTGATTGAATAATCGCCAGACACAAACCGTGAAATGCTTTACGATAATTGGCTTTAAATGGCTCAAGACTCGCCTGAAAACCATTATCGACGCCAGCAATGAATCCATTTCCAGCAACCTTGAAGTTAACGAGGTTATCGGCGTTTGGCACAACATTTCCCTGCAAATCTAAAATCCGAACAGTTATAAACGATAAATCATTGCCATCTGCTTTGATGTTTTTTCTATCGGCAATGAGTTCAATTTTGGCGGGAGCGCCTGCGGTTTTAACTTCTCGAACGAGGACTTCTTTCCCATTTTTTCTGGAAACGGCTTTAAGCGTACCTGGCTCATATTTTACATTCCAAAGCACGTGCAGATCATCATTTTCTTTCGATTTTTTACCTAGTGATTTTCCATTAAGGTAAAGTTCAACTTCATCAGCATTATTGTAATATGCCCAAACCTCTACCGATTTTCCAGCTTCCCAATTCCAATGTGGTAATAGATGAAGAACAGGTTTTGTGCTCCATTCACTTTGGTACATATAATAAGAATCCTTCGGAAAACCCGCTAAATCTACAATACCGAAATATGAGCTTCGGGCCGGCCAGGGATAAGGCAAAGGCTCTCCCAGATAGTCGAAACCGGTCCAAACAAATAAACCTGACACGTGGTCATATTTTTTCGCGGCTTTCCAGGTTTCTTCATGTGTGGAACCCCAATATGCCGAAACGTTATCGTAAGAAGATGCAGACCATTCTTTGTTTCCTTCGGTAAATTTTGTTTTGCCATCTTTTGGCCACCGACGAATGGAATCCGCCGTATCGTAAAAGCCTCTCGTTGCTAAGGCAGAAGTAGTTTCAGTTGCTAAAAATTTAACGCCGGGATAATTTTTAGGAAAGTCTTTATAAAGTTTGTGGTTATAGTTTAAACCATAAATATCCAAAGCATCTGCCTGAAAAATGTAGTTCTTCTTCGCATCTGTTTCAGTTAGTGCGGAAATAACCGGCCGCGTTTTATCCAGTTTTTTCACGATAGCCACCAACTCTTTCGTAATGGCTATACCAGTGCTATCAAATTGTTCTCGAATTTCGTTACCTATGCTCCAAAGAATGATTGAGGGATGATTGCGGTCGCGTTTTACCATGTCTTCCAAATCTTTGGTGTGCCACTCCTTAAAGTCTAAATGGTAATCATTTTTGGTTTTTTTCTTCAACCACATATCAAAGGCTTCATCCATTACAAGCAGGCCCATTTTATCGCATAAATCTAGAAGCTCTGGCGCAGGTGGGTTGTGAGCCGTCCGTACTGCATTTACACCCATCCGTTTCATAATTTCGAGTTGCCTTTCTATCGCCCTCGTGTTTACGGCTGCACCCAGCGCACCCAAATCGTGGTGCAAACAAACACCTAAAATTTTCATTGCTTTGCCATTAAGCGAAAATCCTTTTTCAGCATCAAAATTGAATGACCGAATTCCGAATTTGGTTTCGTAAGCATCCACCAGTTTTCCGTTTTGAAGAATTTGACTAACCAATTTATATTGATAAGGCTGCTCCACAGACCAGAGAACCGGCTTTTTGATGTCTAGCTTTGCTTCTTTAGTAATTCCTGAAGTATCAATTTCAACGGTTTCTGAATTGCTTTTACTTACCAGTTTTCCATCTGCGGCGTAAATTGAATTTATAATTACCGCAGTTTGTTTTTTAAAGCTTTTGTTTTGAAGTTGAATTTGTACTTCAACCTTACCTGTACTACTGGCAGTTACAAAGGTTCCCCAATTTGCAACTGCGAGTTTTGCCGTAGAGGTAAGCCAAACATTCCGGTAAATTCCGGAGCCAGAATACCAGCGGGAATCTGGTTGCGCAGAATTATCGACTTTTACCGCAATGTAATTCTTTCCCGCCTTTAGAAATTTGCTTATCTCGTAAGAAAAAGAAGAATAACCATACGGACGCTTGCCCAGATATTTTCCATTTATCCAAACTTCGCTGTTTTTGTAAACGCCATCAAATTCTATGGTAATTAGTCTGTTCTGAAAATCAGCAGGCGCTGCAAACTCTTTTCTGTACCATCCAATTCCGGTAGGCAACCCGCCACCTTCAGGCTTTGCCGGGTTCTTTTCATCGAACTTGCCTTCAATACTCCAATCGTGCGGTAGCGTTAACTTTCGCCAATTTAAGTCGTTGTATGCCGGAGCTTTTGCGCCGGGCTCATCTCCAGAGTAGAATTTCCAATTTTTATTGAAGCTGATCCTCGTACGGGAACCGGAAGTTTTTGTTGGTAAAGAGACAATCGCAGGGCGTGAAGTAATTTTACCGAACATTGTTGAACTTTTGCCTGCATTCAAAATGCCTCGCCCTTCCGAATTACCGGCTATTGAGAAAGTCATCATCAAACAAAATAAAATCTTAAAATTGCTCAGCATTTTCATCCTAATTCCCGCTAATAAATTTCACTGTACTTTTCCCTAAATCTTTCGATGTTGCCAAAGCAATTCCACGTTGGTCTTGCTTGTTAACGGCACAATAAAAATGGTAAACTACGCCTTTGTACTTTAACACAAAAGACTTATGTGCATATAATTCATCATATTTTTCTGATGATTCGATTAAGTTATTACCAGTCCAATCCGTCCAGTTTGTTAAGTCTGTAGAAACTGCAAAGCGATTAAAGGCTCCTTTTCTATCCTGCCAAAAAGCGCCGAAGTAAAACATTACATAATATTCTCCCATTTGTTGAATAACTGCGTCGCCAGTAATGCCTACAGGATGGTGCACAACAGGATTTTCGTTGAAACGCTGCCAGTGAACCATATCTTCAGAAACGGCCATGCCAATCCGCTCATACCACCGCGTTTTTTTATTGTTCGCCAGCGAATCGCCAACAGCATTGTAATACATCACAAACCGATGCCCGGTTAGCCTCTTTTTATCTTCAATCACAGTGCTTTTAAAAAGCTTATTTCTATTCTCCCACCATCGTACATCAACATCTGCTGAAGTTAAAACTGGTTTATCTAACCGATTCCAGGCTTGCAGAACAGCAGGATGTTTTGTAGCGTAAGCCATTCCAATGGAAAGCGGTTCTACCTCGTAACCTTTTTCTTTGCCCCCGAAATAAGACATCCAATATTTATCATCAAAGCGATTTACGCCATAATTTCCACCCCATTTAATATCCAACAGCGCATTGTAACCTGCTTTTTGGTTATCATCCCACAAACCCGAATCGCCGAACGACAACAATTTCCCCTGATTTTCCCATGTCAGTAAATCCTTGCTTTTCGCCAGCCAGGTTTCATAACCTCTCCCGCTGAAAATCAGGTAGGTCATGTACCAGAACTTGCCTTTTTTAAAAATCGTCGGGCAGTCCATTTTATGGTCTTTATCTTGCGGAACCATAACCAAACCGTATTTATAAGGGGTTTTTACCTCCTGATAAATCTGCTCCATTTTTTCTGCAGGTACAGGATTGGCATTTTGCGCACTTACTTTAAAGGCGCAACAGATAAGAAATAAAGCGATTTTAAAGTTCTTCATCTGTACATTTAAATTTGTAATAACCAGAACCTACCGTGATTTTTGCCTTACCATTTTCGAATTTCAACCCACCCATCTTTGGATTTGCCTCATCAATTATCGTCTGTTTGTTTTTCCCGGGAAAATAAATATCTGCCATGGTGTTAACAGGAATTATGACTTCAATTGTAAATTCTTTTTCGGTTTTGTGCCATGCGGTAGAAATTTTGCCATACGGCGAATCGAAACTCACATTTGCTGAGGTTAAATTACCAACTACTTCGGGCTCAATTTTAATGTGTTTAAAGGCTATCGAATTTTCTGCCTGACGGATGCCACCGATAGCGCTATACAACCATTCCATCAAATGCCCGAGCATAAAATGATTATTTGAAACTGTTGTCAAAGCCGCCCACGATTCCGTTAAAGCAGTGGCACCTTTAGCAATCTGCATCCCGTATCCAGGCACATCCGAACGATTGTTCATATCAAAAATGACATCTGATTTTCCTGCATCTTCCAAAACCCGAAGAACATAGCGATAACCAATATCGCCAGCCGTTAAACTATTTTTTCTATCTCTGATGTCCTTTACCAGATTATCGATGACTTCATTTTTATCTTTCTCCGCTACCAGACCCATATAAACAGCCATGGCATTTGCCGCCTGCGAACCTGTTGCATATTGTTTGGTGCTTACATTGAAGAATTGTCTGTTGAAAGATTTTCTAACTTCAGCAGCTACTTTTGAATAATTTAACTCATCTGCTTTTTTAGCCAAAAGCGTAGCCATTTTTTCCAATATTTTTAAATCGTAGTAATAAATTGCCGTTCCGGTTACGCCCATCGGCGTTAACTGCGAAACACCCGGTGGTTTAGGCCCTAAATCGTACCAATCGCCCAAACCCTGACTTAAAATGTGGTTGTTAGCTTTCGTGGCCAGATAAGTTACGTAGCGCTGCATCATTGGATAATAGTCTGCTATGGCTTGCTTATCGCCATACCATTGATACAAGTACCAAGGCAATAAAATCCCACTACTTCCCCATTCGGGCGAATCGCGAAACATATCTCCACCCCACTCAAATTTCACATACTCTGGGGCAATTTCCGGGATTAAACCATTTGGCAATTGCGAATTTTTCATGTCTTGCAATGCCTTTTTAAACAATGGCGCAGCATCGTAATTATAGCCAACCGAGTTGCCCATTAAATGCAACTGCTCTAACCAGCCAAGTTTTTCGCGATGCGGACAATCGGTAAAAACGCTAACCATATTGCTTTTTACAGACCAATTTATCAGGTTAAAAGTTTGATTAAATAACTGGTTAGCCGATTCGAATTTGCCCACCTGAGCAGCAGCATTTCGAACGTGCAGAGCGTTTAAACCTTCAACAACCGCCTTATTTTTTAAATTTTCTTTTCCTGCCGGAACAGCACCTTTAACTTGCAGATAACGAAAGCCGGTATAGAAAAAACTCGGTCGCCAGGTTTCTAAACCATCTCCTTTTAAAACGTAAGTAAAATAAGATGGCCCGCCAATGTTCTTTTGAGTTACGGAACCATCTACATTCAATAACTCAGCCGGTGTAATCCGCACCGTGTCACCCCTTTTGCCACGAACCCTCAACTCAATAATTGCAGAGGCGTTTTGGCCCATATCGTAAACCCACTCATTACTGCTTGTAGCCGTAATATTTCGTGGAGAAAATTTATCGAAAACCTTTAAGGGCTCTTCCTTTTGTGCACTAAGTTTTGGTCCACCAACAAGCAAAGCAACCTTCCATCGACTATCATCAAAATTGCTCGTATTCCAACCTTTTTGTTCTAAGTTAGCGTTGTAATCTTCGCCACCATAAATACTCGAAAATGTAACTGGTGATGGGGCAGTTTTCCAGGTTTGATTGCTGACAACATTTTCCGAAGTTCCGTCTGCATACTCGATTAAAATGCGGCAAATCATTTTCGGATAACCGTAAGCCACTTTCAACTTTCTGTACCTTTCTTTAACCGGCGGAATGTAATAGAAACCATTCCCAAGCATCACTCCAACAGTATTTTTGTTTCTTTTTAGCTGCGAGGTTATATTGTAAGCAACGTAAAGGGCTTCTTTGTCGTATTTTGTCCAGCCTGGAGCCAGAAAATCATTGCCAACCTTTTCGCCGTTTAAACTCATTTCAAAATGACCCAAACCAGATATAAATGCGGTAGCATTTTTGATCTGTTTATGAACAGAAAAAACTTTACGAAAAACCGGTAAGGTATTGCTACCTAGAATTTTATCTTTTTTACCATCAACAGGCAAAACATTAACGTTCGAATCTGCGAGCTTCTCGTACGCAATCCATTCTGCGCCTTTCCAATCTGCCGGGTTTAACAAACCCATTTGCCAGAAACCAGTTTTACTCCAGGCCGATTCATGACCAGAATTGTCCCATACCCGAACTTTCCAATAGTAAGTTTTCGTTGATATAAGTCTGATTCCTTTATATTTTATCTGGATAGATTGGTCGGAATTTACTTTTTTCGAATCCCAGGCATCACCAATGTTTTTTTTTAGATTTTCTGCACTACTTGAAACTAAAACGCGGTAGGCAACTTGCATCACATTGTGGTTTGATGACTGCATTTTCCAACCTAAAACAGGCGAAGTAAAATCTATGCCGATTGGATTGGAACGATAGCCGCAACTTAAACGAGCAACCTCAATATCCTGCGCAAAAAGCGAAGAACTGAATAAGAACAGCCAGAAAAAGGTTAAAACTTTGCTCATTAAATAATCTACATCTGTAAGATGTTTTATTTAGATTTATAATTGGTTATCAACGATAAAAGCATTAGAAGGATTTGTGTTTATCCTTTCCATTAAGCTTAAAATTAAACTCAGCATCAGCTTTCGCCGTTAATTCAAATATAAATATTTTTTTTAAATATGAAAACATTTAATACATTAGATTCACATACGGCTTTATGAATTGTAAATCGGAAAGCATTTTGTATGTTTGAGATTGTAAAAAATACGCCGCGACCAAATTTTAAACCTGTATGAACGAAAAGGAATCGAAATATCAAGCGCCTGCCCTGGATAAAGGGCTTGATATATTGGAATATTTATCAGCACAATCAATTCCTTTGTCTCAAACGGAAATCGCCGTTGGCATTGAGAAAACGCCAAACGAAATTTATCGCATGTTAATGAGTTTGGAGAGTCGCGGTTACATTTTGCGTGATGAGGTATCTGGGAAATACCGACTTTCGTTAAAGCTTTTTTACCTATCGCACAGGCACTCGCCAATGGATGAGTTACGTAAAGCCGCCCAGTTCCCGTTGGAAGAGTTGGCAAACACCATCAGGCAATCTTGCCATTTGAGCATTTTGTATATGAATCAGGTTATGGTAATTATACATGCGAAGAGTCCGGGGCCAATTGCGTTATCTATCGAAGAAGGGAACCTATTTCCGTTGCCTTTAACGGCCTCAGGAAAGGTTTTACTGGCATATATGCCCGAAGCCGAGCGTAACGTGACGTTAAAGAACAATAACATTTTTAAAAAATACCAAAAAACCCAGCAGGAAGATTTTCTGGCTTCTCTGGAAGAAATAGAAAAATCGGGCGCATACGTTAAGAATAGTGATTCCGTTTCCGGTGTTACCGACATCTCTGTTCCAATAGGGATTGGTGGCAATAATGGAATTATCGCTTGTTTAACCATTTCGATGTTGAATGCTTTAAATGCTGATAAAGCCATTGAGAATGATGTTATTTTAGCCGAAGCTAATAAATGCGTGAAAAAGATTGAGCAGAGGATTGGCGTGTAAAATTTTTTAATGTCGTCTTTGCGAGGCATGAAGAAGTCTTAAAACTTTAGGTTTGAAGAAATAGCGATCGCTTTCGGATTGCTTCGTGCCTCGCAATGACGGAAGGCAGTCATTTATTCCAAATATGCCACGCTATAATCTCTTCCTTTCTCAATCGTAACTTCGTAAACACCTTTCGAAATTTCTTTGACATCGGTACCTTTTACCACAGGTTTGGTTTTGCTTGCAATTCTCAATTTTCCCGTTCCGGATGGGGAATAAACTTTAATTTCTTTTTTACTGCAATAAATGGAAATCTCACCGTTTGGCGTGGGCACTTTACCTTCCATCCAGGCTAAACCACCCAAATTTGGCGTTATGGTATAGGTTTCATAACCCGGCGAACTCGGTTCAACACCCAAATAATATTTTCCGAGCAGATAAATTGGACTGGCGCCCCAGGCATGGCAAAGGCTTTTTCCAAACGGCCGGCCGTACATGGCTAAATGTTCGGTTCCTTTCTTATCCGGGTTGTATTCTTCCCAAAAAGAGGTAGCGCCAAGCTTCAACATCCCACCCCAATAGTTTTTCATTTCGTTTAGCACATAAGCTTGTTCACCCATAGCGCATAAGGCCTCTAACTCGTAAAAACGCATGTAAGGTGTGGTAATTTTGGCTATTTGATTGTTCAACAGCACATTCTTCTTTACCGCCAATTTTTGCTCAGGCGTAAAATAATCGAAAAAAATCCCAAACATATTCGCATAACGGGTAACATTTTCAGTTTGCTTATCATCTATTCTACTGTGCACCAATGCACTTTTACGCTGATTCCAATAGCTTTCGAAAATCTTATTTTTCAATTCTTTAGCACGCTCATTATATTTAACGGCACCTTGAGCATCATTTGCGAGGCTGGCACAAAGAGCCATCGTTTCTAAACTTCTGGCGTAAAGCAACTGCTCAAAACTTACTTCTCCATCTTTGCTCAGTTTATCAGCCCAATCGATGAAAATCCAGTCGCCGGGCATCCACTCCAGTAAGCCATTTTTATTTCTTCTTCCGTCGATGTAGGTCATAAGCGATTGCATTCTTGGATAGATATCCTGCACAAATTTTTTATCTCCGGTAAACTTGTAGTAATCATAAATACCTAAAAACCAATAAAATGAATAATCCATAATGGTATTGATGTGGGCTGTAACCGGGTCTTTTCCGCGTTGTGCGAGCAACGTTCGTTTTACTGTCGCCGCATCAAAAAACGAATAGTAATTCATTAAATAACTTTGATAAGCATCGCCGCTCCAAACCCAACGGTCGCGTTTAATGCCATCAATAAAAAATTCCCGCGTGTTTAAGTGGAAGGTGTATTTGGAAACATCGTATATTTTGTTGAGCTCGGCATCTGATGACTTAAAACTTCCGCGTTCTGTAACTGGCGCATATTCGTAAAGCATTGAAATAGAATCTGCAGAAATGCCATTTCCAGGTTGGAAGTTTACATAACGAAATGCCTTCGATAGCGGCATAACCGAGTCCTTTTTTTCAGCTAAATCTACATCAAGGTTATCCAAAGTTTCACATTTATCTGTTGATAAAGCCTCTTCTTTCGATTCTCCATAATACAGGCTTAGCCTTCCATTGCCTTTTAAACCGTGAACTTTTACGAAACCGAAAGTTTCTTTGCCAAAATCTGCAACGTAACCATTGCCGGCTTTTTCCCTGCTTACTGCAGATTGCGCAACAACAGGAAGTTTAAACTGCGAAGGCAATTTAGTTGGGTCGCTTAGATTCCATGAACCAGCAGAAACGAAGGTTGTTCCGGATTTATCAGAAGTTTTACCGCTGGCATCTATCCATTCCTTGTCTTCAAAAGTCGTTAACCACGTTTCGTCTGAAACGATGCTTTTTCCCTGAACAAATATCGCCGGAACGTGTGCTTGATTGTAAACTTTGAGGCTCAGCTTATGTTTTCCGGCTGGAACCTGTACGCTTTTTGGAAACCCTGAAATTGCCTGTCCGTCGATTTTTACGTTGTAAGTTCCTTCTACAAAGAGCTTTACCTCTTCGGCTTGCGTCAGGTTAAACTCTTTATGAAAATCGACAAGAACATAGTGGCTATCCATTTTCCAGAAAACCGGAAAGAAAGAACCCCGCTCCGTTCTCCGGTTTTGCATAACATTGCTCATATAAATATCGAAATCGCCGGGATACCAAATCCATGATGCTTTCTGAGCAAAACATGGGAGCATTATGCAGCCTAAAAGGAAGGGTAAAAGAGCTTTTTTAAGATTTTTCATATCGATCAATTTAACCTTGAGCAGAAATGGAAGCAGCAAAAAACAGGATAAATTCTGCAGCCACCTTTTCATTTCTAGGTGGTGTTTTCTTGTTAATGTCTGTTAAAGAAAATATATAGTGCAAGCATAACTGCAGCAAGCGCAATCCAGGAAATCCACACGTTCTTGTCTGGTTTTTCAATATTGGATTGATGTTCTTCGTTAATCGTGTAAATGCTTGGACTTTTATCTAACAAAGAAATGAGCATTGCGATGATGAGCAAGCCTGCAAAAATGAAGAACGAAAGCATTAAATAGTGTGGCCAGAACAGGTATTTATCTGGTGGCAAAATCCACAAATAGGTTACACCGGTACCTAAACTCATGATTGAACCAATTGAAAGCGTAAAATTGACTGCTTTCCTTGTAGTTCTTTTCCAAAAAACAGTGAGTAAGAATACGACAGAAAGTGGTGGTGCAATGAAGCCTAAAACAGATTGAAAGACATCAAATAAATTTAGGCCTTTAATGTTATCGATTGCCAGTACCACAACTACTGCAAAAATACAGCCGGCAACAACCGCCCATCTCCCAACCTTGATTATTTCTTTACTACCTGCCTGCGGATTGATTTTCTTCACGTAAATATCCATCGTAAAAACGGTGCTCAGGGAATTTAGAGATGAACCGATTGTTCCCACTAGAACAGCAATTAAAACGACGATGACTAAACCGTTCATTCCCGGCGGAAACAAATTAGTAACCATCGTCATATAGGCTTCATTGGGGTCTTTTAGACCCGGAAACAAAACATAACATAAAATGCCGGTACCAATAAATAGCGGTAATGAAAGAATTTTGAGCCAGCCTATAAAACTGACGCCCAACTGCCCCTGCTTTAAATTTTTAGCCCCCAAAACGGATTGAACCATTGATTGATCGGTGCAGAAAAAGGCAACAGCCGCAACAGGATAACCTAATAAAATGGCATACCACGGGTATTTTGGGTCGCTTGCAGGTTGAATCAAGTTCCAAAAGCGGTGCGGTGTTTTTGCATAAAGGGCAGAGATGCCACCAACTTTATTTAAACCCAATAGCATTAATGAGAGGGAAACCGCAATGAGCAAAATCATCTGGAAAACGTTTACCTTCGCAATGGCTTTTAAGCCCCCGAAAAATGTAAACAAGCCTGCAAATGCGACCAGAACGGTTACGGATTGCCACATCGGTATTCCTAAAATCTGGCGAACCAAGAACCCTCCGGCAAACAGTCCCAATGATAACCAGGAGATTAAAATTTTTACCAAAGCGTACCACGCCAAGATATTTTGAGTTGAATCGCCGTAGCGGTTGCCCATAAATTCGGGCATGGTACTCACCTTCGCGGCCAGGTATTTTGGTGCGAACACAATCGCCAGCAAGAACAGGAAAATAAATGCGTACCAATCGAAATTTACGGCAACAATGCCCGTGGTGTAACCAATACTCGCAAACGCAAGCAACATAGAAGGCCCAACATTGGTGCCCCACATATTAAAACCTATACTCGACCAGTTTAGTGATTTATTAGCGAGAAACAAGGTTTCACCCTCTGTGTTGCGCTTCGAGAAACTTGCCCGGTAGCCAATTACCATCAAAATTACGAGGTAAGCTACAACTATGAAGTAATCTAAATTTGTTAAACGTTCTACAATGTTTCCCATTGATTATTTGGTTAGTATTTCGTGGTGTGGCAGGATTTCCTTTTGACGATAAAAGATTGCGATTGCCCGCTTAAAATTTATTTTACCCTTTTTATGGTTCCCATTGCTCGCACATAGCGCCAACTTTCGTGTTGCCGTGCGTTAAGGGGTTATCACAAAAACTATAATCCGATAGATTCCCGCGTAATGTTATTGGCTTTCAAAATATCATCAATCTTTACAGGCAAACCAATTTCCATCGATTTATCCATAGCCTGCAATAGTGCAACTGTACCAATGCCTTCCTTTAAATCCGGGTAAGCGGTAAATTTGTTGTTAATGCTGTCTGCGAAATAATCCAGATAGTTCTGATATTCTCCGGCATGATGACTTTGTCCTTCAAAACGGAAATAATGCTTTAAAGTAGAATCTCCCCAGGTAATAATTTTTTCCTCGCCCGTTTTCGTAGTAACTGAATACCTCAGTTCGTGGTAATCGGCCTGGCTGGCACCCTCTGTGCCGCGAAGAATGCAACTCATACCACTGTCTCTGCTTGCGGGTTGTGTAGGACCCGTATAAGCGCCGCTCACCCTGGCTATACGGCCATCTTTTGCTTTGAAAATAAAGTGCATGGTATCTACATTTTTTATCCCTGCCTTTAAACCATTGCTGCTTAACATGCCGTAGCCCATTACTTCTTCAATATCGGGCATATACCAGCGGATGAAATCCACAGGATGGCTCAAACCACCATAAAGCCACTTAAATGATTCTTTTAACGACCAGCCTTTCTCCAAAAACCAACGGTGGTCTGCATGGTAATGGCTTTCAATCGTAATTAGATCGCCAATTAAGCCTTTATCAAAATCCTTTTTCTGCCGCATAGCAGGTTCAAAAAATCTTGAACTCTGGCCTACAAAAATTTTCTTTCTGGATTTTTTTGCCAATTCCAGTAACTCGTTCGCATGTGCTAAATCATCGATAAAAGGTTTAGTACAAACAACATGCTTTCCATGCTGAAGAGCCAACTTAATATGTTCGAAATGCAAATGATCTGGCGTGTAAATCGCTATCATATCGATTTTGTCGCTGGTTAACATATCCTCGTAGTTTGTCGTCCAGTTTTCGAAATCGAACTCCAGGGCACGTGCTTCGCAAAGCTTTTTATTGGCATCGCAAATTTGGATGAGCTTAAACTTTTTGCTTCCTAAGGATGCAGAAATTGTACTTCTGCCCTCTCCTAAACCTAAAATCCCTAATCTTAACATGGTAATATTTTTTCTAAGCGTTATTATATTTTGTAGTAATTGTTATTGTCCTTACAACTGCATAATGAAACCTTGCCGCATTGCACTTCATAATTTTCTTTTGGCCTCTCTATAGCTATCTAGTAAGTTCATTCAACAGGTTTAAAAAACACCCAAACCTCATCGGGTTTCGTGCCTTCAATTCCCTGCTGATATTTTTTCATTATCGAATTCCATTCGTCTACTCTAGGATTATTCAAAGTCGTTTTGGGGTTTAAATCATCTAGTTTTTTACCTTTTGGGATGCTAATGACTAGCATGAGCTGCCTATCTTTTTTAAAAATTGCCAAACGCTGAAATTCTGCATTACAAAATCCTTTAGAAACCTCGGGCCATTTTTCGAACTGCGTTTTATGGTAACTCAAATATTCATTCTGCATCTTTTCATCATCTAACAAATTGGCAGATAGAATGATATTATCCCACTCGGCAACCGGCTTGTCGCCACAGTTTTTTTCTCGGTTGAAATCATAAAACAAATTATCATATAGCTTAATTTCAACAGCATTTAGCCGCTTCAAAGTCTGTTGTAAACTTTCTACTTTTAAGCTAGAAGTGTAAATAACCAAACGATTATTCCACTTGTAAATAGAACTGAAGTGCAAGTTATTTTCTTTCGCAAAGCCTTCTAAAGCCCTATTTGGCGGTAAATCATCATTTTTGAAAATTAATTCAAACACCACCGGCTTCTCTTCAGCCTGGTTAATGCTTCGATTTGAATAGGTCGATTTTTCCTTCAAAAGGTATTGAAAAGCTGGCTTCAAACCTGCATTCTGTTTTACAGTCTGGGCCACTGCCGGACCGTTTTGCATCCACAAATTATCTGGTCCGTTGGCGTTTTGAAGGTATTTCTCTGTTGGCGTCCAATTGTTTTTTATCGTAAAATACGAAGACCCTTCATCGGTATACAGGTAAAACCAATGGTCGGGAAGATGTGCAAACGGCGCTTTATAAATGCTATCAATCACATTTTCGGTGATATACGAATCAGGTTGGGCAGATAACGTGTAAATTCCCGCAACATCGTACATATGTTTTCCGTAATGATGAATTTTATTGGCGGAAATGGTATTATCCTTCATCGCGTTCTGGCTTTTAGTCCAGCCCCAACCCATGCTGATTCCTGAATAGGAAACGTTATTGATTTCGTTATGCACAATTTTTATGCCCCGAACATAGCCAGCGCCAATACCAACTGCGCCCCAATCCTCGTTCGTAACGTCGGTAATCAAATTGTTTTCAATACCATCGCCAGTCGATATTTCCCGCTTATCCGACGGGTTGTAAGGGAGGTGAACTTCGGTCGCCTCATCAGAAAAAGTGCCAATTAAAATTGCGGAGCCACCAATATCTTTAAACAAATTTCCACGGATTAAACTATTGGAAGTGCCTTTTTTATAATCCAAACCTGTTGATGCAAGGTGAACAAAGCGGCAAGACTGGAAAGACGTGTTGCTCGCATAAGTAACCTCAACAGCCGAAGCCGGACGGCCAACCCATGCCTGATTTTCCAGATTCGGTTTATCTGGTGTGCCTGGTTTTTGAAGCTTGTATGCATCGAGCATGAACATACCTGCCTGATGTGGCACGTGACCTTCTTTCGACGGCCTCAGCCACGTAGAATACGCAAAGGAAATGCCTTTAACGTTAATGAATGACACCGGATTATCAGCTGTTCCTTCAATTTTAAACAGCGTTTCAAGGGCAGGAACAACGACATCAGCGTTTAACATATTCTCTGATGCTTTCGGCCAGTAATAAAGTTTATGACTGTTAAAATCAGCGTACCATTCGCCGGGCTCATCTAAAAACTGTATAGCATTGGATAAATAAAAGGCAGAGTTACCTGTTTTCTCAGAAATCCAGGGCGCTGGCCAGGGGTGTTCAGATTGAATTCTGCTTTCGGGTTGCATAAACGAAAGTTCGGATTTGTTACCAGTCACTTTGGCCGATTGAACACGGAGGTTCGCAATTGCCCACCACTGGTGAATGAGCATCTCCATACCTTGAATATCCTTAAAATTTAAACCCTTCCCAACTGGAATTATGCAGGTTTGCTTTTCCTTATTCCAGGATAAAATCCTTCCCATTGAATCACCATTATAGTTTTTTGCACGCGAAGCTTTAATTCCGTTCACCCAAAGTTGGCGAAAATGTAAGTCATTTCCGCCAAAGTTCGGAATGTTTGCCACCCATATTTTCCCTTTAGCCGCTGCAGGAAGGTTTTTAAGAATTCCATTAAATTTTTTCCAGCCGCCAACTTTTGTACCACCGCTTAAAACGACCTTACCATTAGCAATAATCTCTGTTGGATGCGCTTTCGTTCCCGAGTCTTCAGCACGAAGCACGATGGGCTCGTGGAGTTGATAAATGCCTTTATTTATGACGATGTTAACGCCATCTTTTATCGAAGGATCGTTTAAACGCCTTAACTCCCTTGCTTTTCTGATTGCCAGATGTAATGTTGCCAATGGCTTTTCTTTGGTTCCCGAATTTTTATCAGAGCCATTTGCAGCAACGTAAATATCTACTGCGTTTGCTTTAAGAGCTAAACAACTGAGCAACAGAATAACGATAAGAACTATAAAACACCTCAATTCTCCCGACTTTAGTCGTGAGGACACCGAAGAAGTCAACAGCTTGTTCACGCTGTTTTCGCTTTGCAAATTATTCGCTATCGCCATTCCCATAATTTAATACGATTGCCTGGTGTTACCAGATGAGGAATTATCGACTTGAAAAACAGACTTAAGATAGTTTGTATTAGCCCCAAAATTATATTTCACGTTGGTGGGTTGCTGTGCATCTCTGCTTCTTTCTACAACCAGCCAGCCTTTCCAGTTCATTGCATCGAGTGTTTCTTTAACTTTATTCAAATCAATTTTAGGGTCGTTTTGCAACCAAACTCCATCTTCATTCGTTGCGTGAATCTGGATAATATTTTTTCGGCCTAAAATCCTGAGTTCCCGATGTAAGTCTCTGCCATTTTTAATGGCGTTAGAAAAGTTAAAATAGCTTTTAACAGCGCCGGATCCAACATCTTTCAACAATTGTAATTCGCCGGCGGCATCTAAAGAAGTTTCGATACCAATAACAACACCGGCTCTTGATGCCATCTTCCCAGCCACTTTTAACCGCTCAATTATTGGTTCCCGAAGCTGTGGATTTTGCACTAAATCTCCCTGAACGCCCAGCGGAAGAAAGACAACCTTAACATTCATAGCTTCTGCAGTGTCCAAACAATCCTGAATCATCTTTTTATAAGTTGGGCGTTTAGCAAAAGATTGTGCATAGAAACCGGTCATAGCAAGGGAGCAAATTTCCAAATTCAACGCTTTCGCTTTGTTAAGGTATTCACGCCTAATTTCAGGGTCGGCAAGTTTGTTATCAAAGGTTAGTCTATCCCCTAAACCGCCCATATCAATCTCGATACCATCTGCGCCAAGCTCACGAGCTAAAGGCAAAGCGCTGATTTTCTGGCGCTTCAAAATCATCAAATCGATTACAGCGACCTTATATCTATTCCTTTGCTCAGCTGCTAAAAGCAGTTGATTGGGAAATATAAGCGCTCCCGAAAGCAAAGCGATATTGGCTAGAAAAGTTCTCCTTTTGTACTCCATTGGCTATAACTTTTTTGACATTGATGGAAATAGCTTTTCCAAATTTTCAAAGCCCATCACTGCATTTTTTGGCAACCTTTCTCCTTTTTCACCAAAAACATACATTGCGCTTTCCCGTTCTATGGTCACTTTACTTTCGTCATATTTTCCTGATTTATTCTTAACCGCATTTCCATTCAGCTTAAAGTTTTTAATTAAAAAATCGTACAATGCAATTCGTTTATTAATGCCAAAATCGTGTTTCTCTTCTGGCAGGTGTACGTTTTCTACCTTGTTGGCAAGGCCATAAAAACCATACATTTTCTGGAGATAAGGAAAATCATGTGCAGGCGTGTGTGCAGTCCAATCGCCTCCGTCCGAAACCAATAATTGTGGCCGTGGTGCAGCCATGGCTGCTAATTCGACGTTATCTGTTCCGCCGCCGCATTGGTGAATCGGCATCCCGCTTTCGCAGGGGCAGCCGCCATAAAAGTATGATGACATGGCAACAACCGGCGCACTGAGTTTTATTCTATCGTCTATGGCAGTCATTAAAATCGAATGGCTTCCGGCGCCAGAACCGCCACTGATTCCAACCCTGCTTGTATCCGTTTCCTTTAAAGCGGAGAAATAATCCAAAATCCTAATTCCGCCAAGGGTTTGAACCGTTTGCGCTAAACTCCGGCGATGGTCTTCATATTTAAACTGTAGCATCGATTCGCCCCAGGCAAATAAATCATAGCTGAACGCCATTGCACCCATTCTTGCAATTGTTGCACAGCGGATCTGACAATCGGGCCGGTAACGTTGCTTTTCCCAATGCCCGTCTGGACTTAAAACAAGTGGGATTTTGCCTTTTACATTCAATGGTTTGTATAGTGAACCGTTTATCCAAACGCCAGGCAAAATTTCTAAAGCTATATTTTCGACGGAATAACCATCAAAAATTCTTTTCGCCGTAACAATTGGTTTTGAATTTATTTTAGCAGGCAAAGGCGATAACATTAGCGCCTTGTACAGTTCAGGTTTAATTTCGGCTTTGCGCTTCTCCCAGCTCGCTTTATCGTGGTATTTTGTTGCTAAGTTGTCCAGATAAGCCCATCCATCCTCAACTTCCCATCGGTAATATTCGTACTCTTTTAGCTTGTAAACGCCGGGTTTTTCTTTGTTTACTTTTATATCCAAAGGAGTAAGTACGTTGGCAAGCGTTTCATCAACATCTGCTCGAAAACGCCAGTCGGCATAGTTTACCCATTTATCTTTTACCTGAGGATCTGAATACTTAATCTGAATTTTGAAACGGGTTTGAATATCTTTCAGCACATCAACAAGCGGTTTTTTGTAGAGGTTATCAGTGTTTTGGGTTTGCGCTACGAGATTTGTGAAAAAAGCGAGTAAAACTATCAGCAAAGTAAATTTTCTGGAATTTCTTCGCAGTGCAGCGTCCAAAAGAGTGTAGGATGATGTCGAAAAAAACTGTCTGAGCACAAAATTTTTAAATGTTGCAGCTATTTGAAGCGGCAGCAAAAAAACCTTTGAAACCATTTCAAATAGTTTATCCGTTACAGTCGAAACGACCATCTTAATCAATGAAAACGTATCTAATCTCATGGCTCTTCGCTTTTTGTTTCGGTGATTACAGGCGCTTTATAACCTTTTAACTGCGGCCAAACACCATTTTTTATTTTCTTCAATTTTAGCTTGGAGGGATCTACAACCACGTGTTTAATTTTTTCCCTTCGCCACGTATAAATGAAATGAAGCATTCCATCAGCAGTTTGGATTACGGCCGGATAAGAATATTGACTAATCGGAGAGTCTTCTAATATTATTGCTGCATACCAGTTTTTTCCATCTCTCGAAACAGAAACGTTTAAAGGTGTTCTCGCACCTTTGGCTAAATCGCCTGGTGGCAATACATGGTTGTAAACCAAAACATGTCGCCCGTCTTTCATGGTTACAGCATCGGTGCCGGAGTTATTGTTTGGCAATGACGTTTTAGTTAAAGCCGACCAGGTTTCACCATTATCTTCAGACCATGATTCTACAACTGCTCTGTTCGCTGTTCTGGCTAAAATTTGAAGCTTTCCATTTCCATGCTGCAAAATGCTTGGCTGAATGGCCTTAATCCCGTTTTCTGGGAGCGGCCCAACCATACGCCATGTTTTACCGTTATCTTTTGTAACCTCAAAATGAATTTTCCAACCGTCGCCTTCTTTACTTGAGGGCGCAAACAGATTTCCATTACTAAGCAAAACAGGCTTATTTTTAACCGGACCGATGTAGCCGTCGGGTAGTTTTGTAGCCTCAGACCAGCTTATTCCGCCATCCTTTGAGGTTTTCATCATGCCCCACCATTCAGATGGTTTAGGACCAATTTTGTAGAAAAGCAATAAGTCTCCGCCTGGAACCTGATAAAGCACAGGATTCCATGTCGGTAATCTTTTTCCAGCTGGCTGAATTCCGTCTGCTACTGAAACCGGGGATAACCATTTGCCATTTACAAGCCGACTAATGTAAATTTCTACATCAGGATTGCGTTCTTTTGTGCCTCCGAAAAAAGACGCCACTAGGCCCGTGGGCGTTTCCGCAATTGTTGCAGAATGACACGATGGAAAAGGTGCCTTATCGTACAAGAACTCTTGCGTTACAACGCCATTTTGCCACTTTTCTACCTGCGCATTAGCGTTGATGGCAAATGCAAACACAACGATAAATGTGACGTATATTTTTAGTTTAAACATAATATCTTATTAATCAACTGTCTAATAAATCCGCTTCGAAAATTCCCCGGTTTCACTTGCTCGAAATGGCCAAAAAAGGCTACTGTTACTGCTTAGCTGCTTTTTCTTCTTTAATTTTTTTAGTGTACGCACTATAAAGCGCTCTCCAATTGCGGCCATTGTTATTCAACATTTGTTCTGATTTAGTTTTGTAAATCTCGAAAATAGCCGAAATCTGTTTCATGTTTTTGAAATCGATTGCTTGTTCCCTGGCAATTTTTAAAAAGCCTAAAATCTTCATTTCTTCATCAGCAGTTAAATCAGGAACGATTGATTTGTAACCTTTCATCGTAAACTCAACTTTACCAATGGTGTATTTATCTAAAATTATTTCAACCTGTTCCGGAGATAAATTCTGTTTCAAGGCATCCATCAAAGCTGCGTGAACATTTGAGGGAATGGCAGAATCGGCAATGATTTGCTTATCCAAATCATTTAGTTTGCTACCCGTAACGGGATTTATTCCATCAGGAACTGTAGATGCCGGATGACTGTTATGCCAATCCCTTACAGCGGTTAAGTGAACCGCAATACTATTTTCCACCACTGCTTTCTTCGCCGCATCTGTCAGATTTAATGCAGAAACCCATTCTTTTGCCTTATTTCGAATCTCTTCAGAAACTCCGACATCCTTAGTCTGGCTGAACACATTTACTGTGGTTAGCATTAAAAAGAGAAGCATCAGTGGCGTTAAAAATATTCTCATCATTGTATTTTAATTATCGTTAGCTAAATTTTAATTTGCTTCGTTTTGTGGAGGATAATTATTTCCTCATTCAGATTGAAGCCGGGTATCTTTTAAACAGGTTAAAAAGATGTTCAGTTTGGTTTTGCGTCCATCGCAATAACAACCGTTTTCAAACTACTTTGCTTCCACAATGAACGAGTAATCTCCCGAACCAAGCTCAAAAATCGCCCTGTCATCTTCCATTTTTATAAATTTTATGTCCTTAGTTGACTTTAGTTTCTCTGAAATCTCATTTTTGTTATGTGCGGGAACGTAAGCTAAAGCCTTTGTATTTGGCGGAATCGTGACCTTCCAGTTAAACGATTTTCCAGTTTTACTGTAGGCGCTTTTGATTAAACCATAAACCGAATTGTAGCTGGCATTTACTGAATTTAAACCGTTTATCATTTCAGGCTTCATTATAATTTGTTTAAAGGCACCATATTCGGACTTTATTCCGGCCAGATTTTCGTAATACCAGATTAGCAAATCGCCAAGCATCATGACGTGATTTTGCGAATTCATTTTTGGGTCGGCAGTGTTTCCATTCCATAATTCCCAAATTGTGGTGGCACCGTTTTCAACCATATAGCCCCAACTTGGGTAAGATTTTTTTGTGGCGATGGAATAAGCCAAATCAGGCCTGCCGTAATCGTTTAAGCAACGCATTAACCATTGGATACCTACCAGTCCATTACTTAGATGGCCCCCGTTTGTTACCTCGACCGTATAAGTAATGTTCTTAAAAACTTTTTCAACTTTTTCCTTTGGAACCAAACCAAAATAGAGCGGAATAATATTGTCTGTTAATGCATTGGAGGCATAATAAGCTTTTTCGTCGTTATAATATTTTTGGTTGAAAGCATCTTTGATTTTATCGCCCAGCAACTCATAGCTTTTAACATCTTCCACATTACCAATTGCATTGGCAAACTGCATCATCAACTGCGTAAAATGATAATAATAAGCCGTTGAAATTAATTCTGAAGGATACTTTTTATCGGCACTTTTTCCTCTTCCAATTTCAATTGTTAGGGGTGGCATGCACCAATCGCCGTAGCTATCTTTGGTTAAAATATAATCTTTCATATAGCGGTCTTGCATGTAAGCTAACCACTTTTTCATCGCCGGATAATTATCCCGAACGGCATTAACATCGCCGGTTTGCTTGTAAACCATTTCCGTTACCAAAAGCATGGCACCGGGCCAGGTCATATTGTCGCTGTAATATCGCCAGAAAGCTGGCGCAACATCGGGGATGGCACCATCTTCCTTCTGTGAATTTCTGATGTCTTGCAACCACTTGGTGTAGAACCTGCCATTGTCAAAAACGAAACTTTCGCCATAAGCAACCGCACCTCTATCACCCAGCCATGGCATGCGCTCGTTGCGTTGCGGACAGTCGACCGGGATGCCTTTATAACTTCCGGCAATTCCCCACCACGCATTTTTGAAAATCTGATTGGTTAATTCATCCGATGTTTCAAACGTTCCAACGGTTTTAACATTATCATAAATCATTTTTCCAACAAAATCATTTAGTGATGGCTGGTAAGCGTAGCCGGAAAGTTCCACATATCTAAAGCCACGGTAAGCAAAAGTAGGCTCCCACGTTTCAGTTTCAGCACCCTTCAAGGTGTACAAATCGGTACATTTTGCATTACGAAGGTTGGCGGTAAAAAGTTCGCCATTGGTTTGCAACGATTCGGCAAAGCGCATCTTAATTTGCTTCCCTTTTACACCCCTCACTTTAATTTGCAACCAGCCTACCATATTCTGCCCCATATCCAGGATGTATCTACCGCCTGACAGCTTGCTAACCGAGACTGGTTTCAAAGTCTTCATCACCCGCATATTTTCGTTCATTTGGGCCTCTATTACACCTGTAGGTTCCTGAACAAATTCGGCTTTTGCCCATTTGCTGTCATCAAATCCACTTTTATTCCAATCAGTAAATTCTTTATTTGCATCATATTCTTCGCCATCATATTCATTGTTGGCTCTGATTGGTCCGTCGGTTGTGCCCTTCCAACTATCATCTGTATCAATGTTGGTGCTTGTTCCATCCGTGTAAACAATGTTTACGTTCAGCAGCATTTTTGGAAAACCAAAGGTTTTAATTTTATAAGGCTTTTCATTTTGGCGCATGGCGAAAAACCGACCATTACCTAAAATTGTACCAATCGCGTTTTTCCCATTTTGGATGTAGCTGGTAACATCATAAGTATTGTACTTTACATTTTTTGTGAAATCCGTTGGCGATGGCGACAATACATCCTCCCCCACTTTTTTACCGTTGATAAAAAGCTCATATAAACCTAAGCCGATAATGGATGCTGTAGCGGATTTAACCGCTCTCGTAGTTTGAAATTCCTTTCTGAAATAACGTGCCGAAAGCCGGGAATCGGTTTTGATGTTATCCCAGGGGAAAGCCCTGTCGAACCCAATCCAACCCTTAGGCCAGTCTTTATAATACAGTAAACCCATCGAAAAATAGTTTACTTTACACCATTCGCTCTCGCCGGCAGTTGTCCATACTTTAACTTTCCAATAAGCCTTCAATCTACTCTTAAGCGCCTTACCATTGTAATTAACATAAATAGATTCTGCAGAACTTACCTTTTTCGAGTCCCACAAATCACCTTCACCAGCATTTAGCTTTTCAGCAGATGATGAAACCAATACCTGATAGGCCGTTTGCATAACATTGCGTTCGCCTGAGCTGATTTGCCAGCCAAAACGCGGTTTTTGAACATCAATTCCTAAAGGATTTTCAAGCATTTCGCAGGTGGTATTTTGCAAGGAAACCTGCGCCGCCAACTTGGTAAATGTTAGCAGCCAAATGCTGATTATCAATATGTAGATTTTTATGTTCATTTCGTTTCGCAGTGATTAACCGGTTAAGTGAAACACTTTTTTTTTAATTTCTTATCTTTCAATTATTGTCGCTGACTTCCAGGGGCAACTATTAATTTAACTTCCTTTGCCCACCCACTCATAAATTTCTGAGTGATTTGATTGAAGTTTTCTCCGTTATCGTTTAAATATTTACCGCTCTCCCATTATCCTTGGCAGTTTCATTTAATTGAAAAATCAAAATACAAAGTCATGTTTAATGCCCTGCTTGGGTCTTTATCAAAATCGTAATAAATATTTTTCATACCCATCGGGCCGGTTGTTTCTGGTTTCTGGGTTTTAGTTCCAATTGCTGAAATTGCATTCATGAAGGAAATATCGCCGTTAGGGAAAGTTGGGCTGATGTTATCATACTCTGTATCTTTTGATTTCCTGGGAGTAAACAACCTCATGAAAACATCCTCCCTGTCCGTTACTACTTTGAACGATTGATTTTTACCCGTAAACTCACACCAGTACATGTTAGCGTAATAGCCTTTAAACTCGGGATATTGCCATGCAGGTTCGCCGGTAGCGGAGTCGTTGTAATCCTTTTTCCAAATCCCGAATTCTGTGCCTTTCATTCTATTTTTCCAAACGCGATATGGGCCGTTGCCTTTGTAGTTAACACTTTTGATATCCTTTTCGGGGTAGGAGAAATTCAATCCCACGAAAGTGGTAAAGTATTCTGATGGAAAATACCGAACTTCCATTTTCAGCCAGCCCGAGGGATAAACAGTCCAGGTTAACGTGTTCCAGCTTTCTTTCTTATCAAATTTGGACGCTATAACCAGATTTTCGCCATCCATCTTAGCGCTAAAATTTTTGAAATTATTAACACCTTCCTGCAAAATGGGCCCGTTTGTAAATGGAATTATGCCACTGGCATTTTTGGCTTGTTGCAGTAAACCGGTTGTTTTATTAAAGGTTAAACCAATTCCATTTGCAGAAACCCTGAAACTTTGAGCGTCTTCGTTTAAAACCACTTTTGAACTCCCCGTTGTTGATACGATTTTTTGTGCATCGGTAGCAGGCAAAGTAATTGGAAAACTCCAGGTAAATAATTCTTTGCCATAAACATCTTTTATGGTGAGGTAAAAGGCGTCAAAAGTTCGCCAGTCGGCAGGAAGAGTGATTTGTAATTTCCCCTTTTCGAACGGCTTAATATTTGGTGCACTTGCCTTCCCGGCCTTAAATTCACCATCTCTTTGCGCCCCGAGCTTTTTTAGTTTCCATTCGAAAGAGCATTGATTGACGTTTGTAAAGGCGTAACGGTTTTCCAGCAAAAAGGATCCGTCAAACCCTGCAGTCATTTCGCGATGCTCTACAAAAACAGGGCTCCAAACTTCCTTAATTGTGAAGAAACTGCCTTCCTTCTCATGGTATGGGCCAACTATGCCATCAGGACCATGGTTTCCATCGGTATCAAGTTCGCGGTTTTTATCAGTACGAACTACCGCCTGGTCGGCAAAATCCCACAAGAAACCACCTGCAGAAAGCGGGTTATTCCACATTGCATTCCAATAATCTTCTATGCCCGCACCATGACCACCATCCCACATGCCATGCAAAAATTCGGTCGGCATTAAAATGTTGTGACCATGGTCGTAACTACCAATCCCATAATTATATTCGCGATAGTGGGTGGTTTCGAAACCATTAAAAACTTCCCAGGGATGAATAACCGGCCGTTTCTGAATGTCTTCTTCAACAAAAAGGTGGTCGAGTTCACGGTTGTGGCCACCTTCATTTCCATTTGCCCAGAAAATAATTGATGGATGGTTCTCATCATTCACCATCATCTCCCTCATCAATTTTGTACCTGTTGGCGTATCGTAGGTTCCGTGCCAGCCCGCCAACTCGTCCATAACATATAAACCGAGCGAATCGCAGACATCTAAAAAGTGCCCGTCAGGCGGATAGTGCGACATACGAACGGCATTCATGTTCATTTCTTTCATAAGTTCAACATCGGCAATGCTGATTTTTTTACTGGTTGTTCTGCCTGATGAAGGATAAAAAGAGTGTCGGTTTACGCCTTTGAATTTTATTTTTACGCCATTAACATAAACCCCGTCGCGTTCCTTAACCTCTATTGTCCTAAACCCAATTTGCTTTGTAAGCCGATGAACTTCCTTACCGTTTTTTATTAAGGTAAAAGTTGCGGCATAAAGATTCGGAAATTCTGACGACCATAGTTTAGGATCCGAAAATTGATGGTTCAACATTATTTTTTGCGAACCTTTTTTGATTGAGGTTGTAAATTTGCTTCCAAATCGTTTTTCATCTTTTGTAGACAGTTCCACTTCCACCTTATCAGCATCTCCGGTAAAAACCAATTGCGCATTAAAACTACCGTCGGCTTTGGCATCAATCTGAAACCGGTTAACATGCGTTTGGGGCTCGGCTTCTAAATAAACCGGCCTGAAAATGCCTCCAAAAATCCAGAAATCGGCTTTGCGCTCTGCTTCATTAACCGATTGATTAGCAGAATGCTTTGAAACCGTAACTTCGAGCAAATTATCGCTGCCCGTTTTTACGATTTTAGAAATATCGTATTTAAAAACGTAAAACGAACCCTGGTGAATTGCACCCGCCGATTTTCCGTTTATTTTAACTTCAGTATCCGTCATCGAACCCTCGAAAACAATATTTATTTTCTTGTCTTTCCAATTTGCCGGAACCACGAACCTGAACCTGTAAAGCCCTTGTTCTTTACCTTTATTTTCTTCTTTATTAAAACCATAATTGTACTTTCCAAAGCCCTGCAATTCCCAGTTTGACGGTACCGGAATGGTTGTCCATTTACCCGAATTTGCGCCCGCTGTGCAGAAAAAATCCCAATTAATGGTGTTGTCGTTTCCAGTTCCTGACAGGTACATTTTTTCCGTAAGCTGTGCATTTGCAGCGCCAAACATCATTATCGAAAAAAAAAGAAGTATCAATCTGGCTTTCATTAGTTCACTTTAAACTTGGCGGTTAGGGGATTATCAGTTCTGAAAGGTAGCGCAGGCAGGCCATTGCTGTAGAAGTTTCCTGCCGGGCTTTCTGTCCAGTTATAACGCACGGCAGCCGGGGCAGAAATTTCCTTTGAATAAACGATAACCCTATCATTCTGAACAAAAGCCTCTGCATTTACAAATTTGCCATCGTGACCGGCAATCGTAAAACCCGTTAATGAAGACGACTTAGCTGAGTTCAGGTAATCGAATTCGAGCAGCGCTTTACCGTTTTTATAAGAAACTGCTTTGTAAATCGGGCCCGAAAAATTTATCTTTTGCTGATAAGTTTTCCCAAGGGCCATCAAAGCTAACCTTCTGCCTACTTCCCATTTGTAAGTTGGGTGCAAGTCTGCGCCGTTGTCATTTAAATCTGATGTTGAAATCATGCCGGTAAATGGTATGCGTAAAACCTGCTGTTGCGCTTCCCAAAAACTGGGTTCTGTATCTGGTGTAAGTACAACTTTATCGCTTTTTTGCTTACTGTAATCGTAAGGCGCTATTTGAACATAGTAGAAAGGCAATTGCTGTTCGCCCCAGGCTTTTCGCCAAAGGTTTATCAAGGTTTTAACTTTATAGGCGTAGCTAAGCGTTTCATTCAAAAAGCAGTTGGTTTCGCCCTGGTACCACAAAAAACCCCGGACTTTGAATTTTGAAAGCGGTTCGATCATGGGCACATAAAACTTACCTGGGTCGTTACTTACTTTTTGGTTATTAAAATATTTTTCCTGGTTGAAAGCTTCCTGAGCAATCCAAGGCTCAATTGCGCTTCCGGAAACGGAAGAAGAAATGATTCCAACTGGGACACCTAATCTTTTTTGAAGTTCTTTTCCGAAGAAATAACCAACAGCGGAAAAGGCCCGCAGCGCTGAATCTTCGGCAACAGCCCAACTTTTATGAATAGAATCTGGCTTTGCCAATTGTTTTCGGTTCACCAGAAAAATTCTAATCTGGCTATTGTTTGCTTGCTCCACCTCATCCGCGGGAAAACCTAATTGTTCATTTTTCGGCTTAGGAATTTTCGCAAGTTTACGCATTTGATATTCCATGTTGGATTGACCTGAACATAACCAAACTTCGCCCACCAAAATATTGTCTAATTTGATTTTATTGGTGCCTGAAATTGTCATCGACTGCGGTTTCGCCGATATTTTTAGTGGATTTAGAACAACCGACCAGTTTCCATCTTTATCAGCTTTTGTTTGTTTTGTCTGACCGGCAAACTCCACTTTTACATTTTCGTCAGGAGATGCAAAACCCCAGATATTGATTGGTTTATCGCTCTGCAAAACCATGTTGGAAGATAAGATTTGGGGCAAAAGTATTTTAGCATTTACAGAAAGTGAAACCAGCAAAAATAACACCAGCAAAAGAGCTTTGCCTGCGTTTGGCGAAGACACCGAACTTATGCAAAATGACGACTTATTTTCCGCCACTTCCATGTGGGTATTACGAAAACCAGAAATGCTTTTAAATAGCTTTAAAGATTGCTCAATTGCGGGAGAAACCGCAGTTTTCTGAGTTGAAAAATATATTTTTCCAGAAAAATCAATCATCCTAAAATCCCTCCGTTCTTAAATATTTAATGGAATATACCGCCTCTTTTTTCTCGTATTCTCCTGCGTTTTTTAGGTCGTAGGTTTGGTCTGCAGCAGTATCAACATCAGGAAAGCGGCGAACATCGCCAGTGCGAAAAACGATTCGGGAAACATCAGCTACCGGCTGAAACGCTAAGCTGGTTAGTACATCTTTCCCATTTACGCTAACTGTGTAAAAGCGGGTGTGCGCATCTAATTTCAGTTTAACGTTGTAAACTTTTCCGGCTTCATATTTCATAAAATTTTTGTAGCGGGCGCCCGCTTTTGCGCTTAAAGTTCCGGTGGTATCAAAAGTTAAACGTACGGTTGCCATTCCTTTTGCATCCTGCAGCTCAATCTCGAGCAAACCAAAGTCATTTTGTTTTGGGCTAACCGAAAATGATGTGATTACTTTTTTCGAGGCAGGAAATAACCTTTCCGCTTTGGCAAAATCGAATGGATCTTTGTCTTTTAAAACCAGCGCACCATTTTCGACACTTACCGGCGCCCAAAGCGGACTATAAATGTTCCACATTGCTAACGCTTTGCCCTTTGGCAATTTTTCAAAGTCATCATTTACATGCTGTGTCGCGATGTCGGTAACAGGCACCGGAACCGAAGAAACCCAGATATCTTCTTTATTCATGCTATAAGTTACCCATAATTTACCATCGGCAGGTTTTCCATTTCCTTCTTCAATGCCCCGAACATATTGCGGACCATAAGATTTGTAATTTCCGCCATAGCGCATTGGTGTAATTTCTCCATTAATCAGCAGCAAATTTGTGTAGTCCAAGCCATTTTTGCTTGTCGATATTGCCAGTGGCCACCTGTATTCTGAAGGATTGTAAACTGTTGCAAATCTCCCGTCACTTGTTTTTTGTCCCCAGATTTTTGCATTACTATTTACAAAACCCGGAGCACGAACTGCACTTTCTGGCCAGCTTTTTCCATTGTCGGTACTGATAGCCGTTAGCGCATTTTTCCACAAGCCAACAACTCTTCCATCGGGTAAATGATAATAACTAAACGCTTTATATTGCTTCTGCAAGGTAATCAGAGGGTCCTTTCTGTCAGCTTCCTCATTCCATTGCTGTGTCATTAACTTATTGGAAAGCAATTCGTTACAAGCCTGAATAAAGTTTGCGTTTTTGCTTTTAGTGAAGTAAGGATATCTGGCGTTCTTTTCTGAGTAGCCTGGATTGTAATGAATAAAATAGATTGGGCCGTACTTTCCATCAGCCTGAATTTCGCGAACCGCTCTTCCAATACCATGACCATCATTCGGGTCGTCTTTTGCATCAAAACTGATGGCATAAAAGCCTAAAACCAGGAAAACATTTTTGCTGGACACGTAAAAGCCCATTCTTTGATGCATTACGGCATCTAAATCTTTGGCAACATCTGTTCTGCCCTCTTTGGTTGTCCCATCAGGAATTCTATAGACCGGAAAAACAACATCAGGCTTAGTCCAGCTATAACCATCTTTTGAGGATTGAACTAATGTTTGTCCCGGCGGAATACTTTCACCAACCTTGTCGCTTAGATATTCTATGTAAAATTTACCATTCCAGTAGGCTAACATCGGAGCGTGGTTGTATGTCCAGCCAAAATTTTCTGCCAGCTCCGGATGCTCCCTGTTTGCCCTAAACGTTTGAATGCTGTGAACGCCCATTACCGGCGAAAGTTGCCCGTGATGATAATCTGCATTAACCAACGTTTTACCCGTGTAACGCACCGTATCTTGCGCATGCAATTTTGTAATTGCAAACGTTAGTAGTGTCAAAGCAAGTATTTTAAATGTTTTCATTTTTATTCTTATGCGTTTCGTCATTGCGAGGTACGAAGCAATCCTACAAATAAGGGTTTCCTTTCTTTCGCTTTAAGATTGCTTCTTACCTCGAAATGACGACACTTCTTTTCTATTCTATTAATCACCTTGCAACTAAGCCTTAGTACCCCGTCTTCGTTATATGTAATCCGGCTTAAAAAGAGATTGCTCCTTGCCTCGCAGTGAGGTTTACTTTTTCAATCTCTCAATCACTTTTCTTTTTACTTTTATAATCGTACCATGTTTATGTCCTTGTGGCACAGAAACTTCTGCCGTTACATCGTTAAATGTCTTAAAATCTGATGTTTTGTAAGCCGAATAAATCTTTTGTCCGTAAGCATCGAAATAAATAAGCCAGTCGTTTTTAACTTTTACAACAGTTGGGCCTTCGGTTAACTTCGGACTAAAAGTTTCTGAAACATTTTCATAAGGCCCTAAAACCTCTTTCGAGAAAGCCACTTTTAAATTTCGGTTTGGGCGGGTGTTATCCTTCAATACCAGTATATAATCTTTCGCAGCTCTTTTCACAATTACGGCATCTATAACACTAAAGTCAGGGTCAAAGAATAACTTTGGTGCAGAAAAGGTTACAAAATCTTTCGTGGTGATGCTGTACATTCTATGGTTATTATCTTCATCTTCAATTCCTTTTGCAAAGCGAAAAGGCACGGTCGATGCCCAAATAATCACATATTCGTGCTTTTCATCATCATAGAAAATCTCGGGTGCCCAAACATTTACAGTTTTGGGTTCGGTTTCCATAACGGGAAGAAATTTCTGAGTCGTCCAGTTAATTAAATCTTTAGAACTTGCATAACCGAAACCTCTATCGCCTTTCCAGCTGCAGGTCCAAACTAAGTGAAAAGTTCCATCGGGTCCTTGAACAATTGAAGGGTCGCGTAAGACTTTCTGGGTACCAATTTCAGGTTTCAAAAACGTTTTATTCAAATCCGTCCAATGGTAAGCATCGTAGCTGTACAAAAACCGTAATCCTTCAGTTGCAGGTTCATGGAAAGAGGTAAATAAATAAGCTTGTTTAGCGCAAGAAGTTAATCCACACAAAGCCATGCCAAAAATGGCTAACCGAAATGACGATATAAATTTTGCTTTAAACATCTGTTTATAGAGAGATTACTTTGTGACCCCACCTTATGCCGGCGGTTTAACTATTTTATATTTTATCTAGTATCAAAACCCAGTCGTTGCCATTTGCAGGCGTTCCCGGTGGATTAAATTCTTTGATCCCCTTATTTTCAAACTCGCCAATTGGCGTTATTTTTCCGGTGCGTGGATCGAACCAGGATGCTTTAACATCATCGCCATCTATTTTACCCATTTGAACACTAAAATTTCGCCCTCTATAGCTGTAGAGCATGGCAAATTCTTCGCCACGCGTTGCCAGAATGCGCTCGTACTTTTCGCCGTTTTTTCCAGAAACCAAAGTCTGATCAGGTACGCGGTCGAAATACGAGCGAGACAACATCAAATCTTTAATGTATTTCATTTGCCTGGCGCCGGGTGCATTTATTGCTGTAATCCATTGTTCTTTCGGACCGTAAGCTGGTTTTAAATCAGTCTTTTTGTACATCTGCATCACCGAATTGTGTCCGTACGTATAACCGAATGCACCTGCAAAAACCGACCAGTAACCGTATCTTCTCACATCAGCGGCTGTCCAACGGGGCTCAAGTGTATCATGTAAGCCTTGCGGAATATCCTCATAAGATGGTTCTCCATCAATTGTTGGCTTAGTAGGTTTTAACTGGTAATCGGCCTCAATATATTTCCAGTTGTCTTCGCCATAATGCAGTTTCTCATTTTTAGAAGTATCCTGGTCGTAGCGGCGGTGACCAGATTGAACCATATCAAAATCGCACCAAGCTGCTTTTTGAAACCATTGCGAAGAAGCTGTCCTCCCCCTCGGGTGAAAAGTGATGAGGTGATTAGGGTCGTTCGCTCTTAAAGTTTCACCAATCGTGTTCCAAACGTCCATACCTTCACTTCCCTTTATATCGCCACCATTTAACCAGATTATATTCCATTTATCTTTATATCGCTTTGCTAAAAATTCGGCATAAGCTTTTGCCTGGGTTTTGTTAACTTTCTTTTCTTTAACATTTGTGCCCCAAACCGGCACCATTGCCATGTAAAGACCTTTTTCAGCGGCCTTATCAACAATATAATCTACATGATCCCAATAATCGTAAGCTAAAGAATCTTTCGGATTATTGCCCGGCGTAATCATCGGTTTTGAAACATCAGCATGAACAACTGAAGAATCAAGATAAACATTTCTCGATGGCACCTCATGCAGAAGCATCACCTGAATTACATTGAAACCTTTCTGTTTACGGTCATCGAGATAGGTATTTGCCTCTTCCCTGCTCAACCTTCCAAAAAGCAACCAGCCAGTATCGCCCAGCCAGAAAAACGGATTGCCATCGCCGGTTGTTAAATATCTTCCATTTCCCGAAACCAAAAGGCTTTTGTCTCCAAAATGAGCTTTTTTCTTACAGCTGATAACGATAAGCGAAATGAAAACGAGAAAGTATAGCTGAGATTTAATGTTCATGTTAAATTTTATTTATGAGTACTACTTCAACGCCAGATGTTACCTTATTAAATTTAACAATAGCTCCACCATTTATTTTTTCTTCTTTGATGGCTTTTCCGGTCTTAGCATCTAAAACCTTAACGCTGAATTTAGCGGCCGATTTACCTAAATCGAGGTTGATGGCAGTATTAGATGAATTGTATAAAATATAAGCCTTCCCAGGATTTTCCAATCCATATTGTTTAGCATTTTTACCAGCCGGAAGAAAGGGTTGCATGGTTGATGCGAGCGTTAAAACTGATGCATCAAGTTCATTAACATTTGAAAGCGAGCCACCTGCCATCAAAATTGCCCAGCCAAAACTGTCAAAGCTATCTGCGGAGTAAATCACTGCTTTCGCCGGAAACCTATTTTTATATTCGGAAACTGCGTGATAGACCTCTTCGAAAGATGTTTTCTTAGGTTTCAATAAGCGGGCATGCTGTCTTGGTGCCAAATTTAATCCGCCCTGAGGAGCATAGGCTGTTCCGTCGGCCTGGTAATGCCAATATCTAATGTCAATCAAATCGACCACGCCGGCACGATTCGGGTCGGCCAAAATTGCATCTTGAACATCTTTTGTAACGCTCAAGCCAATGATCGGGTGTTTGCCTGTTTCCTTTTCCCAGTCTTTAATTGTGTCAATCCAGAATTGCACGAAATGCAGCGGACCAGTAAATTCGGCTCCAATTAATTGTATAACGCCGGTATTTCCATCAAAATTCTCCAGGCATTGCCTAATGTAAGCTCTATGTATTGCGCTGCGATGCTCGTTGGTTACATCATAATATTGCTCGGCCATGAAAATCCGCTTATCTCCTGCATAAGGCACAGGTTCGGGAAAACCGGTATTGTTAATGTTGTTTGCAGTGCGCCATGGAAAATCTGCATAGTGTGCTCCTGCTTCGATAATGTTGTGCTGAAAGTAGTTTTCGTGGATTAAAACCAACCCTTTTTGGTCGGCGAGATTAGCAAAAGTTTTTAACCTGTTCCAATACCAGAGGTTGTACTTTGTAATGTCATATTTGCTTAAACCGTCCCAGGCTTTATCCTGGCCGCTGCGAGCGTACGGTAATTCGTAAAAAGGAGCCCAAACCTCGCCGTCCATACGCCGGATACGCTCATGATCATCTCTTCTTCTATCGTACCAAAGGCCATAATTATGGTCTAAAACCTTTACCGAACCATTTTTCATCGAATCGGTAATCGCTTCCAAATCATCTGTTAAGCCATTACCTTCCCGGCCAGGAACAAAACGTGTGACATGAAATTTAGTGTTTTTTAAACCGTAAGGACGGGAACTTCCATTCCACCACGGAACTTCCTGCCGGTTGCCCACAACAAGCTGGCCGCCACGAACCAACCAACCACCTTTAATGGCCATTGCCGGTGCAAGCGTTGGTTCATTGATGCGATCGATACCGATTTTATCAATACTTTTTACCTGGTTCGCCTCCGTTGGGATTTTGTTCCTTTCTGCAGACGAATCGATATATTCAGAAACCGTCAATGCAGGCTTGTAAGCCAGTTTAGTTAGTTTAAGTGCAACATCTACCGGCGGACTACTCGACGCCTCGGTTTCAACCGGTAGCACAAAAGCCCTTGAATCTATTTGATTACCCAGTCTGTCTTTCAACTGCGCATAATACAAACTCCTGGGTTGAATTTGCTCGTTAGACATGTCCCAATACCCGTTCCCGGCAAACTGAGCCCAGGTACCAAAGGCCCAATTTTGTGCCGTTGGCGGCGAAAAGTTATCTACCCTGGAGGCACTACACTGCCAAAAGACGCTATTTGCAGCGCTCCAGCCCGCACCTTGTCCATCCTGCCCGCGATTAAGGAAACTTAAAGCCTGCCCGTCGACATTCACGATATCAAACAAAACGCCCGATGCCCAGCTATCAATTGTACCGCTAAAGCTAAATGGTAAATAAGACTGGCATTGGAGAAAAACATTTGGCCCGGGCGCACAGAAACCAACCGCAAAATCATGGTAAGCATATTCAGAATATAATCTTTGGAAAAGCGTTTGCTGCCCAGTGGTTAAAAATGTATAGCGACGCTCGCCACCAATTTCTGATACCGGTGCAAGTGATTTACAATCTTCAACAGTAATTCTTTTCGCGGTTTCAAGAACGTTTACAGCCGAGCCGGCAAAATGTTCAAAAACAACCTGACGAACCCAGGCGTCTTCCACATTCTCCAAACAAATAGCTGTCCAGCGGTGATATTCATCTTTAACATTGTCCTTATGGAAATCAGACTCAAGCTTTAAATTTTCTACGCCAGATTGGGCTATTCTTCCCTCCCATTGATATTTAGCAACAGTTGCGCCACCGAATTTTGAATCCAAAGCTGTTGTTATTGGCGCATCAAAAGTTATTGTTGAGCCATTTATTGCAAGAATTTTTCTATCCCAGTGGATATCTCTCGTGCCCGGCTTCCATCCTAAAGCGCTCTCGCCACCTCCGAATTCAACTGTTTTCAAAGTTTCAATCCACTCTTTAGTTGATGGCCGGTTAATGGTGATTCTATCGCCCACTTTGAAGCCACTGCTATTATTCAGCGTTACTTTGTTGGAGTTAACCGGCACGTAATTATCTGTGATGGCTACCGGTTTTTCTTCAACTTTATTGTTTTTACCCAGAATTCTGATTACGCCGATTCTATCCAGCCCCGTGGCAAAAAGTCTTGTGCCGTTTTCGCCGAAACCACTTCCACGAAGTATAACTCCGGATGTACTTAATTTTAATGTCCCCGCTATTTCGTAAGTGCCTTTTTCGAGTAATACAGCTCCGCGGAATCCATCTTTACCAGCCGCTAATTTCGAAACGTAATTTATTGCAGATTGTATCCTTAAAGTAGCATCGCCTTTAGAAACCGGCACAACAACTTTAATTGCCACATTTGGAATAGCTTTTTCACCAGCCATGTAACCTGCATAAGAAAAATCAGGAATCCGGTTTCCTAACTCATCTGCGGTATAAGCCATTTTGCCATCTTTGCCTTTAAAAATAGGCTTTGGTGGCTCAACAGGCTTGGTTTTTTGCGCAAAAGAAAAGCTTATCGCCAAAAAAAGCAAACCAAATACTGGCAATACTTTAAATCTTAATATGTGGTTAGTTTTTGGCATTTTACTTTATTATCACGCTGAGGCGCGAAAGTACCTCAACAGCTTATTATTTCAATGATTAAAAGCGGCTTATTAGTAAGCGTTTCGTTAGTTTCCCAAAGGCCTAACTTTATTCACATCTACTAAGCTATTCAAATAAACTTCGATATTAGAATAACCGGATTTTGAAATTTTGCCTGAATCTTTTGCATCCTTCGGATTTAATCCGTTTTTAGCTTCCCAGGCATCGGGAATACCGTCATTATCACTATCTAAATAAGGTTTGCCTTTATATTCGGGGTAACCGCCAACCTGCTCAATATCAGAGATAATTCCCTGTTTGTAAGAATCTGCCGGTAACCGGCGCTTTACATAGCTTTGTTTTGCAGGCAGTTTTCCATCTTCAACATGCTCTATTTTACCGGTAGCAACCTGTTTTACAATACGTTGATCAACTGCATCGCGAACCGGCAACGATGCACCTGCATTGGCTAAAACATATTCGTATGCTTTTTTTGTATCGATAATGGAAATCTTTGCCATTGGCAGCGGTTTATCCGTGCGGATAGAATCTAACAACTTTTGCAGGTTGCGTTTGCTCTCTGGCTGGACGCCACCATCCCAATTATTTTGCGTTACTTTCTCATTACCTTCGACAACGTTTCCCGTTACATAAGCTTTACCAAATTCGTTGGTAAACCTTTTGTCTCTACCAGATTCTGGTTTAAGAATGCGGTAAGAAATTGGCGCTCCGGCTGGTGTAACTGGCCCTGGCTTGTAATAATTATTAATAAAACTGTAAAACGAGGCATTGTCACCGCCATCGGCACTCCTGTTCCACCAGTTAAAAATTACGTTATTGGCAAAGCCGAAATCTCCATACATCCCCACAGAAGGATTGCGGGAGATATTCGAGGCCCAAAGGTTTCGCATAAAAGTTGAATTTAGCCCCCCGATAGTGCTTCCAAATGCGTGGTTGTAAGTATCTAATGCCTCAGAAAAAATTGAATTTTGAATGGTTACATTCACGGTTGGCAATTTTTCGGGTTTTGAACCATCTTTTGGGTCGTAAACGTGGCGATAAATCGACATATTTTCGTCTAATCCCCAACTTGCGGAAACGTGGTCGATAATGATATTTCCTACCGGATTGCCACCAATTGCATCATCGCGACGAGTTACATCGGCTGCTCCCCGGCGGAAGCGCATGTATCTAATCACAACATCGTGTGTGTTAATCCAAACCGATTCGCCGGCGACACAAATGCCATCGCCCGGGGCACTCTGGCCAGCAATGGTAACATAAGGCGCACGAATAATCAGCGGCGTTTTAAGTTTGATGATCCCCGAAACGTTGAAAACAATAATACGTGCTCCACCTTGTTCACAAGCCTCACGGAGTGTTCCCTTACCAGCATCTTCCAGACTGGTTACAACAAAGACTTTACCGCCGCGGCCGCCAAAAGAATAGGCACCACCACCCTCGGCACCCGGAAAGGCAACCATTTTTGATTGTGGTAAATCACCCGGTTTTGCCGCCCATGGAATGTAAGGTTTGCCATGTTTTGCTTCTTCATCAACTATCGGCTTCACCTTCAAAAACTGAAGTTCAGATTTCTCCTCGATACTTTTTAAAAGAGAATCGGCTTTCTTTTCCATCGCTTCCGGAATTACCGGATATTGGCCAAAAGCAGAATCGGCAAAACCAACAACAGCTGCTAAAATTGCCAGGTAAGCATATTTATTCATCTCAGTTAGGCTTTACTATTGAAACCGGAACTACGCTATTTAGGTAAACTTCGATGTTTGAGTAACCACTTTTAGTAATTTTCATCGCATCAGATGCATCTTTCGGGTTCAACCCGTTCTTTAATTCGTAAGCATCAGGCATGCCATCATCGTCGGCATCTTTGTAGGGTGTTCCCTTATAAACCGGATAGCCGCCAACCTGCGAAACTTCGGTAATGATGCCAAGTTTATATGAATCGCCCGGCAATCTTCGATGTTCAAATTGAAAAGCAGATGGTTTTGCATCAGGATGCACCTCGATTTTCCCGGTTCTTACCTGTTTAATCACCCGGGTATCAACCGGATCTCTTTTCGGTAAAGTAGCACCTGCATTTGCCAACACATAATCTTTAGCAGCAAGCGTCGGAATTATGGTTAATTTTGGCATTGGAAAAGGTTTTTTCGCTTTCATCGCGGCAAAATATGGCGATGCCTGTTCGAAAGACATTAAATTTCCCTTTTTATCTTCTACCTGAACACCACCATCCCAATTATTTTTAGTTACTTTTTCATTGCCATCAATAATGTTTCCATTAACATAGGCTCTGCCAAAAACCACATAAGGCAATTTACTTCGGCCAGATTCAGGCTTTAAGATGCGATAAGAAATTGCATCTTTTAAATCGGTAACAGGCCCTGGTTTATAGAAATTGTTTATGATGTTATATTGCGCTGTGTAATCGCCACCATCGGTAGAACGGTTATTCCAGTTAAATACTACGTTATTGGCGAAGTTGAAAATTCCGTTCCAGCCAATCGACGGGTTCCGGGCGCCATTATCTGCCCAAAGGTTACGAACGAAAGCGCAATTTTCTCCACCTAAAGTAGAGCCAAAAGCATGGTTCCAGTAATCTAAGGCTTCAGCAAAAATTGAATTTTGAATGGTAATGTTAACAGTACCTAATTTCTCTTCCGTTTTACCGGTGCTGTCGTTATACATGTGGCGATACATCGACATGTTTTCATCCAGGCCCCAGCTTGCCGAAACATGGTCAATCATAATGTTTCCAACCGGGTTCCCGCCAATGGCATCGTCGCGGCGGCCTACGAAAGTTTCACCTCTTCTAAACCGCATGAAACGAACAATAACATCGTGCGTGTTCAACCAAACCGATTCACCTGCAACGCAAACGCCATCGCCTGGCGCTGTCTGCCCGGCAATAGTAATGTAAGGTGCACGAATAATTAGCGGCGTTTTTAGTTTGATAATCCCCGCAACGTTGAAAACGACTATCCTGGCCCCACCCTGCTCGCAAGCATCGCGTAACGAACCCGGACCGCTGTCGTTTAAGTTTTTTACAACAATAACTCTTCCACCGTGACCGCCAAAGCTGTAAGCACCGCCGCCTTCAGCACCCGGAAATGCTAATAATTCTGATTGCGGTAAATCGTTTGGCCGCCCGGCCCATGGAATATAAGGTTTACCTTCTGCTGCTTCTCTGGCGATAATGGGCTTGGCTTTTTCCCAGGCAATATCCGATTGATGATAAGCTTCCTTCATCATAGAATCTGATGATTTTTTTACATCAGCCGGAATATTTGGATATTGGGCAAAAGAAGAATGTGCGGAGAGCATTAATGCTGTTGAAACCAACAGATTTAAAAATTTTCTTTTCATTTGTGTTTCGCTCGCTTTAAGAAACAAAAGAGATGAAGCATTGGTTGAGGTTTTGAAAGTGATGAATCAAAATCCTAAAAATCAAGGCTCATTCTTATTGATATCTTCGTTTATAAATTTTGGTTAGAAAGTATATTTATTTCAAATTTGCAATCAAATTATAGCTGTTTCCTGTATAATTTTCGCCACGTTTTGTAGGATATTACCAACCCGCAAAAATATTAACAAGTATGTTAACCAATTACTTCAGCCACGTTACAAGATAGAAATAAAATTCATATATAAATGTAACATTCTTAAATAAAAAAAGGAAGCAATAAATTGCTTCCTTTAAACCAAATATATAAATGAGCGCAGCGATATTTAAGTATCAACCTGCGTTAACCTTACTGTAGCGGATCGAATGGCCCACCCCAGGTATTCGTTTGTTGCAAATTAATATTGTTGCTAATTGCTGCCGTAGGGATACCATAAAAATAGTTTCCTGCCTGAAAGTTTATGTTTTGTGTATCAAGTTGTTTCAAACTTACCGTAAAACTCGAAGCGTAAAGTGCATCTAAAGACGTTGCTGCAGAAGCTTCTCTTGTTAAAGCAATGTAATCAGTTGATGTACTTGTGTTTTTAAGCTGTACAACAAGTGCATTTCTCCTTGTACCATTCAGTGTCGATTCAAGTAATTTTCTTCTTCTTAAGTCGAAGAACCTTTTACCCTCAAAAGCAAGTTCAATCTGTCTTTCTCTCATAATTGCGCTAACTAAGTCTGTTTTGCTCATCCCTGCAGCTAAGCCATACAAACCATCAGTTCCTGCTTCTAAACCTGCTCTTTTTCTAATCGCGATTAAGTTTGCGTAACCTTCATCAGCCTGTCCGGTTTTATTAATCTCTGCAGCACATTCTGCTAAATTTAATAAAACTTCAGCATAGCGAATCTCAATCCAATCGGTACCTACAAAAGTTGTCGGCGAAACCCGGGTTTCATCAACACCTTTACGTAAATAGAAACCAGTATTGCTTGCTGTAGATTCTGTAGACTTATTGGTTGTTCCCGCAGAATTAGTGAAGTAAAAGTAAGTCCACAAACGCGACGAACCGAGAACACTGCCCCACGTACCGCCATTGTAGGCAACAGTTTGATAAAAGCGTGGGTCTCTGTTTTTATAGAAAGTTGTTAAAGCATAAGGATATTTTGTTGAGGCTCCTGTACCTGTAGCCGGCTTACCATCAGCCATCGGAAAAGCTAAACTCATTTCGTAACTCGGTGTGTAAGATCCGCCACCTGATACCGACCTTGGTCTGGCGCCATTGTCATAAGTATTGCTATTTGCCGCAGCATCAGCAGTTGCTGTATTGTATTCTGTAACTAAAACAGCCTCAGGATTTTTTGGAATTCCACCTTCATTTGCTCCATCAAGAGTCCACATGGTATAATCCCACTTAGAATAAAGTCCGTAGCCATTCGCTGATAAAAGCGTTACTGCAGTTTTGTTTGCATCGTAAGCATCTTGCCACCTGGCAACATCGTTATTAGGGTTAAATTCCGGACTTGCATAGGTTAACAACACACGACCCTTAAAAGCCGCCGCAGCACCAGATGTAATTCTTCCATAATCTGCCGCTTTTGGCCATCTGCCCGGAAGATATTTAACGCAGGAATCTAAATCCCGCTTAATCTGGGCAAAAACTTCGCTTGTTTTACTCCGTGGAACCAAGGCTGCTTTTTTTGCATCCTCGCCAACGGCATCAAGCGGAACTAAAATTAAGGGAACGCCTCCATATAATTTTGCCAGCTCGAAATAACGGTAAGCTCTCCAAAAATAAGCCTGTGCTGCAAACCTTCTTTTTACGGCAATGTCTAATGTACCGGCATTTATGTCTCTAATAAAAGTGTTAATTGTGCGTATTTTACCGTAGGCGTTAGACGTTGTGTTTGTTGTGCCGATATCGGTTACGCTTTCGATTGTTGCCGTACCCAAAACGAACACATTACTTCCCTGACTTTCTTCGGTTAAATTATAGGTGCCGGCTGAGTGTATTGAACCTCCAGTTGTGCCAAACCAGCCCGGCTGATTTTGACTATACAAATAATCGACATTTAATTTTGCAGTTGTTGAATCGTTAAAAACCTGATCTGCAGTAAAAGTACTTATGTCTTGCTGTTCAAGAACTTTTTTACAGTTGCTTAGTCCTAAAACTACTAAACAAGCTGCTGATATGGTGAATATTTTTTTCATGTTGATAAATATTAAAAGCCTACGTTAATACCGAACGACCAGGTTTTGAGTGTTGGATAGCTGTATAATGAAGTTGCTAAATCTCTGTAACCATCAGGAAAAGGGTTTATAAACTGAATTGGATTAGTTGCAACCGCATAAACTCTTGCGCTCGACATGCCAATTTTGTTCGCAAATCTTGTTGGGATTGAATAGCTCAAATTTAAGCTGCTCACGTTGAAACTTGTTGCGCTAACCAGCCAGAAATCAGAATTTGCTTCGAAATTGGTTCTAAAAAATGGATTTGGATATGCTGCAGTTGTATTTGTTGGAGTCCAGTGGTCAACCCAGTAAACCGCTCTGTTATCGTAAATAGATGCGCCTGTTGAGGAACTTGATTGATTGGCAGGTTTAAGGCCATCAATGGATGTCCAACCGCCCCACGACATGCCCATAATTACATTTAAGTTTAAACCTTTGTAACCAACACTGAAGTTTAAGCCGAGGCTGTTGTGGTTGTTTTGTCGTGCTTTAACATACGACTGATCTTTTAAATCTGTTGAAATAACCCCGTCGCCATTAACGTCTTCGTAGTTTATCATTCCCGGTTGAAGCGGCTGGCCTAATATTTTAACGTTAGCTGCACCGCCGGCTGCTGCAGCACGTTGTGCTATAATTGCATCAGCATCTGCTTGTGTTCTGATAAGGCCTAAAGATTTGTAACCGAAAACACCCAAATCGGTAGAACGACCGGTAACATCTTGTATTGTACCAACAATGCTTGCAGATTGATCAACTTTTAATGCTTTATTGTCCATCCACGAATAAAAAGGACTAAAACTATAGGTTATGTCTTTACCAATGTTGTCTCTCCACGCAAGTGAGAATTCGTAACCAAATGTATTTACATTATTAAAGTTTTCTGTTGGCGTTGTAGCACCAATTGTTGCAGGAACAGATGAATTTAATGCAGTTAAAATGTTTCTTCCATAGTTATAAAAGTAATCTGCAGAAACAGACAGACGATTTTTGAGGAAAGCCATATCTACACCGTAGTCGGTTTTAAGTTCCTTGTTCCATCTAACATCTGCATTAGGAATGGCCAGATTCGGTTTAATTGCAATACTTCTATCGCCTTCGCCAAATACGGCACCGCCACCGCTTCCGGTACCTAAATTATAGTTTGCCTGATATTGGTAGGCTTTTGTATTATCTACACCCGATAAACCAACCGAAACACGAACTTTTAACTGGTCTATCCATTTAAAGTTATCAGCGATGAATGATTCTTTCGATAACACCCATCCAGCTGAAGCTGCCGGAAAATATCCCCAGTTGTTTCCGGGAGCAAATCTGGAGCTACCATCAGCACGGAAAACCAACTGCGCTAAATATTTACCATCATAATCATAATTAACACGGGAAATAAAGGCCTGGAAACCTGCAAGTCCTAACTGACCAGTCTGCGTTGAACTGCTCACACCCGTAGTAAATGTTTGGTAAGGTAATGCGCCAACCACTACACCTGTACTTTCTGCAGCAACGCCTTCACTATATTGCTCGCGTTGTTCGAATAGGGCAATTGCCGAAATGTTATGTTTACCAAAGGTACGCTGATAGTTTAATCCTCCATCAAATTGGTAAGAATCGGCAAAAGTTGGATTTAAACGAACCTTATCTCCGTTAAGAACATTAAAAGTTCCCAAAAGCGCACCCCCAGGAATGTGATTGTTTGCACCTAAACCTGCGTATTTATAATAAACGAATGTTGTACCAAACTGCTTGTTGTTGGCACTATTTAAATTCTTGTTAAAAGTAGCTGTAGCCGTTAAGCCTTTAACGCCAGGAATTTCGTAAGTAACTTTTCCTAAAATATTGGTTGATGTACTTGTTCCGCCTGTGTAGTTATTGGAATTCTGAATCTGGAAAAAGTTAATGTTATCGTTACCACCGGTGTTGCTGCCACCGATTACTACCGGATTTCCATTTATAAAATACTCCTGCCATGGCTGCACATTTTGCAGTGAAGCGGCATCGTTATCTAAACTTTCTGATGTACTTGTAAGTTTGTACCAATAACTACGTGAATAACCAACATTAGTATTTAGAGATAGTGAAGTTACCAAACCTTTAGCAGGTTTAGCTTCAACAGTTGCCCTTAAACCATATTTATAAGAGTTAATGCCTTTGAAATTGGAATTTTGATTTACATAATCGCCGCCGATAAAATAAGTTACTTTATCAGAACCACCGCTAATATTAAGTGCAGTACGCCATACATAAGCATCTTTAAAGGCATCGTCAAAATAATTGTGACTGTTGTTGGCAAAATACGCAAGCTCATCCGGAGTATACCAGTTAGCATTTCTCGTTGTAGCAACCACGCCGGTAGTTCCGTTAACCAGATAACCGTCGGCATTGTAGTAATTTGGAACTGGAACCCCAGGAACCGTTTGAATATAAGCTGATGCCTGGGTATAATCGTTTAGAAAAGAACCTAATTGCGATGAATTCATCAATTTAGGCATAGTAGTGGCGGTTGATACACCAAGTGAAGTGCTTAAAGTAAATTTTGGAGCACCAATTCTTCCTTTTTTGGTACGAACCATAACAACACCGTTTGCACCTTGAACACCGAAAATTGCCGCTTCAGCATCTTTCAAAATCGCTACACTCTCTACCTCGTTTATGTCCAGCTGGTCGAAATCGGATTGAGTTCTGATGATATCATCTATAACAAAAATTGGGTTTGTTCCCTGTCCGCCGTCTTTTGCATAGGCAACCGGGTTACGAACTGTAATCGTTGTACCCTGACCCGGACGTTGAGCGCCGCCAGAAACACTTAAACCAACTACCGTACCGCGTAAAGCTGAAGTAATATTAAGCGCCGGAATGTCTTCTACCTTTTTTAAATCAGGAGTAGAAACGGCGCCCGTTAAAGATGTTTTTTTCTGCGTACCGTAACCCACAATTACAACAGCATCGCCATCCAAATCTTTAATATCTGAAACTAACTTTACATTTATAGTTGTCTGATTACCCACCGATACCTGCTGTCTGGCGTAGCCGATGTACGAAAACACCAACACATCAGAATTAGATTTAACCTGAATGGTATAAACGCCATCAGCGTTTGTGCTCACATTACTTGGCACACCTTTTAAGCTAACATTTACCCCCGGAATACCTGTTCCATCAGATTGATCGACTACTTTACCGGTAATCTTTCGATCCTGAGCAAATAGAATTGTACTCGCCACCAGCGTTAGCAGCAAGGACAAAGAAAGTTTGCGTAAAAATTTTAAGTTCATATTTATAATTTGGTTAGTTTTTAATTCCCTTCTCTTTGAAGAATTACCTTTTTATCACTGATTGAAAATTGGTTATAGCGTTGATGAAAATATGTTAAAATGGTGCGTGTTGAAGATGAACGTCAAAAGCCAAAATCACGCAAGAATTTACACGGAAGTTCTGATTAAGATAGCCCACTACTGAATTTTATTAAGTTTATAATTTGGTTAGAAAGTATAAGAATACTTTTTTAGTTACAATCAAAAGGAAAAACGTTAACCCGAAAACCGTTTAATTACAGGCGCTTAAAGCCAAAAATAATAAACGTTAAAGTAACATTTTTAATTTCAATACAATATAGAAATTAATTCATATATAAATGAAATATTCTTAAATAAAAAATGTTAAAAAAATTTTCCGGTTAAAATTCTTTCAGATTATCATTAATTCTTTTGTTCTTTTTCTTTGCGTCTTTTCTCCCACTCTATTCCTTCTTTTTTTAAATCGTAACCAGCGGCTGATAAATAGTTATTAATCCGGCCCTTGTATTTACCAAACCAGGCATGCTTTTTATCTGATGATTCTGCATCTATCGCATGTTCTCTTGCTTCGGTTAACCAAACTAAAATTTGCTTCTTTTGCGCATCTGTTAAGGTTAAGATTTCTTCCTGGTAAGCTTTGTAAGTAATTGGTAATACGTTATAAGTCATTCCGTTTTTTACCAGATCTACCTGCTCAGCAGTTAAGTTTGAAGAAAGCTTGGCAATGTATTTTTTATGCAGCTTAGCCAGCTGTGCTTCTGTTTTACGATTTTGCTCAGCAATAGCCGTATCTCTAACGGCCTTATTATCTTTATTCTTCTCTTTGATTTCTTTATACTTAGCATCTCGGGCAATGTAGATGTCGTTGAGGTTGCTGTATTGATCGCGAATGATATTGCTTACTTTTTCAGTTTTAGTGGCATCGTTTAAAGTAAGGGTTGCTGCAATTTTAGCTGCCCGCTCGGTAATGGTTTTTAAATATTTTGCCTTTTCATCATCAGATGACGCATTTTGTGCAAAACTACCGGCAACATTTGAGAGCATTAAAAACAAAACCAGGATTGATAATTTCATTACTTTATATTTTAGTTAATTATTATTGATAAGCTGCACATCTCCACAAAAATGAACTTTTAAACCCAGTTCATTTAATGCCGCAGCCTTAATTCTACAGGCTTGATGTGCAGTTGCTTCATTATTTGCATAAACAACCTGTATATGATTCGCCTTGTGCCTTGCCATTAGCTGATCTCTGCTAACGCCTTTCAAAACCGCATGCATTATTGGCCATTCGGGCGTTGTATTGTTCCAACGCCTTTCCGTTTCTGCTGGTGGCAAAGAAACAACTTCACCAACACCTAAATCACATTGTAACTCATTATTTGCAATGTAAACGCGACTCCAAACGATGAAACCAGGCTTACTTATTCCTTTTAAGGTTCCGCCGCCCAGGCGAAAATACATTGGCGGCTGCCGTTCACTACTGGCGCCTTCATATCCGCCGATGAAATGTTCGGCAGGTGCTGCGCCAGAGATTAAGAAAAGCCACACAAAATCGTTTATGCCTTCACCCAGATAATGCTCACCCCAGCGAATATCGTGTAAGGTATTTTCGCCACTCATGCCTAATTCTTTCCACAACTGATAGGTTAGCAAGGCATCCAATCCAGCACATTCATCAACCTCGTTAAAATGTGGAAGTGCTTGTTTTGTATAGAGTTCTTTGCCACTTTTGGAGAATACCGGCGGTCGGTCTTGATTATTTAACAAGCCTTCTACCAAATCGCTTGCAACAGTTAAATCCTTTAAGCCCTGCTGATACTGGATTCCGATTGTGTCGCAGCTAAAATCGTCGGCAATACGCATGGCCGCAATGTACATTTTACATTGCCACAAGGTTTGCGTTTTTGTTAGGTCAGTTTCCTCATTTGTTCCCCAGTTAAAAGTCATGCCTTTTGCCAGTAACCAATCTAAAACAGCTGCTGCTTCCTGGTCACTAACATCAAGCATTGCGGCATAAAGCGCCGACTGACTTAACCTTTCTTTAAAAAAACCAGTTTTGTGGAGCAATTCATCAGGTATAATGGCATTGTACATCCCCATGCAGCCCTCATCAAAAACGCCCATTATCACTTTACGTTCTTTCAAAGCAGCTGCGAATGTTCTACCCGTTTTTTCATCGGCCAGTGGAATTTTCGTTTGACTAAAACTAATTACATGATTCTCTTTGTGAGTAATTTTTCCGGTCGATAACCATTCTTGTAAACCACTGGTAAAAAATTCATCGGTAAAGTTCTCGCTCCAAAGTGTGCTGTAATTAACATCTGCTTTTGTTAAACAACCGTTCAAGTTTAGCATGCCAACCAATCCGGGCCATTGCCCGCTCCAGTTTGCAACAGTTAATATTGGCCCCAAATGTGATGTTAAGCCTGCAAATACATGATGAGAATATTGCCAAACGCTTTCCGCAACGATTAAGGGTTGTTTTGGATTTATATTTCGGAAAATATCCATTCCCATCCGTTGCGAATCTATAAAACCATGCTTTTTCTCGGGGATATAATCGTGAGCACGCTTAACTGTCCAACCGAACTTCTCAATTGCAGCAGTTAATTTTCTTTCCATTTCAACCTGTGCAGGCCAGCAGTTCTGGTTTGCAGAAAGTCTTAAATCTCCGCTGGAAACCAATAAAATTTCGCCTTGTTTAGTGAGGTCCATGATTCATTAATAAACAAATTATTTTTATATAAATAAAATGTCGGTTTATATTTTGGTTAATACCCAGCGGGCTTTATACAAAATTCAACAATCATAATTGGTATTTAATGAAACTTTTTATCAAATTAATATAGGATATTATCATAGCATAAGCTAACTTTAATGTTTTAAGCTTATGATGTGCAAACATTAATCAGGCAGCCCTAACCAATATCCCTAAATCATGAAACCTCATTTTCATAAAGTCCCGGTAACACTTCAAAGTTCATTCAGCATCCGTCATGATGTAAAACCTGATTTTGGAAACATCTGGCATTACCACCCGGAGTTAGAACTGCACTACGTTATAAAAGGTGAAGGCGTTCGTTTTATTGGCGATAATATCAGCAATTTTGTGCCCGATGAAATGGTGTTACTTGGCGAAAACCTGCCCCATACCTGGCGTTGTAAAGATGAATACTTTCAGGGAAATCCTGACTTGAAAACCGAGGCCATGGTGATACACTTTTTGCCGGATTGCCTCGGAAAATATTTGGTTAATTTACCTGAAGCTTACCTGATACCGAAATTGTTCGAAAAGGCAAAAAGCGGACTAATTATTAAGGGAGCTGCAAAAGAAAAGCTTATTGATTTGATGAAAGCTGCAATTGACGCCACTAATCTCGATCGCATCATTATTCTTTTATCGATTTTAAAAACCCTCGCAGAAACGGATGAATACGAAACGATTGTAACCAGCAAAAACACTTTCTATCAATCAAACGAATCGGAAACTTTAAGAATAAATAAAATTTGCACCTACACGTTAAGCAATTATAAAAAAGACATAACGCTTGATGAAGTGGCTTCGTTAAGCAATTTGAGTGTTACCTCCTTTTGCAGGTATTTTAAACTGATGACTAAGAAAACTTATTATGATTTTTTAATTGAAATCAGGGTGAGCCATGCTTGCCGGTTTTTGATTGAAAATAAATTGCCTACCGAAATGATATGCTTTGATTGTGGATTTAACAATGTATCAAACTTTTACAGGCATTTTAAAAAGGTGACAGGTATGACTCCGTTAGATTATAAAAGGAAGTATTTAAACTAGCATTTAAATCGATGCTCCGGGCTGCGCCGTTTGTCGTTTAATCCAATAAATTAAATATAAACCTGAATATTGAGTTCGCTTCTCAAAGCTGTATAATCATCAAATAATTTTTCTACCGCCTTCATTACACCCGGACTAAAGTTCCCGACCGCTCTTCTTGTAAATGTGGATATGTCCAATCCCCGTTTTTGAAGGAAATACTTTGATACGATTGGATAAACATTGTGCATAACGTCCATATTATCAATTAAAAACTGTTGCACAATCTTAACTTCTTCTGCTAAGGAAGAATCGTTGTAATGATCGCAAAGCCAAACAATTAATTCGGGGAAATAATTGCCCTGAATGCAGGATAACCCCGCCGAACCGGCTTCTAAAGATTCTACTGCATGAACGATATAAGCATCGTACAATCCAAATTTGTGGCCTTGCGTAAGCGCTAATTTTTCTTTAATCTGCGCTAAATCAAGGCAGGTATCTTTGTGATAGATCACCCGGCCAGTATCTACAAAATTACTTAACTGCTGAGGTTTTAATACACGTTTGTAAGGTACAGGACACTCATAAAAGCCTATTGGAATGTTGTCTGTCTGGTTAAGCAAATCAAAAACGTTTTCGTCAAATACCTCGTCTGAATCATTTTCATCAGCGAGCAGACCTGTTATCGCAATTACGGCTTCAACACCCAAATCACTAACTTCTTTTACAAAATCTGCCTGCCTTGCAATTGCACCGCCAAAAGTGCCCGTTGCAACAACCGGCACGGCGCCATCAACAACTTTTAAAACATGCTTAATGGCTTGAATTCGTTCTCGATCTGTTAATTCGAACATTTCGCTTGAAAGACAATTAGCAAATAAACCTGAAGAGCCTGCCTGCAAATAAATCTCTGTAAGCTGCGTAAGTGCTGTGAAATCGATATTTCCGTTATCGAGAAAAGGTGTTAGCATTACCGGGATGAACCCTTTTTGTGAGTTTTCCATTATTTCTGAATTGAAAGTTTTTTTTTTGATTTTAACTGGTGGTCGTCGCTTTTCTATTCTTAATTTTTGTGAGCAAAACGCCCGTTAAAAAGATTGTTAACGTGCCAACCACGATAATCATGTTTTTATGCAGTGGATTTCTAAATGCTTCATATTGCGGTGGCAACAGTGATGAAAGCGTCATCCAGATAATAACTGCAATGCCAATCATCGTGGCAATTATGGCTTCATGGTTTTTAGTTTTGCGACTAACGATTCCAAGGAGAAACAGACCTAACATCCCCGCAGCGAAAATGCCTGATAGCTCCCACCAAACGTCGAGAATGCTTTTAACGCCAATCATGGCAATGCCAGCAATCATCCCCAGCAAGCCAAAACCGACGGTTGCGATGTGCAAAAGTGAAAGATTTTGCCTGTCGTTGATGCCAGGTTTGATGTAGCGCTTGTAAATATCAACTGAAAAAACTGTGGCTGAGGCATTCATCCCAGAGCTGATTGTACTCATTGCCGCCGATAAAATGGCCGAAACAATTAAACCCACCAATCCGGCCGGAATTTTTGTTACCATAAAATGAGGCATAATTTTGTCGCCGTAATCGGCCGGTTTTAAACCACTTTCTAACTTCAGAATCTCTGCCGCCGAAGCCGAAATTGGTAACCTTTCTACCGCAACCTGATGTTTTAGGCTTTGCACTAAAGCCGGATTAACATCGTAATAAGCATATAAGCAAGATCCTATAACAAAAAACAGTAAAGAAGCCGGAATGTATAACCAAACGCATAACCAAATCGACTTTGATGCCGCTTTACTTGAATATGCTGTATGGTAACGCTGGATATAATTTTGGTCCATACCGAAGTTGTTCAGGTTAATAAAAAAACCATAGAGCAGAACAACCCAAAATGAGGACCCGACAAAATCGAGCTTAAAGCTTCCAAGGCTAAATTTATCGTGAGCACGACCAATTTCCAATATTTTCGATGAGCCGCCCGGCATATTTGTAATGATGAGGTATAGAATAAGTAACGCACCAAATGTTTTAACCACCGCCTGCACAACCTCCGTCCATATTACGGCTTCTATCCCACCTAAAACCGTGTAAAATATGATGCAAATTCCCATTACAATCATAATCACCTGCATTGAATAGCCAGTTAGGGCCTGTAAACTTAAAGCGATACCAAAGAAAATAGACCCCATTCTCGCCAGCTGCGTTAGCAAAAAGCAGACAACCGCATAAACCCTTGCCCAGGCTCCGAAACGGTGTTCTAAATGCGTGTACGCAGATATTTCGCCAGTGTTTCGGTAAAAAGGCACAAAATATTTTGATGCAATCCATGCGGCGAGTGGCATAGAAATGCTAAATACGAAGGCATTCCAATTACCTCCAAAGGCTTTGCCCGGAACACCTAGAAATGTATTGCTGCTTAAAAACGTTGCGTAGATTGATAAACCAATTGCCCATCCCGGGATACGGCCGGAAGCTTTCGTAAATTGCTCGGAGTTTTTGTTTTTTCGTGAGAAATAAATCCCAACCAAAATCATCCCGACAAGATAAATGAAGATTATAGCAAGATCGAAAATAGGTAGACCCTTCATTATCAGTTGGCTCGTTTACTAATTTGGTTTAAACAAATATCCATTTCTAACTATTTCTATTAATATAAGATTTTGACTACATATTGTATCATCTTATCTTATTGAACATCAAGCGCATCAATAAATAAGTCCTTATTTTCCGTAGCAATAACCCTTAGCTTGTAGCTTCCGGCATTTATCATGCTCCCTGTGTTGGTATTGTAATAATTCCACTTCCCTTCTTTTGTAGGCACAAATTCAGCAACCTCGGTTTTCATAATTACGCCGTCAGCCGATAAAAAATCAAGTTTTACTTTCAAGGGCTTATCATTTGGGTTGTGGTATTTAATGGTGAGCGAGTACGTATCAGCTACACCAACCGTAATGGGAAATTCCAAAACACCATCAACCCGTGATTTAAAAGCAACTCTTTGTTTGCCAAGAAAATCGACTTTTTTAAGGCCGGTACCTTTCAAAAGAGCATCGGTAGCTTTATAACTCGTTACGGTTTTCAAATCATAAGCGGGTTCTAAATTGCTGGGCGGCACAAGCGCAACCGTTGCAACCCCGCGACCGACGTTAACTTCTGCACCTTTTGGAAACCGCTTTCTATAAACCTGAAAATTTTGCCCTTTGCTGTTCGTTATATTAGTTTTAGTATCTTCATAGCCAGCCAAATTCTTTAACGCACCGTCTTTCGAACCGATAAACACATCAGCATCCTGATTCATTTTAAAGTTGAAGCCGCTATGATTTTCTGATAGTTTCAACCATTCAGCACCAAAAAGATTTGGCGGCAGGTTGGTGATATCAATCGCTTTATCCGAAAACTGTTTGTCGCCAATGTCTAGCCAGCTGCTTAACTCGAATTGCTTGGCGAGAGGCGCAGCAACCAGAGCACTACTTTTGGCGCTGACCTTTATGTTTTTATTTAAACTTGCAATAGCAATAGCAGAAATAAGTGCCTGCCCTGCTTTAACCTGTGGAAAAGAAACGACTAACTTCCCACCCTTAACGAAAACTTTAACCGTCTTTTTTAAGAGCGAATTGGTTCCGGTTTCTTTCCAAATGTCTAAATCTTTAATCACGGTTTTATTATTGATTGCAACATCAAACAGGCGCATTTTTTCCGCATTAATTCCGCCACCAATACCAAGCCAGGGCTCAATGAAATAAAGCTCAACTAAATAATCTCCATCCTGAGGAACATCGAATTGAAAACTGAGCTGGTTTCTACCGTACCTGAAGGTTTGAAATAGTTTCCAGTCTGCAGTTCCCTTTACGGGAGAAAATGTTCTCCTCTGACTTGCAAAAAAAGCAGGTATTCCCGGAAAGGCCGCGGTCCACGATGATGAGCCATAATTATTGTTTGGGGTTATTTGCTGGTCTTTTAGCCAAACGCTACCAAATTCATCTTTATATTCCGGTCCGCCGCAATTTAACCGGTACAAATAGTTGTAATTTTCTATTGGTTTAGAGATTTTCGCATCCTCGATAAGCTTGTAAAAATTAGGCGATTTGGGCAAACTGTTTAAAACGATATAATTTTTAGCGACTGGTTTTCCATCAACATAACCAACCGCATAAAGCACATTATAGTTCAAAGCAACGTTATTCCATTGAAAATGTGTTCCGATTTTTCCGCGGGTTTTTCTTCCTAACGATTCATTGTTCACATCATTAAACAACTCAACCTCATCGCAATTTGAATAGACAACTACACTATCTTTTATGCCAGGCTCCGACCATCGGTTTGGCCAGGTTTGCGAAACAATGTACACCATTGGTTCGGTTAGTTTTGGTGCATAATTCGCCCTGAACATATAATAAACGTCGGTCGGTTCTTCCCAGGGGGTAAACATACCCTTGTAATTTACCGGACCAATTCTGTCTAAATCCCGCAGGCCTTCCCCACCCTGAACGCGACCAGGATTATCATGCGAGCTGTATAACCAGAAAAAATGCCCGGCAGTTTCGTCTTTAACAGAATCTGCCAGTCTAACTTTTTTCTCCATCAAATCCGTCATTACGTTTTCTGTATAGCCCTTTTCGCCGGGATTTAATTTGTGTAAATCGATGGTTCTCCAGGCGCCGTATTCGCCAACCAAAACCTGTCGCTTCAAATCTTCACCATAGGTAAGCGGGTCGCCGCCATAAGTACCTGTCCAGTTTTGCGGTACATCCCAATCAGTTCCTTTACCACCGTTGCAAGTAGTTACTTTTCTTTGTGAAGATGCTGTCGGATCTAACTTTCTGATAAGTTCAGTACATTCTGCGGCAAAATCTTCTGGCAGTGTGCTTTCATTCTCCAAACCCCATAAAACAACCGCCGGACTGTTTCTACGTTCTTTAACCCAATCTGTAAGCAAGGCTTTAAAGTTCTTTCTGAATTCTGGCGTGTCGTACCAGATGTGCGCTGCCATCTGTGTCCAACATAAAATCCCGAGCTTATCCCAGTAATCAGAATACAACAAATTATGGGGCTGGTGGGCATCGCGAAAGGCGTTGAAACCAGCTGATTTTATCTGCATAACCCTCGAACGGATTTGTTCATCGCCGAAGGCATGGCTTTGGCCAAGCAGGTGTTCATATTCGGCAATTCCGTTTATAAAAACGGGCTTGCCGTTTAACAGAAATACTTTTTGACTGGCATTTTTCCCTATTGGCCAACTTATCCAACGTATGCCATAAGGCGTATTAACCTCATCAATTATTTTACCATTTTCAACCAATGTTGTCTTCAATACATAGAGATATGGATGCGCTAACGACCAAAGTTTGGGATTTAAAATTTCATCAGTTCTCCCTGAAATGGTAATTGCGCTGCCTACGGCGAGGTTTTTAGTATGCTTTACAATTTTTACCACTTTGCCATTGCTATCCAATAGCTGATTCAGAATGGTAACAGATTTTTGCTTTGAACCATAGTTTTTTATGGAGGTTTCGATATTTAATGTAGCGGCTTTTTCAGAAATTTTATCGTCATTCCAAATGTGCACACCAAAGGGCTGAATCCTTACTTCATTAGTTACAACAAGGTGAACGGGCCTAAAAATCCCCATGGGTTGCGAACCTTCAGAAAAACCCCTTTCTGTTGAACAGCCACCATCTACCCAGGGTAAATCCTGAATATTTGCCGGATGATCGGCCCTGACTGCCAAAACATTATCCTGGTTATTTAACCTGATTGCAGCGGTTACATCTAGCGTGAATGTTGTGCGCCCTCCGGCGTGATCGCCTACATTTTTACCATTGAGCCAAACCGTGGCGTAAGAGCCAACGCCTTCAAAATACAGGAAAAATCTTTTGCCTTTTTTAGTTTCGCTGCTTTTAAATATTTTACGATACCAGGCGTAACCGTGCTTATTCCCATGAAGTTTTCTTTGATAACCCTCATACTGATCCCAATTGTGCGGGATATTTACATCTTTCCAATTGCTTGTTTTATAACTAAAGGCTTCAAATCCATTATAGGCATCAATATTTTTTTCATCAGCAATGGTTTCCCAACCGGGGTTTAACGAAATATCTTTTCTAACAGGAAGCTGGGCATGTGCCTGGATGGTTAGCAGAAAAAAAATTAGTAGGAAAAATCTTATCATAGCCGTCTCAAATCTCCGTTAAGTTTATAGCTTTCACCAGCTTTAGTATCGAAACTAATGGTCTGGTTTTTATACCTAACCTCGCAAGGCCCGCCCGCATCCGATTTTATCGTTAATGCATTTAGCTTGCCATTGTCCCATGCAAAATCGAGCTCGAAGCCGCCTCTGGCTCGCAAGCCTTTAACTGTTCCAAATGGTAACGCATCAGGCAAAGCTGGCAAGATATCAAGATAGCCTTCGTGACTTTGAACCAGCATTTCGGCAATTCCGGCAGCGCCACCAAAATTTCCATCAATTTGGAATGGCGGATGCGCGTCAAAAAGATTTACATATGAACCAGCGCCACCGCCAGCAGGTTTCAGTAACATTCTCACCAGTTTCATGGCGTGGTTGCCATCTTTAAACCTCGCCCAGAAATTAATTTTCCATGCAAGGCTCCATCCGGTGGCATCATCGCCACGGTAAATTAACGACTGCCTTGCAGCTTCCATCGTTTTTCTATCCTTACTCCAGGTAATATCATCGCCGGGAAATACGCCCCACAAATGTGAAACATGCCTGTGTTTATTTGTCGTATCATCTTTATCCTCAAGCCATTCCTGCAATTGCCCGAATTTACCGATCTGGTTTGGTGCAATTTGTGCAACTTTTTCTTCGAGCAGTTTTCTGAATTTTTCATCATCACCCAAAGTTTTCGATGCCTCTATGCAGGCCTTGAAAAGGGTTCTTATAATCTGATGATCCATTGTTGGACCGGCGACCAGCCCGCCATTTTCTGGCGAATTGGAAGGGGTACTAATGAGCCAGCCCGTTTTCGGGTCTTTCACCAGAAGATCTGTAAAAAAAAGCGCCGCAGCTTTCATTAGGGGATATGCCTCTTTCTCTAAGAATTTTTTATCGTGCGAAAACAAATAATGTTCCCACAAATGCATACTCAGCCAACCTGCTCCGGAAACCCAGATACCATGATTGGAAGCGTTAATTGGCGCAGTTCCATTCCATATATCCGTATTGTGATGCAAAACCCAGCCATTAGCACTGTAATACGCCTTTGCAGTTTCTTTCCCGGCAAGAGCCAAGCCTTCAATCTTTCGAAACAGCGGCTCATTTAAAGCAGATAAGTTTAGTATTTCTGTTGGCCAGTAATTCATTTCCAGATTGATGTTGGTGGTGTACTTACTGCCCCAAGGCGGCGTCAGTAAATCATTCCAGATTCCCTGGAGATTTGCAGGCTGTGTTCCTGGTCTGGAACTTGAAATGAGTAAATACCTTCCGTATTGCATGTACAAGCCAGAAAATGAAGGGTCAGTTGAGTTCGAGAATTTCTCTAGTCTTTCATCTGTAGGCAAAGTTTCGTTTACCGACGACCCAAAACTAATACTGAATTTATTAAAATAGGATTGGTACTCTTTAACGTGTTCAGCTTTTATATAATCGTAGTTACTTTTACTTATCTGTAACTGGCGAAGCGAATTTTTAGCTTCCGGATTTCCTGTTACATTTCTGGCATCAATAAAATTGGTTGCTGCCGTAAGGTAAAAAGTTACTTCATCGGCGTTACTGATTACAATTTTATTGTTAATTATCTTTACTGCGCCTTTCTTAACATTAACTGTTAACCAGCTTTCGCCCTTCAGCGCTCCGTTTTTAACCTGAACTTTAAGTGCTAAACCATTGCGACCAATAGTTTTAACCTCAGCCTTTCGGTGGGCGCTTGATAACGATGCACTAAGGTTTAAAGCACCCTTTTTGTTTGCAGTCAAATGTATCACAACAGCCTGATCCGGTGCGCTAGCAAAGTATTCCCGTTTAAAAGTTATTCCGTTTGTTTTGTAAGTTGTTGTGGCAATTGCTGTTTTTAAGTCGAGCGAACGTTTGTAATTTGATACATTAGATTTGTTGTGCTTAAAAGTCAAATTTAAATCTCCAAACGGCTGATAACTTGCCTGGTATTGCGGAACTTCAGGCGGGTTTTCGTCCTGGATTTTATAGCGCCATTTTTTGACCAACGAAATACCATCTTCGATGCCGGAACCTTGTGGATAAATACCAATATGCCTCGAGGTATCTTTAAAACCGGCTATCCCACCTTTATCGTAATAGTTTAAAACCTGGATAGCTATCGTATTCGAACCGACTTTTAACAATTTAGCGGGAACAGCATATTTCCTTGGCTCGAGGTTATCGGTATTTCCGACAAGTACGCCGTTGATGTAGGTAAAATCCTGGTCGCGTATTCGGTTTAAGTCGAGTACCAAATCTTTTCCAAGCCATTCTTTGGGCATATTAAAAGTGGTTCTAAACCACACAGCGCCATCAACATTGGGTAAGCCTACCAGCTCCCAACCTTCATAAGAGGGAACCTGAATCGTGTTCCAGCTTTTATCATCATAATTTTCTGATGCCGGGTTTGCTTGCATTCCAGCACCCGCATGCATGCTTTTAACCCAGCTGGCCCGGTCTCCTGTTTCACTTTGAAGGCCCATAAACTGCGCCTGGGCTAAATCTTCTGCCTCTTTCTGTTTCCCCTCAAAAAGTAATTTTCTGATTTCGGGCAGGTAGGCAGCGGCACCTTTTTTATTGTATGCTCTTGGTTTCCCTGTCCAAAGGGTTTCCTCGTTAAATTGAATTCGATCATTTTCTACACCGCCAAAAACCATCGCCCCCATCCGTCCATTTCCTAAAGGCAATGCGTCTGTCCATTTTTCTGCGGGCTTTTTATACCAAAGTGTTGTATTGTTTTGAGCAAAAGCGCAAAGCGAAGTAAGAACGATAGCAAATAATATCGCTATTTTTCTAATTAAATATTTTAGGTTTTTGATAATCATACCGACATAATTAAGCTTCTATTGGCCTTTGTCACCAGAAATTACCGTAAAAGCGTCATTCACATCTTTCTCTTTCAAAACGCCGGTTTTTGCATTCTTAAAATTGTTGTTGCCGATGGAAATGTTTTTCGTTCTATCTCCGCTAAGCCTCAAATACGTGTCCGTACCGGCAACCGGAAAGGCATTATAAATAAAAGCTTCACTAACATTTTTTAAATCGATAACAGGCGTTTTTGCGACTGGCGAATAGGTTTTAACATTGTCTATGGTTAAATATTTTACGTTCGTCATCGCAACTGCAGCACCAATTTCGGTATTAACCTGAACGTTATGAAATTCAATTTTATTCGAATTAGTAATGTTGAATCCTGTTTTAGCATCCATGTTAATATCCGTGAAGCTTACATTTTCGATAGGCATTTCTTCCAATCCGTTTAAGTAAGCAGCCTGATTAACCTGCCCGGTAATATTGCTGAAATGGATATTTTTAAACTTTGGCGTACGCTCTGAAACCGGCTCAGGATTGGTTTTAGCGTACTGCATATCTAAAACAATTGCCTGCTGGCCAATATTTTTCATAATGATATTGCTAACCCGGATTTCTTCAACAACACCGCCTCTACCTCTCGCAGTTTTTATCCTGATTCCGCGATCAGTTCCATCAAAAACACAATTGGAGATGGCAATCTTGCGAACATCGCCAGACATTTCGCTGCCAATAACCACGCCGCCATGTCCGGATAACATCGTACAATTCGTTATCGTGTAATTTTCTGCCGGAACAGCCATCTTCCGGCCTGGCGCATCTTTACCTGATTTTATGGTGATGCAGTCATCGCCTACGCTAATATGGCAATCTGAAATATGGACATTTTTGCATGACTCGGGGTTAATTCCATCGGTATTTGGCGAATGCGGGTTATTAATGGTAACGGCATGAATTTTTACGTTTTCGCAAAATTCAGGATTGATGGTCCAGAATGGCGAGTTTTTTATTGTGATGCCATCAATAATTATATTTTTACAGAACATAGGTTGTATAAACGGCGGGCGCAGAAAACCACGTTTCATCTGCTTAGCATCGTCAGGGAGAATAATGTCTTTATTCAACTCATCAAATGTTTTTTGCCATTTAGTACGTAGCTGGCCTTCCTTGTAACCTTCAACAAAATCCCACCATTTTTTTCCATGTCCATCAATTAAACCGCGGCCGGTTATCGAAATATTCTCAGCCTTATATGCGTAAAACAGCGGCGAAAATGAAGTTACATCAACGCCTTCATACCTGCTTTTAACCATGGGCAAATAGTCATCGAAATTATCGCTGAAATGAAGTTCGGCACCGGCATCGATAAAAATTGTAATGTTACTTTTTAAATGGATTGAACCTGTTAAGTACTTTCCGGCAGGAAAATAAACCGTACCACCGCCAGCTTTCGAAGCGGCATTAATGGCATCTTTAATCGCAGTTGTAGCCAATTTGCTGCTATCGTTTTTTGCACCATACTTTAAAACGTTGTAAAAAGATTGGCCATGAGTTTCAGAAGCCAAAATAATGGCTAAAATAAAAATCAGCGACTTCAAAAATGCGGTGGAATATTTCATGTAAGCTTCTGTTTACCTAATTTTCAACTCAATTTAATTTTAACCGGCTTTAAGTTTTTGCTTTTGTAGAGCACCTCGCCGTCGGCATAAATAAAAAACCCTTTTCCGTTGTAGTATTTGCTGCCATTTTTATCCCAGATAAGCGTAATTGTTTTGCCATGATAGGATACATTTTCTAATTTAAACCAATCCCATTTTCCCTGCGGGATGAGTGGATAAACTTCCAGAACATTATCCATTCGTGGTTTGAGGCCAATTAAATCACTGATAATCAAATCGCAGAAAGTAGAATGATTATAAAAGCTACTTCTTGGATTATCGCCCTTTAACCATTCTCCATTTTTCTCATCCTGGTATTCACCAATGTAAGGCTTGCCGTTTTTCTGATGTGATAAGGCATATTTATGCAATTCATCATAGAAAACATCATCAGTCATTTTTCCATGATTTTTATAATTTACAAGGAGGTTTGATAGACCTTTAAGCGTTTGCGAACTGGCAAAAGGCCACAATGCACCATCCCATTCACAGCTGTGCCCTGTTCCACGGGTCCTGAAAGTCGGATTTCTGCGTTCTGCAGTAGTTAAACCCCATGGAGCATTAAATCCAGCGGTATCAAGCAATTGATTCCAGGCTGTAACATAAACGCTTTTATCATCCGGCAGGTTAAAATCCCAGGGCGTAAAACCAATCGCTTCCCTAACGTTAGCTATGCCTTTTTTTGCTAGTTTCGTTTCAAAAAACGAGGAAGACTGATTCCACAAACTATCCTGAACCAGTTTTTTCAGCTGTGCGGCTTTTTGCGCATACTTTACCTGCAGAGCTTGTTCTTTTAGTAAACCGGCTATAGTAGCGAGGGCTTTAGCATTTCCATACATATAACTATTAATGGTTGGTCTCCTGTTTTCATCTTTTCTAGAACCGCTGATTGATTCTTCCATTCCATCCTTTACATCGTGTTGCCAGAACAAGCCACTTTTAAGCTGCCTTTCCTTTTCCCATTTTTGATAATCTACATCGAGTGCCGGCAAAATGTTTTGCAAGAAACCAGCATCAGGTTTTACCATATAGTTGGCTAAAACAGCATCGTCTACCCAACTGCTAAACTGATGAAAACGTTGTTTCGTTTCCCCAACATCGGCCTTGTAGAGCCAAAAATTAATGTACTCTTTAAGGTATTCGTTATTTTTTAACCATCGGCCTTCGTAAATATGGTGACCTAAAGCGCAGCTAATCGAATTGTATTTTCCTGCATGTTTTACAGGTTCGATAAACTCCGTAAAGATGAAACCTTCGGGCGTTTTAACCAGGTGCTTACGATACGACCACCACCGGTAATAATAGTTCTTTTCAATTATTTCATCCGGGCATTCAAGTAATGGAACATTCTCCGCTAACCAATCGTACGACTGCACATTTGGAATAAAATTTTTGACAGCCTCGGTATCTATCGAGTTAAAATAATCAACATAGGTTTTTAATTTCGCTTTTAGCGGAACCGGTTTTTGCTGTGCGAAGCCTGCAGCACCAACAAATAAACAAACTGCGACTATAAAATTTTTCTTATTCACCATCATTCAAATAACCAATCAATATCTTTCCCACGTCCATCCAATCCTGCATTAAAAATTCTCAATTCTTGTTTATCATCAATAAATCCCAACACTAAACAAGCGCCCTTACCTAAGGTTAAAGTGTGGGTGCCTGCGGCGAATGAGTATGCGTGCACATTTACAGGCGCAAAACCATTTACAACCATTGCATTCGAAATTTTAATTTCCGACTGACCATAGTTATTAGCACTCGCATCTATTTCCAGCTGTGGTGGAAGCAATGTTTTATTGTCTTTCTGGTTAAAATAACCAACCAGGAGTTTTACCGACGTTTTTGTACTGAATTGAATTTCTGTTCCTTTTTTTATCTGGTTTTCTCTTGAAAACTTTAGTCCTTTTAAACCAACTAACTGCGCCGCAACTTCCTTAATATAAACGGAAGTATCTGCGAAAACCTGTACATTGTTATCAATAGAATAGGTGTCAATTGCTGGAGATAACAATTTCACCTCAGCATTTTTATATGGGACAATCGCTAAAACGGAAGTTGTTTTCACCGCCTTTAAAGAGTCGATGCTATGTTTAAAGTGGTTAAGCTCACTGGTAAACACCGGCATCATTTCTTTCCAATGGATGAAAGTTTTATCTACACCACGCATCGGGATTTTGCGCTGTTTCGTTTGCATGCTGTTTGCGTACAGGTACTCGTTTTCAGTTAACTTGCTAAGCGTACTATAATATTTTAAACTGTTTTCCAGAAAGGGCAAGGCTTTTTCCAAATCAGCAACATCATTAGAATATTTAAATCTCAAAACCCAAAGCGCAGCTTTCACTTTTTCGGCGTAAGAATTTGCCAGCGCATCATAACAATACATGTCGTTTTTCAGCCTCCTGAATTCGGCAGTATCCTTTTTTACAAATGCCGAAGCTTCGTTAATTGATGCCACTGCATTTTTACCATGCAATACAACTTCCCTTGCAATTTGCACGGGCGTTTCGCCAATGTGCCCTTGTTTTTTCCACTCTTTTTCGGCGTAATCGATTATCATTTCTCCTTCAGGCGCTTCAGATTCATACATCAAGGTGAATAAACCGTAGCGGAAAGGATTGATTAACTGAGTCATCAGCATTCCCAAAGTTAGGGTTTGCCTGTTTCCATCAGTTATTCCGTACCTGCGCAAAAGTTTTGGGGCAATCTCTCCCGACGCTTCATATGCAGTTAAGATTGATTTGCCGGCACTAAGATTTGTGCCGTATTTTTTTGCAAGTTCATTTCCCCAATAGGTAATTTCTCCTGCTCTATCACGCTGGCTATTCCAAGAGTAACGAGCCCATTCCTTATACCATATCCAGTCGCGGTCAATTTGTAGTTCTCTGGTTTTTGTCTTATCGGCCGTATAAGGCCAATCCCAATAGCTGGCCTGCGGATACAAGTGCAAGCCTTTAGCACCGTAAATTTTGTTCATCGCCTGCACAGATTTCTGAATAAAATCTGCTGAACCATACCTAAACGGCTCTAAATTGGCCAAAATGTGGACATTTGAAATATTTACACTTCCTATCGAAGCCAGTTTTCTATTCAGCTCTGCCCATGCGCCCCTTGGTGCGTAAGTGGTTAGTGCTTCACCGTTAAATTTATTTTCTGTGTAAAGGTTTTTGTAAAGCGGTAAGGCAGCTTTCATCACCGCAGGAGCATCCGTATCGTGCGCACGTAAAACAATTGGGGGTTCGTTCTTGATGCCAGCAGCTCTTAAACCATCTTTAACACCAGGAATTATCGTTTTTGTAAACCAATCTATATCATCTTTTCCTACACCCTCCATTGCTTCACCCAGCGCTACCATTAAGCCAACATTCGGGTACTTTTCTACAAAGGCGGCGATGGATTTCCGGGTATAATCAGCAATGATTGGGATAATTGGTCGGTTGCGATCCTGTGTTTTAAGTCCGTGTTTATCTGCAAATGGTTTTGGAATGATGATGTTATAAAACATCTGGATCACCCAAATTCCCCTTTTATCAGCCTCGGCAGTTAAAAACCTGAAGATTTCTTCGTTTTTCTTAAACGTTGCATCATCGACCTCAACTGCGTAGGGATACTCTTTTAGTTTAATAAGTGATGAAAAAGGATGGCCATTCCACAAATAAAGTGAGTTATAACGGTTCTCGACCATCATATCCAGATACTTTATCCAAAGTTGCTTATCGTAAAGCCAGGGAAAACTTTCGGGTGTGTAGGGATATTCATAAACATCATGACCGGGCAGATAATCTGTTTTTTGCAACCCAATGCATGTTCCCCGCATTACCATTTCCGGGTGATCAGTCAATTCGATTTTCTCCGGGATTTTGCCGTTTCCCCTAATTCTTTCTACCAACTCCAGGCAGCCATATAGTGTTCCCGATGCATCAAAACCAATTACAAAAAGTTTATCATCCGCATAGGAAATTAGAAAACCTTCCTTCCCGGCATTTTGAATACGTTTTTTAAATGCTTCAGGTATGCTTTTTGAAATTGCACGATCCTGGAATTGACCAATAATTATGGAACCTTTTTTAGAGGCAAGCGCCGAATTCGCATTGATTTTCTTTAGCGAAGTTTGGTAGCCAAATTTTTTTAATTCCGCTAAAACCTTCTCTACACCGAAGCCAACACGCAAATTGTTGGTAGCAGAAACTAGTATTGATTTTTCCTTTTCAATATGGCTTGTTGTTGCAAAAGATACCAGTGGAAACAGTAAAATAAAGAAGATTGAAATCAGATGGTTTCTCATTCGATCGGTGCTAAAGACAAACCTTTTTGAAAGGTTTTAAGACTACATTTGGTTAAAATATTATTTAAATATAAAAATATTATTCAAATATAAGTAATATCGCAGATTGGTTTTGTAAAATTCCTGCAAGGTAGAATCGGTTATCAGCCAGTTCGGGTTGATGCAGCATCAGCCAGAATTCGCCGAAAAGTTAAGGTTTTTTTGAACCAACAATCGTTTTATTTGCACCCGGAGCTTTGAATAAGCAGCTGAATGAATATATTTAGCCACATTTATTTATCTGCTTACTCCTATTGTTTAAGAATAATATTTAATTTAAACCATTATTATAAAATATGTTTTCACTAAAAAATAAACGAGCAGTAGTTACAGGAGGCGGAAGCGGGATTGGAAAAGCAATTGCAACCATTCTTGCGAGGCAAGGTGCCGAAGTACATGTAATTGAGTTAGGAGCCGAACAGGCCGAAACTACTTTAACGGAAATTGAAAGTTTAGGTGGTAAAGCGATCAGTTATGCCTGTGATGTGGCCGACCATGATGCGGTTAAACAGGTTTTTGAAAAAATAGGCAATATTGATATACTGGTTAACAATGCTGGGATTGCGCATATTGGCAAGGCAGACACCACGGAAGAATCAGATTTTGATCGTGTAATGCGTGTAAATGTCAAAGGTGTTTATAACTGTCTGTATGCGGCCATCCCGAAATTTCGGTTATCAGGTGGCGGTGTTATCATCAACATGGCTTCAATTGCATCGTTAATTGGTTTACCAGATCGCTTTGTTTACAGTGCTGCCAAAGGGGCCGTGAAAGCGATGACAATGAGTGTTGCAAAAGACTACATTGGTGAAAACATCAGGTGTAACTCCATATCGCCAGCCAGGGTACATACCCCTTTTGTTGATGGATTTCTCCAAAAAAACTATCCTGACAACATTCCGGAAATGTTTGAAAAGCTTTCTAAAACTCAGCCAATAGGCAGGATGGCAAAACCCGAAGAAGTTGGCGCACTCGCTCTGTATCTGTGTAGCGATGAAGCTTCATTTATAACAGGCTGCGACTACCCTATTGATGGCGGTTTTACTACTTTAAACAACTAATACAAGAAAAAATAAATAAGTAAAAATGAAATTAATACGATTTGGTGAAGTAGGTTTTGAAAAACCAGGTGTAATCATAGAAGATAAATACTACGATGTTTCATCGCTGGTTGGAGATTATAACGAAGAGTTTTTTGCCGGTGATGCGCTTGAAAAATTAGCTTCAGAGATTAAGACAGCGAGTTTGCCTGGAATAGATAAAAGTGTTCGTTTGGGTGCTGCACTTGCACGCCCCTCCAAAATAATTTGCGTTGGCCTAAATTACAAAGACCACGCTGCCGAAACCAATGCGCCTATCCCTTCAGAACCGATTTTGTTTTTTAAAGCAACTTCGGCGATAGTTGGCCCAAATGATGATTTAATTATTCCAAAGAACAGTTCAAAAACGGATTGGGAAGTGGAACTTGCCATCGTAATCGGGAAAAAGGCGAGCTATGTAAGTGAAGGAAATGCGCTACAACATGTTGCAGGTTATGTTTTACACAACGATTATAGCGAGCGTGAGTTTCAGCTGGAAAGAAACGGGCAATGGGTTAAAGGAAAAAGCTGCGATACTTTTGCGCCAATCGGGCCATTTATTGCAACGCCCGATGAGCTTAATGATGTGCACAACCTTCGGCTGTGGTTAACCGTTAATGGGAAAACTTTGCAGGATGGCAATACATCGAACTTAATTTTTAACGTGCCTTTTATGATATCCTACATCAGCCAGTTTATGACGCTTTTACCTGGAGATGTTATTACTACCGGCACACCTGCGGGCGTTGGTTTAGGACAAAAGCCAGAGCCATGGTATTTAAAAGAAGGCGATGTTGTGGAACTGGGCATTGACGGTTTAGGAAGTAGTAAACAGGTGGTTAAAGCCTACAGCGAAAAATAAAAATGGAAAGACATTGCTTTACGCTCGATTTAATTGATGATAAAGAACTAATTCAGGCTTATAAAGAATACCACCGAACCGTTTGGCCGGAAATTAAAAACAGCATTACCTCGGCTGGCGTAAAAGAATTGGAAATTTATCTATTCGGTACTCGTTTATTTATGATAATGGACGTAGACAGTTCGTTTTCTTTCGAGGCGAAAGCAAAGTCGGACCTGGAAAATGAAAAAGTTCAGGAATGGGAAAAGCTAATGTGGAACTATCAAAAAGCATTACCTGGAGCCAAGCCTGGCGAGAAATGGATGCTTATGGAAAATATTTTTAAGCTAGATTGAAAGGTATGATAGATACGCATGTACATTTTTGGAACTTTGACCCGGTAAAAGATTCCTGGATTACGGAAGAAATGAGTGTGATCAGGAAAGATTTTAAGCCCGAAAATTTAACCGAAACCTATCGCGAACTGCAAATTAACGGGTGCGTGGCTGTTCAAGCCAGTCAGTCTGAATCCGAAAATGATTTCCTGTTAACACTAGCCGATAAGAATGAAATTATAAAAGGAATTGTTGGCTGGGTTGATTTAAAAAGTAAAGACTTAGAAGAACGTTTAGAATATTGGTCAGCTTTTAAGAAAATTAAAGGTTGGAGACATGTTTTACAAGCTGAAAATTCAGACTTTATCCTATCTGACGATTTTGCCCGGGGAATAAAAGCCTTAAAAAAATACAATTATACTTACGATCTGTTGTGTTACCATAATCAACTTCCCGACATAATTAAACTTGTTGACAAGGAAGCTGACCAACCATACGTTTTAGATCATTGCGGTAAACCCGATGTTAAAAGGCAGGATTTAGAAGTTTGGAGTGAGCATATAAAGCTTTTAGCGCAAAACCCAAATGTTTATTGCAAACTTTCTGCATTGCTGGTAGAAGCAGATTGGAAAAACTGGAAGGAAATAGAAATTTTTAATTGTTTCGATGTAATATTTGAACATTTCGGAACCAATCGTGTGATGTACGGAAGCGATTGGCCTGTCGTATTATTAAGCAGGCCTTATGCCGATTGGTACAACTTAGTATTAAAATATGCTTCTAAATTCAGTATTCAGGAACGCGAAAACCTGTTCCTGAATACTGCTTCTTCGTTCTACAGCTTATAAAAAACTATTTCAAGAATTTGTAAGTAGTGCTGGTTTTATAGGTTTCGCCAGGTTTTAGCTCCGTTGAGGCAAAATTTGTGTGGTTTGGGGCATCAGGAAAATGCTGGGTTTCCAAACAAAAAGCAGACCGGTGAGGATAAGATTTACTACCTTTTCCGTCTTTGTCTGCACCGGTTAAAAAGTTTCCGCTGTAAAACTGCAAGCCCGGCTCTGTGGTATAAACCTCCATCGAAATACCGGTTACATTACTTTTTACGATAGCTATCGCTTTCTTGTAGTCATGTTTATTCAATGCAAAATTGTGGTCGTATCCTTTGCCAAAAACAAGTTGCCCATCTTTCTGCTCAATATCTTTTCCAATCGTTTTCGCCTTGTTAAAATCAAACGCGGTGCCGGCTACCGGCTGCAATTTGCCGGTCGGAATCAAGGTAGAATCAACCGGAGTGTAAGCATTTGCATCTATAAACAACTCGTGATCCAAAATCGTTGGGTTTCCTTCACCATTTAAATTGAAGTAAGCATGATTTGTTAAATTCACAATTGTCGTTTTATCAGTTGTTGCAGAATAGTCTATTTTTAATTCATTATCATCTGTTAATGTATAGGTTACGGTAACATCCAATTTCCCGGGGTAGCCTGCTTCACCGTCTTTTGAAGAATACTTTAACTCCAGTTTAGTTGTATCTATTTGTTTAGCATCCCAAACTTTTGAGAAAAAACCATCCGTTCCACCGTGTAATGTATTCACGCCATCATTTAGCTGCAGCTGATAATCTTTTCCTTCCAAACTAAACTTTCCCTTTGCAATTCGGTTTCCGTAACGCCCGATTAACGCTCCAAAAAACGGCTCGCCTTTTTTTCGGTACGAACCAATACTATCATAGCCCAATACCACATCGGTTAACTTATTATTCTTATCCGGCACTAAAAGGGAAACAATTCTTCCCCCATAATTTGTAATAGAAACAGAGGCGCCTTGTTTGTTTTTTAGCGTATACAGGGAAACCGCTTTGCCATCAATGGTAGCACTATAACTGGTCGAATCTGTTTTCGCTGCATTGGATGATTGTTTTTCGGGCTTCGGATTACAAGAAAAAATTAAAGTTGAAACGCATAAAGTCGCAATGGAAACTGCAGATAGAATATTCTTTTTCATAAAGATTATAATTTGGTTAAGGCTAAAGTAATAAAATAATTAACGTTATTATAACGATTATATTTAATATTGTTCAACGTTTTAACAACAAAAAATATAATCTACTTTAGCACTTTACTATGCAAGTTTTAGATTTTAAGCCCAAAGCCTTTATATTCGATTTAAACGGAACCATGATTAATGATATGGACTACCATACGTTGGCCTGGCATTCCATCATCAATGAAGAGCTTGGCGAAAATTATTCATTTGAGTTTGTGAAGAAAGAAATGTATGGTAAAAACCATGAAGTTTTAGAACGCATCTTCGGAAAAAACAGATTCACGACTGAGGAAATAAACAGCCTCTCAAAAGATAAGGAAAAGCGCTATCAGGAGGCGTATTTCCCTAAGCTTGCTTTAATAGACGGACTTGACGGGTTTTTGAAAAATGCCGAAGAAAGCGGCATTTCAATGGCAATAGGCTCTGCAGCAATAGGATTTAATATAGATTTTGTACTTGATGGTTTAAACATCCGTAACCATTTCAATGTAATTGTTAGTGCTGATGATGTGCTGGTAAGCAAGCCAGACCCTGAAACTTTCTTAAAAGCAGCAGCTGCATTAAACGTAAATCCTGCTGACTGTTTAGTTTTTGAAGATGCGCCAAAAGGTGTTGAATCTGCGCTAAATGCAGGCATGAAATGCATCGTATTAAAAACCACACATGATGTCGGCGAATTCGATGCATACCCAAATATTTTGGAATTTATTGATAACTTCAACGATCCGATTTTGAAAACGCTTTTATAAAAATGGCAAAATACATAAATGAAAACCCTGTTCTTGTAGCTGTAGACTGTATTATATTTGGTTATGATGGAGAACACCTTAAACTTTTAGTTATTAAACGGGCTATTGAACCTGTTAAAGATAAATGGAGTTTAATGGGCGGATTTATTGGAAAAGATGAAGATTTAGACGGTGCGGCCAAACGAATTTTATTAGAACTCACGGGCTTGCACGATGTTTACCTCGAACAATTTCATGCTTATGGCTCGCCTGATAGGGACCCGATAGAGCGGACAATTTCGGTTGTTTATTTTGCTTTGATAGACATAAATAAATACAGCAAACAAATAAACGACCAATACCATGCAGAGTGGTTCAAGCTTAAAGAAGTGCCCGAATTAATCTTCGATCATAACATTATGGTTAAAGCTGCAATGGACAAAATACGATATCAGGCGGCACTACATCCGATTTTATTCGAATTGTTGCCGAAAAAATTTACTATTCCACAGCTTCAGAATCTTTATGAACAGGTTTATGATTCGCCGATTGACAACCGCAATTTTATCAGGAAAATTACCGCCAGCGGTTTGTTAATTAAGCAGACTGAAAAAGACAAATCGAGTTCGAGAAGAGGTGCATTTTACTTTAAATTAGACAAGCAAAAGCATAAAGCCCAGTTTCAATCTTTTCTAAGTTTCATATCGAAGCCAAAGCTTTAATAATTAATTTTTCTAAATTCCAGCGCTGATATTCCTTTTACTTTCTTGAAATTGCTTACAAAAGAATTTGCCTGCTCAAATCCGAGGATTTCTGCTATCATAGACATTGAATAATCCGTATGAATCAGCAATTCTTCGGCCTCCCGCATAAGTCTGGCGTACAAAAGTTCAGGGAGATTTTTTGAAAACGCCTTTTTTAAGAAGGCATTAAGTTTTCTCGAACTCATGCCCATGCCCGCAGCATAAAACTCGGTAGCCCTTTCGGTTTTAAAATACTGCTCCAATATTGCCCTAAAGCGGAGCACTTGTTGCAGTTCATCAACGTTTAAATCCATCAGTTCGGCGTTTAAAACGGCCGAAAAGCCGAGCACAAGTGATAGATATTGCGCAAGGTAAGAAACATCGCGTTTAGCTAAAATTTCTCTTTTGAGCTGTTCAAGTAAGGTAAAAGCTTTTTGCGCCTGTATTTTCGTTAAGTCTTTAAAAGATAAAGTCATGAACAGGTTTCGGGACTGTGCATCGCGATGCTGCAACAAAAATTCTGAATACAATAAACTACTAAAACTGAGCCAATAAGCTGAAATAATTTCTCCTTCAAGCCGAATTATGCCTTCTTCCGGAATGAAAAACACCCGACCCGGCGAGAGTACATAATCTCCCGAGTTCATACACAGTAATCCGGTGGCATCTTTTATAATCAATACCCTAATCGGAAAGTCTGCATTCAGTGCCTTATCTCTTTTAAACCTGCCCTTGATATCTTCCAGTTGTATCATTTTATATCAAAGTCTCTTATTTTAGTTAGACAATATAACACCCTACTGCTGTTACATCACAAAATAGACAATTTACACTAACTTTCGAAATATCGAGTCTAACCCAAAACCAACGCGTTCGAATAATTCCGCTCAACCTACTTCGTGCAAAAGATTTCGGTTACGTTGCTGTAACGTTTATAATCAATTAGATTTCAACTCTTTCAGGGAATAAAAAATGTCTTCAAATATATTTTTAAGCAAATTTGTAATATTAATAATACGGTTTTAAGAAAAAAATGCTAAATCTAAAACCATTGTGCAATGCAAATGTTACTTAGCTACCATGAGAAATTGTATAGCAATTATTACTTTATTTCTTTGCATTACGTCATGCAAAAAAGAAATTCCTGAGCCTGATGTTGTTAAAATGGATGTTTATTCGACAAAGATTAAGCATGCTAATTATAATGAGCCAGACATGCTGAACTGGTATATTAAAGCGGCAACAAAAGGGGGTTATTTCTATATGTCGACCACCAAAGATGTAACTAATTTTCGCGATTATGATTTCAGCTATTCTACGCAGTTGCCAAAAGAATTAGCTGGAAAAACGCCATATAAAGGTGTGGTCGTTTGGATAAATCAGCTAAACGGAGATCTGTTATTTGATATTACCGGCAAAACAGTCGCTCCCTCAGGCATGGACTAATTTCTTTTTTTCCTAATTTCGCAGCCCAAATTAATATCTAATACAGCTGCAATGCCTAAATTTTTATATGGAATCGATTTTGGAACTACTAACTCTGCTTTGTCTATTTTTGATGAGGACAAAAAGGAAATTGTTTCAACCATCTCCATCCCATCACTAATATACTTTAATCATATTTCAAAATCATCAAATGGTGATAATTATGTAATTGGCGAGCAAGCCATTAGCGAATATTTGGAAGATGGCATGCGGGGAAGATTTATAAAGTCGATTAAGCAAATCCTTTCTCGAACTACTTTTACCGAAACAAGGATACAAAACAAACGTTACTCGGCAGCGGATTTAGTAGCCTTAATTTTAAAAGATTTAAAGCAGAAAGCCGACAAAATAACCGGCTTTAATTGCACGAAGGCGATAATTGGCCGACCTGTTTTTTTTGATGATGACGACAGCCAAAAAGATACGCTTGCGCAAACCCGTTTAAAAAAAGCTGCCGAAAGCGCCGGCTTCACCGATATCAGGTTTCAGTTTGAGCCAATTGGAGCGGCATTTGCCTACGAAAAACTTATCACTAAGAAAGAAAAGGTTCTGGTTGCCGATTTAGGCGGTGGAACAACAGACTTTACCTTCCTAACATTAGACCCGGCAAAAGTGGGCAGTAATGATAGAAAAAGTGATATGATTACTTCCGGAGGTATTTATATTGGTGGAGACAGTTTGGACTCGGCCTTTATGTGGGAAAAAGGCACACCATATTTCGGTAAAAACACGCAGTATGAAGCTACCCGCGGTCAGATTCTCAATGTTCCGAAATCACTTTTCGCCAACATTTGCTCCTGGGATAAAATGAACTTTTTTAACGGGCAGAAAATACAGAAAGACATTGATGACTATTATTACTTTTCTGGCAATGATAGAAAATTTAAAAATCTAATTACCTTGATTGAACATAATTTGGGTTACTCCGTTTTTCAGGCAATTGAAAAAACAAAAATCGAACTTTCGAGCAACCACTTAAGTGATTTTAAATACTCGAAGCTCGGGATTGAAATTGATGAAGAAATTTCTATTGATGAGTATAATCGTGTAGTTGCAAAAGATATTCAGCGAATTGATGACTACCTGGACAAGTTTTTACTCACCCACAACATCAATCCAACCGAAATTGATTGCCTGTTTATGACTGGCGGGACATCGATGGTAAAGGCAATTAAGCACTTGTTTAAAAACAAATTTCCACACATCCCGGTAAACTCCGGCGATAATTTTAACAGCGTAGCAAACGGCCTGGCTTACAGCGGCTATCTGTTCGCAGAACCATAAAAGTTGCGTGCAGTAATTTAATCAAAAAACAAATCAGCGATTACTTGGATAACCCAGAATCAGCCCTTCTTGCCGCCGCCAAAAATTACACAGAAAACGCTAAAACCACCTGCGATGAAAACAACGCCAAGTACAAAATTAAGTGTATCGCCCATTCTGTAAGATATAGGTAATAAATGACATTACGCAGACTTTAGAAAAATTTTCGTATTCTGAATAGGAATAAAAAAGCTAACCCGTCATTAGGCTTTAATTTCAGTTGCTCAACGGCCTCATCAAGCAATGCTTTAGCAATTTTTTAGCGGAATTTGTAGTGTAAACCTCGTTTCAACAGCATCAGAATGTACATCAATTTTGCCTCCATGAGCTTTGGCAATCTCAGAAGAAATAAAAAGCCCTAAACCAAGTCCTTTTTTATTCGATTTCACATCGCCCCTTGAGAAAGGCTGGAAGAGATTTTGAATCGCTTCGCTCGAAATTTGAGGCCCTTTATTCGTGATGGACAAATTGAATTCATTGGCTGGAGCATTTCCCTTCACAACCACCGCTTCCTGCGGGTCGCCATAACTTAAAGCGTTTCCGAGCAAATTAGAAAACAGTTGTGCAATACGTTTTCCATCACAGTTTACCGCTTGTGGCAAATCGAAATTTACGTCGATAACCCGTTCGGGGTAATTAGCCTCCATTTCGGAAATTACCTCGTTTAGTATTGGCTCTAAAGCTTCATTTTCATCACGATAAAGCTTAATTCCATCGCCCAGTCTTCCGCTTGCGAAATCGAGCATATTCTCAATCAGGCCATTAATCCTTACTGACGAATTTTGAATGATATCTGAAATCTTTAAAATTCGCTCATCAGCAGTTAACCGTTTTAACAATTGTGAGCTATTTAATATTGCATTAAGAGGATTTCTTAAATCGTGACCCAAGACCGCAATAAAATGCTCCCTCAATTCAGCAATTAAGCGCTCCTCCGACAAATTTTTATTACTTGAAGCAACCTGTTCGAGCGCATCCAAATGAAAAGAAATTAGTTCGGCGAACAAATTAAACATGGCTATAATCTCCGGAGAGTTTAATACATGCGGCTTTGGGTCGATAGCACAAAGGGTACCAAAAAATTCGCCCGTTTTGAGCATAATTGGAATGGAAATATAACTCTGAAAACCATATTTTAATGGAGTATGATGGCTCCGAAAATTGGGGTCTTTGGCAACATCATCTATAATTACCGGCTTATGGTGCTGCCGGATCTCGTTACAGATTGTGCTTTCCAGTTCGAGTTCACTTCCTGCTTTAAGTCCGAAATCGATTTCATCGAGGAGCGCACAGGCCACCCATTTCTCGTCAGTTACCCTGGCAACCGCCGCAAAACCCATTCCTGTAGTTTTACAGATAACCTGAAGTATATTCGGAACGGCAGATATATTGTTTACAGCTTCTATATCTGCTTTAAGATCTATTGTAAGTGGAGATGATTTTTTTTTCAAGTTTTAATCCTCAGTTTGTTCAAATATATTAAATGGGAAGTTTTAATATGGTTTCAAACCGTAAAGATATTGTTATATTTTTTGTATTGAAAGTAAAAACGGGCTTGTTCAATCTTTAAAATGTAAAACTAGAGCTGTATTGCAAAAACAGTCAAATTACCTTGGGTTTTCAAAGAAAAATCGAAACCATGATTCAACAAAATTTCCCTTACCAGCGTTAGGCCAATTCCTTGGCCATCTTTCTTGGTACTAAAGAACGGACTAAAGAGTTGGCCGGCGTTTTCTTCGGAGATTCCTTTTCCATTGTCACTTATCGATAACCTGCGTTTTTTTTCGTCAATCGCAACTTTGATAATTCCATTAGTTTCAACCGCCTCAATTGAATTTTTTATGATGTTTATGACTGCCTGTTCCAGCTGTTGGGTATCAGCGAAAATGAAATAAGGCTCGTCAGGCAACGCTAATTCAAAGCTTACCTGCTTCTCACTTGCCGCAAAATACATTAACTCGGTTACAGATTTTAATAAATCAACGAGGTTGATTTTCTTTCTGTTCGCTTCCGGAAGCTTAACTAAATCTGCAAAATTCCGCATAAAAACATTTAAATTCTGATTGCGCTCAACAGCAACTTTCATGGCATTATTGAGCATTTCCGTATTATTTTTTGCCCATATTTCCTTTTGAGCCAGTGCGGTGGTTATTATTGAATTTACGGGCCCAACTGTATTATTAACTTCGTGCGCCATCATTCTGATAACTTTACTATAAACACTTTTCTCCGCAGCAAAAATTTCAGCGGTTACTTCCTCCAACATCACAAAAATCCGCTCAAAACCCCTGTCGATGAATCTGGATTTTTGAATTTTATACGTATGTAAACCGTCGATACGCAACATTTTCGACGTTCCTGTTTTCATTTGCTCAATTTGATTGCTCAACAAATCGGGTGTGGCATTTAAAATTTCGTTTGCCTTTGGATTAATTTGTTTTACGCGGCCATCGAAATCGAGTATCAGTATTCCTGTTGGTGAGGTTTGAATAAGCTTTTCGAGAAAAAAATGTTGCGCTTCCTGCTTCGTTCTTTCGGATCTCAACTCGTCGATCATTTTGTTGTAAACATCCACCAATTCATCTACCTCGTGTTTTCCGGTTGCTAAAAATTTAACATTAAAATCTTTATCCTTTATTGCCGAAATGCCTTGCTTTAAATAGGATAGCGGACTTATCAATTGCCTGTAAAGGCTTATCGAAATTAAAACAGATATAATGATAAAAACCTCTGCCAGCATAAATATAAGCTTATCCTTTTCGAAAATAAGATAGCTCATCACCAGGCAAATGAAGTGAAGAATAACGATAAAAAGAATATACTTAGTCTTCAGTTTCATTAAATGGAATTTGATGTTTTTCCAGACGGCGATAAAGCGAGTTTCTTGTTATGCCGAGTGATGCCGCAGCTTTAGTAATTCTGTTTTTGTGAAAATTCATGGCTTGTTTCACCATCTCAGCTTCCATTTCATCTAAAGTCATGGTTCCAACGCCCGGAAGTTTCACCTTTTGGTTTTTTAGAGGCGATAAGTTCAACTGCGACTGGAAGTCTTCAATGCCAAGTTCATTTTTGTTACTGATCAACACGGTGCGCTCCACTAGATTTTTGAGCTGACGAATATTGCCTGGCAGCGGTAATTGTTGCAACCAACGCATTGCTGACTGCGAAACGGACAATTCCGGCCGGCTGTAAATTTCCTTCATATTACCGATAAAGAAATTCACCAGCAACGGAATATCCGCCGAACGTTCGCGAAGAGCCGGTAAATGAATTGTTATTAAATTTATCCGATACAGCAAATCTTCCCTGAAAAGACCGGAATTTACCATATCATTCAGATTTTTATTCGTGGCGCAAACCACTCTTGTATCTACAGTTTTGGTTCGGCTGCTGCCCAAAACCTCGTAGGTTCTGTCTTGCAAAACGCGTAAAAGTTTTACCTGACTCGAGGCCTCCAGATCGCCAATTTCATCCAGAAAAATAGTGCCTTTGTTGGCCATCTCAAAACGGCCCGTCCTATCGAAACGGGCATCGGTAAAAGCCCCGCGAACATGGCCAAACATTTCACTTTCAAACAGCGAAGAGGAAATGCCACCCAAGTTGACCTTAACAAACGGTTTAGCCGAGCGAATGCTGTTTTCGTGGATAGCTTCGGCAATGAGCTCTTTACCGGTACCACTTTCGCCGGTAATTAAAACTGACGCATTTGTTGAAGCGACACGGCCTATTGTTTCCAAAATACCCAGCAAAGTTTCATCGTTACCTATAATCTGCCTAAAGTTATACTTTTTATCAAGCTCCTTTCTGTTACGTGAACGCGGCTTTTTATCATTTAGCTCAAGTAAGGTTTGAACAGACTGCAAAACGTATTCGTTATTCCAGGGTTTGTTTATAAAATCGTTGGCGCCAAGTTTCATACCTTCTACAGCGAGTTCGATACTTGCCCAGCCTGTTATTAAAATGATTGGCACGGTCGCATTTACAGACCTGATTTTTTTCAACAAACTCATACCCTCTTTGCCAGATGTATCAATTGAGAAGTTGAGATCCAAAATAACAAGCTCAGGCCTTTGTGTTTCAAAAACCTCAAAAGCCTGAATTGCATTATCTGCTACAACAACCTGATTTTCTTTACTTTGCAAAAGAAGTGAGAGTGATGTTCTTACCGCTAAATCATCATCAACAATTAAAATCATATTCAAAGTTAAGATAAGTTATTCTTCATGCAATGCAACGGCGGGATGAATGCCCGCAGCTTGTTTGCCCGGATATAGCGAGCAGATAAAAACAAGTGCATAAATAAACAGCACGGAAATTAAAATTGAAATTAAATAAACGCTTGCCGGAACGTTAAAAACATTTAACAGTGGAAACTGAACAGCGAAAAAACACCCTACAACGAGCGACAAAGTTGCCAGGATTAATGCCTCCATGACAAGCTGATAAGAAACAGCGCTTCCACTTGCACCAATAGCCCGGCGCAGGCCGATTTCGCCCCGGCGCTTATTTATATTGTACCATAACACGCCAAACAGCCCGAGTGCTACATTGATAATTAAGAAGCTGGCAATAATTATAAAAATAACCATTGGTATTATTGTTATTTCATTCTTTGCATCTCGCATTTCATCAATGTGCTGAATTTCTACCGCATTATTTAGCGATGTAGCCATAAATTTATACAGCTTGCTTTCAAAAGTTGCATCTGCGCTTTCCCCAACCTTAATCAGAATGTTATGGTTATTTGCCAAATAGCCGGTGTCAAGCTGGCTGAAGATAGCACTTCCGGCCGGCCAAAAATCACCGTTTGTTTTAATATCCCGCACCACGCCAATCACTTTCATTTTGTTCTTATCCTCATAATCCCCTACTAACTTACCAATTGCCGGTTCGTTCCCAAACATTAACTTTTTTAGGGTTTCGTTAATGATTATTTTTTGATTTGTACCTACCGCATCTTCAGGCGAAAACCAGCGGCCTTCAAGCAAAGAAACGTTCCAGACTTTTTTATAACCTTCGCCAACAACATAATTGTTCACGAAATCAAACTTTTTTCCGTTTTGATGCACTCCGGTACTCATATTACTACTCGAGTATGGGAAGTTGGCACTCGCAAACGTAACTGCTTCTACCTCAGGCATCGCTTGCAACGATTTGTATAGATTGTCATAAAAAATTGCAAGCGAATCGCGGTTTTTTGGTAGTTCGCCGTTATCGTAACTGATGGACCAAACCCTCTTATAATCGAAACCAAGTGGTTTGCTATAGTTTTGATAGTAGTAAGTAAGAAAAGAAAAAACAGCAAATATAACCAGGAAAGACACCAGGATTTCGGAAAGGAAAAGGAAATTCTGTTTCCTTTTATTCCATATTAATTTAAATAAATGTTTGTACATGATAATTGCTTCTAAGATGATTTATTGAGCTTTTAATGCCTTTACTACATTCAATTTAGACATTCGCCAGGCAGGGTAAACGCCTGAAACCAGGCCGAAAAGCAAGCAAGCAATGAGGCTGTAAAAAAGCACTGTGAAATTAATGCTGAGGTGCATATTTGAGATTAAATTTGCGCCGTTTATAAGGTAAATTATAATGGCAGAAAGCACTACACCTATAATGCCACCTAAAAAAGTAAGAATTAAATTTTCGACCATAAATTGGTAAACAAGTGTTTTAGACGATGCGCCAAAAGCCTTTCTTACGCCAATTTCAGATGACCGCTCCATAATTCTTGTAATTTTTATATTCACCAGGTTTATTGTTGGCAGCAGCAAAAACAAGAGCACAAGTAAACCCAATATCGAAACCACCCTTGTTGAACCATTATTTGTCCCATCGCCAAATACTCTTCTGGTCATACTGGCAAAAAAGGGATCTGCATTGCTGTAAATGTGATCGAAATCTTTAGGTACCGGAACTTTCTTCATCATTTGATTGTATTCCTTCTGCATCTTCGGAACATCGGCTTTATTTTTAGCCAGCAAAACCGCGTTGAAAGACCCCATCAAGTCGGTGTTATTTTTTATTTCTTTAGCCAGCGTGTAAGGCAAATACATGTCGCCACTAAAATTATACAGCGTTTTGGAAACATTTGCAACCACACCAATTACCCGGTAATTAATATTATCTGCTGAGATATATTTCCCGATAACATTTTTTTCATCACCAAAGTAGGCCTTCTTAATTTCCTCAGAAATGACGGCAACTAAAGCAGAATTATCGATGTCTTTTTGCGAAAATGGCTTGCCTTCCAGAAACTTGTATTCGAGTACATTCCAGTAATCGGCGTTGGTGTACTTATATTCTATCACAATTTTTTTATTGTTCACGTAAGCATTGGAGGCCTTCGCTCCCGATGAAATGCCCATCATTTCTACATTTTTTAATTTTGAAACATAATGTTCGAAGAAATAATAGGAAACGTCACTTCTGTTCATCCAACCCTGTTTTTCATTTTTGTACTCCATCGTGGCAACGTAAAGTGACCGATCTCTTTTGTAATCGGGATAGTCGGGGCTCAAAATTTTATCTACAAAGGCCGTTGCGACCATTAATATTGTTAAGGTAAAGCTTATCCCAAACAGGCTGATGAAAGTGAAGAACTTTCTTCGTTTTAACACAGCCAAGGCGATTTTGAAGTAATTTTTTAGCATAGCTGAAATTTATTGAACTTGAGAACCATCAAAAAGGCGAACCAACCGATGTGTTTTATGCGCCATACTTTCATCGTGCGTAACCATTACGATTGTTGTGCCTTCATTTTTATTTAGATTGATAAGGATTTCCATAATCTCGTTTCCCATCGCACTATCCAGGTTTCCGGTAGGCTCATCGGCTAAAATAATTTGAGGATTGCCCACAATTGCCCGTGCAATTGCAACCCGCTGCCTCTGCCCGCCAGAAAGTTGCGTAGGAAAGTGCTTTAAACGATTACTTAAACCAACTTTTTCCAAGGCTTCTGTTGCCAATCTTTTTCGCTCCTTTGCTGATGATGTGCGGTACAACAGAGGTAACTCAACATTATCCAAAACCTGCAAGTCGTTAATTAAATGATAACTTTGAAATATAAAACCGAGTTTGTGGTTTCTGAACTTTGCCAGTTTCTCATCAGAAAAGCTGCTAATATCCTGACTATCGATTTTTATATTTCCCTTTGAAGGCTCATCCAGCAAGCCCATGATGTTGAGCAGCGTGCTTTTGCCGCAGCCAGACGGGCCCATTATCGACAAAAACTCGCCTTTGGCAATGTCCAGACTAATCCCATTTATCGCCAGCGTTTCTACCGTATCTGTTCGGTAAACTTTTTCAATATTTTGTAAGCGTATCATATTGTATAATTAGTGATTAAGATTTATTAATAAGTTATTTTGCTGTTTTTTTCGAAATCATAGAGTGATAGGTACCTTAACTGGTAGTAAGCGCCCCAAAAATCGCGAAGCGAAGAAACATAATCTCGCTTCGCAGTATCGTTTTCCTGGAAGGCGATGCTTAAATCGGTGATGCTTAAATTGCCCAGCACATAACGCTCACTTGCAATTTTGTATTTTTCGGCAGCAATTTTCTCAGCGGCATCCGTTAGTTTAATCTGCTCTTTCATCATATTAAAAAGCGTTACCTGCGTTACTATTTGCTGCTTAAAAGTTTGCTTATCCTGTTCTACAGCATAAGCTATAAATTGCTCATTCGCCTGGGCGGTTTTAGTTCTTGATTTGGAACGCCCCCAATCCATAACCGGAATTGATAACTGTAACTCAACTGATTGCTGGTTTTTTGGGTTGCGGTAAACATCAAAAGCCGTTAAGCCAGCGTTAGAATAGCCAAGATTGGCTCTCAAAGTTGCCTTCAAACCGTTTTCGCCTCTTGCTTTGGCAACATCTCTTTTGGCTTCGGCAAGCCGGCGAATAAAACCAATTGCATCAGAACGGTTTTCAAAAGCTTCCGACAGCACTTTCTCAGTTGCAACCGTCATCTTGGCAACCACCTGAGGCATATTTAACTTTATCCTATCATCGCCTTCCATACCCGTATAACTGCGGAGGTTTAAGGTAGCAATTTCAACATCACGCTTAGCAGTACCCACGGCTTTTTGAGCGTTTAACACTTCCAGTTGCAACTGCAAAATTTCATTTTTAGAAATTTTGCCTAATTCAAATTTAGTATCGGCAATTGTCAGTATTCGTTTAGTATTGGCATAATTTAAATCGGCAATATCAAGATTTACCTGCGCCAATAATAAATCGAAAAAAAATTCGCTTACCGTAATGGATATCTTTTCCTGAGTTTCGATAAAGGTTTGCTTGCTTTCATTGTATTTTAAAGGCTCGATTTTTTTATCCCATTTCAAACTGTTAAACTGCAAAAGTGGCTGTGTGTAACCGATGCCGTATGGTATGCCGTTATAGAGCACATTATTTCGGTCAAAATCGTCGAATCTTTGCAGTTGGGTTGTACCATAAATTGTTCCACCGGTTGCAGCAATACTCTGGCTAAAATTTAACGTAAGCGAAGAATTATCGTAATGTACGGGTTGAAAAAGGATTGTTCCATTTGGCTGCTGAACCTGGGTATAAGTTTTTGTATAGCCCGGCAAAACGCCTTCGAGTGCTAATTGCGGTTGATAGTTCGATTTAAAGGTTCTCCACTCCCAATATTTGGTTTCCTTAACGGTTAATGCCTGTTTTGCGGCAATAGAATTTGCCTTTGCCATTTCAACAACCTGTGGCAAACTCAGTTTCAACGTGTCGGTTTTTGGCAGGGCAAAGGTTGCTAAACCATGCAAAATCATTAAAACGCTAAATAAAAATTTCTTCATCGCCTTAATTATTTATAGTTACTTTTTTCGAATTTTTATAATCGCCCATATCCGATGTAATTATTTCGTCGCCGGTTTTCAGGCCACTTATAATTTCTACATAATCGAAATTGCTTAATCCGGTTTTAACAGTGCGCCGCTCTGCAACACCATTTTTTAATACGAAAACTTCCTGTAAATTCGAACCATTAAATGCCGGTCCATTAGCAACTTTGAGCACCCCATTACGGGTATCGGTTACTAAAAACACATCGACTTTCTGATTTGGTCTTAACTCTTTACTGTCCTTTTGGTTTAGTTGAATATCGAAGGAAACGATTGCATTAGCCACCGCCGGCGAAATGTTAACGATAGAACCCCTTAATTGTATTTCGCCGATTCTGATAATTGCCGGCATGTTGTTATGAATCTTATCCAATAAATTATCAGACATGCTTCCGGCAACCTTAAAGCCACTTAGATCTGCAATACGGACTAAAGCATCGCCCTCATGTACGCTGGCGCCAATGTTTTTATTTACCCACGTGATAACGCCCGGTCTGGTGGCCATAACATCGGCTAAATCGAGTTTACGTTTCAAAGCATCAAGGTCTTTCTTTTGAATTGCAAGCGCAATTTCAGCTTCCCTGATTTCGATTTTCATGGTTTGTTGTTTACTTTTTATTTCATTTTCGAGTTGAAGTTTTTCCAAATCAGCAACCTTTAAATCAAGTTCGGCCCGTTCAACATCTTCTTTCGTGCCACCTCCGGCTTTTAGTAAGCGCTTCGCGGCAGATACGGCATCTTTGAGATTGCTGATTCGCAGCTGTTTGATGCTGTTATTCGATTTAATATCAAAAAAACTTTTCTCCAGGTCCAATCTCAGTTTGCGAATTTCGTTTTCTTTAGATTCCATCTGAAATTGCAGTTTTCCATAATCGGTTTGGCTAAGCGATTTATCGAGCATCAAAATCGATTGGCCAGCCTTAACCTTATTTCCAGCATCCATTAAAACTTTTTTTACAGATGCATTTATAGGACTCGTTAAAACCTCTTCGAATTCGGGCAGCACTTCTCCGGTTGCATTAATCGTATTTTCAATTATTCCAGTTTCAACTTTTGCCGTTGTAATGTCTGAAGCGGTTAAAGCAGGCTTAAAATAAAACCGTACAAACCAAACAGCTGCTACAATCACAACTAAAACAATGAAGATTATAACATATGCATTCTTCCTCTTTTTTGATAAAACCTCTTCTTCAATAAGTTTGTCCATTAAGCTTTTTTTTGAACAAGCTTTTACAAGCCGAATGCCAATATTAACAAACTAATATTCAATAGTTTACAAAATAGTAGAATTTGAAAAATGCCCGATATCGAACGCTTTGTTTGTTATCGAACGTTTAACTCAAAAAGGAAAATCAATTAGAAATTACTTCAACAGAACATTACCTTTACAATATGAAAAGATTGAACAGTGAAACCCCAAACGACGAGTTACAGGATGTTAAAAAGGGCGACCTGGTTACCGATACTTTTAGCAAAACCGGGCTGGTAGAAAGCATAAACGTTACAGACGACGGTTTGTACAGAATTTATGAATTCAATCTGGTAACGGGGCGAACCATCACCGTAAAGAAATAAAAAAGAGGGGTTAAAAACCCCTCTCTCAAAATTGCCTTGAAATCTATCATTAGTGGTAATGATATATTTCTTGCAATCAAAGTAATGTAACACCATAGTTTAGTATGCGCCTGGTTTTCAGATAAATCTGTAATTGCAGACACCTTATGAATTACATTGATTACGCAAAAACAATTATTATTCCAGTTTTTGCGTAGGTCTTGAAATATTCTTAATTGCGATTGTTTACAACCTGGCAATTTTGTTTATTGCCGCAGCCATATTTCCGCCACCTGTTTTTGCTATGATATGCTTTCTGTGACTTTTAACCGTTTCGATGCACAAATATAGTTTCCCGGCAATTTCTTTGCTCGTAAAACCCTGTTTTGCCAACTCTAAAACTTCCTTTTCCCGTTTTGATAATGTTTGGCTAAGCTCCGAAAATTCCGTTTCATGGCAAAGCACGTATGTTCCTCCGGGTGAAAGTTTGTGAACGGTTAAATTAATGGCGTTGTTAAACTTAAAACCAGTTATATCAGTGCAGTTTATATATTCTAAAGTAGGTTTGCCATCGTTTGTAAAACTCACGAAACTGCTTTGCCTTAGCATGGTAACATAGTTATTATCATATGTTCTCATCCTGATGTTGTAGCTAAACCTTAATTTGCCACGCTGTTCGGCTGGGGTGCTGTAATAGAAATTAAAAATGGCTTTATGAATTTCCCGCAAAAGTTCCAAATCGGCCGGATGGACAACACTTAGCGCAAAATTTAAACCGCGGTTTAGAAACATTGCAGCATCATAACCTAATATTTTCTTTATCGATGGACTTATCGATTGATATTGCATAAAGGTCCAATTGAAAACAGCCTGATAACCTGTAGCACTTTCTGCAAATTTATAAGATTCGGAAACCGGGTTTGGAACTACGGGTGTAAACTGCTGTAATTTTGTTGAATAGCCGGCAAGTCGGTACAATTCGCCGGTTGAGAGAATATTCAATAGATTCATAACTGTAGTTTATAGGGCATGTAAAACTAGTAAAATTTTTCAGCACTTAATAACCTGAAAATCACTCTTTTGAGGGATTATTATCAACAGTAATATTTTTGATATTGCAGATTAAATTAATCTCCGAAAAAATGATTAACAACGTAGCTTTTGACGTGGTTATCGGGCTGGTATTTATTTACCTTCTTTATAGTTTGTTGGCTACAGTTATTGCTGAAATTGTTGCTACCAAACTCGGCTTACGGGCAAGAAACCTAAAAGAAGCGGTTAATAGAATGCTTACGGATGAAGATGCGTATTATCTAAAAGGGAAATGGTACGACTTTCTGGGGAAATGGCTGCTCGAAAAACTGGCCAGATTAACCGATTCTTTAAGGCTGATGAAAAATCCGAAAAACCCAATCATCACTAGGTTTTACAATAATCCCGAAATTAAATACCTCGGCAGCTCCGGTCTGTTTAAATATCCCTCATCATTTAAAGCAGTTAGTTTTTCCAAAACCTTGCTCTATATGTTAAATGGTAATACGCCATTGTTTGCAAATAATATTGATGCCACACTCAGAAATGAAGCCCAGAAGGTTTTAGGCAGGGAAACTGCAGAATATGTTTTAAACATTTGGGAAGATTCAGAGCATAATATTGTTAAATTCAAAATGCAGCTTGAGGCCTGGTTTGACAGAAGTATGGAACAGGCAACAGAATGGTATAAAAGAAAAATTCGGATTGTATTGCTCATCATCGGGTTTATGATGGCCTGGCTATTTAACGCAGATACAATTTCCATTACCCATAAACTTTCGAAAGATAAAAATGCAAGGGAGCAAATGGTGTTGCTTACTGCTTCTTTTTTAAAATCTAATCCGCCAAAGCCGGAAGACATTTCTCAATCATTAACCGATAAAGAGGCCCGCGAATACCAGCAAAACCTCGATTCTTTAATGTCGGTTAAGGCTACCATTGAGGCTGATATTGAATCGACGAAAACACTTTTAGGTTACGGAAGCTGGCCACCTGATTCGGTTGAGGTTCTAAAAACTGGAAATCAAAGCAAATTCAGGCCACAAATTGATGCTTCCCTCCTGTCTGTTAACCAGAAAATACAATCGCAACTTAAAAACTATGTGTTTTTTAGCACTAACGATAAATGGAACTACTTTTTTGGAATTTTCAGCAGGCATTTCTGGGGCTTCCTCATTACGGCAATTGCAATCTCTTTGGGTGCGCCATTCTGGTTCGATTTGCTAAATAAACTGATGAGCTTGAGAACATCAAATAAAGAACAAACGCAAAGCACAAATACCAATGCAAACAATACCGTAAAACCATCAGAAAGCAGATAGATATGGTTACACTTAAAGTTACAATTAATGGCGGCATTGCACCTTTACCGGTTAAAATTTATGTAGATAACCTCGCCAGCACAAATGATTTTCGCTTCACCAGAGATGAATCTTTCGAAGAGCCATTAAACCTGCAACCGGGAAAATATTCGATTATGGTTGGCGGTAAAAATCCTGAAAATGGAAATACTGATGTTTCCTTAACGGGCGAATTTATTGATGGGCCTGAACCTCAATCGAGTTTTAACCGCTCAACGCCTGTATTTTCAGTACTTTTTTTTATCGAAGTTTAAATTGATGTTATGAAAAAGGCGCTGCTTTTCGGCTTACTAATCTTATTTAATTTGAACTTGTTTGCGCAAACGGTGAAAGACAGTTTGCAAACGGCCGTTTACAGCTTGAAAAAAGAGAAATTAAGTTATTTAATCAAGTCTGCAGAAAACTTAAAATCAGGAAATTATAAAGATGTTTTTTATAGTTTTTTCCAATTAGCGGCTAAAGATTTAACAGGCCAGAACAAGGCATTCGGTTTCAACAGTACGCTTTTTGCCATAAAGTTAAAGCTAGACTCATCTTTAAACCATGATTACAATTTAAGGAAGCAAAATTTTGCACGCAATTTCCAGTTTAATGTGAAGCTCAATTTAGATACCGCTTTAAAGTTTAAAGGCTTTACCGGCGGCATCACCTATGCAATTGTAAACCAACGCGACCATCAACTTGCCAATTTTACCGGGAGCTATCTCGGGAAGGTATTATACCCTTTGCTAGATACTATACAAAAACAGTCGGCAGCTTACACGACAATGATTGTAAATCAAAATTTACCCCGCGAGAAACGTTCAGCGCTATTGTCTCAAATGCAACAAGGAATCGATTCTTTGCTGGCAAATTATACGGTCAGTTACTTGCCTGACGCATTTTTTAAAGGCCTTAAATACCCTTCCGCACTCATTGCTTCTCTAAAAAAAATCGATCAAATTTCTGATTCGCTTTACAAGGAACTGGATAAAAAATGGCTGTGGACTGTAAGCGGAAATGCATCAACCGGTAAAACCGGCCGATTTAACCGGGCGGGTATTGAAACCATTCTCCTGAAAGGCAAAAAACCAGAATTGGATATCAGAGCAGGCGTTTATTACGCAGACACGCTTGTGCAAAGAAGAATTTCGAGGTTTGTAAGCAGTGTTTCTGCCGGCTTCAATTTTCCGCTGTTGATTGTAAAAAAAGCAAGTACTATCGAATTTAAACCTTGCCTCGAGTACAGCCGGATTCTAAGAAATGCACTTCCCAACGAAGATAAGTACCGGATTTTAGCAAACGCAGATTTAAGATTCAGGATTACCGAAGGGCTTTGGCTTCCATTAACGATAAAATATGATTTACAGCACAATAACCTGTTGGGTTTCTTAAACGTATCAATAAATCTGAAAGGGATTAATAGTAATTAAACAAAAAGATTATGGCATATAAAATTCTTTCTTTAGATGGTGGCGGCTCCTGGGCTGTTATTCAGGCAAGGGTACTTCTGGATATTTATGGCGATTTGAACGGGCATGAACTATTAAAAAAATTCGACCTCGCCATTGCAAATTCGGGTGGCAGCCTTGTTTTAGCCACACTTTGTAATAACATGAAACTAAGTGAAATTATCTCCGTTTTTGAAGATGAGGCGAAGCGAAAGCAGGTATTTTCTAAGCTTTCCTTTTGGGAAAAGTTACGTTGGAGAAATATTGCCAGTTTAACAAACGTGCTCGGCCCAAAATACAGCATGGAGCGCAAAATGTCGGGCTTGCAAAACGTTTTAAAGCCGTATAACAGCTTAATGACCCAGGGCAAAACCACAAAGCCTACGCTGGAGATAGCGCTAAACGAACTTCCGAAAATTATCGGCAAACCAGAATTGCAGTTAATAATCGTTGGCTTCGATTATTTTAGGCAAAGGGCTACCTTTTTTCGTTCAAATGCCAGCAGCAAAACCGATATTTTTAGTGGTGGCAAATACTATCAGGTTAGCCTGGGGCACGCCATCCACTCCTCTAGTAATGCTCCTGTTAATTATTTCGATGCCCCTGCCGAAATTACAATAAACCAAATGAACGGAAACGATATCCGTAAAACGAAAATGTGGGATGGAGCAGTTTCGGGCTTCAACAATCCTGTGTTAGCTGGCCTGATTGAAGCCATAACAAACAATTCTATCCCGATGAGCGATTACAAAATTCTCTCTCTCGGCACCGGAACCGGCGGGCAGGCCATGATTGCAGACTACCAGACTTCATCTAACACAGAAATTAAAGCAATTTTTGACAGGAATGAAGATAATAATCTGGCATTTACAGACTACGACTTAACTTTTGTTTCAGACATAAAAAAAATGTCGACAAGTATTCTCGGAGATCCGCCTGATTCTGCAACTTTTATCGCTTATTCAATTTTAGATCCTGCACTCACAAATAAGGCATGTTTAGTGCGGATTAACCCCTGTATAAAGCCCGTTCTAAACCCAAAAAGCCTTGTATTTGAAGCGCCCGACGTTTATAAAAGTGAACCGAACGGCCAGGAGCTTTTCATTAAATTAATGGATTTAGATATGGATGCTGTTGCAAATGAGGAAGTTGCGCTTATTACCCAGCTTTGCAGCAAATTTATAACGCAAAACAGCGTTTGCCTTCCCAATCAATTAATAAGAGGCGATGGTAATGGCATCCATCTTGGCGATGATAATTACCAAAAGGCCAAAGCCAGGTGGCTAAGCTGCAACCCGATTTAAAGAAAATAAAGATGTCGAAACTTTTCACTTTTAGCCGAAATCAGGGTGTGGTTATGGTTACCCTACTTTTTGTTCTGTTGCTCGGCGGGATTTATTTTTTCATGTACATCCCAAACAACCAGAGAAATCTTGAAGAGCAGCGTTTCAGGTGTTTACAAAACGTTGAATTAAACATCCACGCTAAAATTGATAATTCGGTAGCCTTACTAAATAACTTACTCATAACATGGCAAAAAAACGACTCTCAATACAATCAAAAACGGTTAGCGCAATACATAAAAAATTATCCTCAGCAAAATTTTACCTTACTACCCATTAAAGCTGTAGAAAAAACGGCTGGTAACGACCTTGGAGACAGCACCTGCAATATCGACCTCAATAAGCAGGAACTGATCATTTATCTGAAAAAAAACGGAAATCAAATTGGTCTTAAGTATAGCATCAGTCAATTTATAGATCCGCTGTTGCCACGCGATATCTATAATGAATATATTTTGCTAAAGTCGAGTAAAATCGTTTATCAAACTTTTCCCAGTGGGATAACTAATATTACCACTGATTCTTTGAAAACTGATAAGAGTGCATTTGCCGGCGGACAAGTGAAAAACATTGAACTAAGTGGTACACAATACAAACTTTTTTCGCAACAGCTGAGTTTAAATGCCGATTCTGTTTTGACCATTACAGGATTGCTGAAAGACCAAAATTATCAACATGAGAAAAGCAAGCTGCAGGAAAACGTAGTATTGCTTTTATTAATACTTGCAATAGCAACCATACTCGCATTACCATGGATTAAGTTGTACCAAATGGGGAATAAAGACAGACTTACCGTTACTGACGGTTTGTTCTCCTTTGCAGTTTCAATGCTGCTTATGTCGATACTTTTCTTTGCCTTTTTTAAGTACAACGTTTTATTGCGACCAGGAGAAAATCTGTCTCGAAAAATTGGCAATAACCTGGCAAAGCAACTGGAAACTAGCTTTAAAACCGAAACGAATGCAGCTTACAAACTGTTAACCAGATTAGATCAAATTAGAACCAATAACAAAAATGCTTCGGCCTTTATAAATTTTAGTGATAAAAATATAAACTACAAATACCGGGATTCCGGGGAATTAAACTCAACAACAATCTTTGCCAATAAGATCGATTCGATCACAAAAGGGATCAACATCAATCAGGTTTTTTGGCTCAAAAATAACGGCTCCGAAACTAATAATTGGTCGGCAGCAGCCAATATTGCCCCGCCCGGAAACTTTGCAAACCGCAGTTACTTTACAAATCTTCAAAATAAAAGCGCATATTTTCTGCCACCGCCAAACAAACAGCCTTACTATTTAGATCAGGTAATATCGTGGACAACCGGTCAGTTTACCTCCGTTATTTCAAAACCTTCAGTTAATAAAGGCACTCCGGTGGCCGCAATGTCTTTCAACTTTAAGTGCTTAAATAAATCAATACTTCCTTCGGGGTTTCTCTTCGCAATTATAAACAGCGATGGAAAAGTATTGTATCATTCAAATGCATCAAAAAACTTAAATGAGAATTTGTTAAATGAGTTTTCAGAGAAAGAAAGACTGAAAACAGCCATTTTAACACACGGGAATGGATTTTTCTATACCCAATATTTGGGCAAAGAATATTACGCCACCGTAAAATCAATCGATAATTTACCTTTTCAAATCATTGTTCTCGAAGATAAGGATTACAAAAACATTAGAGATATAAATGTATTCAGCTTTAGCTTCGTGATGCTGTTTGGCTTCTTTTTGTTACTCATTTTGCAAATTCTTGTCGTTTTTGGCTTCTCTCAGAAAACAACATTCTTTAAAAAACATTATTTTGATATTTCATGGATTGGCCCGAACAAAAACTTTGCGCATCAATACAATCTTGCAATCGTTTATAATGTTATTAATATAGTTCTGCTTATAATTTTTTACCAGTTCACCAGTTTTCTTCAATTTTTGTTTATCCTTTTTATTTCGTCAACCTCCGTAACCTTATTTTTAAATTATAAGTATTCAAAAAGTTATTTTAAAACAACAACAGAAAAGTTTAAGCTTAAAAGGAATTCCAATATAGCGCTTATTATTGTGCTAATACTGATAAACCTGGCCGCCATAATTATCATAGAGCCAATCAAGTTTTTTGCTTTTGAGGCTATTTTATTACTCACCGTTGTGGTTTTCCTTAAGGTTTCTGAACAGACATTTAAGTGGGGAAATCACCTTTCGTCATTTTTTACTAAAAACTGGAACTTCAGCAATAGTTATTCGCTAATGATTTTCACCAGGCTCATCATAACAAGTGGTTTGCCCGTAATGCTCTTCTTTACCGCATCTTATAATTACGAACTTAAGATGACTACGCGTTACCGCCATTTGCAATTTGCGAAAGAATTGCTTGATAAGTACCCCGCACTTGACAAGAAAATGAAATATAACGATGTTTATATAGACAGCGTTTGGATTAGAAGTTTTAAGGAAACGAAGAACATGCCGGTAATAAAGGTGTCGAATGAGGAGAAACATACGGCAACTTTGTTTAAATACCTTACCAATTACACAACCAAGCAATTACCCGATATCGACCAAAACAACCCAGATAGTTCCGAAAATTTCATGTTCTTTTCACCGCTTTTCGAACCTGGAAAAACAGAAAGCTATCATAAACTGCCTACCGGGAAATACATCCAGCTTCGCTCTTTGAGGATACAATATATTGCCCCAACAACATATAAAAGCAACAAATGGTATTTAGGTATTATTTATTGGGTGCTGTTTTTTTCTGCATTACTGGCTTTCGGGGTCGTTCTCCATGGCATCTTCAGGAAACTTTTTGCATTAAATCTTCCGCTTACCAAAGGTTGGCAGGAAATTGATGAGCTCCTGTTAACCAATAATGAGCTTAACTCACTACTTTTTGTAATTGGCTCGCCAGGCTCCGGAAAACTATTGAAATTTAAAAAACTCATCGAAGCGAAAAGAATAACCGGGAAAGACGATGCGGTGCTTATTCTTGATGAAGCGAACAAAGCAAAAAGTAATGTTTTTATTGCCGATTTGATTTTAATACCTGAAAATGCCGACGAAGCAAAAAGTGACCCACATTGGCTGGAGATGCAAGATTTGGCGCTGAATAAAGATTATGCGCTGGTTATTGTTAATCATTTTGAGTACGACATAAAGAACCCCGCAACAAATGCCGCAAAGCTCAATTTTATGGAAGCCTTGTTGCAGCGAAATAAAAGTAAAATTGTAATCGTTTCAACGGTGCATCCGGTTAATTTTTTAGATTCTTTAAATCAGCAGGAGCTGTTTAGAGAAGAGGATAACCGCCATCCCGAACACGATTTAGAACGGTGGCATGTGCTGCTTGGGCATTTTAGAATTGTTATCGAAAAATTAGAAACCGGACCGGTAAAAGTTGATGCAGATGCGCCTCTGTGGAAAAAAATACTGATGATGGAAACGCAGAGTGGACATTTTTTGGAAAAAATGCAAAAACCTGTTGTTAGTAGGATGGAAAATCTGGCCGAAGAAGAATCGTTGCAGATAGATGGAGATGCTCTGGCATTTAAAATACAAATCACATCACATTATTTCTACATGTATTTATGGCAATCTTTAACCAAAGAAGAGAAATTTTTACTCTATGATTTAGCTGAAGATGGCCTGGTAAATCCTTACGACGATTATAACCTTACCTTACTGATCAGCAAAGGTATCATCACCAAAGATGATGGTGTTCTTCGGCTTTTTAATAAAGGCTTCCGGAATTTTATACTTACAGCTATTGGCAATTCTGAAGCGATAAAAATCAGAAACCAGATAAAAGATAATGGTAACTGGAAAAACCTGAAAACACCACTTATGATTTTGATTGTCGCCATTTTAGCCTTTCTATTTACCTCTCAGCAAGAAGCATATTCGACTGTAATTAAATATTTAACCATTTTCTCGGTCGGCGTGCCGGCAATACTTAAGTTTTTTTCCATGTTTACTGCAGAAAAAGCCGAAAAAAGCTAAACCAGATTTCTAGCTTTTTGCAGCTTTAAAACTAATAGCGTTTGCAAAACCTTCTATGAGCTTTTTTATTGTTGTGCAGAAATATAAAAAAACCAATTTATTGAGGATATTTGCCTCAAAATATAGCAGATGCAAAACATTAAAAACATCATTTTCGATTACGGCAACGTAATTTTCGATATTGATTTTAGAATAGCTCAGGATTCATTTAAAAAATTAGGCATTACCGATATTGAAAATTTCTTTGCACACAAAGCACATAATCAGCTGTTTGATGATTTCGAAACCGGGGCCATTTCGCCTGCCGAATTTAGAGCCGGGATTAGGGATGCGGCCAAAAAACCTGAACTTACAGACGCTGAGATTGATGAGGCGTGGAACAGCTTATTAATTGGAACAATTCAGGAAAACCATGATTTACTCTTGAAGGTTAAAGAAAAATACCGCACATTTCTTTTGAGTAACAATAACGAAATTCACTATGATTGGATTATTAATTACCTGAAAACAACATTTAAAATTAACAACTACGATGACTATTTTGAGAAAGCCTATTTTTCTCAGCAAATGAAGTTACGTAAACCCAACACTAATATTTTTGAACAGGTTTTGAAGGAAAATAACCTCAATCCTGCCGAAACTTTATTTATTGATGATAGTCCGCAGCATATTGCAGGTGCTGAAAAAGTTGGCCTTAACACGCTGTTAATGACCGAAAAGCCAGCAAATCTTGAAACTGTGTTAAAAGCAAATGGAATTTTATAATTAAATTATGGCAGAAAAAAAATTTAAATCGCTGCAGGAATTTTACCCCTTTTATTTAAGCGAACACACCAACACTACTTCGAGAATTTTGCACTTTATTGGAACTGGTTTGGTTGCCCTGGCTTTTGTTACCGGCTTTTTATTTCACGATTGGCGTTTTTTCTTAGCGATGCCTGTTTTAGGTTATGGCTTTGCCTGGGTTGGCCATTTCTTTTTTGAGAAAAATAAACCTGCCACTTTTCAATATCCTGGTTATAGCCTTGCCAGCGATTTTCTTCTATTCTACGATTTACTAACCGGGAAACAAGCCTTTGTGGTAAGAAAGTAATGTTGCCGTGGTGTTGTGGGTAATGCTTTTTTATACCAGTTTTGTCCCAGAACCAGAGAAGGCATGGAAAACACTTTTTACACCAAGTTTTGTGAATCTTCTTGGGTTAGGATGGTTCGTTAGTCGGGATTTGCTATGCCGTTTTTATATAATTTGCCACAGAAACACAGAAAGCACGGAAAACATGTTCCACAATAGGTTGATTAAATCTTCTTTGGTTACGGTGCTTCGGTAGTCGGAATTTGCTATGCCCCTCTTTTATAAATTTTGCCACAGAAACACAGAAGGCACGGAAAACATCTTCCACAATAGGTTGATCAAATCCTCTTTGGTTACGGTTCTTCGTTGGTCTGGATTTGCAATGTCAACTTTAGCACCGAACCGCGTGTTTAAACCCGATTGCAGCGATATCCGCCAGTTTTTCACTGGCGATTTAGCGTAAAGCGGGACTGTATGATCCGAAGTGTTATGGAGCGCTCATTTCCAAAAAACTCAATCAATTAAACAACAAGCAACCCTGAAAAGCAAGTTAAAGCTTTCTTCGTTTCAGTTCCCTTTCAATTAAGCCAAGCTCTCTCCCGGTTTGCCCGGCAACTGATGTGTTTTCTTGTGCTCGCCTGAACAAATAGGGCATAACCGCCTTAATCGGGCCATAGGGAACATATTTTGCCACATTATAGCCTGCATCTGCAAGGTTAAAACTTAAATTATCGCTCATCCCTAAAAGCTGCGCAAAATACACGTGAGGATGATTGTGAGGTATTTTTTTCTCGTCTAAAAGATAAGTTAACAAGCGGCTGCTATCTTCATTATGGGTTCCGCAAACGATCGCGATTTCCTCGATATGGTCAACACAGTAGCGCAGCGATTCGTTATAATCCCGATCCGATGATGCTTTATCGGGCTGAATTGGCGATGGATAGCCCATTTCAGCAGCACGTTTACGTTCCTTTTCCATGTAAGCACCACGAACCATTTTTACCCCCAAAATGAAGCCGGCGGCTTTAGCAATTAAATGGTCTGCTTTCATATCGGCCAGTTTATCATGGCGATACATTTGATAGGTATTGTAAACGATAATGCGCTCTTTGTTAAACTTTCGCATCATATCCAAAGCCAAATCGTCAATCGTATCCTGAATCCAGGTTTCTTCGGCATCAATCATTACCGGAACGCCTTTATCAAACGCCGTTCGGCATATCATCTCACAACGCAACCTTACCTTTTCAAACTCCGCCTGCTCTGCCGGACTCAACGTTTTTTTCGCATCTAACCGTTCCAGTAACCCAAAACGGCCAATCCCTGTAATTTTAAAAACGGTAATCGGTATGTTCAAATCTCCGTCAGCACGAAGTATGGTGCGGATAATTTCCTGGCAAGTGTTATCAAATACAATCTCCTTGTCCTCGCCTTCAACCGAATAATCCAAAATGGTTCCAACACCGCCTTTTGCAAGTTGTGCAATTGCCTTATCGCACTCGGCAATGGTTTCGCCACCACAAAACTGCTGGAAGATAGTAGCTTTAATAGCGCCTTGAACCGGCAAGCCAATGTTTAGAAAAAAATTCGTTATCGGCGGACCAACCTTTGTTAAAAAGTTGCTGCCGATCATTTTAAACAGCCAAAACGCCTTCTTTAATTCAGCATTTGTTTTTTGACGAAAAGCAACTTCGGTGTTATCGAAATTAGGTTGTTTAGCAGGTAATGAATCAATCATTTGATGTTTAATAAGTCAGATGGATGCAAAATTATAAAAACCATCCATTCTACGAACGTAAAACCTCTAAATAATCGTATTTTTGCAGCAAAATGATACAATTCAAATTAGAAGGCGAATTTATACCGCTGATCCAATTGTTAAAAGCCACTGGGCTGGTGGGTACCGGTGGAGATGCGCAGGCTGTTGTAATGGATGGCCTGGTTAAATGCAACGGAGAAGTAGAATTCCGCAAACGCTATAAAGTTAGAGTGGGCGATATCATCACGTTTGAACAAGATAAAATCGAAGTAATATAATGCAGACTTTAACCAGTGCAGGCCATTCGCTTTATTTCGAAAGCAACTTAGAAGCCTTAAAATCCCTTTTAGAAAGCAATAAATACAGCAAGGTTTTTATCCTTGCTGATGAGCACACCAGCGAAATCTGCTTACCAGTTCTTCAATCTATGTTGGATGACTATGCTGACTTTGATTTAATAGAAACATCGGCCGGCGAGGAAAATAAAAACATCGATTTTTGTATTGGCATCTGGAAAACGCTTTTAGACTTTGAGGCCGACAGAAAAAGTTTAATCATAAATTTAGGTGGTGGCGTAATTACAGATATGGGCGGCTTTATTGCCTCTACATATAAACGCGGCATAGATTTCGTCAATGTACCTACAACGCTCCTTTCGCAGGTAGATGCTTCTGTAGGTGGCAAAACTGGCATCGATATAGACAATGTTAAGAATATGGTTGGCACTTTTACCTTGCCCCAAATGGTTTTTATCGAAACCAGATTTCTGGAAAGCCTGCCCGAACGCGAACTTCTTTCAGGCTTTGCCGAAATGATTAAGCACGGCTTAATTTATGACAAAGATTATTACGAAAAGTTAAAAAGCACTCATTATTTAATGCCTTCGGCAGAAGATATTTTCCGTTCTGTGGAGATTAAGAATGAGGTTGTAACCATAGATCCACACGAAAAAAATCTACGTAAAATTTTAAATTTTGGCCATACCATTGGCCACGCTATTGAAAGTTACGCGCTGGCAAATGATGAGAAACCGTTAACCCATGGCGAAGCAATTGCGATTGGTTTTATTTGCGAAGCAACTATATCAGTTAAGTATTGCGGTTTAACAAAAGATGAGCATAAAGATATTTGCGATTACCTGATATCGATATATCCAAAATATGAGATTAAAAGGGAAAGCTTCGATGCGCTTTTGGAGTTAATGAAAAGCGATAAAAAGAATGAAGACGGAAATATTCTGTTTTCGCTGCTGGAAAATATAGGAAAATGCACGTTTAATTGCCGTGTTAGCTCTGTTGATATATTACGCAGTTTAGATTATTATAACAGTTTGTAAAATGAAATTTACCGGAAGTGATATTTCTGTAGGCGGCTTGTTTGGCTTCGTAATCGTTTTAACCTTGGTTGAAATGTATTTTAGCTATGCGCATGATAAAAAATTGTATACCAAACGCGATACCTGGACCAACATTTATTTAATGATAGCAGCCGTTATTATTAATCTGGGCATGAAAACTGCTACATTTTTCTTGCTCGAATATTGTTACCAGTTCCGTTTATTCCAAATTGCCAATGTTTGGATTTACTGGCTGGTGTTAATTCTGGCTCAGGATTTTCTCTATTGGTTTTTACATACTGTTGGGCACTACGTGCGCTTCTTTTGGGCCATGCATGTAACGCATCACTCATCCGAACACTTTAATTTAACCACAGGTTTTCGCTCTACCGTTTTCGAACCATTATATCGTGTATTTTTCTATTTGCCGTTGGCATTTATGGGTTTTACAGCAATGGATATCCTTTTTGCATACCTTGTTACACAAATTTATGGCAACCTTGTACATACGCAGTATAAAATTAATTTTCCGAAATGGTACGAGTATATTTTCGTAACGCCATCGCACCATCGTGTTCATCATGCCAGTAATGTACGCTATCTGGATAAAAATATGGGCATGGTTTTAATTCTCTGGGATAGATGGTTTGGTACTTTTCAAGCAGAATTGCCGGAAGACAAAATTAAATATGGCTTAACAACCCAACCGAAAGATACCGGCCCGGTGAATATTATTTTTCATGAATTTATTTCGCTCCGTGCCGATGTTAAGAAGGCTCCAACTTTTATGGATAAGGTTAAATACATCATCAACCCGCCCGGATGGAGCCATGATGGCAGTACTAAAATTGCAAAAATAATGCAGCAGGAGCTCCAGGAAACTGAAGCGATGGAAAAACTTAATAAGGCTAAAGATTTTATTGAAAAGCCACGAACCCTGAGTTCAACAGGATAACATTTAAACGGTCTGTATTTATGGGCCGTTTTTGTTTAAGGGGATTTTGGAATTGAAAAACAATCTAAAGATTATCGACAGCCTTTAACAATCGGCAAATCCTTATTTCATACCCATTATTAAAACGGCCTAAAAGGCACAAAATTAAATTTTCTTAAAAATAATTTAATTTTAGTATTGACAAATTAAATTTTGTTATTACATTTGGCTCATTCAAAAGCAAAAATGAAATTATTCAACACATATTACTTTGGTTACTTTTACTATTTTAGTAAGAGCCGGGGCTAATATGCAAAATGATAGATAACAATATTAAAATGTATAAGAAAGTCCCGGCAAACAGCCGGGACTTTTTTGTTTTACGCAAAAATGGAAACGACAAAACGAGTAGCGATTCAAGGCATCAAAGCATCTTTTCATGAGGAAGCGGCCTACAAATTCTTTGGTAAAAGCATCGAAACTGTAGAGTGCAACTCATTTAAAGAAACCTGCGATAAACTAGAGAAAAATGAGGCCGACTTCGTTGTCATGGCTATCGAAAACTCTATTGCCGGCAGTCTGTTGCCTAACTACACCTTAATCCGAGATTACGGCTTCTCGGTAGTTGGCGAAGTTTACCTTCCAATTCAATTGCATTTGATGGCCTTACCGGGCGTAAAATTTGATGACATCAAAATCGTGACCTCCCATCCTATCGCCATCCGCCAGTGCATAGATTTCTTTTACGATTATCCACATATTAAAATTGTGGAAAGCAATGATACCGCTGCCTGTGCCAAACGTATTCAGGAAGAGAAACTAACAGACACAATGGCGATTGCAAATAGCCTGGCTGCAGAACTTTACGGATTAAATATTTTGGAGCGTCGGGTAGAATCAAATAAAAAAAACTACACCCGTTTTCTCATCCTGAAAAAGGACAAAACAGACGAGGGCAAAAAGATTAATAAAGCATCAATCTGTTTTCAGGTTGGCCACAAAGCGGGTTCTTTGGCAACAGTGTTGAACATTTTTGCCGAACAGGATGTAAGCTTAACAAAAATACAATCTATGCCGGTGCTGGGAAAAAGAAACGAATACTATTTTTACGTTGATTTGGAATGGCCAAGCACCGAAAAGTACGATAAAGCCGTTAGAAAAGCACTTAAATACACGTCGAATTTCAACATTCTCGGAGAGTACCAGAAAAACGATAAAGTTTAAACTCATTAACGACTAGCATATAACAACGTTAACTTAACAAATCGCCAATCAAGGCAAAAAATTAAATAATCGAATTAAAATATATCACAAGCCATAAATCATGAAACTTAATTTAAACATTCAACCTTTAAACACCTGGTTAAACGTAAACAACGAACCATTAATTATCTCAGGACCGTGCAGTGCAGAAACTGAAGAACAATTAATAACCACAGCGCATTTGTTGGCTGCAACCGGTAAAGTGTCAGTGCTAAGAGCTGGAATCTGGAAACCCCGCACTCGTCCGGGAGAGTTTGAGGGCATCGGAAGCATTGGTTTAGAGTGGTTAAAACGTGCTAAAGCGGAAACTGGTTTACCTACAGCTGTTGAGGTTGCAAATGCGAAACATGTTGAAGAGGCTTTAGCTGCTGGCGTTGACATTCTTTGGATTGGTGCCCGTTCTACGGTAAATCCATTCACGGTACAGGAAATTGCCGATGCTTTGAAAGGACATGATGTTCCAGTTCTAATAAAAAACCCCGTAAATCCCGATTTACAATTGTGGATTGGTGCAATTGAACGTATAAACGGTGCAGGAATCACCAAAATTGGTGCAATCCACCGTGGTTTCTCGTCGTTCGAGAAAAGCTCTTTCCGCAACGAACCAATGTGGGAACTTGCTATTCAATTGAAAACATTATGCCCTGAACTGCCAATAATTAACGACCCAAGTCACATTTGCGGTAACCGTGAATTAATTCCATACATTTCTCAAAAAGCATTGGATTTAGACATGCAGGGATTGATGATCGAATCGCACGTTGATCCGTCAGTAGCGTGGACCGATGCTAAACAACAGGTTACGCCTGCTGCTTTATCTGAACTGGTAGACCGCCTAACTGTTCGCGAACCTGAAGCACCGAATGAAGCTTTTGCTGATAAACTAGCTGATTTACGTAAATCGATAGATAAAATTGACGACATTCTGCTTCAAAAATTAGGTGAGCGTATGGCAATAGTTGAAAAAATCGGCGAGTTTAAACGCGACAATCAGGTAACGATTTTACAGGTAAACCGTTGGGATGCCATCATTAAAAAAGGTCACGCATTTGCCAAGGCATTGAAGCTAGATTTAAACTTTACCGAAAAATTCCTGGAATTGATGCACGGCGAATCTATTCGTAAACAAACTGAAATTATGAACGCTGGCAAAGTTGAAAAAGGCATTGCTGCTGAGCAACACACAGAAGTAAAAGCTTAGTGCAGCTAATGGCTAAGCGGTTAAAAGGTGCGCAATCGAAAGCCTGACCTGAAGACCAAAACATTAGATACCACGTTATTCAAGGTATAGTAAGCAATTGTTTTAAAATTGTTGTTTATAAATGACGAACTAAATATAATGGTGTTGCATTCAAGCATGCGCATTCAAAGCCTGTCGAAGGACTTATTAGTAGCACTTCGACAAGCTTTGCATGACAGCGCTCCAGCAACAGCTCATTAAGAATAAAACCAGAATAAAATGTCTAAAAATGCCTTAGTTTCTTTTAAAGGAACCAAGAATATTAAAACGGAAATCCAGTTAACAGGCTCAAAAAGCGAGTGCAACAGAGCGTTAATTATCAGTGCATTAAGCAGTAAGGTGGTACAGGTTAAAAATTTGTCGAACGCTGCTGATACGGTTACACTAAATGCTATTTTAAATAATCTTGAAGAAGAACTGGAAGTAGAGATTCAGGAATCAAAAACGGTAGATGTTGGTCCTGCAGGAACCGCCATGCGCTTTCTTTCTGCATACCTTTCTGCAAAAAATGGGAATTTCCTGTTAACCGGCACCGAGCGAATGAAAAAACGCCCGATTGGTATTTTGGCTCAAGCCTTGCAAACCATCGGTGCAGATATTTCCTATGCAGAGCAAGATGGATTTCCTCCGTTAAATATTATCGGCCCATTAAATCAAAAAACCGCTCAGGTAAAAATCAAAGGTGATATAAGTAGCCAGTACATTTCTGCATTGCTGATGATTGCACCTGTTTTGCCACAAGGTTTAACTTTAGAAATCGAAGGAGAACTTACTTCAAAGCCGTATGTAGATATGACTTTAGATATGTTGGCAGAAGTTGGTATTGCACATTCGTGGATCGAAAATTCGATTACAATAGAACCACAGCCCTTTCAACCGGCAACTTTAACAGTCGAGCCTGATTGGAGTGCAGCGTCTTACTGGTATAGCATTGCAGCGTTGGCCGATTCGGCCGAAATTAGTTTGCCTGCTTTGAAGGAAAAAAGTTTGCAGGGTGATAGTCAAATTCAGAAAATCATGAAAATTTTCGGGATTGCGACTGCTAAAAATGAAAATGGCATCTTAATCACTAATTTAGGATTAGCATTAGAAACCAACCAGGTTTTGGACTTGAAAACATGCCCTGATTTGGCACAGACAATTATCGTTGTGGCCGGCGCACTAGGTAAGAATATGTCGTTTACTGGCCTGGAAACATTAAAAATTAAAGAAACCGACCGCATTGCGGCTTTGCAAAATGAACTGGCAAAGATTGGGGTTACTTTAACTGAAAACAATTTGGTTTATACCTTAAATACCGACGAACTGCATTTTCCTGAAAAAATTACCGTTGCCACCTATGAAGACCACCGCATGGCTATGGCTTTTGCGCCACTTGCATTACTAATTAATGAGGTAGAAATTGAAGAAATGCAGGTCGTAGAAAAATCTTATCCCTATTTTTGGGAAGATTTGAAAAAAGCAGGATTCTCCGTAGAAACTATTTAACATTAGATATTTAGATTGTGAGTTAACACAGTCTATCTTCAAAAAATCAACCATTTATAAATTAAATATGGCAGGCAATTCATTTGGTCATCTATTCCGCATCACCACATTTGGCGAATCTCATGGCGTGGCCATTGGCGTAATTATCGACGGGTGTCCGGCGCAGTTGGATATAGATTTAGATTTTATTCAATCAGAACTGGATAAACGCAAGCCAGGGCAATCGAAAATTACCACACAAAGGAAAGAAAGTGACACTGCTCAAATTTTGTCGGGTGTTTTCGATGGAAAAAGCACAGGGACACCAATCGCTTTGCTTATTCCTAATGAAGATCAACGTTCTAAAGATTATGGCCATAATGTAGATGTGTACCGGCCAAGCCATGCAGATTATGTTTATGATGCAAAATATGGCATCCGCGACCATCGGGGTGGCGGGCGTTCATCGGCACGAGAAACGGCTGCAAGGGTAGCCGCAGGTGCAATTGCCAAGTTATTTCTGAAACAACAAGGCATAGAGATTTTCGCTCACGTTACCTCCGTTGGTAACATTGATGCGCCGAACCTGGAAAGCAACGACTTATCGGCCTTACTGGCCATTAGAGAGGAAAATATTGTTCGCTGCGCAGACCCTGCAACAGCACATGAAATGATTGAATTTATCGATTCGGTTAGAAAAGAAGGCGACACAGTAGGTGGTAAAATCGGCTGCATAGTTAAGGGTTGCCCGGCTGGATTGGGCGAACCTGTTTTCGATAAATTACATGCTGATTTGGGAAAAGCGATGCTTAGTATTAATGCCGTACATGGTTTTGAGTATGGCTCAGGCTTTGCGGGGAGCGAATTACGAGGATCGGAACATAATGATATTCCTCAACCAAAAGCAGCAGACTCAAAAGTTTTCAAAACAACTACCAATTACGCCGGCGGCATATTAGGCGGAATTTCCAACGGCATGGATATTACATTCAAAGTGGCGTTTAAACCGGTTGCAACCATCATGCACAATCAGCAAACTATAAATGCTGCTGGTGAGGCGTCAGAAATAAAAGGCAAAGGTCGCCATGACCCCTGCGTAGTACCGAGAGCAGTTGTAATTGTTGAAGCCATGGCTGCATTAGTATTGGCAGACCAGTTTTTAAGGAATAAAGTGAGTGTGGTTTAGCAAAAAAACTCATTTTAAGATGCGATGAACTCTTTCTTACAACATAAATTATTTCACACCTCATAATTACGGAACTTTATTTATCAAGATAGCAAATCATGAAAATCCTCTCTATCCTCCTGATATTCCTAAGTGTAAACACTTTTGCTCAATCGTTTTCCGAGCAAATTGCAAAGCATCGCGAAAGCTACAAACAGGATTTTGTTAAGGACAATTACGCTCCCTTGAAGGAAAATGACTTGCAAAACCTTCATTTTTACGATGCCGACAGTACCTTTCGAATTTTGGCAGATGTCGAAATTTTAAAAAACCAAAAGGTGTTTAAAATGCCCACCTATGACGGAACAAGCAAAGAATTTTATAGATATGCGAAAATTAATTTCAGCTTAAACGGAAAAACGGTTACGATGACTTTATACAAGAGCATGGCCTTAGCTGGCAATCCGGCGTATAAGGATTTACTGTTTTTGCCTTTTACCGACGAAACAAACAATAAAGAAACCTATGGTGGCGGTAGGTATATAGATTTGAGTTCGAAAGCGATTGCAAACAACAAAATCGAAATCGACTTTAACAAAGCTTATAACCCGTATTGTGCTTATAGCGATGGCTACCGTTGCCCTGTTCCGCCTGAAGAGAACGACTTGCAATTAGAAATTAAGGCCGGCGAAATGAATTACACGGGCGAAAAGAAACATAAAAAGTGATTTCTCGTCCATTGGCGGATTAAAATCTTATATTTAGGTAAAACAAATGTTACAAAATGCTTGTTTAAGAAATCTAAATTGACCCTTGCTATGTATAGTTGTTTGATAATTGACGATAATGAAATAGAGCGTGACGCTATCGAATTGCATTTAAGAAAAATACCGAATCTGAATATTGTTGCCATTTGTAAGAACGGAATTGAGGCTGCAACTATCCTATCCAAACAAGATGTAAATATCGTTTTCTCGGACATAGACATGCCTGAACTCTCAGGCACGGAGCTTTATAAATCCCTAAAAAACAAGCCCTTATTTATATTCATTACCTCTCATAGCCATTATGCGGCAGAGAGTTTTGATTTAGATGCCATCGATTTTGTAGTAAAACCCGCCACATTTGAACGGCTGTTGAAAGCGACAAACAAAGCGATTGAGTATATTGAGCTTAGAAAAAATGCTTCCCAAATAAGTGATGACCTCACCAAATCGGTTGAAAATAACGACGATTATTTCTTTTTCAGAGAAACTAAAGGCATCACCAAATTAAATTACAAAGATGTTATTTACATCGAGAGCATGGGCGATTTTTCTAAAATCTACACCAGCGACGAAAAGCATGTTATACTGGTTGGACTAAAAAATCTGGAAAAGCAACTACCTGATTTTTTTGCGAGAGTGCATAAACAATACATCATAAATGTTAACCACATCTCAACAATAACATCGCACGAAGTTCATTTAACGCAAAACTTTACCGTGCCAATAAGCGCAATGAACAGGCAGGAACTTTTAGACAAGGTGATTGACAAAAAAACTTTATCGAGATTTAAAAAATAAATCAGGCTTTTTTAAGGCAGAGCGTAAATTTACTGCCGCTATTTTTTACAGAGTCAACTGCTATTTTGCTCTCCATCAATCCCATAAATGTTCTGCATAACAGTAAGCCTAGCCCGGTACCTTTTTCGCGATTTGTTCCCGGCGTACTCACTCCAGCCCCCTGGTATTCTGATTTATTGAAATGGCTTACCTGTTCCTCGCTCATACCAATGCCCGTATCGCAAATTGCAATCTGCAGTTCTTCGCCCACAATTTTTGATTCCAACATTATCTTTCCGTGTTCGGGCGTAAATTTTATGGCGTTGCTAATCAAATTCCTCACAACAAGGCCAAGCATATTTGCGTCCGCTTTACACTCCGCATCTTCGCAAATGCTATTTTGGATTTCTATCCGCTTCAATTCTGCAGTGCTTTTAAATGAATCAACAATTTCATCACTTAAATTTCGGGTGTTCAATGTTTCCAGGTAGGGATTAAAACCCTGCATCTGGCTGGCTGCCCAGTTCAGCAAATTTTCCATCATGGATGACGTGTAAGCCAGACTATTTTTAAGTAGAGCAGCATAACGATTCAACTTATCCTGCTCAATATTTCCTTCCTCCAGTAGCTGAATAAAAGACAGTAAGGAGTTTACCGGTGTACGCATATCATGACTAACAACACTAAAGATCCTGTCTTTTACCTTACTCAACTGCTCAAGCTCGCGCTTCTGCTTGTTTATTATTTTGTTTAGTCGCGTTGTTTTTCTTTGGTTAAAATATATCAAGCCGGCTGTAAATAAAACGAGTGCAAAAGCCACTGATAAGAATATTTTAACTTTGCCATCATATTTAATCTGCTGATTTTGTTCTGATATTTGTCGGTTTTTAATCAATGCCTCATTTTTCGATAAGAGCTCAGACCTTTCAAAACTATTACTTTGTGCCCGTTTTTCGTTTTCTAAATCTTTCTGTTCCTGAAGAAATTTTAAACGCTGAAGCATTTTCTCCTTGTCACTCAAATCGAGCTGTTGCTGTCGCAGAATTAACTTTTGATGTTGCTGCTTCGCTAATAAAACCTGTTGTTGCAAAACAGCGTCTGTAAACTGTTGCTTTAATTGATAATCTTTTTCTTTAATACCGAAATCGAGCTGCATTTGCCGGCGGGTTATCTCTTTCTCCTTTTCCGCATTAAATATTTCTTCTTTCACGATAACGTATTGCTTATAAAAAGCCAGCGATTCGTCGTATTTTTTAAATTTATCATAGGCTTCACTCAACGCTAAATTCGTGTCTCTTTCCAGATCTAATAACTTATTTTGCTGAGCAATATTTAATGCCTGTGTAAGTAGCTTTACTGCATTCACATAATCGCGTTGGTGCATGTAAAAATCACCTAAAGCTTTCAGGCTGTGCGCATAATCCTTTTTAGAATTCGATTTTTTACTAACTTCTATCGAGCCCTGGTAGGATTTAAAGGCCAAATCCTTCTGACCTAGTTTTTCATAAACCCAACCCAAATTAACCCTGTTTGAGCTAATGATATCATCATTTTCCTCATCTTTTTCTGCAAGTTTTAATGCTTTCTTAAAATTTTCGAGGGCCACAGTAAGTTTTTGTTCGGGTAAAATATCCATTGAAAGCAGCTCTCCCTGGCTTGCTGCGAAATAAGCCAAGCCAATTGCTTCATAAGCGACAGCCTGGCCTCTTTCATCATTATTTTTAATAAAAAAAGTCAAAGCTATTTTGGCATATTCCAAAGCTTTTTTATGCTGACCCAAATCCTGAAAAATGGATGAAATGTTAATGTAGCAACTCGATAAATTAGCCTCGCTGTTTGTTTTTTGATAAATCGCAACCGCTTTTTGATTCATTTCCAGCGCCTTAGCGTAATCTGGTATGGCAACATACATGGCGCCTAAACTCATGTAAATGCCCGCTGCCCTTGTCTGATTATTTACAGATAAATATTCTTTAAGCGATTTTAAATAATTTTCTTCGGCTTTTTGGTAGTTTGATAAGCCATGATAATATAAGCCAAGCCTGTTGTAAATTAAACCGGCAAAATTTTTCGAATTTAATTTATTTGATAGCTGAATACCTTTAAGTGCAAAATCCTCTACCTTCTCAGGATTATTCATTCGACTATATTGTCGCATGATGTCGAGATAAAGTGAAATTCTAACAGAATCCTGTTTTGGATAATTTTGGTTTAGTTTTAATAAACTATCCAATCTGTGGATTTGCTGCGAACTCTGGCCGAAGGAAAGGTTTCCAAAAAACATCAAAGTCAGCAGAATTAGATTTCTACAACGCCTTATTTTGATATGATTGAAGCACATGAAAACCATTAGCTAGACTACAACTGAGAATAAAAAATTCATACTGAAAAAAATCAGCGTGTAAGCACTGGTAATGAGAAGAATGGCAAATAAAATAACGGGACTGATTGATTTCTTAAACAGGGCGTAATATAACTTTTTTATTTGATTATGATAATGAAAAGCGTTTTTTACATAACGTGAAAGCAGATCGTACCTCTTTTGTATTTATTTACTACAAAAGAGGTACCTGCTGATAAAAGAGATCGTTCCGATTAAAATATACCAGGAAATTTTGCCGGGTTTGAATCGTGCATCATCTGATAAACCGCTTCAACGACATCATCAACTGAGGGCTTACTAAAATAATCTCCATCAGACCCAAACGGTGGCCGGTGGGCCTTTGCCGTTAATGTTTGTGGCTTGCCATCAAGGTGGAAATAGCCTTCTTGTTGCTCTAAAATTTGCTGCAAAATATAGGCAGATGCTCCGCCTGGTACATCTTCGTCAACAATGAGCAGTTTATTGGTTTTCCTTAAGGAAGATGCACAAACGTTTTGCTTATCGAAAGGCAAAAGTGTTTGTGGATCGATAATTTCTATTGAAATTCCTAGCAAAAGGAGTTCTTCTGCAGCTTCCTGCACGATTCTCAACGATGAACCGTAAGATACGACCGTTATGTCTGTTCCTTCTTCCAGCACTTCTGCCTGGCCAAGAGGTACAGTGAATTCGCCAACATTATTTGGAAGTTTTTCTTTTAAACGATAACCATTTAAACATTCGATAACAACAGCGGGTTCATCGGCTCTAAAAAGCGTATTGTACATACCCGCGGCTTGCGTCATGTTACGCGGAACACATAAATGCAAACCTCTTAACGAACCTAAAAGCATGCTTATCGGAGAACCTGAATGCCAGATTCCTTCCAAACGATGCCCTCTCGTTCTTACGATTACCGGTGCTTTCTGAATCCCTTTTGTTCGGTAAGAAAGTGTTGCCAGGTCATCGCTTAACACATTTAGCGCAAATATTAAATAATCAAGGTATTGGATTTCAGCAATTGGTTTTAAGCCACGCATGGCCAGGCCTATGCCCTGCCCCATAATGGTCATCTCCCGTATGCCGGTATCTGTAACCCTTAATTCACCATATTTAGTTTGCAAACCTGCAAAACCCTGGTTAACGTCGCCAATATTTCCTAAATCTTCGCCAAAAGCAACCAACCGTTGGTCTCGCGAAAAATTTTCGTCAAAACAGGCGTTCAAAACCTCACGTCCGTCAACCATTTTTGAAAGGTCATCGTAAATGGCAGGTACCACGGCAGTTTTCTCCGGACCATCATTTCCACCGGTATGTAATTTTGAATTGTAGCGTTTGTAATTCTTTTCATCCTGATTTCTATACCAGGCAACAAGAGCATCTCGCTCTGCTGTGGGTCTCCCTGCTGATAAACGGATTGCTTTTCTCGCAGCAACGAAAATTTCCCTGCGTTGAGCATCAGCTGTTGAAGCAAGTTGAGAAGAAAGTTTGGCCACTTCAGGCTGATGCTGAGCCATTGCAGCAATAAAATCTACAACGCTCTTCTGCTCAGGTTTCATGCTGTCCAAAAACTCGTTCCAGGCTTCCTTCTGCGCATTTCGAACAAAAACCTTCGCGTTTTTCTCAAGCTCGGCAAGCTCGTCGTCCGTTACAATTGCAGATTCAAGCATCCACTCACGCATTTTTGCAATGCAATCATGCTCAACTTCCCAGGCCAGTCTATCTTTCGATTTGTATCTTTCATGAGAACCCGAGGTACTATGCCCTTGGGGTTGAGTAAGTTCGGTAACATGAATTAATACCGGTACGTGTTCTTCTCGGCAAACGTTAATTGCTTTTTCGTAAACCTCACACAATGCAGGATAATCCCAACCTTTAACTTTATAAATTTCGTATCCAAGGTTTTTTTCATCCCTTTGGAAACCTTTTAATACCTCCGAAATATCTTCTTTTGTTGTCTGGTATTTTGCCGGAACAGAGATTCCATACGCATCATCCCAAATGGAAACCGCCATAGGAATTTGAAGCACGCCAGCAGCGTTTATTGCTTCAAAGAAAACACCTTCAGATGTAGAAGCATTTCCAATGGTACCAAAGGCAACTTCATTTCCATTTACAGAAAAATGTTTTAGATAATCGAGTTCTTTATTATTTCTGAATAATTTCGATGCATAAGCCAAACCAACCAAACGAGCCATTTGGCCACCAGTTGGTGAGATATCAGAAGAAACGTTTTTAATTTGTGTTAAGTCATTCCAGCTTCCATCTTCGTTAATGGACTTTGTAGCGAAGTGACAATTCATTTGCCTGCCACCGGAAAACGGATCGGCTCCCTCACTCGGATTAGCGTATAATTGTGCAAAAAATTCCTTTATGGTAGAAATGCCTGCGGCAAATGCAAAAGTTTGATCACGATAATAGCCGGAACGCCAATCGCCGTTTTTAAAGGCTTTCGCCATAGCAATTTGAGGAACTTCCTTTCCATCGCCAAATATGCCGAATTTTGCCTTTCCTGTAAGCACTTCTCTGCGTCCTAGAATGCTGGCCTGCCTGCTCTCAAAAGCAATTTTATAATCATTTTTAACGATGGATTTAAAGTCGTTAAAACTTAGTTCAGAACCATCAATAGAATTGGTAATCAATTTTCCATTCTGCATCGTAATCAAATATTGGTTGCAGCAAATATATACAAAATTAAAAGTTTGCCTTTAACCTCTACTGTAAAATTATATATGGATCAGCAAAATATATTTGGAATAGTTTTTGTTTTGTTAGATAAATATTAAATTTGTTTAGTAAAAACAAAAAAACTATTTCAACACATAAACATGAAAAAGATCTTAGTATTAATTGCCTTTGTAGCTGGCTTCGGTTTGATGGCAAATGCGCAAACGGCTGCAAAACCAGCTGAATTTAAATTTGAGGCAGAAACCCACGATTTTGGAAAAATTACGGTTAATAAGCCTGTAACTTATGAGTTTAAATACACAAATGTTGGCGAAGAGCCATTAATTATTACAAAAGCAGAAGCAAGCTGTGGCTGCACAACACCAAAGTACACAACAGTTCCATTAAAGAAAGGTGAAACAGGTACAATTTCTGTAACATTTAGTGCTGCTGGTGCACCACAACCTTTTACCAAAACGGTTACGGTAACGTCGAATGCTAAAACACCTGTAAAAGTACTTTATATTAAAGGTGAAACTGTTGCGGCAGCGTCCAAGTAATTTTTTAAACGATAATTTTAAAAAGTCCCGGTTTTAACCGGGACTTTTTTATTTTTGTGCCATGCCAAAAATTTCACAAAAAGGCTTGCAGATGCCTGCATCGCCAATCAGAAAGTTAACACCATTTGCAGACAAAGCGAAAAAAAACGGTAAGAAGGTTTTTCATTTAAATATCGGCCAGCCGGATATTGAAACGCCAGAAGGAATGTTAAACGCGATTAAGAACATCGATTTTAATGTTTGGGCTTATACGCCGTCAGAAGGTACTTTGGCTTATCGCGAAAAACTGACAGAGTATTACAACAAATTGGGTTACAACATTGCTCCTGAAAACATTCTGGTAACTGTTGGTGGATCTGAAGCCATTACAATAGCAATGCAAACCTGTGTTAATGAAGGTGATGAAATTATCATTCCAGAACCATTTTACGCCAATTATAATGGCTTCGCATGCATGAGCAATGTGGTTGTAAAGCCCATTTTATCCTATATAGAAAACGGTTTTGCACTGCCACCTATCGCGGAATTTGAGAAGCTGATTACCGAAAAAACAAAGGCGATAATTATCTGTAATCCTAATAATCCTACCGGATATCTGTACTCCAGAGAAGAGTTGGAAGCGCTCAAATCGCTATGTATTAAGTACGACCTTTTCTTGTTTTCGGACGAGGCATATCGTGAGTTTTGTTATGATGGCAGGGCATTTATATCGCCAATGCACCTGGCCGGCCTTGATGAAAATGTCGTAATTATGGATACAGTTTCTAAACGTTATAGCGCATGTGGCGCACGTTTAGGATGTTTAATCACAAAAAACAAGGACGTTATTGCATCAGGATTGAAATTTGCGCAGGCAAGGCTAAGCCCGGGTATGGTTGAGCAGATTGCAGGAGCTGCAGCTGTTGACACGCCGGACAGTTATTTTGAAAAGGTAAACACTGAATATACTTTGAGAAGAGATACTTTAGTTGGCCGGTTAAACAATATAGATGGTGTTTTTTGTCCAAACCCTGGAGGCGCATTCTATGTAGTGGCAAAATTCCCTATCGACGATGCAGATAAGTTTTGCCAGTGGATTTTAGAAGAGTTTGATTACAATAACCAAACGGTTATGATGGCACCCGCAACAGGATTTTATTCTACGCCAGGCTCTGGCAAAAATGAAGTACGGATGGCTTATGTTTTAAATACTGATGATTTAAATACCGCAATGGATTGTTTGGAAGTTGCCTTACAGCAATATCCTGGAAGGATTTAAGAAATTGCAACACGAATCAAAGCCCTCAGAAAAGAAATCTTGAGGGCTTTTTTTTGATCCATAAAACAATGCGTTTTTTGACTGCATGTCTTCTTTTGCCTTGTGAAATGTCGCATATGCACCTCGCCTGTTTAAATTTAATGGCGCAACTTTAATCATTAATCAAGTTATTCAAATTCTAAAAATGAGAAAGATAACCGTTCTATCCTTTATTACACTGGATGGCGTGATGCAAAGTCCGGGTAGCCCTGAAGAAGACATGGGTGATGATTTCGCCCTTGGTGGTTGGGTAGCTCCCTATGGTGATGAAGAATCGGGCCAGTTTATGCAGAAACAATTGAAGCCAGCTGAACTGCTCCTAGGCCGCAAGACTTTTGAAATCTGGGAGAAATACTGGCCAAATCATGCAGAATACTGGCCTGGAATAAATGAAGTAACTAAATACGTTTTTACCAACACGGTTAATAGCACGGAATGGTCGAACGTTGCATTGATAAACGACATTGAAAGCATAAAAAAAATCAAAGCATCACAAGGCGGAGACATTAATGTTTGGGGCAGTAGCAAACTTGTTCAACTCTTGCTTCATCATGGGCTGGTCGATGAGTTTTGGTTAAACATACATCCCATCATTTTGGGTAAAGGTAAAAAGCTGTTTAATGGCCAAGCAGTTCCCGCTGCTTTCGAAATAGTGGAAAGTAAAGTCACTTCCAAAGGCCTTATCATGGTAAACTATAAAAAAACTGGCGATGTTAAAACTGGCAATGCCGGGCCTTCATAAAAGATGTGCAATTAGAATTACTCTTTATTGTAAAAAATAAAGCCTTGCATTTTCGATGCAAGGCTTTAAGCAATTTTTTCTGAAAATATTGAGGTCAGTTTAGATTGCTGATTTTATTACGCCACCATCAGCACGAAGTGTGGCACCGTTCGTGGCTGAAGAAAGCGGACTTGCAACATAAGTAACGAGGTTTGCGATTTCAGCAGGCTCAATAAAACGTTTAAGTATTGATGTACCACGCATGCTTGTAAAAAATACTTTCTCCATCTCTTCATCGCTTAAACCCTGTTGCTCGGCTGTTGCCTTCATAAAACCAGATATCGCCTCAGTTGATGTTGGCCCGGGTAAAATGGTGTTCACCGTAACTGCTGTGCCTACCGTCATTTCGGCCAAACCACGAGACAGGCCAATTTGCGCAATTTTCGAAACACCATATTGTATCATCTCGACTGGTATCTGTATGGCCGATTCACTTGAGATGAAGATTATCCGTCCCCAGTCTGCTTTTAGCATATTATCCAAATATGCACGGGACAGGCGGACTCCACTCATTACATTCATTTCATAAATGCTTAACCATTCCTCGTCTGAGATGTCTTTGAAACCTTTAGGCTGGGCAGCGCCCGCATTATTTACAAGAATATTTACATCGGGAAATTGCAGAACAAGCTTTTCAATCTGCCGAGGCTGCGCCAGGTCTGCTACTATTCCAAAAACCTTGGAGTTACCGGTTTCTGCCTTGATCTGGGCTACCGCTGAATTTACACGTTCAGGTGTTCTTCCGTTTACAATAACCTTGGCACCTTCTGTTGCCAGCGACTTCGCGGTCGCAAATCCTATCCCTGTTGTAGACCCTGTAACAAGGGCAATTTTATTATTTAATTTAAGATCCATAATTGATGTTTTTGTATTGTTTAATTTTTCAAGTTTTCTACGTAAACAAAGTTCTGCATATCACCATCGTTCTCCGAGGACATTTGACGCGATTTTTATGTGATAAATGTCACAGATTTTTTGCTACTCAAAGCCGGCGCATGCTATGATTGGTACAAGAAACAAGTGGCAAGAACTGCTTAAACCATTCTGATTTGCGGTTTTTTTAATAGTTTTGTTTAATACAAAGTTATGTTAGAAGTCTTTGCCTCTTATTTAAAGGAAAATACAATTCTCAACCAAGAGGAACTGGAAGAAATATTTTCTGTAGTTGTTAGCCGGAAATTACGCAAGAGGCAATACCTCTTACAAGAAGGTGAGGTTTGTGGGTTCAATTGCTTTGTTGCAAAGGGTTGCCTGCGAAATTACCGCATTGGCGAAGACGGAAATGAACACATATTACGATTCGCAGTTGCAAACTGGTGGCTCAGCGATCAGGAAAGCTATAATAATGATACGCCTTCAAAAAACAATATCGATGCACTTGAGGATAGCGATGTGCTAATCATTAAAAAAGACAAATTCGAACAACTGCTCCAGAATATTCCCAATTTCAAAGACTTCATTTTCAACCTTAAAGCCAGGAGTTTCGATGCCAGTCAGAACAGAATTATGAGCAACATCAGCGACACAGTTGAAAAAAGATATGCCATGTTTATTGAAAACTATCCCGATATTTTTAATCGCGTACCGTTGCACATGATTGCCTCCTATCTGGGCGTATCGCGGGAAACTTTGAGCCGGGTAAGAAATCATTACGCAAAAACCCGTTGATGTGAATCTGAACATGTCTACTTTCTAACACATAAGTCTTTAACTGGGAGATATCAAAGTACGCCGACAGCTTAATTTCAACCATTTTTGCTACCACGACTGCAAAACGTTTGTTTTGAATAGCCTCCTTGCGAGAAGATATTTAGACTAATTATCATTACCACAAAAACGTTTGCCTTCATAATCCTTTGCGTAATTTTGATTACTAATCATCTTAAGAAAAAAATGAGCGTAAACATAGGTTTAATGATCTGGAAGGAAATGAAACATAAAAATATTTCTGTTTCGGAGATTGCCGCAGCGCTGGAAATCAGTAAAACAAAAGTTCAGGAATTACTGAATACCGCGACGATTGACATATTAACGTTGGTGCGCATTAGTGAATTCTTAGATTATAATTTCTTCAGTTATTACGAAAGCGGCAAAGCGTTCTCAAAAATCGAACTACATGAAAAAAAGCGGCTGGCAGCGGAGGTTAACCGATTAAAGGCTTTACTCATCGAAAAAACCAAAGCTTTAGAACTTCAGGAAAGACTAAACAAGGTTCAACTAAATACGATTTCCTTATTGGAAAGAGGACAGTTTAGTTAAGCGATAAATCAAACAGGCATTTCAAAAGTTACTTTCAATCCGGCTAGTTTCTAGTAGAAACAGAGCGCAGACCTTTTTTTGACGTGACTTTGATAGTCAAAATATACCTACTGTAATGCTATTGTAAGCTTATTTGAGTTAAGCCTCGCCTTCAGCCATTTCTCAAGCTTCTTTCTATCCGAAACAGACATTTCTGCAGTTAAGATCGCTGTAAACTGGAGTACAGTATCCGCCTTAAGCGTATCAGTATTGGTGAAAATTGCGTTTGTTAGGCTGTAGCTCCTAATGGTTGGAAAGAGGCTTTTTACCTCTTCACGAATTTCCGGTACTGAAGACGTTTCGTCAATTTCATTTATGTTTTTCGTTTTGATTGAATCCCTGTTGAAAACATCTTCCATTATACTTGCCTTAATTTGGGAAAAATCTACGTTAGCGCCTGCATCTAATCCCTGCCTGATGGTAAGCTTTACGCCCTGGAGCTTGTAAAGCGTCAGGTTAGTCCGAATGCTATCCATTTTAGATTTGGGCAGCACAGCGCCAATTAACAGCAAATCAATTTCCCTGGATTTACGGGAGTACTTGAAACTTTTATTTACGACCTGTGTATTTCGAAAATCGAATTCCTCGCGAACGAAACGCTGTGCGCTATTTTCAAAAATGCTTTTTTGTACAATGCCATAGGCAAGGTAAATGCTTGGCAAAATGGTTATCAACACGGTAATGAGGATGTATCTCGACACCTTTTTTTCGGTAGTCCTATCTTCAAAATGTTTTTTGTTGAACTTTAAAAATCGTACGATAAGGTAAGTTGAGATGCAAATGAAAAGGCTGTTGATGAAGAACAAATAAATTGCACCCGCAAAAAAAAGAAGATTTCCTGAGGCTAATCCAAATCCAGCAGTGCAAAGCGGTGGCATAAGTGCTGTAGCGATGGCAACCCCAGGAATTACGTTTGTTTTCTCTTTTCGGGTAACGGCAATTGCGCCGGCCAGACCGCCCAAAAAAGCAATAAAAACATCCCAGATTGATGGTGTAGTGCGGGCTAAAAGCTCACTTTGTGCATCGTGTAATGGCGTAATATAAAAATAAAGCGTAGAGGTCGCAATACTAATCAAAGCTGCAATCAGCAGATTTCTTCCACCTTGCCTTACTAAACTTAAATCATTTGTGCCAATACCCAAACCGATGCCAATGATTGGACCCATAAGTGGAGAGATAAGCATTGCCCCGATAATTACCGCAGTCGAATTTACGTTCAAACCAATAGAGGCAATGAATATCGCAAAGATGAGTGTCCACAGGCTTGGCCCAACAAAAATGGTATTGGCTTTAATAGCAGCAACTACTTCCTCCTCATTTGCCTTATCGAGGTGCAGGTTAAATCTGCGCTGAAAAAAAAGCCTGATGTATGCTGCCAGTCCCGATTTATGCTCCTCCATCAATTTCGTTAAATTTCGTTTTACCCTGCCGCGTTCTCCGGAGCACAACTGTTCCCAACACGCCCGCTAAAACAGAAGCGATTAATATTCCGTATTTGGCTTGTTCACCATACTGCGGGTTTGAAAAGGCCAATCCACTTATAAAAAGCGACATGGTGAAGCCTATACCCGCGAGCAATGCTACGCCTGTCATGTGCGTCCAGTTACTATATTCTGGTAATCGGGCTATCCCTAATTTCACCATTAAAAAACAGAAGAGGAGTATGCCGATAAACTTTCCGAAAACCAGGCCTGCTGCCACCCCTATCGAAACAGGATTTAATACCGCCGAGAAAAAATCGGCCCCAATCAGAATACCTGAATTCGCCAGTGCAAATAGCGGCATAATTAAAAAAGCGACATACGGGTGCAATGCATGCTCAATCTTCTGTAAGGGCGTTTCGGCGGCCAGACTTAAATTTTTAACCTGCTGAATTGTTCGGTGCTGATCAGGCGTTGTAAGTGTGCTGTTACTGGGAATCTCCCGGTCAAAATCATCTGTAAGTTTGCGTAAAACTTTCGAATAAACCTGCTCATCAATGCGGGTTCGGGCTGGAATGGTAAATGCAACCAGCACCCCCGCAAGTGTAGCGTGGACACCTGATAACAGAAAGCCTATCCACACGCCAATCCCTAATATCAGGTAAAATATGCTGTTTCTAATGCCTATAGCGTTTCCAATAATAAGTATGAGCAAAAAAATCCCGGCAATGCCAAGCGCCATGAAGTTTACCTGGCCGGTATAGAAAAAAGCAATAACCAACACCGCTCCCAAGTCGTCGGCTACGGCGAGTGCAGAAAGGAAAACTTTTATACTTCCCGGAATGTGTTTGCCCGCCATAGAAAGCAGGGCAAGTGCAAAGGCAATATCGGTTGCCATTGGAATGCCCCATCCATGCTCCGCCCCCGTTCCTCTGTTTATTAAAAAGTAGATTCCTGCCGGAACGAGCATGCCGCCAAGTGCGGCGGTCATCGGTAGAAGAGCCTTGGAAACGGTAGATAATTCCCCTTCCATAAATTCCCGTTTAAGCTCAAGGCCAATTACAAAGAAGAACAGCGCCATGAGTCCGTCATTTATCCAGATGTGTAGTGGCTTATCCAACAAATGCTCACCAAGACCTATTTTGAAAGGCGTTTCCCATAAATGATGATAAGATTCCCCTAAACTAGAATTGGCCCACAATATGGCTACAAGCACGCTAATTAGCAGTACAATTCCACTGGTATATTCCAAATGAACAAAACGACTAACCGGCGCAATAATTTTTTCTATTGGTGTTTTCGGTAAATTTTTTATCATGTTGAATGTTTCAGAATTTCGTTAACTGGACCTAGAGATTTGGCAAGTTAACAATTCAAATATATAGCTTCAATTAAAGTTATATACCAAGGATAAAAGAAATTGCTGCCAGAATTGTTTTTAAAACCTGCGAAAAGGCGGCAAATCATAAAAACTTAGTTACCTGTATGGAAATGGATTTAGTTTGTAAAAATTAAAAATCCGGTTCGTAATTTTGTATCTTAGGATACGTATATTATTGGCTCTTAAATCTTTAACCTTGAAATTAGTTAAACTTTTATTGCTATCTGCTATAATTTCTCTTGGCAGCACAAGCATTCTTTTGGCACAGGCCGATAAGCGCATCCAGCGCCTCGCAACCCTCGCCAAAATCTGGGGTGAAGTTAAATTCGTACACCCTTATATTGCATACCGAAATATCGATTGGGATAGGGCATTAATAAAAATCAGTTACTTCTAAAGAGGATTATATAAATACCGCAGTGAATTTCAAGGTTTTATGACCCAGACAAGCAGGCGCTGTTCGAGCAATATATTTTGGTAAAATGCATTAGGCAGCATGCCAGAACGTATTTTAAAATCTTTGATAAAATGCGCTTGGTCATAGAACATCGCCTCATAGGTCAGCTCGTCAAGTTTATGCACTTTTGCTCCAACAATAATTTAAGCACATTCCTGAACCGTACCGTCTGAGCAAAATCTTTCGGGCTTTGCCCTACGGCTGCCTTAAAAGACCGATAATGTGTAGATTCATTTATTTTTTGGTAGCGAGACAGTTCGTAAATAGAAATATTCCCTTTAGTTTTGTAGATATAATCCAGTGCAGATTTTGTTCTAGAATCGCTATCGGTCGTCACTAGCTTTTTTATCAAAAAAGCCTCTACCAAATAGGCTCTCCCATGTGGGTCATTGCGCTCAAAAATTTCTTCAAGCATAAAAGTTTGATTTCCGAAAATAAACTCAAAAACTTCTGATTCGTTAAGCAGCTCGCCATACGGCACTTTAGTAAATGCTCTTAATCCTGCCGGATGAAATAAAATACAGATCTGATCAAGCGCATTATTGACATCTACTTTAAAAGGTTGCTCGTGAAAACCAAATAAGCGGCTCGAAAATGCATTTTGACTGGCAGCTATGGCGCAGTGATTTTCGTTTTTATTCCGTTTATATTCAATCTTATTATTCTTATATATGGTTAGGCAAAGGTTAGTGTTGGGAAAAGTTTGGTAGGAAAACTGCTCCTGAGAATTATGATTGAAAAAAATAAAATATTGAATGTAAGCCTTCAATACCGGATGTTGAACAGGAACAATGGTTGTATTCATTTATGGGTCTTAACTACTTATCAAATTTAGCTTATTCATTCAGGTTTATTAAAGAGACGCGAGAAATATCAATATGTTGCAATAGATAACTAATCGAATGTTTTTTTTTGAAAACTCAAACCGCTGAACACATTTAAAAAACAATTTTAATCAGCTCAGGCCTTCCATCCGACATCCAATTAATAAAATCTCTATCAAATGACGTGACATGGGCCTGCCATAGAAAATACCTGCACGAATTTTACAATTGTTAATCTTTGGCAATGTCTTTCTTTGTTGTACATAATTTTATAATAGATATGAAAATTAGAATAATTCTTACAATATCAATAATTGCACTTACCAATATAGCCTATGCACAAAGTGTCTGCGAATGTAGCGAAGCCTTGGGTCGGTTAATTAAAAAAATTGAAAACGAATATCCAGGATTTGAAGAAAAGACCAAGGACAAAATACTATATGATAGTTTCAAGCAACAACTCAGGGGACAAGCTACTTACACAGATAAGACAAAATGCTTTGATCTTTTAAAAAAGTATACCTCTTTCTTTAGAGATGGCCATATCTGGATATACCCCGCAACTTCAATAAATACAAAAGGTGCAGGCAGCACAGATTTGTTTAATATCGATATTGAAAAATTTCGGATGGGGCTAAAAACCAACCGTGTTCCACTGGAAGGAGTTTGGAAGAACAAGTTTGAATGGACGGAGGGGCAGGTTATGAAATCGGAATTACTAAAAATAGTGATGGTGTACAGGTGGGTTTTGTAATCAGTTCTACGTCTACTTTTTGGAAGCCTAATGAGACAAAATTCAGGTTATATCCCAATGGAGAGTATGAGTACTACACCTTTGATAAGACGTTGAAGGCCGGAAGTTATGAGATTTACAACAACAGCATTATCTACTTTAAAGAGGCAAGAGCTACTTTTATAGAAGAATTACCTCAATCAGCTTTGACACCGGAACAAATAAAAAGAAAAGTAGGCGAATTTTATGGGTTTGGGCTCAAAAAACTTAGCGATAAAACAACGCTGATCACACTTCCCTCTTTTGATTACCCTTTCGTTGACATAATCAAAGATATGGTAGCGAACAATCGCTCCCTAATAGAAGGGAGTAAAAATCTGATCATCGATATTAGAGGAAATTCAGGAGGAACAGATAATGCCTATGAAATGCTTTTTCCCTACATCATGACTAATCCAATTAGGAATATGGGGGTTGAATATTTGGCAACTCAAACTTTGGTAAATGGTCTTGAAAGTTATATCAAAACAGTACACGAAAACAAAGAAAAGCAAGGAGAAATAGACACGGTTAGGCGGTGGATTGGACTTTATAAAAATAATATGGGCAAGTTTGTAAATCTTAACGATAGTGTATTTTCTGTACAAAAGGCCGATCCCGCTAAAAGAAGTCCTGACCACGTAGTTATTTTGATTGATAAAAGGGTCGGGAGCGCTGCCGAGAGTTTTGTTATGAAGGCTAAACAAAGTAAAAAAGTGAAAATATTGGGAACCGTGACTTCAGGAGGACTGGACTATGCGGCAGCCCGTATGTTCGATTTTGGCTGCCCTGAATATCTATTACAGTTACCTACCTACCGGTCGTTACGATTGCCTGATTATCCGATTGACAATATCGGTATGCAACCAGATATTTACTTGGATAAGAGTATCAAAGACTGGATAAAATTTGCATTAGACTACTTAGAATAATTAGGTAAAGGCGTTTGCATCATTGTCTAAAAAATTCTTTGATTTCGCGTTATCGACACAAATGTCCTTATTAACCTGAATTAATTGCTTCAACGCTTGGCGGACAGCAATCTTAAGCGCTCATGACTGAGTTTATCGAATTTAATAAATATGCATGAAAAACGGTGGGCGAGCTAAAAAACAAAGCCCTGTGAGTGTTTAACTTACAGGGCTTATAGTTGTTTTACTGTACCCGGAGCCGGAGTCGAACCGGCACGGTTTCCCACAGGTGTTTGAGACCAGCGCGTCTACCAATTCCGCCATCCGGGCATGTATTGGACGGGGTTGCAAATGTATGTAACGAAAGGCTAAATCACAAAAATATTTTAAATTAGATTTTAAGCCTTTGGATATCAATTTTATAGCGGCCGCTCGTCTTTCAGTTTTCGATCGACTACAAAAGGCATAAACGGTAATAATGAAGCGAGAAAAATCAATAGAGCCTTTCCAAAGCTCCACTTTTGTTCCATCCAGCTCAACACCAGGCATGCGGCGTACAAAACAAATAAAAGGCCGTGCGCCCAGCCAGTATATTTTACCGCAAGTGGCATGTCGACAAAGTATTTTAATGGCATGGCTACAAATAATAAAAGCAGGTAAGAAATGCCTTCGGCTACGGCAACCTTGCGAAAAATAGAAAGAGAACTCATGTATCTGATTGTTTTGCTTCGAAAATAAGGGATACGCACTGGCAATTAAAAACTAAATAATGTTTTTACAATCTGGTGTCGGAATGTACATTGATTGAACCTATGTTCTACCAGAAAATAAACTGCAGCAAACAACAACCATGTCCAATGGGTCAGCCAAAGCTAAACGCGTAGTTTCAGGGAAAAACTAACTAAGCGGTAGAAGGCAAAACAATATGTTAGCTTATGTAGTTGTATGGCTGAACAATCAAAATCCGAAATTACAGAATGGAAAATTTTACAATGTTGCAGTATTTTCAATGGTACTACCCTGCAGACGGAAGCTTGTGGAAAAAGATGGAAAAGGAAGCTGAGGAACTGAAAGCTTTTGGCATCGATACCCTTTGGCTCCCTCCTGCGCATAAAGGTATGGATGGTAAAAATTCACCTGGTTACGACATCTATGACCATTACGACTTGGGTGAGTTTGACCAAAAAGGCAGCGTTGGCACTAAATACGGAACAAAACAGGAATTGCTACGTGCAGTTAAAGCCGGGCAGGCGGCGGGTTTACAGGTTTACATGGATATTGTACTTAACCACCTTGGCGGCGGCGATGAAGCTGAACCGGTGATGGTTAGGAAAGTCAATCCTGATAACCGCAACGAATTCATTTCAGAACCTTATGAAATAGAAGCTTTTACAAAATTTACTCACCCGGGAAGAAATAAAAAATATTCTGCATTCGAATGGGATTTTCAATGTTTTACCGGGGTAGATTTTGATAATTCGACCGGTGAAACGGCCATTTTTAGCATTCAAAATCAGTACGGTGAAGGCTGGCAGGAAGTTCTTGATACTGAAAATGGAAATTATGATTATTTGATGCTCTCAGATATCGACTTTCGCAATCCGCAAGTAGTAGAAGAGCTTAAAAAATGGGGCGAATGGTTTCATGAAACTGTTGCCTTTGATGGCCTTCGGCTAGATGCGATTAAACATATGCCGGTTGGTTTCTATAACCAATGGTTAGATCATATGCGCTCGGTTACCAACAAAGAGCTTTTTACGGTGGGAGAATATTGGGCGCCAGGAAAAGTAAATGACATGCTTCAGTATATCGATGCCACTGAAGGCAGGATGTCGTTATTCGATGCCTGCCTCCAAGCAAATTTCTCCACAGCATCTAAACAAGGTGCAGATTATAACCTTTCGACCATTTTCGAAGAAACACTGGTGCAGGCGAGGCCAGAGCTTGCCGTAACACTGGTGGAGAACCATGATACCCAGCCGCTTCAGTCGCTTGAACAAACTGTAGATTTTTGGTTCCGGCACCTCGCCTATGCACTGATTCTGCTTAGATCTACGGGCTATCCATGTATTTTTTACCCAGATTTATATGGTGCAAAATATTGTGATGAAGGTAGTGATGGTGAAAAACATGAAATTACACTTGAACCCGTACCCGAAATACAGACTATGCTTGGCTTGAGGAAAAATAACGTTTATGGCGAGCAAACTGATTATTTTGACCATCCCAATTGTATTGGCTGGACGGTAAGTGGCGCTGAGGAAAAACCAGGCTCGGGTATTGCTGTTGTGATGTCTAACGGCGAAGCGGGTTTTAAAGATATGTTTATGGGGCAAGCCTTTGCTGGCAAAACTTTTAGAGACCGCCTGGGTACGGTTAGTGAGGAAGTAGTAATTAATGAGGAAGGCTGGGGTACTTTCCATTGCCAGGGTGGTGGCGTATCGGCATATACGGCTGATTAGAGCAGTGAACTTGAAGGGCCGGCGGGAACCATAGGTTTGATAAAGAATGAATTTATATTAACTTTACCCAATATTAGTTAATGCCCATGTTACACCCTACGCTCGCCCGAAACAACGTTAACATTATTGGAAACGGACAGCAAGTAATACTATTTGCTCATGGATTTGGTTGCGATCAAACTGCATGGCAATTTGTGATCGATGCCTTTACTGATGATTTTAAAGTTGTATTGTTTGATTATACCGGATCTGGTAAATCGGACATCAGCAAATACAGCACCACCAAATACGGCGTTATTGATGGCTATGTACAGGATGTACTCGATATTTGTGAAGCTTTAAATCTTAAAGACGTCATTTTTGTAGGCCATTCCGTAAGTTGTATGATTGGCCTTTTAGCGGCGATTAAAGCGCCCGAATACTTTTCTAAGCTTGTATTTGTTGGGCCTTCGGCCAGGTATTTGAACGAAGGTGACTATGTTGGTGGGTTTGAGCGGGAAGACCTTGAGAAGTTATTTGAACTTATGGAAGGCAACTACCTCGGCTGGTCAAGCATGATGGCACCAAATATTATGGGTAATGCAGAAAGGCCGGAACTTGGTGGATTTTTAACTTCAAGTTTTTGCGCAACTGACCCTGATGTAGCAAAAGATTTTGCAAAGGTTACTTTCTTCTCCGATAACCGGGCCGACCTTGGCAACCTCACGGTAGAAAGTTTGACTTTACAATGCGCCGAAGATATTATCGCCCCCGATGCAGTTGGCAAGTTTATTAACGAGCACACGCCAAAAAATCAGATTGTTTTCTTAAATGCAACAGGCCATTGTCCACACATTAGTGAGCCGGAAGAAACAATTCAGGCCATTAAAGCGTTCGTTAATTAAAAACAAATAAAGCGAAGCCATGAGCGGAACGAAAGATACAGTGGAAGCGCTCATCGATGCCGACGAGTTATACCATAGTGCGCCATGTGGTTATTGCTCACTCTCGCCAAAGGGTGAAATTTTAAAGGTTAACAGAACTTTGCTTACCTGGCTCAAATCAGACGAAAAACTGGTTGGCAATAAATTTACCATGCTGCTACCAAAAGGTGGACAAATGCACTTTGAAATGTTTTTCCTGCCGATGGTAAGTATGGAAGGGCGTGTAAAGGAACTCAGCTATGAACTTATTTGCAACGACGGCAGCTCGATACCCATTCTATTGGCTGCGAATACCATCATTGGGGAAAATGGTAAAATAAAAGCCATTAATGTCGCAATTACCGATAGCAGCGAGCGTAGACTATATGAAAAGGAACTGCTAAAAGCGAAGAATTTTGCCGAACGCGAACAAAAACGCCTGGAATTTATGGCTGATTTGGCACATGAAATGATTTGGACGGCAAATTCTACCGGACGCATTAATTATTTCAATGCCCGGTTCTGCGAATACTTTAATTGTGGCAAACAGGAAACCAGAACTTCTTTCTTTTTAGCAAAGGTACATCCGGAAGAACTTCGCGGCCTGCTTGGCGGTTGGAGAAAAAGCCAGGCGTCTGGTAGTGAATTTAACCAACTCATCAGGTTGCGCAACCAGGACAGTAATTATGAATGGCATCAGCTAAAAGCGTCGCGTTTTGTATTTGGCGATGACGATCAAACCAGCTGGTTTGGCTCCTGTTTAAATGTAAATGAACACATTGGTGCGCTGAAAAAGAAGGATGAGTTTATCAATATTGCCAGTCACGAACTGAGAACGCCAATTACAAGCTTAAAGGCAATTCTACAGCTGCTGCAAAGAATGAAAACGGAAGGTTCTGAACGCATGGCGGGCCTTATCGATAAAGCCAATCACAATGTTGGCCGGGTAACAGAAATGATCGACGATTTACTAAATGCCAGTCAACTGAACGAGGGACAACTCAAACTCAATAAAAAATCATTTAACTTAAGTGAAATGATTGGAAGTTGTGTGCACCACATTCGCATTGAAGATAATTATAAGATTACGACAATTGGAGATGCTACTGTTTCTGTTTTGGCAGATGAAGGCCGCATTGAGCAGGTGCTCAGCAACTTTATAACAAACGCAATTAAGTATGCACCAGAAAGTTATCATATAAAAATTAAAATAACGCCTCGATCGGGCTTTGTACAGGTAGCGGTGACTGACGAAGGTCCTGGGATACCGGCTGAAAAACTCCCTTATCTGTTCGACCGTTACTATCAGGTAAATACGAGCGGCGGCCGTTATTCGGGACTTGGCCTAGGCTTGTTTATCTGTGCAGAAATTGTAAGGCAGCATGGCGGCGACATCGGCGCAGAAAGTGTTGTTGGCAAAGGCAGTACTTTTTGGTTTACGCTGCCCGTGTAGCACCTTACTAGAAAACGTTTTTAAAAGGCATCGGATTAAAGCAAGATCGATTACACATTTCATTTTTAGGAAAAAGCGACGCAGGAGTAAAAACCGTTTACATAGCGAATGATGTTTTTGTTTAGATGTTAATAACTTTTCTTCGAATTCATTCGTTTTTAACGAGGTTTTACGATACCTTAATGTTTTAATTACACTAACCAAATAATTAAAGCTATGAGCACATTCCTAATCATCGTATCCGTATTCTATTTAACCTCTTTTGGGTTTATCATTTCGAGCTTATCATCAGCCAAGCAAATTCCAAATGACCAAGACAACACCTACTAAATCTGGATTAAGCTCTCACTTTTCCTCTTTGTAAATTCCTTTACCTTAACGTCTTTTTCGAATATTTCGATTCTTAAACACGAAAAATTGCAATCAGCAAGCATCAGCCGTAAATTATTAGATCTGTAAATTTCCTATTCATCCAAATTTTTAAGTCAATTGTCGCTTAACGATCTCTCTGTGTGAGGTGCCGAGCCGCTTGCTAAAACCTAATTTTTAATTCTGAAGGTGGATACAAAGAGGGAAAGAAATTAATCTCGTGGCTAATTGATACCTGTTTCAATGAGTGCCGGCAACATTTCCAACCGCTAAAGTCTACAAAAAAAGGGCAAACAAAATATGTTTACCCTTTACCTATACCAAAAATAATCTATTGCTTGTGACGCTCTCACCTATCACATAACAAAGGTAATACGTTGTGATGCAACATTGATTGTTCGGATTGTTCATTTTCAAGAATTCAGATATCCATTCTTTATTCAGCTTTTACAGGAATATTCCAAAATGAAAAGTTGATCCGACGGAAAAAGTTCAAAGATTAACATAATGAATAATCTTGTTGCCCTTTTTGCAACGGATCTCACTATCCCCTGCTAAGCAACTTTTCTATATATTCTCTTATTGTCGGGATATCATATTCATCTGGCATAACTATTTTGTTCTCAGCATCAAGTAAAAATACCAATGGAATAGCATAGATATTATATGTTGAGTTGATTAGTTTACCATCACCAGGAAGGTTTGAAAGATTTGTCCAGGGCATGGATTCTTCCTTCATCGCCTGGCGCCATGAAACGATATCATGGTCAGTAGAAATGCTAACCATATTAATGCCTTTTGGTGTATAACTTTTATAAATCTTTTTTAATTCCGGAATCTCGCGACGGCATGGCCCGCACCAACTTGCCCAAAATATTATTAAAGTTCCTCTTTTACCTTTAACATTATCGAGCGTTGTTCTTTTTCCGTCGCTGTTAACGTAATTAAAAGCTGGAAATTTTGCGCCAGTCACCAAACTTTTGCTCCTCTGCGTGAAATTTACCAGCGATTTGCCTTTAGGGGTGGCTAGCAATGTTTTATCAAATTTACCGGTAATTTCTGCCAGTTCTGATGGCGTAAGCAGGCTTGCGTTCTGATACACATTTATGAGGATCATCCAACTCGTAGGATGCTGTTCCGTTAGCTTGTTGAGCAATTGTTTAAATGACCTTACACTATCATTTTTTGCACTTAAGGCTGCCGACAAGCCTTTATTATCACCTTTCTTTTTTGCTGCATCTATCAGTTGGTTTATCTTAGCGGTATTTGGTTGCAAAAGCCCATAACGCATGTTCATATCCGTTTCATTCGATCCTGTTATCGTCAAACCTGATGCATCTTTCATATCTCCATAAATCTTGATCCGGGCGTTTTCGAGAATAAAATTTCCATGCTTTCTCATACTTTGAGCTTTATTGTGAAAGCTAAAATCCATACGTTTCCCGCTCAACGTGTCTACATAATAAATTCCAGATGACCAGGATGGTTCTGCAAGTACGCTATCACGTTTAAATATCCCCTTGCCATCTATAATTGAAGTGGAATCAATAACAGGCCAATAGAGATTCTGAGCGGGAGTGCGCTTCATTGTTGTCAGGAAGATCTTTTTTGCATTAACATGCGATACGTTTACTTCTATTTCGTAGCCCGTTAAACTTTGAGCAACAGACATTTGCCAGGCGAATACCATGGCAATTACGGAAAGTAACGTTTTCATAGGAGCGATTTAGTTAACACAATTTAAGAATTATATCCTGTGCTAAATAAATTTATCGATAATAATTTCTGGTCGTACAAAATTTTAAAAATACCGAAGTTAAACGGCCACGGCGGATTTTGAGGCTTGGCTGAAACCATTTTGTACACCTAACTGAGATACCCATTTACAATTACAAGCCCGAAGAAACGCTCCGAAGAAAATTTTAGTAATTTCATCAAGCTGATTCTGCAGAACATACTATAATCCACCGGCATTCACCTTCTTAGTCTTAAACATTATTCATCATGAAGTTAGCAATCCTGGCAAAAATGAGGTCGTGTATGCTCGAACCATCCACCCGGTAAAACTCATCGGCACGTTTTTGAATATATCCTCTAAAAGATTGATTAATCATAATTCGGTATAAAGTGTTGTCGCCCTTTACTCCGCTGATGATTATTACCTCACTACCGATTTTTAATTCTACCTGCTCAGTTGCTGCCTTGATTTCCATATACAAAAATTGCTAACTTATTTAGCAAAACCAAAAAGAATTGTTAACATTTTTCCTTCGAGAAGAAATTTCTATTATCATTTATCCATCAAAGATTTTTAAGGCTTAGAAGCTTTCTTCGGTCGATTTTTGTAAATTTGATGCATGAGGCCTGACCACGACCGTTCTTTTGATGAGCATAACAAGAAAGACACCGAGCAATCTAAAGAAATATCACATCCAGAAGCGGCACAACCATCGGCAACTTTGTTGCTTAACGCAATTTCTCAACAGGTTTGGACAGCGAACAGCGCTGGTAAGTTAGACTATGTAAATGAGGTAATTTGTCAGGATTTTGGCCATAAAAGTGAAACCATTCTAGATTATGGATGGAAAGCCTTTGTTCATCCTGAAGACATGAACTACAGTACAAGCCTTTGGAACGCCTCAGTGGATAGCGGACAGGAATACAGCAACGAATTCCGGTTGCTTTTTGCAGACGGTAATTATTATTGGCATCTCGCCACTGCAAAAATAGTGTCACAAAGCGGAAAATCGAATATTTGGGTAGGCACGAATACGAATATCCACAATCAAAAAACAAATGAGGCTCGAAAAGATGAGTTTATTTCTATAGCCAGCCATGAACTTAAAACGCCACTCACTACCATAAAAGGCTTTCATCAGCTCTTGCTCAGAATTGCTGATGAAGGCAAAATAAAAGATTACCTTGAGCGCTCCGCCGGACAGCTTTTGCGTTTAGAAAAACTAATTGGCGACCTCCTAGATGTAAGCAAAATAAACGCCGGAAAAATGGTTTTGAACCTTGAACCGTTCAATTTTTCTGATATGCTAAAAAATGCTATCGCAGAGATGGCACAAATTTTTCCCAGTCACAAGCTACTGCTGCAGAATGATTGCAATACGGTTATCAATGGCGATCAGTACAGGCTTGAGCAGGTGATTAACAACTTCATTTCTAATGCCGTGAAATATTCCCCTTCATCGGATAAGGTAGAAATCACTTGCACGGTAGTTGAAGAAAGCCTGGTGGTTTCGGTAACGGATTATGGAATCGGGATTGAGGAAAGCCATTTGAAGCGGCTATTTGAACGTTATTACCGTGCCGATAATTCGGCAACCCGCTTTGATGGACTTGGACTTGGCTTGTACATTTCTGCTGACATTATTAAAAGGCATGGTGGTAGTTTCTGGATTGAAAGCAGCCTTGGCAATGGTTCAGTCTTTTCTTTTAAACTACCAATAAATGAAGGAATTCGTTTCGAGGCAGACATTAAAACTGACAATTATTATCAGGACCGCTACATCACAATTTCATGCCCGGTTGATAGTGATATTATGCATGTAAACTGGACTGGCTATCAGGACATGCACTCTGTTAAACATGGTGGCTTGCTTATGATTGAATACTTAAGAAATAATCGTTGCAGCAAAGTTTTTAATGATAATCGCCTGGTTCCCGGTACCTGGTCAGAAGCTTCGGATTGGGCAGCAAAAGTTTGGCTGCCATTAATGGAGCTCGCCGGACTGAAGTTTTTTTCGTGGGTATTATCTGAAAGTGCATTCAGCCAGCTTTCGGCGCAAAAGAGTGTCGAAAATGAAGATAAACAGGCAGAAATTTCCTTTTTTGAAAACGCAGAAGAAGCCATGACCTGGCTTGTAAACAGCAGTTTGTAACCAGGGATTCGTTTTGAGTAGATAATTTCTCATCGACTCGTTGCAAAGGCTATATTCAATTACTTTTTTACTACAATAATTTTACGGATGAGTGCAGCCTGGGAACCATTGGTAATTGCTACGGCGTTGCCATTTTTCCAGTATTGAGCTACAGCATCACTTCCTTTGTTGCCGTCGCGATATCCCGCAACGTAAATGTCATCACCTAAAACAGCAATTGAATGGCTAAACGCACTTTCAGGCCCGTTGGATAAATTGACAGGCGAACCATTTTTCCAATATTTTGCAACTATTGCATTGGTACCAGCAGTGGTACCCGAACCCCCAATATATACATCTGAGCCACTAATCGTGATAGAGTTGCCCCTGACATCTGCTGCGCTTTCATTAATAAGTATAGGATTTCCAAGATTTTTACTGTAGCGGGTTTGCGATTGACCGGAGGTGTTATAACTTTCAGACCATACAAGGTATAAATCACTTCCCGATACTGTTAATGCCTGGTCGGCGGCTGCCCGGGTGCGGTCGGACAGGTTAAACAATTGTCCGTTTTTCCAGTAGCAGGTAATTGTTGATGGCCAATCAAGATTTCTGTACTCGCCTACTACGTAAACATCGTTGCCAATAACCGCAATACTGGCCGCAACAGCGTTCTGGTTATCAGGGGTCAAAATTACCGGAACGCCGTTTTTCCAATACTTTGCCTGATAGGTTGATTTCCCGGCCGCTATTTCCTGCCCGGCGACGTACACATCGCTTCCCTGCACAAAAACATCATTCGCAAAGGCATCTTGCGTACCATCGGTAAATGATGTTGCCTTACCATTTTTCCAATATTTTGCTACATATTTTCCGGAAGCGTTAACCTCATAACCCACGATATGGATATCATTACCAACTAAGACCATCGCATTTGCATCAGATGAACCTGTTCCGCTTCCAAGCGAAACAGCAGTACCATTCTTCCAATATTTCGCCACGTTGCCCTCACGGCCTGCGGCATAAACATCAAAAGGCGACGTTGAAGGCGGATTGGAGTCATCTGGTCTTGTTTTCTTACAAGCTGAAAACGCGGTAACAATAGTTAAAAACAGCAAAATGCCAAGTAGCTTCTTCATATTTTTTAGGGTAATTCATAGTTGAACAGCTATTGTTGAAATTAGTTTGAGATGGAGCATTATTTCTAAACGAACGACTTATTTAAGTAACTGGAAAGATTTTAGTAGAATCGTTTTTCGTTTTGCGTCCACCGTTTCTCCCAAAGAATAATGATGGGCGTTGGAAGTAATGATTATGATGGGAATTCGTTCAATTAACGCTAAAAATTTATCTTTGCGCTAAGCCGAATACCAAATTTCTATCTCTGAACTCGTAATGAATATTGACGAAAACACATCCCTGGAGAATTTCAGCACCGAACACATCATTCAGGCACTTACACACTCTCCCGAGCCCACAGCCATTTACACGAATAAAAATATGATTATCCGTTTTGCAAACGAAGGCATGCTGGAAGTTTGGGGGAAGGATGGCTCATCTATTGGAAAACCTTTGATGGAAGCGCTCCCGGAGTTAGACGGACAACCTTTTCTGAGCCTGCTTCAGCAAGTATGGGAATCAGGCGAAAGTTATACGGTTGAAGACGCAAGGGTTGAAGTTATTAAAAATGGTATCGCTGTTATTGACTATTATGACTATCAATATAAGGCGCTGCTGGATAACAACGGCCACACCTGGTGCATTCTTAATACGGCACGAAAAGTTTCTTCGAGGCGGGAATATCTGCAAAGAATTCAACAAAAAGAGGAAAAAGAGCAGGCCCTGCTAGAAGAAATGGCAGCCACCATGGAAGAACTCAGTTCTACCAATGATGAATTAAATAGTTCATTGAAATTGCTGGCAGAGAGCCGGGAACATGTTAGAACAATTATAGAGCAAGCGCCTGTTGGCATCGCCGTGTTAGAAGGACCTGATCATATTATTGAAATTGCCAATCCTGCTATCTTAAAAATCTGGGGACGTACGCTAGGCGAGGTTGAAGGCTTGCCACATGAAACTGCCCGCCCGGAACTTGAAGGCCAGCCTGTAAACAATTGGCTGACAGAGGTTTTTCAAACTGGTAAAAGAAGAATTAATAATGAGTTTTCAGTTAAACTTCTGGCAGAGAATGGTACAAGAGACGCGATCGTTAACTCCATATATCAACCTGTTTTTTCAAATTCAGGCGAGGTAACGGGCGTATTGGTGATACTTGAAGAGATTACAAGCCAGGTTCTGGAGCGACGGTCGAACGAAAAAGATCAGCACATGCTGTCTATGGCTATTCTTGCCGGAGAGCTTGCAACTTTCTATTACGAGCCCGCAACAAATCTTTTCTCCGGAAATACCCTTTTAAAAACCTGGTTTGGTTTATCAGAAAATGACAATCTCGATCTTAGCATCGCCCTCGCATCTATTTTCGAAGAAGATAGGCAGCGTGTTGCAGACGCGATTGCCCAATCTTTGAGCAAAAATTCTGACGGAAACTACTTTATCGAATATCGAATTTTTCATCCTCAAGACCCTAAAGGGAGACTTGTACAAGCGATGGGAAAGGTTTTTTATAAGCAAAATGGTGAGCCCGCAAGCTTGAACGGCACTTTAAGAGACATTACCGAACAAAAGAAGGATGAGCAAAGAAAGGATGATTTTATGGGCATGGTGAGCCATGAACTAAAGACTCCCCTAACCTCTTTAAATGCCTACCTGCAACTAACGCAGAGAAATGTGATCCTTTCTGGCGACAAAGTACAACACAGTATTGTTGAAAAATCGATTAGACAGGTGCAAAATATGACCGCTATGATTAATGGATTTTTAAATATTTCAAGGCTTGATTCCGGACGGATGGTCCTCTCGAAATCCGTCTTCAATCTTCAGAAGTTATTTGCAGATTTGGAAGAGGAAGTACTTTCAACTGTCCACACCCATAAAATCATTTTCGAACAAGGTGAAGAGGTGGAACTTAGCGCCGACCGGGAAAAGCTTTCACAAGTTGTACACAACCTAATCGGTAATGCCGTAAAATACTCCAAAATGAACACGACCATTACTGTCGCTTTTGCGGAGCTTGAGCCTGAGAAAGTTAGAATTTCGGTAAAGGATGAAGGGATGGGCATTGATCAGGAAGATCGGGACCAAATCTTTGAGCGATATTACCGGATAAAAAACCCGAAGATGGGTTCCATTGCAGGCTTCGGCATTGGCCTTTACCTCTGTAAAGAAATTATAGATTTACACCAGGGTTCAATAAACGTTGACAGCGAAATCGGAGTTGGATCTACTTTTATCGTTGAATTACCAAGGATGTAGAAAAAAGCAAAAGCCTATGTAATTATACTGTTGCTAAGCACCTATATTTTGGAAATTCTTGTAGGTCACCACAAAGTCTTGGTTAAAATCGCTATATCATCATGGAATCACATCGCGACAGCAACTAAAGAATTTACCAACTCTTTGGCGGAATAAACCAAACATTGGCAAATTTCTATTGTTGAAACTATAAATAACAAAATCATGATTAACAACAACGAAAATAACGAGCCAACGAACCAAAACGGTACACCATCAAGCGACAACGGCATTAAAGGAGATAATACCATTAAAAATCCTGATGATTGGACTACAGGTGATGAACCGATGACGGGTGCTCAAGGTTCTTATTTAAAAACCCTTTCTGATGAAGCTGGAGAGCAGTATGATGAAAATCTAACAAAATCGGAAGCTTCGAAAAGGATTGATGAGTTGCAGCACAAAACGGGTAGAGGCTTGGAGAACAATAAATAATTGCATCGCTACGGTCTGATGCTTTAATTAAGCTGAGCATCGCCCGGCACTGAATGACTTGATTGTAATTGATTTCGCAGTATGGAATTAACGATTTCCATGCATCATTACTGAAAAACAGCATGAAAGAAATTCAATTGACACTAACCACCCCGTGCCTGGCCCATTGGAATGAGATGACCGAGACAAACGCCGCAAGGTTTTGCGACCGCTGTGAAAAAACTGTGTATGACCTTAGCGATAAATCAGACTCTGAATTGCTTGCTTTTTTTAAAGACAAGCAAAAGAATGTTTGTGTAAGGTTAATAGCGAGTCAGCTTAACCGGCCGTTAGCCAGGCCCGTTAAAAACCCGGGTTTGCAATGGTTGTTCACTTTTGCTCTACTTGGAACAGCAATTGGACCAAGCCATGCGCAAACTCTAAAACCGGTTGTTCATGATGCTAACAAGTCAACAGAACCTTTATCGCCTAACGATTCGACAATAGTGTTGGTTTCCCCCAACAATTTATTCAGCGGGACAGTGATAGATAGTGCAACCAGCAAACCAATTGCTGGTGTTAAATTACGGCAGGTTGGCTTTCAGAATGTACTGGCGGTAACAGATTTAGCAGGAAGGTTTGAGCTGAATGCAATCAATGTGAATTCAAAGGTCGCTTATGGTTTTGAATTGAACGGAGTACTTGTGGCCAGCCATTTTTTACAAGATAAAATGACAGTTAAGATTGCTAGGCCAAAAACAATTTGGCTCGGAGGAGTTGTGGCCGGAAGCTCACCTAAGAAACCAATCTATATTGTTTACTCTGGAAACAAAAACTGCGAACTTAATGCATCGACATTTGCATCGTTATCGCCAGATTGGGTTGAAAAGATAGATGTTATGGAAGCTTCAAAAGCGATTGCCACCTATGGAAAAAAAGCGACCAACGGCGTTGTGCTAATCGGCATAAAAAAGGCTTTTGCAAACCGTTTCCATTTTTCTAAAGAAAAACAAGTCCTGCAACAATTGTCTGTTAAAGATGCATCCTCAAACCCGGAACCATAATTAATCAACGTAGTAGGTTTTCGGTTCCTGAAGAACATGACGGCTAACCATAAGCCTTAACTTCCGTATAAAGCTACAATTAAACGAAACTCAAAACTTCATCCATATCCAACAGCATTAAGTTCATCCGCTCGGTTGCATGTTTTCTCCCTGTAATAATGTAGACAAGTGATAGCTTACCATGTTCTTTCGTCATTTCCATCCTTTGAAAAGAAACTTCCGCACTGCTCATTTTATCTTCTAATTCCTCCAGCAATGCCAGTTCACTGCTTTTTAGGGTAATGGTTATTAACTTTTGCTTCCTAATTTTTGAAATGAGGGTTTCGACTCTGCTAACCATTAGCAGCACAAAAAGCGTAATTACGGTAAGCGAAACGGCAAGCGCATGTAAACCTATTCCAGCAGTCATGCCGATTGCAGCTGCAGTCCATATAACTGCGGCGGTTGTTAACCCACGAACTGAAATTTTATCCTGAAAAATTACGCCCGCACCTATGAAGCCAATTCCTGTAATAATATTGGCAGAAATCCTATCATCGGTATCAGCGCCATGCCCGGATATGATGGTGAATATCGTTGAGCCAAGGCAAATTAATATGATGGTTCGAAAACCGGCCGATTTACTTCTATATTCCCTTTCGAAACCAATTGCGCCACCGCATATAATAGATACGAGCATCGCGAAGAGGTCTTTCCATTCTACAGCAAAATCCATCGTTAATTATGTTAAAAAAATACTAATTGGTCAGCCGAGCTAATGTCGACTAAATGCCGCGTGTCAATGGTGTTTCATCAGGAAAATCTGGATGCTCGTGTCTTTCATCAACAGCATCTTGCTTAAGATCTGGTTTGTCTGCAACCAGGCTTCCTTTTCCTGCAATTCCCCGATAGTCTGCCCCTTCGGGAAGTTCCGTTTCCCGAGGCAAACTGCTATTACCTTCAATAGTCGATTTCTTTTCTCTTAAAATACTCATAATAAAATCAACTTAACTTATTTAATCACGTTAGTTTATTTTAAAACGCATTGCAAAAAGAAAAGGTTTATGAACTTCTACGGCATTTATTGCGGCTTTTACGCAATGACTTTTTATTCTCTTGCAACTCAATGGAGGTTGTAAAATACCATCAAACCGAGCAAACCTTATTTATTTCCTTTTAACATTGGCAACACACCATTGCCAAAATCTTCAATAAAATCTCGCTGATTTCTGTTTACATTGTGAAGTATAATCCTATCGAAACCCATGCCCAGGTAATCCTCTATCCATTTGCGGTGTTGGTTAAGGTCATCAGATATTAGCACATGTTCATCCATTTGCGACTGGCTAACCAATTCTGCCGCAGCATCAAAGTGGGCAACAGTAGGGAGTTCGCCCAAAACGCTTCCCTGAAAAATATTTCCACGCCACTGGTGGTAGGCGCCCAAGATTGCTTCTTCTTTGTTTCTGGCGTACGATAGCTGTACTTTAAGGTATATTGGTTTTTTTTCGCCACCGTTAGATTTAAAGGCTTGAACAAGTTCCTTAAGTTCTCTTTTGGGCTTGTGGGTAGTCACCAGTCCGTCTGCCCATGATGCCGCCCATTTCGCCGTCTCCGAACCGACAGCGGCACAAAATAGGTTCGGAATTTTTTCGGGCAGTGTATAAAGCCTGGCATTTTCTATTGATATAATCCCCGTCCGCGAAACAGTAACACCCCTTAATAATTCGCTTATTATTTCGTAGCATTCTAATAACCTTGCATTTCTGACTGACTTTTCGGGCCATTTTTCACCCGTTATGCTTTCGTTGAGCGCTTCCCCGCTACCCAAGGCAACCACTAAACGACCGCCAAACATTTCATTTAATGTAGCGATGGCCTGAGCCACAATGGCGGGGTGGTAGCGCTGACCCGGCGCACAAACCATACTGTACGGAACGGAAGTTGCAAGCATTGCTGCCCCAAGCCACGCAAATGCAAACCCACTCTGGCCCTGCCGCTCGCTCCATGGATGAAAGTGATCTGATGAAGATATAGCTTCGAAGCCAGCTTTTTCAGCAAGAATAACGTAATCTAACAATTCACTAGGTTTGAATTGCTCATGAGATGCGTGATATGCAATCATGCCTGGTTTTCTATATTATATAAATTTTAGCTTGATAATTAATGTTAGACAAAACGTCCATGCTCAGGAATAGCAATGGTATCAAAATCGTCTGCAAGTTTTTTTAATCCCAGCCTAAGCGACGCCCCTTTCATGGATTGCCCATGACCTGCTATTACAACAGCCGGGCGAAGATCCCGAAGTTTCTTTACAGTTTCCCATGCGGCCTGCCAATCAGTTGTAAGGTATCTTGGCGGTCCGTGGACTTCCCGTTTTTGTACGAGCACTTTATAAAAAGAATCCTGTCTCACGGTTACAAAAGCATCTCCAGCAATTAAAATTCTGTCTTTTTCACGAAAAAAGGCTACTTGCCCGGGAGCATGCCCCGGAGTATGTATCCAACGCCAATCCGAAAGTTCGGGTAAGCTCCCATCTGGCGGGTATGCAGTTATATGCCCGGTTATGTCAATTGGCTCGTTTGGGTAAAGCGCCGAAAGCTTCGCCAGGATACCACCCTCAACTGTGCTATCCGGTTCCGGATAGGCTTGCTTGCCTGTTAGAAAGGGCAGTTCCAATTCGTGGGCGTAAACAGGTACCGGCCCTTGCTCCAAAATCTTAACGATACCACCAACATGGTCGAAATGCCCATGGGTTAAAAAAATTGCCTTCGGCGGCTTTCCCTTCCCAAACCTATTTTCTGCCGCCTCAATAATTTCTTCGCCACATTTGGGCATGCCACAATCAATCAAAAACCAATCTCCGTCTGGCTTGCCCAGCATAATTACATTTACGATTTGATTGGTGTAATAATAAACATCTTCCGCAATGCCTTTTCCGTTTCCGCTTGAAAATGAAGTCATTGGGATCATGTGATTGTCGCTGCTTTGTTTCATGATATTGGCAAGCCTATTATTTAAGGTTGAGGATTTTCCTGATCGTGACCCTGTGTTTTCACAATTTTGTTATATACTCCAAGAAGCAGAAATGGCGCCGCCCATTGGCCAACAAAAAGTGCATTATGCCGATGCCCCAAACATTTTAGCGTTAAAGAAACACCCATAGAGGCTAGAGCAGCCCATAAAAAAGTATCCGATGGTAGTTTCGATGTTTGTTCTTCAATTGCGGTAGCAACTTTGCCTTCGCTGTGCGATTTACTTTGCGATTCCATAAACTTAATTTTAATGAGGTTCTGTATAATTAAATTGATTATAATTCGAGCGCCCATTCTTAATACAAGAAGTTTTTGAGAAATGTTCAAGCTTTTTTCACAACAGGTATTTCACTTCGAAAGGCAGTATTTATAGCAAAAGCAACACCACGAAAGGGTTGAAACGACAAATGTTTTGTCAGTTTCCAACGAGGATATCGATAATTTGTCTACCTGTAAATTTACATCCATCAAATGATAAAACCGCGGGATACCGATGTAGAGGACATCTAAATTTACTTTTCGGCAAGGGTGAAACGGACGTTTTCAATGTCGGAATTTTTGAGGAGCGTCCGGAACTCTTCATCATTTTTGAACTGCAACTGTTCTATTTTTCTTCTTTCAAAGCCAATCTCAAACTTGCCTACCGCGAATGGCCAGGGTTCGACTATAATGGATTCTTTACTTTGAAATAAGCTATAGGGCGTACCGTCCGGCCCGCAACTTATTTCTATCCTTCTCCCTTCGGGTGGAATTTGTGACTGACAAATGAGAAGCGAAAAAGCATCGCAAAACTCGAGAAGTTCGTAGGCCATGTCGAGTTCTTTTTTTTCTACCCCGGCATCTGATAGCCAGAGTTTTTCCGTTTTTTTTAAATTTGAAATAAATTCTTTTGCCAGGGGATCATCGCCATGCGTGAACCTGATATGCCGGTTAATTAACAGCGCAATAAAACGGCTTTTCGTAAGGGCCATATCCAGCAAGCGTGTGGAAGCATCCAAATCGAAACTAGTTTCTTTAAAATTAATTGGCGCTCCATTTTCATCGATAAGCGGATTGCGTTCAAATTCATTGAAAACATCATCATGTTCTGCGGTGGCAATCAGGGTTTCAATCCACCTGTCTGGCTGATTTGAAAGCTTCCATCTGGCACAAATTTGGCCCGCAAGCAAACCATGGGAACGCTGGGTAATAATTTGCCAGCCAATTTCTGTATATGCTGTAATCATAGTTGTAACTAAATGTTTGATTACAACATTGTACTGAAAGATAAGTTCGGAGGGATAAACAAATAGTTTTAAAGCCTGTATCCATAGAATTTTTGCTTCCAAGGGACTGGAACCTTGGCTAAAAAAAGAGTTTTCAAACAAGCATCCCTGGGAAAAACCAAACCAATAGTAAAAAAGCGTGTTAATAAAGCATGGATGATAAATCAAAACAAGATGGTCGTGATGATGCTAAAGTAGATTTGAACGACCCAAACGAGGTTGCTTATGCTGCTCAGGAAGCAGGCGTATCTTCAGTAGAATATAAAAAGTACGCAACTGAATCCGGAAGCAGTTCACGGGCGGCAATTGCTGCGCATATTAAAAAAATAAAAGCCTCATAAAAAAAGGTTGTGTATTAAGCCAATCGCTTAATATACAACCTTCTAGCATTTAAAAACAATCTATTTCCCCGCCCGGTAATATACCTCAGCAATCGTTTTTTGTAAACTCTACACAATTTCCCCCCGTTTTACCTGCATATCGAAATTTAATTTCTTGTGTAGTTATCAGGAATCTTTTTAAAAAACGCCGATTGTTTGAACCATCTTTCAAGCACCAAAAATGCACATTCAATTATGCGCTCAAATCAAGTGTTTTTCTGCCTTGGGTGCTAAGGCTACTCCTTGGGTAGCTTCTCTCTAATTCTTGAAATGTACTTCTGCCGGTAGAAAATATCTTTTATAGACGATAATAATGCCTCAGCAGCTTCAGGATTTTCATCAAACTGTTTCGTAAGCGCATCCAGTTCATCATTGAGTTGCTGTTCAATTGCATTAACGTCGGCATTTACCTGATGTAGTTTTTCTGCGTCGGGCTCGAACTGTAAATCCATCAGAGCTTCATTAACATCCATCATGTCCATCAAAAAAGATTGAGGCAACTGATAGCCTTCATCTGTTTCAACAATGCCTTTAAGTTCCAAAACATATTTCAATCGCTTTTGAGGGCTACTTAAAACTTGATAAGCTTTATTATTTAAGGTTGATAAATGTAAAACTTCCTGTTGCTTCTCTTCACTCTCATTTGCGAAAAAATCAGGATGAAACTTTTTGCTGAAGGCATAAAATTTAGATTTTACACCATTTAAATCTGCATGAAACCGTACCGGCAGTTCATAAAATTCAAAATAGTTTGGAATGTTTTTTTGCTCCGACATTGCGTATAAATTAAAAAGCCGCAGCCATTAGAATTTAAACTAATAACTGCGGCAATGCTATAAAATTAGTTTTACTTGCCAAATATTTTTAAGATGTCATTACCAAAGGCAAACACCATCAAACTTATTAAGATTACAAAACCTGCAATTTGCGCTTTCTCTAGCACTTTTTCGCTAACAGGTTTACGTTGCACCATTTCAATAAGCAGAAAAACTACATGGCCTCCATCTAAACCCGGAATAGGCAATAAATTCATAAAGGCAAGTGCCATTGAAATTAAGCCTGTTAAAGTCCAGAATTTAAGCCAGTCAAAGGTGCTACCATAAACTTTTGCAATACCAATCGGGCTGCTGATGTTACGGGCACTAACTTTACCGGTAATCATTTTACCTATGCCTTTTGCATTGTCGGCAAAAGTGCTCCATGCCATATTAGCGCCAACAGGAAGTGCCGCAAAGAAGCCGTAATTAATTGTTTTACGTTTTATTTCATCGAAATCCGGGAAATAACCAATCGCACCTGCGGTATCAACCTGTACGTTTATTTGCAAAGGCTTGCCATTTCTGTCGATCGATAAAGCAACCATTTTACCCTTTTTCTTCATTACTAAAGGCTTCGCTTCATCCTGATAAGTTACAGGTACTCCGTCTACGGCTTTGATTTTATCACCAGGCTTAACCCCGGCTTTAATTGCACCGTAACCAGCCATTAAACTGTCTGCTGTTGCAGTGTATCTAGGCTCAACAAAAAGGCTTTTACCATCAGCTACCTTATTCAGGAAATCATCAGGAACTTTAATCTCAATGGTTTTATCACCACGGATAACCGTTAATGTTGTGTTACCCATAAGCACTTTTGAGCTTTTCAGTTCTTCAAACCGGATAACCTTATTACCGTTAATGGCCAAAATCTTATCACCATTTCTCAGTCCGATATCAGCTGCTACTTTTCCAACCTGAATACCATGTACAACCGCACTGTTTGGGGTGAAGGTTTCACCATATTTAAAAGTAAGCACCCAAAAAATAACAATACCAACAATAACGTTAACGATGATACCACCAAGCATCACAATTAAGCGCTGCCAGGCTGGTTTCGAGCGAAACTCCCAAGGTTGTGCAGGTTGTGCGAGTTGCTCAGTATCCATGCTCTCATCTATCATCCCGGCAATTTTAACATAACCGCCCAAAGGCAACCATCCAACTCCGTATTCAACATCCCCTTTTTTGAAACTGAACAGTTTGAAACCCCATGCATCAAAAAACAGATAAAACTTTTCTACTTTAATTCCAAATGCCCTGGCCGCAAGAAAATGCCCTAGTTCGTGTAAAATAACTAATAAAGACAATCCAAGCAGCAGCTGCCCCGCCATAATCAATCCATTCATATGCTCTTACAATATTTTATGTTAGATGTTAAAATATACTTTTTGTTACTAATTCGGCCGCTAAGATACGGCTATGTTTGTCAGTTTCTAAATAATCGGCCAATTGTGGTGTTTCTATGAAATTGATATCTGACATACAGCGTTCAATAACATCACTCATTTGAAGGAACCCAATCTTATCTTTTAAAAATGCCTCTACAACAACTTCGTTCGCCGCGTTTAGAATACATGGCATGTTTCCACCTTTTTCTATTGATGTGAATGCAAGGTCCAGATTTCTAAACGTTTCCCGGTCTGCCTGCTGGAAGCTAAAGTTTGGGTAATCCAGAAAATTAAAACGCTTAAAATCATTTTTTAGCCTGTCGGGATAATTTAACGCATACTGAATTGGCAATTTCATATCCGGAACACCCATTTGCGCTTTCATCGAACCATCTCTAAACTGAACTATAGAATGAATGATTGATTGCGGATGGACAATAACGTCAATCTGGTCTACTTCTAGGTTGAACAGCCATTTCGCTTCGATAACTTCCAAACCTTTGTTCATAAGCGAGGCAGAATCTATGGTGATTTTTGCGCCCATTACCCAATTGGGATGCTTTAAAGCCTGTTCTTTCTTAACCGTAGCTAAGAAATCCCCGTTTTTGCCTAAAAAAGGTCCGCCCGATGCAGTAAGGTAAATCTTTTCAATTTCATTATTTTCCTCACCAACCAGGCACTGAAAAATTGCAGAATGTTCTGAATCAACCGGAAGGATTTTTACTTGATGCTGTATTGCCAGTTCGGTAATGTATTTGCCTGCTACAACCAAAGTTTCTTTATTTGCAAGCGCTATATTTTTGCCCGCTCTTATTGCCTCTATTGTTGGCTTTAACCCAACAGAACCCATTAGCGCCGTTAGCACAACATCGCTTTGAGGGTAAGCTGCTACTTCGGATAATGCAGCCTCGCCAGCCAAAACCTGAATGTTAAAAGGTGCTAAAGCATCTTTCACATACAAATATTGGCTTTCGTCACAAATTACTACGGTTTCAGGTTTAAACGCTTTCGCCTGCTGGATAAGTAATTCCGAATTTTTTAACGCAGATAATACCGAAACTTTAAAAATTGCCGGATGGTCACGAATAACCTCGAGTGCCTGGGTGCCTATGCTCCCTGTGGAGCCTAGTATGGTTATGTTTCTAATGGAATGTGTTGTTGATGTATTGCTCAATTGTTGTTCTTCCTCTCGTATTTGAAGGTTTCTTATTTTCACTATGCAAATGTTTTTTTTCTTTTGCTAAGAAATGTTGAGTCTACGTGTTTTTGAAGGTTAAAAATCAATGAAATTTTTAACTTTTCGTTTGTATATTTTATTAGTTGTGAATTTCTTTAGGCAAAACTTTCAGTTTCGAAGAAGTCATTTGCTTTCCATCTTTATGAAACTCAGTTCTGAACCTCTAGATAAACACTGTTTATTGAGGTCAAACACTTAAACAATAAACTTCTCCAACCCATCAGCAAGTTTCCTGTCATTGCTTAATCTTGGAACTTTATTTTGCCCGCCCAGTTTCCCTTCACTTTTCATATAATTAACAAAGGCATCCTTTTGCAACGTACGTATTATTAACGGTCGAAGGATGTTTCCTTCAATGAGGTCAAAATAGTAAATATTTTTCTTTTGCAGCGCTTCATCTACCTTTCTGCTAAATGCAGGTAAATCTAAAGGCGGGGCAGAAAATTCTACAAACCATTCATGGTAAGGCAGTTCACCCGGCTTCGGGTTAACCTGAGGCGCAACTGTAAATTCGGTAATTTTTACACCTTCAGCATTTGCAACCGAAAGCAGTGCATGTTCTACCTCTTCGCCAATAACATGTTCGCCAAATGCAGAAATAAAATGTTTAATCCTACCTGTAACCACAATTCGATATGGATTTTTGGACACAAATTTAACCGTATCACCAATGCTGTAACCCCACAAACCAGCATTCGTATTAAGTATTAGTGCGTAGTTTTTGTCAAGTTCAATTTCTCCTAATGATAATCTGGCCGGATTTTCGTCATGATACTCATCTGCAGGAATAAATTCGTAAAATATACCAGCATCGGCAAGCAGCAGTAAGCCATTGTCTTTTTGCGAATCCTGATAAGCAATAAAACCTTCGGAGGCGGGGTATGTTTCTATCGAATCAATTCGCTTACCAATACTTTGTTCAATTTTAGCCCGGTAAGGCTCGAAATTAACGCCACCGTATATAAACAGGCTAAAGTTTTTAAAAATTTCTCCAATTTTTTTGCCCCCGCTCTGGTCGGTTAGTTTATCAAAATACATTTGTACCCAAGGCGGAATGCCAGAAATCAGGGTCATATCTTCCTTAATTGTTTCCCCAACAATAGCATCTACTTTCTGCTCCCAGTCTTCAATAATATTGGTTTCGTACGAAGGAAGTCGATTTTTTTGAAGGTACCTTGGCACATGGTGAGCAACAATACCTGATAAACGACCTACATTAATGCCATTTTTTTGGTTCAGTACCGGACTCCCCTGCAAAAAGATCATTTTCCCGTTAACGAAAGCAGTTTTCCCAGTTTCGTTGATGTACGTTAAAATCGCATTTCTGGCAGCTTTTATATGCTCAGGCATAGATTCTTTAGACAAAGGGATATATTTTACTCCCGATGTTGTACCTGACGTTTTTGCAAAATATAACGGTTTACCTTTCCAAAGCACATCGGCTTCCCCGGCAACGGTGCGGTCTATATAGGGTTTTAAACCCTCGTAATCCTGAATTGGTACATAATTTTTAAAATCCGAATAGCTTTTTATCGCCGAGAAATGATGATCTCTTCCAAAAGCAGTTTGCTTTGCATCATTAACAAGCTTTAAAAGAATTTTTTGCTGGGCGTCCACGGCATTTGTTTTCCACTTGTTGATTTGCCAAACCACAAATGCTGCAAACGGTTTGCTCAGCGCTGATTTAATTCCCATACACCTTAAACCCTTAAAGGGGCTTCTCCTTTCTGATATTGGTATTTAGCTGGCAAATTTTAATAGGCATAATTTTTTAGTTGGGATTTCAATTGCGCATTACATTGTTCCAGGCTAAACGATATTATGCAAAATATCAGGATGCTCGTCGCCCTTATATTCGCCCGAAATTTTGCGGTAGGCAACGGTTAAAGCAACACTCGATAACGGGACAATTATAAAAGAACTTAAAATATTAACAACAAAAGCAACAAGCGGCCATTGCAAATAGTTTAGCAACAAATAAATTAAATATCCGCCACCTAACACAACCAATAACAACAATATTTTGGTAAAGTTCCCTTTGGTTGTGGCCAGACTCAACTTAATCGAATCGAAAGGCGTAGAATTTTTGTCGATTATAAAGAATGGGAAAAATGATATTCTTAACCAGGTAATGAAGATTGCAATTACACCGACAGAAATGGCCACGTTTTTTACGATTGTAACATCGAGACCGGTGTAAATAAAAGGAAAGGCTATGAGTATGACCACCAGGTAAACACCAAAAATACAGCCCACAAAATATAATGTAGCAACGAGAAAGCGAATAATCTGCTGCCTGGTTGGTAGTGTATCCACAATTTTAACATCGTTTTGTTCATCATCCATTAAATGGAAAATGTATTTAAATAACGAAAGATTGATTGTAAAATAAAGCATTATAAATACGAAGACCATCGCGATGCTTAAAATCTTACTCACATCTTTAATAAAAAATGCCATCAAACTTGATGCGCTCGCAGTAATAAACATTAAAAAACACAGGGTTGCAATGGAAAAATAATGTTTCCTGGTGATGTTCCATGCTTTTTGAATAACATCATTAACCGCGAAAGTACTTTCTTTTAGATAGTTTATCATTGTTGTTTAAATACCACTCTTTTAAATAGATCTTGAATAAATCCTAAGCCATAAGCAAATAATTGGATAAATGAAGATATAATGCTCAAAAATGCAACTTTTAGTGATTTATTTACAGCCCACGAATGAAAAAATATCAACAAAAAGAACATTAACAAGATAAAATTACCAACAATTCCTAAAGGACGATAAAAAATATCGCAGAGGATGGTGGTAATGAAACCAACAGTAAACACCGCAGGAAAGAAATGAACAAGCTTTAGTTCTTTTGGAAAATGCTTATAAATATTGATTCTGGCCCGGCCAAAAAAATGAAGCTGCTTGTAAAACTGGCTAAAACTTGTTCTCCGTTTGTGGTAAACTTTTGCTTCTGGTATAAGTCCAATTTTAAAGCCGCTTTCATGAATACGAATACTGTATTCGATATCCTCTCCGAGTCGGGTTAAAATAAAGCCACCAACTTTTTCCCAAACCTGACGGGAAACGCCCATGTTAAAGCTTCGTGGGTGAAATTGGCCAACATGTTTTTTATTGCCGCGAATGCCTCCCGTTGTAAAGGGCGAAGTCATTGCATAACTTATGGCCTTTTGTACGGGTGTGAAGCTGTCATGTGCGGCATCCGGACCACCATAGGCGTCCAAATCATGCTCGTAAAGATAATTTTTAACAATTTCCAGATAGTCATGAGGAATTAAGCAATCTGAATCAAAAATTACAAAATAATCTCCCTTTGCACGCTCAAAGCCAAAATTTCTGGTAAACCCTTGTCCTTCGTTTTCTTTATAGAAATAGCTTACATCTAATTTGTTTGCATAACTTTCTACAATCGATTTAGCATCGTCTTTTGAACCGTCTTCAATAACCAAAACTTCAAACTGTAAATAAGTTTGCTTGGTTAGCGTGTACAGCAATTCGTTAATTTCCTGCGGACGATTGTAAAGTGGAATTATGACGGAGAAAAACATTTTCGAAAAAGATAAGCAGTAGAATGTAATTGGCTTTGTTTCTTGGCGGATAAGCCTAATTGTGAAACTTTTGCCTTACACCCTCTTTTCAATTAAATATTGATTTCTTTCTGGGGCGTTTCGGGTAACCAATTCGGCCACAAAGCCCGTTAAAAACATTTGCGAACCCACAACAATTGCAACCAAGGCAATATAAAACAATGGCTGGTCGGTAATTTCCCTTTTGTAAGGAATATGTGCAGCTATGTGGTAAAGCTTTATGCCAATCATCCACAAAGCCATAATTGTTCCTATTAAAAAACTCAGTACGCCGAGTGAGCCAAAAAAGTGCATTGGGCGTTTACCGAATTTACCTACAAAGAATATCGAAAGCAAATCTAAAAAGCCATTAATAAACCTGCTGAAACCAAACTTTGTGGTGCCGTATTTCCGGGCTCTGTGCTCTACAACTTGCTCTTCAATTTTCTTAAAGCCTGCCCATTTCGCAATTACGGGAATGTAGCGGTGCATTTCTCCGTAAACTTCTATGGTTTTAATTACATCGCTCCGGTACGCCTTTAAACCGCAGTTAAAATCGTTCAGTTCAATTCCACTCATTTTACGGGTGGCTGCATTAAATAATTTTGTGGGTATGGTTTTCGTAATTGGATCGTAGCGTTTCTTCTTCCAGCCTGAGATTAAATCGAGTTTTTCTTCCTTAATGCGTCGGTACAATTCAGGTATTTCGTCAGGACTATCTTGCAAATCAGCGTCCATTGTTATGATAACATCACCTCTGGTGGCCTCAAAACCAACGTTAAGTGCAGCAGATTTACCATAATTTCTCCTAAACTTAATGCCTTTTATTGCATCGTTTTGCAACTTCAATTCCTCTATAACTTCCCAGGAGCGGTCTGTACTACCATCGTCGACCAAAATTATTTCGTAGCTGAAATTTTTTTCGTCCATTACTTTTGCAATCCAGGCTGTTAACTCCGGAAGCGATTCATCTTCGTTATATAAAGGTATTACTACTGATATATCCATTTTCAAAATTTAAACCGCAAAGGTTTGAAAGCCTAGGAAGTTTGTTCAAAACAAAACGTGCAAATTTCATCAAATAAAATGATAAAAGTTGCACGTTGTAAATTTTTATAACGCTGGTTTAACCTTCTTGTTCTGGTAAGGAATTAAAAGTTACCGGTTCTTTTTTCTTCAAGATTGCCGCAAGAATCAATGCAAGTACACCATACATTGCTATTGATACGCCGAAGCTTGTGAATGAATTTTTAAACGTTGGCGTAAGTTTTTCTTGCATGTTGCCTGCTTTGGCCATTGCTTCATCTATTTGTTCAGACGCCATACCAAATTTCTCCATCATACTTCTTTGTGATTCTTCAATAGCTGCAGCTGCTCTGGCTGGTAAATCAGGATCAATTAACGTCATTAAAACCACATTATACAAAACTGATGTTATTGCGAGAATAAGGGCAATTATCAGGAATGATTTAAAAGCTTCGCCAAAGGTCCAGTATCCTCCAACTTCTTTTCGAATGCTTATTCCCGAGAAAACAAGCAGGGCTATAAAAACAATCAATATGATAAACGGTAAGGCGAAATTGGTGTAAAGCATTACCGGGTTTATGAAATACAGCGTAAATGAAATTACAAGTGATACGGCTGCAAGTATAAAACCATATTTTAATGATAATTTGGTAATTAATGTACTCTTGTCCATGTTGTTTGTTTAAGTTTAGTTATTAATAGTTGTTATCAATATATAAGTAGCAGAATCGAAAGATTTGTTACGGCTAAACTGAATTAATTCTTTCATAGTCTCCGCACTTCCTTCCGTATCAAGGAAAAAGGCCATAAACGGCACGAATAAATCTTTCATTTCATCACTAACATTTAAGGTCTCCGCAGTTTTACAAATTTCTTCTACACTACTTTCCGCAAGCTGTTGATTGCTGATTAACTCCTCATAAATTTCAAATTCATCCTGAAACTCATCATCCTCAACCAACAAAAATTCCTTTAAAAAATCACCTAGTTCAGGGTCTAAATCCTCATCGTGGCATTCCTTTATGTATAAAAGAAGGTTTAAAAGTTCAGTTCCCCTATCGATGGTTTCTTCCTCAATATTCGCCCATTCATCACTTTCTAAATAATCATCTTCGAGTTTTTGAACGTCGCTGCTGAAAAAATTCACCATCAATAAATCGAAGAAAATCTCTCTAAGCGCTTCAAATTTTGGATTAGAATCAAAAACTGCATCAAAAGCAGTTGCTTTGTCTAAAAAATTAACATCAAGTTCAAAAGCAGCAATTAATTCCGTTTGGAAGTTACCGGCTTCAATGCCTTCTGTTTCGGCGTATTTAGTTGTTGCAGCGTTAAGCGCCTTTTTTACTCTATTATCCATATTATGTAGTTTCTTGTATCAACGGTTTAGGACAAAAATTTCAGCTTACCGGCCTAAGTTCGCTTGCTCTGTATTGGTTATTGTTAAAAACTAAAGTTACTTTTCCGGTCAATTCTCTTCCTATTAACGGACTGTTCGCTGATTTAGAAAAGTTGCTGGCCGCATTATAAACCCATTTTTCATTTGGATCGTAAACCGTAAAGTTTGCTTCCTGTCCTTCTTCTATCACCGGAACAGTTAAATTTAACAATTTGCGAGGATTTATAGCTAGTTTTTCGGCAATAAGACTGGTGTCTAAACCGGCTTTTAGTAATAATGGCAGCACAGTTTGCAAAGCGATAATTCCGTAATGTGCAATTTCAAATTCCACATTTTTAAACTCAACTTCCTCAGGGCGATGTTGCGAAATAATCGCGTCAATAGTACCATCTTTTAAGCCGGCAATTAAGGCCTTTACGTCATTTTTGCTGCGCAAAGGCGGCTTCACTTTATAGTTGCTGTCAAAATCTACCAGCAAATCTTCCGTAAAAACAAGGTGATGTGCAGTAACATCACATGTAATTTGAACCCCGTCTTTTTTCGCCTTGCGGATTAAGGCGACAGCACCCGCTGTAGATATATTGCTGATGTGAATTTTTGTTTCGTTATAAGTAGCGAGAAAAATATCTCGGGCGATGTGCATTTCTTCTGCCAAGGCCGGCAAGCCCTTCATGCCCAGTAGCACCGAATTTTTACTTTCGTTAATCTGCGATTTCCCGGCAATTGATTTATTTTCCGGATAAACCATTATCAAAGCATCAAGACCTTTTGCGTATTGCAAGGCACGGCTCATAAAACTATCATCCTGAATTGCTTTATCGCCGTCAGAAAAAGCCACGGCCCCAGCGCTCTGCATATCGAAAAGTTCTGCAAGTTCCTTAGCTTCAAGGTTCTGGCTTAAGGCGCCAACCGGATAAACATCAACCAAATTATTTTTTGCCCTGTTAATGATGTATTCTACCTGAGACTTTGACTGCACAACAGGGCTTGTTTGCGGCAGCAAAGCTAAACCGGTAAAGCCTCCAGCTGTTGCAGCAGCCGTTAGCGTTTGTATATCTTCTTTGGTTTCATAGCCAGGATCGCCTGCGGCGCAGTTTAAATCGAAAAAGCCGGGTGTCAGTAATGCGCCTTTAGCGTCAAAAACGTGCTCATCTTTTTCAGCAGATAAATTCCCGATGGCTTGGATTTTTCCATCAACTACCCTAACATCGCACACTTTTGTGTTAAACTTACTTTGCGGGTCGGTAATGGTTGCACGTTTTACTAGGAGATTCATTTTGTTTTCTTGGTTTTATTAAAAAATCGGATGAGCAAAATTTCTGCTGCAATAAAAATCAGCGACAAAATTAGACAAAGTTTCCATAAAGTCTGTCCGATTTTATTGCTGCCAGAAATGAGCTTTACAGCGTCTTTATCAGTATCGTAAATTTTTAGGTTATTCTTCCCTGCCAGTTTGCTAAGTTCCGAACTTTTCAAATAGTGCATATCAGATTCTGACCTGCTAATATTAAAACTGTAAACGGCAATTAAAGAGTCTGCAAGATTTAAATTGTAGAACCCAGGCGCTTTAATCTGGTCTGCAACATAAATAATTGTTTTGCCATCAACCTGTCTGATTTCCGGAATCGCCTCGAAATTTTTTGCGGTTAACTTTAACGTTTGGTTTTTGCCTAAACTGATTTTTTTGCCAATTAATGCGTTATCAGTACCAATGTTATAATACAGCGCAGTTTCATTTTCGGCAGACAATGCTAATCGGTACATTAGCGGAACAAAAACAGGATGCCTCGCAAGATTACCATCGGCAGCATTTAAGCCGGTTGCCGCTAAATAAACCGCACCATCATCAACGCCATATTTTGCGAAATAAAGTCGCCCACCGGTAAAAGACAGTAAGCTTTCTTTATTCGTTGAGTTACGCTCGACAAAGGAAAAGTACCGGTTAGCAATGGGTAAATCAAGATTTTTAGGAATTTCTTCGAAAACCGTCTTAAAAATTGGATTTTGCAAATCTATCTTATCAACCCGGGTTTCCGTAGTATTTAAACTTTGAATAGCCGGCAGCGAAAGACCATTTAAAAAGCTGTTGTAAGTTCGAATATCTGCATCCAAATTTGGGAAGATAACCGCCGACCCACCGCCTTTCAGGTAAGCTTTTAATTGCTGTGCCAAACCACTCGAAGGATTTCTCAGCCCGTTTAATACAATTAAACCGTAATTGGAAAAACCACTGTAATTGATGTTGCTCTCTAAGTTTTCTGTAAGCCTGAAATATTTATCTGCGCCGAAAAGTGCCTTAATGTAATTCCCGGCGTCAGGGCCGTTAATGCTTAAAACAGGCAGGCTCGAATCAACTTTAAAACTGAAGGAAAGTGTATCATCAAAAGTAACGGGAAAATCTTTAATACTTAAAAGTCCTTTTTGCCATCCTGCGGTTAGTCCAGAAAAATTAAGGGTATCACGATTTGTTTTACCCGCAGCAATACTTACAGAACTTAACGCCTTTTGCTGATTGTTAATGGTCAGCTTTAGCGGAATATTAACGGCATCTTCTTCAGAATAATTTTTTAACTGAACAACAAGGCGCTCATTTGCACCAGGTTGATGATTTGGTGAAAGTGACCAAACACTATCTACAGCAACATTTGGTAGCGCAGTTGCATTTAATTTTAAAAACGAATATTGAATATCCTTATTGGTTTTGAGGTTATTTCCATCGGAAATATTTTGCTGAAAATCAGAAATAATGAAACTGTATTTATTTGCCGAACCTGACAAAATATTCTCTTGACGGTTTAAAATCTGTTGAAGATTTCTGTTCGAAGCCGAAATTTTCACATCATCCAGTGCTTTCAAAAATTCGTCCTGGTTTAAAAGCCGCTGATGTTTACCTTCGAAATCATTGGTAAGCAACTGGAATTTATCATTTAAACCATAAGCCTTTATGAGTTCTTTCGCACGTCTTTTAGCTTCGTCCAATAAGTTGCCATCTTTATTAACGGCTTCCATACTGTAAGAATTATCCACATAGATGCTTACTATGTTACTTAAGCGCTGGTTCTTCTCTCCCAAAGGAAGATACGGCTGCGCAAAAGCGAGAACCAAAAACACGATTGCTAAAATTCTCGAAATGAGGATAAGTAAATTTTTTAGCTTTTCCCTTGATGAGTTTTGCTGTTCTACCTCTTTTAAAAGCTGAACATTTGAGAAATAAATCTTTTTAAATTTTCGAAAATTAAATAAATGAATAATAACCGGAATTGCAACCGATAATAGTGCGAAAAGAAAGCCCGGATAAAGGAAATTCATTAAAAACCAAAGATAGAAAAATTAAATAAAGTGGCGAATTTCAATTGTAACAACTTATTGAACTGCCATCGTTTCCAGCACTTCGGAAACTTCCTTTTCGGTATCAACAATTTTAGTTAAAATTCCATTTTTATCAATCAGGAAGTGAGTTGGATAAGCAATAACATTTAATTTTCCACTCATATATTTATCTTGATCCGGAACAACCGCATAATCAAATTTCGTTTTAACCAAAAAACCCTGGAGCGGCTTTTTCTTATCACTCGCCAGACTTATAAACAAAATATCTTTACGGTTTTTATAGCGTTCTACCATTCTATTCAGTTCAGGCATTTCCTGTACACAGGTAGCACAGCCAATAAACCAGCATTTAAACAAAACAATTTTTCCTTTCGTATTCGCAGAGGTATACCTAACGCCATTTACATCAACAAAATCGAAATCAGGAACGGGTTTAGCTTCCATGTTGAAGTAGCCAAGCTGGGTTTTAGCGTAATCAGCAATAATTGCGCTAGTCTCTTCTTTGATGGTTGCAGGAATTTCTACAAGCTTATAACTGCCCGTTGCATTTCTCGACTTTAACAAAAAGGGCAAAAACCTTCCGGTGCTGAGTTGTTGCAGAAAGGCTTTTTTTGTTATGGGTGAAGCATTTTCATCAAAAGCCAGAAAATCACGATACAATTTAACATAACGGGTATGGTATTCCCAATATTGGTCAAAGTTGGTCGTTATTGCTGTCAGTGCAAATACTGGCGCTCCCGGTATGGACTTATCCTGCTGCGCTGGTAAAGCTTTAGTAGTTACTGGATTATCTCGTTTTGAACTTTGTGAACAAGACGCAAGAAAAAAAACAAATAGAATAAAGATGCTGGCAAGATTTCTCATAATTAGGGAAGGTTAATTAGGAGACAATTTAAAAAAAAATTAACCAACAAACTAAATTAATAGTTAATTTTTAGATAAATCCAGGAAACTCAATATTTACAATTTTCCATACGCCATTTTGCAAGGCGAAATAGAGTTTGAAAGGGCCGCTAACTATTTTCGATTGTTTCTGAACGACTGCCCGGTACCCTGCAACACCCTCAACAAAACCCATTCCTTTGCCATCATTAAGCAATTCAAAATTTACATCAATAATGTCATACCGGCCACCAACATACTCATCAAATTTCCCAAAAATGCCTTTTAATCTACCAACAATAGCCTCTTTTCCGATGATTTTGTTTCCCGGAAGGATAAAAAAATCATTCAACTCGGCGGTGATAGACTTTGACTGCTTAAACCACGCATTGATAAATCTAAGGGCACTGTTTACGATATCAGCTTGATGATTGAATGAAATATTATCCTCCATGGCACAAATCTACATCTTCTATCTAAATTTCTTCATCGCCAACCAAAGTTTCTCGTCCATGCCATAAACATCAGGCCGGTATTGAATTTTATTATTTTGAGACCATGCCGTAAAATAGGTGATTAATATAGGGGTTTCTGCCTTCGGAACGAACTGGAAAGTTGACCGCTCTTCCTCTTTATTGGTCGCTATTAATTTTGTTTTTTTGCCTGTTGCCACTAAAGCTTTTAACGGTTTCAAATTCAATTCACTCCTAATCGAATCATATTTTAAGCTATCCTCTACCAAAAGCCGAGCGAGTTCGAGTGGTTTTTCCAATCGGATACATCCGTGACTAATTGCCCTGTTGGTTAGCTTAAATCCCTGCTTAAAGTTCGTATCGTGCAAATAAACACTGCTGCTATTTGGAAAAATAAACTTCAAACGCCCTAAAGAATTATTAGTTCCCGGTTGCTGAACAAATAAAAAAGGAATTTTATCCCGGTTATATTTGTACCACTTAATCGTTGCCGGGTTTTCTATTCGCTTGTTGTTACGAAAAACCGCTATGTTTTTGCGCATTAAATATCTCGAACTACGGCGGGCCATTGGGTAAATTTCCTCCTGTACAATACTTTCGGGAATGTTCCAAACCGGATTGGTGTAAAGCTTTTTTATCTGGCTAAAAAGTAACGGCGTTTCTTTATTCTGAGGCCTGTCGTCTAAATCGCCGGTTCTCGCAAAAATTTTTTGTTGTTCATCATAATTTAAATCTCTTTTTTCGCCCACACAAACTTTCATCGATATCAAGGTATCGCTGCCACACAAATAAAATAACCTAAAATCGGGAATATTCACTTGAATAAACTTCTCTCCTGCAGATGGCATTACCCAACGTAAACGCTCCATATTAACCAGGAGGATTTTTTTAAGAGAATCATTCCTGCTAATTAAATATGCGTGTTGTAAACTTTTATATTGCGGTGATTTATGTTGCAAAACCCTTAACGTATCCAAAATGGCCGGCGCCTTCAGTAGGCATGCATTAAATGTACTATCAGGTTGCTTAACCGCAATATAATACCGGGTAAAGATGTCTTTTGGATTAACAGCCCCGAATTTTAAATACCTGGTGTACCGGGTGAAGGCATCCGAAGCCAAAATGTCTAACCTGGCAAGCAGCTCATAATTTTCACTAACATTTTTATAATCGTTTGCTTTAAGCCTGGCTGTTAATGCAGTAATTTCCTCAAAATGAAATACCTTAGGATTAAAGCCATGCGCAGTACTTGTGGCTAAATATTTGATGAGTGAATCTAGACTCTTATCTTCAAAACAACTGGCAATAAACCTTGGTTGGTTATTAACCTCTTGATAATAATTATTGAGTTTGCTTACGTTGATGTACTTTTCTGAAAGAAGTTTAAACTCCTTTTTAAACACAAGGTCATACGCAGTCGTATCGAAATCATTGTAAATCGAACTACCTAAGCTTATGGCCAATTGCTGACCGATTTCTGGCTTTTTGTTGAAATTTAGAAAAAAAATAACAGCTAATAAAGGAATAAAAAACGAGGTAAAAGTTTTCAAAATTGCTCGGGTTAAAATAAATTTGTTTCAACTCGGGATGTTTTTAAGCTATTTTATAGGGTGATTACTTTACGCGTTTTATCTAAATTTTTTCATTGCAGACCACAATTTTTCGTCCATGTCGTAAACATCAGGGCGGTATTCAATTTTATCATTTTGAGACCAGGCCGTAAAATAGGTAATTAACAACGGAACGGCCTTTTTTGGCCCAAACCAAGCTGGTTTCAATTGGAAAGATTTCAAGGTATCCGCTTTTTTAGCCATTCGCTTGCGATACCAGTTCATGTGCGTGGTATCAACCGGCAATAAATCTACTTCTACCCTCAACTTGTCATATGCGTAATTATCGTCGAGTAATTTCTCCGCAAATTCAAGGGGCTTTTCTACGCGTACGCAACCATGACTAATTGCCCGGTTACTTAAGCCAAAGCCACTTTTATTATTGGTATCGTGTAGATAAATACTTGAGCTGTTATCAAAGATAAATTTAAACTTACCTAAAGCGTTTCCGTCGCCAGAACCTTGTTTAAATTTAAAAGGCAACTTATCCCGCGAATATCGGTTCCAGTTTATGGTATCCGGCTCGCCGATGAGCTTATCTTTGTAGTAAACTTTGATGTTACTATTCGAAAGATAGTATCGGTCCTTCCTGGCCATCCAATAGATTTCACTTTGCGCAATGCTAACCGGGATATTCCATATTGGATTGGCCTGAATTGAATTTATCTTACTAAACAATAAAGGGGTTTCGTGGTTCTTCGGTTTATCGTCTAAATTGCCCGATTTCGCAAAGGCCTTCATCTTCTCTTCATAACCATTTTCACGTTTACCGCCCACGCAAACTTTCATTGAAATTACCGTATCCTGCTTATCAAACCAGGTCAGTTTAAAATCTGCAATATTTACCTGCACATAATTATCACCCGTTTCGGGCATCTGCCATCTGAAACGTTCCATATTTAACAGCAAAATTCGTTTTTCATCTGCAGAATTAGCATTAAGGTAAGCGGTTTGAAGTGCCTTATACTGGGGCGATTTTGGCTGAATATTTTTCAAGGTATCAATCAAACTTTCTGAAGCCAGCATTTTGCTCATTCGTAAACTATCCGGCCGTTTTACTTTGATGTAATATCTGGAAAAAATGTTGCGGGGATTTACCACGCCATACCGCAAAAAATTTGTATAATTTAAATAAGCATTTGCACTCAGAATTTCAAGCCTGGCAATTACAGGATAGCTTTCATCAACAGTCTTAAATTTATTTGCTCCAAGTTCATTTATCAAACTTTGCAGCTCATCAATATTAAAAAGCTTAGGGTTTAAGCCGTGGACTGTACTATTCTTTAAATAATTGGTTAAGGAATCCAATTCGCCATTGACATAGAATTTTGTAACTAATCGTGGCTCGTCATTGTTGTGTTCGTAAAAAGCCTTAATCGTTTTTGGGTTGATAAAATTTTGAGAAAGATCGCCCATCGTTTTAACGAAAACACTATCGTAGGCTGCCGTATCAAAGTCTTTGTAAATTTTATTGTTGAAATGTTCAGCCAGAATTTTGCCGATTTCTGGAGGAGATTTGAACCAGTTACAGGCAGAAACAGAAAGAACTAAAGGAATAATCAGAAAGCGGAAGTTTTTCAACACGTAATTAATTTAATACAAAATAAGGTTATCGGAAATAAAAACAGCATAAAGGCAAATTAAGTGCCATTATTTTTTGTTTTACGGATTCAAACACTATATTTGCCAGCGCTTATCAGCTAAAGTATTGATACTGGCATAAATAATTTATGAATTTAATTTTGAACCATCACTTACATTTACACCATCGCCGATAGGCGATATGATATGTTTGTTTTGTACTTCAAAACTTTTTTTCCGTAAAATTATTTCTTGTTCATTCTATATTCAATACTTTGAAAACACTAAAAATTGCTATCCAGAAATCGGGTAGGTTAAACGAAAAATCCGTAGAAATATTAAAAAATTGTGGTCTTTCTTTCGAAAACTATAAGAGCTCGCTGATATCAACTGTTCAAAATTTTCCTTTGGAAATCCTTTTTCTTCGAGACGATGATATCCCGGAGTATGTTCAGGATGGTATTGCCGATTTGGGTATTGTTGGGGAAAATGTAATCACCGAAACTAAAGCTGGGGTAGAATATCTACAGCGTTTGGGCTTTGGAAAATGCACATTAAAAATCGCTGTTCAAACCGGTAGCGATATTCAAAAACTTGAAGACTTAAATGGTAAAGCAATCGCAACCTCTTACCCTGTTATTCTAGAAAAATTCTTAACCGAAAAAGGAATAAAATCTGACATCAGAACCATCTCCGGCTCGGTAGAAATTGGCCCGGGTTTGGGTTTAAGTGATGCCATTTTTGACATCGTTTCTACGGGTGGAACTTTGAAAAGTAACGGACTAAAACCTTTCGCTGATGTGATGAAATCGGAAGCCGTTTTAATCGGAAATAAATCGATTGTAAACAACCCGGAAGTTGCAGAATTACTTCAGCGTATTCGTTCAGTTTTAAGTGCAAAATCTAACAAATATGTTGTGCTCAATGTATCAAAAGATAACCTTCAAAAAGTTGTTGATTTGTTGCCTGGTGTTAAAAGTCCGACGGTTGTTCCTTTGTTCGAACCTAACTGGGTTGCTGTACATTCTGTAATCGCCGAAGAAGATTTTTGGGATAAAATAAACAGCCTTAAAGCTGCAGGTGCAGAAGGTATTTTGGTGATGCCAATTGAAAAAATAATCACCTAAAAAAGCATAAAAAGCTAAAAAAAGACATTAACTATTAGTTAATTTAAAATTATAACACATTGAAAGTCTATAACTATAAAGATTTATCTGAATCAAATATTGAGCAACTGTGTTCGCGACAAATTGAAGACGATAAATTAGTTGAAGAACGGGTTTCGGACATCATTAAAACGGTTAGAAATGATGGCGATAAGGCGCTGATCAATTTCTCAAAACAGTTTGATAAAGTCACCCTTGAAAAGCTTTATTTAGATGCAGAAGAATTGGAAATGATCGCATCATCCATTCCACCCGATGCTAAAAAAGCTATAGAAACTGCTTACCAAAATATTAAAGTCTTTCATCAATCTCAATTGAAATCGGAAGAGAAAATTGAAACGATGCCAGGTGTGGTTTGCTGGCGGGAATCAAGAGCAATTGAGAAGGTTGGACTCTATATTCCGGGTGGTACGGCTGTTTTACCAAGCACTTTTTTAATGTTAGCTACGCCTGCAATTATCGCCGGATGCAAGGAGATTGTAGTTTGCTCGCCACCGCAAAGTGATGCTAAAACGAACTGTTATCTCGCCTACTGCGCTGTGCTTTTAGGTATCGACAAAATCTACCTAATCGGGGGTGCACAAGCAATTGCTGCAATGGCATTTGGAACGGAAACCGTTCCGAAGGTTGATAAGATTTTCGGCCCGGGAAACCGTTATGTAACAACTGCTAAAACCATGGTGCAAAATAAGGTGGCCATCGACATGCCTGCGGGTCCATCCGAGGTTTTGGTAATCGCTGATGAGACTGCCAATCCGTCATTCGTGGCTTCAGACTTACTTGCGCAAGCAGAACATGGCATTGATAGTCAGTCGATTTTGGTTGCTACATCTATGGATGTTATAGATAAAACACTTTTAGAAATTGATAATCAATTGACTGCGCTCCCGAGAAAAGAAATTGCCGCAAAAGCAATTGCAAATTCTTACGCAGTTTTAGTCGACAATTCTACTGAGGCAATGCATTTTTCAAATGAATATGCTCCTGAGCACTTAATTCTCGCTACGGATAAATTTGAAAGCCTTATTTCATTAATAATCAACGCAGGCTCAGTATTTCTTGGCAACCTTACGCCAGAAAGTGCCGGAGATTACGCCTCTGGAACTAACCATACATTACCTACAAGTGGCTTTGCAAAAGCTTATTCGGGCGTTTCTACTGATGCATTTCTTAAGAAAATAACCTTTCAACACTTAACAGTCAATGGTTTAAAGAATATTGGAAACACTGTAGAAATACTTGCTGCCGCGGAAGGTTTAGAGGCGCACAAAAACGCAATCACTTTGAGATTAAATAACATAGAGTAAAAGCATAAGGTTCGGCCCAATTGATGTGACAAAGCCACCAAATATTATGGTTTAATCATGTTGACTTGTTCTTTCAACCTTCATAAAGCATAAAAAATGGACATTAACGATTTAGTTAGAGAAAATATAAAAAATCTTAAACCCTACTCCACCGCCAGGGACGAATTTAAAGGGCATGCATCTGTATTTCTAGATGCAAACGAAAACAGTTATGGTTCTCCCCTACCTGCAAATTACAACCGCTATCCGGATCCGTTGCAATTGGATTTGAAAGATGCTATCAGCAAAATTAAAGGCGTTCCTATCGAAAATACATTTTTAGGTAACGGCAGTGATGAGGCTATAGATTTGCTTTTCCGTGCATTTTGTAATCCGGGAAAAGACAATGTAATTGTACTACCGCCAACCTATGGAATGTACGAGGTTTCGGCTAATATAAACGATGTTGAAATTCGGAAAGTTAGCCTGCTTCCAAACTTCCAGTTAGACATGGAAACGATAGCAGAAACAATCGATGAAAACACCAAATTAATTTTCATTTGTTCGCCAAATAATCCGACAGGAAATTCGATAAATCGTGAAGATATCGAAACCATTTTAGCCAACTTTAAAGGCATCGTTGTGGTGGATGAAGCATACATAAATTACGCCCGTCAGAAGACGTTTATTCAGGAGTTAACGGAGTATGCAAACCTGGTTATTTTACAAACTTTTTCGAAAGCCTGGGGACTCGCCGCCCTCCGTTTGGGGATGGCATTTTCTTCACGAAAAGTCATCGATGTTCTAAACAAAATTAAACCGCCTTACAACATCAATCAGGCTACTCAGGATTTGGCTTTTGAAGCCTTAAAAAACATCGAACAAGTTAACGCATGGATTAAACAATCTGTTGCCGAAAGAGAGCGACTTTCTGTCGATCTGCAAACGCTCGGTATCGTTTCGAAAGTATATCCCTCAGATGCAAATTTTATATTGTCAGAAGTTACCGACGCAGCTAAAATTTATGATACTTTAGTAAACGAAGGGATCATCGTTCGCGACCGCTCAAAAGTTACCTTATGCGAAGGCTGTTTGCGAATTACAGTTGGCACGAAAGAAGAAAATGATAAACTATTAACCATTCTGAAAAACTTTTAGAAGATGAAGAAAGTATTGTTTATAGATAGAGACGGAACGTTGAATATTGAGCCGGCCGATGAGCAGGTTGACAGTTTTGCGAAACTGAAATTTTATCCCCGCTCCCTGTATTATCTGTCAAAGATTGCAGCCGAAATGGATTACGAATTAGTTATGGTTACGAATCAGGACGGATTGGGAACAGCTTCAAATCCCGAAGAAAATTTCTGGCCGATTCATAATTTTATGCTGGATACTTACTCCGGCGAAGGCGTAAACTTTAGCGAGATTATTATTGACAGAACTTTCGCTAAAGATAATGCGCCAACGAGAAAACCGGGCACCGCCTTGTTAACAAAATACCTTAGCGGTGACTACGATTTGCAAAATTCTTACGTAATCGGCGACAGGCTGAACGACGTTGTGCTGGCAAAGAATTTAGGTGCAAAAGCCATTTTTCTCCGTCAGAATGATGCTCTTGGTTCTACTGAGGCACTAGATAAACACGAAACCCTACTTGATGTTATTATTCTGGAAACGCAGAAATGGGAAGACATTTATAATTTACTGAAGGCAGGAAGCAGAAAAATCAGCCATGTCCGTAAAACGAATGAAACCGATATCACCATCAATTTAGACCTCGATGGAACCGGAAAAGCAAAAATTGAAACCGGTTTAAATTTCTTCGACCACATGCTGGACCAGATTTCCAGGCACGGAAGCGTAGATTTGGAAATAATTGCCAAAGGCGATTTACACATTGACGAACACCACACCATTGAAGACACCGGAATTGCCCTTGGCGAGGCTTTTGCCAAAGGTTTGGGCAACAAACTGGGCATTGAGCGTTACGGCTTTTGCTTACCGATGGATGATTGTTTGGCGCAGGTTGCAATAGATTTTGGTGGACGCAACTGGATTGTTTGGGACGCGGAATTTAAACGTGAAAAAGTTGGCGATATGCCTACCGAAATGTTTTATCATTTCTTTAAATCATTCAGCGATGCCGCGAAATGTAACCTGAACGTTAAAGCCGAAGGTGATAACGAACATCATAAAATTGAAGCAATATTTAAAGCCTTTGCAAAGGCGATAAAAATGGCAATTAAACGCGATGCTGAAAAAATGGTGTTGCCGAGCACCAAGGGCTTGTTATAAGTGAATAAAATTCAAATAATAGAAATAAAAAGAAGAAACATACGAACAATTATGAAGATTGATAGTCTTTAATTTTTGTTCTTAACCTTCAATTCAAAAAATATGATTGGAATAGTAAATTACGGTGCCGGCAATATCTTCTCGTTAACTGCAGCTTTGGAGCGTTTGGCACTTAATTATGGCATGGTTAATACCGAAGCTGACCTGGCCGCGTATAGCCACATCATTATTCCGGGTGTAGGTCATGCAGGTGCAGCAATGGAAAAATTAAAGCATACAGGATTGATTCCAGCCATAAAAGCATTAAACAAACCAGTTTTGGGTATCTGCGTAGGTATGCAATTAATTACCGAACATTCAGAAGAAGGCGACGCACCGCTACTGGACATTGTACCTTTAAAAACAAGGAAATTTGATAAGTTGCTGAACATCAAGATTCCACATATGGGTTGGAATGCCGTTAACCACAAAAACAATTCATTATTTGAAGGTGTTGAAGAGAATGCACAATTTTATTTTGTTCATTCGTACTTTATTGAATATAACCCTACTTTTGACATCGCCTCTGCCAATTACGGACTAAAATTTTCGGCAGCAGTACAAAAGGACAATTTTTATGGCGTTCAGTTCCATCCCGAAAAATCGGGCAAAGCTGGCGAGCAGATATTAAAAAATTTTTCAAACCTTAGTTGAGCTTCTGAACTTAAGTAACAACTTTTAACTTATAACTCAAGAAATGTACATAATTCCTGCTATTGATATTTTGGATGGAAAAGTAGTTCGCCTCCGTGAAGGCGATTACAACCAGAAAACTGAATATGATGTATCTATCGCTGAAATGATAGAAAAATACCGTTCGAATGGAACAGATTTTATCCACATTATCGATTTAAATGGCGCTAAGGGTGATTTTAGCAACCAGAAATCACTGTTTGAAATCATTAAAAAAACGGAAATGAAAGTTCAGTACGGCGGCGGAATCCGTACGATTGAACAGGTTACAAATTTGCTCGATGCAGGAATTCATCGCGTAATTGTGGGCACACAAGCCATTACCAACCCAGATTTTTTACAACAATTAAGCGAGGCTTTTGCAAAGAAAGACAACTACGCTAACCGAATTGTTATCGCCATCGATGTTTTGGATGAAGTGATAAAATATTCGGGTTGGATGGAAAGTTCGCCTATAAAGCTAATGGATTATGTTGATAAATGTTTGGCACTTGGTTTCTTCCGTTTCTTATGTACAGATATTAGCAAAGACGGCAAATTAGGCGGTGCCGCTATTGATTTATACAAAAAATTACTTGAGCATTCTCCAATGATTAAGTTAATCGCATCGGGTGGTGTAAGTTCGATGGAAGATATTCACGAATTGGCTAAATACCCTATCAGAAGCGTTGTAGTTGGTAAAGCTATTTACGAAGATCGAATTACCGTCGAAGAAATTAAGGAGTGGAATCTGAAAGCGCTGACTTCGATATAAAGCGAAAACATTAGTCAAATCCTCATTGCGAGGCACAAAGTAAATTATTTCGATAGCAAAATTGCTTTATGTATCACGGTGAAAAGCCAAACAAATGCTGAGTAAAAGAATAATTCCCTGTTTAGACGTTAAAGACGGTCGCACGGTAAAAGGTGTAAATTTTGTTGATTTGCGGGATGCCGGCGACCCGGTGGAATTGGCTGCGCAATATGCAGAGCAAGGTGCCGATGAACTCGTTTTCCTTGACATTACCGCCACACACGAACGCCGAAAAACGATGATAGAAATGGTTAAATCGGTTGCCAGGCAGCTAAATATCCCATTTACAATCGGAGGTGGTATTACAGAAATTGCAGACGCTGAAGCGCTTTTAAATGCAGGAGCAGATAAAATCAGCATCAATTCTGCCGCAGTACGAAACCCGCAATTGATTGAAGAACTAGCGAAAGCGTTTGGAGTTCAGTTTGTGGTTTTGGCAGTAGATACCAAACATATTGATGGCAAAAATATGGTGCACTTAAATGGCGGCAGGTTAATTACACAGTTGGAAACCGAAGTCTGGATTAAACAAGCTGAAAATTTAGGGGCAGGAGAAATTTTGCTAACTTCTATGGACCATGATGGCACAAAGGCCGGTTTTGATTGTGGTTTACTCGGCATCGTTAATCAAATGATAAATATCCCGATGATTGCATCGGGCGGTGCAGGCAGTATGGAACACTTTACGGAGGTTTTTCAAAAAGCGAACGTAGACGCAGCGCTTGCAGCATCGGTATTTCATTATGGCGAAATCTTAATACCCGATTTAAAACAAGAATTAAAAAGGAATAAAATTCCTGTGAGGATATAATAAACTCGTCATTGCGAGGCACGCAGCAATGTTACTAATTAAGCAGGTACTAAAACCTACCACTTTAAGATTGCTTCATTCCTCGCAAGGACGGAACTAGAAAATACAATGAATATAGATTTTAGTAAGAGTGATGGTTTGGTCCCGGTAGTGATACAAGATGAGCAAACTTTAGAGGTTTTAATGCTTGGTTACATGAATGCAGAGGCTCTGGAGAAAACGCAATCCGAAGGTAAGGTTACGTTCTTTTCCCGCTCTAAAAATCGCCTTTGGACGAAAGGTGAGACGAGCAATAACTTTCTCTACGTAAAAGAAATTTTTGTTGATTGTGATAATGATACCATTTTAATTAAGGCTCATGCGGTTGGTCCTACTTGCCATACGGGCAGTCGTAGTTGTTTCAAAACTGATTTTAATCAGAATTTCATTTTTGAACTGGAGAACATCATTGCAGACAGATATGAGAATCCTGTTGAGGGTTCCTACATCAATAAAATGCGAGGCAAAGGGTTAAATAAAATTGCCCAAAAAGTTGGCGAAGAAGGTGTAGAAACAGTTATTGCAGCATTAGCAGAATCAGAAGAAGAACTAATAGGCGAAGCCTCGGATTTAATATTTCACTTATTATTTTTGTTAAAAGAAAAAGGCTTATCGATTCAGGATATCGCAAAAAATTTAGAGAAAAGACATAAGTAAGATAGACTATTGAACACCGAAATAACCTTTGACCACTTGAATATCTATGTTAGGACTAAGATTCCGACGAATAGATATTTAAAAGTATTTTTAGTAATTGTTAATCTAAGTGCAGCAATTGGTTTATTTTATTTCGTCTTCTTTTTGCAAAAAGATAAGCCAAATCCATTACCATTGTTATTACCCATAGCTTACGGATGTACAATTGGCAAATATTTTCTTTGGAACACCTTTGGAGAAGAATTTTATATTATTAGCACAACTCATATAACTTACCAGCATCATTATGGTATTTGGAAAACCACACAAAAAACTTTAAAGTATGACTTCATCTCAACGGATAGTATCAATCAAAATGAATTGACCTTGATTTTCATCAGTTATAACAATGAAAAGTTGCAAGAAGAGATCTTTAGAACATCATTACCAATCTCGGCTGTTGATTCAGAAAGAATCTTCAATCGTTTAAACCAAATCAAAATCGATGAATTTGGTGATGAAGTGAATTTTCCGAAAATATTTGCAAATTGACATTCATGCTTAAACACTTAAAAACCCTTTCCGGCCATCAGAACCCTGTGTACGCTTTAGCAAACTCATCTAATGATGAAACTTTTTTTAGCGCCGGAAACGATAAAGGTGTTGTAGAGTGGTCGTTGGAGACTATGGCTTTTGTGAAAGTCAAAATGCCTGTTCAAAGCTCTGTTTACTACCTGCATTATTATAACAATCAATTATTTGTTGGCGAACGTAGCGGTGCTTTTAGTGTCTATGATTTTCACGAAAGCAAAATAATTGCGAGAATCAACGCTCATATCAAACCAATTTTCAACATTCAAACAGTTAAAAGTAAAAATGAACTTTTAACCACCGGTGAAGATGGCACCGTTGCAGTTTGGTCGTTAAATGATTTTGCTGAAATTTACCGATTTCAAGTCGCCGCTGATACAGTGCGGACGATTGCAATCGCTCCTGATGAAACCGAAATCGCTTTCGCATGCAAAGACCATCTGATAAAAATTTACAACCTAAGCGATTACAGCAGAAAAAAAAATCTGGAAAGCCATTCGCTACCAGTTACTTCGGTAGCTTATCATCCGACTGGAAAATATTTGATTTCGGGAAGCAGGGATGCGCAACTCAAAATCTGGAGTCTGCCCGCATATGAATTGGTTCAAAATATTCCGGCGCATCTGTTCACCGTTTATGATATCGCTTTTCACCCCACGCTCCCCTACTTTGCTACGAGTAGTCAGGATAAGAGCATTAAACTTTGGGATGCAGAAAACTTTAAACTTTACAAAATTTTAAGTTTGGAAAAGGCCGGGGTTGGCCATACACACTCCATAAACAAATTAATGTGGAGCAGTAATGGCAAATATTTGATAACAACGGGCGATGACCGGCAAGTAATGGTTTGGGAGATGGAGCTATAAATTTAGCCATTCAAAAACTTAGAGATTTTTTCAAACATAGTTGGTTGCTTTATAATACCGAGCCCTCCCAGGATGTAGTTACCCGCCTTTAATCGAATCAAAATTTTATCCTTCTTAAACAGGTTTATTTTTACATTCTGACTTTCATAGCCAATATAGCTTAAATCTAGCACAACACTCTTTTTAAACTTATTGCGGTCTACAACAATTTCGAATTTACCTTCATTATCTGTAACAACTCCAGTCGGCAAACCGTTTACCTTTATACTTGCACCGATAATTGGCGTATTTTCATCCTTAACGATTACAGTTCCTTTTATTGTTACCGAAGCGGTCTCGGCCCTTTCTAGAACCAAACTTTTAACAGATTTATTCCTGTAATCGCCCTGCGAGACAGGATAGGATTTCACTTTGATTGCCTGGGTTGGTTTAGGAAAACTTAATAATGCAATTAAAGATGCCGCAACCAGGCCTGGTTTAAATCCTGCCATCGAAAAATTTGATTTGGAATCTATAACACGGTTAAGTTGCGCTGGCCGAAATCTACCACAGCTTTTACCTTGATCTTTGGCAAGCCAGTTTTTTAATTCGAAATCCGAAAACTGTGTAAAATCAACAACCGACTTTTGACAAGAAGTACAAAACCTGCCATCTTTATGTTCTTGCATACCTGCCCATTGTTGTGTACAAGGAGCATCAATTGTTATTTTAAAAGAAGTTGCCATAGAAGTTATTTTATAACATGATGCAACTTCGGTGTTTATTCCACAAAACGTTTGATAATTCTGAGTTTGTGGGTATATCGGCCTAGCTCCTTGTTAAAAATTCCCTGATCATCAATTGGGTCTATTCTTACTTTTCCCGAAGAATGGATAATTTCATTGCTGTTTAGCATAATGCCTACATGCGTAATCTTTCCTTCTGCATTGTCGAAAAAAGCGACGTCGCCAGCCTTACATTCTGCTAAGAAGCCCACTAATTCTCCTTGCTCTGCCTGTTGAGATGCATCCCGCCTCAACTTGATGTTCATTAATTTAAAAACTGTTTGTGTAAAGCCAGAGCAGTCTATGCCGAAAACATTTCTGCCACCCCAAAGGTATGGTACGTTCTGAAAAAACTTCGCCGTTGCGATAACATCGTTTTCGAAATTTGCCTTTTCGCTGTTGTAAGGTTCAAAAGCAACTTCAAATTTTTCGTCGCCTGCAAAGCAAAAGCCATCTTTATAAAAAGGCAGGTTGCTTCCGGCACTCAAATGATGTAAGCTCCCATCAGCCGCTTTCAAAACATTATCAAAATTCAAAGGAACAAGTATTTTACAATCATGCATTTTAGCAAAATCATTTTCACTGATGGCGGCCAGTTGTTTGAAATCGACCCAGCCCTGGTAGCCGTCGAACCCGTTTTGAACAAGCCACCAGCGCTCTTCCTTCTGAATAATCTCGACATGTTCGCCAAACAATAATTGAGAAACGATTTCTGATTTGTCAGAACCTTCAGCCCTCAAAGGCGCAACAGCCACCCGGCAAATACCATATTTACTATCCATTTTCTGCAATACTAATTCTGCCATAAAACTAATAAATTACATTGGCCAACTAACATTTTGCCGCTAAATTTGTTAATTTTATGATAACCTTTAAACTTGCTCACCATGAATTTCAAGAAAATATTAATAGCCGTTGATAACAGTACATGTTCAGAGAAGGCAGCAAAGGCAGGATACGATATCGCTGAAAAATTTGACGCCGAAGTTGCACTGGTAAACATTATCGAGCCGATTCCGGCAAATGTAAACCCCGATTTAACATTGGCTCCGGTTTTTTTAGAAACCTACGACAATAGTGAAGAAAATAGCCACATTCTTTTAAAAGAGATGGAAACGAAATTTTCAAACGGGGTCAAAACTTCATATTTAAGTGTTGTTGATACCGCAGCGCATGGCATTATTCAACAATCAGACGAATGGGGCTCTGACCTGATCGTTATCGGAACCTATGGCCGATCTGGCCTGTACCATTTTTTAATGGGAAGTGTTGCTGAACATGTTGCCAGAAAATCTGCATGCCCGGTTTTAATCATTCCCAACAAAAGCGAAATTGATTAATCTTCCGGATGAAAAAACGAATTGCCGCTAACATTTGGTTCCTTTTATTGATTGTAAGTCCTGTTTTCGCCCAGCAAAAAGCGAATGAGGCTTCGTTTTCTGAATCTCAACGCGTTAAACTCGACAACTTATTGAATGATTACATCTCTAAAGGATGGATTAAAGCTGTTACTGCAAGCATTTTAGTTGATGGAAAGCCAGTTTATAATAAAGCTTTTGGCAACAATTTAAACCGTCCAGCCAGAACGGACGACATATTAAGAATTGCTTCCCAAACCAAAGCAGTTACCTGCACGGCGGCCATGATTTTGTTCGACGAGGGAAAATTTGGGCTTGACGATCCAATATCAAAGTACATTCCAGCTTTCAAAAACCCAAGGGTGCTTGATAAATTTAATCCAACTGATTCCAGTTACACAACCAAACCCGCGACTCACGAAATTACAGTTAGAGAACTGATGACCCATACGTCAGGTTTAGGATATGCGCAGATTGGCTCGCCCGAAATGAATGCAATATATGCCAAAGCAGGTATTGAAGCAGGCTTCGTTATCCACAAGAAGCTGCTGGAAACCGAAATAAACAAATTGGCTAAGCTTCCCCTGGCTGGCCAACCAGGCGAAAGATGGCAATATAGCTTAAGTATTGATGTTTTAGGACGATTAGTCGAAGTAGCCTCCGGTTTGGATTTAAATACTTTTTTTAAAGAAAGGATCTTTAAGCCTTTGGCCATGAACGACACTTATTTTGCGCTGCCTAAAGAGAAGCAATCACGGCTGGCGACCGTTTACACGGAAGACCCAAAAAATAATAGAGTAAAGCCTTGGGTAGATGGTGTTTTTCCGGGTGCAACAGTAAATTACCCGATTAATAATAACGGCTATTATGCCGGCGGTGCAGGGCTGGTTTCAACATCAAAAGATTATGGAACTTTTTTACAAATGCTTTTAAACAAGGGTATTTACGGCGGGAGAAGAATTCTTTCAGAAAAAAGCGTAGCGTTAATGACAAGCAGGCAAATTGGAAATATACCTTTTACAGATAATACTTTTGGTTTGGGTTTTGAAGTTGTTACCGAAAAGGGAAGCAAACTCAGCGGCCAAAGCGTTGGTTCATTCGGTTGGGGCGGCTTCTTTGGATCCACTTATTGGGTAGATCCAAAAAAGAAGATTGTTGCACAAATTTATGTACAGCAATGGCCTTTCTCTCATGGTGAAATTGCAGGTCGGTTCAAAGCAATCATTTACAACCAAACTGCCAAAAATTAGCAAAAAAAAATCCCGGTAAAACCGGGATTATAATTTTATAATACTTTGGATATCAATGTTAATTCTCCTGGTGCAACCAAGCTTTTTTAGCAAGTAGTTCCTCTTCTGTTTCGCGAATATCTTCGTCATCTACGCAACAATCTACAGGGCAAACTGCTGCACACTGAGGCTCGTCATGAAATCCCTTGCATTCTGTGCACTTATCCGATACGATATAATAAACCTCATCAGAAACCGCTTCCTGAGCCGAATCTGCTTCAATTTGTTGATTACCAAAATCTATAACGCCTTCTAAATTTGTACCATCAGAAAAACGCCATGCAGTACCGGCATCATAAATTGCATTATTAGGGCATTCTGGTTCGCACGCCCCACAATTTATACACTCATCTGTTATTTTAATTGCCATGTCTTCGTCTAATTCTTTTGCTTAGTTTACCTTTGCAGCTGCAAATATAAGATATAATCAATTAATAATAATTCTAAATATGTCAGTTTTAACTCAGGAAAAAATAATTATCGCCTTCAAAAACCTAGGTAAATTTCTTGCCAGTTCAACTGATTCTTTAGAAAGTGTAATGTATTCGGCACAAAATGCCAATGCATGGTTTACCATAGAAAATGTTAAAAAATCTATAGCGTCGTTTGCAGAAATGTTAAATCCGGCAGATGTTGACGCGTGGTTTAAGGCTATAGAGCTCAGTGCTTCGCCAAAAAAAGTCGGATTAATACTGGCAGGTAACATTCCTATGGTTGGTTTGCACGATGTACTAAGCGTTCTTGCTACAGGGAATATAGCCCTGATAAAACTGTCATCTTCGGATGATAAACTAATAAAAGCAATTCTCGGACAACTCATTTTGATTGAACCCGGCTTTTCTGAAAAAATTGAGTATGTAGAGCGTTTAAAAGATTTTGATGCGGTAATTGCAACAGGCAGTAACAATTCATCCCGGTATTTTGATTATTATTTTGGCAAAGTGCCTAATATCATCAGAAAAAACCGCAACAGTGTTGCCGTGTTAACAGGGTCAGAATCTTTTGAGGATATACAAAACCTGGGTGCAGATGTTTTTGATTATTTCGGATTGGGTTGTAGAAACGTTTCAAAAATTTATTTCCCGAAAGGTTACGATATTGCAAATTTCTATGAGGGAATTGAACACTTTCAACCAATAATAAATCACTTCAAGTACAACAATAATTACGATTACAATAAATCAATTTACCTGGTAAATGCCGCCAAGCACTTTGATAATGGTTTTTTATTGCTCAAAGAGGATGAAAGTTTAACATCGCCACTTGCAGTTCTCTTTTATGAAGAATACGAAAGCCTGGCGAATGTTGAAGAAAAACTAACTGAAAAAGCAGTGCAAATTCAATGCATAATCACCAAGGCCCCATTAGCTGTAAAAACTTTTAATTTCGGCGAAAGCCAACATCCAAAACTTTGGGATTACGCAGATAATGTTGATACAATAGCATTTCTAAATGGGCTGAGAAGTTAGGTTCCGCATATTCGGCATTTCGGTTTTTTATTAAGATATTGCAGGAAATTGTTTCATCCCAATGCGCCTTCAAATCAGATTTTCCTTATTTCTGTTATTAATTTTCACGTTTAAAAATTTATCGGCACAGCAGGCCTGCGCCGGCGCACTTGGAGATCCGGTAATTAATATCGATTTCGGTTCAGGAACTTCTAATTTCAGCTCGCCGCTTAGCAGCATCAACACCAATTACAGGTTTTTAGCCGGAACGCCCAACGATGGGGAATACACCATTGCAAAAAGTACGAACGGAATGCACAGTGGCGTAGGTTGGCATCAAATTCCCAACCATACTCCCGGAGATTCTAACGGCTATATGATGGTAGTTAACGCTTCTAACAACCCCGGAATCTTCTATCAGGCAGCTATCCCAAATCTCTGTCCTGGAACAACCTACGAGTTTGCAGCCTGGATTATAAATTTGCTAAATTACTCAGGGATAAAGCCGAACATTACCTTTTCCATTGAAACAACTGCGGGTGTAGTACTGCAAAGTTATAACACAGGCGACATTCCTGATGGTCCATCGCCAAACTGGGTGCAGTACGCAACAACATTTAAAACCACCGCTCAAACAGATTTGATATTAAAAATAACCAACAACGGGCCAGGCGGAAACGGCAATGACATTGCTTTAGATGACATTACCTTCAGGGCATGCGGACCAACGATAACGCCATCCATAAACAGTGGCTCTGCCAATATATCGGTTTGTGAGGGCGTTACAGACAGCTATAATTTAAATGCAGAGGTATCTGCAGGCTATGCAGATCCGGTATTTCAATGGCAGGTAAATTCGGGTACAACGTGGACAGATTTACCCGGAGAAACTTCGAAGCAAACCACAGTAAATCTGGTAAATGCAAGTAAAGGAATTTATCAGTATCGTCTGGTCGCTGCTGAGCGGCAGAATATTGCCTCGGTGAATTGCAGAGTTGCTTCTGCACCTTTGGTAATCAATGTTAACGCGAAGCCAAATACCATTGCAAGTACCAACGGCCCCGTTTGTATAGGTGCAAACATTCAGCTTTCAGCTACTGAAGGCGCAACCTTTAGCTGGTCTGGTCCAAATAATTTCACATCAACAGATAAATCGCCTTTAATTAACAATGCGCAATTAAATATGGCTGGCGTTTACACCGTAACCGCTACACTAAACGGTTGTACAAGTACTTCCACAACTACCTTACAGGTTCTCGAGCCGATAGATGCGGCTACGAGCTTGACTAAAGCCTTCACTTGCCAGAATAATCCGATTCAATTAATGGCGAGCGGAGGAACAACTTACCGCTGGCTCCCGGTTGATGGGCTTTCAGACCCAAATATTGCGAATCCGATTGCATCACCAAAGGAAACAACCATTTATACCGTAACGGTTTCAAATGGCGGCTGTTCTGCTACGGCCACTGTTGAAGTTAACATCATTAAAAATGCAGTTGCAGATGCAGGTGCCGATTTGAAAATTTTGACTGGTCAGCCTGTAACGTTGGGCGGAAAAGTTTCCGGCGATAATGTTACCTATTTCTGGACCCCAGCTGATTATCTTGACAACCCTACCAAGCTGAATCCTGTTGCCACGCCGCCGTTCGATATCACCTACACGCTTCATGCGGAATCAAATTCGGGTTGTCTTAGCACATCTGACGATGTTTTTGTTAAAGTATACCCAAAAATTGTTATCCCAAATTCCTTTACGCCGAATGGCGACGGGATAAATGATACCTGGACAATTCCGGCAGCCGAGGCTTTTCCTAACGCAAAAGTTAGAATTGTAAACAGAACCGGAAGTCTCCTCTACCAAAGTAATGGCGTTTATAAACCCTGGGATGGAAAATTTGAAGGCAAAGATCTTCCCGTTGGAACTTATTACTACACCATTTATTTTAACGAAGATTTCGACATGTTCTCCGGCTGGATTTTCTTAACGCGATAATCTTTTGCCTTTCAGCTTTCAGCTTAAATAGCTATTTTTGGACACAATGTACATTATTAAGGTAAAAGGCATCGCCAAAATTCCCGATTACGTTCAGCTAAGGGATGATAAGTTTACTTTGCTTGCTTATTTTAGGGTTGATAGACCTGACAAATCTTTAGATAAACTGGGACTTGGCGACAAATTAGACTATATAATGCAAATGGTAAAGGATTTGCCTTTTGGGCAGATTGCTAAATTAGATATATAAAATGGCAGAAAACGCAGTAATTCATTTAAACAGTGTTGATGTGTTTCAACAGAAACACCTGGTACTCTCAAGCGTAAATTTACATATAGAAAAGGGCGAATTTGTTTTTCTTATCGGACAAACAGGTTCAGGAAAAAGTAGCTTACTAAAAATATTATACGGCGATTTACACATTGGTAGCGGTAATGGAAATATTGCCGGTTTCGATTTAAAAGATTTAAAAGAAAGCCAGGTTCCGTTTTTACGTCGAAAGCTAGGTGTAGTTTTTCAGGATTTTCAATTGCTTACCGACCGTACAATCGAAAAAAACCTGGAGTTTGTTTTAAAAGCAACCGGATGGAAAGATGCAAATCTGATTAACGAACGGATAAAAGACGTACTTGATAAAGTTGGTTTACGCTCTAAAATAAAGAAAATGCCGCACGAAATTTCTGGTGGCGAACAGCAACGTATCGTAATTGCCAGGGCACTCCTTAACGACCCCGAAATTATACTCGCCGATGAGCCAACCGGCAATCTCGATCCTGAAACCTCGGAAGAAATTGTTACCCTTTTAAAACAGATTAGCCAAAACGGCACTGCGGTTTTAATGGCTACGCATGATTACCACATCATCAGAACATTTCCTTCGCGTATTATTAAATGCGAAAGTGGTGTTGTGCATGAAGATGCACAAATAGTGTAACGGATTGAGCGTTTTACAAACCGTCGGATTTGCATAATAACCAAATCTGGATACCTGCTTCCCTCTGCCAAAATTGTGAATTGGAATACGCAATTCAACGTCCCCTGTCAATCTGTTCAGATAATTATTAATAACTCTGCCAGCTTGGCTGATTTACGTTTGTGGCAAAATAGTTGAGATTAGGACAAAAAAATCAGCATAATATTATGTTTAATAAGAAGAAAAATAACGATACAGAAGAAAATATAATGAATACTGAAAATTCATCAGAAAATACTGCACCTGAAAATGTAGAAAATGCTGATAACCAACAAGCTGCTGAGCAGGTTGAAGAACAAACCGCCGAGGAAAAATTACAAGGTGAAGTTCAGCAACTTAATGATAAATATTTACGCCTTTATGCCGAGTTTGACAATTACAAGCGCCGTACGCAAAAGGAACGCGTAGAGTTGTTACAAACTGCCGGAAAAGATGTTATTGTTTCGCTTTTACCTGTGTTGGATGATTTTGACAGAGCGTTAAAAGCGATGGAAACTGCTGCCGATGTAACGCCGGTTAAAGAAGGAATTTTATTGGTTAGCACCAAATTGAAAAACACGCTTGCCCAAAAAGGGCTGAAGGATGTGGAAAGTATTAATAAAGAGTTTAATACAGATTTTCACGAAGCAATTACCAATATCCCTGCACCTAGTGATGATTTGAAAGGTAAAGTTATTGATGAAGTGGAGAAAGGTTATACTTTAAACGATAATGTTATTCGCTTTGCCAAAGTGGTAGTAGGGGCATAAAATTAGGAATGATAAAATGAGTGGATGATGGAATGGTAAAACATTCGACATTTCGTTCATTCAAAATTCAATCATTTTAAAAAGAAGATGAGTAAAAGAGACTATTATGATGTGTTAGGCGTAACCAAAAGCGCCCCTGCCGAGGAGATAAAGAAGGCTTATCGTAAGATGGCTATTAAATATCACCCCGACAAAAATCCGGGTGATAAAGCCGCCGAAGATATGTTTAAGGAAGCTGCTGAAGCTTACGAAGTGCTGAGTAACCCGGAGAAAAAGCAACGTTATGATCAGTTTGGTCATGCCGGCGTTGGTAGCAGTGCCTCCGGAGGATACGGAGGTGGCAACATGAATATGGATGATATCTTCAGTAATTTTGGAGATATATTTGGCGGTCATAACCCATTCGAAAGCTTTTTTGGTGGCGGCGGTGGCGGTGGCCAGCAACGTGGTGGCCGCAGGGTTGCTAAAGGTTCCAACCTTCGCATTAAGGTTAAGTTAACGCTTGAGGAAATCGCCCATGGCGCAGAGAAAAAAATAAAAGTTAACAAGCTTGTTTCCTGCAAAACGTGTGATGGAACTGGCGCTAAAGATAAATCATCAGTAAGTACGTGTGGTACTTGCGGTGGCAGCGGACAAGTTCGTAGGGTAACAAACACCATTTTGGGGCAAATGCAAACTGCTTCTACCTGCCCTACCTGTAACGGCAGCGGCCAGCAAATTACAGCAAAATGTAATGTTTGCCATGGAGACGGAGTTGTACGCGGAGAAGAGACGATAACAATTAATATCCCTGCTGGTGTAAGTGAAGGCATGCAACTGAGCATGAGCGGAAAAGGAAATGCAGCACCAAACGGTGGCGTACCTGGCGATTTAATTATTCTTATTGAAGAAACGGCACATGAGACTTTAAAAAGAGAAGGCAATAATATTGTTTATGATTTACACTTAAGCTTTGCTGATGCAGCTTTAGGAATTAGCATTGAAGTGCCAACAATCGATGGTAAAGCTAAAATCAAAATCGACCCTGGTACTCAAAGCGGGAAACTTCTTCGTTTAAAAGGTAAAGGCTTACCTGAGGTTAACTCCTATAATAGAGGTGATGAAATTATTCACATAAACGTTTGGACACCGAAGGCTTTGAGCAGCGAGGAACGCAGCATTTTAGAAAAACTACGCGATTCAGCAAATTTTAAACCACAGCCAGGCAAAAATGAAAAAAGCTTTTTCGATAGAATGAAAGAGTACTTTGAATAGGTAAAAAGATAACAAAATAAAAAAACCGATGCGAAAGCCTCGGTTTTTTTATTTTCCGATATTTACATTATCAACCATTTAATCTGGTTAACGAATCATTTTTATCAAATTCTGCCGTAATTTTATTTAAGCCTTTAATACCGATAACACTATATTTATTTACAGTTGTTTGGTAGCCTTTTTCTTCTAAATAGAATTTCAAAGCAAGTTTATGGTTAATATCGAAATCAGAAATCAACTGCTTAAAAACATCTACGATCCGGCCAGTTTCATTTTTATCGGCTTCTTTGATGATGATATCATTTAGCGTGAAAACCATTGCCCCTTTGCCATAATCTGCTATGTAGTAACCGCTTGCTTTCATAATGCCCGACGCGGCCAACCCAATTAAATGCAAATCGATGTTTGACATTTCGAAATGTTCAGTTTTCAAAAAGTCAATGTCGTTAACTTGCCCATAGTTTTTGAGCTTAAAGGCATGGCCAAGAGCATCGCCTGCCATTTGGGCCTGTTTATTTGCCCAGGCCCATTCCCAGCTTTCAGCTGAACGTGAATACGAACCGAGAATTTGAAAGGGTATCACCAGTTCCTCGCCAAAATTAATTTCACAGCTAATCATATCAATACTCCAGCTATTGTCGCCGATTAACTCGGCCACATCCAACTGTTTATCGAAGGCAATGCCCCCAAATCTCTCTATAAGTTGCTGTTTCGATTTACAGAATTTAGGATATTTCATGGAAACAACCGTAGCCGGCTTAACTTCTTCCGAGCGGCTAAAAAGCTTCTTGAAAAAATTCATCTTCTCGGGAATTACTTCTTTTACCAAAGCATTGTAGCCTACACGAATACCATTGGACGAAGAATAAGATTCGGCCAGACTGCTATGTTCCGTATTTTTTACTTGTTGCAGCATAATTAATATTATTTAGGCTGTTAGATTTTTTAAACTGCCGGGCATTTAGCTTGGCTGCTCAAAATTTAAACCATTTCTATCTATCTAAATAGAATTGAAGGTAGATTTAATATAGGCATTAACAAAGTTAATTTTGTAAAAAGCTGACAAACAGGCTTTTAGCAGAGATTACATTTAGTTTAAGTTTCTATGAATCAGTTAGTTAACATATGTTGACAATTTTTTTTATTACATGAAACGTCTTATACAAAAAGCCGTATTTGGCGACCAATAGTAAGGTTTGCCAAAATTCAGGCTATTTAAATTGCTCTACCGATTCCTTTTCTCGGTTTCATCGGCGGTTAAGCCAAGGCTTTTCAGTTTGTGACGTTCGTTTAGAATGTCGTTCTTATTGCTAAAACGAACATTAATAAAGGGTTTTTGTTATAAAGTAATGAAATGGAGAATTGGATGTTCTGGGTTTTACTATCGGGAGTGGAAAGAAGAATTCTATCCGGCTGGCTTGGCGCAGAAAAATTGGTTTGCCTATTATTGTGAGCATTTTAACACGATTGAGATAAACTCAACTTTCTACAAAATGCCAACGCAAAAATCGTTCGCTAAATGGTATAACGAAAGTCCTAAAGATTTTCTATTTACCATAAAAGGCCCAAGGTTGATAACACACTACAAGCAATTTAAAGAATGTGAGACGTTACTTGCTGATTTCTACCTGGCAATTAACGAAGGTTTGAAAGAAAAATTAGGCTGTGTGCTTTTCCAGTTTCCACCAAAGTTTGCCTTTTCCGAAGAGCGGTATAATCTTTTGCTCGAAAATCTTGATCCGCAGTTCAAGAATGTGCTTGAGTTCAGAAACATTTCCTGGTTAGACGATGAAATTTTAGCACGATTTACTGCTGATAATATAACAATTAGTGGACAAAATTATCCTTCGCCCCTACCCAATACAGTTATAAAAACTTCAAATACGTTATATTATCGTTTTCACGGCAACCCTGTGTTGTACAAATCTGAATACGAATTAGGCATTATAGAAGACTTTGCTAAGCAATTAACCAATAAGGCACAAGATGTTTTTGTATATTTTAATAACACCTGGGGCGTTGGCGCCATTCGTAATGCTAAACAATTGCAACAATTGGTAAGCACTGGAAATGGAGCTGCCATAGTGAAATAAACCTGATTGAGCGGAAATACTTTTTGCAGCACCAACAATAATTTCCAGCTTACCATAACAAAAAGATTGCAGTGAAAGCAGGACTGAATTAACCGAAGCGCTGGGGTTTGGCTTTTCAAAAAACATTTAACATTTGTAACCTTTTTTGCTTTTTTACGACTAACAGTTATAACTAGAACATTAACTATGCTTAGCGTAAGAAATATTGTAAAACAATACGCAAATCATTTGGCGCTCAACGATGTGAGTCTGGAAGTAGAAAAAGGCAAAATTTTCGGACTCCTCGGCCCAAACGGTGCCGGAAAAACCTCCCTGATTAGAATTATTACTCAAATTACCGCCCCGGATAGTGGCGAGGTAATTTTTAATGGAAAGAAATTAAATTCTGACCATATAAACCAAATCGGTTACCTGCCCGAAGAGCGTGGTCTGTACAAAAAAATGGAGATTGGCGAACAGGTACTTTACCTTTCTAAACTGAAAGGATTAAGCACCGCAGAAGCCACCAAACGTATTAAATTCTGGTTTGATAAGCTGGAAATGGGTAGCTGGTGGAATAAAAAAGTGGAAGATTTGAGCAAAGGGATGCAACAGAAAGTTCAGTTTGTTGCAACTGTACTCCACAATCCGGAATTGATTATACTCGACGAACCTTTCTCTGGCTTCGACCCGGTTAATGCCGATTTAATTAAAAATGAAATTCTTGAGCTGAATGCGCAGGGTACTACTTTCATTTTTTCGACACACCGAATGGAGAGCGTTGAAGAGCTTTGCGATAACATTGCATTGATTGATAAATCGAAGAAAATTTTAGATGGCGCTGTTGATGACATTAAAGCCGGATACCGAAATAATACCTACAAGATTGAATACAAGGGCGACGCAGATTTTAGTGACTCGGCGATTTTTGATGTAATTGAGCTAACGCAAACCAAGAACGGTAAATGCCTGAAATTTAAGTTAAAAGGAAATTTTGTGGTTAACGATGTACTGAATATGATGATTTCGAAGGTGCAAATTAATCATTTAGAGGAAGTTATACCAAGTATGAACGATATTTTTATTGAACGTGTTAGAAAATAGGTTATGAACAAAATTTTACTGATTATTCGCCGGGAATATTTATCGAGGGTTAGAAAAAAATCGTTTATTATAATGACTTTTTTAACACCACTGATTATTGCAGGTTTTTATGGCTTGATAATTTACTTTTCTATCAAAGGAATTAATGATAAAACGGATAAGGTTGCAGTTGTAAACGAAAATAAAACATTAAAAGAAAACCTCGTTTCCAATAAAAATGTAACGTTCGAATATGTAAACGACTCTTTTGAGCATTTGAAGAAAAATCTGACAAAAAGCCGTTACGATTACATTTTATACCTGCCCGATTTTGACATTGAGCATCCAAAAGGTATAGAATTAATCGGTACCAAACAAGCCGGCCTTACACTGGACGGTAGGATATCGGATTCGATAGAAGACCTAATCCGAGATTACAAGCTTAAAAAATCTGGCATTTCGCAAACCGATTTAGACAACCTTAAAAGTAAGGTAACCATTAATACCAAAAAGATTGGCGATAAAGGCGAAGAAGAAAATAGTAGTGCCGGCGCCAGTACAATTATTGCTTTTGTTGCGGGTGTGCTGATGTTTATGTTCATTATGCTTTACGGGGTGCAGGTAATGAGAGGGGTTATTGAAGAAAAAACAAGCAGAATTATAGAGATAATGATTTCTTCTGTAAAGCCTTTTCAATTAATGATGGGTAAAATTATCGGTATCGCCATGGTTGGCTTAACCCAGTTTTTATTGTGGATTGTGCTCACTTTTTCGATATCGGCCCTGGCGGTTACCGTATTTGTGAGCAAGGATGATGCAAAGAAAATGATTGCATCAAGTTCAACCGTAGCAGCTTCAAATCCCGGAGCACAACAAATTCAGGCAGCCGCCATTAGCGACGGGCCGCTTGGCAACGTGCAAAAAAGTATTCAGAACCTCGATTTAGGGAAAATTATATCGGTGTTTATTTTCTATTTTTTAGGAGGCTATCTTTTTTACAGCGCTCTGTACGCAGCTATCGGCTCTGCGGTAGACAGTGAAACGGAAACACAGCAATTTATGATGCCAGTGATGATGCCTCTGTTGCTTGGATACGCACTTTCGCTGAGTGTGGTTACAAATGATCCATATGGAAAAGTGGCTTTCTGGCTTTCGATGATTCCTTTTACCTCGCCGATTGCAATGGTTGTAAGGCTGCCCTATGGCGTACCAGGTTGGGAACTAGCCTTATCAATGATTATTTTAGTTATCGGTTTTGTTGGAACAGTATGGTTTGCTGCGAGGATTTATCGTGTGGGCATTTTAATGTATGGTAAAAAGGCAAGCTTTAAAGAAATGGTTAAATGGTTTTGGCACAAAGGCTAGAACAACAAAATGGAATATAAATAAATTAATATATTGATATATAACCAGTTACAAATATACGTTTTTTCTGATTTAAGGTCGATTTTATTACCTTTGCCAAACCTATTCAACACAATTGAAAAAAGCAATCATCATTGGTGCCACCTCAGGCATCGGCAGGGAGTTGGCAGTTCGAATGTCGGCCGCCAACTATAAAATTGGTGTAACTGGCAAGCGCCAAACATTGATTAATGAGTTGGAAAACTTAAATTCTGAACGCATTTTTGGCTCTTGTTTCGATGTAAATGATGACGTGAATTTAATTGAAAACCTAACAGAATTAATTGAGCGATTAGGTGGTTTTGATATTTTAGTTTACAGTGCCGGTTACGGTGAGATAAATGAAGACCTCGATTCACAAATTGAACAAGATACCATAAATACCAATGTACGTTCTTTCACAAATGTATTAACCTGGACTTTCGCTTATTTTCAAAAGCAAGGTTACGGGCAGATTGCTGCGATTACATCAGTAGCCGGCTTGCGTGGAAACGACAAATCGCCGGCGTACAGTGCCTCTAAAGCCTATCAAATTAACTATTTGGAAAGCTTGTCGCGAAAATCGTCGAAGTTTAAACTCGGCATAAATATTTTAGATATCAGGCCAGGTTACGTTGACACTTCAATGGCCAAGGGCGACAATTTATTTTGGGTTACACCGGTAAGAAAGGCAGCTAAACAAATTATTGAAGGCATAGAGCGCAAAGCGGATGTAATTTATGTTAGTAAAAGATGGCGTTTGTTTGGATGGACATCCAAAATTTTACCACGATATTTGATTAAAAAAATTTAATTATGCGTTTCGCTATTATCGATTTAGGCACAAACACGTTCCACCTTCTTATTGCGGAAGCAAACAATAAAAGTTTCGAAATTTTATACAAAACAAATAAGCCTGTAAAGTTGGGAGAAGGCAGGATAAATGATAACATCATCATTCCTTCCGCTTTTGAACGGGGCATCTCGGCACTTAAAGAATTTCGTGAAACGATTGATGGTTACCATGTGGATAAAGTGAGGGCTACCGCAACTTCAGCAGTTAGAAGCGCAAACAACGGCGGGGATTTTGTATCTGCGGTTAGGAAAGAAACAAATATCGAAATCGAAATAATTACCGGTGATGAAGAAGCAACGGCAATTTACGAAGGTGTAAAACTTAGTGGCGCAATTAATGATTTAGCCTTGATTATGGATATCGGTGGTGGAAGCGTAGAATTTATACTATGCGACACCGAGAAATTAATCTGGAAAAAAAGTTATAACATCGGCGCTGCACGCTTAATGCAAAAATATTTTAAATCTGACCCCATTTCCGCTGATGACAGTAATGCAATTATCCATCATGTTCAAAATGAACTCGCGGATTTATTTGAAATCTGCGAAAAATATAAACCCAGACTTTTAATCGGTTCTGCTGGTGCTTTTGAAACTTTCGCACAATTAATCATCAACAGGAAAAAGCTACCGGTTGATATTGCCAGCGAGAAAACATTCGAATTTGACTTCGATGAGTATATAGAAACTACCTTAAAACTAATTAATGCGACACACGAAGAGCGGGCGGCAATGCCTGGTATGATTCCCCTTCGCGTAGACATGAGCGTGATCGCAGCCCTTATCACCAATTATGTGATGGGCAGGTTACAGATAAATAGGTTAACGTTATCAACTTTCGATTTAAAAATGGGGATTTTGGCTGGATTACTATAAAAACCTTGTGCCTTTCTTAGTAAAACTTATCCGCCCAACTATCATTGGGTCCATACCTTTTAAAGTTAAATCGGCCTGCTTTTCAATCGATAAATTTACTTTCATGGAAGCTGAAAAACGCACGCTTTCTACAGAAAGCATTGCATCCTTCAACTCGGTTTTTGCATCTAAAGTGATCTGATAGCGTCCATTTTTATCTGTTAAAGCGAAATACCTGGTGTTGTTTAAAACAACTCTGATGCCGGAAAGTGGTTTTTTCGCGGCATCATATACATATCCATAAATTTTGCGCACACTTGCCGGCTTGGTGTCTGCTATCTTTTTGTATGCGGATATTTCGTTCGGGCAATTTGATGCAGACGCCATTACTTCGTGCGTGAAGAAACTTGCGGTAATAGCCAAAACGCCAATGTACTTGAGCCAATTTCTGTTTTTTGGGGCAACAACGAGATGATAATTTAATTGATTAAGCTGGCTTGGTGAAAGCCTACCACAAATTTGTGATGAGGTAGCGGCAAGTGTTTTAATAATTTCTGCATTGGTGTGTCCCGTAAAATCCGTAACATGTTTATTGCAGGAAATACAGAACCTACGCTCGCCATCGCTTTGCATAGCTTCCCAGTTTTCTGAACAAGGTTCTTCGATTTGTATGTCAGTTATCATGGCCTTCATCTGTTTACATTTAATTAGATGATGATGAAGTAACCTTATTTCCATACCTGGATGCAAATTAAATGAGCGCCAATAAGGCTCGATATAATTTTTCGGTTGGCAGTCCCATCACATTTGTGTACGAGCCGTTAATTTTTTCTACCACCACAAGTCCCCACCAATCTTGAATGCCGTAACTGCCTGCCTTATCGTAGGGTTTGTAATTATCAATATAAAAATCAATTTCCTGGCTCGAAACCGCTTTGCAGGTCACTTCGGTTACGTCATAAAATGATTGCACCTCACCATTTTTAACTATCGAAACGCCGGTGTAAACCTTGTGTTTAGCGCCTGATAATTTTTTCAGCATCTCCTGCGCATGAGCTCTGTTTTCAGGTTTTCCTAATATTTCGCCATTAAGGGCAACGATTGTATCAGCTGTAATAACCAGTTCATCACCGGCATTGAAGGCAATGGCTTTCTTTTCAGAAATATAAACTGCAATCTCTTCTGGCGCCAGGCCTTCAGGGTAACTTTCATCAACATCTTTCAATTCAACTTTAAAATTTAACCCCATTAGCTTAAGAAGTTCCTGTCGGCGGGGCGATTTTGAAGCGAGTATAATCGGCGTGTTTAGGATCATTTTATTAATTTTTCGCTAAAATAACAAAAGCGGCATAAAGCCGCTTTTGTTATTAGAATTATTTACGATAAGGACTATTTACCACCGCCATTCTGACGTGCTTCCATCGCTTTTTTACGCTCTTCTAAATAAGTCTTAAAAGTCGTTTTTTGCTCATCGGTTAAAACACCTTCGATTTTGGTATTTGTTTCACCCATCATCTTCATCATTTTCTCCCTCATACCAGATGCGTCACCACTTGCAGCTTCTCTCGCTTTAGCCATTTCTCCATTCTGAGCAGTGTAGATAGCTAAAACTTTCGTTTTCTGATCTTCGGTAAGTTTCAGCTTCTCAGCCAACTGGTCCGTATTTCTTTTTGCTCTTTCCTCTGGCGTACCACCCATACGGCCACCACCTTGCTGTGCATTTGCATAAGTTATTACGGAGAATAACAATGCACAAATCATCATTAATTTTTTCATGTTTTTGTGTTTTTTTGTTTCGAGTGCAAGGCTTTCGCCTGTCATTCATTTTTTGGTTGATTTTTAAGTTATTTGAATACCAAAATCACAAAAAGTTTAATTACATTTTTGTAACTAAACCGTTGCATTTAAAAAAGTACACAGCAGATAACTTACAGCCTAAAATTAGAACTAAACAGAAAAACTAGAATCTGGAAGTGTGAGGCCTAAGCCTATTTACCGGAATCGGAGGCGTTTGGATTTGCATCGAACCACTTTCCTTGCACTTTCATAACTTTTTCAATGATGTCTCGAACGGCAGCTTTACCACCATTATAAGGAGATATGAATGCAGAGATGGCTTTAATTTCTTCTACAGCATCAGCAGGGCAAGTTGGTAAGCCAACGAGTTTCATTACTTTCAAATCGGGTATGTCATCACCCATGTAAAGCACTTCGGCTGCTGTAATATTTTTATCAGCAATGAATTTCCTGAAAATTTCGACTTTATCTCCAGCGGCTAAAAAAACGTCGGTTATGCCTAAATTTAAAAAGCGTTTGGCCATCGCAACACCATCACCGCCAGAAATAATGCAAAGATTATAGCCTTTTTTAACGGCCAGTTGCATGGCGTAACCATCTTTAATATTAAAAGTTCGCAGAGATTGCCCGTTATCGGTAACCTGTACTGAACCATCGGTTAACACGCCATCAACATCAAAAATAAAGGTCGAAATGTCTTTTAGTTTTTGTAGAAACATTTTTATTGAAAATGGAAATGGCTAATACGTTTGTGAGCACACGAAGTTAATATGGAGTGATAACGGGAACTTAATCCTGATTGTCTCTCCACTCGTAAACCCAGGCCGATTGAATTTGCTCTAAATGGCCCTCATTACTTTCTTCGCGGGTACCTTTAAAGTTGGGCAAGGTGAGTACCCATTCTAACAAGTCGGTAAAACGGATGCGGTAAATTTTAGTTTCGCCAAACTCATCACCAAATTTTTCATATAAAGACATTGCAATGTCTTCATAGTCATTCCAATAAAAGGGTAAGGCAAATTTATCGTTATTCATGTATGTGTAGTTTGGTTATTTTTTTTAATGGATTAATCTGTTACCTGCTGATTTTTAATCGGGATAACAACGCTGATTTTTTAAATTAGTGGCCCATAAAGCCAGACTGGTCTGGGATGGTTACTTCAATATCGCCGTTAATAACCACACATTGGCATCCTAATCTGGAAGTGATTCTTGGTCGCACTGCTCTATCAATAAAATCCTCCTCTTTATCAGAGATTTCTTCGATGTTATCCATACCTTTTGTTACATAAACATGGCAGGTACTGCAACCGCAAACCCCACCGCAATTGTGTTGCAAATCGATTCCGTTGTCAAGGCACACATCCAATACAGACTCACCGGCAGCAATAGGTAACTCTAGCGCTTCGTGGTCTGCTTCTTCAAAATTTATTTTAAGTTTAAAAATGCTCATAATTATTTTGCAAAAGTAATAAGCAAAAGCGGCAATTATACTATTTATGTACTAATTTAATGCTATCACTTAATGTTTGATAAATTTCCTGCAATTCAGGCAGGTCTGCCAGCATTGTTAAATGCTTATTTATAGTGCCTTCGTCTTGCCGTATTGCCGGTCCGGTTTGCACATTCTCAGGTAAATCAGCCATTACTTTATCAGCCGTTTCGGCAATTAAAGGCCTAATGATGTCGAAATGCAAACCGTTTGCATTTAAAATCTGGCTGGCCAAAGCATACATATGATTGGTAAAATTACAGGCAAAAACTGCTGCCAAATGCAACACTTTACGTTTTTCACCATCCAGTTGGTAAACTTTATTGCTCAACCTGGTTGCTAGCAGTTGCAATAATTCAAGTTGGCTGGCTTCATTTGCTTCCAAACAAAGCGGTATAGTTTTAAAGTCGACGCTTTTCGTTTTGGAGAAGGTTTGCAAGGGGTAAAATACGCCGGCATGCTTAACTTCCGTGGATAACACTTTAATATCAGTTGTACCCGAGGTATGCACAACGAGGCCATTAACATCGGCAAGCTTTCTGGCAACTTCCACTATCGCATCATCTTTTACAGAGATGATATACAAATCTGCGCCGCTATCTATTTGAGCGAGGTTATTAATGTATGCTGAATCAACCCTATCGGCCAAAGCCTTTGCGTTTATCAAATTCGGACTGAAAACCTGCACTATATTTTCGCCAATCGCTTTCAAAGCCAAGGCTAAATGTGTGGCAACATTTCCCGAACCTAATAAAACTATATTCATGCTTTATGCAGTTTTAGCCTCTTTCCGACGTCTGAAAATCGACAGCAAGAAGCCTATAACCATAATAATTGTACCCGCCCAATACAAGTTAATGTAAGGAAATTCTATTGCCTTAAACACTACCCAGTCTTTAGCCTGTTGCGGTTTTTCGAAAATCTGCAACTCTACTTTCTTCTCATCCGGAAGCACTTTGGAAAAGCGGAACTTCAAATCAAGTTCATCAACCTTCCTCGCGAAATCAAAAGTGTTGTTGCCTTTAATTAAAAATATTGGCTCGGTGTCGTAGATTTTCCCCGCAGCATTAATTTCCAATGGCAATCCAACGGCAAAATCACCTTTTGCTAAAGCTAAATCCTTCGCCTTTGGCTGGTTATTTAACGCTTTTACAGTAATAATCCCGCTCGATGTGTGGATGGTATCTCCTGCAGCAACTTTTACAATGCGTGGTGCTTTGTAATTTTCATCATCAGAATGCCCTTCATGGTCATCATGCGAGGTCTTCTTAATTGCCGCACTCGTTATGTGCGTATACACATCGTAAGTTAAATAATGCTTGGTATCAGGCGAGGCTATTAAGCCCATTTTTTCATTATCCTGAACATGCGGATGCAGATTGAAATCTTCTTTCAGCTTGCCCTCATCATTATAAACCTTAAAATTAAGCGTATAAATAGTATTTGGTAACTGCGTGGTGTCGCTCACATAAGTTACAGTATACTTACCCATTCTTTTGGGTTCGTTCTTATACAACATAATGTTTTCACCAGGTTTTTCCGTTTTTTCAAAATCCTTAACCGGAATAAAATTATTCGCATTTATAGATATCGGCTTATTTGTAGCGGCCGAAATTAAGGCACCTAAAATAAGAAAGGCAAAACCGATGTGTGCAATTGCAGAGCCAGCTAATTTTGCCTTCCCGCCAAATGCTGTGTATAAAATTGTTGCATTAGAAAGTATCGCAAATAAACAACTGAACGTAATTAGAATGTACATCGTGTTTGTGTAAATTCCTGTTACGTAAACCAAACCAGCGGTTAAAACCGCGGCAAATAAAATTGCAGAAACCAAACTGCTGTAGAATTTGCGTGGGTCGGTTCTTTTGTATTTTAAATATTGAGAAAACCCTGAGATTAGCGTAATTAAAACTGCAAATGGTGCCTGCCATTGATTGTAATATTTTACAGCATCAATCGGGGGCGAAAATTTTGTACCGAAAGCCTTGTTGAATACCGGAACAGAGGTAGAAAAAATAACCTGAATACAGGCAATCGTTACTACAAGCGCACCAATAAACATCCAAAATTCCCGCGAATAGGTTTCTTCATCCTTTGTGGTAATAGGAAGTTCTTTCCACCTTTTAACAATCAAAAACACTGCTAAAACAGCGAACACAACATTATAAAGAATCAGGTGGCCGAACATGCCCATATCTGTGAATGAGTGCACAGATGTGTCACCTAAAATACCACTCCGGGTTAAAAAAGATGCATAAAGCACCAACAAAAAGCTTAAGAAAACCAGTGCAATTGCTGTAAAATAAGCATGACCAGTGTTTTTATAAGCGATCATAACGTGTACTGCACCAATTAGCGTTAACCATGGTATCAGTGATGCATTTTCAACGGGGTCCCACGCCCAGAAACCACCGAAGTTAAGTGCTTCATAAGCCCAGAAAGAACCCATGATAATCCCGGTTCCCAAAACCATAACGGCAAAAAGCGTCCACGGCATTGCAGGTTTAATCCATTCTTTATAGCGTTTTTGCCAAAGGGCCGCAATTCCGTAAGCGAAAGGAACAACCATACTCGCAAAACCTAAAAATAGCGTTGGCGGGTGGATAACCATCCAATAGTTTTGCAACAGCGGGTTTAAACCCCTTCCATCGGTTATAAATTTTAAATAATTAGCAAAGTTTTCAGGGTTGGCAAAAACGACCGGAGCCATTGATTTTAAATCAAGCGACTCTCTGAGCAAAATGAATGGCGAACTACCAATACGCTCACCAAAAATTTCTACACCAAGCATCATCGAGGTTAAAAACACTTGCGAGAATGCAACAACCGTCATTACCGGGCGCTCCCAGGTTTTGGCTTTCCAAATTAATAATGCACCTAAAAATGATTGCCAAAAAGCCCAAAGCCAAAAACTTCCTTCCTGCCCTTCCCAAAAAGCAGAAACAATATAATAAATAGGCAACTCTTTCGAAGAGTGCCAGTAAACGTAACTATACTCGTTGTAATGACCAAGAATGAGGTAAAAAAGAGTTGCACCAATACCAATGATACTCATCCAGTTGACCAGAAATCCAATTCTACCAAGGTTTCTCCAGGAATTATCTTCTAAATTTTTATCGCGACTGGCATAAAAATATGCGATAGTGGAAAGTAAAGATGCACTAAACGCCAGCACAATAAAAAACTGTCCGATTTTGCCCGGCAACAGGTTTTCGCCTATAAATTGAATATCCATTAAATTAGTTATATTTTTTCTCGCCGTACTTACCTACTTCATCAACCTTACCGTCTTTATTAATTTCAACAAGGTTATCGTTGTATTTAGACGGGCATTTCATTAAAATTTTCGAGGCATAAAATTTATCCTTGTCCATCCGGCCTATAAGAACCAGCTTCTCCGATTTTTCAAAATCCTGGGGTTTCGTACCATTGTAAACCACTTCGCGGATTTCGCCTTTTTCATCTTTCATGTGGAAAGAGAAATGATTGGCATCTTTCGCGGCATCATAGTATGTGCCTTGAGATTTATCCCAGTAACCCATTACGTGTTCTTCCTTTTGAGAAGCAGTTGCCTCCCTAAAATTTGAGTAAGTATCTGTATTCGCATTTAAACTGAATAAGATTCCAACCGAAATAGCAATGGTAATTAGACCAATTATTGCACTTTTTTTCATTGTATATGTTATTGTAAAAGCTGGCAACAAAGATAGAAAAATAGCCATAGCGAACGTTCTTTTACATTTTTCTTGTCTTTATATTGACAATTAGCTGATGGAATCCAGGATTTCTGCAAACCTTGAAAAATAATTTTTTTGGCGTTTTAACACGCTGTCCGCTTTATCTTTTTGGCAGAAAAAGCCAAAAAGGATGCCGCTTCCATCGTTAACGCACCCATCGCATAAAAAACATCAGTTGCACACACAAATCGATTCAAAGTTCAGGCATTATCATTAAGTTTGAGCCATTCAGGTAATTTATCATTTATAACAGGTGCCGTAAACCAAAATCACTAATATTTATGAACCTTAAACAGTTCTACAAACTCGTTCTATTTGCCTTTTTGATTCCTTTGTTTAGTTCCTGCTTCGAGGTTATTGAAGAAATTTCTATGCGAAACGATGGAACCGGAGATGTTGTACTTACCATTAATTTAAGCCAAAGCAGAACTAAAGTTGCATCAGTAATGCTTTTAGATAGCGTGCAGGGCTATAAAGTACCCAGCAAACAGAAGATTAAACAAGAACTGAGCGAGGCAGTTGCCTACCTCAAAAAATCTGAAGGAATATCAAATGTTAAAAGCAGCAGCGATTTCAATAATTATATTGCTACGATAAGCTTTACTTTTAAAGATGTTTCAAACATAAATAACATCACTAAAAACATTTTAGCCCGCCAAAAAATAAAAGCTACAAATACTTCGTCTTACAGCTTTAATAAAACCGGCAAAACATTTATAAGGAAATATCAACCGGTAGCCACTGCAAAAGCCGAATTTAATAAATTAAAGACTAAAGATAAAGCTGTTTTTAACGGCGCAACCTACACCAGTATTTACCGCTTCGAATCGCCGGTTACAAGTACCAGTAACCCGGCATCAAACGTGTCTAAATCTAAAAAAGCCGTGATGCTAAAAAGTAGCATAATGGATTTAATAAATGGAAAAACAAATGTTTCCAACCAAATACAACTATCTAAATAAAAATGAAAAAAGTTCTACTTGCCGCCGCCCTCCTATTATTAACCAAGCTAAATTACGCTCAGGATTTAGTGAAGAAAATTCCGGCTAATGCCTTTACAGTTGCCACAATTAAAGGCGACAATGTATTTAAACTGATGTTTCTGAAAGACTTTAACGAGTCGTTTGTAGGAAAAAAACTACTCACAGAAACGTCTAAATCACTTGATAAAACGTTTTCAAGTATTGAAGATTTTGGGATTAATCTCGAAAAAAACATGTACTACTTTAATCAGTTAACGGATAGTATTAGCTACAACTGTTTTCTTATTCCGCTCAAAGACGCTACAAAATTTGAAAACCTGATAAACGATAAAGATAAAAAGATAAAAAAAGATGGCGATGTAAGAACCATGATCCTGCCCGACAGTACAAGCATTATTAAGTGGAACAACAGCATGATGTATTTTGTTACCGGCAGCATAAAAAGTTCGTTTTTCGCTGATTCCGCAAAATCTGCACGATATGGTATAAAAGATATTCGTTATCAGAATAGCTATGATGATTTAACAGACAGCGCAATGGTTACCGTCGATTCAACTTATGCAACAACAGCCGAGCCTGTACTTGTTGAGGCTACCGATGTTCCGCCGCCCATCATTCAGAAAGAACAAGCTCAAAAAAAGGCAGCAATAAAACAATCTTCCAAGAAGAAAACGACTAAGGTTAGAAAGAAAGTCAAAAATTCGAAAGGTAAAAAAGGTGTTTCAAAGACCGTTAAAGCACCCAAGGTTAAAGTAATTGACGAACCGATAGTGCAGGAAATTCCGGTTGATAGTGCGATGATGGCCTCACAGAATCCATATGGCGACGAGCAGTACGATGAGTATCAAAAAGAGAGAGCTGAACAAGATGCCAAGAAAAAACAGCTTGCTTTTGTATGGATGACGGCTCAGGCAGATAAAATTTTTAATTCCAGTTACGAATCGATTGAGAGCAATAAGTCTTATTCGGCCAGTTTGGATAATAAGGCAATTGCCGAGCTTTGGGTTGCGAGCTTACAGGATGTGTACAATTCGGTTGCGCCCGAGTTTGGCACGTACGGAAAAACCGGTTTAATGCAGGGTTACGGTAGTTTAAGCGCCAAGCTTTTTATGGATGATAAGAGCTTCAGGATTTCGACAGGTTTAACGTTGGCGAAAGACCAGGCAGATGCTTACAAAAAAATTATGGACAGGAAGATGAACAAAAAATTCCTGAAATATGTAAATAGCGAAAAAGCAATTGGCTTTATGGGTTATTCTATCGATACAAAAGCCTATCTGGAGGAATTCCCTAAGTTAATGAAACAGACTTACGGAGCTTTTCTAGGTCGGAATATGGAGGAAGAAATTGAGTTAGGAACTGACTTATTTTCACTTTTATTAGATGAGGAGGCTGTAAGTGAAGTTGTAAAAGGCGATGCATTGTTTGTAATTAACGGTTTAAATACAAAAGATGTAACCTACACCACTTACGAATATGACGACGATTACAATCAAAAAGAAGTAACTAAAACAAAAAAAGAAACCTTGCCAGATTTCTTGTTCATGTTTTCATCAGAAGATAACCGCCTGATGAACAAGCTGATTAAATATGGTATGCATAAAAATTATGTATCTCTAAAGAATAACATCTATAAAATTGAAGAGAAGAAAAGTCCGGTTGATATTTACTTTATGATAAAAGATGGAATCGTATTTTTCGGCAATTCCATCGCCGAAATGGAAAGCATTAATGATAACACTTTTAAACCGGCAATAACAAAAGCACATAAAACCTTATTAGCCAAAAACAATTTTAGCTTCTTATTTAACGCCAACAATTTGGTGGGCAAAGTTCCTACAGAAGAAATTGGTGGGGAAGAAACGGCTAAGAAATTCAACGAAACGTTGGGTAAAATGGGGAATGTTTACATGAAATCAAACCCGATAAAAGGCAATGTTGTTTCAGCTGATATAAGTGCAGAAATACCAAACGGCCATGAAAATGCCTTAAAATATTTGTTTTCTTTAATTGAGAATGCATCGAAATAACACCCGCCACCAAAACCGCAGAATAAGTGCTGAGTTTTTCGGTGTTACCTCGTGTTTCTTGTGGCAAAATCAACTTAAAATAGTCTCATGAAGAAACTTTTAAAAATAACAGTAGTGATAATTTTATCACTGCTTATTTTTTTTCTGGGCACATTCAAGTACAGGCAGTATAAAGCCAATGGAGTTTCCATCCCTAAAAACGCTACTTCTTTGGTAAAGCTTAACGTTGATGAGATTTACAAAAGTATTGCGGCTAACTTAATTTCAAACCCTGGCTATTATTTCAAATCGGACACAAATAAAAGCACTAAACCGAAGTTTGAAGATTTTGACCATGGATTAAAAATTCCTGCAAGTATTTATTTGTATACCCTTAAAAATCAACCAAAAACGGCTTTTTTTTCGAGGTTTGAAATTAAGGAGCTAGATCATTTTGAACATTTTCTATTGAGTACCCTTAAATTGCAAGTAGTTAAAAGCGGAAAAAACGGAAATTATTCAAAATCAAAAACAGGAAATGTTGCAGTTTATTATAATACAAAATATGCAGCGATTGCAATTTCCACTGAGGTAATTAATTTCGAGCCGATATTAAACAAGAACTTAAATCAAAAAGATTTTATTGAAGTTGGCAAGAGCAATTTCGATTTGGTTAAGAACTCAACCGAACATGTTGCTTTTGCAGATGGCGAGCACTTTGGCACCTTGAATTTTGGTAAGGGAACAATAAACTTTACTGACGAGTTTGTTTCTAAAAGTATAATTCCTGCCGCAAAACCAGTCTACAGAAAGTTTAACAACGAAAGTGCTATTAGTTTTTGGGTAAATGCAGATTTTACAACAACAGCTAAGCAAACTTTAAAGCTTAAAAACACTAGCTTGGAACGAGATAGCATCGCCAAATATTACCAAAGATATCTCGATTTCGAATGGGTAAACACCACTCAACAAATCGACTCGATAATTACTTATGACTACAATGATGATTTTGAGAAGGTTGAGAAAGTAACACTGCAAAAAAGAGATGTACCGAATTTGGTTTTAAATATTTCAGCAGATGCCATTGGTTTAAAGAAATATTTGAGTAGCAGGAGTATCATCAATTTAGATAGCGGTATCGTTAACAAATCGGTATTTCCGCTATATAACGTATTTGTTGGCGAAGATAATGAACGACTGGTTTTAAGCACAAGCAAGGGTAATAAAGTTGGAGCTTCTACTGAATCATCAAATGATTTTTTCGCTTTGAAGGTTAATTTTTTAAAACTGAATAAGCAAATAAATCAACCTCTGTTAACTCGTTATACAAAGAATTTAGCATTGCTGGAGGTTAAAGGAAACAAACAAGAAAATGGCAAAATTAAAGTTGATGGCAAATTAGTATTCGTTAATAAGGATATCAATTCGCTGTATCAATTATTGAAAGGGTTTTGATATCAATCCTCATTTCACCTGGAAAGAAATCCCGAACATTCGTGAGAAAATCTCAATCTTAATTTTTTAAAAGCTTTCTCCACTTCTTTCTGAAGGATGACTTGTTGCGCAACCTTCCCGGACATACTTTTGTATCTAAACCCGATTAATGTGGAAATACTTTTGTTGCAAGGTCTTCATCAGGCTCACACTGACATTCGCAAAAGATTGGAACGAAAGCGGGACCAACCCTACCCTAAAAACATTAAACCGCACATTTCCAAAATAAAAAACCCTTGCAAATTTACATCTGCAAGGTTTTTTTTAAATATATCGAGGGAATGAGCCTTAGACCTTCCTCCTGTCTGTACTCTTTCTTATTAAGGCCAAACGCCCAAATTCATGTAAGAAACCGCAATTTTATCGATTGAATTGACAAAAGCTGCAGTTCTTAAAGTTTTTGTTGCAGGCTTGTTCACCAAAGTCTCGCGGATTTCGTGGTAAGAATGGATCATGGTATCTTCCAAACCAGAGTTTACCAATTCGATTTCCGATGCGCCTTTAACAATCATTAAACGATGCTCAGGAAGTATCGTTTTGCCCGTTAAGTTTTCTAAAGTATTAATTAGGTTGGCGTTTGAATTAGCTGCGTAACGGTTTTCCATACGGCCAAAAGCCACATGAGAAAGGTTTTTTAACCACTCGAAGTAAGAAACGGTAACACCACCTGCGTTGCAATACATATCTGGAATGATGATACCACCCATTTCTGTAAAAATTGCCTCTGCTTCCGGAGTCGTTGGTCCGTTTGCGCCTTCGGCAATAATTTTCGCCTTAACGTTGCGAATGTTATGCTCTGTAAACTGATTTTCCAATGCCGCAGGTACAAGAATGTCGCAATCTTGCTCCAAACCGTCCATCGAATTTTTAAAATCGGTTGCACCAGGAAAACCTAAAATTGAACCGGTGTTTTTACGGTGTGCAAAAACTTCATCGACATTTAAGCCATTAGGATTGTAGATTGCACCTTCGAATTCGCACAAACCAACAATTGTAGCGCCAAATTCGGCTAAAAATTTAGCTGAATGGTAGCCCACATTTCCCAAACCCTGAACAATAACTCTTTTATCGCCCAAACCAGCTTTAAAACCGATTTTAGCCATATCTTCAGCAACATCCACACATTCGCGAACTGCATAAGCCACACCACGACCCGTAGCTTCCTTCCGCCCACGGATACCGTGTAAAGCAATTGGCTTTCCGGTTACGCAACCTAAAGCATCCAGTTGACCCGGATTCATAGTCATGTAAGTATCTGCTATCCAACTCATTTCGCGTTCTCCAGAACCATAATCTGGTGCAGGAACGTCTATACCGGGACCGATAAAATTTTTCTTAATTAATTCTGTAGTGTAGCGACGGGTGATGGTTTCTAGCTCGGCAACACTGTATTGTTTAGTATTTATTTTGATACCCCCTTTGGCGCCGCCGAAAGGAACGTTCACAATAGCACATTTGTATGTCATTAAGGCTGCAAGCGCCATAACTTCATCTTCATTAACCATTTCGCTGTAGCGGATACCGCCTTTTGTTGGGCTCATGTGATGCGAGTGTTCAACACGCCAGGCATCAATTACTTCAAAACCGTTTCCACGACGAATTGGGAATTGGAAACGATAAACACTATTACACGCTTTAATCTGGTTCAATAAACCTTCAGGATGATTGGTGAATTGAGCCGCACTGTCAAAGTTCTTGCATACATCAGCAAAAAACTTGTTCTCGTCTGCTAGATTAGCCATTTTTTATTTTTATGAATTAAGTATGCCGCAAAATTGCCTAAAAAAAACGCATATATCCAAATGAAAAAACACTTAGTGTAAACCCGACACCAATCTTATCAAGCGCAAAAAATAGCTTTAAATTGTTTAAACTTAGTTTTTAGGTAAGTTTTCTCTTTCGATTTTTTTTAATCTTTTATCGATTGAGAACAGGTAAGCCAGCAAACCAACAAGAATGATAACAATACAGGTTACAACTACGTAAATTTTACCATCGCTGCGCAATTTATCTGCCATTTCTACACCATTATCCTGGGCAAATAACTGGACAGTAAAAAGCGTAAATATTAGGGAAAACAATATCTTTTTCATTTGTGTTTTGGAATTTTGGTAATGAATGTTCAGCAATTATTTTTTTGTTCTCTTATTTTAGTTATCAAGCTAATTCATTTGCTGTTTATTTTCCAGCGAACGAAGTCTGAAACGAATTGTGTACACCCAGTAGCCAATTAGTATCCAGCCGAGGCAAGCAGGATAAAAAACCATGCGCATACGGCTATCTAAGTCATAACTGTTAAAACCGGGGTTACCACCGTTTCCCGGGTGTAGGGAATCTTTTAACCGCGGTAAAACGAAAAGTAAAACAACCATCATTGGGAAAGCAAAAATGTTGTAGATGGCAGAAATTTTAGCTCTTTTTTGCTCCTCATCTATCGCATTGCGAAGAATTAAATAAGCAAAATACAGAAGGACGGAGATGGCTGCAAAATTTTGTTTTGGGTCAAAACTCCAAAACTGGCCCCAGGTATATTTGGCCCAAATGGCGCCGGTTACCAAACCCAAAAGGCCGAAAATAATTCCTGCATTTACGCTTTCAACAGCTTTGATATCATCTACTTCGCTTTTGGAGCTTAAAGATTTTATGCTGTAAAAAACAGAGATTGAAAACAACACAATCATTGCAAACCACATTGGTACATGAAAGTAAAGGTTCCTGATTGATTCATTTAAAATAGGCAAACGAGGTACGCCAAGTAATAAGCCGGCAATAGCGGTGTAAATAACCAATACAGAACCCAAAATTTTCCACCAAGTTTTATTCATACATCTATAATTTTTAATGAGTGACTACTGAATGATTGACACTACAATCCCTCAATTCACTATTTCTGATTCAACATTTTTTAAAAGAGATAACTTTCAACCAGTCCTTCATTTTCTAATTGCTTATCAACTTTAATCACGCCAAAGATAAGGAAATAACAATAACGAGGTTGCTACCGTAAGCACATTCACAACCAAAAGCATCGCGATTTCATCATAACTATTTTCCCATGGCAAGCCATCAACAGCGTTTTTCGCAAGCTTTATAAGCAATATTAGTACAGGAATAATGATTGGAAAACTTAAGATCGCCATGAGCATGCCCCCATTTCCAGCTTTGCTTGCTATTGCCGAAACCATTGTAAAAACCGTTGAAAAGCTGATGCTTCCGAGTACCACAGCTACGTAATAGAGGAGTAAATCAGGTGGTGTGTAATCATTAAATACTAGCATATAGAAGCCCAAAGCCACGGTAGTAAGCACCAGCATCAGCATCGTGTTATAAATTGTTTTTGATATAAGTACTGCACCAGGGCTAGCTAACAAATAGCTGTACAGTTGCTGTCCTCTACTCTCCTGAAGAAAACTTTTCGAGACCCCATTGATTGATGCAAAGAGCATAATAATCCAAAAAAGCGCATTCCAGATCAATCTCTCTTTCTCGCTGAGAATTACAAAAGATAAATAGCAAGTAAAAATAGTTGAAACGACATAGAGCAACACACCGTTGATGGTATATTTTGAGCGCCACTCCAATAGTACTTCTTTGTGGATTAAATATTTAACCTCTTTGGCCAATTGCATAAACGCAAAGATACTTTTATTGATAAATATTATAAGTTAAAATTGTTGGATTGTTGTAATAATGTTAAGCGTTAACATAGAGAAATTAGCCACAGAAACCCAGAAGACTCAGAGTGCAGAAGATTTAACTAACAAAAAAAATACGCCGCCATATTCGGTGAATTCTGTGCTTCTGTGGCAAAGATTAATGCACCAATTTTAACTTAAATAAAATAGTTAGCCACAGAAACACAGAAGACTCAGAGCGAAGATGATTTCACTAACAAAAAAATATGCCGCCATATTCGGTGAATTCTGTGCTTCTGTGGCAAAAATTAATGCACCAACTTTAACTTAAATAAAATAATTAGCCACAGAAACACAGAAGACGCAGAGCGAAGATGATTTCACTAACAAAACAATATGCCGCCATGTTCGGTGAATTCTGTGCTTCTGTGGCAAAAATTAATGCACCAATTTTAACTTAAATAGAATAATTAGCCACAGAAACACAGAAGACTCAGAGCAATGATGATTTAACTTGTCAAAAAAAATTCCGGTACATTCGTAAATCTTTGCTTCTGTGGCAGAAAAAAAAATGGAATACGCATCGTTCATAAATTCTCCAATTGGAAAAATAACCATCCTTGCAGATGATGATTTCGTGCATGCGGTCACTTTTGCTAAACAAAACATCGAAGGATTAGTAGAAAACAGTCTAACGAAAAAGGTAGCTAAACAATTGGCGGACTACTTCAACGGCAACTTAAAAACCTTCGACTTCCCGATTAAACAAAAAGGAACTGCGTTTCAACAAGGCGTTTGGCAAAATTTACTCACTATCCCATATGGCATAACGCTATCTTACGCTAAATTTTCTGCGCACCATCCATTAGCCATCAGAGCAATTGCAGCGGCCAATGGAAAAAATAACGTGGCCATAGCCATTCCTTGTCACCGGGTTATTGGTAGCAATGGAAAACTTGTTGGTTATGCTGGCGGTTTGTGGCGCAAGCAATGGTTATTGCAGCATGAAAGAGAAGTTTCTCAAAAAGGACAAACGGAAATAAAATTTTAACATGAATACTACTTCAGAAAAAGCCGATACCCCAACCTACTTAAAAGCGATCCGCTTAATAAATGTCGACGGTAACAGATGTGATTTTGAGGTTGGACGAATTCCTGCCAGACAACACATCAACGCAAATTATTTTTTCGCACAAACAGATGTTTCGTTGCACAATACCCCGCACCCTGCACCCAGGAAGCAGTATGTAATTACAACAAAAGGAAGGTTAAAATTTAGAGTTACAAGCGGTAAAACCTTCATCATAGAGCCCGGAATAATTTTGATTGCAAATGATACTCAAGGCGAAGGCCACACCTGGGAAATTATTGACGGCAATGAATGGGAAAGAATTTATATCCCATTGGAAGATGAAATTAATGACCATTTTATAGCAGACTAAGTCATTTCTGCAAAATATGGAAACAAGCATCTTCCAAGTACGACAACTTGCCGAAAGCAAAAACCTTTGAAAGAAACAATTTTTCGGAATATCATTAGCGAGTTTTTTAAAAACCAATTCAATTGATAATGCGTAAATAACCTCAAACCTATTGTTGTTATGAAAACGATTTATGCAGTCCTGTTGATTATGCTAAGCTATCTTCCAATGGAAAAGAATACTCCTGTGGCTAAGCTTGACCTTAAAAAATACTCAGGAACATGGTATTCGTTATATTCAATTCCAACAATTTTCGATAAGGGAAGTAGGGAAACTACGACAAAATACACGCTTAATAAAGAGGGATATTATAACGTAATTACAACTTACAAAAAGCCTGGAGACGAAAAAGTCTACTCCAGAAGCTCTAAAATTTTTCCTTCAGATGAAGGAAGAAGTGGGGAACTACAGGCGCAATTTGTTTGGCCAATAAAAGTAGATTATTGGATTATTGAGCTTGCTGACGACTATTCTTATGTTGTAGTGGGGCACCCAGATCGGAAGTTCTTATTCATCATGAGTCGCAATCAAACAATGGCGAAGAAAACACATGATGAGATTGTTGCCCGTTGCAGGGAAAAAGGATATGAAGTAAGTAAACTAACTGCCCAATTTAAGGGGTAATGGTTTGACTAGTGATCTTTCCGCTCCGGCTTGTGCTAAATAGCATAAAAATAACACCAACCAAAAGCACAATCCATCCCCATTGGAAATGAACCACCTTTCCTATTAATTTATTTGCGAAACCATATTTAGTGTAATTATTCGCAGTAAAATAAACTGCAATCACTGCTAAAACATACCAGATAGCCATTACAAAGCTCATGAAACGGAATGCACCTGCTTTTCTGATAAATAAGAACAGAACTGCGACTCCAAGAATAGCAAACGTAATGAAGAACAATCGTGCATCAGATTGATACAAATTCCAATTACCCTTGATAGGCACTTTCAAGATTGGGCAGAAACTCGCAACAACGCATAACAAAATACCCAACCAGGCCCTGAATTTATTTAGAATTAACATCTTATTTTATATTTTTTCTGAAGGTAGCAACTAAAAAACCTTACTAATGATTTAATAAAAACAATTATTGTCCCTCAACAATACCCATCTTTTCAGCAAAATGTGCACAATAGTCCCGTAAATCTTCTACGATCAAGGTCTCGTTCGTAGCTTTCAGAAAGCTATCGCCCATGGTCTGCAAAGTTTCATAGAAAAAACGTTTCATTTCGTCAACAGGCATATCTTTGGTCCAAAGGTCTATCTTCAACGTATTTTTGTAATTATGATCCCAAACCGATAAAAACATGGCTTTGGCGGGCACCTTATCAGCATTGCCAGAATCGGTACTTTCCCAAAGGATATTATCTGGATTATTGCCCTCGTCTAACTCAACTGTTAACTTTATTTCTGCTGTTTTCATTTCTTTTAAATTGAATACCACGATAAGACTTTACAGATTTATCGATTATTTTAAGGATGCAAAGATGCTGATTTTAGTAAATAATCTCTTCACCACTTAGGTCATTTTTTGTAATATTACCATCAAGATTAAGGTAATCAGGATAAAAACGGACTCGACAATCCAGATTCTTTTCAAATCTTTTAACGTAAAACGGAAAATCAAATCGGTAATAAAAGTAACCAGAATTAAGCACCCTAAAATAACAAGGTAGAAACCGCTTAAATCTATTTGCCTTGGTGCATTATTTTTCGGCGCTAAAATGTTTAAAACCGCAAGTCCCAAACCTGCAGCGCCAATAATATTCAAAGGCGTAATCCTTAATTTCATTACTTTTTCTTATCGAAACGCTTACCTTTCTTAAAACTTTTAACTTCCTTCCCTGCCTTCGCTTTTGCCTTTTCCCTCGCTTTTTTCTCAATTGCTGCAGCATGCTTTTTCTCGTGGAAAGCACCTTTAAAATCGGGATCTTCCTTGCGTTTCTGCATATCAATTTCCTTGGCAATATACTGGCGTTCCTCGTACGGCGTTTCATCTATATAAACACCCTCCGGTATTTCGGCCACAGGAATATACTGACGAATTAACTTCTCAATTTTACGGATATAATATTTTTCGGCATCCGTGGCAAAAGTAATCGCGTCACCTTTGGCAAAAGCCCTGCCTGTACGGCCAATTCTGTGCACATAATCTTCAATAATAATCGGCACATCGAAGTTAATTACGTGACTTACATCGCTCACATCGATTCCTCTGCTCGCTACATCTGTTGCAACCAATACACGAATATTGCCCTCCTTAAAGCTATTAATAGAGTTAATTCTGGTATTCTGACCTTTATTCGCGTGTATCACACGAACATTTTCTGCACCATATCTGCGTTCAATAAAGCTGAAAATATTATCGGAAACTGTTTTTGTTTTACAAAAAATTATCAGACGGCTAAACGCCTCATCATTTTTTAAAAGATGCTGTAACAGGTTAATTTTTGTCTTAAAATTCGGCACGTAATACAGCGTTTGCGTTACGTTTGCAGCTGGTGTAGCCTGCGCCGAGGCTTCAATAACAAGTGGATTATTTAAAAAATCACCAGCAATTTTCTGTACCAAATCGCTCATCGTTGCAGAAAAAAGTAAATTTTGGCGCTTGCGTGGCACAATTTCCAGAATCCGATGTATAGAGCCAATAAAGCCCATGTCCATCATCTTATCCGCTTCATCTAAAACCAAAAACTTCAAGCTTTGAGTATTAATATCCCCAGCCAGGTACAAATCAAGAAATCTTCCGGGCGTTGCAATCAAAATATCAACGCCCTTGGCAATCTGTTCTTTCTGGGTTTTTGGTCCGATGCCGCCAAAAATTACAAGCGAACGCAAATCCGTGTAAGTAGAAAACAACTTTACCTGTTCCGCTATCTGCATGGCGAGCTCCCGTGTGGGCGACAAAATTAAAGCCCGCGGATTTTCACCCTGGGCGTACTTCAACTGCATTAAAATTGGCAAAACAAAGGCCGCAGTTTTTCCTGTTCCCGTTTCGGCAATGCCGAAAATATCTTGTCCTGATAACACAGGCGCAATTGCTTTCTCCTGTATCGGCGTGGCAACGGTATAACCTGCATCGGCAACTGCATTTAAAATTTGCCTGTTTAATTTAAATTCTTCGAACGATTTTGCCATAGCGCACAAAGATAGGTTTTTTAAGCCGAAAGGCTAAAAGCTTAACAACCAAAGCTCAAGACTAAAAACTGATTGCTGTTGATCAACTTATATCAGCTTATCTTCTTTCGAAAAGCAATTTAGGTAATTCTTCGGTTGGGGCAGCCCTGCTATCGTTCCAATCTTTTGTCTTTGTCAGTTTCGCTCGCCGCAGCACTGCTGCAAAAAGTATTTCCACTCTATCAGGTTTATTTAACTCAAAACAGTGTTAAAAACTCAATTTCTATCCTCCATCCGTCCAAACATGATACTCGATAGCCGCTACTTAATACTAAATTACTACCTTTGAAACCATGAATTCTTACCTGATAAAAGCCGCCACAATTGTAAACGAAGGACAAAAATTTGTTGCAGATGTGTTAATTAAAAATGGATTTATTGAGAAAATCGGTCAAAACATTTCTGCTGAAGATGCAACGGAAATTAATGCTGAGGGCCAATATCTTTTACCTGGAATGATTGATGACCAGGTTCATTTTCGCGAGCCTGGTTTAACTCATAAGGCAGATATTTTTACCGAAAGTATGGCTGCTGTTGCCGGTGGGATTACCTCGTTCATGGAAATGCCAAACACGGTTCCTAATACATTAACTCAGGCTTTACTGGCCGATAAATATGCTATTGCTGCAGAAACATCGTTGGCTAATTATTCATTTTACATGGGTGCCAGCAATGATAATATTGAGGAAGTTTTAAAAACCGACCCGAAAAATGTCTGCGGCATAAAGGTTTTTATGGGTTCATCCACAGGAAACATGTTGGTAGACAATGAGAAAACCCTGGAAAATATTTTTAGTAAAGCACCAATTCTCGTTGCTACACATTGCGAAGATGAAGCCACAATTCGCCATAACCTTGCAGAATTTAAGGCAAAATACGGCGATGACTTAACCATAGAAATGCATCCGCTTATTCGCAGTGCAGAAGCATGTTACAAATCTTCGTCGCTTGCAGTCGAACTGGCTAAAGCCTACCAAACCCGACTTCATATTTTACATATTTCGACAGCCAAAGAGATTGAACTGTTCGATAACAGCATTCCATTAGCCGATAAAAAAATTACGGCAGAAGCTTGCGTCCATCACCTGTGGTTTAATGATAAAGACTATGCTACAAAAGGCAACTTTATTAAATGGAATCCTGCTGTGAAGACCGAACACGATCAAAATGGCATTCTTCAAGGCATTTTGAATGATAATATTGATGTTATCGCCACAGACCATGCCCCACATACTTTGGAAGAAAAGAACCAACCCTATGCGCAAGCACCATCAGGCGGACCATTGGTGCAACATGCTTTGCCCGCTTTACTGGAAATGCACTTACAAGGCAAAATATCCTTAGAAAAAATTGTAGAAAAAACTGCTCATAACCTCGCCATCTGCTTCGATATTGAAAAACGTGGTTTCATCCGTGAGGGCTTTTGGGCCGATTTAGTTTTGGTTGATTTGAAAGACTCCTGGAAAGTAACCAAACTTAATAACTTTTATAAATGTGGCTGGAGCCCTTTTGATGGATATACCTTTCAGGCGAGCGTTACACATACTTTTGTGTCGGGCAACCTGGCCTACCAAAAAGGCAGGTTCACTACCGACCAGATTGGAAAGCGGCTAACTTTTGCCAGATAGTTTTTTATATTTGTTTATTAATCAAAATCACACGATACATACTCACTTGTTTACAAAACCCATGATGATGACATGCTCACACTTATGGAAATCCAATCTTTAAAAGGCCATAATTGTTTGTTTAAGCATTCGGTGTACAAAAGAATTTCGGTTTCAATCAGTTTAACCATCCTGATTTTCGTTTTCGGCCTGTTTCCTAAACTGGTTTTAACGTATTATTCAACCGGTATTTACCCTTATATTTCTTCTTCACTTAGATTTGTTTCCTCAATTTTCCCTTTTGCCATTGGCGATCTTGTTTATCTATTGCTTATCGGCTTTGTTATTTATAAAGTTGTCAGGTTTTTTAGAAAGAGAAAAACCTTAAATAGAAAACACCGCGTTATAGTTCCGCTGCAAGTTTTAAACTTTTTTTTAGTGCTCTACATTCTTTTCAAAATTGCCTGGGGTCTAAATTACAGTCGGCCAAGTGTAAGCGAAGAACTGGGCATTGGAGATGAAAAATATAGTGTAAAAGAATTGGTTCTGCTGGGCGATTATTTTGTGGAAAAAACGAATAGTTTAAAATCAAAGCAAAGCAAAATCCCGGCGTATTCCATTAACGATTTAGAGCGAAACTCTTCGAAAGCGTACGATTTATTAAAAAACAAAAATTCATTGTTTCGTTATAAAAACCCTTGCCTAAAGCCTGTTTCAAGCAATTGGCTAACCAGTAAAGCGGGCATAGAGGGCTATTATGCGCCTTTAACCGGCGAAGCAAATATGAATATGGCTTTACCAGATTTTGTTAAGCCTTACGTTTCCTGCCACGAAATCGCCCATCAACTAGGGATATCTTACGAAGATGAAGCGAATCTTTTAGGCTATTTAACTGCAAGTAATATGCCCGATGTTAATTATCAATACTCGGCTAATTATGAGATGTTAAGGTATATTTTGTTTGAAATTAGAATGAAATCACCGCAGGATTACAAACTACTTTATGAGAAGATAGAACCCAAGGTTTTGGCTGATTTTAAAACCGAAAAGGAATTCTGGAGAAAATATAATGGTGATATGTTCGGTTATATGGATGCCGCTTTTGACAGTTTTTTAAAACTAAATAATCAGCCGAAAGGCATCGACAGCTATCAGGATATTGTAATTTGGTTACGGAATATTCATAAGAAAGAATTGAAAAAAGTTGAGCGGGAACGCGTAAACTCGGCTTACAGCAGATAAACTTAACCTTTAAACCAATAAATTTTAACCGTGTATTGCCTCTTTTTTGCCAAAACTTTGAATTAACTCACCTTCAAATTCCAGCCATTCTTTCCAGCGCTTATCAACATCTACGTCGACACTATATTTGCGGGCAAAATTTAAAAATGTCGTATAATGACCTGCTTCAGAAACCATAAGTTCATGATAGAATTTAGCCAGCTTTTCATCTTTAATGTTTAAAGATAATACACGAAACCGTTCACAGCTTCTGGCTTCAATCATTGCGGCAAATAAAAGTCTGTCGATAAAGGCCTGATTTCTGCTACCGTCTTTTTTACTAAACTTTACCAACCGGCCCACATAATCATCTTTCCTTTCCCGACTCAAAGTGTAGCCACGTTCTTTAATAATTTCAATTACCATTTGAAAATGCTGCATTTCTTCGATAGCAATTGCAGTCAATTCATCTACCAAATCCTGGTGTTCAGAATTTTGAGTGATTAAGGTAATGGCATTCGATGCTGCTTTTTGTTCGCACCATGCATGGTCAGATAAGATTTCGGCTAGGTTCGATTCTGCAATATTTGCCCAGCGTGGGTCTGTTAACAATTTTAATCCTAACATTCGGGTCTTTGTGATTGAGCTGCAAAATTAAGAATATTTAACATATGGTGCGTGTTTCAGAAAGATTTACGCGATGAACTTAGAACTTTTCCGTTTGATATACGGGAGACAAAAAAAACGACTTACTTTGCAGTTAAATATGAGTGCAAAAAAGATATTGATTATTGGATTAGTATGGCCTGAACCGACTTCATCAGCAGCCGGGACGAGGATGATCCAATTGGTTGATTTGTTTTTGCGCAAAGGTTTCAACATTACGTTCGCATCTGCGGCTTCTAAAAGTGATTTCAGTTATGATTTTTCTGAAACTGAAGTTATTGAACAGCAAATAAAACTAAATGATGAAAGTTTCAATTTATTATTGAAAACGCTGAATCCCGAAATCGTCCTTTTCGATCGATTTATGGTAGAAGAACAGTATGGCTGGCGGGTGCAGCAGGAATGTCCGGAGGCACTTAGAATTTTAGACACAGAAGATTTACATTTTCTCCGGAGCGCACGGCAGCAAAGTGATAAAACACAAAGTCCGGTAGATTTATTTTCTGATACTGCTAAAAGGGAGCTGGCGGCAATTCTGAGATGTGATCTATCTTTGATAATTTCTGAAGTGGAAATCAAAATTCTGGAAGAAACCTTCAATATCGAACCTGCTCTGCTATACTATCTTCCGTTTTTAGAAAATGCAATTCGTTCCGAAAACATAAGTAATTGGCTTCCATTTGAGGCCAGGGCCGATTTTATCTTTATTGGTAACTTCCTGCACGAACCTAACTGGAATTCAGTTCAAGTTTTAAAAACGAAAATCTGGCCACTGTTAAGGAAAAAATTGCCTGGCGTGAATATGAATATTTACGGGGCTTATGCATCGCAAAAAGTGTTGCAACTGGAAAACAGGCAGGAAAGATTTTTTGTAAAAGGAAGAGCAATCAATGCACAGGAAACGATTTCGAAACATAAGGTTTTACTCGCCCCCATTCAGTTTGGCGCCGGCGTAAAAGGTAAGTTTATCGATGCAATGCAAGTTGGTACGCCCTCTGTAACAACTCTGGTTGGTGCCGAAGCAATGAAAGGTAATCTGGAGTGGAACGGGTTTGTTGAAGATGATTTCGTGGTTTTTGTTGATAAAGCGGTCATGTTGTATCAGGATAAATCAGCCTGGCATAACGCACAAAAAAATGGAATTCGTATTATCAATGAACGCTACCCTTCCTCGAATTTCGCCGATAAATTTGTTGCTGATATTGAAAAATTAGATTTAAAATCCCATCGCCGTAAAAATTTTATGGGTCAGATCCTGAACCACCATACTTTACAAAGCACCCGGTATATGTCGCTATGGATTGAGGAAAAGAACAAAAAATAGTCGGCTGTTAAAAATTCTTACAGGCCTCAGCATATTGTTCAATCAATTCCCTGAGCCGCAATCTTACCGCTTTAATTTACAACATTAAAACATTTCAGCCCTGAAACATTGCAACAATCTCCGTAAATTCGCCACATGGCAAAAATATCAATTAACCTTGCTACAGGTTCGTTTCAAAAGGAAGAAATTATAGTAGGAATAGATTTAGGCACAACAAATAGTTTGGTTGCCTTTATCAATCCTGATAAAAACCCGCAGGTAATTAATGATGCCGGTAAAGGACTTTTAGTGCCGTCTATAGTTTATTTCAACAACCAAAACGAAGCAATTGTAGGCAATGAGGCAAAAGAATATTTAACCACAGACCCTGCAAACACAATTTTTTCCGTAAAACGCTTACTTGGCCGTTCGTATAAAGATGTTGCGGAACATAAAGATATTTTCTCTTATAAAATTATCGATGATGATAGCGATGCTTTGGTGAAAATCCAGGCTGGCGACCGGTTTTATACCCCAATAGAATTATCAGCCGAAATTTTGAAAGAGCTTAAGGCCAGGGCCGAGCATGCTTTAAAAACACCAGTTAACCGTGCGGTGATTACGGTTCCTGCCTATTTCAACGATAGCCAGCGCCAGGCAACACGTGATGCCGGGAAACTTGCAGGCCTTGATGTGATGCGCATTGTAAATGAACCTACCGCCGCCAGTTTGGCTTACGGTATCGGTTTAGATCCAACTGAGCAAAAAACCATTGCAGTTTACGATTTAGGTGGCGGAACCTTCGATGTGTCGATTCTGCAGATACAGAATGGAATTTTCGAGGTTTTGGCCACAAATGGGAACACTTATTTAGGTGGAGATGATTTTGACCGTGCCATTTTAAACCATTGGATAGAAAAAAACAATCTTGATTTCGCCAGGGTTGCTACCGATAACATTCTAATGCAAACCTTGCGTTTGCAAGCAGAAGCTGCGAAGAAAGCTTTATCGACCCAGAATTTATACAATGAAAAGGTTGGTGATATTTGGTGTACATTAGATAAACAGACGTTCGAGCAACTCATCTCAACAAAAGTTGAGGAGACGATTTCGGCATGTAAAAACGCTTTGAAAGATGCTGACTTGAGCTCAGAAAATATTGACGAAGTAATATTAGTTGGTGGCTCAACCCGTACCCCTTTTGTAAAGCAAGCTGTAGAAAATTTCTTCGGCAAAAAGCCGCAAGATAATATTAATCCTGATGAGGTTGTTGCGCTTGGTGCCGCCATTCAGGCCGATGTTTTGGCCGGAAACCGTTCGGATATCCTGCTGCTTGATGTTACGCCACTTTCATTGGGTATTGAAACCATGGGTGGTTTAATGGATGTAATTATTGCAAGAAACAGCAAAGTTCCGACCAAGGCTGGCCGCCAATACACCACTTCTGTTGATGGGCAGGTAAATATGAAAATTTCGGTTTATCAGGGTGAACGTGATTTAGTGCAGGAAAACCGTAAGCTTGCCGAGTTTGATTTAAAAGGAATTCCAGCGATGCCGGCCGGTTTGCCAAAAGTAGATATTAACTTTTTGCTAAATGCTGATGGCATTTTGACGGTTCAGGCTATTGAACTTAGATCTGGAGTAAAACAGGAGATTGAAGTAACACCAAGCTACGGTTTGAGTGATGATACCGTTGAGAAAATGCTTTTAGATAGTATTGAGTTTGCACAGAGTGATGTGCAGCAGCGTATGTTGATTGAGGCCCGGAGTGAAGGTGAACAGTTACTTTATACCGCAGAAAGATTTATAGAAAAGCATGCTGAACACCTAACAAAGGACGAAATTTCTGAAACGAAAGTTCATATCGAAGCATTGAAAACTGCCCTTGCCACCCAGGAAAAAGATATTATCCTGAAAAAGGCGGATGAACTTAACGAGTTTACCCGGCCATTTGCCGAACGTGTTATGGATGCTGCGATATCTACCGCAATGAAAGGTAAAAAAATAGAATAGGTAAATCAGTTAATTCTTTCTAAAAAATAAACGGACTGTATTTACAACTGTTGCATTGCGGGTGGTTTGCATGCCCTTTGATTTTTTCTTATCATACATCAAAATTTCTTTACCGCTAAGCTGTTACCTTTGAAACATAAATTTTAGCAATATGGAATTAGGTATCGGCATGTTCGGAGATTTGCAAATTAATGCAAAAGGAGAAATTCAGTCTGCGCAACAGAGACTTCAGGAGATTATAGAAGAAATTAAATTGATGGATGAAGTAGGATTAGATTTCTACGGCATTGGCGAACACCACCGTCCTGACTATGCCGTTTCGAGTCCTGAAATTATTTTAGCCGCTGCTGCAACAGTTACTAAAAACATCAAGTTGAGTAGTGCTGTTTCGGTTCTAAGTTCGTCAGACCCGATAAAACTATATCAAAATTTCGCAACTGTCGACTTGATTTCGAACGGAAGAGCGGAATTGATGGCTGGTCGTGGAAGTTTCATCGAATCTTTCCCATTATTTGGTTACAATCTTGAAGATTACGATGAACTTTATGAAGAGAAATTAGAATTGCTGTTGAAAATCAATAAGGAAGCAAAGATAACCTGGAAAGGGAAATTCCGGCCTGAATTGGTTAATCAAGAGGTTTTGCCAAGAGCAGTTAACGATAATTTAAAAATATGGGTAGCTGTTGGCGGTACACCCGAATCTGTTGAAAGAGCAGGACGATTAGGTTTGGCTGTAATGTTTGCCATCATCGGCGGTCAGCCTGTGCAATTCAAACCACTTTTCGATTATTACAAAAAAGTTTATCAGGCTTACGGCCACGATATGAATAAATTCGAAGTTGGCGTACACATGCACTCGCTGTTTGGCGAAAACAGTCAGGAGGTTTCTGACTATTATTTCCCATTATATTCTGCCCAAATGAACCGTATTGGCAAAACCCGTGGTTGGGCACCGTTTCAGCGAAACCAGTTTGAGGCCGGCAGAAACAGCAATGGCGCACTAATTATTGGTGACGCGAAGGAATCGGTTGATAAAATCTTGGCAATGGAAGAAACCTTTGGCCTTACTCGTTTTTCCGCTCACATGGATGTTGGCGGGCCGTCACATGCAGCAATGATGAAATCGATAGAAATTTTTGGAAACGAAATTGCGCCTGCTGTTAGAAAAGCATTGCATAAATAGTTACGCTTTTTTACGTTTAAATACTTGTAGAAAAGTATAAACGTAACATCCTACGCAGACGCCAAATAGGCTTTCGAGTAATGCAAACATGACCATTATGGAAATAAGAATTAAGGTCGCATTAGCAAAGCTAAAAAGAAATGTTGCGGTAATCAGCAGGCAAAATACAAAGCCCATGGTTGCCGCAAATTTTTTAGGTGCCAAATCCGTCATCGTTGGCTTTAAATTCAAAGCTTTCGAAATATTCAGGGCAATCAATTTCAGTAAACTAAATTTTCCGTTTCCAAAGGCCCTCGCAGCAAAATCCACAGCTAATAAGCTTATTGCCCAATAATTTGAAAACGCAATACAGCAGATCGCGATCATAGCAACCATGAAGGCTACAATCCTAACAACATTTTCGTTAACTCTTTCAGCAGATATCGGGCAGGATAATTCCATATTTTTTTGCTTAAAGGTAAAGAATTATCATTATCAATAAAATATTTTCCTTAACCTTGCATATTCCAGCCCTATATTTAACAATGTAAATTACACAACACCAAATATAGCATGGATAACTCCGAACAGCTAAACCTGCTTTTAGTTAAGCTGACAAATTTACAACTGAGACAACAAGGTTTCGAAGCAGAAATTTTCGCTTCAAAGCAGCCGGTTGAAGGACTGCAACATGGAACAGGCTGCATCGCTGAACGACAGAATCCCTTTCCTGTTAAAATTGGAGTAAAAACGAAAAATTCCCCACCAATAGTTTATCGAAGGGAATCTAATCTGCAAGATTGGTATCCTCATATTAACATTTGATGTATGTATCGGGAGCGAAATATGCAATAGATAATGATGCGATCACACCGCTCAAGCGAATAAATTTAAGTTATACGCTTGGCGCACCGCGAAGAACGCTCGCAATCAAACTCAAACAAAAACATCGAAACTTCAAAGCTTTTTCAAGATATCAAAATATAAAAAACAATAAATACAAACATGAAAAACATTTTTCAAGCCGCAGTAACTAGCGAAGTAATCGAAAGAATTAACAAATTAAATCCTTCAACGCCACAGCAATGGGGTAAAATGAACGTTTCGCAAATGCTGGCACATTGCAGTGTCAGCTATGAAATGGTTTACGAAAACAAGCATCCAAAGCCCAACGCTTTAATGAAATTAATGCTGAAAGCTTTCGTAAAAAATGTCGTGGTTAGTGAAAAACCGTATAAACGGAACAGTCATACTGCTCCTTCTTTTATAATTACCGATGAAAAGGAATTTGAGAAAGAAAAAAATCGCTTAATTTTATACCTACAACAAACGCAAGAGTTGGGCGAAAGTCATTTCGACGGAAAAGAATCGCTTTCGTTCGGAAAACTTACTAAAGGTGAATGGAACAATATGTTTTATAAACATTTAGATCATCATTTAAATCAGTTTGGTGTTTAAGTAATTATGATTAGAAAAATTTTAGCGGTTATAGTTGGTTATGCAATTTTTGTGATAACATCGCTCTTATTGTTCAAAATTTCTGGGCAAAAGCCACATGCTGATGCCACGAACTTTTTCATTATTTGTAGCGCAATTTATGGTGCACTTTTTTCGATTATAGCAGGTTACGCCACAAATCTAATTTCAAAAAGCAGCACCCTTAATGTAAATTATATACTTGCTCTACTCATTGCAGGCTTTGCAAGTTTCTCGCTCTTCAAATCTGAGGGAAATCACTGGACTCAAATTCTGGCGATAGTGATTTTCGCCCCAATTTCGATTTTAGGGGGAATGTTAGCTAAAGGTACAAGGTTCAAAAAGCCCTAAAGACTATCTTCAATTATGAAACGATTAACGATACTGATTGCGTTAATCATCCCTTTATTTTTTTGTACATCGTGGGGTTTCTTTGCACACCAGAGGATAAATAACCTGGCTATTTTTACTTTGCCTTCGGGCATGATAGGTTTTTACAAAAAGGGCATCAAATACATTACAGAACATGCTGTAGACCCAGATAAGCGGCGTTATGCTGACACATTGGAGGCGCCCCGGCATTACCTCGACGTCGAAAATTATGAAAGCGATATTGACAGCATCCCAAAGAAATATAATGATGCTTTAGCAAAGTATGGATTGAAGCATTTGAATGCCAATGGTATTGTTCCATGGCAAATTCAACGAACCTATTATAATTTAGTAAAAGCTTTTAAAACGAGAGATTCCATTAAGATTTTGAAGTACGCTGCTGACTTAGGGCATTATATTGGTGATGCGCATGTGCCTTTGCATACAACAAATAATCACAACGGACAACTCACAAATCAGGCTGGCATCCATGCATTTTGGGAAAGCAGGCTGCCCGAACTATTTTCTACAAACTATAATTTCATCGTGGGCAAAGCGCAATACATAGAAAATCCTTTAGAGGAGAGCTGGAAAATTGTGAAACATACACACAGTTTGGTTGATAGCGTATTAACTTTTGAGGCACAGTTAGCTGCATCGTTTCCGTCTGACAAGAAATATAGTTTTAGCGAGCGAAACAACACGGTATTAAAACAATATTCTACAGCATATTCAAAAGCTTACCACGATAAGATGAATCATATGGTAGAAAAGCAAATGCGTTCTGCGATTCTGGAGATTGGCTCCTTTTGGTATTCGGCCTGGGTAGATGCTGGTCAGCCTGAGTTAAAAGACCTTGTTAAAATAGATTTAGAACCTGAGGAAAAGCAGATGCAGGAAAATGTAGAAAAGAAATACCGTAACGGAATTCCGATAGGAAGAGAATTATAAAATCTCTATTCTACTACCAACATAAGCGATTTTATATAATCGAAAACGCTATGCTACCTTTTAAAAAAATTTTTGCTATTTTGAATCTTCCCCTTCAATAATCTCTTCTATTTTTTTAGGCTGCATTCTGCTTTTAACGGCAGCCCAAATTGCGGGAACAAAGGTTACAACGGCAATTGTTAAAATAACAATCTCAAAGTTATTTTTGATGATTGGAATTTGTCCTAATAAATAGCCGCCTACAAGCAATGCGAAAATCCAGGTAACACCCCCAATAATGTTGTAATAAGTAAAGCGGCCGAACGGCATTTTTGCAATTCCAGCTACAAATGGTGCGATGGTTCTGAAAATAGGAAGAAATCTGCTTAACATTATTGCCTTACCACCATGCTTTTCGAAAAACTCATGAGACTGGTGATAATACTTAAGCTTTAAAATTTTATTTTCCTCCTTAAAAACGCCGGAACCCAAAACGGTACCGAGTTTATAATTTAAGGTGTTGCCGGCAATCGCTGCAACAATTAAAATCAGCAGCATTAGCCATATATTTAAACCTGTGTTTCCGCCTGCTATTAATGCACCTGCTGCAAAAAGTAAAGAATCTCCTGGTAAAAATGGTGTAACTACGAAGCCGGTTTCAGCAAAAATAATTAGGAATAAAATAAGGTAGGTCCAAGTCTGGTAATCGCGAATGATTTCTGCTAAGTGAACATCTATATGGGCAATAAAATCCCAGAGTTGTTGTAATAATTCCAAAGTTTCTGATTTTAGGCAAAAGTAGGAATATCAAATTGATTAAAAGAGTATTCCAGAGTTATTAATAAAATTAATTAGTTATTGGTGATTAAGCGTTCGCGAAGTTTGCCTGTGCCAACACCTTTAGTCACGCCGTCTATTAGAATAGTGTATGTTTTTCCTTTGGAAAAAATGGTCGGAACAATAACATCAACCACATTAGCAGAATCTACCAAATTGAACGACATTTTAGAGGTTGAATCGGCTTTGAGCGAAATGTAACCCGTTTTTTCACCGAAGCCTAAAGTGGTTGTCATTGCTGGCGTTTTTATATTTACCTTGGAGCGCAGCGTGTAGCCGAGATTGATAAAAAGAACCCGTGCGCTATCTCCGTTAGGTGTTAAATCATCCTCATATATTTTTAGCAGCGAATCCTGTGAAGAGGTTTTATAATAATAAACAGAATAATTTCTACCCACCCTCAGTTTTTCGCTGATAGAATCACTTACATTTTGAGTGCCGGTATTTTTAGCCAGAATAGTGTAAAGCTTATCTGCTGCCGTTACTGCGTAAGCGCTGTTTGTACCGTAGCCCACAGAATTGGATACCAATACATTATTCAGATAAAAATCCTGCGAAGGGCCGTCTACTACGTTTATAAGGCGGACTTTAGTATCTAAATCGGTATTATCGCTTTTCACGCAAGCGGTAATCAAACAAATTGCTCCGCACAAAAAAAGAAGTTGAAAAAGCAGGGATGGTTTGTCGCTCATGTCGATTCGGTAAAAATGAACTGTAAAGATAGCCTTAGTATTCTAAATATTTAATGAAAATACAAACTCTAATTATCTACAATTAAATGTGCCTCTAAAGTAGAAGCGGTTAAGCCGCTAAACCAAATAGAATAAATTTTACCAGGTATTAGCTCGGTTGCCGCAATTGTTTTGATGCTTCCGGAGCCTACTACATTGTACCTGATTGCTGCACCAGCCTCGAGGTTAAAGTAGTTCGATGCTTCTTTGAAAAGTAAAGCGTTTACAAATGGCGAACCCGCCTGTATACTCACATTTATCCCGGTGTTAAAAAAAGGCGTTAAGTTGATAACTCTAAATTTCGCAGTAGCGATGTCTGCATTGCTTAAATTATCTTCATAGTTAAGTATTTCCCTGTTTCCGTTTCTATCTGCAACTAAAAATGTACTATAGGTTATTGATGGGGTAAAGTTTAAACTTGCATCGGTGTTCAAGTTATTGGTATCAATATAACTTAAAGTCCTGTTTCCCGAAGGAATTTTAACGTATTCACTTGTTTCGCCAAAGGCTAAAGAATTGGTTGTCATTTTTTGCTTATCAACAAAAACATCTTGTTTAACATCTGTTTGCACAGCGTTTACTACTTTGATTTTAGCTTGCCCATTAACGATAACATCCGGATTTTTTTTGCTACAGGATGCAAAGAATGTGATAAAAAGAACAAGCACGCCTGAGAAGCGTAGTGAGACACGTTTTGTAAAGATTTTCATAGGTAGTTGTATTTGGTATTAACAAAAATGGCTTGGTCAAAAACCAAGCCATTTCCTATGAATAAACTAAAATTTTAGTCGATTAATAACTATTATTTAGCATTACCGGCATTACCAGCATTAATACATCTTCATTATCATCATTTGTTTGAGGAATAAGCAGCCCTGCCCTGTTCGGTGTAGAAAGTTCAAGCGTTACTTCATCGCCACTAAGGTTGCTGAGCATTTCGATTAAAAACCGGGCGTTAAAGCCTATTTCCAGGTCTTCACCATCATATTGGCAACTTAAACGTTCGTGAGCTTCGTTGGCAAAATCCAAATCTTCAGAAGAAATATTCAATTCACTTCCATTAATTTTTAAACGAACCTGATGGGTCGTTTTATTTGCAAAAATTACCACTCTGCGAAGTGTGTTTAAAAACAAGCTTCTGTCGATAACTAACTTATTTGGATTATTTTGCGGAATAACTGCCTCATAATCAGGATAACGCTCGTCTATTAAACGACACACTAAGTTTATGTTTTCAAATTTAAAGAAAGCACTTGTGGCGTTATAGTCAACAGAGACGTTAATATCGTTTGATGGCAGTGCCGCTTTTAGAAGTGTTAATGCTTTTTTAGGCAAAATAAATGATGTTGCTTTATCTGCCTTGCTATCCATACGACGGTAACGAACCAACTTATGGGCGTCAGTAGCTACGAATGTAATGTGTTGCGGAGATAACTGGCAGAAAACACCAGTCATAGCCGGCCGTAATTCATCATTACTAACTGCAAAAATGGTCTTTGTTATTGCTTCAGTTAAAACTGATGCGGGAAGATTTACCGATGAAGCATTTTCTACAACTGGAATTTTCGGGAAATCGTCGCCATTTTCGCCGCTCAGTTTATATTTACCGTCACCAGCACTAATTTCGATAGCGAAAGTAGCATCATCAATATTGAAAGCAATCGGCTGATCTGGTAAAGTTTTTAGCGTATCAAGCAGAATTTTTGATGGAACAGCTACTTTGCCTTCTTCTTTTGATTCTACAGCCAAAGCCGTTGTCATACTTGTTTGTAAATCAGTGGCTGATATAGTTAAATTACCATCTTTGATTTCGAACAGAAAATTTTCTAATATAGGTAAAACAGTACTGCTGCTAGATGCACCATTAACTGTTTGCAGGTGTTTTAATAAAGTTGATGTGGATACAATAAATCTCATGATATCAATTAGTCTTCTTCAAAAATATAAAAATTATTTAGCGTACTTGTACTTGCGGTAATAATGTTGAAAAATTGCAAAGAATATTAACAATAGCATGGGCGCAACAATATTTACAATCTGCCACTTGGTTTTCTCGATTTTAACTTTTGCCCGGTCTAACAGCCTTATTTTAACGTCTTTATTACGCAAAGCGATTAAGTTATCATCATCAGTAAAATAATCGGCAATGTTTAGCAGTAAAGCTTTGTTACCATAGGTACGCTGTGTATAGCGGTCAAAACCTAAAGGCAAGGGCGAATTGTCTTTTGCCACCACCTGATTCTTAAAAATATCGCCATCTCCTATCACAACCATTTTGGCGGGTTTGCCTACCGCAGCATTGGTATACGGCGTAGAAATACCCGCCGGAAGCGGTCGGCCGGAAAAAACTGAAGAAAAATTTCCCTCTAATAAAACACCAGCACTTTGTAACGGATTACGAAATGTTTCCGGATCCGGCTGTTCTGCAAGCATTTGAAGCGAAAATAATTTAGGCACATTAAATACCTTATTAAAATTAGAAGTGGTTAAAATGTTTGTCTTCTTTATACCTTTGGCGCCAATGGTATCAACCGTACTGGCGAATTCTGCTTTGATGCCATCTAAATTTTTAACCACGCTAGCATCCGTATCGGGCAGCAAAATCGGGTAGTAAACCCAGGGAACAAGCTGTAATTGAGGCTGGCCACCAACTACGCCGGTAGAAACCGGAATCTCCGCAGCATTCTTATCCGCAATGATGTTATAATTTATTCTGGCTCCGTAAATAAACAACATATCATCAAGGTTTAAAGCCTTATTGAACACCATCTGACTGCCTTTACCTCTCAAACTGTCGAGCTCTGCTGAAATCTGGTCGATGCTCCACAGCACCCGTCCGCCGTTCATCACAAAATAATTTAACTTGTATTTCTCCGTTTCCGAAAACTCCGTTTGGGGTTTTACCACAATCATCATTTTCAGTTTATCTAATCCGGCCTTATCAATTGTATTCAAATCCACGCGACCAACCTCATAACTATTCGCAAGCGTGTGCATTGCATCATATAGCTGTAAATCAGATGGTTCGCCATTAGATTCAGTAAAACCAATCCTCGGATTATTTCCGGTAAGCACCTTTTTAATGCTTGAGGTAAAGATATACTCAAGATTTTCGATAGAGCGGTTTATATTATCTTCGTAACTGCCCCCGGCATCAAGGTTTTGCAATAGTTTAACAGGCATCTGCTTTCCATCACTTTCTATCATTGCCATCGGGAAAACGAGTTTTTGGGTTAAGCCACTTTCTGTTTTTACGCTCAAATTTGTAGCTTCTATTCCTTGTTGATAAAGATTGTTAATTACCGTATCCTGGTCTGCAGCGCTTAAGCCTGTTAAGGGGTCAACAAAAACAATTTTCAAATTGGCTTTGGAATAGGCTTTATAATCAGCCAATAAATCCTTTACCGAAGTCTGCAAGCGCTTAAAAGCGGCGGGCAACTTTCCATCCAGAAAAACAGTTACAATAATTGGCTTCTTCGTATCGAGCAGTAGCTTTTTTGTTTTATCATTGAGGGTAAATCTTTTATCAGAAGTAAAATCGAAGCGGTGGAAAAAATAATGACCGCCAACGTTTAGTAAAACCAATGCAAGTAACACAACAAAAAGGTTAAGCCATTTCTTTTTCATCATCATTTCCTCCCGGTGGCCAGTTTTGTGAATAATAAAAACAGAACAGAAAAACTGATAAAATAAATTAAATCGCGAGTATCTAAAACGCCGCGACTTATCGATTGGTAATGCTGATTAATACCTAACGAGGATATGGTTGTCTCGAAACTCTGCATCGAAAAGATTTCACTTGTATAGTCAAATCCTAAAAATGCAAAGGCACATAAAGCTGCAGCAATTGCGAATGCGATAATTTGATTTTTAGTTAATGAGGAGGCAAAAATACCCATTGCGGTAAAAGCCGAGCCTAATAGAAACAAACCAATATAAGAGCCAATTACTGAACCTGAATCAATATTCCCTTCCGGCAAACCAAGTTTTGAAATCGAATAATAATATATCAATGTTGGTATTAGGGCGAGTAAAACTAAAATAACACAGGCTAAATACTTTGCCCAAATGATTTGCCATTGGCTAATTGGCTTGGTGACTAACAGTTCGTATGTACCTTCCTTTTGTTCTTCGGCAAAAGAACGCATGGTAATTGCCGGAATCAAAAACATAAATAAATAGGGCACAAGACTAAAAAAACCGCCAAGGTCGGCATAACCATAATCTAGAACAGAAGTATCAGGAAAAAACCAGAGCAAAAGACCGGAAACAGCAAGAAAGATACCGATGGTAATATAGGCAACCATCGAACTTAAAAAACTTAACAATTCGCGTTTAAATACTGCGTACATACAATTTTAAATGCCGAAGATATGAAATATTGAAGCAAAAAAGCCAATTTCTTCTTCGTAAAAAAGCGCTGGTTACGAAATGGGAAATGCTTTACTGGTCAGCGAATCTGATGTTTAGGAAAACGCTTCTTAAAGAAAAAGACTTATCAATAAATTGATTACATCAACCTCGATTTTAAGCAGTTAAGGTTCTAAAAATTTCTTCTAAAGAATGTTGGCTATGATTTTGTTTAATGTTTGCAAGCGTGTCATTTGCCACAATTTTGCCCTTGTTTATGATGATGATGTCATCGCAAATTGCCTCTACTTCCTGCATGATGTGGGTAGAAATTACGACCGTTTTGTTTTTGCCAAGTTCTTTAATAAGTGCTCTTATATCCACCAGCTGATTCGGATCTAACCCTGAAGTTGGCTCATCTAAAATCAAAACCGCAGGGTTGTGGATAATCGCTTGCGCCAAGCCTACCCGCTGCCGGTAACCCTTAGATAGCATTCCTATTTTTTTGTGCTGCTCGGGCGTTAAACCGACCATTTTTATTACCTCATCAACTCTTGCAGGCAAATTTTTTAATTGATACGTTTGGCCAATAAAGCGGAGAAACTCCTTTACGTACATTTCTGTGTAAAGCGGTGTATTTTCGGGCAAATAACCCATCTGTTTTTTGGCTTCGATTGCGCTCGTTAAAATGTTTTTACCCGAAATTTCAGCATCTCCAGATGTTGGTTCCAAATATCCGGTAAGCATACGCATTGTAGTGGATTTCCCTGCGCCATTTGGACCAAGAAAACCCAATATACGCCCTGGTTTTGCCTCAAAACTTATCGAATCTACGGCCTTTTGCTTATCGTAATGCTTAGAAAGATTTCTTACTGAAATACTCATATAAAATTTTTTAACCAAAAGATTTGCCTAATATCAGGCACAAATTCCAGCTGTGGTTAATTAACGAATGATGACGTAAGCTTCTTATTATACCGAAACTTATCAAGCTCTTCGGCTGCCTGTGGAAGGTTATCACCCGACAAAATATCCGCTCCATTGTTTACCAGGTGATAATAAATATTTCTTGCAGGGCTGGCAATTGCACTTTTATCAATATTGCCCATTGTTCCGAGGATTGTAGTTATTCCTTTTTCATGCAGAAAATCATACAAGCTTTTTTCAGGTGCGCTTACACCCACAAATGCTACAATTCTATCGTTTGGTATACCTAAATTGTTCAACCGTTTTAGCTCCGCCTTTTTCTGCACAGAGGCTGAAATCATTAAATCGGGCGCCAGCTGATGTACTTCCTGAGCCTGGTTTGCTGTATACGTAATAATGATTGAATTGCTTTCTACCTTATATTGACGAACTTTTTCAATTACCCTGGCATATGAAACACCTTTTTTCAAATCGATGGTAAGCAAAGCCTTTCCTTTGCTCCAGGTCAACACGCTGTCTAAAGTCGGGATTTTAAAGTTTGTTTCCTTACCATCATTGTCTTTCAGGTAAAATGCTCTTAGTTCTTCGTAGGTGTAATCGCCTATATTGCCTTTCCCGGTCGAAGTTCTATCCAACTTATCATCATGCATGATGACCATAACCGAATCTTTACTGTAAGCAATATCAAATTCGATAATAACCGGGTTATAAGTGGTTGCGTTTTCGAAGGTTTCGATACAATTTTCTGGAAAGCCAGCCATTGGCCCGCCTCGGTGAGCGCTGATTAAAGGAAAACGATTTTCTGGCGACCACTTTAAAAACTTATAGAGTTCTGCAGTTTTATTAAACTTAATATAGTGATGAACTTTTTCTTCCTGCTTGCATGATGCAAAAAAGATTATCACCGACAGAAAAAGCAAATGGTAAAATTTCATGTTTCAAAAATAGAAAAAAATGGAAGATGTAAGTTGCAAAACAGAATTCTTGTTTACCGCAACAAGGTATAGTTGAATTTATAGATTTTACTTCGATTGCTCCACTGCAACAAACAGGCATTCGGAAAGCGTCAACTGTTCAATATTATGATTGCCAGGCGAGGCCGAGTAGACATACAGACATTTGCATTCAGCATAAAGATTTCTGAAAAGCATAGTTTAAAGTGCGGTAAAGCATTAGGTTGGATATTTCAAATCCTTAAGGTTGCCGGTTAAAAACCTTAAAGCCTAAACCTTTAAAGCCCCCGCCTTTTTATTATCTTTGCCACCATTATGGCTCAAAAGAATAACGACGAACAATTTAAAAATGTAATATCACACGCTAAAGAATACGGCTTCGTATTTCAGAGCAGCGAAATATATGATGGCTTAAGTGCCGTTTACGACTATGGCCAATTGGGTGCCGAGTTGAAAAACAACATTAAAACCTATTGGTGGAAAGCCATGGTACAGATGCATGAAAATATTGTGGGCATCGATTCCGCAATTTTCATGCACCCGAAAGTTTGGAAAGCCAGCGGACATGTTGATGGTTTCAACGACCCGATGATTGACAACAAAGACTCGAAAAAACGTTACCGTGCCGACCAGTTGTTAGAGAATAAAATTGATGAATTATATGCTGAACTGGCAAATTTCTCACCAGAAAACAAAGTAAAATTTGAGAATTTTCAACAAGAAATACTTGGTTTAAGTGACGAAGGGCAGGCAAGCTGGATTCCAAGTTTTAAAGATGGGACCGGCATTTTAGAGAATTCTGAATACCCTTTTATTGATGAGCCCAGCTGGAGATTTGTTAAAAAAGGCTTAGCGCTTGAGGTTGAAATGAATTTAGCATTGAAATCAGAAAATTTAGCGCAACTAAAAGATTTAATTGTTGATTACAAAGTAATCTGCCCAATTTCTAAAACTTCAAACTGGACCGATGTTCGCCAGTTTAACCTGATGTTTAGCACGCAATTTGGTGCAATGGCCGAGGGAAGTGATGAGGTTTATCTTCGTCCGGAGACTGCACAAGGTATTTTTGTAAACTTCTTAAATGTTCAAAAATCTGGAAGAATGAAAATTCCTTTCGGCATTGCACAAATTGGAAAAGCCTTTAGAAATGAAGTGATTGCCCGCCAGTTTATTATGCGTATGCGTGAGTTCGAGCAAATGGAAATGCAATTTTTCGTTCGGCCCGGCGAAGATAAAAAGTGGTTCGAATACTGGAAAGAGGCTCGTTTAAAATGGCATAAAGCATTGGGAACTGCGCCAGAAAAATACCGTTACCACGACCATGTAAAACTGGCGCATTATGCAAACGCGGCAACCGATATAGAATTTGAATTTCCTTTTGGATTTAAAGAAGTTGAAGGTATACACAGCAGAACCGATTTCGATTTAACGCAGCACCAGGAATTTTCTGGCAAAAAAATGCAGTATTTCGATAACGACCTTAACGAAGATGGAAAACCTTACGGTAATTACGTTCCTTATGTGATTGAAACTTCTATTGGTTTGGATCGGATGTTTTTATTAACCATGATTAATGCCTTTGAAGAACAAGATCTAAGTACGGAAGACAAACAGGATAGCAGAACGTTGCTACGCCTCCATCCTGCTTTGGCACCATATAAAGTAGCCGTTTTTCCGCTAACCAAAAAAGATGGCTTACCAGAAAAGGCCCGCCAGATAATGGATGAGCTAAAATTTGATTTTAACTGCATTTATGAGGAGAAAGATGCTATTGGAAAACGTTACCGCCGCCAGGATGCTGTTGGTACGCCATTTTGCATCACTGTAGACCACCAAAGTTTAGAGGACAACACCGTTACAATTCGCCATCGCGACAGCATGGACCAGGAACGGGTTGCAATTGCCGATTTAGCTGGCATCGTTGGAAAAGCAGTAAGCTGGAAAACGCTACTGGCCTAAAAACACAAACTGAACTTAACTCGGTAGGTTTAAATTATATTTTAACCGCAGGTTTTTAAAAGCCTGCGGTTTTTTTATCTGACGATTAGACCCTGCATTCATCGAACCCTCGCTGAAAAAGGATTTACTTAAAAAATTAAGGCTTGGCCAAAAAATCTAATTGAAGCTTATTTAAATTATTTTATCTTAGCAAGTAAATTAAACCATAAAAAATTACGCTCGTGAAGGTATTCCATAAATTTTGTCTGCTGGCATTAACATGCATTTTATTCAGTACATCTTGTAAAAAATCCATCGATTACCACCCAGAATGGGATACATCATCAATGAGTGGCAAAATAGATGGCGTATTACTGAATTGTCCAATTGCATCAGCGCAAACCTATAATCTTGGCGCCAATACAACACTTCAGATTATTGGAAATAAAGGCCAAAGCGGGTTCAGCTTAGTCATAAATGATTTTAAAGGCGTTGGCACCTATAAAATAGCCGATGGAAATGCCGCAGTTTATCTCCTGGCCGGCCTGCCGCAAACCGACTCTTATATGGCTACCACAATAGGTACAATTACCATTACAAGTTATGCCGAACAGAAAATGATAACCGGAACTTTTGAGTTTAAGGGACAAAATTTAGCAGGCACGGAAACCAAAACCATTACGGAGGGACAATTTAAAATTAGTTTAGTACCAGTAAAACTACCTGAAACCAATAGCAGCACAAACAATTTAAATGTAAAAGTTGATGGTGTTGCAATAGGCTTCACCGGAGAAGCAATTTCTGTAAATGTTCCCATAATTGGAAACAGCCTGTCTATTTTAGCTGTAAATGGCGAAAAACGAATTGTACTGGGGATTCTTGGATACAAAGGAGTTGGAACATATGTACTGCCAGTTGACGGCATTGGCGCTTATATGAAAGATCAAACACCATCTGGTTCATTCTCATCAGAAAACGGAACAGTAAAAATTACGAGCGAAACCAATGGCAGGCTAAAGGGAACCTTTGAATTTAAAGCGCCAAATGAAGATAGCACCATAAAAACAGTTGTAACCGTTACGGAAGGAACTTTCGATTTGCCACTTAGAAAAGGTTAGGCGTATTTTGCGTAAAAAAGGTTCGGCGTAAATGTAGTTAGCACTCTGGCTTTCAGTTAATAATATCAATCGATTGAAAACGCTTTGAGAACACAAAAGCGTAGATTGTTGCCTGAATTAAAAAGCTGTAAGGTTGCTTTTGTTAATTTTAATTATAAAAACTTAACAAATGACTGGAAAATTTTTGCCACTACTGATTTTATCATTTCTCACGCTTTCTATAGCTGCGCAAACTAAAACACCAAAGTTTAGTGTAATTGCATTTTATACAGGCAAGAACGACCTGGCGCATGTCAGTTTTGTAAATGAAGCCAATAAACGACTGCCTGAAATGGCCAGGCAAAATAATTTTAGTTATGATTCTACATCGAACTGGGCTAACTTAAACGAGAAATTTCTTTCCAGGTACCAGGTTGTATTGTTTCTGGATACAAGGCCGGAAAAAAAAGAACAACGCGAGGCTTTCCAGAAATACATGGAAAATGGTGGTGGTTGGATGGGCTTTCATTTTTCCGCTTTCGCACTGGAAAAATCTGCTTACAATATGGATTGGGATTGGTACCACAATACGTTTTTAGGTTCTGGTGGCTACGGCAGCAATACCTGGAGACCAACATCTGCCACACTGAAAGTCGAGAAAAAAAATCATCCGGTAACTAAAAACCTGCCCAATACTTTCAAGTCCCAACCAAATGAATGGTACCGCTGGCAAAACGATTTGAGAGAAAATAAAAACATTACCATTTTACTTGCCATAGATTCAACAAGTTTTCCGTTAGGAACCGGCCCCAAAGCGCATGAAATTTGGCATAGTGGTTATTATCCTGTTGTTTGGAGCAATAAAAACTACAAAATGGTGTACGTAAATATGGGGCACAACGATATGGATTACGAGCATAAATACGATAATACAAACAAATCACTTTCTTTTACCTTTGATAATGAAACTCAGAATAAGATGATTTTAAACAGCTTGATTTGGTTGGGTACAGGTAAAAAAGTAAAGTAATGCCTTATTTTGCACACTTACGGTTTATATTTGGCTAAGCAAGTAATAAAACAATAAATGAAAATCCCTCAGAAATTTTTTGCCCGCCGACATGAAATTGCCGCTGACTATTTAAAGGAACTCGATAAACATTTAGATGATATTGTGGCTGGCAGGGCAACGGAAATGTTTGAGGTTAGGGATTTTGCAGATTTAATACATGTGCATCCAACGCACCTCAGCAATACTATTAAAGCCGCAACCGGGCATTCTCCCTGCTTCTTTTTTGAAGAACGTTTAATGGAAATATCGAAATCGATGCTACAAAATGTAAGTATGCCAATTGCTGAAATTGCAAGAATTTTAACTTACGATCCATCAAATTTTACCAAGTTTTTTAAACATTTCGCTGGCCAAACCCCAAAACAATATCGTGAGCATTATTTTCTATCGCTAGCCGAAAAAAAGGAAACCTTCACCATATAAAACTTAAACACTCACCATTTTAACTTAAGCTGTCACCATTTTTACCACCACTTTCCATTTAACTTTGTTTATCAAATTAAAAGAAAATGGAAACAAAAAATAAGGTTGTACTCGTAACCGGCGGCAGCCGTGGATTAGGCAAAAATGCTGCTATTCATTTAGCAAAAAAAGGGCTGGATGTAATTCTTACTTATCAGTCGAAAAAAGAGGATGCAGAGGAAACGGTTGAAGAGCTAAAAACTATCGGTGTAAATGCGGCAGCACTGCAACTAAATGTTGGAGATGTAAAAACCTTCGATGCGTTTTTTGCAGAAGTGAAGTCTTTACTCCAGACAACTTTCCAGTCAGAAAAAATCGATTACCTGGTTAATAATGCTGGTATTGGAATCCATGCGCCATTTGCAGAAACGACCGAAGAACAGTTCGACAGCCTGGTAAATATCCAGTTTAAAGGCGTATTCTTTCTAACTCAAAAAGCGCTTGCATTGTTAAATGATGGCGGTGGTATCGTTAACGTTTCAACAGGCCTCGCTCGTTTCGCTTTGCCTGGCTACGCCGCCTATGCATCAATGAAAGGCGCAATGGAAACGCTTACAAAGTACCAGGCTAAAGAATTAGGTGCAAGAGGAATTAACGTAAATATTGTTGCTCCAGGCGCAATAGAGACTGATTTTGGCGGTGGCGTTGTTCGCGATAACGAAGAGATGAATAAAGGAATTGCTTCTCAAACAGCGCTTGGCAGAGTAGGTTTACCAGATGATATAGGTCCTGTTGTTGCATTTTTATGCACCGAAGAAGCTAAATGGATTAATGCACAACGCATCGAGGCATCTGGCGGAATGTTCTTGTAATTTAATAAATCGAGTTTGTCGGTAAATGAAGGTTTACCGACAAACTATTTTCCTTTCAGCTACTTCCCATACCACTCATGTTCGGCAACTCTGGTAATTTCGGGCTTCCCAATCTCGGTTAAAAACCGCCTTGCACTTACCAGTGTTTTGCTCTGATGTTCGTCATAATTTGCAGTTTCTGGAACCAGGCTACTCACCTTAACCATGCCTGCAGACTGGATAAATTCTCCTTTGCCCATATATATTGCGGTATGCGTAACCCTTCCACCGGTAATCCCACGTCTTTTCGCTGCTGAGAAAAACAACAAATCGCCAGGTTGCAAATTTTTCAGACATTTTTCAACGCTGATTGAATCAGCGTCCAGAACATCAATTCCTGTCCCTACTAAAGCTTGCTGAGACGCATCTCTGGGAATGATAACCCCATTCAGGAAATAACTCGTTTTGGTAAAACCACTGCAATCTACCCCTTTTATTGATGTACCTCCCCACAAATAAGGCACGCCAATTAACGTCTTGGCCGTCTCCAAAATCGCATCAGCACTTGGGTTGGCTCTTTTCTCCCATTCAGAGAATAGCTTCGCTTCGGTCTTTTTAATATAACCAATTCGCTTATCCGGAAAACCAACTTTATAATAACCTCTTTCTTCGGCTAGTACCTGTAAAATATTTCCTTTAACCAGGTCAGAAACCCGGGTCGAATTTACATCGGCTTTGCTAAACGCATGGCCGAAATCAAAAGTATAAATTATTCGTTTTGAGTTTTTCCAGGATTCAAAAGCGTCGGCATTCATTAGGCTTACCGCAGTTGCATCGGTGTAAGAAAGATAACCATCTGGCGTTTCAACCAAATAATAGCCACCTTGTTTTTTTAAAACCCGAACTGGTGTTCCTAAAATCATTTGCGTAAGCATTTCAGCAGAATTTTGAGGCGCAGAGCGGTTATTACAAACCGATAAATTCGCCAAACCGTAAGTCATACCGCCTAAACTTTGTGACGGCAGCAATGCATTTACTTTGGTAAAGCCTTTAATCCCTGGCACCCGTTTATCTATTGCTGTTAAAGCACTTTCCGAACTGCTTTCCACAAAAATTGTGTCGCCTTTGGTTTGAACATTGAAGTAAACCGAGCGCTTATCTGGCGCAAATTCTTTTTTTACCTCAATCGATATCTGCCTAAAAGCCGCCGTATCAATCTGGGCTTTCAGCGAAACTGAAAGAAATAAAGGGCAACACAACAAAAATATTTTCTTCATGATTGGTTAAAATTACAAATTTTAACATTTTGCCATCTGCAAAAAGCTGTAACTAATTGCTTACCGAGGCAACAATGTTAAATTTCGAAAACAAAGAAATAAATCTGTTTTACAAACGTTATCCATCAAAAGCCAGGCATGAGTAGAACCTTTTATTTTGTGACGCTGTTAATTATTCTTGGCGGCAAGGCCTCTGCGCAAACCTGGACAGATGCCGAATTTAAAAGAGCAAACACAGCTGCATTTTCCGATTACCTAAGCAACGAGGAAAAGAATATCGTGCTGTACATGAACCTGATACGTATTGACGGAGAGAAGTTCTATTACACATTTCTGCAGGATTACATAAATAACTACAACGAGAAAGTTAGAAGGTATAGAAACTACAACGAGCTCAAAATTGCCAAAAACAACAGTTATTACCTTTCGTTACTTAAACAGGTACGGGTAAAAAACCTACCAATGTTCTACCCTGACGAAAGACTTACTGAATTAAGCAGAAGCCACGCCACAGACTTAAACAAAAATAATTTAGATAGCCATGAAAGCAGCAACGGAGACAAGTTTAACAAAAGGCTGGCAAAATATTTTCCTAATAAACCAATGAGTGAAAACATAGGCTTTGGCTACTCGAACAGCCTGGATATTGTTTGTCACTTGCTTTTAGATTGTGGTGTTCCTTCGCTAGGTCACCGTTTCAATATACTCGATCAGAAATACAAATTAAACACAATCGGCATAAGCATTCAACCGCATCCATCTTATAGCTGGTGTGCGGTAATAGATTTTGTGGCGCAACCTACCTTTTACACCAGCAACCCATAAAATACGTGAAAAAGTAAATTTTGCGGATAACATTCAGGTATATTAAATCTGCTTTTGATTAAAACAGAATAAAATCGCCCAACTGGTAGCAGAAAAAACACCACACAAACCTTGCAGACTTTTTTAGTTACAATTTCGAAAGAAGTTTGCTAAAAAAATTACCTTTGCCCCATAACTATTTAAGCAGAAGCTTCCCACTTCTTTTTGATTACATTTGATTAAGCATGCGCAAAGCAATTTTAGCATTAATAGATTTCTTTCATCCACCTTTTAAAGGCTTTATTTCTCAACATAATTTCAGGTACCTGGCCACCGGAGGTGGAACCTTACTTCTTGGTATTTTAAGTTACTATTTTGCTTACTTTTTTATCTTCAAAAGTCAAGAGGTAAACTTCGGCATTATTGTACTGCAGCGGGAAACAGCATCGCTATTGGTTGATTACAGCATTGCCATACCCACAAGTTTTTTGCTAAACAAATATGTAATATTTACCCATAGCGAATTAAAAGGCCGCGTACAGTTTTTCCGTTTTTTGAACCTTCAGTTTATAAATATACTGGCCAACTATGTTCTCCTTAAATTTTTGCTCGAGCTTTTAAGAGATTATCCAACCTTAGCCATGCTATCGAGAATTGCAGTTTCGGTTTTAATGGCCCTTTTTAGCTACCTATATCAACATTATTTTACATTCAGTGTAAAAAAAATCGGAAGCAAAAAATCAGGTCCCAAGCTTTAATTTTTTTTAGAAAAGCACTGCCTGCATCGTTTTGGGTAATACAGTCCCGCCCCCGTTTCAAGTCCGCAGCTCGTACCTCGCTTTGCGGGCTTTACACTTTGGTCGGGTTTAAGTGGCAAGGGTTTAGCAACTACTATCGTTTTTTATAGCAGTTGCCAAAAACCGCTGTTGCGTGTAAAAACTGCGTAGCTAAACGGGATGGCAGCGATATCCTTTTTCAGCTACTTCGTTCGCTAAAGCAGCACAAGTCCGAAAAAGATTTAGCGAACAGCCCGACGAAACAATTAGTTGAAATGCTGCCTTAGCTTTGCCAAAAAACCTGATTTTTAGGCCGGCGAAACTTTATTTACCTGTTGCTGTTAATTTAAGCAACGGCTTTCTTGCTTAGGTTGCCGCAAGCAGTTAACTTAGGCACCAACTAACTTAGTATAATACTTAATGAGCGATTTTAATGATTTTAACAATGCCCAGGTAGCCAAATTACCTAAGCATTTAAAGCAATTCATTGTTGCGCAAAACTATGAGAAATACACACCTATAGACCAGGCTGTTTGGCGATATGTGATGCGCCAAAATTACAGCTATCTTAAAAATGTTGCTTATTACCCATACATAAAAGGCTTACAACGAGCAGGATTAAGTATAGAATACATTCCGGATTTGCAAACCATGAATGATAACCTCGGCAAGATTGGCTGGGGCGCTGTAACAGTAGATGGTTTTATTCCGCCCGCTGCATTTATGGAATACCAGGCTTACCGGGTTTTGGTTATTGCCGCAGATATTCGCCAGATAAACCATATAGAATACACACCGGCTCCGGATATTATCCACGAAAGTGCCGGCCATGCCCCTATTATTGCCGATACGGATTACAATAATTATCTAAGCTATTTTGGTTCTATCGGTGCCAAAGCTATGTTTTCGGAAAAAGATTTTGAGCTTTATGAGGCAATAAGAAAACTTTCCATTTTAAAAGAAGCCGTGGCTACTGATGAAAGGGCAATTGCAAAGGCGGAAAAAGAGTTACGCTACATTAGCGAAAACATGGGCGAACCGTCGGAGATGGCCTTGCTGGGCCGTTTGCACTGGTGGACTGTTGAATACGGCCTGATTGGAACTTTGGAAAACCCAAAAATTTATGGCGCTGGTTTACTTTCGTCTATCGGCGAAAGCGCTTCCTGTATGCAAGCCGACGTTAAAAAACTTTGGTATAATATGGAAACCATAAATTATCCGTACGACATTACCAAAACCCAACCTCAACTGTTTGTTACAGCAACTTTCCAAAATCTTATTGATGTGTTGGAGCAGTTTGCCGACACCATGGCTTTTAGAAAGGGAGGAACAGAGAGCATTATGAAAGCAATTGCCTGCAAAAACGTTGCTACAGCCGTTTACAGTTCAGGCTTGCAGGTAAGCGGGGTTTTTACCGACATTGGCATAAGTGCAAATGATGAGGTTACATTTATTAAAACTACTGGACCAACGGCTTTGTCATTCGCTGGCAAACAACTTTTAGGGCACGATAAGCACTACCATGCAGATGGCTTCTCTTCACCTGTAGGAAAGTTAAAAGATGCAAAAAAACTGCTCGAGGACTATACCGAAGCCGAACTTTTGGCTACAGGAAAAGATGCCGGCGGCAAAACAAAACTAACCTTTGAAAACGGGATTATTGTTGAGGGCCTCATTGCAGGCATTCTGCAAGAACATTCGAAGATAATTTTAATAACCTTTACCGATTGCTCTGTTACCGAAAACAATGGTAATATTCTATTTAAACCGGAATGGGGCAACTATGACATGGCTGTAGGTGAAAAAATAGTTTCAGTATTTAATGGCGCAGCAGATAAAGATGCATACGAAGAAATAACATTAATAAGTGGCCAGAAAACAAATCGGGTAACTTATGATGAAAAGACGATTAAACTGCACAATTTATACAAACAAGTTAGGGCAATCCGGGAAAAAGGTGAAGGTATGGAGCAGCTTGAACACATATTTGGGCAATTAAAAGCTATTCATCGAAACGATTGGCTTTGTGCTCTGGAAATTCTGGAACTCGTTTACCACAAAAAAATTTATCATCAGCTCGAAAAAGAAATTACGGTTTACCTTGAAATAAAAGCGGGGAAAGAAGCGGAGCACACTAAGTTGATAAATGATGGTTTGCATGTGATTAAAAATCCCGTTAGCCAGTTAATTACCGAATAGTTAAGATTGCAAAAACATAAACATAATGAACATTATAATTACCGGCGCAAGTAGCGGGATAGGATTTGAAACCGCATTAGAATTTAGTTTACAAAAAGAAAATAAAATTGTTGCCATTGCCAGAAGTGCAGAAAAGTTGCGGAAGCTCTTAGAAATCGCGAAGGGAATTAATCCGGATTGTAACCTTTTACCAGTAGAGTTCGACATTGTAAATGACGATTATGCCGCCCTTATTCCTTTTTTAAAAGAAAGATTAGGCACCGTTGATATTCTGATAAACAACGCCGGAGCGTTGATAAATAAGCCATTCGTTGAAACTACGGAAATTGATTTAGGTGCAATGTTGCAAAGCAACGTTGTTGCCCATTTTAAGATGATACAAAATACGCTCGCACTCCTGCAACCTGGAAGCCACATTGTTAACATTGGCAGTATGGGCGGATTTCAAGGTAGCGTAAAATTCCCAGGCTTAGCAGCGTATTCTGCAAGTAAAGCTGCGTTACATGCCTTAACAGAATGTTTGGCTTTCGAATTAGCTGAAACGGGTATTAAAATAAATTGCCTTGCGCTAGGCTCTGCTCAAACTGAAATGCTGGAAGCCGCTTTTCCGGGTTATCAAAGTCCGGTAATGGCTTTCGAAATGGGCAAATATGTTGCTGACTTCGCCAGGACTGCCCATAAATTTTTTAACGGAAAAATTCTGCCAGTAGCTGTTACAACGCCATAACGGAGCAACCGAATAGCAAGCAAAAAAATTGTCTGATTGTTATTTCGAGTATTTTATCATACTTCCCATATATTTTATTAATTTAAATTAAATAAACTAAATCTAACATATGGAAACAAACAACAATTTCACAACAACAGACAGCGGTAAAACTGCTGGCATCATCAGCTACTTTACAATTATTGGTTGGTTGATAGCCTATTTTGCAATGCATAAGGATAACAGAACCGAATTGGGAAGCTACCAATTGAGGCAAACACTTCTATTCGCAATTGTTTCGATAGCGGTGGGCTGGATACTTGCCTTATTAATTGGAACGTTAATGGTTGCAACAGGAATAGCTGCATTAATCTATATAATTTACCTGTTTAGAATCGCTTTGTTTATCATCTGGATAATTGGTTTAATAGGCGCAATTAACGGCGAGAAGAAACCGATTCCTTTCATCGGTGAAAGAGCACAAACAATGTTCCCCGGCATTTAATTTTTCAACAAAAATGGCCTTAGCTTAGCTGAGGCCATCTTGTTTCAACTGATTTTCAACACTTTAAATGGGTTAAAAAAATTTTTCTATCTTTGGCCCCAACATATGAAGAAAATATTAATACCAATTTTGTTTTTCATTTTGTCTGCGACAGCAGTAAAAGCCCAAACAACACTACCTGTTCAATACCAGGAATTAGTTAAAAAACTTGCCGCAAGTTTGCCTAAAACTTCCGAAGAGCCAGTTAAAGAACCGAAACCTACAAACTCTACAAGTCTTATCGATTTTGCTAAAAGCATGCTGGGTATACCCTATCGTTATGCAACCAGCAACCCCAAAATTGGTTTTGATTGCTCTGGTTTTGTGAGCTACGTTTTCAGCAATTTTGGCTTTAAAGTTCCGCGTTCTTCAAGAGAGTTTAGCGCTGCAGGTAAAGAAACTACCATCGAAAACGCGAAAGTGGGTGATGTTTTAATCTTTACAGGAAGTAACTCGAAGGTGAGACGAATTGGCCATGTTGGCATTGTTTATTCGATTGATGATTCAGGAATTAAATTTATCCACGCTTCCTCTGGCAAATCTCACGGGGTAACCATTACGGCGTTTAATGGCCATTATAAAAATCGTTTCATGAAAATTGTAAGCATCTTATAAGCTTACTTCTTGTATTTCCACATTCTTGTTTTCCCGTCTGCAATCCACTCTAATGCAGTTTCGAGCCGCTTCTGTCTGGTTGTATCCGTTTTAGCCTCCAGCAACCACTGCACGTATTCTTTTTTATTGGAGTTGCTAAAATTTTGAAAGGTTGCCAATGCCTTTGGCTCTCGCTGCAGGGCATCAATAAAATATTTGGGTACATCAAGTTCCTTTGGCGCCGATTTAGGCTTTGGTGGCAGACTGATGCCATCTTCATTTAGCTGTATCGCCTGCTGGATGTATGCTATTAAAATCTCGTCTTCTGGTAAATCCTTAAAAGATTTTATTTGCCCCAGCCAACCCATCGCTTCCGAACGGTCTTTAAATATTTTATAGTCATCATTCATTAGTGATGCTTTCCAAAAGCCAAATGCACAATGATTTTTAAATGCGGCCATGTGGCAAACGGTTCCCTTGAAATCGAAAAAAGGCATACTCCATTTGATTTTTTCCTCAATTCTGGGATCCGCACGGTGCACTAAATTCCTTAAATGTTCCAAGATAGGAATTGCAAACTCAGCAGAATTTGCGATGTATTGATCTACCCCTACAATTGTATGCATAACAGATTATTGTTTTCGTAAATTTACAGTAATACAATTTTTAGTGCAAGTTCTACCTCTCCCTGTTTTAAAGCGCCTTTTGCAAGTTCATGTAATTCTCTTTCCCTGTTTGTTGCATCACCTATTGTAGCGTCTAAAATCTCTTTCACATCAGCTAACTGACTTACTGCGTCAATGTCATCTTCTGTAGGAAGCATTTCTACATTGCCCAGCATCCCTAAGTCATTTCCGGTTAACACTTTGGAAAACCGTACCGACCTGGGCAAATTATCTACTCCAATACCCAGTTTAGATAAAGGCTTTGCAACTTTAAAAAGATTGTCTTTTGTTACCCTGCAATACCAGTCGCCACCTAAACGTGCGACTAAATCAATTTTTTGCTGATCAATTTTTCCGCTTTCATCAAGAATATCTTCCTTGATGTGGATTAGCTTTACTTCTGCCAAAATTAAATTACCGGCACCATTGGTATCGCCTAATGAAATCACTTCATTTATTAAACACTCCATCTGTACAGGTGCCTCTGCAACTCTTGGCGGTGAAACCATATCCGACTTAAGCATTGTAAAGCCCGCCTTTTCAAACTCATTTACACCCTTAGCATATTCAGTACTGGCTAAGCTCATTTGCTGTACCATATCGTAATTAACAATGTTAATTACACATTCCTTTACCTGAAGAACATTTTCAAGTGTATGTTTAGTAGTATTATCGCGAACACGCCTTGCGGGAGAAAAAACGCAAATTGGCGGCTTGGTACTAAACATGTTAAAGAAACTAAACGGACTCAGATTTATATTTCCTTCCGCATCAATTGTAGAGGCAAAGCAAATTGGCCTCGGCGCAATGGCGTATTGCAAATAATCCTGAAGTTGAACTGCTGATAAATCTTCGGCTTTTAGCGTTGTCATTTTACTTTTTCAAAGCTAAAATAGAAAAGTCTGTTTCGGCCTTTGTTATGGTATTGGTTAGCGCACCTAAGCCTGTTATTTCCATTTCTACCACATCCCCCGGTTGCAGCCACTGCGTTTTGTAATTTGGGTCGTTTAATAAACCGGTTCCATTTAACTCCAAAAAGCAACCTGTACCAACCGTACCAGAACCTATCACGTCGCCGGGAAGGATGTCTACTCCGTAGGCACAGCGTTCTATAATTTCGGCAAAAGTCCAATCCATATCCGCAGCATTTCCTTTGGAAACTTCAATACCATTAACCCGGCAAGTCATTTTTAAATCGTAAGCATTACCTGTATGCCCGTTTTTTGGTGCAACTTTGTATTGTTCGAGTTCATCTGGTGTAACTAGCCACGGACCAATTACTGTAGAAAAATCTTTTCCTTTAGCTGGCCCCAGGTTTAAAAGCATTTCTTCCATTTGCAATGTTCTGGCGCTCATATCGTTCATAACCATGTAACCGGCAATGTATTCATCAGCGTTTGCGGCCTTTACGTTTCTCCCCTTTTTTCCAATAACAATTGCAAGCTCGAGTTCGAAATCCAGCTTTTCAAAATGATCGGGCATACACTCAATTTCACCTGTTCCCTGTATGGCATTATGGTTGGTGAAATAAAAAATCGGGTATTCATCAAATTGAGGAATCATATCTACTTTCCTGTTTCTACGAGCCGCAGCTACATGTTGCCTGAAGGCATAACCATCTCTGCAGCTTGTTGGGTGCGGAACCGGAGCAAGGATTTCATAAAAAATCTCTTCTTTAGCCTCAAGCGCTCCGTTTTTGATTTCGTTGTCTACTTTTTTAGCCCGTTCCATCAACACCTCTCCGCCCTGAAGAAATTCGTTCATTGTATCAGGAAGCAACTTATCACAACTGTTTAAATTATAAATATGGCCGTTTATGAAAACGCCAAGATGCTCTCGGTCTTCAGTTTTATAGGATACTAATTTCATATAATTTGGTTAAAATACCGGGTAAAGCTAGTGATTTAGGGCAGCAATTAAAAAGCAAATATCGATTATTTGAGGACCGTAAATTTTTGTAAGTCTGCCTTTATGGAAGGGAAATCTTTTGCCTGAAGCTCTTTGTAAAATCTTTTATTTGCAAAAAGCTCACCCACAACCAGGCCAGCGCAAACACTCAATGGCACGCCAATAATTATGATTACGGCCGTTTCTAGCGCATTTGGATTATCAATTGCGAGGGCGGCGGTGGCAGCAGCCGCAGCAATGGCAACAGGAGCAACAATCGCACGTCTGTGAATAAAAAGCCTATCGATATCGGCTGCATCTATCCCAACGGTGTCTGCATTTTTTTTAATTACTATAAGCCTTGTATCTTCTGCGGCGTAAAAAAATCCACGATGTCGTTTTCCACTATGTTCGATAACTTTAACTTTATATTTCCACTTTTTTTGTGCAGAAACTGTGCATGAAATCAAAATGCAAATCAAGAGACTTAAAACAAATTTCATAATAAAGCTTTTGGGGTTGCTTTAAATATAAACAAATTTTAAGTTCAAAATAAAATCATTACTTTAGCAACATCAAAACATGATTTTAAAAGCATTACATATAACCCTTGTAAACGATGCAATTGCTGCACGCCGTTACAAAATGCTATCGAAATTAATCATGGCCCAATATTCTCTTTAATCTTTTCTGCATTCTTTACTTAGTTGAAACGCATTAGCTTTTCGATTGTTTATTCTGAAGATTTTTCTTTCTAACCATAAAATAATTATTATGCCTGTTTATCATAAATTGGGGCAAATTCCTGCAAAGCGGCACACGGTTTTCCGTAAGCCCGATGGTAATTTATATGCAGAAGAACTGGTATCAACCGAGGGGTTTTCCAGCCTTTACTCGCTTGTTTACCATTGTCATCCCCCAACAATTGTAAAGCATTTGGGCGAACCTTACAGTGTAGAGCCAAAAATTGCCCGTGAGAAGCACCTAAAACATACAAGTTTAATTGGCTTTAAAATAAAGCCCGAGGACGATTATCTAAAAAGCCGTAAACCTGTTTTGGTAAACAGTGATTTGCATATCGTGCTAGCGGCGCCGAGAAAATCTATGACAGATTATTTCTACAAAAACAGCCAGGCTGATGAAATGATTTTTGTACACGAAGGCTCTGGCAAGCTAAAAACCGGCTTCGGCGAGATTAGATTTGCGTATGGCGATTACCTGATTATTCCAAGAGGGACGATTTATCAGCTCGAATTTGATACAGAAGAGAACCGTTTATTCATTGTAGAAAGTTTTAGTCCGCTAAGACCCCCAAAAAGATATTTAAATCAGTTTGGGCAATTGATGGAACATTCGCCTTATTGCGAAAGGGATTTACGGTTGCCCGAAAACCTGCAAACGCATGATGAATATGGAGATTTTAAGGTTTTAATTAAAAAACAAGGTTTGATCTATCCATACACTTATGGTACACATCCTTTTGATTATGTGGGCTGGGATGGTTATCATTATCCTTATGCATTCTCTATACACGATTTTGAACCAATAACTGGTCGCCTGCACCAGCCGCCACCAGTACACCAAACCTTCGAAGGGCATAATTTCGTTGTCTGTTCATTCGTTCCCCGCAAGTATGATTACCATCCTGATTCGATTCCTGCTCCGTATAACCACAGCAATGTAGACAGCGATGAGGTTCTTTATTATGTAGATGGCGATTTTATGAGTAGGAAAGGTGTAGTTAAAGGGCAAATCACTTTACATCCCGGTGGTATTCCACACGGCCCACATCCCGGTACGGTAGAAAAATCAATTGGAAAGGAAAAAACCGATGAACTTGCAGTAATGATCGACCCTTTTAAACCATTAATGCTTACGCAGGATGCTTTAGATATTGAAGATGAAAACTACCACAAAAGCTGGCAAATAAATGTAGAATAATGCAGGTTCGCTGCAATTGCGCAGTAAATCACTTTTGAAAACGAACGAAACATCTTTATACACGATATTAATTACCTGATACAACAAAAATGGAAACACTAACATTTGCAGAAAAAATATCCAAGGCACAGGATTTCTTGCCAATTAACGGAACGGACTATATTGAATTTTATGTGGGCAATGCAAAACAAGCTGCTCACTACTATAAAACAGCCTTTGGCTTTCAGAGCTTGGCCTATGCCGGGCCGGAAACTGGTTTGCGAGACAGGGCATCATATGTACTTCAACAAGGCAAAATCAGATTGATTCTTACAACGGCGCTAAAATCAGACCATCCGATTTCTGAGCATGTTAAAAAACATGGCGACGGTGTTAAAGTTTTGGCGCTTTGGGTTGATGATGCTTATAATGCCTTTGAGGAAACGACAAAACGTGGTGCAAAGCCATACATGGAACCGAAAACGTTAACGGACGAGAACGGCGAAGTGAAAATGAGTGGAATATACACTTATGGTGAAACCGTACACATGTTTATCGAGAGAAAAAATTACAATGGCACCTTCATGCCAGGTTTCAGGGATTGGGAAAGTGATTACAAACCGGCCGACGCAGGGCTTTTGTATATTGACCATTGCGTAGGAAATGTTGGCTGGAACAGAATGAATGAAGCCGTTAAGTGGTATGAAGAAGTGATGGGATTTGTAAATATTCTATCTTTCGATGATAAACAAATTAACACGGAATATTCTGCATTGATGAGTAAGGTAATGAGCAACGGAAATGGATTCTCAAAATTTCCCATTAATGAACCTGCCGAAGGTAAAAAGAAATCGCAGATTGAAGAGTACCTGGAATATTATGAAGGGGAAGGCGTGCAGCATATTGCCGTTGCAACAAAGGATATTGTCAAAACCGTAAAAGAATTAAAATCACGGGGTGTCGAATTTTTAAGTGCCCCACCCGAAGCGTATTATGATATGATGCCACAACGTGTTGGACAAATTGATGAGGAAATAAAAATTCTTGAAGGCCTTGGAATTCTTGTAGACTGCGATGAAGAAGGCTATCTGCTTCAGATTTTTACGAAACCGATTGAAGACAGGCCAACGTTGTTTTTCGAAATCATTCAGCGTAAAGGGGCCCAAAGTTTCGGTGCCGGAAATTTTAAAGCCTTATTCGAATCTTTAGAACGTGAGCAAGAACTGAGAGGGAATTTGTAGCTAGATTATTTATTCCTTTTAAAAAAAATCGTCATTGCCAGGTGTGACTCAACTATCTCAGTTAGCATTCTTATAAAACAAAAATGCTTGAAGATAATTGCAAACCTCGCAATGACGAATAATATTGCAGATAAATTTTATAACACCTCTCCCAAATGTTTGTAGTTTGACTTGATCGTATCGAATACTTCCGACATTTTACCACCCAACATTAACTTTGCCATCGATTCTGTCATCCCTTTAACCTGCGCCCATTCAATTTTAGGCGGCATTGCCAGGGCATTAGGATTCGTTAAGATGTTTAACAAAACTGGTCCTTCGGTAACAAATGCATTGGCAATTGCGTTTTCAACTTCTTCAGGTTTGGAAACGGTAATCCCCGTGAAACCCATGGCCTGCGCAACCAAACCAAAGTCGGGGTTAACCATATCCGTTTCGCTGTCTGGCAAACCATCAACCTCCATCTCCAACTTAACCATACCTAAAGCACGGTTATTGAAAACGATAAGTTTTATCGGCAGATTATACTGTTTTATCGTGGCTAAATCGCCTAATAACATCGATAATCCACCGTCGCCGCATAAAGCAATTACCTGCCTTTCGGGATGTGCTAATGCCGCACCAATAGCCATTGGCATTGCATTTGCCATAGAACCATGGTTAAATGAACCGAGCATATTCCGTTCGCCGGTGCCATCAATAAATCTTGCTCCCCAAACACAGCACATCCCGGTATCTACCGTAAAAATTGCGTCGCTTTTGGCTAAACGATTAATGGTAGCAGCAACAAATTCTGGCTGAATTCTGTTTTCTTCACCTTTATCATTAACATACACCTGCTGGTGTTCCTTTACCTTACTGTAAAACTCGAGCTGAGCTTTGAGGAAGCCATCATCTTTCCTCTCTTCAATAAATGGCAATAAAGCCTTGATGGAATCGGCAATATTGCCACACAAGCCTTGTGTAAGTTTCGCCCTTCTGCCTAAGCGTTCCGGACTTTCATCTATCTGTACTATTTTATTTTTTACAGGCATGAAATTTACGTAGGGAAAATCGGTGCCTAAAAGCAAAACCACATCAGCTTCATGCATGGCATGGTAACCAGATGGCTGGCCGAGCAGGCCCGTCATGCCAACTTCATATGGATTGTTATATTGAATACTCATTTTACCACGAAATGAAAACCCTACAGGCGCCTTCAATTTCGCCGCAAGCTGAATCACCTCATCATGAGCTTGTGCCGCCCCAATACCACAGTAAAGCATTATTTTTTTCTCCGAATTTAAAAGTTGGGCTAATTCGGAGAGTTCCGCATCAGCTGGCCTTATAATTGGTGCGTTTCTAAAGAGCTGCATCGAAGTTATGCTTTCAACTGCATCGAGTTCGGCAACGTCGCCCGGCAAACCAAAAACGGCAACTCCTTTCTTATGTACCGCATGCTGAATTGCCGTTTGCAGCATACGTGGTGCTTGTGCTGCCGTTGTTGCTACCTGATTATAGTAACTACAATCATCAAATAACTTAATCGTGTTGGTTTCCTGAAAAAATTCGGTTCCAAACTCTGTAGTTGGTATGGTGGATGCTATTGCGATTACGGGTACGTGAGAGCGATGCGCATCGTATAAGCCGTTTATTAAATGTACGTGCCCTGGTCCGCAGCTGCCTGCGCAACATGCAATGCCATCAAGCTCGGCTTCGGCAGCGGCCGCAAAGGCACCTGCTTCTTCGTTTCGTACATGTATCCATTTTATTTTACCATTCCGTCTTACCGCGTCGTTAAAATAATTCAGGCTATCACCTGTAACGGCGTAAATTCTTTTTACCCCGGCTTCTACAAGCATTTCTACCAGTTGTTCTGCAACATTTTTACTCATGGAAAAACTTTTAAATTAATATTTAATCGGCATGATTAAATGATACTGTAGTAATAAAGGATTGTGCAATATTGTTTCATAATGCGGGCTAAATAATTAGCCCAGGCAATATTTCCGCTTCCAAAGTGCCAAAGAAAAATCATGCACTAAAATAAAATACGAATGGCAGGTTTCTTCACTAAAACTTCATAATTGAAGTGCACCTTTGAACTAACAAAACACAAGAAGCGATTTCCGTTTTGTTAAATTCTAAAAACTCATAATTAGTTTTTTAGTTTTCCGGTTACCCTTATCTGATACCTCATGTATTGCAAAATACATGAGGTTTTTTATTCTGCGCTTTCTTTAAGCATTTGATACAAATCCATTACGCCGCCATCAAACTTTGTTCCGTCTACGTAAAATGATGGTGTTCCGTTTACGCCGCTTCTAACACCGCTTTCAAAATCGCTGTCTACTTTCTGCTTTATTTCTTCCGATTGCGAATCTTTTTCAAATTTCTCTAAATCTAAGCCAATTGTTTCTGCCAACTCAGTAAAAATATCTTCGGCAAGCCGATGCTGATTGTCGTAAAGGGCATCGTGCATTTCCCAGAATTTACCCTGTACTGCCGCGGCTTCGGCAGCTAAGGCTGCCGGAAAGGCAAACGGATGAGCTTCCTGAAGGGGGAAATTCCGGAATGCAAAACTTATCTGATCGCCAAAAGTTTCCTGAATTTCTTTAACAATTGGATATGCATCGCCACAATAAGGGCATTCATAATCGCCAAACTCAACAATCTCGACGGTTGCTGATTCCGAGCCCTGGATGTGATCTTTATCTGATAAGGATGGTTTTAATGTGCTCATGTTTATTTGTTTTTAATTTCTTCTAATGCATCTAAAATTCCATCGGCACCCGGATTTACGGCCGTTGGTGATAGATAGCTCCAGGCAATTTCACCTTCTTTATCAATTACAAACAAGGCACGTTTACTTTCACCGGTTTCTTCGTCATAAACACCGTAGGCTTTTGACACCTCGCCTTTCGGTTCAAAATCGGCAAGTAAAGGAAAGTGCAATTTCCTATCTCCAGAAAAGGCAAGATGACACCATACGCTATCGACAGAAATGCCGAGAATTTGTGCATCGTATTTACTAAAGTATTTAAGCATTTCGTTATAAAGAGCCATCTGGTCGCTGCAAACCGGGCTCCAATCTGCCGGATAGAAGGCTAAAATTACATTCTTACCTTTAAAGTCTTTCAATTTTATTTTTTGGTCGGGAGTCGCATTCAATTCAAAATTTGGTGCTTTAGAGCCTTTTTCTAACATCGTTTGAAGTTTAAAAATTTATACAACTATTTTAACGTTTCTAATTAGCAGTTGTTTGTATGGCAACCTAAAATACTAACCTAACTTCTGTCTTTTAATTAAATAAGACTGCAGTATAGGATAAAACCCTTCATTTATGTCGGCATCAATTAGGTCTATTTTGTATTGGGCGCATCTCAATGCCGTTTGTTGGCGATAGTCTGCAACTGCAGCTGTATAATTTTCTTTCACCTGGCTGGTATGCACTTTTATCATTTCACCTGTTTCCATATCAATAAACTGGTAAGGACGGTTTTCAAAATCAAAATCTACTTCTTTTGATTTATCAACAACATTAAAAACGACCACTTCATGTTTATTGAATTTCAAATGTTGCAAAGCGTCAAAAAATTCATCGGTTTTAGCTTTGGTTGTTTGGGTATTAAATAAATCGCTAAAAATTACAACCAGCGATCTTTTATGAATCAGATCTGCAACCTGATGTAAAGCTTCACTTAAATTTGTTTGTGCATTTACTTTAGGTTTGTCGAGTAAATCTTCGAGCTGCATAAACAGATATTTCTGATGGACAGTTGTTGATTTGGCGGGCGAATTAAGCAAGAGCTCGTCGGTAAATAAACTTAGTCCGAAAGCATCACGCTGTTTTTTCAACAAATACATCAATGATGCAACAGCCTGGATTGAAAAGGTAAGTTTGTTGTTTTTTGGTTCGGGGAAGTACATCGAAGAGGAGACATCGATAACAAACTGACAGCGCAAATTGGTTTCTTCTTCAAACCTTTTGCTATACAATTTATCGGTTTTGGCATATAACTTCCAATCAATATTCTTCACATTGTCACCATTGTTATATTGACGATGTTCTGCAAATTCTACTGAAAAACCATGAAACGGACTTTTATGCAAACCAGTGATAAAACCCTCTACAACCTGCTGGGCAAGCAATTCCAGGTTACCGTAACTTGTTTCATTTTCGTATTTCACTGCTTGCATATCGTAAAGCTAAAAATTTATCCACTCAATCTTTATCATTAAGAGACTTTTTTCTAATTTACGGAAGCAACTGAATACTAATGAATAAAAAAAACAATTTTTTAACAGATTGGATAACTTTTACCAAATCTGAGATTAGGAATTAAATATTTCGGCGCTTTATTACGGTTCACCGAAGTTAACCCCGAGAAAAACAAGTCTGTTCTCGAAGGAAACAATTAGTTAAAAAGCCGAATTCAATATTGAATTCGGCTTTTTAAATTATTTCTTAGCTATTTTATACAATTTTCCATTATCGGTAACAGTGTAAAGTGCTCCGTCTTTTTCTACCATGTCCCGGAAACGCTCACCCATTCCTTCGAGCAACCGCTCTTCGCCAACAACTTTATTATCTTTAATTACCAAACGAATAATGTGTGAACCACCTAAGCCTCCAACAAATAAGTTACCTTTCCATTCGGCAATGGCCGAACCATTGTAAAAAGCGATACAACCTGGTGAAATACTCGGATTCCAGAAATAAACCGGCTGCTCCATCCCCTCTTTTTGTTGGATACCATCGCCAACTTTTTGTCCGCTATACTCCGTACCATAGGTAATTACCGGCCAGCCATAATTCTTCCCCGGTTTAATGATGTTAACCTCATCGCCACCTTTAGGGCCAAATTCAGCTTCCCACAAATCACCTGTTTGCGGATTTATCGCCAAACCATCGGGGTTACGCAAACCCAAGGCGTAAATTTCTGATCTTGCATCTGCTTTACCCGCAAATGGTCCGTTAGGAACAGGTTTGCCATCTTTTGTTAAATGGAGAATTTTCCCTAATGATGAATTTAAGTATTGCGCCTGCATTCTGATATCACTTCCCGAACGCTCACCGGTACTTACAAAAAGGTTCCCATTTTTATCAAAAACAATTCTGGAGCCATATTGTAATTTACCAGTATAAGATGGTGTTGCCCTGTAAATTACAGTTTGATTTTCTAATGCGGTTTCACTTGCCGATAATTTGCCTTTAGCAATGGCCAGCAGGACACCTTTATCCTGAGGTTCTGAATATGCATAATAAACCATTCTATTTTTTGCAAAATCAGGATCTAAGGTAACATCAAGCAATCCGCCTTGTCCGGATGGATCTACTTTCGGCAGGCCAGCTATCGTTTTACTGAGTTTACCATCGGCGGTAAGTATAACCATTGTACCACGTTTTTGGGTAATTAGAAATCCGCCATTTGGCAGCACAGAAATTGCCCAGGGGTTTTCAAGTTTATCATTTAAAACGGAAACGTCAATTGCTGTTTTCGATTTTACGCCTGCAATCCGGGTTTGACCTTCAAATGCAGGTTTATAATCAGCCGAAGGCTTATTTGTTTCAACAGGGCTTTGAGCAGAAACAGGGTTGGCAAAGGCTAAACTCATTGATAATCCTGCCAGTGCAACACCTAATGTTTTGTTATTTAATAGGTTCATAAAGATGATTGAGTTTTTCAATAAAGGAACAAAAATATTCTTGCATAAAAAAACCCGGAACAAACAAATGAATCCGGGTTTTAAATATGTTACAAGCCTCTCGGCTATATTTTAAATTAAGCTAATTGCTTATTTAATTTTTCTGCTAAGATAGATTTAGGCACAGCTCCAACCTGTTTGTCAACAACCTGTCCATCTTTAAAATACAGTAAAGCAGGGATGTTACGAATACCAAATTGCATCGAAATTTGAGGGTTATTATCTACGTTAACTTTACCAACGATAGCCTTACCATCATATTCTTTCGCAATCTCTTCTACTACAGGACCAACCATGCGACAAGGGCCACACCATTCTGCCCAAAAATCTACTAATACGGGTTTATCTGATTTTAATACAAGCTCCTCGAAGTTTGCATCTGTGATTTCTAATGCCATAATTATTTTTTTTATGTTCAAATATATGTATTCAATTGTAATGCCAGCTATGGTATCTTGCCAATTTGACATTGCCTTTATAAAGCTTAAATTTTAAGTCCCCATTAGTTAGCACTAAACATTCAGCTTTAAAAAATAGCTAATCTATTTACAAAGCTGCTAAATGATGGTTTAACCTAGTTCAGTTTGTAATTTACAACATTCAATCCTGTTAATTGTTCTAAGAACTTGTTGCTCGGATTAATTTTTAAATTTTTAGAAGGCAAGTCTAACATAATTTGTTTTTCGCTATCGAAAACAGCAAAGTTAAGTTGGCAGTTTTGCTGCTCGGTATTTGCCTTATTGTCTGCTAAAATTTCCTCAATCTGACGCATCAATTCATCGTTAACCCTTTCGATAGGCACCTGAATGGTAAGGCTCTTCGCAAGTTTGTCCCTCAATTCCGACATTAGGTTTATTGAAGTGATTTTGAACTCCCAGTCACCGGCTTTACCAAAGCGCTCGCCTACTCTTCCGCGGATTTGCAGGAAATAACCTTCCGTTAAAAATGATTTAAATTTAAGGAAGTCTTCTCCAAATAAGGCCATTTCGCAGGCGTCATCGTAATCTTCAAAAACGAATGTTCCAAAAGGTTTTCCGTTTTTTGTTATGCGTTGCGATGCAGTAACCACCAATCCGCCGACACAAAGTTCGCGGTTTTGCAACTTAGTAAATTCAGCAAGGATTTCTTCATTGGTATCGCCCATTCTAACTTTGTTGATGATGCTCAGTTGCCTAACGCCGTGTGTGCAGAACTTGTCGAGCTCCAGTTTATAGTTATCAAGCGGGTGACCGGAAAGAAAAATACCAATCGCGTCTTTCTCGTATTTGAGTCTGTCCATTAACGCCCACTCCGGTGAAACTGGCAAGGTAGGTTCCAGAATCATATCCGCTTTCGAACCGCCAAATAATGATGCCTGAGAAGTACTCTCGTTGTTCTGGAAATCGTTTGCGTATTTTATTATTTTCTCGATACCATTCATCTTATCATTTGGGCCGATGTAAAAATACTGAGCTCTATGGCCTCCAAACGCATCGAAAGCGCCGCTGTAAACGAAACTCTCGTAAGCCTTTTTATTTACTATCCTGGTGTTGGAGCGCTTTGCAAAATCATAAACAGAAGCGTAAGGGCCTTTCTCCAAACGTTCTTCGATAATACTCTCCACCGCTTTTTCGCCAACGCCCTTAACAGCCGACATACCAAACCTGACTTCGCCTCTGGCGTTTACGGAGAATTTTAGATCAGATTCGTTAACATCAGGACCTAAAACCACAACACCCATCTGGCGGCACTCTTCCATAAAGAATGCGACCTGCTTAATATCACTCATATTATTTGATAGTACTGCTGCCATATATTCTGCAGGGTAATGCGCTTTCAGGTATGCGGTTTGATAAGCTATCCAGGCATAACAGGTAGAGTGCGATTTATTAAAAGCGTAAGATGCGAACGCCTCCCAATCTTTCCAGATTTTTTCTAAAGTATCCGCAGCGTGTCCTTTCTCTGAAGCCTGTTTAACAAACTTAGGCTTCATTTTATCAAGAACATCTTTCTGTTTTTTACCCATTGCCTTACGCAAAACATCGGCCTCACCTTTGGTAAAACCGGCCAGCTTTTGTGATAGAAGCATTACCTGCTCCTGGTAAACCGTAATCCCGTAGGTTTCTTTTAGATATTCTTCACAGGCATCTAAATCGTATTTTATTTCCTCTTCGCCATTTTTACGCCTAACAAAACTTGGGATATATTCCATCGGTCCGGGGCGGTACAATGCATTCATGGCAATCAAATCGTCGAAAACAGTCGGCTTCAATTCTTTCATGTATTTCTGCATACCCGGACTTTCATACTGAAAAATGCCAATGGTTTCACCACGCTGGAAAAGTTCGTAAGTTAAAACATCATCAATCGGGAAGTTATCCGGATCGAGCAGAATATTATGTCTTTTCTTTACCAGCTTAACGGTATCTTTAATCAGGGTTAGGGTTTTTAATCCCAGGAAATCCATTTTTAATAAGCCGGCACTTTCTACTACAGAGTTATCGAACTGGGTAACATATAAATCAGAATCTTTGGCAGTTGCCACAGGAACAAAGTTGGTAATATCGCTTGGCGTAATAATTACACCACAGGCGTGGATACCAGTATTTCTTAGTGAACCTTCTAAAACCTGCGCCTGCTGAATGGTTTCTGCGCTTAAATCTTTCTGCCCACCCATGGCTTTCAGCTCCTGAACACGCTCATATTCATCCGGCCTCAAAGCATCTTTTAAACTCTTTTCATCGAGATTAAAAATTTTGGCAAGCTTCATGTTTGGGATTAGCTTGGCAATTTTATCGGCTTCAAAAAGTGGCAAATCCAATACCCTTGCCGTATCGCGGATAGATGATTTCGCAGCCATTGTTCCATAGGTAATAATTTGCGCTACCTGGCTGGAGCCATACTTATTAATTACATACTCCATAACCCTGCCCCGGCCTTCATCATCAAAGTCGATATCGATATCGGGCATTGAAACCCGATCAGGATTTAAAAAACGCTCGAAAAGGAGATCGTATTTTATCGGGTCGATGTTCGTTATCCACAGGCAATAAGCAACCACAGAACCTGCGGCCGAGCCACGACCCGGACCAACGGAAACATCTCTTCTACGGGCTTCAGCAATAAAATCCTGAACAATTAAGAAATAACCAGGATAACCCGTTTTTTCAATGGTAGCCAACTCAAAATCCAGCCTTTCAATTACGTCAGTGGTGAGTTCGCCATAACGTTTCTTAGCACCCTCATAAGTAAGGTGGCGGAGAAATTTATTTTCCCCTCTTTTACCGCCATCCGTTTCATCTTCGGTAACCAGAAATTCTTCCGGAATATCAAATTTCGGAAGTAAAACCTCACGGGCAAGTTTGTAGCTTTCAATTTTATCTACAACTTCCTGAATGTTTAAAATCGCTTCAGGCAAATCGGCAAAAAGTGCTTTCATTTCATCAGGCGATTTGAAATAATACTCCTGATTTGGCAATCCATACCGATAACCACGACCCCTACCAATTGGCGTTGCCTGTTTCTCACCATCTTTTACACAAAGTAAAATATCGTGTGCATTTGCATCTTTTTTATTGATGTAATAAGTATTATTTGTGGCAATCAGCTTAACGTCGTGCTTTTTGGCAAGCGCAATCAGGGACGTGTTAACGCGGTCTTCATCTTCCTGATTGTGGCGCATAACTTCAACATAAAAGTCGGCACCAAACTGCGCTTTCCACCAAAGTAAAGCTTCCTCAGCCTGATTTTCGCCCATGTTTAAGAGCTTGTTCGAGATTTCGCCGGAAAGGTTTCCTGATAAAACAATTATATCCTCTTTATATTGCTCAATTACTTGTCTGTCTATCCTTGGAACGTAATAAAAGCCCTTCGTATAAGCTATTGAAGACATTTTTGCAAGGTTGTGGTAACCTTTCTTATTCTTCGCAAGTAATACCATCTGGTAGCCATTATCTTTAGTTGTTCTGTCCAGATGATTATCACAAACAAAAAATTCAACTCCAACTATCGGGGTCATTACAACCTCGGTTGGCCTTTCACCGGCTTCAATTGCGGCTGCATTTTTAGCTTCAGCGGCTTTGTTATGATTTAAAACTGCGTTTACAAAATGAAAGGCGCCCATCATATTCGCATGATCAGTCATGGCTACTGCCGGCATTTTTTGCGCAGCCGCAGCTTTTACTAAATCGGCTATGCTAATTGTACTCTGCAGAACCGAAAACTGTGTGTGATTATGAAGGTGGACAAAGGTTGCGGCAGCCAACTCTTGTTTATTTTCTGCCAGCTCCTGCCTCGATACGCCGCCGCCTTCGGCTTTTTGAAGGCGCTTACGAATTTCATCGGAAGCCGATTTCAAGTTAACATGCGGAATGCCAAAGCTTGGTATAGATGCAGGATTTACTTCCCGGAAACGAGGAAAGTATTCGGCATCAACAAGAAGCTCTTCTTTTTTGAAGACCTCTTTTTTTATAAGTTCCAAAAAACAACGCGTGGTGGCCTCAACATCGGCCGTTGCGTTATGCGCTTCGTTAAAAGGAACGCCAAAGAGGTACGCGTGTAACTCAGTTAGCGTTGGCAACTTAAACTTCCCGCCCCTGCCACCCGGAAGCTTCAGCAACTCTGCCGTTACTTCCGTACAGGTATCCAGAACAGGCATTTCTGCCATCCTGTTCGCGATACCAAAACGGTGAAATTCGCAACCCATGATGTTTACATCGAAACCAACATTCTGGCCAACTATGAATTTTGACTTCGATAAGGCAATGTTGAATTTTTCTAAAACTTCGGCAAGTGATATCCCCTGTTCATCAGCCAATTCAGTAGAGATTCCGTGGATTCGCTCAGCATCATACGGTATGTTAAACCCCTCAGGCTTAACTAAGTAATCCTGATGTTCAACCATCCTTCCCATCTCATCGTGTAGCTGCCATGCAATTTGAATACAACGTGGCCAATTATCGGTATCGGTAATTGGAGCGTTGTAATTACGTGGCAAGCCCGTAGTTTCAGTATCAAAAATTAAGTACATATGTTGCTTTAAAGAATTAGCCGCTGCAGAATATTAACGGTTTTTCAAAAATAGCGAATTAGACGATTGATGTTGTCAGTATTTTATCAACAAAAATCCAGGATTTTGTGCTGGCTAAACGATGCTTTATAGTGTAATTTGTCATGCTTGTTTAAAAATCAGTAGAGTGGAAATCAGTAGAAAACATCGCCCTAGACACTTCTTACAATACTGACCGGAATGGCAACTATCATCAGCAAATTATACCTGATGTCCATCTGCCAAAAAACGGCAATTTCGATGATTTAATTTCCAACAAAAACATTCAGGAAACCATAAAATTCTTCAACAATTAAATTATTGCCAAGTCATGTTGATTGTAATTTACAACCTCGATTACCTGTGCCGTCAACTTAAATTCAGACCGCAAAATCGAATTGTCAGCTTATTTAAAAATGTTCCTGACTAACCAGCTCGCTCACATTATAACCCTTCTCACGGCATCTTTCTATAATATGAACCAATAAATCTGCCTCCATTTTCGGTTGTCGGGCCATAATAAAAAGATATTTCTCGTCGGGATGACCGACAACAACATAACTATAATCTTCAGCCAATTCTATAATCCAGTAACCAATTTTAAACGGCCATAAAAACTGCGCTTTCATGTCGCCATCTGGCTTACCTTCGTCGAAAAATAATTTCGAGGTAATGGATTGTTCTTCCGGCTTCCCTTCTTTGTGATACGTAGTGTAAACATCAAAGTGATCACCCTCCTGCAAAGTATAAGTTTCTGTTGTTTGTCGCCAGTTCTTATCCATCAAAGTCGGAATTGAGTATAACGAATACCATTTTCCTTCAAAAGAACGGTAGTCTACATTTGATAACGGTTTGTTTTCCATATTAATTTCTTTTAAATCAAACCAAAAATGCCTTATAAGGTTTTACCACAGCCAATTCTATTCCTATTTGGCGTACAATAGCCCCATATTTTTATTGAGGTAAATTTTTGTCGATTGACGAATTATCCAGGCTTCAAAAATCAAATTTGGCTGGCAATTTGTACCACAGTACGAACCCTTTCAAATACTTGATAAAGTTTTGAAAAGGATTTTTAAACCTTATATTTATTTATACCTTCGATTGGTAATTAACAGCAAACCATAAATTTAAAATATATGAAAGTAACGGTTGTAGGAGCAGGCGCTGTAGGCGCAACTTGTGCAGATAACATTGCACGCAAGGAACTAGCCAACGAGCTTGTATTATTAGACATTAAAGAAGGTTTTGCCGAAGGTAAAGCCATAGATATGATGCAAACTGCGACTCTTTTAGGATTTGATACCAAAATTACAGGCGTAACTAATGATTACAGCAAAACTGCCGGTTCTGATGTAGTCGTGATTACCTCGGGCTTGCCCCGTAAACCAGGGATGACCCGTGAAGAACTTATCGGCATAAATGCCGGCATTGTTAAAGGTGTTGCTGAAAATATACTTAAATATTCTCCTGAAACCATCATAATTGTAATAAGCAACCCGATGGACACAATGACCTATCTGGCGCTAAAATCTTTAGCATTACCTAAAAACCGAATTATTGGTATGGGTGGCACTTTGGATAGTTCGCGCTTCAAATTTTACCTTTCTCAGGCACTAAATTGCAACCCAGGCGATTTGCAAGGCTTTGTGATTGGCGGACATGGCGATACAACCATGATTCCATTAACCAGACTTGCTACTTACCAAAGTTTACCGGTAAGCAATTTACTAGATAAAGCTACGCTTGATAAAGTTGCAGCTGATACCATGGTGGGCGGTGCAACGTTAACCGGCCTAATCGGCACATCTGCCTGGTATGCCCCGGGCGCAGCCGGCGCTGCATTAGTTGAAGCCATTTTGCGTGATGAAAAGAAATTGTTTACTTGTTGCGTTTCTTTGGAAGGTGAATATGGCCAAAGCGATATCTGTTTAGGCGTACCGGTAATAATCGGAAGAAATGGCTGGGAGAAAATTATCGATTTTAAATTAACTGAGGATGAACAGGCGGCATTCAACAAAAGTGCCGATGCAGTTAGAAACATGAACAGCGTTTTATCAGACATGAACCTGGTTTAAATGAAGTCGATTTCCATCCCTTTAAAACTTATAAATTTACAAGACGACGGTTTCCACCTTTTGGTGGAAATTGTTGTTTTTAAAGAAAAACATTTCGCCGTTTTAGATACCGGTGCATCACGAAGCGTTTTCGACAAAGGGCTTATTGAAAAACATCTTTCAGAAACGCTTCATGTTTCTGATGAGATAAATGCAGCAACTTTGTTCACAACCACCACAACCATTCAGGCTACAATTCCATCACTGAAGATTGGCTCCTTGAAGATAAAGGATTACGAAACCGTTGCCTTTGATTTACAATCCGTAAGTGAAACGTATCAACAATTTGGCCACCCGCCAATCGCAAGCATTATTGGCGGCGATATTTTGATTAAATATAAAGCGGTAATTAATTATGATAAACTAAGGCTGAAGCTAGTGAAATAGCGTTGTGCCATGTATTTTCATTTTTTAAGTTCCTTTTTTGATGCAAATACCCGAAATTTAACCTCACTAAGAACCGGCTATTAGATGAAGAAAGACATACAGACACGCGAAGATTTAATTTTGTTGGTTGATACCTTCTACCAGAAAATACAGGAAAACAAAAGGATTGGTCCAATTTTTACCGACATCGCAAAAGTTGACTGGACTCACCACTTGCCTAAAATGTACGACTTTTGGGAAAGCGTACTGTTTGGCAACGCCACATACAAAGGTAATCCTATGCTAACACATTTCGAACTTCGTGATAAAGCGACGCTGAAAACTGACGAATTCGACATCTGGAAAAATATTTTCTTCGAAACCGTTGATGATTTATTTAAAGGAGACAACGCCGAAAGCATAAAGGAAAAGGCAAAGTCCATAGCCGATTTGATGAATTTTAAGTTAAACCCGCCTAAACCGAGAATAAATATTATTTAACATCAATTTTGATTTATAAGGTTTCTTTTTAAATTTAATTAACCAAACTAATCAAATTATGAAAGTATTAAAAGTTTTATTCGGAATTATTGTCGTCCTGGCTATAATTATTATCGTGGGCGGCTTATTCCTTCCGAAGACCTATTCGGTAAACAGATCTGTAGTTATCAATGCGCCAGACAGCGTCATCTACAAAAACGTAGCCAATTTTAAGGAATTCTACAAATGGAATCCCTGGGCAAAAATGGAACCGACAGCGAAAACAACCTTTTCGGGAACACCTCAGCAGCGAGGCCATATCTACGAATGGAAAGGAAAAGAAATGGGCGCTGGCGAAATGAAAATTTTAAAGGTTGAACCCAATAAGCAGGTTGATATCGATTTATTTTTCAGGGAACCTTTTGAAAGTCATGCCGACACGAAATTTGATATTGCGCCAGATGGAAGTGGCAATAAGGTAACCTGGACTATGAGTGGCGACCAAAATTTAATAAGCAAATGGATGTGTGTTTTTATGGGTGGGATGGATAAAATGATAGGAAAAGACTTTGAAAGTGGCCTGGCAAGCCTTAAAGAAAAATCAGAAAAAGGCAATTAGTACCTTTTAAAAAAGCTCCTCAAAATTTGAGGAGCTTTTTTGCGTGCCGGGTCCAAAAACAATTATCCCGCTAATTACGTTAAACCAACACCCTATTTTAAATTAAAAATTACATTTTGATTTTAACGTTTTATTAGATATTTGCCACAAGATGAATTTATTACTGGTAGAAGATGAACCAAGTGTTGTTTCAGTGGTTTCGAGGGGCTTAACCGATGAAGGTTTTACAGTTAGTATTGCTCCAGATGGTTCCATTGGAAAGCAAATGGCATTAGAAAACCAATTTGATTTAATAATTCTGGACATTATGTTGCCGGGAATTAATGGCCTGGAACTCTGCAAAATCATAAAAGAACAAAAACCAACTACGCCCATTATAATGCTTACGGCGCTAGGCTCTACCGAAAATGTAGTTAATGGCCTAGATAATGGTGCCGATGATTACCTGATAAAGCCATTTAAATTTGCCGAACTTTTTGCCAGGATAAGAACGCTGCTGCGGAGATATAGCGGAACGGTATCGCTCGACCAGATAATTTCCATTGCAGATTTACAAATTAACCTGAGCGCCAAAACCGTGAAAAGAAATCAGGAAGATATTATGCTTACTGCTACCGAGTACAGGCTGCTGGAGTATATGGCAAAAAACAAATCGAAAATATTGTCGCGTATTGATATTTTAGAAAGCGTGTGGGACATCGATTTCAACCTTGGCACCAACGTAGTTGATGTTTACGTGAATTATTTAAGAAAGAAAATTGATAAAAACTCAGATCAGAAACTCATTCATACAGCTGTTGGTTTAGGCTACGTTTTGAAGGAAAGATAATGGAGATAGCAAAAAAAATAACCCTATTGTTCGCAATTTTATCTGCTGTTATAATTTCATTGCTGAGTGGATTTGTTTGGTATTTTTCTAACGAATTTGCTTTCGAAGATTTTTACAAACGCCTGGAAGCAAGGGTTAACATTGCCGCTCAATTAAAACTTTACGAAGATGACAACAACAGCGTTTATGCGAAAATGCGTAATCAATATCTGGAGCGTTTACCTTCAGAAAGAGAATACATCATCGAAGCGGGCAAACCCGAAATAAAAGCCGATATCGTTTTACCGAAAAGTTTCTACAACCGGATTAATTCAGGCTTAATGGCCAGGTACCGCGTCGACAATCATTTCTACGCCGGTAAATTCTTTAAAAATAAAAAAAGTGGCTACATCGTGGTGGTCTCCGCTAACGACCCATTTGGGTTCCGCGAATTGAAAGACTTACAGAAAATTCTGATAATCGGCTTCTTCCTTTCTGTAATTTTATCATTTGTGGTTGGCTGGAAATTTTCCAACTACATGTTGATGCCTCTTAGAAATATAATAAAAAGTGTTAAGCGGATTAAAGCAGAAAACCTTCATTTAAGGCTGGATGTTAAAAAAGGCAGTGATGAAATGTCTCAACTGGCAGAAACATTTAACAACATGCTTAACCGGCTTGAAACTGCTTTCGAAACACAAAATAATTTCATCAGCAATGCTTCTCATGAGCTAAGAACGCCACTTACAATTATAAGCGGCGAGGTAGAACTGGCAATGAAAGCTAAAGATGACTCGGAAAAACAGCACAAAGCTTTATCAAAAATTCAGGACGAAGCAGAAAGACTGGAACATATTTTAACAAGTCTTTTAGGTTTGGCACAATCCGGCTTCAACGGAAAAAATCAACCCCGAGAAAAAGTTAGGATGGATGAACTGCTTTGGGAAATTAAAGATTCTGTAAATCAGGTTCACCCTAACAGCAGGATAGAAATCAACTTCCTTAATTTGCCGGAAGATGAAGAACAGTTAACCCTGCAAGTAAATAAAAACTTAATTAAGCTCGCAATTACCAACATTGTAAGCAATGCCTGCAAATATTCAAACTATAAGCCGGTAAATATTATTTTGGAAAGCAAATCGAATATACTCTCTATCGCCGTTGTCGACCAGGGAATTGGTATTCCGGAATCAGACGTGCAACACATTTTTGAGCCTTTCTACCGTGCATCAAACACCAACCAATTTAAAGGTTATGGCGTTGGCTTACCACTATCTTTGAACATCATCCGCTTGCATCGTGGTAGTATTGCCATCAAATCTCAGGAAGGAATTGGTACGGAAATTAAGGTTATTTTACCAATTATGGGTTAGATGCGTATTGGTTCGGTCGTTATTGGAACTCCTTTTTTATCGCTCATCAACTTAAAAGCTCAATCACAACCAAAATATTTGAAATTCTAATCTCGTTTTAATCTCATTCTTATTTCGCTGTAATAACACCGGCTTAAACTTGTATAAATAATTAATCGATTCATTTAAACAAGATGTGCCATGAGAACAGTATTAATTCCAACCGACTTTAATTTGAATAGCCTAGCCATACTCGAAGCATTGGTAAAGCAAAAGGCAGAAAAGATGAACATAATTTTTGTACATGCCTTCAAGTTATCCGATTCTATTACAGATATGCTCATGCTTAGCCGCCGCAGCCGTGATTACGAAAATGTGAGCGATGATTTTTACAATACCATCAATCAGTTTAAAACTAAATACCCGGCACAAATAAATTGCATCGGTATCGAATACTTTTATGGAAGTACAGTTGCTGCATTCAAAAATTTTCTCGAAGCGTTTGATGTTGATTACATCGCATACCTCAAAAATTACAATTTCAAACCAATTAACAAATACAGCATCGACCCGAAATTTTTAACAGAACGCTCTGGCTGCGAGGTGCTTTTTTTAAATGCTTTAACGGTTCATAATTCTGAAAACTTAATCGAAACCAAGATTCAGGAAGTTCAGTTACAAGAGTCGAATGCCTAATTTTTCAAACTAAAAAAATTTATATCATGCTGTTACGAAATAATATTCCGCTCACCTATATATTTGGGAAAATAAAGAAAGAACTGCTTTTTGTTATCGCCTATTCGGTGGGCATTGTAGTGCTTTATCAAAATTTTCATGTTACCCGTATTTCCATTCCGGTAGCAGTACCGGCATTATTGGGTACAATAATTTCTCTTCTGTTAGCATTTCGTTCTAACCAGGCGTACGATAGATGGTGGGAAGCAAGAACACTGTGGGGCGCAATTGTTAACGACTCCAGATCTATTGCCCGCCAGATATTGTCGTTCGTAGAAAACCCTTACGGGCAGGAAGAAATCGAAACTTTTAAAGAACGTTTCATTAAACGCCAAATTGCATGGTGCTATGCCTTAAGCCAGTCGCTGAGGGGCTTTAACCCAAGAAAAGGCCTGGAAGAATATTTAACGCAGGAGGAATTTGCGTTTATCAAAAAACGTAAAAATGTTACTGCCAGCTTGCTCGAGTTGCATGGAATGGATTTAAAAAGAGCCTTACAGGAAGGTTGGATAAACAAATATCAGCAGATAGAAATCGACCGGATTATTTGCGGGTTATGTAACCACATGGGCGGATCTGAACGAATTAAAAATACCGTTTTTCCGGTTACGTATAGCAAATACATCAGTATGTCTATCCATTTATTTATCGTTTTGTTGCCTTTTGGCCTAATAGAATACTTTGGCTACATGGAGATTCCTTTGGTTGTTGCAATTGCTGCTTTCTTTTTATTGGTCGAAAAAATGGCCGTTCACCTTCAGGATCCTTTTGAAAATAAGCCAACGGATACGCCGACAACTACAATTTGTAGAACAATTGAAAGAGATTTGTGCCAGATGTTGGATGATAATAAAATTTACGAGGACAAACCTCAAACCGAATTAGCGCCTGTGGGCTCTTATTACATTCTATAGTTTCTATAGATTTTTAGTTGTAGTCCTTCTTTGGACTGGTTAGTTAATGTATCGGGGCGCATGCTGGATGGGATGTGCGTTGATGGCAAATTTGATGATTGACTTACAATTATCGATTTCAAATAAACCTCTGCAAGTTTTACTTGACAGAGGTTTTTTCTTAGGGCACCGTTGTGATGTGTTTTAGAATCGGCAACCAAGTTGAATCTTAGATTTTGATTGCAAACTACTTTAAACAAAAAAACCTCTGCGAGTTTATAACTCTACAGAGGTTTCTATTTTTAATTTGCTTTCGCTTGGTCTTTAAGCTTAATTAGGCATCAATTTTTGCATACTTAGCATTACGCTCAATAAACTCTCTACGAGGAGCAACTTCATCGCCCATTAACATAGAAAAAGTATGGTCGCACTCTGCTGCGCTTTCAATTGTAGCTTGCAATAACGTACGCGTAGCAGGATTTAATGTTGTATCCCAAAGTTGCTCAGCATTCATTTCACCCAAACCTTTATAACGTTGAATGTGTACGCTGTCTTCTTTACCGGCACCTTTTAAACGCTGTACCGCAGCATCGCGTTGTACATCATTCCAGCAATATTCAAACTCTTTACCTTTTTTAACCTGATACAGTGGTGGCGATGCGATATAAACATAACCAGCCTCGATTAGAGCACGCATATAACGGTAAAAGAAAGTTAAAATTAATGTCGTAATGTGAGACCCATCGATATCCGCATCCGTCATGATTACGATTTTGTGGTAACGAAGTTTTGTTAAGTTTAACGCTTTATCATCTTCCGGTGTACCAATGCTTACGCCAATCGCCGTAAACATATTCTTTATCTCATCGTTCTCGTAAATTTTGTGCTCCATCGCTTTCTCCACATTCAAAATTTTACCTTTTAAAGGTAAAATAGCCTGAATATTTCTATCACGACCTTGTTTGGCAGTTCCACCTGCCGAGTCACCCTCTACCAGATAAATTTCGCATTTTTCAGGATCACTGTCAGAGCAATCGGCAAGTTTACCTGGCAAACCAGAACCACCCATCACACTTTTACGCTGAACCATTTCACGAGCCTTACGTGCTGCTGCACGTGCCGTAGCCGCTAAAATAACTTTGTTAATAATCAGCTTCGCTTCTTTCGGATTTTCTTCCAAATAAGCACCTAAAGCTTCGCCAACAGCCACATCAACCGCACCCATTACCTCACTGTTACCCAATTTGGTTTTAGTTTGCCCTTCAAATTGCGGCTCCTGCACTTTAACTGATACAACTGCTGTTAAACCTTCTCTAAAGTCATCACCGGTAATTTCCATTTTCAGGTTTTTCAACAAACCAGATTTATCGGCGTAGCTTTTTAACGTACGCGTTAAACCCCTGCGGAAACCTGCGATATGCGTACCACCCTCGTGTGTGTTAATGTTGTTTACGTAAGAGTGCACATTTTCCGAGTAGCTATCATTGTACTGGAAAGCCAATTCAACCGGAATACCGTTTTTAATACCTTCAATATAAACAGGCTCTGGTAAAAACGATGCTCTGGTTCCATCCAAGAATTTAACAAACTCTCTTAAACCACCTTCCGAACGGAAAACTTCCGATAAAAACGAACCGTCTTCCAACACTTCGCGTTCATCAGTTAAGGTTAATGTAATTCCTTTATTTAAAAATGCCAGTTCGCGTAAACGGCCGGCTAAAGTATCGTATTTATATTCAGTAGTTTGGGTAAATATTGTAGCATCCGGACTAAAAGTTACAATCGTACCACGTTTATCGGTAACGCCCGTTTCCTTTACATCATACAGTGGCTTACCAATATTGTACTCCTGCATCCAGATTTTACCTTCGCGGTGTACCTCGGCTGTTAAATGTGTAGATAGTGCGTTAACGCAACTTACCCCAACACCGTGCAAACCACCAGAAACCTTATAGGTATCTTTATCAAATTTACCACCCGCGTGCAAAACCGTCATTACGATTTCGAGCGCCGATTTATTTTCTTTTGTGTTAATACCGGTTGGAATACCACGGCCGTTATCTTCTACCCTGATGGAGTTACCTTCTAAAATCCTAACGTCGATTGTATCTGCATGACCGGCCAAAGCCTCATCAATTGAGTTATCTACAACCTCGTAAACCAAATGGTGTAAACCTTTTACACCGGTATCACCTATATACATCGAAGGGCGCTTACGCACCGCTTCCAAACCTTCTAAAACCTGTATATTATCTGCCGAATAATTTGACTTTAAATCTTGTTCTTCGCTCATATTTTAATTAAAAACTATAAGTATCAAAAATACGGAAATTTTGGCACATACGCTAATATGTGGATAAGTTTTGGCCTGTTAATAGATTGGGAAATAGATGCCTTTTAAGCCATTTCAATAAGGTTTTGAAAAGCAAATTCGGCCTTCCAACCTCCGTCAGCCCCGCTTTACATTACAAGGCCCGAAGAAGAATCGGGCGCTTTTCATTTCAATAGGGTTTAATTAGCCAGCTTTATCGGTGTTGGGTCAGTTCTGCGCCGTGCAACCGTGAAAGTCTAGGCTAAAATGTGCCACCTAAACCCGATTAAAGCGAACACGAAGTAAAGCGGCAAGCGGGACTAACCTTAACCTGAAACAGCGGATTTGCTTTCCACGTGATAATATTAAGTTGCAGAAACCCGTTAAACGAAAAGATAAGCATTTATTATAGAAAACCTTAAGCCTATAAAGTATTTATTGCATACTTAATTATCATTTTTATCTTTGCTAAAATTTATTAAACAATAATGGAAAGAAGAACCTTTAAAACCTTTGGTTTATTTGCAACGGCTGCATTAATTACAGCTTTTTCTGCATGCCAAAACAAAGAAACTAAAACAACTGAAGCTAAAAAAACAGATAGTACTGCGGCTGTTTCTGCAGATGAGAAAATTGTATTTGTAAATTCAGATTCGTTATTAACCAAATACGATTATTACAAAGACCTAAAAGTTAAATTTGAAGGTAAATCGAAAAGTGCGCAGGCAGATATGCAGGCAAAAACACAGGCTTTTCAAAGAGAAGTTGCCCAATACCAACAAACTGCAGGCTCTTTAGCTGCTGATGTTCGTAAATCTACTGAAGAGCGTTTAGGCCGCAAGCAGCAAGAATTGCAAACCTACCAACAAAATGCTGGTGGCGCTTTACAAAACGAGCAGGCTGTAGAAAATGAAAAATTATACGATAAAGTTGCTGCTTACTTAAAAGGTTATGCTAAAGGTAAAGGCTATAAAATGGTGTTGACCTACTCAAAAGGCAACAGCGCAATTTTATTTGCTGATGAAAGTTTAGATGTAACTTCTGAAGTGATTAAAGGCTTAAATGCTGATTACGCTAAAAAATAGTTTTAAATTAAAAACTTCAAGGAATGCCCCGAACAATCGGGGCATTTTTTTTGTCTGAACATTTAGATATGGAAAATAAAGAACAACACGAAGCATTTATGCGGATGGCGGTCGAGCTATCGGTAAAAAATGTTAGCGAATGCGTTGGCGGTCCCTTTGGAGCAGTAATTGTTAAAGATGGCAAGCTTGTGGCAAAATCTGCAAATCAGGTAACCACCACTAACGACCCTACTGCACATGCCGAAGTTTCGGCAATCAGGCTGGCCTGCACGGCATTAAACACCTTTGATTTGAGCGGTTGCGTTATTTATACAAGTTGCGAGCCTTGCCCTATGTGCCTTGGCGCCATTTACTGGTCGCGTATTGAAACTATTTATTATGCCAACACAAAGGCAGATGCGGCAGATATAGGCTTTGATGATAAATTTATTTACGAGGAACTGGACAAACCTATGGAACACCGAACATTGCCAGTGGTACAAATGTTAAGAGATGAAGCGATGGAAGCGTTCAAACTATGGGAAACCTCTCCTTTAAGAATAGATTATTAAAGGCAAGTTTGAAACAATTGCTTTATTAAATACGTCTAACTCGAAATAATCAGCATGACTTACGAGCAAAAAATAAAAAGTGAACTGGAATTTTGGAAGTTTAAAACTTTACAAAAACCATCGCTTTTGAGTAAGGTTACCGATAACGTTCAGCGAAAAATTAATAGCTATATTCCTGATAAGGTTCACAATGCCATAACAACCGCCATTAAGCAGATGGTTAAGGCTGTGCTTTTTGGTTCTACATTTACAACATCAAAGCCGGTTACCGATTTTACCTTAATGCACCGTGAAGCACTGATTAAGCAGAAAATCGAAAATTACAAGAAAACAGGTGCAGCCGAAGGTGGTGTAACCGGCGCCGGCGGCTTTCTTATGAGCCTTGCCGATTTCCCTTTGTTGCTCGGAATAAAGATGAAAATGCTTTTCGATATTGCTGCAGTTTACGGTTATGATGTTAAAGATTACCGGGAACGCCTCTTTATCCTACACATTTTTCAACTTGCGTTTTCGAGTAAGGAGGAAAGCAAAAATATTTTTTTAAAGATGGAAGACTGGGATAGCAAAGCGCATAAATTGCCAACAAATATTGATGAGTTTGATTGGTTAACTTTTCAACAGCAATACAGAGATTATATCGATTTAGCGAAGCTTGCCCAAATGCTGCCTTTTGTGGGTGCTGCTGTTGGCGCCATTGCAAATTATAAATTGATAGACAGATTAGGTAAAACAGCAATGATGAGCTACAGAATGCGGTATTTCAACATCCAATTAATCGAAAATTCTGAAGACTTACAGCTTCGTTAACTTACTCATCATCTTCCTGAAACAAGCCGCCTATCAAATCATCCGTTTCTCTCCTGTCTTTTTTCGTCGGCCGGCCTGTTCCCCTATCTCTTTTTAAATTAGGAGAATGGAACATAGATTTAAAAGCATGTGTTTCTTCAACAGGCGTTAAATCTTTGTATTTAGTTAAGGCTATTGGCGAATCTGTTCTGTTATAAGAGAAGTCTACAACCTCAATAATTTTCTTTTCAATACCTTTTGATACCTGGTAAACATCGCCAATTTTAACAATCGCTGATGGCTTTACATTTTGTCCTTTAAACTTTACCCTTCCTGCTTTGCATGCCTCGGTTGCCAAACTCCGGGTTTTAAACAGCCTGATTGCCCACAAATATTTATCAATTCTCAGTTTTTCTACCTCTGCCATAACGTTTCAAAAATAAGTTAAATTGATGAAATGTTAAATTCTTAGCGGTTTAATTGTCCAAATATTGACATTAATAGATCATAGTAACTTCTACAGGCAATTGAGCAATGCAGCAAATCAACAATATTTATAAACTGAAACCCCAAGTTATAGATAAATTTCTTTTATTTTGCGTAAAATTTAAAAACATCATGTATTCAGATTTAAAGAAATTAATTGAAGCCGCTTGGGAAGACAGAACCCTTTTAAAATACAGCAACTATTGCGAAGCTATTGAAACCGTTATCCAGGGATTGGATAAAGGTGAAATTCGCGTTGCTGAACCAGTTTTAAATTCCTGGGGCATTAATGAATGGGTAAAGAAAGCTGTTATTTTGTATTTCCCGATTCGTGAGATGAAAGAAATTAAGAGCGGTCCTTTTGTTTACCATGACAAGATGGAGTTAAAAACCGACTATAAAGCAACTGGCGTACGTGTTGTACCAATGGCAAGTGCCCGTTACGGTGCATACTTGGCTAAAGGCGTAATCATGATGCCATCGTATGTAAACATTGGCGCCTATGTAGATGAAGGTACAATGGTAGATACCTGGGCTACAGTTGGTTCTTGCGCACAAATCGGAAAACGTGTTCATTTAAGTGGCGGCGTTGGTATTGGTGGCGTTTTAGAACCTGTTCAGGCAGCTCCTGTAATTATCGAAGACGATGTGTTTTTAGGTTCCAGAGCAATTGTTGTTGAGGGTGTGAAGGTAGAAAGAGAAGCCGTTCTGGGTGCAAATGTTGTTTTAACAGCATCAACCAAAATTATTGATGTTACCGGGCCAACGCCTGTAGAGTATAAAGGAATTGTGCCGGCCCGCTCGGTGGTAATTCCAGGTAGTTACACCAAAAAGTTCCCTGCCGGAGAATACCAGGTTCCATGTGCTTTAATTATTGGCAAACGTAAAGAAAGTACAGATAAGAAAACTTCACTTAACGATGCGTTGAGAGAAAACAATGTAGCCGTATAAAATGGATTGAGGTGTAAGGTTTAGGGTGTAAGGCATCATCCAAAGCCTTAAACCTTCTGCCTTACACCTTTCAATTTATGAAAATTGGTTTCGATGGAAAACGTGCTGCAAATAACCTGACAGGTTTAGGTAATTACAGCCGATCGTTAATTGAGGCACTCGCCAGGCAATTTCCGCAAAACGAATATTTCGTTTATACACCTAAAGTAAAAACAGGGCAACAGATTGATGGCTTCCTCGCAGACGAAAACATCAAACTGAAACTGCCAAAAAATGGTACTTTCCTTTGGAGAAGCCTAAACATTTTAAAAGACCTGGTAAATGATGAAATTCAAATTTACCATGGCTTAAGCCACGAAATTCCTTTTGCAATTGAACACACCAGGATTAAATCCGTCGTTACCATGCACGACCTGATTTTTCTGCGCTTTCCAAAATACTATCAACTTATCGACAGAAAATTATACGAATGGAAAAGTAAATCTGCGTGTAAGCGAGCCGATAAGATAATCGCCATCAGTGAAAAAACAAAAGCCGACATTATCGAATTTTATGGAATTAATCCTGATAAGATTGAGGTTATCTATCAAAGCTGCGATGATATTTTTAAAAAGCCTTATGATGAATCAACGCTAAAACGGGTCAGTTTAAAAAATAAGCTCCCGGAGAAATTTATACTCAGTGTTGGAACGATTGAAGAGCGCAAAAATCTTTTGCTGACCATTCAGGCCTTGAATAATGTTAGCGAAGACTATAAACTCGTTGTTATTGGCAAAAAGACGGCTTATTTCCAAACGGTTGAAAGGGTAATTAAAAAACTTGGTTTAACAAGCAGGGTCATTTTTCTTCAAAATATCCCGTTTACTGATTTACCCGCTATTTATCAATTGGCTACATTATTTGTTTATCCTTCATTTTACGAGGGCTTCGGCATTCCAATAATCGAGGCACTTTATTCGGGTCTGCCTACAATTGCGGCAACGGGTTCGTGCCTTGAAGAAGCAGGTGGGCCAGATAGTATTTACGTACACCCTACTGATGTAAACGCCTTATCGGCGGCCATAAAACAGGTAATCGAATCGTCGTCTCAGCAACAGCTGATGAAAAGAAAAGGGCTGGAATTTGTTCAAAAATTCAACAGCCCTTTAGTAACGGAGCAATTAATAAATTGCTACAAAAGTATTTTAACCTAAATGTTATTTGGCAGCAATCGCGTTTGGCGGATATTGCGCTAAAATTTCTTTCACGCCGGTGTATAAACGCTGTTCTCTTTTGCTAAAGTTATCGAGGTTAAAGCCAGCACCCTGACCATGCCAGAACAATATCTTTTTAGCAGGGTCTAAGAAATCGATGATAATTGTGCCTTCAATGTATTGGTTTACATAGTTAGAGCCCCATCCGCCCCAACCACCACGCCAGCCCCAGCCGCCGCCCCCACCCCAGCCACCGTAGTACGCCGGACCATAGAAGTCGGTTTTTTCTCTGGCTACAACAACAAGGTTAACCAACAAATCTGGTCGGTTAGATTTTGTGAAACCTTTAGCATTCATTTCAGCTTCAACAGCAGCCATCAATCTTCTTTTATCAAGATTGTTTAGCTTAACTCTGGCAATGCCTTTATCGTAAAAATTGTAAGTTTTGTAAGCGTTCAAATCGACGTTCTTGTCATAATCTGAAGCGGTCCGAAGCGAAGAGCACCCGGCTAATGTGATTACAACGGCAATCAGCATTAATAATTTTTGGAAAATTTTCATTTGTTAATTTGTGTTTATATTTTTTAAAATAACCTGTACTAAAAATACCTAAATATTGAGGCAAAAACAAAAACAACATATTATTTTTACATTAGAATTGTTTATTGTAAAACGCTGATTAAAAGCCATTGTTTTAGCCTAAATGTTAAATATTATCGCATTTTGAACATTTAACATATTGCATAAAAAATTACCTTTGCAGCATGCTTAAAGAAGAAATAAATAAGGCTTTAGAAATTTTAAAATCGGGCGGTGTTATACTTTACCCCACAGATACAATTTGGGGTTTGGGCTGTGATGCCAGCAACCCGGAAGCGGTTGACAAAATACTGAAAATTAAAAATCGACCGGCCGAAAAAAGTTTGATAGTTCTTCTTGATGTTGACAGCAAAATACAAAGTTACGTTACTGAAGTGCCGGAGATAGCTTACGATTTAATCGAATATGCCGAGAACCCGATTACCATTATTTTTTCTGGCGCAAAAAATTTAGCTCAAAATGTAATTAATGAAGATGGAAGTGTGGGGATAAGAATTGTAAAACACGATTTTTGCACACCTTTAATACAGCGCTTCCGCAAGCCAATAGTTTCTACATCAGCGAATTTAAGTGGTGAGCCATCACCAAAAAACTTCGATGATATTAGCGCCGAAATCATTGATGGCGTTGATTACGTAGTGGATTTTGAACAGGAAAGCAGAACTTCAAAAAAACCATCCACAATTATGAAACTTTCTCCAGGAGGCCAGTTTGAGTTTATTCGTAAGTAATTTTATTACTTTTGTAAAAATTAAATAGCCGGCAACCTGATGTCTATTCAGGTTCTTTATAAAAAAGTTTCTGAACTAACATTCAGCATGGCGGCTCCAGACTTATGCAACAACATTTACAAAATCCAATTTTTAGAACACTATCGGAAATTGCCGATAAAAACCAAATCCAGGCATATGTTATTGGAGGTTTCGTTCGCGATTTGTTTTTGAACCGACCATCTAAAGATATAGATGTTGTGGTAGTTGGCAGCGGGATAGCATATGCAGAGAGCGTTGGCAGCAAGTTGAATACTAAAGTTGCCATTTTTAAAAACTTTGGAACGGCCAACATCAAAGTAAATGATTTGGAAATAGAATTCGTTGGCGCAAGAAAGGAGTCCTATCGCTCCGATTCAAGAAAACCAATCGTAGAAGATGGCACACTTGAAGATGACCAGCTTCGCCGCGATTTTACAATAAATGCACTGGCGATAAACCTAAATGCAGAACATTTTGGCGAACTTTTAGATCCGTTTGAAGGGCTGCGTGACTTAGAAAATAGACTCATTCGTACACCATTAGATCCGGAAATTACCTTTTCAGATGATCCCCTACGGATGATGAGGGCCGTAAGATTTGCATCGCAGTTAAATTTCGTAATTGATGAAGCTGCAATTAGTGCCATAAAAACGCAAAAGGACCGCATTAACATCGTTTCAAAAGAACGTATAACAGACGAACTTAATAAAATCATTTTATCCCCTAAGCCGTCTGTAGGATTTAAGTTATTGTTCGATACTGGATTACTACATATTATTTTCCCGCAGATGGCGCAGCTTTTCGGCGTGGACATAATTAAAGGAAAAGGGCATAAAGACAATTTTTACCACACCCTGGAGGTTTTGGATAACATTTGTGCTGACACTGAAGACTTATGGCTGAGGTGGGCAGCAATACTGCACGACATTGCCAAGCCGGCGACAAAACGTTTTGAGGAAGGCCACGGCTGGACTTTCCACGGCCATGAAGATAAAGGCGCCAGAATGGTCCCGAAAATTTTTAATCAGTTAAAATTGCCGCTGAATGAAAAAATGAAATTCGTTCAAAAGCTGGTGCAACTTCACCTAAGGCCAATCGTTTTAGCCCAGGATACAGTTACAGATTCTGCTGTTCGGCGATTGCTTTTTGATGCAGGTGAAGAAATTGAAAGTTTGATGCTGCTTTGCAATGCAGATGTTACAACAAAAAATGAATACAAAAAAACCAGGTACAGGAATAATTTTGAACTGGTTAAACAAAAGCTAAAAGACGTAGAAGAACGCGACAAATTACGAAACTGGCAGCCTCCTATTACCGGCAACGATATTATGGAAACCTTCGCCCTTGATGCCGGTAAAGAAGTTGGAATAATCAAAAGCGCAATTCGCGAAGCCATTTTGGAAGGTGAGATAACAAACGACTACAACGAAGCGTTTAATTTTATGCTCAACCTGGCGAAACAAATGGGATTAAATCCTGTTAATAGATAATTTAATTGCCAAAAACAATCAACCAAACAACTTTTTGTCGTAAATGTTGTTTTGTGATAAAACAAATTAACTTTAATTTTACAGCTCCAAATAACAATAATGGCTATTTATAAATTTAAAATTACTTTTGAAGATTTTGATGATGTTGTGCGAGAGATCGACATTAAATCTAACCAGACATTTGAAGATTTGCACAAGGCAATTCACAAATCGACGGGATATAATGCCGAAAAATCTTCATCATTTTATGTAAGTACCGATAATTGGTTAAAAGGTGATGAAATTGCTTATTTACCAAATGAACGTAAAAAAGATAGAGTTGTGCTAATGGAGAACTCAAAACTCAGCGGCTTTATCGAAGACCCTCATCAAAAATTTTATTATACCTACAATTTCGATCGGCCTTACGATTTCCATATAGAACTCGTTAAAATCATTTTAGAAGCCGACCCACATATTGAATATCCGTTTTTAGCAAAAAGCGCCGGCGAAGCGCCGAAAATTATGGAACAAAACGGGCCGCAATCTGTCGACCCACGTGGGGCCGCGGCATCTGCCAGCGAATTTGATTTCCTTAATGAAATGAATTTTGTTCCTGAAGATACTGATGAACTTGAAGCAATGGGTGAAATGGGTATCAATGCAGAGGAAAGCGATGAAGAAGAGGATTCGGAAGAGAATGATGAGTTTGGCGATGAGTTTTCGGACAGCGAAAGCTACGAAGATGATACGCACAAAGATGATTATTAATTAGTTATACAAGTTTTTAAATATCAAACTGTCGGACAAACCATCCGGCAGTTTTTTTATACCTTAACCTCATGGTAAAAAGCAATATCAAAACCTTAATCGTTATCGTTGGCCCAACAGCCATCGGCAAAACGGCTTTGGCCATTGATATCGCAAAACATTATAAAACTGAAATCGTATCTGCAGATTCGAGGCAGTTTTTTAGGGAAATGGAAATTGGCACAGCTAAGCCAAATGCTGTTGAACTCGCTGCTGCTAAACATCATTTTATTAACTCCCATTCCGTTACACAACTTTTTAGCACAGGAGATTTCGAAGTAGAAGCTTTGAAGGTTATCGAAAACATTTTCGAAAAGCATGATCAGGCGGTAATGGTTGGTGGAAGCGGTTTGTACATTAATGCTGTAGTTAATGGCCTAGACGAAATGCCGGAAATTGACTTTAAAATTAGAGCAGCGTTAAATAAACAATTTCAAGATGAAGGCCTGGAAATAATCCAAAATCAGCTTAAACAGCATGACCCGGAGTATTACGAAAAAGTTGATCAGAATAATCCGCAAAGAATGATTAGAGGACTTGAAGTTTTTCTCTCAACGGGGAAAAAGCTGTCCTCAATGTTGTCTTCAACGAAAAAACAAAGACCATTTAACATCATAAAAATTGGCTTAAATACCGACCGGGCCAAACTTTATCAAAGCATTAACCTTCGGGTAGATAAAATGATGGAAAATGGCCTGCTTGAAGAAGTGAAATCATTAATTAATTATCGAAGAGATAATGCTTTAAATACGGTTGGTTATAGCGAATTATTCGATTATCTGGATGAGCAAGTTCCGCTAGATGTTGCGGTTGCTTCCATTAAACAGAACACCCGGCGTTTTGCCAAGAGGCAGTTAACCTGGTTTAGAAGAGATGAGGATATCAAGTGGTTTGAGCCGGGTAAACTTGAATCGGTAATTAACATGATAGACCAAGAACTCAAAAAGCCATAAAAAAAGGCTCCGGATAAAATCCGGAGCCTATTTGTTTTACTGAACAATCTTATTTATCTGGGAACTTAACACCTCTATACTGTGTAATGTCGACAGTAGGAATATTAGAGCCATACTTGCCGTTAATTGCATCAATAAATACATTTGCAATTACAGCATTTCCACGTGGCGTTAGGTGAACACCATCCAAAGAAAAAGCACCACCGGTTATAAAGCCGGAATTAATTCCAACACCTTGCAAAACAATGCCTGTTTTCACTTGATTTAGATAAGTATAGGTGTCTGCTATGGCAAGGCCTTTGCTATCCGCAAGAGATTTGATGGTGCTGTTGTAGCTAAGTACATAATCTTTCACTTTAACGATTTCGTCTTTATCTAAAACCCAGTTGTTGGCAATCGGATTTAAAGGATGTAAGCCGTAAGGAAGTCCCGAAGCATTTGGAACACCAAATAAACCAGAAGATTGGAAAGGTAAACGAATCAAATCATCAGCAGTTGCAGCCCTTACCGCACCGGTTCCGGTTTGAATGTAAATTGCTGCCGCTGCAGGGTTAATCGCTTTCGCTGCATTAAGCAAGGCTGCAATGGTTACCGTATTAAAATATGGAATTGCGGTAACGTCAGGAATTGTAGCAACTACGCCTTTTTGTCCGCCAGCTGTTAATGAATTTACTAAGTTTGAATATAAAAGTGCGAATGTCGATTTATCAGTCAACACGTTTGTCGCATCGGTAGTTACTCCACCATTTGTTGCGTAACCTAAAGCGTCATTATTACCTAGCCACAAAGAAAAGAAAGTATGATTTCTTCCCTGAATAAACTGGAAATAACTCGCCGTTCCAACTTGTGCATCAGTTAGCAAGCGCTCAAGGTAAGGATTTGCAGCACCAAAAGGAGCAGCAAAAGCTAAATCAACACGCATACCAGGGATACCAAGGTTTTGTACCTCGCCAGTGTATTTTGCCAAATGCCCGGCCGCATCACGGTAAGCGAGGTTACTAGTTACGTTTGTTAAAGTTGGCGTTCCATTTACAAGTGCTGATAAATTTAAGTAGCCAGAACCATTTGCCTGTGCATCGGTAAAAAATGGAGAAGTAAAGCTACCACCTCCAACAGTGGCCATTTGAGCAGCCACAAGATTAGGGTAAGCAACTTTTTGGCCTTCAAGGTAAAGCCCGCCATCGGCAAAGCCAGATGTTAGAGAATTGCCCACAGCAATGTATTTGCTAAAATTTGCCTGACCGGCAGATGTACCAACTGCGGTATCTATATCGGGTTTACAAGCCGCTGCAAAAAGAATTACGGCCGCAAAAAAACTATTGTATATATATTTCTTCATTTGAAATTCTCCTACCATTTATAAGTTAATGAAATACCCGGCGCATAAACCAAAGTCTTAAATGTACCATCTAATCCAGTTTCAATATTTCTCTGTTTACGCGATTTAACATCTTCAAAAAATAATGATGCATTAACTTCAAATTTAGAAGTGAAAGCGTAACCTGCACCGGCACTTAAAATATAACGGTCAGCATCTGGTGCTTCCGGAGTTACATAACCATCCTGAACCGGACTGAATGCATAGCCAACACCGGCCCGTAGGGCAAGTTTATCAGAAGCCTGGTGGTTTATACCCAGTTTAAATGAAGAACCATCACGATAGTTTCTGGCTGATTTTGTATCTGCAAGTGCTGAGGTATTGGTTGCATAATCGAAAGATAAATCCTGATAGATGTGCCACTGCACCCAACTTGCATCGAATGCGAGCAACGTGCTTTTCGATAATGGAATTCCAATACCTAAACTAGTTGTAGCGGGTAAAGGCAGTTCTGCATTAAATGTATTTCCTGCCGGGAAAGAAGTTCTCAAAGATTCAGGCACATCAAATTGCGCAGAACCTCCATCTAACTTCGTTACCACTTTCGATTTATGTACAATTGCAAAAGTAACATTACTTAAAGTTTTGATATATATACCCGCATTCCAGCCATAACCTTTACCTGTACCGTCAAGCGTTACCTTGCCCGAGCGGCCATCAGGATAATTTACCGGAAGTGCCCGCTGAAGGTTTACGTCGCCGTGGTTGTAAACAAAACCGGCACCGATACCAATCTGATCAGTAATTTTTACACTCAAAGTAGGTTGAACATAAATTGCTTTCAGGTTTAACGAAGTTAGGGCGTATTTACCAGACCAGTTATCACCCCAATCTACCAAACCCCCAAATGGCGTGTAAACCCCTAAACCAAGTTTCCAACGGTTTGACTTCGGACCCCAAACTGCGTAGAATTCGAAAGGTGGCGCTATTTTATTCTTTACATCTTCGGTAACGTTTGAGCCCGTTCGCTGAAAAGCCGACTTAAACAAAAGTGGGTTAACGCCCGCAGAAATGGAATTTTTCTCCAGGAAACTAACTGCACCTGGGTTGTAAAATACGGAAGCTTCATCTAAAGCAAGTGCAGAACCCGCACCAGCCATGCCAATTTGTTTCTGGCCTTGTAAATTAACCTGGAAACCCTGCCCCAAAACCCACAGCGGGGCAGAAAGTAATACGCTCAATAAAATTTTTCTCATTTATATATGGTTATATGACAAATATATATTATGCTAACATAGCAATCAAGTATTTGTTTATTTTGTTTTAAAGAAATTTATGCCTGGGCTGTAGGGCCTCCAAAACCCATCGTAAAAGGCGGTTCTTCCTGCGTTTTGATGCGGCCGTTAACGTGTTCGAATTTTTGGATATTATCTTCCAGTGCGGTTAGCAAACGTTTTGCATGTTCAGGCGTAAGGATAATTCTCGACTTTACCTTCGCTTTTGGCAAGCCCGGCATCACCCTGATAAAATCGAGCACAAACTCCGTGTTAGAATGGGTAATTATCGCCAGGTTCGAAAAAATACCTTCAGCAATCTCTTCAGATAGCTCTATGTTCAACTGGTTTTCGTTTTGTTGTTCTTCCATAAGTCAAAAATAAAAAAATCCGCTGCTAAACGGCGGATTTAAAGAAAAGATTAAATAAAATAAGGAAATTTATTGAATCAGATTCATAATATTAATTAAGAAATTTATAATCGCCGGAAATATCGAACGCCACAAATCCACTTTAAACAAAAAAGTCCTCCATTTTAATGGAGGACTTTTCTTAAAATATTGAAATATTATGCTTCTACTTCTTCTTGTTTCGAAGCTAATAATTTGTCGTATTCTTCCTGAGAACCAACGATGATTCTCTCGTAACCACGAACACCAGTTCCAGAAGGAATTAAGTGACCTACAATTACGTTTTCTTTCAAGCCCAACATGTTATCGCGTTTACCTGCAATTGCTGCCTCATTTAATACTTTCGTAGTTTCCTGGAATGAAGCCGCAGAAATGAACGATTTAGTACCTAATGATGCACGTGTAATACCCTGAAGGATAGAACTCGCAGTTGCGGGTCTTGCATCTCTAACCTGGATTTGTTTCAAATCCTTACGTTTCAGCTGAGAATTTTCATCTCTTAATCTACGTAATGAAACAATTTGACCTGGTTTAAGATCTGTCGAATCGCCTGCATCTTCAACAACTTTCTTGTCGTACATTGCATCGTTTTCTTCAGCAAAATCCCAACGGTCAACAGCGTTATTTTCTAAGAAAATAGTATCGCCCGGATCCTCGATGTGAACTTTCTGCATCATCTGGTGAACAATTACCTCAAAGTGCTTATCGTTAATTTTCACACCTTGCAAACGATATACCTCTTGAATACCATTTACCAGGTATTCCTGAACTGCTGCAGGGCCTTTAATTGATAAGATATCTGCAGGAGAAATTGAACCATCTGATAACGGCATACCAGCTTTCACAAAGTCATTATCCTGAACAAGGATGTGTTTAGACAATGGAACAAGGTATTTTTTAACTTCACCATCTTTAGATTCGATTGTAATCTCACGGTTACCACGTTTAACGCCACCCAAAGTTACGACACCATCAATTTCGGTTACTACAGCCGGGTTAGATGGGTTACGAGCTTCGAATAATTCCGTTACACGAGGCAAACCACCGGTAATATCACGGGTTTTACCAGTTGCACGAGGAATTTTAGCGATAATCTGACCAGTTTGGATAGCTTCGCCTTCATCAACAGAAACGTGAGCACCTACCGGGATGTTATAACCTTTAATGAATTCGCCTTTTTTATCAACGATTTGAACCGAAGGATTTTTTGTTTTATCACGTGTATCGATAATAACTTTTTCACGGTGACCAGTTTGCTCATCTGACTCTTCACGGAAGGTAACACCTTCAATAATTGCATCAAATTGTGCTTTACCGGCAAATTCTGAAAGAATAACCGCGTTATATGGATCCCACGAACAAATTTTATCTCCTTTTGATAATTTATCGCCTTCTTTAACAAATAAGAATGCACCGTAAGGAATGTTGTTGGTTACAATAATACGACCCGTTCCTGGCTCAACAATTTTGAATTCACCTGAACGACCTAATACAACCTGAACTGTTCCATCTTCTGTTTGTGTATCAACAGTACGGATGTTTTCAAATTCGATAACACCATCAAATTTAGCTACGATGTTTGATTCTGCAGCGATGTTTGATGCAGTACCACCCACGTGGAAAGTACGAAGTGTTAACTGTGTACCCGGCTCACCGATTGATTGTGCTGCAATTACACCAACTGCCTCACCTCTCTGAACGCGTTTGCCTGATGCTAAGTTACGTCCGTAACATAGTGCACAAACACCACGTTTGGCTTCGCAGGTTAATACCGAACGAATTTCGATACCTTCTAAAGGAGATTCTTCAATCGCTTTAGCTACATCTTCGTTAATATCTTCGCCCGCACCTATCAATAACGTGTTATCCAATGGATTGTACACATCATGTAACGAGGTACGACCTAAAATCCTGTCGTATAATGGCTCAACAATATCTTCCTGATCTTTCAATGCTGTTGTGTACATACCTCTTAAGGTACCACAATCGTTATCATTTACAATCATATCCTGTGCAACATCATGTAAACGACGAGTTAAGTAACCCGCATCCGCCGTTTTCAAAGCCGTATCTGCCAAACCTTTACGAGCACCGTGAGTAGAGATAAAGTACTCTAATACGGATAAGCCTTCTTTAAAGTTTGATAAAATAGGGTTTTCGATAATATCACCACCTGAACCTGATTTCTGAGGTTTTGCCATCAAACCACGCATTCCGCAAAGCTGACGAATCTGCTCTTTTGAACCACGTGCACCTGAATCAAGCATCATGTAAACCGAGTTAAAGCCTTGGTTATCTGACGATAACTGAGTCATGACGAAAGTAGTTAACCTGTTGTTGATACGGGTCCAGATATCGATAATTTGGTTGTAACGCTCGTTGTTGGTAATGAAACCCATGTTATAGTTGTTTCTCACCTCTTCAACCTCAGCAGCTGCTTGCTCAAGCAATGTATGTTTCTCTACAGGAATATTTACATCTTGTAAGTTGAACGATAAACCGCCCTGGAAAGCCATACGGAAACCTAATTCTTTGATATCATCTAAGAATTGAGAAGCACGGGCCATACCAGTCATTTTAACTACTTCACCGATAATATCTCTTAACGATTTTTTAGTTAACAATTCATTGATGTAACCAACTTCTTCCGGTACCATCTGGTTGAATAAAACTCTACCAACAGTTGTTTCTGTTAACTTATTAACGATAGAGCCATCAGATTGCTTAACATTTACCCTTACTTTGATAAACGCATGCAAGTCTAATTCTTTCTCATTATAAGCAATGATAACTTCTTCGGGAGAATAGAAATTCGAATCCTGTCCTTTTACAACTCTGGTTTCATCAGTTCTACGGCCTTTAGTAATGTAGTAAAGACCCAAAACCATATCCTGAGATGGTACTGTAATTGGTGTACCATTTGCAGGGTTCAAGATGTTGTGTGCTGCCAACATTAATACCTGGGCTTCCAAAATTGCCGCATTACCTAGTGGTAAATGCACAGCCATCTGGTCACCATCAAAATCGGCGTTAAATGCAGTACAAACTAAAGGGTGTAACTGGATAGCTTTTCCTTCAATTAATTTTGGCTGGAAAGCCTGAATACCAAGTCTGTGTAACGTAGGTGCACGGTTTAGTAAAACCGGGTGTCCTTTTAGTACATTTTCCAGGATATCCCAAACTAAAGGATCTTTTCTATCTACAATTTTCTTTGCAGATTTAACTGTTTTTACAACACCACGTTCAATCATCTTGCGGATAATGAATGGTTTGTAAAGCTCAGCAGCCATATCTTTAGGAATACCGCACTCGTGTAATTTAAGGCTAGGGCCTACAACAATTACCGAACGTGCTGAGTAATCCACACGTTTACCTAATAAGTTTTGACGGAAACGACCTTGTTTACCTTTCAGGATATCTGAAAGTGATTTCAAAGCACGGTTACCTTCAGTTTTAACCGCGTTAACTTTACGTGAGTTATCAAATAACGAATCTACAGCTTCCTGAAGCATACGTTTCTCGTTACGTAAAATTACCTCTGGTGCTTTAATCTCGATCAAACGTTTTAAACGGTTGTTACGGATAATTACACGACGGTATAAATCATTTAAATCGGAAGTTGCGAAACGACCACCTTCTAATGGAACTAAAGGACGTAATTCTGGTGGAATAACCGGAACAATTTTAACAATCATCCACTCAGGACGATTCTCAATACGTGTATTAGCGCCACGGAAAGCTTCAACAACCTGAAGGCGTTTTAAAGCCTCATTTTTACGCTGCTGAGATGTTTCGTTAGCTGCCTGGTGACGTAAGTCGTAAGATAAAGTATCTAAGTCAATACGTTTTAACAAATCTTCTAATGCTTCAGCACCCATTTTGGCGATGAATTTATTAGGATCTTTGTCGTCTAAGTATTGGTTTTCTTTAGGTAATTTATCCAAGATATCTAAATATTCTTCTTCGGTAAGGAAGTCCATATAATTGATACCTTCTTCGGCCATTAAGCCTGATTGGATAACTACGTAACGCTCGTAATAAATGATTAAATCTAATTTCTTAGTAGGTAAACCTAATAAATAACCGATTTTGTTTGGTAATGAACGGAAATACCAGATGTGCGCAACAGGAACCACCAAAGCAATGTGTCCCATACGCTCACGACGTACTTTCTTTTCTGTTACTTCAACACCACAACGATCACAAACAATACCTTTATAACGGATACGTTTGTATTTACCGCAATGACATTCGTAGTCTTTTACCGGACCAAAAATACGCTCGCAAAACAAACCATCACGTTCAGGTTTGTAAGTACGGTAGTTAATAGTTTCCGGTTTCAACACCTCACCGCTCGAACGTTCCAAAATAATTTCCGGAGACGATAAGCTAATCGTGATTGATGTGAAATTGCTTTTTAATTTATTATCCTTTTTGTAAGACATACTCTTTTTATAAGGTTAAAGGCGGAGGGCGGAAAGGTAGAGGGCTTGGGGCGTCTAAACCCTTAACCTTCTACCTCTATACCTTCTACCTTAGTTAATCTAACGTAATATCTAAACCTAAACCGCGTAACTCATGCACCAATACGTTAAACGATTCTGGCACACCTGGTGTTGGTAGGTTTTCACCTTTAACAATGGCTTCGTAAGTTTTGGCTCTTCCGATAACATCATCCGATTTAACGGTTAATATCTCCTGAAGAATATTAGCAGCACCGAATGCTTCTAATGCCCAAACCTCCATCTCACCAAAACGCTGACCACCGAACTGGGCTTTACCACCCAATGGTTGTTGTGTAATTAATGAGTATGGTCCGATTGAACGGGCGTGCATTTTATCATCAACCATGTGACCTAGTTTCAACATATAGATAATACCTACTGTTGTAGTCTGATCGAAACGCTCACCAGTTAAACCATTATATAGGTAAGTTTTTCCTGAGGCAGGAACACCCGCCTTAGCAATCCACTCTTCAACCTCATCGTGCGTAGCGCCATCAAAAATAGGTGTAGCGAACTTAACACCCAGTTCTTTACCGGCCCATGCCAATACGGTTTCGTAAATCTGGCCTAAGTTCATACGTGAAGGTACACCCAGTGGGTTCAACACAATATCAACAGGGCTACCATCAGCTAAGAAAGGCATATCTTCATCACGTACAATACGTGCAACAATACCTTTGTTACCGTGGCGACCAGCCATTTTATCACCTACTTTTAATTTACGTTTTTTAGCAACATAAACTTTTGCCATCTGTACAATTCCCGATGGAAGCTCATCACCTACACTAATTGCGAATTTATCGCGTTTGTAAGCGCCAAGTTCTTCATTAACACGGATACCGTAGTTGTGAAGCAACATTTTAATCATCTCGTTCTTGTCATCATCAGTAGTCCATTTGTTAGGGCTGATGTGATTGTAATCAAGATCTGCTAAAATTTTCTGAGTGAATTTAGCACCCTTAGCAACTAACAATTCTTTGTAAATGTTAAATACACCCTGAGATGTTTTTCCATTTACAATGGTGAATAATTTATCTACTAATTCTGCTTTTAACTTCTCAGTGATGTTGTTATACCCTTTGTCTAATTTCTCAATTGCCGATTTTTCTTCAGCTTTTGTAGTTTTCTTAGCACGGCTGAATAACTTAGTATCAATTACTACACCCTGGATTGAAGGAGGAGTTTTTAAAGACGCATCTTTAACATCACCTGCTTTATCACCAAAGATTGCACGTAGTAATTTTTCTTCAGGTGATGGGTCAGACTCACCTTTAGGGGTAATCTTACCAATTAAAATATCACCTTCTTTTACATCAGCACCGATACGGATAATACCGTTTTCATCAAGGTCTTTAGTAGCCTCTTCAGAAACGTTCGGGATATCTGGTGTTAATTCCTCTTCTCCACGTTTAGTATCACGTACTTCTAATTCAAACTCTTCGATATGCAATGAAGTGAAAACGTCATCACGAACAATACGTTCGTTAATTACAATCGCATCCTCAAAGTTAAAACCTTGCCAAGGCATGAATGCCACTTTCAGGTTTCTACCTAATGCCAACTCGCCATTTTCAGTTGCATAACCTTCGCAAAGAACTTGTCCTTTAGTAACTTTCTGACCTTTCTTAACAATTGGTTTTAAGTTAATACAAGTATTCTGGTTGGTTTTTTTGAACTTAATTAAACGGTAAGTTTTGCTATCACCTTCAAATGAAACCAAACGATCATCTTCGTTACGTTCATATTTAATGGTAATTTCATTCGCATCTACATATTCTACAACACCATTACCTTCTGCATTGATAAGTGTTCTTGAGTCGCGTGCAACGCGGCCTTCCAAACCTGTACCAACAATCGGAGCTTCCGGACGTAACAATGGTACGGCCTGGCGTTGCATGTTCGATCCCATCAATGCCCTGTTCGCATCATCATGTTCTAAGAACGGAATCAACGACGCAGCGATTGAAGTAATCTGGTTAGGCGCAACATCCATCAAGTCTAATTTCTCAGGCTCAATAATCGGGAAGTCACCCTCATAACGTGCTTTTACGCGTGGTGTTATAAAGTTACCTTTATCATCATATTCTGCATTTGCCTGAGCGATGGTTTTTCCATCTTCATCCTCTGCAGATAAATAAATAACATCAGAATCAACAACTACTTTACCATCTTCAACACGTTTGTATGGTGTTTCGATAAAACCTAAATTATTGATTTTTGCATGCACACAAAGTGATGAAATCAAACCAATGTTCGGTCCCTCTGGCGTTTCAATTGTACACAAACGACCATAGTGCGTATAGTGAACGTCACGTACCTCGAAACCAGCACGCTCACGTGATAAACCACCTGGGCCTAAGGCTGATAAACGACGTTTATGTGTAATCTCGGCTAATGGATTGGTTTGATCCATAAACTGAGACAACTGATTTGTACCAAAGAAAGAGTTGATAACTGACGATAACGTACGGGCGTTAATTAAGTCAGTTGGTGTAAACACCTCGTTATCGCGAATGTTCATACGCTCACGGATGGTTCTTGCCATACGGGCTAAACCCACACCGAATTGTGCATACAACTGCTCACCTACCGTACGTACACGACGGTTTGATAAGTGGTCAATATCATCCACCTCTTCTTTAGAGTTTATTAATTTAATTAAGTATTTAACAATGGCGATAATATCCGCTTTTGTTAAAACTTTAACATCATCCGGTGTATTCATTTTCAATTTACGGTTGATGCGGTAACGACCAACATCTCCTAAATCGTAACGTTTATCTGAGAAGAATAAACGATCAATGATACCACGTGCAGTTTCCTCATCAGGTGGTTCTGCGTTACGCAAAGCACGATAGATGTTTTCAACAGCCTCTTTTTCAGAGTTTGATGTATCTTTTTGTAATGTATTATAAATAATGGTATAATCGGCCTGGCTAGCACCATCTTCTTTAGAAAGAATGATGGTTTTAACACCTGCTTCGATTACCATATCAATGTGTTCGTCTTCTAAAACGGTTTCTCTTTCAAGAATCACTTCATTACGGTCGATAGAAACTACCTCACCTGTATCTTCATCTACAAAATCTTCAACCCATTTCTTTAAAACTCTTGCTGCAAGTTTACGACCGATATATTTCTTTAAACCTGATTTACTAACTTTTACCTCGTCAGCAAGATCAAAAAGTTCTAAGATGTCTTTATCAGAATCGTAACCAATAGCACGTAATAAAGTGGTAACCGGGAATTTTTTCTTACGATCGATGTAAGCATACATTACGTTGTTAACGTCTGTAGCAAACTCGATCCATGAACCTTTGAAAGGGATAACACGTGCTGAATACAATTTGGTTCCGTTTGTGTGACGGCTTTGGCCGAAAAACACGCCTGGAGAACGGTGTAATTGCGAAACGATAACACGTTCTGCACCGTTGATAACAAATGTACCTTTTGGTGTCATATACGGGATTGTACCTAAATACACATCCTGAATAATGGTTTCAAAATCTTCATGTTCAACATCGTTACAAGAAAGCTTTAGCTTCGCTTTTAATGGAACATTGTAGGTTAATCCACGCTCAATACATTCGTGTATATCGTAACGTGGCGGATCAACAAAATAATCAAGAAACTCTAAAACGAAGATGTTTCTTGAATCTGTTATTGGAAAGTTTTCAGCAAACACTTTAAACAAACCTTCGCTAGAGCGATCGTCTGATGTGGTATCTATCTGGAAAAATTCTCTGAATGATTGCAATTGCACATCCAGAAAATCCGGATAGTCTATAATGTGCTTACTAGTTGCAAAATTTACTCTTTGTTCGACTGTCTTTGCCAATGGACTAAAAGATTTTAGTTTAAGAATAAACTATTTGTTTGGTTTCGGGTTTGAAACATCCTCATTAACCAAGCAAAATGAGGTGTTTATAAACAGGTAAAGACACCGACATTTTCAGTCGGTGTCTGATACATTTTTAGCTTAGCTAAATTAAGTTATTACTTAATTTCAACTACTGCTCCAGCTTCTTCTAATTGTTTTTTAAGAGCTTCTGCTTCGTCTTTAGCAACACCAGTTTTTAATTCTTTTGGTGCTCCGTCTACTAAGTCTTTAGCTTCTTTCAAACCTAAACCAGTTAAGTCTTTAACAAGTTTTACAACTGCTAATTTCTGACCACCAGCTTCTTTTAAGATTACATCAAAAGATGTTTTTTCTGCAGCAGCAGCAGGTGCATCACCACCAGCAGCAGGACCAGCAACTACAGCAGCAGCTGCAGGCTCAATACCATACTCATCTTTTAAGATTTGAGCTAATTCATTAACTTCTTTTACTGTTAAGTTTACCAATTGCTCAGCAAACGCTTTTAAATCTGCCATTTTATTAAGATTTTAAAAATTTACGTGTAATAATTTTGTTTAATTTTCGAACTTAAGGTGTTCGTTAACCTTCTCTTTCTTGTAGAGTTTTAACAATTCCTGCAATTTTGCCACCGCTTGATTTAAGGGCAGAAACAACATTTTTAGCTGGTGATTGTAATAATCCAATAATATCGCCAATAAGCTCTTCTCTCGATTTTAAGCTTACTAAGTTATTCAATTGGTCATCGCCAACGTATACTGATGAATCTATGTATGCCGCTTTAAGCAAAGGTTTATCAGAAGTTTTTCTCAAAGTTTTAATCAACTTAGCCGGAGCGTTTGCTGTTTTTGAGAATAATAATGATGATGAACCTTTAAGGGCTTTGTATATCTCAGAAGCATCGCCGTCCAAACCTTCAATCGCTTTGCGGATTAAAGTGTTTTTAGCAACCTTCATTACGATATCACTTTCAAAACATTTGCGACGGATGTTATTAATCTGCTCAACAGAAAGGCTCGAAGTATCAGCAATGTAAAAATTGCCAAACTCCTGCATTTGTCCTTGTAGTTCTAAAACTACTTCGTTTTTTTCTTCTCTGTTCATGATTAGATCCCCGCTACTGATTTTGTTTCAATTGCAATTCCAGGACTCATTGTAGAAGACACGTGAATGCTCTTAAAATAAGTTCCTTTAGCAGCAGATGGTTTTAATTTAGAAATTACAGAGATGATCTCTAATGCATTTTCATAAATTTTATCTGCCGGGAATGATACTTTCCCAATTGAAGCGTGTATAATACCGCTTTTGTCTACTTTAAAATCAATCTTACCTGCTTTAACCTCTGTTACAGCTTTACCAACTTCGTTAGTTACTGTACCAGATTTTGGGTTTGGCATTAAGTTCCTTGGACCTAAAACACGGCCTAATTTACCTACTTTCGCCATACAAGCTGGTGTAGTGATAATAATGTCTACATCGGTCCAACCACCTTCAATTTTAGCCACATATTCGTCTAAACCTACGAAATCTGCGCCGGCTGCTTTTGCTTCTTCTTCCTTATCAGGAGTTACTAAAGCTAAAACACGTACAGTTTTACCTGTTCCGTGTGGTAAAGTAGCAATACCACGTACCATTTGATTGGCTTTACGTGGATCTACACCTAATGATACATCAATATCAACTGATGCATCGAATTTAGTGGTAGTGATTTCTTTTACCAAAGCAGCAGCAGCCTGTAAAGTATAAGCTTTACCAGCTTCTATTTTAGCATGTGCCTTTTTTTGATTTTTAGTTAATTTCGCCACTGTTGTAAACTGTTTTTAATTAATTATTCCAGGGTGCGTCACCAGAAACGGTGATTCCCATACTGCGTGCTGTACCGGCAACCATACTCATTGCAGATTCGATTGTAAATGCATTTAAATCAGGCATCTTATCTTCAGCAATAACTTTAATCTGGTCCCAGGTCACCGATCCAACTTTTTTACGGTTAGGCTCAGCAGAACCACTCTGTAATTTAGTAGCATCTTTTAACTGGATGGCTACAGGAGGGGTTTTGATGATGAAATCGAATGACTTATCAGCATAAACAGTAATTACAACCGGCAATACTTTACCTGCTTTATCTTGGGTACGAGCGTTGTACTGTTTGCAAAACTCCATAATGTTAACACCTTTAGCACCTAATGCAGGTCCTACTGGTGGCGATGGATTTGCCGCTCCGCCTTTGATCTGTAATTTGATCATTGCACTGACTTCTTTTGCCATTTTGTGTTTTTATTTATTTAAAACTCAATGTTAATAGTGGAAGCATGTAACATTTAATTTCCTGGCGGCTTTATATAAAACCAAAAGGACTGCAAAGATATGAATAATCTTGCAGATAGACAATAGATTAAGAGAAATTTTTTATAATTTGTGAAGTCGTGAAATAAAGCAAGCCCTCTAATTAAAAAAACCTCCAGAAATTAATCTGAAGGTTTTATATTTTTAAACCGTAATTTGAAATTCTAAAGTCTAAAATCGTAAATCAGATTACTCCTTTTCTACTTGCATATAGTTAAGTTCTAATGGCGTTTTGCGACCGAAAATCTTAACCATAACTTTTAATTTTTTCTTCTCTTCGTTTACTTCTTCGATAACACCGGTGAAACCATTGAAAGGTCCATCCATAACTTTAATGTTTTCGCCAACGTAGAAAGGTACATTCATCATCTCTCCCTGCTCACTCATTTCATCAACCTTACCTAAAATACGGTTAACTTCTGCCTGGCGCATCGGGATTGGATTACCGGCTTTATCACCTAAAAATCCAATTACACTATTAATGCCCTTAATGATGTGTTCTAGTTCGCCGTCTAAAGTTGCTTCAATTAAAACATAACCAGGATAAAAGTTACGCTCTTTTGCAATTTTTTTACCGTCTTTCATCTGGTAATATTTCTCCATAGGTATTAACACCTGAGGAACCAAATGAGAGAAACCTAAACGACTTATCTCAGCATCAATATACTGTTTTACCTTTTTTTCTTTACCGCTTACCGCTCTTACAACATACCACTTTAAAAGATCGCTCATTAGTATATTAATTAGAAAGTGATTTGTAAAAAGTATCTAACACGAATACAGAACCTTTATCCATTGCGAAAATGATTAATGCAATGATTAAAGAGGCTACTAAAACAAGAACCGCCGAATTTTGAAGCTCGCCCCAGGTTGGCCATGTAACCTTCTGGGTCATTTCATCATACGATTCTTTTATAAACTGAACTACTTTAGCCATATCTATTTAAATGATTAAATGATTGGGTTAGTGAATGAACGAATGCTAACATTCTATCCTTGTAACATTCATTAAACAACCATTATTTGGCACGGGAACAAGGATTCGAACCCTGATCAAAGGTTTTGGAGACCTCTATTCTACCGTTGAACTATTCCCGTAATTTAAAAGCAAAGTACTTAAGTATTTCTCAAGCACCTTGCTTTCAATTATTTTCCTTAAGCCCCCGTAGGGGTTTGGGGTTACTATTTTAAAATTTCAGTTACCTGACCAGCACCTACTGTTCTACCACCTTCACGGATAGCGAAACGTAGACCTTTTTCCATTGCGATTGCGTTAATCAATTTAACTGTAATTGTAACGTTATCACCTGGCATTACCATCTCAGTACCTTCAGCTAATGAAATCTCACCAGTTACGTCTGTTGTACGGAAATAGAATTGAGGACGGTATTTGTTGAAGAATGGAGTGTGACGACCACCTTCTGCTTTTGATAATACATAGATCTCAGCTTTGAAATCTGTGTGAGGCGTTACTGAACCTGGTTTACAGATTACCATACCACGACGGATATCAGTTTTCTCAATACCACGTAATAATAAACCAACGTTATCACCAGCTTCACCGTAATCTAAAATTTTACGGAACATCTCAACACCAGTTACTGTAGATTTTAAGTTCTCAGCACCCATACCTAAGATTTCAACCGGATCACCTGAGTTGATTACACCACGCTCAATACGACCAGTAGCAACTGTACCACGACCAGTAATTGAGAATACATCTTCTACAGGCATTAAGAAAGGAAGTTCAGTTAAACGTGGAGGAATTGGAATGTAGTTATCTACAGCTTCCATTAGTTCCATAATTTTTCCAACCCATTTCGGATCGCCGTTTAATCCACCTAAAGCAGAACCTTGGATTACTGGAATGTCATCACCTGGGAATTCATAGAATGATAATAATTCACGAACTTCCATTTCAACTAATTCTAATAACTCAGGATCATCAACCATATCCACTTTGTTCATGAATACAACTAATGAAGGAACACCTACCTGGCGAGCCAATAAGATGTGCTCACGAGTTTGTGGCATTGGACCATCTGTAGCAGCAACAACGATAATTGCACCGTCCATTTGAGCAGCACCAGTTACCATGTTTTTCACGTAATCCGCGTGACCTGGACAGTCAACGTGTGCGTAGTGACGGTTAGCTGTTGAATACTCAACGTGAGCTGTATTGATTGTAATACCTCTTTCTTTTTCCTCTGGAGCAGAGTCAATAGATTCGAATGAACGTGCCTCAGATAAACCTGCATCAGCTAAACATTTTGTAATAGCTGCTGTTAAAGTTGTTTTACCGTGATCGACGTGACCGATTGTACCGATGTTTAAGTGCGGTTTACTGCGGTCAAATTTTTCTTTTGCCATTTTATTTATAACTAATTAGTAGGTTAACTTTTTATTATTTTTTATTTATTGTTTTATTGCAATGCAACACAAAAAACCTTGTCTACTCTGTTTTAATTAACAGATTTAACAAAGCTTCTTTTACCTGAGCCAACTATGGGAATTGAACCCATGACCTCTTCCTTACCAAGGAAGTGCTCTACCGCTGAGCTAAGTCGGCTTTTTATTCAGCTCATTAGTTCAATAGCCTGCCAGTTCGTTAGGTTACAAATGAACCAGTGAACTATTTACTAATGAACTTCCAAGAGCGGAAGACGAGGTTCGAACTCGCGACCTATAGCTTGGAAGGCTATCGCTCTACCAACTGAGCTACTTCCGCTTGCTAATTTACGGTTTTAGATTTATGAATTACGATTGATGGTCTCAATCTAAAATCGTCAATCTAAAATCTACAATCAACTTGTGGGGAGAGAAGGATTCGAACCTTCGAAATCTTGCGATAACAGAGTTACAGTCTGTCCCATTTGGCCGCTCTGGAATCTCCCCAACTTTATCCTAAAATGCGAACACCTTAAAATAACAGAGCCTCCTATCGGAATCGAACCAATGACCTACTGATTACAAGTCAGTTGCTCTACCAGCTGAGCTAAGGAGGCTTTTATTTTTATTGCACCGTTTAAAAAAATGGTTTTCTAAACAAATGAATGCGTATTTTATAAAATATTATACTTTCACAGAACAATCCATTTCGTTATTTGAGGTAACCCCCTTTCCGAATTGGAATGCAAATCTACACATTTATATTTCTATTCAAAATAAATTTAAAAAAAAATTAGCGGGCCTTTAAACCCGCTAATTGCTTATCTAAAATTAGAAAAAATATTTGCTTAGTAATCAGATGTTTCAGCAAGAGTTGACAGTGTTTTCTGCTGAATTTTTTTTTACATTATTTGTTAGTACCTGGCAATTGGATTTTTCAAAAATAAAACCGTGCCTTCAAAATGTCCAAAAAAAAGAAATTGTTACGGTAAATATTGATAGGTGAAAATTGATAACGCTATTAAAAATATACCGCCCACCAAAAGGTACACCCTTTTATTCTTTTGCAAAAACAACGAAATCAATCCTAACAAAATAGCTGTCGACAGCATCAAAATACTTACCCCGTAACTTAGTTTCCAGATGCTGGTTGCCAGGAGATAAATTACAAATGGTAAAATGCCAATGCTTTTCAATGCTAAATTCTTATTCATAGGTAACGTTCCGGTTGAATTGGTGATAATTTAATCTTCTATTACAAATCATGTAAATCCGTCCAAACAAAAAACGGCATAAATTACTTTATGCCGTTTTTATAATGGTATGGTTAATTAGTAATCAGATATTTCACTATCAATTAAAACAGTTTTCTGTTCACTAATTTTTTTTCTTGTTTTTTCTTTATGCTTGGTAATCTGCTTTCTTAATGATTCGATTGCCAAATCCGTGGCTTCCTCAAATGATTTACATTGTTCTTTAGCGAATAACGTTCCACCCGGTACAATCAGCTTTATCTCACTGATTTTATTGGCTTCATCTTCTACGTTCTCTAACTTTAAATACACTTCACCACTAATTATCTGGTCAAAAAACTGATCGAGCTTATTGGCCTTCTTCTGTATAAAGTCTAACAACTTACTGTCTGCACTGAAGTGGATTGATTGAACTCCGATTTTCATTTTTCCTCCTTTTTTTACGCCTTTGGATGGGCTTGTTTATAAATTGTTTTTAATCTTTCGATTGAATTGTGTGTGTAAACCTGTGTAGCGGCTAAGCTGGCATGACCTAACAACTCCTTAATTGCATTTAAATCTGCACCGGCATTGAGCAAACTGGTTGCATAACTATGGCGAAGTACATGCGGACTCTTTTTATCATGAGTTGACACGTATTTTAGGTAAGAACTTACAATGCGGTATATTAACTTAGGGTAAGCAGCCGCACCATTATTGGTAACGACTAAGTTTGGCAAATTGTTATCAAAACTTTGCAACTTTTTTAATTCGATGTAACTATCTAATTGATTTACAAGTTGTTTGTTTATGGGAATAATGCGCTCTTTATTACGTTTACCCAAAACTTTAATCGTATTTGAGAAAACATCGAAATCTGTTTCCTTTAGGTTAATTAACTCGGCCAGCCGCATGCCCGTACCAAAAAGCAATTCGATTACAAGATGATTTCTTTTTGAATAAAAATCATCGTTAAAAAAGGTTTCAGAATCCAGCAGGTGATCAAGCTTTTGACTTTCTACAAAAACCGGCAAGCGTTTAGGAATTTTCGGCGCTTTAATTAAAACCATCGGGTTTTGTTCGGCTCTACCTTCACGTATCAGAAACTTATAAAAGCTGCGCAGAGAAGATATTTTTCGGTTGATGCTGTTTTCTGATGATTTTTCTTCCATCAAATCAACCATAAAACTCCGCACGTGGGTATGCTTAATGTCTAAAAAATTTAAACCATAAGTATCGGCAATGTACTTTTCAAACTGAACCAAATCAGCCTTGTAGGAGGTTATGGTATGCTGAGAATAGCGTTTCTCGTGAAGTAAATATGTTAAAAAACCGTTCAGCAACATTTATTATAAATTAGTAGCCCACTAAGATTGAAGTTACTAATTGTTTTAATATTAAGAAATTATAAACAGAAAATTTTACACAAAAAAAATGCCTTCAGAAAACACTGAAGGCACTTAATATTAATGTATATATCTTTGAAACTATACGGTTGTATCCTGGTTCATATTCTGAATGTAAACAGCATGTTTAATTTCAGTACGACGAGCTACAGATTTTTTCTCGTATGCCTGACGGCTACGCAGTTCTCTCAATACACCAGTTTTTTCGAATTTCTTCTTGAAACGTTTAAGGGCTTTATCTAATGATTCGCCGTCTTTAATGTTGATAATAATCATAACGCTGAAATACCTCCTCTCGTGGTTTTTAAATTTTCCTTATTGTAAGGGATGCAAATGTAAGCAAATTATTGAAACTCAGAAACGTTTTTGCGAAAAAAAACATTAACGAATCTCATACACATAAACTTAATTGCTGCTGTAAAATGCCTGGAAAATTATTGCCTCCTGTTTTTTTTAAATCCTGTTGTAGAAACCCTTTTTTAAAACTTGAAAAAATCAGGTGTTTCTTCTAAAAACATTTTTTAAATCATTACACGGCAAGTGAAAACATATTATTGTTTAACTGAATTAATTATTTTCTTTTTATACATTTAGATCTTAAATAAACAACAAATGACTACAGGAAAAAAAGTTATTTCAATCATTGCAGTAATTGCAATTCTTCTACTGGCTGGCTTAGCTTATTATCGTTATTTCTTCGTTTTTGGCGAAGGTGTTAAAGCTGGAGAACTTAACTATGTTGTTAAAAAAGGCTACATGTTTAAAACATACGAAGGTAAACTAATTCAAAGCGGCATAAAATCAAGGCAGACAGGAACCTTACAAAATAACGAATTTGAGTTTTCTATTGGCAGTAAAGCAATTGCCGAAAAAATGATGGCCAATAGTGGTAACTTTTATGAATTGCATTACAAAGAATACAAAAATACTTTACCCTGGAGAGGCTTCTCGGTTTATGTTGTAGACAGCATTCTTTCTGTAAAAGATTTACCCCAGTAATTAAGTCTTTAAATTAGCTTTTCTTTTTAGGAACCTTTGCACCTTCTTTTCTGGCTTCTGATAAGCCTATTGCCACCGCTTGTTTTTTAGATGTTACTTTTTTGCCAGAACCACTTTTGAGCTTGCCTTCTTTCATTTCGTGCATGGTTTGCTCTACCTTTTCACCAGCTTTTTCTGAGTACTTTGCCATATTTTTTAGTTTTTCATTGAAAACAACTTGTAAAATATTTTAGTTTGAAAAAAACAGACAAAAAAAATCCGGAGGTTGTTACCTTCCGGATTACTCATAAATATATTTGGTTGTCAATATTTTGATTAAGCTTAGCCTAAAATTTCTCTGGCAATTACAATTTTCTGAATTTCTGAAGTCCCCTCGCCTATTGTACATAATTTACTGTCGCGGTAAAACTTTTCTACAGGAAAATCTTTAGTGTAGCCGTAACCACCAAAAATCTGCACTGCTTCGGTTGATACCTTTACGGCAACTTCCGACGAAAAATATTTAGCCATTGCCGATTCCTTTGTCATTGGCAGGTGTCTGTTTTTTAAATCAGCCGCCTGGCGAATCAAAAGTTCCGATGCTTCAATCTCTGTCGCCATATCTGCAAGTTTAAAACTAATGGCCTGAAAACTCGAAATTGGTTGCCCAAATTGCTGGCGTTGTTTCGAATAAGAAACCGCAGCATCAAAAGCACCTTTCGCAATGCCTAAACCTAATGCAGCAATTGAAATTCTTCCGCCATCTAAAACTTTCATGGCCTGCTTAAAACCCTCGCCAACATTTCCAAGCAAATTTGCCTTTGGAACGCGGCAGTTATCAAAAATCATCTCTGTGGTTTCAGATGCCCGCATTCCTAATTTATTCTCTTTCTTACCGGCAGAAAATCCTGGCGTACCACGTTCAACCACAATTGCCGAAATTCCTTTCGAGCTTCCCTGCTCGCCCGTACGTACCATTACAACGGCAACATCGCCGCTTTTTCCATGGGTTATCCAGTTCTTCGAACCATTAATTATATAGTCATCACCATCTTCAACAGCTGTTGTCATCATCCGCAGTGCGTCAGAACCAGTATTGGCCTCAGTTAAACCCCAGGCGCCAATCCACTCGGCAGTTGCTAATTTTGGCAACCACTTTTTCTTCTGCTCATCGTTACCAAAAGCCAAAATATGGCCGGTACAAAGCGAGTTGTGGGCGGCCACCGATAAGCCGATAGAACCACAAACTCTGGCAACTTCTACAATTACATCTACATATTCCTGGTAGCCCAAACCTGAGCCACCGTACTCTTCGGGCACTAAAACGCCCATCAACCCCATCTCCCCCAATTGCTTAAATAAATCTACCGGAAAGAATTGTGCCTCATCCCATTCCATTATATTCGGGCGGATGTGTTTCTCGGCAAAATCCCGAACCATCGCCTTTACATTTACCTGTGTTTCAGTTTCTGAAAAATTATAGCTTACGCTCATTAATTTATATTTTATGGTTAGTGGCGGCAATGATAAACAATTATTTTTTAGTTATTTCCTATTTAAAATTCGCACAAATGCAGAACGAAATGGTATTGGGTTCAATTACCCGATCTGCCAATTTTAACACATAAAAAAACTGGTTTTTTTCTTGTAAATAATTTAAATTATTTTTCTATCTCAACCGAACGATAAAGCGTTTAGCAACTAAAAAGTAATGTAAGGCGTAATTTTATCGATAATCTGAGGCGTAAGAATAGCCACTTTTCTCAAATCACTCAATCCAGCATAGTTGCCATGCTGTTTGCGGTATTGAATAATTGCATTAATTTGTTTGTAAGATAGATAAGGTGATGACTTTAATGCACTAAAGTCAGCGGTATTGATATTAAGTGTCTTAACTGACGATGCATTTATCGTTATCTGGTCTTTTATTTCTGCATACTTTACCGAATCTAAGCCATAAACTTCCAGAAGTTGTTCCTTTTTGTAGAAACCACCTAAACGCTCCCGATATTTTAAAATCCTGGTTGCGAAAGCCGGCCCAATGCCTCTTATCTGGTCCAAACCGGCAGAATCGGCTTGGTTAAGCTCAACGATAACAAGCGCCTTTTTAACATACTCTTTTTTCTCGTATTGAAAATCTTTTCCTGCAAATGATGGCTCTTTATTTTCTATTTCTACATATGGCAAAAGCTTCTTATACATCGCGGGCGAAATGGTATACATCTTTTGCAAATCTTCTGCTTTGTAAAACTTACCGCCTTTGTTTCTGTAATTTACGATAGACTGCGCTTGCTTTGTCGATAAACCAAGTGTTTGCCACTCTTCCGAACTGATTTTATTGGGATCGAATTTAAATAACCTTGAGCTGGTCTTAATTCCTGCATTTTCGATTCTATCGCGGGTGTAGTACGAACTTTCCTCGTCGGTAATTGTTATTTTTTTAATTGCTGCCGATAAAGCCGGCTCATCTTCATCAACAGGCTTATAATAATTGTACGCTAAGGGAGAAATTTTTAAAAGGAGAATAATTACAGTTAAAAACACTAAGCCATTGAATTCGCCTTTGCTGAAACCAAAATGTTTGTTAAGCCAAATTCTCATAATATGATATGACGTGTGTATTATAAATATAAATCTTATTTTTGGGATTGCAAAACACCTTACTGTTACGCAATATCAACAAGCTAAAATTTTTTTATGAAGATTATTACTACCTCAGAGTTTGCGAAGGCGACGAAGATAGATAAGTTAGGCGTTCCCGGTTTGGCAGGTTTGATGATGGAAATCATGAAACTGAACGATATTAACGACGTTTTCTCTCAGAACCAGCACTTTAAAGGCTTAGAATTCGTTGATAAAATACTGGAAACCATTGGTGTTTCAATTGATTTTGATGAAGATGAACTAAACAGTATCCCTAGAACCGGACCATTTATTGCGATTGCAAATCATCCATACGGAGGCGTAGAAGGCTTGGCGCTCGTTAAACTTTTGTGCACGGTTCGCCCGGATGCGAAGGTTATGGTTAACTTCATTTTGAAAAAGATTCCAAACTTAGATGAATTTTTCGTGGCGGTTAACCCCTTCGAAAACGTACAGCATTCATCAAGCATTAGTGGCTTAAAAACAACTTTCGATCTTTTAAGGAACGGTACGCCGATAGGAATTTTTCCCGCTGGTGAAGTTTCGACGTTTAAACTGGATGCACAACAGGTTACCGATAGAATGTGGCACCCGGTTGTAGGCAAATTAATAGCGAAAGCAAAGGTACCGGTGGTACCCATCTACTTTCACGGCAATAATGGTGTTTTCTTCAACATTTTAAGTTTCATCCATCCAACGCTTAGAACGGCAAAGTTACCATCCGAGTTTCTGAACAAGCATGGCCGCACCATTCGTGTGAGGATAGGAAAAGCTATCGGACTTGATGAAATTTCTCACATGAACAAAACCAATAAGTTAATGGACTTTTTAAGAGCCCGTACTTATGCATTAGGTGTTGGTTTAGACACAGAAAAGAAACTTTTTAATCCACTCAAACTCTTTAAGATTAAAAAGAAACCGGTAGAGGTTATCGAAGAAACATCGAGGGTTTTGATAAAAGAGGAAGTGACAACGCTGGACGATTTTAAAGTGTGGACGGAAAAGAACTATGAGGTTTATATCGTGCCAACGCTAAAAATTCCAAACATTTTAAGAGAAATTGGCCGTTTGCGTGAAATTACTTTTAGAGAGGTTGGTGAGGGTACAAATAAAAAAATAGACTTAGATAATTACGATATTTATTATAACCACCTTTTTATCTGGGATAAAGAACTTGAAAATATTGTTGGCGCTTATCGCATTGGCAAAGGCGACGAAATTTTGGAAAGTATGGGTCGCAGAGGTTTTTATCTTTCAGAGCTATTTAAAATGAAAGACCAGTTTTACCCTATGTTACGGCAAGGTATCGAGTTGGGCCGCTCCTGGATAAGGAAAGAGTACCAGGGTAAACCGCTTCCACTTTTCTTGCTTTGGAAAGGGATTTTAAAATACCTTATCGATAATCCTCAATACCGCTACATGTTTGGTCCGGTGAGTATTAGCAATAGTTTTTCTAAATTTAGTAAGGCACTTATTGTCGATTACATCACCAAAAACCATTTCGATTATGAGATGGCCAAATATGTAAAACCAAGAAACAAATTTAAGGCAGATTTATTGCCGATTTCGACCGATACTTTGGTTGATAGCAGCGATTCTTTTAAAGACTTAGATAGCATAATTGGCGACATCGAAAACTCACACATCAAAGTTCCTGTGCTTTTGCGCCAGTATATGAACCTGAACGCAAAAATCATTTCATTTAACATCGACCCAAAATTTTCTGATTGCTTAGATGGCTTTCTGGTTGTAGATACACATAACATCCCGCCAGAGATGATAGAAAAATTAGGCAAGAACCTTTAGATTATAAAATAGAAAAACCCGGATATCCATCCGGGTTTTTTCTTATCAACTAACCTAAACTTTTTTATAAATACTAACCAAGTAATTTATAATGCAAATATGAGGTTACATCATTAGCTAAATATTAAGGGAATGTTATAAAATCGAAAGTCCCGGAAAGAAATTAGATCCATAACTACTGCCCAAAAAAGGAAATGCAGGCCTATCAACTCCTGCAAATCCATTCACTCATTCGTTCGGTTATATTTACGGTAAAAGTTGCGGTATGGTTTCTTTCGATTGATACTAAGCGCTGACCCATAACATTTTAGAATTTCAGATTACCTGCGTGTTAACCGATTTAACTTTTTTAACATAAAGAAATTGTTGTTTTAATATTAATTTTAAGTAAATTTAATATTACCAAATATTTCAAGTTGAAAAGCAGCACCAATAAATTTTCTTTAATTTTAGTGTTAAGCATTTGCTTCGTACTGGTTTTTTGTGAAACGAAGGCTGCTAACTACTCCGTCGACTTTTACAACGGAACGTTTAATTTTTCTGCAGATTCATCAATTATTGTCGCTACACCCTTAAACGCAACTTCTGAAACGGTAAATAGTTTTTACAACACCATCAACGCCGGAAACTATGCCGGTTTAACTACCGCTTTAACAGCTTATAGAGAAAAGTATAAACTGAACGACTGGATCTATTACCAGCTTATTCGAAAAACTGCTGAATTGTTAAGTCCGAAGTTGAAAAATTATAGCCAATACACCTTATACAAATGGTTTCTGTTAAACAAGTGTGGCTATGATGCCCGTTTAGCAGTTGGAAATGGGCAAATTATATTTTATGTAAAAAACAGTGAAGACATCAGTGACATTCCGTTTTTTATGGTAGATGATAATAAATATATGTGCCTTAATTACCATGATTATGGCAAACTTTTTCAACAATCGGGTGCGTATAAACCGGTGAGCATTGCAATACCAGAGGGCGTAAATTCATTTTCATATAAAGTTACCCGAATGCCCGATTTTAAGCCGGAAACCTATTCTGAAAAGGATGTAGATTTCAGCTACAAGCATCAAACCTATCATTTCAAGTTAAAAGTTAACGATGCAGTTCGGGCAATTTTTGCGAATTATCCTGGGGTAGATTTCGAATCATATTTTAACATTCCACTCAGTCGGGAAACTTACAGTTCCTTAATTCCGATATTGAAGAACAATGTAAAAAAGCTGGATCAAAAAAAGGGTGTAGACTATTTAATGCGTTTCACCAGATATGCTTTTTTGTATGAGAATGACCAGGATAACTTCGGAAGGGAAAAACGTTTATCGCCAGAGCAAACATTATTAACTAAATATAGCGATTGCGATGACAGGGCCGCATTATTTTTCTACCTGGTAAAAGAGATTTATAACCTGCCAATGGTGGCACTTTTATATCCAACACACCTAAGTATGGCAGTTCAATTTGATAAACCGGTTAAAGGAGATTACTTAATTTATCAGGGCAAAAAGTATGTTTTCTGCGAACCTACGCCACAATTGCAGGATTTGAAGGTTGGGGAAACAGCCACAAAACTAAAGGATGTTGAGTATAAAATCGTCTACAATTATAACCCGTCGAAATAAATTTAATATTAAATTAATGTTAAGCTAACGTTATAAAATCAACAACAAGCCCGCATTGGTATTTTTTAGGCTATTTTTATCGTTCAAAAAAAACATTCCTATGCAGCCTGTAATTTATACCGTTTTGAAAGAGTACTTCACAGAAATACATACTCACCCAATAAAGGCCCGGATTATGTCGCCAGTAAACAAGGAAGAAGTTTTTGTATTTCAAACAAGCTTATTTTATAAAAATTATAACAGCAGCGACCCATACGAACCATCAGCGTCGTTTACGTCTTTCGCGACTGCAGAACGGCATTTGCTTCAGTACCTTGAAGAATTTCAAAGCGCTTTAGATATGGGTGGAAGCATTGCAAAGGGCTCCGGCATATAAATGATCTATTGATTTAAGTTCTTGGCCGTCTAAAAACACGCTTGATTTGTCCTAGAAGCATTTTTTATCGGATTATACAGTTTTCTAGAAAATTAGCTGTTTGTTAAGGCTTTAAATTACACTTAACATAATCATAATATTAACTTAACATCACGATATTTTATCTTTGAGGAAATCCTGATTGTTAAATGAAAAAGAATAAATCTAAGTCGAAAAATCACTCGGCGAGTAAAAAACTGCGTAAAGAATTAGAATTGAGGCTGACAACTGCAATTAGCGAAATTGTTAATCAATTTGGAAAAGCAAAAAAACCTGAAAAAGTTATTGAGAAATTTGCGAAACAACTTTCCAAAAAAATCAGTATCGCCCCGGCAGAAGATTCAATAGCTTCATTTATTAAAGAAGAGCAGGTTGCTCCACTCGTAATTAAAGAAAAAGCAGTAAAACCGGTAGCCGTTAAAGTATCCGCGTCGAAAGCGAAAAAAGAAGTTTCAGAGTAAAATAAAACAAAAAGCCGGAGCATAATTAAATGCTCCGGCTTTATTATTTTACAAAGTTTTTATTTTATTTAACTGCTCCTGGCGTAGTATACGCTAAGCTTTGAGCATCCACTTCTGCCCAACCCGAAGCCCAGTTTTCAGCACCAAATGCACCTTTATAAGCTACCGGAGTAAAGAAAGAACCAGAAACTTTAGCATTTGTAAAAGCAGCTCCTGTTGCAGCAGGCGATCCATTTAACAGAGTGAAATTAGCCGTACCCAATGTAGCACCAGCACCGAAATCACTATAGTATAAATATGGGTTTGTGTATATCGCTGATGCAAAAGAGGTTTGAGCGAAAATGTTGTCAACACGTAATTTAGCTTCGATTGCTACGGCCGCCGCTGCATTGCTAACACTAACTTCAGTGCCTTTTGTACCATAAATCAGGTTATTTGCGATAACCATATTTCCACTTGTAAAGTTTGCTGATGTAGAATTAGCCGTTACAACCTTAGTATCATCAATGTATAAGCCAATTGGGAAACCAGCAATAACCGAATTTAAGATACTGATTGAAGAGTTACGACGAATTTGCGCACCATGGAAAAAGTTTGCGTTGAATGCACCACCAGCAGCCTTAATCGGACCAAGTACGGTTACGTTAGAGAAAACAGCAGACGTTTTTGGCGTTTGATCAGTTCCTGTTCCATTGTTATCAGATTCAAAACCGTTAGATTGAGATTGATCCGCAACAGTAGAAACACGCTGCGCTAAAGCAAACTGAACATTACCTGCATAACCGAAATCTGTATCGAAATCGTCATCCCATGTTCCGATAGCCAATAAGTGTTTCGCGTTAACTGTACCACCAAACCATTCGAAAGCATCATCGCCAGAGCGGTAAACCTGGATATAATCAAGTGTAGTACCGTTACCAACGCCACCCATTGTTAAACCATTAATCTCGTTATCAACTGAATAGGCAATACCAGCATATTCAATACGAACGTATTTCATCGTTCCTGAGTTATCTGCTGCATCAGTACCACCATAGTAAATGTACAATTTCTCGTCTTTTCCTGTTGGCTGAACTAATCCACCTTCAATTTTAACGTCAGTACCTTGGTTAACCGGTGCTTTACCCAATAAGATAACGCCACCCCAATCACCCTGGCTACGAGCGCCTGAGGCCAAAGCCGAAGTGAAAACAATCGGTTTGTCTACCGTACCCGTTGCATTAATTTTCGCACCGCGGGTTACAATTAAAGTACCTTTTGTTGCCTTGTCGCCTTTTATAATTGTGCCTGGCTCAATTGTTAAAGTTGCGCCGTTGCTTACAAAAACAAATCCTTTTAATAAATAAATCTTGCTTGCAGACCATGTGGTGTTAGCCGAAATCTCGCCGGTTACTTCAACCACACCAGTTGCCGTACCACCTGGAGTTTCTGTAGAAGGACCTTCCACAATTACATTTTTTTTACACGACGTTGAAAATAAAACTACCGATAAAGCGAGTAGTATAAATTGGTTTTTCATTTTTTTTGCTTTAATATTTTTTACAAATAGAAATTTTTAATTTTTATTCAGGATTAATATCCTGTTACCATATTGTTAATCACTAAAAAGTATAGTTAAAAGAGAGTGATATGTTAGTGCCAGACTTGTATGATGAGAAGGTTTCATCTCCGCCGTTGCCAACGCTGCCGTTGTATTTTTTATCACCATTGTAATCAAAGTAAATTATGCTTCTTTGGTTAAGGATATCTCCGGCGTTTAGTTTAAACTCGCCTTTCGATTTCAACACTTTGTAACTTACCTGAAGGTCGATTACATCTCTCGGATTTTCCCAGGTGCTTGGAAAGTTGATACCACTTGCCTGTACAATTCTTCTACCTATTTTATTGTAAAGGATATTGAAATTAAGCTTGTTATCTAAAGCACTGTGCTGTAAACCAGCATTGATAACATATGGCGACTGGCCAACCATTGGGCGGGTTTTATCGATATAGTTTTGATCTGTAGGGTTAGTAACCTTTGATTTTATTAGCGACAGGTTAACATAAGCAATTGTATTCTTGAACAAATTACTTTCGCCAATAAAGTTTAAGTTCTTCCTGCCTTCAAACTCTAAACCATAAGTATAAGCTTTAGGGGTATTGAAAAACGAAACATCAGGCGTTGATAAAACATCGTAACGGTATGATTCGATTGCGTTTGTGAAATGCTTGTAGAATGCTGAAACAGAGAATAACTGACCTGCTTCCGGATAAATCTCATACCTGATGTCGGCATTATCGATTAATGAGCGTTTCAGGTTTGGGTTACCTGTTATGTTACCCAATAATTCGTAATCGTAGTAAGATGAAAGTGATAATTCCCTAAATTCTGGTCTTGCTAAAGTACGGTAATATGATGCACGCAGGTTTGCTTTTTTAGTTAAACTATAGGTTAAGTTAACGGAAGGCAAAACGTCAACCTGCGAATCATCAACATATGTTTTGCTAATGCTCATCACTTTTACGTTGTAACTTTCTACCCTCGCACCATACACCGCTCTGAAATTTTCTCCAAATTTCTGATCCAACATTAGGTATCCGTAATTCGTAAACGAGTTTGCTTTATAACTATCCAGTTCGCCACCAACCTCTGCAAGTCTGTAAGCACCAGAATCAAACAACGACTGAGAAAAAATCTGATCAACAGGTAAGCTTCTGATTTGTGTTTGCAAGGCGGGGTTATTGGTAATCAATTCTGCACCGATAAAGCGGGCAGTAAAATTACGGTCGCGGTATTGCGAACCTAAGCCAACTTTGAAAGTACTCGAAGCATCAAACAATTTAAATGGAGTACTGTAATTAACATCGCCGGCATAAATGTTTTCATTTAAATCTGAAAACAACCTCGTATTGTCTTTTCCTAACGAAGTAATGTTAGCTTGGTACAAAACACTTGGATCATTCTGAGCCGCTAATGGTTTTGTATAATTAATTTTTAACTGATTGGGCTGGTTGTTGCTAATGTTGCTGTAAGATGCAGTCCATTTGAACTTATTATTTCCTTCCCCAATCTGATGATCTCCTTCTAAAGTTGTTTTAAAAAGCGACTTCTGCATAATATCGAAAGCATAAAAACGGTTTAATGAATTACCATCCTTTATACCCGTTCTTTCTGCATAGGTATCATCATAGTTTCTGTTATAAATATTCTTAAAGCTAATTTTGTTCTTTCCGAACGAATAGGCAAAGTTCGCCAAACCACCTAAGTTTGTAGAAAACTTATATTGATTATCGAGATAGTTATACACGTAGAAATTACGTTCAACATCCTGGTTTATGGTTTGTGCGTTTCTGTAAGTTGCAGATATTAACGCACCGAAGGTATTACCACTTTCGAAATGCTTTACACGCCCCAAACTTAGCTGGTAATTTTGCGTTGGCAGGGCCGACCTGTTTTTAACACTCAAATCATTCGGTAAGGATTTTAATGCGGCAATGCTTTTAGAGTTTGTTAAGGTTCCTTTAGCTACCTGCTCGCTGCTCGGAAAGTTTTCCGCAAGTTGTTTCGAGCCATCCTCAAAACCCAAATAATTCTGGGCATTTTTCTTGGTTGCTAAAAAATCTTTAAAAGTAGATTGGCTATTGTATCCGTAGCCAACTCCAAGAGAAAGAAAGTTCTGATCGGGAATATCTTTGGTCACAATCTGAACGGCTCCACCTGCAAAATCCGCCGGAAGATCAGGCGTTGCAGTTTTGCTGATGGTAATTTTGTCAACAAGATTAGAAGGTACAATATCGAAAGAGAATGCTTTTTTGTTTGCTTCTGTACTTGGCAAAGTCGAATTATCAAGCGTGGCAGTGTTGTAGCGGTCACTCAATCCACGAACAATTACGAATTTATTGTCTTGAATGGTTGCTCCACTAACACGTTTTAACACATCAGAAGTATTTCTATCTGGCGACTTTTTAATCTGCTCGCTCGAAATACCGTCAGAAATTAACGCACTGTTTTTTTGTTGTGCATATAATGTGTTGATAGACTCTTGTTTAAAACTGGCTTTTACAACAACTTCGCCAAGATTTTGCCCGCTGGCCTCGCTAAGGGTTACGCTAAGGTTGGTAACCGCAGGAGCTTTAACTTCGATGTCTGAGATTTCTTTGGTTTGATAACCGATGTAAGAAAATTCCAGAACATATTTGCCATTGGCCATGGCCTGAAGCGTGTATTTTCCATCAACATCTGTCGAAACACCTTTTGTAGTACCTTTAATTTTTACGGTAACACCGATTAATGTTTCACCTGTTTTATTGTCTGATACAACGCCGGAAATTTTACCGGTTTGGGCGTAAGCAGCTGCGCTTAAAAAGAAAACCAGCATTGCTAATGCTGTGCTTTTAAAAAGTTTGAGTAAGTTCAATTTGCCTGTATTTAATTTTAGGCAAAGCTATTACCACAATGTTAGCTGTATGTTAGATGTTAATTAAGCTTTGTTTAGCTAAAGGTTAATTTAATGTTACCGGCTTTTGATTTAGTATTTAATACCCGCCTTTTTGCAGATGAAGTGCAATAACCATATCGGTCCAATTAACAAAAACTTAATATCGTCTAAAAATGATGGTTTTTTCCCCTCAATTTTATGCCCGATAAACTGGCCAATCCAGGAAACCACAAAGATGATAAGACAAATTACCCAAACCGCGGGACCACCCGTTTTTTGCCACTGCTCCAGCGATACAATGCCCCAACTCATTATAACGATGAGCAGTAACATCATGTAAGAGAGCACAGGCGACAAACGGTAGTAGTAATACACAGAGAAAGCAATTAAAAAAGATGCCCAGTTTACAAAGCCGTTATACTTCCCTAAAAAAGCGATATGTGGAAACGGGATTGACCAAACCAGGCCCAGCAAGCTGAAAATAATCAGCGGCACACAAATCCAATGGATAACTTCGTTCGTTTCATTATTATGGCTTTCCTGATATTTATCGAAATAAACATCTACAGGCCGTTTAATTTCAACTTTGTGGGTTTGCTTGCTCATTATGTAAAAATAAAAAAAATACTGATGTGTTCGACTAATTTTTAACCACAGGAAAGCGGCAGGTAATTTCGGTTTTTAAAGATGAGCTAAATAGAAAGAGGCGTTGGTGTTTCTAAGCTGCCGAAAAACAGAAAATAAAAAAAGCGACGACCTCAGTCATCGCTTCTATCTATATACTCTTTGAACTGCTGTAACCGTTCAGTTTACTACATCAGCAATTACTTAGCAAATGCAACAGAACGCGTTTCGCGTATTACCGTAACTTTAATCTGACCAGGGTAAGTCATTTCCGTTTGAATGCGTGTCGAAATATCCGCAGCAAGCAACTCTGCCTGGGCATCGGTAATTCTTTCACTTTCCACAATTACCCTCAGCTCTCTTCCTGCCTGTATTGCGAAGGTTTTTTCTACGCCCGGATATGATAGGGCAAGTTCTTCTAAATCTTTGAGACGCTTAATGTAGCTTTCTACAACCTCTCTACGCGCACCCGGACGAGCGCCCGAAATCGCATCGCAGGCCTGTACAATTGGCGAAATCATCGAGGTCATTTCGATTTCATCGTGGTGGGCACCAATTGCATTACAAATTTCAGGATGTTCCTTATATTTTTCTGCAAGTTGCATACCTAAAATCGCGTGTGGCAATTCAGGGTTATCATCAGGCACCTTACCTATATCGTGTAACAAACCTGCCCGTTTAGCCATCTTCGCGTTTAAGCCAAGTTCTGCAGCCATTGTAGCACAGAAATTTGCAACCTCACGAGAGTGGTGTAAAAGATTTTGTCCGTAAGATGAACGGTAACGCATACGGCCAACCATTCTGATTAACTCCGGATGCAAACCGTGGATACCTAAATCAATCACGGTACGCTCACCAATTTCTACAATCTCGTCTTCAATTTGTTTCTTGGTTTTGGCTACAATTTCCTCAATACGGGCCGGGTGGATTCGGCCATCGGTTACCAAACGGTGTAAAGCTAAACGGGCAATTTCCCTTCTTACCGGGTCAAAACCTGATAATATGATCGCTTCCGGAGTATCATCAACAATAATTTCGATACCTGTTGCCGCCTCAAGTGCACGAATATTACGGCCTTCTCTACCGATAACACGGCCTTTAATTTCATCACTTTCAATATGAAAAATCGAAACCGAGTTTTCGATTGCAGCTTCGGTTGCTGTACGCTGAATGGTTTGGATAACCACTTTCTTCGCTTCCTTGCTGGCTGTCAGCTTTGCCTCATCAACAATGTCTTTAACTTGCATCATCGCCTGGGTGCGGGCTTCTTGTTTCAGGTTTTCTACCAATTGCTCTTTGGCTTCTTCTGCAGAAAGCCCGGCAATGGTTTCCAACTGCTTTAAGTGCTGGTGCTTTAAAACCTCAACCTCTTCCTGCTTTTTAACAGCAAGATCCGTTTGCTTTTCTAAATGAATTTTTTGTTTATCAAGTTCCGCTTCCTTTTTGTTGAAGTTTTCCATACGCTGATTAACAGATTGTTCTTTCTGTTTTATGGTATTCTCGCGTTGGTTGATGGTATTATTTTTAGCATTTACCTCTTGCTCATGCTCGGCTTTAAGTTGCAGAAACTTTTCCTTTGCTTCTAAAAGTTTATTCTTTTTTAAGATTTCCGCGTTGTTTTCTGCGTCTTTTAAAATCTTTTTAACCTTGTTTTGTGCAGCAACTTCCTGCTGTTTAAGCAAGTTGCGCAGTAGGAACCTGCCTACTACTATGCCGATACCTAAGCCTGCTATAAGGGCAAATATGTATCCTAGAATCTCCGTTATTTCCATTTTGTTTTTTAAGTAAAAAAAAACCGCAACTAATTTTTTTAAAGTCTCATCATTTTAAACCTCAACTAAGCATAATTGGGATTTAAGCCATTTTCAGGTGCCATAGCAGATGAAATACGCCCTCTTAACCCCATAGATATTGAAGTGTTAAGTTTTATAAAATTGAAACTCAAAAAACTAGCCGCGGCTATGCTTTTATGCTAATTATAAGTTAACGCCATGCTTTTATATTACCCTCCGGTTTTATTTCAGCACCTCAATTATCAGATTCAGGCCGGAGCCAGAACGACGAACACTTAAAAAGAACGAACCTTATTTTGAAAAGAAATCACCTAATAAAACATCTAATTCCTCGACTTTGTCAGCAACTGCAGTATCCTGGTTTTGCACCTTATTTTCTGTTCTCAGCACAGCTGTTGCATAATGCAATACTGCCATAGAAAGAAGATCCTGCTTATCTCTGACCGCATAATTGTCTTGATAATCTTTTATGCGCTCATTGATCATTTTTGCTGCCCGCCTCACAATTTCTTCCTCCTCAACATTAACCTTTAAAGGATAAATACGGTCGGAAATAGTTATCTTAATCGAGATTTCTCCCATTGTTAGCTTAGTTTCTGATTATGTCTCACTGCTTATTTTTTAAGCAATGCGATACTTTTATCAATCTCCCGCACAAAATCGTTAATTTTTTGTTTAATATCAAGCGACTTCTCGCTCGTGCCTTCAATACTCTTTGCAAGTTTGGTAACCCGAAGTTTTTCTTCCAGTTCGCCATGCTTACCTTTAAAAGTATCAAGCGCCACTTTTAACGATTGATTTTCAAGCTTTAATAAATCATTTTCTTCCTGCAAAGCATTACACAACTCGATTATCCGCGTTGTTTTTAGTATTACCTTATCTAATTGATCTGCAACAGAAGCCATGAATTTATTTCTAAAAATACGAATTTAAATTTTATTTCCTAATTTCTGCACCCGCTTGTTGCGTAAAATTGGCAATTAACTTTTGTACCGTATTTTCAATTTGCTTATCAGTAAGCGTTTGCTCTTCATCCTGCAAAATAAAATTTAATGCATATGATTTTTTTCCTTCCGGAAGTTTGTCGCCTTCGTAAACATCAAAAACACCAACTTCTTTTATCAGTTTTTTGTCGGTTTTGAAAGCAATTCCTTTCAGAGCGTCAAAGGTTACGTCCTTATCAACCAGCATTGATAAATCTCTTCTCACCTGTGGATATTTAGAAACATCTTTATTAACGATTTTATTCTTTTTAACAATATCCAGCAAGCCTGCCCAATCAAAGTCGGCATAAAAAACCTCCGCATGCACATCACCTTGTTTTCTGTCGGCCTTGGTGGCGGCACCAAAACTTACCAAAGTTTTATCACCGCGGAAATACCGGATTCCGTACGCGAAATTTTCATCCTGCAAAACATCTGTCTGGTAAGTTGTAATTCCTAAGCGGGAAATAACGGCATCAACGGCAGCCTTTAAATTGTAAAAGGTAGCCGATTTTGTATGCTGATTCCACTGTTCGCTCTGCGTTGCACCCGATACCAATAACAATAACCTTGGCCGCTCAATGTACTGCTCATTTATAAGGTGATAAGTTTTACCGTATTCATAAAATTTAACGTCGGCATTTTTACGGTTTTGATTGTAAGCAACACTTTCCAGCGCAGGCATTAGCATGCTTTGTCGCATTACATTTAAATCGCTGCTCAGCGGATTTAAAATAAATACAGCTTCATCTAAGTTTTTAGAGTAAGCAGATTTTGTTAACGAATTACACCAAATCTCAGCAAAGCCATTGGCGGTTAGCATGTCTGCAATTACGTTTTGTGTATTTTCTTTATCCGGCCTCGAGCTGTTCGAAAGCGATGCATTTATCTTCGTCGGAATCGCGATGTTATTGTATCCGTAAATACGTAAAACCTCTTCGGTAATGTCGCACTCGCGGGTAACATCCACTTTAAAAGAAGGCACCCTTAAGGCAAGTGTATCATCAGATGTATTGGTGGCAGAAATTCCTAAAGCCGTTATAATGTGCTTAATTTCTACCGGGGGGATGTTTGCACCGATTAACTTATTGATGTTGGTAAAGCTTACTTCAAACTCAAATGGTTTAATGTGCGTAGGATAAACATCAGAAACTGGTGATGAGATTTCGCCGCCGGCTAGTTCTTTAATTAAAATGGCCGCATATTTTAAGGCTGTAACCGTAATTTCCGGATCGGTTCCCCGCTCGAAACGAAAGGAAGCATCCGTTTTTAACCCGTGCCGCTTAGCTGTTTTACGAACAGATACCGAATTGAAGTAGGCGCTTTCCAGAAAAACGTTTATAGTATTTGCATCAACTCCGGAAGTTTTACCGCCAAATACTCCTGCAATACACATTGGCGTTTCAGCATTACAAATCATGAGGTCATCTGCACTCAACTTTCGTTCTACATCATCCAGAGTAACAAAGGGGGTGCCTTCAGCTACCTTTTTTACCAACACCTTGCCGCCTGTAATTTTATCTGCATCAAAAGCATGTAAAGGCTGACCAAGGCCATGCAAAACATAATTTGTTACATCAACCACGTTATTAATGGGACGCAGGCCTATAACCTTTAATTTATCTTTAAGCCAATCTGGCGAATCACCAACACGAACACCTGAAATGGTTAGGCTACTGTAACGTGGACAAGCATCGAGGTCTTCTACTTCAACCGGAATAATCAAATTTTCATTATCAACATTAAAGGCAGACAAATCCGGCATTTCAAATTCGCTTCTAAAGTAAGCAGCCAAATCGCGGGCAACCCCTAAATGCGAGGCCGCATCGGCTCTGTTTGGCGTTAAGCCGATTTCGAAAACGAAATCGTCTGCGAGTTGGAAATAATCTTTCGCGAGGATTCCAACCTGGGTGTCGGCTGGCAAAATCATAATTCCATCATGCGATTTGCCCAATCCAATTTCATCCTCGGCACAAATCATTCCCTGAGAAACTTCTCCCCTTATCTTCGATTCTTTGATTTTAAAAGGTTCGCCTTCTAAAGGATAAACGGTTGTGCCAACGGTGGCGACCACAACTTTCTGGCCTGCGGCTACGTTGGGCGCACCACAAACAATTTGCAGGTTTTCAACGCCGCCAACACTTACTGTGGTTACACGCAAACGATCGGCATTAGGGTGCTGAATGCAGGTTAAAACTTCGCCAATAACCAAACCCTCCAGCCCACCGATAACGGCCTGTACCTTATCTACACTTTCCACTTCTAAACCAACGTTGGTTAGAATTAAAGAAAGTTCCTGAGGTGTTTTATCTATCTGAACGAATTGTTTTAGCCAGTTGTATGATATTTTCATCTATAAGTATCGGTAACGCGTATCAGCGACCAAAGCAATATCGGGCGATACACAGTTTTATAAAACGCAAAGATATTATTTAAAGCCCAAAGCAGAAAGCTAATCGAGAAATCTTGATGTAATAAAATCAGCCGCAGGGTTAAGCTGCAACCCCCTCCTCATCCCGGTAAATTGCCTGTTCAAAAACACACTAGAAACAAATCTGCCGAAAACTTTTTAATCCACGGGAAGAAATTGAGCCAGTTACCAAAAAAGAGCACTATCCAACCCTTCGAAAAAGCTATCGAAATGATGAAATCAGTTTGAGAATTCTTCGGGAAAATTTAGCATCAGCTATCAATATTACTAATGATTAATGGTTAAATTCGACAGAATTACAGCGCAGGCACCTGCACCAATCACCAGCATAATTACCGACACAATAAGTAAACGCAAAGCCGGTTTAAGCGGCAGTCCCTTCGCCGATTTTATGATAAGCTGGATCATACCAACCACAAAAAGTACCACAACGATAAGCCAGTAGAAAATAAAGCCTTCCATAGGTTGCTAACCGTTTGCCAGAATTACAGCACAGGCGCCTAAACCAATAACAACCATAATTACTGATGCAATGAGGAGTTTCAAACCTGGTTTTACCGAACCATTATTTGTGGAGGCAACAATGATCATTATTAGCCCCACTACAAATAGAATTACTGTGGCAAATCCGTATAATATAAGGAGTAAAATTAACATTATTTCATATTTAGTTCAGCCCTTATGGCATGTATTTTATTATCACGATAGAAAATATTCATGGTTTCAAAAGGCACAATTTTATATTTTTCGCTAACAATGTGCACGCATGATTTCTTAACCGCACGCACATCAAAATCTAACGGATCCATAAAGTTCATGATAATGATACGAAAAAGATTGTCATAACTCAGGTTATCAGACTTTACCCTCGGCAAACAACACATTAATTCGCCGAAAGTATCTTCAGCACAATCCACCGAAACGCCGGTGCTAAAAAGATTAAGCATGTGTTCCTTCAATTGCTCATCATGCTCAAAAACAATTGTATTTTTAGAGTTGTTCAATAAATCTTCCGGATTAATAAGGTGCGTCATCGGAATCACTTCATCACCAATTTTTAAAGCGTAGGCCATGCAGAGCGCATCAGGATTGCAGGGAACTGGAATTAAATCCTGTGGCGTAAAAGTTGGATATTGCTCGTAAATTTTCCGACGAACCTCAGTTAGCGTAATTCTTCCTGACTGATCGTTGTAATCGTCATTTCTGCCGGCAACCTGCGTTGGCTGAAAAGTAACACCACGAACACATTTCTGTTTTAAAGCATAATCAATAATGTCGCCAATTTCACCATCATTTAAACCCTTTTGCAAGGTAACCACCAGCGTTGTTGATACATTAAACTGATTAAGATTAGCGATTGCTTTCTTGCGCACTTCAGTTAAATCTTCGCCCCTCAAACGCGTCAGCACGCCTGCATCAAAACTATCAAACTGCAGGTAAATTTCGAAATCGGGCATGTAAGAGGCCAGTTTCTCTACAAAATTTATGTCTTTAGCAATGCGAATTCCATTGGTGTTAACCATTAAGTGTTTAATGGGTTTAGTTTTGGCCAGGTCCAGAATCGCAAAAAAGTCGGGGTGTACTGTGGGTTCCCCACCCGATAACTGAACCACATCCGGTTCGCCTTCATTTGCAACAACCACATCCATCATGCGGTTAATTTCTTCGAGCGTACGGTGCCGGCCATAATTTGGAGATGACATGGCATAACATGTTGGGCAGGCAAGGTTACAGCGGTCTGTTACTTCGATTACCGTTAAGCAAGAGTGCTGCTCGTGATCGGTGCATAATCCGCAATCGTAAGGACAGCCATAATGTACTTTAGTATTAAACTTAAGCGGCATTTCCGACTGCTTATTGTAGTTTCTAATCTGCTTGTAATACTCTACATCGTCAGCAATCATTACCTTGCTGTCTCCGTGCACTTTACAGTTTTTAAGCATAAAAACCTTTGCATCCTGAAAAACAATCTTTGCATCGCAAAGCATCAGGCATTCCGGACAAAGGCTTTTCGTGTAATCGTAGTAGATGTAATCTCTTGTATTAGCCATAAGCGCTCGGTTGTACGGTAAAAACAGACTTAAATATTCTTATTATGAACCGGTAATAATAAATAAATATAAACAATGCCGACCAATGTATGCTGCTTAAATTTAAAAACAGCGGCTCGTATGGTTTTAGAAATTCGATAAGAAACCGAAAAAGAAAATACAATACCATCAATAGCTTAAATCTATCGCCGTTTATGAGCATTTTATTTTTAAGCGACCTGAACAGTATTAACAAAGCAGTTAAAAACAACATTTCATAAAGCATAATTGGATGTCTGCTAACCCCGTCGCCTAAATCCATACCCAGAAAAAAATTGGTGGGTAAGCCATAGGTGGGTTCGTCGATTCCCATAGAAAAACAGCCTATTCTGCCGATAAGTAATGCAATAATAATGGGTGTAACGTACAAATCGCCAGAGGCGATGTTTACACCGATTATTTTCTTAATAAGCTCTACGCCAAAAAGGCCGCCGAGCAAACCACCAATAATGGTTTTACTTTGGTAAAGCGTTAAAAAAGTTAGCTGATTTAACTGTCCGGGTGTTTCGAGAATGGCAATAAGCCTGGAACCGATTAGGGCGCCAAGCATAGCACCGAGCATAATCCAGAGCCGGTGTTCATCCGAAATTAGGTCGGCAATGCCTTTCTTTAAGTAGTAGTAAACCCGAACGCCCACAATAAAAGCAAGTGTTTCAAAAATGTAGTGATAGTGATAATATTCACCAAGAAATTGAAACTTAAATGGAAATAAGTGGTCTGTGTTCAATAGCTATTTAAAGAAAAGCCTTACAAATACGGGCAAGTGGTCAGAAAAATATTTTTTGTCTTTACTATCGCTAAGTACAGCAAACTTTTGAACATTAAAGCCATTATTTACAAAAATATAATCGATACGGTTTTTTAACTCGCTGTTAAAATCAAAAGAATTGAACGTTCCGGCCGGCCCGTAAGGTTGCTCAACTGATATCTCTTTCGCATCCTGGAGGAATGATTTTATCGTAGCAATAGCTTCAGTTTCTGGCGTTACATTTAAATCACCTGTATAAACTACAGGTAACTTTGGCGCAATTTCCTGTATTTTTTGTTTTATCAGCTTTGCCGATTCGATTCTTGCTTTTACACCAACATGATCGTAATGGGTGTTAAATACGATAAATTCCTGCTTATTAAGTTTATCATATAGTTTAACCCAGCTACAAATCCTTGGCAGTACAGCATCCCATCCTTTTGATGGAACCTCTGGTGTTTCAGAAAGCCAGAATGTTCCGCCATCCCTTTTTGTAAACCTGGTTTTATCAAAGTAAATGGCCGAAAATTCGCCTTTACGTTTACCATCATCGCGGCCAACACCTACAAAATCGAAATTGGTGTTTTCGCTAAGCGCATCAAACTGCTCTGCAAGCGCTTCCTGCACGCAAAGAATGTCGGCATCGTGAAATTTAACCAAAGCCTTAACATTATCTTTTCGGTTTGGCCAGGCGTTTACACCGTCGCCAGGATTGTTATAGCGAATATTATAGGTTATTATATTAACTGGCACTTGCTTTTTTTGAGCAAAAATGGCAAGACTAAACAACAAAGAAATGGCAAAAGTGATACATGTTTTCATGCCGCAAATTACAAAATTGTTCTTTTGCTAAATTGATTTAGTGTTAAATTTAAATTGTTTTTCGATTAAACGAGCCCCTCGTCTTTGTAACTGTAGTAGCCATTATCAGTAAAGATTAGGTGGTCTACAACGAACAACCCAAGCATTATTCCAGATGCAACCATATCTCGGGTAAGCTTGTTGTCGCTATCGCTCGGCTTTAAATTTCCTGAAGGATGGTTGTGGGCCAAAACGATGCTCGCGGCGTTATTTTCGAGTGCTACTTTAAAAATAATTTTAGGGTCGGCGATGGTTCCGGCCTGCCCACCTTTGCTAATGAGGTATTTACCTATAATTTTATTTGATCTGTTCAGCAAAAGAATCCAGAATTCTTCATGATTGAGCTGGGCAAAAGATGCCTGCATGTAGCGAAATACATCAATTGACGCCGTAACCTGAGTTACCTCGTCCTGGGCAGTTTCTTTTCGCCTTAACCCAAGTTCTACCGCCGCCACAATGGAAACTGCTTTTGCCTCGCCTATTCCTTTAAATTTCGAAAGCTCAGCAATGGAGGCTTTTCCAAGTTTGGTGAGGTTGTTTTCGTAGAAGTTTAAAATCCGCTTGCTTAAATCTACAGCGGTTTCATTTTTATTGCCCGAACCGATTAAGATTGCAATGAGTTCGGCATCGGTTAAATGCCTTCGTCCGTTCAATAAGAGTTTCTCCCTCGGTCTGTCTTCCTCAGCCCAGGTTTTAATGCCTATTCTTTGCTGGTAATCTGCCATATTTTTGATAAAAAAAAGGCATCCCAACTTTGGTTGGGATGCCTTTTACTAATATCGTAAAAAATTAGCTTATTTTAAACCGTTAACGAATTTCGTTAATTTTGATTTGTTGTTAGCCGCTTTATTTTTGTGAATAACATTTTTCTTAGCTAAACGATCTAGCATAGAAATTACTTTAGGCAATAAATCTGAAGCAGTTTTTTTATCTTCTGCTGCACGTAGTCTTTTAATAAAAGTACGTGTAGTTTTTGCCTGATATCTGTTACGTAAACGTTTTGTAGCGTTTGCTCTAATTCTTTTTAATGAAGATTTATGATTTGCCATTTTAATTTAGCCTTTATTTTTTCTTAATCGTTTCCTGTAATTCGGGTTGCAAATATAGGATTAATGTTTTTAAATTACAAAACACTTTTACTTTTTTTAGCGATTTTTTTAAACCTTTTATTTACAGCGCAAAAATACGTCAATTTAATCGTTAACGCAATAGAATTAAAACCATAAAAAATATCATATTAAAAAATACCTGCCTAAAAATGCTATTTTTGGGGAAAACGAATTTGAGTGAAAAAACGAATAGCCATCTTTGCTTCGGGTTCGGGCTCTAATGCCCAAAAACTAATGGAGCATTTTAAACGAAGTACCGATATAGAAATCTCTTTAGTATTAACCAATAATGCTGATGCCTACGTTTTGCAAAGGGCTGATAACTTCGAAATTCCGAGTCACATTTTCGACAAAAACGAATTTTACAAAACAGACGAAGTTATCGATTTACTCAAGAACCTGGATATTGATTTTATTGTATTGGCGGGCTTTTTATGGCTAATTCCAAAAAATTTAATCGAAGCCTATCCCGGCCGGATTGTAAATATACACCCTGCTATTTTACCAAAATTTGGCGGCAAAGGTATGTATGGCGATAATGTACACAATGCAGTACTTGCCGCTGGCGAAGCCGAAGGTGGCATCACCATTCATTATGTTGATGAACATTATGATGAAGGCGAATACATTTACCAGGCGAAATATAAAATTGATAAAAATGATAACCTGGAAATGGTAAAATTTAAGGGCCAGCAACTCGAACACCTTCATTATCCGCGGATTGTAGAAAGCCTGCTCAAGAAAATTAAAAAATAAGGCAAGGGAGGCATCCCTACTCATTTTTGTCCTGAACCTGAAGAAGTTGTTCCTTAACGCCAGTATCCGCCCTGGTGCACCTTTTCCTAATCAAAACCGGTATGGCTTCCCTGATGAAATGATTTGCACGAGGAAGCGCATTGCTCCTGCAATATGCACGATTCGGAATGCGAACATATTGCTTAGCGTTTAAGTTTCTGCTGTTTTTCCCTTTTCATCCGTTCTCGAACCCCATCGTCAACGCCTGTACCTTCCTTCATTGGTTTGAAAACCGAGCCGGATGTGGTATCTGCAGGAGGCGCCATTCTGATTTGATAGCGGTGAGATATATTTGCAGAAATCCGCTCTGTAAGTCCTGGAAAAAGCCAGTGTGAAAATTTAGCGCCTTTGGATTTCCAACCAACGCCAATTTCCTTTCGCGGTCTTACCGAGGCGCGGACAACCGCATTTACAACTTTAGATGGTGGATCCATTGCGGCCATCCTAGGCGTACCTCCACTATAGTTAGCGGCGTGGCGCCAAAATGGCGTGTCTACAGCCCATGGCTCAATCGTAACCACCTTGATATTTTTGTAACCTGCCAGCCTCAACTCCTGTTTGATGGTTTTGGAGAGATTTAAAACACCTGCTTTCGTAGCCGAATAGGATGCATGGTAGGCAAGTGGGTTTACACTTTCTATGGAACCCATGTTAATCAGGGTTCCAAAACCCTGGCTTTTAAAAAGCGTAATCGCAGCGTGACTTGAATAAATAAATCCCGTCAGGTTGATTTCGACAATCCTTGCCTGATCTGCCACTGGAATCTCCCAAAAGCGCCCAATGGCACCCACACCGGCCATATTGATCCATACATCGACATGGCCAAGTTCATTCAGAGCCAGCTTCTGCAACCTCGCAACATCTTCCGGCTTGCTAATGTCCATTGCCAGCGTGATGGCCGTTCCGCCGTTAGAGCGAACTACCCTGGCCACTTCTTCGAGCGCCTCAGCTCTTCTTGCAGCAAGAATAACTTTGGCGCCATAACGCCCAACCTCCTCTGCAACCCCCCTTCCAAATCCACTCGAGGCCCCTACGATTACGTAAGTCTTTTGAGCTACTTTTTTTTGCATGTTGATGCTCGGCGTAGATGTACCACATCCGCTAAGCATCAAACTGAACACAAGTGTCAAAACACAATTTAAAATAAAGATTTGCCGCAGAGATAAGTTTGTTGTAAACATGCTGTGAAGTAATTTATTATTCTTGAACCATCCCAGCCGTTCTTTTTTTCGCTCTAAACTCCCCGCTTATTAAATCGGTTTGGAGTTTTTATCAACCGGACAGATATAGGTTAAAAACCCTACACATTGCCCAAAAGTTACTTCTGTAAATACTGTTTCTTTAAAAGCGATGTACCTGTTTTCTGTCTTAAGAGCAGGGTTCAAGCAAGAAAATTATCTCCAATGCGATAGGGCAAGCTCAATGCGTACAGGCCTCATCCGCCTGCCGGCACCTTCTCCAGAGAGAAGGGTTCGAGCAAGAAAGTTATCCCCCATGCGAAAGGCAACATGCGAACCGGCAAAGAGGAGACAAGAAATTTGCCGAATTATAGCAGTAGCCCAAACTAACTTCATTTTCAAGACACAGCCCTGAACAATTAGCCATAAATACTTAGCAAAATCAGCCAGGTAAAAAAGCCAACGGGTGCCAGAACCCCAGCGCTTATTAAAAAAGATTTTACAAACTCTTTCTTACCCAGCACTAAAAAAACAATTGCCGCAATCAGGTTTAACACCACATGTAGAAAGATACAAACGCCCATTCCTACGGCTATACTGAAGCCCCTATCGGCTACAGTACTGGTGCGTACGATGAGCAAAGCATAAGCAGCAAATGCCAATAAATTTATCCCGATGATTTTCAACATTATCTAAGTTTTTATCGTTCATTACTAGCTCCACTTGAAGCACTTACCTATTCCTAAGCATCGAACCGATGAAAATGTTTTTAATCCCAGACTTTTTATTTCAGCTGCGCAATACAAAGACTTATGTCAATGCAAATGCTTTCAGAATTAACTATAACTCAAATTTCTATTTATTGTCAATTAGCTAAAGCGTAAATTGACAGTTACTAAGGCGCTCAGTGCACTTAACCTCATTGAAGAAATCTCCCTAAACACCTTCGAGATAACGAAGGCGATGCTGAGCATGATACCTTTACAAATCGATCACTTTTTCCATTTCTATAAGCCGAATGGTTTCCACTTTGGGCTTTCCGAACCTTTCCGGAATTTCCTCGAAGGCGATTGAATGGCCTGTAGGTACATAACCATGACGGCTGTACCAATTAATCAGCTCAAGGCGGCTACTGATAACCGAGATGACTATCCTGGAGCAATTATTTGCACGGGCGTATTGCTCTGCCTCCGCCAGAAGTAACTTGCCATAACCAAGCCCTTGTAAAATTGGTGAAATCGCAAACATACCAAGGTAAAGGTCAGCAGATTTTACCTCAAGGCAAACCGTTCCCAAAATCTTCGCATCCTCGTCGCTGATTTTTAAAATTGCCACTTCGGGCTTAACCAACATTTGCATCAAAGCCTGTTCATCTATACGGATGCCATCAAGAATTTCAGCCTCGGTTGTCCACCCCTTTTTCGATTCTTCGCCGCGATAGGCAGCGTTTACCAGTTTTTCGAGTTCTTTGGCATCTTCAGGCCGGGCAATCGTTATTTTCATCTTCGTATTTGTGCAGCGAAAATAAACAATAGATTTTGCTTTACTATGGCCACCGATTAATCAACAGAAAGAAAAATACAGCCGAAGTTGTTGCTGCCAGCGCAACTGAATGTATAAAACCTAAAAGGCCAGGCCGACCTGAAATGCGATTGTTGCAGAAGAGGGCTTATCGTTTCCAAACCTGACAGGTACCGGAAGAACCACGAAGATTTTGCTGGTTTTATTATTGATGATCACTTTGTTTATTCCTGGTGTAAAGCCATATCGGCCAGAGGTTTCAAATGCCAGGCGCCCAACGAAAGTAAATCCGCTTCCGAGCGACAAAAGTACACCCGGGTGGATAAGCAAGTTCGACATTTTGCTCGACCCGTTTTCCGCCCTAACATAGGGAACTACCTCAAAAGAGAACCCAATTTTTTTACTTTTCCAAAGATTAAGCCCAACGGGAACGCCCACAACATAGTGCCCGTCGAAGTTAAAGGTGGTACTTTCGGAAGTAAAGGTGACAATGGGATGCACCACACCCACATAACCGGTAATTTTTGGATAACTTTCCTGAGCGAAAGTAGATAGTTTGATGCTGATAAGCATTAATAAGACAATGTATTTCTTCATGGCCTAAAAATAACTTCGCGTTATAAGTCAAAATAGAACTGAATTAACTATTTGTATACTCTTTACTTTTTTTAGCTCTTTTTCTATAAACGGAAGGATTTTCACCGGTTTGTTTCTTAAATATTCTGTTAAAATGGCTCTGATCAGAAAAGCCTGTTAGGTAAGCAATCTCGGTGAGCGAATATGAAGTGGTTTCCAGGAGTTTAATGGCTTTGTCTATGCGCATCTTTCGGATGTAATCCCTAAAAGACATGTTGTCAAAATACTTGGAAAACGTCCTAGAAAGATATGCCGGATTAATATCCAATTCGTTTGAAGCCCGCCTTAAACTTATAGACATGTTGGTATCCATCTGGTCTTGTATCATTTCTTTCAACTCCATCGTCCATCCGGGCGCCTTTTTCTTACCCGTTTTGAGGTATTTATGGTAAACATCGAGCAATAACTGTTCTCCAGGTGCATCGCAATGTTTCTGATTAAACATGTGTTTTGCCCAATGGTAGAGGCCATGATAAATTTTCATGCCGATTTCCAGCAGTTCATAGTCATCTTTAATTTGTTGCGATAAACCCATAAAAATTGCCGAAAGGCCTGCCGCCTGCGGCGCAAAATCCATTCGATCGGTGTCGGCACCCCGAACAATTGCCGCAATGCGGTCGAGGGCTTCATCCTTAAGTTTATGTTTTTTCAAAAAATAATCAAATGTGCACTCATCGTCATAATGGCTGTACTCTACGCCCGGCAGGTCAAAAGGTATCGCATCCAGTTCATTTGCCTTTACAATCACTTGCTCAAATGGAACATAAATAATCTCAGCATCTGGGTCAATAAAGCGTTTGATTAGCCAGGGACAAGCTATACGGTCAATTTTTGGGTGTTCTCTGGTAATCCATTTCATTATATTTGGTTAGTTTGGTTAGCTAAAGGTAACAATCTTCTTCAACCTTCCACCTTGCGCAACTTTTCTGAATAATGGAACACTATTGATTTTTGCAGTAAGCAATATAACTCATCTGGCCATTTCCAATCCCCAGTTTTATTTCACTAATCAATTGTTTTTCTGCCTTTGCAAGCTCACCAGAACTTCAGTTTGGCTAACTTTTATTAAAAAAAGCTAAGCAACCTTGATTGGGTGCCGGCGGCAAATAACTACCGGAAGTATTAAGCGATAAAAGCAATAACGAGTCTGTTATAAAATTTAATATGCCTTTAAGGCCCACTATGCAGGCTAGCTTAGTCAATCGTTTTTTTAGCTGTTAACATGCCAAAAAAACCACCGTGTTTTACTACCTTTGCGGCTCAAAATTTACAGTAGCATGAGTCAGCCGATTAAAATTAAAAACGCTTTAATTTCAGTATATTATAAAGATGGTTTAGCGCCGTTAGTAAAATTATTAGCCGCTCAGGGCGTGCAGTTATTTTCTACGGGTGGAACAGAACAATTTATAAAAGATTTGAATTTGCCCGTAACCGCTGTTGAGGATTTGACAGGTTATCCATCAATTTTAGGTGGCCGTGTTAAAACTTTGCACCCAAAGGTTTTCGGTGGAATTTTAAATCGTAGGGCGTTGGCGGGCGATCAGGAACAGATTGCAGAATATAAAATTCCTGAGATTGACCTGGTAATTGTTGATTTATATCCTTTCGAAGAAACAGTTAAAGCGGGTGGAACGCCTGAGGAAATCATCGAGAAAATTGATATCGGCGGCATTTCGTTAATCCGTGCTGCAGCCAAAAACTTTAACGATGTGGTTATCATCGCATCAAAAAATGATTATCCTACGCTACAAGCTCAACTGGAAGAACAAAACGGGGAAACTACTTTAGCGCAGCGTAAAACCTATGCTAAAATGGCTTTCCACACTTCTTCTCACTACGATACCGCGATTTTCAATTATTTTAATGCCGAAGAACCGCTTGATGTTTTCAAGCAGAGTGTTACCGAAGCAAAGACTTTGCGTTATGGTGAAAACCCACACCAGGGTGGTGTTTTTTATGGCGATTTGGATGCAATGTTTACCAAACTGAACGGCAAAGAACTTTCTTACAACAATTTAGTTGATGTAGACGCCGCAGTTGCGTTAATAGACGAATTTGATGAGCCTACTTTTGCCATTTTGAAACATACAAATGCCTGTGGTATCGCTTCGCGAAGTACTGTAAAACAGGCATGGGTTGATGCGCTGGCCTGCGATCCGGTTTCTGCTTTTGGTGGCGTTTTAATTACCAATGTTGAAGTTGATTTAGAAACTGCTCAGGAAATTAACAACCTGTTTTTTGAAGTGCTAATTGCACCAGCTTACCAGCCGGAAGCAGTAGAGTTGTTCAGTAAAAAGAAAAACCGCGTAATTTTGCAACGCAATGAGGTTGAATTAGCCAAAAGACAATTTAAAACTTTATTAAACGGCGTAATTGAGCAGGATAAAGATTTAGTAATCGAAGGACCGGAGCAAATGACAACAGTTACGGAGAAAGCGCCAACGGATGAAGAATTAAAAGACTTGCATTTCGCTAACAAAATCGTAAAACATACAAAATCAAATACCATCGTCTTGGTTAAGGATAATGTACTAATTGCGAGTGGTGTTGGCCAGACTTCACGCGTTGATGCCTTGAGACAGGCAATTGAAAAAGCCGTCTCTTTCGGTTTCAGCGTTAAAGGAAGTTCGATGGCATCGGATGCCTTCTTCCCTTTTCCCGACTGCGTGGAGATAGCAGCGGAAGCAGGAATTACGGCAGTTTTACAACCAGGAGGATCAATTAAAGATGCAGATTCGGTTGCGAAAGCTAACGAAAAAGGAATTGCAATGGTTACCACCGGCGTTAGGCATTTTAAACACTAGTTTTTTAAGCTGCAAGCTGAAACACCAAAGCATAAAGCCTATTCAGCCGTTATGGTCTGCGGGCTTTTAGCATTTATCTTTCTTAATAAAGAAAGTTGAACTTAAAACAATAAAAAACCTATTTTTACATTAGGTTTAATATAGATTTAACAAATTAAAGAAAATATAACTCATACATGGGATTATTCAATTGGTTTACGCAGGAAGTTGCCATCGATTTAGGCACTGCGAATACCCTAATTATACATAACGACAAAGTGGTTGTAGATGAGCCATCTATTGTTGCATTCGATCGTACTACTAATAAAGTGATCGCAATTGGTCGCCAGGCCATGCAAATGGAAGGTAAAACCCATGATAATATTAAAACCGTTCGCCCATTGAAGGATGGGGTGATTGCCGATTTTAACGCTGCTGAAGCGATGATAAAAGGCATGATCCGAATGCTTAATGGCGGTAAAGGCTGGATGTTTCCATCACTACGAATGGTTATTTGCATTCCTTCCGGGATTACTGAAGTGGAGAAACGTGCCGTACGCGATTCGGCGGAAATTGCAGGTGCAAAAGAGGTTTACTTAATTCACGAACCAATGGCTGCCGCGGTTGGTATTGGGATTGACGTGGAGGAACCGATGGGTAATATGATTATTGATATCGGTGGTGGTACCACAGAAATTGCTGTTATTGCATTGTCTGGTATTGTTTGCGATCAATCTATCCGCGTTGCGGGAGATAATTTCGACTCGGATATTGTAAACTACATTCGCCGCCAGCACAACATTATGATTGGCGACAGAACTGCGGAGAAAATTAAAATTGAGGTTGGTGCAGCGCTACCCGAATTGCAGGATGCTCCGGCAGATTTCGCCGTGCAGGGCCGTGATTTAATGACGGGTGTTCCTAAACAAATCACCGTTTCTTATACTGAAATTGCGCACTGTCTGGATAAATCTATCTCTAAAATTGAAGAAGCGATTTTAAAAGCTTTAGAGATTACACCACCAGAACTTTCTGCAGATATTTACCAAACCGGTATTTATTTAACAGGCGGCGGTGCGCTGCTTAGGGGTTTGGATAAACGTGTTGCAGCAAAAACAAAACTACCTGTTCATGTTGCTGAAGACCCACTGCGTGCAGTTGTTCGCGGTACTGGCATCGCCCTTAAAAACATCGGAACTTATAAATTTTTAATGCAATAAATCACGTTGTGCGTTTTAGGTTAAAAGTTTTAAGTCGTGTATACTTAGAGCATAAAACTTACAACGTAATACTTAAAATTTACAACTGGAATGCGTAACCTTTGGATTTTCATAAGCAGATACAACGCATTTTTCTTATTTATTATCTTTTTTTTGATCGGAATTTATTTAACGGTCAAAAATAATGCTTATCAGCGAAGCGTAACTCTCAATTCTACAAATGAGGTAGTTGGTACAGCCTATGAGCGTTTTAACGTTTTTAAAAGGTATTTGAACTTAGGGAAAGTGAATGATAGTCTGGCCGCCGAGAATGCCAAGCTTAAAACAACACTCCTGGCTTTAACAACAGTAGATTCTGCTAAGGATGTTAAAGTTATTGACACGACAACCAATCAGCAATACACCTACATTGCGGCCAAAGTGGTTAAGAACTCGGTAACCTTGCGAAATAATGTCATGACGGTGAATAAAGGAACGCTTGACGGACTGGAAACCGGAATGGCCGTTATTTCACCGCAGCGAGGCGTAGTTGGTTTTATACGTGATGTTTCTGCTCACCTTGCAACGATTCAGTCGTTATTGCATAAAGACACAAAAATTAGTGTAAATATTAAAAGAAACAACGCCCTTGGCTCTTTGGTGTGGGGCGATAATAATTTCGATATCCGTAAGGCTTTTATTAAAGAAGTTCCAAATCATATTAAAATGAATGTTGGTGATACGGTGGTAACTTCTGGTTTAGGCAAATTTCCCGCAGGAATTTTAGTGGGTAGGCTTAGCAGAACAAACATCGCAACGAATGATAATTTTTTGTCGGCCGAATTAAATTTATTCAATGATTTTTCAACTTTGCAGTATGTTTACGTGATTAAAAACAAACTTGCTAAAGAACAGGAACTTTTAGAAAACCCGGTTAAGCCAAAAGAATGAGCAGTAGATTAATAATAATAAATATCATAAGATGGTTTATCCTGCTTTTTGTTCAAATCTTTTTGCTCAAAAACATGGGCTTTTATGATTTATCTACACCTTTCATTTACGTGCTGTTCCTGCTTTTGCTTCCATTCGGTATTCCGAACATCCTCCTTTATTTATTGGCCTTTGGAACGGGTTTAACACTCGATGCCTTTTACGATACCATGGGCGTACATGCAACAGCGTGCGTGGTTTTGGCTTTTGTTCGCATCTCTTTCATATCTATAAGTTTGAATAAAGACGCCATTGACGACCCTGAACCTGCTTTAAGCTACATGGGATTCCAATGGTTTGCACTATATTCTTTTCTTTGCATCAGTACCCATCATCTTGTTTTGTTCTTTTTAGAAACCTTTAGATTAACAGAAATTGGCTATACCTTAATGAGATGTGGCATAAGTTGTATCTTTACGCTTGGATTAATCTTATTGGTTGAGTTTATTTTCTATAAAAGGACGTCCCGCTAATGGAGCAATTATTTAATCGGAAATACATCATTCAAGGCTTGTTTATTGTGGTGGCCATTATTTTGCTGGCCAAGCTGTTTTACATACAGATTGTGAGCGATAAAGCCTTTGTTGCTGCCGAAAGTAATGTGTTGAAGAAAAAATTCAAATACCCTGCCCGCGGTGCAATTCTGGATAGAAACATGAGGGTTATTGTGCAGAATGAGCCCGTGTACGATTTGATGGTTATACCAAACGAGGTAAAATCTTTTGATACGGTGGCGCTTGCGAATGCGCTCGAAATCTCGATAGAAGAGGTTCGCAAAAGTATGCGAAAGGCAAAGCTCAAGTCGAACTACCAGGCCACCCCATTTGCAAAACAAATTTCTGTACAGAGTTATGCTCGTTTGCAGGAAATTATGTACCGCTTTCCGGGTTTTTCAACTCAGGACAGAACCATACGTCATTACCCAGACAGCGTTGGCGGCCAGTTATTTGGCTATGTTAAAGAGGTTAGTCAGGATGATATTGAAAAATCTGAAGGTTATTACCGGTCTGGCGATTACATTGGAAAGAGTGGCTTAGAGCGTTCTTACGAAGAAATTTTACGTGGCGAAAAAGGTGTGGTCAACACCGTTTATGATGCCAGAAATACACCTCAGGGCAGTTATGCCAATGGAAAATATGATGTAAATGCAGTTTCCGGGGAGCGTTTGATTTCCGGCATCGACATTCAGGTGCAAAAACTTGGTGAAGAGTTGATGAAAAACAAGGTCGGCGCAATTGTAGCAATTGAGCCATCAACCGGAGAGATTCTGGCCTTTGTGAGTAGCCCGGGTTACGACCCGAATTTACTTGTAGGCAGAAGTCAGGGCAATAACTACATGGATTTAATTGGGAACCCGTACAAACCTTCCATCGTTCGCCCGATACAGGGAAAGTATCCTCCCGGCTCATCGTTTAAACCTATTGACGCATTACTCGCCTTGCAGGAAGGTGTAATTGATGTGAACACAACCTTCAACTGCCCGGGATATTATATGGCAGGTAACCACAAGGTGAAGTGTGAACACGTTGACGGAAATATAAGCATGCGACGAGGCATTGCACGAAGCTGCAATACTTATTTTTGCCACGTTTTTCAAAAACTTATCACAAAGAATGGCATGAAAAATCAACGTCAAACCTATCAGGATTGGCGGGACAAGATTGCGAAATTTGGTTTCGGTCAAAAACTCGACATTGATTTACCATTCGAAAAGCAAGGCTACTTTTACAACGCCGACCATTACGACAAAATTTACGGTAAGCGATGGGGTTACACAACTGTAATTTCGCAGGCCATTGGCCAGGGTGAAATAACGGCAACTCCTTTACAAATTGCAAACGCAATGGCAATAATTGCCAACCGTGGCTATTACATAAAACCCCATCTGATAAAAGCGATGGGCGATAAAATTAAAAAAGAGTACAAAGAAAAAAATTACGTTGGTGTAGATGAAAAATATTTCGAGCCGGTAATTGATGGCATGCAGGATTGTGTAAACAGCGCCTGGGGAACAGCAACATTATCAAGAATACCGGATTTACTGATGTGTGGCAAAACCGGAACGGTGCAAAATCCACACGGAAAAAACCACTCCGTATTTATTGGTTTTGCACCAAGGGATAACCCAAAAATTGCGATTGCCGTTATTGTAGAAAATGCTGGTTTCGGAAGTACTTATGCGGCACCAATAGCCAGTTACCTGGTAGAGAAATACATTAAAGGTAGCGTTACCGGCGCAAGGGCAAATCAGGTAGAGTGGATGAAAAGCCAGAATCTATTGCCTTTGCTTATCGACAAAAGTAAAAAACTGAAACTGACAAAAGCGGATAGTCTGATAATTAAGAAAACAGATTCTATGAAACGTTTAAACGACAGTTTAAGGCTGAAGGCAGCTACTGCCAAAAGGCCCATCTCTGCGCAGCTAATGCAAAAGCCAGCAACAACCGCACAAAAAGAACAGAATAAAAAATGATGCAACAACAGGGTAACAGGTTTTTCTTTAATGTTGACTGGATAACGGTTCTGATTTATATTGCATTGTGCGCAATCGGTTTTACCAATATCTACGCTTCAATTCCACATCCTGATAACGCAGCAGGCTTTGATTTCTCCAGCAGCTACGGAAAACAGTTAATCTATATCGTTTCGGGGTTGGTTTTAGGCTTATCAATTTTACTGTTCGATGGAAGGCTTTTCAATGTATTTGCGCCTTTTATCTACGGCGGAACTTTGCTGCTGCTCATCGCGGTGCTGTTTATCGGGCGGAATGTTGGTGGCAACCAGGCCTGGATCCCAATCGGTTCATTCAGGTTGCAGCCATCTGAGTTTGCAAAGTTTGGCACAGCACTACTTTTGGCGAGGTATGTAAGCACATTTAACCCAAAGTTTCGGGATTTGAAAACCATCTTAATTGCCGGAATCATTGTCGCTGCCCCACTTTTGCTCATCATGATGCAGCCAGATACGGGCTCGGCTTTGGTATTCCTCGCCTTTATGTTCCCCCTTTACCGCGAAGGCTTATCGGGCTATTTCCTTTTGATATTTTTAGGGATGATTGTTTTGTTTGTGGCCGATTTTCTTGTACCCACAACGATATTAATCCTTATTCTTGTTGCAATTTGCGGCTTATTTATCTACGCCAACAAGCGTAAACAGAAACTAATTATTACAACCGTTTTCGTAACGTTAGTTGCAATCGGGTATTTGTTTCTGGTTAAGGTAGCTTACGAAAAAGTACTCCAGCCACATCAACGGAACCGCATCGAATTAATGCTTGGTTTAAAAACAGACAACAAAGGTGCCGGCTATAATGTAATTCAATCTCAAATTGCAATCGGCTCCGGACAAGCAACCGGAAGGGGTTTTTTGCAGGGAACACAAACAAAATACGGCTATGTTCCGGAGCAAAGTACCGATTTTATTTTCTCTACCGTGGGTGAAGAATGGGGCTTCATGGGTTGCTCAATACTTATCGGTTTGTACAGTTTTTTACTGCTCAGATTGATAAATCTCGCAGAACGTCAGCGTTCGACTTTCTCCCGGGTATATGGCTATAGTGTTGCCTGTATCCTATTCTTCCACATATTTATAAATATTGGAATGACGATTGGCATTATTCCGGTGATTGGTATTCCTCTCCCGTTAATCAGTTACGGCGGTTCCTCTTTGTGGAGTTTTACCATCCTGATTTTTATCTTTTTAAAACTGGATTCGAACCGGATGGGCTTTATTTAAAGAATGGAGCGGATTAAACCACCCTCAACTCTAATGGATGCGCCATTTGTACCGGATGCCAAAGGGCTTACATAATACGTTACGGTATTTGCAATTTCCTCAACATCTAAAAATCTCTTTATAAGCGATGTTGGGCGCATATCTTTAAAAAAGTCCGTTTCTACTTCTGCCACCGTCAAATTTCCTGATTTCGCTAAGTCTTCGATAAAACCACCCACCCCTTTCGACTTTGTCGGGCCGGGCAAAATCGCATTAACGGTTACTCCTGTGCCTTTCGTTAATTCTGCCAACCCCCTGCTCACGGCAAGCTGTGCTGTTTTAGTCATGCCATAATGAATCATTTCATCAGGAATAAAAACAGCAGATTCGCTTGAAATAAAAATGATTCGACCCCAGTTTTTAGCAAGCATTTTTGAAAATACCGAGCGTGACAGGCGGATACCACTCATCACATTCACCTCAAAAAACCTGAACCAGTCTTCATCAGAAATTTCATCAAATGCAATAGGCTCAAAAATCCCGGCATTGTTAATCAGGATATCAATCTCAGGTAACTGCTCAATTAGTGAATTTACTTCCTCCACCTTCGAAAAGTCTGCTGCAATCCCTGAAACGTTTTCGCTGCCCGAAATTTTAGCCAATGCTCTAAGAGCCGCATCAACACGCTCTGCGCTCCTCCCGTTTATAATAACTTTGACACCTTCTTTTAGTAAACTTTCGGCTATCGCATAGCCAATACCTGCAGTAGAACCGCTAATAAAGGCTGTTTTGTTTTTGAGCTGTAAATCCATATTTTTTTTAGCGGGAGAATCTTCTGTTTAATAATTCGTAAAACTGATCTACTGTAGATTGCTTAGATCCCCAGTTATTTTTAACCGCATAATTATTCTGTAAGAAAGTGTCTGCAGATTCAAAATTTGGCATTTTATTCACAATATCGAGTGCTTCTGAATAAGCCAGATTGTATCCGTTGAATAAATCTTTAATAAAAAGTAGCTTCTCATTCAGGTTAATTGCCTGTTTTAAATCCGCAATTGGCGCCTTAACTGGCTCATCTTGTGCACTATTCGTTTTTGCCAGCAAATCATTTAACGAAGGAGCCGGTTTCGAAGATATAGGTTCACTTGCAGGTTTTACAGGAATGGCGTGAGGTGTAAAAACCGGCCGCTCAGTTTCCACAGGTGGCGAAATGATGTCATCATCAAGGTCGACATTTTTTAAAGCTTCAATTGGTTCAGATTGGTGCGGCGCAAATGATGAGTCTGCCTCGGTGTGGTTTACAGGATGCTCCTGCTCATGTGGTATTAAGAATGGCTCCGGACCAATTTCATCTTCGTCGACTGCTAAAGGTGCCTCTTCAATCGGCTCCTGCTCTTTTTCCAGGATGCGTTTCTTCTGCGCCAACACCTCTTCTTCTGCCTTGCTTAATGGTCTATCGAAGATTTCATCTACTGATTTTTCTTCATAATCGAACTTATCATCGTTGCTGTGATTACCCAACACAAATTCAAAACTCTTTGATTCCTGATCAGGCTTAAAAAAATCTTTTTCTAATTCTCCCGTTTTCTCCTGCTGAATGAACTTGTTTTCGAATATTTCTTCTTCCGGAAGTACATCAACACGTTCTTCTTCTTCCTCGGCTGTCGCAATTTCTTCAAGTTTTCCGTCGTCTTCAGCTTCCTTTTCCTGCTGATAGAGTTGCTCGGGCAGTATAATCGTATTTTGTTCTTCGAGCAATAAACCTGCGTCAGTTTCCACCGGTTTTTTTGCTTCCGTTAATGTGTTAAGTTTCTTAACTACTTTAACATGGTCTGCGAGGAAATCGGCATTAGCCAGAAAGAGTTCGAGCTCTAACTCATTTAATTCTTCAGGATTTTGAGCCAGAAAATGGTATTGCTCGTTAAGCTCTGTCAAAATTGCACCTATCTTTCGGAAAATATCTTGTTGGTTCATCATAAATTATAAAACGATTTTTTAGGTGATTTATGTTGGTAACTATGTATCCAAAAATAACACTTAATTATGGTATTCAATTTCAATGATCAAATGATAAAAATTTCACCATATTATCAAAGGTAATTTATCTTTTAAAATACACTATCGTTGTTACCGATAGGTGTAACGCTTGTCGTTCCGCTAAAATAATTATCATAATAACATAAATACAGCGATTATGTTAGAGATTTATTTTCAAATTTTTTCTGAGCCTGCGCCAAACTGTTTTCCTATCAAAGCAAAATAAAACAGCTTGGAGAGATAACGAACATCAAATTTCCCGCGATTTTGGTTTGGTAAAAAATCGGGTGAAAACCAAGTATATAATTGGGCCAAGCAATGGAAGAAATATAACCAGCAAAATCCACATGGTTTTGTTATACCTCAAGGGCAGATTGGTAAACATATCGACTATCGCCCAGACTGGGACAATTATGCCTAAAAATAACAAAAACAACTCTTCAATTCCCATAATGAATTTTAAATTACCGCTCAACGCCATGTAAACAAATGTAGTTGTATGAAAAGAGATTTATTCTACACGGGAAGTTAATGAAAATTTTAGGTTCTTTATAGTATAAGCCGCTGCATTTTGGCGATGGTTTTTCTTAATGCTCAGCTCATATTTTACTATCTTTGGCTGACACTTTGAATTTAAAAAGAGCATAGATTTGCATATATCTAAAGTTAAATGCTTGTCACTCTTTGTCATTCGAAATAATTGAAGTTACAACCGGGCCACTTCAGTAAATTAATATGATATTTGTTCGGTTTAAAAATTATCATACGACAGAGAAAGTAAAGGATTGAGCATGTTATTCAGCGAACAAAATTTTAGGAGAAGAGGTGAATTTTCAGGAAGTATAGAAGTTGTATGTGGCTCTATGTTTTCTGGAAAAACAGAGGAACTTATTCGCAGGTTAAAAAGAGCTCAGATTGCAAAGTTAAATGTTGAGATTTTTAAACCCCGCACGGATACCCGTTACCATGAAAGTGCTGTAGTGTCACACGATTTAAATTCCATAAATTCTACACCGGTGGATAACGCATCGGCCATACTTTTATTGGGCGCAAATACACAGGTTGTTGGCATTGATGAAGCTCAGTTTTTTGATAACGAACTGCCAGAAGTATGCAATAAACTTGCAATGAAAGGTATCAGGGTGATTGTAGCAGGGTTGGATATGGATTTTACCGGTAAGCCTTTTGGACCAATGCCGGCATTAATGGCCATTGCAGAACATGTAACCAAGGTTAATGCGGTTTGCGTTTGCTGTGGTAACCCTGCTTTATTTAGTTACCGAACCGTTGCTGATGAATCGACTGTACTTTTGGGAGAGAAAGAAAGCTATGAGCCGCGGTGCAGGGCGTGCTACAATATCGATAAAGGTTAAATCCGTTGACAAATCCATTGGTTCAATAGTCATTAGGTCGCTGGTTAAGGTGCTTTGCTGATTCGCAGTCGCTATTTGAAGATTCACTGTAATTGCTCATTTTAAGTATTTTTGCTATCGGTTGCGAAACCTTTAAGCTTATCCGCTAACGCATAAAATCATGAAAAAAAAAATTTCTATTCTCGGTTGTGGTTGGTTCGGTTTTGCACTTGCCAAAAAATTAATCGAAAATGGCTATAATGTTAAAGGGTCGACAACAACGCCGGAAAAAATTCCTTTGTTGGCAGAAGCTAAAGTAAAACCATTTCTTATAAATTTTACCGGGGAGGAAATTGTTGGCAACGACAATTTCTTTGATGCTGATGTACTCTTTATCTGCATACCGCCTAAAAGAAATTCAGCCGAGCTGGAAAGCTATCCTTTCAAAATCAAATCGATTTTAGAAAGTGCTGAAAATAGAAGTGCAAACATTGTGTTAATTAGCTCGACAAGTGTGTATGGCGACGAGAATAAAACCGTGAACGAAAATACAGCAACCAGGCCTGATACTGCTTCTGGCGGTGTAATAGCGGATGCGGAAGAAGTTTTTAAAATAAAATACCCTCAAAATTATACCATTATCCGCTTTGCGGGATTAATCGGCCCGGAGCGCAATCCTGGTCGCTTTTTTGCCGGCAAAACCAATGTGCCTAACGGCTTGGCGCCAATAAACCTCATTCATCAAACGGACGCTGTAGGCATAGCGATTTCTATTTTAGACAAGCAGGCTTTTGGGAGAATTTACAATGCTTGTGCACCAACACATCCATCGAAGCAGGAATTTTATACCAAAGCAGCACTCGATAGTGGCTTGCAGAGCCCGGAATTTGTTGCTGAAAAAGCGAGCTGGAAGATAGTAGAGAGTATAAATGTTCCGGAGTTTTTGGGTTATGCCTTTGAAATTAAGCTTTAAGTGCCGATTTCCTCCGCGAAAAATAATTAACTCAACAAGCCCAATAATTCCTGCCTGCTTAGGTTTTTAAACAAGCCGTTTTCGTTCTGAATTAAATCTTTAACCAGATCTTTTTTCACTGCCTGCAGTTTCATAATTTTTTCCTCAATCGTATCCGGGCAAATCAGGCGAACGGCCATTACATTTTTATGCTGGCCAATGCGATACGCCCGGTCAATGGCCTGGTTTTCTACCGCAGGGTTCCACCAAGGGTCAACGAGGTAAACGTAATCGGCTTCGGTTAAATTTAAACCCGTTCCACCGGCCTTTAAACTGATTAGAAAAACCGGAACGTCGGTATTCTGGAATGATTGCACGACTTCCTGCCGCTTTTTAGTCTGCCCGGTTAAATATTCATACTTAATGCCTTTAAGCTCAAGCGCTTTTTTAATTAAATCGAGCATGGTTACAAATTGCGAGAAAACTAAAATTTTATGATTTGCGGCCTTAACCTGAAGCTGTTCTATAAGCACATCAATCTTTGATGATGCCTGTAAATAGGACTTCCCATCGGCAAGCAGGGCTGCAGAGTTGCAAATCTGCCTTAGTCGGGTTATACTTTTTAAAACATGCATAGAACTTTTAGGCAACTCATCTTCAGTTTTCCCTAAAATATAATCCTGAATTTCCTTTTTATTTGCCTCATAAACTTCACGTTGCTCCGCTCCCATTTCACAATAAAGGATTACCTCAGTTTTATCGGGTAGTTCTTTGGCAACCTCTTCTTTAGTTCTTCTTAAAATAAAAGGCCGAATCTTTTTCTGCAATTCAGCCGCCCGTTTGCTGTCTTTAAACTGATCAATCGGCGTAGAGTATAAATCTGCAAACTGTTGTTTACTACCAAACAAACCCGGACAAGCGAATGAAAGTTGTCCATACAAGTCGAACGTATTATTTTCTACGGGCGTTCCCGTAATCGCCACTTTATTTCTGGATTGCAACATGCGCACCGTTTTATACCGCTGCGATTCGGGGTTCTTTATGTTCTGCGATTCATCCAGAAAAATATAATTGAAGCGATAATCTTTCAGAAAGCGAATATCGGAAAGTAGTGTGCCGTAAGATGTGAGAACAATTTCATAATTGTCAAAATCATTCGAATTTTTTGTCCTGTCGGTTCCGTAAATGGTTTTCACCTTAACAGATGGCGCAAATTTTTCAACTTCCGTTTTCCAGTTAAAAATTAACGATGCCGGCACAACAATTAGATTTGTATTCCGTACGACTTTTTTTCGTTGCGTTAAAATAAAGGCAATTATCTGAATGGTTTTACCCAATCCCATATCATCGGCCAGGATGGAACCAAAGTTAAAATCATCCAGAAAATTCAGGCGGTTTAAACCGTCTTTTTGGTATTCACGCAGTGTAGCATTAAGTTCTTGGGGTATTTCAATATCAGTGGCTAAATCTGCTCCATCAAACTTCTGTTTAAAACTGCTGAGCTCATTTTTAACATGGCCTTCAAGCAAAGCATCTTCATACAAATCATTTATTACTGCAAACTTTATTTTTCGGGTAAGCAAAGTGTCCTCAACAATTTCACCTGCGCTGAAATAACCCGTAAACTTTCTAATCCATTCTTCAGGCAAGATGCCCTGGGATCCATCATCAAGCGTAACAAATTTGCTTTTATTTCTAATCGATTTGTGCAGGTGCTTCAGCGCCACATTTTGCGCACCAAACTTCAGCTTTACTTTGGTTTCAAACCAGTCTGTTCCGCTTAAAACTTCGATATTAATTGCAGCTTTGTAGGCATTAAGCTTGTTGTTTTTGAGCTGGTTGAAACCTAAAATATGAATTTCTTTGCTTCGCCATGCCTCAAAAGCATCTAAAAACCAAAGTTCTTCCAAAAATCTTTTTCGATGGAGGTAATACGAATCGTTCGTTTCCTGATCGTAAAAGAAAGGATGTTGCCTTAATATTTCAGCAATAAATTGCAACTCGGCCTCTTCATCACGCTTCACGGTAAAAAGATTACCGAACTTATCCTGCGATTGAATTGTCTTTTTAGAAAGCACTGGAATTTCCAGGTTACCATAACGCATAACCGGAGTAATCAGAATAAAATCTTCAGATTCTGACAGGTAAACCAGTTTTTCCAATTCCAGATCGAAGCCCTTTTCCTCAATTTGACCCTGCGTTGCCGGTTTAAGGAAGGAATAATCCACCTTTATATTGTTTTCTAACTGAATAAGTATGTTTTTTTGAAACTCCGGATATTTGCTTTTGTGAATAACAAGGCGATTGCTTTGCTTTACAAAAAAACCTATCACCTTAATCAAATCTGCATTAGCTAAAAGGTAAAGCTGGTTTTTCAGTTGCACAAAATAGTTATACCTGATAACGAGATTATCGAGGGAATAGGCATTTCCATTTATCTGTAAACGGCCGTTAATTTCGAAAAAATCGTCTTTTTGATTCACAGATAAATGTAAATCACCATCAAGTAGCTGCAAGTCGACAGGTAGAATTGATGAAGGCTGAATGTTGGAATGCAGTTTATTATCATGTAGGAAAACGGGCATTTTCCGGGGGTTTTTAACTACCGATTTTAATGCCTCAATTTCAGCGGCAACATTTTCCGTTGTATAGTTATTTTGAAACCTCGCAATTCCGCTATAAAACTTCAGCTCAGCACTGTCTTCTGTTTTGAAGAGATAATCTGCAGGATTAACCACTTTCATCGGGTTTTTAACTTTCCCGGTTTTAGTAAGTGCAGCCTCGAACAACTCGATATTGAGCTGCCCGTAATAGCGGTGGTTACCTAGCACGAGCAGAAGTGGCGTGCCTTCAGCATTTGAGATCGAGACAGTTGTTTTAGCCGGCAGTAAGGCAGACTGAAGCTGTTGCCGGGCTTCCGTATTAAAGGCCTGCAAGGCGGCTAGTTTCGGTGCGATGGTAAGCACATGATGTTCTAATTTAAGGGCAAAAAGCTCTTCCAGATTTTTTTCGTTTTCCAAACCGTAATCCGCAGCTATTTTGGTTAGTTTTTGTCGCCTTAAGTTAGCGTCAAAGAAAATCTGTAATTCCTGACGCTGCAAAATGTTATATAAAATCTGCGCCTGATGCTCACAAAGCTTATTTTTAAGGGCATCGCAGCGACACGATAATTTAACGGCGTTTTCAGTTTGCTGAACCTGAACCAGGGGAAAGGTTTGCGACGCTGAGGGGTGCGTGAAGGCGGCAAAATTTATCTCAATTTGCGTGGGATGGAGTTTAAAGAAGTCTTTGGTATCAGTGTGAATTTGATTGCTTAAATGCCTTAAAATAAAAATATTGCTCAGATCCTTCAGATTAAAATCCTTCAAAAGGTAATCGAAAGGATTGCCCGTTTGAGAAGCTAAGTTCGATTTTTCTCCATCCATCAGTACAATATAACAAGAAATTAGATAAAGGATTTTTTAAAGTGATGAATTAATGAGCGCTACAATGTCGGCGATAACATCTGTCGATTTAAGAATTTTATAATGGCCGGCGCCTGGGTAAGCTTTCGATTTTATACCTTCATTTTCGGCTAAAAACCCGGCTAAAAAAGGATATGGAGAAATGTGGTCTTCCTCGTCGTAGGCTAAGAAGTGATTAAAATCAGCTTCGAGTGTGTATAAACTGGTAAGATTGAAATGCTCCGCATTAACCGGAAATTCCTCACTAAAGTTTTTAAAGAAATGCGCTTGCGCCAACCTGCCGATATTTACCGAATCCATGCTTTGCTCAAAATTCTCCTTCAGCCTTATTAAAGGTGCAATACTGATTAACAGATTAGGTTTCAATGGTATTTCCTGAATTGCAATTACGTTTGCCATACCTCCAAGCGAATGGCCAACAAGGATATCCGGTGTGGCATAGTTTTCTGCAATTGATTTTATTGCATCTGCATAAAGCATCAGGTTAGAATATTCTGAAATAGAGCTACCATTTCCCGGCGCATCAAAAGCGATAATTTCCAGGCTGTCAATCTTCCGGAGTTCTACAATCAGTTCGTAAAAATCTGCCGCTTTCGAGGCCCAGCCATGCGTAAGCACTACTTTTGTTGCCCCTTTTCCCCAGCTAAAGCAATTAAATTCGAGTTCTTGTCGCGTAAAATAAGCATCGAAAACCTTTAAGCTAAACCTTGTTGATTCGGCCAAAAGCGTTTCCTGATGCAAACGCAAAGGCATTTTAGGTGAGTAAAATATAAATTCGCGTATTAATTTTTCAGCATCGCGGTGCTGATTTTCTGCTGAGATTTTAAGCTCATTAACAATTCCCTTAAGTCTCTTCAAAATTTTCTGATGTTTTAAATTAAAGTAAACTTTTTAAATCCGCTGGCGAATAATTGACCGATTTAAGGGTCTTATCGTCGCCTTTTCTGAAAACCAAAAACAATCCATCAACTTCTTTATGGTAAGCTTCAGTACCATCTTTATCAAGGTAAAACCGAATCGTTTGTTCTGCTTCAGCAACGGTTTTGCAAGCCTTACTCATGTTCGAACGATGCACTTCATCAAACAGGGTTTTAAACTTAGCGCCTAAACCAAACTCGTGAATGGCACCAGCCAAAACATACTGCAAATCGCAAAGCGCATCGGCCACTTCCACTAAATCATCGTTTTCTACAGCATCCTGCAACTCTTTCAACTCTTCTGCCAGTAACGAAATACGAAGATTAGCCCGCTGTTTAGATGGAATAACCGGCGCATCCAAAATTGGATGTTTAAAAGTGGTGTGAAACGCTGCAACCTGGGTTAGCGCATTGGGCTCTTGCATAAATTTGTTTGATTTAAATTCTCAGCAAACTTAAAAAAATCGGGCTAAAATTTACCGACAATTTATGAACATCCTACCCTTTCATTTTCGCCCTATCGCCTGCGTAATTTAGCGTCTTTCCCGCACGATTTTAAAAAAATCTTCCTTGTAGGTATCACCAATGGGAATGGATTGGTCGGCAATGAAAAGTGCATTCCCATCTATCGTTTTAATTTTTTCGAGGGAAATAATGTACGATTTATGAACCCGGTAAAACGGCGGATGTGGTAATTGCGTTTCCAGCTCCCGCAAAGACTGATAGGTAATAATCCGCTGAGTGGCCGTGTAAACAGAAACATAGTTCTTCAGGCCTTCAATGTATAAAATTTCATTATAATTAACCTTGATGAACTTGTTTTTGGTATCTCCTTTTATAAAAATAAAATCGCTTACAGAAGTTGATAAAGGTGCGGCCTCGATTGGTGTTGGCGAAATAATCTGACGGGCTTTTTGGGCAGCCTGATAAAACCTTTCATACGAAATCGGCTTTAGCAGGTAATCTACAACGTTTAGGTCAAAACCATCCAGCGCATATTCGGGATAAGCTGTGGTTAAAATAACTTTACATTTATCGCCACAAATTTTCAGAAACTGAATTCCGGTTAATTCAGGCATTTGGATGTCGAGAAACACCAAATCTATTTTCCCCTCCTGCACCATGCCCAAGGCTTCAAAGGCATTCGTGGTGGTTGCAACCAGTTCTAAAAAAGGTGTTTTATTAATGAATGCGGCGATAATATCCGAAGCGTAAGCCTCATCATCAACAGCTAAACAGCGAATCATAAATTTAAAATTAAGGTTGTTTTATAAGTATTTCCGTTGTTCGAAACCAGTAAATCGTGCTTATCAGGGTAAATTAAATCGAGCCGCCTGTGTACGTTAACCAAACCCACACCACTCGAATGATCCTTTTGTGCGTGGCTTATTTTGTTGCTCACTTCGAAGCTCAGTCTTTTATTTTGAACCTTCAACCGAATACGAACCGGTTGGGCCTGGTCGTTTAGTACGCCATGCTTAAATGCGTTTTCAACAAAAGGAATCAATACCAGCGCAGCGATTTTTTGCTGACTTACCCCTAGCGAAGTAAAATCAACATGAAAGTTTGGTTCGAAACGCATTTTGAAAAGTTCGATATAACTCTCTAAATAAGCGACTTCCTTGTCGAGGTTTACCATTCCATCCGGACTTTCGTTCAGCGTATAACGCATTAAATCAGACAAGCGAAGTACCGCAGTCGCAAGTTTATCAGAAACCGGAATGGCAAGTGAATATACGTAGTTTAAAGTGTTGTATAAAAAATGGGGGTTTATCTGCGATTTCAAAAATGCCAGTTCTGACTTTACAACTTCAGCTTTTAGTTTCTGGTTGGCTTTTTCTGTTTTAAAATTTTGCTGAACGCTGTATATCGCTGCAGGTATTACCAGAAAAGAAATGCTGTAATAAATATTATCCGATATGTACTTTGAAACCTTCGTATCATCAGAGTAATTTTTCATTCCAAACCATTCGAAATACAGCACCTGCTCAATCAGGTACCTCGAAGCGATGAAAAAGGCGATCGTAAGTAAAAGTGAGCCAATCAGGTACAAGATTTTATCACGTTTTAAAAAAAAGGGATATATAAGCAGATAACAGATGTAAAATTCTAGAATCTGAATAAAGTTCATCGAAATATCAAATGCAGATTGCCTTAAGGTAACGCCCTTAATAAGTACCTCGCCGTAGAGATAAGCCAATACGAGCACCCAGCAGACGATGTGGATTAGTATTGTTTTCATTTGTTTCATGCTGTAAAACTCTGCAAAGCTTTAAAATCCATCTAATTTGTTATCTCAACTACCTTAAAAATTATCCCAATGGGATTTCAGCATACCAGGCAGCTATAAAACCAACAGCATCCAAACGTTGCAGGCGAAGTGACCCGAATTTCCAAGTGGTGCATTCAGCTTTTTGAAACCGATTTTTTCGTACATACTAACTGCCGTTTCAAGTTCTGGAAAAGACTCGAGATATATTTCGTTATAACCAAAGTGCTGGGCAGATTCTATGCTTTTTTGCATCAGCGCTTTACCAACGCCTTTGCCACGAGCGGCGGCAGATACATAAAATTTAACCAGTTCTACACATCCTTCAGGCAAGCCATCGGTTGGGAAAATCCCACAACCGCCCAATAAAATGCCATTTTCCTCTGCCAGCCAGTAAACAGAACCTTCGCGTTTAAACACTTCCGATAAATGGTCTGTTGTTGGATCAGTGTACACCGTTCCAGGTTTATCTATTTTAAATTCCCTGAAAATTACCCTGATTAAATCTGCTAATTCCTTGTTGTCTCTTTCTTCTATTTTACGAAAACTTATACCCATATTCTTTTTAATTCGAGATCATAATAAACGCTTGATGTTCTGTTAATATACCAAAGGTACATTTACTAATATTTTAAAGGAAACATGAATCAGATATTTAGTTTATTTATACCGAAAGATAAAACTTTCCAGCCGCTCTTTGAACAAAGTGCAGAAAACCTGGTTAAAATTTCAGAAAGCTTCATCACATTTATACGCTCGTCGGAACCGGCCGAAAAGGTAAAAATCGCTAAAGAAATAAAATCGCTTGAACTTACCGGCGACCAGGCCACGGATACCATTTACGCCGAACTAAACAAAAGTTTTATTGTTCCTTTTGATAAACAGGATGTACATGCACTTGCAACTTCGATTGATGACATTGCGGATGACATTTTAGGAACGACTTTAAACATGGAACTTTATCAGCTTGATACCTCAAATGTTGCAATGTTGAAACTTGCAGAAATTATAGCTAAAATGTGCAGTCAGCTTTGTACAGCGATAAAAGAATTAAAGCATTTTAAAAATAAACAGTTAATTATAAACGTTTGCGTCGAGGTAGGCCAAATGGAAAGCAAAGCCGACCGACTTTACGAACAGGCAATTTCATTGCTTTTCGACAAAGAAATAGATGCAATATCGCTCATCAGGCAGTCGGAAATACTGGCACAACTGGAAAAGACAACTGACAAATGTGATGATTTGGCAAATGTTATTGAAACCATATTTCTTAAAAACGCTTAATTAGAATGCTGAAATGCTTTTCGCAAAAATTCAGCAAACAAAAAGCTTAGTTATGGTTTTATTATTAAAAGACCATTATGGAAAATAAAGATATTAAACCGCAGATTTCGAATTCGAACCCAGACCCAAAGCCAACTGAAGATGCTCAGTCTTTGGTTGAAACAATAATTCCATCAACAGAAGACAGCGCAAGTACAACCACAAAGGAACAGGCTGCTGATAAAAACAGTTCTGCCGATGCTGCTGAGGATAAAAGTGATGCAAAAGCTGAAGCAGATACGCCGGGCAGTGACGAAAAGCCAGAACAGGACGCTGGTGACGACGCCGATGAAATTGAAACCGTAGCGCCATAACGATTAGGCGGTTTGTAAAAAAGCCCGCAACTGAAATAGTTTTCATATTTTGGCGTTATGATACACATGAAAAAGACACTAATGTTTTGCTTGTTAACCATTTCTATATTTGGTTGCGGCATCAACAAGCAGGCGCAGCAAATTAAGGCGCTGGAAGCCTGTACGTATAAAATAAAAAACGTTAACCAGATTACTTTAGCGGGTTCTGATTTAGGGCGACTTATAAATCAGCAGGATTTTAACCTGGCAAGTTTACCCGGAGTAGCATTAGGTTTGTTAAGAAAGGACATTCCGTTGCGGGCCAACCTTAATTTAGAAATAACCAATCCATCGGCAGACCTCGCTGCAATTAATCAGTTCGAATACAAAATACTGGTAAACAATACCGATTTAGCTGAAGGTATCGTAAACCAGGCAGTTAGCATCCCCCAAGGTCAAACCGTAACCGTTCCTGTGCAGATGGGCAGCAATATTTATGGCCTGATATCGAATGGAAATGTGCTCAACGATATTATTAAAGCCGCTCAGAAAGGTTCTAAAAGCGATGAAAAGCTGGGTTTGCTCACCATTAAAATTAAACCAACAATAATGATTGGCAATACGCCGGTGAAATATCCAGGATACATCACCATCAACAAAGACATTAGCAGTAAAATATTGTTATAAACAATAAGGCCCCGATTATAAATCGGGGCCTTATTGTTTTTTAGAACTTTCTGTGGGGTTCGTAAATCATCCCTTTAAAACTATTCTGATCCAGCTGGTCTGCAACCAGCTTAATTTCTGAAACTGATAATCTGGCGGGCATGGTTGTAGATTGCGCATTTAAGCTGCCAGTTTTAGCCGGCGAGGTTACGAAACTTCCTGTTCTCGCATAGAGTAATGCATAAGCCAAAAGTGTTTCACTTTCATCGCCCCAACCCTTAGTTAAATCTTCGAAAGCCTCTTTATCAACTGTTAAGCCCGAGTAGTAACCGCCTGTTCCAGCCTGATTTTTCGTTTCAAACTCAGGAATGTACATATCCACCTTATCAATCTTTATTGGGAAAAACCCTACAGGCTTGCCGTAGGTAGTTGTGCCGATTAACTTTACATCCATCACAGGCTTTAAACTGTTAACCGTTAACTCACTTGCCGAGGCGGTAGAACTTGTAACAATAAAATAGACCCGGTTTAAATTTAGGGAGCCTGATTTTGCAAATTTTTCAACGTTATCTGATGAGTTTGCCGAGTAATCTAAATCTGCATAAGTTGCGTACTTACCGTTTACACCGCTTGTATAGGTTTGAACTTTTCCCGCATCATCCAACAAAGGCTGATTGGCCAAGATAGAAGCTTTACGCTGTGCAGTGGTTAAGTTTTGCAGATAAGTATTGTAATAGGTAGAAAACATGGTATTCCCGTTTTGCGCCATCGGAGTAAGAATGTTGATTATCTGTGTCGCGGTGCTTACAAAACCTCCGCCGTTATACCTTAAATCAACCACAACTTCTGTAACACCCTGGCTCGCAAAGCCGTTAAATTCTGAGCTTATTGCTGCCGAAGCATTGTTTGTAAAACTATTGAAAACAATATAACCCACTTTTTTCGTACCTGCAGTATACACGTTTGTATACAGTATTGGATTTACTGTATAAGTTGCTCGGGTTACGGTAGCCGATTTTGTGGCGCCGGTTAAATCAATAAAAGTTAAGGTTACAGAAGCATTGGTGCCGAAAAGGGCATCATTTAAAAAAGAAATATTACTCGTTGTATAGGTTAAGCTCGTCCGCCCGTTTACTGCTGTTATTTTGCAACCCCTGGTTAACCCCTGCTGGCTTGCCGGCGAATTCGGGTAAACATATTTAACTCTTAAATCGGTTGTAGTATTGTACATAACTGAAAAACCATAATCATTTTCAGTGCCATTCACATCTGCTTTCAGCGATGCTTTTTTGCCTGCTGTGCCATAATCGAAAAAAGAATATTTTGGCGTGGTAGAGGTTGCACTCACATACTCATAGGGCTTACCGGTTGCGGGGTCGGTCGAGAATTGGGTAATCGCAAACAATTCAGTCTCATTAGAACTGTAAGAGCGTGGTTTAAAGTTTTCGTATGTTGGCAACGAGGTATTCCAATAATAAAGTTCTTTAGAATACAGAAATATCGAATCCTTTGTCAGTTCATCCCTCGTTCCTGTTACCGAAGGTGTTGTTGGTGGAACAACTACATCAGGGACAGGCGAACTTTTTTTACACGATGTGAATATCGAAAGGCACACCATCGAAATGAGGCAGATTGAGTTAACAATATTTTTTTTCATAGGAATTACAAGAAAGGTGTTCTGTATTATATATACGTCAAATTAGCACTAAAAGTTCGCCCGAAGCAAATTTTTACGATATACATAAACTAATGTAACAACAAATATCGAATTTGAGTTAAGGTTATAGGTAAACCAAAGAAAAATGACGGTATACAAAAAAGCCTTTCATTGCTGAAAGGCTTTTGCTGCAACTTGGGATGTTGTTACAGAGGGATTCAGTCCTTCTACCAACTGAAATGTTTTAATAGGCGTATATTTTGATGTTAATTTTTTTTACTTGCTTCCTTTATAAAAGAGCTGATCTGTTTTGCTCAATCTTTGGATTTGTATCTTTTCAAAATATGAACTGATAATACCATAAACCCTCGGCTGATTACTGAAATAAAAATAGCCAAATTAAGGTAGCGCAGTTGATAAAGTAGATGAAAAGCTCCATAAAGTCGAAGTAGCAGGCAATCTCGAAGATTTAGATACCGCCACCACTTACAAAAGAAGAAGATAATGGCTTTAAAGGCTTAATCAAACGTTTGTTTAAATAATTAAAATTTTACACCCTTGCCCCAAAACCCGAAAGTTGTCGCCTTTGCCCCTCCAATTTCTTTATGTTTTTAAGGATATTTGATTGGGAAACACAGAAATTATTATGGAAAAGCTAAAATTTAAAAAAGAAATTAACGCTTCTGCTGAAAAAGTTTGGGAGGTTCTTTTGGGCGTAAGTACCTATCCCCTATGGACCGCAGTATTTGCAGCGGGTTCGACAGTTGAAACGGATTGGAAAAAAGGTAGTAAAGCCTACTTTTCTGATGGAAAAGGGCATGGAATGGTTTCGAGGATTGAAGAAAACATCCCGAACCAGTTTATTTCGATTAAGCATCTTGGCGAATTTAAAGATGGAAAAGAAGACCTGAATAAAGATTGGGGCGAAGCATTTGAAAACTACACTTTGGAAACCGTGGAGGGTAAGACACTGCTCACAATTGATCTCCAAATCAGCAAAGACTGGGTTGATTATATGGAAAAAACCTGGCCCGCGGCGCTTGAAAAAGTTGCAGAACTTGCAGAGTAGTAAGCTGATATCAAAAAAAAAGCCTTTCATTTCTGAAAGGCTTTTTAGGAAGTGGTGCCACCTGGATTCGAACCAGGGACACAAGGATTTTCAGTCCTTTGCTCTACCGACTGAGCTATGGCACCTCCTGTTAAGGATTGCAAATGTAATATTCTTTTTTTCAAATACAAGAATGGATTTAAAAATCATTCGTTGTAGTTAAACCAAAAAGCCTTTCAAAATTGAAAGGCTTTTGGAAGTGGTGCCACCTGGATTCGAACCAGGGACACAAGGATTTTCAGTCCTTTGCTCTACCGACTGAGCTATGGCACCTCCCGTTTGGGATTGCAAATGTAGTGTTCTTTTTTCAAAAGCAAAATTTTTTTTAAAAAAAGCGTTTCAGTACCTCATTATCAATTAATTAAATTTTGCTGCATTTTTTAAAGCGAAGCCTTGAATCTTTAGAATCGATACAAACTATATTTTTTAGTCATTTTTTTATGCATGCATAGTAATTTATTTAAATTAAATACCTTAATTTAGCGCTACAATCCTAAACTACATGGTAAGTCAAATTCTTTTTCTCCTACTTACGTTAGCGGCTGTGGGGCTGTTTACGGTTAACTTTCGGAAAATTATCCGTAATATCCGGTTGGGTAAAGACATAGATCGAAGCGACCAGCCTCAAAAACGGCTAATGACGATGTTACGTGTTGCTTTTGGTCAGTCGAAGATGGTTGTACGCCCGATACCGGCTTTTTTACACTTTTTTGTTTACGTGGGCTTTGTTATCATTAACATTGAGGTGCTGGAGATTATGATCGACGGACTCTTCGGCACACACCGGATTTTTCACGGTTTAGGTGGTTTATATAACTTTCTAATCGGCTCGTTTGAAATTCTTGCGTTAACCGTATGGCTTTCTTGCGTAATATTTTTAATCAGGAGACATGTTTTAAAGCTTAAACGCTTTAGGGGCGTGGAAATGACGAGCTGGCCTAAATCAGATGCAAATTACATCCTGATTACGGAAATCTTACTGATGACTGCCTTCTTACTGATGAATGCTGCCGATGCGAAACTTCAAACTTTAGGCGCCAGTCATTATGTGAGTGCGGGTTCTTTCCCTGTTAGTCAGTTTTTTATGGGGATATTGCCGAATTCAGAAAGCGCTTTAATAACGCTGGAGCGAGCTTGCTGGTGGTTCCACATTGTAGGGATACTGGCATTTTTAAACTATCTTCCTTATTCTAAGCATTTCCACATCTTGTTTGCTTTTCCAAATACTTATTTTTCGAATCTTAAACCAAAGGGAGCGTTCACAAACATGGCATCTGTAACGAATGAGGTAAAGGCAATGCTTGATCCCTCATTTGTTCCGGCAGAAACGGAGCCAGGGAAATTCGGTGCAAAAGACGTAACCGATTTAAACTGGGTTAACCTGATGAATGCTTATACCTGCACAGAATGCGGGCGTTGCACATCGGTTTGTCCGGCAAATATTACTGGGAAATTGTTATCACCGAGAAAAATTATGATGGATACCCGCGACCGGGTTACGGAAGTTGGGAAAAATATTGATAAACACGGACAGGATTATCAGGATGGAAAATCCTTGCTGGATGATTACATTAGCAGAGAAGAAATATGGGCCTGCACAAGCTGTAACGCATGCGTTGAAGCTTGTCCGGTAAATATAGACCCACTGCAGATTATTATGGAATTACGCCAGTTTGCTGTTATGGAAGAATCTCAGGCCCCTGCAAGCATAAACGCGATGATGGGTAATATCGAAAATAACCAGGCGCCCTGGAAATATTCTCCTGCCGACCGTTTAAACTGGGCGGAGGGAAACTAAGTGATTGCCTTTAATTATTTATAAAAATACTTGATACAAGGATATGGAATTTAAAGTGCCAACAATGGCTGAGTTAATGGCCGCTGGCGAAGAACCCGAGATTTTATTTTGGGTAGGTTGCGCCGGTAGTTACGATGAAAGAGCACAGAAAATAACCCGCGATATTTGCAAAATTTTACATCACGTGGGCATAAAATATGCTGTTTTAGGAACAGAAGAAAGTTGTACCGGCGACCCTGCTAAAAGGGCTGGCAACGAATTTCTTTTCCAGATGCAAGCGATGACAAATATTGAGGTATTAAACGCCTACAATATTAAAAAAATAGTTACCGGCTGTCCGCACTGTTTCAATACGATAAAAAACGAATACCCCGGTTTGGGCGGAACCTACGAAGTTATTCACCACACGCAGTTAATACAGGATTTAATAAACGAAGGAAAGCTAAAAGCAGAAGGCGGCGAGAGTTTTAAAGGCCGCAAAATCACCTACCATGACCCTTGCTATTTAGGCAGGGCAAATGGAATATATGAAGCACCCAGAAAAGCGTTGGAGGTGCTGGATGCCGAACTGGTAGAGATGAAACGCTGCAAAAGCAACGGCTTATGTTGTGGCGCCGGCGGTGCACAAATGTTTAAAGAACCGGAAAAAGGCAATAAAGACATCAACGTTGAACGCATTGACGAAGCGCTGCAGACAAACCCGCAGGTTATTGCCGCTGGCTGTCCGTTTTGTATGACGATGCTAAGCGATGGCATTAAATTAAAAGATAAAGAGCAGGAAGTTAAAGTGCTGGATATTGCAGAAATTACAGCAAGAGCAAATGGTTTGTAAGTCTAGGGATTTGTAATTTTTGTTAAATTATCCCTGATTCGGTTTAAGTCCTCAGCCTCTATATTTTTGAGTGGGATAATGATACAGGTTGACATAGAATCTACATCCCCGCTTTTGTCATTATAGGTTTGAACGATAACATCATCACTTCTGGTTCTTAAAACGAGCTGACCGGAAGTGGTTGTTCCGTAATAATCCAAATCTTTAAATTTTGCCAGCTTAAAGGCGAAATATTCTATTTTTCCGTTATTAAAAAAACGTTTATAACGGCAAAAACCATTGTTGGTAACATTCAGTTCGTACCTTTTTACAAGGTTGATTTCCTGACTGGCATCATAATGTGCTGTTAAACTTTTTTGAAGATAAATGACATATTCCTCAAGAGAATCTTTAGCTGAAAAAGCGCTTAAAACCAGGCACAAAGCAGGAATGAGCAGCAATTTCAAGCAGAATGTAAACTTTTTCATGGGGATGGCATTTTGATGATTCCAAGTTAATTAAAATGATAAATTTGTAGTATGATTTTTTCTCCACAATCACGGGTTTGGATATACCAAAGCAATAGAAAATTCACTTCTGCTGAAGAGGCTGAAATTTTAGCAAAACTGGAAGCCTTTACAGGCCAATGGAAGGCGCATGGAAACGAACTAATGGCAAAAGCGGAAATCAGATATGGTTATTTTATTATTTTAACAGTTGATGAAAGCCAGGCAAATGTTACGGGTTGCTCAATTGATAGTTCAGTAAGGATTATTAAAGATGTTGAACAAACCTACAATGTTGACTTATTTAACCGATTTAACATTGCTTACAAAATTGATAATGAAGTTCATGTTCAGGGCAAGGAAGATTTCGAAACACTTGTAAACATAAAGAACATTACGCCTGAAACTATTGTGTTTAATAACATGGTTCAAACCTTAAATGAGTTGGAAACGAAATGGGAAGTACCTCTAAAAAACAGCTGGCACTCAACCGTTTTTGCACACTTATTATAGAAAATACAACGTACCCTTTTTAGCTCTGAATAATTACCACCGGCAAAACAAAATTGCTTAGAAAAAAACTTTATATTACCAGATATAAACGACTCTATGGCACGCTGGTTGAAAATATCTTTAAAAGTAATTGTTACGCTTTTCGTTCTGGTTATCCTAACCTGGCTGGCTGGTGCATTTTACATCAGCCGAAATAAAAAAGAAATCCTAGGTTCTATCCTTTCGCAGCTAAATAAAAATTTAAATGGCGAAATCACGGCAAAAAGTATGGAGCCGACCCTGCTTAAAGGCTTTCCAGGGGTTTCTGTTTCGTTGAAAGATGTATTACTGCGAGACAGTTTATGGTCGAGACATAAACATGATCTGCTTAAAGCGGAAGACATTGATGTATCATTGAATGTTTTATCACTGATCTTTGGCTCCGTTAACATTAACCAGATTACGCTAAACAACGCCTCTATTTATCTTTATACAGATTCAACAGGTTATAGCAATACCAGTATTTTTAAAAGTAAAGAAAAGGTCGAAAAAAAACCTGACGCAAAAAGTTCTTCAGACTTTGCAGTTAAGAAAATCGATTTTAATAAAGTAAACCTGATTGTAGATAACCAAAAGCGATTTAAACTTTTCAATTTCAATATCGACCAGATTCAGGGGCGTTTAAAATATCCCGATAGCGGCTGGACAGGAAGGATAAAGCTCAAAACCATGGTTAACAGCTTCGCCTTCAACACAAAAAAAGGCAGTTTCTTAAAAGATAAATTGCTCGAAGGAACCCTTTCTGCGCATTACAGCAAAGCAGAGGATGCGGTAATTTTAGACCCAGAGGTATTAAATATTGGAGAACATCCTTTTAAAATTGGTGCGAAGATCGACCTGGCAAAAGCTGGTTTCAACATTAGTATCGCTGTAGATCAGATTCTATTTAAAGAGGTGGCTTTGCTCCTATCGCCCAACATTTCTTCGAAACTTTTAAAGTTTGGCATTGAGAAACCGGTCGACATCAGGGGAAATATAATTGATGATGGCTCGGGCAAATACGGCGATCCACTGATTAAAGTTGGCATAAAAGTTAGAGATAACGTGGTTAGCATCCCGGCGGGAAAATTAACAGAGGCAAATTTCGATGGTTCTTTTACCAATCAGGATACGGTTGGCGGGGTAATTGGTGATGATAACTCATCTATAAAATTTCACAGACTTACCGCGAAATATTTCAATGCACCACTAAAAATCGACACATTTACCGTAAATAACTTATCGAGGCCAATAGCAACGGGTTTGGTAACGTCTCAGTTTCCACTGTCAAACCTGAATAATTCCTTAGGTACAAACGATTTCGAATTTAAAAACGGTACGGCCAACCTTCGTTTGTATTGTAAGGCAGATATTGATAATTTTCTTTTTACCAAGCCTGTCGTTTCCGGTAAGATTCAGATTGCTGATGCTGATATACTCTATATACCACGCTCGCTCCATTTGGTGAAAAGTGCATTGAATATTAATTTCAACCAGAATGATTTATCGATACAGAACGGACATTTTCAACTTGGTAAAAGCGAACTAAATGTAGATTGTAGCATTGCAAACTTCGCGAATCTGTACTACACCGATCCAGATAAAATTCTGGTTAATTTGAAAATGAATAGTCCTCAGCTTTACTTAAATGAATTCCTTCCATTTTTAGGACCGCGAACGGCTAAGAAAAAATCAAAATCCACTAATTCTATGAAGACTGCTTCAAAAGAACTCAGCAATGTTCTGGAGGTGTCTAAAATGAACATTCGCCTAACCGTAGGTAAGGCAATCTACGATAAATTTACCGCCAAAAACCTCGATGCAGATATCTCGCTTCGTGGAGAAGGGATTTACCTGAATAAAATCAGCGTGGCCCATGCGGGAGGTTTATTATCGCTTAATGGAAACATAATACAGGAAGCGGCATCGAACATTTTTAAAATTAACTCGAAGATTAGCCATGTAAGCGTTTCCGATTTTTTCTATTCGTTCGATAACTTCGGTCAGAAAAGCATCACCAGTAAAAATTTAAAAGGCTATTTATCATCGCTGGTAAATATTTCTGGAAGGATAGCCCATAATGGTAAAATCATGCCACGTTCGATAAACGGCAAAGTAGTTTTCAACCTGAATAAAGCTGCCCTAACAAACTTTGAACCATTAGAAAAAGTTGGGAAACTGGCTTTTGCAAACCGGAATCTCTCTGACATCAGGATAAATAACCTCGATGGCATCCTAAACATCAGGGGCGATAAGATTGAAATTAGTCCGATGCAAATAAATTCGAGCGTTTTAAACCTAAATGTTAAAGGTATTTATGGCATTACCACAGGAACGAATATTGAAATGGATATTCCCCTGCGAAATCCCAAAGGGGATGAAAACCTGGATAGAACTCAGAAGAGAGCGGCCCGGATGCGTGGCATTGTGCTACACCTTAAAGCCTTTGACGAAAATGGCGAGTTAAAAGTTAGGTGGAATAAGGAACATGATTAGTTTTAAAACCGGAATGCAAGCCTTGTTACAAGTAGATTAACAAATACAGCTTTTTGGACCAGGCAGCTTCTAACCTGTTAAAAATCCAGAGGACCAAGTCTTCTCATATTTTTTAAGATAAGGTACTGCCTGTGCCGGATATACGGGGTTGCATTTTTCGGCGTCCACCTCCTTGGATTTGGAAAACAGGAAGCAATTAATGCCGCCTGATTGCGGGTAAGCCTGGTGCACGATTTACCATAATATGCCTGTGCGGCAGCTTCTGCACCATAAATTCCATCGCCCATTTCAATTACATTCAGGTAAACTTCGAGAATCCGTTCTTTGCTCCAGAACATTTCAATAAGCAAGGTAAAATAGGCCTCAAAGCCTTTACGGATCCAGGAACGCCCGGGCCACAAAAAAACATTCTTCGCCGTTTGCTGAGAAATAGTACTCCCCCCTTTGACTTTTTTTCCTTTTGCATTGCTTGCAAAGGCTTTTTCAATTGATTTAAAATCGAAGCCAATATGTTGTAAAAACAATTGATCTTCTGCCGATACAGCGGCCCGTTTCATATTGTCGGAAATGTTTTCAAATTTAACCCAGGTTTTTTCGGTTTTAAAAGGCTTCCCATCCGCTTTGCGTTCAATGTTACGCAAAACCATAAGTAAAGTAATTGGTGGGTTTATAAATCGTAATGCAATTACCCAAAAAATAGATACCAACAAAAAGTATATAAACACCTTGGTAGCGATATCGGTTATCTTTTTAATTAATGGGTTTTTCGCCTTTGCTTTAGCGCCCGGATTTCGTTTTTTCGCCATTTGGCAAAGTTAATAAAAACTTAAGCGCTTATTAATTGCAAATATCGATTATAAGAATCACCGGCTTATTTCATTTCTTATTAAACATATTTGCCTTTCGAACGTTAAAACAAAAAGCATAAATTATGAGCGTAAAAGTAGCCCTTGTAACAGGAGGAAGTAAAGGAATTGGTTTCGGTATTGCCGAAGCACTATTAAAAAACGGTTATAAAGTTGCCATTACGAGCAGAACGATAGATTCTGCAAATGAAGCGGCGGCCACTTTGGTAGAACACGGCGACGTTTTAGCCATCGAAGCCGATGTTAAAAATTTCGCTTCGCAGCAGGCAGCAGTAAATTTGATTATTGAAAAGTGGGGACAACTGGATGTACTGATTGCAAATGCGGGTGTTGGCTATTTTGCCCCTATTGATGAACTGGAAATTGACCACTGGAACGAGATCATCGATACCAATTTAACTGGCGTATTTTATGGAATTAAGGCATCTGTTGAAGCAATTAAGAAGACTCAGGGAACAATAATCACCATATCTAGCTTAGCCGGAACGAACTTCTTTGCTGGCGGCTCGGCATATAATGCGAGTAAATTTGGTTTAACAGGCTTTTCGCAATCCGTAATGCTCGATTTGAGAAAGTATGGTGTAAAGGTTAGTACCATTATGCCAGGTTCGGTAGCCAGTCATTTTAATGATCATAATCCGGATGCTGAAGCAGATGCATGGAAAATACAGCCCGAAGATATGGGTAAACTGGTTGTGGATTTGCTTGCAATGCCCGCGAGAACCTTGCCAAGTAAAGTTGAAATCAGGCCGACAACACCGAAAGGATAAGTTTGTAGCTGGTTATTTTGTTACCTGGTGATGGTGGAATTATTTTCTGCCCTTCATCAATGGTAATCATAAAAAAAGTCCTTTCAGAAACTGAAAGGACTTTTTTATGATTCTTTAAAGAATGCTTATTCAGCAATTACTTCAAAAGGAACCTGAACTTTAACTTCTTTGTGTAAGTTTAAGTTAGCGATGTATTCGCCAACAAATTTAGGCTCAGTTTCGAAAGTAATACGACGGCGGTCAACATCAAAGCCTTGTGCTTTTAATGCTTCAGCAATTTGGATAGTATTAACTGCACCAAATATTTTTCCGCTTTCGCCAGCTTTAGCACCGATAGAAAGTTTAACATCAGTTAAACGCTCAGCGATACCTTCAGCATCTTTCTTAATTTTATCTTGTTTAAAAGCAGCTTGCTTTAAATTTTCAGCTAAAACTTTCTTTGCAGAAGATGTAGCTAAAGATGCAAATCCTTGCGGAATTAAATAGTTACGACCATAACCTGGTTTTACCGTAACGATATCGTCTTTCTCGCCTAATGATTTAATATCTTGTTTTAAAATAATTTCCATATCAAATCCTCCTATTTTAATTGGTCAGCAACGAATGGTAACAAACCGATGTGACGGGCACGTTTAACGGCTTGAGCCACTTTACGTTGAAATTTTAACGAAGTACCAGTTAAACGGCGTGGTAATAACTTACCTTGATCGTTAATGAATTTTAACAAAAAGTTTGCGTCTTTGTAATCAATGTATTTAATACCATTTTTTCTGAAACGGCAATATTTTTTACGGTTATCCTCTACTTTAGGGGCAGTAACGTATTGTATTTGTTCTCTTGCCATTACGCTGCAACCTCCTTAGTTTTTTTGTTGAACGCACCGCTGCGTTTTTTAGCGTTATAAGCAACTGCATGTTTATCTAACCTGATGGTTAAAAAACGAAGCACACGCTCATCACGTTTTAATTGTAATTCTAATTTAGCAATCAAGTCGCCCGGAGCACTATACTCGGTTAAATTGAAAAATCCGTTAGATTTTTTAGCGATCGGATACGCTAATTTTCTCAAACCCCAATTGTCTTCATGGACAATTTCGGCACCGCCATCAGTAAGAACAGCTTTGAATTTGGCTAAAGCCTCTTTCGCAACTTCTTCTGATAACAACGGGGTTAGAACGATAACAGTTTCGTACTGATTCATTGTTATATAATTTAATTTTTTTTTAATCCCGAGGCATATTACGGGGTTGCAAAAGTAATAATACTTTTCTTTAAATCAAAGCTTTAATTAGAAAAAACAAGCAGGGTAATCTGCTTAAAATCAAACAGATTGATGGTTGCACGTCACCGGCAAAAAACACCATAAAAAAGGCCGTCTTTTCAGACAGCCAAATTAACTTTAATATTTAACGAAATTAGCGAATTGCGATAGTTTTGGAAACTTCCTGATTTTTAGATTTAACAACGAAAGTTAATTCTTTACCGAAAGTTTTAGCGGTGTTGAATTTTTTCACAAGCTTAGCTTTATCCGTAAAAGTTTCGTTATACAGTTCTTCATTGTATTCATTTAGAATCTGAACTTCTACCGGACCAATGTCGGCATTATCCAAAGAAAGCGTTAAAATCGATTTCTCCTGAACAAACACAGGTTTAAGCAACTGAGTGATTTTTGGTGCCGAAACTACAGCTTTGTTGTTAGCAATTACGATCGTGTAACTCGCAAGTTTAGCACCAGATTCTACGTTAAGTAAATATTCTCCGTTTGGCAGTGCGCTTAAATCATAACTCTTTGAAGCAGCACCTGAAGAGTGAATGTTCTCTTCAAACAAAACCTGATTATTTAATTCTCTGATAGAAAGGTTAACATCTGAAGCTTCGTCGATGCTGAAACGGATTGTTTTTGCCTCGTCAGTTTTCACATTCAGTGTATAAATACCGTCGTTTGCGTATGTTGCTGAAGCCGTGAACATTGTTGCTGCAAGAAGGCTGATTTTTAGTAAATTTTTCATAATCAATAATTTTTATGGGTTTGTAATTATTTGATGATGCTAAGATACTCGTGTTTTAAAGGCTAAGGCGATTGAATATTCTCCAATTAGTATGCTATATTAACCTTAAAATACCTAATGTGATACTAAATAAACAATTAAGCATAATTTAATGGTTAGATTTGGATATAAATGAAGAAAATAAGACCAAGTTTTGAAGTTGTTGAACCCTCATTTGGCAGCTCTTTTTATTACTCGAAATATATAGAGAATGAAAACAACAAAGCCCACCTTTGGCATTACCACCCTGAAATTGAAATGGTATTTGTTAATGGCGGCGCTGGCAAGCGGCAAATCGGCAGCCATGTGTCCTATTATACGGATGGCGATTTAATTTTGATTGGAAGTAATTTGCCACACTGTGGCTTTACCGACACAAGCACTGGCAATAAAACCGAGGTTGTTGTGCAAATGAAACCGAACTTTTTAGGCACGGAGTTTTTAACGCTTAAAGAAACGAAAGGTATTGCAAATTTATTTGAAAAAGCAAAATACGGAATTGCCTTCGGGAAGGACACCATGAAACTCGTTGGACCGGCATTGGAAAAGATGCATAATGCCTGGCCGCTTGAAAAACTACTGGCCTTGCTTGGCGTACTGCGGGAGCTGGAGCAGGCTTCTGATTACAAACTTTTGAATGCACAAAATTTCTCTCTGGAGTTGCAGGTTCAGGATAATGATCGGATTAACATGATTTTCAACTATGTTAAAGACCATTTTTTGGAGGAAATTAGTTTAGAGTACGTTGCAGATATGGCCAGCATGACCGTTCCATCGTTTTGCCGCTACTTTAAAAAGATAACAAAAAAGACGTTTACCAAATTTGTGAATGAGTATCGCATTGTTCACGCATCGAAACTTTTAGCAGAAAAGCCAACAACGATTTCAAACATCTGCTTCGAAAGTGGTTTCAATAACTTTAGTCACTTTAATAAATTGTTCAAAGAATTTACCGGAAAGAGCGCTTCACAATATAGGAATGAATTAAAAGCGGTAATTAAATAAGGATTAGTGGAAAACAACCCATTTTAAATTTGAAAAAACTTTAAGTAAATCAGCTTGGTTATCATTTGTAGTAAATTATTTATTATGAAAAACCTAAGTAAATTCGACTGGCTCATAATCTTCCTGTTAATTGCAGTATTCATAACAGGTATTTTCGTTTATCAGCTCCGTAACGAACCGCTGAAAAACGGAACTCTTAATGGATACCCGATGTAAACCGGGATTTAGACCGCAAAAAACGGTTCGTTAAGTTTAGTCTGGCCAACTTTTCAACATTCAAATTTTCGACATTTTAACTCCGTAAAATTTTCCTATTTTCGTGCCGATGGAAAATTTTATTGTTTCTGCCCGTAAATATCGCCCCGCAACGTTCGAAACCGTTGTTGGTCAGCAACATATTACCGGAACATTAAAAAATGCCATCAAAAATAATCAGCTTGCGCAGGCCTTCTTGTTCTGCGGACCACGGGGCGTTGGTAAAACGACCTGTGCACGTATCCTTGCGAAAACCATAAATTGTACCAATCCTACGGCCGACATGGAGGCCTGCGGAACCTGCGAGAACTGCGTATCGTTTCAAACCGGCCATTCATTTAACATTCACGAACTGGATGCGGCATCAAATAATTCTGTTGATGATATCCGTAGCCTGATTGAGCAAGTTAGAATACCACCACAAGCGGGAAAATACAAAATATACATCATTGATGAGGTTCACATGTTATCTCAAAGTGCATTCAATGCCTTTTTGAAAACACTTGAAGAACCTCCTTCTTATGCTATTTTTATTTTAGCAACCACAGAAAAACATAAAATCCTGCCAACAATCTTATCGCGTTGTCAGATTTTTGATTTCAATCGCATTCAGGTTGAAGACATTTCGAGCCATTTGGCAACGATAGCACAACGTGAAAACATTGCTTTTGAAACCGACGGATTGCACATTATTGCACAAAAGGCTGATGGTGGCTTAAGGGATGCCTTATCCATGTTCGACCAGATTGCGAGTTATGCAAATAAGAACATTACTTATAAAGCGGTAATCGATAACCTTAATATTTTAGATTACGATTATTTTTTTAAACTTACTTCTTATTTAACCTCGGCGGAAGTGAGCAACACATTACTGTTATTTGATGAAATTTTAAATAACGGTTTTGATGGCAATAACTTTATCAACGGACTCGCAACGCATTTTCGTAACCTGCTGGTTGGTAAAGATGCCGCAACGATTAAGCTTCTGGAGGTTAGCGAAAACATCAAACAAAAGTATCTTGAACAATGTCGCCAAACGGAACTGTCGTTTTTACTTACGGCTTTAAATTTGGCTAACAGTTGCGATTTAAACTATAAAAATTCTAAAAACCAGCGATTGCAGGTAGAGCTGGCACTGATAAAAATGTGCCATATCCGGTCAGTCGTCCAGCTGGCGCAGCAACCTATAACTACGAATAACACAGCAACTGACCAAGATCAGGATAAAAAAAAAACTGATGTAAGTAAGGTTGAAGGTGCCAAATTAACGGTTGAAGGTAGTCAACAGCCTTCTTCGGCTTCGCCACAACAGGTATCTCCACCTGCCCCCGCCGCCAATGCTAAACCGTTTGCTACAAACGAAAAACCTGCTGATACGCCCAGACTTGCAACCACACCATCTGCAACGTCGATAAGCATAAATATCCCGAAAGCGAATCCGGCAAGCACCCTTATTCCATCGCTAAATGATTTGGAGCGTGTTGCCAGTGGCGAAGAAGATTCAGGCCCAAAAAAAGTTACCGGTGAGGCAAGAGAAAACTTTACCTATGAAAGATTGCTGGAAGTTTGGAATAACTACATCCAGATTTTAAAAGCCGCCGATAAAATTAACCTGTTTACCATTTTAAATAATTTTGCACCCACGCTACTCAATCCGGAGGTTATCCAAATCTCTGTAGAAAGTAAAACGCAGGAACAGTTTGTGCAGAAAGAATCTGTAGAGTTGCTAAACTATTTACGAAATGAGTTAAAGAATTTCGGAATTGAGGTTACATACAAACAAATGGAGCGGAAAATTGAAAACCGGCTTTACGGCAACCGGGAGAAATATGATTATCTGGTGAATAAAAATCCGAAACTGGATGAGCTTAGGCGCCGCTTCAATTTAGATGTAAATCCATAATTCTACTCATAAAAAAAAAGCAGGAACTTCTCCCTGCTTCTATATCATTAACAAACTAAAACGATCGGTTATTTCAACGGCTCGTCATTAATTGGATAGCCTTCCTCGTCCAAATCGTCGCGGTTGTCTTCTGGTGTGCGGGCTAAAATTTCATCCTCAGCACTTAACTTCACACTTTCGCCATTATCGACATGCATGCCTAGCTCCTCTAAATTATCGTCCGCAATTTCTTCATTTCTCGCATATTCATCACCAACGTATGGATTTGCTTCATCGTAAGTCGAGTCATCATCAACAGCACCGGCCGATACAGTTTCGTAGCCCATTGGATGGTCGTAATCCTCGTCCTTGCCTTTTACATCAAATTCATAGCTTTGCTTATGCTCATCAAAAGATAAATTTTCTTTATTGATTTCGCTGTTTTCTGTTGTGCTGTGTATTTTATCTCGTGAGCCTTTATTTTCGTTCGTATTCATTTTTTTATCTCCTTTTTTATTTAGAGATATAACAAGCATAGGCCAGTATGGTTTTTTATCGAGGTAATAAATCCACCAATTATTATAAAATTTAAAGTTGCCTTGGCTGATTTGTCAGTTGATTAACCAGAAAGATGAAATTAAACAAACATATCGTGTTATAAGCCTTGAAGATGTGTTTGTCCAATTAAGAAATAAGCAAGTTACCATTGAAAATTTTTAAATTTAGGCCGGCAATATGGAGAAACTCAAAGCACACATTAAGGACATCACAAACATCAGCGATGAAGATTTTGAGCACATCAAAACTTTTTTTACGTTGAAAAAGGTAAAAAAGCATCAACATCTGATTCAGGAAGATGAGCAGGTAAAATTTGAGTTTTTAATTCTCAGTGGCATTTTCAGGGCTTTTTACCTTGACGCTTCCGGGAAAGAACATATTATTCAGTTTGCTACAGAAAACTGGTGGCTCTCTGACTATGTTGCATATTTTAAACAATTGCCTGCTAGCACAAACGTGATTTGCATGGAGGCTGGCGAGGTGTTGTGCCTTACGCTTGAAGGACGTGAAAAATTGTCGGAAAACCTTCATGGTATGGAACATTTTTTTAGGGTGAAACTCACTAATGCATACGTGGCACAGCAGAAAAGGATTGTAGCCTTGTTATCCAGCAACCCGCAAAAACGGTTTGAAGAATTCGCGAAGCTTTACCCCGATTTGATGCAGCGAATTCCCAAAAAATACATAGCCGAATACCTTGGCGTTAGTCGCGAAACACTTAGTCGACTCTACTCAGCCAATAAATAAAAATTGTAAGTGTGATTTCAGTCACACTTTTTTTGTGACTTGCCTCCTTTAGCCGAGGCCTGTTGATGTGCTAGTTTTGAATCAGAAAACAAAAACACTGATCATAAACATTAAAGTCATGAAAAAGAACATTTTAATTATTGTATCAAATGCGCACGAAATAGGCGCTAGCAAAAGAAGAACCGGCATTTTCTTACCAGAAGTTGCGCACCCATATGCTGAATTTGAAAAGGCAGGTTACACTATCGACTTTGCGAGTTTAACTGGCGAAACACCTTACCTGGATGCCGTGAACCTCGCAAACGACCCGGCAAACCTTGCATTTTTAACAGGTGAAGGTTGGGCAGCTATGCAAAAAGCAACGAAACTTTCGGAAGTGAATGCAGATGTGTACGACGCTGTTTTTATTCCCGGCGGATTAGCACCAATGGTTGATATGGCAGAACATCCCTTGCTTAAAAAAGTACTTGCAGAAACTTACGAGCGCAATGCGGTTTTGGGTGCGGTTTGCCACGGTCCGGTTTCATTGTTAAATGTTAAGCTTAACGACGGCTCTTACCTTGTAAACGGCAAAAACGTAACCGGCTTTACTAATGAAGAAGAAGAAAATTATGCAAAAGCAGATGTCCCTTTTTTATTGGAAACAGCGCTGACTGCCCAGGGCGCAATCGTTCACGCGGCGACGCCATGGTCTGAAAATAGTATTGCCGATGGAAACCTGGTAACCGGTCAAAATCCTGCCTCAGCTAAGGCTGTAGCAGAAAAAATGATTGGAATATTAGAACTGGTTGAGGCTTAATCTTATCAAAAAGGAAATGAAAAATCAAAATCCAATCCATGTATTTGCCACATGGAAAGTTAAAGAAGGAAGTGTAGAATCGGTATTAGCGTTACTGGAAACTGTATCATCCGAGAGTGTTAAGGAACCTGGAAACCTGTTTTACACCATCCATCAAAGCATTGCCGATACAAACACCATCGTTTTGTTTGAAGGTTATGAAAACGAAGCAGCAATAGATGAACATCGGGATTCTGCACATTATAAAGATTTAGTTGTCGGGAAAATTCTTCCTTTGCTGGATAGCAGAGCCGTTGTTCTCACAAAGCCTATCGGAGTTTAATTAAAAACAAAGAATGGTTTAAATAAAAAATCCCTTCCAAAACAGATTCGGAAGGGATTTTTAGCTATTCGTATTTTACTTATAAAGAAGCCAGTGTATGATTTAAAGTTGCACTTGGTCGCATGGCTTTACTTGCCAAATCATCATTTGGGTTATAGTAACCGCCAATTTCCTGAGGCTTGCCTTGTGCACCAATTAACTCTTCATTAATTTTGATTTCGTTTTCTGTTAAAGCTTTTGCTAAAGGTGCAAATCTAGCCTGCAGTTCAGCATCTTTTGTTTGTGCAGCTAATGCTTCTGCCCAATATAAAGCCAGGTAAAAGTGAGAACCACGGTTATCAATTGTACCTAATTTTCTGCCGGGAGATTTATCAGTAGCAAGGAATTTCGCATTCGCCTCATCCAGTGCATCAGCTAAAGTTTGTGCTTTTGCATTGTTTTGAGTTTGCGATAAATGCTCTAAAGATGCCTGAAGCGCTAAAAATTCGCCTAACGAATCCCAACGCAGGTAACCTTCTTCGATAAACTGCTCAATGTGTTTCGGAGCAGAACCACCAGCACCGGTTTCGAATAAACCACCACCATTCATTAAAGGAACAATAGAAAGCATTTTAGCTGATGTTCCCAGTTCTAAAATCGGAAACAAATCTGTAAGGTAATCACGCAAAACGTTGCCCGTTACAGAAATGGTATCTTCACCTTTACGAATGCGTTCTAAAGTAAATTTAGTGGCTTCGATTGGCGCAAGAATGCGAATGTCTAATCCTGTCGTATCGTGATCTTTCAGGTAAGTATTTACTTTGGCAATGATTTCCCTATCGTGGGCTCTTTTTTCATCTAACCAGAAAACCGCAGGCGTTTCTGATAAACGGGCTCTGTTTACAGCGAGTTTAACCCAATCCTGAATTGGCGCATCTTTAGTTTGGCACATGCGGAAGATATCGCCTTTCTCCACTTTTTGGTCGAAGAAAAGTTTACCAGCTGCGTCCGTTACACGGATTGTTCCGCTGGCTGTAGCCTGAAAAGTTTTATCGTGCGAACCATATTCTTCCGCCTTCTGAGCCATTAAACCAACATTTGGAACCGATCCCATGGTCGTTACATCAAAAGCACCGTGTGTTTTACAATCTTCGATTGTTGCTGTGTAAACACCGGCGTAACAACGATCGGGAATTAATGCGATGGTATCCTGAGGTTTACCTTCTTTGTTCCACATCTGGCCAGAGGTACGAATCATTGCCGGCATGGAGGCATCTACAATAACATCAGATGGCACATGTAAATTTGTTATGCCTTTATCAGAGTTTACCATGGCCAGTGCCGGTCCATTTGCAATCGCTCCGGCTAGGGCTGCTTCAACCTCTGCCTGTTTAGGGTTGCCTGCAATTTTTGCATAAACGTCACCCAAACCATTACTCGTATCAACATTTAATTCTTTAAACAGATCAGCATATTTCGTAAAAACATCTGCAAAATATACCTCTACAATTGCCCCGAAAATAAGCGGGTCTGATACTTTCATCATCGTCGCCTTTAAATGCGCAGATAATAAAACGCCTGCTGCTTTCGCTTCCTCAATTTCTTTGGCAACAAAAGTTTTCAATGCCGATAGACTCAGTGCAGAACTGTCGATCACCTCACCTGCCTTTAAAGGTGCAAGGGCTTTCAATTCTTTTACGGTGCCATCTGCAGCAACAAACTCTATTTTAAACTGCGTTGCATCTGCAATGGTTACAGATTTTTCCGAGCCATAGAAATCACCTTCGCTCATGCTTGCTACTTTAGTTTTAGAATCTGCAGACCATTTGCCCATAGAATGAGGGTTGGTTTTAGCATAATTCTTAACTGCTTTAGGCGCTCTTCTATCTGAGTTACCTTCTCGTAAAACTGGGTTTACGGCCGAGCCCAAAACCTTCGCATATTTAGCTCTAATCGCTTTTTCTTCCTCGCTTTGCGCATTATCCGGATAGTTTGGAATTGCAAAGCCCTGAGATTGTAATTCAGTAATTGCATCAACCAATTGTGGAATAGACGCTGAAATATTTGGCAATTTTATAATGTTTGCTTCCGGCGTTGTTGCTAAACTACCAAGCTCTGCCAGAGCATCTCCAATTTTTTGGTCCTCATTTAAATACTCGGGAAAGTTTGCCAAAATTCTTCCCGCTAAGGAGATGTCTCTGGTTTCTACATCAATACCTGCTGACGCGGTAAAAGCCTGCACAATAGGTAACAACGAATAGGTAGCCAGCATTGGCGCTTCATCTGTTTTGGTATAGATGATTTTTGATGTATTTGACATAATATATTTGATTTTTACTAATTATTTGATGAAACAATGGAATTTTATCTAGAAATCCCCTTTTTTAAAATCGCCTAAAGATAAAAGAATCGATTGAATTAAGGAACATTGCATTGTTATTTATCCTGCAAAATCCGTTCATTTCAGACCTGAACTCATACTATTAATTTAATTTTCCATTTTTTGTACATTTAACAAATCTACTTTAAAACATGCTCCGAAAATGAAGAATTTCATCCTTGCTTTAATTTTTTTGCTCCTAATTTCACAACATACCTTCGCTTAAAAAGGCTGACTTATCAGTAACTGTAAATTCCGGTTCGTTTAGTTATAGCGGTCCGGGGGCAGCTGCCACAAGTTCTTTGAATACAAATACTGTAAGCGGTCAAGAATTTAATTACACTAATAATCCCTACGGACCAGGATTTACATTGAGTTATGGAATTTCTTTGAATTCAAAATATATTTTCAACAGCAGCTTACTTGCCGGTTTTGATCTAGGCTTTGAAAGATTAAGCGCTAAAACAAAAATCATTCGTGTTTCTAATGTGAATCCAGCTGGTTTTGCCGCAGATTTGTCTGCTTCCGGGCAAACATTTTTAAATGCAAATGCGCTGAATCTGCATCCAAACGTTGGCTACAGATTTGGAAAAGGAAAAACAACTGTAGATTTAACCGGCGGTTTAGACTTGGCTTTAATATTAAATATCTATGAAAAAGGTGATGCTTTAGCTGCTAACGACAAAGAATATTTTTCTGATAAAGACCGTAAAACGATAGGCACGGATATAAGAGCGCGTTTACAGTTAGCCGTCAATCTTAAAAAATTTGGCATATACTCCGGTTATTCGTTTGGATTAGCGAACTTTAAACGAGATCTTATCGGCGGGCTAAATGAGGCTGTTCATGCCAGAATGATAAGATTTGGGATTACTTACAGGCTACTTTAACAAGTTCAAATCCGTCAAAACATACTTTCCTGTTTGCTGTTGTAATGGAGTAACAATCAATTCTATTGCTCAATAATTACTGTATGAAAAAAGACATTATATATGTGACCTTGATTTCATCGGCGGTATTTGCCGGTTGTCAATCTAAATCGAAGTCAGCAAATGGTTCAGATAGCCTTGCTAATGACACCACCGTAAAAACCTATACTGCAGATTTGGCACTTCCTGCGCCGGATGAAAAGGCTGCGAAAAATAAGTTTAGCAAGGTAATTGGCTGGCCCGAAAATAAAATGCCGGTAGCACCTGAAGGTTTCACGGTAACCAGATTTGCTTCGGGCATTAAAAGCCCACGAAATACATACATAGCCCCGAACGGTGATGTTTTAGTTGCCTTGAGCAATTCGGAAAGAAGCGCAGCAGAATCAGTTGCGGGCGCAGTTACCGGCAAATCAAAATCTGAGGTTCCGGGGAAAAGTTCCAACACAATATTATTGTACCGCGATGCTGATAAAGATGGAAAAGCAGAAACGGTGACAACGTTTCTAAACGGATTGAACCAACCTTATGGCATGCTAATTATAGGCGACAAATTTTATGTTGCCAATACCGATGGACTTTTACAATACCCATATAAGAGCGGCGACACTAAAATTACCGGAAATGGTAAGAAAATTTTGAGTTTGCCTGCAGGTGGCTATAATAACCACTGGACAAGAAATTTGCTGACTAACGCTGACAGAACGAAAATATACATTACCGTTGGCTCTGGCAGTAACGTTGGTGAAAACGGAATGGAAAATGAGAAACGGCGTGCAAATATTCTTGAGGTCAATCCTGACGGAACCGGCGAAAGAATTTACGCAAGTGGCTTGCGCAATCCGGTTGGCATTGATTGGGCACCTGGCACCAATATGCTTTGGACAGCAGTTAACGAACGGGACGGATTAGGCGATGAACTTGTTCCGGATTATATTACAAGCGTGAAGCAAGGGGCTTTTTACGGATGGCCGTTCTCCTATTATGGTCAGAATGAAGATCCCCGCATGAAAGGTAAAAACCCTGACCTTGTAAAAAAGGCAATTGTTCCCGACGTTCCAGTCGGCTCGCATACCGCTTCTTTAGGATTAGCATTTTATAAAGGCAACAAATTTCCTTCAAAATATCAGGGTGGTGCATTTATTGGTCAGCACGGCTCCTGGAACCGTTCTGCCTTATCAGGATATAAGGTCGCCTTCGTGCCTTTTAAAAATGGCAAACCAATTGGTAAACCAGAAGATTTTTTAACAGGATTTATCGCGGATGTTGATAAAGGCGATGTTTATGGCCGCCCGGTTGGCGTGACCTTAACGCCTGACGGCGCACTGCTCGTGGCCGATGATGTGAGTGGAATTATATGGAAAGTAGCAACGAAATAGTACAATTCTAAAAAGGTATTTGCAGGTTATTTGTAATTTTGTCAAGTAGTCTGCAAATTCATTTTTGTAACCATTTTTAAGATAATCTGATTGAAATTAACTGCTTCCATAATTTGCGTGTGTATTGCATTGACCGCCAAAGCCCAAAATACCGTTACCGATTCTGTTAAAAAACTGAATGATGTTGTTATCAAGGGTTATTATAATTCACAGCCTATCATCCGGTCAGTATCTGCAGTAAGTTTAATTGATAGCAATTTAATTAAAAACCAGCCTAATACTGCTTTAGTAAGCGCGTTTAATTCGGTTGCAGGGGTGCGGATGGAAGAGCGCTCGCCAGGGAGTAATCGTTTATCGCTCCGCGGAAGCTTACTGAGGTCGCCTTTTGGCATTCGAAACATAAAGATTTACCTAGATGATTTCCCATTAACAGATGCGGGGGGGAATACTTATTTAAATCTTTTAGATGCGAGCGCTCTGGGTGCGGTAGAAATTTATAAAGGACCTGATGCCAGCATTTTCGGCGCAAACACAGGAGGCGCTGTTTTAGTAAGTACGCCTGAAATAAATAACAAAATTGAAGCGTCGCTGAGTGGTGGGTCTTACGGTTTGTTGCATCAAACGGCAAGCGTACAGCACCGTTTCAAGAATTACAATTTCAGCTTTATTCAGGGTTATCAAAAAAGTGAAGGGTATCGGGAGAACAGTGCCTTGGACAGAAAGTATTTTCAAACCACGCAGGAATGGAACTATAATCCATCGGGATTTCTAAAAGCTTTCGTGTTTTATAGCGACTTGTTTTACAAAACGCCAGGCGGTCTGACCGCAGCGCAAATGGAACAAAACCCAAAACAGGCGCGACCAGCCACGCCAACGATACCTGGCGCTGTCGCGCAGCAGGCTGCTATATACAACAAAACGGCGTTCGCGGGCCTTTCCAATACTTACCAAATCGACAAAAACTTCAGGCACGTAGTTGCGCTGTTTACTTCATACACTGATTTTAAAAATCCATTTATAACCAATTACGAGAAGCGATACGAGCGCACTCTAGGTTTAAGGACATTTCTAGAATTCGCCCAAAATACCAGCACTTTCAGATGGAATGCACAAGGCGGCTTAGAAAGCTCAGACACCAGAACGCAGGTTAAAAACTTCGGAAACAATGCCGGCGAGCCTGCGGCCATTACGGCAAATGATGACCTAACCGCAAAGCAAAACTTTGCTTTTTTACGATTCAACTTCGACATACAGAGTAAGTTACTCATTGAAGTGGCATCTAGCATAAACTTTTTTAACTACAATTACGAGCGTTTTTTGCCGATGCTCGTGGCAAAACAAAAGCGAACGTTTGCAGAACAACTGATGCCGAAGTTTGCGGTTTCTTATTTACTGAAGCCTGAACTATCAATCCGACTTTCGGCCAGTAAAGGCTATTCGCCCCCTACCCTTGCCGAAGTTCGTTCGTCAGATAATACGATAAATAACAACCTTGAGGCAGAAAAAGGCTGGAATTATGAAGCCGGATTACGTTTCAAAACGATGAATAATCGATTCTATGCGAATGCAAATTTATACCACTATGCCCTGGATGAGGCCATTGTCAGACGGCTAAATGCTGATGGCTCAGAATATTTCATTAATGCGGGTGGTACAAAACAAAAAGGAATTGAGTTGGAAACGAGCTTTTGGCTAATCCAAAACGGTGACGACCTTTTAAAAAACCTACAATTTCGCAGCAATTATACTTATAACCACTATCGATTCGAGAATTTTAGCAGCGGTAATGATAATTTTTCCGGCAATAAATTAACCGGTGTGCCCGAAAATGTATTGGTGAGCAGTTTGGAAATGGCATTTAAAAATCATTACTACCTATTCGTCCAGCATAATTACACAGACCGAATTCCCCTGAATGACGCAAATACAGCATTCGCTAGAAAATATAACCTTATTGAGGTAAAAGCCGGGAAAAGAAATATAAAAATCGCAAGCGCTCAAATGGAGATTTTTGCTGGAATAAACAACTTACTTAATGAAAATTACAGTTTGGGAAATGACCTGAATGCAGCAAATAACCGGTTCTTTAATCCGGCTGCGACGAGAAATTTTTATATAGGATTTTCGGCAAAACTTTAAATGGTTTTTTGGGATAGATGCATTTCATAAAACATTTACATTGATTACCGGATGATAACGGAACTGACAATAAAATGATGACCTTAGAAATGTAATGCTAAACAACCACTAAAAAAGGCGATGGACAATCACGGCAACAAATTGCCTTTGAGTAAAAATTTTTAACAGCTATTTTTTTTTGAAAATCCAGGAAATATAAATTTTATTGACGCTGCATCTGTTACATATGGAAAATATCCTTCACGATGAAATAATTAAAACGCTAGATTTAGCCAGATTTGAATGTCTTGTAAACCCGTAGAACGAATTAAGCACCTTATGATCTTAAAAAAGTAAAGGAGCAATGTGACAGATATTTTCGTCGTTGCAGGTTCTGGTTGACAATTTAGCAAGACCGCTAGTACGAATTTACCTCCACCGACCAAAACTGCAAATTCAGCACCAGTTCTAAATTAAAAAATACGAAAAGGAGCTTTTTATTTTGATTACCTTCCCCAACGCGAAGCCCCACTACTTTAGCTAACTTTCATGATAACCCTCAAACCAACAGTCAAAATATTTATTTTAATCCTACTATTATGGATAGGTGGACATTTGACTTTCATAACTGTTGACGGCTTGAGAGACAAAAAAATGCGAGCCGACCTCGCTGTCGTTCTGGGCAGCAAGGTAAATGAAGATGGAACGCTTTCGGTAAGACTTGAAAAACGTATGGAATGTGTCGTGAACGTCTATCGTTCCGGCCGCGCAAAAAAAATACTAGTAAGTGGTGGACTTGGAAAAGAGGGGTTTTATGAGGGCGATAAAATGAAAGCGTATCTAATAAAAAAAAACGTGCCTGACAGCGTTATCTTCGTGGACAATTTCGGCAATAACACACTCGCAACGGTTAAAAACACAATTAAATTGACAGACAGTTTGCACTTTAAAAGTATTCTTGTTATTTCACAGTATTTCCATCTGACAAGAACCAAAATGCTGTTCAGAAAAGCAAATTTTCCAAACGTGAGCAGTATAAGTCCACGATATTTTGAATTCAGAGATTTCTACTCATCCTTCAGAGAGTTCGTTGCTTATTACACAGAATATCTTGGTTAAGTAGGTAAATTTCTTTGCTACCAACATAAGGGTTAAGGAGCGCAGATTTAGGGTGCGCATGGTACAATCAGAAAATCAAAACATCCGGAAAGCAAAGCGAAGGTTTTATACAAACTTACAGCCAAAGGAATTGATTTGTTGCCCATTATGATTGAAATAAATTTGTCGGCAGAGAAGTATTTTTACACTTCCTGAAGAACGGAAAGCGTTACGAAAAGATGTCAAAATAAATAAAGAGCTATTCATAAAAAACGCAATCAGCGATTTAAAAAAGTTTCCAGCTGATTCGTAAACCCCATTATAACGCCAAGAAAACGTTCTTTGCTGCCTCTTACTTGCGCATTTACTACTACAGAAAAATAAAAGGCAAAATATCACCTTAAAAATTTGCGAAACCGAATAGTTGCATATATATTTGTGCAACCGAATAGTTTCGTAAATTCATTTTCGATGAGAAGAGATATTTTCCAGGCCATAGCCGACCCAACCAGAAGAGCAATTATAACCTTAATTGCCTTACAGGCAATGACACCTAACGCGATAGCCGAAAATTTCAACACAACCCGCCAGGCAGTTTCCAAGCATCTTCGCATTTTAAGCGAATGCCAGCTGGTAAAGCAGGAACAGCAAGGCAGGGAAATTTATTATTCGCTTGAAATTGAGAAAGTGCAGGAAATAGATAAATGGATAAATGAGCTGAGAAAGATTTGGGAAACGAGATTTAACCAACTAGATGATGTCTTATCAATACTAAAGAAACAAAACAATGAAAAATAAGCTATTATTTGATTTTACTGTCGACAAGAAAACGAAAACAGTCGTTATAAATCGCGAATTTGATGCTGAATTGGATTTGGTGTGGGATGCCTTCACTAAGGCCGACTTGCTCGACCAATGGGTGGCACCAAAGCCCTGGAAAGCTAAAACGAAATATATGAATTTCGAAGTCGGTGGGAAAAGGTTTTATGCAATGGTTAGTCCGGAAGGCCACGAGCGTTGGTCGATTCAGGAGTACACTTCTATAACGCCCAAAACCAATTTTAAAATGCTCAATGCCTTCGCAGATGAAAATGAGCGGCCAGAACTGCCTGGTTCTGAGTGGAACTACAATTTTGCGGAGCAGGATGGCATTACCAGCTTAAATCTTACCATTTATAATGAATCTCTGGAGCGTTTAGAGCGAATGATTGACATGGGCTTTAAAGAAGGCTTCACTGCTTCTGTCGAAAATCTGGAAAAATTACTTAGTGTCTCCGCTAAGTAATAGTACGCAATACTTGATAAAAAACAACCAATTTTAACCAAATAAAAACAGAATCATGGCACTTATTAATCCACACATTAACTTTAATGGCAATGCCGAAGAAGCATTTAATTTCTACAAAGCAGCTTTCGGTGGCGATTTCACAAGAATTATTCGCCTGAAAGACTTGGCTACAAATGACTTTCCGGTAGCGGAAAACGATGCCAACAAAATTATGCACATCGCCCTGTCAATTGGCGCAAACACACTAATGGGAAACGATGTCCCAGAGGCAATGGGCCGCGTGGACGAAAATGAAAACAGGTCGAAAATATCGGTCAGCGCAGAGAGCCGCGAAGAGGCAGAGCAACTTTACAAAGCACTCTCAGCAGGCGGAAATATTGAAATGCCACTGGCTGATAGTCCGTGGGGGTCTTATTTTGCGATGTTTAGAGATAAATTCGGCATTGAATGGATGATTGACTTTGCAAGTGAAAGCCAGGCTTAGAGGCTGAAAGTTTTTTTTGCTTGTGTAAATTTCGTTAAAAATTTAAGCAGACTTTATTTTACTTTAGTTTTATAACTGGCCTATTTTGAGCAGTTATAAACTTACATAAATGCACACATAGAGAGATGGAAAATATCCAAATTGTAAAAATTGCTTCGGAGGATGTTGAAGCGCTGCAAAGCATTGGAAAACAAACGTTTTCAGAAACTTTTTCGGGAACGAATGCAGCGGAAGATATGAACGCCTACCTTGAATCTGGCTTTGCTCAGGAAAAGTTAAGCGCTGAGCTGGATAATCAAAATTCGGAATTTTATTTTGCGACACTGGAAAATGAAACCATTGGCTATCTTAAAATTAATTACGGCAACTCCCAAACAGAGCTGAAACTCGAGAATGCAGTGGAGATTGAAAGAATTTATGTTCTTAAATCTTTTCATGGAAAAAATGTTGGTCAACTTTTATACAATAAGGCCATTGAAATTGCGAAGCGTAGAAATGCAGATTACGTTTGGTTGGGTGTATGGGAAGAAAATCCAAGAGCAATAAGCTTTTACAAGAAAAATGGTTTTGTCGCCTTCGATAAACATATTTTTAGGTTGGGAAATGATGAACAAACCGATATCATGATGAAACTTTCATTAAAAAACCAGTAGCGAATAATTGTCGTTATAAATAGGTAATTCGAAGACTAAAGCCTTATGCAAGAAACATCGAAGACGCCATTGCAACACTAAACCAAAAGGAAACAAAGGGAATTACCGGTTCAATTTAACGCGATGGATATCGAAACAGGCGTTTAAAAAGAGTTAGCTTTTAGTTGCCCTTTTATTAAATTTATGGTTTAAAAGCTTTAATAACAATAATATGGAATCAAAAACTGCAAATGATGCTGAGCGCCAAACGCGGATATTCTACCACGGAACCAAAGCAGATTTAAAGATTGGTGATGCCATTGTGCCGGGATTTAATTCAAATTATGGTACAAATAAAAATGCCAAATATGTTTACCTTACAGAAACGATTGATGCGGCCACATGGGGGGCAGAACTGGCTTCTGGCACTGCAACCGGTCGAATTTACATTGTTGAACCAACTGGTTTTATCGAGGATGACCCAAACTTAACAGATAAGAAATTTCCAGGAAACCCAACAAAATCATACCGCAGCAAACACGCAATTAGGGTTGTTGGCGAATTGCTTAAATGGGAAGGACACTCGCCTGAACAGCTAAAACAAATGAAGGAGCATTTAGAAAAGCTAAAAGCATCAGGCATTGAAGCGATAGAGGATTAGACATTGATGTGAAGTTGTAAGCGCAAACTTTAATAAAGGTAACGAATGAAAAAATTAACAGCAGAGCAGCAGGAAAATTTGACTAATATTTTGAAGTTAAGATTTGAGCAAAACATGAACCGCCATGAGGATGTGTCATGGCCTGACGTGGAAACAAAGCTTAAAAATAACACCGATAAGTTATGGTCTCTTAATGAAATGGAAATTACCGGAGGAGAACCCGACATTTTAGATTACGACGCCGCGACAAATGAATTTGTCTTTTTTGATTGTGCTGCGGAAAGCCCCAAAAACCGGCGAAGCTTTTGCTACGATGGCAAAGCGCTTGAATCAAGAAAGGAAAATAAGCCGAAAAATAACGTAATTGATGTGGCAGGCGAAATGGGCATAGAACTGCTGGACGAAAAAAATTATCGTTACCTGCAAGAATTTGGAGCTTTTGATACAAAAACCTCTAGCTGGATTTTGAGCCCGCCAAATATTAGGGCTTTGGGCGGTGCACTTTTTGGCGACAGACGCTATAACCAGGTATTCATTTACCACAATGGTGCAGAATCTTACTACGCCGCCAGAGGATTTCGTGGGTTATTGAGGGTGTAAATAATATTATGAAAACTGCTGTTGAAACTTTCTATCCAAAAAATTCTGCCGAATGGAGGACATGGCTGCAAAATAACCACTCATCAAAAGATGCAATATGGCTGCTTCAGTATAAAAAGAAGTTGGCTAAACCCAGTATATCCTGGAGCGAAGCTGTTGACGAAGCGCTTTGTTTTGGTTGGATAGACTCGGTTAGAAAAACCCTCGACGAGGAAACCTTTGTTCAGTTTTTTAGTAAAAGAAAACCTGGGGGCACCTGGTCTAAAATCAATAAAGAAAAAATAAAACTACTTACGGCCGGCGGAAAAATGACTGAAGCCGGATTGCAAAGTATAAAATTGGCGCAGGAAAATGGCTCGTGGTCAATTCTAAATGAGGTTGATAGCCTAAGCATCCCCCCCGATTTATTCAGCGCTTTTAATGAAGAAAATGGCGATAAGGAATACTTTGTGAGTCTCAGCAACTCCACTAAAAAAGCGATTTTGCAATGGCTTGTTTTAGCAAAAAAACCAGAAACGAGGCAAAAAAGAATTGATGAGATTGTAGCGTTTGCGGCAATGAAAATGAAACCAAGACATTTGCGTTAACCTTACCGGATGCTATGCACTCGGCTTAATAAAGTCGCCAACTTTAGTAACCATATCGTCGATGATGTTGTACTTAATGTTGAGCCAGTTTTTTTCTGTTGGTAAATTATTAATGAGTAAAGCAGTTCTGGTGGTTTGCAATTGAGGGAAACTCCTCAGCACATTAAAAATTTCTTCAAAATTTTCTGGCTCATAAGCGGTTAGCATTTCTGCCCTATGTATTAAATTTTGCAACGATTTAAGATAGGATTGATTTTTCATGTCGTAAGGTTTGTACAAATTTAGCTTAGATTTAGCCCAACTGAAACCGTAAAAACACCCTTTTTACCCGAATAAATGTCAATATTTAGTGTATTTAGTTGTAGGAATATAATCATCTGCATTCATTGCGCTAAAATACTTAACTACTCACCATCAACTTCATTTTTTGAGCATTAAATTTGCAGGATTAAAACTAGAAACATGAAAATAGCAGGCAATAAAATTTTAATAACCGGAGGCGCGACCGGAATTGGCTTAGGTTTGACAGAAAGATTCTTAAAAGAAAACAATACCGTAATCATTTGCGGCCGGAGAGCGTCTGCGCTAGAAGAAGTGCGCAATACTTTTCCATCGGTTATGACCAGAGTTTGCGATTTGGCCAATGCAGAAGAACGCCTGGACCTTTTCAGCTGGATTGAAGAGCATCATCCCGATGTAAATGTTTTAGTGAACAATGCGGGAATTCAAAATTGGGTAGATGTACGTGATAACGACCTCTATGATAAAGCAAAGAACGAGGTGGAAATTAACGTTTTGGCTCCGATACATTTAACCAACCTGTTTTTAAGACTGAAAAGTCTGGACACGATAATGAATGTAAGCTCCGGGCTGGCTTTTGCGCCGCTATCAAGAGTGCCTGTTTATTGCGCAACCAAGGCTTTTCTACGGTCATTTACACTTTCACTCAGACATCAGTTAAAAAATGAAAATGTAGAGGTTATTGAAATAATACCACCTGCGTTAAATACCGAGTTGGGCGGAACTGGTCTGCACAATGAATATCCGCCGGTAAGTGATTTTATTGAATCTATATTTAACCAGTTACTTGAGGGAAAAAATGAACTTACATTTGGAACCAGCGAGCCGAGGGCAAAAGCAAATAACGACGCCATTTCGGCTTATTTCAAAATGATGAATCCTTAAGAAAGCAATGCTAAAAATTAAGAGGAACTATGGCAATTAAAGATGGCGACCAATGCATAGTTATTGGCGGTACCCACAAAGGTAAAACTGGTAAGATAAGTGATGTGGATATTAGCAAAACCGGACACGAAACGATTAAGGTAACGCAGGAAAACGGCGTCAGGTTTAAAACACTCAGCCGTAACGTAGAAGTGGCTAATCAGGCTAACCCAAAAGATAACTAAGAACAAAAAAATAAGTCTCGGTTTTTAACCGAGACTTATCTGTTTATGCGCTTGCTTTAAGAGATTTAATCTCCGTAAGTGAATTTTGTATTCCATCTCTTTGTTTATTTAACAAATCAAGATGGTCTGCATGTGTTTTTGGGTCGTTAAGCACCGCGTCGTATTTTTCAACTGCGGCAGCCTCGCCAGTTTCAATAGCACCAAGAATTGCTTGATCTTCTTTGCTGCTCAAAGCTTCTTTAATGTCGATCCATGTTCTGTGGATAGCACCAAGGATGCCACCTTCACTGTTATCTGACTCTCCGCCATGGCTTGCTAAATGCGCTTTAAGTTCCAATTCGTATGCTTTACGCTCTGCAGCATATTTTAAAAATATTGCTTTCAACTCTAAATTTTCAGTTGTTTCGCTTGCAGATTGGTAGCCTTCTTTTCCGTCGTTAACGATAGAGATTAGTCCTTTTAAATCTGAGATGATTTCATTATTATTTTCCATAATTTCAATAGGTTTAAAACACAAACGAATCGCATCAGCTAATTGTTTTGAATTTTATACAACCTACGTTGATGAAAACTAATCGGCCAATAAACCTTTAACAAGGCTTTTCCATTGCGGATAAGAAAATCCTGCTTTAGCCGCCATGCCAACAACGAAATTCCTGGCCTTATCATATGCATTTCCCTCGTCGGTATTCGGCTCCTCATTTCTGCCATGTTCTTCTGCATAAACAACCAAGCCCTTCTTGCGAACAATAAAGGTAGAACTTGCACCATCTTTCAAAAAGTGCGCCGTATTATCTTTTTCAGTGAGCGGATTTTGTGTGGGGTGAACGGTCATCGATAATATTTGTTCTCCGTTCTCGCCGGACGACTTAATTGAAGTGATTTTAACCCAATCGTAACCATCACCCGCTTTCGTGCCCGGCCCGGGTATGTCTATACGAATAAAATCGCCGATTTCTGCCTGCCGATCTAATATTGCTCCGTTTGCGTCAGTAAGTTTAAAGCCTGAAATGCCTGCGTAGGCCTCCCATTCATTTACATTTCTTAAACGAATCGCCGCCCGGTTAAATAAAAGCTCAGCCTCCTCTTCGGTTGTGGCGGTTCTTTCATCCACAGCATCCATTTTACTGCCAGTTACCTGTGCTGGCACATGACCCGATTGATTATCTTCTTCCATAAAATTTTGTATTTAGTTTAACCTCTGATTACTTATTGGAATTACCTGCCGGATTTTAACACTTCTATAACCCGCCGAAATTTAAGAAGTTTAAACAATCATCGCCAATGCCGATTGTAGGCTAGAAAACCGTATTGTATGGGTCTTGTACTGTATTTACCGCAAAAAAATGAGTATAAATTCGGCAGGCGTTTACTAAACATTTTGAAGAAGTTCTTGGTTGTGTATAAACATTCTATAAAAAACATAATTATGGCAACTACAACAAAAAGCAAAACGACAAGTTCGGCCAAAACAACTGGCTCAACTAAAGCAGCGCCAAAAAAATCTTCAAAATCTGCTTCAGGAAAAATGGAGGATTCTGAATTTCACGAATTCTTTATAGATGAACTTAAAGATATTTATTGGGCTGAGAAACATTTGGTAAAAGCATTACCTAAAATGCAAAAAGCAGCCACCAGCCCAGAGCTTGCAGCAGCTTTCGAGAAACATACCCAGGAAACCCAAACACACATCGATACACTTGAGCAGGTATTTGCACTTCTTGATGAAAAAGCATCTGCGAAAAAATGTGATGCAATGGAAGGACTTTTAGAAGAAGCTAATGGTATTATCGAAGATACAGATTCGGGCACAATGGTACGCGATGCAGGTTTAATTCTTGCTGCTCAAAAAGTGGAGCATTACGAAATTGCAACCTATGGAACATTGAAGGTTTTCGCAGAAAACATGGGCCATACAGATGTTGCTGAATTGCTTGGACAAACACTTGAAAACGAAAAAGCGACTGACGTTGCATTAACAGAGTGTTCAGTGAACTTCGTTAACCAGGCCGCTGCACAAGAATAAAAATAAATACGAAGAGCTCTGTTTACAGGGCTCTTTGCATTTAACCAGCGTTTTTCCGCTTTTAAAGGCAATCTCGCAGTTTGACGTGTAGCTTGCAAGGCAACTGTAATCAAAAAATACAATTAGTTCTTAATTCATTTAATAAGCAATTTAAAAATTTCGGGCGTTAATGTTGCTGCGAAAAATATTGGAGCTGCAGTGTAATACTATAATACCAAACTGCATGCGAATCTGATAAATTATGAACAGTATCATCCTTACTCAATATGACTGAATCAGAATTCAACAAATCCCTAAACGACCACTCGGTGGCACTATTAAATCATGCCATACGATTTACCAAAGATGAAAGTGACGCAGCAGACCTGGTGCAGGATACGTTAATTAAGGCAATTCGTTTTAGAGAATCATACCGCGACGGCACAAATTTAAAAGGCTGGCTCTACACAATTTTAAGAAATACTTTTCTCAACACTTTTCGCAAAGAAAAATACAAGCGAGACCACGTTTGCCAAACGGATGAAATTACTTCTAGTCAGCTATCAAACTCGGCAACCGCGAACCTTGCAGAGGGCAGCTTTGTAATTAAAGACATTGGCAAGGCATTGGATATGCTTCCAGACATTTACAGAGTGCCATTTGTTAGATATTTTGAAGGATACAAGTATCAGGAAATCGCTGATGCAACGGGTTTGCCATTAGGAACGGTTAAAACCAGAATACATATGGCCCGGGAGATGCTCAAAAAAATTCTGAAAATTTATAAGTTAAACGATGGGGAAAAGAGTAAAGACTTTCAGTCACCATTTTTGAGCTAGCGAAATACACGAATGGTTAGATCAATTTTCATTCGTTAACCGTATAAGTGGGTTTAAAAAAACTTTTGCGGCCTTTAGCTCGTTTATTAGTAAGAAATAGAAAGGGTTGCAAAGCAGCCAGAAATTTCGCCAGTATTGCCTGATGGACTTTAAAAGTCGGTTTTACAAACTGAACACGAAGCTGATAATAGTGTTTTAGCTTGATTGCTGTCTAATCAGTATTCAGTAAGGCTTTCAGGCAAAATATATAAAACTACATACAGAAATTGATTTTAGCTTAATGAATGGTTTTTTATCAAAGCGGGACATTAAAACCGCAGAAATTTTTATCGGTGCAACATTAGTCGTTACGCTGTCCTGGATAATTTTCAAAAGGCTCCGCAAGCCCAAAACAGTTTTATATCCGGGAGAAATCGGGATTGACTTGGAGCGCTACAAGTTTAGTTTAACATCAAAACAAGGCGATGCTTCGCTTAAGCTTGAGCGTGTTGGCGGTTCATTCGCGGTACGTCTTCAAGGCAAATATCTTGGTCGTGTATTTAAACGTGGCAATGATTGGGTTGCAAAAGGTAAAGCGCTAAAGCCTTATTTAAGCGTCATCGCACAACACTTACCAAATCCGGGCAGCAGAAATTCTTTTAACGATATTTTAGCAGGTGTTTATCCCGAAATTAAAACTGCAAGCTGGAAAACTCCCGAAACATTAGAAGTAGTTTTAAATCAAGATACAGATATCGAGATCTTCACAACTTTTTTAAAGGATGAGTTGCCAAACCTTGTCGAATTTGATGAATATTTAGAGCTTTTGGTGAAAAAGGATGGCGATGGTTATTTCATCAGCATACCCGTTAATTAGTAATTTATTCTGTACACGCTCCGTTCGGAGATCGGTGACAGCTACCATAGTGGACAAATCAAATTTCTGTCTGTTTGCCTCTTTTTTTTGCCCTCAAAACTGCCTTCCAAGTACCTAGAACGCCTACAGCCTCATTCATTCGAACAGTTCGATGTTGTGCTCCGTCAAAAGTGAGTTTCGGGGATAGATCGAACTGATTAATAGCCTTTTTCCTTCAGAATCTGCCTCTATATATGTTTCATGAAGTTTTTGAGCAACCCAGTCGCTTTTCCGATTAACTCAACGATATTCTCTTTTCCCCTGGATAAATCGATGAGTCTATTTTCAAGAATAAGGATATTTCTTTCACAGTCTGATTTTATTTTCCTGTACTCGAAATCAAGAATTACATCATTTAGCATTTTGTCTCTAACTTAGAAAGTCTATTGTTAAACTCCTCCAACTGGTTTTTTACATTTGACAATTCACTATTATCTTCACTTGAAAAAGCTTGTTAAACCTGTTTCAAAATCATAACATACGCCTCATGCAACATTGGATCTATAGTATATTTCTTAATCCTCCGCAAAAAGCCTATTGACTTTTTCCGCGTTATATCTCACCCACATTCCGAAAAGCAATGGTAATAGTGATAGTCTTGCTGTAACCTTTTGAAGCACTACCTGAGAGCATGTAGCCACAATTTGGGCATATCAGAAAGCCACGTAAGGGAAGCGCATCTGGAGAAGATATAGTCGTCTTTTTTGGTTTGTTTCTACCGTTCAAAACATCCATAGCTGGAGATTTCGGCTCCATTGACCAGGTATTTTCGTAGCGGGTTGACCAGCCTAAGAAACACATGACTCATTTGTAGAATATTAATTATCAATTTGTTGAACTGGTCAGTTTAGACCGAAAGAGACTAACCTTAAATTCCGAAATCAATTGATCACCCCTAGCGAAATCTCCATATTTACAATAAATCACGAATTACCTGTATCATCTGATAACACCTGTATTTTATATTTATCTTGTTTTACTAGAAGGGGTATATATTGGAAATACCATTCCAATTGACCCATTTCCGCCAAACTCTAACACAAACACCACCAATAATTTACACTAGATTCATTTCTGGTGGAATGGGGTCAATCTATTTTGGTTTATCCACTTAATAATAAAAAATCCTAAACCTGCGGAGATTAATCTACTTAATCTCCGCATTTCATCGTTAGATCGTATTTGATTATGCGGAGAAAACATGTTATATTTACCGCATATAGCGCGGAGAATAGAATGTACATACATCAATATAAGGGGTGGCCTAACTTTACTTGGAATGATCGGGAACTCTCGAAATTACTTACGTCGGTACGGCATAAGCAGGGTCGGTTATTAGGCAAAATGGAGGGGCTCGGTTTCAGCTTAAAAAAAGAAGCTACCTTACAAACACTTACTCTAGATGTTCTGAAGTCGAGTGAGATTGAAGGGGAAATACTTAACCCAGACCAAGTACGTTCATCTATTGCAAGACGCTTAGGAATGGAAGTCGCCGGACTTGTTCCCTCAGACAGAAATGTCGATGGTGTAGTTGAAATGATGTTGGACGCGACCCAACGCCATAACTTAGACTTAAGTGACGAGCGATTGTTTGGATGGCATGCAGCACTCTTCCCAACAGGCAGAAGTGGTATGTATAAAATTGTAGTAGGTAGTTGGAGGAATAATTCCAAAGATGATCCTATGCAGGTAATTTCCGGTGCTATGGGAAGGGAAACAGTGCACTATCAGGCACCCGACGCCGAACTACTAGAGCAAGAAATGAAGCATTTTCTAACTTGGTTCAATTCTTTAAGTGATATTGATCCAGTTTTAAAAGCAGGAATAGCTCATTTATGGTTTGTGACAATCCACCCATTTGATGATGGAAATGGCCGTATTGCAAGGACTATTACAGATATGCAACTTGGCAGGGCAGATGAAAGCACACAACGATTCTACAGCATGTCTGCTCAAATAAGAGTTGAAAGAAACACTTATTATAGCATGCTTGAGAAAACTCAAAAAGGTAATCTTGATATTACTGAATGGTTAAAATGGTTTCTTGTCTGCTATGATCGAGCATTATCCAACACGGACCAGACATTAGCCAAGGTGATGCAAAAGGCGAAATATTGGGAAAATACTGCAACGGCAAACATTAATGATCGACAGAGGCTTATGCTTAACAAGCTATTAGATGGCTTTGAAGGAAAACTTAATTCCTCAAAATGGGCAAAAATTACAAAATGTTCTCAAGATACTGCTGGAAGAGATATTTCTACATTAGTGGAAAAAGGGCTTTTATTAAAAGAAGCTGCTGGTGGAAGAAGCACAAGTTATATTCTAAATGTTTAATGTGCAAGGAAACCATATTGACTATACAGTTAACATTTTAAATAACTAGCAACTTTTGCTAATTCCTGGAAATCGGACAGGAAAAAGTTCAAAATCTGTCCAGTAAGGCCTCCCAAATTTTTGAGTAAATCGTTAAAAGCGGTTACTTAACTTCAAATGATGCCTTCATCGCCATAAAGATTATACCAACCAACTTTGGAAGTCACAAAAGCACGTATAGTGTTCTAGAATTTGGCTACAAAGACAGTAGATTTGGCTTCAAAATGTATTTTCATAATTCACAACTTTGAATAATTAATCAAAGGAATATGAAAGTTATTATAACAGGTTCGTTAGGGAATATAAGTAAACCATTAACGAGCGATTTAGTTGCAAATGGCAATGAGGTAATTGTGATCAGCAGTAACCCGGCAAGGAAGCAAGAAATTGAAGACCTTGGCGCTACCCCCGCAATTGGTGATTTGCATGATGTTGAGTTTCTAAAAAATACTTTTGCCGGTGCCGATGCAGTGTATACAATGGTTCCCCCAGGAAATTATTTCGACCAAAATTTAGATCTTCTTGCCTATTATACCGGTTTAGGAAAAAATTATGCCACAGCCATCGAAGCAGCCGGTGTTAAAAAAGTGGTTAATTTAAGTACCATCGGAGGAAATTTAGCCGAAGGCAATGGAATCTTAAAAGGCGCTCATCAGGTAGAAGAGATTTTGAATGCCTTGCCGGAGGAGATTTCCATTACGCACATGCGCCCTAACTCGTTTTACTATAATCTTCTCAGTTATATCCCAATGATAAAATCGCAAGGAATAATAGCCGCAAATTACGGTGGAAAAGAGGTAATTCCCTGGGTCTCTCCTATCGATATCGCCAGTGCTGTTGCCGAAGAATTAACCTCAACCTCAACTGGTCGAAAAGCACGTTCTGTAGCCAGCGAAGATTTGTCTGGCGATGAGACGGCAAAAATTTTGGGTGAAGCCATTGGGAAACCAGATTTACAATGGATCTTAGTGTCTGACGAAGATACACTCAATGCCTTGATTTCGATTGGCATGAACCCGGAAATTGCTGCAGGCTTGGTAGAAATGTACGGCGCACTCCATAGTGGTTTATTAGCAGAAGACTATTATAAGAATAAGCCTGCTGAAATGGGCAAAGTTAAAATGAAAGATTACGCAAAAGAATTTGCAGCAGCCTTCAATCAATAACATTATATTTGAATATGGCAGGCGTTCAGTTTCATAAATTTAAAACCATTAGCGAACTTCACAATTTCCGAGGTCTACCAAAACCGGAACATCCGCTGATTAGTGTAATCAATCTGGCCGACATCAAAAAAATGCCTCAGGGCAAAAATAATCTTGTATTTGATTTTTACTCCATTGCCCTGAAAAGAAATTTTAATGCAAAAATCAGCTATGGGCAACAGGAATACGATTTTGATGAGGGCATTATGTTTTTCATTTCACCAGGCCAGATTTTCAGCATCGAAGTAGAAAAACAAGCAGCAATAAATCATTCGGGATGGATGTTACTCGTTCATCCTGATTTTTTGTGGAACACGCCTTTAGCTAAGCTTTTTAAACAAAGTGAATTTTTTCATTACACAGTTCATGAAGCACTTTTTCTTTCTGACAAAGAGGAAAATACCATTGCTGCCATTATGCAGAACATTCAGCACGAATACCATTCCAACATTGATAGGTTTAGCCAGAATGTGATGCTTGCACAACTGGAATTGCTCCTTACCTATTCCGACAGGTATTACCACCGCCAGTTTTTAACCAGGAAAATTACCAACCATTCGGTACTTAACAAACTGGAAGCTATTTTAGCGGGCTACTTTGAAAACGATGCTTTAGAAAATAAAGGCTTGCCATCGGTACAATTTATAGCCGATGCGCTGAACATGTCGCCTAATTACCTCAGTAGCCTGTTAAAAGTATTAACTGGTCAGAGTACGCAGCAACACATTCATGAGAAATTGATAAACATGGCTAAAGAAAAACTATCCGTTACAGATTTATCGGTTAGCGAAATTGCCTATCAACTAGGGTTTGAACATCCGCAATCGTTCAGCAAATTATTTAAAACGAAAACCAATTTTTCTCCACTGGCCTTTAGGGCTTCTTTTAATTAAAAAAGTTTCGCGTACTTTAATGCTTCATTTATAGAAACAAATATGTCTTATTGCAGTGCCATCGACCACATGCAGCCTGAAGAACGAAAGGCTTTGCACAAAAACTACCATGATAATCATTATGGCTTTCCGATTCATGATGATAATGAGCTTTTTGGGCGGTTGGTTATGGAAATTAATCAAGCCGGACTAAGTTGGGAAACCATTTTAAAAAAGGAGAAATCTTTCAGGATAGCATATGATAATTTTAACATCCAAAAGGTGGCTGCTTATGGCGAAACCGATCGGGAAAGGTTATTAAATGACCCCGGCATTATCAGAAACCGTTTAAAAGTTAATGCTGCAATAGAAAACGCCAGGACCATTTTAACACTGCAAAAAGACTTCGGTTCTTTTGAGCGCTGGCTCGAGTTTCAGCATCCAAAAACTAAGGAAGAATGGATAAAGATATTTAAGAAGACATTTAAATTTACAGGTGGAGAAATTGTTAACGAATTTTTAATGAGCATTGGTTATTTGCCGGGTTGCCACGACGAAAACTGCCCGATAAATAAGCAAATTGAGAAACATAAGCCAATGTGGCTAATGGCGAAATAAGTTGCAAAAGCATTCCAGCCAGCACAGATTTTAACAAAAACCTAAAATTATTTATCTGGCGGCATTTATAGGGATTTCTTTTTAAGTAAAATTCTGAATGTTGTACCCGAGCCAAACTCGCTGTCTACGAAAATCTGGCCACCAGACCGATTTATTATTTCCTTGATCAGATAGAGACCTAACCCGTTTCCCTCGGTTAGATTTTCGACACGCTGGTACTTGGTAAAAATTTTATCGAGGTTTTTATCCTCAATTCCGATTCCATTATCCTCAACTGAAAGGCCAATATGGTCGTTTTCAATATATGTTTTAATAGAGATCTTGGGCTTGCGATCAGGGCTTTTATATTTAATAGCATTGTTAACAAGATTGTAAACAATGCTTCTTAGCTTCCGCCGGACGTACGTAATTTCAGAAATACCAATTTTTATACTGATTTGTGCCCCGCTTTCCAAAATTTGTGGAGCCAGGGTAAGTCGTATGTCCTCAAATATGTGCTCAAAATTCAGCAACTCTTCTACGGCCTGGTATTTATGCTCCTTAATCCTCGTATCGGTAAGTTCATAGATAATATCTCTCATTTTAACCAGACTTTTCTCGGCATTTTGCAGCAACACCGGAAATCTATCCATGCCTTTCTCGGGCAAGAGTTTCAGCAATTCCAGCGTTAGGCCTAAACCTGTGAGCGGCGTCTTTATGTCGTGAGAGATGGTATCTAAAAGTAACTCATGTTCAGCGATCAGCTTTTCCTGCTCTTTTAAGTCTTTAATTCTAGCCGTAATTTCTACGAAAGTGATGATAACGCCATTAGTCTTCCCATCATTTCTGGTAATGTAAGGCAGAATGTTCATCTGATACCAGCGAAAATCTACCGTCTGAATTTCTTTTTCGAGAATATCACCGGTTTCAATAACGGCATTTATATTTTCCATTATCGACGGAAAACGAAGGTTTTCCTTTATCTCACTTATTGGCCTCCCAATGTCACCCGCTGTCAGATTGAACTGTTTCATTGCGGGAGGCGTAAACTTCCGAAGATTGAGGTTCCCATCAACAAAAAGTTGTGGAATTATCGTGTTGCGGAAATAGTTCTCGAGTTCTTCGTTTAAACTTGTTAATTCTGAGATTTGCTTAGTGTGTTCTTTCATTACCAAAATATAGCTTAATTATTTCACTATGTGTACAATAAAATCCATGATTCAATAACATCATGGATAAATGCACAGTAAGTGAGTTAGACTAGCATGCAATACTGGTGATGATTTGTGGTTTTGAGTGCAGTTTAATCGATAGAAGAACAGATTCGGGTATCAATTGTTTTCAGAAGGCCGGAAATGGCCACTATAAATTATTGCTAAACAGTAAAAACATAAACCTCGTTCACAAAATAAGAAATGTTTTAAGCCCTTTAGAACGTACTTTATAAAATTCAGGCATTTCTTAATTACTATTTTAAAATCGCTTTATATTTTTGCTATTGCTAAATGAAAACACAAGATTTTGTTAAGTTTAAGGTTAACAACCCTTTTTGATTTTAGTCGACTTATGACCATACAATTCATTCATTTTCCAAGTATTTGAAGCATTAACCAGAGAAAAAATTAATGAAAACTTTAACAGAATTTAAAGAAACACTAAAAAATGATACTCCTTATGATGACTTTTCTATTCACTTGCGAGCGCTTTGGTTCGATGGCAAGGGCGATTGGCAAAAAGCACATGAGGAAGTTGACCAATTAAATGATGTGGGCTCTGCACATATTCATGCCTATCTCCACCGCAAGGAAGGCGATATATGGAATGCTGATTATTGGTATCGCAGGGCACAGCAAACCCGACCCGAAATATCTTTAGACGAAGAATGGGCACATCTGGTTCTTAACTTTCTATAAATTAATGGAAATTTTGATGGCTCAAGTTTGGCAGACAAAGATGGAGTTTGGCGATATTCAGCAAGTTTCGGGTGGTAAGCAGCGTATACTAAAAGTACTTTTGTATATTAATCATTCAAAATATTATGAAAGCACAGGATGAGCTCAATTTCAATAGAATTGCCGAAGCCATAAAATACATTCGGGCTAATTTTAAAAGTCAGCCAAGTTTGGAAGAAATTGCCGAAAAGGTAAATCTTAGTCCGTTTCATTTCCAAAAACTCTTTAGCGAATGGGCGGGCACAAGTCCAAAACGTTTTTTGCAATATGTAAGTATTGGCCACGCAAAACAGTTACTTAAAAACAATCATAGCTTATTCAACACCGCCCTGGAGACAGGTTTGTCTGGTTCAAGCCGTCTGCACGATTTATTCATTAATATTGAAGGGATGACCCCCGGCGAATACAAAAATGGTGGCAAAAACCTAAGCATAAATTACAGTTTTGCCCAAAGTCCATTCGGGAACATCCTTGTGGCATCCACATCGAAAGGAATTTGTCATATATCTTTTTATGAAGATGAAAATATGGCGCTGCAAACGCTGCAAAACAAATTTCCGGAAGCCATTTACACGCAGCTAGCAGATTTAGAACAGCAAAATGCGTTGTTCATCTTTAACCATGACTGGACCAAACTCCGGCAAATAAAATTGCATTTAAAAGGAACTGATTTTCAAATAAAAGTTTGGGAAAGTTTACTGAAAATACCAATGGGACAACTATCAACCTATGGGGCAATTGCGAAGAATTTAGCAAACCCGAATGCTGCAAGAGCGGTGGGGACAGCCATCGGCGACAACCCGGTTGCATTTTTAATTCCGTGTCACCGGGTAATTCAGTCTAGTGGTGCATTGGGCGGCTACCATTGGGGTGCCGATAGAAAAACAGCCATAATCGGTTGGGAAGCAACAAAATCGAACCCGCAGCCGGCATGGTAAAACACACGGAAATATCATCAGGGGTGCTGAAAAAGCAGGTAAAAAATAAAAAAATTTGTTTCGCAGGGAATAGTCGCTTAAAAATTTACGGCAATTTGAATTGTAAATCCGGAAAGCGAATGAAAATGGAAAACCGGGTGTTCTTCGCAACAGAAAGTGACGCTATTGCACATGGATTCCGGCCTTGCGGAAATTGTTTAAAACAGAAGTATAAAAGATGGATTTGTTTAGCAAAGCGATAAATGAAGACACCAATCTGCTGCCACATGGCGGAACGGTTAAATATTATGGAAAATTGTTTTCTGAAACAGAAGCAAACCGTTATTTCGAAGTGCTTTTGAATACTATTGAATGGAAGAATGACGAAGCTTTTATTATGGGCAAACATATAATTACCAAAAGAAAAGTAGCCTGGTACGGAGATGAAAATTACTCATATACCTACTCAAGGTCGTCGAAAACGGCTCTTCCGTGGACAGCTGAGCTGCTGGAATTAAAGAGCATAGCAGAGCAAAAAACAGGCACAATGTTTAACTCATGCCTTTTAAATTTATACCACAATGGTGATGAAGGCATGGCTTACCACAGTGACGATGAAAAAGCATTGGCCAAAAATTCTGCAATTGCATCAATGAGTTTCGGAGCGGAGAGAAAATTTCTTTTCAAGCACAAGCAAACCAAAGAAACGATTGGCACCTTTTTAGAGCATGGCAGCTTATTAATCATGGCTGATGAAACCCAAACCAATTGGTTGCATCGACTTCCGCCCACTAAAAAGGTAAGCCGTCCACGAATAAACCTAACGTTTAGAACAATGCTTGGCTAACTACTTTCTAAATTCGCTAATATCAACAATTTTATTGTCGTCATTTTTTTCTAAAAACAAACTTCCTTTAGCATTCTCTTTAAAATGATAATTCTGTTGAACATTCGTTGCCACGGTTGCTGGGTCTAATATTGAGGCAGGCGCCGTAAGGTTCACGGTTTCGCCCGTAATGTAATTTACCTGGTATAGAGACTTCGCAGTTGCGAAAATAAGCGTCTTCCTATCGCCCGAACTAAATAAAAATTGTCCCTGAATTCGCTCCGCTTCGTTCTGTCTCTTTAAAGGATAAACCTTACCATTTATAAGTGTAATGATGTAATCGTTATTTACTAAAATGGTGCTAAGGCTTAATTCCTTCAAACCGACAGTTATTTTTCGATCGTTTGCACCGTTTGATGGCCTATCCAACTTGATAACTTCGGGTTTTTCGTTTTTAAGCGAAACAATGTAAAATGGCGAAACCAAACCCGAGCTATCTGCTACCTGGATAAGTGCGGCCGTTTTCTGACTGTTTAAAAACTTTGGCTGGTAAAATTTAGTAGCTAAAGGTCTTGGATCGTCCTGAATTAGAATTGCGGTATCTCTAAATTTTACAACAAACAAGTCGCCTTCCTTTCTACCCGAATCAACTTTAGCAATTTTTAATGCATCACCTTTATCTTTTGGAAAATCATTGAAACTTTCTCCGGCTGCTAACGCTCTTGGCTTATACGTTTTATCAATTTTTTCCTGCTTGCATGAAAATAATGCTACCGATAAGAAAAGTGCTATTAAAGATGTTCTCATAAATGGGTTTTGTTTTTTTATTTGCTAATTTATCATCTTTATTTACCTTTTTATAATTGAAATAAATTTATCTCATTAAAGAAAACATAATAGCGGTTGGGGCCAGTAATTTAATAACTACGATTTTTGCTATTTTTGACCTGGGAAAACTTAATGCTACTTAAATCAAACTTTGTAACTAAAAACAAAAATGTAATCCTTTACGGTATTTCATTGGCCGTGTTATTGTTTTTGTTGAAATGGTTGGAACTCCGGTTTATAATAATGAGCCATGCTTTCGAAATATATGCAGGAATAATTGCCTTAGTTTTTACTGGCCTTGGCATCTGGCTGGCTTTAAGGCTCACCAAACCCAAAATTAAAACTGTCGTTGTCGAAAAGGAAATCTATTTGGAAAAACCTGAAAACTTCACCGTTAATCAGCACGACCTGGCGAAACTCAATTTAAGTAAACGCGAACTGGAAGTTTTAAATCTAATGGCAACCGGTTTAAGTAACCAGGAAATAGCCGCTCAGTTATTTGTTTCAGTAAATACGGTGAAGACGCATAGTTCAAAACTGTTCGAAAAAATGGAAGTTAAACGCAGAACACAGGCTGTGGAAATGGCTAAGCGCCTTAATATAATCAAGTAAAAAATCACCCTAAAGCATGTAAATCAGACCTTTTTTAAAAATCACCCGAAAGTATGAACGATGAATAAAATGTTTCCTGGAAATTGCTCCTCGAAACTTAAAAAAAAATTAAAATGAAAAAAATTATTATCGTATTCGGGTTAATTGCAGGTGTTGTGGTTTCCGCTTTAATGTTGTTCTCAATCACTAACTGCTACAAGAACGCAAATTTTGAAGGCAGCATGATTATCGGTTATGCGTCCATGCTGCTCGCGTTTTCCTTTATATTTGTCGCGGTAAAAAGCTATCGCGATAAACATAATAATGGCGTAATATCTTTCGGGAAAGCATTTCAGATTGGCGCATACATCAGCTTGATAGCATCGACTTTGTATGTTGCGGTGTGGTTAATCGACTACTATTTATTTGTGCCTGATTTTATGGATAAATATACCGCCCATGCCCTTGCAGAAGCTAAAAAAGCAGGAGCAACCGCAACAGAAATGGCTGTAAAAGTTAAAGAAATGAATGATTATAAGGAAATGTACAAGAGTCCGGTTTTAATCATTCTCTTTACTTACATGGAAATCCTGCCTGTCGGCTTAATTGTTTCTGTTATTTGTGCTTTAATTTTTAAAAGGACGAAAGCTGAACCACGCTTAATGGCAGAATAACTCTATTTCAGAGATTGGAAGCCGCTTAAAGTAATCTATTGATTAATAATTCTAACTTCGCCGAAAATTTTAATCATGGATACTAAAGACAGCAACGGAAACATCCTAAACGAGGGAGATTCGGTTACCACAATCAAAACCCTAAAAGTTAAAGGAATGGCTTCGGATATTAAACAAGGAACGGCGGTGAAAAATATTCGCTTAACTGATGATCCTAAAGCCATAGAAGGAAAAGTAAACGGTACCATTCTGGTGTTGAAAACTGAATTTTTGAAGAAGAAAAACTAGATATTTATTGGATTGGTTTTTGTAGCAATCTGCGAAATCAAAACCTATGAAAAAATTATTAATATTTTGTTTCCTGATATGCCTCTTAAGCTCTTGTCTGGAAAAGCTTGACCCTGCAAAATTGAAAAATACAACCTGGGAACTGACTGAACTAACCGGCAAAACGCTCCCTGAAACTGCTAAAGCAACGTTAAATTTCGGCGATAGTTTAAATGTAACCGGGAAATCTTTCTGCAACAACTACGGCGGGAAAGCGGAGATGAGTGACGGAAAAGTGTCGCTAAAGAATATATACGGTACAAAAATGATGTGTCAGGAAACAGCCTCAGAAGAAAATGCTTTCCTAACTGCATTAAATGAAACGGATAATGCCAAATTGGTTGATGGTCAGTTAAAACTATTTAAAGGTGAACAAACGCTACTGGTTTTTAAAAAAGTGAATTCAACAAATTAACATTTACGAAGGCTTCTACAGAACCAATTTTTTGTTATTTTCGGCCTTTTAAGCAAGAACAATGTATCTAAAATTAACGCGGGATTTAAAGTTTTTTTTCTCAACTCTGAGAAAAGCGTTCAATTTATTTCAAAAAAACGACCCATTGCGACTTGCAGGTGCAACCGCTTTTTTTACCAATTTTGCCTTGCCTCCTATTCTCATCATCTTAATCAGGCTGTTCGGCATATTTACCGATAGACGGTTGTTGGTTACGCACCTCTTTGAGCGCTTGAATAACATACTCGATGATGAAAGTATTGCCCAGATAAGGCTAACGTTAAGAAATATCCGCGGTATAAATCAGGAATGGTACATTACGCTTTTCAGCTTTGTCTTCTTTTTATTTGTTGCTACAACCCTGTTCAACGTTATTAAAAATTCTCTTGAACAAATCTGGAATATTGGTTTACAAGATAAAAAGGGTATTGTGGACACACTAAAGTCGAGGGCAATTTCGGTTACGATTATTTTGTTGGCGGGAATCCTGTTTTTTATAGGGCTTCTGGCAGATAGTATTCAGGCAATAATTGGCTCTTACCTGAAAACGAATTCGCCTTCATTTGAGTTGGTAGCAACTTCTATCATCAATCAGTTGGTGTTTGTAATTATTGTTACCGCGTGGTTTACCATTCTCTTCAGGTTTTTAACAAATGGCAGGCCAACCTGGCGGGCAGCAATTTCTGGCGGACTGCTAACCGGGTGTTTATTTACGGCCGGAAAATTTATTCTGCGAATCCTTTTGCCACTCAGCAACATCAGTAACATTTACGGTTCTGCGGGTTCCATCATCGTGATTATGCTTTTTGTTTTCTACTCCTCACTTATTTTCTATTTTGGCGCATCATTTATTAAAGCTTTAAGTGTTGGCAGAGATACACCAATCATCCCCAAAAATGGCGCATTTGCATATGAGCTAACCGCTATCGACGGCGAATTAGATGCGCATAAAAAAGAGGACAACTGAAAAATCAATTATCCTCTTTTTTGGTAGAATCACTTAATGCACTGCAGGTATTTTTTCGTAGTCCTGCATCTCAAATACTGCAAGTTTGTTTAAGAGATTGTAATGTAAGGTTCCGAATAAGTAAACGAGTCCGTCATTGTTCTTTCCTTCTATCCAAACAGATTCTTTAATCACCTCCGTATTTTTTACAGGTTTGTCGTTAAAAAGTGTTTCCTCATCTTTGATAATTAAATCATTCACATCAATTCTGAATTGATTTAACAAGGCAACAAAGTTTTGCCCTTTAAGTAATAATTCTTTTAAGTTCATAGGGTAAATATTAGGTTAGTTGTATTTTAAAAGCATTATTATTCAAAAGTCCAGCTAAAAGAATTCTACTTTTATAGAATTCTATAGCCTAAGCCGATTGTAAAGAGGTTTAATTTAGTTGGCGGATAGCCGTCTTTATTTAACTTGGACAGGCCAAGCTCATACCTTGCGTCGATGCTAAGTTTCTTAATGTCTAAACCAGCTCCGAATTGCCAGGAAACTGCCTGATCCTTAAAATTACCAGAAAAAACATTACCAGTTGCCTGACCTAAGCTTTGCTTGTCATCTAAAATAAGGGAGAACATAGGGCCGGTGTTAACACGCAAGCCAACGCCTACAGCGCCAAACTTAGTTCCAACTAACAGTGGCACATCTAAACTTGTAAACCTTACCTGATTTACCTGCCCGGTTGCATCACTTACCAAATTGGTTTTCTTACCCGAAATGTATAACTCAGGCTGGAAAAATACACCCGCTCCGCCTACTCTCGCCCACAACCCGCCATAAAATCCTGTCCTGTTATCACTACTGAAAGTATTTTCAGTATCAAATTTTGAAAAGTTAGCACCAGCTTTTACGCCAAGCTGGAATGAAGGTAAAACTTGTGCACTTGCACAAAAGCCCGCAAACAAGCAGGCGATTGAAAGATAGAGAGATTTCATGATCGTGTTTATTAATTAGCTTGTTGCGTTGTTTATTGCTTCCTGCTCTTTAAGCGCATCTACATTGTTCTTATCACCAAAATTCTGAGTCTTATCAGCAAAATAATCTAAAATACCTGAAATCGTATCTAAGTTATCGGCAAGATTCTGATGAATATCCGGCAAATCGTTTTCTAATCTTTTATCGCTTAATTCGATATTATCTACTTCGATTTTCGCTATTTTTTGGATAAGTGCCTGTTGCGAATTTTGTAAATCTTCCAATTCACGCACAATCTTTTCCATTAATTCAAACTTCTTTAAAGTATTCATAGCTTCTTGTTTTAATATTATGTTATAAACAATAAACCGCGACAGGCCGTTTTTGTTTTCAGAAGGAAAATTTTTAACGAGGATTTGCAATTACCAAAAACAACTAATAGATTAGTTGAAAACTAAATCATATGAAAAGGTGGCTTGTTAGTCTTGTAATCATGTTATGTGGTAATGCCGTATTCAGCCAAACGGCTAATTTGGTTGATAAAGAAAAGCTTTTCGATTTTTACCAGACACAGCGGTACGCTGATGCTGCAAATTACTTAAGAACGGTTTATGGGGAAGACATAACTGATGCCAGAACGCTGTCGCAAATTGGCTATTGCTACCTGATGAGTGGCAATAACGTAGATGCGGAGAAATTTTACCTCAAGGCTTATAGCGTGCAACCGCAGAGTTTACCGATATTGTTTAGCCTGGCTAGCATAAATTCAAGGCGGGGAAATATTGACAAAGCGAAATTGTACTACGGAGAAATTGTAAAGATAGATAGCAATAATTTTAGTGTCTATAAATCGCTGGCTAATCTGTTTGCCTCTAATAAGGATTCACTTAAACTTTTATACCTTGTCAAAGCGAACAAAATCAACCCTTTGGAAGGCGATGTTGCTAATGATTTGGCCGATGTTTATGCCGGTTTACAAGAGCGGGAAAAAGCCTATAAGGTTTTAAATGTAGCCATTGCTGCTGATACGGGTAACATCATTTTAAAAAAAGCACTTTTACCGATAGCTAATTTTTTAAAAAAATATAATGAAGTTATTGCTTCTGGCGAGAAGATTTTGAGTGTTGATAACGATGCTTATGTAATTAAAGACGTTGCCAAGGCCTACTATTTTACCAAAAACTATACAAAAGCAATAAGCTTATTTAAGCTGTTGGAAGTAATGGGCTTACAAAATGAGGCTACGCTATATTATACCTCGCTGGGCTATAGAGCACTCAAAAATTATTCAGCCGCCGCTATCTATACAAAAAGAACAATTGATGAAGCAATTTCTCCAAACACCGCCGATTATTACGCTTTGCTGGGTCTAATTTATCAGGAAACAGACAAACTGGTGCAGGCAAACTCCGCTTATAAAAGAGGCCTGGAGTTTAAAGAAACGCCTGCCATCTACTATCGTTTGGGTATTTTATACGATACCAAGTATAAGCAGCTTAAACAGGCAGAAAAATATTACAAGCTTTACCTTGCAAGCAAGCTTAATGCAGAAGCAGATAAAGATGAAATTGCTTACGTAAAAGCCAGAATGGAGCAGTTGAAAAACCCTGATTAGCTTAAATTTTGAAAAACGGGTTTTACATTGTCCCAAAATTCATCAAGTGCAATCAGTCTGGGCTTAAAAAAAGAAATCAGCTCGGGCCAGTCTTGCTTGTTGTAAATATTAACGTTTTCCAGTGTGGTTGATATCCGACTAACCGTTTTGCCGTATTCGTCTGTCGCATCCTGCATCCAGTGCCACTGCTCGCCCATGGAACTTGCAAACAGCGTTTTGAATTCTTCAAATTGGTTGAAAAACAATTCCCGTATGCCTTCATCAGTGTGGCTAAGCTGAATGGAGATGATGGCTTTTTTGGTATCAACATCCATTTTAATGAAAACGTGTTTAACGCCGGTTTTGTAATTTATCCAATTTACAGGATAGCCATCAGCAGCAGGAACCGGTTTCATATATTGCCCAAAACTTATCCAAAACTGTTGCCGTAACTTTGCCGCCTCTTCCTTACTATACATACTAGCTTCTGCTTGCTTTCTACAGCAAAATTAAAGTTTAATTCGGTTTTAAAAGGGATTGTTTCGCTCGCGATCAAGTATTTGCCGGCCTCAACTATTAGCAATGTTTGAATGAAATGAAGCTTTAGGCGCTTGCGGTTAAAGATAATTTCACAATGTTATTTATTGCCCATTAGTTTGGCGACATACTTTCCAATAATATCGAACTCTAGATTTACAACATCGCCAGGCATAACTTCCTGCAGGTTTGTGTGTTCAAAGGTGTATGGAATGATAAATACTGAAAACTCATCAGCAGCTGAATTTACAACTGTTAAGCTAATTCCGTTTACGCAGGCCGAACCTTTTTCTACCGTAACATTTCCGAGGGAAGCATCATATTTAAAACGAAATTCCCAGCTTCCGTCCAGTTCTTCTCGTTTTATGCAGGTTGCGGTCTGGTCAACATGCCCTTGAACGATGTGTCCATCCAGTCTGGCGTTCATTTGCATGCAACGTTCGAGATTTACCTTGCTGCCGGTTTTTAAATTACCCAAACTCGTTTTGCTCAGTGTTTCATCAATAGCCGTTACTGTATGGGTATCCTCTCCAAGAGCCACAACAGTAAGGCAAACGCCGTTATGCGCCACACTTTGGTCGATTTTTAACTCTTTACTAATCGCTGAAGCAATAGTAAAGTGAATATTTGATTGTGCGGTTTTAATGGCTGTCACCTCGCCAAGGGTTTCGATTATTCCGGTAAACATTTCAAGCTATTAATAATTCATTCTGTTTTTTCGCCAATTGGAGGTAACTCCCGACAAATCTTTTTGCGCAACATCAATTTCCGGTTTTTGAAACAATTTCGATGCGATTACCGCAGCAATTAAGGCTTCATCGTCATTTTCAGCCTTCAAACTTCCGGCGTTAAAATATTTACCTACGAAATGAGTATCAAACCTCCCGGTTTTAAAAGCTTCGTGTTGCATCACAAATTTACCAAATCCAAGGGTGGTTTCTATCCCCGTAATCTCATATTCTTCAATTGCCCTAACCATTCTCTGTATTGCCTCTTCCCTATCTTTACCAAAGGTGATGAGCTTCGCGATCATTGGGTCGTAATAAATCGGGATTTCCATTCCCTGTTCAAAACCATCATCCACTCTTACGCCGTTACCTTTGGGCGTTTTATAGGTTTGAAGTCTACCAATATCCGGAAGAAAATTATTATTTGGGTCTTCAGCATAAACCCTAAGTTCTATCGCATGGCCACTTATCTTCAGGTCTTCCTGCGAAAATCCAATTGGTTCGCCGGCAGCAATTTTTATTTGTTCCTTTACAAGGTCAATTCCGGTAATTAATTCTGTAACAGGGTATTCAACCTGTAGCCGGGTATTCATTTCCAGAAAAAAGAAATCCAGGTTTTCATCGAGTATAAATTCAACGGTTCCGGCACCGGTATAATTCACAGAACGGGCTACATCGACTGCGCATTTGCCCATTTTCTGTCTTATTTTTTCCGTCATAACTGCTGATGGAGCTTCTTCAACAACTTTTTGATGGCGTCGCTGCACAGAACATTCGCGTTCAAACAAGTGCACAATATTACCATGTGTATCGCCTAAAACCTGTATTTCGATGTGCCTCGGCGAGGTTACATAACGCTCGATAAATACTGCGCCATCGCCAAACGCAGAAGTAGCTTCTGAAACAGCCAGTTGCATTTGTTCTTCAAAATCTGCAGCCTGCTCTACAATACGCATCCCCTTTCCACCACCGCCGGCAGCCGCTTTTATTAAAATCGGAAATCCTACTTCAATTGCACGCTGCTTTGCCTCATTCACATCTTGAATCGCTTCTTCGGTTCCGGGAACCATTGGGATGTTGTATTTCAGCGCCGCCGCCTTTGCAGAGAGCTTGTTACCCATTGTTTCCATTGCTTCCGGCGATGGCCCGATTAGAATCAACCCGGCATCAGCCACCATTTTTGCAAAAACTGCATTTTCAGAAAGAAAACCGTAGCCAGGATGGATGGCTTCTGCTCCGGTTTCCTTACATGCACTTATAATTTTTTCCCCAACCAGATAACTTTGGTTAGAGGGCGGCGGACCAACGCATACGGCCTCATCAGCATATCTGACGTGTAAAGCGTCCCTATCTGCTTCTGAAAATATGGCAACGGTTTTAATTCCCATTTCTTTTGCCGAACGCATGATACGTAAAGCAATTTCTCCGCGGTTTGCGATTAAAATCTTCGAGATTTGTGGCATTTGGTTAGGCTGGTAAATTACAAATGTACTATTATTTCGATTGCCCTATCAATCATCGAACTGCTTAAGTCGAGGTGTGTAACCAATCTTATTGTACTTGAGCTTGTGGTGTTACAAAGCAGCCCCTTTTCCTGAAATCGGCTTACAACTTTGTTTGCCGTTCCGGCTGCAACTTCGAAAATTACAATGTTGGTTTCAACAGGCATAACTGATTTTACATAGCTTGTACCACTTAATGCTGCCGCCAAATCTCTCGCATGTTTGTGATCATCCTTCAATCTTTCTACATGATTATCCAAAGCATAAATTCCCGCAGCGGCAAGAAAGCCGGCCTGCCGCATTCCACCACCAAAAGCCTTCCTTATTTTTCTTGCTTTGTGGATGGTTGCTTTACTGGCCAGCAAAACAGAGCCAACCGGAGCGCCCAAGCCTTTCGATAAGCAAACCGAAATACCGTCGAAATATTGGCCATAATCGTGGGCGCTATCTCCTGTAGCGGTTAATGCATTAAAAATACGGGCGCCATCCAAATGAAGATTTAAGCCTTTTATGTTACACAGGTGATGAATGGGAGCAATATCTGATAGCTTGTAGCAACTCCCACCGCCTTTATTTACAGTATTTTCTAGTACAACCAAACTGGAATTAGGATAATGAATATTGTCTTCATTGATTTCGGGTTCGATAAGATCCGGAGTTAAAATCCCTCTTTCGCCATGCAACAACCTTACCGATGCCGCAGAGTGAAAGGCAATGCCTCCGATTTCATACCTGTAAACATGTGCCGTCTGGTCGCAGATAACCTCATCCATCGGCTGTGTAAAGCACTTTATCGCAATCTGGTTGGTCATCGTGCCTGATGGGCAAAATAAACCCGCTTCCATATTAAATAATCCTGCAAGTTTGGTTTCCAGCTGGTGGACTGTTTCATCCTCTCCAAAAACATCGTCGCCAACCTTTGCACTCATCATCGCTTCGAGCATACCCGGAGTCGGCTTGGTTACAGTATCACTTCTGAAATCTAAAAGTTCGTTATTCATCGTATAAAAATTGTAAAAAATAGCTTAGGTTAAAAAATAAGACCAATGCCTTATATGGTATAATTTTAAGGTTTTAGCATGATTAAACAGCTTATATAGTGTATTTTTTACACACTTATATTTTAACAACAACAAATTGTTAAAAAATTATTAAAAAAAAAGATACAAAATATAAGAGTTTTTATACTTTTATCGTGCTAAAACCAAAAATAAATAAAATGATAGTAATTGCAGACGGTGGATCAACCAAAACAAATTGGTGCCTGATCAACGAGGCCGGCAGAAAAATTTACTTTAATACCGAAGGTTACAATCCATATTTCTCAAAAGGGGAATATATTGTACAATCTTTAAATGAAACTCTTCCGGACCACCTAGAAAAAGAGAAATTAACGGCTGTATACTATTACGGGGCGGGTTGTTCTACGCCAGCAAATAAAAAAATTGTTGCCGATGCCATGAAACAGGTTTTTGTGAACGCAGAAATTTTTGTTGGTCATGATTTACTTGCCTCATGCAGAGCACTTTTAGGTAACGAGCCCGGATTTGCCGGTATTTTAGGCACCGGCACTAACTCATGCCTTTACGATGGAACCGATATTACCATGAACATTGACTCATTAGGCTATTTCCTGGGCGATGAAGGTAGCGGTTCTTACATCGGGAAGCGCATTTTAGGCGATTACATGAAAGGTTATATGCCAAAAGGTTTAAGAGAAGCTTTTTACGACAATTACGCTTTAACAAACGAAGATATTTTCGATAACATTTATAACAAACCATTACCGAACCGTTTCTGCGCAAGTTTCAGTAAATTTTTATACGATTTTAAAGATAGTTACGAGGATTATACTTACAAAACCATCGACTATGCTTTCACTGCTTTTTTTGAAGCTTTGGTAATTCATTACCCAAATTACAAAGACCACAAGTTAAACTGCGTTGGTTCTGTTGGCTACAGTTTCCGCGATATTTTGAGTATCGTTGCCGACCGCTATGAAATGGGCGTTGGTAAAATTATCCGCTCGCCAATAGATGATTTAGTGCATTACCACCTGGAGTTGGCTCCAAAAAGCTAATCAAATCAGCTTTTATTAACTAAGCTGAAGTTCATAATATCTAAAAAAAAACCGACTGGAAATTTCAGTCGGTTTTTTTTATTGGTAGAAACTACGCAATGCTGTTACCAAAATTTTTAATTGCGGGCATCAACTAACCTGCCTTTAATAAGTTTTCAATTTACGTGAAAGCGTTAATAATTTTACATTAAGCAATTGCACTTCTGTACTCAGCTGATTAAGCAAAACCTGCCTGGTGTTGAGCTCGCTTTCTGTAAAAACGCCACCGTTATCAAAAAGAAGCATGCGAAGATGGTCGCTAAGTTTCTGCTCGAATTCAAAATTTAGCCACCTTTTTTTAAGCCTCCCTATAACGGATGCCTTTTGTCCGCCCGAAACCTCATCAGGTTCATTAAGCATTAACCAGACAAATTTAGGATACACTTTTGAGCTATCGGGAACATACCAGATATCCGAAAGCAGATTTTTTTGAAAAGACAACTGTATTTTTTTTCGGTTATTGGTTAACGCTGCAATGCCCAAACCTGCAGACAGACCCGACCCTGCGATTACGACTGCATTTTGCGGCTGCTGTGCCTTAATTATTAAAGGCGCAACGCCCGTTACTGCACCAGCAATTATAGCCCCAACAGTAAATCTGTTCACTCTCTTTTTCCCAAGATCGTCCAGATAATCAGCAACCCTTCCAGTCCGCTCAGATTCGCAACGCAATGCTGCAGAGATACCGTTAAGCACATTTCCTGCGTAGGTAATTCTGTTCTCAATTTCAACATCGAGTGCCCGGATGCGCAATGAACCTTTATCTTTATTGCTGTTGGTTAAATCATACCGCTCTTTGATCTGGCGCAAAATACCCGTTGTATTTGCGAGCCGTAATTCTTCACTAGTCAAATTGCCAGATAGCATTTTAAAAACAATCCTTAACGAATCAGAATCGTTATACGAAGCTGGCAGCCCCTGCGCATAATCGGCTACGCAATAATCAGCACTTAATACTTTCGGCGTTTTTTTTCCTGAGAGGGAAATCTTACATGCCATAAAATTGACGCAGAAGGCTAAAATTAGCAGGATGAAAACAACATGCTTTTTACTATTGGGTTGACACAACATTTCAATATCGGATTGAATTATTTCTGGACTAAAATACTTGTAATTTGCTTACAAAAACGATAACTTGACGAATATTTTAAATCCCAATCAAATGAGTATAGACCCGAACAAAGAAGAACTTTCTGACGATAAGGAAGATGCTTTAACCAGCGAAGAAGACGCCCTAAATCAAAGCACGGTAATTAGCGGCGAGGATGCTGCAGCACATGATGCCGATTTATTAGATCAGGCAGATAAAGCTTCCAGATCATCATTCGAACTGGATATTTAATAGAATACAAAAGGTGTATCCTGAATGCCTAACGCTGCGCTGAAGCAGATAACCGCATTTATGATACACCTTTTTAGTTTGGCCACCGCTTTACTATCGCTAAAAGGAAATTTCTTTTCCGAAGAGTTTGGCGTATTTTCTTTTATCGAACCGGTATAAGGTTGCAGCTCTGTATGATACACCTTTTTGCTTCTCATCTAGTTCTTTTAGAACACCAAAACTGACAATCTTCTTTCTAAAGTTTCGTTTGTCAAGTTTTTTACCAAGCACAAGTTCATAAACATGCTGTAACTGGGTTAAAGTAAATTTCTCAGGCAGCAATTCGAATGCAATTGGCTGGTGTTTAATTCTCCGCTTTATTTTTTCTAAACCCTTATCGTAAATCTTCTGGTGGTCGAAAGCTAGTTTTGGAAGTGCGGTAATTGGCAACCAATTCGCCTGTTTTGCATAAGTACTAACCGGGCGCAAATCTTTATCTCCGCCTAAACGGATAAGGGCGTAATAAGCCAAAGTGATAACACGTCCTTGCGGGTGCCTTCCCGGGTCGCCAAAGGCATAATATTGCTCCATATAAATGCCACGCAAACCCGTTAATTCGTACAGGATTCGGGCAGCAGACTGGTCAAGGCTCTCATCTGCGCCAACGATGTTACCCGGTAATGCCCACCAGTCTTTAAATGGCTCTTCATTCCGTTCAATGAGTAAGATTTTTAATTCCTTACCATCAAATCCAAACAGCACACAGTCGATGGAGAAAACGGAATCTAAATGAGGTAAAATTTGTTCCAAGGTAAAATTTAGTTAATTTAAGCGTTAAAGGTATGACTTTCAATATTAAGTAAAAAAAATAAAATAAATTACTTAGTGTAGAAAATACACACTATATTCGTACTACGAAGATGAAACCAAATATTAAAAATATAGCTGTACTTACTTCCGGGGGCGATGCACCAGGAATGAATGCTGCCATTAGAGCAGTGGTTCGTACAGGAATTTACCATGGCATCAACATGTTTGGTGTTATGCAAGGATACCAGGGTTTAATCGCCAATACTATAAAACCAATGGACGCCCGTTCTGTAAGTAATATTTTACATCTGGGTGGAACAATACTAAAAACTGCCCGTTGTTTAGAATTTAAAACGGATGAAGGGCAGGAAATTGCCTACCAAAATTTAAAAGCAAATGATATCGACGGCCTAGTTGTTATTGGAGGCGATGGAACTTTCACAGGAGCGAAACGCTTTGGTGAAAAATTTGGCGTAAAAGTAATTGGTATACCAGGCACGATAGATAATGATTTAAGCGGTTCTGATTTTACTTTAGGTTACGATACCGCAATAAATACAGTAATTGAAGCAATTGATAAAATAAGAGATACTGCAGATGCACACGACAGGTTATTTTTTATAGAGGTGATGGGCCGTGATTCTGGCTGTATAGCCTTAAGAAGCTCGATAGCCAGTGGCGCAGAAGCAGTATTGTTACCGGAAATTGAAACCAGTGTTGATGAATTGATTGAAAAGCTTGCCTTAGGTGCTGCTACAAAAAAATCATCGAGTATTGTTATTGTTGCAGAAGGACACAAACAAGGTGGCGCCTATGATATTGCAAAACGGGTTAAGGAAACTTTTGACCATTATGATACTAAAGTTACCATTCTGGGGCATTTGCAAAGGGGCGGCAGTCCGAGCAGTTTCGATAGAATACTAGGCAGCAGGTTGGGCTTTGCAGCAGTGAATGCGCTGATTTCGGGCGAGAGTGCGCAAATGGTAGGTTTAAGAGGCAATGAAATTAAACTTACAAGTATTGAGGAAGCACTGTCTAACCACACGTTTAAGCTTGAAGATGACCTGATGGAGATGACGGAAGTTTTATCGATTTAATTTAAAATGATAGCAGTAGTATATAGCGGTTCGAGAACGGCCTTTTGGAAACTTACACAAAATGGAGTGGTTGTAGCACACTGCAATACAACTGGCCTGAATCCATGTTTTGTAGATTCGAAAACTATTCTTCAAATTTTAAATAAAAAAGTAGTTTTGGTAAACAATGCGGAAAGCATTAAAAAGATTTACTTTTTTGCCGCCGGAGCATCATCTGCAGAAAGAAAAGAAGAACTGGCAAAAACGCTGTCGTCATTTTTTAGATATAGTAAAATAATCGTCGAAAATGATTTATTTGGTGCTTCAAAAGCAGCCTGCTATGATAAAACCGGAATTGTTGCTATGTTAGGCAGCGGCTCTAATTGCGCATATTTTGATGGTAAAAAACCGCTTACGAACAACTTTGGGCTAGGTTATATATTGGGCGACGAGGGTTCGGCAAATTACCTGGGCAAAATATTGCTGAAAAGTTATTTAAATCACCGTTTGCCGGCAGAGCTCGAGGCTAAATTTAACAGAACTTATAACCTGGACAGGCCGCAGATATTTGAAAGAATTTATAATAAGCCACAAGCCAACATTTTTTTGAGTTCTTTTTTTGAATTCTTCGTACAAAATAATAAACACGGTTATATTATCAGAATGATAGACGAAGGGTTTGAGAAGCATTTTAGGACTTGTGTTCTGCCAATGGTTGAAAAATATCCGGAAGAGCAATTACATTTTGTTGGAACGGTTGCAGCAGAATTTCAGGACAGGTTGATACATACGGCAGATAAATACGATTTGACAATAAAAAGCATAATAAAAGAACCAATACTTAATTTATTAAAACATTACATTAATTAACAAAACAATGAGCAAAATTGGAATAAACGGCTTTGGCCGTATCGGCAGACTGGTTTTCAGAGCTGCTTTGAAAAGAGGATTAGATATTGTAGCAATAAACGATTTAATTGAGCCGGATTACATGGCTTATATGTTAAAATACGATACTACCCATGGCAAATTTGATGGTACAATTGAAGTTGTTGATGGAAATTTAGTAGTTAACGGTAAAACCATTCGCGTTACAGCAGAACGCAATCCAGCTGATTTGAAATGGGATGCTGTTGGTGTTGAAGTAGTAATTGAATCTACAGGTTTATTTTTAACCCGTGCTGATGCTGAGAAACACATTGCGGCAGGTGCCAAAAAAGTAGTTTTCTCTGCTCCTGCTAAAGATGGCGATATCCCTACTTATGTTATGGGTGTAAATCATCATAAATTAACTGCAGATCAAACTATCGTATCTAATGCATCATGTACCACAAATTGCCTGGCGCCAATTGCTAAAGTATTAAACGATAACTTTGGTATTGTAGAAGGTTTAATGAGTACAATCCACGCTGTAACTGCAACACAAAAAACAGTTGATGGCCCATCTGCGAAAGACTGGAGAGGCGGCCGCGGAGGTTTCTCGAATATTATTCCTTCATCTACGGGTGCTGCAAAAGCAGTAGGAATGGTTCTTCCTGAATTGAAAGGTAAATTAACAGGGATGTCTTTCCGTGTGCCTGTTGCAGATGTATCAGTTGTTGATTTAACTGCTCGTTTAGAAAAACCAGCAACTTATGAGCAAATTAAAGCAGCAATGAAAGCAGCTTCTGAAGGTGAATTGAAAGGTGTTCTAGCTTATACTGAGGATGAAGTCGTGTCTTCAGACTTTATTGGAGATGACCATGCTTCTATCTTTGATGCTAAAGCCGGTATCTCATTAAACGACAACTTTGTTAAAGTTGTTTCATGGTACGATAACGAATGGGGTTACTCTTCAGCATTAGCTAAATTTGTAGAATATTACGCTAGCTTGTAATCGCCTGCTAACATCATAAGCAAAAAAGACTCTTAATGGAGTCTTTTTTGCTTATATATCTTTTTTACATATGAATAGATTATTTATTTAACATAAATTTAACTTAATCTGTAAAACATTATTTATTATAAACCGTTTATTAACGATATCAAGTAAAAAAGATAGTTAGCTGGTCAAAATATTACGACTTTTGAAGAAATAAGTGAAATTTTGGGCAGATTATACCAATAGTTGATAAGATTTAACAATTGCTGTGAATAAATCTATGGTATATTTGCAACACAATCATTTTAATTCATCAAATCTTCATTAAAAAGAATTGTGAATAAAAAATGACAAAAAAAATACCTAAAAAAATGTTAGTGTATTTTTTACACTAAGAAAAATTTTACTATATTTGTAGAGTAATAAACGGAAGATGTTTATTCATATAGAAAAGATAAATCATTCTCTTGGCAAAATTAGTTTTGATAAAGAGAATTAAAGACAAAGCCTGGCTCATAACAGGTTTATATTTGGTTAGAAAAAAAGGAGACGCTTGGATAAGGTCTCCTTTTCTTATTTTATAGCTTCTAATTTTGAACAGCCAATACCCAAAATAATTCAATTTAGAATAAAGCTTAAGCATATATTATCAAAACAACCTAATTGGTCGCTTAGGCATTGTGGGACGTAATTGCTTCGCCAATTACCTCGACAAACCTACTATCTAATTCATCCATGGTTGCCCACTGAACACCTCTCTCTCCTGATTCGGCGTAAATTACCCCAACTTTTTCACCGTGTTCCAGAATCCTGTAAGTACCATTGTCTTGCGGCTCAATATTAAAAATTCTTCCATCAGCAGTAACTTCAAAAGCACTACCGGTTTCCGTTCCACCTGCTTGTTCGTGTAACTGATGGGCTACATTATCATTAGCATACGAGCTGGTAATGTTTGTGTGCGAGTTATCGATAAGGTCATGAATTGTCGCTCTTTCTTCCTCACGGTCTGCAGGCGCTATTGTAGGTTCGGTTTCAGCTGGTTTATGGGAAAATTCCTGAAAAATAATGTTTCCCCTATCAAAATGATGATGCTGATAAAAGTCTGGATGCTCAAGTTCTACGATTTCTTCTTCTATCCTTAACGCAGCGGGGCTGCCAATAGCAGATCTTATTTGCATTTCAGTATCCCTTGTTACCTCGCCAATAATATACCTCGGCATTAACTGATATTGCTCAATGCTCATCACAGGTATTACAACGGCTTTTCTGTCGTCGGCAAGATTCGCATAACCTATAGGTATTAAAATAGCCTTTTCATCCGGGCCAGCAATCGACTCATCTAAATCAACGATAATGTAACGTATCGCATTTTGCGAAGGATCAAACAAGAGATCCCTTACCTTACCAACAGTACTATCGCTTTCATCCAGAACTGGCCAGGAAGTAATATTGGCCTGGCCGTCACTAATTTTGTAATCGGTATTTGACAACTCTTCCAGGTTGACATATTCAATTTTTCCTTCGTTCATATCTTTCAAATTTTAAAACTGTTATTCAGTCCATAATTTAACACCATCAATTCTAAATGGTTTGAAGTTTAAAAAAGAGAAAGATTGGGCGTCTGTAATAACTTAAATAATAGACGGATACAAAAGACACCGCGGAACGGGCATGAAATGCGACTACTCTTAGTAAGCGATTGATAGATATAAACCAGAAAATTTAATTATTGGCCGCAGTTTAGTGAAGAATAATAATTTAAGCTAATTTCGAGGCAACAAGCGCCGTAAGTTCTGCCACGTTAAATGGTTTCGCCATATAACCATCGGGCTTACACTTCAATTGGAGAAATGTGTTTATGCCATGTGTAGATGATATCATGATGATTGGAATTTTTTTTATCATCTCATCATCCTTAATTTCACGGCAAATGTCTCTTCCATCAAAATCCCCAAGCATAATATCTAACAAAATTATATCAGGCTGATGAAGATATACTTTTTGAATAATTGCATGGCCGCTATCAGCAACTACTACTTCGTAATCTTCGAGCTCAAATATCAGTTGCAGGGCCTCTAATATTTCCGGACTATCGTCAACTATCATTATTTTAAACATTTTCCGGAACCTGGCTTTAGCAATAAGAATTTATACATCTATATAAGTATAAATACGTCCTTTTGTTTTAAATTTCTGAAACAGAAGCACAACTTTTCTGTTAATATGCAATTATAAGTTTGAATATGACCTCAGATAACGTCCCACTTAATCTAATACCACACAACGATTCAGAGCGACTGGAGAAATTGTTGAGGTATGACATACTTTATTCACCCGCCGAAAAGGCATTCGATACCATAGCGCTCCTGGCTAAAGAAGTATTCGATACTTCGAGTGCATTTGTAAACTTTGTAGATGAGCAACAGGTGTTTCTGAAAGCCAACATTAGCGCTATCGAAACAAATAAGATTAAAAGACAGGACAGCCTTTGCTCAATTACAATATTAAATAAAGCAATCACCGTTTTTACCGACACGCATAGCTACCCTGCCCTACTTGCCAGTCCGTATGTATCAGCCAGGAATGGGATTAGATTTTATGCGGGTGCACCCATTGTAACGCATGAAGGATACCAAATTGGAACCGTTTGCGTAATTGACGAAAAACCGAGATCGACAGTTTCAGAAAAACAGCTTAACATGTTGAAAATGCTTGCTGACTTGACACTCGAAAAACTCGAATCGCGGCTTGCACACCGGATAAATGTGAATGCGTACGACGACAGGATGCACCGCTTAGTGCATGATCTTAAAAATCCGATAACTTCAATTCTGGCCTACTCGCAAATTCTAGCCTCACGTTCTTTACCATTTGAAACTCAATCTGCGCTAGGGAGTAAAATTGAGAGGTCATCAAGAGCTATTGAGCAAAGTTTAAATAATATTTTAGAGGAAGCTAGCAACGATAATGGTGTAATCGATTTAAAACTTGAAATAATTACCTTCGAGGAGTTAGCAAAGTTCATTAAATCTACTTTTGAAAGTGCCTTGGCAAACAAATCTCAAACACTAGAAATTGATTGCGATGCCAGGCAAACTTTTAAAATTGATAGACGGAGAATTGAAGATGCGTTGACCAACCTGATGAGCAATGCCATTAAGTATTCGCACGTCGGCTCTGTGATTTACATTAATTGCTTCGCTTCCGGAGCAGATATTGTTATAGAATTCAAAGATAACGGCGTAGGTTTATCCGAAGATGATTTGAGTAAACTGTTTATAAAATTTGCGAAACTCTCTTCTATACCAACCGGCAATGAACGCTCTAATGGGCTGGGCCTTTCCATCGTAAAAATGTTAATTGAACTGCATAAAGGCAAAGTTTGGGCTACCAGCGAAGGCAAAAATAAAGGTTCTTCCTTTTTTATCTCACTTCCGGCTTCAAAACCAATCGGAATGCTTTCCTAGCCTTCTTATCCATAGTTTAAAGATTTTTTTTTGAACAATCTTTCAATAAAACTTGTTATTGTTTAAATATTGTGGTTGTATCTTAAAAACCAACTTCAGTCAATTCCTGACGATACCTGTTTTGGCATTTATCGACTGAATGGCAATAAACTCTATTAATCATATGGTTAGAATTCATCAAAACTCATCTCCTTTTTTTGAACTAGAAAACATCAATTTCAGTTTTGATATAAATACCGGAGCGCTGTTGCATATTGATGAAACGCTATCTCATTTGCTGAAGGAGACAGGCAAGTCCGACACTGGTAAACTCATTAGTTTAGTCCATCAGGAGGATGTTGAAATAGTAACACAAGCTTACAACCGTTTAAAGGAGGGAAAATCAATTGGCATCGTCAAATTCAGAATACTGAAAAACTCAAAAGAAGAGTGGATTTCGGTTATGCCTTTCCTTTATCGAAGTGAAACTGATTTAATATTATTTGCGAGCATTTGCATCATCACCGATGAGGTAGAAAACTACCAAACGGCTATGAAATTTGCCAATAAGAAGAATTCTATTTTACAAATGCTATCGCATGATTTACGGGGACCGCTTGAGATTGCAAAATCTATGGCTTTTGCACTTGGCCAGGACGCTCTGGAACCAAAAAGTCTTAAAAAGACCAAAGCAATTTCTGATATTCTGTCGCAAACCATCGCCTTGATTGAAAATCTTGTTGGTGAAGAATTTTTAGAAACTGTAGACACCCCGCTTGTAAAACGCAGGGTAAATTTAGTGGAAAAACTTGCGCAGTATATTGAACAATGCAAGCAGTTTCAAGACCTAAATGAACGGTCGTTTACGCTACATGTTGAGCAGGAAGAAATTTGGGCAAATATAGACGAGGCGAAATTTATGCAGATAGTAAATAACCTGATTACCAATGCATTAAAATTTACACATGCAAACGGGAAAATTTCTATTCATATTAATGAAACGGACCACGAAATTATTTTAACATTTAAGGATGACGGAATTGGAATTCCGGAAGCAATGTTACCTAATATCTTCGACCGGTATACCGTGGCAAAACGACCAGGACTTAACGGTGAACCAACAACCGGATTAGGACTTTTTATAGTGAGGGAAATTGTAGGTTGGCATAAAGGTAGTATCTATTGCGAAAGCAAAGAAAATCTTGGCACAACATTCATCATAACCTTCGCGAAATAATTTTAAACACAAATGAAGGAGAATTAACGAAAGCCGCCACTAACCATTATTTAAGTTGAGTCGTGTATTTATCGGCAGCACAATAGATACTTCACTCCCGATGGCGCTGGAATTAAAAGTAAACTTACCGTTAAGCAGCGCTACCATGTTCTCAATGAAACTCAGATCACTACCGTCTGAAAATCCACTTCGATAAATGATTCCGGTTCCATCATGAGTTAGCGACAGGGTTAAATGGCCGGAATTCTCATATAATGATAAGGCAGCATGAGTTGCATGGCTATCCAGAGCAATATTTAGTGCAAGTTCCTGGCAGGTTCTGCATAAAAAAATAGACAAATATGGGTCTAGCAGCATTGCATTTGCAGCAATCTGGAAAGACCAGTTTAGAGCGCCGTTTTCTCTTGTACAAATATCTTTTAAGGCAACTTCGAGACCAAAATCCTGAAGGAGTTGGGGCGTGAGTTTACGTGAAAGGTCTCTACTATCTTTAATCGCATTGTTTAGCAACTCATCAAGGTATTTTTTCTTTTCTTCGAACTTCACCGTTGATTCGATTGCTAAAGACCGGGTAAGTTGACTCAGGGCCAGCTTAACAGCATAAAGCAGCTAGCCAATACCATTATGAAAACGTTCCGCAATCACATAACGCTCATGCTCCTGGGTGTTTAAAATTGCTTTCAGGATTTCAGACCTCTGACCATCTTCGATTTCTTCAATTGCCCGCTGGGCTTCAAGAAGTGAGGTAATATCCACATTAACACCAATCATGGTTGCTGAGCCATTAGCTTTAACCACGCTAGCCTTGATGTGCATTGTTTTATTAACGCCGTTAATCTTGAAGTTAAGTACCTCATCAAAGGGCGTGGCTGCCAGCCGAATGAGCGAGGCAATGGTATTGGCTGTTTCCAAACTGTCGGCTTCGGCAAATGCCGCATAAATTTCCGGGTGGATAACTGCTCCCTTTTCTATTTGGAAAAGACTGTACATCCCGTCCGACCAGCTAAAGGTAGAACTTTCAGCATCGAACGACCAGCTGCCGGCTTTAGCGACCCGCTCGGCTTGTTGTAGTAACATTAAGTTGGTACGAAGTGCAAGTTCATCAGCTTTTCGCTTGGTGACGTCGCCGGCCGTGCCAAACCAGTGGATGATATCGCCCTCTTTATCGATAAACGGTACCGCCCTCGAATGGGTCCAGGCAACGCTGCCATCAATACTATTAACCTGATGTTCTAAATCAAAAACAGTTTTATTCTTTATGGCCTCCGCAATTGCAGTTTTCATCCGTAGTTGTTCGTGCTGGGGAATATATTTGGACAACCAATCTTTAGTTGGCTCGGCAGTATCTGAAATGAAGTCTTTACCATCAAGCCTTTTCATTTCAGACCAATCCGCACTCATCTCATAAACAATATCGACGCTTGCCCTGATAAATAGCCCCAGCCTATCTTCTATAGAAATTTCTGACATACACCAATTCTATCTATCTATCATCCAAACTAACAAATTCAAATTTATAATGCAAATCACGCAACGTTTGCTTTTATACAATCCATTGCGCAACAAAAAGTTTGCAAATTAATGTTAAATAGTAACGGAAGGATAATTTATCTGAAAAATCATGGTATTCCTTTGCTTAGATGATCTTGGGCTCGATTGCCAGCTTGACTGTCTCCTGAGTGGCAATGCGATTGAGCCAGGTGTAAATTTTCAATTTTGATTCATCGTAATCAGAAACACTTTCCCATGCTTTCAAGAACGTCCTTTCCAAAACCTCAGCAGATTTAGCATCATCATTTAAAGCCCTGTTAATTGCTCCATAAATCAGCGGAGCGTAAACTGCATAAAGCGTTTTAAAAACTTGTTTGTCTTTAGCTTTAAGTTTGCTTACCGATATCTGATTTGCAGAAAGCCAAACCCTCATAGGGCTATTTTCGGGGGTTTGGTTAGTGGTAATTAACATCTGCATATTAAAATTGTGCGGTAAACAGATTAGCAACAGGGCCAAGCTCATAATGTTTAGCTATGTTATTGAAAAACAAACAACTCCAGGGAATAATAGCCAAAACACAGGGCTATCGCAGCTCATAAACGCTATTAAACACTGAAGTTTTAAATTTTTTATACCATAGATTTGTACATTTGCCTCAAATGAAGTTTAGCCTCTGTTTTTTTAGTTTACTTGTTCTATTAATGTCATTCGTAAAGTGCGATGACATCAGCGAAGAAACAGGCTTAAATGAGCAGGCTTCGTTGTTAACTATTAAAAAACACAGCCCTTGCGCTGAAGCAGATAGCTGCTCTCCGCTTTGCGTTTGTGGTTGTTGCGGGCAAAACTTTGTTTTTCTTTTAAAATCTTCTGTTCCAAACTCTTTTAGATTAGAAAGCGCAGTTCAAAATGAAGCAGAATACTTCAACTCTCTTGTTTCGGGGTTTTCAAATACCATCTGGCAACCGCCAAAAATGAATGTCTACCGCTTCGGATAATAAAAGTTAATCCAGTATTTCATTCAATTAAAAATAATTTTAATGCAAAAAATATTTTTATTGTTGTGCATATTTTTTTGTGCAACAAGCGCTTACGCACAAAGCGATTTCAAAATTTTAATTAAATCGGCAGTCCAAAAATCACCTGTAGAAGGTGCAACAGTAAGCATTCCTGCTCATAAAATAACCAGTATATCAAACGAAAGCGGATTTGCCCTACTAAGCAATGTGCCGGCAGGAAAGCAAACCATAAAAATTAATCATGTCGGGTTTCAGCAAAAACAGGTGCTTGTTAATTTTCCTACAGATCAGGCTAATCCTTTAGAGATTTTTTTGGATCCAACGGAGGAAGAACTTGAAGAAGTTATCATTTCGTCGACCAGGACGAGCAGATCCATTCAAAACACCCCAACACGGGTAGAAACGATTGAATTGGAAGAAATTGACGAAAAAAGTAACATGCGCCCTGCTAATGTTTCCATGATTTTGCATGAGAGCACCGGCATTTCGGTTCAACAAACCTCTGCTACCAGCGGCAATGCAAGTATTAGAATACAAGGGTTGGATGGGCGTTACACCCAGCTTTTAAAAGACGGTTATGCAAGCTTTGGTAATTTCGCGAATGGATTAAGCATTCTAGAGATTCCACCATTAGATTTGGCTCAGGTAGAGATCATTAAAGGCCCTGCATCTACACTTTATGGAGCAGGCGCAATCGCCGGTGTTGTAAATTTTATTTCCAGAACCCCAAGAGCGCAAGGCGATTACAATTTTATTGTAAATCAATCTAACGTTGCCCAAACAAATATTGGGGGTTTTGCAATGAAACGCAACGAAAAAATTGGCTACAGTTTACTCGCCTTAACTAACTTTCAAAAGCCTTATGATGTAGATAAAGATGACTTTACAGAATTGGCAAAATCAAGGGATTTCACCATTCACCCAAAAATATTTATTTATCCGGATGAGAAGACAACGCTCGTTATTGGAAACGCATTTACACAAAGCCAAAGAACTGGTGGCGACATTTTTCTGATTAAAGACGGCGCTGATGTAAACCACACTTACTTCGAGACCAACAAAACCACCAGAAACACCTCAACTGTCGATTTAAGTTTGAAATCGGGTGAGCAGGATTTGTTTCGTATTAAATCGAGCTTTAATTATTTTAAAAGGAGTATCGATGTGCCGAACTATAGTTTCAAGGGCACAAATTACAACGTTTACACAGATATTAATTACCTGAAAACGTTGAAAAAACAAAGCTTGATATTCGGAGCCAGTCTTGTTTATGATAATTTCAGGGAGGATGATGTTAGTAATGAATCCAAAGATTTTAACACAAAAACCGCCGGCATTTACTTTCAACAAACCTGGGACGCTTCTGAAAAGCTGAAGCTGGAAAGTGGTATCAGAGCAGATTTAACACATTATTACAATCGTTTGTACAACAAAACAGATTTTTTCGTTCTGCCACGAGTTTCTGCTTTGTATAAATTTAACGATAACTGGAGTTCGAGAATTGGTGGCGGATTAGGTTACAAAACACCAACGCTTTTTACTGAACAAACGGAAACTTTTCAGTATCAGCGACTATTGCCATTAAACAATGTTTCCTCTGAAAAGAGTTATGGCGGCACGGCAGATGTTAACTATAAAACAAGTATTGGCGATGACTGGCTAATAAGCCTGAATCAAATGCTTTTCTATACGAGAATCAGCAATTCAACCATACTTTTACAGGATGCAGAGGCCCGTTTCTACTTTGCGAACACCACTTCGCCGGTGAACAGTATTGGCATGGAGAGCAATGCAAAAATTATATTTAAGGAATATTTTAAGTTATTCGCGGGTTATACATACACCAATGCTAAAGCAAAATACCTGCCGGTTATAGAAGATATTCGCCTCCTACCCAAAAACCGGTTAAACCTGGCGCTTTTGTATGAGAAAGAGCGAAACTTCAAATTTGGCCTTGAGGGCTATTTTACCGACAGGCAATATCTGTACAACAATTTCCAAACCCCTTCTTACTGGGAATTTGGGTTTATGGCAGAAAAGGTTTTTGGCAAAATATCGATTTTTATAAATGCTGAAAACTTTACAGATACCAGGCAAAGTAAATACAAAAGTGTTGTTAATGGCGAACATACAAATCCAACTTTCGATGATATTTGGACACACACGGAAGGCAGAACTTTTAACGGAGGTATAAAACTGAAATTGTAAAAACCGAAAACCTAATTCCATTTTATCCTGTTATAAATGAAGTTTACCTAAATCACTTAGCTATGGAAAATAACAATTTAATGCCAGACAATACATCAACAGAGGAAGAAATCCCAAATATTGAGCAATTTCAAGTGGAGCGTTCAGGCCCGCAGGATAACTTTCAACCAGAATCAGAAGGTATTAATCCTGATCCTGATGATGAAGATGAAGTGACAGAGGACGCCGAGTACTCGGAAGACGAGGTTGAATATGCTGACGGAGAAGGAACGTTGTTAAATGAGGAATTTAGCGAGGACGAAGATGACCAGTAACCATCAGTCGGCATTTTAAGGCACAGATTCTAAACAAAAAAAAGGTAGCAATTAGCTGCCTTTTTTTTGTTTCCTGCATTTTAATTTCTGAAGCAGGCTGATGGGAAAACACGACCAAATGGCCATTAAGTGTTACCACCCGCATTTCCTGCTAGGTCCCCGCCTACGTTCTCTTCATCATCAATTTCGCCAGTCAATCCGCGTTGCACTTCGTTGTCATCAACATTTTTTTGCTCATTCGGACTTTCGGTAGCCTGACCTTTATTATCTTCTTGTTCCTGCTCGTTTTTTGGATCTGTATTCATAATTACAAGTTTTTATTAATACAACATAGAGAAGTGATTGAAGGTTTTTGTTTTTTCACCCATTGAGTGGTAGCTATCTGTTTTCCTTGCAACGCATACCTTAAGTCAGCGCATTAAAAAAAAATCCCGATCATTTGCGGGATTTTTTTTTTGAAAAACTTTATTTACTTGCTTTTAAAAATAACAACTGCCAGTGGCGGTAAAGTTATTGTGATGGAATATTTCTGATTGTTATACGGCTCCAAACCGGGAATTATTTCTCCCCGATTATTAATTCCGCTTCCATAATAAACAATATCATCTGAGTTAAAAAGCTCTTTCCATTTAGTTTTGAACGGAACACCTATTTTGTAACTCTCCCTAACAACCGGCGTAAAATTCAGGGCTATAATTAATGTGTCTTTCGGCTTTGGGCCTTTACGCATATACACAAACACTGATTCATCACTATTATCAGCATCAATCCATTCAAAACCTTCATAGCTAAAATTGAAATGATAGAGAGCAGGTTCCTTCTTATATAAAAAGTTTAATGCCTTAACGGTTTCCTGCATGCCCTTATGGGGAGGATATTGAAGTAAATGCCAATCCAGTGATTGCGTAAAATTCCACTCATTTGTATCCCCAAATTCGTTACCCATAAACAACAACTTTGCGCCCGGGTGCGTATACATATAGCCGTAGAGCGCCCGCAGGTTTGCAAATTTCTGCCATTCATCGCCGGGCATTTTATACAACATCGGCGATTTTCCATGCACCACCTCATCATGCGAAAAAGGCAGCATGAAATTTTCGGTAAAGGCATAGGTCATACTAAAACTGAGCTGATTTTGATAGTGCTTTCTACCCAGTGGGTCTACCTTAAAATATTTAAGGGTATCGTTCATCCAACCCATCATCCATTTCATACCGAAACCTAAACCCCCTGCATGAACCGGATGCGTAACGCCCGGATAGGTGCTGCTTTCTTCTGCAATGGTGTGTACACCATCGAAATTACCATAAACAGCAACGTTTAAATCCTGCAGAAACTGGATGGCGCCTAAATTTTCGCTACCACCGTGCTCGTTGGTTGCGGCATCGCCATCTTCCCGCGAGAAATTAAAATAAAGCATTGAAGCCACCGCATCAACCCTTAGGCCATCGGCATGATATTTATCCAGCCAGAAAAGTGCGTTACTAATCAAAAATGAACGCACTTCATTCCGGTCATAGTTAAAAATATAAGATTTCCAATCGGGATGAAAACCCTTGCGCATATCGGCGTGTTCGTACAAATGTGTGCCATCGAATTCATATAAACCATGCCTGTCGCCCGGAAAATGTGATGGAACCCAATCCAGAATGACTGCAATTTTGGCTTTGTGGAGTTCATCGATAAGGTACATCAAGTCCTGAGGACTGCCATATCTTGAACTCGCTCCAAAATAACCTGTAATCTGATAACCCCAACTCGGGAAAAACGGAAACTCCATCACCGGCATCAGTTCTACGTGTGTAAAGCCCATTTCGACAACATAAGGCACTAATGCATTTGCCACTTCCCTGCAATTTAGTACCCGTTCGGGGTTGCCCGGGTCGCGTTGCCACGAACCTAAATGTAACTCGTAAACAGAAATTGGCTGATCCAGGGCATTGATTTTTGGCCGTTTGGATAACCAACCCTTATCTTTCCAGCTGTAGTCAGTATCCCAAACAATACTTGCAGTTTGAGGCGGATGTTCCCACCTAACTGCGTAAGGGTCTCCCTTTAAGTGTTCAGATTTATCAAAGCCTTTTACAACATACTTGTAAACATCACCTTTCTGTAAGCCGGGAATAAATCCTTCCCAGATACCAGATTTATCCCATCTTTTATTTAAAGGATGATGGTTTCGATTCCAATCGTTAAAATCGCCAACCACACCAACACTGGTTGCATTTGGCGCCCAAACAGAGAAACATACGCCCGGGGTTTTCTCGAGTGTGATAAGGTGAGCGCCCATTTTCTCGTATAAACGAAAATGTTTGCCCACAAGAAATAAATCGATATCATAATCGGTGTACAAACTATGCGGCCATACCGCCAAAGTCTTATCGATTATTACTGCTGCTTGCACCGGTTTTTTCGCCGGAGATTTTGCAGGTACTTTTTTTACTGCTGACATCGTAAATTTCAGTTAGATGTTTGAAAACCCCGAAAAGAGTTTGAAAGTTTTCGGGGTTAAAGTATTACAGACTAAGAATCTGTATATCAGAAAAATTCTTATTGCATTTAAAATGTAGCGAACCTTTTTCATCGGTATAAAACTCGGAAACTTCCCGGCCATCAACAACAATCTTTTTAACCTGAAAATTAACGCCGAAAATGTTGCAAGCGTAAAATTCGTAGTTTGGTGTATAAAGGCCTTCCGTTACCTGACCGATTTTCAACGTCGAGGCATCACCTTTCACGGTAAATTTTTTCTCCAGGTAAATATCTTGCTCGTAAGCGAATGTATCGCCATGGTCTTCGTACATGAACGAGTTAACTTCGTAATCGCTGTAATAAATGTTCAGCATTACCTCTGTTATCGCCTTTTCATCTACATACTGCATAACCGGATACTCCGGAATTACCGAACCTGCTCTCACAAACATTGGCATGCTGTCGATTTTAGCTTCTATGAGATGTTCGCTCTCACCAGATAAAACTTCGTTTGTCCAGAAATTATACCAGGTTCCTTTTGGAAGATAGACTTTTCTCGAAACTGCTCCCTGTTCTAAAACCGGGCAGATTAGTAATTTATCGCCATAGCAAAATTCATCCTGACGGAAACTGTTGCTGATGTTTTCCTGCTCAAGCATAACCAATGGCCGCAAAATTGGAAAACCGTAACGGTGATGTTCCCAAAAAACAGAATATAAATAAGGCATCAGGCGGTACCTTAACTCGATAAATTTACGGTTAATATTCTCAAAGAATTCGCCGAAACTCCATGGCTCCCGCTCTGCGGTATCTCCTGCTGAATGCGCCCGCATAAATGGCGAAAAAGTACCCAACTGAATCCATCTGGTAAACAATTCGCCATCAGGTTCGCCACTAAAGCCTCCAATATCAGTGCCACAGAAAGGAACTCCGGAAACTGACAATCGCTGGCATTGGATGTTGCCCATTTTTAAATGTTCCCAACTTGCGAGGTTATCGCCTGTCCACACACTTGCGTAACGTTGCATACCCGAATAACCGGCTCTGGTAATTGTAAACGGCCTTTTATTGCGCATCAGTTTCTTTAAGCCCTCGTAAGTAGATCGCACCATTTGCATCCCATAAACATTGTGTGCTTTGCGGTGCGAACCGCGGAAACCATCATAATTATGGCGTACATCGTTTGGAAATGTACCCGAACCAAAAACAGCCGGCTCGTTCATATCATTCCAAAAGCCTGCAACGCCCATATCTACCAGTTCTTTGTATAAGTTGCCCCACCAGGTTCGAACTTTTGGGTTTGTAAAATCAGGAAACTGGCAACGTCCTGGCCACACATGCCCTTCCATATAATAGTCATCACTCCGGCGACAAAAAAACCGCTTCTCTTTACCTTCTTTGAAAACCCAATAATCGTCGTCAACCTTAATCCCCGGGTCAATCATCACCACGGTTTTAAAACCATCGTCAGAAAGCTCTTTTATCATCCTTCTCGGATCTGGAAAATACTTTTTATTCCAGGTAAAGCATCGGTAACCGTCCATGTAATCGATATCCAGGTAAATGGCATCGCATGGAATACTCCGCTCACGGAATTGTTTCGCTATTTCCTTAACTTTTGATTCCGGATAATAACTCCAACGGCATTGCTGATAGCCCAAAGTCCATTTTGGTGGCATTGGGTGTGTGCCGGTTAAACTCGCATAACGTTTAACAACATCCATCATGTGCGGGCCGTGGATGTAATAATATTGCAATTCGCCACCATCAGACCAGAAACTGGTTTTGCTTACATCTTCTGCACCAAAATCAAAATACGATTTGAATGTGTTATCAAAGAAAATTCCGTAGGCAGATTGGTTATGCAGGCCAATGTAAAATGGTATGGTTCGATATAATGGGTCCTGGTTCCATCCAAAAGAATAGGCATCGGTGTTCCAGTTTTGAAACCTGCGCCCGCGTAAGTTGAAATTGCCCGACTTATCGCCAAGGCCAAAGAAATTCTCTTCGGGATGGCATTTTTTTGTAGCGAAGATGTAATAGCCACCAAAATCGGTATTTTCTTCCCAATGCATAGAATTCGCCTCATCAACCATTACCGTACCTGTAATGTTATCAGAAAAAGAAATATGGAAGTTCGATTTGTCGATTTTACAGGTTACAGCATGGGTAGAAACGGTGTAGCTATCTTCATGTTCCTGCATTTTAAACACCGAAACCTTCTGATCAACCTCCGGTACTGCGTATGAAAAGTCATCAAGAAAAACACCGTGCGGTGCCAGGCGAACGCGAATAATATCATCGCTAACAACCCGAATCTCAACTCTGGCATCGCCATCTGAGAAGTAAAACCTGTTGCCTTCTTTTTTAACTTTTGTTACTGCACCAAGATATTGTTTAACAATTGGTTTAACAGATATATCTACAGGATTATTTAAATGTTGTATCTCCTGCTCTTTCTCAATCAGCTCACTAGCCGGGCTCGGCTTATCGTTTTGCTCTTCCATCCTAATAATTTCAAAATTTAGTTCGATTTTCTAAAACAAGCTCGTTAAGAAAGCACTATAATACAAATATTTTATAAAAGGAATGACACTATTTCATAAAAAAGCCCCCATTACTTTTCAACGTAATGAGGGCCTTATGTTAATTTTTTATCCTTATGGATTAAAAGTAAATGCTAAATAATAAATAGCACCAGCCTCTGGATTACCATATGAAGTGAAATAATATTTATTTAAAATGTTTGAACCTCCCAGCTTAATGGTAGATAGAACCGATGGAATTCTTAAACTAACCTGAGCATCAACTGTGCTGTAGGATGGTACCTGGCCCGCAGCGAAAGTAGAATTCCAGTAAAATTCATCTTGCCAGCGGTAAGAAATATTAAAACCAAAGTTTTTAATCACCTCTTTATTCCCCAAACCAAGGTTGTACCTAACTTTCGGAGTATTAAAATCGTTAATGTAGTTAGCCGGCAAATCGCCAATCTGGTTGTATGAAACATTTCCGCTAAGGTTGTACTTGCCAATTAAATAATCTAAACCTAAAGCAGCACCATAAGAACTTACCGTTCCTTCTGCGTTTACAGGAACACCATATTTTACAAAGCTTCCATTAACATTTTGGTAAACATTAACTGCGGTTATAAAATCTTTGTATTGATTATAGTATCCATAAGCATCAATTAGCAACTTCGGACCAAGCAAACCTTTGTAACCAACTTCGTAAGATCTAACACTTTCCGGACGAACGCCGCGTGGATCAAAAGTATATTTTTGTAACAGTGCCGGGCTTGGTGTACCGCCAATTACTGAGCCCAGATAAGACCTGTAACTGCTTTCCGTATAACCTTTGGTAGCCTCAACGTTTAGTCCGTATTTAGTCAGGAACTCAGGTAAGCCGCCAATTAGACGCTGTACCCCGCCGCCTACAGATAAATCTATATATTGATTTTGCGTAGTTGGGTTGCGGTAACCTGTTTGGAAGGAAAGACGGATGTTATTGTTTTTCGCAACAGTGAATACACCAGTAATCCTCGGTGTAAACCGCCCTTCGAAGTTGGTGCTTTTATCGTACCGGCCGGCAACTGTTAACTTAAAAATCTCTCCAAATTTCTTACCCGCCTGCGCAAAAGCGCCGTATTCATTAATGTCAATTTTTCTATTTAAATCATCAAAGATTGTTCCGCCAGATCTTAGCTGATATTTTCTTGAAGAAGCACCAACCTGGAATTCAATCACATTATTAAATGCATTGGTAAAGTTATACATGCCTTCATAATGATACAGGTTCGTTTTATCGTCGAATTTAGCGCCATAAACACCTTTGCTTGGGTCTGTAGAACTAATGGTTGCATTCATAATCTGGTCTTTTGCTACGGCAAAGGCAGACGAGCCCGGAAGTGCCCGGTTTGCATCCGCAGCGGACCTGGCGGCGGCTTGTGCCGCTACATCACTAGCGCCCTGTGCCCTCGCGGCCGAGTAAGCAATGGTATAGGTTGGAAACCAGGCTGCAGCAGTCGGACTTGTTTTCTCATTTATATAACTACCTAAGATTGAGGAAATATAGGAATCACCTGAACGCTCCTGCGTAGTGTAAGCCCTTACAAAGAAATCCTGTCCTTTTAACTCAAGTTTAAATTGACCAATGCTAAAATTGCGGAGCGAATAACGATCAGAACCGGTATAAACCGATGTTCCCGTACCCCAGTTTGCCTGCGCAATGGCCTGAATTGTAGGCGTAAAATTATAATAAAGTGCACCTGAAGTTTTTAGCGACTTCGTATCATAATCCACTAAATCTGCTTCGTTATATCCTGTTCGGGAAACCGTTTGGCTAGGCGTTGTGTTTTTATTTAAACTGTACATTACCCCTAAAAATGGCAATGCAGGACGCAAAGCAGCGTAAGTTGCGTTTGTACTAACCAGGTTAACAATTTGCGGATAGGTTAATCCGGAACCAATAAAACTGTTAAAAGCACCAAATCCGGCAGGTGAAGACGCCTGAAAGGCGGCTTGTACAGACCTTGCTGCGCCCAGGAGATTAGAATTTACCTCATCGCCATAAACGTTTACGCCATCATAACCAGGATCTGAATTTCTATCCCCTGGCTTTACACTATTTGCAACCCTATCGAAGTTGGAATAGTTGTTGCCGAACCAGTCTTTAGCCTGTACAAATGAGAATGCCGCTTTAACGCCAAATTTATTATTCCATGATTTTGCAACCCTAACATCCAACTGGTTAAAAGGCTGTACGCTGCTGTTATTGTCATTTACATGGTTAACCCCTGTTTTGTATTGAAAACTTGCACCTGGGTATTTGAAAGGGTCTTTTGATGTCATCAGGAGCGTACCGTTAATACCGCCTGCGCCGTAGAGTGCAGAAGCTGCGCCGGGAAGTAATTCAACGTTGTCGATATCCAGTTCGGTAATGCCAACGATATTGCCCACCGAAAAGTTTAAACCGGGAGCCTGGTTATCCATGCCATCAATAAACTGATTAAAACGTGTGTTTCCGTTTGAATTGAAACCCCTGGTATTTATAGATTTAAAAGTTAAACTCTGCATGCTCGTTTCAACACCTTTCATGTTGTTGAGCGCATCATAAAAAGAAGGAGCAGCTATTTCTTTAATGGATGCAGCACTCATCCGCTCAATGGAAACCGGCGATTCTAAAATCCGCTCAGGTGTTCTTGATGCAGAAACAACCACATCGCCACCAAGTAAGGCAGCGGCCTCCATTTCTACATTTATGCCTGTAGCTGAACCAGTTACTTGTTGTTCTACGCTCGCATAACCAACATAACTACTCATTAATGTGAAGGGCAATTTTGCAGAGGTTGTAAAGCTGAATGCGCCGTTAGCATTTGTTGCCGTACCACCGGATTGACCTTTTACCGTAACAGTTACGCCAATTAATGGCTGCTTTGTTTGCTTATCTTTTACCGTACCACTCACGGTTATGTTCTGAGCCTGCACGGCAAAACAAGTTGCGCAAACAAGCATAAATACATAGAAGATCTGTGTAAAGATTTTGCTCATAAATAAGTAAATAAATTTGGTTAGTGTGTTTTTTAGTTAGTTAAACTTAAATGCTTTTTTTGAATTAAACAAATTATGTTAGCATAATAATCCAAATCATTTAATAATTTTGATTGAGGTTTTTTTGTTGTAATTTGCATAACATCCTCCAAAAGTTAATATATGCAAGTTGTCTTTTTTAGCTAACCATCTATGAATAAAATTAAGGCTCTTTTCTGTGTCATTGTCCCTATAGCATTAGCTTTTCTATTAAATACAAAAATTGGCAGTACGCCTCCCCTGTTAAAATTCCTCAATCCTTTTATGGGCTTTTGGCAAAATGCTGAAAACAACCATTTTATTTTTAATCATAAAGCAAAAATTAAAGGTGCTTTTGAGGAAATTGAAATTGTATTTGATGACCGGATGATTCCTCATATTTTTGCTAAAAATGATCACGATTTATATCTTGCGCAAGGTTACGTTACCGCCATGCACAGGTTGTGGCAAATGGATTTTCAAACCCGTTTTGCCGCTGGAAGAATTAGTGAGGTTGTGGGCGAAAAAGCAATAGAAGTAGACCGTTACCAGCGTAGAATGGGTATGGTTTATGGCGCAGAACGTTCATTAAAAGGGATGATGGCTGATCCAAAAGCCAGGGAGATGATACTTGCTTATACGGATGGAATTAACGCCTACATTAAAACGTTATCTCATGCAAATTATCCAATAGAATATAAAATTCTCGATTTTAAACCTGAAAATTGGTCGCCAATAAAATGTGCGCTTCTTTTAAAGCAAATGTCGGCTGTACTGGCCATGGGTTCTGATGAATTTTACATGACCAACATTTTGAAGAAATTTGGTCCTGAAGTTACCAAAAGCCTTTTCCCCGATTATCCTTTTCGTGAAGATCCGATCATTCCAGTTGGAACAAAATGGAATTTTTCGCCACTATCAACGCCGAAAACGCCAGCTTCTTTTACCCAAGCACAAACGGGCGAAGTAAAAACCAAAGAGAAAGTTGAAGGCATAGGAAGCAATAACTGGGCGCTATCTGGCAGTAAAACGGCATCCGGCTTTCCAATTTTAGCCAATGACCCGCACCTTGATTTAACGCTTCCCTCTATTTGGTATCAAATTCAGCTCCACGCACCAGGCGTAAATACCTATGGCGTTTCCCTCCCTGGCGCACCTGGCGTTATAATCGGTTTTAATGGCAAAATTGCCTGGGGCGTAACCAACGTTGCCGCAGATGTTCTGGACTTTTATCAAATAAAGTTTAAGGATGATTCGCACAAAGAATATTGGTATAAAAACGCCTGGAAACCGACAAAAACGCGGCTTGAAACAATTAAAATCCGTGGCGGAAAGGATGAAATTGATACGGTATTTTATACCCACCACGGGCCAGTGGTTTATTTCCAGAAACCAAAATACAGCAGGGCAAATAATGTTCCTGTTGGTGATGCTTTAAGGTGGATTGCGCACGATGAATCTAACGAATTAATGACTTTTTATTACCTAAACCGAGGTAAAAATTACGACGATTACCGAAAAGCATTGACTTTTTATACTGCTCCGGCACAAAATTTTGTTTTTGCAAGCGTTGATAATGATATCGCAATTACACCAAATGGAAAGTTTCCTTTAAAATGGAAAGACCAGGGAAAATTTATACTGGATGGAACCGATCCGGCTTATGATTGGCAAGGCTGGATCCCTGCAGACCAAAATCCTACGGTAAAGAATCCGCCACGCGGTTTTGTAAGTTCAGCCAATCAATCATCAACAGATACCACTTATCCATATTACATAAATTGGGAGTTTGCCCCATATGAGCGGGGAAAACGCATTAACGATAGGCTTGGAGCAATGAATAAAGCAACCTCCGACAGCATTCGCCTGATGCAAACCGATAACTATAGCATAATGGCTCAGAATCTTTTGCCGGCTTTGATGCCTCTTGTTGATAATGAGAAGTTAAATGCGACACAAAAGGAAGCTTTTAACTATGTTTCTAAATGGGATAAAAGATATGATGCAGACGAAATTGCCGCCAGTGTTTTTGAAATATGGACAAAACGCTTAAGTTTTGACATCTGGAATGATGAGTTCGAAGTGGATGGCATCCCGATGCGTTATCCATCGAGAGACCGTACAGTTGAAATGATTTTAAAAGAGCCAAATGCACCATGGTTTGATAATATAAAAACACCAGCCAAAGAAACCTTTAGTGATTTGGTTAATGAAGCGTTTAAATATAGTTGCGATAGTTTAGAACGCAGGTTCGGGCCGATTAATAAAGATTGGAACTGGGCAAACGTAAAGCAAACTAACGTGCCTCACCTTGCAAAGATACCAGGTTTTGGCTCAAAAGTTCTTTTAATTGGGGGCGCAAAGAGCACAATAAATGCAATTAGCGAGAGTAACGGTCCATCCTGGCGAATGGTTATCGAACTTGGGAAAATACCAAAGGGTCATGGGGTTTATCCGGGTGGCCAATCTGGTAATCCAGGCAGTAAATTTTATGATAACATGGTTGATACCTGGGCGAACGGCAAACTTTACGATTTGTTTTATATGCAATCGCCTGATGATAAATCCGGAAAAGTAATCTCTCGTTTAAAAATTTCTAAATAGCTAAAAATGGTCTTCATCGTTATACTAATAATTTGTTTCCTGCTACAGATGGTAGCGCCTTGGTGGGTTATTATCGTCATCTCATTCGCAACTTGTGGCATCATCGGCAAAACCGGAAAAATTGCTTTCTGGCAATCTTTTTTTGCTATATTTTTGCTTTGGATTGGCTACTCGCTATTTAAAAGTTTACCCAACGATAATATTCTGGCTGCAAGGGTTGCCATTATGACGGGCGTTAAAATCTGGTGGATACTTTTGCTGGTAACCGGTTTACTCAGCGGATTGGCTGCAGGAATAAGTGGCTATTGCGGCTATCAATTCCGAATGGCCATGCTCGTAAAAAAAACTGACGAAAAAATAGCATAAGGCTTCGTACTTTTGCCAGGTGATTTTTACTGCAGAAAACATTTTTTCAATCGACAATAAAAAAGAATTTGAAGCGCTGGCTTTGAGTATTTTTAAACACCAGGCCAACAATTGCCTGGTTTACAATCAATATATCCATCATTTGGGTATTCTGGCCAACGATATCGAAAACATTTCTGAGATTCCTTTTTTGCCGATAAGTTTCTTCAAAACCCATTCTGTTTTAAGCAGCGCTGCGCCAGTATCGGTTACCTTTAGCAGTTCTGGAACCACCGGGATGGTGCAGAGCAGCCACCATGTTACTGATGTAAAACTTTACGAGCAAAGCTACCTCCAGGCTTTTGAACAGTTTTATGGCGATATTGAAGAATTCTGCTTCCTGGCACTGCTCCCATCCTATCAGCAACGTGCAGGTTCGTCGTTGATTTATATGGTTAACGATTTAATTGAGAAGAGTAAACATCCACAAAGTGGTTATTTTTTATACAACCACCAAGAGCTTTTCGAAACCCTGAACGAATTAAAATCGAAAGGCCAAAAAACCGTTTTAATTGGCGTTACCTATGCCTTGCTTGATTTCATCGAAAGCTACAAGCTGGAATTTCCAGGTTTGATTGTTATGGAAACCGGCGGTATGAAGGGTAAACGCAGGGAAATGGTTCGCGAAGAATTACACGAACAACTTACACAAGGTTTTGGAATTACTGCCATTCACAGCGAGTACGGCATGACCGAACTTTTATCTCAGGCTTACTCTTTGGGCGATGGCATTTTCAATTGCCCAAACTGGATGCAGGTTATGATAAGAGATACAAATGATCCTTTAACGTGGATAGAAGATGGAAAAACCGGCGGCATTAACGTAATCGATTTAGCCAATGTTAATTCCTGTTCATTTATTGCTACCCAGGATTTAGGTAGAATAAACCCCGATAAAAGTTTTGAAGTTTTAGGCCGGTTTGACAATGCAGACATCAGAGGCTGTAACTTACTTGTCCAATAAAATTTTAAAAAAGAAAACGACAAAGCAACTCAAATCGCCTTCACGGCCATAATTCTGGTATCAAACTCGTCGCCGGGTACGAGTGCCTTTGCTTTGATACGCATTTTATAAACATAAATGGTGTTAACAGAATACTCTAAAATTGTTGCAATTGCCTGAACGTCGTTTATACCAAGTCTCATCAACGCAAATATTCTCAGGTCGGTGTTTAAAAGCTCAGGTGCTTTCGGCCAAATCTGATCTTCAGGATTTAGTAAGGAGTTAAAAACTTCGACAAAATTCGGAAAGATGCTAATGAACACACTATCAAACGTAGTGAATAAAATTTCGCGTTCTTTCTTGATATCAATATCATGCAAAGCAGGGAGCACTTCGTTGAACCTTTTTGCGAGAATTTTTCGCTCAACATTTTTCTTTAAACGATCGAGTTTTAAAATGTAACCGGAAATTACATCGAAGAAATAGCCTATGTACTTTTCATTTACAGTAGCATATTCCCTTAGTTTATCATTGATGAATAAAAGTTGCTCATTAATAACCTTTAACTCATTATTTTTCTCTTCGATAATCCGCTCTTTTACCCTGAGTTTTTTCAGCTGAATAAAAATTACAAACGAAACCAATAGAACGATAACGGTAACCAGCGCTGTAGCTAAAAAATAGAACATTAGTTTATTGTTAGCTCTTTGGGCAACCATATTTACCTGGGCAGCGATATCCGGCAGTATCGATTCAATTTTAAGCTTCCTTAGCCTATTACCGTAGAAGCCGGCATCATCCCTTGAGTTTTTTATAAAAATATAAGCGTTATCTAAGTCGCCATGTTTAAATAAATCTTCTGCAAGTAAAAGTGTTGCCAGTGTTTCCCTTGTAGAAGATTTGATATCCCAAATGGCAGATTCTGCTAAGAGCGATACGCGTTGATCATCTTGTTTTTCATTTTGATAAAAAGCAGCAAGGGCAGTTAATAACCTTGCCCTTTGGTGTGCGGTTAACTTGAATTTTTTCAGGATTTGGAGAAAAACCAAAGGCGATTTGTTCACATCGCCGGCCACCACCTGCCTGTTGCCCGATGTGAAAAGTAGCTCGAAAGAGTTTGGCGCACATTGCGCAATTGCAGAATCTAAAAATTCTACCGCCTTTTGATTATATGGACGGGTAAAGTTGGGGTCATCATTATAAATGGCCAGGTTAGAATATGCGCCAGACTTTAAACAATAATAATCGTATTTATATTTTTTATCCAGCACATCAGAGTTGATTTCTTTCAGGTAATCAAAAGTTTCTTTAAACATACCTGCATGTAATAACAGCGATGCAAGCTTAACCTTGCTTTCATTAACCTTCTTTTTGTCGCTAATTCTGCCTGCTTCGAACAAGAGTTTTTTACCGTAATAATAGGCCGAATCAAATTTGTAATATTCGTATTCATCAAAAAGTTGCAGCAAAGTATTAAACTGGCTACTTTTTTTCTCTTGTAAGGCGAGCTTAATCAACTCAATTCTGTGAAGCTTTTTTTTATCATAAACATCCTTGTTCTGAATCTCACGCTTCAACTCTGCTAAAAGGCTATCTTTTCTGGAACTTGAATACAGATTTAAGGAAATAAAAAACAGAAAACAGTAAAGAAGCAAACATTTCATTTCTGGTAGATAGGTAGAACCAAAAATAATATTATTTACACATCAAAAAATGTTGATTACCATTTTTAGGATAAAATGTTACACGCAGAAATTCAGTTTGGTAGATAATTACTCATAAAAAGAAAACTTCAACACCATCCTGGAAACAAAAAATCCCGGCACCTGGATTACTTGATATAGTCAGGCTAGGAAAAGCCTGTTAAAAGCTTCAATCTTAAGTGCTATTCGAGGATTTGGTTGCGAAATGATTTATATTTTACGAAGTACATCCATTTACAATACGTTGATTTTTAAGTATTTAAATTTATAAAACGCATTTTTTTATTATACATTTCTTTCTCATGCATTAAAGCAATGCTTTTACAGCAAAAGCAATGATAAATTAGATGATTCGATATCCAAAGGCCATCAGGCTAATCGTAAAACATTTAACCAAATAGAAAAACCATTGATAAAATTATCATCGGCGTCAATTTAGTAAAACCTTTTAGTCGCTTAATTTATCAATAAATCTGAATCATTATGAGCAGAAGAAAACCACCTTAACAGGCCAGTTCGCATTAAAGGATTTTCTTTTTCAATGCGGCTCCCTAAAACTAATTCAACGAACAAGAACTACTTAAAATATTTATATGTACAGGAATTTTTTACTATTACTGGGCTTTTGCTCACTTCTTTGTATGGCAACTTTTTCTGCAAAAGCGCAAACCAAAGTTATCTCCGGAACCGTAACCGATGTGGCAGATGGCTCACCATTATCAGGTGTTACGGTAGCAGATAATGCCAAATCATCGAGTACATCCACCAATGCACAGGGAAAATACACCTTGTCTATCCCGGCAAACGCAAAAACAATTACGTTTTCTTACATCGGCTATCAGCCAAAAACATTGCCTGTAACAAACGCCAACACCATTAACGTTGTTATGAGTTCAAGCTCAAATACCCTGCAAGATGTTGTTGTGGTTAGTGTAGGCTACGGAACAATAGACAAGCGTGAGGTTTCGAGTGCAATTACGCACATTTCTTCTAAAGATTTACTGCCTGTTGCGGCAAATAACCCATTAATGTCCTTACAGGGAAAAGTTGCAGGTTTGAACATTACAAATACCGCAATGGCCGACCCGAATTCGAGTCCGAGCATACAACTTAGGGGCGTATCATCAAGGAGCGCTGGTTTAGGCCCGCTTTATGTAATTAACGGTGTTCCTGGCGGGAATATCGACAACATCAATCAGAATGATATTGAAAGTATCGATGTTCTGAAAGGCGGTGCTGCCTCTGCAATTTATGGTACCAGAGGAAGCAACGGTGTAATTATCATCACAACAAAGAAAGGTAGTTCGCAATCTCAAATGTTCTATGATGGTTATGCCAGTTTTGATTACATCACAAATGCACTGCAAAATTTAACAACAGATGAATTTATTGCCAATAGAGTGGCAAACAAGCAAGGCCAGGATTACAAAGGCAGAACCGATTGGCTCGATGCCGTTACCAATTCGCCGGCGTTTGCGCAAAAACATACAGTTCAATTTTCTGGCGGCTCGGCTAAAACAAACTATTTCGCATCTGGCGATTACCGCGATGCAGATGGAATAGATTTACGTGCACACAAAACCGAATATGGTGCCAGATTATCGATAAACCACGCGACAGATAACAACATGTTTGTAGCAACGCTGACAGCAGCACCACGGTTTATGCGTAGCAACAACTCTGACCAGGGAAACTTTAACAACGCACTGACACTTAACCCAACTTATCCGATTTTTAATAACGCCGGCAAATACAACTACATCAACACCGGATTCTTTTCTAATAACCCGGTGGAAAACGCAAATGTGTTAAAATCCGAAGCTGAAATTAAAGAGTTGGACATTAACGGCTCGTTGAAAATGAACATTCTCTCGAATTTAAGTACTACCGTAACCATTTCCGAGATTAGCCGTTCAGCGAAAAACCTGTATTTCCAACCGTCAACATTATCCTCAGTTGTACAGGCCAATAAAATTACCCAAACCAACTTTGCCTCGCAGGAGCAACAGGAAAATGACCAGAAAAACATTGAATGGACTGGCAATTACTCAGCAGCTGTAGGCAAAAACCACGTTAAGCTTTTGGGTGGCTATTCGTATTCCCTTTACAATTACAAGCGGTTTTATGCCCAGAATTACGATTTGCCTTTTGATACCTATCTGTGGAATAACCTGGGTTCTGGCTTGTACAATGGTGGCGCCGCCGGTCAAGGGCAATCTGCCGTTGCCTCAACACAAAATGGCTCTACATTAATTTCCTTTTTTGGGCGGGTAAACTATGATTTCGACAACAAATATATTTTAACAGCCAGCTTGAGGCGTGAAGGTTCTTCAAAGTTTGGAGCCAACAATAAATGGGGAAATTTTCCTGCAGTTTCTGCCGCATGGCGGATTTCTGATGAGGAATTCTTTAAAAAATCTGTGCCTTGGATTAGCGACTTAAAACTTCGTGCAGATTATGGCATTACCGGTAATCAGGATTTTGGAAATTACCTTTCGTTATTATTGTACGGTGGCGCCGGATACTTCCCGTATAATGGACAATATTATCAGGTGTACGGACCATCATCAAATGTAAATCCAGACTTAAGCTGGGAAAAATCTGAAAATTTTAACGTCGGTGTAGACTTTTCATTATTTAATAACCGCCTTAGTGGCTCGTTAGATTACTATATTAGAACCAATAAAGATTTACTAGGTTCTTATACGGTTCCGGTTCCTCCAAATACACAATCAACGACGTTTACCAACGTTGGAACAATGAAAAATTATGGCCTTGAACTGGCCCTGACCGGCGAGATTGTGAAAGCGACCGACTTCAGCTATAGCGCAAACCTTACCTTCGCTTACAACCGCAATAAATTTATTTCCTTTTCAAATGAAATCTACAAAGGTGGTACTTTCCAGGATGTGGCCGGACTTCCGGCTCCGGGTTCACCAGGAAACATCCAGCGGATTCAGGAAGGCCACAGTATCGGGGAATTTTATACGCTTCGCTCTGCAGGCGTGAACGATGCAGGCGCACTTCTTGTTTACAAAGCAGACGGCTCAATTGTTCAGGCAAATTTAGCCTCGAATGATGATAAACAATTTGTAGGCAATGGCTTACCAAAGTTTACCGGGTCACTTGGCAACAATTTCAGGTATAAACGTTTTGATTTAGGGATTTTTATCCGAGGTACTTTTGGCTTCAAAATCTTCAACACAAGTGCGTTTTATATTGGCACACCCTCAAGTCAGAGCGATGCAAACGTGCTAAAATCGGCTTACGACAGCTCAAGCAAATATTCCCTTCTTAAGAGCAATGCAACAACTTCCATCGCTTCTGATTATTTTCTTGAAAACGGCTCTTTCTTAAAAATTGATAATGTATCACTTGGCTACAGACAACCGTTAACAACAAAATATTTAAAATCTGTTCGGGTTTATGCTGCAGGTAGGAATCTTCACACCTTTACCAAATTTACAGGTGGCGACCCAGAATCCGTTCAGGTAAATGGGCTTACTCCCGGTGTGAATACATCACTTAATTACTATCCTTCAACGCTACAGCTCATCTTTGGTTTACAGGCAACTTTTTAAAGCAGAAAAAATGAAAAAGAATTATAAATTAATTACCGGCAGTGTCCTGTGCTTTTTACTGGCAGTTACAGGATGTACAAAATTAGACGAACATGTTTACGATCAGGTTGATGCGGCGAACTTCCTAACCAGACGGGATGATGTAATCCGGGATTTTCTTCGTCCGTTTGAACATGCTTACTGGAGCATCCAGGGTAATGATGTTTACGCCGTTGGCGAAGATTGTACAGATGAAATTGGCACTTACAACCGTCAGGGCGACTGGCAGGATGGTGGCTATTATCAGCGCATGCACTACCACACCTGGACTGCCCAGGATGGCTTTGCAAATGGCGGATGGCGAAATTTCTACCAGGGTATCGTGCTGGCAACAAACTCATTACAGGATATGGAGGGCATAACAGACCCAGCCAAACTGAGCATAACACCTGATGAACTGACTGATTTTAAAGCAGAACTGAGAACCTTGAGGGCCTGGTTCTACCTGCGTGCCTTCGATTTTTACCGGAACATCGAAATTGTAACAGACGTAAAAAACTCTACACAAGGTGGAACGCAGGCAACGCCTCAGGAAACTTTTAATTATATCGAATCTGAGCTTAAGGCTGCAATTCCGCTTTTACCAACACGGGAGCAGCTTGGCGCAAATGGAATTGGAAGATGGACAAAAGCAGCCGCCGCAACTCTATTATCCCGCCTTTACCTAAACGCAAAAGTGTATATCGGTACAGATAAATACACAGAATGCGAAACCGTTTGTCGTGATATTATTGCCGGCAAGTACGGCAGTTATACCTTGGATAACCGATGGGACGCACCTTTCGACTATACCAATAAAACGCTGAACTCAGAGGTTATTTATGGTTTCCCAGGAACCTTAGCCAGAACACACTGGCAATACGATAGTGGTATGTTTTTCTGGGGAATGACTTACGATGCTGCCCCGCTTTATTGTGGTTTCACAGATTTTGGACAGTCGAACCCACGCTTTGCTTTACAGCCTGGCCGCGATGTAGACAGCGTGGAGTATACCCACACCCTGGGCAAACCGTTTGTTAAATTCCAGAAATATCCTGATGATCTGCGCTTGAAAAAGTACAAAAATCTTGGCGACAGCAAACGTGAAGGTATGTTTTTATATGGCTACCTACCCTACTCGAAAGTGGTAAACGGTGTTACCAGAACCGATACCGTAAGGGGAAATAAAGGTCCGTATGCTTTGTTTATCAGAGACCAGGTTGGCCTCTTCCTCGGAGCAAAACCTGGAGTTAAAATTGCCGATAAAGAATCTAACATGAATCACGCAGATCATAATTCTGGCGTATTCCTGGTAAAATACCCGGTTTACCCAACTTCCGATCCGAACAGAATCACATCTGCCTATGCAGAAATCAGGTTATCTGAAGTTTACTATACCCTTGCAGAGTGCAGATACCGTGCAGGTGATAAAGCCGCAGCTGCCACCCTCCTCAATCAGGTAAGGCAACGGAATTATCCGGCAGCCTCACCGAGCTTGTATAATGCTACGGGCAGCCAGCTTACAGACCAGGAAATGCTTGATGAATGGGGCAGAGAATTTATTGGGGAAAACCGCCGCAGAACAGATTTGATCCGCTGGGGTGTATTTAATACCGGCATTTGGTGGGACAAAAAACCTGATGCAGATAAACACACGGAAATATTTCCAATTGGACGGGATATTCTAAGTGCTAATCCTAAGCTCAAACAAAATCCCGGATACTAGTTATATCGCTCTCAAAAATAAATTAAGTTAAATTTGGATTAGTTGGGTGTCTCCGGTAAAACGGAGGCACCTTTTTTATGAATGCGATTTTAAGAACTACCGCTTTTACCGTTACTCAGCAATTAATAAAAAGTAATTTTTCTTGCCTTTCTGGACAACAATAAACTGCTCGTTAATTAAATGTGCTGTGGTAAATAGTTGGTTTGCATCTAAAACCTTTTCTTTATTTACTGAAACGCCACCACCCTGGATTAATTTTTTGGTTTCACCCTTTGATGCAAATACAGCGGTTTTTTCAGCAAGTAGTGTGGCAGCATCTAAACCCGCCTGCAACTCCGATTTGAGAACTTTGTACTGAGGAATCCCTTCAAACATTTCCAGAACCTGATTTGGCGACAAACTTTGCAAAAACTCGAGCGAGCCGTTGCCGAACAAAAATTCAGAGGTTTTAATCGCGGTTTCCAATGCTTCAGGCGAATGCGTTTTAACCGTTATATCTTCAGCTAAAGCTTTTTGTAAAATTCTTAAGTGCGGTGCGGCATCATGCTGAATTTCTAAATCTTCGATTTCGGCCTTCGTTTTTAACGTAAAAATCCGAATCCATTTTTTAACATCATCATCAGATGCGTTTAACCAAAACTGGTAAAATTTATAAGGAGAAGTTTTTTCGGGATCTAACCAAATGGCGCCGCTTTCGGTTTTACCAAATTTAGTTCCATCTGCCTTTTTTATCAATTGCGTGGTCATTGCAAATGCAGTTCCACTATCTTTTCTTCTAATTAATTCTGTACCGGTTACAATATTGCCCCACTGGTCCGAGCCACCCATTTGTACCACGCAGTTGTGGTGCTTCCATAGATAGTAAAAATCATAGCCTTGCACCAATTGGTAACAAAATTCTGTAAATGACATGCCTGTATCGCCTTCAAGACGTTTTTTAACACTGTCTTTTGCCATCATATAATTTACGGTAATGTGTTTGCCAACATCACGGATAAAGTCTAAAAAGTTCATATTTTTAAACCAATCTGCATTGTTAACCATTACAGCGCCATTCCCAGCATCCTCAAACTTTAAAAACTTTGCAAGTTGTCGTTTCATGCCGGCTAAATTATGCTCAACCATTTCCGGTGTTTGCAGGTTGCGCTCATCAGATTTCCCCGATGGATCGCCAACCATGCCTGTTGCGCCACCAACTAATGCAAAAGGCTTGTGCCCGGCATTTTGAAAGTGGATCAGTGTCATAATCTGCGTTAAATGGCCTACGTGTAGAGAATCTGCCGTTGGGTCAAAACCGATATAACCCGATGTCATACCCTCTTTTAACTTTTCTTCAGTATTAGGCATAATATCGTGTAACATGCCTCTCCAACGTAACTCTTCAACAAAATTTGTCATGGTATAAAATTATTGCGCAAAGATAGTTTTTTGAAAGTAAAGCCGAAAGCGAAATCCGGAAGGTGATTTATAGATTCGAAAATTGATTTGTTATCTTCAGGTTAAGATAGCAGCTAATTTAAACTTCGCCACTGATAAAAGTTATCTTTACATCATGAACTTTCTTTCGCATTTTTATTTCGACAGGTTTAATAGCAATGCCAATGTGGTAATGGGCGTTGTGCTGCCCGATTTAGTTAAGAATGCGTCAAAGGAAGCCAATTTGTATCCGCAAAAAAATGAGTTTTTATTCTTTGGAAATCCGGACGAAGAAGCCTTACTGGCGGGATGGAAAAGACATCTGGCCGTCGATTTATTGTTCCACTCATCTGAATTCTTCCTGGAAAAAACAACTGAATTGAAACACTTGATTATCCCGGTTGTGGAAAATACCGCCGTACGCCCTTCATTCCTGGCGCACATCGGTCTCGAACTCCTGTTAGATCACCTGCTTATCGAACACAATCTGGTACAGGTAAATCAGTTTTACGATAATTTAAGCAACGTTAAAAAAGATTCGCTGAGCGATTTCCTGGAACATTGCAAACTCAAAAATCCTGAGGTTTTTTTTAAATTTCTTGAACAGTTTATCAGCAGCAAATACTTGCTAAGTTACCAAAAACTGGAAAACATCAGCTATGCGTTAAACCGGATTTGTATGCGCTTGTGGCCGCAAACCCTTAATGACCATCAACTGAACCAGCTTACTTACCAGCTGGCAGTTTTTAAAGAAATTTTGGATAAAGATTTTATAACCATATTTGAGTACATAGAAAACAGGCTGGTTTAAACACTGAACCTAGCCGCCCACTTTAATCGATGCAACTGGCCGTTTCCGCTGCATATTTGAAGCAACGAGCACGGTACCCAAAGCTAAAGACAGAAAAACACCTTCTACAATTAGCCCTGTACGTTTTCTTTTTACACCCCGCATAATATTGTAGAGCGCTATTACGCCCAAACTACCTAATTCTATAGCTCTTTGCGACTTAAAAGGCACGCTTCCCTTACGGGTGAAAGCGGCGGTTACCAAGCTATCTACCATGCTCAGATTTCTGGAAACCGACTTTTTTATTTTCCCTTTTCCATAGTGGATGCCAATGGCATTGCCGGCAAACTTTAAGCCTTCAAGTAATAAATCGTTTTTGATGTTTTTCTTAGTAGTCGTATTTTCCATATCTCTTTCCTCTATAAATTCAACACCACTTCCACTAATAAGGTTTTGAGTATTTCAAAGTTTCCACCCAAGCAAAATCTAATTTGGCAAAAGCGAGATAAAGGCGATTAACTGTGGCAAAAAACAACAATTTTCTATAAGTTTGTTGCATGTCGTTATTTACTGCAAAAGAAGAAATGGATGCCCTTGTGGCAGAGTTAAACCAACATAATTACAATTACTATGTTCTGGCAATGCCAACCATTGGTGATTTTGAATTTGATAAAAAACTTAAGCATCTGGCAGAATTAGAGCATGCCAACCCGGAATATGCAGACCCGAATTCACCTACGCAAAGGGTTGGTGGCGACATTACCAAAAACTTCGTAACTGTTCCACACAAATACCCAATGTTATCGCTCGGGAACACTTACAATGAGCAGGACCTCCGCGATTTTGATGAACGAATCAGAAAGGCGATCGGAGACAATTTTCAATACGTTTGCGAGCTTAAATTCGATGGCTTATCCATAAGCTTAACCTATGAAAATGGAAAACTACTTCGGGCCGTTACCCGTGGCGATGGCACCAAGGGCGATGATGTAACCAACAATGTAAAAACAATCCACACCATTCCTCACCAAATAAGAAGCGATAAAGCGCCTGCACAATTCGAAATTCGTGGCGAAATTTTTATGCACAAAGCTGCCTTCCTCAAACTTAATGCTTATCGTGAAGAACTTGGCGAGATTCCTTATGCAAACCCCCGAAACTTTGCTTCTGGCACAATAAAAATGCAGGATAGCGGCGAGGTTGCAAAAAGACCCCTCGATGGGTTTATTTATTTCCTCTACACAGATAAGAATGAATTTAAAACCCACTGGGAAAGTTTAAATGCAGTTAAAGATTGGGGTTTCCACGTCTGCGAACATAACCGGCTGGTAGACAGTATTGATGATGTTTTAGCTTTTATCCACCACTGGGAAAACGAGCGCTTTAAGCTAAGTTACGACATTGATGGCATTGTTATTAAAGTTAACAATTACAGCCAGCAACAGGAACTGGGCTTTACCGCAAAATCGCCACGTTGGGCAATTTCTTACAAATATAAAGCTGCAGAGGTAGAAACTACACTCGAAAAGGTAACCTACCAGGTTGGCCGAACTGGCGCGGTAACCCCGGTTGCAAACCTGAAACCTGTTTTGCTTGCCGGAACAACCGTAAAAAGAGCGACTTTGCATAACGCAAACGAAATTGAACGGCTGGATTTGCACGAGGGTGATACCGTATTTGTGGAAAAAGGCGGTGAAATCATTCCCAAAATAATAAAAGTTAACCTAGATAAGCGTTTACCAGATGCTAAAAAGGTTCATTACCTTCATAACTGCCCTGAATGTGGAACTGAATTAATCAGAAAAGAAGGCGAGGCAGTTCATTATTGTCCGAACGATGAAGGTTGTCCGCCACAGATTGTTGGAAAAATTCAACACTTTATTAGCCGTAAGGCAATGAACATCGACGGATTGGGAGATGAAACTATCGAAACCTTTTTTAAAAGAGGACTCGTTAACCATATAAGTGATTTATACACACTTTATCAGAAGTCGGACCAGCTAAAGTCCATTGACCGCTTCGGTGAACGCTCAATAGAAAATATGCTTGCCGGTATCGAAAAATCGAAGGAAATGCCTTTCGAAAAAGTGCTCTTCGGCTTAGGCATTCGTTATGTTGGCGAAACTGTTGCCAAAAAATTAGCCGCGGGGGCAAAAAATGTAGATAACCTGGCTAAGGCAAATGTAGAAGAACTCATCGCTATTGATGAAATTGGACAACGCATTGCTGAAAGCATTGTTGAGTATTTTGCAAAAGCGGAGCATATATCGCAAATAGAATTATTAAAAGAGGCCGGATTACAGTTCGAAATTGAAGAAAAAGTAATAACGCTCGACAGTGATATGCTAATTGGAAAAACATTCGTAATTTCGGGCGTTTTTGAAAACTATAGCCGGGACGAATTGAAAGATTTAATCGAAGCTAACGGCGGAAAAATTTTAAGTGGCATATCGGGCAAGCTAAATTACCTGGTTGCCGGAGAAAATATGGGGCCTTCAAAACTGGAAAAAGCAAACAAATTAAACATCCCAATCATCAGCGATGCGGAGCTATTGGGAATGATAAAGTAAGAAAGAATGTAATTGACTTATTGGATGATATGACGAGGAAATGCGCCATCGCTCCATAATTCACATTCAATAATTAAAAAAGTAATGAACAAATTTCAGGGTACTGGTGTGGCTTTAGTTACGCCTTTTAACACAGATGGAACAGTTGATTATAATGGTTTAGAGAACCTTATTAATCACCTGGTAAACGGAGGGATAGATTACCTCGTTTCTTTAGGTACAACCGGCGAAACAGCCACCATGACTAAAGACGAGAAGAAGAAGGTGTGGGCTTTTACTGCTGAAATTAACAACAACAGATTACCATTGGTTGCCGGAATTGGTGGCAACAATACATATGCAGTGGCCGAGGAAATAAAAACATTCAATTCTACTGGCTACAGTGCAATATTATCCGTTAGCCCTTATTACAACAAACCAACTCAGGAAGGAATTTATCAGCATTACAAGCACCTTGCAGAGGTTTCTCCGCTTGATTTGATTTTATATAACGTGCCCGGAAGAACGATGAGTAACATGACTCCGGAAACAACGTGCAGATTGGCACACGATTTTAACAATATCATTGCAACAAAAGAGGCATCAGGTAACTTCGACCAGTTTAACCAGATAATGCGTGATAAACCGGAAGATTTTCTTTTAATATCCGGAGATGATCCAATTACTTTACCAATGATTGCGTTAGGTGCTTCGGGCATTATTTCGGTAATTGCAAATGCTTTGCCGAAGCAATTTTCTGATATGGTAAACCTTTGTTTAAAAGGCGATTTTAGATCAGCGGTTCCGGCACATTTAAGCCTGATAGAATTTACAAAGTTAGCCTTTGCAGAAGGCAACCCCGCTGGGATTAAGGCTGCTTTAAAAAACCTTAATGTGTGTGGTGATACGGTTAGATTGCCATTAGTTAAAGCATCGTCAGCACTTGAAGCGGCAATTGTAAAAGAAATAGAGAAAATAAGTGTAGTTGCTTAACATTGTTTAAACAAAAAACAGGTTGTTTTGCCATCAATAGCAATTAAAACAACCTGTTTTTTCTATGCAATCACCAGTTCTTCTGCGAAAGCCGCATAAAATGCTACAGTTTTCATTTCTCGCTGCCAGGCAAACAAAATGGCGCAGTAGCTTAACCGGTTATTAACTTACAAGCTTTACTTTCTTAGCTAACTTGGCAGCTGTTGATGCTCTTTTAATAAGGCTGGCCGGCAGTTTGATTACAGAAGATTCCTGCAATCCATCGGTTTTTTTCGCGTCGAGCCTTTTCAACATCAGCTGAAAAATCTGCCCTGCTATTGCTTTAATGGGTTGCTCGATGGATGTTATTGAAGGGCTAATAAATTCCAGCAGTTCAAAATCATCGAATGAAATAAGTGCCTTTGCAGTAAGCAGCGTTTTATCTTTAGTTTTAAATAACTGAAGCGCACTCATGGTAAGGTAATTGGCAGCAAATAACACCGCATCAGTATCCTTATTTTCGAGTAAAAAGCTTTTTATCTTACCAACGGTCGTTTTTTGGTCGGTATAAACGATCTGAAGAATATTCTCTTTGAGTCCAAATCTCTTAATTGTGTTCCGGTAGCCGTCTAAACGGTCGAGCATTTGTTGCTGAGCGGTTTCTATCGTGATGAACGCAATGTTTTTGAACCCATTATCAACAAGATGCGCCGTAGCATCTGCGGTAGCTTTTGCATTGTCTGTTAGTACAAAATCTGCATTTATCTCGGGCAAAAATCTGTCAAAAAATACCATCGGCACCTTACTGTCGAGCAGCGCCGTCACTTCGTTTTCCAGGCCTTCCGGTAAGGCGATAATGTAACCATCAACCTGGCGCTCGCTAAAAATCTTCAACATATCGCGGGCTCGTTCTTTATCGTTTCCTATGCTGCCAAAAATTATTTTATAGCCATGTTCTGAAGCTTTTTCATCGATATGCCTTGCAATTTCCGAGAAAAAAGGTTTCGAGATGTCATCTACCAGGAAGCCGACAATTTTGGATTTTCCTGTACGCAATCCCCTCGCAAGGGAGTTTGGCTTATAGGCCATTTCTGCTACGATTTTTTCAATCTTCGAAATTACCGACTCGCTAATATGTTTTTCCTTCGCTTTACCATTTATCACGAACGATACCGTTGTTACTGAGGTGCCGCTAATCCTAGCGATGTCTTTAATTGAAACTTTCTGCATTGAAAAATATCTTAAAACCTTTTATCTTTTGTTTATTAAAAAATAGGGTGTTTATTCTGTTAAAGTTAATAATTTCCGGTAACACCGAGTTCGAGGCCGCGAAGTTCTGCTAAACCCCTCAGGCGTCCTATCGCTGAGTAGCCCGGGTTGCTCTGTTTCGCCAAATCATCCAGCATCTGGTGACCATGGTCGGGGCGGAAAGGTATCGGTTTTTCCCTCAAGGCATTTTCTTCAGATAAAGCTTTCATGATTTCGTACATATTTACATCGCCACCCAAATGGTCGGCTTCATAAAAACTGCCATCTTCATCTTTGGTTACATTACGCAAATGTGCAAAATAAACCCGTGCTTTCACTGCGTTGAAAATTTCTAGCGCATTATTCTCTACACCTGCGCCAAGCGAGCCTGTACAAAAGCAAACGCCGTTAAAAGGTTTATCCACGTTGCTGAGGATGTAATTGAAATCATCAAGCGTGCTTGCAATTCTTGGTAAACCCAAAATTGGATAAGGCGGGTCGTCTGGATGGATGGTCATTTTTATACCCTCCTGTTCGCAAACGCCGGCAATTGATGAAAGGAAATAAACCAGGTTTTCCCGAAGGCCATTAAAACCAATCCTGGCATATTCATTAATGCTGTTGCGCAGGGTTTCCAGCTCAATTTCTTTTTCGTTGGGTATGCCCATCAAAACATTTATGCGTAAATCATCAAGTTGCTGCTGGTTTAAAGTTGCAAACTTACTTTCAGCCCTTTGCAGAACTGAAACCGGGTAATCGTCTTTCGCACCGTCTCTTTTTAAAATATAAAGGTCGAAAACCGCTAAATCAATCCAGTTAAAATAGAGGGCTTTCGAGCCGTCGGTCATTTCCAGATCGAGTTGCGTGCGGGTCCAGTCTAACACCGGCATAAAGTTATAGCAAACGGTTTTTATGCCACAGGCAGCAAGATTTTGAAGGGAAATTTTGTAATTCTCGATGTATTTACCGGCATCCGCCCGGCGTGTTTTTATCGCCTCATGCACTGGCACACTTTCTACAACAGACCAGCTCAGGCCTGCTGCCTCGATAATTGCTTTTCGCTCTTCGACATCGGCCAACGGCCAGATTTCGCCATGTGGAATGTGGTGCAAAGCGGTAACGATGCCGGTTGCACCGGCCTGTTTCACGTCAGACAAAGTTACAGGGTCGTTAGGTCCGTACCAACGCCAGGTTTGTTCTAATTTTTTATATTTGGTTTTCATGTTTCGGCCGGAAGTGCTGGCATTAACTGCGATTAAGAGGCAAGTTTGTTGTGCAGGTTAGTTTCAGCATCACTTGTCAGGCTTTCCACTTTGCCAGATTCGACGAGCTCTATATATTCCGAAATAACACCTAGCATAATTTCATAATACAAATTCTTTTTGCCTTCTGCCCTCGTGAAGTGGAAAGCTTTCGCATTATTTAATTGATTTGAACTAACGCTGTAACTGAATGCGCTGGAATAAAGCCATCCCGGGAGGTTACGCTGAGGGAGGTCAATCGTACAATACCTCAAAGGATTTGCTGGTTGCCGCTCATCTATTTTAGTCCGGTAAACCACCGGTAAATGCACAATGCCTTCTCCAAACAAATTAATAAGGACGGTAATTCTCTTTTCCATTTTCAAAATCCATTTGGAATAAGTTCCGGAAAGCTTTTTTGGTCCGGTACGGCAATGAATCATGAAGGACAGACCTATCAACAATTTTTTCTTTGCAACTTATTTAGGTCTAAATTGTAAAAAAAACAAGCGCTAAATCTTAAACCACTAAACTTTATTTGCGTAAACGTTTAAGTAAAAATCCCGTTTAGAGCAGGCTTTGGGAAGTCTACCGCCTGTTTGAAGAAAAATTAGTTATGTAATTGGTTAAATAATTATGGTAAGGCATAAATCATCGGCCAGATACCGTTCGCTCTACAAAATTGGTCTTTTCTAGTTTCGATACATTTTTAGTTTCAACAGCGTTGCCTGCATACGAAGGCTTTGATTTCCCCCAGATAACTTCGCTATTTTTTAAACTGATGTAGCCGGTATTTTCGAAATGAAACCCTGCGATAGCACTTTTTACAAGTCCTTCAACATTACTCGGACGCCTGTCATAAACGCCACCAGGCAGGTCTGTAGTTTTATCAATTAGTACAGAAACCTGGTTAAAGTGAATATCTGAAATTTTATCGGCACTGGCGGCACTTACATACACCCCGCTTTCGCCAACACAGCGAATGTCAGAAAAGTATATGTTTTTAACTGAACCTACCTCGCCTTTTGTTTTCCCTTTAGGCAAGCGCCAGCCCGCATCCTTATTGTTTCCTGTTGCTCTCGGAAACGCAGTAATGTAAATTGGTTCAGATTTCCCCCACCAAACATCAGAAAATAACTTTGATTCAATCAATATATTGGAAAAAACCACATCACTCACGGTACCCTCATCCCGGTTCTGAATACCTATACCACGGTTACTACTGCGAATGTTACAATTATTAACCAGCACTTTACTAATCCTGTCCATATTTTCGGAGCCAATTTTAATGGCACACGAACTGGAAGTCATGGTGCAATTGCTGATAACAATATTTTCGCAAGGACCATAAGATTCAAATTCGCGGCGGTTTTTCAGGCAGATGCAGTCATCGCCAGATTCGATGAAACAATTGGTAATCCGTACATTTTTACTATGGTCGATATCAATTCCATCGCTATTTCTAATTTTGATACTATTAAGCAAACTAATGTTTGATACTGAAACGTCATTGCAACCGATAAGATGCAAAGTCCAGTATGCCGAATTTTGTAGCGTCACCCCATCAATATTAATTTTTCTACATCCGATAAGTGTTAACAGATGTGGCCTTGGATCTACCACGTTGAAAGGTTTAAGCACATAAGAATCTACCAACTCTTCGCCCATAAAAGATATGCCATTCCCATCCAACATCCCTGTTCCGGTAATACTTACCTGCTCTAAATTTTTTCCGCCTATCCACACGGTACCTTCTCCTTTATTCGCTCCGAAGGCGCTCTCTGTGTAAAGCGATTCATCCGGGCTTGCCAATATTTTGGCGCCACCTTCTACCCGGAGTTCAACGAATGATTTAAGCGCAAACGGCCCCGCTAAAAAAACGTGGCCGGCTGGTATCAAAACCTGGCCACCACCTGCAGCCGAACAGGCATTTATAGCTTTCTGAATTGCAGCAGCATCATTCACTTTACCGTTTCCTACTGCGCCAAAGTTAAGCACATTAAATTTTGATTGTGCGCTGGCAACCAAAGTTCCAAAAATCAGCAGGGCAAAAAAGAGGTAATATTTCATATTGTTAGTTTAGCTTTTTTATAACAGCAGTGGTTACCAAAAGACGGTGTAAAGTGCAGCCATAATACCCAATATAATTACAGAAGCAACCATAAATCCCGGCGTAACCGCGAACATCGACTTATCAATCTCGAGTCCCTGCGGATTATTTTTGCTTTTCGGATCAGTAAGCGTAATGCAAACCATAACAATGATGATGGTCACGAAAACCCACGACATTCGATGAAGAAAGGGGATATCGCCAATTAAGCCCTGACTGATTGAAGGCAAAAACTTAAAAAATATGGAAAGCGGAATGGTTAACAATGCCGCACAAAGCGCTGCCCTTGAGGTTGTTTTTTTCCAGAAAAAGCCCAGTAAAAAGATAGCAAACACACCTGGCGAAATAAAGCCCACATACTCCTGGATAAACTGGTAAACCTGATCGAAACTTCTGAGCGCTGGGGCGACAACAATTGCTATCAACGAAGCTACAACAACAGACCACCGGCCTACAGCCACCATACGTGTTTCGGTTGCAGAGGGCTTGATGTACTTTTTATAAATATCAAGCGTAAAAATTGTAGCAATACTGTTTGATTTTCCGGCCAGCGAAGCAACTATTGCCGCGGTTAGTGCTGCAAAAGCAAGACCTTTAATACCAACGGGTAATAAGTTCATTAACACGGGATACGCATGATCCGGTTTAAGCGTGCCCGCAGCATCCAGCATTTCGGTATGAAAGTAGCCCCGCTGGTACAACACAAATGCCGCAATACCTGGAATAACAACGATTAAAGGTATCAGCAATTTGAGAAAGGCTGCAAAGATTAAACCGCTACGGCCGGTTTTCAAATCCGCACCAAGCGCCCGCTGTACAATGTATTGGTTACATCCCCAATAGTTTAAGTTATTTATCCAAAGGCCACCAACCAAAACTGCAACGCCCGGAAGTTCGTTGTAAAATTTATCACCTTTGGAGAATATCATATGAAAATGATCCGAGGCTTCGCTTTTTAACAAAGGCAGAGCACCCAAAACACCATCAACATTTAGTTTCTGCGAAACCAACTGAAGGGCCATATAGCACGTTATTAGGCCTCCTATTACCAAAACAAAAACCTGAATTACATCGGTATACCCAATTACCTTCATGCCGCCCAGAGTTATTATCGCCGAAAAAACCGCTAAAAATATGATGCAGATGTTAAAAGGAATGCCGGTTATCGTTTCAATGGCTATGGCGCCCAGAAAAAATATCGAGGTAAGGTTAACAAATACATAAACCAAAAGCCAAAAAACCGCCATTAATGTGCTTACCGTGTTGTTATAGCGGTTAGACAGGAATTGCGGCATGGTGTAAATTTTGTTTTTGAGGTAAATTGGCAGAAAAAATACGGCTACGATAATTAAAGTAGCGGCAGCCATCCATTCGTAACTTGCAATGGCCAAGCCCATGGCAAAGCCAGAACCCGACATGCCAATAAAATGCTCGGCAGAGATATTAGAGGCAATAATTGATGCACCAATTGCCCACCATGTTAATGAACCTTCGGCAAGAAAGTAATCTTTGGTATCTGTTTTTTTCTTTTTCTTCGAGCGGTAAACATAATAACCGTATGCGGAAACAATAATAAAATATAAAATAAAAACGGCGCAATCTAGCGCTGAAAGGTGATTCATGGTTGTTTGGTATATTTGGTTGTTCTAAAAATCAGAAAAAATTCCAATCAAAGCCGATCAAGCCCTGGATTTAATTACGTAAACGTTTTCGGTAAACTGAGGCCTAAATGCGGCAAATCAGCAGTTTGTAGACGTTCTTTTTATAAGTGTAGATTTCAGCACAATGTTTTGTTCATCATCAAAACCTTTGTTATTCAAAATTTTAAACAAACACTTTGCAGCTTCATGGCCAATATCAAAAGCCGGTTGCGTTATGGTTGTGAGCGCCGGATTAAGCAATTTGGCTGAACTTAGGTTTGAAAAACTTAATACCTTAACATCCTGCGGGATGCTTAGCGACATGTTTCTGCAGGCCAGGTAAGTTGGTATAATGAATTCTTCTATCGAGGAAAAAATGCCATCAGGATGATGTTGCTTAAACAATTGTTCAATATTATCCACATTCTGCTCTTCGAGGTTTTCGTAATGCAAAACCAGCTGCTCATCGAAATCAATCTCATTTGCCTTAAGCGCATCCTGATAGCCGGAGAACCTGGCTCTACCAGCCGGCAATTTCTCCAGACCAAACAAAAAGGCAATTTTTTTGCAACCACAATCAAGCAAATGCTGCGTTGCCGCAAAGGAGCTGTCATAATCATCGGTTGTGATTTTAAAAGTCTGCAAAGACTCATAAACACGATCGAAGAAGACCAGCGGAACCTTTTTTACCAGATCCCGGTAGTAGTCATTATTGTACTCGTTACTGGAAACAGAGGTTAAAATCCCATCTACCCGCCCGTTTAATAAACTGTTGGTAAATGAAATTTCCATTTCAGTATCTTCATGCGTCTGGTAAATTAACACGTGGTAACCGTGTATTCTCGCCACTTCTTCAATCCCTTTTATCGCAAGCGAGAAAAAGTTGTTTGCAACGTCGGGAATAATTACAGCAATGGTTTTTGTTTTATGGCTACGCAAATTGCTGGCTGCAGGATTAGGCGTATAATTTAGGGCTTTTGCCAAATCCCAGACTCTGTTTTTTGTCTTTGCGCTAATTTCGTAACTATCATTTAATGCCTTAGAAACCGTTGCAATGGAAATGTTAAGTTCCTGTGCCAGCCGTTTAATATTTACCTGATCCGAAGCCATTGCGATGTTGTTTGGTTAGTTATTTCATCAATCAAATTAACCAGCGGTTTAAATAAGCCAGTTAAATTATTGATGTTGGAAATGCAATATCTAAATTCCGGTAAGGAGAAATTCAACTTACCCACCGGCAATAAGGCACCCAAGCATACGAAAGTAGAAAATAATCGTAACATTAACGTTTATGTTACATAATTTTAACATTTACCCAAAATCCGGAATTGGCTAAGACAACACTAATTTCTGAAATAAACCTCCAAATTAATCGCCAGAGCGCCTTGTTTTCGGCAGCATATTCAGGTTTACTTAATCGTTTACGTAAATAAATTTCGCATAAAACAGCGTAATCAGGTTTCAAAAGCACAATTTTAAATCTCGAAAAAACAATAAGTTTTAATTTATATCTAACCATATATGAGCAATTCACAAACAGCTGCGAGGGATAGCAACAATCCTTTGGACAATCTCGATCAATGGGAAAACGATGTATTGAAGCGTTATCCGGATCCTTCTGCTATCAATTCGGATAAAGAAGAGCAGGAATTTAGAAATTATGCTGAAACAGAAAAAGACAGTGTAAAAGAATTTTACCGGCTAAACCATACCTATCAAACCTATGATTTTGTTATGGAAAAAAAGGCAAAGTATCTGGCATTCAACATAGAAGAAATGCCAATCTGGAATGCTTTCGATTTTCTTAACAAACTTGTAGATGATTCTGACCCGGATACAGACCTGGATCAGATGCAGCACCTTTTGCAAACTTCTGAAGCGATCCGCAATGACGGACATCCGGACTGGATGGTTTTGGTGGGACTAATACACGATATGGGTAAAGTTTTGTGCCTTTACGGCGAACCACAGTGGGCAGTTGTTGGCGATACTTTTCCGGTGGGATGTGCGTACTCAGATAAAATCGTTTACCCGGAGTTTTTTAGCAATAATCCAGATTTCCACAACCCGCTTTACCAAACAAAACTAGGCGTTTACGAACAGAACTGTGGATTGGATAATGTGCATTTATCATGGGGACATGACGAGTATGTATACCATATGATGAAGCCATACATACCGGAAGCAGGCCTTTACATGCTGCGTTATCATTCTTTTTACTCCCAGCACCGGGAAAATGCGTACAATCACCTGATGAGTGAAAAAGACCACGAGCTGTTTAAATGGGTTAGATTATTCAATCCCTACGATTTGTACTCAAAAAATCCAAATCAGAAAAGCTGGGCAGAGCTTAAACCATATTACCAGGAACTGGTTTCCAAATACCTACCCGAAACGATAAAATTCTAACAACTATTAATCAAATAAAACTAACCATTTATGAACCTAATGCTACAAAAATCATGAAATCTAAATTTGTACGCTTAAAGTATGGCGGTATTTTTTTACTTCTTTTACTGATTTGCCAATCCTTTAATATTGTTTCGGCACAAACCGAACGAAAAATTACCGGAACTTTGACCGACACGGAGAACAGAGCTATCTTGGGCGCCTCTGTGGCCGTGCAGGGAACCAGTAAAGTAACCGTTACTACAGACGGAGGTGCTTTCAGCATATCTGCCAAAACAGGCGATGTTATTTCATTCACCTTTATGGGTTTCGAAACAAAAACCATTACTGTAGGTGCTGCATCAAACTATAAAGTTTCCATTACAGAGGCCAGCACTTCGTTAAAAGAGGTGGTTTTAGTGGGCTATGGTACCACTACCCGTAAAACTTTATCAAGTGCCATTACATCCGTTAAGCCCGAAGAACTTAACAAAGGCGCTATTGCCGATGTTGGGCAGCTACTGCAGGGTAAAGTTGCCGGTATGAACATCAGTGCCAGTGGCGATCCGAATAAACCTGCCGCAGTTATACTCCGTGGTGCATCTACAGTTAACAGTCCAGGTGCTCCCTATTATGTAATTGATGGTATACCTGGAGCAGATATCGCGGCGATAGCACCTGCCGACATTGCATCTATTGATGTGTTGAAAGATGCGGCAGCGACTGCTATTTACGGTAACCGTGCCGCAAGCGGTGTAATTATGGTTACAACCAAACGTGGTAAAAAAGGACAATCGCAGGTTTCTTACAGCGGTTATGCTGGCGCAGAAAAGATAAGCAGTCAGCTCGATTTAATGAATGCAGATCAGTTACGTGCTTTCTTAACGGCTAACAAATCGGCCTTTTCGCCTAATGATGATCTTGGTGCGAGTACCGACTGGATGAAAGCTATTGAACGTTCTACTGCTTACGCTCAAAACCACAACCTTTCTTTTAATGGCGGCTCAGACCACACAATTTATAGTGGGAGTTTAAACTACTTCAAAAAAGATGGTATCTTATCTGAAAGTTCGTTGGAGCGTGTAATTGGCCGTCTGAATATCGATCAGTATACGTTTAACGATAAAGTGAAATTCAGTTTAAACATTTCAAATTCGAGCAGCAAAGCAATAAATGAGCCGCTTCAAAACATTGTATTACTGCAGGCGGCAAAACGCCTTCCGGTATCTCCAATTTACAATGCAGATGGTTCTTACTTCGAAAACTTAAACAATTCGGGCTACTTTAATCCCTTAGCGATTGTTGGCAATGCACAGGATGAGACAAAATATAACGTTTTGTTGGGAGGCTTTAATACAGAAGTGAAACTTCCCTGGGGATTTACTTACAACGTAAACCTGTCTTACCAGAAAACTACCGCTTCGCACGGTGAATTTTACAGCAGCTATTTCGGAAAATACCCAACCTCAAACTTTTATAATAACCCCGACCCAGGTATCGGTATCGCACATACACTAATCGGAAGCTTATTCGGATCTAACGGTTCGGCCTTAAGAAGTAATTTTGAAAATACCACTAAAACCCTCGAAACATTTTTAACCTGGAACAGACAGCTCGGCGATCACTCTATTAATGCAGTGCTTGGCTACACCTATCAGGATAATGTTTATGGCGATGGCTTTCAAACTTCAAGTACAAATTTCCCGACGGATAACATTGGCTTTTCTAACCTAACGCTTGGAAATCCATACGCCATTTCTTCTTACAGAATTAATTTGGGTAACGACCTTACTTACGGCAGGATACTAATGATATCAGATTTTTTCAGGGTGAATTATAGCTATAAAGACAAATATCTTTTTCAGGGCTCCATCAGACGGGACGGAAGTTCGGTATTTGGCGACAGCAACCAATGGGGATACTTTCCATCTGCGGGTGTTGCATGGAGAATCAGTGAAGAAAATTTCATGAAAAACCAAAACGTTGTCAGCGATTTAAAGCTTCGTTTAAGTTACGGTGTAACGGGTAACTCTTCGGGTATTGGTGCCTACACAGGAAAACTAATTTACGGTACAAGCGGCACCTATTACAACAACGGCGTTCAGGCGGCAGCGTATGCACCCGTTCAAGGCTCAAACCCGAACCTTAAATGGGAAAGAACAGCTACAAAAAATGCTGGTATTGATTTCGGGCTTTTCAAAAATAAGCTAACAGGAAGTGTAGATGTATATGATAAAAACACTACTGACATGCTTTTTAGATATAGCGTTTCTGCCTCACTTGTTCCGGGTGGTTCAATTTGGGCGAATGGTGGAAGCATAAACAATAAAGGTATCGAGGTGAGCTTAAACGCAACGCCGGTTTCGGCCAAAAATTTCTCATGGTCTACCAGTGTGAACATGGCTTACAACAAAAACAAAATTACAAGCTTAAAGGGCCCTTACTCAAATGGTGATTCTGTTAGATATTCTGATCCTGAAGGACCGGGACAAACGAACGCGACACTGCAAATCCTTAAAGTTGGTTATCCGTTGGGCCAGTTTTTCTCGCTTAAATATGCAGGTAAAGATGCAAACGGAAACTCTCTGTTTTATAAACGCGACGGCTCAACAACTAATAGTCCGGGAATTGGCACAGATTATTTTTACTTAGGAAGCGCACAACCAAAGGTTTTAATGGGTTGGAGCAATACCTTTAAATACAAAGACTTCGATTTAAACATATTTATTAGAGGTACTTTCGGTAATAAGATTTTCAATGCAACAAGAGCAGATTTATCTTACACGGCCGGCGCAACAGTTAATAATATACTTAACAGCGCAGCCGATGATAAGATATCTGACACCAGAAACTCTTACTATTCTGACAGATATATAGAAAACGGTTCGTACGTTAGGCTTGATAATGCAACGCTTGGCTACAATTTTAAAACACCGTTTAAATATGTAAGCAATATCCGCTTGTACGGCTCAACCAATAACCTGTTTACCATTACTGGTTATAAAGGTATAGACCCGGAAGTTAACCAGGGTGGCGTTGCACCAGGTGTAGATTACAACAACTTCTATCCAAAAACACGCACCTTCTTGCTTGGTGCCAACGTATCATTCTAAAGAAAGAAATTATAAGTTATGAAAAAGATAATATTTGGAATGTTAGCCCTGATTAGTGGGGTGTTAATGTTTACCTCTTGCCAAAAACTTGATGTTCCGATTACTTCGGAACTTACACCAGAGTCGTATCCACAAACTGCCGCACAACTTACATCGGCATCCGGCCCCGTTTACATCAATTTAAGAAGCGATTATGCCAGTACATACTGGTTTTTACAAAGCTCATCTACAGACGAATCGGTGCTCGCCATTTTTGGTTCTGACTGGATTGACGGTAATAAATACCTTGAACTGCATCGCCACACCTGGACAAAAGATAATGCCTGGGTTGCGGCTGGCTGGTCTTATTTAACTAACATCATCGGAACAGCAAACCAAACCATTTCCATTATCGGCAATTCAGCTCCGGCAGGTGCAACAAAAAACACCAGTATGGCAGAACTTAAAACCATGCGTGCCTTTGCCTATTACATGATGATGGATTTATACGGAAACGTTCCTTTAGATACCTTGTATGGCGCAACCGATTTAAAATCCAATGCACCAAGAGCAAAAGTGTTTTCGTATGTAGAAAGTGAATTGAAGGCGGCTATTCCATACCTTAAAACAACAACGGGTACAGCAACATATGGCTTGCCAACAAAGTACCTAGCCTACTCCATTTTGGCAAAAATGTACTTAAATGCAGCTGTTTATACTGGCACGCCACGATATGATGACTGTATTGCCGCTTGCGATCAAATCATCAATTCTGGTCTTTACAGTATTGAACCGATGTCTACCTATCTTCAGATGTTTTACCCAACCAACGGACCCTCGCAAAAAGAATTTATTTTCGCCATTCCTTTTGATGCATCTACATCCAGCGGAACAATGGCCCATGCAAGGTATGATCTTAACCGAAATCTGGGCATCAGGTATTTATATTCTGGTTCTACTCCAGGTGCTTTCACAAATCCGGTGATGAATCAAAATACGGGTAGCGGACTTGTTAACAATAAGCCTAGCGGACCAAGAATGACCACTTCTGAATTTTACACCAACTTTAATGACCCTAACGATATACGCAACAAACAATGGCTTACAGGTTTGCAAACCTGGCAGGATGGTAGCCCGGTGATGGTGAGCACAACAAATCTTGGTTACGACCAGTTCTATGCGGGCTCAACTCCTGCGGGCGTTTTAACCTATCAGCTTAACTTAACGCCATTAACTTCTTCGCGTTTAGGCGCAAGTGCTTACGATTTAGGTAAAGATGAAATTGCCTGGAACACAGGCTACAGAAACATAAAATTTCTGGCCGATTACACCAACCCGATTAACCGCAACCAAAATAACGATATGCCTGTTTTCCGCTATTCTGATATCGTATTGATGAAAGCTGAAGCAATTTTTAGAGGTGGAACGGCCACTTTGGGGGCAACAGCTTTATCTTTAGTTAACAGTGTTCGATCTAACCGTACAACTTCTCCTGCCCTATCGGCAATTACTTTGGATGTTTTGTACAATGAGCGTTGTAAAGAATTTACCTGGGAAACCTGGCACCGCAATGATATGATTAGATTCGGCAAGTTCGAGGCAAGTTATGGCTTATCTAAAACCAATGCAGATACCTACCGCAGAATTTTCCCAATTCCGAGTACTGCGATTGCAACAAATAACACCCTCGTGCAAAACCCAGGCTATTAATGTATCATTTTAAAAAAGTTTAGCTTTACTAAAAACCATAAAATTCCCTCCTCCTGTAGCTGGTGCTACAGGAGCGGGATTTTTGCTTTTACTGCCAACTTTTTAAAACCACTAATTCTATTTTTTTTGACCCTGAAACCTTTGCTACCAACACCATGCGCATCATTTTTTCTATCGCCTTCCTTTTCTGCTTTGGTCTTTCTGCCAAAAGTCAATTATTACTGAAAAGCGGACTGCCAAATGCGCCGGCCGGTAAACTCATCAAAGTAGATTCGAGCTTAAATTTCATCGCAATTGGAGATTGGGGAAGAAACGGTGCCGACCATCAGAAACAGGTAGCTGCCGGAATGGGGCGCACGGCTTCAGATACCAAAGCACAGTTCATAATTTCTACCGGCGATAACTTTTATCCAAGTGGCGTAATCAGTGCACAGGATCCCCTTTTCAAATACTCATTTGAAGACATCTATACAGACTTCTCGCTGCAATGGGATTGGTATGTGGTTTTAGGGAATCACGATTACAAATCAAATCCGGATGCTGAAGTCGAATATTCAAAAATCAGCAGAAGGTGGAAAATGCCTGCACGTTATTTTTCTAAAAAATTTGCAATCAATGGCGACGCCCAAAATCAGGTGTTAATCGCTTTTATTGATACCAACCCACTAATACCTGAATTCTATAAAAATGCCGAATACGGGCCAAATGTTAAAGGTCAGGATACCATAGCGCAGAAAAAGTGGCTTATTAAAACCCTCGAAGACAAAGACCCATCCATAAAATGGAGAATCGTTGTAGGTCATCATCCCATGTATACTGGCGGCAGCCGAACCGATGCCTATGATACAAAGGCAGTAAGAAATTCATTAAAAGCAGTCTTCGATAAGTATGGCGTAGATGTTTACCTCACCGGCCACGAACACAGCTTACAATACATTAGACCAGATGGACAAACACACCATTTTATTTCTGGTGCCGCATCAGAAAAAACACCTGTTAAACTAATCCCGGGAGCAGAAATGGTTGCTTCAGAATATGGATTTATGTTATTCTCGGTGCAAAGAAATCAATTACTTGTGCAGGTAGTTAATGAAAAAGGCGAAGCAATTTACCACACCACAATTAAAAAATAAGCTGTATTAAAATCGATAAATTTACGCTGCTCATGAGTATAACCAGTTCAGAAATGAATTCCACTAAAACCGATTCAAAAGAACAAAATGTAAAGGCTAACGGCCGGCTTGTTTCTCTCGATGCCCTTAGAGGTTTTGACATGTTCTGGATTATTAGCGGCGAAGGAATTTTTCATGGCCTGGCTCAGGGCATAAAGCAAAACTACGGTCTGGTTCAAAACACCTACAACTGGCAAATCGAAAAAAGCACATCGCTGTCTTTTATAGAACGTTTGCTGATAACAATAAGCAATCAATTACACCATTCACCTTGGAATGGTTTTACTTTTTACGACCTCATTTTTCCGCTCTTCATATTTATTTCCGGCGTTTCAATGCCCTTCTCTTATCAGCGTTACCTGGATGGAAAAGTTTCCAATAAAGGTGGAGGGAAACAGGTTTACATGGCTTTAATAAAAAGAACCATAACGTTAATAATTTTAGGCTTTATTGTAAATGGTTTGTTGAAGTGGAATGGCTATGAAAATACGCGTTTCGCAAGTGTGCTTGGCCGGATTGCGCTTTCAACATTTTTCGCAGCGATAATTTACCTTAACTTTTCGCTGCCTAAACAACTTATTTGGTTTGCATTTATCCTGATTGGATATTACTTGCTTATGGTAAGCTTCCCCGTACCAGGTTTCGGAAGCGGCGTGTTAACACCTGAGGGTAATTTTGCCGCTTACTTCGACAGGCTTTTTCTGCCCGGCAAACTCCATCGAATTATTTACGATCCGGAGGGCTTGATGAGTACAGTTCCATCTATATGCTCTGCGATGATGGGCATTTTCACCGGAACATTTATCAAAGGTAAATCGGCCACCCTAACCCCGTTAAAGAAGATGGGTTTCTTACTCGCTGCGGGCTGTTTATGCATTTGCCTTGGGCTGCTTTGGTCTGGAGTTTTTCCAATCAATAAAACAATGTGGACCAGCTCTTTCGTTTTGTTTGCCGGTGGATGGAGCCTCATACTGTTTTCACTATTTTATTTCCTTTTCGATATTTGTCCGCTCAGAAAGTGGTGTTTACCCTTCATCTGGATTGGAAGCAATTCCATTTTAATATACATCTGTGCACATGGTCTGGTAAATTTCGAATCGAGCTCTAGCTTTCTTTTTGGAGGTTTGATAACGAAAATGCCGCCCGAATGGCAACAGGCAGGTCTTTGGACTGGCATGCTTATCATTCAACTATTTCTCCTGAAAATACTATACGACAAAAAATGGTTTTTAAAAATATAATATGAAGTTGAAAATTCTACTACTCGCGATTACGTTATTATCTCTTAATAAGGCATGGTCGCAATCGCACATTGAAACCACTCAAGAACTCATAAAAAGAGTTTTACCGAAACAATACAGCAATTTTAGCACGCAGAGCCTGGCCAGCAACAGCGGCATGGACGTATTCGAAATAGAAAGCAAAAACAACAAAATCGTTCTAAGAGGTAGTAGCGGCGTAGCGCTGGCTTCCGCATTCTATTATTATTTAACAGAATATGCACATTGCCAGATAACCTGGAATGGCGAAAACTTAAAACTGCCTGCAAAACTTCCATCACTACCAGCTAAAATCAGAAAGGAAACACCTTATGAATACCGTTACTATTTAAATTATTGTACGCTGAATTACAGCATGAGCTGGTGGGATTGGCCTCGATGGGAAAAGGAAATAGACTGGATGGCATTACACGGTATAAATATGCCACTGGCCATTACTGGCGAAGAATACACCTGGTACCTGCTTTATAAAGAAATGGGCTTTTCTGACGGTGAATTGAAAGGGTTTTTTACAGGCCCTGCGTATTTTTCGTGGTTTTGGATGGGAAATATAGATGGCTGGGGCGGACCACTGCCGCTTGCATGGATGAAGGAACACTTTGAATTGCAGAAAAAAATCCTCCAGAGAGAACGTTCTTTAGGTATGAAACCCGTTTTGCCCGCATTCACCGGGCATGTGCCGGCTGCATTTAAGTTAAAATATCCAAACGCAAAACTTAAAGCCACCAACTGGACGAATGGTTTTGCAGATACCTATATTCTGGATTCGGAAGACCCGATGTTTGCGGAAATTGGTAAAAAGTTCCTTCAGAAACAGACAGAATTGCTTGGAACAGATCATTTATATTCTGCAGATACGTTTAATGAAAACGAACCGCCATCTGCAGAGCCTGATTATCTGGCAAAACTGAGTGCAAGAATTTATGATGGCATGTCGCAAGCCGATGCAAAGGCCGTTTGGGTAATGCAGGGCTGGCTTTTTTATAGTGACAGAAAGTTTTGGAAAGCACCGCAAACCGAAGCCTTATTAAAAGCTGTACCAGATGATAAAATGATTCTGCTTGATTTGGCAACGGAAATTGAACCGGTTTGGAAACGTACCGAAGGCTTTTATGGTAAGCCCTGGATATGGAACATGCTGCACAATTTTGGTGGTAATACCAATCTTTTTGGCCGGATGGATGTTGTTGCAAAGGCACCCGCAGAGGCACTTGCCGATGCTAAAAGTGGCAAAATGAAAGGCATAGGCCTAAGTATGGAGGGAATTGAACAAAACCCTGTACTCTACGAGCTTATGATGGCGAATACCTGGCAAAGCAAGCGCATAAATCTGGATGCATGGCTACCAAAATATGTTAAAAACCGTTACGGAACCGACAGCAAAGAAGCACAAAAAGCCTGGTCAATATTAAGGAAAACAGTTTATACAGTACCTACCGATAAATATATCCGTGATGGTGCGGAGTCAATTATTCAGGCCCGGCCAACTTTGGATTCGCTTTCCCGGTGGACAAACACAAAACTTAATTATAACGAAAAAGATTTACTTCCAGCCTGGGATGCACTCATTAAAGCCGCCGATGCTTGCAAAAACAGCGACGGTTTTCAATATGATTTAGTTGATGTAACCCGGCAGGTGATGTCAAATTATGCCTTGCCTTTACAGCGAAAATTTGTTTCGGCTTTGGAAAAAAAAAATTTACAAAGCTTTAACCGAGACAGTAAAAAGTTTTTAGAATTAATCAGCGACATGGACTTACTCCTGGCTTCGAGACGTGATTTTTTACTCGGCCCCTGGGTTGCTGATGCAAGGGCTTGGGGAAGAAATGAAAAGGAATCTGCCCTTTATGAAATGAATGCAAAGAATTTGATAACGCTTTGGGGTAATGAAGAAAGTCCGCTGCATGAGTATGCCTGCAGGCAATGGAGTGGCCTAATGAACGATTTCTATAAACCGAGATGGGAAATGTTTTTTGCAGCAGCAACAAGTTCGCTGAAGCAAGAAAAACCGCTCGATATTCCCGCTTTTCAACGCGAGGTGGCAAAATGGGAATGGAAATGGGTAAATAAACGAAAAGATTATCCTCAGCAAACCAGTGGAAACCCCGTATTGCGTTCGATTGAAATGTATAAAAAATACAGAAAGCTAATGGCTGATGAAAGTTATAGAAAGTAATATGAAAAATAGATTTGGGCTGTTGTTTGCTTTGGTCATCATCGTTATGCTGAGCAGCCTCGAAGCTTTTGGGCAGTCTAAAATCTTTAACATCGTTGATTTTGGCGCAAAATCCGGACTTGATAAAACCAATACCATCGAGATTCAAAAAGCCATAGATGAAGCTGCTACGGTAAAGGGCAAGGTTATAATTCCATCCGGACAGTTCGTAACCGGGCCTCTTCGGCTTAAATCTGGAATTGAACTTATCCTAAACGATGGGGCGGAACTGTTAGGCAGTACTAACCGACTCGCCTACGGCAATGGTGATGCAGAACCGCTCATTTCTGCCTTTCAACAGGAATCAATCAGTATAAGTGGAACGGGAATCATTAACGGCCGAGGTGCTGAAGTCGTAAAAAATTTGTTGGCTTTACTTCATCAGGGAACACTGAATGATAAAACCTGGACGGCCAAGCGGCCAGACGAATCAAACAGACCAAGGCTAATTGCTTTCAGCGAATGCCGCAACATTTCACTTAAAAACATCACCATTAAAAATAGTGCTGGCTGGGTTCAGGATTTCGCAAACTGCGTTGGGGTAAAACTTGACAGCCTGAAAATTGAAAGTACTGTTTATTGGAACAATGATGGAATTGATGTGGTAAATTGCAAAGACGTTAACATAACCAATTGCGACATCGACGCTGCTGATGATGGAATCTGTCTAAAATCGGAAGGCACCCCGGGCATTTGCGAGAACATCTACGTTGCAAACTGTAAAATTCGATCAAGCGCAAATGGATTTAAACTGGGCACCGGTTCGGCGGGAGGTTTCAGAAACATTAAGGTTAGAAACATTACGGTTTACAACACTTTCCGCTCCGCAATTGCGCTCGAAGCAGTAGATGGAGGCTTTATCGATGGAATTGATATTCAGGGTGTTGTTGCGAAGTATACTGGCAATGCAATCTTTATCCGCCTCGGCCACCGGAATACAACTGCTAGTTACAGTACCTTAAAAAACGTAAAAATCGTTGATGTTATAGCAGATATTCCAAGCGCCAAACCTGACGCCGGTTATCCACTTGAGGGACCGCTTCCTAAATCGACACCCCATAACCTGCTGCCGATAGTGCTGGCCGGAATTCCCGGGCACCAAATTGAGAACATTTCGCTTGAAAACATTTCCGTTAGCTACGGTGGTGGCGCTTCAAAAGCAATTGCGAATATCCCTCTAGAAGCGCTGGATACCGTTACCGAGAACGAAAGCGGATACCCCGAGTTCTCGATGTTTGGCGAACTTCCCGCATGGGGCATTTATGTGCGGCATGCTAAAAACCTGAAAATGAAAAATATTAAAATAAATTACTTAACAACTGATTTTAGAACACCTATTGTTTTTGACGACGTGGACACAATTGATGTAAATGGTCTGGTGGTTGAAAAAAGCGAACAAAAACATTCCATTGCGTTGAAAAACGTGACCAACTTCAGCATTAAAAATGCAAATCTGCCCGGTTCTAAGGTTGAGCAAACTTTAAAATTATAGTAAAACCTTGCACAGGCCATCAAAATTGATATCGAATGAGAATTTTTAGAAAAACAGACGTACAATATTTTGCCTTCTTTTTTATTGCGCTGCTTTTTTTTGGAACCAGCGCATTTAGTCAGCAGGCTGACCTGATGCGATATGTTCAGCCTTTCTCCGGTACCGCCGCAAGTACAACCAAGGCAAGTGAACATGTTGAAGATAAAACTGAACGTCTTGCCAATACAATTCCAGCTGTTGGCCTTCCCTTTGGGATGACGCAATGGACGCCACAGACGCAAATTACCGAACAGAAGTGCCTTGCTCCTTACTACTACAATAACAAAAAAATATACGGATTTAGGGGCACGCATTGGATAAGTGGTTCTTGCACTCAGGATTATGGAAGCTTTACAGTAATGCCAATATCGGGCAAACTCCGCACATTATGGAAAGACTATGGAACAGATTACAGTCACGATGGCGAAGTAGCCTCGCCCGCTTACTATAAAACGCAATTAAGAAAGTACAACTTAACGGTGGAGATGACTTCGAGTTTACGTTGTGCTATGCTGCGCATAACCGCGACAAAGGCCGACAGCATTTACCTGCTCATTACCCCGAATAGCGACAGGCAGAAAGGTTATATAAAAATTGATAGGGCGAAAGGCGAAATTTCGGGCTATAATCCTGCCTACAGACTTTACCAGGGTTTAGGCCAGCCAGCTGGTTTCAGCGGCTATTTTTTCATCAAAATAAAAAAGACAATTTTAACAAGCGGAACTTTTTCGGCCGGACAGCTTTATAAAGACCAAATCCTAAGCAATAAAAAAGATATTGGGGCTTATGCAGGTTTCAAACTTAAAAAAGGCGAACAACTGTTGTTAAGCTGCGGAACGTCTTTTACCAGCATTGCGGAAGCCAAAAAGAATTTAGACGCTGAAATAGATACCAAAGACTTTAATGAACTCAAAGCTAAAGCCACGGCAACCTGGGAGGCATCGCTCGCCCAGGTTAAGCTGCAAGACAAAAATGAAAGAAGCAAGAGAATTTTCTATACGGCCTTATATCATGCGCAGCAACACCCAAGATTATTTAGTGATGTAAGCGGAGCCTACCCCGAATTTGCAGGTAACAAGCAAACCAAAAGATTAAAAGGAGCTGATTATTACGATGATTTTTCCATGTGGGACATTTACCGGGCTCAATTGCCTTTGATGGAATTACTAAGACCTAAACTTACCGGTGCTTTCGTAAATTCGCTCGTGTTAAAGGGGCAACAAGGAAAATGGCTGCCAATATTCCCGTGTTGGAACAGTTATACTTCTGCTATGATTGGAGACCATACAACTGCATTTATTATATCAGCTTACAATAAAGGGATCCGCTCGTTTGATGTAAATGAAGCTTATAGGCTTATGCGGAAAAATGCGTTTGAAGTTCCAGACGACGCAGATTATTTACAGGGGAAAGGCAGACGAGGCATCTCCAGCTATCTAAAATATGGCTACATTCCGTTGGAAGATAGTGTTCCAAACGCTTTCCATAAAAAAGAGCAGGTTAGTCGCACGCTTGAATATGCATACGATGACTATGCCTTATCAACGATGGCCAAAGACTTAAAGAAAACAGCGGATTTTATTGAACTTGAACAACGCTCAAAAAATTATAAGCATGTTTTTGACACTTCTGTTGGCATGGTTCGCGGGAAATTTGCCGATGGAAGCTGGTACAAACCCTTTTATCCGGATCATCGCGAAAGCTACATCACCGAAGGTACGCCGAGGCAATACAGTTTTTATGTTCCTCAAGACATTGCCGGACTTACAGCCATTTTAGGGGGGAAAAAGAATCTGGAAAATCAGCTTGACTCGCTATTTGAAAAAAACCAATACTGGCATGGAAATGAACCCGGCCATCAAATTCCGTTTATGTACAACTTTACTGCTGCGCCCTGGAAAACCCAAAGAGCAGTTGCAAAGTTACTTGATGAGGAGTATGATGACGGACCAGGCGGTTTAAGCGGAAATGATGATGCCGGACAGATGTCGGCCTGGTATGTTTTCAGTGCGCTTGGCTTCTACCCTGTCGATCCGGTTTCGGGAAATTACCAGTTATCGACACCATTATTCGAGCAGGCAACCTTAAAATTAGAATCAGGCGTTTTACTAAAAATCACGACTGTAAAAACAACTGATAACGCCGGTTACATTTTAAAAGTTCTATTAAATGGCAAACCGTTGAGTAAACCTGAAATAAGTCACGCTGATTTATTAAAAGGTGGAACACTTACGTTTTACCTTCAAGAGAAAATTCCAGAAAGTAATCCCTTCAACAAAAGATAACATATTGCTCAATACCAACGGATAGCGTCGGCGTTTGAAAAGGAAACCAGTTCCGGAACATTAACGAATTTAATAGCCTTAAGTTCAGTTACCGAAACAGCCAGTTAGAAAGATAATTTGTGGGTGTTTGCTTATGCGCCATTATAATTATCTTTCTAGCAAAATTCAGTTTAGAATGAGTACGACAATTATTAACGCACTAACCGCCTTAATCGACTTTAGCGATGCGGAATTGGCAGAATTTATGGAAGCGCTGAAACCCCGAAAGCTGAAAAAAAATGATTTCATGCTCGAAGCTGGCACAATTTGTAAATCTATGGCGATAATTAATACCGGCGGACTTCGTTACTACAGCATTACGGAAAAAGGAGAACAAAGTAATTGGTTTGCGTTTGAAGGCGAGTGGTTGGGTGATTACGAAAGTTTTTTAACGCAGCAACCTTCGTTACACTTTATTCAGGCATTGGAAGATACAGAAATCTTCTGCCTGAGTTATGATGACATGCAAAAATTATACAGCAAGGGCATCAGATTTGAGCGATTCGGCAGACTTATCGCGGAAAACTTATTCATCAGTACCGAAAGATCCAGACATGATCTGGCTAATCTCCCCGCCGATAAACGCTACCTAAACTTAATCAACAGATATCCAAATATTTTAAAACGAATTCAAATTCAGCACATTGCAACTTACCTTGGCATACAACCACAAAGCCTTAGTCGCATTCGTAGAAACATTGCCAGCAAGAAAAACTGATGGCTTCAAAATACTCAAAATAGTAACCTATGTTATTTTTTGTTGCGTTGTCTTTGCAGACTTTAGCACTTAAATGAGAACACTTCTATACCTTTTTAAAAGCCAAGACAAGCAAGCGTGGCCGCTTTTATATTTTGGATTTAGCCAATTTGCCCTGGCGCTTTTATTTCTAATCCTTTTACCGTTCGAGCATCGCCAGGTGCTGGGAATAAACCTGTGGATAAAACCGTTAAAGTTTGCGGTTTCAATCGGCATTTACTGCATCAGCTGGGCCAAAATCCTTCCTTATTTATCGAATACAAAAACTAAAAAATATTTTATTTGGTTTACAATTTTTGCGATGGCATTTGAAATGCTCGCAATTTCCAGTCAGGCTGCCAGGGGGCAGCTTTCTCATTTTAATCAGTCTGGAACATACAATATCGTGGTTTACGCATTGATGGGAATTGTTATAACAGCCCAAACTTTTTTTGCACTATATGTTGGCATCAGCTTTTTTAAAAACCAACACATCAAAATTGAAGTAGCAATGCTCTGGGCAATCCGATTTAGCATCGTTATTTCATCTGTTTTCGCATTACAAGGCGGATTTATAGGACAACGCATGGCGCACACGGTGGGCGCACCAGATGGTGGGCCAGGATTGCTGTTTTTTAACTGGAATACAACCTACGGAGATTTGCGAATTGCACACTTTTTTGGCCTCCATGCTTTACAGATTCTACCTGCATTTGTTTGGCTTGGAAAATTAAGGCGTCCGGCACCTGTCATTATTTTTGGGGTTATTTATTTTATTTTGGTCAGCTTTCTTTTTTACCACGCATTACTGGGAAAAGGCTATTAATTGATTGTACCTATTCAGTTTTTATTTGAGAAAACAGCAAAATCAGGGGCAGCAGAAACAGAAGAAATCCGCAAGGCCGTGTGTGTGGTAAACAGGAAATATTTTGCCCTTGGCAGGTTGTAAAACGGCGCTTAAAAATCTGTAAGAGAAAAATTACAAAAATAAATCTACTGGCATTCAGTTCGTTGGAAAGCAATTTCATATTGACCTCGCATCGGGGCATATAAGAGCCTGTAAGCGTAACGCGGGCATCATTATTGAATAGTCTTCATTACGCAAAAACACACAAATGAAACAATTATTTTTTATTGCACCACCGGCTATAGTAGCCAGTGGCTGTGCTTGGCTTGGCAAAAGGCAAGTTAACCAGGCAGACCCAACCATGGGTATGGGAGAGGATGAATTTAAGCCAAAAGAACAACGGGCAGAGCGTATCTATTTGTCGGGCGATTCTGCTACTTACAAAACAAATGTTGCCAACAACACCCTGTATTGGGCAGATAATGTTTACCATTTTTACAAAGGAAAACTATCCTGCTTCGAACAAAAAACTCATTTTTTTAATACTAACACCGTAAAAATTGAGGAGGCAAACAAATGAAAAAGCTACTATTCATTTGCCTGTTGGCAATCTCGGCGATGAGCTGCAGAACTGTTTCTTTTTACGAGCCAAAGTTTGAAATCGGAATGACAGAAACAAGCTTCAAGGAAGCAAATAAAAAAGCAGAACTGGTATCGTCTACTAATGATGGCATAAAAATCTATCGAACCACTCTAAACACCTGGATACCGCGGCCAGAACCATATTCTTTCTTTTATTTTCAGCAGGGAAAACTGGTAAGGTTCATCAAATCAGACCGGGGAGACGATTATAAATTTATATAAAAAAATAAAAAAGCCTTCAAACTGAAGGCTTTTTTAATAAATATTTTGAGTCACTTAGGCTTTATTTTTCGTATCCTGAACTTCTAAACGAATCGCCTGCGCTAAATTTTTTAAATCCTGCATGCCCTTACGTATGCGTGTACCAGCTGCGCTGTTTCCTTTGTTGTAAAATTTGTCTGCGTCAGCTTCCAAAGCTGCAACTAAACTTTTAACTTCTTCGAACTTTTTCATTTTTAATGGCTCCTGTAAATTTTTAGGTTTTTAGTTTTTTTAATGTAACTCTAATTTAAAGCGTTTAACTAACAAAAAAAACTTTTAAAGGGTTAAAAAGTGCCGTTTAAAGTGGTTTTTTTCCACATCCAGCGAGTTTATAAACATATATCACGTTAAAAATAGAGATAACTTATTTACAGACAGGTAATTACAAACAAACTTATAAAAAAAGCCCCCTAAATTAAGTTTAGAGGGCTTTGAATTATTATGAATATTATGCCGTAGCAAATTGGTTTTCTTTGTAATAGCCGTTTTCCAGCTTCTCAGCAACTTCGCTAAATGCATCTAAAGTCCGTTGCACGTCTTCAAGGGTATGTACCGCAGTTGGAATCAGGCGTAATTCAATCATTCCCTTCGGAATAACCGGATAAACCACAATAGAGCAAAAAATGCTGTAATTCTCGCGTAAATCGAAAGTAATTGCCGTTGCATCTGATAGTTCACCTTTTAAGAAAACCGGTGTTACAACAGAATTGGTTACGCCCAAATCGAAACCACGCTCACGAAGACCTTTCTGTAAAGTCATTGCGATTTCCCAAAGTTTATCTTTTAATTCCGGTTTGCTTTTTAACAGCTCTAAACGTTTTAGCAATCCCTTTACCATTGGCATTGGCAATGCTTTGGCAAATGTTTGCGAACGCATGTTATAGCGAAGAAAGTTTGTAATCTCTTCTGTAGAAGCAACAAAAGCCCCGATTCCGGCCATTGATTTTGCGAAGGTTCCAAAGTAAACATCAATTCCTTCTATGCAATCCTGCGCCTCATGTGTTCCGGCACCGGTTTCGCCCATGGTACCAAAACCATGTGCATCATCTACAAGGATGCGGAAATTAAAATCTTTTTTTAATTCAACGATTTCTTTTAGTTTACCCTGAGCGCCACTCATTCCGAAAACGCCTTCAGTAATTAATAAGATACCACCGCCAGATTCATTTGTAAGTTTTGTAGCACGTTCCAGTTGTTTTCTGGCACTATCGATATCATTATGCTGATAAACAAACCTTTTGCCCATGTGCAAACGCAGTCCATCAATAATACAGGCATGCGATTCTGCATCATAAACGATTACATCATTTCTATCTACCAGGGTATCGATAATAGATACCATGCCCTGGTAACCGTAATTTAACAGGAAAGCATCTGGTTTGCCAACAAATGTCGCTAATTCCTGCTCTAGCTGCTCATGATATTTTGAGTTGCCGCTCATCATCCTTGCCCCCATTGGGTATGCCATACCGAATTCGGCCGCCGCATCTGCATCAGCTTTTCGAACCTCAGGATGATTGGCTAAACCTAAATAGTTATTTAAACTCCAAACCAAGTGCTCTTTTCCTTTGAATTGCATGTGTGGTGCAATTTCTCCCTCTAATTTTGGAAATGAGAAATACCCATGAGACCATTTCTGGTGCTGACCAAGCGGACCCATGTGCTTTGCTATTTTATCAAATATATCCAATGTAATATGTTTTTTATTGTACTGAAATTGTTGCGAATTTACGGTTTATTAGGCTTAAAATCAACAGGCTTAATCTGTTGCTTGTCAATTAACTGAATTTAACAATCTAATTTTATGCCAAAAAAGCCCCGAAATATCGAGGCTTTAAATTTATGTTTGGTTTATACTAGTCAACATTGTCGTGCAAAAACGAGTTATTTGGTCTAATCTCAGTTCCGCCATCCTGATCATTACTCAATGTAAAACGGCTAACCTGCGATTCAGATGAATGCTGAACCTGCTGCAATTGCATTTGCTTACGCTTATAAGCCGGCTCATTTTCTAACTCCTGCAAACCATTAGTGGTACGCAGTTTCATGCTTAAATCTTTCAAACGCATAATACGTTCTCTTGATTTTTTTAACTGTTCTTCAACCGATTCATCATTTTGATTATCGTCTAAACCCACTACCGGAAGCTCTGGTTCTGGAATTGAAGGAATTTCTGCAACCGGTGTCTCGAAAACGAATTCCGTTTCTGCAAGCTTAATTTCAAATTCGAAGCCAGTTGGTTCTGTTGTTTCCGCTTGCGGCTCTTCTTCAATTAAAGTATGGCGAACAACATCGTTTTCAGGTTCCTGATATTTTGGTGTTTCGGCTTTGCTGAACATTCCACCAAATAAATCGGCCTGAGGTGCTTCTTCTTTAGCTTTAAGCACCGGCTCGTAAGATGGCGCTGCTTTCGGCTGAATAAATGAGTTAACAGGCTCTACCGGACGAACCAATGGCGCCTCTTCTGGTGTTAGCAGAGATATTTTCTTTTTATTTTTTTCTTCGTTTACGCGTTCTTCTGAAGTTTGGAAACCGGTTGCGATGATAGTTACAGACAGTTTATCGTCTAAAGTTTCGTCGGTACAGTTACCCCAGATTAAATCAGCAGATAAGCCTGCTTTCTCCTGAATGTAATCGGTAATGATTGAAACCTCATCCATCGTTACCTCACGCAAACCCGAGCTGATGTTTAATAAGATATAACGGGCACCTTCAATTTCATTATCTTTTAAAAGTGGTGAAGCCAAAGCGCCTTCCACAGCTTGTAAAGCACGTTCCTCACCATCGGCAGCAAAACTACCCATAATGGCTACGCCACTGTCTTTCATTACCGTACGCACATCTTTAAAATCCACGTTGATGTATCCAGGAACAGTTATAATTTCTGCGATGCCCTTTGCAGCAGTTGTTAAAATATCGTCTGCCTGCCCGAATGCTGAGCCCAAAGTTAGGTTACCGAAAATTTCACGCAACCTATCGTTTGATATAACCAGGTAAGAATCTACATATTTTTTCAACTCTTCCATACCCTCGTCGGCCTGCAACCTGCGTCGCTTGCCTTCAAATGAAAATGGTGTAGTTATGATTGCCACAGTCAAAATATCCAGTTCTTTGGCTGCTTTAGCAATAATCGGACTAGCGCCTGTGCCGGTACCACCGCCCATTCCTGCTGTAATAAACAACATTTTGGTTGTGCTGCCAAGCATTGCCTTAATATCATCTATATTTTCTATCGCCGAATTTTTTCCAACTTCAGGTATAGAACCAGCACCCATCCCCTCGGTTAAACTAGCACCCAATTGCACCTTGTTAGGTATCGGACTAGATTCCAAAGCCTGGGCATCTGTATTACAAATAATAAAATCCACACCAGTAATACCCGATAGGTACATATGGTTTACTGCGTTGCCGCCACCGCCACCAACACCAATTACCTTGATGATTGACGACTTATCTTTTAACATTTCGAACTGCATAATCTTATGAATCAGTTGTTTAAAAATTCTTAAATTCTGTTCATTACCAAACGTAATATTAACACTTTTTCCACACACGTTTTCCACAACTGTTCATAATGTGGAAAACTCATCTTTTGTTGAAAAAAACTATCCTTTCAGGTAATCTTCGTCGCTAACGTCCATGTCATCCTGGATAAAAGTTCTTGTTTTGGCAAGTAACTTATCAAATAAACCAGGACCACGCTTTTCTTTTTCTTTTGCTGTTTTAGGTTTTTCAACAAAAACGCCCGGCTGTTTCATTTCCTCTATCAGCTCTTCTGCCTTTTGAATTCCTTTAATTAATAAACCAACGCTTGTTGCATACATTGGGCTTTTCAAATCATCGTAAATGGTTTTCGGCATATCTTCGTATTTCGATAAATGCTCGTTAGGATAACCGATTCTGCAATCTAAACCCGTAACGTATTCAACAGCCTGGCTTAAATGCTTAAGTAATGCACCGCCACCGGTTATTACAATACCACCGATTAATTTTTTCTCGTAGCCTGAAGCCTTGATTTCGTAATAAACATGCTCAATAATTTCTTCCATACGGGCCTGGATAACATAAGCAAGGTTTTTAACCGAAATCTCCTTTGGTTCTCTGCCACGCAATCCAGGTACACAGATAATTTCGTTTTCTTTATTTTCTTCTGCCAGTGCCGAGCCAAAACGTGTTTTCAGCAATTCGGCCTGGTTGCGCATTACCGAGCAACCTTCTCTAATGTCTTCAGTAACACTGTTTCCACCGAAAGGAATTACGGCGGTATGACGAATGATTCCCTCATGGAAAATAGCGATATCAGTTGTACCACCACCAATATCAACCAATGCAATACCAGCTTCTTTTTCTTCATCGCTCAACACCGATTCAGAAGAAGCCAAAGGCTCAAGAATTAAATCCTGAGTTTGCAAGCCTGCATTATTTACGCATTTGATTATATTTTTAACGGCCGTAACCTGCCCCGAAATGATGTGAAAGTTTGCTTCCAAACGAACCCCAGCCATGCCGATCGGGTCTTTTATACCCGGTTCGTTATCAATCGTAAATTCCTGCGGCAAAACATGAATAATTTCTTCACCCGGAGGCATAACAAGTTTAAACATGTCATCAATCAATTTATCAATGTCTTTTTTGCCGATTTCGTTGTTTAATTCCCTTCTGGTTAAAATACCGCGGTGCTGCAAGCTTTTAATGTGCTGACCCGCAATGCCGACATTAACCACCTGTATCTCTACATTTGATTGTCCGCTGGCAATTTCAACCGCCTGCGCAATGCCCTGTACAGTTTTTTGGATGTTGGATACCACACCGCGGGTAACCCCTGCAGATTCGGCTTTCCCAATTCCTAAAACTTCAATTTTACCATGTTGTGTTCTGCGGCCTACAATAACACAGATTTTTGTAGTACCAATATCCAGGCCGACTACAATTGGAGACTGACTAGTAAATTTTGCCTTGTCCATATTCGTTAATTTTGTTGAGTTATATATTTTGTTTTTCTAGGGACTTATTTAGTTTTCTTTGCTGCTGTTTTTTTCGAATCGGTCTTTGCAGCTTTTTCCTTTGCCATTTTTTCCGCAAATGTCAAGGTTTTTTTCGCCTCAGGCTTTTTCTCGGCCACTTTAGGTTTTTCTTTGGCGGGCTCAGGCTTTTTCTCTACCGTTTTTGCCTTCTCCTTTTTTACCTCAGTGATTGCCGGCTTAGCTTTAGGCTTTTCCGTTTTAACTTCTGTTTTGGGTTTCGCGGCAATAACCGGCTGCGCATCACGCTGCCCGGGCTCACGGTCGTCGACTACAGTTTCGCTCTTTATCGCATCGGCAATCGAATTCCGAATTAAAGAATCAGAAACCCTTCTGGTAACACTTATGCTGTCAGCACTCGATAAAACCCTGTCTTTTTTAGCAATTAAAGATGAATCTCTTTTCTCGCAAACAATTTGATTCGTGTATTTAATATTGATGGTTCGATAGGTTTCCCACCCAACCTGTGGCATTGCTTTCTTGTAAAAAACCAATAGGTTCTTCATCTTCTTATCCAGAGAATCTGCGCTTCCCAAAATAATCCGTTGATTGCCTACCCTGGGTATCAATTCGATATCATTTTTCCCATCTACAATTATCTGTTCGATATGGTTATCCCACAGCGTATCTTTTTTAATGTACTGTGCGGTTTTATATAAATCCCGGGCCATCTGTGTTCTCAATGTATCAACACGAGATCCAAATACTTCCTGGATATTACCAGTTGCAACAAGTACATTGGCAGTAAAGTTTGGCGAAATCGGCATTTTTAAACCATCATTGTCAATATAAAAATCCTGACCGGTGATATTCAGCACCCTTAAAATTGGTTGTCGCTGTTTAATTTCAATTCTAAGCACGCCATCCATATCTGCATACACCTTCGCGAAGCCGATATAAGGGTTCGCCCTTAGCTTTTGCTCAATCTGGTGGATGTTAATCTGCTCTAATTTTCTGCCGACTAAAACACCCTGATCTTCACGCAAAATCTGGTCGACTTCCTCCCGCTCAATAAAATTGTCGGCCCCGGGAATCAATATCTTCACCTCGGTGCATTTTACACTTTGCTTTTTAACGTTGATGAAACTTAAAAGCACCACCACGCCCGCCAGGCTTATCAGCCAGGCAAAGCCAGTAAAAATTGCGCTCCAGTTTAATCGCTTAAGCATTGTTTATTGTGTTTTTTAAGGGTTCAATTAATGTATCTATATCACCGGCACCAACCGTTAAAATTAGCTCAGGTGTGGTTTTCTTAACATGCTGAATAACAAATTCTTTTCCGCACACCCTTTTATCGGTCAATGTTATTTTATCAAGTAAAAACTGAGCATCTATTCCGTCAATAGGCAATTCCCTCGCAGGATAAATATCAAGCAAGAGCAGTTCATCTGCGGTGCTTAAAACGCTGGCAAACTCATCTGCAAAATCTTTGGTTCTGCTAAATAAATGCGGCTGAAAAATAACTGTTAATTTTTTTTCAGGATATAACTGCCGCACCGCATCAAAACAGGCTTTTAATTCCTCGGGATGATGGGCATAATCGTCTATATATATTTGGGTGTCTTTGTTTACAATGTATTCAAAACGGCGCTTTACGCCTTTAAAATTTTCCACCGCCTGTTTAATTTTCTCTGCATCGATGGATAATTGTAAAGCAATGGCGATGGCAACTGTTGCATTTTCTACGTTGTGTTTCCCAGGCAGCATCAACTTTAAATCGCGAATGGTATGGTTCGCATCGTGGTAATCGAAAACAAACTTTGCGCCTTCTACCCGAATATTTTCCGCTCTTGCGTCGGCAGTGCTATTGGCTGCATAAGTTGTGGCATTTGCAATGGGTAATCCCTCATGTGCATATATGTGGCCAGCAGGTTTGAGTTGATTTGCAAAAAGGTGAAATGACTCTTCAAGCTGACTCTTATCACCATAAATATCAAGGTGATCTGCATCCATTGAGGTAATCACCGCAACATCCGGATGGAGTGTTAAAAACGATCTGTCGTATTCATCTGCTTCCACAACAACAACATCGTTTGCGCCAAACAGCACATTTGTATTGTAATTACTCGTAATCCCGCCTAAAAATGCAGTGCAATCGTAGCCCGTATCTTTTAAAATGTGGGCAACAATTGATGAGGTGGTTGTTTTACCATGCGTACCCGCGACGGCAATGCAGAACATGCCTTTACTGATAATCCCTAAAACCTCTGAGCGTTTTTTTAGACTGAATCCTTTATTTTTAAAGTGGTTTAATATTTTGGAATCCTTTGGAATTGCGGGGGTGTAAACAATGAGCGTGTCATCGTGATTATCTAGAAAAGCGCAAGGCAAAGCAGATGCCTCATCCAGGTAGGATACGAGTATGCCTTCCTGTTCAAGGGTTTCGGTAAGCCTGGTACGCGTCTTATCATAGCCACAAACAGCCAATCCGCGTTTGGCAAAATAACGGGCAAGCGCACTCATACCGATACCACCGATACCAACGAAATACACCCTGTTTATTTTACCTAATTCCATTTATTCATGTTTAAAGCAGAAAGATTAAAGCTTTAAGCTTTAAGCTTTTCTTTCTACCAATTTAAGCTGATGGTTGAAGTACAAAGCTCAAAGCCACCTTTCAACCGTTCAATTATCTTTCTTTTTATTTCTATTTTCTTAAGCTTGCCTTCTTGCTATTAACAGACCTCTTATTTGCAATTTAGTAACGTTTATTTCGGTTCAGCCTCTAAAATTCCCTCTTTAGTCGTTAATCTTTTATCAGTTTCAAAACCTCATGTGCAATAATTTCATCTGCCTGCGGCAGGGCCATTCTGCCAATATTTTCGCTAAGCGTTGCACAATACGCTTTGTCGTTTAGCAGCCTCAATGCTTCAGCTACCAAAGTATCTTCTGCAGAGCGGTCGTTTATTAATACTGCCGAATTGTTTTTTACCAGTGCCAAAGCGTTTTTGGTTTGGTGGTCTTCTGCTACATTTGGCGATGGAACCAGAATTACCGGCTTTTTTATCAGGCAAAGTTCTGCAATGGTTCCGGCGCCTGCTCTACTGATGATTACATCAGCTGCCGCGTAAGCCAAATCCATCTTATTTAAAAATTCCAGAATGCGAACATTTGGATGATATTCTAAACCCAGTCTCTCAATTACGCCTTTATAATAAAACTTGCCTGTTTGCCATATCACCTGAACATCCTGAGCCAGGATTTCGGGCAAATGTTTTTCAACGCTCTTATTTAATGTTCCGGCACCCAGGCTTCCACCTGTAACCAGAATTGTTTTCTTCAATGGATCGAGCTTTAAAAGTTCGGCACCAGAGTAGTGTTTACCTTTAATGTCTACCACGTCCTGCCTAACCGGATTGCCCGTTTTCAAAATTTTAGCTTCCGGAAAGAATTGTTCCATGTCATCAAAAGCAACACAAATTTTTGCTGCTTTTTTTCCCAGCCACTTATTGGTAATGCCTGCATAAGAATTCTGCTCCTGTATCAGGTACGGAATTCCTTTTAGCGATGCAGCGTACAATAAAGGTCCGGAAGCATAGCCGCCAACTCCAACAACTGCATCTGGCTTAAAGTCTTTAATCAGTTGCATTGCCGCCCTAACGCTGCCCAGTAATTTGAAGGGTAAGCCCAGATTTTTTACAATTGAACCCCGCTGTATACCACTAATATTTAAACCAACGATTTTATAGCCGGCAGCCGGAACTTTTTCCATTTCCATGCGGCCAATAGCGCCCACAAATAATAATTCACAGCCAGGCACAATACGTTTCAACGCATTGGCAATGGCAACGGCGGGAAATATGTGCCCGCCTGTGCCACCTCCTGATATGATAATTTTTGGGGAATTATTCATTTTTCTTTAATTACTGAAGTTGCTTGTTTACCATCACTAAGGTTGCTAAGCAGTCTTAATTTCTATTCATTTAATTATCCAGATTGCCTTGTCATACCTGCTCACAAGTATGCGCAACCTTTTAACCCATTGCCGGGATTTCTCCAACAATCACTTTATTACTCACTTTTGATTTATCTGCCACCGCTTTCCCGGCAACATTTTCTTCCACATCGCGGCTTACGCTTAAAATAATGCCGAAAGCCACGCTGGTAAAAATCATCGATGTACCACCCATACTCACCAATGGTAGCGGCACACCCGTAACCGGACCAAGGCCCACCGCAACAGCCATGTTTGCGAAAGCCTGTATGGTTAAACTGAAACTTAGTCCGGCCGCCAGTAAGGCACCAAACGCCTTGGGTGCCCGCGTTACAATTTTAATGCATCGGTATAAAAGCACCAGGTAAAGCAACATAATCACCATTCCTCCAAACGTTCCCCATTCTTCAATAATAATGGCGAAAATAAAATCCGAATAAGGATGCGGAAGGAAATTGCGTTGTGTACTATTACCTGGTCCTTTACCGAAAACACCACCAGTGGCCAATGCAATCTTTGCCTGGTCTGCCTGGAAAGTCTTATCTGAATGCTGCATCTCCGGATGAAGAAATGACTTTATCCTGGATGCATAGGTATCCCGCCTCGGACCTAAAAAAACAACAAACATTAATAATATAGCCCCGCCCAAACAAACCAACGAAATTTGCTTAATGCTGATACGGCCAATAATTAAGAGCAAAATACTAACGCCAAAGAGCATTAATGCGGTAGATAAATTTGCCAATGCGATTAATACGAATACCACGCAAACAGAGCCCATAATAGGAATAAATGACTCTTTTACATCTTTAATGTTCTCCTGTTTTTTGGTAAGCATTCTGGCTAGAAATGTAATCAAGGCCAGTTTCGCCAAATCGGATGTTTGAAATGTTAATCCAATAACTGGAATTTTCACCCACCTGGAGGCATCATTTACGTTCGCTCCGAAAATCAAGGTGTAGAGCAGTAAAGGAATTGTGATAATCATCAGTATTTTGGAGATACCTGCATAGTATCTGTAATCCAACAAGTGAGAAATGTAAATCATTCCAATCCCCAGTAAAACAAAAATCAAATGCTTGGTAAGCAGCAATTTCTCGACTGCTTCGCCACGTTTGTAAGCAAGCGTTCCTGTGGCGCTGTAAACAGCCATCACAGAAATAAGCGAAAGCAGGATGATGATTAGCCATATCCATCTGTCGCCTTTTGTTTTATCTAGCAGAACCTGAAACATTGTTAAACCTCCTTCTATAATTCTTTTACAGCCGCTTTAAACTGATTGCCGCGGTCTTCATAATTCTTAAATAAATCGAAACTGGCACATGCCGGCGAAAGCAATACCGCATCACCACGTTTTGCCAGGTGAAAAGCAATCTGCGTGGCTTCCTCTGCCGAAAAAGTATTTACAATAACCTCTACATCATCTTCAAAAGCATCATGAATGCGTTTGTTATCTTTGCCAAGGCAAACAATTGCTTTCACTTTACTTTTAACCAAATCTTTAAGCATGTTGTAGTCATTTCCCTTATCAACACCCCCCATAATCAGTACAACGTCGGTCGTCATGCTTTCCAGCGCATACCATGTCGAGTTAACATTGGTTGCCTTACTGTCGTTAATAAAATCAATTCCCGAGATTTTGGCCACATGTTCCAGCCTGTGCTCAATATTTTTGAAATTACCCATACTCTCGCGAATGGTATCATTTCTTAACTCTAACACTTTCGCCACAATGCCTGATGCCATAGAGTTGTAAATGTTGTGCTTGCCTTGTAAGGCTAATTCTGAAATAGACATGGTGAATTCTTTATTTGGTTCAATAAGGATGTGAATAGTTTCGCTTTCCAGGTAAGCACCCGGTGCAGCTTTTTTTAAAATTGAAAAGGGGTATCTTGTTGCCTGGAGTTTAATTCCCTCCATAGCTTTCAAAGTTTCCTGATCATCGGCACAGTAAATGAAAACATCACTTTCGGTTTGATTTTGGACAATGCGCATTTTTGAAGCCGCATAATCTTCAAGTTTATAATTATACCTATCTAAATGATCGGGCGTGATGTTAAGCAGGACTGATATATCTGCTTTAAATTCATACATATCATCCAGCATAAAGCTTGATATTTCGAGTACATACCAGTCGAAAGTTTCATCTGCAACCTGAGCAGCAAAACTATGACCGATATTGCCTGCTAGCCCTACATTTAAACCTGCGTTCCTCAGGATGTGGTAGGTAAGTAAACTCGTTGTTGATTTGCCATTGGAACCGGTGATGCAAACCGTTTTTGCATTGGTGTATCTTTTGGCAAACTCAATTTCCGAAATAACGGGTACGCCCTGCTCTGCCAGTTTTTTTACAATTGGTGCAGTTGCCGGAATGCCAGGACTTTTTATAACCTCTGATGCATTCAAAATCAAAGCTTCCGTATGTGTTTCCGACTCGAAAGGAACAACCAGTTTTTCGAGCGCTGCTTTATATTTATCCGTTATTACCCCGAAATCAGATACGAAAACGTCAAAGCCCTTTTGCTTTGCCAACTTAGCTGCACCAACACCGCTTTCTCCCGCGCCCAAAATCACAACACGGCGCTGCCCTGCCATTGCTGACGGAGTTTTGCTTGCTATGTTCTGATTTGTATCCATTTTTTGGTTGTTGTTCGTTGTTCGATTTTTGTTGTTTGTTTTTCGTTAATCGTTTCGAGAAACGATGGGCGAAAAACGTTTTTTTTTCTACCTTAATTTCAGCGTTACAATGGTCATTATCGCCAGCATAATGCCGATAATCCAGAAGCGGGTTACAATTTTTGCTTCGTGATAACCTTTCTTCTGATAATGGTGATGTAAAGGCGCCATCAGTAAAATTCTTCGTCCTTCTCCAAATCTCTTTTTGCTGTATTTGAAATAAGAAACCTGCATGATTACCGAAACCAATTCAATGAGAAATATGCCACAAAGGATTGGAATCAACAGTTCCTTGCGGATCATAATGGCGAATGAAGCAATGATTCCGCCGATAGCCAGACTTCCTGTATCGCCCATAAAAACCTGCGCAGGGTAAGAATTGTACCAAAGAAAACCCACGCAAGCGCCAACAAATGCACCTGCAAAAATCATCAGCTCACCCGAGTTTGGGATGTACATAATGTTCAGGTAATCGGCGAAGCCAACGTTACCGGATACATATGCCAAAATTCCAAGCGTTGTGCCAATAACAGCCGAGGTGCCGGTGGCTAGGCCATCAATTCCATCGGTAATGTTTGCTCCGTTTGAAACAGCCGTAATGATAAAAACCGTAAAAACCAGAAACACAAGGAAGGCGTATTTCTCGTAGCCTGTGCCTAAAAACTTAAGTACTTTGGCGTAATCAAATTCGTTGTTTTTATAAAACGGAATGTTTGTTTTAGTTGATTTGACATCCTGAGTATAGTAAAAGGTTTCACCCTTCTGGCGTAAAACCATTGGTGCGGCGTTAGTCGTTTTAACATTGTCCTGAACGGTTTGCCTAACTACAATATTTGGATTGTAATACATGGTCCAGCCTACAATTAAGCCCAGTCCAACCTGCCCAACAATTTTAAAACGGCCTGCCAACCCTTCTTTATTCTTCTTGAAAACTTTAATATAATCGTCCAGAAAACCAATAGCGCCCATCCAGATGGTGGTGACAATCATCAGGATAACATAAACGTTTGTAATGTTTGCGAACAGTAAAGTCGGGATTAAAATGCCCAGCAAAATGATGATCCCACCCATTGTTGGTGTTCCCTGTTTCTGCATCTGGCCTTCAAGACCTAAATTTCTAACGGTTTCGCCAACCTGTTTTTTATGCAGGTAATCGATAAGCCTACGTCCGTAAACGGTTGTTATAATTAAAGAAAGAATAATGGAAACCGAGGCACGGAAGGTAATGTACTGGAACAGCCTTAATCCGGGAATATCGTAATGCTTATGCAGGTATTCAAACAATAAATATAACATTAGCTGAGAGGGTTTAATTGTTCAAGTAAAATTTCTTTATCATCAAAATGATTACGCACACCATTAATTTCCTGGTATTTTTCGTGCCCTTTACCGGCGATGAGAATAATATCTCCGCTTTGTGCCAGGTGGCAAGCTGTTTTTATTGCTTCCTTTCTATCCAAAATGGATATCGTTTTACGTTTATTTGTCGGCGACACACCAGCTTCCATTTCCTCGATAATGGTTTGAGGATTTTCTGTACGTGGGTTGTCAGAAGTCAGTATTACTTTATCACTCCAGTCGCAGGCAACCTGTGCCATTACCGGACGTTTGCTTTTGTCCCTGTCGCCGCCACAGCCAATTACCGTGATTACCTGTTCTGTTCCCTTCCTGATGTTTGCAATGGTGCTCAAAACGTTCTGCACCGCATCAGGAGTATGCGCATAATCAACAATACCGATAATTTTGTCGGGCGAAGTAATGTAATCAAAGCGACCCTCCGCTCCCGTTAAACGACTTAAAAGTGTTAACACCTTTAATTTATCCTGCTCCAGTAAAATTGCCGTGCCATACACTGCAAGTAAATTGTAAGCATTGAAAGAGCCAACGAGTTTGAAAAAAACATCTTCGTTATCGATATCTAAATGCAAACCACTAAACTGATTTTCCACTATCTTAGCCTTGAAATCGGCAAGCTGTTTCAAAGCATAGGATTTTTTGTGCGCTTTAGTGTTCTGCAGCATCACCATACCATTTTTATCATCGATATTGGTAAGTGCAAATGCCGTTTTAGGTAAGCCATCAAAAAACGCTTTTTTTGCTTTCACATAAGCGTCGAAGGTTTTATGAAAGTCTAAGTGATCGTGTGTAAGATTCGAGAAGACGCCACCAGAAAAAGTAAGTCCTTCAATTCTATGCTGCGAAACCGCGTGCGAACTCACTTCCATAAAGCAGAAATCGCAACCCGCATCAACCATATCGCGAAGCAATCCGTTTAATGCTATCGGATTTGGCGTAGTGTGCGTGGCAGCCACAGCAAGCTCGTTTATATAATTTTCTACGGTAGAAATTAGGCCTGTTTTGTAACCCAAATCTTTAAACAGCTTAAATAAAATCGTTGCAATGGTTGTTTTCCCATTGGTTCCGGTTATCCCAATCAATTTTAAATCGGCAGAAGGGTTGCCGTAAAAATTGCCAGCCATGATGCCCAGGGCAACAGCGCTATTATCAACTTTTACATAGGTTACATCAAAATTGTCTATTTCCGGCAGGTTCTCGCAAACGATAACTTTTGCACCCTGCTCAACCGTCTGGTTTATAAAAAGGTGACCATCTGCAGCTGTACCTACGATAGCAAAGAAAACATCATCATTGGTTACTTTACGGGAATCAAAATTTAGGGCATTAACCGTTCTATCGGTTCTGCCAACCAATTCCTTTATCGTTACACCGTATAGTAAATCCTGTAATTGCATTTTAATTATTGAATTTTAATCCAACTGTATATCTATCTGCAGGCCTTTGCCCACTTTTGTTCCGGCTTGCACAGATTGTCTGATAACTTTGCCTGAGCCCGTAACCCGGGTTTTTACGCCCGCATTCCCCAAGAGATACAAGGCATCTTTTAAGCCCATGCCCGCTACATTCGGCATAACGCCTTTGCGCTCATTGTTTTCCTGAAAAATTGTGCCTGCACTGGTATCAATGGTATTGTAATATTCTGATTTTGATGCAAAGAGCGGTTTAAAACCGAAAGCTTTGTATACCTTCTGCGTGGCTTTGCTTTGTCCGGCTTTTGTTGGCGGATTGCCTGTATTACCCACCAAACGGGTAGGAACATCATTATACATCTGCATGTCGCTGGCGTAAATCCTGTCGGCTATTTCCCTAAACACCGGACCGGAAACCAAGGCTCCATAGTAAGCGCCTTTTGGATCGTTAATAACCACAATCATGGAGTATTTTGGTTTATCAGCAGGAAAATACCCCACAAAAGATGCCTGGTATTGCTTATTTGCCCTATAGCCTTTGTTGGCATCCGCTACCTGAGCAGTACCCGTTTTGCCGGCGATTTTATACAGCGGGTTGTAAACAATTTGCTTACCGCTGCCTTCTGTAACCACACCCTCAAGCATCTTTTTTATCTTACTTAAGGTAACCTCAGAACAAATCTGCTCATTAATTACCCTGGCTTTAAATTGCTCGATAGGATTGCCCAACCTTCTTATTTCTTTAACAAAAATCGGCGCCACATATTTACCATTGTTGGCTACAGCATTATAAAATGATAACATTTTAAGTGGTGTTAACTGCATTTCGTAACCATAGGCCATTTGTGGAAGCGTCATTTTCCCCCAGCTTTTGTTGTTTGGATTTTTAACAACAGGTTTTGCCTCACCGGGAATTTGAAGCTCAAGCTTTTGGTTTAGGTGCCAATCGTAAAGGTGATCGGTAAACTTAGCAGGATTATCCCTGTAATTTGAATTAACCAAATAAGCGATTGCAGCATTTGAGGACTGTTCGAAGGCCTTTTTTACCGTAACTACACCAATACTTCCGTGCGAATCCTTAATCAGGTGGCCTGGAATTTGATAGTTACCTGTTGCAACCATTGTGTTGGTATCAACCAGTTTATCTTCAAGCAAAGCCATGTAAGAGGCAAGTTTAAATGTTGAACCCGGATCCTGATTACCGGCAATGGCATAGTTAAATTTTTCTTTATAAACACCCTCTTCAACTTTTGAGAAATTGGCAACCGCACGGATTTCGCCTGTGGCGACTTCCATAACAATAACAGCACCGTGATCAGCCTTGCTGGCAATAAGTTGCTTTTCTAAAGCACTCTGAGCCAAATCCTGCATGTTTACATCAATGGTCGAAATAATATCGGCTCCATCTTTCGGCGCAACTTCTTCTTCATCATTTACCGGCACATAAACACCACCTGCAATACGCTGCATTAAGCGCTTGCCGGTTTCACCGTTAATGTATTCGGTATACGCACCCTCCAAACCAACACCATTTTTAACGTTGGCATTTTTATAACCAATGGTACGGGCAGCAAGCGCCTGAAAAGGCAAGATGCGTTTGTTTTGCTGAACAGCAATTAAACCACCACTAAATTTACCGATATTATAAAGTGGAAACGTTCTGATGGTTTTTAAATCTGAATAGCCAACTTTACGGTGGATAAGCAAATACCTGGCACTATCCTGACGACCTTTGCGCAGCAGGCGTGAATATTCTTTCGCTGATTTATCTTTGAAAACCTCAGCAAGTTTCATTCCCAGGGAATCTACTTTTTCATTAAAAATTTTATCCTCAGCAATGCCACCGGCGAACATATCCATATGTAATTCATATTCGGGAACAGATGTTGCCAGCAAACTACCATCATTTGAGTAGATGTTGCCGCGGGTTGCCTCAACAGGCATGTAACGTGTAGAAAGACTATCAGCCATAGCTTTCCATTTATGTCCCTGTACAAACTGCACCTGGCCAAGGCGTAAAAACACCGCGAAAGCAAAGAGCACAATTAAGCCAAATGCCAGATATACACGAAGCAATATGTTTGCTCTAATATTCATCGCTTTTAACAATTATTTTTTTCGGTGGTTCAATTAATTCTTTTATTCCAAGGGTATCAACCTTTTTGGCAACCTCTGTCAATTTGCTTTTAAACATCAGGTCGGCCTTCAACGATTTATACTCCCAACGCAACTCTTTTACTTCTTTATTTAACTTATCAATGCGGCGCACATTATTCACCGCGAAATGGCTATTGGCGATATAAATCATACCCAAAAGCGCCAAAAAGCATAAAAACGGCAATGCATCTGTAGCCGCTTCTTTGGATATGACCCCTTCGGTAAAAAACTTACCGATAAATGATTCGCTGAACTTTTTATCGTCGTCTGATTTTACCTTCTCCGTTTTCACCTTCAACTCGGGCTCCGGACCTATCTCTTCTTCTTCTGGTCTGAACCTGTTCATATCTTTTCAGCTATTCTAAGTTTTGCACTTCGAGCCCTGTTATTGCTCGCTATCTCCTCTTCGCTGGCCATAATTGCCTTCCGGGTAAGCACATTGAACGGTTTTTGCTGGTTTCCGAAGAAGTCTTTTTCAACTTCGCCATGAAATTTGCCTTTTGCCATAAAGTTTTTAACCGGCCTGTCTTCCAGCGAATGGTAAGACATCACAACCAAATGCCCTCCAGGTTTCAGAACATCAGCAGCTTGCTCCAGAAAATTTTCAAGCACTTTTATTTCGGCATTCACCTCAATACGCAAAGCCTGAAAAACCTGCGCCAAATATTTATTTTCTTTTCCTTTGGGGATATATTCTGACACCGCAGCTTTGAAACTATCAATATCTGTAAACGACTTTTCCAAACGGGCTGTAACCACAGCACGGGCTAGCGACTTCGCATTTTTTACTTCGCCGTAAATACCGAATATTTTATGAAGCTTGTCTTCCGAATAGGTGTTGAGTACTTCTGCAGCCGTCAAATTTCCATTCGGATCCATGCGCATATCTAAATCTGCATTGAAACGAATCGAAAAACCACGCTCAGGCACATCAAACTGATGGGAAGAAACACCTAAATCGGCAAGAATGCCGTCAACTTCTTTGACACCATTGAGGCGAAGATTATTTTTTAGGAAACCAAAGTTTTGGTCGATAAAAATAAAGCGGTCATCAGCAGGGATATTCCTTTGTGCATCAGGATCCTGATCGAAAGCAATTAACCTGCCTTTTGGACCAAGGTGCTTTAAAATCTCCCTTGAATGCCCGCCCCCACCAAAGGTTACATCAACATAAACACCGTCGGGCTTAATGTTTAAGCCATCAATACATGGTTGCAGCATTACCGGAACGTGGTAATTATATTCCATCCACGCCTCCCTTCTTATCAACCATTACTTTTTGAGCAAGTGCTGCAAAATTCGCCGGTGTGCTGTCTAGTGTATCTTCATACGATTGCTTATCCCAAACTTCTATGCGATCTAGCTGGCAGGCCAACATAATATCAGCACCTATGCCGGCATATTCAGTTAATGATTTCGGTAGAAGCACGCGGCCAGCAGCATCCAGACTTAACTCAGTTGCGCCACGCGTAAATGCCCTGATGAACTTTCTATTTTCTTCATCATACACATTTAAATCACTAAGCTTTGCTACGATTTTATCCCAAACACTCTTTGGGTAAATGACTAAATTCTTCTCAAAACCACGGTTAACAACCAAGCCTTCCCGCTCCACATCAGGCAATTGCTTCTTAAGCGCAGAAGGAACCGATAAGCGGCCTTTTGCGTCAAGTTTACAATCAAATTCTCCTAAAAGGTGGGTCATAGTGGTATCTACACTTTTTATGTAGTGTAAAAGTAAATAGTTCTACCACTTTTTACCACTTTTTACCACAAAAAAGTTTTCCACATAGACTTTCTCCCACTTTGCCCCCAAAACGGACAGAAAAGAAAAGGTTTAAAATAGCTGTCAAAACTGCTTAATCACTGGTAAAAAGCGAGTTAACTACAAATATTAGCATTATAAACAGAAATTATTTTTCGCCTCATTATTTTATCATTTTCAGGATTAACAGCCCAAAGCTAAGCACATTATATGCCCTTTTGGAGGAAATTTTACTCACAAACTGGCAATTCTCAGAGCTTACCCTATAAAATTACGCAACTGCAGTCGCCATCAACCTTTTTAACGATAACATTTATTGGATTAAATTTAACTAGATTAGGGCTAATTAACTATTAACCAAACAATTAAAATTATATGAAAAGAAATTTATTCCTCCGGTCTATTGCGGCACTGTTACCGTTGTCGGTACTACCAATAAGAGATTTTGCTTTTGTGAGCGCGTCACGGAAACTTGGGAAAGGTTTTCAGGTAAAAGCGAATACTGATAGGTTTGGCAAACCGATTACCCTTTTTGAAGGCGACACCTTTTACACAAAAGTTTCATCAAAAGATACAAATGGCGACTTGTATATGTTTGAGTCAACCAGGTTGAAAAAAGGCGGCCCCATTGCCCACTTCCATTATTCGCAGGATGAAGTTTGGTTTATAACCGAAGGAGAATTTACAATAAAAGTAGGCGATGACGTTTATCAGGCAAAGCCGGGAGACACCGTATTTGGCCCGAGAGGCGTTCCGCACTCATTTTCGAAAACAAGCGAAGGCCCTGCAAAAATGATAATCACCTTTCAGCCAGCGGGAAAAATGGAAGAATTTTTTATCGCCGTTGCTGCCGGCATTATGAAAAACACCACGCCCGAACAACAGGAAACCATCAGGCGTGCGCATGGGTTTGAATCTACAGGAGACGGCATTGGCTATTTAAAAAAATTTTAAGGCCGTCTTCCGAAAAATTACCTTCCCAACCGCCAGCAAGGTCTTCTTTCACTACAAAATTATCAGTTCTTTCTAAACAATTTGGGCGCTCGTTGTAGGAAAACCAACTTTATGCCACCCGGTTTGTTACGTTTTTAAATAAATATGATGAAAGAAAAACACGTAAAAAAAGCAGCAAAATTTATGCTCGGCGCAGGACTAATTTTTGCTGGTATTGGCCACCTGAGCTTCGCGAGAAAAAAATTTCAGGCTCAGGTACCAAACTGGGTTCCGTTAGACAAAGATGATACTGTTATACAATCGGGTTTGGTGGAAATTGCGTTGGGAACTGCACTAATATTGACCCCGAAAAGACATGAGCAAACAATAGGAAAGATTGCCGCGGGGCTGTTTATTGCAGTTTTTCCGGGAAACCTAGCTCAATATTCAAACAAAAGAAGTGCCTTTGGCTTGAACACTGATGGCAAAAGATTTACGAGATTGCTTTTCCAGCCGGCACTGGTTTACTGGGCATTAAAGAGTACCAATAATTTAAAATAGGCCAAATTAAACACCGTCTGGAGTGTTGAAATAGTCGAGTACGAAAACGTAGGGCAGCGTTATTTTTCTTGCATTATAAAGGAAAGACAGTTTAAAAATATGTTTGGACGATTGTGTTGCGCCGTAAATAATTGAAAAACGGTCGAAATCTTTTGGTTTAATACCTCTTGATACTGGCGAGCTCAACGCATAAGCCTCGCCCGAGGGTTTAAATTTCAAAGTGTAAGCTTCCCCTTCAGGCATTGCAGCGCCATAACCAGAGGAAATCTCAAATGGAGTCTGAAACTTTAGCTGTTTTTCCTTCCCATCGCTGTCCTGGTAAGAAACGGTTCCATAGGCCATCCCACCAGCATCAAATCTGCCAACGAGTTTCTTGAATTTCTTGGTTTCCGGGTCGTTCGGATTGCTTAAATCGGCATTTCCACCTAGTTCAAAGGCTTCCGGAGGAACACCGTACGGCTTTAACAGCGCTGGCAGGTCGATATTGATGGAACGCTTTTCCTGGTTAGGCTGGTCATGTTCCCTCCAGTTTATTACCCGTTTTAGTGTCTGATATTGATAATGGTTTTTATATGGCCCTTCAAGCCACTGCTTATAATCCTTTTTAGCAAGAATATCGAAATCAATTTTGACATTTGTAGCGGTGCCCCAGCCAACATTCAAAAAAGTAATGGCACCAAGGCCACTTGGAACAATTAAAGCGCTATTGTCTGGCAGGCTTTTAGACACAGCTAACTGGATTTCATTCATAAAAATGGCTTCATCAGAATTGTTTGCCAGCTTAAAATCAAATTGCGGGTAGTTTATGCACCAGAAATCATTTGATGCAGTTATCACGCTATGCGAACTCAGCAGCGAAAGTGTTTTCGAAGCGGGTTTTACAAAGATGGTATCGCCCTTGCCTGAAAAGGTATAACTTACGGTATCAGAATATGGGAAATCCGGATTTGTTTTGTTCGGATTTATTAGGGAAACGTTTACGTTCAAATCTCCGAAATTTACCGACAAAGCATTGCTGCTCAAATTGCTGTTGCTCTTAATTATCGTTTGGGTTTTGAGGTAAAACTCTACCTTATTATTGGTTAATGCATTGATTGTAATCGTTGTATCGATGGCAGATTTGTATTTGAATATTAACTTAACGGGAGCTTGCAACTGCTGAGCCAGATATTCTACATTGATAGCGCCGTATGTATCTGTAAAAGCAGATTTACCCAGGGCAGGAAAGACGACTTCCACATCTTTAGTTAACTGATTATCGACGTAAACGATGGCCCTGAAATTTTTTGAACTGCAATCGCTTTCTTCCTTCCAGCCGGCAGGATTAACCAAATAAACAAACACAACCACCGCTATTGAGCCGCCTGCGGTTACAAAATCATTTTTTATATTAATCTTTCCTGGGATACTGGCTGCAAAGGCACCCGCAGCAATCGCTATTACAATTCGAAAGGCGTTTTGCTGTGGATTGGTAGGACAAGGAATGAAAATAAATATCAGCAAAACCGCAATGAGCAGCACTGTTCCGCTGATAATAGAGTACCACTTTGTAGAGAAAAATTTCATGGGGATGAATTAATTAGTGAAAATGAGCGAAGGGCTTCAAAAACTAAATAGCGGAATAGAACAGACACAAGATACTACAAATTAGGTATTTACGTCTATATTATCGCCAAAATAATTCGTGAGGGCAATTGCCCTTTTAAGTAAAGATTTAGATTTTTAAAACTGAGGAAGGCAGTAATAAATTATATTTGAAAAATTACAGGCAAGTCTATGGCAAAAAACAGGAATACGATAAAAATGGAGGAAATATCTTTCAGGCAGCGGCTATTATCCTTCAAAAATCTACCTGTTTTTTTTAAGATGGTATGGCAAAGCAGTCCACAAAAAACTTTAATAAGTTTAATTCTGCGCATTTTCAGATCTGCAATGCCTGTCGCCCTTTTGTATACGGGCAAACTTATTATCGATCAGGTGGTGGCTTTAAATTCAGGCGCTGCTAATGGCGACACGATGCGTTTATGGGAACTGGTTGGACTTGAATTTGGGCTGGCAGTACTAACTGATGGCCTGAACAGAATGATTAACTTAACGGATAGTTTGCTTGGCGATCTTTTCTCCAATCATACGTCAATGCGCATAATGCGCCATGCCACTGAGCTCGATTTAGACCAGTTTGAAGATTCTGTTTTCTATGATAAACTCGAACGGGCCAGACAACAAACCGTAGGCAGAACAATTTTACTTTCGCAGGTAATGAGCCAGGTTCAGGATTTTATTTCAATGGCATTCCTATTAACTGGTTTAATTGCTTTTAACCCGTGGCTGATTTTGATGTTGTTGCTGGCTATAATTCCCTCCTTTCTGGGCGAGTCATATTTCAACAGCAGAAATTACGCACTTTCCAGAAGTCAGACACCCGAGCGCAGGGAGCTCGATTATATACGTTACCTGGGTGCAAGTGATGAAACTGCAAAAGAGGTCAAAGTATTCGGTTTGTCTGACTTTATCATCAACCGTTTCAAAACCTTATCTGATAAATTCTATTCAGACAACAGCAAATTAGCCTTAAGTCGTTCGGGTTGGGGAACGCTTTTTTCGATAATGGGCACCATTGGTTATTACGGCGCTTATGGGTTCATCATTTATCAAACCATTAATGGAAAAGCTTCAATTGGCAGTCTTACGTTTTTAGCCGGTTCTTTTCGCCAGTTGAGCAGCTTAATGGAAACCATGCTGTCCCGTTTCACAATGGTTTCTCAGGGCGCTATTTACCTGAATGATTTCATTGAGTTTTTTCAGATAAAACCAAAAATTACGCAGCCAGAAAAGCCGCTTCCTTTCCCCAATCCAATAAGGGAGGGGTTTGTGTTTGAAAACGTGGGTTTTCAATATCGTGGAGCACCAAAATATGCCTGCAGGAATCTGACGTTTACCCTTCGACCCGGAGAAAAGCTTGCGCTTGTCGGCGAAAATGGAGCTGGCAAAACCACACTTGTAAAATTATTATCTCGGCTTTACGACCCAACCGAAGGCCGGATTCTATTGGATGGGCAGGATTTAAGAAATTACGATTTGAATGAGCTGCGCCACAACATGGGCATCATTTTTCAGGATTACATTCGTTATCAAATGACATTTGCTCAAAACATAGCCGTTGGAAACATCGGTGAAATTGGCAACATGAACCTCATTTCTACAGCGGCGCAACAGAGTTTGGCCGATTTACTCGTGGCTAAATTCCCACTCGGTTACGAGCAATCTTTAGGAAGAAAATTTAATGACGGCGTGGAATTATCGGGCGGAGAATGGCAAAAAGTAGCACTCGCGAGGGCATACATGAAAAATGCCCAGGTACTAATTTTAGACGAACCGACATCGGCGCTGGATGCCCGGGCAGAATATGAAGTTTTTCAACGATTTGCTGAACTCACGATAGGAAAATCAGCTGTGCTTATTTCGCACCGTTTCTCTACCGCAAGGCTGGCGGATAGAATCTTGGTATTGGAAAAAGGGATGATTCTCGAATCAGGAACGCATGCCGAATTACTCGAAAAACGAGGAAGATACGCGGAGTTGTTCAATCTGCAGGCAATGGGTTATCAGTGAAAAAATTGCATTCAATATTTCAAACGCAATCATTTACACTTAAAGATGTGCTGAAAACTACGTTTAACGCAACAATTTTAAATTTCGCAAAGCGACCCAATTAAAATTTAAACGCAGTTTGCTTAGTCAATTTTCACGCCTTTCCAAAAAGCCACGTAACCTTTTATTTCCTTCGCGGCATCTTTAGGATTTGGGTAATACCAGGCTGCATCTTCATTTTTCTGACCATCTACTTCCAGCGTGTAGTATGATGCCTCTCCTTTCCAGGGACAAACCGTATGTTTATCTGAAGCCTGAAAAAAAGATTTGTTTATAGATGCAGGTGGAAAGTAATGATTGTTTTCAATTACAATGGTCTCATCACTTTCTGCCAATACCTGATTATTCCATGTCGCTTTCATAATTCTATGTTCTTGCTGGGAATAACCGTAAACGCTCGAATTTGTTTCAATACTGTACGCATATTTAAAGGTTTGAAATAGTCAGGCTGAAAAAATGAACAAAATTTTCGTGCGAACGGTTTAGGTTTTAAAGCTTAAGCGATATATATATATGAACCAACTAAAGGTTTAACAACAGCGTACGATGCCGAGGGGCAAATTGTTCGTCAGCAGGACGTATTGGCAAACAAACCTACGCCGGTGTGCGACTTTATGGATAACAATGTTATTTACCTGACCGACTACCGTAATTATAACGGGAAAGCAGAATAGTATAAATCGGTAACAAAAAAGACCAGCAGCGGATGCAACTGGTCTTTCTTGCTGAAATTAAAATTTCATTTATTCATTTATAGCCTTTACACCTGGTAACTCTTTACCTTCCATGTACTCAAGTAAAGCGCCACCGCCCGTAGAAACGTAACTAACTTCATCTTCTAAACCAAATTTTGCAATGGCAGCAGCCGAATCTCCGCCGCCGATTAATGAAAATGCACCGTTATCTTTAGTTGCCGCAACAACTGCTTCAGCAACTGCTTTGGTGCCAAGCTCAAATTTTTCCATTTCGAAAACACCCATCGGGCCATTCCACAATAAGGTTTTGGAGTTTTTTATAACATCCTGAAATAAAGCAACTGATTTCGGACCGATATCCAATCCCATCCAATCTGCAGGAATTTGACCAGAAGTGACATCTTTTTTATCCGCATCATTAGCAAATTTATCAGCGATTACGGTATCAACAGGTAAAATTAAATTAACGCCTTTTGCTTTTGCTTTTTCGATGAGTTCTAGTGAAAGCTCCTGTTTGTCGGCCTCTAAAAGCGAGGTACCGATTTCGCCGCCCTGTGCCTTAGCAAAGGTGTAGGCCATTCCACCACCAATAATAAGGTTATCAACTTTATCCAATAACTTTTCAATTAACAGGATTTTGTCAGAAACCTTCGCACCGCCCATAATGGCTGTAAATGGCCGCTCAGGATGATTTAGTACCTTCTCCGCATTCTCCAGTTCAGATGCCATTAAATAACCAAAATACTTTGCATCTGGAAAAAACTGAGCTATAACTGCCGTTGATGCATGTGCCCTGTGTGCTGTACCGAACGCGTCGTTTACATAAACATCGCCTAATGCTGCTAATTTTTCAGCAAAAGCGACATCACCTTTTTCTTCCTCTTTGTAAAAACGAAGGTTTTCCAATAGCAACACTTCACCAGGTGCTAAATTTTTCGCCTCGTTTACTGCAGATTCACCGATGCAATCATCGGCAAATTTTGCATCCAGACCCAACATTGAAGATAAATCGCCAAGTATATGCTTTAAAGAGTATTTATCAGTCGGGCCATCTTTTGGGCGACCCAGGTGCGACATCAAAATTACGGCGCCTCCATCAGCTAAAATCTTTTTGATGGTTGGAAGTGCGGCCCGCATTCTTTTATCATCCGTAATTTTAAAATTATCATCCAAAGGAACATTGAAATCTACTCTGATTAGCGCTTTTTTATCTTTAAAGTTAAACTGGTCTACTGTTTTCATGTTAATTATTTTGATTTAAGTTTAATTTCATTTCATAATGGAACCCGATTCCAGGTATATCAAACTCGGGCGACTCGGTTTCGAAGCCTATTTTTTTATAAAATCCCGCAGCTGAAGAACGGGCATTGCACCACAAATAGGCGGTGTGGTATTCTTTCAAGTATTCAATGGCAAAATCTATTAGCGCCTTCCCATAACCTTTTCCATTATAATCTGGATGGGTTGCCATGCCCCGAAGCTGGTAGCCTTCGCCTGCATTTTCGAAAAAATCGTTACGCATAAAGCTGGCAACAGATTTAATATCGCCACCCAGCGCATAACCGAGATGAAAGGTATCGTAAGCGTCATCACCCTGAAAAACGCAATGTTCAAATGATTTTCCGTTTCTTAAAACCAGACTTCTTAAGGGAAGAACCTCTTGTGCCGAGATAAATTTTACCATTAATATAACTTTTAAAGGATGTTTCAAAGTTATGCAAACGTTCCCGTAAATTTTCTTCGTTTTTTTAATTGATTAACCGCACGACTCTTCAAATTGTTTGAATTTTACGCCTGCTGATGAGCAAGGGCAATTTTGTGCTGCTCAATTTTTTTAACCAAATCGACCAGTCGGCTGCTGTATCCATATTCGTTATCATACCAGCCAACAACTTTTACCAAATCGCCAACGATGGATGTGAGCTGCGCATCAAATATGCAGGAATGCGGATTGTCGATAATATCAACAGAAACAATCGGGTCTTCTGTGTATTCCAGTATTGTAGAAAAACTACCTTCTGAAGCAGTTTTAAACGCAGCGTTTATTTCCTGAATAGTTGTTTTTTCTTTCAAGATGCAGGTAAAATCTGTTAATGAGCCATTTAGAACAGGAACACGTATCCCCGCTCCGCCCAGCTTACCATCAAGCTCTGGAAAAATATGGGTAATCGCTTTTGCAGCGCCCGTAGTTGTGGGGATAATTGATGCCGAGGCAGCCCTCGCCCTGCGTAAATCTTTATGGTTGCTATCGTGCAGGTTTTGGTCGCCTGTCATTGAGTGAATTGTAGTAATATAACCTTCCAAAACGCCCCATTTATCGTTCAGGATCTTAATCATTGGGGCGATGTTGTTTGTGGTACAACTGGCATTAGATAAGATTTTGGTGCTTAAATCTATTTCATCATCATTTACGCCCAAAACGACCATAGGAATATCATCAGCCGCCGGGGCAGAAATCAGAACCTGCTTAGCACCGGAAATTAAATGACCTTCGGCAGCCTCGAGTGATAGGTTTTTACCCGTGCAATCTACAACGATATCTACCTTTAATGCCGACCACGGTAATTGAACGGTATGTTTTATTGAGAAAACAGGTATCGTCATTTTATCAATTACCAATGCATCCGGCTTGGATTTAACGCTTCCTTTGTAAACACCATGAACGGTATCATACTTGAAAAGGTGTGCCATCGTATTGGGTTCAGACAAATCGTTAATCGCCACCACTTCGAAACCTTCGGCCAGGGCCAAACGTAAAAAGGTTCTACCTATCCTGCCAAAACCATTTATTGCTATTCTCATTGATAAAAATTAGAGCGCAAAATTACTGTTTATTTTTAGATTGGATTGCAAAAGATTTTAATTGCTAAGCCGCATTAAATATCTGTTCGCAGCTGCTGCCTTTTAGCCAGGTTGTCCTTTTTCCGAAGCCGATAGAAAAGCATTAGATCAAAAACCACACATAGCCCGATGATGAAGAAAATGAGGAAAAAGTTACCTAGATTTTGCATCAGCGTAGCCATTATAACGATGCTGAGGTTCAAAATACAAGTTGCTATCGTGATAAGCGATGGCTTCAAACCGAGTCGCTCCAACCTATGGTGAATGTGGTTTCTATCGCCCTCAAATGGCGATTTGCCCTTGAGCAGACGCACTGCAAATATCCGTAGCGAATCAAAAATCGGTACAATTAAAATAGACACTGCAACGGCAGGTGCTGAATAAATAAAGGGTTCGGATTTGCCCCCAAACTTGTTTAATTCTATAAACTTTATGGCCAATGCGGCCGTAACCAAACCAATAATTAAAGCGCCGGTATCGCCCATAAATATTTTGGCGGGGTACCAGTTGTATTTTAGGAAACCGGCAATTGCACCAGCCAATGCGAAGGCGATAAATGCATAGTGCATCTGGTGCATCAAGGCGAAAAATACCCCAAAAATTGCATTGGCAAGAATGCCCACGGCACCCGCTAAACCATCAATTCCATCAATCAGGTTGAAGGCATTATTTAAAAAAATTATTAAAATAACGGAAAAAACACCACCCCAGAGCGTGGGCATATCGCCTATTCCTAAAACCCCATACAAACTGGTTAACCGAAATCCTCCAAAAAAAACAAGGATGATGGCCACAAGCAGTTGCAGAATAAATTTTGTACTGGTATTGCTTCCATAAACATCGTCTTTTAAGCCTAAGGCAGCTAAAATGATGCAGGAAGTGATCAGGAAATTTGCTTCTTCAAATTTAACAAGCGTTGAAAAAAGTAAAGTCGTGATGGTAAAACTGGCTACGATTGCGGTACCGCCCAAACGCGAAATATTGCGCTTGTGGCTCTTGCGGTGCATATCATTCTGATCGAAGAGCTGATATTTATCGGATGTGAAAATAACGGAAGGAATGCTTAAAATCACGATAAGGCAAGCCAACGATGCGATAGCGAAATAAAAAAACTCCGGACTTGTATTTAATAAGTGTGTAAGCAATATTGTAGAAGTTTTGCTAACAAATATAACAATTAAGACAACAGTGTCAGTTTACAAAATTAGGAATATTGATATAACGCATGGATAAAATGCGGTGAAAATTAGCGTTCAGTTTGTTCAGTAATTAACGATTTATGATTTAGATGAGTTGCGGTTATATAGCTGCGACAAGGAATCCGTAATTGTACGACGCATTTGTATTGCAATAAATTGCTATTCCATAAGTCTTCCTTCTGAGGAGACGTGGAGATTTTACTTGGCAAAGGTGCAGGAAAGCAAGTAAATATTTTAGCTACCAAAACTGAACCAGTTTAGACAACTTTTTCTTCAAAATCACCATCACCGGAAGTGGAATTCTATTGCGTTTCAAGGCTTTATAATCGTTTAAAAAGGCCTTAAAGAGGCTGGTTAACGAGTTATTACTAACCCCACCCGCACGCATGTTTACCATAAGCATTTGCAAGTAAGCAGCTTTAAGCCGGTGCGTGTAGAAATACCTTAATATCAGGTCGTAATCTGCTGCAGTTCCTAAATCGTTTGCATACATTCCATGCCGCTCAAAGAGGCTCCGTTTTAAATATAAAGTTGGGTGCGCAGGCATCCACCCACTTAAAATATCGATTTCGTTTGTTTGTCTGGATTTCCATTGCCTCAATACCTTATTCGATTGCGGCGTTATGTAATTTAAATCACCATAAACGGCATCGATACCGGCAGAATGCGCAAATGTTTTTGCCACAGCGTCGATTACGCCGGAATTCGCCAGCATATCATCGGCATTTAAAAGCCCCACCACCTCGCCCCTTGCCAGATTGATGCCTTTGTTTATTGCTTCGTATAGTCCGCTATCAGGTTCTGATATTAAATGGCCGATATGCGGCTTGTACTTTTGCAAAATTGATAAAGTCGAATCAGAAGAATTTCCATCAATAACAATGTACTCAATATCACCGTATGATTGGCTAATAACCGATTCTACACAATCTTTTATGTAAGCTTCACCATTATAAACTACTGTGATAATCGTTATTTTCATCCGCTATGCGCCAGATTTTTCTGAGTTGCAAAACTGCAATTCCGGTTGTAAAGATAAAAAATATGGAGGTATAATTGTCGAGCAGACATTGCTGATAATATGTTCCCTTTATTCCACCTCTTCCACAACTTCACATTCGTTAGTAGGTGCAAAAACATATAAGTCACATTGGCGTGCAGAAGGATAATTTCTCCTGGCGTATTTGAAAAGATACCACCGAGTGAATTTGTCTGATAGGTTAGTAGTTTAGGATATCCAGGTGCCAGACATCCATATTCAGCAACTAATTCAAATGGGATTAGAAAGAGCGGGATGAATTAAACACGACTTTTTCATAAGCTATGGTATTAGTCATACCTTGAAGATAGCATCTGTTTTCGAATGTGCAAGTAGTTAATACATTGTTTTCCTGCATCTTGATTAGCGAACGATGTGGGAATATCAGAGGAGCGTTGATGAAGACCTGGATATCTATCATTTAATAATAAGGTTTACCAAAAATAACTTGCTGCAGGCAATTGGCAAATCTATTCCCTTTCAACAAACTTCCTTTTGCGAATGGCAAACAAGCCGACTACCCCCGCAACCATGGCGACCGGCAGGGTGTAATCATCTAAATCGCAATCTAAAGCGTAGCTGGAGTAATATGTACCGCGGGTCGCAAGATAACCCAAATCCAGAAAATAACGATTGCCACAAGTTACCACATACAGCAAGGGCGTTGCACCCACAACGATGGTTACCACGCCACCGCCTGTGCAAACAAAACAGGCTTTAGCGGTGCTCGCCACTCCGTTGTAACACAAACTTCCGGGTTGCTGGTAAACTTTTAAATCAGCTGCTATCGAAACACCAACAGCCGGACTAGTTTCTACTATATATAGTTGTGATCCAATTGCGCATCCTTCAGCCGCATTTGCAACGCTGAAACCAAAAAGAAATCCTGCAATAAGAATCAACCGACAGAAACCCATAATTACCACATATGATGTGGCAAAATTACTTCGGCTAGAGAGCACAACCTACGTTCGTTTTATTCAATTTATGCAAGTTAACCTCTTCTACAGTCAAAACATATTGGAAAGTTTTGATAAAAATTAGATCATTATGGCAAATTAGCAGGCAGCTATTAGAGCCTAGAAAAACAGAAGCCTTCGCGTTCTCTGAAGATTTTGGCGACTAGTAATAATCGACTTGCCAAAAGTCATACTGTGAACATGTTCTCGCAGTCATCTGGAATCAATGCCATACAACAATGGCAGGTTCTAACACACCTAAGGACTAGCAAAGCTCCGATCCTAATTGCCCTCGTATGCTACTGATCCCGCCGAATACGTTTCGGTCGTCCGCATAAAAAACAATTAGCGTCACCCGATCATATTTCCACCGGTAGCCGGCGTTTAAATGAGTGTCCTAAAAATAAAAAGCCCCTTAGGTCGCACTGCGGCATTTAGGCGTTAAGAATTTATCATGAGGAAGCCTGATTCAAAAAATCAATTGCTTTCGCTGCATCAAATCATTTGGCATGTCATACGATTTAGCAACAATATGTACCGAAATCCCTAACTAATAAGCTAACTTATGTCAATCTTAGCTACGCTGCTGAATTTTAAATGAAATGTTGTAAGCCTAACGTATTGCGATCTCGCTCTTTTTTATCATAATAAAACCTAATCCTGCTAAGCCTACAAGGGCAAAGGGTAAATAATCATCTAATGGGCAGTTCAGACGATTAAAAGTCACCTTTACTCCTTGTCTAACGTAACTTGTAGATTGATTTGTTGGACCACTTGAATAATTGGCAGAACAGGGAGTGGATGTCAAAGTTACAACAGAATAATAAGTCCTTGAAGGTGACAAATAGCACTGCGGTTGACTGACATAATACATATTTCCTTGGAAAAAAGTCGTTGGATCAGATGGTAAGGGATTTTGATAATAAACACCAAAACCATTTACTAGACAACCATTCATTTGCGCTTTTGAAGAAAGCGCATATAATGTTATTAGTAGAATGAACGACGCTCTTAGGGCTTGATTAATAAGTCGGGACATACACCAAAAATACGAAAGAACAATTTATTCGGATCTCGATTGCTAGATCATCATACAATTTTTGTATTTTTTGATGAAAAACCCCCCAAAAAATGCTGAAAACACAACGAACAGGAATAAATTATTGTCCAGCGGACAATTCACAATGTTGAACAGATATTCATCGCCACCGGCTAAAGATCTGCCTGAGGCAGAACATTTGTAAGTTCCTGTTCTTTTTGTCAGGTTTCTTGCATAAGTAGCATTGCCTGCATTACAGTTTAAACTTAACGGATTGTACCAGAAGCCGAATAAATCAACTGAAATGTAAATGCGGTTATCGCCAGGATAATAGCAACCTATATAAGTTTGGGCTTTTCCACTTCGAAAGGAAAAGATTAATACGATTAAACATAAAAACAAAAATCTCTGCATCAGTTCTATAAGCTTTAGAAGCTTGACAGAATGTGAAGCGCAATGACTAACGAGGATTAAATTGTATCATATAAAACGCCGTGACCAAAAAAATGTTTTATTGCAGTTTGTCTACCAATCACAAGCAAAGCTGGGCTCTCATTCTCCGATAAGCAAACCCGGCAATCGGAAAAAATAAAATTGGGATGTAATCGTCTAGCGGGCAATAAGTTACCCGCTGCCAATTACTGCTATAAGCTGTGTTGTAGAGTGTATAGTTCGCCATATTTGTAAGTGAACCAGAACCAAGATATACTCTACAAGTATTTGTCGTCCCTACACGAGTCCAGCCGCATGGGATAAAAATATCACCCGGAGTATTATCGAAGCATCGTGTGCATCCGCCTGTTAGATTTGTATAAAGTGTATTACCAACTATACAACCAATATCGGCAAATACATTGCCAGTTGAAAGCACAACAAGTACGAAACAGAAAAACAAAAGCTTCAACATAATACATTTAGGGATTATTCCAGGTGTATATGTTTAACATAGAGGATGTGCAAAAATACCTACAGGGGCATATAAGCGCCTAACAAAAGAAGTTTAGCGGTTGATATTAATCAATAGGAAATTAATCCATTTCGAAAACGGAAGTAGTAAGAAAACTACTCCAAACTTAGAAATGAGGTTTTTCTTGTATGATGAAAGCCAAATAAGTCTAGTGGCAAAACCAATAGTAAGGTGTAATCATCGAGCGGACATTCCAGCTGGTAATTCTGATACCTCACAAACCAAAAATGATGATGTTGCAGAAATATCCTGTGATGGCTCCCGGACCACTGTTAACGTATTTGCATTTAGGATCAGTAGCGGTAAATATCACATTCCCACACCTATCATAAAGAATTTTACCATCAGCTGAAGCAGAATAGGCTTCCTCGGCTCGAGCTTGTAGACAGAAAAACCCGACAAGTAAAACAATAAACAATCCAAACTTTCTCATAAAAAATACTTTTTATGAGATGCGAATTAATAACAATAGTGATGTCGCAAATATACGCTATTCAGGAATAAAATGAATAAAGTTCATTTCAAATCAATATTCAAAGCCCATCACATGGGTTAGGCTTCTACAAACACCAAATGCAGATTTCTCTTCATTTAATCATATTAAAAACTATTTTTGTTTTTCAAACAAATTTATTTCGGATCAGGTTATGGCGGTGATTTTCAACATAAGGAATGTATTTTATTTTCTATCGTTTGTATTTATACTTGCTTTAAGTGCATGTTCTGTGCGAAAAGACCATAGTCTTTTCAATGCGCCGAGTGATATCGTTACCGACACCATCAAGCATGTTTATGTGGTAAACGACCAGGGCATAAGCGATGCTTTCTATAAAATAAAAGTGAACGATCAGCTGGCCATCCGCAACGTTCAAAATCCGGAATTTGGTGCAACGAATTCAACGGTTTCCAACGCTTCTTCGGGCACACAAAGCGGGGCATCGGGAGGAACCAGCAACGTACTTTCCTACCCGGTTGAGTTGGATGGCAAGGTAAATTTGCCTGCCATCGGAAAGGTTGAAGTTGTTGGTTTAAGTCGCAGGGAAGCCGCTGTAAAAATCGAAGAATTATACAAAACGAAACTGCTTAAAGATCCCATTATCGAGCTGTCTGTAGTAAACTTAAAAGTAACTTTGCTTGGCGAATTCGGGAAACAAGGCAATTATTTGCTCGAACGCGACAATACAACGCTTATAGACATAATCGGCGAGGCGGGCGGGATTACAAAAACCGCAGACCCAAAGACCTTAAAAATCATCAGGGGCGATAGAAGTCACCCCGAAATCATATATGTAAACTTAAACGACATTAATAGTTTAACGAGTAAAAAACTGGTTCTTCAGAACAACGATATCATCATTTTGCAGCAAACCAAGAATTCGGCAACGAGCGAGAAGTTGCAGAGTTTCAATAACATCGTACAGCCCCTGCTTGTAGTTGTAAACCTTGCAGTGTTGATTTTCACTGTAACCAGATAAATCAGCAACCCCCTGAACAAGCCGTCACAATCCGCTAAACAAAAAGGACAAAGCCAAAAACATGGTGTTCTAATCAATCACCTTAAAGTGAGCGCTAAGAACATCATTGACGATTACAGTAGCGCCCTGTGAAGTTGACCTTTGTAAAAAAACCATTGATTTTCCTCATTAAATTCGTAGAAACATCTTAGAAAATAGTTGCTTTTAAAAAATTGATTTTATCTTTATAATCTTAATTAGTTTACATCAAACACTAAAAAAATAGACATTGACTGAGTTGGTGCAAGAGAAAAAGGCGGTAAGCCAAAGTATTGATTTCTACAAAATCTTTCGCGTTTTTTTAAGTCGCTGGTATTGGATAGCCGCAACTGTTGGAATTTCATTATGTATTGCCTGGCTGTATTTATGGTATACCCCTCCTATTTACCAAACCGGTGCTTCGCTCAAATTAGAGGATAGCAACCCTGCCATCAGCACCGGTAGCCAGATGGCGCCACAGAACTCCAATTACACCGATAAAATTCAGGCCGAAAGTTTTACTATACGCAGTAACGAGGTAATTTTGAACGCCGTAAAAACATTAGATTACAAAATAAGCTACTATTTAAAAGGAAGGATTAGAACTACAGAACTTTATCCGAACGTACCATTTGTAATCGAAATTATAAAACAAGACAGCGTAAATTTCGACCGTTCATTATTTGAGGTTACCGCAGCTGATTCACAGCATTTTAAATTGTATCCTGCCGAAAACGAGAAGCAGAAAACAGTTTATCGCTACGGACAGACCATAAATATCGGAAACATGACTTTCAGCATTAAAGATAGGATCCCTGAAAAAAGCGTTTACCAGTTTAAATTTAATAGTAAGGAGGATTTTGTAGGCCGGGCAATGGGTGGCTTAAACATTGGCGAAGCGGCTCGTTTTACCAATGTGATGAGTTTGAGCCAAACGGATGGCAACGCTGTTTTCGCGGCAGACATCCTGAACGCCATCATGAAGGAATATGTGAAATTTGATGTAATTCAACGAAGGCGTTCAGCAAGACAAACTGTCGATTTCATCGACAACCAGTTAGGTTTTATCAATACCGAAGCCGGAAAATCGGGCAGCAACCTGGCCAATTTTAAAACGCAGAACAGGATGATCGACATGGGAGCTTCAACTGCGGCTACGGTTGGCAAACTTTCTGACTTCGAAAAGCAGAAAACGGAACTTAACTTGAAGCAACTTGGCATTAAACAGTTACAGGATCGCGTAAACAGTAACCGGTCGAAGGTTGAAATCGGCCTTGATTTGGAAGACGAATTAAATAGTGGCCTGGGCAATTTGGTTAGTCAGTTGAATACACTCCTCGCCAACAGAGAAATTAAATTGGGTCAGTTCAACAGCGATTCGCAACCGGTGAAACAAATTGAACAACAAATTTCGAATGTAAAGGCTAGCATCAGAAATGTGGTGAGCGGGATGTTAAGTCAGAACGAACAAACGATTCGTTATATCGACAACCAGATTTCAGGCGTAAATCAAAGCATGAGCATGATTCCCGCGAAAGAGCAAAATTTTGTGAAACTGCAAACCAATTTCGAAGTAAACAATAAGGTACGCTCCTATTTATCAGAAAAAAAGCTGGAGGCGCAAATGAATGCAGCGGCGATTGTACCCGGTGCATCTATCGTGAACCCGGCTTATCCATCGTATTATGCCATCTCCCCAAACAGTAATAAGGCTTATAGTACAGCAATGATGCTCGGCTTGGCGGCCGGCTTCGGTTTAATTTTGCTTGTCCGTTTTCTCAATCCATACATATATGATAAGGAAACAGTTGAAGGTTTAACCCACACGCCAATTATTGGAGTAATTAGAAAATTCCCGGATTATATAGACCAAGATAGCCGGCAGGCGCTGTCGCTGTCGAAACCGAAATCTGTATTCGCTGAATCCGTTCGCTCCGTGCGAACGAATCTCAGCTTTCTGGCGAGTCATAAAGCCAGCAAAGTTATTTGTATAACCTCCGAAATTTCTGGTGAAGGAAAATCGTTTGTTACTATTAACCTGGCGAGTACGTTAGCCTTAATTGAAAAAAAGGTGATATTAATCGCGGCCGACTTAAGAAAATCCAAATTGCACAAAGCTTTCGGAAGCGACAACAAAAAAGGCCTGAGTTCCTTATTGTCGGGGCAAGCAACGCTGGCCGAAGTTATGATACATGATGATGTGCACCACATCGACTTTATACCTTCAGGACCGGTTCCGCCGAATCCATCCGAGCTTTTGCATACTGCAGCGATGAACGAATTATTAAAAAGCCTCGAGAAAAATTACGACTACGTACTTGTTGATACCGCACCGGTAGGTTTGGTTTCGGATGCCATTCCATTAATCCGTTCATCTGATATTAATCTTTTTGTTATCCGCTCGGGCGTTTCGCAACAGCAGGCTGCAAATATTCCAGAGCGTTTATCACGTGAATACGGGTTGAGCAACCTCGCCATTATTTTAAATGCCTTTGGCGATGATGCGCTGTATTCAAATTACTATACAACAGACTATTCTCGTGGTGGGGGCAACAGCACTTATTACTATTCTGATTACTCAGGCTATTCTGGCTCAGGTTATTATGATGATGAGAACAGGAAATGGTGGATGTTTTGGAAACGGAAATGAAAACGGGTGAAAGGTGAGTAACGGAGTGATACGCTCAGGAATGTCATCTATGTTTTAATATTGAAGGAAAATAAAAATTTTAAGGTAGGTTTTCAAGTTGATGATTGATAATAAATACAGATGGTATCCAGTTTATACGCGTTCAAGAGCAGAAAAGAAAGCATATCAGGAGTTGATCAGGAAAAATATTATCGCCTATTTACCTTTAAAAAAAGAGTTAAAGCAATGGAGCGACAGGAAAAAAATTGTTGAGGAACCCTTGATTAAATCCTATCTGTTTGTGTATATTTCGGCCAAAGAGCATGCTGAAGTATTAATGACGAAGGGCATAGCAAGGTTCCTCTATTTTTCGGGCAAAATAACATCAATGCCTGACCAACAAATTGAAAGTTTAAAGCTATTACTCGCTACCGATGATGACTTGGAGGTGTTTGACTATGATATTAAACCTGGGCAAAAGGTTATTATTAAAGCCGGGCCTTTTAAAGATATGATGGGAGAATTGGTTTCAGTACACAATAAACAGCGTATTATTCTACGTTTAGAAAATATGGGCTTTGCAATAAACATTAATACCTCAATGGGATTTGTAGAGCCGGTTTAAAGGCTGGAAAAATGTATTCTAAATTGGTTAAGTAATTATTGGTTAATCGGTAAGTTGTTTTCCAACCGACTGATAATTCTTAATTATTGCTAATTGATTAGCAAAAATCGGTTCGTTTTTCAAAAAAAAATGTGACTGAAAGGGCGAAGCTGTGTCCAGCTACCACCTCTTTTGGTATTTAAGAATGCGCCATTCCCAATCTAAAATCGTCATTCGCATATCGCAATTTAATGTGCCGCATCGCTGGAATTATAAATAAAGCTGCTAGCGCTGAACAACTTGCAAAAGATGTTCAAGTGATGTGCGACAGCATGAAACATGGTGGCCCTGATGATGCAGGCTTTTACTACGACGAGATAAATGGCATCTGTTTTGGTCACAGGCGCCTTGCACTCATCGATTTGAGTACGAAAGGTCACCAGCCGATGCCTTACAATGATGAAAATCTAGTGATTACCTTTAACGGTGAGATTTATAATTACCTAGAACTGAAAGAAGAGTTAAAAGAATTAAACTTTAACTTCAGCACAAAAACTGATACCGAAGTGATCCTGGCAGCTTACAGCGCCTGGGGAAAAGAAAGTTTTAATAAACTAAAAGGAATGTTTGCTCTAGCCTTACACGATAGAAATAAGGCGCTTGTTTATCTTGTTCGGGATAAAGCAGGCATAAAACCTTTATATTACGCGACATCATCAGGCAATCTGACCTTCGCTTCGGAGGTTAAAGCTTTTAGTTGCACATCAGAAAAATATACTGAAAATACTGATTGGAAGGTCTTTTTACTGGCATTCGGTCACATTCCGGAGCCATTTACCACACTAGCAAATGTAAAAATGCTGCCGAAAGCAAGTCTTTTGGAATATAATACCCGTACATCAACTTATAAAATAAGTACCTTCACGCAGAAAATACAATCAAAAACAATCACCTCTAAAAAAGAAGCTGAAAGCTTGATTGAAAAATCATTAAATGAAGCCGTAAGAAGGCATTTAATTGCCGATGCTCCTATCGGAATATTCTTAAGCGGTGGTGTAGACAGTAGCCTGCTTACGCTAATCGCAGGTAACAACATCTATACGTCGGTGAATACCCTCTCGATAAATTTCGACGACGAGCAATTTTCGGAGAAAAAATTTCAGGACATAATCAGTTCGAAAATTAAGGGTGAGCATGCTGAATATACTGTTGGCGAAGGTGCATTTAATTCGCTGCTACCAAGGGCGCTGGAAGCAATGGATCAGCCCACAACGGATGGCATAAATTCTTGGTTTATAAACTATTATGCGAAGGAAAGGAACTTAAAAGCAGTTTTATCAGGTGTTGGTGCCGATGAGCTTTTTGGCGGTTACCCATCTTTTAAACGGATGCGCAGGGTGAATTTTTTAGCTGCACTCCCTGGTTTTTTACTTAAGGCCGGTAAATATTTCAACAAACCTGCATTAAAGCGGATTTATTATCTGAGTTATAAAAATGCTGCAGGAAAGTATCTTTTCCTAAGGGGCTTTTTTACGCCGCCAGAGATTTCGAAAATTCTGAACCTATCCTTAACAGAAATCAATAAGACGTTGAATAAGCTGGAAGCTCAAATCCCGAAACATTTAGCCGGAGAAGAACAGGCTTCCTGGCTGGAAACCAATTTGTATATGCAAAATCAGCTTTTGAAAGACACTGATTTTATGAGTATGCAACACGGTGTTGAGGTGCGTGTACCATTCCTTGATGAAGATGTTGTTGCGGCGGTGAATGCAGTTCATAACGATTTAAAATATAAGGGTGAAAAGCCAAAAAACTTATTGATAGATGCCTTCTACGGCACTTTACCGGCAACGATTTGGAACCGAAAAAAGATGGGTTTCACATTTCCATTCCAGAACTGGTTAGTTTCAAACGATTTTTTCATCGAAAGATTCAATCGCTCTCCAAACGATTTTGTAGACAAGCTTACAACAGACTTCAAATCTGGGAAAGTACATTGGTCTAAAATGATGGCAGTTTATCAGGTATTAAACAACTGATGCAGAACCAGAAAATACTTTTACTTACGCTACATTCTTTCAGTCTGACAGGCGGAATTGAGAAAGTTTGCCGAAGCCTTAGCAAAGTGCTGAAAGACCTTTTTGAGCAAAAAAAAATCAAATCCTATCAGGTATTGAGTATGTACGATTCAGTAGCAGATTTGAAATATGTAAACCAAAAATCCTTCAAGGGTTTTAATGCGAATAAATTCCGATTTGCCTGTCATGCCATTAAACGCGGAAGTTCGGCTGATGTAATTATTTTAAGTCATGTTAACCTTTTGATTTTTGGATGGATTATCCAAAAGATTAAGCCTGGCAAGCGAATTATTCTCTTCGCCCATGGCATAGAAATCTGGACTAAATTAAGCCAGTGGAAAACTAAGTTCATTCGAAAGAATGTCGAAATATTTGCGGTAAGCAAATTTACTGCTGATACCGTTCAAAATGTTCATCAGGTAAATTCTTCGAAGATTACCGTTTTGAATAACTGCCTCGATCCTTTTTTTGCATTGCCTAAATCGTTTGCTAAGCCGTTGGAACTGATCGAACGGTACGATTTATCAGGAGATGCGCAGGTTTTGTTTACGCTAAACCGGCTGTCTGGCTTAGAGCAATATAAAGGCTACGACAAAGTTATCTTAGCCTTGTCGGAACTCCCTAAAAACGTGATTTACCTTTTGGGTGGCAAGGCTGATGCCGAGGAGGAACTGAGAATCAACGCATTAATAAGCAGTTTCGAGTTAGAGCATCGGGTAATTTTAACGGGATTTATTGCTGACGATGAAATTGCGGCGCATTACCTGCTCGCTGATCTATTCATCATGCCTAGTAAGGCTGAAGGTTTTGGAATCAGTTTTATTGAGGCTGCAGCCTGTGGCCGCCGTTCTATTTGTGGAAACCTTGATGGCAGTAGCGACGCAATGTTGAATGGTACATTGGGCCGCCAGGTTAATCCCGACAACAAACCGGAACTATTATCAGCGATTATCGAAGAATTGTCCGTTGCAGAACCTAAAGCTGAATTTCTGCAAAGGGAATGCCTGGAATCCTTCAGCCATGATATTTATTCAGCTAAAATAACCCAAATTCTAACTTCACGTGCGGTTCCAAATATTTAAAAATTAATGGAAAACGAAGAGGTATACAACTGGACAATCGAAGCGAAAGCCTCTTTGTTTAATTTAAAATTAAATGAAGTTTGGGCATATCGTGACCTGCTTTTATTGTTGGTTCGCCGTGATTTTGTGTCTTTTTATAAACAGACCATTTTAGGTCCACTTTGGTTTTTCATACAGCCGCTATTCACCACCATAATATTCACTTTTATATTTGGAAATTTAGCCGGAATCTCAACAGACGGACTTCCAAAGCCGCTTTTTTATATGGCAGGCATTACAGCATGGAATTATTTCGCAGATTGTTTAACCAAAACCTCGACCGTTTTCAGAGACAACGCCGGTATTTTTGGTAAGGTTTACTTCCCAAGGTTAATTATGCCTCTGAGCATTGTTGTGAGCAACCTGATCCGTTTTGGGGTACAAATGTTATTGTTCTTGTTGATGATGGGTTACTACTACCTGACAGATGCTAGCTTTCAAATCACCTGGGCTGTTGGCCTCTTTCCTATAATTGTAATTTTGATGGCACTATTGGGATTAGGTGCAGGCATGGTAATTTCTGCCATGACGACTAAATATCGAGACCTAGCTTTTTTGGTTGGCTTTGGTGTACAATTGTTAATGTATGCTACAACGGTAATTTACCCACTTTCTACGGCGTTGACGAAGTATCCGGAGTATGCCTGGATTATCGAGTATAACCCAATGACGGCAATTATTGAAGCCTTTAGGTATGGGTTTTTAGGTGAAGGAAGCTTTAGCTGGGGAAGCTTAGGTTACGCAACAGGAGTAACGATTGCCCTGCTTCTATTCGGCATCTTAACCTTTAATAAAGTGGAACGAAATTTTGTGGATACGGTATAAGTCGTTTATCGGTCATTGGCGAATGGACAACACTACACGAAACACATAAAAACACATCCCTAGAATTGAAACATTAAGTCTAAAAAGGACTAATAGCAAATCAGAGATTTGGAAGAAAACACAAATTTAACATTATACATTTAGCATCCAGCGGAGGAGTTTACTGAAAAAGAGCTTTTTAATATACTTTTCAAATTTGAAAAGCGCAGCTCGCGAACCGACAAACCTTGCTTTTAATCGCAAAAGGACCTTCGGACGGAGTTTAGTATCCTTTGTCCCTTTAAAAAGGTGCGCTGATTTAAGCGAAGCAACTTAATTATATTTGGTGCACAGTATGGAATGATAAATTGAAGCTGGCTAACCAATTGAATCTTTAAATTAATGTTCGTCTTTCGTTTCGATCAGCAAGATTGGCGCAATGAGAAACGACCACGTAAAACACATGTCAAACATTTCGATCAAAGTAGAAAACCTCTCTAAAGCCTATCAACTTGGTCAGATCGGTACAGGGACAATCAGTCGAGACTTGGAACGGTGGTACGCAAGACTACGTGGCAAAGAAGACCCATTTTTAAGAATTGGTGAGCATAATGGCCGGTCAGGAAACCGCGAAATCAACCTTATGTGGAGTTTGAAAGATGTTAATTTTGAGATTGAACAAGGTGATGCTGTTGGTATTATTGGCCGTAACGGTGCCGGCAAAAGTACGTTGCTGAAAATATTAAGTAAGATTACGGCCCCAACGACTGGTAAAATTTATGGAAAGGGACGAATTGCAAGCCTGCTTGAAGTCGGCACTGGTTTTCATCCTGAACTGTCTGGCCGAGAAAATATCTTTTTGAACGGCGCCATATTAGGTATGCGTAAAAAAGAAATCCAACACAAACTCGAAGAAATTGTAGATTTTGCAGGCATCGAGCGATATCTCGATACACCGGTGAAGCGTTACAGTTCTGGTATGTATGTTCGTTTGGCTTTCGCCGTTGCGGCACACCTGGAATCTGAGATTTTAATAGTGGATGAAGTGCTGGCTGTTGGTGATGCAGAATTTCAAAAAAAATGCCTTGGAAAAATGGGCGAAGTGAGTAAAGTTGGAGGTAGAACGGTGTTGTTTGTGAGCCACCATCTGAACTCTATTTCAAGTCTTTGTCCTAGATCTATTCTTTTGAAAGGTGGACGTCTGGAAAATTATGATTTCTCGGCAAAGGTTATAAGTCAATACATAACCAATTCAACTCGACACAATCATGTTTGGATCAGAAAAGACGATAGGTTTGATTTCGAAGAATTTGCACCATCAAGAATGGCAATCGTCGATTATCTAGCAAAAGAAAGTGGTGTGTTAAGTAACGATAAACGAATTGGTTGTTACATAGAGGGACATGTCCAACAAATAGTGAATGGATTTTGTGTTGGCTTTGCGCTTTATGATTCTCTAGATAATCTCTTATTTTGGTCATTAAACACAGACAAGGAATTTTCCGACTGGATTAATATCTCGCTAGGAAATAACAAGATCATTGGGTGGATACCAGCAAACCTTTTAAATGAAGGCAAATATAAAGTAGAGCTAATCACATCTATTCATCAAAAACAATGGTTCTGTAAACCACAGAATAATTCCCCGAAGATTCAATTTGAGATAAAAGGAGGTTTAAGTAGGTCCGACCATTGGAAAGAAGCAAGGCCAGGGATATTGGCTCCAATTAATGATTTTCAGAGAATATAGATATGGGTATAGTTAACTTCTCAATTCCAAAAGATTTAGTACTTGAACTACTAAAAAACACCTCTTTTGACAACTTCGTTGAAACTGGCACGTATAAAGGAGAAACTTCTTTTTGGGCTGCTAAACATTTTAAGAGAGTCTTCACAATTGAAATTGTTCCGGAAATAAGTTTTGAGACTTCAAAAAAAACTGGCGTACCTAACAATATCGAATTTATAATTGGGGATAGTCGCAATGTTTTGGATGGGATTATAGCAACCCTAAATGGGAATACATTTTTTTGGTTAGACGGTCACTGGTGTAGCGGTGCAGGTGGTAAGGAGAACGAATGTCCATTACTATCTGAACTTGAGTCAATTTCGATACTCAATGAGCCCACCATTTTTATAGACGATGCTAGATGTTTCTTAGGGCCTCTCCCTCTGCCGCATCGTTATTCTGACTGGCCAACGATTGATGACATCATTTTACAATTAAAGTCATCCTTTCCCAAGAGCTTTGTAACAATAATAGATGATGTGATTATCTGTGTCCCTTTAAAATTAAAAGCTACCGTTTTTGACTATTGGATTAAGACTTTTGAATCGCGCTTCACTCCACCAAGTGCAGAAGAAAGTTTGAGAAAGATAAACAGAAAGACAATAATTAAGTATTTACTTGGAATCAAATAAGAATGATCAACGGTTTATTTAAAAATCTGTTAAAAAAATATGGCTACCAGATTAGCAAAATCGTCAGGCAAGAAACAGAACTTGAACAATTTGTAAGACATAATAAATGGCTTAAAAGCCTTAAGATTGGATGTGTCCTCGATATTGGTGCAAATGAGGGACAATTCGCATTCAAAATCCTTGCTCTTTTACCAAATGTTAATCTTCATTGCTTCGAACCAGTTGTTGAACCGTTTAACAAACTCCGGAGCAATCTTCAAAATTTTGAGAATGTAAAGCTTTATCCCTTTGCACTTGGTAATATAGAAACAATTACCAGGATTAACGTAAATGAATATTCGCCCTCATCATCATTTCTGAAACTTACAAAAGAGCATCAAAGTAATTTTGAATACGCATTACGTACAAAGTCAATTAATGTTCCTATTAAAAAGCTTGATAATGTCGATATTCCAAAAAATCAAAATATTCTTGTGAAAATAGATGTTCAAGGCTTTGAGGATAAAGTAATAGAGGGCGGCATTTTAACATTAGCATCAGCGAAAGTTTTAATAATCGAAGTTTCATTCAAAGAGCTGTACAATGAGCAACCACTTTTTAATCAGCTATACCAGAAACTTCATAAATTAGGTTTTAGCTATAGGGGGTCAATTGAACAGCTTACCTCGCCTTCCACCGGAGAAATACTTCAAGCCGACGCGATATTTATTAAAGGACAATAGAGATCTTAGCTAAAAAAAGGGTGAGCTGGAATTAGTGATTTAAACGCATTTGCAGAGTTATACACCCGACCGTAATGAATGGATATCCCATTTTTTTCTATCATAATCCCGACATTCAATTCCGACAGAACCTTAGAGCGGTGTCTAAGAAGTGTCCTAAAGCAAACTTTTTGCAACTTTGAGGTGCTTATCATCGACGGCTTATCTAACGATGAAACTCTCGAAATTGCGACTTCATTTAATGATTTGAGAATAAGGATTTTTGCGATGGGAGACCGTGGCGTTTATGATGCGATGAATAAGGGTCTCCAATTAGCTTCGGGTATTTGGAGATATTTTTTGGGAAGCGACGATGAATTATTTGACGAAAACATTCTAAAGGAAGTTTCAGAAGAATTGAAAATTAACAAGGCAAAAATAGTATACGGAAATGTATTGGTGAAGGGAAATGCCGGCTGGGCAAATGATGGCAAAATCTATAACGGCTACTTCGAAAAGACAAAGATTATAACAGACAACATCTGCCATCAATCAATTTTCTATCACAAGGAAGTATTCCAACGTCTTGGGAACTACAATTTAAAATATGCGATAAATGCTGATCATGAGTTCAATATAAGAGCATGTGCTTATTTTAATTTCCATTACATTGATAAAATAATCGCAAAATTTCAGGGCGGTGGATTGAGTAGTAAGCCAGACTTCAAGTTCAGGTATGACTATAATAACATTGTTATCGACAACCACCCAGAAATTCTAAAAAGGTTAGCGATAAGTAACAAGGCTCTTTTGAAGAGGGCTATACGGAATCTTTTTAGGTTAAAAATTACCAATGCACTCCATCTTTCAGGTATAGCCATGAAAGCCATTTCTCCAAAATTACAAAAGCTATTAAAAATCTCATAACCATTTTTATCTAAGTTACAATAAACATCAATCCTTTGGTCATATTCACCATTTGCTCTAACAACTACTTAGCTCAAGCAAGTATTTTGTATCAAAGTGTTATTAAAAACAATCCGAACGTTTCCTTCCAAATATTTTTATGTGACATCAAAGACCCCATGATTGATTATCCGGGTTTAAACTGTGAGATAATTGAGATCGCATTAATAGAACCGTCAATTTTAATGATGGCAAAAAGATACAACATCGTTGAACTGAACACAGCTGTAAAACCCACTGTTTTTCAATATTTATTTAATTCTAAGAACGTTCAAAAAGCCGTATATCTTGACCCTGATACATGTGTTTTTAATAGCTTAGCAACAATAGAAGCTGAATTAAACAATTCATCAATTTTATTAACCCCACATATCTTGACGCCAATTCCCAAAGATAGAAAGATGCCAGATGAAAATCTTTTTCTAAATTTCGGCACTTTTAATTTAGGATTCTTGGCTTTGAAAAATGATAGGAACAGTAGCGATTTAATCGCGTGGTGGAAAGCACATACTTATCACAACGGTTTCATCAAAGCGCATTTAGGAATTTTTGTAGATCAACTTCCAATGAACCTTGCGCCCCTGTTCTTCGAAGGCGTAAAAATTCTAAATCATTTTGGATGTAATATGGCTCCGTGGAATTTGCACGAGCGATTTTTAACTAAAGTTGACGAAAGATATGTTGTTAATAGTTTTTATCCTTTAATATTTTATCATTTTAGCTCATTCACTTTTGGAAAGCCAATGCTTCCGCAGTGGCTTAATCGATTCACATTGAAAGATCGAGATGATTTGGCCGAAATCTATATCAAGTACAATTTCGATGTGGAGAATATGAATGTTGTAAATTTTTACAAAATTGAATCCTTTTATTCCCATATATATGAGAAGGAAAAGAAATTAATTTTCGAAAAAAAGTGGCGCCAAACTCCGATGCTAAAAAAATTGTTTTTCAACTTCAAGCGCATTCTGCCTGAAACTGTAAAACAATTGATGCGGTAAGACCGATGAAAGGCCAAACCTGAATTCTATTCACAGTTGCTATAAAAATATTAACTAACAAAAACTTGAAAATTTCAGTCGTAACGATTAATCTCAACAATTTTGCAGGACTTAAAGACACTGCTCAAAGTGTCATTGAGCAACTTTCAGACAATTTTGAATACATTATCATTGATGGAAATTCCTCGGATGGAAGTAAAGAATACATTGAGCAAATCTCGGATAAATTGACCTATTGGCATTCTAAAGATGATTCAGGAATATACGATGCGATGAATGCTGGAATCAAAATTGCGAAAGGAGAATATCTAATATTCTTAAATTCTGGGGATATTTTTTACAATAACTATGTGATAAACGAGATGTCAAGACATTTGAATACTGACATAATATATGGAGATATTGAAGAAGTAAATGGGGAAAGTAAATGTTTATTAAAAAATCCAGCAAAAATGGATTTTGAGCATCTATTAAAAGTCGGGCTTTCGCATCAAGCTACTTTTATAAAAAGAGAACTTTTCGTAAAATATGGGTTATACGATTCGAAACTTAAGATTTGTGCAGATTGGACATTCTTTGTCGACGTAATTTGTAAACACAATGCAAGTTGTAAGTATGTTCCCTTAATCATCTCCCGCTTTAATAAAGATGGGATCAGTTCTTCAAAAGAGAATTTACATATCATTACGGCAGAGAAAGAGAATCACTTAGCCAGAAACTATACTGCCTTTACGGCATATTATCAATCCACCGAAGCAATGGTAGCAAAATATAACGCCTTAAAAAACTCTAGGCTTTTGAGGGTTATTGCATTTTTTTTTAGGCAATTCAGGTTTGACAAATGAAAATGATACAGAAATTTCTTTATTGAGGCTGACACGTGATTATCGTTAAATTAAAAGGTGGATTAGGAAACCAAATGTTTCAGTTTGCGGCGGCAAGAAGTCTCACAAATCAAACCATATATTTAGACATATCGTTCTATTGCCAAAATGACAGAACAACTGATTCATTCACGGCAAGGAAGTATGAATTAGATATTTTTCAAGGATTAAACGCGGTCAAATTAAACAACTTTGTAGCCAGAATTTTATGCCATAAGGGTAAATTTAGTTTTCTAAAGAAGTGTTTCCCAAGAAAATGGCGTGAATTTATAGTTTTGAATGATGACAACCAAATTCAATTTTTTGAGGAAAAAAATTATATTTTAGACGGTTATTTCCAATGTGAAGAAATCTTTCGGAACAAAGAATCTATTAAGAAGGCGTTTGCTTTTTCAAATTTATCAAGAGCGCTGACTTTATTGTCCGACGATATTATTAGCATACAGAATTCAGTTGCAATTCACGTCAGAAGGGGGGATTACCTCAAACCAAGTATCAATTCGCACCATCCTGTACAAGATTTAGAATACTACAAAGCTGCGATTGATAAATTGGCAAACCTGGAAAATTTACATTACTTCATTTTTTCCGATGACCCAGGTTGGTGTAGCGATTCGTTTAAATCTTTGCATATTGATTATACAATTATAAATGAAACAAATTTTGATTGGGAGGCAATGTACTTAATGACTATTTGCAAACATAACATAATTGCCAATAGCAGTTTTAGCTGGTGGGGGGCGTGGCTAAATGGTAATCACGAAAAAATTGTAATTGCTCCAAAAAACTGGTTTTCATCATTGCCAACTCCTGCACCGAAGAACTGGATTCAAATTTAGCATGATAAAAATACTTGATTATTTTGATGAAATATATTGTATTCATTTAACTCGTAGAATAGACCGCAAAACCTTGTTTAAGTCAAATTATCTAAATTTAGGCACAAATAACGTTACATTCTTTAGTGCCATTGATGGAAACGAGATTGATGAAACTGATTGGCATTTCTCAAAAGGTGCCCTTGGCTGTCGACTCAGTCATCTGCACTTATACAAAGAGGCTTTGCAAAAAAATCAAAGCAAAATTCTAATACTTGAAGATGATGTAATCATTAAGTCCACCTTTCGCATGAGTGTTGCAGAGATTCAGCAGATGACTGGAGATGATTGGGATATGATCTATTTTGGAGGTTACCATTTTGCGCCACCGAAATCAGTGTCTAATAACATCTTGTTGCTAAATAACACTCTGGCATTACATGCTGTCGCGATAAACACTAGATGCTTGCCGCAACTCATCGAAAAAATACAAATGGATAAGCGGTCAATAGATTCAGTTATCGCAGATCTGCATCCTTTTTTGAAGGTATATGGCTTCAAAAACCCCTCTGCGATACAAAGGAAAGGGTATAGTGACATTGCAAACAAAGAAGTTAATTATAATGGATCATTTTTAGGAAGGGTCTGTCTTCGCATGCACAATTTAATCAAAGCTCTAATTTGAAAATACTCTTCATTCTTCCCGAATATTATCCCCACTCGGGCGGGGGCATTTCAACTTACTATCTACATTATATAAGCGCACTGGCTCCGCATGTACAAAACATTAAAGTAATTGTAGGAAGCGGCTATACGCAGTTAGATAAAAGTTATGACCTGGAAGGGATACTTATTGAATACCTAAAGCCTGATTTTTATCAAAAGCAATTAAAAAGATTCAGCAAACTTGATTTAGTTCCAGAGTACAAAAAGAATCTTGCTGCCGCATGGGCGATGTGGGAACAAGCTGATTGTGGCAGAGGCTTCGATATTGTAGAATGTGTGGACTTTGGTTTAGGATTTGTACCATGGCTTATAAACCAAAGGTTAAGGGTAATTGTTAGGTTACATGGCAGCTCCGGACAAATTAAGCTATTTGAGCACAACCTGGAAGAGCATTTATTGGGAGATTTTTTTAGGTATTCGGAATTAATTCTATTAAAAAAGGCAGAAAACTTAATTACACACAGCACAGCCAATAAAAAATTTTGGGAAAATATTTTACAAACAGATATCACTTTGATATTGCCCATCTTTTCCTCTGATGTTGCTCGAGTTTCATTCTTGGAAAAAGAAGATTACGGAATCGTGTGTGCGAGAATTCAACAATGGAAGGGACCAGATATTTTATGTAAAGCGGTTAACACGCTGGACAGTGAAAGCACGCTCATAAAATGGTACGGTAAGGATTCTAAGTACAATCAAACGACTTTGAAATCGACACAGCTAACTAGCAGTTACCCGACTGTATGGGGTAAGAAAATTTTGGCCTGCGGGCCTGTGGCACATGGCTCACTTAAAGCAATTCAAAGTAAAGCAAAATATGCAGTTATCCCATCCACATGGGATATGTTTAACTTTACCGGTGCTGAGTATATGGCTTGCGGAACAATTTTAATATGTGCTGATGGTGCCGGCGTATCTGAGTTGGTTGAGCATGGTATTAACGGCTACAAATACCGAGAAGACGACCATGTAGCATTAGCAAACTGCATCAAAAAGGTGCTGTCTTTAAGCGTAGCTGAATACGAAAATATTATATTAAATGCGATGGAAACAATTCATAAACGGCTCTCGGCGGAAGTGCTTTTAGACAGAAATTTATCGCTGTACAAAAATGTAAATGAACAACCTGCTTCTATAGCCATCAACCAATTTGAGATCAAACTCTTTCAACCATCTGATGAAGATTCTCGAATTGATGAGCTTCTTGATAAGCAGCCCGTCAAAGCGCTTCTCTCCTATCTAGTTAGAAGAATCAAAAGAAAATTATGAGCAAAATCGCTTTGTGCATTCCAGCCTACAACGCTGCATGGTGCCTTCCAAGGCTGCTCGAATCTGCATTAAATCAGGATATAAAGTTTGATGAAATTCTAGTTTATAACGACTGTAGTACCGACAGCACAGCAGAAGTGGCTGCAAATTATGGAGTAAAGGTTATAAACGGATCTCAAAATATGGGTTGCGCTTTCGGAAAAAACAAATTGGCAGAAATCGCAAAGTCAGATTGGTTGCATTTTCATGATGCCGATGATGCACTATTACCAAATTTCACGCAAATCGCTCATCAATGGATAAACAAGCAGGTAACCCCAGATATCATTCTACTAAACTACGATTACATTGATTATGACTCTAAAGTAAAAATTGGCAGTGCAGACTTCAACCGTAGCGACCTACATAATGATGTCTATAGTTTTATTATTAAGAATAAGATAGTCAATTTCGCAATTTGTAAGAAAGCGACTTTTTTGTCCATTGGCGGTTTCAATTTAAGTTCGAACGTACTGTATAACGAAGACCGTGCTTTTTACACCAGGGCTTTGATCAATAGATTAAAATTTGATTATGAACCCATTAAAACCTGCATTAATTACCGATATAAAGAAAGCATGTCTGCATCTAATATGCTAAAATGTGCACATGCTTACTATCAAGTTAGTCTCGATTTATCAACCACACTTGGCGATCGCTATCCTATGGAAATTGCGGATTGTTTTTGGAAAAATGCACAGCTGGCGGCACAATACAATGATTGGGAGTTAACAATGAAAAATATTAGAGCTGCACGAAATCTGAAAATTCTGGCACCAGCCAATGGAAACATATTTTTCAATTTTCTATGTTTACTTTCCCCAATGCTCGCTTATAGGCTCCGCGAATTTAATATCCGTTTGTTTAAACCACATCTCCGTGGATAGTAACCCATTGGTATCGATTTGTATTCCATGTTATAATGGTGGAAACTATATAAAAGAAGCAATCAGCAGTATTGCCGGCCAAACGTATTCAAACATTGAAATTATCATTGTCGATGATGGTTCTGAAGATGATAGCGTGACCGTTATTTCAGAACTTTTAGTACATTGTCCCTTACCTATAAAGTTCATCAAACAAGGTAACAATGGTCAATGCAATGCTGCTAATGTTGCTTTTAAGAGCGCAACAGGCTCCTTTATCAAATTTTTTGATGCAGATGATGTGATCAACCCCGAACATATCGAGATACAATTGAGGGCAATTGGAACGAGTGAAAATTATATCGCCGCTGGTCAGGTAAAAAGATTTTACGATAATGATATCAAAAATTCACTAGAAGAGCGGCTCGCCAATTGGGCTACAACAAAGCCAATAGATTGGCTACTTGTAGATAATGGCAAAGGATTAGGAATGATGCAGTGCGGAATGTTTCTCATTCCAAGGTCGCTTTTGGAAAAATCTGGATTGTGGAATGAAGAGCTCTCATTAATTAATGACTTCGAATTTTTCCCACGATTATTGCTAAATGCCGAAAAAGTCATTTTTACGGAACAGGCGCAGGTATTTTACCGAAGCGGCTCACCTACCACCCTTTCGGCTATTCTAAGCATCGACCGACTAAAGTCTGCTTTCACTGCACTACAGCTCACAACGAATAAAATATTATCTATAGAAAATTCTCAACGGTCTCGCAAGGTATTGGCTAATTACTGGTCTTTGTGGGCATACCATTTTTATCCACGAGGCAAAGAATTTTTTATTTATGCAAATAAGGAGATTTTCAAACTAACCGGCAATGATTTTGAACCAGAGCTAAGTGGTCTAAGCCGAAAAGCATCTTTCTTTTTTGGCTGGAAATTGACTAAAAGAATAAAAACTTTAAAACAGAAATTATTCAACCCCTAATCTCAATTTGTATTCCCTGTTACAATGCAGAACACTATATCGGCGAAACTCTGGATAGTTTTTTAAAACAATCCTACCAAAAGTTTGAAGTTATTGTTGTTAATGATCATTCTACTGATGAAAGTTTGGAAGTTATAGCGCAATATGAGCAGCTCGATACCAGAATACGCGTCATTGATCTGAACCGCAATGTGGGTGCTGCTGCTGCCAGAAATCATGCCTTCAATGCAAGTACTGGTGATCACATAATATTTTTCGATAGTGATGACCTTGTGCCTGATAACTACCTTGAAACCCAATTCGAACACGCAAAATTAAATAGTGATTCTATTGTTGCCTGCGAACTTATTGAGTTTTATAACACTGATATTAATAACACAAAAGAAACCGTTTGTGCAGTTAAACAAACTCTTTCGCCGGTAGATTGGCTGATGTATGAGGGAGAAAAAGGTCTAAACCTCACGCAGTGCGGTATGTTCATAATTCCGAGAAAGTTGATAAACAAAGCGGGCCTATGGAATGAAGGACTATCATTAATTGATGATTTCGAATTTTTTCCAAGACTCTTAATGCAGGCCAAATTGGTTATTTATAATCCAAATACGTACACCTACTACCGACGAAATCTAAAAAGTTCGTTATCAAATCTTTCTAGTAAAAAAGCCCTAGAGTCTGCATTTGAAGCTCTACGCTTAACAACTGCTTTACTACTGGAGAGAGAAAATAGTGACCGGGTAAAGCTCGCTCTTGCTAATTATTGGCAAGGTTGGATTTATCATTTTTATCATGTTGATTCTGAATTTTATACTTATGGAGCAAACATATTTCAGAATCTTACAGGCGTGGAGTATAAGCCAAAGAACGCTGGAATTACTAGATTTGTAGAAAGCATACTTGGATGGAAACTTACCAAAAAGTTAAAAAAAAGGCTGAGTGAACGATAAACTACGCATTGCTATAATCGCAGATCCCCATATCCCCGTTCCACCATACGGCTATGGCGGAATTGAACGCGTAATTTATTTTTTAGTTACAACATTGATAGAAAGGGGCCATTGTGTTATGCTTGTTGCCCATCAAGATTCTGTTGTTCCTTCTTCACTTATCGCATTTGGTAAGCAAGACAGCAAGTTAAAACATTTGTTTAACGTGATTACAGTTAACAAACTAAAGAACTTTAAACCAGATATAATACATAGTTTTGGAAGGCTAGCCTATCTTTTGCCTTTTTTAGCATCTTCTATTCCTAAAATAATGTCTTACCAAAGGGAACCAACCATTGCGCAGATAAAAAAGGCAGTTTTGCTTAGCAAAAAAAACACCTTAAGTTTTACTGGTTGTAGTAACTATATCTCCAATAAGATTAAGTCGGTTGCAGAAACTGAAACGATCTATAATGGGTTTCCTAAAGACACCTATAAACCGGCCTTCGACTACGATGCTGATGCTCCACTCATCTATTTAGGAAGGATTGAGTATATTAAAGGCACTCACCTGGCAATTGAAGTTGCAAGAAGAACAAATAGTGCACTAATTATTGCAGGTAATATTGCAGACAATGAGCAGCGCTACTTTCAACATGAAATAGAGCCGCTCCTATCTGATAAGATTAAGTTTATTGGCACAGTAAATGACCAGCAAAAAAGCACCCTACTTCAGCAGGCAAAGGCGTTGCTCATGCCGGTTCTTTGGAATGAGCCCTTCGGAATTGTAATGGTTGAGGCTATGGCTTGTGGAACGCCGGTTGTCGGGCTTAACAGAGGTGCCATCCCGGAGGTGATTCAAAATAATGTAACAGGATTTACTTGTGAAACCGTAGGGGAAATGGCGAGCCGGATAAACGAAATAGAAAGTCTGGATAGAATGCAAGTCTATAAAACATCCTTTGAGCGATTTAATAGTGACCACATTGTAAATCAATACATTAAATTGTATCATCAAAAATTAAACAGTTAAAATGCTAAACCGTCTAGTACCAAAACGATTTAAAGATTATCTTAAAGAGAAACTTGGAGTACCGGACATGTTTAGCAGTTTTAAAAACATGAAAAGGCTTGGCTTTTATCCAAAGTTGATTTTGGATGTGGGTGCGTACGAGGGAACTTGGTGTGAAGAAATTCATAGGATATTTCCATTGGCTGATATTATAATGTTTGAAGGGCAGACGGAAAAAGAGGGCGCATTAGCAAGGATTTGCGGACGAAACTCAAAATTAAGGTATGAAATTGCTTTGTTAGGCGCATCTCCTATGGCGGTCAAATTTAACAAGTACGAAACAGCAAGTTCTGTATTTAGCGAAAATAATACCACCCATGCGGAGGTAGAGATGAGAACATTAACCACTTTAGACACTTTAACCAGCCACAGCAACCTCAATGGCCCAATTCTCTTAAAAATAGATACCCAAGGTTACGAGTTGGAGATACTAAAAGGCTCCGACTCGCTATTGCAACATATAGATGTTGTTCTACTGGAGGTTTCTATGCTGAATATTTATTTAAACAGCCCGCTGGTAAATGAGGTATTAATGTTTATGAAAGAAAAGGGTTTTTATTTATATGATATCTGTTCGTTGATAAGGAGGCCATTGGATAATGCGCTCTACCAGTCGGACTTTATTTTTGTGACAGAAAACTTTTTAGGTAGAGATAGTACCAAGTGGAGCGGGTAAAACACATCGTTCTGATAACCTCTGGTCAACCGACAACTAACCCGAGATTAGTGAAGGAAGCCGATGCCCTAAGTAAGTCTGGATATGAGGTAACCGTTATCTATCAATATATAAGTAACTGGGCAACTTTACACGACTCAGATTTAATCAACCAAAGTTCCTGGAACGCAATAGAAACTGGTGGCAATCCGAAAGTCAAACGGCGGCTGTATTATTGGACTAGGATTTTTTATAAGCTCGCTCAAATTATTGCAGAAAGGTTTACCTTCAAATTTGGATGGGCGGAACTCGCAATTGGCAGGTGCTATTTTTCCTTATTGAGATCGGCCAAGAAGATAAATGCTGACCTCTATATCGCCCACAATCTTGCTGCTTTGCCTGTAGCTGTAAAAGCGGCTAAAAAAAATAATGCGAAGGTGGGCTTTGATGCTGAAGATTATCACAGACACGAAGTATCAGATTCATTAGCAGATATCGATGTTCGTATCAAAACATACCTTGAAGAAAAGTATATTCCACTAACAGATTTTCTGACAAGTTCCAGTTCTGAGATAGCAGAAAAATACAGGCAGATATTTGAAAAAGATGTGTGTGTTATACTTAACGTTTTCCCAAAATCGACTTCAATCTCTCAACCTAATACCGATGAGCCACTAAAATTATTTTGGTTTTCACAAACTATCGGTCCAAATAGGGGAATAGAAGCAGTAATTGAAGCACTGAATATGATCCCTTATGATTTTGAGCTACATTTATTAGGCAGAGAACAGGAAGGTTTTTTGAGCGGCTGTTATAAGAAGGCTAACTTCAATCTTAATCAAATCCACGTACACAATCCAATTGCTTCTTCGAGGCTAATAGAGTTTTCGAGCCGGTTTGATGTCGGATTAGCAACTGAAACTGGATTTTCGATAAATAATGAGCTCGCTCTCAGCAATAAAATTTTTACGTATATACAATCGGGAATTGCCGTTGTTGCTAGCGATACAGTTTCCCAGAAACAACTATTGAACAAGTACCCCGAAATTGGGCTGATGTTCAACAAGAACGATCCAGGGTCGCTTGCAACAACATTAGTTCAATATTTTGAAAACCCTGCTTTAATGAACGAACATAAACAGAACAGTTTTAAAATTGGCCAGGAAATATTAAACTGGGATTTAGAAGCATACAAATTTCTATCGATCGTTAGCCAAACCCTTAGCAATTGAAAAAGCTGCTAATTATATCGCCATACTTTCCGCCTAAAAATACGGCTGATACGCATAGAATTAGGCTCAGTTTTCCCCATTATAAAAAGTTTGGCTGGCTACCGACAGTTATTACTGTTGGGCAACAATATTCTGATGTAATCGATGATCCGTTACTCATGGAAAGCATACCCGGCGATATTACTGTACACCGTATAAGCGCCCTTAATAAGCGTTGGACCAGTAAGTTTGGCTTAGGAAGCCTTGCATTAAGATCATTCTTCTCCTACAAAAAATATGGTGATAAGTTGTTAGAAAAGGAGCATTTCGATCTCATCTTTTTCTCTACTACTGAGTTTCCGATATGCGTTTTAGGACGACACTGGAAAAGTAAATTCAAGATCCCTTACGTAATTGATATGCAGGATCCCTGGCATACTGACTATTACAAGGACAAGCCTAAAGTAGAACGCCCCGCAAAATACTGGTTCTCTTATCGGCTCAATAAGTTTTTAGAGCCCCTCGCTATGCGTTATGTTAGTGGTTTAATCAGCGTGTCACAAACTTACATTATTGAACTGGCGAAAAGGTACAGCGAACTGAATAGTGTTCCTCACGCAGTGATCACATTTCCATCTGCAGCAAGAGACTTCGAAATTGCAGATTCAAATAAGAAAGATCTGGCGACCCCCTTACTTCTTTCTGACAGAATAAACTTAGTATACGTAGGAAGAGGAGGCCATGATCTTAAGCAATCTGCGTCACATCTTTTCAGCGCCTTCAAAATAAAGCTATCTCAATGGCCAGAAATTTACAGCAAATTAATGTTTTACTTTATAGGTACCAGCTATGCTTCCCCGGGTAAAGGTCTCAATACAATAAAGTCAGTTGCCGAGTCAAAAAACGTGGGCGATTTTGTTTTCGAACAACCAGACAGAATCCCATATTTTGAAAATTTAGCTTACTTAAAAAACGCTAATGGCTTAATAATTTTGGGTTCGGACGATCCTGGTTATACCGCCAGCAAAATTTACCCCTACATTCTTTCCGGTAAGCCTCTTTTAGCAATCCTTAATCCACAAAGCAGTGCTGCAGGCATAATACGAGATTGCAATGCAGGTATCGTAGCCGATAGTAACAGCGAAACAGATGCAATAGCGAAAATTATTGAATTTCTAGAAAATATGGTGAATGGATCAACTTTTACCAACCAAACCAACTGGGAAAGATTCTCGGACTACTCGGCGCCGGCGCTTACACAAAAACAGTGTGATTTATTTGATCAAGCCATTCTATCATGAAAACTGACTTTTTAAAAACTGACAGAATTATCTTTTTGGATGGTTTTCGGGCGCTCGCGGCATTAGGAGTTTTAGGTATTTACTGTTTAGAAAAGCCGTTTTTTGAAAAGAAATGAGGAAACGCCTGGCTATAATTACCACCCATCCAATACAGTATTTTGCTCCAATCTTTAAAATGCTGGCGGCACGGTGCGAACTTCACGTTTTCTACACTTGGGGAAAAGCTGCAAAAGCGCAAAAGTTTGATCATGATTTCCGAAGAAAAATTGAATGGGATATCCCACTTTTAGGTGGATATGAGTATTCATTTTTAGAAAACAGATCAAATAGCCCTGGTTCCAATCACTTTTTTGGAATACAAAACCCAGATATTATAGCGAATATTAAAGATTTCGCCCCTGAGGTTATACTGATTTACGGCTGGGCTTACCATAGTCATCTTGCAGTGATTCACCATTTTGCTGGCAAAATTCCATTATGGTTTAGAGGTGATTCTACACTATTCAACAACGCTCCATTCTGGAAACGTTTGCCTAAAGAAATTTTCCTCAAATACCTTTATAAAAGGATTGACAAAGCTTTTTATGTTGGTTCTGCCAGTAAGAATTATTTCTCGAAATATGGTTTAACCGAAAATAAACTGGTATTTGCACCGCATGCTGTAGATAATGACCGGTTTGCAGAAGTAAAAAATTCAGCTTCTTATGAGTTAAGGAGCCAACTTGGCATTACCGAAGAACAGACGTTATTCTTATTTGCTGGAAAATTCGAACCTCGAAAAAATCCTTTGCTGTTATTAAATACCTTTATCGAGTTAAATAACCTAAGCAGCCACCTAGTATTTGTAGGCAATGGGGTACTTGAGGAAAATATGAAGGCAATAGTCAATAAACTAAAAGCAGATAAACAAAAAATCGGAGCGCAAATTCATTTCATCGACTTCCAAAACCAAAGCAAAATGCCGATTTATTATCAGGCATGTGACGTCTTTTGTCTACCATCGTCGAGCGAATCGTGGGGATTAGCAATTAATGAGGCGATGGCAGCAGGCAAAGCAATTCTGGCATCCAGTCAGGTTGGTTGTGCTCAGGATTTGGTAACGCCAGGTAAAAATGGTTGTATATTTAATGGCAAAGAAGAATTACGGAGACATCTAAAATTGTTGGCAATTAACAAATCCATCACAAGTGAAATGGGCAATGAATCTAAGCAACTTATCAAAGCCTGGTCATTTACATCGCAGGTGGACGCTTTTATAAAAGAACTTTCGTATGTCTAAAAGACTTCTTGTTATCTGCGGTGGGCATATTATTGGTGGTACAGAAATTGTTACCCTGGGATATCTTCAGGAGCTAAAGAAAACCGGAGTTCATATTTACTGTATCACTAACGCCTGGGGCAACGGTAAATTTAATGAGAGACTGGATAAGCTTTCAATCCCATATTCATCTGTAAGACTGGGCTTTATTTATCCAAAAAATTTAAGCTGGACATTAGATACCCTGCTAAATTACCCAAATGCAAGAAGGGAAATCATGAATGCAGTCAGGATATTTAAACCCGATTTGTGCTACCATACTTCTTTCAGAAGCATATTTATGACGAGTCACTTTCTTAAGCTCAAACATTACTATCACGTCCACGATAATATTCGACCAACTTTCTTCAACAGAATCCTGTTGAAAACAATTCAGAAACGAACGGAAGCATTTATTGCGGTTTCTAACACTGTGGCTATGCACCTTATCTTGTGTGGCATAAGAAAAGAAAAGATTGTGACCCTGTACAACGGAACATCCTTGAATGCTAAAAGAGGCGTTTTGGATAGATCTTCTATTTTGAAAATTGGTATCGTTGGCCAGGTCTCCGAACACAAGGGCCATAGCCTGCTGGTTAAGGCATTAATTGAGTTAACGAAAACTAATGATTTAGGTTTTGAGCTTAAAATATTTGGTTCAGGAGACCCTAACTATGTTAACGATCTCAAAAACACGATAGACGAAAGCGACATAGCCGATTATGTTTATTGGATGGGCTTTAACGAAGATCTTGACAAAATTTATGCAGACATCAATTTAGTCGTGATGCCGACAATATCAGTCGAGCCTTTCGGTATGGTGATTATCGAAGCGGGCATAAGAAATGTTTTGGTGTTGGCCAGTGATTCTGGAGGACCCGCTGAGCTTATTGATGACGGTGTTAATGGCTTGCTGTTCAAATCTGGGAACGTTGCCGATTTAGTAAAAAAGTTGCAAATGATCAGTAGCGGTAAAATAGATTTGGCAACATGTACTGACAATAATTATAAAAAGGTTTCGGAGAATTTCAATATTACCTTACAGACAAATACACTTTTGGACATTCTCAATTAACAAGATACCAGTTTGTTTAAGAACTCGATAAAATTCGGCTCCGCACTGCTCAGCCTAATCTTTGTGATTTTGGTATTAAGTTTCTTTTGTAAAAATCCACTACCTTTTTTTGCTTCGGTTGCATTCGTACCGATTTGTGCAAAATTATTGTGGAGAAAAGGAGAAATACCAATTTTATTCTTCGGAATTCTGCTTCAATGGCTTCAGGTATCTATTAAAATAATATATGCAACTTTAATAGGCGTTCCGTTTGAAAGTCTATTTAACAATCCAGCAAAAATAGAAGAAGCATTCTATTTCAGTCTATTTGGTTTATTGTTCATAAGCATAGGAATCAATATTGCAATGAGGAAAGCAGAATTAATTTCGTATAAAGTTTTAGCGGCTAACCTTTCCAGATATGACAAGTCAAAAATAATGCTTGCATATATATCGGCAATTATTCTATATCCAATTTTACTTAACGTTGCCGGAAGATTTGGGGGGTTGTATCAGCTGATAGTTAAATTACTGGACATCAAGTGGTCAATTTTTGTGTTATTTTTTCTTGTAACATTTACTGAACGCTCTCATTTTAGGCAAAAGTTTGTACTAATTATTACCGCAGAAATTATCTTAAGTTTTACCGGGTATTTCAGTGCCTTTAAAGAATTTTTTATCATTGGCTTTATATTGTATTTGTATATTAACTCAAAGCTCACGAAAAAAGAATACTCTTTAATTCTCTTTGTTGGCGTACTCCTGTTTAATATGCTTATCGTGTGGCAATTTATCAAACCTGAATACAGATCCTTTTTATCCAGCGGTGAACAGGCACAGGTTGTATCTGTTTCAAGAACTGAAGCTCTTGCAAAAGCACTCGAATTGGGCAGAGATATTGATAAGCAAAAGTACGAGGATGCGGTTACAACACTAATTGATAGAATATCATATATCGACATTTTTTCTGCATCAATATCTTACGTGCCAATCTCCCGCCCACATGAACATGGACGACTTTGGTTGGATGCCATAAAACGCGTTTTTATGCCCAGGCTTTTTTTTCCTGGAAAAACTGCCATAAATGATTCCGAAAAAACCATAATGTACACCGGCCTTGGCTTTGCGGGTAACGAACAAGGAACATCAATAAGTATGGGCTACGTAGCGGAAAGCTATGTCGATTTTGGTTTCCCGTTATTGCTCCTCCCATTATTTTTATTCGGTTTGTTAATTGGTTTCATATTCAAATATATTATCGATAAATCCTATAACAAGATTTGGGCAGTATGTTTAGTAATCCCTTTATTTTTTCAAATCAATACCTTTGAATTTGCGCTGGATAAAATGGTGGGTAGTCTGATCACCTTTTTCGTCATCTACCTGTTGATAAATAAATTCCTTGCAAAAAGAATCGATCAATACATCCGATATTAATTGAAAATCATTCAGATCACACCATCTTACAAGCCTGCATACATTTACGGCGGACCCACGCAGTCCGTTGGGAAGTTGTGTGAAACTTTATCATCTATCGACAACATTCCCGAGGATGGCAGGAAATACGTTTATAGCAAAGCATCGGCGCTAGAGGTACTGACCACCACAGCAAATGGCAGAAAAGAACTTGATGTACAGTCAGGACAGAGCGTTGTGGTTGATGGTGTATCAGTTACCTATTTTACGAGGTGGACAAAAGATCACAGTCATTTTTCGCCCGGATTATTGTGGAGACTAAGAGCGAGACTTAAAAACGCTGAACCTTGCAATACTGTTGTTCACATACACGCCTGGTGGAATCTGGTGTCTATATTAACTTGTGCGATGGCAAAATGGTACCGATTCCCCGTTGTGCTTTCGCCAAGAGGGATGTTGAACAGACATACCTATTCGTCGGGTAATAAGATTATAAAAAGAGTTATTCACTTCACTATTGGAAAAAAACTCTTGAGATATTGTACAATTCACGTCACAACGAACAGAGAGCAAACCGATGTTGCTAATTTTCTTTATACTAAAGTCGTAACCGTAATTCCCAATCTTGTTGAAATACCAGCAATGATGCCAAAACCTTCCATAGAGTTGAGCACCACTACAAGCTTTCGAATTGTTTTTTTTTCGCGATTAGACCCAATCAAAGGAATAGAATTGCTGCTGCAATCGCTTAGCGAAACTACCTTACCCTGGAAACTAACTATTGCCGGTACCGGAGATGAGGACTACGTACAAAGTTTGCAACAAAAGGCTGAGATACTTGACATTAGCCACAAAATAAAATGGCTCGGTCATGTTAACAATGAAGACAAATATCAGCTAATTGCTGCTCACGATTTGCTGGTACTCCCCTCTTACAGCGAAAACTTTGCGAATGTGGTTATCGAGAGCTTAAGCGTTGGCACACCGGTTCTGGTATCAGACAAAGTTGGCTTGGCAGACTACATCTTAGAAAAAAACCTGGGATGGGTTACCAGCCTGGATATTAAAGAGATTGGCAACAAACTAACAGCGGCCGCTGAAGATAAATTGAAACGAAATGCAATCAGGGCGCTTGCACCCGGGCAAATTCGAGAAGATTTCAATGATGAGGTTCTGGCCAGGCGTTACCTCGCGTTGTATAAGACGGTTATTGGTGAAGCTCACCGAAACAGCTAATGACTTGATTCAAATGAGCTTGGGCTTTAAAAAGACTGCTTTAAGTCGCACAACAACGGCGCCCGGAATATCAAGTTTAAGTATTAACTAAGTGAATATCACCTGTTCGATGAATAAAAACTTCAGTTTCATTATACTCACTTACAACGAAGAAATTCACTTGCCGAGATTGCTGAAGTCGATTGCTGATTTAAATGCACCGGTTTTTTTATTAGATAGCGGAAGCACAGACTCGACGGTAGAAATTGCCAAAGCATTTGGAGCGGGTATAAAAACAAACCCTTTCGAAAATCACCCTCGACAATGGGATTTCGCATTAAAAAATTTTGATATTGAAACTCCATGGACTATCGGACTTGATGCTGATCAGATAGTAACGCCAGAACTTTACCAAATGCTCGAAAGTTTTGACAATCAGAAATATGAAGACATTAATGGCATTTACTTTAATCGCAAAAATTTCTTTCAGGGAAATTGGATTCGCTTTGGCGGCTACTACCCAATGTACCTTTTAAAGATGTTTCGTACCGGGTTTGCCCAGTCGGATTTAAATGAAAATATGGACCATAGGTTTATTGTTTCAGGAAAGACTATCATCTGGAAAAATGGGTATCTGCTAGAAGAAAACCTTAAAGAAAATGAGCTGAGCTTCTGGAAAGCAAAACATGAGCGCTATAGCGATTTAATTGCACAGGAAGAAATCGAAAGGATTAAAAACCTCCGCATTCAAGCTTTGAAACCAAAATTCTTTGGTAATCCCGATGAGCGGAAAGCATGCCTCAAGAGGCTTTGGTGGAAATTACCTTTGGGATTCAGGCCGTACTTGTACTATGGTTTTCGCATGATTTTTCAATTTGGCTTTCTCGAAAATAAAACCGGCAGGCAGTTTCATTACCTGCAGGCGCTGTGGTTTCGGAAATTAGTTGATGCTAAAATCAAGGCGTTAAAAAGAGGCGTTATAGCATAACAAGCCCAAGACTACCGACGTTTAGCAACGTATTTATGCAAATACAAAGCATTCCGAACAACAGATCGGGCTTTATAGCAAAGGTTTTTTACCATCATCCGAATTAAACTTCACAATAGGGAAGGATAATTTGATTTGAACATAAAATATTAACTTTAAACATTCAAAACTGATATGGACGAAATCACAACTCAACTGGCAAAGAAGCAAGCTGATAAAAAGGCAATAAAATTCGTGGTGATGCTGTTTGTGCTCTATATTTTATTTAGTCAGGGCAATATTTTTATGAATAGCGTAATGACCCCAACCGGGCGCTATCACAACGCCTACATTGCTGAACACTTCGATTACATCCAGGGCTTAAAAAACGCATTGATTGCACCTGCAGTATGGATAATTAAACTTTTTGGATTCTATGCCATCCATAACAAACAGGATGTAATGGTAGTCAACGGCCCATATTTGAGAATTAATTACTCCTGTTTAGGGCTTGGCGTGATGAGTTTTCTCGCGGCATTTGTACTGGCTTTCCCGGCCAGCTGGAAGGAAACCATAAAAATGTTGGTAATTGGAATCATTACCATTTATTTGTTAAATATTTGCCGCATTGCGGGCTTGGGTTTATTATTTGGATTCGTCCAGAGTCAGCGCAATTATTTCGAGTACCACCATGAGATTTTTAATATATTAGTCTATATCGTCATCTTTGTAATTTTATTCTTTTGGATTAAGAAAAACACCAGAACTAATGCAACAGACGACCAGAAAAAATTTCACAAAGGCGCAAATCTTGCCAGTCCATAAATCTACAATAAGCATTTATCGATGTACATATTAGGGTTAAATGCATATCACGGCGATTCCGCTGCCTGTATTTATAAGGATGGAGAAATCATTGCGGCTTCAGAAGAGGAACGGTTCAGGCGTATAAAGCATTGGGCGGGCTTTCCAACAATGGCTATTGATTTTTGTTTGCAAGAAGCGGGAATCAGTATTCAGGAAGTTGATTTTATCGCCGTTTCGAGGGATCCGAAAGCTAATTTTTTCAGAAAAGTTTTCACCGCATTTAAAAACAGGCTAAGCCTAAAAAATATGCTCAACAGGGCGCAGAACTTAAAGAAAGCCAGTAGCATTGAACACGAAATTTGCCAGCATTTCAACTTAGCTAATCAATCCCTCAAAGCCAAAGTAGTTAATGTAGAACATCACAGAAGCCATTTGGCAAGTGCCTTTTTCGCCTCTGCTTTTGATGAATCGGCGATACTGTCTATCGATGGCTTTGGCGATTTTAGCAGCACAATGCTAGCGATCGGAAAGGGAAATCAAATTGACGTTTTAGATACCGTTTCCTACCCACATTCGCTTGGTTTATTTTATACAACCCTAACGCAGTTTCTGGGATTTCCTCATTATGGTGATGAGTATAAAGTTATGGGACTTGCACCTTACGGCGTTCCCAAATATGCAGAAAAAATCAGAAGGCTGATTCAGCTAAAGCCAAAGGGACTTTTTGAACTCAACTTGCAGTATTTTAACCACCTCAAAAATGGCGTAAAAATGGCCTGGGAAGATGGCGTTCCCAGTATAGAAAGCTTATTCACAAGAAGCCTGACCGATTTACTCGGCTTGCCGAGGCAAAGCGACGAAGCGTTAACCGAATACCACAAAGACATAGCTGCATCCGTACAACTTGTTTGTGAGGAGGTTATTTTTCATATACTCAACTATCTGCATCAGAAAACAGGATTAAATAGCATTTGTATTGCAGGCGGTGTTGCCCAAAATTCAGTTGCAAACGGAAAACTGAAATTAAAAACGCAATTTAAAAATGTTTACATACCTCCGGCCGGGCATGATGCTGGTACTGCCCTTGGCGCTGCGCTTTGGGTTTACAATCAAATAGAGCAGAAGCCACGAACATCACCCATGGTTCATGGTTATCTTGGAAGCAGATTTGACAATAGCTATATCGAGAAAATGCTGAGTAGCCGCAAAATTGCTTATGAAAAACCCGCTAGCGAAGAATTTTATGATGAAATCGTAAGCGCTTTAACTGGAGAAGGGGTTATCGGCTGGTTCCAGGGAAGGGCTGAGTTTGGCCCGCGTGCACTTGGTCACCGTTCCATTTTGGCCGACCCGAGAAACCCCAACGCAAAAGACATCATCAACTCAAAAATCAAACGCAGGGAATCTTTCAGGCCGTTTGCGCCTTCTATTATAGCAGAGTTCGTTAAAGATTATTTTGAACAGGATGAAAGCGTTCCCTTTATGGAGAAAGTACTGCAGATAAAGGCGCATAAGAGGAAGGAAATCCCGGCCGTTACCCACATGGATGGCACGGGAAGGCTGCAAAGTGTTCATCAGGAAACAAATGAACGTTTCTACAACTTAATAAATGCTTTTTATCAATCTACGGGTGTTCCGATTTTACTTAACACCTCCTTTAATGAAAATGAGCCCATTGTAAACACGCCGGAAGAAGCTCTAGATTGTTTCCTCAGAACCAAAATGGATATGCTCGTAATGGAAGACATCATCATTAGAAAATAAAACGTTTTAAATACAATGCCCAGGCCAGTGATATTCACTGGCCTTTTTTTGTGCATTGCTCATTAACTCAGTTCCTCAATAAACAATTCTCTGCAAAGCAGTTTAAATCATGCAAAAAAACATCATCTTTGTGTTGCTACCTAAATGATTTGTTTAATCTTTTTATTTGATGCTCATGAACATAAGATTCGATTGGGGTAGTTTTTCTTCTATTTTAAATATTTTCCCTGACGTGACGCTAAGCAGGCGTGGCAATTTCTCCAGTTCTAAAGTCTGGGTTTGATAGGGATAAGCTCAAAACTCATCATTCTGGGACAATCGCGCTCTGGGTGTACTGAGTTTTAAAGCCGCTTTCAAGTGTCTATCATTACACACGATCCCAATTTTTAGCCATGTCAGTCTTAAACTTTTTAGTTAGTATTACTTGCTTTTTTCTTTTTTTATTTTCTATACACTTATTTCTGGCAAAAAGTGAAAACCGGATAAAGAACAGGCTACTTTCTTTGCTCCTATTCACACGTTCGGGGCATATACTGGTGTCGCTTTTAATGGGTACTAATCAGCAGAAACTGTCATTTGCACTCTTCCAAAGCTTTACACCTTTATATTTTGCGGCGCCAGCATGCTTTTACCTGTACATTACCGGCTTCCTGAAAAAAGACAGATCACTGAAAAAGACAGACTGGATTCATTTTATACCAGCATTCTTGGCGCTGGTGCATGTTTTCCCCTGGCCTGATAGCACAAACCTGGACTGGCAATTACTTATGAAACAGTTTAATGAATATGGCTATTGGTCTATAAGCACAAGAAGCGGGCTGCTTCCGCCCTATTTCCATTCGGGTTTTAGAACGGTGCTAACCATCACTTACCTGATACTCGCCTGGGGAGCCGTTCTAAAATCGAAAATCCTTCTGCAAGTTGCTGATAATAATTCTGAACGCAACTGGATGCTTTTTATATTGAGGGTAGCGACTTTTTTCCAGCTCATGGGCTTATCCCGAATCGTCTTGAGCAGCCTAAACATTCCGCTATACAATCCGATTTTTATTTTTCTGAACTGTATAGCGCTTTTGGTGGTGTTGCTTTATGCCTTACATAAGCCTCAGATATTTTATGGCGCACTCATGGTTGCTATTGACTGGAAAAGGAATCTGACTCTGGGTCACGAGCGCCCATTATTGCCGGCGGAAACTACTGAGGTGATAAGAAAAAACAAAGCAGCTTTTCCTGATAACGACACCAGGATTCTGCCAATTTCCTTTAAGCGAATCAGGATTACCGATGCTCAGCTAGAGGCCTATGTTGGACTGCTCAAAAACGCAATGGAATCGGATTACCTGTTTTTAAATCCCGATTTCCAAATTATCGATTTAGCAAGCAAAACAAACATACCCGTGCACCATTGCTCGTTCGTAATCAACAATCACTTAGGTAAAAATTTCCGTGACTGGATAAATGGCTACCGTGTAAATCATTTCTTAGATCGATATCCGTTGATGAAAGCCAAAATGACAATCCTTGCGATTGCACAAAATGCAGGTTTTAAAAATCAGGCTACATTTTACAATGCATTTAAAAAAGAAAAGGGTATTATGCCAACTGTCTACATTTCGCAGGAATTGAGCGCCTGAGGCATTCAAGGGATAGATTTTCTCAAACCGTTGAATCGTTTGACATGATTGGACCCCAAAATCAGCTCAGCTCCTACCTCGGCGAATAACTTTGAAAAAGATTCAGTTTCAAAACACATCACGTGCGAAACTGCTGCATCTGATCACTCTAAGTTATTTCCTGTAATGATTAAAAACGAAGCCGAACGCGAAAGCTATTTAAATCCGCTCCTGAATTATCTTGGGCAGTTTCATCCACTTTCTCAAGAATTTATCAAACACTATGAGAAAGACTGCAGTCATTTCTCCATTAAAAAATCCAAGTTCGTGCTTTCCCCTGCAGACAGCAACAATTCTATATTCTTCTTGTTAAAGGGTGTTGTTCGTGGCTTCATAAAGGAAGATAATAAAGACATCAGCACCTGGTTCGGCTTTGAGCAGCAATTTATCGAGGCGGCGAGAAATCCCGAAGAAAAATCTAAATATTCGGTGGAATACATTCAGGCAATTGAAGATTGTGAACTAATCAGAATTCCTTACAGCCTCACCAATTTTCTTTATGGAGCTTATCCCGAAGCGGGCATTATTGCTAGAAAGCTGCTGGCCATCCACTATTATGCCGCTACCGAGCGCTCTACACTTGCCAGAATCCCAACCGCGCTTGGGCGTTACCTGCGTTTGGAACAAAGTGGAATGAACCTGAGCAGGATACCACAACGTTACCTGGCAAGTTACCTTGGTATGCGCCTGGAAACTCTGAGCAGAATAAAAAACAGAGCAGCAGAGCACACCATCCTTAAAATGGCCTAAACAGCTTATTACCGACATAAATTGAGGTCAATAATTCGCTTTTCTGCAGCTAAGCCTCAGACCAGATGTTAATTTTCTGATAATCGATAATTGCATTTTATTTTTTCGTATATTGCTTATAACCAATTATAAAGATATGAGCACGTTAAAGAGAATGCAGAATTGGGGTGATCGTCATCACCCTGTCTGGTTGGATTTTTTAAGAATAATTTTAGGACTTGTATTAATCTGGAAAGGCATTGCCTTTTACCTGAATATTGGCGCTTTCAGTACCTTAATGCATAACGCACACCTGGGCACCGCAGTTGGCATTAGTATGATCGCCCATTTTATCATCGTGGTCCACATCGTTGGTGGTGTTGCCATTGCGATTGGAACGTATACCCGTACCTTTTGCCTGGTAAACCTGCCTATACTCATCGGGGGTGTTTTCTTTATTAATTTATCGCCTATTATTCTCAGGCCCTATTCAGAGCTATGGTTATCAGTTTCTGTACTGGTTGGATTGCTTATCTTCATCATTGAAGGAAACGGAAAACTCTCTGTTGATAACCAGTTACCAGTAACTAAAATCACCAAGCATCAGCGTACTGCAAATTAATTAGCGCAGCAAATACAAAAGCCTGCTGGATATCTTGTGACATCCGGCAGGCTTTCGGCTTTAAAGCAGATAAAAACGTTGAGTGAATCGCAGCAATGCATCTCTGAATTCATCTATATTAAATGCAATCAGGCTCTCTACTCGGCAAAGATTAAATCAGGAACTTCGTCTTTACTATCAAACGATAGCCATGATCTCTGGGGCTTTAAATTATTTGTAACCCAAATTCAGTAAATACTTACTCGCTGAGCACATGATTTAAGGGAAACCTCCAGCGCCTAACGTCCAGGTTTAGGCGTAGACGCGACACCCTCATCCTGTTTCCATGGTTTGTCCCCGAATGTTGCCACCGAGCTGAGCGTGGATTGTGCTACACCTTGTTGCGGCGCTGGTCCGCTTTGCGCTTGTGAAAAGATTTGAGCATCCGAAATTCTAGTCATGTCTCTGCTATAAATGTTCAAGCTTTTAAATTGCGGCTCAGCGGCTACGAAAACACTCATTGGTTTTCCATCCATCATCATTTCGAGTTCTGACAGTCCTCCGTTCTTCAGCTCCTTTATGAGCTTTTCCTTTCTGTCTTCCCCTGCAAGGTAGAATGGGTATTTCTCCAGGCTCTTTTCCAGATCAAAATTATACTCCGGGTAGAAGTGGTGCAAAGGGTGGTTACCGTAGCTGTCAGTAACACCGAGATTAAGTTTTAACCAAACGGGCCTTTTTTCCGGTTGGGAGTTTTCACCTGCAGTTTTCAAAGAGATTTCTTTTTCGAAGGAAAAGCCTGAAAGTAGCCGGTAAGCCTGCAAGGCAGTCATCCTGTGATCCCTTTCTAGGTCGAAAAGCTGTGTCACAGGTACAGCGCCATCATATTTGCTAAGCACTGCCTGGTAGCTATTTAAAAAGAACATGTCCGATTCATTGGACTTGCTAAAGTTCAGTTCAAATCGCAAATGGTCTCTAACTCCGGAAGGCATGCTACGCAATTCCGGAGAGCTATAATGCTGGGATATCCCCAGCGAGAATTTAGGCAGTTCTCTGCGGATTGCAGATTCGAGAACTTCGTTTAGCCTGGTACCAAAACCGAGGTAATCCAGTGATTTTTTCAAATACTCTAGATTTGATTCATTCATAACATGTTATTTAGGGTTAATAAATTGGTTTATAAGACGACGAAAACGTAGCCACCTGGGGTGACCAATCAATTAGCATGGATATCTGGCGCAGAATTTTTCGGTAAAATTCCGGTAGCCGCCACGGGGTTTGAGGGCTGGACTGGTCTGAAATTTTCCGATGCACTTAAAAAAGCGGTTGAGGGAAAAGCTTTCCGAGGGAATGGACAACTTCTTCGCACCTAATATCACTTCGAGCTGTGTTCCTCTAATCATGAAATCAGCGTCCGATCCACATTGCCATAAAGAAAGTTGGCAATCCCAGACCTTTCCTGTCAGATCATTAGCAAACACAGTGTAGATCTTCGCATTCGGGAAAGTCGTTCTGATTTCATTGAAGCGGTCGCGACTTTTCTCACAGCCGATCGTTGCAAAAGCGGATTGACCATGAATCCGGATCCACTCTGGGTAGAAATGGCACAGACAGAGCAACTCATCTGCAGCATGCGCAAAGAAAAGATTGACTGTAGCCGCGGGCAGATAATCATGGCTGGTTTTAAGGATTCCCATGTGCCCGGAAACTCCGGGATGAAAAAAAGCCTTGACCAGCGGGCTGAGGTAAGCGGAGTTTATCATCTGGACTGGGCGGGACCCAGTCCTCTGCTTTGTTGGGTTTCATTTTTGAAACCCATGCGATAGCCTGTCCGGGCTGGGGTGTCCAGTTGAAGACTGCGCTGCATCTCGGCGAAAGCCTGCTTATAGCCCGGGGTGTTGTAATCGACCTGCTGTCCTTCTTCGCCCTTTATTGCCCGGATACCCCTAAGTAGAAAGTAAGACTGACCTCCGTCGACCACGACAGACAAAACGAGCGCTGCCCTGTTGGAAAGGATTCCTTTCGATTCACTGGCGCGGTGCTGCAACCTCGTTCCATCCTCCAATTCCAATGCCTCTCCACGCTTGAATCCCGCCTGCTGCGCTGGTGACAGCGCGTAGCCATTCACAAAATCAGGCACCTGTACTTCCTCTGGGAAATAGGTGATAAAGTCTCTGGTCAACGCATCGTATTCAAAAATCATCAGCGATGTTCCACCAGTGGAATCCTGGAACCCCTTTTGAAGAAAATCCTCTTTAGATGAGCTTAAAAGCGATACCTCCTGGCCGCTAAGTAAGGGATGGCCCTGAACATTTTTATATATCGGGTGAAGCCTAAGTTCAACCTCACCTTTTAAGTTTCGCTGTAATGAAAGGCGGGCATCAAGCCGTTCTATCTGGAAGTATTCCGTGCTCAGGCCACTTAAGGTTAGCAGTCCGGTTCGGCGCCCTGCGAGCAAAGCCTTGAAATCCGTGCTTTCCAGTAATACATCATCATCAGTTGAAAGCCCAAGGGCTTCCATTGCCTGAAAGGGCAGGTCATTTTGACTGAATAAATAATTCATAATTCATCTTTTTAGGTTAGGTAAATGTTGATTTTCTTCACTGCCGGTGCTTTGTTCAGTTGCTGTCAATAAAGGCCCCGGACAAAACGAGGCATCCAGTTTGCAATCTAAAAGCGAAGTGTAGAGTTTATCCGTTCTAGAAACTATAAAGTGCGTTCCGCTACCTTCCTCGAACACTTTTATACGCCCCTGTTTCAAATGGCCGGTGATTTGGTAATGTTTGTCTTTATAGAAGATTTCGTCGCCAGTGGTGAGGAATTTTCTAACTGCGGATTTTTGAGGGTTCCAGGCTTGCTGAATGGGGTTTTCAAGGTCCTGCGCTAGCTTATTGTCAAAACTGAGCAGGAATGCTGTAATTTTCTCCGCATCTGTAGCTGCTTTATGAATTTCGAAAGGGCTGTCAGTGAGCAACTGTATCCAGGCCGCTACGTATGCGCTGTGCTGACCGGGGTCGTGTCCAATCCCCAGCGAATCGCCAAGCATCATGGAGGCGATTTCTGCGCGTAGCTCTTCCCTGGCATAACCCGGGGAACCTGGGAAGTTGAAAAGGCTCCGGTCCAGTCGCGAAGAATGGCCGGTCCAGTGACCGAGTTCATGCAGCAAGGTTGCATAGTACTTATCGGCAGCATCAAACTGCGAATGCTCAGGAATGGTAATTGAGTCCGTTCTGAGATCATAATAAGCCTCATCACCAGCGAGATGGCGAATGGTTGCCCCGGAATTTTTGATGAGCCCCTCGGCCCGCTCTAATGGCTCCCATTTTTTACTGGCGGCAGCCAATGATACAAGTGCCCCGAGGCCCTCTATCTGTGCTGCATTGAAAACCCAGGCGTTTGAAATAATGGCCTTAGTCAATGGCCGATCTTCGGTTACCACCTTATGATTATCATCCAAGATTATCTGCCCGCCGGAGTCTCTTTTGGTAACGCGCTGAACAGTTTTAACGAACTGGATGAGCGTTCCTTTTTCACCTGATTTAACCCTGAAACCGGCCGCTTCAGCCTGTTTGAAGGTCAGCCACCTTGGATCTTCGCGGCCCGAAAGCAGCAGGCTTAATACATTAATTCCCTGATAGCGTTTGCCGCTGATCGCATTATAGGGAAGTCTTGGAATCAGCAGACCTTCGGTGCTCCAGGGCCGCTGCCATGGGGCAGTGCCGGCCTGTAATGCTTTTACTAACCCTTCGGCAACCTGAACATGCAGTTCTTTAGTTTCTTTTTTCATGGAACAATCCTTTCCTTTAAGTTAAAGCTACCCCTGGTGTGGCACTTAGGTATGGCAGTAAGCGGCACGGGTAAGCCGCCACGGCAAAAAACGGTTCAAGCGCATTCATCGATTACGGTTTTAATGGTTCCTTATCTATTTCCATCTTGAGTGTTTATCACTTATCGGATTCTGCATCAGTTAAGCGTCCGGGGTTTACGGCATCGAGCGCCTTCAGAAATTTCAGGGCATCAAGCTTGACTCCGCAGTAGCTTAAAGCAAAATGCAGGTGCGGCCCGGTTGTTCTGCCGCTAGTTCCAGACAGGCCGATGAGCTGCCCCCTCAAGACAGTATCCTTACTGCTGACTATTATCCAGGAAAGGTGCGCGTAATGACTCATTAGCTTGCCATGGCGGATGACAATGAACTTTCCTGAAACCGCATTGATGTTTACCCGAACAACCTCGCCGTCAGCAATGCTGAACACTGGCTCGAAGTCTGCTTTGAGATCTACGCCATCATGAAAGTTCAGTGCACCATTGAGCGGATGAATTCGCCATCCAAATGCCTGATTCATATACAAACTGTTCAACGGCCAGGTAAAATAGCGCTGCCCAAAGCTTCTGGGGGCTAGTCCTAAGATGACAATCACTGCGCCGAGGGTTGATAAATAGCCCATCATCTGGAGATAAATGACAGATTTGCACTTTGGGTGTTTTTTAAATCGAGTACGTTCTGAAGGGTTTCCATTCCACTGCTTCTAGCCCCTGGACTTTCCTTTAACATCTCGAGCGCTTTAAGTATATCTTTCTGACTACCCGATTCCTGGAGCAGATTTACACGCATCAACACCTTGAAATCTGCTGTCTCCATTCCGGGGGGCTGGTCCATGAGCACTTTATACAAATCTTGCTTAGCGCGTATGACCATAAGCGCTTCGGGCGGGAAGGCAAACATTTCGAGTGAGCCAAATCCGACCATAACGGCCTGCCTTTTTTCGTCTATTGAGGCAATGAAGCCGATTTGGCCTCTTGAGGGCCAGTTGTCGCTGAGTTCGGGATTTACCATAACCAGCGTTCCTGAAAGTTTTTCCATGATTTTTGATTGTTAAGATAGTTGAAGAGTTCATCCTTGAAAACTGCCTGAGTTTCCACATCTTTGAACAGATGTGCGTTCCCTCACGATAAACAACCAGACGGGAAAGGGCTGAGCAAGTAATCTGATTGCTCAAGAAAATTTATCGGCGATTGCAGCCACGTCGGCATTAATTTTATTAAAATTTCTAAGCAGGATTTCCGGCTTTTTACCGCCGAAGTCGTAAAATATGGGTAGCGGGGTATAGCCGGCTTCTTCCAGGGCTAGCTTTTTCATGTCCTGATTCACCCGGCAGTGAATGGCCGAGGTTTCAAACTTTCCTGTATAGCTTTCTACCGCATCTCCCGCCAGCATACCCACGAGTTCACCGGCTTTGAGCGAAGCAATTTTTCCAGCCGGTATTAGCGGCTCCAGCTTTTCATTTATCGAAAGGGACAATTTGGCCCGGTCAATAGAAAGGCTTTCTCCCTGCTGCTTGACCTTTCCGAAAAGCCGTTCCAGCCAATCCAAAGTTTCCTTGTTGCGCACCGAGCCGGCCAGTACATTTCCAACAACCGAAGTGATGGTCCCCGATACTTCCTTGCCATATTGCTGCTGAAACTGAGGCAACTCCTGCAGTCCCATGAGTACCGCGACCTTATTGCTTCTGGCGGTTGCTATCAGGTTTTCAATCCGATGGACGAATATGGTGGGTAGTTCGTCCAGTATGAGCGCACTCGGCAGATTACCTTTTGTATTAATTAACCTGGTAAGCCGGTTCAGTACGACTGAATAGCAGGCGGAGTTGATGTTTTGGGTATTGGGATCATTTGCAAGGACCAGCGTAGCAGGATTTCTTGCATCACTGATCTTCAAGTTGAAGTCATCGCCCGAAAACACCCAGAACATTTCCTTGGTTGCCAGCCTGGAGATGAAAACTTTAAGGGTACCGACCTGTCCCTCTAGTTGATCATAAGCTTTTGCTTGATAGGCCGTCATGAATGGAGAAAGTAGTGAGGTGAGTTCTGCGTTTGAAAACAAGGCGGCAAAAATCTGGTTATAGGAACAGTTTAAAAAAGAAAGTACATGTGCAAGCGTTGAATACTTGCCCTTTTCATACTGCGAGAAAAAGAAAATGCAGGCAGAAAGAAAATTCACCGCACTCTGGGTAAAAAATTGATCACTACCTCCGGATTTATCCCCTTTTTTAAGCGCTTCGACAAGTGCCTCAGCAGTTTCTGAAGCGTCTGCGAGCGTCTGGATGTAATCCGGTCTTAAAACATTAATCCGCCGGCTTTTCTCTACCTCAGTTAGGTTTATCACATGAAATGAAGCGTTTTTCATCCTGCCCTGCTTCTTTGCAAGCTGGAAATGGTACCAGGCGACTTCCGCCAAGTCCGGAAACTTAAAATCGTACAGACAGATACAGAAGTCTTTCGCCATAAGCTGACGGATGAAAGGCAGTACTACGCCAAAAGATTTGCCGGAGCCAGGGGTCCCGATTAGCAGCGTACCCCGGAATATGTTCTCGAGGTTTATCCAGCCTTTATGAACCCTTGATTTGAAATAAAACAATGATGGAATGCTGACCCCGTATGGCCCGTCCTTCGATTTGGTCTGCTGCATAAAGGATTCGCCTTCTATATTCCATTTATCTTTTCCCAGACTGGAACTGATTATTTTGGATATATTATCCATGGCAATATGGAGCAGTATTGTACCTGAAAAAAGCAGTACGATATAAGCGATATCACTTACCGATGTTCCCATAAACAGCACGCTGCCCGTTCTGTTCCAAAACCAGAGACCCACCATCCAGCATACAAAGCCCGCAGAAAGCGGATACAGGATGGCGTTTTTAGCGTTTAAATCTTTTTCTTTTTTGCTTAACGTTCCGATAGACACTACAATCAACAGCAACAAAGTAAAAGCCCTGCTGTAGAGGGGATGCTGAAAAAAAATCATCCGGGTACATCCTTTTATCAATTCCTGCAGTCCATAGCTGGCAGCTTTATGAAAAAAGGTCGCCTTTGCGGCATAAACAAAAATCATAACATCCGCCAGCAATAAGGCATACACTAAAAACTGGAGCATGCGGTGCAGCCCTTTTAATTCCTGACGTTCATCCATGATCGCAAAATTTAAACACAAAAAAACCGCGGTAAGCGGTGTTAACCAGGTTTTGGGTTAGCCCTAGTGAGAAATATTTAAACTGTCTTATAAAAGAAGGCTTTCAACTGCAAAATGGTTTTATTTTTAGGGTCCGAAACCTGCCGGTGAAAAATTCCTCGTTCAATTGCCAGCGCTTTAAAGCCTTTATAAACCGGGCTAAAAACTATCTGCCTGCAGAATCTCTTTATAGGGAATCTCCAAACGCAAAACCCTTCCTGAAGTTTGCTTTTCCGACAGTTCGATCTCCAGGACCTTATTTCCGGGAAAGGTTAGCTTTTTGATAGCAAAAATATTTCGGTAGCTTTTTTCGAAGCGTTGTGGATCATATAGCTGAAAAGCGGTTTCAAGCGGGAAAGACTGGACATTCGTTGCTTTAGTTATTTTCTTATCACGTACACTAAATCTAAGAGAATCAATATCGTAGCAAAGATTACTTTGATTCTTCGCCTCGAGGTCCAAAAAAATATAGTCCCCGGCGGTATAAACATGGTTAAGCGCCAGACTGATTCCAAGCGCCTCAACCTGTTTCCGCTTTTTATCCTTTCGGATGCTTAACATGGCATAAGCATGTGCCTTGAAATCCCTCCTGGAAAAGGAAATTCCATCGATGTCCAGTGGTTTCATAAATTCAGGAACAATTTCCACCTGAGTAATCGCCGGCTGAGCAAGGGGATCCTCGCTGTAAAGCAAGCGAAACTGGGCCATAAAATGTTCACCTGTGATGGTTACAAGACCCTGCTCCATGACCCTGATCTTGCTAAGCGAATCTTTAGGAAGTTTGATTCTCAGAACGTTCTTCACCGGCATATCTCCTGATAAAGGCAGCCCCGATAAGTCTGCAAAGACAATGTTTTCCGGAGAGATAAAGTGAAGCGACATTTCTTTAGCAATGTAGATGGTTGGCAAATCAGAAATGGCTTTAAAAGGACTTCGCTGAGCACTAACGTTCAACCAGCAAAGAAGAAGAGCGGCGTAAATGCTTATTTTTTTCATAATCATCTGTAGTTATTTTCGTTTATTATTTAAGCTTGAACTGTCAATCAGATATATTCTCGTATCATATTTGAGCCTTGCCTTATTTCGCCTGATAAGCTTATTGAGGGCAGTATTGGCAGACTGAAAAACGCCTGAAAGCATGCTCATTACCATGCGGTTATCTGTCTGCACAGTAGAGGAAGTTCCTGCCGAAGCCGCAGTGCTAGAAATGTCTTTACTGAATTCCCGGAAAGCAGAAGCAGGCACATACAGACCGGGCAAACCATCACTATCATATACGTCGAGTTTTAAAGGCAGGATTTCACCATTAACAAAAGCTGAGTTAACCGAGAGCAATACCCGCTGAGCCGAAAAGCCGGAAACCTCGGCATAAAGATAGCTTTGTCTGGGTATTAAGTGCGGTCCCGCCATCACCTCTTCAAGCAACCGGATGCGCAGGCGTGAACCTGAGAATACCGTGAGCGCCTCGTCCAGCATCGCCGGAATCAGTGCCGGCTTTTCATCACTCCGAACGGTCGTAAATGTTGTAGATAACTGCTTGGCTTTATGTACCATCAGTATTTCCCCGGCATCCGCGCTCATCCCCTCGCCTGTAGCTTTCACTGGTGCACTCATCTTGGCTGAGGGGTCATTGGCTCTAGAGACGCTGTCAATGAGGGAGAGCTGCGCCCTGAAAAGCTGCATCGGGTCCTCATCAGGCTTAGGCCTGTCAATCGATTGCTCCCGCTTAAGGTCAGCAAGAGCTTTACGTAGCGCATTGTCCGCTTTACCTGAAGGGTCATTATCTGAACTATATCTTCCCGCTTGGCTGTAGCTGGCAGCTGATGCAGCGGCATTAAGCCCCGTTTGCCGATGCGCCTTCATGAGCTTTTCCAGAGAGTCCAGCATAAACTTTTCCCGCTCATTGTATAAACTAAGGGGCGCCTGCTGCTGGCCATTGACCTCTTCACCCAGCCCGTTTACGGCAGTGTAGCGGTCGGCCTGCCCTAAGTGGTCACGGAAGGCATCGAGCTTTCCGTCAATTGCCCTGGACTGAACTTCTGGAGATACCTGGGCCAGGGATGCCTGAAGAGAATCCATCGGCATGTCTTTGCGGGCGCTGCCAAAAGAACTCGACTTGAATGCATAAAAGAGCAATATCAGAAAAGGCATTACCACCAGGGGAAGTACATACCTTGGTTGTCTAAAATCTATCTTCATCATTTAGGTAATTTATCATGTTGAATTTTTTGAATTTCGTTTAGTAGCGCCGCTAAGTTCAGACTATCGGAATGGTTTAGTGAATCTTTAGCAAGCAGCACCTGAACCCTGTTTTGCAGTCTCAATGTAGTTTTTAGTTTCGCATAAGTCTCACCGACTGATTCACCGGAGAAGTCATTGACAGCCAAGCCCGGTGGTCTATTTTTTACGGGATGGCCAGCGGGCTGAATAACTAAAAACACATAGATCCCGGAGGCACACATCAGCATCAGCATTCCGGAAAATACCTGCCTTGGCCTGGCCGAGAGAAAATGATGTAACTTTTCTTTAATGGCGTGGAAGAGCAGCGCGAATTCCCGCTGCAGTTCAGTAATTACGGTTACCTTTTTCATTCGAAAGCGTTTTTAGATTCAACGAGCAAGTCTTTGTTCTGCAGAGTTTTCCAGCGTGTTATAAGCACTCCATGTGGATTATTTTCTGAGCGGACCCCTAAATCCTTTAGATAGCCCTCAGTGATGAGCTGCCTGACAGTTACGGCGCTGCGCCGGTCAATTTTTTGCGTGCCGTAATAGCGGAAGTAACGTCTGGATTCATCCAGGTAAACGGAATCTGTCTTTATCGTCAATAATGCAGAAGAAGAAACTATGGAGTTAAAAAATCCTTTTTCTTTTAAATTATCATATTGCTGCACCCCACTTTCATCCACAAGGTACATGGCCTGCTTCATCTGGTATTCAATAAATTTGTCATCCGGAGTGAGGGTAAAAAAAAGGCTGTGAAACCGCGCAATGTGCGCCCGGTATTCCGCTGCCCGGTTCATGGCAAGATCCGTCTGCAGGGCGCGCTGTGGGGTTCCGGATGCATCGAGAATGTAAATGCTTTTTCTCGCATCCGATAATTGCTTCCAGCTGAAAAATAATACACAGGCACAAATACAGAGACAGAGCAGGAAGGACAGGGCCGAGAGGCGGCCCGCAAGGCGGACCTTATCCTCAATGTTTTTAATCATCATCACCGCTACCCTCCTATTACGCCGCCAGCCATCCTGCCAAGACTTGAGGCGCCGCTGCCCATCGTACTCGCCGCTGAACTGATGCCAGAAGTAGAGACTATCCAGGTGGAAATACTTGGGACAGTGAGCATAGTTAACGCACCGATAATAAAGGTCACGATGACCATTCCGAAGGATAGCACTCCATTTCCTGCAAACCAGCCAAGCTTTTCCAGACTAGGACCAGATGTTCCGATGAGCGCCTGGTAGCGGGTAATTTCGGCTTCCAGTGCGTAGTGCTGAAAAAGCGAAGCAACATACATCACCAGATACGCGATGCCGCTGTAAAGATTCACCGAGATGAAACGGGCGATCCAGGTGGAAAAAGAATCACGGAAGGCGGGCAAAATGCTTACTGCTACCGAGAAGGGACCCAAAATCAAAAGTATTGTAGAAAAAATAATCTGCACGATGAAAACGATGTATACGCAAATCCTGAGTAGCCAAATTGCCAGGGTTTCGAGTAAAGAAGTTGCCAGCAGCTGAAGGCCAACCTGAAGCCTGTTGCGCATTTCCACCACCGGATTCCAGACTTCAGCGAAGCCTTCCTTTACCGAAGACCGAACCGACTCCCATGCATTTTCATACCAGGTATCAGCCTCTGTTTTTGCAGTCTCGGTCTCTGCCTGCACCTTTAGCAGCGCATCGGCAACCTGGACCATCAGCTTTGCCCTTTGCATCCTTAACCCGTTAATGTCACTCTGCGAATCTTCAAACATTTCGGAAGTCCGGATCTCAATCAAGTCCGTTGGGTAGGCAATAACACGGGTAAAAGCGGACCACCAGAGTATGACCATTACAAGTCCGAACGGGCGCATCAGTGGCATAATTTCAAACTTTTTATCGCCTGAGATGAGCTCATAACTTTTGAGTGCAAAAAAAATGAGCATGAAGATGGCTGCCAGCGCCTGCGCATCGGTGATGAAAGCATCGTAATGGGTCCAGATGCTGTCTTTCATCTGCTTTAAAAAGTGCATCATACCGTCCTCATATACCCCGTTACCCTGAAGAAAATTAAAAGTATCCCGAAAGGAGTCCGGAACAGGTACAGGTTTTGACTGCACGAAAAAACCGGCGGTGCCGGCTAAGTTTAAAATGCGTATCATAATTTCCATTTAGCGTGTTTTAGTATCTCATCGGCAATTTGAATATCTGTTCTGGTTCTGGTGTCCAGAGGCATTCCGCTAGGCAGTCTTGCTGCTGCCTTTTTTATAGAAAGTTCACGGGCAGACCGTCCCCTGGCACTCTCCCACACCGATATCAGTTTCCGGTAATCGCTTAACAGGCGATGCCAGGCCATAAGGCGGCTCCCCCGCTCCATATCCGTTTCCCTTGAATGCTCAAGCCGCTGCCTTAGCGTAGCGCTTTCATTAATGTACCAGTCAAAGATCCCGGAACCCTGCAGGTATTGCTGGACGGGGTAAGGGAGTCCGGTTAAGGGATGCGGCTGATGTTCATCAAGCAAAGGGCCAAATTCCCTGCTGTAGTACATAAGCCATAAGGGGTCGGTTCTGGCGAGTAGAGCTGATTGTGCCGCTGCTTCTTCATTCGCGGTATTAAAAAGGGAATCACTATGCAGTTTGTAACTGTTCTCGGTATGCTGCATGGCCATTGCCAGGGAAAGCCGCTGGGTTTGGGGACCAAACACAGCAAGTGGCCGACGGTCGTTTTTTGGATAGTCCGGATGAAGGCCCCAGGTTAGCCAATACAGGGGGTTCAATCCTAAAAACCCCGACTTAGGACTAAACTTATCGCGGTCCCATTCTTTAAAGACCATTCGCTCTTGTTGATAAATGATGGCCTCATCATGCAGGTCTTCCTGCGCAAGGGCAGAAAACTGCGCAGTGACTGCCGTCAGTAAGGTGAAAATCCATTTCATAATTTCATTTTTTAAGTGTCCTGTATTTAAATAATATATCGTCTGCCATGCGTTTATCCGTATTGATAAAAGACGCAAAAGGGTTGACTGATTGCATCAGGCCCCTGAGCTTTGCCAGCTGAACTGAGCGCTTGACGCTGTAAACCAGCGCCCTGATTACCCGCAGTTCCAAATTGATTTTGTTCAGCAAGGCATCACGTTTTTCAAAATCCATTAAAATATTATCCCCTTCTTTCAGCACGAAACCATACACTTCATTGAGCAGATTTATGCTCCTTGTTTTCAGCTGGGCTAGCAGTTCCTCGGAAAAAACCAGCAGTAAAGCGTCATCCGAAGCCATCTTTAGCAACCCTTCACTTTCATTTAAAACTTCAGCGCTCAAAAGAATGGTTTGCCGCAGGTGAAGCCCGTTTCTCATCACCCCATTCACCTGGGAAAGTGAGCGATGGACGACCACTCCCGCCAGACTTACAGCAGAAAGGTTAATGGTTATCTTATTCAGACTTTTATTTATCGCCTCCAGAGTAAGCCCATGAGTAGTCTCGGCCGCCAGACGCACGGCGCCGTTCTGGTTTACGATGTCAAAATGCTCCTTGTCAAAAACCAGCCGCTGGGCACCGGCAGTAGATGCACACAATAAAGCCGCTAAAAAAATCAGGAGGCTGTTCATGGCTTAATTTTTAGTTGTTTGATTAAATTTTCGATAATTCTCCGGTCTTCATTTACAAACCCACCAAAAGGACCCGCATCCCTACGCGCATTGCCCATGGAGGCATGTACCAGGGTAGACTCGAGTCCCCCTGCCGAACCGGAAATGGCTCTGAGCTGGCTGAGTACCTCACCAAAGAACAGTTTTCGCTCGGATGGCTTCATTCTGGCGAGCACCCCAACATCAAGACCAAGCGCATACAGGTAATTGAGCAGCCTGTGCGCCTTGTCTAACAAATCTGACTGGGCATCCAGCGCAAGTACCAGCAGCGCAGGTTTTGCCATGCAAAGGCTGATAATGGATTGCTGTTGTCTGGCGATTTCTTTTATAAGCGGCTGGGCTTCCAGGCTGATTTGACTCAGGTCAATGGCTACAGTCAAGGTATGGAACCTGGACTGAATCTTTCTGAAGCTGTCTTTAAAGTCAGCGGTCTGGTTTCGGTTAATCAGTTCTGTAGCGGAGGCCAATCCCTGATTATCTCTTGCGGAAAGCTGCCTGGAATATTCAGACTTGCTCTCGGCGACGAGCTGGTGAAGCAGCTCAACATTTAGCTGCGCAAATCCGTTGGTGAAGGAAACCAAAAGTAGCGTGAGTAGTGAAAGGATTTTCATTTTTTCAGGGTTTTGAGTCTGGATAAAATATCATCTGCAATGCGTCTATCAGAGTTGATAAAGCTCGCATAGGGATTCAGCGCGTTTAGCAACCCGATTTGTCTTGCCCGGTACATCGATCGGTACATCCCGTAACTCACTCCCCGCAGAATCATCAGCTGGGTGGCAATACGGTTAAGGAGTTTTGATCGCTCGCCGGAATCCATCAGATTATCCCAGCCTCCTTTTAGTACAAATGCACTTACCTCTGCAGAAAGGCTGATGGCCCGCGTGCGGAATTCATTGGCACCCGCCTGGGCAAAGAGTAAAAAGGCCGGGTTATCACCAGCTATGGAAATTGATTTATTTACGTCTGAAAAGATATCGCCTGAAATTTCTGCAATATCCTTCACCGCGAGCAGAGATTTCATTACCCCTGAAACCTCAGAAAGGCCGCGATATAGACTGCGCTGAACCTCATTGATCATCGTTAGCTGACCGGTTACTGCAAGCTGGCCCCGTTGAATCAGCGTGAGGTGGTCATTGGTTTTATCAAGTTGCCGGTCAATGACCCCTGAATGCAGCGCCATTGCACCGGCAGTCGCCGGATCAAAATAAATCTGGGCAAGGCCTTGCAGGCCGCACATGGCCAGCAAAAGGCAAAAGAGAATTTGTTTCATGATTTTGTTTTTTAGTTAACTTAAAGGTTGGGCATTAAGCTGGCTCACAAACTGCTCGAGCTTTAACCCGCTTAGCGAGAAATCATCAATGAAAGCTTCCAGCGCTTCTTCAAAACCGCCGTATCGTTTAAGATAGGTTTCGACGGCTGTCTTTTCAGGCTTCTCGGTCGTATAGCAGAGGTATTGAAACAGGGATACTTCTACCCCATACACTTCCCCGGTTGCACCCCTTTTGATGTAAACTTCTTTAAACCTTGCCCTGTTGTGCTGGTTATTCAGGGCATTGATTGTAAAGATTTTTTTCTGTTCAGTTTCATTCAAAGAGAGCAGTCGTGAAATCTCATCGTAATTATCCATGAACTTGCGCTGGTCGAGCAGACATATTGTATCTGAGTTACTCAGTATGCTGTCTTTAACCACTTCGTTGCCCAGAATATCGCCTAGTTCCTGGGTGACCACGATGGGCTCGCCCCAAAACTTACGCATGGTCTTGTAGAGATAAGTGATATAGCCGGCCATCATCGGAGAAGCGATCGCTTTCCAGGCTTCTTCTAATACAAGCGCTTTTCGGCTCAGCGTCCGGTGCCTCATCTTCTGAAGCACGACGTCCATAATTATCAGCGTGACGATAGGAAAAAGCACTTTGTTTTGTAGGGCTAAGCGCCGGGCGCCTTTAGATATTGCTATCATAGGTTTCCCAGCACTCGCCTCCGAACCGTACGTACACCTCTCAGCGTATACGGCTCTCCACTAATATCCGCAGTCTATTTACCGTGAATGATCTTCATGTGACAAGTTTGGCATACAGCCATCGTTTTCCTTTTCCGTGCTACCATGTGGATTTCCCAGGGGTCTTTTCCCTTTGCGATGTCTTTCAGTTTCCTGACCTGGTGCATTTCAAGTTCACTCGTCTCCCCGCATAATTCGCAATTACAAGCTTTGAGCCTACCAATCAGGCTTGTGCGCATTTTTGCGTAATAATAGTTGGGAAGCTTGTCAAAGAAGGCATCTTTGGCTTCAGTTTTTCGCTTAAACCCGTCATTGTAGAATGTACGAAAACGTTGTTGCCGCTTCGTATTTATGTAACTTACGGTGAACACGCCGTCTTTCTTGTACTTTCTACAGATGTTGGGTACAGTCGTTCGGTACTTACCTGCAAAGGTTTTGTACATACTGTACTCCATGATGTACTTGAAGTTATTGACTGTTGCTGCGTTAAGTGCAATTGAATAGTAGTTATAGAACCCAATCAATTCTGCATTGTATTTGCTAAGGATTTCCAAGTCATCGTTGAATATCAATCCTTTCCGATGTTTTGGTTTCCATTGCTCTTTCCCGTTGTGTAGTTTTATTTCTAACACTTCGTAATCAAGCAACTTTTGTTTAATCGCATCAGGCGGTATTTTGAGAACCACTTTTTTGTGGTATGCGCTCCTTAATTTACCTTCAACGTTCCTTTTTGGCAAGTTGGATTTGCGTATAGTAATATCAAATGAAAGGAATCTTCCAGGTTTTTCACTATGGGTAATCAACGTCTTTTCATCCGATAAAGTAAGTCGTAACTGTTCATTCAGGAAGTTTGAAATATCCTGTTTGATTTGCTTACAATCGTCCAAACTGCCAATTACTCCAATTAAAAAATGATCCGCGTACCTCACATATTTGAGTCTTCTGTAGTCGCTATCCATCTCGTCGCAACTTGGTATCAATGCTGTTTTTCCATCAATTTCCTTAATAGCTTTACCTATCAGTTTCCTGCCGGCAACATCATCTTCGGCTTTAAGCATTTGCGTAGCAATTCGCTTATCATATTCTAATTGATTGCGTTCCCTGTTCGGAGCACTCCCTTCCCCCAAATCGAAGCGGTTAATGTATTCTTTAACATATTTGTCCAACCTGTCAAGGTATATGTTAGCTAGTATTGGACTAACGATAACACCTTGTGGTGTTCCGCTGTACGTCTTTTCAAATACCCAATCTTCAATATATCCAGCATTCAGAAACTTTCTGATGAGCCTGATAAAACGTTCATCGGAGATACGTTTTTGCAGGATTCCTGTCAAAACATCGTGGTTGATGTTATCGAAGAAGCCTTTAATATCGCCCTTGATGAACCATTTGGCTCCGTTGAAAGATTTGGTGATTTGCATTAGCGCAGTGTGACAACTCCTTTGAGGTCTGAAACCATGAGAGGAATGCTCAAAGCTTCCTTCATAAATAGCTTCAAGTATCATCCTAATTACCTCCTGCACCAACTTATCATCGAATGTTGGTGTCCCTAACGGACGCTTTATACGGTTTTTCTTTGGTATATAATTCCCCCTTGAGGGACGGGGTTGAAAGCTTTCATTTCTGATAGCATCAATTAGCTTCTCAATGCGGGCAAGGCTCATCTCGCCGATAGTTTGACTATCAGTACCTTTCTTCATATTACCCGGTTTGGCATTAATATTTTGATATGCCACGTAATACATTTCCTCATTGAAAAGGATACGATAGAGCCTTTCAAACCTATAGTCCGAAAGTTTGCTATGCTCTGTTAGACTGTTTAATACTTTTTCTGGATTTCTCATAATGTCTCTCACATTTTCCTTTTATTGGTATTAAAAAATATTAGCTGCCTCCCTTCGCCATGTACAGGGCTTTCCCCTGCTCGGACTACTATGGAGGCTCCGTTACCATATCAAATATTCAAAAGCCTACGCTCTATAGCCATGCGAGTGGCATTTCGACTTAGGTAATCCACGTTTAGCTGCGTAATAACTATGGCACAACAGATTGTCGGATATGATGTCCACCCTTTAATGCATATTGCAATTGCGCTGTGATTTGTTCTTGCTCTCCCTCCTCAAAGATTGGAAGGAAAGTATCACAGTATGACGAGTTTAGTTATCTTACGGCACAGATACTGCGAGGAGCCGCTCAGGTTATCATTCAATCAGTATGGATTTTATCCTCATATCTGTTATTTCATCCTGCTATTCAGTCGCAACCTGATAACTGGTTGACTTATAGTTTTTAGCCGGCATGCTACACTTCCCGATATTTGGTTTCCCTCACGGATAAGCCGGCGGATGATAGGCCGTTTGAACACTGACCTAATACTCTGCCAAGAGTACATTTATTATGCAGCCATTACGTGCGCACCTTTTATCGAATCGATTTCGTAAACGATGAAGCGTTCTGCGAATACCCCGCTACCGGACTCCTCGTTTAGCAGCCGCCCATATTCACCCCCTGTACAAAATTTACGCAGTACATAGCGGTATTCATCCAGGTCAAAACTAACCTTGTCCTGTTGCTTGATTTCCCCAATCTTCTCAATGGAATAATGGTAAAAAGTATTGAAGTTAAGATGTGTACCTGCCGGCAGTTTGGCTGAAAAATAGTCTGCGTAAAATGCGGAGATTACGTTTGAGAAAATACTGTCTTCTACCTGGCTGACCTGGCCTTGCGCACCTTTTAAAAGCAGCGCCAAAAGTGTTTTCAGAAAGTCCTTTTTTTCCAGGTTATATTCTGCCGGGCTCAAGAAGAACGGATTCATGGTAATGGGATGCTCCTCCGTGTAGGTGTAATACTTACCACCGAAATAACTGCATAACCCGGAATAGGAATGCCCGACATCAATAATGACGATATCAAAATTATAGGCCATGTATTGTTCAAGCAACGCATTCATAAAAAAAGACTTGCCGGAACCGCTGCCACCGAGCACGAATTTAGACCGGTTGTTTATCCGCCCGGTTCTCATTGGCAAATCCGCAGGGTCGATGCCTACTGGTAAGCCCTGCCGGTCGGTGAATCGGATCAGAAAGTCGGAGGCTTCATCACGCGGCAGCCGTTCCTTGAAAAACAGGCTCGTTGCCGCCTCTGCGGATGTTAAAAAGCGGTCATAGTCTTGAAGTGCTACCGCATTTCCGGGGAATGCCGAACGAAAGAGTTCCATCTGGTTATAGGCATTTGCAGACGGGATGATGCCGATACTGAATAAACTGGCAGATATGAAGTTGCAGGCCTTATCAATTTTTTCGGGAGTCGCTGAAATAAGCAGATTAAAGTGCGCCTTAACCAACATCCGGTTTTCAGCGGCTACCTCAGTGAGTAAATCATCGATATCTTTGACGCAAATCTGGTTCGCCGGATCAGGCACACCGGCATGGCACTTTCGTTTTAGCTCGAGTTTACTGAGCGTCATCCGCTGTGAAGGAATTTCGATGACCTGGTTGTAGATTATGGTTTTAAAATCCGTAACACGAAATAAAAACGACAGGTGGTCGTTCGGGAAATTCTGCAGGCTACCTTCATCGCTTCTGAGTTGGTAAGCCGAAATGGATTCAGGCAAGTCTATCCGGTCAGTATCTACCAAGCTTATCGAACGCAGTGCAAGAGGGCCGATGGCAAGCTGCTGTTCCCCTGCTTTGATGTTATTTATGGATGGGAAAGCAGCGCTGAAGTCCATGACTGAAAGCTTCGAAACATAAGTTCTGATCGCCGCCTCATCCAGAATTTTCGGGGATAGCTGCGCACCCTCAAGCAAATCTGTGATTTTAGTGCAGTTCAGCAAAAACTGGGAAAAAGCAGCCCTGTCAAAGGTATAAAATGCGCCCTTTTTCACCTGCCTTGTCAGAACCAGATAAGTAGATAAAGCGGTGTAGCTGCGACCGGCGAAATGCGCATTGTACTTGGTTTGCATGAAAGAGTTTCCTTTTGATGCAGCATAAAAATTTCGGAAAAAGACATCCTGCTTTTGAACAATGTAACCTTCTCCCAGTAATTTTACGACATTACAGAGCAGCGACTGAAAGCGCTCGTATCCCGAAGCATCTGCCGAATATTGCAGAACCGGGTTTTCAATGGCGATGATAACTGAATAACTGCCTGTATTGCCATATAAAATTGCGGTTTTTCCCTCAATTCCAATGCCGGCATAAGGACTTTCAAAGGAGTTTTTTTTCATATAATTTAAGTTTTAGGGGGTGAATAAAAATGCCTTGGTGACGCTTCTTGTTGTGCAGACCATGCTTTTGCTTGATTACGGTATAGCTGACGCCGGAAACCGCGAGTACAATCCCTGAAAAAAGACCGCTAAAGGCACCGGCCAGAGCCGTGAGCAGGCCGCCGGCAATCAGTCCGGAAAGCAACGAAAAGATGGCCCAGATGATAAATTTGCCTTTAAACCCTTTATAGACCAGAGGTTTGCCAAGGCCTTTGTAAAATGGATAACGCCTCATCACTATATGCCGAAAAAGGCTTTTATAACGACCGATACCAGCACTAAAAAAATACAGGAGCCTCCCCATCCCATTACTTCTTTATTGATATCCCGGTCTCCGGAATTCCATTGGATGTACACCCTGATACCACCTACAATACCCACTACTGCTCCGATGGCCAGGGTGAGTGTGGAAACCGGGTCGACATAACTGGTCAGCGAGGAGGTTGCAGCATTAATGCCTGTTGTTCCGCCGGTTGCCTGCGCGGCAGCCCTAAGGGTACCAAAAAGCCAGTTCAGGGCCAGTACGCCCATTAAAATTTTTGTTTTTTTCATGTTCTGATTAATTAATGGTGAATGGAATTAGAGGGAAAAAAGTGCTTTAAGAAATACGCCGCTCAGCAACAGAAACAGGCAGGAGAAAAACCAGCCTATAACCTGGCGGTCAATGTGGTGTTCGCCACTCTGCCAGTTGGCGTAAACCCTCAGACCTCCAAGAATTCCGCATATGGCGCCAAGCGCCATTGCCAGATCGGAAAACGAAAAGTACCAGCGCCTGACTTCTCCTGAGGCGGAATAAAATTCAGCAATCCCAGGCTGAGCGGCAAGGCGAAGCGTGTAACCGAAAATAATGAGCAAAAAAGGAATAGCAGTCTTCATGGCGTTGGTGATTTAGTAGGGTATCTTTTTCTTATACTCAATTAATTCCTGCCGGGCCAATTCCTGAATCTCGTGCAGGTTTACAGCCGCATTGCTTCCAGTTTGTCCTGAACTCAGGTATTCCGATGAGCTGTCGGTTGACACAGAACTTTCAGCCGCGAATCCATCAACCACTTCATCGCTGACGAGTATTGGTTCTTCAGCAGCGTAAAATAGCACCGCATCATGGTCCTCTGATCCTGATGACTTCATTGGAGATTTCAAATGGTCGAATGTCAGATTCAGCCCGTAATAAAGCGCATAGGCCGCGCCAAGCCATGTCAAAAAATGTGTCCAGCTCATTGGTCTTCGGTTTAAAAGTGTGAAAAAGAAGAAGTTTATTTCAGCTCCTAGCCTCCACCGGGAAACAGGTAAAGACCGTATAGTAAATCCAAAACAGGCTCTATTGTAGAGCGGAGGCTTTCAGGCAGATACAGTGTGGTGAGGCGCTGGAAATCGATACGTTCAGGGACGCCCGGGCAGACCGGTCCTATAGCCCTAAGCACAGCGTCTGCTTCAGCCCTGAGCTCGTAGCGCACTCCTGCTTTAAGCCTGTTGGGCAAAAAAACAATTTTAGCTGATGGATTGATTTTAGATGCGACAATGGAAAAAAGCAGGGTGGCGTCCATGGTAAATTCATCGTAACTAAATGGGCAAAGGATTACATCGGCCGACTTTAGAACAGGGACAAAGTACTCATCGTCCACTTTTGCCGGAAGATCAATAAGCAAAAGCGCGCTAGCTGATTTTCCAAGGCTCGAAAGCAATGCCGGAAAATAGTCTGCCCGGCATTCCGTGACTTCATAAAGTGGCTGATTTTCCAATATCCGGTCTTTCGAGGCTAGAACTGAAATGGCTTTCCTTTCGTCCATATCGATGACCTGGACATTCTTGTTTTTCAGGGAAGACAGGTACCAGGCCAGAAGCATGGTTAGTGTTGTTTTCCCTGTCCCGCCCTTGCTGTTTCCGATAAGTATTATCATAATTGTGCATTCAAGTGTTTCCGTTTCTTTTTTTATGGTACAGGCTGGCATCATCAGCATCATCTGATATTGAAAAATTGAAACCTGAGAGGATATGTTTTATTGTCTTGCCTGCAGCGCCGGATGAGGAATGATCTGATAAGGGCAGTGCCGGACGCCTGTTTTGTGTGCCAATAAATATATCGGGTGATAAGAGCACCCGGCTTTCCAGGATTTCCTTGTGCGCATGGTCAACAATAAAATAGTCGCTGAGTAAACCATTTCTATCGCTTTGATATACCGTTTCGAGTCCAAAGCTGCACGCCAGGAAGGCAGACAACTCAGACTGGTAGCCGCTCAACATACCTTTTCGTGCGCCGCAAAGATTCCTGAAAACAGGTTCCGCTTTTGTGTTCTGGAGTCTAATTGCGATAGCGATACATCTTTTGACGCGTTCAGTATGCAGAGGTTTGGAATTATTGCTTTCAATGAGCGTATCGAGCGCTTCAAAGGCTATGCTTTGCACTTTCCTTCTATATTTATAGATGTTAAAGCCCAAATCATCTTCAGCAAGGTAATAGCCTTTGCCTTGCATCAAGATTTTAAATGCCTGGTGGCTTTGAAAATTATAAGACAAAACTTCAGCGCAGTCTTTTGCTACCGTATCTGCTGTTGTAGTGCCCATAATCCGGGTGATGGCTTCAATACTTTTTAAGCGGTCAAAAGAATTCGATATGACCGTGCCATTTTTCCGGACCCTGCAGGATACGATATGCACATGATTATTACGGGTATCATTGTGAAAAAAAATCAGGTAAGGCTGAGTCAAATAATCCATTTCCAGCAGCCACTGCCCGGCAATTACCTTAAGTTCGTTCGGGGAGGCAGCTTTTCCGGGTGAAGAAATAACGGCGTGAAGCTGCGCATTTTGAATTCTGTGATTCAGTGAAGACAACCATAAAAAATAATTGGTATAATCCTCCGGTTTTCGAAGCGCAAGGGCTTCAAGGGCGCCGAAATTGGCAGTTTCCAGCAAAAGGGCATCACCATCATGTACTTTGTCGAAGTTATAGAGCACTGCTGAAAAATCATTCGATTTAGGTAGAAAACGGGCAAACATATTTTCAGGTTTTCATCTTTGATAAAAGAAGCCGGATGGCTTGCTCGAGGCTTTTCTGAACGTTGAGATAGTCTTTAACTATGGCTTCAAAGTTTTCTTCAATCTTTTCATCAATAACAGCAGTGCCGGCGCGATTGGAAAAGTATTGGTATATCAGCGCATTAGCACCAGATAATTTCTTACCTATATCATCGAAGAACACGAGCAGTTCCCTTGCATTGATGATGGTGGATTTAGCCTTGTCCAGGAGTACCTTTCGGACCAGTTGCTGCTTGGTGATACCCAGCACCTTTTCGTGTTCGCTAAGCAGGGCATATTCCTCATCATTAAAATACATTCTGATGCAGTGGCTGTTGATTTTTTTATCCATGGTTTCCCTGTTTAACTCCGTTAATATTATCTTACCACTCAACGTTTGCCACTGATAGGCTTATAAAGTTGCGAAGTAAGTATCTCTGACCGCTCTTTCCAGGGCCGCGGGTGCTCCGACATATATTTCTCATTATAATCCTTGTAATCCAGATAAGCAGTAGCCTGGTCCCTCGCGTAAGGGATTGCACTGATGAGTTCCGCGCTGGCCTTTTTTCCCGAAACATCGTTGTCAAAGAAAACGTCAACTGCAGCATAATGTGCAGCGATGGGTAAAACCTCTTTCAGGTTCACCACAGAATTGAGCACGATAACGGTGTCAGCATACGAGGGATTAGTCTTTCGCCAGCTCAGAAAGTCCATAAATCCCTCAAAAAGACTCAGTTTGGAAGAGGCTCCTTCAATAAGGCTAATCCCTTTCTTTCCAAGACAGCCTTTGAAAGAAGCGCTCCGAATTTCCCAGCCGCCCTTTTCATTTGGCCACCCTGCAGCACAGAAAGTTTTCTGCTTACCCTCCTTGAGGGTTACCTCGTATCGAACTTCTTTCAGATAATCTCTGGCTATGTCCTTGATTCCCCTGAAGTCAAGATACTCCATTAGCGACTTGTTTCCTCCCAGCTCAGTTATTGAAGTAATCTTGTGCCAGGAATCTTTTACCGGGCTAACCTCAGGGGGAAGCGGCTTCAGACTGCCTGATAAGATGGAGACATCTGCTAATCTGCCTGCTATTTTGTGGAGCACTTCCTGAAAACTGAGCTCCGGCCACATGGCCATTGCAAGGTCAAAAAGATTTCCGCCTTTGCCAAGGCCATGATCAAACCAGAGACCCATTTTTTCATTTACGCAGAACGAGGGCGTGAAATCGCCCTCACGAATCATTGAATGATAAAATGTTTCACCGGCAGACCTTTTCGCCGGAGTAAAGCCGAGGTCGGTTAAAAACTGGGTTATTGAAACCTGCGCTCTTAACTGGGCAATATCGTAATATTTCTTTTCCATAAAATTTATTATTTGACCGAGAACAGGGTTAAAAAAAGTAGCCCATTTTTCAAAGCATGACCAGTTCTTATGCGTTTCGGAATACTCAGGGTGGTATCTATCAACTGGACCTTCAAAGGCCTGCCATCCCATCCTGTTGAAGTTATTTAAACTTTACGATCGTTTTTTGCTTTCACCCCATACAGCATCATTCATAGATGTAAAAAAACAGCCGATTTGCGCGCTGTCGCTGCTACCGCTTTCCATGAGGGATGAATAGCGCTTAAACTGAAGAAAAATGTCTGGTCTAAATGCCATGTTTTGCAGACCTTATGAAACTCTAGCCTGAGTATGGCCCAATAAGAAATCTGTTCTGTAAAAGTAAAATAGATAAGACCAAATTCGCCTATAGCTTAGCAGCAATATATTTAGCCTTTAATTCCCGTGCCTAAGAAATCGCTTTAAATGTCTCGGAGTAAAAGATCTGTCTGAACGCCGGGTATATCAATTTATCATATTTAGGTTTGCAAAAAGCCGATTCGGAAATCCCGTATCAGGCTGCTGCACAGGCAACAATCGTTGAAGTTACCAAGTCAGATATGCAAAAAGTGGTAGTGGATAGGTAACGAGTTGGATCTGGGTATTTAAAGGCCAGGGATTGACGGCTTTTTTTTAAAATTAACCTTTATACTGTTTCCAGCTTTTCTTCAATGCCGCATACTTTTCAGTTGCTTCTGCTTGTTTCCAAAAACCATGAAAGATTTTGGCCGCTTCTGCCTTTTCCTCTTCACCGGTACCAAATTCAAGTTGTGCATAATCTTTAGCGGGGTCATATTTTCGGCCGCCCCTGTAGTTCGCATACCGCCGGGCCCGGGTGTAACCCATCTGGAGGTATTTCCGCGCCATGTCCGCGCCGACAAATTCATCCTTATCCAGATAAGATAAAAATTGCGCAAAGATTTTCTGAGCACTTTCCAGCGCAATAGCTCTAGTTTTGAAACGCCAGTTTACGCCAATCTCACTTTTATAAGGCTCACAAATCAGTACCCCCTGTTCACCCTTCCCTACCCGGTAATGCTCAGGGTGAGCGCGGTAATCCACACCCGGTTTCCAGAAGTAGGATGATTTATCGAAACTCAAATAGCTGGGGCGCTTGTTCAATTTTTATAGAATTTAAGAATCATATATACAGGTCGGTTTATTATCTAACCATTTCTACAGCCATAATGTTTCTTACTGTCTATTTCTGATAACCGATACTAAAGCGGATGCGTGTTCTGATTGAATGTTTATATCGAGCGAGCATAAATGAAAACGAACAGTAAAATTTAAAAAAAAACGCTACGGCTTTGTCTCTGGCGCTGGCGAGGGAAACTTGACGACTAGCAGCATTTACGCGATAAGCAGCAATAAACTAAGTATCACAGGCCGGCTTGCGGATCCTGAACGTACAAACCTATACTATCAGTGCTGATGCGAGGCCAACGTTAAACTGCGGGCTTGCAATCTTTTAATACTTTGATGTTATTTGTCTTGTCCTCCATATATCGATAAAACAAGTAGTAAAAATTTACCTTGTCTGCAACCACTTGAAAATCCCATAACTTTTTCAGTCCACGCCATCAGAGGTTGACTCCACTCAGACAAACTATTGCCATCGATCAGTGGTTTAGTTTATATGAAAAAGATAGTTTTTTTCGGGGACAGTCTGACTGCTGGTTACGGTTTAAGGGACCCGGAAAAGGAATCAATTCCTGCTTTAATCAGCCATAGGCTAAAACACTTAGGGATGGATTTTGAAGTGTCAAATGCGGGCATTAGTGGTGATACGACACGTACAGCAATTGACAGGCTCACAAGCATACTTGTCGGTGATATCGCTGTTTTTGTACTCGAACTTGGCGCGAACGATTTCTTGCGTGGCCATAGCGCAAGGGAAGTCGAGTCTAACTTACAAACAATTATTACTACTGTCAAAAAAGCCTATCCACAGTCAGCGATACTACTCTTAGGCCTGCAGCTGCCTTACTGGGCACATGTCGGCCATGGTTTGGGCTTTGGAGGTATTTTCCAAAACCTCGCTAAAGCCAATTCAATTGCACTTGTCCCGTCTTTTTTAAGTGGCGTGGCCGGAAACCGGGCGCTGAATATGCCAGATGGTGTACATCCGCTAGCCGCGGGCTACCAGCTCGCCACAGACAACATTTTGCCTGCCCTACTCAAAATCTTAAAATCGGAAAACCGCTAATATTTGTAAGTACGAAAGAGCTCAATGCCAAAAGAATCCTGGACTGCGATAATTAAAAACAAATCAGCTCCTCTGGTTAGCCAAATGGTCCTGAATATCGATAACTAAGTAAATAACCAGATTTTTGATGGATATCAATGGATGCGATTACCTTCAACAGGTTTTTAAAGAATTTCCACTGTCTTATGACCAGGCTTTATTCCATCAGTACTTTGGTTTTGATATGTCCTCCTCTTAGGCTTTCAAGCTTCAACGGATTTCCGTTTCACCTATTAACACTTATGAAATGCTGTTCTAATCCCCCTGAAGAAAAACGAGTTGGGCATTATTTTCATCAGTTGCCAATGACCGGCAAAAAAAATGCGAACGGGCTAAACGTTTTTTGTAAAAGAAAATACATATACCGGTAAAGAGAGATACTATCGCACACATGTTACTTAGTCTTTTATTTTGCATTACTTAAACAAAAAGCCAAAAATCAATGCACAAAAAAAGGGCCTTTCGGCCCCCTCGCACCTTTAGCAAAACACAGAAGAACCATGCATGTAAAAGGGTAATACGGAATTACTCACGTCAGTCTGTACAGACCGGGCCGTCGCCTGCCCCTGCGTTTTCGTTTTGATATGTCATCTCCACTTCGCAGGATTTTCCGCTCTTCGCGGAATAATGCTTCATTCCCAAATGTCAAAGATCCTTATCGAAATAGCTGAAAATCAGTTATTTCACTTTCATTGAATTAAAACTATCGATGAAGAGGCACGATAAGAATTTTTGGACTGAATTAAGCTACAATAAAAAACTGCTAACCTAGGACTAAACCGATTTTAGTAGTACCCTAATTAATTTTGGGTTTAACAAGCTGTATTTTAATCTCTTAGAACACCAATTAATGAGTTGTTAGTTTATGCCTAGTGAAAAACGGCAATAATGACCTCGGAGTTAAGGCACCGGTTTAACAATATGGTGTTTTGGCAAGATTTCAAGAAATTATCTTTACGGACTTCATGAATTATTCTCTTAAGGAAAAGTCAGGCGTAAAAGCAGAAGTCCATACCCAGACTGGGGAAACCAAAGTGAATTTGGGTTAAAAATAGATGACAGTTATAGCGGATGTCTCACTGTTGTTCGTAAAATCCATCAATCTTTCCTGATTGATCTGTCTTTGGATTGAGGATGGTGCTAGCCTTGCGCTCAGGCTAATATAATTCAAATCGAATTATAAATGTCGCGCTGAAATTCGGTCGTGACTGACTTGTTCCGGCTTCGAACAATTTGCTTATCTGTCTTCACTGGAATCCGTCAAGATAACTGTGCGCTATTAAGCGTCAAACCGACAAAATTTTCAATGTTTTAAATGATTGGCTTTTACCGTCATTCTGACCGCACGCAAACCTTTCTTCGTTAGTTCTATTTCAAACTCAACCTCGTCAAAAATAGCTAAGCACAGTTCTTCGCCATAAGAATGAAATCTTATATCCTGATCATTTTCATCAAGCAGCTGCCCGCTCCTGTCAGAAAAGTTCAGGTGAGTTACTGTTCCCTTTCGCCTCATTTTAAAACAATTATTCAAAAGCTAAAGGAACGCGGTTTGAATAAACGCCGTCTTATCATATGATAAGAAATTGATGCTAAAATTCGCTGAGAAATGAAGCGCTGTCACAAACTGTTGAAGTAAGCTATATCTTGATTCATGAACAGGACTTAATTCTTTTGCAGCAGAAAAGTCTATCGGGGAACAAAAACAAAGACTCCTGTCTTCGAACTAGTTTTTCTGGTTGCTACATCTTTCCCCGCGCCTTAAGCTGGCAGCAAAATGTATCCGCTTTTTCGGGACGAACTTGAAGGATGGAAGCTACCCGTAGGCATTAGCTTATTTTAAGTGAACTGTACCAAGACGCTAAGCCTGAGCCTTCACTTCACTAATCGAGATATAGATGAAGTGCTCTAATTTTCTCATGCTCTATGATAGCCACGTCCATTCCACTCGCAACTGCCATATCACCGGGAACCCCAAGTCTCCAGGCCACCACTTGAACATTGTGATTAGTTTGGCTGGGTTTTGACAACTCAAAAACAAATTCAGGCGCCCATCCTGATTGCAGCCGGGTGATAAGGTTATTGATAGCTTCAAATCCAACAATAGGGTTACGGGAATCATTTTCGAAGAACCTGATGTCCTGATGGTAGATCTGCTCCATGGCCTTAAGCCTTTCGGCCGAATCTCTATTATTCCAGATGATCAGTAAGCTGTCTTCTAAAAGTTGTCCAGGTTTTCCCATATGATGATTTATAGCTAATATACATTAATAATCAAGTGCTGCAAAATCGTTAGGCGATAGTCGACATTAATATTCTGCGGCTCGGTAACAATAGATTTATTCTCAAAAATTCTTCCGTTTGTGTTTCGAGCTCTTTTCATTGACGAAAATCTAGTGGCAAGGCGCAGGCACGCGTACATTAACAGGATGCATTTGTTCTATTGAAATCATGCTTTTTTCAAATTAAAAAATATTAAAACGTTGCATCCGGATACCAGGTTTGATGCAGGGCAAATGTAAAGTAGTTTTTGGGCAGAATATATCTGTTTCTGCACCCTCATCATCTTACGGAATATGCGTTTAAATAGCACCGGTGATTTTAGAAATATTCTCTTTGAAATGATTTCGAAACGACTTATATGATTACCTGATACATTGCATCATTTAAGCGAAGAAGCTGGCTTCAGAGGGAAACCTGGCTTTCAAGTAACTCAACTCTTAATGGCTTATGTATCAATAATGATAACTGTTGTATTGCTTTTCAAACCTGAAAGATACTAACTTGGGATTCTTAGTTTGATTTTAGGCGTTTAAAGCAGGTGCAATTGGTTGCATCTGCTTTTTTTATTGTTTTTCATCTCACTTTCTTGAGCTAATATGGTGCATACGGAAAAGTTTAATAAAACCTCGGTGAAGATATAGATGTTTCACTGCTATTTTATTTCTAAAACAATTGATAATCAATGATGTAGTTAAGATATGGAACACGGGGTTATTACGATACTGAACAGGGTATCTGGAAATGGGTTCATCAAATACGGTAACATGGTCATCAAATTTGAATTGCGGGAAACGGTTGGAAAACTCTACACCTATAATGCTGTGAGTTTTGAGATCAAACATGACTATCTCGAGACTAAGGCTGTTAAAGTTCGAAAAATCGCCTAAGACTGTTATTGGAATACCCTGGTTCAGCACAATATTATTGAATTAAGTATATTGCGATATGAATGACACGGAAAGAGTGAGGCTATACCTAACTGAGGAATTAAAAGATTCTACAAGGGCATTATTCAGCCTTAATCAAATATCAAAAGATTGTGGTCTGGCGCCGGATGACCTAAGGCTCGTTTTGAAACAGCTGGTTTCCAATAAAGTTATCACTGTTTTCGAGCAGGAAAGCCCTGATGGTGTATTTATAGAACTTCAGTTATGACATTACCTTCTCAATTGTACTTTAGAGATATTTCCTGAATATTTATACCACGAATATTATTTCCATAACTGTGATATGCTATATATCGGTAATCAAGCTGGAGTGATGAGCATATACTTATTGTAAAGGATAATAAACCAATACATCTAGAATCATGGAGGCTCATTAAGACCATTTGAGACTAGAGTCCTGAGGCTAAAATTGCTAACCGGAGCAAGAACCTTTAATTCAGTTTTAGTGTTGATTAGATAGTCGCTATCCAATATCAAAAATTTATGTCAACCAAGGTCATATTCTTAATGATGATGCTGTGTTTTTGCTCTATGGGGAGTTTAAGAGCACAGCGGCCTGAAAACGCCGGATGGCTTTTCTTGAGTAATAGTAAACAAATAAGCGATAAGTTCGACTTTATTTACGATATTCAGATTCGCTCAGCAGATCGGTTTGACTATGTAAATACCTTGCTTTTGAGGGGAGCTTTTAGCTACAATCTTTCAAAAAAGCATTCTGTTGCGCTAGGTTATGCGTATAAAGCAGACTGGAATTTTGAAAATGATGTTCCAACCTTCTCCCCGGAGCACCGGATATATGAACAATACCTCTTAAATTCAGCATGGGGCAATGCAGAAATTGACGCCAGGTTTCGGCTTGAGCAGCGTTTTATCCGCGAGGATAAGCTAGTGGATTTCTCTCAAAGGGCACGCCTGTTTTTAAGTCTGCAAGTACCACTGATTGCCGACACGAGTTTTAGCAAAGGATTTTATGCCAAAATTCAAAATGAAATCTTTATGAACGTGCAGCATAAGGAAAAGGTAAACAATAACATTTTCGACCAGAACCGCGTCAGCTCCGGATTAGGATTCCGTTTCAGTAAAAATCTGGATGTTGATTTTAGTTATATGTTTTGGTACCAAAAAGAGATGGAACGTAGTTCCAAAACCAATGTATTTCAACTCATGCTCTCGACCAAATTTTAAAAACTTATACCGGCACGATTTAAAAATTGGGCAGGATTTACTAAGCTTTATCACTTTCGCTTTCGGCTTTCCTCCCTTCCTCCAATAAATTGGTAGCAATTGGGTTGTTTAATAACAAATTTGCAAACTAGCTTAAATTAGCAACCATGTACCTTAAGGTTCGGTTTGTGTACAGATAGCGTTCGCCGCCGGCTTCCACATAATCCTTTTCGCCGCCAGCTTTGCCAACCCAATACGCGTTGACATTTGGCGGTATCGTAAATCCTACCTCCGGCAAGGCCCAAAGCACCTGAGCCGCACAGCTATGGGCGCCGTCTTCATTTCCGGTAATTAAACAGCCTCCGACCTTCCCGTATGGCATGTATTGCCCGTTAGTCTCATCACTTAGGCTTTTATCCCGAAAAATTGCGTCTAAACGCTCAATTACTTTTTGGGCGTTTGAAGCAAGATGTCCCATCCAAATGGGGGCAGCAATGATAAAAATCTGGCATTTTTTAATTTTCTCCAGAATCAATGGCCATTCATCGCCCCCACCTTCATCAGAAGAATTTCCGGTCTTTATATTATAATCATTTAAACGAATGATTTCGGTTTCTACGTTTTGTTCCTTGAAAATTTCCAAGGCCCGGTTCGCCAGCGCTCCGGTATTGAAAAATCTTGACTGCGTTTAAGCGTACAGTTAATGATTAGTGCTTTCATGACCTCTATTGTGTTGATAGTTTATCTCCTTTTACCTTTTTCCCTAATGGGTAGATCTTATTTCTCTTTTTTAAAATCGTGCCCCCAGTTCTTTAGCGAGTAATTCCAGTCGGTTTCATTTAAGTTACCATCTGGCCGCTGAGCCAAGTGTCTTTTTATATAACCTACAACCTTCTGCATGTGCTTGTAGTCTCCTGGGCTAAGCTGTTCTTTTTTCTTATGCTTTATATCTATGATTTTCTTTCCAGATTTGTGCCCGATAGATTCACCATCGCCACTATCCCATCCCACCGATTTCGACTCCTTTGTATCAAGCCAAAGTTCCAGTTCTGAGGGGCTCATGTTTACGTTTTGTTTGAAATCGGTATAAACCTGCTTCATCTGTTCTTCGTCCGTATGTTAATAAAATATGCGCCAATAGTGACAATAAGTACGATAAAGAAACACCAACGATTTTTAATGGTTTGGTATTCTCTGTTGCGGAGCTGTTTTATAAACACAACTAACGGATGCGACAGCCGACTGACAGATTTTAGGCATTTAGAGGACGTGTCAGACGGTGATGAATTATTGGAGTGTGTTTTGTTAAAAGTTCCCGGCTGCTGAACAAAATTTTTTCAAACTTTTTTTCCTTTCATGGTGTTGGCTTTAATAAACTCCATGAAAAAAAAGCTCCTGGTTGGCAGTATAGCACTGCTCTTTAGCCTGAATCTGGTGCATGCTCAAAAAGGCCTGCCTGCAAAAGTTCCCACAACCGTTAGCGTAAACACCTTTTATCCCGCCCATGAAGATTTTAATGAAAAACTAATTTCCCGGTTAAAAGTTCCTGAGGGTTTTGATGTTAGCGCGGTAGCGGAAGGACTTGGGAAGCCAAGGATGATGGCTGTAAATGACTCCGGTGGTCTTTATGTTACACGAAGAGACGTTGGTGATGTGCTCCTTTTACAGGATATGAATGGCGATGGCCGAATGGAAAGCCTTAAAACGGTGTGGTCGCAGTTTTTAGGTGTACATGGCATCACCATTCATGATGGCTTCCTGTATTTGTGCTCTTCCACCGATTTGAAAAGAGGCCGCATCAATGCAGACGGCAGTTTAAGCGATACCACCACATTGATTAAGGATTTACCTGAAGGAAGCCAGCACGATAACCGTGTCATTGCCTTTGGTCCTGATAATTTGCTTTACATAAGCGTAGGAAGCAGCTGTAATGACTGCGCCGAGACGAATGCCGAACATGCGACACTGTTGCAGGTTTCACCTGATTTCAAATCCCGTAAAATTTATGCCCGCGGCCTGCGTAACACTATCGGCTTCGACTGGCAACCAAGCACAAACGAAATCTGGGGCGTTGATAACGGTACAGACTGGCGAAGTGATGAATTTCCGCCCGAGGAACTTAACAGAATTATCCATGATAAGGATTACGGGTGGCCAAGGGTTTTTGCTAAACAGGTCGTTGATGAAACCCGGGAAGATCCTATCGGTACCACAAAAGCGGTATATGCTAAAAGTACAGAGCCCTCGGTAATGGAATTTCCTGCACATTCAGCACCGATTGACTTTAAATTCTTAACCGCAGCGAAAAACTTTCCAAAAGATTTTCAGGACGATGCCCTGGTATGCTGGCATGGCTCGTGGAACCGTAAAAACCCCGAGGGTTATAAAGTGCAACGTATTATTTTTGAGAACGGTAAGCCGACCGGTGTCGAAGATTTTTTCTCGGGTTTTTTGAGTACCGATGGCAAAACGCGATTTGGCAGGCCTGCAGGACTGGCGGTTTCTAATCTGGGAACTGTATATATTTCTGATGACGAGAGCGGGGTGATTTACTCGGTAAAAACAAAAAATATAAAATGATGAAAAGACTATTTATTGCTTTTTTTCTCCTTGGTACTATCACTAAGGTTTTGGCCCAAACACCAAGAATTACCTTCAAAACTCCGCTGCTCTATCCTGAAGGCGTTGCGTTTGATAAGGCGACCAAAACTTTTTACCTCAGTTCGGTAAAGACCGGGGCAATTGGAACTGTAGACCAATCTGGTAACTACAAAGAATTCTATAAAGATAAAGATTTGATTTCCAGCTTTGGAATGAAGGTAGATGCAAAGGCAAAACGGCTGTTGATTTGCCTGAGTGACCCAAATCCGAGCTATAGTGAATTCAGTTCAGCAGCAACCCTAAAAAAAATGGGGAGGCTAATCGCCGTAAGCCTTGTAACGAAAAAAAAGACAATGGACGTCAACCTTGCTGAACTTTATCCTGGCAATCACTTCATTAATGATTTGACTATGGACAATTCAGGAAACCTTTATATTACGGATTCTTATTCGCCGGTGATTTATAAGATTGACGCGAAGGGTAAAGCCAGTGTGTTTGCAGAAAGTGAATTATTTAAGTCCGGTGACATCGGTCTCAACGGTATTGCCTTTCATACTGCCGGTTACCTGATAACAGTCAATAACAGCAACGGGTCGATACTTAAGGTAGACCTCGCTGATCCAAAAAAAATCTCAAAAGTTGCAATCAAAAACCTCTTTCCCGGCGCAGACGGGCTACTTTTCGATCAAGGTGAACTCATTCTGGTCAGAATAAAGGCGTAAATAAAATATTCCGGATAGCCAGCACCGATGACTGGCAGACCGCGACCGTAAAAGCGGCAACCTCTGGTGAAGATCGTTTTGCACAGCCTTCTACTGCAATTGCGGACGCCAACCGGATTTGGGTACTTAACTCCAAGCTGAATGAATTGTCAAATCCGGCTATGGTTCCAAGCAAGGAATTTTCGCTACAGCTCGCTGTTTTCAGACCAGTGGATTAACTATGCTTTTAAAGAGATATAACCGAGGCCAGAATTGCGAAATGAGCCTTTACTTGCTTAAGCGGTTTACTTTCACAATATTGATATCGGGTATTCCTTATCCACTTCCGGACTCAGTAAGACGGGCAATATTGAAATGGGCGGCTGTTCATTATATTCAATTTATTGTACTATCCTCATCAGTTGTTCGATTTACTGCTTTCAATGTTCAGGTTGTAACATTGACTGTGAAAGTTTAATTTCTTTCCATATAATTGCCGGTACAGCTAATTGAGATGATGAGTGATATGCAGGAAAGAATGACGGATTAGGCATCTGAAAAAAGCTGAATAAAACCTTTAACATTTAAATCTTTGAGAAAACTTTTACCACTTTTATTTTTAATTTTTTGCTTTGCGTCCACAAAAGCCCAGTACGTTTTTCAGAAAACGAGCTTACCTGACGAAGTTTCAATTTTAAACTATGCATGGATATTGAACACTGGCACGAAGAACCTATCAATTTCCCAAATCATAAAAGATGATGGAAAACTTCCTTTTAAAAAGTTAACTGGAAAACTGGGTAACCTTGGATTTACAAGTTCAACTTACTGGGTAAAATTCCAGCTTAAAAATGCACTGGACGTTCCGTTAACCTACTACCTGCTGACCGCAGAACCGGTAACAGACCATGTGAACCTTTACCTTAAGGGCAAAGGGGAGAACATTGAGTTGCAAAGAAGTGGAGATAAGCTCGACTTCTCAAAAAGAAGTATAGCGAACCGGAAAACTTTATTTAAGATTGAACTCAGGCCGGGTGAAACAAAAAATGCATTTTTGGAGCTGAAAAACGATGGTGAAAAAAATACTTTGCCACTGGTGTTAATCAGCCAGCAAAAATTATTGGAAAAGACTTATTCAGATCAATTGGCAATGGGCTTTTTCTATGGTATTTTGTCATTTATCGCCATAACCTATTTTTTCTTCTTTTTTGCTCTAAAAGAACATTCTTTTTTATATTATGCGCTATACGTAATCTTTGTTGCATGTTGTCAGTTCGCACTGGACGGTTTATACCATCAGTACATTGGAACAGGCGTATCCTGGCTTAGTTCGCATGCGGTGATTGTAAGCGCTATTCTGAGTTGTTTCTTTTTTGGCAAATACAGTGAAATCATTCTTGAAATCAAGAAAAAAAGCCAACGAATCCATAAATTTTTCGCACCGCTATATTCCTCACTCGCACTCCTGCTTGCAACAATTATTTTTTTTCCTGCTTCCCTTAAATATGCTTATCCTATAATAAATGTTTTAACGCTTGCCGGATTGATATTAATATTTGCATCTATCGCAGTCATCATTTACAAAAAGCAGTCCATAGATATATTTTATACGGTTGGTATTGGAATTCTAGCGGCAACAATCATCCTTGCGATACTGATGAACTTTGGGGTGTTTCCGGAAAACTTTACAACTGATAACATTACCAAGCCAGGCATCGGTCTTGAAATTATGGCTTTATCACTTTCTATGGCAAATCGTATCGGGATATTAAGAAACAGAAAAGAAGAGCTTCAAGCGATTGCCTTACAGAAATCAGAGGAAATGAATGATGTCAAGACCTATTTCTTATCAAATATGAGCCACGAGTTGAGGACGCCTCTCAACGCGATTCTGGGAATGACGGCAATAATGGAAAAAGAAAGCGCAGATCCCAGGATAATTTCCCAGTGCGAGGTCATAAAGCTTGCATCACATGGTCTGCTTTCTTCGGTGAACGATATTCTGGACTTTTCGAAATTAGAAAAAGGTGAACTCGAACTTGAGAAAATAGATTTTAGTCCCTTCGCTGTTTTGAATAAAGTCGCCTCTGTGGCCGCGCAACAAAGTGCGGGAAAAGGTATAGCCTTCAAATTTGATAATCCCCTTGATGAGCATGTGATGATACTTGGGGACCCGTCCAGGTTCGAGCAAATAATTTATAATGTTCTCACTAACGCAGTTAAATTTACTGCCCAGGGCGGGGTAATACTTGATGTGCAATCCAAAATTGTAGATACAGTCTTAACTTTAGTAATCATCGTAAAAGACACAGGCATCGGAATTCCGAAACAAAAACTGGATACAATTTTTGACTTGTTTTCGCAAACCAACGCTGACAATAAGCGAAAACATGGTGGCTTTGGTATCGGGTTGAGTATTGTTAAAGTCTTAACCGATTTACATCGTGGGACAATAAGCATAGAAAGCGAAATTGGTATCGGCACGAGCTGTGTAATCACCCTGCCATTCAACTTGCAGCCAGCGTCTGTTGAAGTATTCAATGTATTCCCCGAGGATGAATATAATCTTTTCGGTAAGCACCTTCTCATTGTTGAGGATAATCCGATGAACCAGATGATCATTCAGATGCTACTCGAAGATTGGAAGAATACAAAGGTAAGTGTAGCTGAAGATGGGGCAGTTTGCCTGAACATGCTTAAAGCGGATGATACAATTGATTTGATTTTTATGGACTTGCAGATGCCGGTAATGGATGGATACCAGGCCATTTCTGCAATCAGAAACAATTTGACCGGAATAGGACGAACGGATATTCCTATCATTGTCATAACTGCAGACACGACGAAAACGACTAAGGAAAGGATTTACGAGCTTGGGGCTGATGACTATATGAATAAGCCTGTTGAAGAAAAAGAAATGTATCAGAAAGTGACTACGGTCTTATCTTCCCGGAGTGCGCGGTATTCCTGATAAAATCATGCTTAACTAAACATTTTTATGTATCATTGAAATCACGCCGTTCGTCTGTAAATCTAATTTCTGCCGCTTTCACTACCCCATTAAAACATATTCAAAGATTAATCATCATTTAGGGCGGCTTTTAGCGCAACTTTTATTTCTTAATTGTTCTCTGTCAGAAAAAAGTTTAAGATCACTGAAAGCCCGCTTAGCGAAACGCTCAGCTTGGTTAATCTTTCCACTCGAAGTCAGTGGAATATCTGCATCATGCTTATTAACCGAATGCACCGTGCGCGGCCGCTTAACACTTCTTCTGCTGAAAAATGAAAATGTATTAAAGTCTCAAAAGTAACGCTGGCACGGAGGCATCCTCCAAATGTTTTATACTGCCCTATGAAGCAGTGCTGCTATGGGTGAGATAGAAGATCATATACCCACATTTTGGCTTAACACGTAAGCGTTATCAAGTTCATCAAAACGGCCGGCATCCACCGGCCGAACTTGATATTAACTAAACTATTTAACTTTCAAATCAAGTTCTTTTTCGCAACCCGCAGTATGCTACAGCCATTTACCATCGCCGCCTTTTTCCCTTTGCTTCCTTTGGCGATACAAAACGATTTTATCTAGTGAATAGGAAAGCACGTAAAGGATGAGCAGGAGAACTGCTAAAATTTGTTTTGGTTCCATCTCATTCATGCTTTTAGCTTTGACCTTCAGGCTTTCGCTCAAATTCCTGCATGGTTTCGAGCAGTCTGAGGATTTCTTCTTCTTTGCACCGGTTAAGTAAAATCAGAAAGTCGCCATGTGGCGAGTTTTGAAGAATGTTTAGATTCCTTTTGTCCAGCAACAATCCAAAAAGCAACTCATTTTCCGGCTTGGTAACATAAAATCTGATCGCCTGCATTGAGCGGTCTCTCGGATTGACAACAGCCTGAAATTGTCTGTTTCTTTCGATTTCCAGATACAGGGATTTCGACAGCCCATCCAGGCGTGATGCATTTGCCCTCACGCCACCATTTTGTTTAAGTTCATGAAGGCTACGGCTTAGCGAAAGTAAATCTTCAAATTTTATCTCTGAGCAGCCGCTATCCCCCGTACCAATCGGGCTGTTAAAGATTGAAGAAGAAGGCGTGGCCTGAAGGGAGTCCCTGATGAGTACAACGGACAGGTCTCCAGGGATAATCACCTCATCTCCATGCGCATAAATCAAATCAAATTTATCGAATGAAATAAAGTTAGTGAATAAGTCAGCGGAGCGGTCACATATAACCGGCAGGGAAACCTTTGGGAATTTTGGAATCCTGTTAGCCTGTTGATCTTCGGTGGAGGTTATGTGGAGAAAAGAAATATCGAATGGTATCCAGTCACATTGAGGAATATATGAAAAAGCAGATTCTCTGGAGGAACCAATGACTTCGACATCAAAAATTTTCCTAGCCTGGCTGATTGCTACAGAGGACCTGTTACCTGTTTCCAAAAATCCCCCCTTGACGTCTTTTGAAAAATTCAGTATTGAGAAAATGCTCCCGTGAGCTGACTTGCGTCTGTCGACGAGCAAAACATGGAAGTTCAAAGGAACGTCTAAGATTTCCCGAAGCAAAACCTGAAGGCTATGGATTCCGGGCTTGAATTCCCCTCCACATGCACAGGTCAGAGTAACGCTGTCTGAGAGAAGAATACCATTTCCTTTTTCACAATTATTACAATGTTGCAGCTTGCTAATTTGTTTTTGCGCCTCCATATATCTACTGATTTCAGGAGCAAATTTCAGAATGATAATTTCCTGTCGGAACCCTCGTTAAAAAATTGGTCTAAAATACTTTTAAACTGGTAGTACCCCTAATTAAATACTGCCGCTGGCATAAATCCGCCGGGGATTAGAAATTTAATTTCCCGCTAAAAATACTGAACACGAGGTAATTGTAAATATTACACTATCAAGAAGTTAACCAATAAAAACTTAAGTAAAGCTCAGGAAAATCTCAAATTTTAAATACCTTTGCGTAACCAAATATTAACCTTTCCTTAGCAATGTCAGCATATAAATTAGACGAAATTGATAGTGGTATTTTAAACATAATACAAAAGGACGGCGAAACGACCTACAAAGAATTAGCATCAATACTCAAGCGAAGCAAATCTAATATTGTTGAGCGCATTAAAAATCTAAAAAAAGATGGCTTTATTGACAGGTGTGTTGTGCTTGTTGATGTCGAAAAACTCAGAAGCATTTTCACCGCCTTTCCACTAGTACAACTGAGGAATCATGGGCAGGATTCAATTGCCAGCTTCAAGGCAGAAATGGCTTTGCATGCAGAGGTTATGGAGTGTTATCACATTACTGGAAATTTTGATTTTATGCTAAAGATTGTAACCAATGATATGTTTGCGTATAACGATTTTTTAACTGAGCATATTTCACCCAACCCCTTGGTCGGCAAAATCCAAAGTTTTATGGTTTTATCACAAAGCAAAAGAGAGACAGCTTATCTTGTTTAGAATATGATTAATTATGGGATGGCTGGGAAAATATTAAACTTTTCGCAACTACGGTCCATATCCATTGAGTCGTATTTAAGAGCAGTTTTCTCCAATACATCCTGTCTCAAAAAAAAGTATCTTTCCACAGCATGCTTTTTCCATATCAAAGTTTGTCCGGCTTTATTCGTAAACATCCTGTAAAGGCTAGAAGCTAAATGAAATTACTGTTTATAAGTGTAATTGTAAGTTATAACGTTACTGGTAGTTGTTCCAATAGTTGAAAAATAGGTAGTAGTTTGCACTATTTTTTCGGGATAGCTGTTTTCATTATAGGTGTATTTGAAATCATCCGTTTGGTAGGGCACCATCGCATTCCTGATAGAATCCCATCTTTCACTTACAATTTGCGTTGGATTATTAATACAATAAGAAAGCGCATAATCTTGCGGGTATTCTTGCGGCCAGGAAGCGAACCTGTAACCTTTTACCCATACGAATGGAGAGGGTTTATCGTCATATGCTGTTACCTTGATATTGTTGGTGACGTTAGGAAATCTTGGGCCGGTGAGCGGCACGATCTCGATCTTTTTAAGATTCTTTTTATCATCGTAGAAATAGTTGTTGTTTTGTCCACCACCCAAAGCAGTAATTTCTTTAAACAGCAAGCCACCTTCCCCATACAGCAAATTCCATGGCCCAATAACCATGCTGGTCGTTACACCTGAAGAGCGGTCTTGGTCGAAGTCCACTACGTCTACCTGAGTAGGAAGACCATCATATATGCTAACTGATGTAGTTAAAGAATTTGCGTTGCTAAAAGCATAAGATCTTCGACTGATGTAATTAGTGGTAACCACTTTACGGTTAACGCCGTGCACAGAAACCTCCCTGTAAACCTTATCATTGCCATATTTGATAAGATTATGGTCTTTATCATATACATAAGCGTTGACGGTTGGGTTAGGATTGCTGCTTGTGGAGATAGTTACTGTTGCAGGATACCAGATGCTTAAACCAGTACCCTGTCCACCGCCCCCACCTCCCTGAGGGGTGTTGTTTTTTTTGCAACCGGAAAGAGAAAATAAGAGGCAGATACTTAAAACTAAAACTGCAAACGGAACAACTCGTTTTATAAAAAAGGTAAACATGAAAAAGGCTGCGATCGTGGGATTTTTTCCTCGCTTTTCAAAGCGGGTTATCATCCTAAAAAATATTAGATGGTTTTGTGGTGACGTCATTGCTGTATATTTAATTTTTACTTATAGTCCCTACGTTAATTCAATTTATTTTTCAAACAGTTTTGGTAAATGTAATTACCAACCTTTCTACCCTGGGCTTCGCCCTGTACTACGGCGTTTCGGAAATGGAAGCCCACGTATATCCGCGAAAGCGATACCTCTCTTGCCGCATCAGAAAAATTCTTGAAACTGCGGGTAACACCTGGCAATGCATTGCTGGTGCAGGTGAAAGCAATATCGTCCGTATTAAAAAAGCTTTTCAGAATTTCTGCTGCTGCGCCGCCATCAAGCGCATGATTTGATGGATAATCGGGTACCGGTGGGGTGGGTGGAGACAATAAATTCCATGTCGGCTCACCGGCTGTGTTAGGGTTACCGTCAGATTCGGCCAATTGAACAGCAGTAACTGGTCGCCAAAACTTGTAAAAGAATTTGCCATCAAAGGCACTTATGTTTGCATCAGCCTCTGCCATTTGTAAGAGGGCAAGAAGCCTGGCTGCCTTCCAGCCACTAAGTTTTTCCTGCACGATAAGCGTTCGGGCTATCCGGTTCCAGCTTAGCGGGATATTATCCAGCCAGAACAAACCAATTTGTGTTTGGTCGGCGCTCCGCGCGGTACATCCCATGCAACCCATGGTTTTGATCTCATTAAAATCAGAAGTATAAGCCTCGCTGTTGATGGCATACGGTGCGGGCGCTCTAAACTGGTCAGCAGATACAACACCGAAAGTCTTTACTTTCCCCCAACCGGGCAAAACCACCAACCCATTGTATGGTGGCATATCAAAAGGTGGTGTAGCCCGGTACTCTCCTGGTTGCGTACCTGCTTTAAAAGCAAATTGTGCTGTTGACGCGCCATCATTGGTGCGCTTATCTATCATGGCTTTTGCCACTGCTTTTCCAATAGCTATTCCCTGTTCTTTTCCTGTAGTTATATCTGCTAAGCTACTCACAAGCAGACTGTCTTGAGTTGCCTGTTGAGCAGGAAAAAGGGATAGGAGCACGTCATGAGCAGCTTGGGCAACGGCTGCATCAGGATTTGCTTCCGAATTACTACTACTCATTGAGGTGTAGGTATCGTATTTGGGCACGATGTTATTCAATGCATCATGAATAGCGAGGTTGAGCATAGCGTATATTCTTGATTCGGGCATGGGTTGAATACCGGTAGTTTTAGCAACTGCTTTTGTTCCGGCCTCATTCCATTTTAACACCATGGAGGCACTATAATTATCGGTATTGTCAGTTTGCGTTTGTTTGTCCTTTTTGCAGGATACGATACTGATGCCTATCAGCGCAGTATACAAGATGCAGAACACGGGCTTTTTCATATTTCAAGGATTGATTTGCCATAAACATAGGTCTATGAGCAACATGAAAACCGCAATGCCTTCACAAGCTGTAGGCTAGCATACTTACAACTGAATGTGGCAGATGAACTGCATTATTCGGCATGTCCTTGTTGTTGGTCTTCATAATTATGCTGTATGTCTACATCTTGATGAAAATTACAGTCATTATTTTAATTTGGTTAACTTTAATCAATATGCATATCAGCGTTAATCAGTATAAATTAAAGGCAGTCGTAAGGCAGATTCTGCTGCATATCCTCTTTTGGGCGATCATTGTCACATATTTTGCATGGGGGTTTGGTTTTAACTTGAACTATAAGGTATCATTTTTAAACGCCTTATTTTACTTACCTGGCCATATGTTTATCGTATATACGCTGCTGTATTTTTTGATACCCAAATACCTTTTGAGGCGAAAGTATTTTTACTTTTTTATTGGCCTGATTCTGGCGGTGGCCTGCTGCACAGCCTATGCCTGGGGAATGCAACTCAGGCTGGATGCAAGAGGTAATTCGAGCGCTTTTACAATGACCACAGGAAGGGCGATACTTCCGTTTTTCCATGTAGGTGGTATTGCCATTTCTATTAAGTTACTAAGTTATTGGTACGAGCAAAAACAGCAGACCATAGAAGCTGAACAGCAGCGCACAAATGCGGAACTGCAACTGTTAAAATCACAGCTTCATCCACATTTCCTGTTTAATACCTTAAATAATTTATACAGCCATATATTAGATCGATCTCCAAAGGCACCCGAAATCGTGTTGAAGCTCTCGGCTTTACTGCGTTTTATGATTTATGAAAGTTCAGACGATATTTCACTCGGAAAAGAAATTACACTCATTGAGCATTACGTCGCCCTGGAAAAACTCCGGTACGGCGATAGATTGGACTTATCCATAGTAATTAACGGAGATACGTCAGGCCACCGAATTGCACCGTTATTATTGCTTCCATTTTTGGAGAATGCCTTTAAACATGGTGCCAGCAGGCAGATTGACCAATGCTGGATCAGTCTTCATCTATCAATTGATGGGAATATGATGAATTTTAAATTGGTGAACAGTGTTGACAATGAAGCGGAGCCAGGCGGCGACAAAACCGGCGGCTTGGGATTGCAAAATGTTCAAAGACGCCTTGATTTGTTATATCCCGGAGGTTACACGCTGCAGATGCTTACCGAAGATCAGGTGTATGTTGTCAGCCTTGAACTTAAATTAACAGAATCACAGAACACTAAAATCGTTGAACAGTCATCTATGAAAGTCCAAACTATATGAAATGGAAATGCCTGATAATCGATGATGAGCCGCCCGCCGTAAAGATCATCAAAAAATACGCAGGGATGGTTGACCAGCTCGAAATAACGGGCAGCTGTTCAAATGCCTTACAGGCTATGGAGTATTTAAAATCCACAAAAATTGATTTGCTTTTTTTGGACATACAAATGCCAAAGCTTTTAGGCACAAGTTTTTTAAAAACTTTACAACACCCACCTAAGGTCATCTTCACCACTGCACATAAGGAATACGCTACTGAAGCATTTGATCTGGACGCAGTTGACTACCTATTGAAGCCTGTTTCATTTGAACGTTTTCTAAAGGCTGTAAATAAAGTGACCAGTGCAAACCAGACAGTGCCGGTGACGGAAACACCAGTTACGCGGGCATTTCTTTATTTCCGCTCAGAAAGAAAAATGATCAAAGTTTTCTTATCGGAGATATTGTATGTGGAAAGCCTGAAGGATTATATCCGCATCTACCGTGTAAATGACGGGCCTTTACAAGTGAAGCAATCTATTTCTATGCTCGAAGCCATGCTACCTAAAAACTTATTCGTCAGGATCCACCGCTCGTTTATTGTTTCCATTGACAAGATCACAGCCTTTACCAATTACGATATCGAGATCGGCAAAATAGAAATTCCAATCGGCAGGCAATATGCCGGTGTGATAAAGCTTTTAAAGTAAAGCCCTGATACGTGGATGAACCGTTTCAAACTGACCCCGCTACGTCACGCCAAGAATACCGTTTCAGCGACGGAGCAGATAGAATTTGTCTGTTTAATTAATTTCAGTATGTGATGGTATGGACTACGCGATTTTCCATGGCATGTTACCTACTTTTCCACGAATTGAAATATCGAATCAGAAAAATTCTGAGTCTGTCTTTGCCATTACGAGTAAGCATGTGGTCAATTCACACCAATACCATTTATTTCACCTTTTGTTATCATGTCGTGCCCGCAATTTTCGATGGTAACAAATTTATGGGCCATGCCTGCCTTTTTCAAGTAAGTTTCCATCTTAACGTTATTTTCTGCCGTGGCTAACTATACACCTTTTTCGCCAAGAATACTTAATATAGGGCATTTTATGTGAATCAAAGCTTCTTTGGGGTCGTAACTGGTTTTTCTCTACCATAATATCTCGTTGCCAGTTTGCGACTATGGTATGTCAAGTTGGTCAATCCATTTTTTATCTTTTGTTTTTAAGGTGTAGCTTCTAAGCGCATTCCAGTCTTCGGTATCATTGCTCTGAAGATATCTGAAAAAAAGCCGAGAAAAATTAAGTGCAGAATCGATAGACTGTTTTGAATAACCTTCATCGGCCAAGGTGTATTAAACACGATTAACATCCTGCTCATATAGAGAAACGGCCGGACCTGCAATTAAAATTGCGAATCCACAGAATTCCACCACACGCTGATGATAACCATGTACGTAGTAATTCATGATCTGAACCCAAATTGGCCAGTAATTTCAACCGGATAAATGATAAAATGAATTCACGTGACGAAAAACAATGAAAATTTTTCCGGAAGTTATGGACTTCGGACTCCCTGGATTTGAAAGGAATCTCACACGCGCCAATAAATACAAAAACAGCGAAGATTACTGGTAGGGCATTGAGCGTACGGGCTTACGAAATGCGACCATGAAAAACGCCAGGTCAAACGGCTTTCAATGAGGTAAGGTCAATCTACAATTAGTCAAAAGTTTTTCCTATAAAAACTATCTTTCATAGGCAGTTTGCAAATTCCAACAAAAAAGAGACAACTATGTCATTGTTTTAAAGAAGTCTGGAGACGAGGTTAATGGTTAACGGTCAATTTTTTTCCGGCGATATCTTCCCATCGGTAAAAATGAAACGTTTTATCATCGCTCATTGCAACCAGCAAACCATGTTTAAAATCACCATTTAAAGGCACTGATACAACATCAATTCCATCTGTCTGGTTCGCCGAATATTTTATCGTGGTGATTAAGGGGTGTTCATTCGGCGCACCTGACTTACCTGTTCTGTTATAAACTTTCAACTGTCTGGCGCCTTGGTCTGAAACCAAAATATAGCCCTGATTTCCTATAGTTTTATAAATTGCGATACCCTCATTATCTACAACAAAATCGCCTTGTCCAAATAACGAGAGTTCATCGTTTCCCCTTGCAGGGTCAGCATAATATTTTCGTATACCGAACTGTTCGTCACAATAGTAAACGTAGCCCAATTCATTGTCTACAGCGATGGCTTCAATTTCCTTTTTACCGCTGTACTTTCCAAACTTTCTCACTAAATCAGCTTTCACATGGCCGGTTCCATCATCACTTAGTTGGTATTGCCAAAGGTAGCCACCATCATTCGGACCGGTTTTACGGCCAACTATTGCATAAATGTTGCCTTGAGCATTCTTATACATCGAAATGCCCATCAAATCTCGAAATTCTGGCGCTGTCTCACCAACAAATACCGGGATTCCGCCATTATCCACTGGTTTCATATCCGGAAGCGAATAAATGCGCAGCTTGTGCGTAAGGCGTTCTGTGGTAATGGCGATGTCGGTTTTTTCACCACCTAGCATCAAACCATAAGCGATATCAACATTGTTGGGTCTCTGTAAGCCTTTAACCGTTTTTGATGCAATTGCCTTTCCCTTCAAATTGAAAACAAATAAGCCACCGTTAGCATCTTTATCTGTTCCAATAACCAGCGATTTTGTATGGTCGTCAGGATTAACCCAAATGGCCGGGTCGTCTGTATCAAAATTAACCCGATCTGAGACGTATAGCGGTTTTACTGCGGTTGCATCATTTTTTTGCCTAATGCCATTACAGGCAAAACTGAGGCTCAAAAGCGCAAATGCCGCAATGTTCAATAAATTTTTATTTTTCATCTTAAATCTTAGTACCATAAGCACCGATAAAAATTGCCGGTGCCGGCGAAGTGTAAGTAATACCATTTTTCATGACCAGCCCAACGGCATGGTGGCGGTTAAAATTGGTAATACCTTTAGTTAATGCAGGTGAGTTGCCTTGTAAGTGAAAATCCCAGGCGCTGTTAAAATCGGCATTGCTTACCGCAGTATTCACGGGATAATTTACAAACTTTGGATCGTTAAGGCCTGCAACTGCACTGATTATATCGTCTTTTCCACCGATTACATCATTTTTTCCTGGCTGAAACTGATTAACAGTTACCTGATCGAATCCATAATACCAGTTGTTACTATACGCTGAGCGGCTGTCTTCAGGTTTCTTCGGATCTCTTTTGATCCCGAACCGGGTATTGGCGAAGAGGTTATTGTACAAATCTGCACGAACGGTGCTCTCCAGCCATACGGAGCCACCTTTCGCTGTGGGCCTTCTCCAGCCTGTGTTAACCATAGTGTTATTATAGGCTATGATATAGGTTTGCGGTGTTTTATCACCCGTATTAGATAACTTTAAAGCATTCGTATTTGTGCTGTAAACCAGATTGTAGGCTATATCTGCCAAACAGCCTGATTTAAAATTCATGGCCTCGCCACCCGTTACCCCGGTAGTGTAAAATAAATTATTGGCAAAAATGATTTTACCACCTTCAATATAGGTACAATCTTCCTGAAGATTTCTGAAAATTGAGTTCTGCACGACGAGCTTGCCTTTGGCATTTGAGAACCAGAGTGCCGGAAGGTTTTCTCCCGCCACAGCCTTATAAAGTCCCATTTTAACAGATGTTGAAGCATCAGAGGTCGTTGAGCCGGCGTACTCGATAACCGCATGATCTAAGACCAGTTCCTCACAGGTAGGCCCGGCTAAAATCCCTCCCCAAAGCTTTCCAAATTTCTTCTGGGCTGTTTTGTAAAATTCATTCACAGTAAATTTAATCGGATTATCTGCCGTTCCCAGGACATACAGATTACCTTTTACAATGATTTCGGGTTTGGCTATCGTATCCATCAGAATGGTAACACCCTCTTCAATCGTCAGCGTTTTTCCCTCCGGTATAACGATATCACCCTTGATTATCTGAGTACTGCCTTTAGCCCAAACGCCGGAAACTTCGCCTATCGCGGAACCTTCAACGACGGATGTATCTACGTTAATGTTGGCTTTCTCGCATCCCGCCATCCCCAAAAGTGCAAGAAACAACAGGTTAAAAATCTGATTTAATTTCATATCTTCTCTTTTTAAAATTCACTTAATTAAATTTATACCGAAGACCAACAAGGTAGTTCTGGCCATAAAAATCGCTTCTGACCAATGTCCGCCAATCCTCTACTAATTGCTCGTTAATCTTATTGTTTTCAGGGTTTGTACCTTTGATAAACAACTTGGTTGGGGTATTTAAAATATTATTTGCCTTCACAAAAATGCTAATACCACCTTTAAACCGTTTCTCTGCCGATGCATCCATTTGTATAAAGCCTTCCTGCCATAAATCGTTGTCGAGGAATTGAGAAACGGTGTTGATACGCGGCCCTGTATACGCGCCCGCAAGCTGAACGTCCCAACCCTTTTTGGTATCCTTAAACAATAGCGACAGATTTGCGATGTGCTCCGATTGGCCATACAGCGGTCGGCTTTGCTCAACTGACAAAGCCTGTATGTCACCGGTAGCTGGGTTAATTGTTCTTGTTGTTTTTGGTGTGGTAATTCTGGAATGTGTATATGTGTAATTCGCTTTGATGCCTATTTTACTAAAATACTTGATGTAATCAATTTCTGCACCATAGTTGTTGGCAGTACCAAAGTTTCCAGGCGTGTAGTAAATATCTTGTCCGCGTGTAGCATCTGCCTGAAATGTATATTCAATCGGATCTTTTATTCTTTTATAAAATGCACCAACCAAAAGCTGTTCAGATGCGCCCGGAAAGAGTTCATAACGTAAATCAAAATTATCTGCCAGTGCACGTCTTAAATTTGGATTGCCACGTTCCTGAAATTCCTCATTAACGACTTTCCCCGGGACAATTTCATAAAAACCAGGGCGGTTTAGTGCCCTGTAATACGAAGCGTGCAGCTGTGCTTTTTCAGTTATAAAATATTTTGCGGTTAAACTTGGCAGAACGTCTGTATAGACCTGCTGCCCTTTGGGAAAAGTCTCTCCGGCAGGAAAAAGCAGGTTATAACCTTGGTTTGTATGTTCTATTCTGGCGCCTCCAATCACTTCGATTTTAGCTGAAGCGTATTTAAACATGCCATAACCTGCAGATATCTTTTCTGATGCATCGTAAGTTAAAGAATTTGCCACCGCTCCAGTTGGGTTGCTCACAACAAGGTTTAAATCAGTATAATTCTGATAATCTATACCGTAAATTTTATTTGCATCGCCGGCGTTTGGCGCGAGGTTATAGTTGTTAAAAAAACTACTTCTTTGCTTATCGCGATATAACCCGCCGGCCATTACATCCAGCTTGTTCTCACCTAGGGTAAAGCGATAACTCAAATCCAGATAGCCCGCGAAATCCTCATCTGTGTTGCGCTCCCACCGGTGGGTTACAGGGTTCGTATTTACCAAACTCAGGCGCTTGCTCTGAAAATTTTGTTGTATGCCATTTAAGCTCATACTGGTATTCTCAGGCACGTCGTTTCTGGCCGAAGAGTAAACCCCCGACCATTGTACCTTGAATTTTTCATCAAAAAATTTATGCTCGCCATGCAATGTGCTGTTGTAAATCTGCTGCTCGGTTAACCGGCTTCGCGTGTTGTAAACCAATTCTGCGTTCCCGGCAACTGGGTTATAGACACCGTTATAGCTAGTGGTTACAGCGTCTCTAAGTTGCTCATTCTTTAAGTTAACATAAACACTGTACAAACTCAATTGATGGTCTTTGTTGAACACATAATCCAGCTTTCCATGTAAGCCGGTGCGTTGCTGCTGCTCGGAAAACTCCCTGTAGCTTTTATTGGTGATAACCGAATAAGCATCCGTTCCATTAACTGCCGTATTGTAAAAGGTGCTATTGCTGCCCCTGTAGGTGTTCTGATAACTAGCTGCCAATACAACACCCAATTTATTATCTAAAAATCGTTGGCTCAGTGATAAGCTGCCAATTAAATTGGGAGCAGGATTTTTGTACTTGTAGTCGAGTGTTCCTTTTGTAAAGTCGTTCTGCGTAGCATTGTAATTTTTTCCGTTCAATTCATACGGAGATTTATATTGAATATCTGATGCGTTGAAATTCGCAAATTTCCTATCGATAAACAATTGGCTATAGCCTGATGAAAGGTTAGCATCCAGCTGAAATTTACCCGGCGCATTTTTCATCACCATATTAATCCCACCACCAATGGCATCGCCTTCTAGGTTTGGTGTTAGCGTCTTGTAAACCTCAAGGCGGTCAAGTAGATCTGATGGAAAAAGATCTAATGGTACGTATCTGTATTTGTTATCCGGACTCGGGATTTTTACACCATTAACCAATGTGTAATTGTAACGTTTATCCATACCCCGGAGGATGGCATATTGTCCGTCGCCATTGCTATTACGTTCAATAGAAACACCAGAAATCCGCTGCATTACGTTGGCTACGGTTAAGTCAGGCGAAATTTCAATCGCCCTTCCAGAGACGATATTCATGATCTGGGTCGCATTTTTTTCAAGTCTTCTGGCACCCTGATCGGTAGAACTAACCGCATTGGATTTGATGGTAACATCATCCAGACTTTTAGAATCACTCTCCATATAAAATTTCAGGTGCTCATTATCCTCTTTTTCAACCTGGAAAGTTTTAGTAGTGGTTTTGTAAGTGAGGTAGCTTACGCTGATTTTCGCTGTACCAGTAGACACCCCTTTAAACTCAAAGGTTCCGTCAAGCCCTGTATAAGTAACACGCTTTGGGTTTTCGAGTGATACCGTTGCCCCAACAATAGCCTCCCCAGTTTGCTTATCGTAAACGTGCCCTTTTATTTTTGTAGCGTTGGCTGTGCCTGCAAAAAAACTGAGAAAAAAAAGAATTTGTAAAAGTTTATTCATTTTGCTTGGTAATACCTTATTAAGATTCGACGGGGCAAAGGTGTAAACGCAAAATCACATCACGAAATTATTGAAATTCAAAAGGGCGATACCGCTACCGAACCAGCAGACTAGGAAGCAAATAAATAATTCAAAATATTGATAATCAATATTTTAAGTCGGTTAAAAGGTTCGGTTATGATTTTATTACATTTACATTAATAAATTGTTAACCGGCTAAGAATTCTAACAAATAAATTTAATAGTCAAACATGACCAGTAAGCCAAATAGCATTTCAATGTCTTCGGAATTCAGATTCATTTTGATTAGCACGCTGAAGGGCTAATGTGATGAAGCAGTTTATTACTGCGTATACCCGGGTTTAGCGAATTATCTGCAAGGTTACACATCATATTCCGAATTATAAACTGCGATGCCAGGACACCCCTTTTAGCGGAGTAACAGTGAGGTTAGAAAGAATTTTCTGAATAAATCGCCTTACTGAATGTTGAGTGTATGCCTGCCGCAGCCAAAAAAGAATTTCTTGTACACCAAGACGATATATGACAAGCTGCAAAAGATTGAACAGGCGAATTCCATCCCCTAGTACTTACCTGAAAAGTTACACTATTCATCAGCTGACGCTGCAAATCAATAAAGGTATACGTTCCGAAAAACCAGCAAGGTTTGCTCGTAAAAGATGAATCGCTGGATAAGCAGATTCCCTCCAACAGTTCAAGGCAGAAAGAAATCAGATTGCTCAAAATATGGCGTTTAGTAATTTCCTAGAGTTTGTAAAAAAAACTGCGGTGAAGGAAAAGCCTCGCCTAACCGTGTGTCAGTCACAATGTGTCCCCAAAGCATAAGGACTGCACGGAGCGGATATTTTGACTAAATATCGTTGGCAAGAAACATTTACGGTTTTAATCATTCCTGTAATTTAGATTAGAAATCCTGGCGAGAATTACCCTTAGCCTAGCCCTAATGGACTGGAAGTGAATGAAACATAAATAGGTCTCTGTTTCTAAATCGCCACAGTTCTCGGAGTCAGCAAAAAAAGTTCAGGAATTACATAATACCGCCATCGTCTCATTATTTACTTTATCGTGGGCATCAGTGATTTAATAACTGTTAATTTAGCGATTAGTAGAATGCCCAACCTTCTCGAAGATTGAATTTCCGAAAAGTGTGGCTGTGAGCCCAAAGATAAGCGATTAAAGGCTTTGCTCACGGAAAAAGCAAAGCCCTTAAACTTTTAGAAAAACTTGACAAGTTTCAGGTCAAGAAGATTTCCTTAATTGATGGAGGCGCGTTTAGATAAATATGCTACTTAAACTTGAGATTCAAAGAAACGATGTTGGAAACCAGACTTGTTGAACGAGAATAGTGACCATACCTCAACTCGAGCATATTTAAGCGCTGCCAGCCAAAAACACCCTTTGGCGGAGCAAAACGGATACCTGCACCATAAAAATCGCTGGTAAAGGTAGATAGGTCATAATCGCTGGTAAAATATTGATCCGATGGCGAATGCTGGCCATAAGGTGCAAAATATTTGGTTCCCACCTGATTATTGTAGCGATAGAAAGGGCTTATAGAAAAGAATGAACTGATCTTTACCGGTATTTCAAGCTCTGCCGTATGCGCCCTGATTCCCCAGTTATCCATATAATAGCGGTAAAAAGTGCGGATCACAAAACGGTCATCCAAAAAGTAGTTCATCCTGAGACCAATTGGAAGCTTATAACGTTTCTCGGGCAGGGTTTCCGAACGCAGCGAGCCATCGGTAAAATAATCCCGCTGGTATTTGGTGGCGAGCAAGCCCTTCTGGTAGGATGGCTCCAAAATCAGCGAAGCCTGAAATTTCTGCGAAATTACCTGTGAGAGTGAAAAGGACGCGCTGAATGAATTTCTCGGCGCAGTATCATATTGTTCACCTCCTTTCCCGGTGATTCCCGTTCGCAGTTCAATCGGCAGGATGACCGTCCATTGGTCTAAAAAGGCCTGGAGCTTAAAGTCAAACTGGGTATTTTTGTCTTTTGATAACCGTGTCAGATTAAAAGCTGCACCCATCGATTGATAATCAAACTCTGTTGAATATGATCCTGTAAAACCAAAGGAATTTCCTGTTTCTTCATTGGAGTGGGTCCAGTTTAAAGAAGGATAAATCCGGGTATCAGCCGAAGATGCTGAAGAAATGGTACTTGGATCTATTTTATCAGATGATGCTGATGTATAGTGATCTACCCCCAATTCGAATAGGAAAGTATTTTTCTTTCCATTCTTGTTAAATTTCGACATCTGCAAATCAATCGTATTTGCAAAATCGCTCAATTTCTCAGTACCAATGCCACCTGTAACGGCAGAATTATTACCGTCCTGGTGATAATATGCTGAAACCAGGTTAATTTCATCAATTTTAAGTTTCCGGGACTGATACCTGCTGCTGTCTGCCTTTGCTGGTTCTGGTCTGTTTTGGGCATAAGTGCTTAAAATACCGAAGTACATCAAAAGCACATGAAGATATATTTTTTTCATTTATGCTCCTATTTAGTTACAGCCACAACCACCGCCGCTCTTGCCCCCGTTGGCGCCTGAGGCGCCTTCGCGGTAAAGCTGAAAACTCTGTTCAAATTTCTGGACCTTGCGGGCCGAAAGGATCATATCGGCATCGTTGATCTTGTTTTTCTGATAAGCCTTTACGCTGCTGCAAGAGCTTAACATACCGCTTATTACAGATGCGGTAAGCATCGAAAGGACAAATGTTCTGGAAATTTTCATATTTATATCACATTAATATTTTTTGAGGTATACACCCGGTCACTATCATCGATAACAATACAGGCCACTTGTTTAATCTGGTTGATGAGCTCTAGGCCTGTTTTTACGCCCATCACCACAACTGGTGTAGCTAGGGCATCAGCGAGCTCAGCACTTGGGCAGATGATACTCACACTTTTCACGCCGTTGACCGGTAGTCCGGTTTTAGGATCTATGGTATGGGAATAGCGTTTGCCATTAATCGTCGCAAATTTTTCGTAACTGCCCGAAGTGGCAATTGCCATGTCGCTGATTTTTAGTGCAGAGAAAGGCCTGTCGGTCTGCTCAGGGTCCGCAATACCCACGGTCCATGGATGGCCGCTGGCTTGGGTTCCCCAGGTTATCAGATCCCCTGCCGCATTCACAATCCCGCTTTTGATGCCTAGTTTCCGCAGCACCAACTTTGCCTTATCGGCAGCATAGCCTTTCCCTATTCCGCCAAAACCGATACGCATGCCCTTATTTTTTAAGAACACAGTCGATTTCTCCTTATTTAGGATTATATTTCGGTAATCGATGAGTCCAACGGATGCCAGGGCAGTTGCCTCATCAGGAAGGCTGGTCATGCCAGAATCAAAGTTCCAGAGCCTTTTATCTATCGAGCCGTAAGTAATATCAAAAGCACCATCAGTAATTTCTGATATCCTGATAGACCGCTCAATCAGACTGAGCACTTCTACATCTACTTTTACCGCACTTAGACCGGCATGCCCGTTTATCAGGCTGGTTTGGCTGATATCGCTGAAAGTGGTGAGCAGGCGTTCTATCCTTCGCACTTCCGCTATGGCGGCATCTATGGCCACATTGCCTTCCTGCTCGTTTTCAGCGATCACAGTAAACTCAAACCGGTTTCCCATGAGTTTTAGTATCCGGTTGACCGAAACAGCTTTAGCCATGGGAAATTATTTTTTTAGTTTATCGATTTCGGAAACGAAAGCCTGCGGCGTTTCATCAGGAAATCCGTCCCAGCTTTTAAGCACCTTTCCATTTTCATCTACCAGAACGGTATAGGGGAACTTTCCATCCTTGTTGTATACCTCGGCCAACGATTCATTGAGTTTGACCTGTTCCTTGGAAAGCTGATTTTTCTTCTGTCTTGGAAAGTCGGCTCTGACTAGCAAAAGATTGGCAGCAGCATATTGCTCAAAGCCTTCGGATTCTAAAATCTCTTTGCGCAGGCGGATGCAGGGACCACACCAATCGGAACCAGAAAAATTAATCAGGATTTGCTTATGTGTAGCTTTAGCCTGTTTCTGCGCTTCGGTAAAGTTCCCCATCCAGGATGCAGGAATAATAAACAACCCCAATAGGGCGACAAAAAGTAGTTTCATATTTTTTAAGAATAAACTTTTAAAGCGGTACCTGTTAGCTGGGTATTGTAAGCGGTTAAGGAGCGTGAAGCCGGACCATTGGTTACTGCGCCGTTTTCAGAAAATGTTGCGCCGTGATTGGGGCAGTAAAAGCGGCTGTCAGTAGATTGATAAGTCAAGGTGTAGCTTTCGTGGGTGCACGATCGCTGCACGGCGATATAGGCCCCTGCTTTTGTCTTAGCCACAATAACCCCATTTGATACTATTGATCCGCCGTTGGTTAGCAGAGCAGCATTTGCAGCCAGGCTTAAATCGAGCGTAAAGTTTATGCCAGTTGGTCCTGTTGTATCTGCCGTGCTGCTGCCATCTGTTTTTTTGCAACCGGCACAGCCCATCAGGGCAAAGGCCGCTGCACTCATCCCAATGCTGTTAAGAAAATCTTTTCTGTCCATATTCCTTTTATAATCTAAATGAGTAATGCAAGAAATATTCTGGCAATGGCCCGACAAACAACCTTTTGGTATCGACGGGATTCTACTGAATAAATCTTTGTAAAAATTCTATCTATAAAGAGGCTTTAGGATTCCGCATGCTTTAGCGATCCTTTCACCCGGGAATAGAGATAAAAACAGATTGCTTGTAACAAAACAATGAACAAAGTCTGAAGACATTCTGAAGTTTTAGATTCCGGTCTGTTAAATATTTGTTAATGGTGAATTTACTTTCTAAATATGGAACTTGCTTAAGTAATTAGTCTCGCAATCAGAAATGCTGCCCCGGCAGCTATCAGACCTATGGCTGTAACTTTAAAAGCACCCTTTATTCTCGGTTGACCAGTTACCCTGCTTTTAAAATAGCCAAAAATAAAAAGACAGATGGTGGTCAGTGCAGCGGAGAGGATGAGTCCGTCCTGCGGCGTTGAAGTAAAAAAATATGCTGACAGGGGCAGCATACCACCCACACAGTAAGAAAGCCCTATGGTAAGGGCACTGTTGCGTGCCCTGTTAATATCCGGTTTCTCAAGGCCCAGCTCAAACTTCATCATAAAATCTACCCAGTGGCCTGTATGCTTACTCAACTGATCCACAATCAGATCTTGTGCCTTTTCATCCAGCCCATATGCAGCAAAGATTTCCTTCACCTCTTCTTTTTCCTTTTCTGGCACATTTTCTACTTCGAGGTATTCCCTTTTGAGTTCGCTTTCATAATGCTCCTGCTCTGTTTTACCTGCCAAATATCCGCCCAGTCCCATGGCGATGCAGCCGGCAATGATCTCGGCAATGCCGGCGGTAATGATAATCGAATTGCTGCTTACCGCGGCGCTTAGGCCGGCGGCAAGTGCAAATGGAACAGTGAGCCCATCACTCATCCCGATAACGATATCGGAAATGAAAGCTGAGCTTTTTAAATGCTTTTCATCATGTTGATCATTCATCAGCTTTATTTTTTTTTTTCATTTAGCAGGGAGAAAGTGCCCTTGATGACCGGCGGTTTTCCTTTCAGCATTGCCGCATCATTAATTTTGGTCCTTCCTGGCTCGCTTTTACCGCTTTCGACCGGAGTCATCTTGAACTTATTAGGCTCGATTGCCAAAAATATGTATTGTCTGCCTTCGAAATCAACCCGCGCCTCATCAGGGAGGCTCAACGAGTTTAATTGCTTACCTGAAGCCCTGCATTCATATACATACCCGGTATAAGCGCCATGTCATAGTCCGCATCATTTACATCGCCATTAAAATATCAGGTAAAAAAATTACCGAAGGAATACATATTTTTGTTTCTCTTTATGCTCAGGGTAATGCCCTATAAGCTCGGGCACCTTTAAAAACTAGAAAATCGCTGTCGATGAAAACACATCACAGCACAATAGATGTAAAGCAGTTCTTTTTTGAATAGCCCAGATCCTGTTATTTTCTCAGCATTTCAATTCTCTCCCCCCGTTGATCATATCCGAAACAATTCCCTTTCCAACCTTCCGCTCGGCCAGGAATACCCCTGCAAGGTGAATGACAATAAAAGCCAGAATCAGGTACATACAGAACCCATGAATTTCCTTTATCGTGTGGTTAATGTTTTGGGGGATGCCTGTATAATCTTCGAAAGCAAGCAGGAGGCCGGTAATGACCATAATCAAAAGAAGAAGGTAAAAGATGATGTAAAGCCCTTTCACCACCAGTTCATGCTTGGCTGCCTTACGTTCCTTTTTTAAGATAAAATATGCCTGGTAAGCTTTTCTAAGCTTGGGAAAGAGTTTTTGCGAGGGCGGCATAAAAAACTCTGCAATTAACCTGAACAGAAAAAGCGCGGCTAAGACATAGCCAAAATAGCTGTGTATGCCCCATACCTGATCTTCCAGGCCATGGGTAACTGCGCCGGCCTGCTTGTCACTTACAGTTGCTCCAGCATTCATCAGTTCGCTTCTTACAAAGTTTCGCTGAACACGATCAAAAAGTGTAGAGTTGATTAGCACAGTGAGTAGCGAGCCTGAGATGATAATAAAATTTAACCAGTGCCAGAAGCGCGTAGAAGAAGGATATTTCTTTCCTTTTTTATTCGCCGCGACTTCCTGATTGATGGGTTCGATAATGGCCATATGATTTATTGGGCTTTAAAAGTTACAGTAAAAGTATGCAGGTCCTGATGATAGGAATAATCAAGCTGGTAATGTTGCCGGTTGCAGATCTGCTTTAGTATGGCAAGTCCCAAACCAGTACCTTCTGAGGCATTATCCTTATAAAAACGGTCAAATATTTTTTCAGGGTCAAGCGCTTTATTGTGCCCGGTATTCGCAAATACGATTTTATCAGTTTCCAGACTTATTTCAATTTTACCTCCATCGTAGTTGTGCCTGATCACATTGCTGAAAAGGTTATTAATCAGTATTTCAAGTAAGCTACGGCTCGCACAAATGCTCGCATCGGCTAATGCACTTTCTACAGTGATATTGCGCTCAGAGATAAGTTCCTGGAAGTAAAATTGCTTTTCTTCAATAAGCGATTTCAGACTAATCTTTTCCTCGTCCGGCAATAGATTATTATCGATTTTAACCAGGAGTAGTAGTGATTGGTTGAGCCTGGTTAATCGGGAAGTGGCCTTGTACAGTTCAATCAGTGTTTCTCCATCTTCTTTCCCCAGTCCGTTTGACTGGAGCATATTATCGAGCTTCGAATTTATCACCGCCAGGGGCGTCAGCATCTCATGGGAAGCATTTTCGGTAAACAGTTTAATTTCGTCAAAATCAGATTTTACCTTCCCTGAAAGCTCCATCAATACTTTATTTAATTGCCTGAATTCTTCAACTGGCATTTCTACAGGCTCGTAAGGCTTTTCATGGTTGATATTGAACGCGGTGATATTCTTTAAGAGCTGCTCAAAAGGGGTCCAGATGGTTTTGAGCAACATCCTGTTCACCAATAATACAAGGGCAAAAAGCAGCATTACGGGGATGAGGATAATAAGGCAGATGTTCCTGATTTGCTCCTGCCGTTCAAATTTTGAAGCAATAACCAAAACCCGGTAAGGCTGCTCAACCAGTTCGAGTTCGGTCCGAAGATACCGTGCGGTTTCTATTCGATGCTTAAGCGGATTATAGAATAGCGTATCACCGTAGCTACTGGAGGGATTTGCCTTTTCAATTTTACTATACTGAACAACGAGGTCCTCAAATTCGTGCGGCTGATAAAAATTACCTTTTGCTGAATACTCCTTTACCTCCATAACTTCTTCCACAAGGTCATGGTCAATTTGCTGGTCAAGATAATAGACGAGCATCCGGTAAAAAAGAAATCCGATCAGCAACAGCCCGAAAAGACTGATGATAATCAGTATCCTGTTGTATCTGGTAAATAGCTTCATACTTCCGTAAATTTATAACCAATGCCATATATGGACTGAAAGTAATCCCTGCTGCCCGAATCAGTGAGTTTTTTACGGATGTTCTTAATGTGGGTATAAATGAAATCAAAACTATCGGCCATGTCCGAATCGTCACCCCAGATGTGTTCAACCGCAGCTGATTTGGAGATTACCTTACCTTTATTTGAAACAAAATAAAGTAATAGATCAAATTCTTTTTTGGTCATGTGAACTAACTTATCATTTACAATTACATCCTTAGCATCCAGGTCTATCCTGATCTCATTAAATAAAATATGCCGCTCACCGTGAGCACTTTTGCGGCGAACGACCGCCAGTATTCTGGCGTTGAGTTCTGAGAGGTGAAAGGGCTTAATCAGATAATCATCAGCTCCAAGACTAAGACCTTCAATCTTTTGATCGATTGAATTTCTTGCCGAAATTATGATCACCCCTTCGGTTCTGTCCATCCGTTTAAGATAGTTCAGTATCTGAAGACCTTCTCCATCGGGAAGGTTGAGATCGAGCAAAATGCAGTCATAATCATAGGATCCAAGTCGGCCAAGCGCTTCGGTATACGTTGAAGCCTGACTACATAAATTCCCCAGGGATAATAAATACTGCGCTATACCCCGCTGTAATCCCGGTTCGTCTTCAATAATTAGAATCTTCATAACAACAAATATCTTTTAAGATACTGAAGAGATCTTGAAGTATCTCTAAAAAACGTCCCAAATCGCTTTCAAAACAAATCAATCATCTGAAGCCTTTCAATATTTAGCTGTTTACCTTGCTGAAATGCTGACCTGGAATAAGGCTCAAAATACTCGTGGGAAATAAGAAGCTTAAGATTTAAGGAATTCCATTGAGGCGTTTCGAAGAACAGCTTTAACATGACTTCCCATTCCGTTCTAAGTTTTTCTGAATAAAGGACATAATCCTCTAGAGAAAAATGATACAGATCAGCGTCGCATAAAATCTTTCCGAGTTTTTTTGTCGGACATTGAGGAAACCTGGTTTCAGCAATACAACGGCATATCTCATCAATTATCTCCTTTTCTACACTTTCATTTCGCAAAAAATCAGTTGCAATCTGCGCACTTTTTTCTTCATGACCTGTATACGTTTGAGTATAGCCTGTATCATGAAATAAAGCAGCAAGTTCAAGCACAAACATTTCGCGGCGGCTTATGCAGCTATGAATTCCAATTTCTCTTGCGACTTTAAGGGTCTGGCGGGTATGCGCAATGTCATGAAAATACATCTTCTCTGGAAGTTTATCAAAAAACAAGTTTTCGACGTAAATCACCGCTTTGTCTATTAACTGCTGCATGCTTAGTAGTTTTACTCTAATGAAACAGGTAATAATAAGCTTGAAATCTAAAGACAAATTGAAGTTTTTGCAATAGACTTTATTTATTATCTGGAAATAAAACGAGATTACTTGCAATGACCCAAAGCAATGTAAGTTTCTTAAAATTGAGTGATCAAAGCTGCATTGCTCCACAAGATAAGCAATGAATACTGGCTAATTAGATTAGGGATTAGCCTGATTTCTATCGTGGGACGAAAGGATGAAAAGATTGAATTTAAATGCTAAGTCTTCAACCGACTTCATGCTCGGAATCAATATTCCTTTTTGCAAAAAACTTCTGCTCTTTCCTGTAATGACTTTACCGCTCAACTTGGATTTCGAGACAGATAATTATTGAGATGCAGAATTCAGACAGAGCCCCGATGGAAATTCCGTTCAAAATTTGAAAGCTGACCATCAAGAAGCCGTGAGCACAAATGCTCAATTGTCCCCTGAGGCAACGGTTATATACTTTGTGGAAATAAGCAGCAATAGAGTCCGATTTTTTTTAGCTTCGTCAAAATTTTCTTTCAGCAAGATTCCTACCTGTCTGTTTCCCAGTTTTACTGCCGCCATCTGTAGCAACTGAAAGGATGCGACCTCCACATTCTCGATATTTTGCAGATAAAAAAGTATACTCAAGTCTCTTAAAAGCGTATCACGTTGTTGTCTTGAAATGGCAAGAAAAGCCTCATCGATCAATCCCTTAAGTCCTCGCGTTTTCCTCTCGGGAATAGATGAATCCAATAATGCGTATATTATCTCCATTCTTGCGATCTGCTTTTTGACATTTTCAGTGGTTTCCTCAATGCCCATTAAAAGATCTTTATCATCAATCTTTTTCTTTAGCGAAGGCAGGTTTTCTATTAGATGCGACTTTGCGGAAAAAATACTGTTAAGGTGGTCAATAAAGAATGTTCTCAATTTACCTCCACCTGCACCAGTGCTGTCCATTGCAGGAATGTTATTATCTTTCATTCTTATAAATACTTTTTTACACCAAAGATTAATTCAGTTAGACCAAAAGGCTTACTGATGATTCCATCCGCGCCTGAATCTTTCGCAATCTGCTCTAAATCCCGTTCTGCAGAGAGCAGTAACATAGGAATGGATGAAAAGTTAGAATCGGCTTTGAGCGCCGCACATATTTCCGCGCCTGTTTTTTCGGAACCGCTTATCCTTACGTCCAGCAAGATCAGATCAGGATGAATCAACGCAATCTCTTGAGAAGATATTGAAGAATGGAAGCCGATAACTTCGTAACCCTCATCATCAAAAACAATCTTTAATATCTCATGAATATCAGGATCATCTTCGATAAAAAGTATTCTTTTAGGCATAATAACTGGAATAATATTACATTTTGGAAAGTTCTTTCTTGCCAGATTCAAAGGTCCTAAAAAACAAATCAGTTGCAATTTAGTTTAGACCGGACTTGGAAATCGGTCGCTGAAAAACAAAAAATAAGCTTACTTAACACAAAGTATCTACGCTTAGATACGATAGCCAGGATTGTTCATCGCCTGAGAGAGGTCTTTTTGTACATCGGCAATCTCGTAAAAATAAATAACAATCAAAATATAAAGCTTAACAAAACTTAAATCAATTGAAAAATGTCTTGCCATAAAAACTTCGTACCTATCGTTAGTATTTAATATCTAAATGAAAATTAATTTCCATTATAGCTGAGGTAGAAAGTCTTTCAATAAACCGGAGTGTAACCTTATCAGTTGTTATGTTGTCCTAGCTAGGAGATCAGCATATAAAGATTACGCTGTAACCAATCTTACCATTTTCAGTGTATCAGAACAGACAACGAGAACCTGCCAAATTATCACCGAAGACTAATAACCAATTTAAACACCACCAATGAAACCATATCTACTTTTTCTGCTTTGCTTTCTCACGCTGAGATCACTGGGACAAAATACTCCTGATTCTATTCATAAGGAACATTTAAAGACTGAGAATATTAAATTCAGTAGTGGCGGTGTGATTTTGGAAGGGTCTGTTTTTATACCTAAACATGCGGTTGCCGCGCTGGTTCTAGTCCATGGATCTGGTCAGGAAACCAGAATGAGTGCTATAGCTTCACTTTTAGCCGAAAACGGTATTGCTGTATTGACCTATGATAAACGCGGGGTGGGGAAATCTGGCGGTACATATGCCGGGCCGGAAGTTGGCACCAATAACATTGATGCCTCAAATTTAGATATATTAGCTTTAGACGCAAGCGCTGCCATTGATGCCCTCTTAGGCCATCTGACTATTAAACGTATTCCCCTGGGTTTAATGGGGTTCAGTCAGGCTGCATGGATTATCCCTCTGGCAGCAAAGAAGAATCGAAAGGTAAAATTTATTACATTATTTAGTGGACCAGTGGTTACCACCCTCGAACAACTGCGGTTTCAGTTTTATACCAACGGCAATTCGGACTTCTGGGAAACGCATAGTGAAGTGGACGCACGTAAACATATAAGTAATGACCCTGACAAGTATCAATTTGCGCCTACTGACCCGCGTGATGCGCTTTCCCTGCTATCTATCCCTGGGCTTTGGCTCTATGGTGGGAAGGATATACAAGCACCAGTAGGTTTATCCATAGAACGCATTAATGCTCTTAAAGCAACAGGCAAGCAATATACATCTAAACTATTCCCTGAATTGGGACATAATACTGCTAAATCAAAGGACGCATTTAACTTTGCTATTCAATGGATTAAATACATCGGTCGCGGTATGTAGGGCAATTAATTTTATTTAGCATATGTACGATTCAAATCGGATAATGGGTAAAATCGTGGTTGCTTATGCAAGAAGATAAAAGAGACTATCTTAAAACTGTTATAAGCTGGATAGACCAGAGAATAGCAATCCATCCCATCGAACGAAAACTGCTTAGCATTCTTAATTATCTTGTTCCAGAATTGGCGCGACGGGATCAGTGAAATCATTCCCCATATTTTGTCACTAACTGATTTTTTGCGTGTCTATTTGTGATAAACAGATTTTATTTAAATTAATATCTTGGAATTACATTTTTACACGCCAGAAAGCGACATCTTAAAACAATATATTGAGGGTTACTATTTTTTAAACCAACCAGATGCTGAATTTACTGAAGCCTACACAACATTTCCAAACAATTACTGCATTGTGACGGTGAACCTCAATTCTGAAGTTAAACTAGACATCAACCATATTTCTATTGAGCCCACTGATAATAGTGAGCTAAACACGAGTTTTGCATACCGGTATAAAAAACCGGTAAATGTGCATTATAGAGGGGTCATCAAAGAGATTACCGTTTATTTCAGACCGCTCGGCATCAATTATTTCGTAGATAATCTAGAAACCATGTTCTCTCAAAAAAAAATGACTGAATTTATTCCGCAGTTTTCAGATTTTAAGGATGAAATGCATAAAATCTTTAACATTGACAATAGACTATTGCAAATAGATGCTTTGGAAGATTATTGGTTATCAAAAATGATGATGATGAAAGACCTAGAACTTTTAAAAAGCATTTTATCAGATGCGGAGTCTAATCTAAAGGTAGAAGACATTGCCAAAAAACATCACATTTCCAGAAAGCATCTGAACAACGTAGTTCAGAAGAACTTAGGCAAGCCTCTGTCTGAATACAGAAAAATATTCCGGTTTAGAAATGTAATTAACAATTATCAAGGTTTAAAGAGCCTGACTGAACTGTGCTACGAGCATCTTTTTTTTGATCAATCTCATCTAATTAAAGATTTCAAATCCCTTACAGAGATTAATCCCAATCTTTTCTTTAAAAATGTGACCACGGCTAATAAAAATGTTTGGCTTTTTATATAGTTGGTAACAATTTTACAATTTCAATGATTTTTTTCTCGATTATTTTGTAGCTGATTATTGCGTAAGATAAATACTGGCAATAAACTAATAACATCTTAACTTAAAGACCAATTGCCATGAGAAAAACAATACTTCAAATAGTAATCATCTCCTCTATTCTTTTCACTTGTCAGCAAAGTTTTGCACAGCTATCTTCTTCCAATATTGATTCGCTCATGCGAGAGGGGCTAACCAAACTGAAAGTTGCCGGAGCCGCAATAGCAGTTGTAAAAGATGGAAAGGTCATCCACTTAAAAGGCTATGGAGTTAATTCAATTGATACAAAACAATTAACTACAGAATTTTCTAATTTTCAGATCGCATCCAACAGTAAAGCCTTTACAACAGCTGCGCTATCTATATTAGTTGATGAGGGAAAGATAAAATGGGACGATAAGGTAAAAGATTACATTCCTGAATTTAAAATGTACAATGAGTATGTAACTGATAATTTTAATATTGTTGATTTGTTAACTCACAGGAGTGGCCTTGGGCTTGGGGCTGGTGATTTAACATTTTTTCCTGATGGATCAGACTTTACTGCAAAAGACATTACAGCCATTTTCCAACATTTTAAACCAGTTTCTGCATTTAGAACAAAATACAATTACGACAACTTGCTCTATATCATTGCTGGTGAAGTCATCAAAAGAGCAAGTAAAATGAGCTTTGAAGATTTCATTCAAAAACGCATATTCCAGCCTTTACAAATGAATAATTCGTTTACCGGTGACTCTCTTATCAAGGAAGTACGAAACCTGTCAACACCACACTCTACAGCGACAGGAACATTAAAGACAATTAATCGTTTTCACCTTGGAATGATTAGTCCGGCTGGAGGTATATACTCTAACGTAAGTGATATGTCTAAATGGATGATCATGCAACTTAACAAAGGTAAATATGGAAATGAGCTAAAGTCTACTTTGTTTTCTTCGGCTAACAGTGACAAGATGTGGACTATACAAACGGTTTTACCAAACTATGTGTCCGAAAGGTACAATACCCATTTTAACGGATATGGTTTAGGGTGGCTCCTAAATGACGTGCGGGGAAATTTGGTTGCCATGCACACGGGCGGTTTGCCAGGGATGTTATCACAAGTGACCCTGGTTCCAGATTTGAATTTAGGTATTGTGGTGCTAACGAATACGGAAAGTGGTGGAGGGAGTCTTGCTTTTGCAGTTTCAAGAGCAATTACTGATAGCTACTTTGGCTTAGATGATGCCGGATGGATTGATAACAGAGTAAGAAATCTAAAAAATAGTGAGCACAATATCAATGTGGTAACCCAGAAAGTCTGGGATAAAGTAGATTCCTTGCAACATACCAAAATTAAAACCGAAGATTATATAGGTATGTATGAAGACAAATGGTTTGGAAAGGTGAGGGTCTTTATTAACGGTAAGCAGCTTTGGGTTAAAAGTTTACGCTCGCCGAAATTAAATGGCCCAATGTTTTTCTATAGCAAAAATACTTTTGCTATCAAATGGGAATACCAAGATATGAATTGCGATGCATTTGTCACATTTTCTTTTAAAGAAAAAGGAAAGGCGCAATCTTTCCAGATGAAAGGTATTTCACCATCTATTGACTTTAGTTTCGATTTCGGTGATTTGAATTTAATTCGGTTAAAATAAGTTAACTTATGACACAAGTTAGCGCTTTCAGAACAATTGAGTGTCCAATTTCCCACTAATTCACGAATCAATAAAACCAGAAAATTTTTGAGAACGTTGACTTCTCATTTTAGTGTTCGGCTTGATTGACCAAGTTATTTAAGAGCAAACTTACCAGTTTAAGAAAATGCCCAACACAATTCTAACATATTAACTGTCAGTTCTTTGATGGTGTCAGTTTAAACCGAAAAACACGAACTTAAATTGTGCTGGGATTCACACTATTGTTAAAATCAACATCCAAATCGTATTAGCTGTTGTCGTAATTCTACTTACTGAATTTGCGGACAATCAGTAAAAAACAGAATACTCGCGAATTAGATTAGGCAGTAGTCCCAATTTCAAGCGTAGGAATAAAGGATTGAAAAGATTGGATCAAAATCTGAGATTTTACCAGCCTTTAATACTCGGAATCAATCAACACCATTATTCCGGCCTTATCTTACATTCGTGCCGATGTAGTAAATACCTTATAGATACAATTAAAATTTCCAAGGATATTGGTTCATTGAGGTTCATCTGCTTTGCTAATTATATACCTGCTTTAAGGAATCAATCTCGCTTCACGCAAAGCATCAAACAGACTAAAAAAAGTTTCTTCTGTATCCTGATAATCCAAAAAACCAAGTTTTCTACTTTTGGACATGCTCGTCATCACTTCTATCGGCCTGCCCAAATCCAGATCCGTGTGCCAGGCTGAGGCCATACGACCCAGATTGGCTTCTATCAGATCGTATTTCCTGGCGATTGCCGTCCATCGTACTGAGTCATCAACCATTTGAACTTCCAGTGGATTTATTTCATTATTAAAGCCAACACTTACAATCTCGAAATAATCGGCAATTTTCTTCCAAAGCCGGTTCCAACGAAATACGTCTCCGTTTACCACGTTGTAGGCCTGATTTTTTGCTGCATCTGTGGTCGAAGCCCAAATTAAATGGGCTGCCAAAATCCTTGCATCTGTTACATCCGATACTCCCTCCCATTGTGCTTTAGAACCAGGCCAGCTAAAGGCCCTGCCGGTTTCCTTACAGATAGTGGCGTAAGCGGCAAGTGTGGTTCCCATATTCATCGCGTTGCCAACAGCCTTGCCAATAACTGTATGTGGCCGGTGCACACTCCAGGTATAACCATCTCTTGCTGCTCCAGCGTAAAGCTCATCTTCCTGAGCGTAATAAAAATTTTCTACATTAAGCCGCGGGTGTTCCTCTCTCAATGGGGTTTCAGGAAGAAAACCTTCTTTTGCATAAGCTTCAAATGGGCCAAGATAATGTTTGAGTCCGGTTACCAAAGCAACATGCTGCACTGTTTTTTTCGGCGAGAGTACACTCAGCAGGTTTTTAACCATCAAGGCATTCACCCGCACATTTTCACGCTCCGTATCGTTGCGCATCCAGGTTGTAATAAACACATGCGTTGGCATAATGTCGTCAAGGCCGGCTTGTAAACTTTCTACATCGAGCAGGTCTGCCGCAACAGGTATGAGTCCGGAATTTACCCGGTCCGGATTTCTGGACAGGCCATAGGTTGTCCAACCCTGTTCGATTAGCTTTTCTGCCAGATTTCCTCCCGTGATACCGCTAGCTCCAACAACTAATGCTATTCTTTTCATATTATTATTATTTTATTTGTGCAAATTTATCGCTCCGACAATTAAATACACTTGATGTATGTCAAGGGAGCAAAAAAGGTAAATTCATTTTCACTGGAAAAATGATTTAAATTATACAGACGAAGTCCATGAACGGTTTTGAGGTTTTATTTAGTCACATTGAGCAAAAAGTATCGCTTACCGACCAAGAAAAACAAGACATCTCTCGACATTTTACACCAAAATTGTTGTTAAAAAAACAGTATCTGTTAAGCGAGGGTGAAGTTTGCAGGCACATGGCATTTGTGTGTAGTGGTTTACTGAAAACTTACAATATCGATGAAAAAGGAATCGAACACATAAGCCTGTTTGGCTGGGAAGGCTGGTGGTTATCTGATTTTAGCAGCTTTTTAACCGGCATTGCATCCGTATCCTATATCGATGCTATTGAAGATGCCAGCTTGCTGTTAATTTCCCGTGAAAGCTATGAAGCGCTGACCCTCCGGGTACCCAAAATGGACAGGTATTTCAGAATTTTATATCAAAATAGTATTGTGACCAAGGAACGCAGACTTCGAAATTCCATTACTTATCTATCGAGTGAAAGATACCTTGAATTCGTTGAATCAAATCAGCAGATAATCGACCGAATCCCACAAAACTTCATCGCTTCCTATCTTGGCATAGCACCTGAGACGCTGAGCAGGATAAAAAATAAAATATCAAAGGGAAAATAAGACTACCACTACGTGAAACCACCCGAAAATGTTTCAGATAGTCGTCCATCTTCCGGCGATATGAATAAAATCAAATGTTATCGCAAATCGTTCCGATAAATATGATAATGACATGCCTTCTATTTTAAAAATCACAAAAAAGAGCGGTATCTTGCCGGATAGCAATGATCTGCTATTCATCAAATTCTGAAATATCAGATAGAACGGAGTTTATTCTGAAGTTGCAGGAAAGGCTCATATTCTCGGCGATAAGTGTTTGCTAATCGTTATTTACCCGGATCGGACAAAGCAATCAGTATCGCTCCCGCGAGCATTAGCGTTCCGCCGACTACTATCTGCCAGGTTAATTTTTCCTTTAAGAATACAACAGAGAGCACAATGGCGATTACGAGCGACATCCTTTCGACTGTCGCCACATAAGATGCCGGCCCGATAGATAATGCCTTATAAGAGAACAGCGTAGAGAGCGAAGTAAAGATGCCTGCAGCAATCAGGAAAATCCAGGCACTTTTATCAATTTCTTTCCATGAAGTAACATTGCCCTGGTAAACCACAACGCCCCAGGTGATCAACAGTATCAGTACCGCCTGAATGGCAAAGGCCAGACTGGGGTCAACGTTTTTTAAGCCTGCCTTGGTGAGCACAATAACCAGTGCTGCAGAAATTGCGGCCAGTACGGCCCATATAATCCACATATCATCTCTTTTTGACTAACAACAACAAACTCGCAAAATGGATTGTAACATTACCAACAGACCGGCACCCATCCTGATGTTGTGGACGATAACACATTAAAATGCACTGTGCGAAACAGTGCATCCAAATTAATCATACTACCACTCCTTTAACAAAAGTTAAATTACCATAAATAACGCCAGGTCATTAAGGGCCAATAATGATAAGTGCTATTATTTTGCCAGCGTATGTCTGTATATGCGTAAGAAAGAAAGGATTGAGCACAGAGCAAAATCCCTTCTGTTAGCTTACATCATTAGCTCCGTTATTAGCAAAGCCTTTGGATAATAAATCTGCCACGCAAGGAGTACATGACTCTGCTAAACTTAAACCGGCTTTTCTTATCCATCAAGCCGCTGCCGGCCTTTAAGCTAAGATTTCCCCTAGACCGAAAGCAGTCATGACTTTTGCGTATTCAATCGCCACGGCGCCATTGGCAGCGCTAACAAGATGTCCTGTTGAGGCATCAACAGTAGTTCGCAGCGGCCGCTGCCCTTTAGGCATATTAATCAAGGCAATAATCGCATCTGCAACATCCTGAGGATTTGGATTTGTAGCTTCAAATAACTGACCGATTGCAGCACCCATTTTATTTGGGAGCTCAGCAATCACCTTATATTCATCATTAATTGATGCATCAGAACCAAACTGCAGCTTCTGGGATATTTCGGTAGGAAAGGCCCCGGGCTGAACGATTGCCACATCAATCCCCAGTGGGCGTACCTCATAGTGCAGACCTTCACTAAGGCCTTCCAAGGCAAATTTCGAGGAAGCATAAACGGCTGAAAACGGCGGAGAAAATCTACCCCAGCCGCTTGAAACATTTACAATTAAGCCCTCGGATTGTTTCCGCATTTGGGGCAGGCTAAGCTTCATCAATCTCCAGGGCGCCAGTACATTTATGGCTAACATGCGCTCGAGGTCATCGGTCGTGGACGCTTCAGCCACACCAAACATCGCCGCGCCCGCATTGTTTACCAGTACATTAATTCTCCCCTCTTTCGCAATAATGGTATCGAATGCATCCTGCACACTTTTCTCATCCGTTAATGAGACATCCAGAACAACAATATTTTCCTCCAGCTCCAGAGTTTTAGCCCTTTCTGAATTCTTTCCTTTACTGTCTCTTATGGTCGCATATACTTTGTGGCCTAATGCGGCCAGGGATCTGGCGGTTAGCCATCCAAATCCACTGTTGGTTCCTGTTATTAAAACAACTTTTTTGTCCATAATTCTTTGATTAAATTTCTTGAACAAAAATCAGCATCTTACTTACAGGACCGTTTACCATTTGGTAAAAAGAGGATTTAGCGAATGTTTGTTCTGATCCTGCTCAGAGATTGCTGAGTGATTCCAAGATAGGAGGCTATCTGGGAAAGCGGCACGCGGTTCACCAGACCCGGAAACTGTCTGATGAAGGATAGATAGCGGGTAGTGGCGTCCTCGGAAACAAGCGGGCTTCTTCTTTCAATCGTCTTCAGGAGACAGTTTTTAGTAATCAGGTCGGTGATTGCCCCCCAGCCCACGATTGTATTTCCAATCTCGTCCCAGTCCCTTTTGGAAAAAGCAAGCATCCTGCAACCGCTGACGGCCTGAATATATTCCGAAGCCGTAAGTTCTGCCTCAAAATTCTGCTGGTCTGAAACAAAGTTATCCTCGTCAACAAAATGATGCGTGATTTCTTCTCCCTTATGGTTGTAATAGCAAACCCGCACCACACCCTCATAGATAAATCCTACGTGCCTGGGAACCTTTCCGGCCTGCGAAAAATATTCGTCCTTCTTCAATTCCAGCACTTTGGATTTTGAGAGGATAAAATCAATCTGCTGGCTGTTCAGGTTCCCGAACCTGAGGATATAGTCGACAAAGTTTTGCATGCGCTAATTTCACAATATTTCCGACCAGATCATTTACCATTTGGTAAATAAAAAAACCTGGCCAGAATAAAGCGGGTGTAAAGGACCTTAACCAGCGAAAACTAAAAAAGCTACAACGTCTGCCACCAAATAAACGCGCGCAAAAAGTAAGTTGCATTTATCTGGTCAAAGGTATTTGTTTACCAATCAGGCCGGTAGACTCATCAGGCTTATCAGCAAACAGTCGTTTGCATTATTCACAATTAATCAAAATAAATTGTCGAATGATCAGCTGATTTCGCAAGATGCTTTCGAAGCTCAGACCCTACCCCGCCGCTTACTTTCCATCAACTCAAATTTTAATTCACTTTTATAATACCTGTCCCCGCCCGGAAGTTTCCTGGGGTTCAGGATGCCCTGTTTTACTTTCCGTTTGTAGGTGCTTTCGCTAATACCCAGATAGTCCTTTACATCCTGACGGGACAAGAGCTGATCTTCAGGCAAACTCAGGTGACCATAATTTTTCGTGTAAATCATCTGAATAATTTCATAAATCTTTTCATGAACCTCCAGTAGTTTATCTAATCTATCCATACGCTGATTGGGATTTAAAACTGTTAATAAAATGCTTATGCATTGTGATAGACAAATTGAGCAAACATACCGGCACGAGTCAAGTTTACAGGCGGTTGCCGGTTTTCCCACCCCAGTGAAAATGCAAACCGGTAAAGGTTTCAAGCGCTAAAAGCCTTTCCGATAGAAATAGATTAGTCAATCCAAACCGCACATTCATCACCCGGGAATCATCGCCTGCGTAATAATTTTAGTATTCATGCGGCCTAAGCCTAATTTAGGAGCAAAAACCACCCCGGTCCTAAATTATCCTGACATGAATTACGAACTTTATTATTTTGACCAGATGCTAGAAATCCTTAGCAGCACACCAGAGGGTAGCAAGGTGGGCACTGATGATGAAACCGAGATGAGCGGCGAAGTGCTGAGAATCAAAATGAGCATAGACGCCTTTGTTCCAAACAGTCAGCAGACACTTAAGAAATTTATCCACTACCAACTCTCGTGTATTGACCGGTTCAGAAAAAAGGCAAGAGATATCAATCAGAAGGCTATTGCTAAAAGCAATACGGCGCTTATAGATGAGATGCTAAAAGCAATGAATGAGCTCATCAGTCACATCTACCGTTACTATCCAGGCGAGTTCAATACCAATACATTGGCCACCAATGATTTACTTGTGAAGTATCAAACCAATTATGAAGCGAAAGAACAACAATGTTTAGCCATGCTTGAAGAAAAAAAAATCGCCGAGATAATTAAACAGCTGCTCAAAGATATATTTAAAGGCAGCAGGCAATATGGCACGTCGTTTTACCAGGTCGAATTTCGAGAAGCCCTGCTGGAGCGACTGCCGGCATGCTTAGTGCATCCCCATCCAAATCATCAGATTTCAATGCTACTGATAGCCATGCGATACAATGACCTGCGACTATATGTTTATCAGCTTGAAGTGCTCAGTCAAAGGCAGCAAATTGCACTTAATACAGCGGAACAGTTCAGAGAACTCATATCCTATAGGAAAGTAATCGGACAGTTAATAGAAACTGAGCCAGCTGAATATTTCCATCAAAGGCCAAACTTAAAAAAAATGCTTCTGGATGCTGCGGAGACGGAAATCGATTTTTTGAAAGGCCTTGACTTTTTAAACTCTGAACTCGTGAATTCAGGGATACTGGATTCAAGCTATAAAGTCAGCCTTTCGGTAAAACAGCTTGCGTTTTTTATTTTTTTAAACGTGGAATGTGGCGTTATTACTGAACGTAAAGCCAAGACCGTTCACCAATACATCATTTCACATACCAGCACCAAAGAAGCCGAACACATATCAGAAAAAAGCTTCAGCAATGGCTTTTATGTTCATCATCCTGAAGACATCCGTAAAGTGAGTGAGATATTGGGAAAAATGCTCGCCCTGGCCCAAAAGTTATATTAAATTATGAGCCTTTGGGGATTCCCCCCGAAGCCGGTTCCATAGATTTATCAGTGGCACGTGGTGGTTACTTCTACCACTTTACCGGCCTGCATAAATCCGTTTTCTTCGCCTCCAAAAACATGGAAAACGAAAATTTTTACCTTAAGATGGACAGCTATTGTGCCATAAGTCCAGCGCTAAAAGCATACCTAAGCATTGCATTAGTCAAAAGAATCATCCCGGCCCACCACCGCATAGAAGAAAGAGACTACAGCCAAACACCAATCCTTTTTATCGAGCAGGGAACATGTAAAACCAAACTGCAAAGCAAAAAGGAACCCGATGATTCTATACTCATCCTGCACCTGGAGCATACCTTCCTGACTGAACCTGAAGAGCATAATCCGGATGACTTTGCTATCCAAACCGTCGCGATTGCACCAAGCATACTTCTGGGCATCCCTGAAAAACATATCTACAACCTTTACCGGCTCTTCCCTGAATTCCATGTTTTCATTAACGCCTTACACCGGGAGCAGCTCAGCAAGCTTTTTCACCTCGCCTTTGCAATTCGTCACCTGAGCGCAGATGAACGCTTTGAACAGATCATCAACCGCCATCCAGATATCTTTCAAATCGCCTCCTCCATTGACATCGCCAGCTCACTGGGTATTCATAGCCATACCTTGAGCACATTAAAAAAGAAGTATCTGTCCGGCAAGCGCAGAAAAACCTGATAAATTTCCAGCAGCAGAACATCTAAATCATGGTAATTCCAGTTTAGTACTTCCCCGGGAAGCGGAACCAGCCGGCATCCTGGTCAATTTTGACTAAGAAAAAAGCGATATGAAAAACCTCATTTATAAAACTGGCATTTCCTTACTGATAGTCCTCTGGATATATGTTGCCGGTTCAAAGCTCCTGGAATATAATAGCTTTCGACACCAGCTCACCCTGCAACATTTCCCTATAAAAATAGAGGGCATTCTGGTGTGGCTTTTACCTGCGATAGAACTTTTCACTGCGCTACTGCTCACAGACAGCAAAACCGTTATCACAGGACTCTACGCATCAGCGGTCCTGCTGACCGTGTTCACCGGATACATTGCATTCATCTTAACAGGCATTTACCCCAATGCGCCCTGCAGTTGCGGCGGAGTATTAAGCATGCTAAGCTGGAAAGCACATTTTGGCTTTAACTTAATTTTCCTCTCAATCAATGTTTGGGCGTTATATGAATTTCACCAAAAAAGAAAGGAGGCTAGAAAAAAAGAAGCCATTTGATTTCAGTCCGCAAAGCAGCTTTCCGGATTGACAGAGGACCACTGGTGCGAGGCACCAGGAAATATTAACCACCAACCTTTTTCGCTTGCTTTTTCAACAGAAAAAAGCATCCCAAAACATGAAAAATTTAAAAAAAATCAGCTTTGGCGCATTCGCCTTCTTATTCGGATTAACAGTAGTATTAACCCAGTCCGCCTTTAAGGGCGATGTAGTAAAGAACTTCAACCGTTTACCCGTTACCCTTTACTATCATGGACCTAACTTTACTTCAACCGAAGTAGTTAAGCCGGAAAACTGGAATGACCTGGCTCCTGAAGATGCCTGTTCACCTGCGCAGGAGCAAGCCTGTTCAATCACGATTGACAATGCTTTCACTCAAAGCGTGGGAAGCAGAAGGGAGCTCAACAACAGCGCCGCACTGACAGCAAGTCCGGCAGGATCGACCTATTACATCACCGGCTCAGCCGATTCAGGCATGTCCATTGTAAATGCTGAAAACCCATAATACAAAAGCAGGGCCATCCGGCCCTGCACTTTGCTCATTAACCACTTTATGTATTAATTCTTTTCAATCCCCGTCTGCTCAATGATGTCAGCCGGGATAGGCAGGGCGTAATAAGGCGCATTCGGAGCAAGCTCATAGATCTTTCCATTTGCGATCCTTCGAACGGTGATGTTCGCCCCTTCCATGTTCAGCCGCTTAATATCGGTAAACCTGGTCTGCCTCATTAAAAGTTCCTTTCTTCTTTCCATTCGTACCTTTGCCACAGCATCGGCCTCATCTAGCGCCGTCATTGGTACATAGGGAACCGTATTTTTCCATCTGGATTTTAACAGCAAATTCAGATCATCCATTGCCAGATTAACCTGGCCTAACCTGGCGCGGCCTTCTGCCCTGTTCAGTAATATTTCATCCACCGCCAGCCCGCTAAAAAGGAGCGTTGAGGAGGAAGCATAACTTCCTTTGAACTGCTGATAACCGGAAACCAGTCTGAAATAACCTGTTCGCCTCAAGTCGTTCAATTGATAACTATTGTATAACACCGAATCAATCCGGGCGCGGGTTGGGGAGTTGATCCCATAGTTAGGCGCACCCTCGGTATAAAAAATAGTTTCCTTATTGAATCTTTTGAAAGGTACATTCAGCGTGAGCCCAAGGACATCCTGATCACCGTTTAAATTCATCAGTGTTGATTTAATCTTTAAACACTCATCGGCATTAAACATCGCCTTCTGGTAATCGCGCATATAAAGGTAGGTCCTGGACAAAAGCGCAAAAGCGGCCGCCTTGGAAGGCCTTGTTGATTGCGTGCTTAAATTTGGCAGCAGCGCTGCAGCCTGGTCAGCGTCCGCAATCACCCTCGCAAAACACGCTTTGACTGTAGACCGCGAAGCCTTAATATTAAAATCAGAAGCCAACCTCAGCACCACGCCGGGCTCGCTTGCAGACTGGCCCGCATCATAAGCCTTTCCATAATTCATGGTCAGAAGCGCGTAGTAGTAAGCCCTGAAGAAAAGTGCAGACCCTTTTACATTGTCCCAGGCGGAAGCATTTCCAGCATTCCTGGGCACTTTTTCAATGAGTTCCAACACCAGGTTGGCATTGTATATCGGCTGATAAGCCTCTGACCAGTCATTGGCAAAACGGTTCTCGAATGGCTGCCACAAATAAATGGCCTGCTGAGTTTCCTCCCTGGACGCAAAAACATCCGGCGTCAAAAAATAATCATCCGCCACACACTCTCCCAAAGTTGGTGTTTTTAAAAAATTCATCCGGTCCGCATCATCCAGCAATCCCTGTAAATCAGCCAGGGTTGAGGGAATGACCAGCTTCGCATTCGGCTTTACCTCCAGAAATTTCTTGCATCCCAGAAGCGATACCATTGCAAAAGCAATAAATATTAATCTTAAATTTTTCATATCCTTTCAAATTAAAAACTTCCCCTAAAACCAAAAGTGAACCCTTTCGATGGCGCTATTGTGCTCACATAATCCGGGTCTATATTATACCTGTTGGCCTTCCATAACATACCCAGATTGTTGGCGTTCAAATACACATCGAGCGTTCTAAACGGAAAGCGCCAGGTGGTCGCATTAACGCTGTAGGATAAATTCACATAATCCAGCCGCAGGTTATCACCCGGAATCACATTAACCTCAGAAAGCGAGTAAAATATATCCCTTGACTGGTTCAGGGGATAAATAAAAGACGGAACATTTGTTCTGAGTTCATCCCCTGGCGCCAGCCAACACTGCGCAAAATCCTGGTGACCAATACCATCTGTAGCAAAAGTGCTGTAGTTAATGCTCCGCTTTTGCCTGAAATAACCAAGGCGATAACTCAGATTGAAAGAAAGTGAAAATTTATCGAATGAAAATGTGTTGATAAAAGATCCAAAATGGGTTGGACTTGAAGGCCCAACGTACACCAGGTTAGAGCTGGTCGTATTCCCTTCAATTGCCATCGCGGAATAATTGGTGCTTAACACGCCGTTGAGGTAGCCCTGAGGATTACCCTTATTATCCAAACCGCCCCACTTATAAGCCGCAATGCCGTAAAGTGGCTTGCCGACGAGAGGACTAATCACTGTTCCGCCCCCACCGAGCTGCCCACTGATCCCCGTACTCGACGCATAATAATACTCCGTTGTCTTACTCTGATTGAAACTATAATAGCCGTCCGCATTCCACCGGAACTTACCAAAACTTAGCGCCCCAAAGTGAAGCTCCGCATCTATTCCTGTTCCACGCATCTTTGCGACGTTTCTAGTGATCTGGGAGAAAGCGCCCCATCCTGTATAATCGTAATTGGAAAGCCCATAAAGATCCGAGCCTTTTTTCACGTAAAACGACACTGCAGCCCTAAGCAGATTTTTTCGCAAGGCAAAATCTACCTTTATATTCACCTGAGAGAGTTGCTCCCATTTCAGTTCAGGGTTATTCAGTGTCGAAATCCTGGCAAAAGGCAGCCCTGTAGCAGCAATAGTCCCGTAACCGGCAACAGCTGATGCGGTCCTGCTTAAGTCGACATTTCCGCTATACCCATAAGTACCGGTGAGGCGCAGCACAGGCAGCCAGCCTATATTGTAAAACTTTTCGCTCGAAAGATCCCAGCCAACCCCGGCAGAAAGCAGCGGTTTCCATTTATCATTGGTTTTGGCGCCAAAAATATTGGACCCGTCCCTGCGGATGCTCGCGGTGATCCTGTATTTTCCCTGGTAGGCATAAGCAACATTGGAATACAGACTCATGAAACGGTAATGAAAATCACTCAAACTACCACCAGAAGGAATCTGTGCACTGCTTCCGGTGATGAAATCAGGGAAACGGCTCACGTAGTTAGCCTCAACATACTGAAGCGGATCCGCAAGATACCCATACCGGATGACCGCTGAACCAGAAGTTTCCACGTTCCGGCCTTCCATACCCAGAATTGCATTAACCGAATGCACCCCAAAACTCTTGTCAAAATTCAGCTGCGCCCTTGCGGTGGATGAATTTACGCGCTCTTCACCCGCCTGTCGAATCCCGCCCATTGGCACGTTGTAGCTCACCACCCCCGTTGCCCGGTTTAGCTGAGAAAAGCCGTTAATCATGGTCCTGGCATAATAACTTTCAATGGTACTGGTCGTAACATTTTCTAAAGCCTGCTTTTGAAACTGGTAGCCTAAATCCAGTAGAAGCGAACTTGCTAATCTGTACCTCAGATTCGCTGTCCCGTAGATCTCCTGCCGTTTGTTTTCGGTGACCGAATGGTTGTAATTATCAGCAGGATAATATTTCCAGCTCAAAAGCCTACCCCCGCCAAGCGTATCCAGGTAAGCAGAACTGTAGGTCTGCTCCACGGCTACCGGACTGCCCAGCTCATCGGTAAAACTCAGGTAAGAAGGCTTGCGTCCTGCGCTGGTGATGCTGCCGTAGGAAGGTCTACCCGAACGGTTGCCGGACGAAGAAAGCGAAAACGAAGTTGCAAGGGTCAACCGGCTACTAATCTTATAGTCCTGACTAAAACGAAGATTAATCCGGTTAGATTTCCCGTAAGTCTCTCCTAGGGAATGGTCATAGGCGCCGGCAATGCTGTAAGCGAGTTTATCCGTTCCGCCGCGCAGGTTAAGCCCATACTGCTGTAGGAGCGCATGGGTATAAAAGTCCTTTAAGTAGGACTCCCTGACGTCTTTGGACTGCAACTCCGCAAGCTGGCGGCTCACCTCCGCTGCCGTAGTCCTGCCCTGCCTGCCTGCCAGCATGATGTCCAGCGCAGGGGTCAGCGCGAGGTTAGTGGAAATCCGGTTATTATACTGTCCGGCGTCAAACAACAGCTTTTCCAGCGCAATATAATCTGAAGCATGCATATAAGGAAGCCTTTGCAAATCAGGCAATTCACTAAGGGTTGTATTGGCATTAAAAGATATTACTGGAACGCTGTTAAGTTTTGCCTTTTTAGAGGTCAAGACAATTACTCCATTACCTGCTCTGGCGCCCCAGATTGCAGCAGCCGCAGCGTCCTTTAAAATCGATACATTTTCAATATCAAAAGGATTGATATTATTAATATCCCCTTCGTAGATAAAGCCATCCAGGACGATTAGCGGATCCAGCGGACCATTAATGGTCCCGAGCCCACGAACTGAAATGTTGGTCTTGCCTTGAGTCGAAGTGGTAATTCGCTCGGTATTGAGCAGTAAACCCGAAGTCTGACCGAGAATCCGGTCCAGAATATTCGTTCCTGTCCTTGCACGAAGCATTTTTTCATCGATGACCGAAACATCACCGTTGACCTCATTGGATTTAAGTTTCTGATAACCGGTATTAATCTCCACTTCACCCAAATCCTGGACGGAAGGAATCATTTTAATAGTCAAAAAAGCAGGCACATCTTCCTTCCGCTTAAACATCCTCACCACCGTGTGATACCCCATCGCCCTGAAACGAACTGTATCCGGAAAGACCTTTAGCTGACAAGAAAAACGCCCGTCACGCTCCGCGGTAATTGTACCGATACTTTTTGCTCCGATCAGAACCTGAACCGAGGGCGAAAACTCATCCAGAGATACCTTACCAGCCAATGGCACCGATGCCGGATTCATCTGCTGCGAATAGCCTTTCAAACCATACCCCCAAAGCAGCATCGCAACCAAAAATCTAAGCACTAAACACTTATTCATCGCCCGCTCCTTTCACCGGCAAGTTCAGGCTTAAGCCCGCTACCAGCCTTTTCACATGCTCCCCCCTAACCTCAGCCGATCCGGTAATCGCCTTCACCCGTCCATCCAGACCAATCCAAACATAATGCGGGATAATCCGTCTTGGAAACAGATCCCGAAGAATCGTATCCTGATATATCACAGGCGTCAGAAAAGCCCTCTCTGTGCCCACCTGTTTGGAGACAAATGCCTCCACCACCTCCTTAGAATCCCGCATAGACCCGTTGACAGTAATAACCTGCAGCCCCCCTCCAAATTTCTTTTGCAAATCCATCACCTCCGAAAGATGGGCGATACACGAACCGCACCAGGTCGCCCAAAAATCAAGCAGTATTGCCTTTCCCTTAAAGTCCGAAAAGCGCAGCATCGGCGCAGAATAATTAATGACATTTTGAAATACCAGATCAGGAACCCTGTCCCCAATTACCAAAGGCCGTTCCCCAGCCTTGGGTTTCACGCTAACCTGCCCAGTCGCCCTAAAAAAAAGGCAAAGCACAGCCATAGCGATAAAAAATATCGTTTTTTTCATGATTTTGTTAGTTGATAAGTTGTAGGTTAATGAAAAATTATTTCCGAAAAAACAGAAATAAAAAGAACCCGCAGACAGTCTGAACCAATACTTAAAGACGTATTAACCACCTGCAGGCCCAGAAGGAATATCATTCAGGATTTTTAGGCTTCAGCGCATACATCCTGTCAAAAGGACATGCACACAAAGCATTCAAACAAGAAAAGACAAAAAACAAAAATTCGGGCAAAAAACAAGACAAGCCATTTCTAAAATAGCCATCATTAAACAAGAATGTTAGATTGTTTCTGTTCATACCCGTATTGGTTATACGAGTCTTGATGGGACGCAGAACTAATATGTATGGATTCTGCAAACCGTAACTTCATTCAGTTCTCAAGCCTTATGTTGACACGGGATTACAGCAGAACCCATACTTATTCAGATCTGCGAATATAGCATTTCTAAAAAAGTTATGGGCAATTATCTGCTGTCTTGCGTCAACGGCTTGAGATATGAAGTTGCAAGACTCTAATAAATACCTTTTAATTAACTATAAAATTAGTAATTAAATTTACGAAAAGCAAATTTTTATATACGAATCATACTTATTAAATTACAAATAGCCAATTTTTCGAGATTTTAGCATAAACGAATTAAAATGGCTGAATGGAAAGGAAAAATAGATGTTGATAACATGGACGCTGATTTCATTTCTATCAGATCATTGTTCCTGACAGGCTCTATTTCGAAAATGTATCAACTGGTTAAGCAAAGTCCCACAAAGGTTTCAAAATTATTGGGTCTAAATTACGAGGCATATCATACGAAGCTTGTTCACCCCGAGAAGTTTAGCGTTTTACACATTAACGTTTTAGCATATGCAATAAAAATCGATCCCACAATCATTTACGAGATCATACAAAAGGAAACTACAGTGACTATTTCAGATAAATACCACAAATTTTCTAGTCTAAAGAAGAAATAACACCTACCCAATTCAAAAATCTAATATATTAACAACAACCACCTCCAGTCCAAGTATGTAACAAAGTATTATCATCTAAATAACTGCTTATGAAAAGTAAGACCAGATGCGTGATTATCGATGATGAACAACACGCTATTACGCTCCTCACCCACTACATCAGCTCAATGCCAAACCTTGAGCTCTACAAAACCTACCGAAACCCGTTACTCGCGTTGTCGGAGATTTCAAAAGACGACGACGTCGACATCATTTTTCTTGACATAGAAATGCCTGATATTAACGGTCTTGAACTTGCCATACAATTACGAGGCAAAACTCAAGCAATTATCTTTATCAGCGCATATGACAAATACGCATTGCAAGCATTTGATGGTAGGGCAAACCGATATCTCATAAAACCAATCAAATTAGCCACGTTTACACAGACTGTCATCTCTGTGATCGAAAATGAACTTGATAAATGTTCACATCATGGAAGCGACATTGCTTTTTTCAAAACAGGAGAAAGGGGTAAACTCAGCAGGGTTAATAAGCAGGAAATATTATACTTTGAAAGCGCCAGAAATTATGTGAATATGGTTACCAGTGAAAAAGGAACGCTGGTATATCTAACCTTAAAGGAAATTGAAAAAATATTTAGGAAAGATCTTTTTTGCAGAGTTCACCGCTCACACGTTATTAACGTCACAAAAATTCAGAGAATAGTTGGTAATACAATCAACCTTGGCGAAGGCGTACAGGTACAGATGGGAAATGCATACAAAGCAGAACTATTGAAGTTTTTAGAAGATAGAACATTTCTAACCGGCCGGATTTAGAAGGTCATAATCTGATGAGCACCGGTACTGGTGACAGTAATGGTAAGACTACTTGTGGTCGGATCAGTACTTGTGGAATTTCGGTCTCTGACTGCTCTGAAGATAAAAACTGTTTTTTTCTTCAGCTTCGTGTATTGGTTTTGCATAATAATTACAGTTAAACTAGCATGGTTTATAAGCGCGAAACTACGGATTAAAAAAGAATTCCACTTAAGGGACGAAAGATAAAAATTATATGATGAAGCTTACTTTAAAACTTCTTTACCGATACAGAATCCATTTCCTAGCCTGGATATTATATATGTTCTCAGAGATTTTCATCGTTGGATGGGCAACGGGGAAATTTGGCAGACCGGTGAGTTATGCTACACATTATACCATAAATATCCTTCTATTTTATTTCTGTTCTTTGAAAATTTACCCGATAGCTTTTACTAATGAGATTTCCTGGCTTTGGAAACTTCCCTCAATGCTCATCCTCACTTTTGCGGGCTATTTGATGATCAATTATTACATCGACTCGAATTTTTTCGGACACATCACCGTTTACAACCAGGAGAAAGTTAGATTGAAACCGAGTTACGTACTTGGGGTGTTGTGGCGGGCGTTACCAATCATGGGCTTTGCAGGATTTCATTACCTTTTTATTTTACACCTTGAACAAGTCAAAAGACGACAAATCGCAGAAAAACAAAGGTGGCGAAGCCTCATTGCTGAAAGGGACGCCCAAGTTCAACTTGCTCACGCCAGAAATTCATACCTGAAAGCCCAAATCAATCCACACTTACTTTTTAATACCTTAAGCTTCATCTATACAGACACAATTGAATCTGCACCGAGAGCCGCTGAGGCAATTATGTCACTCTCAGAGGTGATGCGCTACAGCATCAATTGTGAATTTCGGTCAGAAACGATACCACTTAAAGAAGAAATAGAACAGATATATAAATTAATAAAATTACATCAAAGTCGCTCTGATGAACCACTTTCGTTAACACTTGAGATTGGTCAAAACGTAAAAAAAACAATGTTCATCCCATTAGTTCTAATTACGATGGTAGAAAACATCTTTAAACACGGCATCATTCATAATCCTGAACACCCAGCAGTGTTGAGCGTTTACGTATTTAAGGAAATATTATCCATCAACTCAAAAAATATCCCTGGCAGGTCAAAACTTATCCCAAGCCAAAACACCGGTCTCTCCAATATAAAACAACGTTTGGTGATTGCTTACGGCGACAAGGCTAGTTTTAAATACGGCATGCAGAATGAATACTTTGTTGTGAGCATCAATGTAAAGCTCAACAGTTAAATTATCAATCAACCCAAGATGAAATACATCAATTTACACAATGGGTTTATTTGTTGTCTCAGTATAAGCTCCATGTCTAGTAGCGGTCAACTACGTCAAATCAAGACTGATGGCAATAGGAATCTCAGGCTGAATTTGGCATGTCCTCAGCATCAACCTTAATGGTATAAAATAATGGGTAGCCCAATAAGACGCGATAAGCGTTTATCCGATTTTGGCAGAAACTTGTGAATCGCATACGTTGACTTTGGCCGAGGCATTAATCCGTTTTGATGAACATTCATAAATATTAATGACAAGGTTCGAGTCTCGTCGGGACCACAATTATTAAAGAAAACCCGTTAATTACCAGATAGTTAGCGGGTTTTATATTTATATCCGGACAAATGTCGGACACTATTTCCTTTCGTAAATGAAATTCAAGCAAACCTATGGATTTGCATATATAAACTTTCAGCTAAACGAGCTACCTTGTCATCAAAGATTCTTTCGTAAGTTCACCTTTAAAAAAGCTATATTGCTTTTATGGAATATGATGTATTCTATATCTATCAATATCATTGAATTCCCCTTACTCGTTTATCATAAATATCATTAAACCACATTTCTTTAAACATAAGGTTCACTTTGTCTTCTGACAGCTTGTTGTATAGTTCTAATTTATTATTTATAAAATTTAGAATTTCGCTATCTACGGTCTCTTCAAATTTGTCCTGAATATTGTCTTTAGAATTTTTGGTATTAAAATAGCTCATTAATTCGTCATCGGCATAAACGTTTTCTTTCATTCTTTCAAAGTCAATTTTATCGTTTTCATCTAAATCCAAACCAAACGTTTCGTTTAATACCTTAATTATTTTTGTCAGCCACTCTATTTCACCCTCATCTCTACCTCCTTCACCACCCGGAGTCATCCCTTTCATTCCAGTATTTTGACTTTCAAGCCTTAAATCTGTTGTAAATTGATGTTGAAGTTTATAGCTATCTAAATCAATTTCTTCCAAAACCTCAACAGGTAAAGTGCTTATTGTGAATGGAAGTTTTTTAAATAAATCAGATAGTAGCACATAATATTTTTCTAGTTGAACATCGGTAAAGGTTATGATCTGCGACAGAAATCTGTAAAGCCTCACAAAATTTTTAATGCTGGCCTTAAAAGCTACCTTTTGCTCTTCATCTAATTCGTTATTGTAACGCCTAACTACCTCGTTTAAAATAGGCTGTAGCTTTTCCTTATGGTTTCCTTTTACAAAGAAATATTGCGCATAGGCTTCCAAATCATTTTGATAAATTAGTTTAAAGGCGTCTATAGTTTGTTGTACATCGTACAAACTGTTAGGGTCTGTTTGGTTGTCAAGCTCCATAAAGTTACTGCCATAATACACCTGAAAATCTTGTCGAACATTTTCCGGCTCGTTCACAAAATCCAATACCATCGTTGTATCTTTTCCTGCTATGGTTCTGTTTATCCTGCTTAATGTTTGTACAGTGCTAGAACCGCCTAATTTCTTATCTACAAACATTGTGTGTAACAATGGCTCATCAAAACCAGTCTGATACATATTAGCCACAATTAACATTCTGAATTGTGGTAATTTTAAAGCATCAGGAACGTCTATTTTTCCACCTAAATTATTCATATTTTCTTTGGTATAATCTAAACCTGTATCCGCATCCGTTACAGTACCACTAAATGCTACCAACGCACTGTATGGCAGTTTCATTTCACGCATGATATCATCAAATTTTCGTTTGAAACGGACTGCATGTAGCCTTGAACGAGTAACCAACATTGCTCTTGCCTTTCCTTGGATTTCTTTTTGCGTTTGTGAAACAAAATGCTCTATCATGATACGGGCTTTTTTTTCTATAGCATGGTCTTCCAAATCTACATAAGAAGATAAAACCCTTACTGTTTTCTTTTTCTCATACTCCCTATCATCAATTTCGATGCGCCTAATGAGTTTATAATACCGCTTCCAACTCATGTAATTCTTTAGCACGTCCTTAATAAATCCTTCTTTAATAGCTTGCTCCATCGTGTATAGGTCAAAAGCTTCTTTTTGACTATTTCTTATTGTACCAAAGAGCTCGACGGTTTTCGATTTTGGTGTAGCCGTGAAAGCAAAAAATGAAATATTGGCTTGGTGGCCTTTACTTTTAATTTCATCTTCGATAATTTCATCTATATTTTTTTCACAAACGTCCGCATTTTCAGCTTCTTCCAAAGATAATGCTTTACGTAAATGCCTAGCAGATTCGCCAGCTTGTGAACTATGAGCCTCATCAATTATTACTGCGTATGTCTTATCCTTATTGTAGGTAATTACATCAGAAATAATGGGAAATTTTTGTAGCGTGGTTACAATTATTCGTTTCCTCTGTTCAATAGCTAATTTTAAGTCCTGACTTGTTTTATTTTGGTCGATATAGGCTACTGTGCCGGGGATATGTTCAAACTGACGGATATTATTTTGTATTTGCTTATCTAACACACGCCTATCTGTCACTACTATTATACTATCAAACAAAGCTTTGTCATCATCAGAATTTCTATAAAAATCAGATAGACGGTGCGCTAACCACGAAATGGTATTTGATTTACCTGAACCAGCGGAATGTTGAATTAAATATCTACCTCCAACGCCTTCATTTTTTACTGCTGATAATAAGTTTTGAATAGCTCTGCGTTGATGGAAACGAGGAAATATAAGTGCGGATTTTGATTTTTCTCTAAGCGATTTTGTAATGTTGTCGTAATACTTTTCTTTATCTACCTGAAGGTTTATGTAATTCTGTATCAAGTCTAATAAAGAGTCTTTTTTTAATACATCTTTCCATAAATATGAAGTAGCATAGTCATCTTCAGCGTAGTTAACGAGTTCTTTATTGAATGGTAAAAAGAACGTGCTTTCTCCTTTTAGTTCTGTGCACATGCTTACTTGCTCTGTACTTACCGCAAAGTGAACTAAACATCTTTTAAATTCTAATAACGGTTCTTTGGGGTCTCGATCTTTGATAAATTGTTTAATAGCGTTTTGTAGATGTTGCCCCGTCAAAGCATTTTTTAGTTCTAACGTTACTACGGGCAAACCATTTACAAATAGCACAATGTCAATGGAATTCTCGTTCTTCTTGGAATACTTTAGCTGACGTATTACTGTTAGTCTGTTTCTGGCATATCCGGCCAAGTGTTCGGGTGTTTTATTGTGATTAGGTTTAAAATAAACCATGTCAATGCTTTGTCCACGGTCTTTTACCTTGCCACGTAAAACCTCTAGAGTTTTATTTTTTTTGACCTCTTCAGCTATCCGAGCTATTATCTTAACATCTGTGACTTTGCCGTATTGCTGCTCTAAAGCTTCGTATTTATTGGGCTGTGTATCTCTTATAAAGCCAAGCACATCTTCTGGAATTAGGCACAATTCCTTATCATAAACCGAGGTGTGTTTCTCGACATATTCTTGAAATCCTGACTCAGCAGATTTGGTTAAGTATTTCACCACATGCTCTTCAAAATGTAATTCTTTAGTTCCTTCTGCCATTATAAATTGTTTATGATGTGGTCAATTTTTTCTAATCCATTCCTGACCTCATCTATCAATTGTTGTTCTGTAGGTAAAAATAATTAGTATTTGCTAGCTACAATGATTTTATTATCTGCCTGTAAAATTATTTTTATCATCGCATTATTCATCTACTCACAAGTTAATTCATGAGACCTACTCTTTGTTTATCTAACTGGTAGATTTATCTTTTGCAAAAGCATAATAACTGTATCGTTGTATGAAGACTTTTCGATCTCCATTAGGCTATCGCTTCGTCAACATGCTGCCAATTTCGTACATCGACTTTACCAGTTACCGCTTCCGAAATAATGGATTGACGGTATTCTTTTAGTTTTTCGATTTGGTTTTCGATAATAATTACTGAATGTTTAAGTAACAACAGTTTTTTATCGATAAAATCAACAATCCTTATTTGTTCATTTGAAGATGGTATAAGTATAGGAAAGTTGGAAAGTTGATATTGGCTAATCATCGGAATTGCCGTATTAGATTGAAGTATTTGGACTTCTTTCTGTATTCTATTGCTAGATAGCCAGTAGTAAAGGAATCTGGGTAAAATATTAAATGAGGTTAGAATAACCATACTTGGATTAATAGTTGCTTTGCCAATTTCATAATTAATGTGACAAACTTTTCCAAGGCTTCCTCTTTGTGTGAAAATTACATCATCTAATTTAACCATTATCTCTGGAGATTCCTCATACTTTCTCCAGGTTATGAATTCAGGACTCTCAAGGTTTAAAATGTTTTGTTTATTAATATGTTTTGCACCAAGGGTTAAAGCACCCTCACCAACTGAAACTATGTCATCTTTAGTATATCCTTTATATCCAACTCTGCCTTGTGTATTAGCTACGAATTTTATCTTTGACAAAATCCAGTCTTCGGGCACTCTACCAATCCAAATGTCTCCACTATCTTTCATTGTGGCATCTTGGTTAAGCCCCTTAGTTACTGCAACATTAATAACATCTTGTCTTTTTTCTTTGAGTAAGTCTATCAGTTTTTCTTTTTGTTGGATAAGTTGATCTATAATGTTGGTTTGATGGTCTAGATATCTTGCTATTTGGGTTTGCTCTATTAATGATGGTAAAAGCAATTTAATGTTTGATAAATCTGCTTTAGTTAATTTATCTCTTGTGCTCCCCGATATATAGTCTTTATAATCAACGCAATTCAATACGTAGCACAAATAATCAATATCAACTTCATTTTTACATGATAAAACATGTGCATGGTTATTAACCCAAAATCTACCTTCAGCAATAAATGCCACATCTTTGTTTTGTGTAAAAAAAGGTGCACCGTCCTCACCAATTAATAGATATTTTCCTTCAAACTTATAATCATCAATATAGTCGACAATGCCTGTTGCACCATAATATGGATAATCACCGCTTCTATCAAATCTAAACTCACCCGAAATTGGCTCTCGCTGACCATCTTCGTTATTCGTTATAAATTTTATCTTAGATATCAACCAATCCAAAGGGATATCGCCAGCCCATTTAAGACTACTTGCCTTGTATTCTCTATAACACTTTATCATCCCAACAACTCCTTTAATAATTCAGTAATCCCCTTTTGTTGGCCATTTCCAAATTCTAATGCTTCAATTTCAGCTTTAATTTCCGCAGATGGCCGTAAAGCCTTGTATTCATAAAAGTATTTTGTGAAGTTAATTTCGTAACCAATGCGGGTTTTGTCGTAATCTATCCATGCATAAGGCACATGAGGTAAAACTTCTTTTGCAAAATATTGTTCAATATCTTCTGTTAAAGGAATATTTTCCTTATCTCGTTTTTTGCTATCGGCTTTTATATTTCCCTTTTTATCTTTTAAGATATTTCCATTAGCATCGTATTCGGGTTGTTCTACAGTGATTTGGTAATAACCAAAATCATCGTTTTTGTAAATTTTACAATATTTGCCTTCTTCAAAATTAGTATAAAGTTTAACTAGTTCCGCAATATGAAAATCCTCGATTTTGTTGCGCTTATTTCCTAAACTACGTTTTTCTGGTCGGCAAAAACCAGGTATACCATTTGCTTTATCTTCGGCAACGTTCGCATTAATTAATTGTACTTTCCCTTTACGATTTGGAGGTTTATTGTTATTTAAAATCCAGATATAAGTATTAATACCAGTATTATAGAAAAGGTCTTTAGGCAGTGCAATGATGCAATCAAGCCAATCATTACTAATGATCCATTTACGAATATTACTTTCGCCCCCACCAGCACTGCCTGTAAATAATGGTGAGCCATTAGTAACTACAGCAATTTTACCATGTTCTCGCTCCATTTTGCTGATCATGTGTTGTAGAAACAGTAATTGGCCATCGCTTTTGCCAGGTAAACCGGCATAAAACCTGCCTGCCGGGTTTGCACTTTCATTAATGATAAAATCTGCATCTTTATTCCAAGTTACACCATAAGGTGGGTTTGCAAATTGGTAATGGAAATGTTTATCTGGAAAACGGTCTTCGGTAAAAGTATTGCCGTGACGGATGTTATCAGCATTTTCGCCTGTAATTAACGATTCTGATTTAGCAATGGCGTAAGATTGTTCATTTATTTCTTGTCCGAAGGTTTTGAGTTCTGGCTTATTGATGCTATCTGATAGTAAATCATCTAATACATAATTTTTTGCCAAATTAACCATGCCACCTGTACCCATTGCAGGATCATAAATGGTACGGATAATCCCAGCTTGTGCTAAGGTTTCTTTCTCAGTACTAAATACAACTTTAACCATTAAATCAATTACGTCACGAGGTGTAAAATGCTCCCCGGCCGTTTCATTACTTTGTTCGTTTGATATACGTATTAGTTCTTCGAAGATTTGACCCATATCATGACCATCAACTTTTTCTATTGACAAATCAACCTGACAAATGGCATCAATCATTTGATATAGCAGTTTGTTTTTTACCAAACGGGCGATCACTTTATCAAATTGGAAGTTATCGATGATATCCCTAACTTCTTTGTTGAAGCCATTTAAATAGTTATTAAAATCTATTTCAATAGTTTTAGGATTTTCTGTTAACAGTTCTAGCGTATGGCGAGAGGTGTTATAAAATTGCAACCCACCAGAAGCTTTGCGCAAAATTGGTTTCAATTTATCTTCGCTTACTTTATCTTTAAAGTTTTCATAAGCTGTTCTAATTTGTGTATTTACTGGTTTCAGAATATTGTCTAATCTTCGGATAACCACAAATGGCAGAAGCACATCTCCTATCTCGTTTTTCTTAAACACATTCCAAAGTACCCTATCGGTAATTTGAAATATGAAATTTACATCAACTTTATTTTTTTGAGCCATTCTATGATTTAATTCTTAATTGTTTGACGATACAAAGTAAATAAATAACGATGCAGTATTTATGCATTGTTTTTGAAAAGTTTAAAGATCGTTTATTAAACGATTTTTTATGGATTTGTCTGGATTGCAATCGCCAAGTATTCGGTAATTAGTTACATTAGGGTTATTTATTATAAACGACGCAACAGTTTTGTTTATTTGTCTTATTCTTGTTAAGTCATAATTGGCTTTATCGTATTCTGTATCACCTTCATTTTTACTTACGCGATGAAATAAAGCTTCAACATATAATTCATTATCGTCATGAACGGTATTTAATGTATTCGTTTTGAATATCGCAAAACCTTTATCTGGTTTGAGGTTAAAATAATTGGACAAGGCAATCCGCTTGTGAATAGTTTCTGCAAATACCAATTCAAAAATAACGTTATATGGTTTGGCCAAATTTTTAATTGCGGTTTTAATATCTCCGCACATCTTATTGCACCACGCTCTATCTTTATTTTTGTTTTCTTGAGCAATTAAAAGCAAATGAAAATCTGCTTTAAGTTTTTCCGGCAAAAAAGACTCTATTAGTTGAACAATATTGTTAAAACCTCTTTTACCATCCTCGTTGGCAAATAAAAAATTATCTGATATTACCATTGCATTTAGTGGTGGAAGTTTTAAATCCAACAAATTATGCCATCCATTTTTTCCATTCGAATTAAATACCTTATCAACTGGTAAGTTCTTATAATGGGTTGAACAAAGTATATTATCGTCAATGGTTTCAAGCGTTTGGACTAAAACTCCAAAATCCTCAGTTCTTTTTACTGCAATTTCTTTAGATATATCTAAAAAATATGCGCCTCTTGGATATTTAAGTAAAACTGCAGGGTCATCTTCAATACTTTGAAAATGATAGTCTAACGGTTTAGGCTCCCGGCCCGCATTAATTTTAATGTAAGCCTCAAAGATTGGATTGTTAAGCAATTCCAGTTCGTATTTCTCTTTTGTAAGATTAAGAAACACATCACTTTGTTCTGAAAATATTTGATACCATTTAGGGTATTTTTCAGGGTATAAAACAATAGTTTCAAATGGTTCAATATCAGAAAAGATTTGCATCATGATATCTTCTCCCTCTTAATTTTTATAAGCTTCAGTGTATCCAATGATGCGGTATCAAAAAAGCCAGTTTCGAAATTTTTATTGAAAGTTCCGTCGGATTGATATCCCAATCGATAATGCTGATGATTTAGTTCTGTCGGGAAGTAATGCACAAAAAAAGGATTCTCATTTGGCGCTACCTCTAATTCTTCTTCCGCGACTAATACCTGGGACCTTCGTAACAAATATTCTGAATGTGTTTCTATAATGAAATCAATACCAAAACTCTGATATACATCAAGAAATAAGTCAGCTAATAAACTTTGCAGCGCAGGGTGCAAACTCAACTCTGGTTCTTCGATTATAATGGTCGTTAATGTTTTTAAATTAAAACCCTCTCTATCTTTTTTAATTTTATTGTGACTTTTAATGGCACAAGCAATTTTCATAATCAACGACATAACTTGGATAGATCCCATTCCCTTATCCGCTAAATGAATATTTTCGGTTAATGGATTTATTCTCATTTCGTAAGCTTCACCAGAGAACATGTTAATTACAAAATCATCGCCTACATCAAAAGCTTTCATCCATTTTAAAACAAACCTGTGCTCTTCCTCTCCTGCAATAATGTTCAATTGTTTAAATTCATGTATAGCCTGAGCTAAAGCATTGTTTTTATCACGAATAGCAAACAGCGCGGACTGTTTAACTGGATTTGCACTTACATAAGTATAACTAGCGGAATGAAGTTGTTCCAAAATTGGCTCGAAAATCCCATTTATGATGTTATAAAAACCATAATCCTTGAAAGCTTTTAAAATCTCAAATTCATCAGTTGAGTCACTTCCCTCCTGAATTTTGTTATAAGCATTAAGATATTTTGTTTCATAAAAGTCCAAGTGACTAGCAACAATACTATAAAATGAATTATCCATACCAAACTCTGTGTCTAAAGTATAATCTTTTTTGAGTGTCTCTGAAGTCGTATTTGCAAGGTTGTGAATTTTCTCTTCCAAATTTTCTTTTTCAGAATTTAGCTCAATATATTCTTTACTGGTTTTTTTTATATCTATTTGATTTAGTTGATTAGTTATGTCTAAAATCTTATCCTTTAAATCCTCTATTAATAAAGCTGAGGAAGACTTTTCAATAACAGAATTTTCGAAAATTATTTTTAATCTTCTATTTAGTACGTCAAAAATAAAAACAAATTGATAGCGAATATCTTTGAAAACTATTTCTATAACCTTTGCGAAAGACTTATCATCATCTCCAGAAATAACTAAGCCAACCATTACATCACCAAACTGAAAGTTAAAATCTATTTTATCTTCAGCAGACTTATTATACTTTGCTCTGCCATAAGTTACTATATTAGCGTCTTCAAGAATATTGTTGCCAAAAGATAAAGAAAAAATATCTCGTGATTTTAGATAGTTATCCATTAATAATAATGCCTTTACCAAAGTTGATTTCCCGGCATTATTTCTTCCTACGAGAAAAGTAATCCCACTGTATTCAAGTTCTTCAAATTTCTCGAACCTTCTAAAGTTTTTAAATCCGATTGTATTCATAGATGCAATATTTAATTCAATCATGCAGTGTATCTGCAATCTAATTTTTTAATACTTTTTAGTTAATTCAACACGCTGTTTCACTTTATCTCTTAACATAGTTGTTTGTAGTACTTTTATACCATCGCCGTAAGAGAGCAAAAAGTCAAATTCGTATTACGTGTTAGATTCAGTGAAATTACAGTTTATGTGGCGCCTAAATCTTCAAATTTGTGGGAGACTCGCAATGGTTTTGTCTGAATTTATGAAAAATGGTTTTTATTTAATTCTAGTAAAATAGTTTGAATTATCTCATGGCACAGGGCTACAGTAAAAGTGTCATCCGAAACGATCAAACCAATTGTTATCCCTTGAACTATTTTAAGTCTACCTTCTTCATCAATTTTTCCAAAAAGTCTCCAGGCCGGCAAACCATTCACATTTTTTCTTTTTACTGGTCTTGCCTTCATTTTTTCCAATTTATTCGCAAGCTGTAACACGACGAGACAAATGAGTTTCTATTACGTCTTATGTATTTAAATGTCTCTAAGTGGTTTTTTGTTCGAAAACCAATAATCTTTTTAATACAGTTTCTTAAATCGAAAACGAATTTTTCATACCTTTTTGAAGAGAGACAAAAAGGTAAGCTCTGGTATTGCTTTTCAATATTTAAACAATAGTGTTTTGCTTGTTCTCGTCCTAGTTCTTCAGATATGGCAGTTTTCTTAGCTGTTATTACTGCCAGGGGTCTACCACCCTTTCCCATAAGAACACAGTCTGAATACTGAGATGAATTAAAAACCTCCATTTCCAGATTTGCAATTACAACGATTTTATATTCAAAATTTACTTGTGTCCTATCATTAATATCCCTTCCTGTTCCTTTCAATCGGATGTCAATGATGTCTATGCATATTTGGGCTTCGTTATTCAACTATGGTCAAATTAGAGTTCAAAAGTAACGAAATAATAATCTTATTTCAATCACTCTTGCATGCCCACTCAAATTAGCAGATTAGTCAATTTTTTATGGTGAGGATATATGTATTGTAAGTTCATTAAAGCTGGAACAATTACTTAACTTTGTTTCATGTAAAAAAGAATTTATAAATAAAATATAGAAGCGTTAGCTTTTATTCTTGCACTTGAAATCTCGCAAATTTAAATCGCAGCAAGGAATAAATGTCGGACGCTCACGCTATAGCGTGGGCTTGACTTTGTTCTGTTGCGTAGGCTTCGCGAGAGCCTCAAGTGCGGATATAGTTATAGTTCCACGCTTGTTTCATTTAAAGGCCTCCTAGGAACTAAGGTCGCTCCTAAAGACTATGAAAAGCCTTATATTATTATTATCCGTATCCCTTTCAGCCATTGGATTTGCAAAAGGACAAAAAAACATTAAATTTATTTCAAAAGACGATCCCAAGGCTAAAGGAATAAATTTTTCTATCAGGTACCCGGATTCGTGGAAATCATTAGAGCCGGAGAGACCAAATGTAGTCGGCAAATTTTTTAGCGAAAATGGTAAAGACCTATTAAAACTATATTATTAACATTTTTTATTATCTTAGTTATAAATAATAATGATTATACTTAACGTATAGGGTGAACGATAAATCATTTCCGCATCAATAAGTAGGATCTAAAAATAGACGCACTCGATGACTAATTATATTATCACGGAATTTTATGAAACTGGCTTTAGTTCGCTTATTCAGGACATTATGGACGGCAAAGCCTTGGAAATTTCGTTTCCACTTTCCTCTATCAATTACTCACAAAGTAGCCTGGATATAGTATATGATTATTTAGAAACATCATTTTGCTGTGAGCGCATTGCACCATTTATAAAGATATTAGAAGCTAGCCGTATAAAAACATGCGGATACGGGAAACTGTATTTGTTATTAGGAAAAAGATACTTACCTTGGGATTGCGAAAAACCATTGTGGTGCACCTTTGCCTAAACAATAAAGGGCTGGTACCAAGCTAAATTAACCCGCCGGGACTTTGTGCGCTCTCTTCACACTACCCCGCTCGCTTTTGGGCTATATTTTCACTTGGAATTCTGGCAAGTACTACGATGGAGAACAAATAACGTTCTTTAAAAAGAGTTTAAGGGAAAACTTGGGTGCCACTTCCTGGAAGTGATACGATTTGATGGCGCTTAATTTTTTCGTTTTCATAAACTGTTAATTTTTATGTAAAACGATGCGTACTCAATGAAAGCAAAGGGAAGCCAGATCGGTAAGATACCAATAGGGCGAACCTCAATGCTTTTGCCAGTGGTACCGTCAAGAACCCCTATGTCGAAGCTTAAGTTCACAAAAGACTGACATGAGGCTCGCCCTATTGAATAAGTATGCGAAGATACGAAATCCAATAGATAGGCGAACTCACGATCGGCTCATGTGAAAGTTTGACGGTTTTCTGGCATGAGTGACATTGTTAAAGCCAAGGTTATACCCCAACTCTATTTGTCGCTATAAATAACTGATAACAAATATAATAATAATTAGCAAATGTTGCAATAGTCCAACAAAATATTTTTTCAAAAAATGGAAAAACACGAGAAAATATTCAGCATCGTAGGCTCAAATGTTAGAGCTTACAGGAAAAAGGCAAAGTTAACCCAACAGCAATTGGCTGATAAGTTCTCTGGTGATCGAACAAAAATAAGTTTGATAGAGAATGGAAAAGAAAACTTTATGTTTTCAACTCTATTAGATATTGCAGGCGGATTGAATGTGGATGTGAAGAAATTATTTGTACAGATAAAGAAAGATAAGTAAGTCTCTACCCCGCAATGGAAGTAAGAAAACAAGCTGTAAGGAAAATTAATAAGATTAACATACCAATAAATATTTCAGCTCAAGAGTAATACTGGTGTTTTTCCTTCGGGATGATGAGAGATAGCATGTCTGAATGGCCTTTCTTAAATTCTCCATGTTACTAGAATAGATTAACTAAATATAAATATTATGATAACAAAATCAATAATTATTAATGATTTTGAAGGTTGGTCTGGCGAAAGTGTGTTTGAACTTCAGAATGGCGAAGTTTGGGAGCAAGATGGTTATAAATATCAGTACTTCTATGCTTACAGACCGATGGTGATGATTGAACATAACGGTTCACAAGGATTAATGACCGTAAATGGTAACTCTTGTAGTGTTAAGAAAGTAAGGTAAAATAGAAAAAATGTTTAGATAAACAATCCTGAACTAATTAAATGGTTTATAGAGTTTGCAGAAAGGTATAAGAAGAAGGCTTAATGACTTGGAGAAAATAGAAATAAAACAATTACATAACTAATAATTAGTATGAATTCACTTTACAAAGCAAAATCAATTGAGATATTATTGCTATTATAGAACCAAGCATTTTAGCAAATATCCCTAAAGATAAATTAAATGATATCGCTGAAAATATCTTATTGTTTGAACGATATTTTAGGAACGAAATATTCGTAATGCCGGGTTCCCTGAAAGCAACTAGGATATATAGTCTAACATTAGATAAGATAATGCAGATTGATTACGAAGGGGTGTCATATAAGCTTTAATTAAATAAAACTTCAAAGTCATTATTGCTGATATTAGTTGCTATAGCAAAATTCTTTTCTTTCTAATAAATTCATATTTAACCATAGCAATCAGCTATATCCTATCCACACGTCTTTGTAGACAAGACGTGTTTCGTTATCTGATGATGAAGAGAATCAAAAAAATGGTGAAGATGCTGAAAGGATTTACAAATTGATTTAACAAAAAAACTAAATGAAAGGCAAGAATGAATTTTCTCGAAAAGAAGCTGATGAAATCTGTGCGTTAATTGAGAAAAAATTGAAGGCAAGCGAAAGTGAGCAGAAGAAGATAAGAGACAACATACGCTCATTAGGATTTTATAGTACCGATTTTGGAATGGGCCCACGTTATGGTTATACAGTGGAGGATTTTTTAAGAGTGGTTAAAGTTAATGAGCGATAAAACTAAAGACAGGTTATCCTGATATTTTGATGAACCAGTGTGAGCTTTTTCAGCAGATCTCCAGAGACGTTTGGCACGAGATAAGTAAGAACCATCATAGAGGCAACAGATTGAGTGAGGAGGGCATCACTCGCAGCACGGTGATAAGTCTAATACAGGACTACGCCGAAAGTCATCGTAACTTTAATATTTTTGCTCAAAAAGCTAAGAACGAAGTTCAGACAGGCGGGGATCTAGAAGTTTATTTTGAAGCTGAGGGGGGATTTAGACGTATACTTTTACAGGCAAAGCTAATGGAGCTTGACGGATGTTTTCAACATCTTGATAGAAACTCCGGTTCCACCGGCCGCAAACAATACGATTCTTTAAGTTCTTTTGCAGAAAAAATTGAATCCGATGCATATTACCTGATGTATAACGGATGTTACGATTATAAAGAGACAGGCTTTGATTGTTCAGGAATTTATGACGAACAACAGCTAGGCTGCGCTATAATGGATATTTGTGAAATTAAAGATCACTGTGAAACAAAACTTACAGGGAAAATGGGGACCAGTAACTCCCCAAAACCTTTTGGTAAGCCCTGGCGCATGCTATCCTGTTGTGAACATCCACAAACGAAAACAAAACTCTATAGCCCCGAAGAAATAGATTTTGATCCTTATTTCAATAATCTGTTCAGCACGTTTGATCCACGTGCTATAGAGTTGAGAAATCCATTTAGGGATTATGAAAAAAGGACAATTACCAAAAACAATTTAACAGTTCACAAAGGCGGCTGGGATCCTGCTGCCAGAATAATTGTAAGCAAAACGCCAATGCGAAAAAACAGAAGCGGACAAATAGAACTTTAATAACTTAAGAATTAATTTACCGTTAAAGATTTGGCAACAGCCAAGCAAGAAAGCGCTCATGCTACAAGATGCAATGTTTGATTAGTAAAGTGGCCACACGGTAAGATTTATAAAAATATTAAAAATATGGCTTTACAGGACGTTATTGAAAAACATTCCGAAAAAAATGGCACGACATATTCAGGCAGAAGTTATCATGCAGTTCAGCATATCATAAGAAGTCTTGATTATGTATTTCCACTATATCGCAAAAGTGATGTATTGTCCGATAATGAAGTTGGAGAATTCAGGGAGTTATTTATGCTGGGTTGGGTAAACCTATTAAAAAAATATTATGGTGATATTGATGTAAATACCCTTGAGCCATTTCCGTTGATGACAGATGAAGCTATTAACTGGGCCTATTGTAAAATTATTTATAGTGGCAAGATCGAATTTTGCAAACAATTAATTTCAAAAGAAAAAGCAGGATTGATCCAAATTATATGTATTAATCAGAATGAATATACCTTTAAATATTTAAACGAAAAAATTGGCTTGGAAAGATTCGACGTAAATAGTTACACCTTTTACAAAGAAAAAATAGTTGAACAATTAATTGTGTATAACGGCATTGATGGGCCAAGGATTTCGGAGCATAGCGGGCCAGTCATTTCGGGAATCAACGGGCCACTTTCCTTTTACAATTATAAATGATTTTTTTTAAGTACTCAATTGTTTATTTTTTCTAAGGGATTCACCTTCGAGCTCGATCCTGTGCGAGGAGAAAACTATCCGGTCAAGAATAGCATCTGCAATTGTGCTTTCTCCAATAAGGCCATGCCAATTTGCTACCGGTATCTGTGTGGCAATTATAGTGGATGATTTTTCATGACGCTCTTCCACAACGTCCATCAATACATTACGTGATGCCTGATCAATGGTCGCCAGTCCAAAGTCATCCAATATAAACAGTTCTGTTGTCTGTATCTTTTTGATAAGCCGGTGGTATGTGCCATCAAGCTTGGCTAGCTTTGCAAGGTCAAAGAACCTGGAGGTATTAAAGTACATCGTTTTATTCAGTAACTGACATGCCTTTACGCCAATACATTGGGCCAGAAATGACTTTCCGCAACCGGTAGGTCCGGTGATAATAACATTTTCCTTTCTACTGATAAAGTTCAGTCCAAGCAGCCGTTCGTAAGTTGTCCTGTCCAGATTCCTTTTAGCTTTATAATCAATATCAGCAGCTGAGGCTGCCTGTTTGAATCCGGCCCTGGTTATCAGATTCTGGATGTTTCTATTTTGCCTGTTCTCCCATTCAGCATCTATCAGCATACTTAAGAAACTATCCAGGGAATAATCCTGAAACAGATTATCTGTGAGGCTACTGTGATACAATGACGCCATTGCGTTCATGCGCATCCTGCGCATTTTTTCTACCGTGTTGTGTTCATTCATTTTGATTGAGGTTGATTATGTTAGTTTACCACTTATTTGTTTTTCAGCTCCAGCCGGGAGTCAGCATGCTCCATTACCGGTAACTAGCCGCCCCCCTTATATTACCGTGTTCAGGTGTTGAAGCAGTTTTTTCTTCTTCTTCTTCCACCATGTCCAGTCTGTTTTTGAGTATATTCGATACGGTATGAAATGAGGCTTTATGGTAGGTGGATGCTCTCATGCATGCCTTTTCAAGTCGTTCAGAACTATATAGCCTGACAAAGGAAAGGATACCAAGTGACTGCTTGTAGGCGATTTCAGGATATCGGGACTGGTTCAGCAGCATCTGAATATACTTTAGTGTACCCGGGCCAATCTGGGTTGCCCGCTGCTCGAAATACTCCGGACTCCATTGACCATAAGCCTGATGAGTGGAGGGCATATGTTCTGCAATGGTTTTATAGTTACCTCGGCGGTAGCTACGTTCGTGAGATGCAATACGTACATGGTTATAGAGTATCTCCACAATATCCTGATTATACTGCACCTCGACATACATGCCGGTATACCTGAATGGAACGCTGTAATAGTTCTTGTCCTCGCTGAGAAAGATATGCGAGGTACGCTGTACCTTAGCCCTTTTATAATAACGGATGCTGTATGGTCCAGATACAAGACGATAAAGATAATCCCGCTCGAGATCAATAAAATAGCTTCTGCGCGTACCGCCGCCATGAGAGAAAAGGTAGTTGTTGTATTCTATAAGCTGCTCAGCGATTGCTTTGTTAAGTGAATCCAGGTCAAAAAAGGTAATCTTGCTTAAGGGATAGTAGATTCTTTGGTATACCAGTTCCACGCTCCGCTCCACAAGGGCCTTATCCTGGGGGTGATAAGGACGGGCAGGGTCAACTGCGCAACCATAATGTAGGGCGAAATCTGCAAGGGTCTTATTGATGATGGGCGCATATTTCGAACCTTTGCTAACAGCAGATTTCAGATTATCGGAAACGATAGCCTGTGGTGCACCGCCCATCCACTGCAGACATGCATCAAGGCAGTAGATCAGATCTTCCCGCTTTTGTGAATGGACTGCTTTTACAAAAGTATATTGATTACAAGGCAGCACGGCAACGAATACCTCAACCGGCACAAGTTCTCCTGTAGCTTTATCAATATATCCTAATTTCTTGCCACAGAAATCAATGTAAAGCTTCTCACCGGCCTTGTGCTCCAGTTTACCGCTATGGTTATTGAGTTTTTTCCATTTGCGGTAATGAAGGGTAAACTGAGTATATTTATATCCCTTGGGGTGCTTTTCTATATAATCCTTCCAAAGCGCCTGAAGGGTGCACCCGGGCTTGGTAAACTCTTTTTTAAAGGAAGGGAATAAAGCGGAAAGTTCCTCGTAACGCTGTTTCTCAGTCTGGCTCTCTTCAGTGAAAAGATCATTTAAATCAGATTCACAAAGTTCGTAAAGCTCCTCATAGGTGATGCCAAGTTCGGTGAACCGCTTGATGTACCCATCAACAGTCTTACGGTTAATCTTCAATAGGAGAGCTACCTTCCGGTTGCTGAATTTCTTTAGCTTTAATGCAATCAAAGTGCGAAGTTCCATGATAACAATTCGTTGTCCTGCCATGTATCTGCTTTTATATTTCAGATACAAGACTATAATAAATCATGGAAAGTGGCCCATTGACCTCCGTTTTTAGAAGTCCGGAATAAATAATTTTGGCCCAATTACCTCCGTTTTATATAAAGCTAATAACGGAAGGCTGGCCCAATGACCAGCGAAATAAAACCTTTTTTTTGGCCCAGTGACGAATGAAATAGGTGGCTCGCTATGCAGCGAAATGAGTGGCCCAGTGACTTGCGTTATAGACACTATCTTAGGAATTTATTAGATTTGCTTTATGGAAACGCCTAAAATCTAACAAAGTGCACATCGGCAGAAAGATCAGCCGTATTAGGGAAATACGTGGAATAAGCATGTTATCTTGCCAACGAACTCGGCGTAAGCCAACAGACTATATCTAAGATAGAGTAGAGTGAAGAGGTAGAAGGCTCAACATTGCAAAATCGCTACTGTTTTAGGTGTAAGCGCTGAGGCAATAAAAAATTTTAATGAAGAATCTATATTGAGTATCATCTCAAATACTTTTACAAGTAACGACAATTCGACAATCAATGCCGTTAATATGCAATGCTCGTTTAATCCATTAGATAAAGTGGTTGAGCTGTATGAGCGCTTGCTTGCGACGGAACGTGAAAAGATTGAACTACTTAAGAAAGGTAAATAACGGAAAATAATACATCGCTGATTACATAAATTATCTTTAATTAAGATACTGGGATATTGAACCGATTAAATCCCAATGATTTTGCGAGCTTAAAACTATTTTCGGAAATCTTAAAAACCTTCATTCCCGTACCATCGTAATCATTTGTATCAATAATTCCCTCAAATGAAAGTGGGCCATATCCTTTCGTGGAAGCGTTCCATTTGTTAGCCATAAAACTCTTCACATCATTTTCCCCGTCTATTCTTGTTTTGGAATTGAGAAATCTTTTGATAGATCCCTTGGGAGCCCATTCAGAAGTTAAATGTTCATGTTTGAGAAATTCTTCATTATTAGCTATTGCATTTCTAATCGCCTGTGGGAATGTATAAGTGTAATAGTTGCCGAACCCATCAATTTCGGCGGTGCCTGAGCAACAGGCATTACTACCATCGAATGGTAGCAAATCAGTATCAGCTGCCGAATAGTTTACTCCGAATTGATTGGCCACTTTTATTAATTCACTGTGGAAATTAATTGCATAATCAGGGTTAACCAAAAATTCAAGCCCACTTACTTTTTTAGCAGAATAGTACCGTGCGATATCTGTCTTTAAAGATTTACTTATCGTTGCCAATAAGTTTTTGCCATCTAAAAAGGGAATTTTCAAAAACTCAACGGAGATATGCTTTACGCCAGCCTGGGCTAATTGTCGTACTGTTTCTTTTGCTGAATCTAAATCCCCAGGAATCATTGGTTGAAGTCTCGCTGAAACCCAACAAACTGATGAGATGGATCTAATCATTTCCAAGCGCTGGGAAGGCGGAGGTGTATTGAGCTCAAGTTCGGCAGAAAGTGCATCATTCAGGCTGCTAAAGGAAACCTGCACTGCAAATTTTCCTTCGGCAATTAGATCCCGATATTTCGGTAGCAACAATAGATTCCCTTTGGTAGAGATTATTGTTGGGTAATTAAATGCTGCAAGTAAAGATAAGGTTTGGAAAGTCTTCTCTTTGAATGCTTCATATGGCATAAAAGGGTCGCTCATTCCTCCAAAATGTATGGGTACTTTACGATTAAGAAATTGAGAAACTACGCTTCTAGTTGGTCCGTTATCGTCTGCACGTGCCAATTTCCGTTCTAAGGAACGCACGTTAATCATTTTCATGCCGTCTGGCGGATGGTTACCGCCTCGGTTTTTTGCAAAGCAATAAGTACACCTGAAGGCACACTTGGAGTAGGTATCTAATCGAAGAGGCAGACTACAGTGCGAAATTTGAGAGCTTAGTGTTAAAGCGTAGTCATAGTCTTTTGACTCAGTCCTCATTTTTTTTTCGGGCTTTTTTCCGTTAAAGGTTGGGTACCCTTGGAAGATGCATGATTGCCGGCAGGCTTCGCAGCATTTGTATTTACTTTGCCAATATGTTTAGGCTTTTTCTGTAAATTTTTCGCCAGGCTGTCGCTCGGCACCGCTATCGGTTCCGGAAGTTGGGTCGAGGTGCTGATTTTATTGTCACTATTCAAATTATTGCGACTGGTTTTCTTTTCAAGAATGCTAGCCCTGTTTGATGTGCTATCGCTGGCTGATTCTGTGGGATTGCCATATATGCTATCCTGACTATTACTTTGGGTGGTACAAAGAATTTGTTCTTTTTCTTTGTGGCTAAATGACAGACCCAAAATCAGAGTTATGAACATAGAAACGGTTAATGCACCGATAATAATATAGGAAGCGACCCTTGTTCCCTGGGACAACAAGTCTGTTAACTGGCGCTCAAATTTGTTTTTATAAGCATTGTGTACAAGTAAAAGATAGGCATGTTTTAAATTCTGGATGTATAAATCCCTCGGTGAAGAGTCAATAAACTTCTCGAAATAAAATTCAGCCCCACTGACATATCCCTCCACGCCTAACTCATTCAAGCCTTGCTGCTTAGTTTCGTCACAACTCGATGAGGTGAAAGGTATTTTGGACAAGCCTTCTACGCCATGGTAAAACCATTCCCAACTGTTACCCAAGTTTGGAACCTTGTTAATGTCAATTTTAAGAAAGTGATATCGATCAGATTTAGTTTGCCAGTAGAAACGGTTAACCACCAGGAACGCGGTGACGATGATAGATGCTAAACCAAGACACATTGAAATGCCTATCAGTGAAACTAAAGTCAGTGGATAAAAATTAATGAATTTAATTAATAGTCCAAAGCCCGTCAGTCCGATTGTGGCCAACTGAAGGGCTGCTTTATAATAATCTCCTCTTCTTTGATCCAACACTTTGCTTAAATCCAGATAATGTTTAATGAGCCCCTCTGCAATTTTTGCTTTTTTGTCAATAAGCTCAATTTCTTCTTTGGTTCTATCTGCCGGAATTTTATTAAATAACTGATTGATTTTATCGAATTGTGAATTCAGTTTATCAACAAAAGCCTGATCAGGTTGCTTAGTTCCTTTCCACCAACTCATATACTTTATTTTAATTTTTTTAAACGAAAATACAAAATTGAATACTGCTACTGAAATGCTGTCGATTGCACCTGGAATATAAATTATCCCCAGTCATTTGATAGCTAATGAGTAATGTCATCATTTAAAGAATAGAACTGTTTTGATCCAAATAAAAATTCACAAACTTTAAAAAGTCACCTATCTAAGAAAATACTACCTTTTGACATACACCACAATCCTCTCTTCTTTTAGCCTAGCGTATCCATGATTTCGATGCCAGTTGATTGGCCTCATTGTTTCCCAAAATAGATCAAACCCCTCTTGCTCAAATATTGCGTCCAGTGTTGATAAAAGATTTTTTTCCTGGTAACTGACAGCGACAGGAGCCCCGATAACTGTTACTAAAAACCCCTTGCTTTTAAGTGAAGTGAAACAATTTTTAGCAAAAATTCTCATCTTATTAAGATAATCAGAATGGGCTTTTTCTTTATTAATCCTGCTTCTTCGGGAACCAATCTCATTTTTAAAATCTTCGAGCAATTCCTCTTGAAATAACCAATTATAAGATAACCTTTGACCTAAGGTATAATCAGCCATACATAAATATGGAGGAGAAGTAATAATAGCAGAAACCGACTCATTATAACATTCTAAATCTTGTGGAAGCGGCTGAGTTATATCAAACTGCAAGACTCGAGCATTTTTGAATTCTTCACGCGCATCAATCTCATTTTTTTCAAAAATAGAATAGCTTTTTTCTAGGATATTAATATTTCGTTTCACCTTATTGACAAATAATTTGATTGCATTCTCATAGGGAGGTGAAACCTCTCCTTTGGAGAGCGGGGTATTATCAGCAAAATAGCCATGTTGCTTGCCTTTTCGGGCCGTACAAGAAGTTAAAATATCAGAAAGGCAAAGTTTAAAAAAATCCCTTAATTTTATATTACTTTGATTTTCCGCAAAGGCTTTTATCAAACATAATTCAGTAATAGTATCTGGATGATGCCATTTATTAATATTATCGAACTCTGGCACGAAGTCGCTTTTCTGTTTCAAAATGGCTTCACCATTGACATCCATCGCAACTTTGCGATCATCTGAAGTTAAATATTCTAATTTTACTTTAGCGATCATGGTCGCGATCGAATTCGAATCTGAACTTATGACTTTGCAACCCAGTTTCAAACCTTCAAATGCTGTTTGTGCTGTACCGCCAAATGGGTCCCAAATCAGTTGTCCTTGCAATCCGAGAGCTGTGATAAGTGATGCTGGAATTGCATAAACGAAGGTACCAGGATAAGAATGAATACTCTCATTTCTACTCTGACGAAAGCTCCAGTTTCCGACGCTATCTAAGTTTGCTCTAAGGTTATCCTGTCGATTTTTTGTTAAAGCTAGCCATGGTTTCGAATTTATAGATTCTTTTATTTTTTTAGTTAGGATTGCTTTAAAAGCATCACTATGAACTTTTTCTTGTCTCGAAACTAAATCTGCACTTATGAAATCTGACATTTGACCTTTTTTTAAATCCTTACTTCCTAATTTATACACCTGAATACTACCCACCCCGTCATTGAATAGTGAATTTTCATGATTATACCTTTTACTGTTTACAATCACTAACGCTTCAAAAGTTGGAGTTGATAATTGTTCCTCGAGCCAGACTGCGAAGGCGGGTTGTTTAATAACTTTAAATTCCGATAAGTCGCTTATTACCATTTCAAATACTTTGCTCGGACTTTCTAACAGACGATAGCGTTGGACAAGTTCGCTCAAAGATATTTCTTTATCAAAAATATTCTTTTGCGAGTTTAAAGAATATTTGATTTCAAAATTTTCAATCATATTGAGTAATGAATCGTCGGTATTCCAAAGAATGGCCTTCTGAGACAAACCAGCTTTATGAACGCGCCTAATCATATGCTGTAAAAATGCCTGGCGTCCAAGCTCTTCATCAGTTGAGTTGAAAAATTTCCCATACATCTGATTTTTATAACTAATCCACTTAACAACACCTTGGTTTGTCTCATCGTTTAAATTTGATGGAAGTTTTTCTTGTGTTATGAGCCAATCAATGATTTGTTGTGGAACAGTTTTATCTACTTCAATTGCCAATGCTAAACTTGCCCGAATTACGTTATCAATATTATCCAAATCTATCGTTCCATTAATCAAATAGCCAAGTTCACCGTTTCCACACACCAAGTCAGCAACTACGTCCGGATCAATTTTAATTCCTAACTGTCCTGAAACTCTCTTGCATACATCTCTAAATTTTGGGGTTTGCGATGCAAAGATGGGGAAACTCGGATTTGAATTTTCGGAACTAGTTGCATTTAAAATATCGAAGGATTGGAGTTCATGATCATAGCCTTGAAAAACGTACTCTATGGTGTGAGCAAACGGTGGAGTAGCTATATCGTGTAAAAGGGCTGCAAGGATCAGATGGATACTATCAGAATCCGTCAGTCGTTTTTTAGACGCATATCTCAATGCCAGATAGGCTACACCAATACAGTGCTCCCATCTTGTTGGTCCATTAAAATCTTTGAATTGAATTGAATCTACATTCGACAATCGAACACCGCGCAAACGAACGAATTCCGGAATCTTCAAGAATGGTATTATCCATTCAGGCATTTCAATTTCCCCATAAATAACATCTGTGAATATCATTTTCCCTTCCTAAGTGTGAAAATACCAATTATAATTGAGCCTATAAATTCAGGTGCAATATCAGACAACGATTTTTCATCAGCAAAGAAAGAATACACTACATAACCCATAAAACAAACCGCTAAAAATTTTATTACTCCTGTGAAGAACTTGCCTCCAAAGAATAAACGGATTTTATCAATGTAGAATATAGCATAATCAAACCAACTTCGCTCGATATTTTTTTTGACGTTATCAAATGCATCAAAGATGATTGCATTAGTTCGAGTTGAGATGCTAAAACCAGAATATGCATATTTGAAGCCTTGATTAGAAGTATATCGACTAACTATTGAAGATAATCTCTTTTGTAAACCAACAGAGTGGAACTTCCATATCGATAATTTAGAGCAAATATCAATCAGATAAACCTGCCACGGTACTCTAACGTAATGATTTTCTGTACCGTGCCAGTATTCAATATTCTGTTCGGTGTCGTCGCCTAAATACCGATACGGACTTTCCCAGATCTTCGCCAAAATTTTCTGAAACTGTTTTTTTTCCGAGCTGAAGGAACCGGAGCTATTAATCAAGGCGTGTAATCCGAAAACAACTTCGGCAAATCTTGATGGGCTGTCGATATCATCCTCCGATAATTTATTAATCAGTTGTTTTCTAGGCTCATTAACATCGTTACCATTACTGCTCAAAGCTAGAATGGCGAAACCTGTCGGCAGAATTTGAATTTTTTTCTTCGTCGCATCGTTGTGAAAGTCCCAACCCCTTTCACTTCCATCCTGTACCATTCCACCGATTATTTCTGCTGCAATTGCGGTTTTAAACTCATCGGTCGATATAACAGCAGTCTTAACAAAGCCTAGTGAATAAAGTATCTCTGAAAGTTTAATAATATTGTTCAATTCCTTTTCAATTTTATCATCGCTGATTTTATCTTCAATATCTTCAACGGACTTTTCTATATTGCGCCTTTTATTCAAATAGGTTACGAGCCCGCTAACCAAATCATTTTGTTTGTCGTCCGAGGCTAGGACGCGTATTCCTGATGAAGTTCCGTGTAGTCCTCGTTGAGGACGATTTGAATCTTTTATAAACTGGCCAAGTGCAAAAGCAGCGTTATCGACTTTTTGAATAATTTTACTTTGTTCACCATCTCTAACTTGATTGGCGATCATAACCTTAATTTGCTCTTGAGAATCCTCTAAAAGTTTAATGTCTATCATCATGCGTTAATGAGTTCAAGGCTTTAAGCAAATTCCCTACTTCATCAAAAAATGTTTTTTTTCTGGAGTCTCGATGCCCAAGTTTTGGCATAATTATTTTTTTATTGTTAATTGATAAATATGTTTCGTTTTCTTTGACTATGTGGCCAATCCTATGAAATCCCATTTTAAGTAAAGTTTTATCATTTCTCCTCGGTGAAGTCATCATAAACTGAAAATCCCCGCCAATGGTTAGTGGAAAAACCCAAGGATTAACATTAATTTCCCTTGCTACTCGTTTGGTTTGTTTAGAGATCGGAATTTGTTCAGGATATATTGTTGCGCCAACGCTGCTCGCCTGGCATAAATTCCAAAGATCTGCAGCTAATCCGTCACTTATGTCGGTTCCTCCATTCGCAACTTTCAGCTTAGCGAGTTTTTTTGACTGTTTTAAAGGAACTTTGGGGTTAATTATTTTATCGATTGCCCACTTTTCCCACAGGGGAGGCATTGTTTTCAACTTTAAGCCATAAATGGCCGACGCTACACCGCCCAACTTTCCTGAAACCCAAATCGAATCACCAACCTTAGCTTTGTTCTTCAAGGCTAATTTTGTATTTTTCTTTCTAACTCCAACCGCTATTCCACAAAAACTGTTTGCCCTACCTAACTTAGTATCCCCTCCAACTAACGGGATTTTATGTTTATCTAACTCGTAGACTACCCCATTCATCAAGTCTTTGAAATCTGCCTCAAGTACAGAGTTTTTATCAAGCATTATCGAGGTTAGAAAAGCCTGCGGGAAAGCGCCAGTACCACATAGGTCTGATAGATTCGCTGCCACGAGGATTCGTCCTAAATCCCAGAAGTTAGCAATTCCTAGTTCAAGGGCAATCGGACTGGCATTCAGATAATCAGTTGTGATGATGATCTCTTCCTTACCAATTTTAATAACCGCACAATCGTCTTCATTAATCCCTGCAACTATTTGTGATTTGTTTTTTTTCCCAACTAGAAAGGAAAGCCATGGTGGCATTTCGTCGGCATCGAAACTATTGTTCATTCTTTAATCCCTCCCAAAATCTAATTGTATTTTGAGTCATATCTTTTTTTTGACTAAGTTTCCAATCCCAATCTAGAATTCTGAGCTTTGTCGCTAGCGCTTTTCTTATCATTTGTGAGTGAACATTATATGCCTCATAGACCCTAACATTATCATCATCAAAGGTTAGAATATATGGATAATCGATCTCCTTGAATTGGACATTATCTGCACCACCTTTCACATTTTGTTTTATTGGTAAGATGTTATCAAAAAGATTGACATATTCTCCAACTTTAGGAAATATGTGAAGATGGGTATGTTCGATGCATGTACCAGCACTCTGTTGGTCAAAGGAACCATGTTCTGCGAAAAATACTCCGTCATGGAAATATTTATGAATTGTACTTATAAAAAACAGACATTCAATTATTAAATCTTCTGTCATTGATGCCAAATTTGGATAATGTTCCTTACTTACTATCATGACATGACCTTCTATTAAAGGGCCTAATGCAGGGACTAAAACAAAGTTCTTGGTTTCTCGAAGAATTCTATTGCTAATGTCCTGATTTAATATGTTGTCGGTGTTTAAAGCATCACATAGTTTACATGATGTTTCATTCATATGAGAGACATTACATTAATTTCCAGCAATTTAATAAAAAAATCTAAATAACAGAATTCGATCTAAGAATCTCCGATTAATTCTCAAAATAATTTGGCGATAATACTTCAATAATTCGTGATTTACTATGCTGCCACGTTCTCAATTGTTTTCGTTAAGTAACATCCATATGATAAGCTTCTACATAATCTATTACACCCTTTGCAGTATCGCCGAGTTTAAAGTGAATGTCTGGAATACAAATGAAATATTCTCTCGACAGCATCAGCGGATAATTGAATAAGTAAGTGCAAGCTGTTTCATCTCCCCAACTTGGATGTTTAAACCAGTTTATTTTATTATTTCTTTGTTCGTATTAATCAAAAAGTACTGGATATTTCTTGTAGAATCAAAATTATCGGGTTTGTATATTACAGCTTGAAATCTTACCTTGGTTAGTTGTGACGTCCCTCCAAAGCCCAATTCTCTAGTTTCGACTGGCTAGTTTTTAGGGAGGAGCTCAATACTGCTAAAGCTAAGGCAAGGAATTTTCTAAATATGGAAGAGTTGGATAGGGTTAAAAACAGGGAATTTCCACTTGAGCGCTTAACATTGTTCGAGACATTTTTATTTTCAGTTACTACACCGGGCTTTCTATATTGATGTAAAGCAGCTTCGGCTGGATCAGATTACGAGAGGCGATGACGGTAATTTATGGATATTCATCAAACGGCAAAAGACGGAAACTCCCTGTCATCCCCTTGTTGGATGAGGCGAAAGTAATTCTTGACAGATATAAAAATCACAGATATGCAGATGGAGAAAAGTGGCATTGCCAGTGCTCACTAATCAATGCATGAATGGTTACCTGAAAGAGATCGCCGATCTTTGTACCGTCACTAAGGTGCTTACGTATCATTTGGCTCGTCATACTTTCGCGACGACCATTACGCTTTCAAATGGTGTTCCGATTGAGACCGTATCCCAGATGCTTGGTCACAATAGCTTAAAAACCACCCAACATTTGCGAAAGTGATCAATACGAAAGTTAGTACTGAGATGTCTGCATTACAGGAGAAACTTCTGGAACGGAATAAGGAAGAAAAGGATACTGGTAATATGAAATTATGAGGCTCTTTAAGTAAAAATGAAATTGCTAATGATGCGTAATATTATACTCATTTTGGTGATTATTGGGTGTAATATAATCCATTTACTTTTATTAATCTTAGCTTTTGTTAGAAAATCGTACGATATGATTATATTAATGCGTGTCATTATATCCATTATTATTATATTTGGGTATAATTATACTCATTATGAGATCGAAGAAGGTTGTTGTATTTCCAAAATATAAAATGATTTGGGATCAGTTAGGCGAAAACATCAAACTTGCCAGGAAGCGCAGAAAATTAACTGCAATTCAACTTGCAGAACGCGCTGCTATTGAAAGAGCAACTCTTCGTAAAATTGAACGGGGGGATCCCGGAGTCTCTATGGGAGCATATTTCAATGTACTTAAGGCACTGAATCTGCATGAAGATTTCCTTAAGCTGGCGGTAGATGATGAACTTGGGAGAAAACTTCAAGACTTAGATTTGTTAAACTAATGGCAGCAACAAAGACCGATATATGGGTATATGCTCACTGGAAAGGCATGGATGCCCCACGGTGCATAGGTTTGATTTCTGCTCAGCAGAGCAAAGGACATAGGATATTTGGATTTGAATATGACCGGGGTTGGCTAAAGTCTGATCAGTTGTTTTTGCTTGATCCTGAAATCGGTTTATATTCAGGAACCCAATACCCTGACAAAAAAGACAATTTTGGTATATTTATGGATTCGATGCCGGATACCTGGGGACGAAAACTTATGTTGCGTCGTGCTGCGCAAACTGCTTTTGCCAAAGGGGACGCGACACCGAAACTATACGAAATTGATTTTTTGCTGGGCGTTCATGATGCTTCCAGGATGGGTGCATTAAGGTTCAAGCTAGATCCCAACGGATCGTTTCTTGATGATAACAAGAATAATCCTACTCCACCAATTACTCATCTTCGGGAGCTACAGGCAAGTGTCAAAGCTTATGAAGAAGATGAGGAAGGGAAAAATGGTAGTGATTGGATTCCAATGCTTTTTGCGCCAGGATCATCGCTGGGTGGAGCAAGGCCAAAAGCAAATGTTGTTGATTTGGATGGTCATTTGTGTATTGCAAAGTTTCCCTCAAAAGCTGATAAAATTGATAAGGCTGCATGGGAATACTTAGCTTATGAATTGGCGACCAAGGCTGGAATCAATATGCCAGTTTGTACACTTGAGAAGGTAAAAGGACCCTATCGTACATTCTTATCCAGGCGGTTTGATCGGGATATGGGCGAGCGTATTCATTTTGCTTCGGCTATGACTATGACAAAAAATAGTGAGGATAGCATTAGGGACGCTACTCCTAGTTATCTTGAGATAGCAGATTTTATACAGCGTTATGGATCGAACATAGAAAAAGACCTGCATCAATTGTGGAGAAGGATAGTATTTAACATAGCGATCTCCAACACGGATGATCATTTAAGGAATCATGGCTTTTTATTGACAGAAAATGGATGGAGGTTATCGCCTGCATATGATATTAATCCCTCAGTAGATAAAAATGGATTGGCTCTTAATATTGATATGGACAATAATGCGTTGGATTTCGCTTTGGCTTTAAGTGTTGGCGAATTGTTTCAGCTAAAAGAAAATCAAATGCAACAAATCATTAAAGAGGTTTCAATAGCTGTAAAGGATTGGCGAACGATAGCTACTAAACTCGGAATATCCCGGGCGGAACAAGAAGAAATGTCTCCCGCATTTACTATAATTACTGAATAGTGAAAGGAAAGAATCATTATAAATACGTTGATCAAATTAGAACAAAATACGGGTATTTATAGGACAGTAAACCTTGCCAGTATGCTACATATCCCCTAAAGAAATGAGAATAAAGATAATTAGTGATTTGCATCAAGAATTTGGGTTTTCAGATTTGGACTTTAGCAATGCTGATCTCGTTATCCTGGCTGGTGATACAAACTTGGGGACAAAAGGGATAGAATGGGTTAAGAGAAATATTCCCTCTAAACCAGTAATATACATATTGGGAAACCATGAATATTATAAAGGATCATATCCGAAGACACTTAACAAGATAATTGAGGCATCCAAAAACTCAAATATAAATGTTCTTGAGAATAATATGGTTGAATTCGAGGGGATAAGATTTCACGGTGCAACTTTGTGGACGGACTTTAGCTTATTTGGAAATCCTGTGGAGTCTGGCATTATCTGCCAGACTAGAATGAACGATTATGCACAGATACGCGTTGATCCAGCATATTCAAAATTAAGATCAATAGATACTTACAGGATTCACCAAAAATCAAAATCTTGGCTACAAAAAAGTCTCAAAGAATCAAACGGCTTTAAGAACGTGGTAATTACCCATCATGCACCTAGTGTGAAGTCGATACCAGAGCTTTATACGAATACAGATCGTAAAACAAGCACAGCACAAACATAAAAACGAACATAACGAAAAACACGGAAATCAAAACAACAACAAAAACGAAAATAAACACAACAATAAATACTAAAAATATCACAACAATAATTACTAAATTTACCACGAAACGAAATACAGCGAATAGTGTATGATTAAACAATACGGACAGAAGCACAGAAAGAAAAACGTATGGCAACACCACAGGAAAGATTTACAGAAGCGTTAAAAGCATTAAAAGGGCTACAGGACAATAATGAGGTGGCCATTTACACCGACGAAATTCCCAATCGTACTTACCGGGAAATTCTGGTTAAGAATGGGTTTCTTCAAAGGGTGACTGCTGGTTGGTATACCACCGCTGACCCTTCGGCGCGCCCGGGCGAAACCACGTCATGGTATAGCTCTTTTTGGAATTTTTGTGCGAAGTACCTGAATCATAAATATGGAAACCAGTGGTGCGTATCGGCAGATCAATCACTGAAGATCCATGCTGGAAACTGGTCGGTACCGGCTCAATTGTTCGTTCGGTCGCCAAATGGCAACAATCATCCCACGCCATTGCCACACAACACTTCGGTTTTCAACCATCGGGTTGATTTACCTGAGCATGGTCTTCTGGCTGATGAAAAGGGAATCAATATCTACAGCTTAAAAGGTGCAATTATTTACAGTAGCCCTGCCGTCTTTAGAGGGAATGGGCTTGATGCCAGGACAGCCCTTTCACTCATCCGGGACGCATCCGAGCTTTTGCCGGTTTTATTGGATAATGGCCACACGACCATAGCGGGCAGGCTCGCTGGTGCTTTCAGGAACATTGGGCGCGATAGAATTGCGGACCAAATTATAGACACGATGCGACAGGCCGGTTACGATGTCCGGGAGGATGATCCCTTTCAGGTAAAACTGAATATTAATCTTTCCTTGCGAGAACGTTCTCCTTTTGTCAACCGCCTTAAGCTCATGTGGCAACAAATGCGAGAAGTTGTGCTTCAGGATTTTCCAGCTGCACCAGGCGCCCCAAATGATATTGATGGCTATATGGAAAACGTCGAAGCTATATACATTACCGATGCTTATCACTCCCTATCAATAGAGCGTTATAAGGTTACCCCTGAACTCATCGAGCGGGTAAGTTCCGGTAACTGGAATTCACAGCAGAGCGAAGAGGATAAACAGCAACGGGATGCAATGGCCGCCCGTGGCTATTTCCAGGCTTTTGGCGCAGTAAAAGAGACGCTTACTAGTATCCTAAGAGGTAAAAATTCAGGCGCAGCGGTAGATCAGGATCATCAAAAGTGGTACCGCGAGCTGTTTGACCCTAGTATAGCAGCGGGAATACTGAAAGCTTCTGACCTTTCAGGCTACAGAAGCCATCAGGTCTATATCGGAAATTCGCAACATGTACCCCTGGGCGTTGAGGTGATGCGGGACTGCATGCCTGTATTTTTCGAACTATTGGAGAACGAACCCGAGGCATCTGTGAGGGCTGTGCTTGGCCATTTTATTTTTGTATTCATTCATCCTTATATGGACGGCAATGGACGGATGGGTAGGTTTCTGATGAATACCATGCTCGCATCGGGTGGATACCCATGGACTGTAATACCAGTCGAAAAGCGGGACGAATATATGAAAGCGCTAGAGGATGCCAGTGTTGAACAGGATATCAGCACGTTCTCTAGATTTATTGTTTACCTGGTCAACCAAGGAATGAGGGGTAAGCCGATGGCTGAACTACCTAAATAAGAGGCCTAAAGAAACGGTTGTAAAAAATTCCTTCTTTCGCAGGAATTTTCACTCTATCATTATTTTGAAGGAATTTTCACTTTATTGGCTAAACCGATTGCGATTGAGCCCGTCACACCAAAAATATTTTCTTCACAACACTCTATTTATTAGTAAGCTTACAAATAATTTAAATTGTTGCAACGGGTTTCAAATTAATTGGTTTATCCAGGATGGATTGCCACTTTATGAACAAATTAAAGGATTACAAAGAATTAAACTAAGGATTCAGTATTCCATCAAGCTGCATATACCTTTTGCTGTTCTTTTCAGGTATAGATTTGCTATCATTATCAATAATCATAACTTTTGGAATACTGCTTTGAAGGCCGAACCACCTTGGAAGATCGGCTCCATTGGGATTACCACTTTTTATAAAGTTTACCAGATAAGACTGAAAAACTTTTGAAGTTTCAAAATCTTCACTCTCCCATTTGTAACTTTTATTTAGTTTGAGATTGCCAAGGGCGTACTCAATATCCGAAGCATGTACCGCGCCCATGACGTCTGCATTGTGTGATCCCTGTCCGATAAAAGTTGGACGTTTTCTAGAGAACAAATATCGATAAACAGGATATCCGTTTGTTTTACTATGCACATCAATCCATTTCCATGTAGAATAGGAAATAAAGCGATCGCTGGCAAGGTCAGTTGCCAACTGTGCGACCTGTTCATCTGCGTTCGCTGGATAAAGTGCCAGTATTTCTTTCCTCTTTGAAGTAAAGAGCTTTTCAACTCCGGCCTTGTAATTTTCAACTGTAGGCTTCTGATTAGAGAGAACAGCATTCATACTTCGCTCTGCTGTGTTCCATCCAGCCAGCAGTGGCACATCCATCTGACGACCGTAGCTGTAGGTAATAAGGGGTTGTTCTACGAAAAAGTAACCATCTATTGTCAGGGGAAACCAGTAATCTTTCGAAAACTTTAACAGCTCTTTAGTCGGAATTTTTCGCAACTCATCGATGCTATTCGCTGCGCAAGCCTTTGCGAAATCCGCACCTATTTTTTCAGCATCTTCTAAGCGCACAGGTGGTTCGAATCCTAGCACTGACCCACTTTGTCCTATAGCCCCATGAAAAAGTCCCTTTGAAAGTGGTGAACACATCTGGGCAGAAACCGACATAGAACCCGCGGATTCCCCAGCAATGGTGATCTGAGCTGCATTTCCTCCAAAAGCTGTAATATTGCGCTGCACCCAGCGTAGCGCCTCATTCTGATCCTGCAATCCATAGTTACCAGAACTTCCCCGTTTACTTTCTTTGGACAGGCTAGCATGCGCTAAGAATCCAAAAACACTTAATCTATAATTTATAGTAATAAAAATAATTCCTTTGCTAGCCATGCTTTCTCCATCATACCTCGGCTCTGAACCGTCCCCACTTGAAAACCCTCCACCATGAAAATAGACCACTACTGGCAAGGACTTACCATCTTTTATCTGAGGTTTCCAGATATTTAGATACAGGCAATCTTCACTTTCTTCAGCGCTTCTAAAAATCATGTCATCATAAGTATTGCGCTGAGGCGACCGGGAACCAAAATCAACCGCGTTTTTTATTCCATTCCACTTCTTTTTAGGAACTGGTGAATGCCATCTGAGCGCACCAAGGGGCGGTTCTGCGTAAGGAATACCCTTGAATGCCAGCACAGAGCTGGACAAAACAGCGCCCCTGATTTTCCCGTCCTTAAGGCTGACCAAAGTTTCATCTTTTGCAATTTTAGACTGAGCGAAAGCGTGGCTCAGTGAAAATAAGATAAGCAGCAGCGTCGTATATTTTTTTGTTTCAATCATAATCACCAGATATGGGTCGTTGAAGACCCTTTATTTACAGTAAAAGAAAAAGAATGATTTCCCTCAACGACTTTGACCGTTTGTGGTTCAGTCGAATTGTTAGAAACGATAAGCACCCGTTTTCCCTCCGGGGTTAAAAAGGCCACATTGCTTACCTTTGTAGTGAGGCTGCTCTCAATTCTCGATGACCCAAAGGGAATAAATTTGGATGCATGCGCAATCACATAATAAGCAAGGTTCCGCTCGACTTTATCTCCATCTATGGTTACCGCTCCCTGGCATATTGAACAGCCGCCATTGTCTGTATGCGGGTTATATTTAGAATCCGCAGCAAGGTTCCAAAGAATCACATTTTTACTCCAGTTCCGTAAAGCACCGATGAGTATCCTTCCCACAGGATAAGCGGTATTAAAACCACCATCTTTGCTTACAGCCATCATTTCAGTAAAATATATATTTTTATCGGGGAAAGCATCATGTACTTTGCCCATTGCAGAGGTCTGACCGGCATACAAATGAAATCCTGAACCATCAATGTAGCTTGCTGCTTCCCGGTCTGCCAAGATTGAAATAGGATATTCCGGGGCATCGCAATTATGGTCGTACAGAACAATTTTAGTTTTTATATTTCCTCGTTTAAAGGCGGGCCCGAGATTATCGCGGATAAAACGAAGCGCTTCTTTGGCCAAAAACTGCATACTGGGTGTATTGCCATCATTGAATGGTTCGTTCTGAATGGTCACCGCGTCAATAGCAATTCCATGCTTTTTCATGGCCTGGATGTATTTCACAAAGTAACTGGCATAAGTGCTATAATACTTATCCATTAATCTGCCACCCTGAACATTCTGGTTTGACTTCATCCATACCGGGGCGGACCATGGAGAACCCATAATTTTTATTCGCGGGGATATCGCTAAAATTTCCTTTAAAACAGGCACCACATCATTTTCATCCTGCGATAAAGAAAAATGTTTTAGATCCCCATCAGTTTCCCCTGCTTTAAGATCATCGTAAGAAAAGACATATTCATTCAGATCAGATGCCCCGATACTCACCCGAAGATAACTAATCCCCACCTGCCCAGGCCCATTTCCAAAAAGTTCATTCAAAAGCTTCTTCCTTTGCGGAGCGGACATGCGAATGAGGTGTTGCGCACTGCCGCCTGTCAGCGCAAAACCAAACCCGTCAACAGCTTGATATTTTTTTTCGGCGTTGATGTTAATGATTTCTGCTTGCCCATTTCCTGCCTCAAGGTGGTTCATTTTTGATAAAAGCATCGTTTTATCATTGCTGGTTTCCCAACCTTGCGCCTTGAGTTGAGCCTGAAGCAAAAAGGGAGATGCATTGACTAACAAAATTAGAACGAGCGCGAGCTTAAACGCATTAATAGACTGGGGGTATCTGGGCATAAAAGGTATACTTGGTTTACACAAATTTAAGCCCCGGGTCATTCTTTTTTTAATAGGATTTTAACAATTTATAATGTTTTGAACCGATGGCCACCAGTTTGGCCAGCAAACCCCATTCCGCTGTAGTAATCATCAAAACGGTTATTCCTTTTGCAACCTTTTCAGTTTCGGGATTTTCAGGATAAGCTTTGACAATTAGTTCTCTCTTAAGGCCGAGCTTAGACTGATTCACTGGTTTATTACCTTTTAGCTATACCATAAGGTTAATGGCCTAACTAAACTATTCTCCCGCAAATGTGAATTTAACAATTAGCCTGATGCTGTTATTATTTTTCTCACCCGTCCTCATCAAATTTAAGCTACCTTTTGAAATCTATTAAGCAGCTCTAAACACGCCCTGCTATTATGGTATGGGCATTTCCATAATCCAGCTTTGTCTTCTCCAGCCATCAGACTGCCATCTACTTTTCTGCCCCAAAACCATTCGCCATTGATTTTGTCGATGATTTGAGTAGTGGTATAGGTCCAGATTTTATTAAAATGTTGAAGAAATCTTTCATCTTTAGAAATTTGGAACGCGTTATATAACCCGACCATCGCTTCGGCCTGTACCCACCAGTGTTTTTCTGCAATCAGGTGTCCGTTTGCCGGATTGAATTCATATACCATCCCATCTGTGTCAATACCCTCTATTGCTGCTGTACTGATTTCAAGAGCGAGCTTCTTAAAGGCCGCAATCAGCTCAACCTCCTTTATCGCTTCAGCGGCTTCAAGCAATAACCAGGAGGCTTCAGTATCGTGTCCATAGGAAATGGCCTCGGATCTGGTTTCCCAGTGTTCATTAAAAAACAGCCCTAAATGACCGTTAGCTTTTAAGATATGCCTGCGAAAAACCTCCAACAGCTGTATGATCTGATTTTTAAGACCTTCATCAGGCCACAAGGTATACAGCAAACTATAGGCCTCCAGAATATGCAGATGGGTATTCATTGTTTTTTTCTCATTTGCATCCTTATCACTTAGGCGCAAATCATCTAGCGGCGTCCAGTCTTTTGCGAACGCTTCAAAATACCCCTGTTCACTATTATCATAACTATGCTTTTCGATATCAGCGTATAAGGATTTAGCAAGAACTAAGGCGTTTTCATCATCGCTCGCCTTAAAATAGGCGGCCAATCCATAGATGGTAAAAGCAATGGCATAAATTTGTTTTTTATCATCTTTTGCGTTGCCCTTGAAGTCAACCGTCCAGTATACCCCGCCAAAAGTATAATCAATGAAGTGGCTTTTTATGTACAGGTAACTTCGCTCAGCAGTCGCCAGGTCCTCCCTGGACCGGGTCTTTAGATAGGCCGCAGAAAAGCTCCAGAGTATCCGGGCATTTAAAACCGAACCTTTATCGGCGCCAGAGATGACCTGTTCCATTTGATCAATCTGTCCGACAAATCCACCAAATTCATGGTCTATGCTTCGCTGTTTCCAGTAACGGAGTATGGCTTGCAATTCAATTTCAATTTCGCAAGCACTTGGAAGGGAGGTAGCAGGCATAGTCTGTAAATTAATTGGCTAAAACTAACTCGACTGAACCGTTAAAACTAATATTTTTTTAACATAAGCTGATACTAATACATTATGGTTATGGCACTAATACTATTCCAGCAAATTTTAATATTATTTTATCTATTTTAGTAAAGCCGGCGTCATAACATGGAAGACAAAGTTCACCCGAGCATGCTCAGAGCGCATATTCAGGCTTTCAACTGAATTTTTAAGGGTTTGGCAACATTCGACCAAACTATAACCATGTAGTGTTTTTTTAACTATCTTGCCATCTATAACCAAATAAAAGATGTCTAAAAATGTAATCAGGGAAATCACCCCTTTGACGCCAAACGACTGTTTTACCATATTTTCCAGAACCAAACAGGAATTTGATTTTCCACTGCATAACCACGAGGATATGGAGCTCAACTTAGTGCTGAACGCGGCCGGGGCTAAACGAATCGTGGGTGATCATATAGCTGAAATAGAGCAGCAGGAACTGGTGCTGGTAGGGTCGAATTTATCACATGGTTGGTTTACTCATAATTGCGTGAGTGAGGACATTAGGGAGGTCACCATTCAGTTCCACAAGGACTTTTTCGATGAAAAGTTTTTAAAACGCAATCAGCTTGCTTTCATCCGCAATATGTTTGAACAAAGTAAGCGCGGTGTTCTTTTTTCCAGGGAAACCATTGATCGCATTTCCCCACGCCTTTTGGCTTTGAGTAAGAAAAGTGGCTTTGACTCCATACTAGAACTACTGTCGATATTGCATGATCTCTCAATATCCAGGGATACCAAACTGCTTTCGGATTCCAGCTTCACTAAGGAAGATTATAACTACAACAGCAGAAGGATTGAAAAGGTATTCGAGTATATGAATAATAACTTCAACAGGCTTATCACCCTGTCAGAGGTAGCCAAGATCGCCAACATGCCAGAAGCGTCTTTCAGCCGGTTTATTAAAAAACGTACGGGCTATAATTTTATTGATTCGCTGAATGAAATCAGACTGGGGCATGTCAGCAGAATGCTTATTGACACAACCCAGTCTGTTGCTGAAATTGCCTTTATCTGCGGTTTTAATAACATGGCGAACTTTAACCGGACTTTTAAAAACAAAAAAGGCTGCACGCCAAAAGAGTTCCGTGAAAACTACGTAGGCAAGCGCGTATTTATCTAAACTAAAAGATTTTTTGCATAAAATTATGGAGCTGCTCGCGCCAGAATCTCCACTCATGTCCACCTGAGCTATCGTGAAATTCATGGTTGATTCCCTTTGTTTTTAGATCATAATCGAGCGCGAGATGTCCCTGGTACCTTGGATCCTCTTTACCGCAGGCGATGTAAAGCAGGCTAATTTCTTTGTTTAGCTGACCAGGATTAGCAAAGGCACCAGGCACCCGCTCATTGATATCAAATTTTGCATCACTCAATAAACCGGCACTAAATTCGCCAATGTAGCTGAATTTATCCGGGTTTTTCAACCCAATCAAGTATGCCTGTCCGCCACCCATGGAAAGTCCGGCGATGGCTCTGGATTTTTTATCCGCCCTGACACGATAATTTTTTTCTATGTATGGAATGACGTCCTTTAATAGCTCCTGTTCCAACTGCTCAACCCCTTTTTTGCTACTCCCTCCTGCCCAGCTGCCGTCAGTGAGTCCATTGGTCATTACGATTAGCATAGGTTTTGCTTTACTTTCGGCAATAAGGTTTTCTAGAATTACATCCGCTTTCCCAGCGCTCTGGGTCCAGCTGGTTTCATTGTCTCCTCCACCGTGTCGCAAATATAAAACAGGAAAAGTTTGCTTTGGATTATTCAGGTACTCTTCAGGCAGAAAAATACACATTCCCCTGGTTTTACTTAAAGCCGAAGACTCATATTTAATGGATTGCAACATACCATGTGGAACGTTTTGAAGCTCATCAAACCTTGCCCTATCACCAGGTACTTCCACAATACTCCCGTAGAGCTCAGTTCCGGACTTTACAACCGGGTTTTTAGGATCAAGGACCTGATTTCCATCTACAGAAAACAGATAGGAATAAATCCCCGGTTTTTGCGGAGCAATTTTAATTTCCCAATTTCCTGCAGTGTCTTTTTGCATCCCCATGGGCTTAATGTCCCATTCACCAAAAAGCAATTTGACTGATTTTGCAGATTTCGCTTTAAACCTGAAAACGATGCTTTTGTCATTTGCCACTACCGGAGAATATGGCGGAGATGCAGGCCCCCACCATCCCTGAACGCTGTAGGTATTAACTGGTTTTTGCGCCAGGACTGAATAAGAAATTAGGCTTAAAAGAAGGAACAGAATTTTTTTCATCGTATGTATTTTACCAGCCATTCATCTCATCCAACGTGATGATGTTTTTAGCTTTCATTAAAGAGTTTAATTGAACAGGCGTGTTATGAGAGAACACTAATTCTGACCATCCCATAAAAAAGGTCCATTTTGGTTGCCTGGCCATCATCTGGGCGGTAGGAAATAGCTGACACTCGCCAATGGCGATGGGTTTTTTGCCGCCGGCTTTTACCATGATATCGTACTTCTGTTGACTGAAGCCTGTTTTATCATCATAAATATCCAGCGCAGCAACATCCCAGTACGCTTCGCCAGGATTATAATCTACTGCATCTTTTTCCAAGGTTTTAAAATCCTGTATGTCCCATACCCAAATCAGGTTATCCAGCTTTTTGATTTTGCTTAAGTAGTCATGGGTCAGCTGGTAGAGTTTTCTCGTGCCCGCTGGACCAGGCCTGCCGCCCCACCAGAAAATGCCCTGATTCATTTCATGCAAAGGTCGGAATAGCACTTCCACATTTTTCTCTTTGAGTTGGCTTAGATATAAGGCGATTTCATCCATCATTGACTTCCACCGGGCATTTATCAGGGTTCCATCGGTCAAAAGCTCCTCCCATTGCTGATCACTCAATTTACTCAACACCCCTTGCTTATCCCAAGCGCAGGGCTGCTCCAGCGCAGGATTACAGGCATGCCACATGATATTGACAATGCTTCCTTTTTTCCACTGCTCAGCAGCTTCATTTATCATCGTTTGTCTGTTTTCAATATTTTCAGACTGGAATAGAAAATCCCCGCTCCAAAGTCCAGGGTATTTTCCAGTCGTGTTGAATACTTCCTGCGTCCATTTTTTGGGCGCTGCATTTGGCTCGCGGTTATGGATGCCCGAAATGGTGTATTTTCCCGATACCGAGTAAAGGTAATTCAGTGATTTAAACCGGGTAGGTCCTTTATTTGTTTCTACAGCTTTATTCTTTTTATGCTGAGCGGGAATTTGCGCGAAAGCGAAATTGCTAAAGGCAATCAGCATCACTAAAATTAAACAGTATCTGCTATTTTTCATGTTTAAGGCTTCTTTAAAATGTAAACAAAATCTGTGTTGGGGGCAAGCTCCAAATTATTGATGTCCAGGTTATTGCCACTAGATGAAATTTGGAGATCTGAATCAAAACGCAGGGTTTCGCAGTTATATTTTATAAGCCTATAATTTGATTTGGTAACAGGCAAACTAATATTGGTTTTCTGGATTTCAGGTTTCGGATTATACAGGTAAACAAAGATATCAGCGCCGCATTTTACGCTAAACACTTCAATACCCGTGTTGGTGCTCTTCACCCTCAGGCTATCAAAACTTCCTTTGCCGGATTTCATCATTTCCTCCTGAATGCGGCGAACGTTAGCAATATATTTATCGGTGCCACGGTTATCAAAATACTCCCACCACCAGGAAAGCGGCAAAACGGGGGTTGGCGAAAAAAGGCCATACCACAATCCACGCTTAAAATCTGAATCCATGCCATCAGCGAAATCATCGAAGTTTTTAGACCAGTCATATTCATAGCCATATTCACCAATCACGTACGGTTTACCATAGGTTTTAGTATAGCTTCTAATGGTGGTAGGTAGGGCACGGTTGTTCTTGTAGATGTGTTTTTGGTTAAAATCTATGGCGTCTATGGAATTTAGTCCTTTTAAATCGCGGTGAGAAATGCTGGTGGTCACCAGGTGTTTAAAGGGATCCGTTTGTTTGAGGTAATCCGCCATTTCCTGGTGCCATTGTACAATATGTTCAGCTGGGATTGGATTGTTTTTATCCCTGAACTGAACATTGTCAATTTCGTTGAAAAACTCCCAGGCCCCTATTGCGCTGCTATAGCCCCAGCGGGCAATAATAAACCTCAGGCGGTTGCGGTATTCCGCTTTAGCTTTCGCATCTGTAAAAAAGCCCGCAGCGGAAACCCCATAACGTCCGTTTTTAGCATCGTGAGATCCTGGACCTAAAGTGAGCATAATATACAGGCCCAGTGAATCAGATAAATTAACCATTCTGTCCATTTTCTGTATCGCGCTTGGGTTAAAATATGCCGAGGAATTGCTGTATCGCCTGTTATTTATGCCACTTTTCCAGTCCAGGGGCAAATTCCATGAACAAATCCAGGTACGAAAGTAATTGCCGCCGTGTTTAGCCAGCGAGGGTAGCATGTACTCATAGTTATACTTGGGGTCCTCATGAAGGGTTTTAAAGTATTTTGAATCATCGTCATCTCTTGATTCCCAACAAATATTTTCTCCTATCCCCCTGAAAGCATCGCCATTATCGAACCGGAATGTCCAGTCATTGCCCTTATGCAGAATGCCTTTAAGCTTAGAGGATGTTACCTTCAATAAGGCGGGTTTGCTCAAGGATACTGCCTTGCCGTTTTTCCTTAAAGCGAAATTATAACGGTAGCTTCCATTCTCCTGGGCGCTGAAGCGTGCCTTCCAAAGCGATCGTTTTCCGGATTGACCAGATTCATAGTAACATGGCAGGTTAATTTTTTTACCAGTGGGAGAAGTAAGCTGCATGTCAAGGGCCAGCTCCTCCTGTAAATATGGATTATCGAAATCTGCCTGCAATTCAATAGTCCATTCTGCTTTTTCATAAGTTTTCACGACCGGACTTGTTGGAGTTGCCTTTATAATACGATTTTGCGCCTGAACAGAAAAACTCATTAAAATAACAAGGCCAAAACAAAAAGAGATATGTTTTTTCATAGGTTCTAATCCGGAACACCCCGGATATTGGATTTGGTTAGCATTAGTGTTAGATTCAAATCTACAAGCCTGAATAGATAAAGCGTTAATAGTATTTTAACAAAACACTGTACTCAAATTCTCCTCACATTAATGATACAAAAAAAGGATCATCTTCCAAAAGTTATGGTGCCAAGTTTTATAATCCCTTTATATGGACTTTGTTTGCGCCTGATGATAAAGTACAAGTCATGTCTGCCGTTGACTGTCGAATTGATTTGACTCTCGATATCAGCATATTTGTCAAACGAGCCGGTTGAGTGGTAGCGGATTTTTGCAATTAACGGCCCTGCACGCGAATCCCGCCTGACCTCGATTTCCCCATCCAAGGTGGAGGCATAATTAAAAGTGAATTTTTTGATGCCATTAAGGTCGGTCTGTTTTAACAAAATATAGCCCTTGTTATCTCCTTCCGAGAGGCTATTACGGAAGCGCTCAAAACCCACATGCGCATCAGCGAGCGCAGGCTGAATAACCGGGCTTCTTAAGAAAAATTCTTCGGTGCTGGAAAGTGGGCCAATAGGCTTTCTTCCGCCATCGGTATAGCTTACCTGAAACAGGTATCCCCCTTCAGGCTCTTCTTTAATTGAACTTAACTTAAGTGATCCGGTTTGGGCAAGTGCAACGGGGTGGGCCGTTTTCTCCTGCGGCATGGAGAAGATATAGGTTACGATTTCTTTTGCATCGCTGGAGGAAAGTTGCGGGTGGGCGCTCATCACGCTTGTTTGCCCCCAGCTTCCGCCACCCCCTTTGATAATTTTTTCCGTAAGTTTTTCTATCGAGCCGTTTTGGGAACTGTAACGGGCAGCGATATCAAAATAACTCGGCCCAATGGCCTTAGCATTTGCCAGATGGCAGGATTTACAATCGCTGGCTGCCAGTAGCGCTTTACCTGAATACCTGGGCTGCTCGGATTGATTTTTTTGACCTGCGGAAAGGTAGGTATAAAAGGCCTTCAACCGGTTAGGTGCAATTTTTAAATCTTCCTTATCACTCGCCTGGATAGAATAAGTAAAGGGTTTATCGGGCCAAAAGAATGATTTGTTGTCAGCGCTGGCAATAGAGACCACCGGCGGAGCATTACCGACCTTTACAATTAAAGTGTCTTTAGCGCTGGCACCGCTTTTGTCACGCACCGTTAGAATGACCTTAAAAGTACCTGACTTTTTAAATATATATACCGGGTTAATTTTTTTAGACGCGACAATTTGGCCCTCAAATTGCCACTGGTAGCTGAGCTGCTCATCGTCATCTAAATCATAGCTTTTTTGCCCGCGGAAGTTTACCAGTAGTGGCGCTTTACCCGCAATGCTTCGATCTGCTGGGAAATTTTTTCGCTCGGAAGTTAAAAATACCGTTTCATCCAACCCCTGATGTTCTTTTTCATTTACTATTTCTGCTTTGGCAACAGGCGCTCGGTTTCCTGTGTTATATTCTATTTTCACCAGCGAAGCATCCGCGTTCGCGGCTCCGTATACCGAACCATATTCCAGCATATAAAGTATACCATCGATGGAAAAAGCCATATCAATGGGCCTTTTGAAATTTCCGTTAGCGGCCATGAAAGCCTCATTTCGCACATAGTTTTCTTTTTCATCAAAACTCAATGCAAATATCCAGTTACGCATCCAGTCGGCAATAAAAAATTTGCCGTCATAATACTTGGGAAAGCGGTTTAACGAGCCCTTTTGCGGATAGCTATAGAAAGTCCCGCCGATGATGCATCTGCCTCCAAGCCCAAGTTCTGGGAATTCCTTGGAAGCAAGATATGGGTACCAAATCATCGCAGGCCTGGCCGGCGGCAGTTGGCTTAATCCGGTATTATTTGGGGAATGGTTAACTGGTTTCTCGGGATCAAATTTTTCCCGCGCTGTTTTTTTTGCAAAGTCCCAATGCGTATAAGACTGATTATCGCCAGCAAAATAGGGCCATCCGTAATTGCCTGCAGACTTCGCCTGATTCACCTCATCAAAGCCCATTGGCCCCCTGTTGCTTGCTTCCCCGGCATCTGGACCAATGTCGCCCCAATAAAGGGTCGAGGATCTTGGATTCAGAGCAATCCGGTAAGGGTTTCTGGCGCCCATGACGTAAATTTCCGGCTTTGTTTTTGGTGTCCCTGGCTTGAATAAATTTCCTTCCGGAATGCTGTAGGTTCCATCAGCCTGGGGATGGATGCGAAGAATTTTTCCCTTCAGATCATTGGTATTCCCAGCGCTGCGTTGAGCATCTCCGCTAAAATAAACTTCACCCGGCCGCTCATCTAGCGGAGCGTAACCTTCAGAAGAAAAAGGGCTGCTGCTATCACCCGTTGAAAGGTACAAATTTCCCTGAGTATCGAATGCGAGCGAGCCGCCATGGTGGGAGCCGCTGTTTTTCTGAACCGGAACACGCAGTAGTATTTTTTCACTCGATAAGTCTAAGACATTGGTTTTTGACATGCTAAACCTGGATAGATTGAAATAAAAAGGTTCCTGGATCTGGCCTGCTGGCGCATAATAAAGATAAAGAAAGTTGTTTTTGTCAAACTCTGGATCGAGCGTTATGCCAATGAGCCCGGTGCCCCCTACATTGGTAGTTGCTAATTTTTCAATCAGGGTGTTTTTATATGTTTTGCTATCATAGACATATAAGTTGCCGAAAAGTTCAGTGTAGAATATCCGACCATCGGCACTAACAGCGAGCTCCATCGGGGAATTTAGGTTGGTAGAAAGGATAGTCTTGGTAAAGCGGTTTTGTTCCGGTATTGGTTTGGCATAGGCTTTCGTATAGTCTAGCTCAGCCCCATTTCCAAGCGCATACTCAATGCCGCCAGCAAGCTGATTTAGGAATAAAGGTTCTGAGTAACTTTCTTGGGTATGCCCCAGGCCAGTGTAAAACGCGCGTCCCCCATCATATTCATGATACCAGATGATAGGGTGTCCGGTGCCGTTTGTACCGCCATCGTAACTATCCTCATCCAGACTGGCCAGCACTTTTATGCCGGGATAGAAAGATTTATAGTTATACCACTCATCGCTCCTTGTCCAGCTTTCCGGCAAACTGCTGCTTGCAGGATGGTGTTTATCGCTGACCTGAATAGAAGCCTCCCGCACGTTTGGATTATGCGGATGGGAATCAAAGTAAGCGCCGATCAATTGTCCATACCAGCTCCAATCATATTCGGTATCTGCCGCGGAGTGAATGCCTACATAGCCACCACCGGCCTGAATGTAACGCTCGAAGGCCGTTTGCTGTTCCGCGTTCAGAACGTTACCAGTTGTCGAGTTAAAAATTACAGCGTTGTAAGCAGAGAGCTTTTGCTCGTTAAAATAAGCTGCGTTCGTTGTGGTATCTACGCTGTAGCCTTTTTGTTCTGCTATCTTTGTTATTGCTGCAATTGCTGATGGAATCGAGCTGTGATGCCAGCCAGACGTTTTGGAAAAAATCAATAAGGCTGGTTTTGGCTTTGGCACCTGGAAATCCTCAGCAAAAAAAAGTAGTAGAGTTAATACAAGCGTAAAAGATTTTATTTGTAGTGAGTAGTTCATCGTTGAAGTTTTTTCGAATTGACTAGATTAATCCTGCATGGCATACTGTATACCGGCGAGCAGGTGTTTTAAAAATAAAGGGTCATCATAGTGTTCCGGGAAATGGCCTAGCGCGGTGTAAAAACTTCTTCCGCCTTCAAACTCATGGTACCAGGCGATAGGATGATAGGCGCCATTTTCGCCTCCCTGATAGCTTTTTTCATCTACGGTGAGCACTACCTGAATCTCTTTTTGCAAGTCCCTAAAGTTATACCACTCATCTCTTCTGGAGAAGGATGGTGGAAAAAATTTACTAGCGGGATGGTTTCTATCCTCCACACGAAGGGTTGCAGTTTGAGGCTGGGGGTGACCGGTGAATACCCCGCCGACAAGCTTTCCATACCAACTCCAGTTTTTTTCTATTGTTGAAGCCGCGTGAATACCGACGAATCCTTTGCCCGAATGCATAAACTTCTGCATTGCTGCTTTTCCTGCGCTGTCGATAATATTTCCAGATGGGCTTAAAAAGATTATTGCAGCGTATTGCTTTAGATTTTTCTCGTTCAATGCGCAGGAGTCTGTAGTCTGGTCTACACAAAAATGGTTTTCCCTGCCAAGTTTTTTTATCGCCTTTATACCTGCATCAATCGATTCGTGGTGGTAACGCGCCGTTTTTGAAAAGACCAATACTTTTTTCTGGCCGCTGGCAAGTAAATGCAGGCCAATGCAAATAAGTAAAGTAAATATGTTTTTCATAGCTGTATTAAAATTGTTTAGTGTAAAATGTTTTCCAGGAAAATCCTGGACTTAATCCTGCGTGGTAAGGCGACTATGTTCAGCTACAATTCTCTACAGCGGCTGCATGAAAGCATTCGCTAGCGCAGGCGCACAAATCTTCACCATGGTGAGGCTTCGAGATGAACTGGCTGTTTTTAAGAAACTGCGGCGGTTGGTTTTCATTTGGTTTTTTTATTTACGGATGAAGTATTTTTTAGCAGCATAAATAAGGGCTGACTTTCGCCGGATTTATCCGAGCTGTAGTATTTGTTTCCAAGTAAAAGGTCTATTTTACCGTCACCATTAAAATCTCCACTATCCATCGTTAATCCTTTTTGAAAAGGCACGTTCTTAGCTAAAGTAAAGCCTTTAAAGGTTAAATTGCCCCGATTTTGGAGATAAACAAACGCCTCCCAGGGGCTCGCTGCCGCCGGAAATGCACTAATGGAAGCTATATCCAAGTCCCCGTCTAAATCGAAATCTCGGGCAATAGCCTTATAACAGCCGTTCATGGGGTAAAAAAACATTTTCTTGAACTGTCCTTTTCTGTCACCGAAAAAAATATATATGCCATGGTAGGGTTTTACTACGGGAGAAAGGTCTGCATTATCCCCGCAGGTATACAAAAGGTCTTTAAAGCCATCCCGGTTAAAATCAACAAGTTCAAAACTGCTTGATCCGTAAACTGGGGGGAAGCTCAATACTTTTTCAGTATTGAATTTGCCGTTTCCAAGATTTCTAAACAGAAAAATTCCTTCATCGCCTTGCGCAAATAAAGCATAAATGTCCGCTTTACCATCACCATTCACATCTGTTACAACAAAATCTATTATGCCAGGCATCGGCCTCAACGTGTGCTTTTTATAAATGCCTTTCTTACTCGCTTCCGCCCAGGACAGCTGGCCAGTGAGTCTTCCAAACTCACCTATTAAAATATCCCCTAAACCGTCGCCATTTAAGTCCGTCTTTAGCGTCTTAACTGGCCTTGAAAGTGACGAAAATATTGGTTCTCTGCTCAAAAGCTGATATGGTGCAGCAGGGCTGAAGGCGTATATGCGCCCTTTAAAGCTTTGGCTAGCCATATAATTCTCACCGATGAAAGTGGCAAGCTTAGGCTTGGCAGCTAAATCGATATCCACTAAGGTACCGGGCATTTTTGAAGATTTTAAGGTATCTAACCGGGCGTTGATTTGGTATAGCTGGTTTGATATGCCGTCCTGGATGAGTAAACAATTATTTGGTTCGGGACTAATTTTCACATAAGTCGCTAAAGCAAGCTTATTATAGAAAATATCTTGCTTTGGCAAGAGTACTTGAAAAGATGGAAGACCAAATGTAATTTTTTTTCTTCCCTGCGCAGCTAATCTTTCAGGAGCGGAATCAATATAATACCCGTTGATAGCGTGCCAATCATTAACGGATAATAGCGGCTTAGAGGGAATGAGATTCTTCCCCTCTGCCTTGAGCGAAACGCTTGGGATTCCGACACCTAAAAACATGCCCATTGCCGGAAGTACTGCATTTCGCCAGCTGCCTTTCGGCAGTAAGCCAGGGTCGGGAAACTGATGGCAGGAGGTGCAATATTTTCTTGCCAGCAGTTCACCACGCTGTTCATCTGCTGTATTTAGATTTGCTTCTGGTTGGCGTGTTTTAAGGTTTTTTTTATCAATTATATAAAAAACCATTGCGCTAAAAAGCGCAACGGTGATGATAATTGCATTTCTTTTGCTTTTACTCAATTTTTAGGGATTAAGCCAGGCATGGATCAAAGTTTCAACGCATTTACGTCGATAATTACGATAACCTTATTATTCACCGCACTTAAGGAAAATTTACTTGGAGCGGAAATCGCTACCGCAAGCGCTACTTTTTTTCCCGTATAGCCCGATTTAAGCTGGGCGGCATCGATAGTCAGCGAAAAGGTAGCCGCACTCTGTCCTTCAGGCACGGAAACGCTTCCAGGAAGCGTATAAAGTCCTTGCGGGAGGAGTACTGTATTGGTCAGCAGGTTTGATGCGATCAAAGTGTTGATGGTATCTGGCCTGGTGATGATATTTACTGAATAACCTTCGTTAGCGGTCTTTCCACTTCTGGCTACACCCAGTATCACCTTCAGCTGGTTATTCTTTGTATCCAAAGTGTAATTCCGTGAAGCGGAATCCAGACCCTTTGGTACCAGGTAATTCAGGCTCGAGCTTAAGCCCTGGGGAATATAAATTTTAGGATCACCATAATCTAAGTCCTGATCGTTTTTTTCGCAGGAGAGCAAAAGCGACACTGCGCACAGCGCTAGCAAAATCGCGGAAGTATAAAATATTTTTTTCATTGCTTTGAAAATTAATAGCCTGGGTTTTGGGTAATTGAGCCGTTTGAGCGCACAACTTCGGCTCTCGGAAAGGGCAAGTAGTACATCCCCGGAGCCCTGAAGGTACGGGTAGCGACATCGACAATGTTATAATTAAAGCTGCCATTGGCATTTTTACTGACGTTAACACCTTTAATTGGCTGATTCAATAATGTGCCGGCATCGTTCCATCGTAGCAGATCCCAGTAGCGGTGGTCCTCAAAGGCCAGTTCAATTCTGCGTTCATGCTTAACCGCTGCGCGGAAAGCATCTTTGCCGCCTATCGAAACTGCTGGCATAGCCACCCCTACCCTTGAGCGCACCATATTCAGTGCTGTTCTGGAGGTCATCGCCGCCGGCGCATCAGGTGCTGTGCCATCCGGACCGTAGGCCTCATTCATCGCCTCGGCGTAGTTAAGCAACACTTCAGCATAACGAATGGCTACCCACTGATGTTGCGCTGTGGCATTGTTCACTAAATCCAGATTTGGCGCCAGGAATTTTTTCAAGTAATAACCTGTGCGTGAGGTATTGGTTTTGGCCAGATCATCACTTGCACCCACGGACTCGTCAATCGTACGACCGTTCCAGGCGGTGCCATTTAATACCACCGTTTCTGAAAGTCTTGGATCGCGGTTTGCATATATGTTGGCAGGATCGGCGCTGCCTTTGAGTTCATACTCGGCCACAAGATTGTGGGATGGGGTCACACCACTCGCGCCACCACTAGTGGTGATGGGATAATTAGCACGCTCTAAATCATTGGATGCAGGCCTGCGAATAGCGAGAATAGTTTCCGCGCTGCTCAGTGAATTATTACCCTGAAAATAATTTCCGTAACCGCCGGTATGAAGCGCGTAACCAAGTGCAGGAGTGCTGATAATTTCCCTGGCAGCAGCCGCTGCCCTCGCCCATTTGGCCGGATCATTTGATGGGTTATGCAAAGGACTTGCCGCGTATAAAAGTACACGTGCTTTTATCGCCAGCGCTGAACCTTTCGAGAAACGTCCATCCTGGTCTGAAAAACCATTAGTTTTCCAGCTCACGACTAAGGAATCTTTATAGGTATCGATTTCGGAAACAATATAATCAACCACCTGATCATAGCTGGACTTTCCCACTGCCAGCTCGCCACCAGACTGCTGCAGCGTTTTGGTCACAATAGGTACTCCGCCATAGCGTTTAATAAGTTCAGAATAATAATAGGCCCTTGCAACATGCGCCTCACCACGGTAAGCACTGATGAAAAGTTTATCGCGGTTATAATTTGTCACATCCGTCAGGGTATCGCGATTCTGGCTGATCATTGCTTTCCAGTTTTTAGAATAATCCAAAAAGAAATTTGCCGCACGGATACCTTCATAGCAGGCATAATACTTGTTAGCTTCTGTCGAAGGGTTGGCCTCACTCAAGGTCGCCTGATTAAAAGGAATCACCCCCTGGGCGAAGGTGAGGGTTTGCTGTGCATCATCGGTGGCAGCTTCAAAAAAGCTATTGTCTAAAGTTGTAAATCCTACAGCAAAACTAATAGGTGCATAGAATGCATTCGCAAAGCCGGTGAGCGAGCTTCTTGTGGTCTGAATGGTTTCCGGTGTTGGAAGTGTATCCATCCTGGTATCCAAAAAATCTTTTTTACAGGCACTGCTTAGCATCAGGCCGGCGAAAAAGAGGGTCAAATATGGTGCTCTGATTTTCATCATTTCGTAGTTTTTAATTTAAAAAGTAACCGACAGCCCGGTATTGAATGATTTAATGCCTGGATAAGCGCTTAACGTTTCTGGATCTAATCCGTAGTCTTTTTCCAGCCTGCTCCAGGTTAATGGATTGACCGCATTTACATAAAAGCGAAGCTTAGAAAGTGAAAGCTTTTTGACCAAAGCAGGACTAAAAGTATAACCGAATTCTACGTTACGCAAGCGAAGAAAATCCCTGCTTTTCACCCAAAAGTCACTAGCGCGGTAATTGTTATTGTTCGCGGCCGTTGTTAAGCGTGGATAGTTCGCGCTAGCTCTGGTATCAATGCCCTGGTCTGGGTAATAAGCCCATGCATTTTGTGCCACTGGAAATACATTTCCATTACCTACGAACGCTTGTATCTGATTAGGGGCTGCGCTCAAAATATTCACTGATGAACCGCCAATACCCTGGAAGAGCGCACTTAAGTCAAAACCTTTATAGCTAAAGTTTGCACCAAACGAATAGGTCATTTCCGGAAACAGGGATTTTCCAACTGAGGTTATGTCCTTTTCATCAATAATATTATCACCGTTAAGGTCCTGGTATTTTAAGTCTCCAGGCTGAACAAGGCCAAAGGCAGGCACAGGACCGCCTTTTAATGTACCATTGGCATTAAAATCCTCGAGTTGATAAAACCCCTTTGAAACAAGACCGTAATTCTGGGCTATTGAGCGCCCAGTTTGCTGGTTGTATTCATACGGCTGAGGTATTTCAGCAAAATAGTCGATTCTGTTTTTATTATAAGCCACCTGTCCCCATATTCCATATCCAAAATCTCCTTTTTTATCTGAGAAATTGGCAGAAAATTCAAAGCCTTTATTGGTTACTTTACCGAGATTGGCAAAGCTATTTATCGTGCCATAAATTCCGGTAATGGTATTGTCCCGGGTCAGGATACCACTACGCTTGTCTAAAAATACATCTGCAGACAGGCTGAGTTTTCTAAAGAAATTCACTTCTGCCCCAAAGTTGTATTTAATGCTTTGCTCGGCAAAGATATCGGGATTGGCTAAAACGTTCTGATTTAAGCCCGAGTTACCCGTGATGCTGGAGTTTCCAGTGTAAAATGTGCCACTGTTATTGTAATACTGCTGATATAGGAAGCGCCCACTATTCTGGGTTTCTGAATCCATGCTACCGGTCTTTCCGGCAGATGCGCGTAGCTTCAACAGACTGATGGCTTTGCTGTCTTTTAAGAATTCCTCGTTTGAAACTATCCAGCTGGCAGAAATCGCGGGATAAAATCCCCACCGGTTTCCTGGCGCATAACCATCTGCTCCGAAATAAGAAAAACCAAGTTCAGCAACATAGCGGTTATCATAGGTATAATTGGCCCGTCCACTGATATTCTGGTAACGATAAATATAAGCGTCAACGCCCCCATCGGTTTTAAAATCAGACTGGTGGTAATTTAGTGCAGATAAAATTTGGTGTTTCCCAAAACTTCTTTCATAACCGATTGTGCCCATGAGCTGTTTCCAGTCTTCCTGCCCTCCGGGAATCATGCCCGTTGCGCGAAGCGGAGTGAGCACATTTGTTGGACCACCAGGCTGACCATTAAAAAACCTGACATAATCTGCCGTTTTGGAGTAATTACTCTGCGAATAGCTATTGAAGGAATAGGCCTGGCTTAAATATAAGCCTGGTGTGAGTTCATCCAAACGCTCTTTCAGTGTGAAATTTCCCTGAAGGATGCGTCTGTGAGAAGAAAACCAGCCAAGCGAATTAATGGATGCTACGGGGTTATCGGGGAAAAGTGAGGTGCCAGAGTAATTTCCGGTCGCGGCATCCCTTACCTGATAAATATTTGAGGGATAACGCGAGAGATTTTGCCACAGGCTGGCTCCGCTATAGTTTGGCGCTTTGCGGTCTTCAATTCTAGCGCCAAGATCTACCTTCGCTTCAAATATGTCAAACATTTTAAAGTCCAGGTTTGATCTCAGGTTATAACGTTTGACTATTGAATTGGAAGTGGCATCGGTTTGCTTGACATTATATAAGGCTTGTTGCCTGGCGTAATCCATCACGATGTTATACCTGGCATTATCATCCCCGCCAGTAAAACTCAAATCACCATCAGTATATGGCGCATGGTTTTTTAACACCTCAGCAAACCAGTCAACATTGGTTCCCATGCCGTTTTGATAGGCTTGCAACTGCGTAGGTGAATAAAGAGGCGACCATACCCTGCCTTTGTCGTTGCTAATGGCCTGGTTATACAGGCTAGCATATCCGAAAGCATCAAGTGGCTTATTGATGTTGATAGCTTTCTGAATGCCGGTCCTTGCCTGGAAAGAAATGGTCGGCTTACCGACTTTTCCTCTTTTTGTGATTACATAAATCACCCCGTTGGCCCCGCGCATCCCGAATGTGGCGAGCGCTGCTGCATCTTTTAAAACAGAGATACTTTCAATTTCTGCAGCGGAGAGGTAAGCCAGGTAATTGAGATTGGTTTCAAAGCCGTCAACAAATACCTTATAGGTATTATAGCCACCAGCGGAGGTCGAGGATAGCGATCCCACGCCTCTGATTCCAAGCGCGGCATTATCATAACCTGGCTCACCTGAGCCAAGGTTGACACTTAAGCCATTCAGCCTGCCGTATAGTGTATTGGTTAAATTCATGGTCGGCGTTTGATACAAAGCCTCACCGCTCACAGATGTAACGGCAGCGGCTGAGTTAATTTTTTTGATATTAAGCAGTCTCCCCGGCTCCATGCGTGCGGTATCCCTGGCCGCGCTATCGGTTAGGCTTTTGTTTTGTGCGGCAATATTCATCGCTGTGCTCAGGAGCAGGCAGGCAGAAAGAACCGTGCTTTTTATATATTGGTTAGTCATATTTCCTGTATGGTTAGTTTGTTTTCAGCGTTTAATAACCTGGGTTTTGAACCAGTATGCGTTTATTAATCTCCGAAAGTGGAATGGGTTCTAAATACATCTTTGCGTTCCAATAGGGGCTCAAAGTATTGTTATTGGTGTAGGATAATATATCTGAAGTGATGGCTGGATTGCTTTTGCCAGGGGCAAAAGTAAACCTGAATTCTTCATACTGCCCGCCGATCACGCCACTGGCAATATCAGAGCGTTTCCAATGTTTAACATCGAAATACCTGCGGTTTTCCTTATAAAACTCTATGCTCCATTCCCGCTGTATCAAAAGACGAAGCGCTGACGGGTTGCTTTCTGTAATACTTGGAAGACCTGCTCTATTGTGTACAATATTTAGGTTTTGGAGCGCTTTGGTCGTATTGCCCAGTTCATTATAGGCTTCAGCTAAATTCAGGTAGAATTCAGACATCCGGAACAGTGGCCACTCAAACCACGAGCGGGTACCTGCTTTGTAATAAAATTTGGTGCTTTGTGCGTCGCCTTTTCCAGATCCAGAGATATTCACGCCTGAATTGATGTTATCATATGACCAGACTGAATTTCCAGGGTTATTCCAGGCATCAATTCCATGTGCATAATTATCTGCCTTAAATCTCGGCTCCATCTGCTGCATGCGCGTATTGTAGTCAGCATATGGTCTTGCGGCATCTCCTACCTTTGGCCAGTCCTGGTCAGTACCGTCCGCTTTATAATAAATGCGAAGGAAATTGGTGATCATCCCTGCATTATCGGTTAGATATCTTTCGTTGTTAATGTCGCTACCCCCTCTTCCTGAAGATCCTCGGACAGGAATATAAAACTTGAACATTTTAACGTTATTGGCATTATTATCCAGTTTATAGGCCAGTAATACTTCTTTATTATTTGGTGTTGAGGTTGCAGTTCCGTAGTCATCAAGTGCGTTGGGGTTCGGGATATTTGCCCCGCCTCCGCTATTGATGATGTCGGTAGCATGGCTTTTTCCCCACGCAATTACCGCTTCATTGGCTGTAACTGCGTCAGTCCATCTTTGCTGGCTTACGTTTCCAAAGCATATCATATTGTTATTTGCCCCTAAACTCAAGTATGGTGCTGCTGAATTAAATAGGGGTCTGGCAGCATACTGCAATGCTCTGGCTTTTATCGCCAGTGCAGCTCCTTTAGTCAACCTGCCTACAGATTTATCCGGCCAGCTGTCTGGAAGCCCGGCGTAAGCTGCATCGCTTAACTGGATAATGTTATCAAGCGTTGCCTGCAGAGTAGCTCGGGGAATAGCTAAATCATCTGAAGAAATAAAGGTTTTATTCACAACCGGCACACCGCCATAACGGATGAACATGCCCATATAACGGTAGGCGTTTAAGCCAGCCATTTCAGCCTTTACGTAACCTTTTGTGGTCCCATCCATATCAGGCACCTTATCAATGTTTTCTGAAATGATGTAGTTACGTCTGATGGCTACAAAGTTATTTGCAAAATTGTCGGTACTGCGTTCTGAGGTAAGTCCCGCTAAACTATAAGCAGCATAAATATCTGCCCAGCTTTCTCCAGGCATTGCCTCCCCGGAAATACCGGAAAGTGTGCCGTTTCCGATATTGGTTCCGCCATTATCAAAAAGACCCTGGCAAAGAGAAGTCCTGTACGCATTGGCGAGCGCTTTGGTCGCCTCAACGGAGGATGCAAAAACCGTCTCTATAGTCGTATTCCCTGTAGTTTCAGGTTTTTCTAAAAATTCTTTCTGGCAAGAATAAAGGCCAGTTGCGCCTATTATTGCGGAGACGAAGTAAATTATCTTTTTCATATTTTTTGATAATCAGGTTTAAAAACGAATATTGGCGCCGAAAACGAAAGCCCTGGTTAGCGGAAAAAGGTAGGAAGTCCCGCTATCGGTTTGTTCAGGGTCGATTTCATCAAAATCATTGTCCCATGTGAAAAGGTTATTGCCATTTGCATAAATCCTAAGAGAACTTATGCGGGCTTTTTTCATAAATCCGTAATTATTGAAAGTATAACCGAGTTCTATATTTTTTAACTTTTTAAAAGCTGTCGAAACTAGCCAGAAATCAGAATTTTGGTAATTGTTTGCCTCACTGGCTGAACCGGCGATGGTGGCTCTGGGAAAAGTTATCTTGTCTCCATTGGCTACCTTCTCAGGGGTCCATCTCCCGTCAAACTGCCATTGGAATGCGTTTCCTGCATTTTTCACAAATGGATGATTCATCCCGTTATTGATATTAAATGAACCTTTGCTTTTGCCGATGAAAAGCACGTTTAAATCAAAGCTCTTATAGTTGATGCCTGTCTTTAAACTAAAATCATACAATGCTCGGTTGGTGTATCCTATTGGCACCCGATCTGATGCGTCTATCAAACCATCACCATTGATGTCTTTATAGCGGATATCTCCAAGGGCAGCCTGGTTGCCATTATAAGTTAAAACAGGCCGGTTGTTAAGTTCTGCCTGGGTATTGTAAAAACCATCAGATACAAAGCCTTTATACTGACCAAAACTATATCCTGAGGTATTCATCCAAGGATATGGGTTGAGCGCCTCTGCATTGTAAACGATTTTATTTTTCGCATAGCTCAGGTAAGCGTTGATGTTATAACCAACCTGTCCCCTGGTTTCTGACCAGCCTAAGCTTACTTCATATCCTTTGTTATTCATGATGCCCAAGTTGGCTCTTGGCACATTCGCTACTGCTACCCCATAACTTGCCGGGATGGTACCAGGCTGGGTGAAAATATTGGTCCTGTCATTTTTGAAGCCTTCAACGATTAACGAAAGTCTATTTTTGAAAAATTTTGCCTCCAGGCCTAAGTTTCTTTTGGTTTCTTCTTCCCAGGTTACCGCCGGGTTACCAAGTTTACTTTCATTCGTTCCGGTTGTTAAGGTATTTGCGGTTGATCCGTCACCATTGCCAAAATAATAACCTGGCTGATTAATCACAAAAGTGCTAGGAAGATATACATAGCGGTCACCACCAATTTTATCATACCCGCTCATTCCGTATGACCCTCGGAATTTTAAGAAAGTTATCCAGTCATTTTTAGGAAAAAACGATTCGTTTGAAGCAACCCATCCAACTGAATATGCAGGAAAAAGGCCAAACCTTTTATCTTCAGCGAACTGTTCGGTGCCGTTATATCCGACACTGATTTCAGCCAGATAACGCTCTTTGTAGTTATAGGCGACATTGCCCACAAGCCCCATATTTCCTGATGGGGTATTAAAATTATCTATAGGCAGATAATACTTTTGTGCATTAGCAAGAACAAGGGCTGTAATGCTGTGGTTACCAAAGCTGCGAGCATAGTCAATTCCTGCATCCACGTAAAAAGTCCGGTTCACGCTGTTGTGATTGGGGTTAGGATTAAACGTACCTGAGGATGTACGCTCTCCACCAAAAAAATCAAGGATATTGGGATCAATTGGATTCCGGCGCACAGAAAACTCTGGAAGGGTTACGCGGTAAGTTGTTGCTTTTGAGTAATTGTTTTCATAATTCACATTAGCTCTAAGGGATAGACCTTTAGTTAAATAGTCCATGGTGTATTTCGCCCCGATTCGTCCGGTTAATCTCGAATCATATGTCGTTTCTGTTCCGCTGGCAAGTAAGTTCCTAATAGAGTTCTGATTACCCAGTAAACTTCCGATTTTACGGCCGAGAGGGTTAGACGCCGTACCCGGATTACCGGCAATACTGTTGATGAGTTTATTATCTATGATACCTGGCGCCATCATTGCGTTGGTGTCATAAAGGTATTGCATAATGATCTTGTAGCGGTCATTGAGCGAAGTTCCCCCATCGATACCAGGTCCAACGATGGTGCCGAACTGTCCGGATAGATTAACCGAGATGGCCAGGTTTTTCACCGCGTTTATGTCAAAGTTGGACAAGAAGTTATAACGGTCATAGGTTGATCTGGTATTGGCTCCGTAATAATCTGTATTCTGAAGGATGGACCCTTGCGAAAAATAGCCCAATGAGGTATAATATTTTACTTTCTCAGTACCGCCGGCAATGTTTAAGTTAAATTGTTGCTGTGGACCTTTGCCACCAAACTGGTCTTTAAAGAGATCTCGGCTTGAATAATATAGTGCAGGACTGGCATTCAATGCATCCCTTTGAGTGCTAGTGAGGCCTGGATAGTTAGCTACTTCAGTCGGGGTGTAGTCCCGGTTGTTCGCGAACTTCCACAGATCGTTGCTATCGAAAAGATAATCATTGAAAGCAGAGACGCCATAGGTGCTCTGCTCCGTGCGAATGGCCTCATTACGCATTAGAGCAAAGTCATAAGAACTTACGTTTTTTGGCAAATTGGCTGCTGTTGTGAAACCAAAATTCGTCGATGCGCTTAAAACCGGCTTGCCAAGTTTACCTCTTTTTGTGGTTACGATAATAACACCGTTGGCACCCCTCACGCCATAAACTGCAGTCGAAGATGCATCTTTGAGAATATTAATACTTTCAATTTCATTGGCATCCATAGAGTTCAACCTTGAGTAGGTTTGCTCAGGCGGTTCCGGAACCCCGTCAATAACGATAAGTGGATCTGTTGACCCTGCATAGGTGGATACCCCGCGGATGGTAATGGCTGCATTATTGCGACCAGGCTCTCCGCTTTGCTGTAAACCTGACACGCCCGGAGCGTTACCGATAAGCATATTGGATATATTGGATACCGAGGTAGAGACGAGTTCTTTACCACCAATAGTAGAGACCGAACCCGTTACTGTAATTTTTTTCTGTTGGGTTCCAAACCCTTTTACTACAACTTCATCTAATTCCCCGGTAGTGGATTTTAACGAAAGATTGATTGTAGAACTGCTCGCTTCGAGTTCACGGGTTGCGTAACCAACCGCCCTAAAAATCAGGATAGCAGATGATGAAGATACATTCAAGGAATATTGCCCTTCGCCATTAGTGGAGGTGCCTTGCTGGGTACCTTTTATCATCACCGAAACACCAGGCAAGGGTTGGCCGCTATCGTCGCTGATTACGCCTTTCACATTTCTTTGCTGGGCCAAGAGCTGGTAAGTAAAGGCCAGTAAAAAGGTTAGGCACACCGCTGTTGTGTGTAAAAAACTTTTCATAAAGATTATTTTGGTTAGTTGATTTGCAGGGTGCAAATTGTATAAGCAATATTAGTTAAGTAATTGCCCCTTAATTAATGGTATTTTAACAAAATGTGGTATAATTCGTATAGATTATCTTTAGAACCGAAAGATTCTGAACGTTATTGCTCTAACATCTTGAACCTCCTTAGGGAAAATTTATGCGCGATACTTCATTGAATAAATATGGCAACTTGAATTTTCGATTCGATGCCGATGTGCCCAAAGTCAATGGCAATCTTTTATTTACTTAAATATGGCTTTTTATCAGTTGTTTTTTTGGAGTTGTACACGGCTAAAAAAGGCTAAAAAAAAGGCCCATATGACTATGGGCCCTCCAACTGCTAAACCAATTAAAACTACACTTTTATCACTACCACTAAAACATTCTTTCATTAATCGAAACTGATAGTATTTTAACCTTTCCTAATGCATTAACTGCGAACTTGGAACAAATAATAAAATTTTTTAGCGCTTCTCCATTAGTTCCAATTGTTCATTCTTTTCAACCAGTTTACAGATTTCCTGTACTGAGGCAGCGCTGGTGAATCCGTCCTGTGGAGTGTTCATCGTGTAATCCAACAACTTATCAATGCTGGAGGTAGCCACATGCATTCTGGTATCAGAGGAAGCATAGTAAATAAATACCTGTCCGTCCTGGTCCGCTATCCAGCCGTTGCAAAAGACAACGTTTGATACATCGCCCACACGCTCCTCGCCCTCCGGGGCCAGAAAATAACCTGCAGGTTTGTGAGTGACTTTTGTTAGATCATTTGCATCGCTCAGAAATAAGTACAAAACATAACGAAGACCGGCGGCAGTATTTCGCACGCCGTGCGCCATCTGCAACCATCCCTTTTCGGTCTTTATTGGAGCTGGACCCAGGCCATTTTTCGCCTCGCAAATCGTATGGTATATTCGTTTATCAATGACAGTTTCCACATCTACAATAGCATGCTCTATATCATCTGCAAGTCCAAATGCAATGCCTCCACCTTTACCGGCCTCAATGAAGCTGTCCTGCGGACGGGTGTAGAATGCATATTTACCACCCACAAATTCTGGATGCAAAACAACATTTCGCTGCTGAGCGGAATGGGTTTTGAAATCCGCTAATCTATCCCAATGAACAAGGTCCTTGGTACGTACGATGCCGCATTGCGCAATTGCAGAAGATTGATCCGCATCAGGAGCCGAATCATCACGGCTTTCGGTACAAAACACACCGTAAATCCATCCATCTTCGTGCTGAACAAGCCGCATATCATAAAGATTCGTTTCGCCTTCAAAGTGTGGTATGATAGCTGGCTTATCCCAAAACCGGAAGTTATCGATGCCGTTATCACTTTGGGCAATAGCAAAAAAAGATTTCCTGTCACTACCTTCCACTCTCGCCATCAGCATGTATTTACCTTCAAATTTGATCGCCGCGGAGTTAAATACCGCGTTTATGCCAATTCGTTCCATTAAACATGGGTTACTATTCTCATCCAAATCATACTTCCATTTGTAGGGCGCGTGGCCGGCGGTAAGGACGGGATTTACGTAACGCTGAAAAATACCATTAGTATAATCTATTGCTTCGTTTTTTTGACCGATGAGCGATTCATATTGCGCTATTATTTTTTTCAGTCTGCTGTTGAAATTCATTTATGTTAAAGTCTAAAAATCTAATTTTCTAATTTATTCCACCAGGTGCGTTTTAATATCAGCCCAATTATGGCGATAAGTACAATGGTGATGATTAATGGCGTTTTCATCCAAAGGATAAAATACATTGGTAGGACCGTCAGGCAGAGTTGAGCCAGAATCCCGAGTGCTACATTGAACATATCGATCTTGAAGCGCTTATTTGCTTTAAAATCATGGCTTTCTGCTACCACCAATTCATGAACAGGCTTCCAGAACCCCCAGGGTCTAACGGTGCGATAAAAGCTTTTTAGAACCTGCTCATCCGTTGGAGGAGCGCTATAAGTTCCCACCAGAGCGCCAATTATGGAAATGATGAATAGTACCGGAAAATAATAAAGGAATTCAATACCACTAAAGAAATGCGAGAAGACCAGAGCACCAGCGATACCTGTAAGCATGCCCCAGAAAAAGCCATTGGCGTTGAATCTCCACCAATACCATTTGAGCATATTCGCGGCAATATAGCCGCCATAAAGACCTGAAACTATCCATTGCAAAATGCTGTTGACATCTCTAGCAAAAAAACCCAGAAACACCCCCACCACAACAACGACCAGGCCGGTTACATAGTTCATGGTCATGATTTGCTTTGTAGAAGCTTCAGGCTTTATGTATTTGAGATAAATGTCGTTTACGATGTAAGCTTGAGCGGCATTTAAGGTGCCTGAAAAAGTCCCCATGAAGGCACCCATAAGACCTGTAAGTACGATACCCAATATTCCTACAGGCAAAAATGAATTGATGGCTGCTGGTAGTATGCGCTCAAAATCAGTTCCTGTCGGAGAACTTAAATCCAGTTCTTTATAATATAAAAGCGCTAGCACTGTAAGCCCGATGACCATAGTGTATCGGACAGGTAAAAGTATTATAGAAACAAAACCTGTCATTTTCGAGGCATCTTTCGGGGAGCTGGTGGAGAGTACTTTTTGCATGTCGTAATTTGGCGCGGGGCCTGCCAGACTTGCAAAGACGCCCTTAAATAGCATCATCATAAAAAATAAGCCAAATAAACCATAACCATCATCGGCAATCTTTTTATTGGCATCAGCAACTATATTCGACCAATCCAAATCGAGTTTCCATCCAAAAAATGGGTTGGCCCAATCTCTTGGGGTCTGGATGGACTGGCTTTGCAGGTGAGTGAAGGCTATATAACCAATTGCAGCACAGCCTATGGTCATGATGATGTATTTGATAACATCTCCCAATACAATACTATGCATTCCCCCGAGTATGGAATAAAAGGTTGCAAATAAGGTGAACAGGATACCGTAAAAATGGGGGACGTATTGTGCGCTGACGTTAAAGGGTACATAGGGCTCCACGATGTTCCAGGGAATGAAAATTTCTACGAATTTACCAAGACCAATGAAACCGTATGCTAAAAATCCCAGGCAACCGATTAGGGCGAAAACGACGGTCACGTTATGGGAAGCCTTTACACCCCGGCCCTTTAAACCAAAACGCGTGGCTAACCACTCTGCACCAGTATCGGCATTTGATCGCCTAAGCCATTTTGCAAGAAACATCATGTTGAAAACCTGATTGAAAACAGGCCATAGCCACGGAATCCAGATGCTTTTGAGTCCATAAACGAAGCAAAGCGATACCATCCACATTGTTCCGCTGATATCGAACATGTCTGAAGCATCACTTAAGCCTAGCATATACCATGGCAATTTTTTGCCGCCCATCAGGTAGCTTTCTTTATTTAAACGGGCTTTATTGCGGTAATACCAACCAATGAAGACCATCATAATTAGATAAAAGACTAAGATTAAAATATCGAGTAGGTGTAGCTTCATTTTAATCGTTTATCGCTTGTTTGCTTAACGCAATAATAGGGGTTGATATTGGAAATTCGAGGTGGTAAAAATCCTCAATCAAAACTGGAGTATGTCTCATATGATGTTTGGTTAGTGTATGACGAATATTAGATTCGCTTCTTTTTTATGTATCAAAAGTAGCCTTGAAAAGAATGAAATGTTAATACTATTTTATCCAATGTTTGTATTTTAAAAGCATAGCCTATCCTTATGGGTAAGGAGATAAGACATCTATAGCATGTATAAACTCCTATTGTTAAGATATAATGGCTGGTATTATTTTGATAATCGAATAAGATGTTAATAGGGAATTTGAATGTCGTCAATAGTATTTTACCAAAACTATTTATTAGCTCGATTATGCGGAGAGACTTTGTTAGCAATTGTCGTAATTCCTTCTATTGAAACGCCTTTTCCCAACACGGACCCGGAAAGGCGACTTGGTGGTTTTAAAGATAAACCTTTCATGTGTGTATAAGTTTAATAATACGCCATTTGCCATCTACACATTCGGTTTAAACGAAGGCTGTTTCCTCGGCGTAGGTTTATTGTCGTGCTGACATTCCGGTTCTACTGTCGATTGGCGAGCGATACTAGACCAGGCTTGAAGATCACTTTTTTTTAAGTAAACCTTAATCAACTGCAATGTAAGTGGGCAAACTGCCCAACGCTGTAATTTCATAGAATATTTTCAACAATCAATCGAAAAGGAGCAAGGTAAAATCTGGATTGGATCCTGCTTTAGACCAATCGACGTTACGCTCTGGGCCACGGATTATTTTCTCACGAACTATTGGGGAGCTGGTTTGTTGTTAAGTTTAAAATAGGACGATGACAGAACTAAAATACAAAGATCTGAAGGAGCTTAAAGAACATAAGAAAGAGGCTGCTAATGCTCAGTGCTCATTTCGTTAAAGCCACTTGAAAGCCCATCAGCAGCTCAATGAGTTAGGTAATGAAATCAGTCTTGAGGATATTAAATAAAGGAAAATGAAAAAGATACTTATGGTGCTTTCCTCTCACAGTGAGATGGAAAATACAGATAGCAAGACGGGCGTATGGCTGGGTGAGTTCACTGACCCCTATTATGAATTTATTGATGCTGGCTATTCAGTTTCCCTGACCAGTCCAAAGGGTGGTCGCCCGCCGGTTGATCCGATGAGCGAGCTAACTGAGCATATTACAGGATCGAACCGGCGTTTTTTGGATGATGAGCTCGCCAAGCAAGCCTTTTCGCATACCGTGCCGCTAAACCAACTTTCGGCAACAGATTTCGATGGGGTGTTTTATCCGGGCGGCCATGGGCCGATATGGGACCTGGCCAGAAATAATGACAGTGGATTATTGATTCTGGATTTTCTCGATGCGGGTAAACCCGTTGCACTGGTGTGCCATGGACCTGCGGCGCTGATCAGTGTGGAAGGCCAACGGCCGGGATTTCTAAAAGGCAAACGTATCGCAGCCTTTAGCGATATGGAAGAAAAGCTCGTGGGCAGAGCAGGCAATGTGCCCTATCTGCTGGAAGAGACACTGGGAAAGCTTGGTGCGGAGGTGAAAACCGCACTGGTACCTTTTCTTTCCCAGGTGGAAGTAGATGGTTTGCTGGTAACCGGGCAAAACCCGCTATCGGCTGGACCTACGGCGAGGACAATGATTGAGTTGCTGGATTAAGGATTGACGTGTGTTAATTCGTAAAGGCATTGCTCAGGTGGTGCCTTTGCTGTTTTTTCCCAGTCGTTGATGAATTGATTTTATCGCAGAGTTGGGCTACTCGTCGTGCTTTCTGCTCATCTGTGAAATGTCAATGTTTCCATTATCTTTTCGGAACTAATGGAAAGGGCTAATAATTTGAAATCTACAAGCCCAAAACCCTGCCAGATGGCTAACTTCTAGTTTAAAATGACGGTCTTGTTATGAAAATTCTTTCTTAGGAGCGTTAACTTAGTAGGATATTTCTGAACTTAAAAATTTAAGGGAAGGGCTACTTTACAAACATCATTAGTATAAAAACAAAAATATATTGAATGAAAGCAATAGGATTTAAAAATTCTTTACCAATTATTGAAGAAGAAAGCTTTATCACTTTCCAGACTGAGAAGCCAAAGGCGAAGGGGAGAGATCTTTTGGTAAGAATTACCGCAATCAGCGTAAACCCGGTGGATTATAAAGTTCGCCAAAATAGCGCGAAAGACAAGGTGCTGGAGCAGCCAAAGGTAATTGGCTGGGATGCTGTGGGTGAGGTTGAAGAGACAGGCCCGGAGGTAAGTTTATTTCAAAAAGGAGATGTGGTTTATTATGCCGGAGATCTTAATAGAAGTGGCAGCAATGCGGAATATCAGTTGGTAGATGAACGCATCGTTGGGAGGAAACCCGAGAACCTTACTCCCGCACAAGCTGCTGCTATGCCTTTGACGCTACTCACCGCATGGGAGATTTTGTTTGACCGCATCCGGATTAATGAGAGCGATAAAGGAAAATCACTGCTCATTATCGGCGGCGCAGGTGGAGTGGGATCTATCGCGATTCAAATTGCAAAAAAGGTTGCCGGATTAACGGTGCTCGCTACCGCATCCCGGCCGGAAAGCGTAGAATGGTGCAGGCGGCAAGGTGCAGATTTTGTAGTAGACCATCAAAACCTCTTGCAGGAGGTGCAACAGGCGGGATTTAATCAGGTTGACTTCATTGTTGATTTTGTGGATGTCAACCAGTACTGGGATGCCATGGTTACACTAATCAAACCGCAAGGTCATATCGGCTCGATTAGTGATCCAGTAGAAAACGTGAACCTGAGGCAATTAAAAGGCAAAAGCGTAAGTTTTCACTGGGAGCTGATGTTTACCAGGTCCATGTTTCAAACACAAGATATTACCCGTCAGCACCACATCTTAACTGAGGCTGCAGCGTTGTTCGAAAATGGAACAATCAATTCCACAATCAACGAGCACCTCACCGGTTTCAGCACCGAAAACCTAAAACAGGCACATGCATTATTGGAAAGTGGTAAAACCATCGGTAAAATCGTAATTGAATACTAATTCGAAAGTACTGCAAGGCTGGCATATTAATGAGTCCTTTGCCAAGCTTCTTATTTGTAATTCAAAACAGCTTTTATCAACAAGGCTGTTTTGAATTTCTGATAATAAAAATTGGACATTATTGTTTAATGCATCCTGACACACTAACGCACTAAAACAATTTTCCCGATATGTTCACTGGATTCCATTAACTCATGCGCCAGCATAGCCTGTCCGAATGAGAAAGTTTTATAAACCTGGGGCTTAAAGCTACCACTTTCCAGCAATGGCCACACCTGATCCCGAATTTCTGAAGCAAGCTGTTTTTTGAAAGCATACTCTCTAGCTCTGAGCGTACTGCCTGTTATGGTTAACCGCTTTTGCATAACCTGGGCGATGTTTATTTCAGCAACATTGCCCTCCATCGCATTTATATAAACAATGCGGCCCTCGGGACGCATGATGGAGATATTGCGTTGTAAATAACTCCCGCCAATCATATCCAGCACGACATCTACACCTTGATGGGAGAGCAAGTCTTCAAAATTTTCGGTTTTATAGTTGACCGCAACATCGGCGCCCAGCTCGATACATGATTTTGCTTTTTCTGCAGAACCAACCGTTACAAACACCTTTGCGCCAAATGCTTTTGCCAGCTGAATAGCGGTAATGCCAATCCCACTACTACCACCGTGAATTAAAATGTGTTCGCCCTTTTTTAATGCTCCCCTTTGAAAAACATTTGACCAGACGGTAAATATAGCCTCAGGCAAGCTGGCCGCCTCGGCAAAGGATAGCCGTTTTGGGATTGGAAGACATTGGCCTTCCTCTACCACTACCTGCTCGGCGTATCCCCCGCCAGCGAGGAGTGCACATACCTGATCTCCTTTTTTCCAACTGGTGACCTGCCTTCCGCATTCCATCACGATGCCTGATACCTCAAGTCCCGGAACATCTTCCGGCACTCCCGCTGGAGGCGGATATTTCCCTTTTCGCTGCGCTAGGTCTGCTCTATTCACCCCGGCGGCTTTAACGGCTATCTTGACCTGGTGATCGGATGGAGATGGGTCAGGATAATCTATCAACTGTAATACCTGTTGACCTTCCTGGCCAGTGATTTGAACTGCTTTCATTATTTATTCTCTTAAGACTGGTCCGAGTGATTTGAGAATGGTAGCAAACCGCATACCAATAGTAAGTACTTTGATAGCATTCCTGTCTTTATACCGAAAAGCGGATCACTTACCACCTTAAGAATGTATAAGCCCTTAGATGGCTCTTTGAATTTTTAACGCCAGAGATTGTGACCAATATTAAAACAGCGTTTATGCTATCTATCCAAGTTTAAAAATCTCTTATCTCTGGATGAGGTTTTTTTTGAACGATGTCTTTGTTAAACCTGAAGGAGTGTGTCGCTATTAGGGATCCACTAGAAAATTAAATTCTATAACAATCAAAAGCTATTAAGGAAACGATTGACTCTTCGCTTCAATCGTCTACGATGATGGGACGATACGCTTATTTAAGTGGCTTGGAATTAATCCAAACTTCTTTTTGAAGGAATGAGAGAAATGCGAAAGGCTTTCAAAGCCCAACTCCAAATAGATAGCTGAGGGTCTTTGATGTTTATTTTCAATTAAAAATTTTGCTGCATCTAAGCGTTTGGATAGCAGCCATTGACGTGGTGGAAGATCAAAAGCTTTTTGAAAATCCCGCTTGAATCCCGCCAGGCTCCGGCCAGTTAGCTGAGCGAATTTTTCTATAGGCACATTAAAATGAAAGTTATTCAGCATGAACTTTTCCAGATCAATTTTATAAGGTTCGGCGTAATCAAACAGAAAATTTCGCAATGAAGGAAGCGCCAGGAGTAATAATTTGATGCCTTCTTTTACTTTTAATATACCCATCTCATCAGTCATACTGGCTCCTGAACTTCTTGCATAGGGAACGATGGATTGAAAATAGCCCTGCAAAAATTCGTTAGCAGGAATCAGTAGGTTTGGCCTTCCGATATATTTGCCGACAGGAGTAATTTTCTCGTCCAACGCGATTTTACGCATTAAGTCTTCCTGGAGTGAGATTACAATGGTCTCATAGCTTCCCTTCTCGCCGGGCGTCTTGGTGAGGGTACCCAACTGGTTTTTGCCAATCAGTAGCATTTCTCCTGCCCCCATCGAAATACTTTGTTCAGAGGTTTCCAGTGTGAATTCACCGGAAACCTGGAGTATCAAGGTATGGTGGTTCCAAAAACATGCTTTCTGTCTCCGCTGGGTAGAGAGATAAGAGTAAAAGATTACACCCGGAAGAATTTCTGCTGGACTTTCCATTTATCGCGCTAAATAGGTGCCTCCTTTGATGGCGCCTGTTGCAAAAGTAGTATTTAAAGTATTCATTTCTTGCTCGCTGAATTCAATTTCCATTGCTGCAAGATTTTCAGCCAGGCGCGATCTTTTGCTCATGCTTACCAAAGGCATGATTTGTTTGCTCTGCTGTTTTACCCAGGCGATCGCAAGCTGTGTAGGTGTGAATCCTTTTGCGGATGCCAAATCTTTCAGCACTTCGACTTTTTGGAGATTATGCAGCAGGTTTGCTTCCTGAAATCTGGAGAAATGCTGACGGTAATCCTGATCACTAAGCGGTGCGCTTAGTTCTCCGCTCAGTAAACCTTCCGCTGTGTTTGCGAAAGCAACTACAGCAACGCCCAAATCTCTGGCTGCTGGCAGCAATTCATTTTCGATTTGCCTATCCGCGAGAGAATACCCGATTTCAAGTGCACTTATCGGATGAACATCATTGGCCTTACGCAGCTGCTCAGCGGTAATTTCTGATACGCCGATGTAACGGACCTTACCCTCCTTCACCAGCTCAGCCACGGTGCCGATAATATCTTCCACCGGTACGCTATCATCCATCCGGCTAGGCTGATAGAGGTCCATGGTATCAATACCAAGGCGGGTAAGCGAGTAATTTACAAAGTTTTTGATTGAATTTGGCTTAAGATCAAGGCCCAACCATTGACCGTTGTGGAAAATCGCCCCAAACTTGACACTAATAAAAGCATCGTTCCGTCTCCCTTTTATCGCTTTTCCGATGAGCATTTCGTTGTGGCCGGCGCCATAAAAATCACCGGTGTTTAAAAAGTTGATGCCAAGATCCAAAGCTTGGTTAATTGTAGCCATACTCTCTGATTCATCTGGAGTAACTCCTCCCCATATGGAGGACATGCGCATACAACCCAGCCCAAGACTGGATACAAAAGGACCATTTAGGCCTAACTGAATTTGATTGATGTTTTTCATAACACAAATATCCAGCCTGCAAGGAAAACAAAATTGTCTGGAAAGCTCAATTAATTTGCTTGTGCGGCTCAAATTGGGTTCGCAAAATAATTATCAGATAAAGCAGGCGGGGTGTTTAGCTAACCTTTATTATAGGGGGAAGGAACAATTTTATTAGTACTCATGGATGTTTGTTATTAGCTTATTTAAAATCTTCTTGCAAGAAGGCAAGCAGCATGCTGTTATACGGCAAACAGGAAGCGCTACAATAGGATTTAGCCATAGCCTGCATATGTTAATTGGGTAATCTTGAAAGAAAAACCTTGAATATTTTTTAGCAGTAAGAAAAAAGCATGTTGGAATTGTAGCCATCTTTCTTCATACTTATCACAACTTCGGCCCAAAACAGCTTTAATGGAAATATCGCCTGGATTTTCTGCTCTTATAAAATTTGACTATAGCTGGACGGCGTGCCTTGAGTCCATTTGGTTTTCACTGCGAATTGATTTTCCCAAACCAAACTTTTCAGCTTTGCCGTAGTTTAATTCTTCGTGCGCATGCGCTTTAAAATTCTACGCTTGCTCTTAGCTAATCTTGATGATGGGGAGCTGCATCGTTGCGCAAAGACAGTACGATAAAAAACTGAATTACCATAGTTAGATCAAAGTGAAGCCAAATGAGAGAAAAAAGCAGTAAAGAGATGATCCTGGTCCGCGGCGCAAGAGAGCACAACCTAAAAAATGTCAGTCTGGAAATCCCCCGGGATAAACTGGTGGTTTTTACTGGCGTATCCGGATCAGGGAAATCCTCACTGGCGTTTGGAACGCTATATGCTGAAGCCCAAAGACGTTACCTCGAATCGGTTTCTCCTTATGCCCGCCGGCTTTTTAACCAGATGAGTGTGCCTGAGGTAGATTCTATTGAAGGTCTGCCACCCGCGGTAGCGCTTCAACAACAGCGCGGCGGATCCAGCACGCGCTCCTCTGTAGGAAGCGTCACTACCTTATCCAATCTTTTGCGCATGCTTTATTCCCGGGCAGGAGACTATCCAAAAGGTCAATCCATCATCTATGCGGAAGGGTTCTCACCCAACACCCCGCAAGGGGCATGCCCGGAGTGTCACGGACTTGGAAGTGTCTTTGAGATAAACGAGCAAACTATGGTTCCTGATGACAACCTTACCATCCGTGAAGGTGCAATTGCTTCCTGGCCCAAAGCATGGCAGGGTCAGAATCAGCGGGATATCCTGGTATCAATGGGTTACAATGTAGATGTGCCATGGAAGGAGTTAGCTAAAAAAGATCGTGACTGGATACTCTTTACCCATGAAACGCCCACAGTCCCGGTATATCCCGGCTTCACACCAAAAGAAACCGCCAAGGCAGTCCGCGATAAAAGAACGCCGGATTATATGGGCACCTTTATAGGTGCCAAGCCGTACATCCTTAAAACCTTTTCTTCCAGCCAGTCCGAGCTGATGAGAAAAAGGGTCAGGCAGTATATGATCAGTGCCGCCTGTCCGGTTTGTGAGGGTAAGCGGCTCAACAAAGAATCCCTTTCGGTTAAGTTCCAAGGTAAAGATATCGCTGAACTTTCCCGTTTGCCGCTTTCTGTCCTTTTACAAATCTTTAGTCATTATGCCAGCCAAGAAGCAAAGGACGAAAAGCAAATTGTCACCCAACGTATTTCCGCAGACATCAGTTCACGCCTTTCTGTGATGCTTGAACTTGGATTAGGGTACCTTACCCTCGATCGCAGTACGCCAACGCTATCCCCGGGGGAATTGCAGCGACTCCGGCTCGCCACCCAGGTGCATTCTAACCTCTTTGGGGTTGTATATGTACTCGATGAGCCCTCGGCGGGGTTGCATCCGGCCGATACGCAGGCATTGCTAAAGATACTCTGCAAACTGAAAAAGGCAGGCAATAGCATTTTCGTCGTCGAGCATGAAATTGAAGTGATCAGAAATGCAGACTGGATCATTGATGTTGGACCGGGCGCGGGTTTGCAGGGCGGAGAGATTATCTACAGCGGTCCGCCTGAAGGGCTAAAGAAAGTCAGCAAGTCCATGACAGGTAACTTTCTTTTTGACAAAGCACCACGCCCCTTGGCTGACCCGCGCGAACCGCTGTCCATGCTTAGTCTAAGTGGGGCGACACGCCATAACATCAAAAACCTTGACATAGACTTTCCGCTTGGGGTAATGACCTGCGTCACCGGCATTTCAGGATCGGGAAAGAGCAGCCTTGTCAGTCAGATTTTGGTTGACCTGGTGGCCACTGGCCTGGGCCAGCAGATTCAAGGAGACTCTGAGCCCGCAGAAGACCTGCAACCAAACGAAAAAACCGCACCTGTTCAGGGAAAAATTACTTCAGGACTGGAAAGGATTTCCAGACTAATCGTGGTCGATCAGAAACCAATTGGAAGAACCCCCAGATCCAATCTTGCAACGTACACCGGTTTATTTGACTTGGTCAGAAAACGTTTTGCCAGTACAACACTTGCAAAAAAGAGAAAGTATGATGCCGGAAGATTTTCATTCAATGTCGCTAAAGGCCGTTGCCCGCACTGCCTGGGAGAAGGCTACATCATGGTCGAACTCCTTTTTCTACCCAGCGTCTACACCCCATGCCCAACCTGTGGGGGCACAAGATACAATCCTGAGACGCTACAGGTGATTTATCAGGAGAAAAATATTGCCCAGGTACTGGAGATGACTGTCGATGAAGGCTATACTTTTTTTGCTCAGGATCCTGCTGTCTACCGTTCGCTTGAGCTACTGCGGGAAGTTGGTTTAGGTTATCTCAAGCTCGGGCAGTCCGCGACCGCTTTATCCGGTGGTGAGGCGCAACGGGTGAAACTGGCGACTGAACTCCAAAAAAGTCAAAATGGTTCCGCCTTATATATTTTAGACGAACCCACCACAGGCCTACATCCCTGTGATGTTGAAAAGTTGCTCATCCAGCTCAACCGTCTTGTCGATGTGGGAAATACAGTCATTGTAGTTGAACACGATATGCAGGTTATTGCCCAAAGCGACTGGATAATTGATATCGGTCCTGAAGCGGGTGATCTTGGGGGTGAGATCCTCTATTCAGGACCGGCAAAAGGGCTAACCAAAGTGAAGGAAAGCAAAACTGCGCCTTTTCTTCAACAATATTTATATCCAATCCAAACCTAGGCGCGATCAAAAAAATGTAAATAAATCTATTCCGTTTCTTTTGTGCCGCAACCACTGGCAAACATATTTCGGTAATACTCCACACCTCATTGCTGGATACTACTTTACCCGTATGTTTCAAAAGTTGTCAAATCGTGGCAGATATCTAAAATAAAAGTAATTTAAATACTGCGCTCTTTGACCTCTTTTTGATGATGGCACGTTAATAAAGTAGGGTTCAGGCAATTATCATTTTGAGTGATCATCCTACATAATCATTGACGAAATTTAATTTCAAACTAAATTTTGTCACAAAATTAGGGTAAATTAATTGCTTTTTTGTCACAGAATTAGGGTAAATAATGCTGGTGGTTGTAATAGAATTAGGGTAAACTTTCCGTTATTGTTGCTAATGGCTTGAGTAAATCATTTTTAATTTTCTTACTATTCTATCTGAGTAAACTCAAGGTGAGTTTTATTGTGTTAGAAAAACTCAGTTCGTAAATCTCAGCGCTCGCCTACGAGCGCAGTAACAAAAATTTTGAATATTTAGGTTGTGGGTTCTTTAGTCCTCTGGTTTTGTAAATTCAATTTAATCAAAAACGGCAGATATCTTAACTCGTTGTTGTCTGCATTGGATTACTTCAAAAAGCAAAGCAATATTTACGTTTTCGATGTATCTCCTTTTCCAAAGAGTAATATCGAACCAAACTTTCCTCTACTAAAAATTATAGAAGACAGCTCCAAAAGTATCTGTTCCCACCAGTAAAACTATTTTGAGATAATTTTGTATTAATTTAACTAAAATTCTATCAGGTAAATTTTGGAAAAATAAATACTTATTCAAGGTTCAACTGAGCGGCGATTGAAAAAGCAACTCCTGCAGAATTGTTCAAGGGCCCGAGAGGCTTCTAAAATTGCGGAGGATTGAAAGCTTTGATCTCATCGACTCAGTTTCTTTTCTCTTGGCAGACGATGATGAAATTATCGGCACAAACAGAAGTCTGAATTGATTAAATAATGGCAGTGGGAATCTATAACGACGATTTTTTAAATTTAAAACGGCAAACTGGCGACCCCGCGGCTGATGCATTCATAAAATATGTCTTCGCCGACCAGGAGAGAAAACACCAGTTAAGGCATTGGCTCGAAGGAAAGGCAACTGCAGCCGATTTAGATGCCATGTTCCCAGGCTTTGGGTTTCTCGCCGGCGCTGGAGATTTACCGGTATGGGCCGATAAAAAATTAATCAGCGCAGGTCAGGCCTTTTTTGCTCAGCACGCGCAGGATATTATGACCTTACTCGGTTTATTATCGCTTCCCTATTGTTACACCGCTGCCGACGGAGCGATGGTTTTGTATCTATCAGAAAAGATAAGAAATCAAACCACAAAACGCCTATATGATACTGCGGTTTTTGTTTGGGATGTGATGGCGCCTGAGGCGTTCTTTAAAGGGGGGAGTGCTTTTAGCGATATTCTGCGTATACGCCTGGTCCATGCGGCTGTCCGGTTTTATACGCTCCAAAGTGGAACCTGGGATGAAAAGCTCGGCATCCCAATTAACCAGGAAGATATGGCAGGCACAAACCTTTCCTTTTCCTTAATCGTAGTTCGAGGTCTGCGTAAACTGGGTGTCCTTATAAGCAACCCACAACAGATAGCATTTCTGCACCTCTGGAAGGTGGTGGGCTATTTGAGTGGATTGAACGAAGACTTGTTGCCCGAAAACGGGAAGATGGCTATACAACTCGATCTGGCAATTAAAAAGCGCCAGTTTCGGAGTTCTATCCATGGGCAGGAACTTACAAAATCACTTATAGAGCACATTTTAAAAGTAAACAGACGCAAAGTGAGTAGCAATGATATACTTGGTTTAATGCGGCATCTACTGGGTAACGAAGTTGCAGACATGCTCAAAGTCCCCGGACCAGAACTACCCAGATATAAGCTAACCCTTCTAAAAGCGATGAAATTTTTCGAAAGCTTTACCAGAGAGGGCGATAGCAGTCATCTTTATTATAAGGCTTACAGCACCTTTAAAAAACAGAATAGGGAACTTCAGCAGAAGAAACTACTTTAACCCAACGAGCAAATAACATGAAATCTTCTCAGATTATCCGGCATCAACTACAATGTCGACGTATTTGGAAGAAAGGCAAATATCGCTCAAGTATTTTACTGGTTTTTACTCAAAAAGCCTGAAAATTCAGTAATGGATGTAAACCCAGCGATTCGATTCGGGAACCATGATAGAAAGACACCTAAAGCTTCTTATCAGCTGGACAGCATCGGCCGGCTGTTGGCGTTTATTAGCCGTTATCCTAAATGTATATCAAGAAGCGTTAGAAGGAATCCCTTTACTTACCCCCGGACGGTTTTAGCGCAAAACATGCAAGCGAAATCGCAACCCAGATTTCGAGAGTAGTTGGGAAATGGTCGGCAGTTGCAGAGCAAGCGGAGATGAGTAAAAGAGAACTTGAAATTATACGCCTGGCATCTGCGGCATCTATTAATTTTTTGGACAAACAATTACCCGCAAAATGATTGCTATGCAAGTCATTAACGTTGCTTTTGTTTGAAATAACAATCATTATATATCGAATGGAGCCATCCTTTTTCGAAAACGTTAGCAATAATTTCTGTCTGATAAACTATAATCTGATGTATTCGATTGTTATCAACTATGAAATAAAGACAATTAGGAAGTTACATCAGGATGTTCATAATTAACTGACGCTCCGAATTTAAAGGGAGCGCTTCCTGTTTTAGTCCTGAATAACCCTGCTAAAGGACTGCGGATGCTTAAAGCCCAGGCCGTAAGGAAGAAAAAATAGAGATTTGTTGAGCTGAAATCTGCTTCATTACTGAGCGCTGAAACTCAATTGAAACATACGGCATTAAAATCTACTCCAAAACGAAATATTAGACAGATAAGGTAAACATTTATTAGCAGTTCAAATTAAACATACCCATCGTTATCTACCAGCGTTAAAGCATAATTTCGCTATCCCAGGGATCATCTTAAGATAAGCATCTTGCAATCCACCAAAAAAAAATAAGGATGATGCAACTAGGAATGAAAAGTAAATCTCCTGTTAAACATTTTGTTTTATATTTTTGCCATCATATTCCTGAACATGTACACTTTCCTTAGCAAACCATTCATTGCTGTAAACCTTTTAAAATAAATGCAGACACATGAATTCGTCTCTTTCATAAAAAGAATTGTTTCCATAGAACAGCATGAGCTCGATCTTATATGCTCCCGGTGCAGGTTTAAATCAATACCCAAAGGCAGGCTCGTACTAAAAACCGGCCAGATTGCCAACCAATACTTTTTCATTATAAGCGGTGGTCTGCGGTTCTATTACGAATTAAATAATAAGGAAAATACAACCTGGGTATGTTTTCAAAATGAATTTTTTACTGAAATCTCCAGTTTAAATCCGCAAAAGCCAACCCGGTTTAACATTCAGGCGATAGAAGAAACACAACTGCTGATTATCGACAAAAAAGATATGGACTTTCTATATGCGCACATCCCCGGCTGGGAAGAATTCGGGCGTAAAGTGTGGGAAGCCACAGCGGCAAGGATGGTAGACCAACTTCTAAATTTCCAAACGATGTCTGCCGAAGAACGTTATGCTGGATTTTTAGAAATGCCCGAGTTGTTAATGAAAATCCCTGTTAAAGACCTCGCTTCTATTCTAGGAATTACCCCCAACGCCTTAAGCAGGATCCGGGCAAAATTAAGATAGCTAGATTTACTACCAACTGGTAGTTTTACCAGCCTCTGGTCCTGTTAACTTTGATCATAAAAAAAACATGACCAGATGCTAGAAAATTCAACACCTATTAACCATTGCTTTTCCGACGAAAAGTTAATTGAAGACTTTCCAGGTTTTACGAACCACTATGAAAAAGTAAATGGAGTCAGACTTCACTATGTAAAGGGAGGTTTAGGAGATCCCCTCCTATGCCTTCCCGGCTGGCCACAAACCTGGTATTCCTACCGCAATGTGGCACTGGAACTTTCCAAAACACACACGGTATTCATCGTTGATATCAGGGGCATGGGGACTTCAGAAAAACCTGAATCTGGCTTCGACAAGAAGAATATGGCTATAGACATCATAGAACTCATAAAAACGCTCAATCTTGAGCAGGTTAACCTAATCGGACATGACATTGGTGGCATGGTTGCAATGAGTCTGGCGTTTAACTTTCCCCGGTACGTAAAAAAACTAATCATAGCAGATGGAATGCATCCCAGTGAAGGCATGATGCATATGTCTTTATTACCTGCTGCCGGCACTTTTGGAGAAAAAATGGATGCAAACCTACCCTATGCTTGGTGGATGGGTTTTAATCAGGTAAAAGGCCTCCCTGAACTAATTCTTGAAGGTCGCTTCAGGTTCCTGATTGACTGGCTCTTCCATTACGTGATGATTGATGAATCCCTGATGAGCGAGACTGAGCGAGAAATCTATGCCGCCGCCTACAATGACAAAGAAAGCATCAGGGCTTCCAATGCCTGGTATCAAAGCTTTACTACTGATATCGAAGATGCTAAATCATACGAGCCCTTGCTAATGCCAGTACTTGGTATTGGAAGTTATGTAAGCTATAATTATATGAAAATGGCTTTGCCTTATGTATGTAAAAACCTCGCTATGGCTGAAATGACCGAAAGCGGACACTATTTGTTTGAAGAGCATCCGAAGGCAGTTATCGAGGCGGTAAACGAATTTTTAAAAAAATAAAGCTATGTTAAAAAAAGAAATGAAAAAAACAATTTTGGTTGCGGGGGCAACAGGCCATTTGGGATCGATGATTTGCCTGGCCCTGGCTGAACGCGGCGCAGCTGTAAAAGCACTGGTTCGTCCTGAAAGTGATCCTGAAAAGATTGCTTTTCTCACCCGAAATGGTATTGCGCCGGTTAGCGCCCAATACAGTGACCTCAAAAGTCTTGCGGAGGCCTGCAGGGGCGCTGATTGCATTATATCTGCACTGGCCGGCTTGGATGAAGTAATCGTTGAGCATCAAAGCGCCTTACTGGATGCTGCCATTATGAGTGGGGTAAAAAGGTTTATCCCATCTGACTTCTGTACGGATTATAATCCCTTGGTTCCTGGCGAAAATAGAAATTTCGATCTACGGAGAAAGTTTAAAGCTTACATTGATGGAAAGACCATAGCGGCAACATCAGTTTTTAATGGTGCATTTGCCGATATTCTTAAATACAATACCCCTATTCTTGATTTAAAAAATAAGACAATAGGTTATTGGGGAGAACAGGCTGATTGGAAGCTGGATTTCACGACGATGGAGAACACGGCAGCTTTCACTGCAGAAACCGCTCTTCAAGAAAAAACGCCGCGGAATCTGCATATCGCAAGCTTTCAGGTTAGCCCAAACAGCTTAGCGCAAATTATCGAATCCATAACAAACGAACATTTCACTGTTCATAAAATCAGTGAGCTTGACCAGTTTGCGAAATTCATAAGGAAACAGCGGGAAGATAATCCCTCCGGAGAAATGGAACTGTATGCCAAATGGCAACAGGCGCAGTACATGTATTCGATGTTTACCACTCAACACCCGTCCCTGGATAACCAAACCTTCAAGCAAATAGAATGGTCTTCAGCAGCTGATTACCTTAGGACTTTTATAAATCAGGAAGGCTAAAAGACGGCATTAATTGCTCCCGGCTCAAAAATCCGGGAGCAATTCAATTTGTCAATTCAGCTTGCATTACACTTTCTGTTGATAACTAACATGATGTGCTCAGCCAGTAAACGGATAATAAAGTGACGAGTCGAAATCTCAAAATGTAAAATAATGAAACCAACATGTTGCGGTGCAATAGGACTAATTTATCAACCCACACGAAAATCAGATATTATAAATCATAAATATCTAGAGCGCTTCATCAGCGCTGGGACGAATCAAATGTTTTATCCAGTTCAAAAAACCGAATTCATCTACCTCCATCCCAGTCCCGGGGCTACATGCTCCAGGATTGACGAGAGCACATGCATATTGTAATCCACCCCCAAGGTATTTGGAATGGTCAACAGCACTGTATCCGCCTCCTGTATAGCCTGGTCTTCTGCCAACTGTTTAATCAGCTGATCAGGTTCTGCCGCATAGCCCCTGCCAAATACCGCTCTTTGGGTAGGTTCGATATAGCCAAAGCTGTCCGAGCCTTTCCCCTGCCCTCCAAAATACATCCTGTCTCGATCGTTCATCAGCGCAAAAATGGAACGGCTGACAGATACCCTTGGCTCGCGTGAATGCCCCGATTTTTTCCAGGCATCCTTATACATTCTGATTTGCTCGGCCTGTTGGATATGGAAGGGCTTACCGTTTTCATCAAACTTCAAAGTTGAGCTCTGCAAATACATGCCCTGCTCTGCGGCCCATATTGCCGTAGCATTGGAGGCTGCCCCCCACCAGATCCGCTCCCGGAGACCTTCGGAATAAGGTTCCAATCGAAGCAGTCCCGGAGGATTTGGAAACATCGGATTTGGATTGGGCTGTGCAAAACTCTTGCCCTCCAGTCTTTTCAAGAACTCCATTGCGTGAAGCCTTCCCATATCCGCATCACTTTCTCCCTCACCAGGTGCAAAGCCAAAATGTCTCCACCCTTCAATCACCTGCTCGGGAGAACCTCGGCTGATACCGAGTTGCAACCTGCCACCGGAAATAAGGTCAGCAGATCCTGCATCTTCTACCATATACAAAGGGTTTTCATATCGCATATCAATGACTCCGGTTCCAATCTCGATGCTGGAGGTCTTAGCCCCAATTGCTGCAAGCAGTGGAAACGGCGAAGCGAGTTGCTTGGCAAAATGATGAACCCTGAAGTAGGCACCATTCAAACCAATCTCCTCTGCAGCAACAGCCAGATCGATGGACTGTAACAAAGTATCTTTAGCCGTTCTGGCAAGATAGGAAGGATGATCGGCCCAATGCCCGAAAGATAAAAATCCAATTTTCTTCATTTATCAAATATTTACAATCAAAGTTAGGATACCGCAGAACTCCGCCGGTCACTCCCGGGTCATATAGACCGGCAATTCCGGCAAACAATCCCCAGCCCGGATTGTTCCAAAGAAATCAATGTCCGAAGCAAAAAAGATAAGGTCCAAAAAACATTTCGAGGAAGCAATCATGCTCGAACGGGCTGGCGATACCCCAAACGCCATTAAACTTTATCAGAAAGCGGTTGCCATCGACCCCACCAACACCCATGCATGGAACAGGCAGATGATCCTTTACCGAAAGACCAAAACAAAAGATCAGGAAGCACAGCTCATCAAAACAGCAACATCTGAATTTCAAAAAGCAACCGAAGCCAAACAACAGGATTGGCTGAAAACCAACCAAACCAAGGCCGACAGCAGCCGCGAACTCGCTCAGGTCCTCGGCATGCTTGAACCAACCGGACTACCCAAAAGTTACGATCAGACCATAGACAAGTGGCAGACCAGGCTATATCTACTTGAATACCGCATTAAAAATGCAAGGAAGAAAAAAGCGTCAGCAAAAAACAAAAAACAGAAGCTGCCTACACCAGTCAAATCAACTCCAGCTAAGCGCAAATCGAAGCAAACCAAAACACCAGTGCCAAAAGCAAAAAAAGTAAGAAGACAGATGCCCGATTAGAAAAATTCAGGAACAGGCTTCTGAATCACTGCTGCAAGCCGTTATTATTATCGGAGATTCCTGCAAACGAATTATCGGGAATGGGTGAAAGCATTTGCGGTTTAGATAACATAAGGCATCCAAAGGCTGCATTTACAAATCTCATGTTTATGTAATAAATAGACAAGCAAAAAATATCCTGATGAAATAAAGTAGAACGAACGCTACTTAAAATGTCGGTCAGATTGCCCTGGCTTCAACGTTACCCAAACCAATTACTTCTACTCCACGATAAGGTCATTTATTGTACTCAATGATTTACCAACACCTAATCAACGCCATACTGATCATGTGTTCGCAGTTTTAGATTGATAAGCGAAAATCATTATTCAAGAAATTTTCTTAAGCGGTCACTGTCTAGCAAAGCAAGTAATGCTCCCGGAGTCAATGGTTTGATCAGAAATCCATTAACCATTGGATAGCTTAGCGCCTTTTCTTTATCTGAATCATTTACGGAGGAAGTAACCATTAATACGGCTATCTCTGATTGGCAGCTAACAGTAGAGAGAAAGTCTAAAAGTTGCCAGCCGTTCACCACCGGCATGTTAATATCAAGCAACAACAACAACTCGTCACTTTTGTTTTTTATAATATATTCCTGCGCCAGGGTTCCGCTTTCGAAGGTTAGGACAGCTGCACTTTTTGCACTGTCGCCCAAGATTGTCTCATGAAGGAACAAAACAATTGGGTCATCGTCTATGATAAGTATTTTTCTGTTCATAAATCGGGTTCAGCTAACTCTTCGGATTTAACTACAACTTCTCTGATGACCGCATCAAGCTCTTGCGCCGAGGTGTTGAGATAATCAAGAATTTTTTCAGTTGCAGGAGCTTGCGGCATTCTGCTTGACAAGAGCTGCACCAGCCCCATCAGTTTGGCAAGCGGGGCCCTAACTTTATGTGACTGTATCCAGGCAACTTCCCTAAGCCTCTTATTTCTCAACTCTATTGCCTGGAACTGTCTGAGCCGTTCTGTAATGTCGGTTGCGATAATAACTTTTGCCTTCCTTCCCTTGTATATTATGGTGTTACTTTTAATGTCTACCTGAATAATTTCGCCATTCTTTTTGGTATGGTTAAAGGTTCCCCTAAATATGGAAGCTTCGTTTTTGCGGGTCTTAATCATTGCTTTTTCAAGTTTGCGGATTTCCTCAGGAGGTCTTATCGCTCTGATGTTCATGGATAAAAATTCCTTTTTGCTGTAACCATAGCTGGCAATCGCGGTTTGGTTAACATCAACAAAGTCGAGGGTTTCAAAGTCGTATACCCACATTGGCAGCGGGCTCAAATGGAAGAGTTCACTGTATCTTTTTTCCGACTCTTCAAGCTCGGCTCTGGCTGCTCTTGCAGAAAACTCCGCGTGCATTTGCTGGTCAATATCCTGTAAGCTACCAAAAATCCTCAAACATTTACCCTCGACCATTTCGCTGCTTCCAATACTTCTCACCCACTTGAGTTGACCGGAATTGGTTTTTATCTGAAGTACTTCGTCCCAGGGAACACCTTGATTTCTCGCAGCGAGGATGCGTTTCTGCATCATCTCCATTGTCTCCTGCGGATAGAATGCCCCAAGAGGCATATCTTCAGTCGGAAGATACCCCGAATCCGCATCCATAATCTCACGTGTTATGATTGACCAACTCACTTTTTTTTCCGGGAAAGTCTGCTCCCAGCTTCCAATCCGGGCAAGGCTGTTTGAATTCAGCAAAAGCTGCTCGAGCTCTTTTTTATCGGTGATATCCTTGGCGACAGAATAGATAAGTCCTTCGCGCTGAATCGGGTGGGATGTCCAGGCTAGCCACTTGCTCCTACCGTCGAGGGTAAGATACTGCTCCTCAATGTAATAGTTTTTACCGCTTTGTCGAAGGCTTTCAAGCTGGCTGATGTTTAACTGTTTCTCGTTTGGATGCAAAAAATCCCTGAAAGGCTTTGAAAGCAAGGTTTCCATGCTATATCCAAGCAGCTCTGATGCAGCGGGGTTTAGCTTCTTGAAGTTACCCGAAAAATCTGTAATGGCTATAATATCGGGGGCCAGCTTAAAGATATGCTCTAAATCCTGTTCGAGTTTTTTTCGATGAAGCTCTGTAGCTAAATGACTACCTAAATCCTCAGGCAGGCCGGATAGGTCTAAAGGTGCTGTTTTTGTTGTCCCCAGCAAGAGTACGCCGATAAGCGTTTTATGGCGGTAAAGGGGTATTCCACAAAGTCCCCTGATGTCCTTCTTGAATAGTTCTTCACCGGTATTGCCTAATTTCCAGTGACCGGGTTTCCCGTTGTTTTTGATCTGTTGCGCATAATGTTTATTAATAAAAATATCATCGGGGTAAAGCCCGCTACCCGCTTCGGCGTCATTGTGGAAACGGCATGCAGTAAGTTCGAGCGAATCACTCAAATCATCATTCGTAAAAAGGGCCGCACAAGCAAACTTCCCGAACTCACAGACTTTGGACAACATGGACACAACGGTGTCACGCAAACCTTTCTCTTTATTGAATATGGTGTTGATATCGGATAGTAGTTGCTGTTTGATTTCACGGTTCTTGTTTTCAGTCACATCGCGAAGAATGGCCACCCAGTGGGTGTGAATCCCCTGTGGGTCCGCGACCGGGGCAACGGAATAACTTACCCAGATCTCGTCACCGTTTTTTTTATAATTGATGTTGGTGCCCTGATAGGGTTGACTGCTTTCAATGCACGCAAGCAACTTTTCGAGTTCCAAGTGGTCAGAACCGGAGCCCTGGAGAAACCAGGGATTTCGGCCTTCCACTTCTCCGGAACGGTATCCAGTCATGCGCTCAAAAGCTTTGTTTACAAAAACAATTCCGATGTTTTGCTCGCCTGTAAGCAGAATCTGGGCGATGATAACAGCATCGATGGTATTCGTCACAACCGATTCCAGCACCCTCAAACGTGCCTCCTCCTTTTTTCTCAGGGTGATGTCCTGCATGGCGCCAATCATCCTTTGCGGGCTGCCCTGGTTATCACGAATCACAAAGCCCTTGTCAACGACATGGGCATAATTTCCGTCGGCTTTTAAAAATCTATAATCATCTCTCCAATTCGTTTCCTCTGATGCCAGAAATGATTCTAGCCTGGCTTCCACCCGCTGAGCATCAGCTGGGTGTATCCTGCTGTGCCAGCTCATGATATCTGACTGCAATGTATCATCCGAATAGCCGAACATTTTTTTGAAACCCTCTCCCCACAACAGTGTACTTGAGGCGACGTCGTAATCCCAGATTGCATCAGATGTTGCCCTGCTGACGTAGCGGTATCGTTCGTTAGTAACCTCTAAAGCTTTTTGTGCCTGTAAAATATCGATGACATCTCGGGAGTTGGCGACGAATCCGCCTATGGAAGGCGTTCCCCGGAGATCGGTAATAATGGTCTGAATCCACCGCCAGGTCCCGTTATTATGCCGGAAACGAAACGGGGTTAACGATACTTTCTTTTGCCCGGCGGCATCAGCAAACTCTAGATTGGCTTTTTCAATGTCCTGGGGATGGATGAATTCGAAAGCATTCCTTCCGACCAAGCTATTTGGCTCTAAATCCAGAATGGACTTGGATGAAGGGCTTACATAAAGGTAATTAGCCGTTTCATCTAGTATGGCTATAATGTCCGAGCCATCATGCACCATTGCCTTGAAAAGCTTTCCGTTCTCGAATAAATGCTTTACAGCAAATGCATTGCTGGTAGCGTCCGCAAATGGTATGTGGTCATTTACAAAGCCAGAGGGCGCTTGGGGGCGGATTAGCAATTGTAGCACGTAAAAGGCACCCTCGCTGCCAAAGAGGTAACTATGTTTAGCCCCGAAGCGCATCGATTGCGATGATAGTCCCTGCAAACACAAGATAACTGAAGATTCTCTATGTGTTTTTGTTTGGACTGCCTGCAATAGATCTGCAATCAGCACTGACAGAACACCATGGTCATAAATGTCTGCAGGCAACAGCCCCCCAAGGCCGATTGAATCGATGCCAATAAGTTTCAGGAAATCATCGTTTGCGTAACGGATACCAATCAGGTCCTCCTGAATTTTTATAATGCAGGCGGGACCTTGCTGGCTATTAAGCAGCGCTGATACAAGACGAGTGTCAACATAATCATTTTGCATCAGTTCTGAGCTCATATTTAAATTGTGATAAATCGATTTTATCGACTTGTAATCTACATAAAAAAAGAAATACGTAAAGTGAATACGAAGGCGAACGCTTATTTTATTTTCTGGCCCTGTAAAGCTTAAAAAACCAAATGCAGATTTTCGTTCAAAAACCAGTGCTTTTGATTCGTTAGTGAGCGAAATGAGTTTGAAAGGTGAACAGTATGTTTATTTCCATAGTTCAAACAGACAAAACGCGGCTCTTGGGGCACTGTCTTATTCCTGTTCATCGCAATCCGGATAATTGTATGTCCGGGGGGGTATTGAATTAAGGTTTATTGTCCAGCCAACACAGGAACCCGCGTGCAGACGTTTTTACATTCTTTAGAAGGAATGCGACATAGACGGTACCCAGGCTCATAGGTCGTCGAGCATAAATCAGCTGCCGAGCATCTCGGCACCGACCGTCTATTCAGACCGAGCGTTAAATAAGCGAGGAACATTTATGTCAGTCAGTTTTATTTAGAATCATATCATGTGAGAACCACAAAGCCAGATACTAAAGATTATTCCCTTTGAACGGACAAAGCTATTAGTAAGGCTACCGCCAGCATCACGGCCCCATAGCACAATCTGCGTTGTGGACCACGACCTAAAAACACAGGCTAGTTTTCCATCAGGCAGAATTATCCAAATTTTCCTTGGCGAAAGTTATAATCAGCCAATTCTGGATAGCATTAACGGATGTGTTCTATTAGAATTCCATTGCGGAACGTAAATATTTTCATCCTGGTCGATGCAAACATCATGCGGATGAATAAAGATTTTCGAAAGTTGCCTTTGAGGCAACAGTCAATAATTCTGGTAAATCGGCTCACTTGCACCTGGAGACGAAATAACCTTGTCATACTCATCAAGGATGGTAATAAATCCTGAGCCATAATTCTGATTGTCTCCTGAACGAAAAACCGCAGCGTAAATATTGTTATGATGTACTACGGGCCTGCAAACAAAAGATCCAGGTAAACTAATTTTATTGATATACTTTCCTTCTAAACTGAATCGCTTAATGCAATTCTCATTTCTTGATGTGATCAATAATGAAGATTGCCCCTCCTTGCGGTTATCAAGAGCAATGCCATGCACGCAATCAAAGTGCTCCTTTCCTGGGCCTTTTCCGCCCCAATGCCTTAAATATTCGCCTTTTGCGTTATATTGAACTACGAACTGATGTCCGTATCCGTCTGTAACATAAATATCCCCATTTGTAGCAATTAATGTTTCTGTTGGCTTAAATTCTTCAGCAGATTGGTATAAACCAATTTCCTTGGGAAAATCAATTTCAAAAATAACCCTACCTGTCAGGGAGGTTTTAAAAACCTTATGCCTAAGGGTATCTGTAATGTATAAAAATTCCGTCCCATTCTCGTTGTGAATACTCAACCCATGTCCACCCGGAAACTCATTTCCCCAACTGCCTTTAATTTCGCCATCTCGATTATAAATGAGTATATTATTTTTGGTTTCATTAGTTAGCAGATAAAGCAGACCGCTTTTAGCCTGTACCATTTCGTGACAATCATTTACCGGATAATTAGTCCGGTTATTTTGCACCCAATGCTCATTTACTTTATATTGATAGCCGTTGTGCCCAAGGATGATACCCATAACTAAGTGTCTCTTTTAATTTTAATAGCGAATAACGACCATGTAGCAATTAGCATTAAAACTGCTGACACCTGGTAAATAACCGATAAATCAATATTTGCATCCTTTAAAGCGCCACCTACGTAAACCATCAAACCTCCGATTATGGTGCTTAAAAAATTAAGAAAACCATAACCTGTTGCAATGTATCTGCTATCGGCAATTTGGCGCAGTATAGGCATTAAGTTGGCATCGTTAAACCCTCTGGCGATGCCGAAAATAAACATGGCAATAATTGCTATTGCAAAGATGCTGGTTGATGACATGAGAAACAAAAACGGAGCACCCAACGTAAAACCTATGATAATCATATAAACTCGGCTTTTTTTGTTTTTAAGGAACCACTTATCGGCTAAAAAACCACCTAAAATTACCCCGATGAAAGATCCGATTTGAATGTAGCCTGTTGCAGAAATGCCCGCTTCCCCGAGTTTCAAATGAAAATGTTCTTTCAAAAAAGTTGGTAACCAGCCATAGACTAACCAGTTCGCGGTACCTAAAACACTAAAATAAAACATCAGGATCAGAAACGATCTTTCTTTAAATAAAACTTTCACTGACCCTGATAAACTTAATGGCGGTAGCTCTTTCACTGACTTTTCGACCACAGCTGTCTTTAAATCCTTCAGATAATATAAGAGTAGAAAAGAGTATAGAATACCAAAAACGCCAAATACATGAAAACCTGATCTCCAGCCCCACAATTCGGCAATATAGCCGCCTAAACCACCTAAGGCCAAGCCCGCGTAAAGTCCGCTCATGTGCAAACCCGTAGCCAGCGACCTGGTTTTTCCTTTATGATAGTCTGTTATGAGCGCCAGTGCTGCCGGAATATAGCAAGCTTCGCTTAAGCCCATAAAAACGCGGGCAACCAACATTTCATTAAAGATGAAGTGAAGCCTGTCCAAAGCGTAACGGCCGACCAAATTGATACACTGAAAATAATCACTTTTCTACGGCTGTATTTATCTGCGAAAAATCCCCCAAAGGGGCTTAAAATACCGTAAGACCAGAGAAAGACGGATGTTAACAAACCAAACTGAGCATCAGATAATGCAAACTCCTTTACGATAGGATCTCTCATCGAAGTGATCATTATCCGATCAAAATAGTTTAAAAATGCAACTACCCAAAGTATTGCAACCAGAGTCCAGGAATAATATGATTTTGCTGATTTTACATTTACCATGATACAAATTTTGTGTAGTTTAATATTTGATAGGATAAGCTATAATTACCCTTGGCGTCCGTACTGCCGGTCTTACTTCGCCTCCAGGAAAAACCAAATTACCCTTCCAAATGACCATAGAATTTGTTACCGCAGGCCAAATGCTGGCGTTAGGATTAATGTCTGCATCAGGGTTGACTTTTTTTAGCATTTTACCGCTTGGTATCCATTGATCATGATTAGGATTATAAGACAGAATCTCATCAGAAAAACCGGGATGTTCGGCCTTTAACGACGAGGAAGTTGCGGCTAGTTTCCCATCATCACCTCCAAAAACCAATAAGGTATTATCTTCTGAAGTGTAAGCTGGACTTGGCCCTGCCACAACTGCGTGCGGCAAATCAGCTAATTTTTTCCAGCCTTTTCCAGGTGTAAAGCAAAACGCATCATTTAAGTATTTCCTTTCCAACTGGCCAGAAGTATTTTTGACAAGGTCAGCACCGCTAAAGAGGTAAAATGATTCTCCTGCAACGCCTGAAACGGATAACATTCTGGATGCGCCGGGCCAGGCTTCCAGCTTATTCCATTTACTACTTTTTCCAGATACATCATAAGACCAAAATACATTCGCTGTCTGTTCTGCATCAGGAGTAAATAGACCACCTGCCAGGTAAATAATTTTGCCTGATATCGCTCCGGTAGCATTTGCCAGCGGCTTTGGCAAATCTGGCAACTTTTCTAACCTTATTGATACTCCATCGTAATTAATAGCGAACACCGCAGCAGAGTGGCCCTTTTCATTACTCCCTCCAATACAAATTAATTGGTTGTTGGAACTGATAGATACCCCATAGCCTAAAGCACTTGGCAGCCTGCCAACAATTTTCCATCGACCATCAGGCTGATCCAAAACAAAAATTTTATCGCTCCAAACCTTTTTTGATCCGGTCCACGGTGCGCCACCATCCGGGAAATTTGCACCGCCAGCTACGATTAATGCACCACCGGATACACCGCTAAAAGAACCGGCGAAACCAAATTGATCGGGCAAGGCGGGCAGTTGATCCCATTTAAAACGAGCCGGTCTAGGCTTGATTTGAGTGTGCCCTGGAGTAGTGCTCAACATAAGAGTTAAAGAAAATAGGTAAATAAAATATTTCATAGGTACATTTTAAGCGCCATTGTGAACTCGAAGGAGCTTTACTTATATTGCTTAAGCAGCTCAAAAAAGCCAACCGTTTTTAAATCACGTTCAAGTTCAATAAATTTATCTGAAGACAAAGACACCAGTGGTAAACGGGCTTCACCAAGATCATAACCCAGCATCTTCATAATTGCCCTTTGTGCAGCAATAGATGGATGTTTGATGATACACCTGATAAAATCGACTACCCTCGACTGTAAATCCGCAGCCGCATCAATTTCTCTATTTCTAAACAATTTTATAATCTCCAGATAAACGGGTGCCGCAAAGGTATATGTGCTCCCGATTGCACCAACCGCGCCAACAGCAAGTGCACTCAATAGCATTTCATCGTAACCAGAGAGTACTTCAAATCTTCCGTTCTCATAATTCAGGCAAGCCTGAAGCTCGTGAAGTGTACTCGCCGTATACTTTATTCCAGCCAGGTTTGGAATGCGTTTCCCGCCTTTGGCTAAAAAATCTACCATATCCATCCCTACACCAGTTAAAGCTGGCATGTGGTAATAATAAAATGGTAATTCTGGCGCTGCCGAAGCAATTTGTGCCATACAATCAACAAGATTTTCCACTGATGTGGGTTTAAAATAAAAAGCGGCTACCGATGAAAATGCATCGGCGCCAATTCTAGCTGCATGCGCCGCTAATTTCTGGCATTCTTTAATGGAAGTATGGCCAACATGCACAAGCACTAAAATTCTTTTTTTTACTGCTTTAACGTAAGCCTCAGCTATAGCCATCCGCTCTTCCACAGTCATATTTGGTCCCTCACCATTGGTGCCGCAAATATAAACCCCGGCAACTCCGTCGGCAATAAGCTTATCAACCAATCGAGGGATTATAGTCAAATTTAACGATCCATCTGCCTGATAAGCCGCGAAAGTTGCAGCAACTATGCCATTAATTTTCATATTTTCTGTGTTTTTTATGAGTTAAAAAAATTCGGGTATTAATTGTTTTGCCGTTTTTCTGGCGGATAAAACTTCATCCTCAGAAATCCATTTGTATGGCCATCTTAATTTAGTCGGGATTTTAATGTAGCCCCCAACCGCGGCTAGAAATTTATCTAAAGCCGGATTTGAATACCCACGTTTTTGATAAGGAGCGATACAGCGGTCAAAAAATTTCAGGATGTTATTTTCGATCCTCAGGGCTTCCTCGAGATTACCCTGCGTCAGTTCCCAACATTTTTGAGCAGCAACCGGATTTATACAGGCTACATTGGAATATGCACCGGAAGCTACACCGGACTCAACACCTTTTGCAAGAAAGTGACCTGGGACAAAAATGGCAAGGTGACTGGCAAACGCTTTCATCTCCATTACCCACTGCTCATCTTTACTTAAAACTTTAATTCCAATTAGGGATGGAACTTCATTTTTAAGCTTAAAGTAATCCCTAGGCTTCAATTCTAATTTTGCATGGGGTGGGTTGTAAAGCACCAAAGGGATTCCCTGAGCATAACTTTCCATTTTTTTTAAAAAACTGATCTGTTCCTCATCATTGGTTATCACCCAGTCCGGTAAAATCAATTGTACTGCGTCAGGATTTAAATTGGCAATTCTTGTCAACCTTTCCAAAGAGATAATTGGAGCGGGGTGACTGCATCCAATTTGAAAAGGTGTAGAAGTTTGGTTGCATTTTTCTGCCAAAAGCAAACTGATCTGATCAAATTCTGCTTCTGTTTGATTATGAAACTCACCTGCCGTTCCATTTGAATATATTCCATCAACGCCTGCATCAATCAAGCTGTCTATTTCATTTGCCAGTAAAGCAAAATCTATCGATTCGTCTGGCTTAATCGGCAATAATAATGTCGCCCAATTTCCCTTTAAGGTTTCAGCAGTCAATTTGTTCATTAGTCTTGGATTAAAGATCTGCCTCAAAAGCCTCAACCTCTGCAAATTTCGTTTTGCCTTTAACCAGCTTTCCCAGTCGTGGCTTTCTATCATTATAAACTTCAACAGCGTCTGCATCCGCATAACGAAGAAATAAAATGCGTCTATCTCGATTTTCCGACATGTTTCCATCTGATTTATGAAGCATCCAACAGTTAAATATTAAGCCATCGCCCGCTTTAATTTCCATCGGAATGGCTAGCTTATCATCTGCATTCACAATGATTTCAGATTGGCTCTGCTTTTGGTCCACATTTTGTTCCACGCGGATTTGTCCGGCTTTGTGGCTTCCCGGAATTAACCACAAACAACCATTACCCCGATCGGTATCATCTAAAGCAGTAAGGGTAGTTAACGCATTATAGGGCTCGAGCTCGCCATAACCATTATCCTGATGCCAACCAAATGGTTTGGTATTGCCTTTCATTTTAAAGGTGAGTTGAGAGGTGGCGCCTTTTACATTCGGCCCAATGATTGCTGAGGCAATTTCGACTAAAGGTCCTTCAAAATAATATTTTCTAACCGTAGGGGCCTGATGGTGGATATTCACCAGTAAAGCATTTTGAAGCCAGCTTTTATTTGGATCAAAAGATTCCTTTTCCTTCCTCCATGCCTCCATGCATTCGGTCTGGATTTGTTTTAAGCCCTCATGCTTTAAAACACCTTTAATTATCAGATAGCCATTTTCCTCGAAAAAGCTTAACTGATCTGGGGTTAGTTTTTGGAAATTAAATAAATCTTCGTTTTGCATAAACTTTTAATTAATAGCCAGGAGTTTGAACCAAATTTGCATTGGCAGCCAAAACAGTTGTAGAAAGCGGCCAGAAAAGCGGAACCGTTTTACCCTTTAAATTTGGAACATAGGTGTAGGCATTTATAGTGCCGCCGAAGTGGAAACGAACAATATCGTACCAGCGCTTATTTTCGAAAAAGAACTCACGACCACGCTCATCGAAAATTGCCCGCTCTAATGCTGTTTTATCTGTCCCGCCTGCATAATTACCAATTCCAGCCCTGTTTCTAACTTTGTTTAGGTAAGTAATGGCTTGAGCTGAATTATTTAATCCGGCGTAAGCCTCTGCCTCAATCATAAATATGTCTGCAAGTCGAAACATAATTACATCGTTATCCGAAATCCGGTCGTCTGCATACTTAGTACCCGGTAATTTCGTAATCCAGGCACTTTTTTGAGTTGTACCTTGTCTTTCAATTATATAGGTTGATGGCACCCGCTTATCGTTAACCAAGCCACTAAAAAGCGAACGACTTTCTTTGCTGATCTGATAACCGCCTTGGCCATTTACAGAGGTAAGCGCGTATGCGATGCTATCCAGGTTCGATGCGTTTGAAATGGCTGTCAAAAATGGTAAAGCATTTAAACCATAGTTTGCGCCATTTTCATCACGATTGTAATACGCTGACATGATTACCTCAGCATTTGCTCTCGTGGTGGTTACATCTTTAAAATTTGGCAATAAGGATACACCAGAAGCTTCAACGGCAGCAGCTGCAGTTAATGCATCATTAAAATCCGTTGCTCCCCCAGCCAAAACTTTTGCACTCCATAGTTTTGCCTCAGCCTTTAAAGCTTGCGCCGCACCAAAAGAAAATCTATATTTCGATAGATATGTTTTTTCCGGAAACAAGCTGATCGCAAGGTCTAAATCCGCAAAAACCTGTTTCATCACCTCCGTCGCTTTCGCTCTTGGTAAAAGTGGAACATTATCATCTGTAATGGCTTCAAGCATTAAAGGGGTATCACCAATTATCCTTACCAGATAGAAATATGTATATGCTCTTTGGCAAAGCGTTTCAGCCTTTAAACGGTTTTTTAGCGCCTCACTTGAAAAAGAAAATTGATCAATTTTGTTAAGTAATAAATTGCAATTACCAATCGCCCTATATTGACCATTGTAATTCAATGCACCTACTGTAGGGCTCAGAATCTGAGACCAAACCGTCGTGAGCCGACTATTTGTTCCGTTAATTAATTCTTCACTTCTTTCCGTACCATAGGTGATTGAATTTGCAAAGGCTCGAATTGAGGTGTAATTTCCGGTCACATAAGGCTGAAAATCACCCTCGCTTTTGAAATACACCTGTTCTGTTATTTGAGATTGGGGACTAACTTCTAGTAATTTCTTACAAGATGAGAAGCCGGTAGCCATTAAAAGGATAATGGATAGCAGCGTATATTTTTTTGTCGTTTTCATAACTGTTTAATTAAAATCTTAATGATGCACCTAAAGTAAATTGCCTTGGTCGAGGATACCCCCCCGGATCAAAGCCGGTATATGATTCAGGATTTAAACCTTTGTACCTGGTTAGATAACCGACGTTCGTAGCGCTGGCAAAAACACTTAAACCTGTAGCGCCAATTTTCGACATTAAGTTTTTAGGCAGATCGTAACTCAAATAAATTTCACGCAGGGCGAGAAAATCGCCTTTGGTAATCATTGAAGTTACATCAGAAGCATATGCGCTACCTGTACCCACTGTCGCAGCACCCTGACGGATATAATTTTTCTGGCCAAAATCAGCATCGCCAAAAGAAAAACGGGCATACTTTTTATCTACATCCCCCGGTTTTTGCCAAATATCAGCACCTAAAGCCTCTACCGGGGCTCCTTCATTATAGGCCCTACCCTGGCCTAAAGACCGGGCGAGTGCGCCATCAGAAATTACATGGCCTAAAGCAAAATCCATGTTTACCCTCAACGAAAAGCTTTTATATGTAAATGTATTTTGCATGCCGCCTGTTTTGTTAGGTGTTTTGTAACCTACAAACACCATATCGCGGTTATCGATAATGTTATCATTATTTAAATCTGCAAACTGATAATCGCCTGCTTTTTTACCTACGGTCAGACCCGAGGCCGTTGCAATTTGATCTACTTTACCCCAAGCAGCAGCTTCAGCATCTGTAGAAAATACTTTCTCAACTTTCCATGCATAATATCCAAAAGGTCTCTCACCCTCTGCATAACCTCCAACCTCAATTTCTTTTCCGGTGTTTGGGTCCACAACTACCCCACCACCCTGTCTGTTATTGACCCGGCCATTATTTGGTAAGCTGATTACCTTTTGAGCATTATAAGCAAATGAGAAATTTGCATTCCAGCTAAAGGCGCCAATACTTAAAACTTTAGCCTGTAGTTCAATCTCAATTCCTTTGTTTTGAATGGTCCCGTTGTTAAATGTTATACTCGAGAAAGGAGCTTCTGCTGGAAGCGGCTTGGAATCGATTCGATCTTTTGTTAATTTATCATAAAGGTCTACGGTTAAATTGACTCTGTTTTTAAAAAACCCAGCTTCAACCGCCACATCAGTCGTTTGAGTGGTTTCCCAACGCAGATTAGGATTTGATAGATTAGCACGTTGAATACCTGAATTCTGCGCATAAACTGCTGCTGTATAACTGCCATAAGTGTCGGTCAAATCAAGATCACTCGAGCCGGCCTGGCCCCAGCTTCCACGCAGTTTTAATGTACTGACAACATTTGGATTCCAGAATTTTTCCCTATGAATATTCCAGCCAACGGATGCTGATGGAAATAATGCAAATTTGTTTTCAGGTGCAAAGTTTGAGAAACCATCATTCCTCAATACGCCACTAAATAGATACTTGCTTTGATAATCATAACTTAACTGACCGAAAAAACTAGCTGATTTTGTCTGATTTAGGCGCGTTCCAAAGTTGGTAACATTAGTAACTGTAATACCGTTAACTGTTGTCACAGACGGCTCATTAATGGTCGTAATGTAGTCATTCGTTCCTCTTTGCGAACCAATATCAATTGAGTTACCATCATTTCTGGTGTAGTTGAAACCGGCTAATGCAGTAAAATGATGATCTTCTTTCAAAGTATGTTCATACTGAATGATTTGATCGATCATTAGCTGGCGGGTCATGTTTACGCTTTCGGTTTTTAACCGTGTTGTCGCAAACTGAATTGGATCCGGAAAAGCCTTTCTCGAGAAAATGGACTTATCATCACTGACCAGATAAGAAACAGCAGGTCTGAAATGAAGACCTTTGATAATTGTCCAATCGGCGTCTAATCTTGAAACTATTCTTTCAGTTGAAGCTTTTGTATTATCGTACGCTAAAGTGTGGAAACGGTTCCTTGTTGTCAGATTCTCACCGGTAGTTGGTGACCCATCATCTTTAAAAATTCTGATTAAAGGTGTAATTCGTGTTGCACGAACCAAATCATTGGTATATGCCTCTACATAATTCGGCAATATATTTTGATAATTTAACATTGCGTTAATCTGTAAATTATCGCTTGCCTTAAAACCAAAGTTACCTAATGCACTGTACCGTTTATAGTTCGTTCCCACGAAAGTGCCGGCCTGGTTAATGTAGTTTAAGGATACGTTATATGTTGCAACCTGGCTTCCGCCGTCAATTGCGAAATTATAATTGTTAGTCATGCCTGTATTCCATAGCTGATCCTGATAATTATTATCGGCAAATAAAAGCTTTGTACCAGGATTAATCGGGTCGTCCATTACCTGCCATCCTTTAGATAAAAGATTGTTAACATAATCCTGACCTTCAACGGCAACAATATTATCATATAAAGCAGTCAGGTTTGTTGCGATTCCATACTGGCCTTTTGCAGTGTATACCTTGGTATCGGCAGAAAAACCACCATTATTTAAAAGGGTATTTTTATCTATCAAATCACTGGTATTCTTTGCAGTTGTTCTAGCCAAGGTCAGGTAATCCTTCGCGCTCAGATAGTCATACAAGCGAGCAGGCGTTTCCCAGTTTGTTCTGTAATTAAAAGTAATATTTGCTTTTGAGCCAAATTTGCCACTTTTGGTTTTAATTACAATCACACCATTTGCCCCACGGGCGCCATAGATTGCAGTCGAAGCGGCATCCTTCATTACTTGTAGAGATTCAATGTCATCAGGATTTATATCTTTCATGGTTCTAAAAACCCCATCAACAATAACAAGGGGACTGGAAGCATCTGAGCTCTGTACCGGATCACCACCAGAATTTCCAGTTCCGGTTCCATAAACATTGAGTTTCGAGCCACCGCGGATAATGATGTTAGTTCCTGCAGAACCGGGCTGTCCATTTGAAAGCGGGATGGATACACCAGCAATCTTGCCTTGAATGGCTGCGATTGGACTTGCGTTAGCCGTATTGATGAGTTGCTTCGCATCTAATTTAGAAACCGCCGCTGTCGTTTTTTCCCTCGATTGTTGTACATAGCCAACAATTACAACATCCGTCAGTGATTGTGCATTTGAGTTAAGCTGTACGTTTTTTGTACCGGATTCCGTAACCTTTAGTTCTTGCTCGATATAACCAACATAACTAAAAATGAGGATTGAGTTTGCGGGAACTCTTAGCGTATATTTTCCATCAACATCCGTTACCGCACCAATGGTCGTACCCTTCAATTTGACACTAACGCCCGGCAGGGTTTCTTTTTTCAATGCATCCGAAACGACCCCCGATACCTGAAGGTCGTTTGTTTGCGCCATTACCTGAAAGCCACAGAGGTTAATTGCAGCAGTAAGGAACAAAAATAAAATTTTTCTCATAGTTTTTATTGTGTTTATGTACTACATATTGATTAGTGATATGCTTAATAGGCTGCTAAAATTTTTAATTGTTTTTTAAATCGGAGTATTTAATGGCTTTGAACACAATTCCCTCGTAAGGTTTTGCATAACCAGCTTCGAAAAAGCAACCAATCGTATTTTTATCAATAATGGAAAGGTCTGAATAGGCTGAAGGCCCCGTATGTAAGACCAGACTGTGATTCCAGGTTTTCCCGTCATCTACACTCATCCTCAAGGTGATGTTTATCCTGTTTTTGTTACTGGCAGGATTGCTAAAGAAAAGTGTTGGTTTATCTTTACCGAAAAAATAGCTTAACAAACTACCCTGGCAGATGGGCTCTATCAATGTGGTATCCACTTCTACATTGCTCCAGGTATCTCCACCGTCGATACTTGTAGCAGTATGTCTTGTTTTAATGGCACGGTCCCCATTTCTCATATTTAGCATTAGACGTCCGCCTGAAATCTCCGCAACAGTTGTCTCATTCATTCTATCCTGGGGTGTATTGTCCCCCAATTTCCAGCTTTGGCCGTGATCGTCAGAATAAATGATATGCGCAAAGTTCTGATTGGTTGCAGACTCAATATGGTTAATTGGAACTACCAGCCTACCAGCATACTTTCCTTTTACAATTTGCAAGCCATGGCAGGGACCGGTCGCATACCAGGTCCATCCTTGCTTTTTTACCTGAGCTGTAATTTCTGTTGGTTTCGACCAGCTTTTGCCATCATCAGAAGAGGAAAGTGTATAAACATGACGGCCATCTTTTGCAGAACCATCTACAATCTGCTTCTCATGATCTGTACCCAGATTCCAGGTAGAGATTAGCCAGATTTTACCGGTACTTTGATCTTGCAGGGGCACGGGATTGCCGCAGGTATTCGTAGAATCGCTCCAAACCAGGTTCATTTTGCTCCAGGTTTTACCCTTGTCTGATGATCGCTTTACCACCAAATCAATATCACCTGAATCGCCACAATTTGCTCGCCTAGCTTCAGCAAACGCAAGTAAACTACCACTTCTGGTGTAAATTAAGGCCGGAATCCGAAAACAGGAGTAACCATTCTCTCCAGCTTTAAATATAAAATTAAGACTGTCTGATTCAGAATAATTGGACGCAGATGCGCTAATAGATTTGTAAAATAAGATAAGCAAAAGAAAGCAAAGCACTCGGCGAATCTTCTTAAGACTTTCGTTAGAGGTATACATAGCTTAATAGTAATTTGGTTAGTGCAATCTTATTTGAATTGCATAAAACAAATGTAATAATAAATAGTTATGTAGTACATAAAAAACAAATTTATTTTTTTATGGCCTCTAAGCGGTCAAAATGCGGCTTCAAGTGATCATACATTCCATTTCTGAAATCATCTTTAGTTCCTGATTTTAATATTTCGACCAAATCCAGGTGGGTTACTTTGCCAGAAACGAATTCGTTTTCGAGTTGAAGTACAAAACCGAATACTGGTAAAAGCATGTGTTGAAAACGCTTTACGGTATCGTTTCCTGCCATTTCATAAAGTTTGCCGTGAAAGGCTATTTCATTAGCAATTCTGAAAATTTCTTTATTTTTTTTCTTTTCATTATTTGCAATCATCTCAAGTTCGTGAATGCTTTGATCATTAAGGTTTAGGTATAAAACATCGGCAAGGCCCATCTCTAAAATTAAACGAAGTTCAAAGAGATCTTGAAGTGCATCAGCACTGATAATTAATGGATCCAGAACACGCTCAAAACCACCTAAAACATCCGGGCTGGATAAAATCATTCCCCGTTTTTTCTTCGTTTCCACCATGCCTAGCATTCGCAAACGACTTAAGGCCTCTCTTAACACGTTCCTGCTGACGCCCAATGCATCAGCAAGTTCTTGTTCCTTTGGTAGCGCATCTCCAGGCTTAAATGATTTCTTTTTAAAATAATCTCTTAACCGCATTTCTACCACATCAGCCATTGTATCTGATGAAATTTTGTCGAGATCCAAACTTAGATCACCTATTATCGCCATAAAAATAAATATTAGAAACCTTCAAATATAGTCGATTTTATGTAGTACAAGAATAAATAATGTAGTCCAAAAATACTTGAATGTAAAGTAGAAGTATAATTAATATGTACTACATATTTACAAAATAATTTTTATTTTTGTGAAAACCAAGTATATGAGAAAATTATTTCCTGCATTCATGCTAATGCTTATTATGAGTCATGGTCTTTCCGCACAAACTGTAGTAAAGCTTTACAAGAAAGTTCCAAATTCAATTTCTTCTGATTTAGTTGAAAAAACAGATACCTCCAAAAACGGGAGAATAACAACTAAAAATGTAAGTGAACCTACGCTTACCGTTTTCCTGCCTGATAAAAATATTGCCAGCGGTGCGGCCGTGGTTATTTGTCCGGGTGGTGGATATTCTTATTTAGTGATGAATAATGAAGGAACTGAAGTTGCCAAAGAATTTAATAAAAATGGAGTGGCAGCTTTTGTCCTAAAATACCGCCTTCCGAATGATATAATTATGAAAGACCGCTCTATTGGACCACTTCAGGATGCAGAACAAGCTATAAAAATGGTTAGGGAAAATGCAAAAACATGGAATATTGATACCGCAAAAGTTGGGATCATGGGCTTTTCCGCAGGGGGGCATGTAGCTTCAACCGCATCAACGCATTATACGGATGTCGTGATTGACAATCCAGCAAGCACGAACTTGCGTCCTGACTTTTCGCTTCTAATTTATCCGGTAGTTACCTTTCAGGACAGCATTTTACATAAAGGATCAAAAAAAGCGTTAATTGGAGATCAGGCAAGTCGTGAAAAATCCATGGCATTCTCTAATGAGTTTTGGGTTAACAAAAACACACCACCCACTTTCCTGATTCACTGCACCGATGATAAAGTTGTGCCCGTTGCCAATTCAATAAATTATTATCAGGCACTGAAGAGGAATGGTGTAAAAGCTGAAATGCATATCTATGCTACTGGTGGACATGGATTTGGAATGAATAATCCCTCTCGAAAAGATAAGTGGATGGAGCTATGTATTGCTTGGTTGACGGAGATGAACATTAGGAATAAATAGGTAAAAGATATAATTAACCATTATTACCATATTTTATACCAACCATAGTGCTGAACAATCCCTGAGGTCATATTCGGTTATGATTAAAAGATAAGGCTCGTCGGGTCAAGTCTTGTTTTATTTTATTAATATGTGCATCGGTATCTTTTTCAGTCTTCTTTTTTCATAGGTAATATTAAAAACCAGTCTGATAGATTGGCATGGTATAGCTGAGTCGAATGATTCTTGGCCAGGGATGGAGACCTTTGCGCCGGAAAAAATTGTACCGTCCTGAGAACCCATCTTTCTTGAAGTAGCACTTTTACTATTTGAACTTTACGAAATCGGAAAACCGTCCGATCTTATCGGAACAAATCGTATTCGGCATTAAGAAATTTAATCTATAGCAAGACTGATAATCCGAGGTTACGTTCAAAGACTAAATTTCAAAGCGGACCCTGAGCTGTGAATGCCAGGCTTGATAAGTGGCTTTTTTTAGCAAACAAGTCAACCATGATTATTTGATTGATTGCTTAAGTATCCTGAAAATGTTTATCACCGAATCCACGGCATTAACCTGCTGGTAAGGTCTTGCCTTTTCTATGATCTAGCGTAAAAACGTGAAATATATGCTAACGAAGGTCATATCTACTACGACCATAGTCACGAAAATGACAAACAAGTTCTCCTGGACCAGTCCAAGGACATGCCGAAGGATTTCGACCGGCACGGCATCACGAACTATTTTATTCTCCACACTAACACCCAGTATCGCAGCGTAACCAGGAAGTTTTTGTTATGCTTTTCTTTCAGCCATTATGCTATGGAACAAGCCGCACCGATCAATGCTGCAGATTCTCCAAAGCTTGAAATATAGACCGGGACCAGAACTGACCTCGTGCTGAGGTATGATTGAAGCTGAGGCAAAAACAGTGAGGAGGCTTTTGAAATGTTCCCGCCAAGAACGATGCAGTCAAAATTTTCCTTTTTGTAAATCTTACTCAGAAAAATCCCGAAATTCATGCTAAACTCATCAAATAATTCAAGTAAAGAATTTCCGGAGTCCGCTTCCTCGATTAAGTGTTTCACATTAGGCACCTGGAGTCCTGAGTATTGAGCATGTTTGGACACGAACCACCTGGAGGAAAAAAAGTGTTCACAAATACTGCCCATAAAAGGATAGTGCCAGTAATCTGCATCTGTTGCGGTTCCCTTGATGCCCCATGCTGAACCGAATCCTGTGCCGAGGGTAAAGCCGATGACTTTATCGTACTTAGAAGCGCTTCCATGCTTGAGTTCGCCCTGCAGAAAACATCCTGCGTCATTAATAAACCGGATTTCCGCAACATCCCCACCCAGTTCCATTAACATAAGCCTGCGAACATCGTGGCCATAAAGGGCATCATATTTATCCATGTTTTTCATATAGGATATGCCTTTTTGATAATCGAATGGTCCGGGCATGGCTATTGCAATCTTTCCGGAGTTTGATGCGGATTTTAAGCTGCCCGAAATCACCCGGCACCAGGTGCTGATGATCTCGGAAGCGCCTGCTTTTGAGTTGACTTTTTCGCGATACAAAGAGCCCGGCAAAATCTGACCGTTAGCTACATTTACCAGCGCAGCAGTGATATGGGAGCCGCCGATGTCTGCTCCAAGAATTATATTTTCGTTCATTTCCTTATTCTTTGTTGGTCGGGCCAAGCAGTCCAATTCTTGCGTAAAGTTCCGCCACGCAGGCTTCATCCAGGAGCCATTTGGGCTTTTCTTTACTTTGCTCATCATTAAGCCACTTGGCGCTGAGCAGGCCATATTTATCCATGGAGTTCTGCCAGGCTTCATTTAGTTCATAGGTAATGGCTTTGATGTATTCGGGATTCTTATCTACTTCGTAAAGCGCCTGGTAAGCTCTGAATAAAACAGTCACAAACCAGGGCAGGTCGATGCTGAGTCTCCTTCGGCCATTTATTTCTCTGGAAAAAAAATTAAATGCGTTTTTGGCCAGCAGCTGTGCCTCAGTAAGGTATTTTGTTTTACCGGTGAGCTTGTAGAGCATTACTGATGCTTCCAGCATCGACCCGGTATTGTAAGTATAATATGTTGGATTAGGCTTGCCATCCATTTTCATGTCATTGTAGTAGATGCCCTGAGGATTGCGAAGGGATGAATGCATCCAATCGTAAAAATGCTTGCCCCATTCCAGATACACTTTATTGCCCGTAGTTTGGTAAAGCTTAAGCGCGGCAAGCGTCGCCATCCCATTGCTGCACGCAGGTTTTTGGTCCTGGTGTCCTTCAAGCCAGTAAACACCCCCACCGAGTTGCCCATCCCAGCCACTAATAATAAAATTAAATACTTCAATGGCTTTTTTGGAATAGATGGCATTTTTAGTATTCTGAAAGCTTTCACAATAGTCAATGCAAACCAGCGCATTGTCATCATAATACCGGTCAGCTTTTTCAAATTTCGCAGGATAGGCCTGGTAGCCAATGGGCTTTCGGATGCTGTCGCGGTAAGTCCAGAGGCCAATGGCAAGGGTATCCAGGTAGCTGGAATATTTCTCTTTTAAGTCAGGAAACTTAATGAGTACGTTAGCTGCCGAGCACATTCCTGAAAGCGGCCAGAGGAAACTGGCCTCTTTTTCCCGGACGTTAGCGCCCTGGAAATAGTCTAGTTCGGTTTTTTCTCCTCTAGGGTAATGTTCGCTAAACAGTCCTGAATGCCCATCAAGCCTGTACTTCTTCCAGACCTTGTCAAAAAAAGCATCGGCCCTGTTTTTCACGGAATCGCCTCCAGTAACCCTTTGGCAATAACTTTCCATAAACAACAATATCATCACCGAGCTAAGAAGGTATTTCATATCAATTAGAGGTTAATTTCGCTCATTACTGTACCGATGGCGGCGGAACCGCTACACCCCAGCGTTTGTTTGGCTTATTGCCCATTATCAGGGTTAGTACGCCCCCTTTCATCAGTTCATCCCTGTACATCCAGGCATTTGTTAATGGCTTTCCATTCCAGCGTGCAGACTGGATGTATACATTCTCGCGGCTGTTATTTTTAGCTTCGATGACCAGGCGCTTGCCATTGCCCAGAACAATCTGCGAATTGTCAAAGACGGGACTGCTGATTTGCAAGGCAGGCCTTGAATCTGTCAGTCCCTTTACATCAAACAGACCTATTGAAGCCATGACATACCATGATCCCAACTGACCCTGGTCTTCGTCCTGCCCGTAACCATAGCCGTGAATAGGCTCGGTTCCATAAAATTCACTGCATATTGCCCGGGTCCATTTTTGGGTTAGCCAGGGCGCCGAGGAATAATTGAAAAGCCAGCTGATGTGAAGATTAGGCTGGTTACCGTGATTATAAAGCGACTGAATCCCGGCAAAAGCATCAATAGTTTTACCCCCACCGAAAGCGTTTTTCCGTGAGGTTTCAAAAATGTCGTTTAAGCGTTTAGTGAAAGTGTCTCTGCCTATCTTTGCTATTAATTCCTTGGGGTTCTGCGGAACATAAAAAGTGTACTGGGTTGCATTGCCCTCCTGAAACCCCCTCCACGCTTCAAGCGGATCAAACCTGTCAATAAAGTTTCCATCCCCGTTTTTCGGACGAACTAGCTTCAGCTTTTCATCAAATATAGTTTTCCACCCTTGCGATAGGCCCATCAGCTTTTGAAAATCGGATGGTTTGCCCATTTTTTTTGCTAACTGCGCTGCAGCGAAAGCACTGTAACTATACTCGAGCGTATGAGAACCTGAAAAGTGTGACCCAGTTGAATCCGTTTTGTCCTCATCAAGGTAAGGCACATAGCCCTTCGAGATAAAACTGCGGGTGTCCAACTTACCTGAACCGACCAGCCGGTTCTCGTAGTTAAGTTCATTGCCCAGAACCGCTTTATAAGCGAGATCAACATCATAATCCCTGATGCCGGACTGATAGGCCCCCGCGATCGCGAGTCCGACGAAATTTGTGCCAACACCTGAAACAAAGTTACTGTTTGCGATTCCATCTCCGAACCACCCCCTCTCCTTATAAATTTCCAGCTGGGTATGTACAAAATCACTGTAATGCGATGGATAGGAAAGTGCCCAGAGCTGGGTGATGTTCCAAAATCCTCCCCATATCGCATCGGTATTCATAAAATTGTAACTGAATTTGCCGCTCGCATCCTTTGGAAGCTGACCGATAGTGCCGTCATGCCTTGGAAAATTTCCATTTACATCACTCGCTATCCCGCGTCCGAGCAAGGCATGGTATAAGCCGGTGTAAAATTTTGTTTTCTCTGCCTCATCTTTTCCTGAAACGCTAAGCCTACCCAGCTGGGTATTCCACTCCTGTTGGGCGGCAGTTTTTGCACCGTCAAAAGACATATGTGCTGCTTCGGCCCTAAGGTTAAGTCTTGCATTGGAGATGGAAGTGTAGGAAAGACCCACCTTTATTTCTATCGCTTCATCCTTTGCTGTCTGATAACCTAAATACAGACCAGCGCCTATCCCCTTCGAAAAACGCTGACCTGGAATGGAACCCCCTTGACTCAACGCACCTACCGAGCCAGGCGGCTTGCTCAGTTCACCGAAAAAAAACATCGCAACCCGCCCCCCCTGGTCATAGGTTTTCACATATTTCGGATAGGTGATAACAAATCCCTGGAAGTGGGTATCGTCAATCATTTCCACTGAGGCATCGCTTACCGGCCCGCTCTCACCCTGGACATTGCCTATTGACAGCATGATTCGTGAGTCTGCAGACTGAGGAAAAGTGTAGCGGTGGAAACCGACCCTTTTGGTGGCAGTAAGTTCTGCTTTAATTTTAAACTCATCTAAAATAACCGAGTAATAACCGGGCTTGGCAACTTCGTTTTTTCGGTCAAAAGCTGAACGAAAACCGCTTTCCGGATTTTCAAGATCTCCGGGAACAGTTTTCAGCTTGCCCGCTGTTGGCATGAAGCTGATGCCGCCAACCTGCCACTCGTGAAAATGAACAAATCCTTCTATCGAGTTGTGGCGGGTATCATAACCGACGGCCTCCCAGCCCTGCAGGTTGCCGTAACTCCCGTTGGTTGAGGGCGCCAGTTTTGCCATTCCGTATGGAACGGCAGCAGGGGTATAGAAAAACCACCTGCTGTGGGCAGTTCCAATATTTGGATTCACGTATTTAAGCAAATCCTGGGCGTATGCCCCGGGTACCATCAAAAGCAAAAGTGCCAGTGCGGATAGTATTCTTTTTTCTTTTTTCTTCATAGGGCCCTTTTAATTTTAATATTTTGAGAGCATTGCCTGGAGCCGTTGCATCCATGCCTGATCAACGGTTTCCATTTCACTCGAGCGGTTTTGTCCGTCAAATCCTGCAAAGAAATAATAGCCCAAATTAGCAGAATTTCGGTTGGCCAGATTTAACCGGTTGATATTTTCTTTTGCAAAGACCAGCCAGGCTTCATTTTTATCTGCCTGATAGAGGCGTATCATGGCCTGAGACCCCCAGGCGCACCATGCCGGATTAATTCTGGTTTCAGCTGTATTAAAAACGTAGCCTTTATACAATGCGTTCCAGAGCGTGGTATTCATTGCCTTGCCAAGATTTTGAGCCTTGTTCAGATAAGCGGCATCATTCATAATTTTGCTGTAAAGTAAGAACGCTTCAACCATGATGGCATTGTCATAGGTAAACTTTTCAGTATGTTTCAATCCTTCCCCTGCGCCGTCGATTTTCCAGATATACAACCCTGTGTTTGCATCAAACATCTTCGCATTGAGCCATGTATCGACCTGCCTGGCCCAGTCCCTGTAAACCGATTCTCCGGTGAGCTCGTAAAGTTTTAGAAACAATTGAAGCGCAAGGCCATTGGTCTGGGTCGGTTTTTCAGGCTTTTGCGTGTTCCAGTAGAAACCGCCTCCATATACATTATCCCAAAGCCCGCTATTGATTAGCCAATCTCCGCAGGCCTTGGCTTTGGCAAGGTAAGCTTGTTTGTCCGTTCCCGAGGTGACCTCGTAGGCTTCCAGGTAAACCATCCCGCTCAGGGCATTATCATCAACGTATTTATCGCCACCAGCGCCGCTACCGTCTAAGTTCACAGAGGCAAAATAGCCACCTCTGAGATCTTTCTTGTCCCACATGTTCTCCATAAACCTAAATGTATTGTTCATGTAGACCAGGTAGCTGGATTCCCCGGCTGCGACCATCGCAGCATCAGCATATATCTGGCTGACATTATACCACTCAAAACAGTTTGCGGATTTTGAGGTGGTATTTGCGCGATACCCGTAACTCGCGGTGAGCAGGTTATTGACTGTGAAGTTGTGTGTGTCCTTAGCTTGTTGCAGGTAGTCTACTTTCGCACCTGGCACCACCGGTGGAACAACCGGCGGTGGCGAGACGGGTTGTGGCTCCGCTCCTTTCTTGCATGAGATGGCTAAAATGAGCGCTAAGCCCAGCAAGGTGTTTTTCACTATCGCTTTCATAGGGTAGGTTTTTAAGCCACCGGAACTTGCCGTTGACTGGTAAATTTCTTACTGCGTTACAATGCTATGGGTGTAAGCTCCTGCAGCGTTCAGGTTCACTGTGGCAATGATGCTTTTGTTATCTGCTGAAGGGTTGAATTTGTAGGTATTGTTCCACTGATCATTACTTACTTGGTTGAGGTAGAAATAAGATGTCGCCTGCCCAACCGGACTAACGTTATTTGTATTGCTGCTGCCCAGATATTTGATTCCCGATGAGGTATGGAGTGCAAATTTATAGCGCTCATCCCTACCCCAGGAAAACTGATAAAATGTAACCGGAATGATGCCCGACTTCCATGTACCATCTGCTGTATAATTCAGCTGCCCGATTTCTGATGCGTAAGCAGACATATAAAGCCCCAGGCTTTGAATTTCGCTGGCTTCGACCACGCTGGCAACATTGAAATCATATTTTAGATAGTACAACTTTGTGTTACCTGAAACAGTAACAACCTGGGTTCCCTCTTTTATCAAAGCACCTTCAGTGGAAAATTTCCTGCCTGCCTGGGCCTGCTTATCAGTCAGCTGATAGCTCCCCGCCTTTAATGAAGTGTAAAGCTCAAAAACGCCGTCTTCAAGCTTTTTGAATTTTACCGCTTTGCTCAAATCATCACCACCTTCACTTGCCGAACCCGTCAGGTATAGTTCGGCTGGCACTTCCGCGAATCCTGCAGGGCGTTCCAATTGTAGCATCCTAATTTCTCCACTGGCTTTTCTGCTTGATGCTTTTGAGCTGATGACCGTCCAGCTGACCTTGCCTGTGGAGGAAGAATTAATTCCGCACAAAGCGGCGATTTTGGTTAAATCTTTATGCGATATTGTCACCTGGGGCTGTACACCGCCACCATCAGAAACCACTTTAAATACTGGTGCAGTAAAATTCCCGCCTTCTTTATCAAAGGCAACTTCGTAAAGGACAAGACCTCCGTCTTCTGGTGTGGCGCTACCCCATTTGAACTGTTGGGAGGCCGCGGCATTAGAGGGCGTTAATTTAATACTCGCCTGGTTTAGCGGGATAGTTAAGCTCCCCAACTGGCTAATGTTTTCATTCAGCGTTTTGTTATCCTTTTTACAGGAAAGCGCAGCAGCACATACTAGCAGTGTGAGCAGCGCTATTTTTTTAAGATTTTTCATATCCGGATAATTTTTAATAACCTGGGTTTTGTGTCAAATTTTTATTCAGGCTCACCTCGCTCGAAGGAACGGCCCAGAGATAATCTCTTGCTGGATTGAATTTACGCTGCTGCGTCCTGATGTAACCCCCGTCAATATTCTGATCTGTGGCAAACCTGGCACCGTGGGCAAAACCATTCATGGTTACCTCGGCCACCTTCCATCGTCTGATATCATCAGCCCTCAATCCTTCCATCGCAAGTTCAGCCCTGCGCTCGCGGCGGATGATATTGGTTAAATCACCTGAAGGATAAGCAAGCGCTGCTGCATCTGTAAATCCAGCCCTGGAACGAAGGGCACCTATCGTTTTCGCCCAAATCGAAGCGTCCATTTGCCCAAGGCTATTTTTAGCTTCAGCATAACTAAGCAGTACTTCTGCGTAGCGGAACAGGTGAAGGTTATTTCCGGATACAAAACTTGAAAGCGCAATGGGATCAAAATATTTTCTCCAGTAATATCCTGTTGCAGAAGCGCTCTGAGAGCCTGGCGAATATTCATCCAGGCCGGGTTGAACCGGATCCGAACCTGGCTTAATGTAAATGGTCTTTGTGGTGTTGTTTGGATTAACCCATGTATATCTATCATAAACGACTGTTGCGGTCAATCTCGGATCGCGGTTGATATATGGGTTACTCTCCAGATACCCTGACCCGGATTCTTTTATCCCCCGGCCGTTGAGCATCACATAATCATCTACCAGCTCCTGGGTCGGTGCCATTGCGCTTACCCTGCCGCCCACGGTTCTTGGTGCAAAATCCCAGAAATTCTGCCATGTCCTTACTGTAGGTACATATTGCAGGGACAGGATACTTTCGCTGTTGTTCTTATTGGTTGCCGGATCGCTAAAAAGCGCTCCATAACTCGGGCTGAGGGCATAGTTGCCATAAGTTGACTGATTGTTAATTAATTTTTCACAAACCGAGACGACTTCATTCATTTTATTTCCCTGATAAAGAAAGGTCCGCATCTCTAAAGCGAGCGCTGCACCTTTTGTTATCCTGCCATTTTCGCTGGCAGGAAGCTGATCTTTACTTGGCAGATTCGGGATTGCAGCTTCGAGCTGGGCGATGATGTAGTCGCTGACCGCAGCTTTCGAAGTGCGAGGAATCACCTGAGCCTCCTCGGGGGTTAAATCGTGATCCGGAAGTGGGACATCACCATACCATTTGCTTAGGTTAAACAGCGCGAAAGCCCGCATGAACTGGTTCTCTGCCTTCATCCTGGCGATGGTTGCCTGGGGCAAGGTCTTGTTTTGATCCACGTTATCGAGGAAAATATTAACCGATTTGATGGTCTTATAATAGCTTGCCCAGTCCCCCGCAAATTTTGCGGTCAGCGAAGTTGCATTTCCGCTGGCAATTAAGTTTAAGTCTCCTGAAGGAGAATAGGCATTGTCTGATAACGCTTCAGGTTCGAAATACAGCGAGCTGTTATAAAGCAGGCTGTAGTTATTATTCAGCGCATTGTTTACATTGACATCGACAGTCCAGAAGGTTAAATCTGAAAAGCGGTCAGTCGGTGCGATATCAAGCTTTTTACATCCTGCCACGGCAAGAATGATTGAAGCGATTATGAGGTTTCTATATAAAAATTTCATAGGAGTAATGCTAACCATGTGATTAAAAAGTAATGTCCAGACCCGCACCATAAAATATTGGCAACGGATACTGACGGGCACTGTTTGAGCTCGATCCGGTGCTGACATTGTTTCCAAATTCCGAAGTTTCGGGATCAATGAACTTCAGCTTTGAAAGGGTGAATAGATTCTGTCCGATAAGGGAAACCCGAACGCGTTTCAATCCGGCTTTCTGGGTCAATGATTCCGGAAGCGTATAACCGATATTCACATTTTTCAGGCGCAGATAAGCGGCATCATATTTATAAAGATCAGAACCAGTTCTCCAGTTGTTTGTATTGGACGGCGAACCGATATTGGCAAATATCGGGTAGCGTGCATCGGGGTTATCTGGAGTCCAGTAATCGGTCATATGTTCGTACACCGTGGCTCCATATCCATAGTGGAAAGGCTCAACAAGCTCTCCACGAAGAAATGTTTCCCGCTTACCGACGCCCTGGATAAACAGCTGGAGGTCGAACCCTTTTACTGCCAGGCGGTAAGTAAAACCAAACGTATATCTTGGAAAGGGATTTCCGAGCACTGTCTTGTCCTTTGCATCAATTACCCCGTCGTTGTTGATGTCCTTGAACTTAACATCCCCTGGAACCACTGCATTGCCCGCAATCTTTGGGGAATTGTTAATGTCGGCCTGATTTTGAAAAAAGCCATTGGTCTGATAACCGTAATATTGGGTGATTGGCTCACCTACTCTTCGAAGCAATTGAAATACATCCTGGTTGATAATCTGCTCGGTAGCGCCGCCGGATAGCTGGAGTAGTTTATTTTGATTGTCTGCAACGTTAATGCTAAAGCTTTGTGTCACGTTTTCGCCGCGAAGGTTATAGCTCAGTGAAGCTTCCCATCCCTTGCTGCGCACCTTGGCAACATTAAAATCAGGTGTGGCCGCTCCAAAAATTGCTGGGATGTCCTGCCTGGGCTGAAGGATATCCCTGGTTACTTTGTTGAAGTAATCAAACGAAGCGGTCAGCTTGTTTTCAAAAAAGGCTGCATCAAGACCAATATTGAACGTTGAAGCTTTTTCCCAGGTCAGATCACGGTTTGACAACAGTGTTCCTGCACCGCCGACAGGAATGTTATTGAATCCATAAGCACTCGCGTAATTGAAATAGGTTGTCTGATACTGAAAATTCCCAACGTTCTGATTGCCCAGCACCCCGTACGAAGCGCGAATCTTTAAAGAATTTACTGTGTTCTTTATCGACTGCATGAACGATTCTTGAGACACGAGCCAGCCAGCACTCACTGAAGGAAAGAAACTGCCCCTGTTGCCCCTGGCAAATTTTGAAGATGCGTCATAACGCGCCGTTGCCTCAAGCAAGTATTTATCTTTGAAGGAATAATTTATTCTACCGAACAAAGAAAGCAGGCTGTTGGAATTTATGCCCAAGCTGTTATTAGAATTAATAGGATCAACCAGGGTGCCCGTCGTTGGTGTACCCAGCAATTGATCGGTTAATGTTTTTTGCAGCTGAAATCCGCGCTGTGAATAATTTTCACTGGAGGCACCAAGCTGAACCTTAAAATCATGTTCCGAAATCTTTTTTCCATATTCGAGGTAAAGCTTAGTATTGAAAAGCTGGGACTTGCTGTTGGCATCCAGTACGGACCGGTCATCCCCGTAAACACCCGAAGGCAGGTAGTTTACCTGTACACGGCGGAAGAAAGTGCCGTTGTTCTGGAGCGTGCCACCAAATTCACCGGTAAGTTTCAAATCTTTTGTGATGTTGAACTGTCCATTGAATGAACCAAAAATTTCATCGTTGTCTGCCTGGTTGAATCCACCTTTTTCCAGTACCCCATATTCATTATACTGGGAAGCGAAGGGATTGGTCAGATAGTTCCCATTTTCATCCTGCCAGTTAAAGTTGTGCGGTACCCGGTTTGCGTCGGCAAAAATATTGTTATCACCGACACTATTGGTTTTGTTTCTGGTCTTGGTATAAAGTAAGATAAAGTTAGTCCTGAACTTACCGATTACATTGGTTTGATTCAGCCTCAGATTGTATTTCTGGTAACCAAAATTCGCACCATCCCCGCCATTTCCTATAAAATTACTCTGCTGATCCTGATAACCCGCAGAAACATAAAAGGCGCTTTTCTCTCCCCCACCGGCAATATTTATGTTGTGGGACTGTTGAGGCGCCGTGCGCAAGAGGTGTTCAATATCCCAGGTGCCATCACCCTGATCTTTGAGTTGCTGTATCTGGTCGGGCGTGTAGGCCGGGCTCAGTCCAGAGTTGACCAGCGACTCATTTTTATAATAGGCATTCTGCCATGCCGGAACTTTATGGACCAAAACATTTGCATCCTGAATGCCATAGCTTCCGTTGTAAGAAACTGTTGTTGCCTGGTTGAGTTTTCCCGCCTTTGTGGTGATGAGTATCACCCCGTTGGCTGCCCGGGAGCCATAAATCGCTGCAGAACCCGCATCCTTCAGAACCGAAACGCTGGCAATGTCATTTGGATTGATGGTATTCAGGTTCCCCCCGACTATACCATCGACCACAACCAAAGGGGTATTGTCGCCAAGGGTACCCACGCCCCTGATGTTGACGGTAACATCACTACCAGGATTTAGATTTGACTGCTGGATAATTAAGTTCGGCGCCTCTCCCTGCAAAGCCTGGTAAGCATTCAGTACCGGTTTGTTTTCAATATTTTTTGAATCAATTGTGCTTACTGAACCGGTTATGGAAACCCTTTTTTGCGTACCATAACCCACAACCACGACGTCTTCCAATGCGTTTGCTGCGCTGGGTTTCAACTGTACGTTAATCGTTCGCTTTCCTGCTATGGGAACATCCTCACTCAGGTATCCAACGTAGGAAAAGGTCAGGCTCCGGCCAGATAGGTTCTCGGGAATGGAAATGCTGTATGCACCGCTTGGGTCAGTCACAGCACCGACGGAAGTCCCCTTAATCTGCACGCTTACGCCCGGGAGACCGATGTTTTTTTCATCCAGGACCTTACCCGTAATAGAAATTTCGCGTGCCGGGGAAACGCTTAATGGAAAATCTGAAGCCTTCGCCGCAGCTGGCCCGGGGCTGAAAGGAAGCAAAACTGACACCAGTACAGCGAGTTGCAGAACCTGCAGCCGGCCCTTGTTTTTGCCTTGGTAAAATTTGAGTCTCATAATATTTGGTTAAGTGGTGATGCCCTGAGGCATTCTGAAAATGTGTTCAGGGCTATTAGGTTTTATGAATTGAGTTTGAATCCAACTGCCAGTGTGCATCGATTTCCTCCAGGGAACGGCCTTTGGTTTCAGGAATTAGCTTCCATGTCAGGTATAGTGCGGGCGAACAGCAGATTGCGAAAATCCAGAATGTCCAGGATGAACCGAGTCCCTGGAGCAGCACAGGGGTCAATTGCCCGACAAAAAAATTGCCTATCCATAGCGTCAATGTCGCAAGAGACATGGCTTTACCCCGGATCCCGTTCGGAAAAATTTCCCCGATGACAACCCAGCAAACAGGCCCGAAGGAAAAAGCAAAACAGGCAATGAAAGCAAGAATAAAAATCAGAATCCAGGGACCCGAAATCACATTTAAATAAAAAAGCATACCAATAATTATCAGCGAAATCACTGCCCCGCCAATGCCAATATAAAGGAGCGGCTTACGCCCCCATTTATCAATGGTGAATATTGCAACAAAAGTGAAAAGTACATTGACAAGCCCAATGGTTACTTGTCCGCCCAGGGCATTATTTAACGTGAAGCCAGCCTGTTCTAAAATTCTGGGACCGTAATAGATGACCGCATTTATCCCACACACCTGCGATAAAAAAGGCAGCAGCAAACCTATCCACAGCGCTTTTCGGTAAACTGGTTGAAAAAGTGTCTTGAATGAACCATCTTCACTTTTTGCGTTGTTCGCATGGAAGGCATCAAGCTCCTTTTTGGCAGCATATGGCCCGTCAATCTTCGTCAGAATTTTCAGCGCAGCACCTTCTCGTCCCTTAGAAAGCAGCCACCTGGGCGATTCCGGCACAGCAATTAGTGACAACAGAAATATCGATGCCGGCACGGCGCCAAGTCCAAGCATCGCTCTCCAGACCTGCTGAGACATTATGGCCTGTGTGGCCTGTGATGGAAGTTCGCTTGCACGACTGGCCAGATATGCGTTGGTAAAATAAGCGGTTACGATGCCAATTGTGAGTGCGAGCTGATATAGTGAGACCATAGTTCCCCTAAGCCTTGCGGGCGCAAACTCTGAGATGTAGAGCGGGGAAACCATCGATGCCACACCAATTCCTATTCCGCCTATCAGCCTGAAGGCAATCAATGAGGCGAAAGAGCCAGCATACATGCACCCGAGTGCAGATACAAGAAATAAAAATGCAGAAAGGATGAGTACAATTTTTCTCCCAAAGCTATCGCTGAGCTTGCCTGAAATGACAACACCAGCTATGCAGCCAAGAAGGGCGCAACTAACGAACCATCCCTCGCTTACCGCATCCAGTCCGAAATCTCTTGTCACCAAGCTAATGGTCCCGGAAATTACTGCGGTATCAAAGCCAAAAAGAAATCCGCCTAGTGCGGCAACAAGGCACACCAGATAAAGATAATACCCGACTTTTGTATCGCTATTGTATTGTGGTTCTAAGTTCATATAGGTTTATTTTAAAAAGGCCTTAATTACCTTTGCCTGGAGCGCAGACTTATTGATAAGCTTATAACTTCCGGCAGAGGCGGGAATTACAAAAGTTTCTGCATAGACAAAGTCCATTTCAGTGCCATCCTTAGTCAAGACCTGCACAGCCTCACCTTCGACAAGCATCAGGACATGGCATACCTGCTCCGTTTTAATCTCGACCTGCGAGCTAAAGTCAAGTCGGTGCACATCATAAAAATGCTCCTTGTGGGTTGGAAGATGGTAACAGGTCACGCCATCCTTTTCGAAAAGCACCTGAGGCCTGGAAATCAGTTCCTGCTTTACCTTTTCTCCCTTTCTTGAAAAATCAAGGTTTCTGAAGGCATGTTCAATATTTATTGGCCGCGGTTTACCGCTTAAATCCAGCCTCAGCCAGTCGTACATTTTAAAGGTGAAAATATATGGCGTGGCACTTATTTCCAGCACCAGGTTCTCCGCACCAGCGCTGTGGATGGTACGGTTGGGAATCAAAAACAGGTCATGCTTTTTAGCTTTGTGGAGCTGCACATATTTCTCAATATCCACTTCTACACCATCCCGGTTACTTTCTTCGAGTACGCTTCTAAATTTCTCAGCTTCGATATCTTCCTGGAAACCCAGGTAGACTCCCGCATTATCCCTGCAGTCTAAAATGTAGTAGGTCTCATCCTGGGTTATTTGCTCGCCAAACTGGGTTTTTATGTAATCTAAACTCGGATGGCACTGTATGGACAGATTCCCGCCGTCGAAAGTATCCAGAAAATCAAATCTGATTGGGAATTCGGCACCAAACCTTTCAGCATGACGGCCCAGGACGTTTTTACTCTGCTGAAACATTAAAAGGTCAAACGATACCTCTAAAAGTAATCCGGCACTTTCAAAGACTAAACCATTTTCAGGAACGATTAGCTCGAACGACCATGCATAATTTACCTCACGCTGATCCAGCTGGGGCATTCGCTGCTTCATCCACTGACCACCCCATGCACCCGGAGCAAACCAGGGTCTTGCCCGGAATACTGAGCGGGACATCTTTTCAAGTCCTCTTCGAATCGATTCTCCATAGGCAAAATTAATTTCTTCCTCCCACTGTGCATCGATGAATATATCGACTCTTGGTAATAAAGCCTGCTTATGGGCATTCAGTACCACCCAGTCTATGAAATAAAAACGTTTGTACATCTCGGCGGGATCCTGCGGTCGGGATTTACCTAAGTTGCAGATTGCTCCTGCACTCATTCGGTGCTGAAGCTCATTTTTTGGCAAATCAACATAGGCAAGTGCAGCATCCCAGCCGCTCAGCGAAGCGCCACATCCAACCAGCAGGTTCAACTCGTAATCCTGTAAAATAGCCGAACTTCTAAGCGCATCTAAGTCAAAGAAATCCGCCAGTTCCATGCTAGTTTTTTTGCCCCATACAGCATCTTTTTCGCCCAAAAATTCATCCGCGAGCGCATCAATTACCTTTTCCTGCTTTAAAAAAGAGGAAGCTTCCACGACATTTGCCCGGATGCCCCGTCTTTGGAACTCCCGCTCAAGTGAACGCACAATCCGTGTCCAGTAAACCCCGACATAACCATCGATAATGACTGTCTTTTGGGCTATAATGTAGTCGGCGAGTTGCCTGAAGCCCTCAAAGATTTGCCCTTCGCCCAGAGGATAATAAGGATAAATATTATACCCCTCTGGGCTATTGATTTGAGCAATTGATGCAGGCATAATTTCCTGCTCGGTATTTCGCATTGGTTCTTCTATCGACATGTCTACGTTGGAATTCTGATAAATATCTTCTGTGATTTGATTCATGTTTATACAATTGTATCTAGCCTCAACTTCAAATTGCAACCTTTCTAAATTACCTGCCCATATCAAGATAGGTTCAGGATTAAAGTGTAATCATTTGCGCCAATGCATCAGACGATACCGGAATAAAGTCACAGAATCAGGCAAATTTTAGCAATTTTAATCGAGGGGATTTCATTGAAAAAAATTTGGTTAGACAATACATTCATTAGTATGTATATACAAATGTAATATTTATTTATAACTACGCAAGCGTTTTAAAACAAAAATATTTAACAAACAATCTATATATACAGCATGAGGACTAATTCAATTGAGATAAGCGAATTGATTGTACATACATATATGTTAATTAATCAAAAATTTTATATTATTGTATTGAGTATGAAACTTACCATTGACCATAAAAGCCCGGTACCATTACACATTCAGGCGGAGGAATTATTGAGGAAATTAATTGAGCGTCCCGAATACGTCGGCGGCAAATTGCTTCCCAACGAAGTTGAGCTTTCGAAAGATCTCTCGATCTCCCGCACCACACTCAGACAGTCCATAAATAAGTTAGTATATGATGGTCTGCTGGTGCGTAAGAAGGGTGTTGGTACCAAGGTTGCAGAATCGAAATCGTTGAGTTCGAAATCCAAGAACTGGATGAGCTTTTCGCAGGAAATGAGCGCGCGTGGAATTCCGATTAGAAATTTTGAGCTACATGTAAGCTGGGTATATCCCGAAAAACGCATTGCGAGCTTTTTCCAGATTAAAGAAGATAAAAAGATACTAAAACTGGTCAGACTCCGGGGAAGACCCGAAGGCCCTTTTGTCTATTTTGAATCTTATTTCCATCCAAGTGTTGGCCTGACGGGCGATGAAGATTATAAAGCGCCACTTTATGAGATGCTGGAAAATGAACACGGTGTTATTGCAATGGTATCAAAGGAAGAAATCAGCGCGATTTCTGCAGATGAGTTTATTGCTGAGAAGCTTGAAACAAAGGCAGGCCTGCCCATACTGTTTCGAAAGCGCTTTGTTTATGACGTCAATGAGAAGCCCATCGAATATAACCTTGGGTTTTACAAGGCTGATAGCTTTGTTTATACCGTTGAAAGCAGGCGGGAATAATTACGAAGCCGAGGTGTGGATATTCTTAACGGGTTTTAACAATCAGTCATTGCTTATTTCAGGACTTTAATCCGCTCTTAATTTAATAAGCTAATAAGTTAAAGGAGGCGAAGTCTCCTTAACTTATTAATAAAGCTGAAATTTTGATATTCTGCCTGGAAAAATTAATATTCCGCAACCTCATCATCTACATAGCAGTAGAGCCATCTTTCTCCCGGCTCAGACGATATTACGACCGGATGTTTTTCGGCTTTGCAATGGTGAGACATGTGTTGTTTCGGTGATGAATCGCAGCACAATGTTTTTCCGCAGGTTTGACAGGTACGCAGGTGTACCCAGTCACTTCCTTCCTTTACGCAAACTTCGCAAACATGTTCCTTTTCCTTTTTCAGCGTCTTAACTGCGCTGATGTGGCTACAAATATTATGATCTTCCATTTTATTATAATTTAGATAAATATTGATGAACTTGTGTTACGGCCATGGCGCCTTCTCCAACCGCAGATGCAACCCTTTTTACCGAGCCAACCCTTACATCACCAGCGGCAAATGAGCCCGGAACGCTGGTTTCCAATGAGTAAGGTAGGCGCTCGAGGTTCCAGCAAACTTTATATTGATCAAGGGTTACCAAATCGTTACCGGTGTAAATGTAATCGTTTTTGTCGCGGCAAATCGCCGTGTCTTTAGCCCACTCTGTATTTGGCTTACCGCCGATGCAAATGAACAACTTCGAGGTATCATGCCAGTTTTCGGCGCCATCCTGGCTATTTCTGATTTTTATTCTCCTAAGCGAATGGTCGCCATCCAGGCCTGTAACCTCAGAATGGTAAAGTACTGTGATGTTCTTAATACTTGCAATGCGCTGAATCAGGTAATCGGAAAGGGTATCAGAAAGATTGCCTTTCCGTATCACCATAAATACCCGTTTCGCAAATCCCGAAAAATATGATGCAGCCTGACCTGCGGAGTTTCCACCTCCAACGATATATAAGTCTTTATCCTGGCAGAAAAGCGCTTCGCTCGCTCCCGCTCCATAGTAAACGCCATTGTAGAGAAAACGCTGTTCATCCGGCAGGTTAAGCTTAGCATATTCTACACCCGTGGTGCAAATATTTGCTTTAGCAATAAGCGCTTCGCCGGTGGCAAACTCCCCTCTTATGTGTCCATTGTAAAAAGTGCCTTTCACCCCTTCTCTGAGGAGCAAAATTTCCACGCCAAATTTTAAAGCCTGCTGCCTAGCTTTTTCGGCAAGTTCGGCGCCAGATATGCCTTCAGGAAATCCGAGGTAATTTTCTATCAGAGAACTCGTCCCGGCTTGTCCGCCAACAGCTTCCCGCTCAACCAGCACAGTCTTCAAACCTTCAGACGCAGCGTACACCGCAGCGCTGAGTCCGGCAGGGCCGGCGCCATAAATAGATACATCATATTCGTTAAGGCGTGGTTTGCTTATCCAGCCGAGTTTGGCTGCAATTTGTTCAATGCTTGGGTTTACAACAAATGCTCCGTCGGGAAACTCGACCATCGGATGTTTTTCATCGTTTGTAAATTCGCCTGTATGCAAATGCCAATCAGTATTGTCTGCTGAAATATCTATCCAGTCGAAAGCGACAACACTCCTTTTCAGAAAGTCCATAATTTGATAGACTTCTGCCGAATCAGGCTTTCCGTAAAGTTTTAATTTGTTCATCTTGATAGGGCTTAATTTACTCAATTTAAAATTAGATACGATGGCTTCCCGTTATTTTTAGGCAATGGCTCATCAATTTACAATGGAGCTACTCTTTATTACGACTGAATAAATGCCAGGATATCCTTATTGATCACTGCAGCCTCGGTGGTTGGCATGCCGTGTGGAAATCCCGGATAGGTAATAAGTGTACCGTTTTTAATCAGTTTTGCCGATTTTACACCAGCATTTTGGTAAGGCACGATCTGGTCATCCTCTCCGTGAAGCACTAAAACCGGAATTTCAACAGCTTTTAAATCTTCGGTAAAGTCCGTTTCGGAAAATGCTTTAATACATTCATAATGTGCCAGGATGCTGCCCATCATTCCTTGTCTCCACCAGTTTCTTCTAATGCCTTCTTTAATGTCGGCACCTTCGCGGTTGTAACCATAAAAAGGCAAGGTTAAATCAATATAAAATTGTTGCCTGTTGTTAAGTGTCTGTGCTCTTATGTCATCAAAAACTGAAATGGGAACACCATCTGGATTGGTTTCGCTTTGCACCATTACCGGAGGAACTGAGCTTATTAAAACCGCCTTTGCAACACGATCTTTACCATATTTATTTACGTAACGAATGACTTCGCCGCCTCCTGTTGAATGGCCGATGTGGATTGCATTTTTCAAATCGAGAAATTCGGTTAATTCAGCCACATCCGCAGCATAGGTTTCCATCTCGTGGCCGCTAGTTGTTTGTGTAGATCTGCCATGGCCTCTTCTGTCATGTGCGATGACTCGGTAGCCTTTTTGAAGAAAGTAAATCATTTGTGCATCCCAATCATCGGCTGATAGTGGCCAGCCGTGGTGGAACATGATGGGTTGGCCGCTGCCAAGATCTTTGTAAAAAATTTCTGTTCCGTCTTTTAATTTTAGAGTTTTCATGTTGCTTTGAGTTTAAGTTTTAAATTTATTATTTGAGTGATATTTTTTGCCGGCAAATGCTGTGCGTTGTTTTCTTAGGTAAATCTACCGCAGCGGCAAAGGTTACGCAGGCAGAATTCGGTGAACAGGCAAAAAAGTTCGTTAAGTAAGCTTGCAGTGCGATGGAGGGCGAAGCATTTTGGTTGGCATTAAAGTAATTCTAGAAGGAACAAAAAAAAATCACCACATAATTGTGGTGATTTTTAAAGTGTAGATTGCGTGTTGCAATTAGGCTATTTGAACAACCATTTTCGAATGAGTTTGGTGTAATTTGGCATAACGAGGTAAACCATTAAAAAAACAACGCAGCCTGTGCTAATAAGGCTGTCCATGTAATGATTTTTGGGGATGCCAATTAAACGCAGCAATGGAAAAATGATAACTGGAACGAGCAGAGATACTGGATAAATTGCCGACCAGGTTGCCAGGGCCTGCTTCCATCGTACCGGAACCTTACCTGTTACATTTTCAGAATTGAAAAGAAAATCGAGACCGGACTTTATTTGATACCGATCACTTTTCCTAAAGAACGGTTGTGCTTTTTCGATAAATCTTTTTCGCTCCGGGGATTCCATCCACTCTTTGAGATTATCAATCGTATCGAACCTCATTATTACGGTATAAACGAATGTTAAATTGGGGATTGGCTTTACAATCTGCAAATCTATAAAGCCCTGGGCATGTTTAGAAACCGGAAGTATTTCATCCAGCCATTTTTCGTAATCCAGCTTCTTACCCTCGAGAATATGATGCGTAATCACCACTGAGGCGCCTTGATTTTCCATAAGTTTTGATCAGTTTCCTGTTAAAAAGCTCTTTTATACTGCCATGGAATTGAAGTTTCCAGCTTCAGTGTTTTTGCTGCATGAATGGCAAAGTAAGGGTCGCGAAGGTGTTCTCTCGCAACAATAACCAAATCCGCATGCCCGCTTTCGATAACCTCATTTGCCTGGGCAGCATCAGTTATCATTCCAACGGCTCCTGTTGCAATGCCGGTCTGCGCTTTAAGGGCTGTGGCAAACTGAACCTGATATCCTGGATAAACTTTGTCTTTACTTACGTTCGTAAATCCTCCGCCTGAGGCGGTAATCAAATCGACGCCTTTCTCTTTCAGTACTTTTGCAAGGGAAACGCTGTCCTGCAGGCTCCATCCTTCTGGCGTATCTACATAATCGACTGTAGAAATGCGCACCAAAAGAGGCATACCTTCCGGAATGGCCAAACGCACTTTTTCAACTGTTTCTATGAGAAAACGAATTCTGTTTTCTAAAGAGCCGCCGTACTTATCCTGGCGTTTGTTAATTAAAGCAGAATAGAACTGGTGGAACAGATATCCATGGCCTGCATGCAGTTCTATGGTATCGAAACCTGCACGAACAGCCCTTTGCGCAGCTTTCACGAATAGCTCCTGCAAGTTTTCAATTTCCTCGATAGTTAAAAGTTGTGGCACTACACCATTCATTTCCGTTGCCGATGAGGATTTAACTGTCCAGCCGCCTTCCTCTGCCGATAATGGCTTCATGCCTAAATTAGGATGGCGAAGGCTTCCTTTTCCGCCAGAGTGCCATAATTGGATACCGATTTTTGCACCTTGTTCATGCACAAAATCAACAATGTTTGCCCAGCTTTTTTCCTGTTCATCGTTCCAAATCCCCACATCGTTCAGGGTAGCAAGGCCATCTGGAGCAACCGCTGTACATTCGGTAATTATCAGGCCTGCTCCGCCTACAGCACGGCTGCCAAGGTGAACAAGGTGCCAGTTGCCTGGAATGCCATTTTGTGCGCTATACTGCTGCATTGGCGACACAACGATTCTGTTTTTCAAATTAAGTTCGCGAAGAACTAAGGTAGAGAATAGGTTCATTTTCTGCTTTTCTAAAGTTGTTTTAAAAATAATTCTGCCTCAACCGTTGCGGCGGTTAGCACCTCTTTTAATTCATTTAAAATGGCATCGGATTGAGGCGTCATCTCCTGGGCGGTTTCAAGTTGATCTAGTTGGTTTTCGAGAAGTGTAAGTAAGCCCATCATGGCGATGCTCGTTTTAAGATCGTGCGCCCGGAGCTTAACGATCTTAAAATTTCCTTCCTGATAAGCCGTAATCAATTGCGACAGGTGAAGTGGTACGTTTTCAATAAATTGCCTGGTAACGGTTTGCTCGAAGCTGCTGTCGCCGCCGCTTATCGAACGCATATAGGTTAAATCCAAAAGTCGAAAGTCGCTTAGTTTTCCATGTTCGCTTTCCGTTGTTGCATGCTCCTGTAAACCGAAACCTGCAATAAGTTTAAAAAGTTCGTCTTCTTTAATGGGCTTGGATATGTACTCATTCATGCCGCGACTCAGGCACTTTTCACGTTCTCCCGCCAGGGCATGTGCGGTCATTGCAATAATTGGAATGTCGGATTTTAGAACCTCGCGTATGTGTTGAGTTGCGGCATAGCCGTCCATTTGTGGCATCTGTATATCCATTAACACCAAATCGTAGCTAACATTGTCGAGTTGTTCCACGGCTTCAACGCCGTTGGAAACAATATCAAAATCTATATTCCATTGCAACAGCAAATGCTTCATCAAACTCTGGTTAATGGCATTATCATCTACAACCAAAACCTTTAAGGCCATATTGGCTTTATCTTTAAAGTAACTTGCATCTTTCGCCGGCACCACGTTAAGCTGCTCCTGCGAAATGTAGTACGGGATAAAAAAGTCGAATGTGGTTCCTTTTCCCTGTTCACTATCTACCTTAATGTCTCCATTTTGAAGTAAGATTAGATTTTTTACTATCGAAAGTCCCAGCCCCGTTCCACCGAAGTTTCTCGTTGTCGAATCCTCGCCCTGGTTAAAGCGCTCAAAAACCTCATTAAGTTTTCCTTTTTCAATGCCTATTCCTGAATCGGAAACCCTAAAGCCAATGGTGATTTTATTTTCAATCCGGTCTTTCGTGTAAACCTCGATACCAACGTCTCCCCGGTGCGTAAATTTTATGGCATTGCCGATAAGGTTCACCAGGATTTGCGTTAACCTTGTTGCGTCTCCAATCAGCGTATCTGGGATAGAGGCATCTACTTTAGTGGATATTGTCAACCCTTTTTCTTTTACCCGTTCTGAAAACAAAGTTTCAACAGAGTTTGTAAGGCCATTTATGCTAAACGTTGCCGGACTAATGCGAACCATTCCTGCTTCAATTTTGGAAAGGTCTAAAATATCGTTTACAATTGCCATGAGGTTTTCTCCTGAGCGTTGAATTGAGGAGACAAACTCTGCGGATGTGGAATCGAGACTTCGCTTTTGAAGCAAATTTGTAAAACCCAGAATACCACTTAAAGGCGTACGAATCTCATGACTCATGTTTGCAAGAAAATTCTCTTTAGTTTGTGCAGCAATTGAAGCCATTTTTTCTGCAGCATTCAGTTCCATAATAAGTAAATGTTGCCGGCGAAACTGACGCACAATATGGTAACCGATTACCGCACCGCTTAGTACCAATAGAATCAACAAACAGATGTCGTAGAATCTTGATTTCCTGCCCATCTCTTCGCTAAGCCCGCTCAGTTCGAGCATATCCAATTGGCGGCTTTTGTTAATTTTTGCAGTGATGGAGGTAATTTCATTGGAAATTTTTCGTGCCCGCGGATTGGCAATCGATGTTTGATCGTCCATATTACCTAAAGTATGATACCGATGCAAAAGGCGCTCTTTGACAATCTTTTTATCCAGAGCAAGCACACTTAAGCGCCGAATCAGCTTTTCTTCGCCAGGGTCTTTGTTATCCTGAGATAATGAATCGAGAAATCCTTCAATCTGATTTATTTTTTGGTCAATTCCTTCAAGATGCGTGGTATCGTTAGTGGCAATGGAGGCCCTGATTCTACTCTCAACGCCTAAAATATCCCTATCGATTTCCCGAAGGTGGTTGCTTGATCGTAATTCGTGTAAGAGCGTATTGTTGTTTGTTATCAGCGCTTTGGTATTTCTTGCCGAGTTTAACTGTATCCCAATCAATAAAATTGAATCTGCAATAAAGGTGAATACAATCAGATAAGCAAAGCGCTTATTGCCCATAACCGTAGATATGTTGATCATGATGATATAATAAATTAAGGTATAGCCGGGATAATAAATGAGCTACAAGATTTACTAGACTGGAATGAAAGCGCATCGTTAAAATACATTCATTCTGGCATTTAACGCTTTGCGATAAGCATCTGCAACGGGAATAAATTGCCCGTTGATAACCAGACCTCCATCCTGCAAGGTGTCGATTTTACCCAGCGAAACAATGTAAGAGCGATGAACCCTAACGAAATTGTCTTTTAACAAACGTTCTTCGGCAGCTTTCATCGTTCCATGTATGGCAAACATTTTTTCCCTTGTGTAAAACTTTACATAATCACCCATAGCTTCCGCATAAAAGATATCGTCGAGCTTTAGTCGCCTGGTCACATTTGAGTCTCTTACGAACAGAAATTCATCTTTGCTAATCTGTACATTTTCGTTCCTGCTTTCCAATATGGCCCGGGCTTTTGCTACGGCCTGTAAAAATCGCGATTGGGTAAAAGGCTTCAGCAAATAATCGGCAATATTGAGCTCGAAAGCTTCTAACGCGTAATCTTTATTAGAAGTTGTGAAGATGATAATGATTTCTTTGTCGTTAAGATTCCGCGTTAGTTCAATACCTGTCATTTCCGGCATTTCAATGTCTAGAAAAAGCAAATCAATTTTTTCACTTTGCAGGTGATTGTACGCTGCAAGTGCATTGTTATACTCGCTTATAATGTTAAGGTTTGGAATCTGTTTGGCCAGGTGCACAAGCGTTGTTCTGGCAATATCATTATCATCAACTATCAGGGCTTTCATTGGTGCAATAATTTAGTATAAAACAAATATAGCCAACGAATTTTATTTACCTGATAAATGCCGAATATTACCTGAAATAAGAGCGAATCATCCATGCCATTTCTTCATGGGTTTCCATAAGGGTGGTAATAAAATCGCTCGAACCGTAATCTTTATAGGTTTCTGCCAGGGGGCTGATGTTTCCACGTAAGAATTCGATAATGCTTTCGTGGTCTGCCAACAAATCTTTCATAAAACCTGGTCCATCATTTGCACCCTCGCGATACTCGGTTAAATGCGTAAGGTCGAGGTAACTTTTCATTGTGGCAGGTGCAAAATGGCCAATTTTTCTGATGCGCTCGGCAACACTATCAACCATTTCGTCGAGCTGTTTGTATTGACTTTCAAAGAAAATGTGGTTTGCATGGAAATTGTCTCCCGTTACATTCCAGTGTGCATTTCTGGTTTTGGTATAGAGCAAAAATTCATCTGCCAATAGTTTTGCAAGTATGTCTGTTACTGCATTTGTGCTTTGTTCTGTGATTCCGATGTTAGCTTTCATGATTTAGTTTTTTTAATTAAAGCTGAATTGCTTTGTTTTGATAGACTAAATCTCTGAAGGATTCTCATTAAACTGGCCGGCATTTCGGTGAAATGGCAAAATCTATCGTTGAAACGGCAGCATCACGGCTAAAAACGTTATAGCAGATAAGCCAGGTCCAGAAAACGACCATGATGACTTACTGAAGCGATATGAGTGCTTCGAGTGCTTTCTATATAGATTTCAGGCAAGCCGGATTTGTCTTTCTGAAGGGATAAAGCCGGATACATCTTGTCAAAATTACTTGCATAGCCGGCATGGTTTTCTGTTTGGATAACTTTGCAGTTTTCAAAACTTGCAGGACTTTGATAACCTAGCGTGTGGATGCTAGCCTGTGTAATATCGCTGTAGGTTGAAAATGTTTCACCCGAATAATTTACAGAACCAATTGCATGGGCAGCAAACAGATTTACGCTACATTGGAAGGCTAAGGGGTTAAAACTGCGATGCCCCGTGTTTCTATTCACGATTTTATAAACTGACTCTTTCATGGACCACATTAACCAAACCACGCAATCGGGTTGATTTGAATCTTGAATAAATTGCTGTTCGGCTAGCAAAAAAACCTTCGACAAATAGTTTTTTCTTTGCCAGTTGCTTTGGATTTTGGCCAGCTTCAAATCCACTACATCATTACCCAGCATTTTCAGCTTGTTTCTGCGCTATAATTTCCAGTGTTGCTTTTACATTCAGCATTTTTGCCATGGAGTCATTATCTATTGCGATGTCGAATTTTTCTTCAATGTCGAGCACAATATCCACCAGGTTTGCAGAGTTTATTTTCAAGTCTGTAATAAAATCTGTGTCTTCAGTGATGTGTTCCAATGCAGTCTTTTCTTCCGTGTAAGGCGTAATAATCTCTTTAAGGCCGGCAAGTATGTCGTTTTTATTCATCGTGGTATTTTTTTAAAATTAAACAGGCGTTTACATCTCCAAAACCGAAGCTTGCTTTGGCTAAAATATCAAAGTTTTTCTTTATTGTTTTACGGGGTATCTTTTGTTCATCTATAAGTAAAGCAATTTCCGGATTTAAGTCATCGCAGTTTACGTTAGGAAAAATGAAACCTTCATGCAGTTGCAAAACACTTGCAACACATTCCATGCTTCCCGAAGCGCTGATGCAGTGCCCAATCATTCCTTTTAGCGAATTGATGTAGGGGAAGTTCTCCTTCGAGCGGTTCAGGGCTATTTTCCAGTTTTCAATCTCTAATGCATCTTTGCTTGTTGCTGTTAAATGTCCATTAATTACTTCAACATCTTCGGCTTTGATACCGGCATTTTCTAGTGCTGTAATAATACAACGCTGAACGGCAAGGGGGTTTGGCGCAGTCATAGTGCCTTCGCCACGCTGCCCGCCAGAATTTAAAGAACCGCCAATTATCTCGGCATAAATTTTAGCTTTTCTAGATAGGGCGCTGTCGAGTGATTCCAACACCAGCGCCCCTGCGCCACTACCCGGTACAAAGCCACTCGCCGTTGCACTCATTGGCCTGCTTGCAGTTTGCGGCGTATCATTGTGTTTAAAAGTACAAACTTTCATCGCATCAAAGCCGCCCCAAATGTAGGGGCCGCTATCGCTTGTGCTGCCGGCAAGCATTCTTTTTGCTTTACCCGATTTAATATGCTCATAAGCCAGCAATATGCTTTCTGCGCCCGTTGCACAGGCCGAAGAATTTGTGCTGACGCGGTTGCCAAGTCCAAGTTTTCCGCTTATAAAGGCACTCACGCCGCTGGCCATGGTTTGGGCAACAACACTGCTCCCAAGTTTACGGATTTCGAGATCGTCTATCTTATTAATTGCCCACCTAAACTTATCAATGCCCGAGGTGCCGGTACCAAAAAAAGTACCACTTTCCCAATCGGGCTCATCTGCGCCGGCGGGCACTAAACCGGCATCACGCCAGGCATCAAGACCGGCAATTACGCCATATACAATTCCTGAACTATCCAGACTGCGCTTTTCAAGGGCAGAAAAATATTGAGCGATCCGGTCTTCATCAAGTGTTGGTTTACCTGCTACCTGGCAGGAAAATCCGAGCCGTTCGAGTTCAGGCTGATGGCTTATGCCAGATAAGCCGCTCTTAATGGCATCTGTAAATGCTTCTACAGTTGTTCCATTTGGCGCACAAATACCTAATCCCGTAACTACAACCCTGTTTTCACTCATTTGAATTCATTGTTAACATACCCGATATTGTTCCTTTACAAACGGTATCACCACTTTCATCTTTCATAACAACCCGGCATGAAAGTTTGTTAAACCTGAAATAAATCTTCTCACTAATAACCAAAACCTTTGTTCCGGGGTAAACTGGCTTTAAAAAATCAACTGAACTGGATGTCATTGCCAACCCGACACCTTTCACCACTTCTGTTTCTGCCGTTAAAAAAATCCCCAGGCAAACAAGGCCTATTTGTGCCATCGTCTCGGTGAGTATTACGGCTGGGGTAATGGGAAAATCCTTAAAGTGCGACTGGTAAAACGGCAGCGACTCATCAAATGTGTATGTTCCAATGATGCCATTTTCGCTAACGTTAAGCAAATCCCCTACAAATAAAAAGTCTTTCCCGTATGGGAGTTTTGCTAAAATCTCTTCTTTTGTCATGCTACCATTTCAACAGTATCCTTTGCGCAGAAAAGCCCGGGCCAAAGCTGAGCATCAATCCCGTTTCACCGGGTGATGGATTCGTTTCCATATAGCGCTGCAAAACGTAAAGTACCGTAGCGCTACTCATATTACCATATTGCCTTAAAATCTCTTTAGTCTGGTCGATGTTTTTTCCAAGCGCACCAAAAAGTTCTTCAACTACCTGAATAATTTTCTTTCCCCCGGGATGAAAAATCAAGTGGTTTACATCCGCAATTTCCATCCCATTCTTCGATAAAAAAGGATGAATGATTTCCGGAAAATGTGAGGCAATTGTTTCAGGTACTTCCACATCCAACACCATTTGAAGTCCGCTATCGGTAAGTTTAAAACCCATCATATCTTCCGCTTCGTAAAAATGATACATCTCTTCAGCTACAATTTCCGGACCCTGGTCTGCTTCATCAGAACTTAATAGCACGCAGGCAGCTCCGTCTCCAAAAATTGCCGCACTCACAATATTGGCCATCGAGAAATCATTTAGCTGGAAAGTAGCCGTTGGCGATTCTACAGCAACAACAGCAGCTCGTTTTCCGGGGTTTGCTTTTAAAAAGTTCTTCGCATAAATAATTCCGGAAACGCCTGCTGCACAACCCATTTCGGTAACCGGCAGGCGCACAATATCCTGCCTTAAGCCGAGGGCATTAATCAGGTAAGCATCCAGCGAGGGTATCATAATGCCGGTGCAACTTACGGTAATGATGAAATCCAGGTCCTTTGGTTGCCAGTTTGCCTGCCCAAGGGCAACAGAGAGGCACTCTTTCCCGAGTTTGATCACTTCCCTGATGTAAATGTCGTTCCGCTTTTCAAAACTCAACTCAGAAAACACTTCTTCTGGCGCCATTATCGAGTACCGTTTATCTACCGCTGCGCCTTCAAATATCTTTTTAACTTTTCTAATAAAGCGCTCATCCTGACCGTTTAGCCAAACATCCAGAAAGGGCAAAATTTCAGAAGTTTCCCTGGAAAATTCGGGTAAGGCTTTACTTACTGTTTTTATTTTTACGCTCATATTGTTTTTATAACCCATAAATATCTAAAAGCCCATCGCCAGCCAATATAGCTCGAAGTTGTATTCAAAGCTTTCGTATAGCCATTCAAATCCTCGCGTTTAAATCCCCGAAGTATGGAAACCAAGCCATCTTCCCTAGACATATCGTTTAGTCTGAAAACATAACTTAATGCCGTAAAAAGCCGATAGGCGATACTGCTCCGTTGAAGGTCATTAACTACAATACCTACGAAAACGCCTTTACGAAGGTTGTTCAAAAGCTTTATTATTTCCCTATCCGAGAAATGGTGCAGTGTAAGGGTAAAAAGCATAACATCGCATGTTTCCGGTTCTTTCGATTCATCGAAAATATCGCTGCACTGATACCGGATTTCGGGGTAAGCCTGCGAGCAACTTATCGCATGGTCGATGGTACACTTGTTTGCGTCGATTCCTTTCAACTCGAAGTTGAGTTTATGTTTTTTGGCATAATCGGATAGCATCCTGAGCATTGCGCCATTGCCGCAACCAACATCTGTAATCCTTAGCTTTGCGGTTTGGTTGCTTTTCATCAGCATCCTAATACCCTCCAGCGTCACTTTATTGCCGCCAAGCAGCTTATTAATTGCGGCGATTTTATCAAGCGCATCGGTTAAAATATCGCCTTCCATTGCAAAATCGTCCATAATTTCTGGAGCGGTACTTCGTTTCGTTGTATCTATTGGCATTTAATCAGGGATTGAAATTGGTTTTCCGTGGGTTAATTTAATGGTTGTAGAAAGCAGTTTGGGTAGTTTTGCAAGTGTACCCAATGCGAATTTCTGTATTGGTGCGCTTGCAAAAACGGCAGATAACAATTTGCCCGCAATGAGCCTGCGCTGAAATAAATTTTTCCATTGTGCGGTATATTCTTTTTCCATTTCTTCCCTTAAAATTTGCCTGTCTTTTAGAAAACGCGTAACCAGTTCAGAAGCGATTTTTGCGCTATGTATTGCCATTGCCATCCCATTTCCGCAAAGCGGATGGATTAGTGCAGCCGTGTCGCCCACCATAATGATGTGCTCAAAAACCGGTTCCTTTGCCTCAAAACAAATTTGACTTATGGTCATTGGTGCCTCGAAAAGCATTCTTGAACTTTCTAAGATTTTTTTCAGAAAGTTATTTTTATAGAGAACCTCTTGCTGATAATTTTCGATGTTTTTGAAACGCTTAAAACTGTTATAATCTGCCAGATAACAAATGTTTAATTTATCGTCTTCAACTTTTGATACACCACAATAGCCGCCACTAAAATTATGTAAGGCAACGCGGTTTGAAGGAAACTCGCCCTGGTAATGTGCTTTAACGGCAAGATAAGGCGATTTTTGTTGAATGAAACGTCGGTTTAGAGATTTATCGAGGGTAGACCTTTTACCAAAGGCCCCAAGAACCTGTTTTGCACTCAGTTCTTTTCCAGAAGCGGTTTCAACATAAAAACCTTCGTCACGATGTTTTATGTTAGTGACCACATCAAAAACAAATGAAATTCCTCTTTTTAAGGCTTCAAGGTAAAGAAAATGATCCATCGCGTAGCGGCTCAAGCCAAAACCACCAAGCGGCAAATTTGCATTCAGCGAAGCGCCCGCTGGCGAAGTGAATTGCAACTGTGTAATTATTGATGGATTTAAATCATCAAACGAAATACCCAGCCATTTTAGATAAGGAAGTACCTCGTTGGAAACATATTCGCCACAAACCTTATGGAGTGGGAAAGTATTTTTTTCAATTAGTGTGACCTGAAACCCCGTTTTTTGTAAATGCAGCGCCGCAGTTAAGCCAGCTAGTCCACCACCGACTATAAGGATTTCAGTTTCAATCTGCATATGTTTAAGGTAACAATTTCTCTGGTTTATTGTTCAAAAAACAATTGCAGTTTTATAAAGTTGCATTTGTAAGTGAGCGCCATTTCTTGGGTTATAACTTTAAAATTATAATGCCACTAAAACTTAATAGTATATTAATAATGTTATAAATATATAAATAATATATAAATATACTATATTGCACAATGCAAAACGATAGTTCCTCACTAAATATCTTAAACACAAAAACTTCAACACCAATGAAGGAGGATGCTTTTTTAATGGATGATGAAATGAAAATATCGCTGATTTCCGAGCGTTTTGGCGAAATACTTGAAATTTTAGGGCTTGACCTGAGCAATGACAGTTTGAAAGGCACGCCAGACAGAATTGCTAAAATGTACGTTAAGGAAATTTTTAGCGGCTTAAATCCAGCAAATCGGCCAGAACCCACCCTGTTTGATAACAGCTTCAGCTACGGAGAGATGCTTGTAGAAAAGAACATATCGGTGTTTAGCAACTGCGAACATCACTTTGTGCCCATAACCGGCAAAGCTCATGTGGCTTACGTGAGTAGCGGAAAGGTTATTGGACTTTCCAAACTCAACAGAATTGTTCAATACTATGCGCAAAGGCCGCAAATACAGGAAAGGCTTACTATCCAGATTGCCGAAGAAATTGCGCAGGTTTTAGCAACTGACGATGTTGCAGTCATGATTGATGCAAACCACCATTGTGTATCTGCAAGGGGGATTAGAGACATTTCAAGTTCAACCATTACCACTTATTTTGGAGGTCAGTTTAAGGATAAAGATAAAAAAAATGAATTTTTAACCTACATCAGCAAATGAGATTCGAAGATAAAAACATCCTTGTAATAGGCGCCAGTTCTGGTATTGGCTTTGCGCTTACCGGGCTTTTGGAGCAAGAGGGCGCAAAGGTATTTGCGGCAAGCCGTAGTCGTTCAGACAGTTGGCCTGAGTCTGTAAAATTTCAAACGCTCGATGTAACCGAAGGATTTGATACACTCGGCCAATTCTTACCCGGAAAGCTACACGGACTTGTTTACAGCGTGGGGAATATTAATTTGAAGCCTTTTTCCAGATTGACTGAAAAAGACTTCGTTGAAGATTTTCGGCTGAATGTGCTCGGTGCAGCGATGTCAATTCAGGCTTCGCTAAATGCTTTAAAAAATGCTAGTCAAGCGTCGGTAGTATTGATAAGTTCTGTTGCCGCAAGAACCGGAATGGGTTTCCATGCAAGTACTGCCACTTCCAAAGCCGCGGTAGAAGGACTTGCTTTGTCGCTTGCTGCCGAGCTCGCCAGCCTTGGCATAAGGGTAAATGTAGTCGCTCCATCGCTAACAGATACGCCAATGGCTTCAAAATTTCTGAATACGCCCGAAAAGATCCAGGCATCAGACAAAAGACATCCGATTGGGCGATACGGAAAAGCGAAAGACGTAAGCGCCATGATTGCATTTTTATTATCGGAAGATAGTAGCTGGATAACCGGACAGGTAATTTCCGTTGACGGCGGTATGAGCACTTTGCGAACCAACCTTTAAAGCCAAAATTATGATGTACAAGCTAATCAACGACCTTGTTAATTTGGTGAAAACCTACGAGGAATCTGGCACAAATGCAGTGGAGGATGTTTCTTCTTTTATTGACTGGCTTAAAGACAACGTAAAAACAGGCGACACCATCACTGGGGCTAACTGGGCCGGAAAGGAAAGCGGCAGATCTGCAGACAGTGTTATCAATACCTCCCTTGTACACGTATACCGGTATGCGAGGTCGCACGCACGGGCAGCCATAACGGGTAGCAGTTTTACCACGCCTGATGAATTTATTTACCTGATTACACTTTCAAGCATGGGCAGCATGAGTAAAACTGCGCTGATACGGGAGAACATTCACGAAAAGCCCGCGGGTGTGCTTATTATCAACAGGTTGATTGAAAAAGGATTTGTAGAGCAAAAATCTATGGAGGGTGATAAGCGAAGCCGGATTATTCACATTACAGAGAGGGGCAGAACAGCCCTAAAAGAACGGATGACTGCCATTAGGGCGGCCTCTGCAAACGTGACTGAACCACTTTCGCCAGCGGAGAAAACAAAGCTGATTGAACTTCTTGCTAAGCTGGAAGACTTTCATCATGCAAAGAATGAAAAATAATCAGGATTATGGAAGATTTTGGCATCTGAAGATTTCAAATTTTTGCAGGTTACGCCTAATTTGAAAAGCAAAACGCCAACTAACTGGTGGCATGGATTAAAGATTCCCTTGCCGCTGTTTTAAAAAACTATGAAAAAAATATTTGATGAAGTTTCTGCACAATGCAGTCAATTAGTCACCAAAAGGTATAGCACCAGCTTTTCGCTTGGCATTCGCTTTTTGGGAAAAGAGCTAAGGGAGCCGATATATTCGATATATGGATTTGTTCGCCTTGCAGATGAAATTGTAGATAGTTTCCACGATTACGACAAGGAAGCCATGCTTGGGAAACTGAAAAGAGAATGCTTCGAAGCGCTGGAGGAGCAGATTAGCATTAACCCGATTTTGAACGCCTTCCAGGCTGTAGTAAACCGGTATCAGATTGAACGGGAGCTTATTGAGCTATTTCTTGAAAGCATGGAAATGGACCTGCTCAAGAATGAATACACACCAAAAAAATATGAAAAATACATTTTGGGTTCGGCTCAGGTTGTGGGGTTAATGTGCCTTCGGGTTTTCACCAACCGCGATAACAATGCTTACTCGCAGCTTAAGCCATCAGCAATGATGCTTGGTTCTGCGTTTCAGAAAGTCAATTTTTTACGGGACATTAGTGATGATTATTCCAAGCTGAGCCGCAGCTATTTTCCCGGTGTAGACATTCCGAAATTTTCCAACCGGGAGAAGTTGTCAATCGAAAAAGAAATATCTGATGAATTTAACTCGGCGCTGGAGGGCATCAAATTATTACCTGCTTCTTCGAGAAATGGTGTTTATCTTGCATACACTTATTATAAAAAGCTTTTCGAAAAAATAAGAAGGAAAGATTCTCAGGCGGTTTTGAAGGAGAGAATCCGGATTTCCAACTTCAAAAAATTTCTGCTTATGTGTAATGCTTCCCTGCGCTACAAAGCAAATAAGTTATAAAAGCGTTTTATAAATTGCTTCAATACCTTTGGCCAATCTAATCCAAATTAAGATTGGCCAAAGCATTTAGCGATACAAACAGAACGATAAGGTGCTAACCTCGCGATTTAATCCTTCCCTGCTCTTCAGTTTTCTCTTTGCCACTCAAAGCTTTAACTTTTTTGTTTCCAAAATTATAGTTTAAGCCAACATACAAGCCGCGACTTTCCCACTTCCTGGAATTGCGCTGACTTACATTGCCAATTACTGCGTTTTGGGTCCATTTTTGGGTATCGAAGATGTCTCGCATGGCGAGGCTGCAGTTAATCCTTTCTTTAAATAAAGGTTTTTTAAGCGTAAAATCTACGCTGTAAATTGGTTTCGTTTCATAAATAGATGAGCGACTTGCGTAATTGAACCAGGCGCTAAGACCTGCTTTCCAGCCTTTACCGAGTTCGACCGTGTTGCTCAAATAACTGTTGAAACCAACCCCGCCCTGGTTAATTGTAGTTAAACCGGGGTAGCGAGACAAATCTGCCTTATAAAACTGATAATATGGTTCAGCAGAAAAGTAACCGCTCCAGGCTCTAAAAAGTTTAAAAGGTGTAGATAAACTCATATTCAAAAAGCTTCTGCGACCGGCATTTACGGGCAGTTCTAAAGTTTGATCGCCTTGCTGGATTCTTATCACATCTATAAGATCTGCTGTCGTGCTATAGCTCAGTTTGAGCTGGCGCTGCCCGTTAAAAGTATAATCGAGTTCTACACTTTGCGTAAACTGAGGCAAAAGAAGCGGGTTTCCCCTCGAAGCATAATAAAAATCGGTACGATAGAGATATGGGTTTTGATCCTGAAAAGATGGCCGGCCAAGGCGCCTGTTATAGGTAAGGCCGATACTGTTATTTTCATTTATCTGATACCTAAAAAAGAAGGTTGGAAAAAGGTTGAGGTAAGACGTATCTGGCTTGGCGGTCCTGTTTCCCAACTCATCTATCGAAAGTCCGTTCATGTTGGTATATTCCCCCCGGAGGCCAGCCTGAACATTAATTTTACCAAAAGTTCTTTCGAGTGAAAGGTAGGCCGCCATTATTTTTTCAGCATAGTTGAAATCATTCTTTTGAAAGATTTGTGAATTATCAGTAGCCGTTTGAACGCCCTGCAACAGGTTGGCAGTTTCACTAGAAGAAAATTTGACTCCGGATTCTAAATTTGCTTTACCCAGCTTTTGAGTATAATCTGCTTTGATGGAAATAAGATCTATTTTGTTGTCGGTATTATTTTGAGATTTTGAACTTCGTTTGGTAACCGCAAAAACATTATCTACATGGTTACCAAGAATTGCGGTGTAATGCAGCCAATCGGCCTCTAGTACTAGCTTTTCATCTTTTTTGCCCGTGAACTGGTAATTAAGGTTGGCGCCGAAACGATTTTCAGTCATATTTGCCAGTGCAGTAGTTTAAAGCACATCAGCATCGCTACCAGACACAATCGTTTTTGCAGTTGAAGGAAAGTCATCCCATGTTCTCTGGTAAGAAAGAATGGTACCAAGTTTGCTTTTTTTGTTTAATTCAACCTCCATTCCCGAGCGCAACATGGTGTTGCTGTAACCCTGACGTTCCGTTCCAGATTGGTTTAACACTTTGTCAGCAAGTATGCGATCGCTCGTAACTTCGGTAAACTGAAGACTATTGTCGAGGTTGCCATTAAAAAAAGCGCTGACTGCTTTCGTTTTTAGATTCAAAGTAGCGGCATCATTCTGTTTGTAGTGTTGCATTTGCTGGTACCCGGCCAAAAGGTTTCCGCTCAAGCCATTGGCATCTGATTTTTTGAAAACAAGGTTGATAATCCCTGCGTTGCCTGCAGCGTCATATTTTGCTGAAGGATTGGAAATTACTTCTATGGTTTTCAGTGTAGCCGCAGATGTACCTTTCAGCAAAGTTGCGAGTTGCTGCGCATTAAGCATCTGCATCCGCCCGTCTAGCATTACCTGAATACTTGCTTTGCCACTGATCTTTACATTGTCCTGCCCATCTACAGTTAGGCCCGGGACCTGGCGCAAAATTTCGAGCGCATTTAGTCCGGCAGCAGCAACCATCGACTCTACATTTAGTAGTATTTTTCCTGTTTTAATCTGAACGATTGGCACAGTGCTTTTTATCTGCACATCATTTAGTTTGTAGGTTTTCGTCGTGTCTATTTTTCTATCGACCGTTGCGTTTTCAGTTTGTGCAAGTGCGACAAAGTTGATAATCAGAAGTAGAAATAAAATTGATAGGAGTTTCATATATCGGTTTTTTCTTCAAAACTCCGAATTATGGTAATGCCCATCGCCTCACATTATAATTTGAGACAACAACTATAGGTATCAGATTATAATTTAGGCCTTATAGGCAGGCTCGAGGTAATCTTTTGGTGTTTTACCGGTAAATTTTTTAAAACTCCTGTTAAAGGTTGCTTTCGAATTAAAGCCCGCATCGAAGGCAATTGCAAGCAATGTCTGGTTTTTAAAAGCCGGCATTGCCAGTCTGTTGATCACCGCATTAACCCGATATTGATTTATATAGTCGTTAAAATTAAGTTCAAATTGCTGGTTTACAACCCTGCTGAGCAGCACCTGATTTGTTCCAAGTTTTTTTGCTACCTCACTCAAAGTAAGGTCAGCCCTTTCGAAAAGAAATTCCTTTTCCATCAGTTCTAAAAGTTCTTTCCCGAGTGTAATCATTTTTTCGTCTGATTTTACCGGCATGCCCGAATTGCTGTTTTCCTCGATGGTTTCAGCTGGCGAAAGTATTTTTGGCTCATCGAAACCGGAAAGCAGCGCTGGGTAAAACTGCAGTTTATGCAAAGGAAGGTGTACTGCATGGAAGGCATTTATGGCGATGTAATAGACAACAAGCGCAAATCCGAGATAATAATACCAGGGGCCGAAATACCGCATCCGCTCAAAAAATTCGAAATTTGAAAGTATCGTTCTGATGATTGGCAAAACACTCAATAAAGCAAAAGCGTAAAGAAAGTTTCGTAACCATTTTAAACTTGCCTGATCGGCGAAAGATGTTGCAATTGCAGTGTAGCGCTTATATTGGTTATAGTACCTGATTGCCAGAAAAAGATAAATTAACACGCTAACCATCGATAGCATGGTATACCATTCTGCAAAATCAGCATCTTCATATTCATTCGTAAAATGATATCCTTTGTAAAAAATGAGATCTGCGAGGCTTGTAGCTACGCTAATGAACAGATAAAGAAATCCGGGCAAAAAGTGTAACCAGTTAGCACCTTTAATGCGGAAGCTATAATTGAATATCGACCGCGTATAAAAATACAAAAGCGGACCAATAAACAGACTGTGAACGAAGGGAATAAAGAACAGGATATCGCGATAAGGCTGATTATCGTACCAGCCTGCGAAACCGACCATAAATGGCACGATGAGCAATGCAGCAATAAGCAGGAACCAGCCCAGCAATTTGTCGGCATAATTATCCTGACTGAAACTTCTCTTAAAGCAGAGAAAAGCGTACACCAAAATATGAAAAAAGAAAATTAAAAGTAGCGAGCTTTGCAGGCCGAATTGGAAAAGCATAGGCGGAATTTAGCAAAAAGTATTTCTAATTTAGGCGTATAAATTGGTGATAGCAAGGCCGTAGATCAATATCTTAAATTTATATTGAGCGAACTGATAGGATTTTTTGGTTGGGATTTCATTGAGCGATGGCAAAGTTAGGAAATATAGAAAACCACGCAAAGCGACAAGGCAATATCTGATTTAACCTGATGGGTTTAGAAGGGAGCAATGAAGCAGCCGTTGATGAAATTTCCATGATGATTGATATGGCCAAAAAAGGTTAAAACGAATATCAATTTGTAAATCGCATTTAGTTTCTGTTTTACGGCAAGCTAAAGGAGATTTGCCTTTTCACGACACTTCTTTCGCGCTCCATCAAAGAAAATTTAATGGACAAATCTCCCCTAATTATTTACAAAACGTTTACCGTTTAATTTCGAAATTACATTTGCTTCTCTGTATTTTAATAAAAAAAACATGAAAGCATTTGCATTAACAGTTAGCCTGTTTCTATTTGGAATTTCGGGCTTTGCTCAAATTTACAAACCCATTGTTAGCACCAATAAAACCTATCGGGAAACGCTTAAAGGCGTTAGTTATACTTACAAAGATGGTGTTGTAACGTTAAAGAACAACGGGAAATTTGATTTAGGAACAGTGAGTATTATCGCAGAATCAAAGTCTGACCCCTCTCTTTTTGGCATCGCCTTGTTTGAAGATGGCGTATTTAGGAATAAAGTTTATAAAACGAGTGTATACTTTACATCTTCTTCGAAAAAAAACGATGATGAAGTTCCGCTGAAGGGAATTGACCAGGCCAATTTAATTTTCTCTTTCGATAAGGCAACCCGGGCCATGCCGTAATTTTCCCCTACCATACGGAGGTTTTGTACGCGATTGAAATGGCAGATTAATCTTTTAACAGCATTGGCAAAACACAATCTTTGGAAAAGTGTTGTCTTTATAAATAAAACTACCATGCAACCATTCAATGTAAAAATTGGCGAAGGCGATTTATGTCAATCGTATACAGTACTGCCCGAAAAGGATTATTATTCGATAATGTTTAATGATAAGATAATTTGTGCTATTGAAGAAAAAGATGGAAACTGGGTCGAGATTCCGCTTGCAAACGTTCATAGTCACGACCTTGAAATAAAATCTAGCGGTGTTCACCAGCAGGGCGCTGCTTTAGAAGTTCCAATCGAAGAGATTGGAAGGGAAATCTCGCTTGTTTTGGCGGGCCTTCCAGAATCATCGCAGGATGAAACTTGCAGTTAAAATTTTTAGTTTTATTCGAATTCCATTATCGATATGAAAGAAAAGGGCATTGAATGCTGATAAAGTCTCGAAAGATTAAGGATCGCGTCAACCCGGATTATGGCGTACATCTTTTAATCCTTTTTTTTGGAATTCTTAAATTCAGTTTGCACCTCATTACTATAAATGGCTATGGTTTGCATGCTGATGAATTATACTACATCGAATTAAGCCGTCGATTTGAATGGGGTTACCTGGATATTTCGCCTTTTGTAACCTGGATGGCCAGATGTGCTTCAATTTTTGGAGAATCGACCCTGGCGTGGCGCTTACTACCAATTCTGTTTTCTTCTTTCACCGTAATGCTTACGGGATATTTAGCCCGAATATTAGGCGGCGGGAAATTAGCGATTGCCATTTCATGTTCGGCAATTATTTGCTCACCAGCCGTACTTGCCACCTCCTACCTGCTTCAACCGGCGGTTTTTGACCAGTTTTTCTGGGTGCTGTTAACATTCGCACTTATTGCTTTTCAAAAAGAAAGGCAAAGAAGGTATTTATATCTAGCCTCCCTGGCTTTCTCTTTTGGGATGCTTAATAAATACACCATTCTTTTTTACGCACTTTCGCTGGTGCTCGGTTATTTAATCTTTTATCGAAAAACATTCCGCTTTAGTGAACTGAAACTTTGGGCAGGTCCGTGGATGCTTTCTGTTGCCGTGCTTTTCCCTAACATGCTTTGGCAATGGCAGCATGGCTTTCCAATTTTTCATTATTCTGGCGTTGTAGCCAGCGGGGCATTACAGGTTGATGTAGGAGATTACCTTTTCCAATTATTTTTTTTCCACGGCGCAAGCGTAGCCGTGTGGACTGCAGGCTTATTTTTCATCATTTTTCAGAAAGAGAATCAACAAAGTCAAAGGGTATGGTCATTTTCCTTTCTGCTGATAATTGCTTCCCTCCTTTTGCTCAAAGGAAAACTGTACTACGGACTTGGAATTTTTCCGCTTTGTTTCGCATATGGTGGCTATTGCTGGGAAATGATATTCAATAAAAGCAACCGAACCTTCAAAGTGTTGTTTTTCATTGTTGTTTACCTATTCGGTATCCTCAGTCTACCTTTGGTAATTCCTTTATTTTCTTTGCCCGTATCGAAAATCTACATCACAAAAATGGTTAAGTTGACCAGCTTTTCGAGGCCCCTGCTTTGGGAAGATAACACCGTAGGAACGATACCCCAATTTTTTGCAGACATGACGGGCTGGGATACGGCGGCAGCGAAAGTGATGCAGATTGCAGAAAGCTACCCCGACAAAAAAATGATGGTTTTAACTGACGATTACGCCATAGCGGGAGGAATGAAGTACTTTGGCGGACCTGATATGCCTCAGGTCGTGTCGCCACAAAATAGCTTTTCGCTCCATTCTCCGGCTTCCTTAAAAGGAAAAAATATTATTTACTTCTCAAAAAAGAAGATTGAAAGAGCTGAACTATTAGCGGAAAACGTGAAGTTTGTTGAGGCGCTCGAGATAGAAAATTCGCATTTAAACGGCATCCACATTTATATACTTTTTAATGCGAGTCCACATTTACAAAAGATTTATCGCTCCGAAAGAGAAGCTTTTTACCCGCAAGCCAGACATGCTTTTTAACAACAATCCGACAAATATTTTGTTGTTAAAAGCATGGAAACAGCAGTACCCGGTTTATATATATACCCGAATTTTATCGATGAAGAGTTGGAAGAAAAGTTGATGGCTGAGATTGACAGCCAGACTTGGATGGTTGATTATTTGCGTCGGCTGCAATATTACGGCTTTAGAAACGAACTTGAAAAACCGTACGATCTGATTTCGATCCCTTTGTCGATTCCGCCACAGATTGCTAAGTTGGCAGCGCAGATAACTGATAAAAACATTCTTATCCAACGTCCTGACCAGGTAATTATTAACGAATATTTACCGGGCGAAGGCATCAAGCCACACAAGGACAGAAATTATTACGAGAATCAGATTTGTGGCGTAAATTTGGGAAGTGGCTGCGTGATGCGGTTTATTAAGGCAAAAAATATCGAAGTAGTGGATATAGAAATTCCCAGGCGATCGTTGTACATAATGCAGGATGAGGCCCGTGCGAAGTGGAGTCACGGAATTCCGCCACGAAAAAAAGATAATATTAACGGAGCACTTCATCATCGCGACCGAAGGGTTTCCATCACTTACCGCAAAGTAAAACCTTCGAAGGTAAAAAGCATCAACCCTGAAGGACGTGTTGCCGCAATTTTGCAGGAGAAATTCCAGATACCGCCAGGAGATATTTAGCTACCAGCCAGATTTTAAATGTCTCTACCTCCGTTCATTGTAAACGCCAAATTCTGCAAGTTCAGGAGGGCGGCTAAACTTTGAAAAGGTAATTTTAATTTTTTCGCACCAGATTCTATCAAACCGAAAGATACTCACTTTCCGTTCGCCGGTTTGCTCTGCATTAATAGGATTCCACTTTCCGTTGGCAAAATAGCTAAGGGTATATTCACATGGATTTTTCGATGTGATTACCGCCATGTTGCATGCCTCTGCCCGCTCGAAGGTTATTTCATACCAAGGCGCTTTTACCGTAGGGTTAGATGACCAGCTCGAGCGAAAACTATCGTCGTTTGCAAAATCCATAATGTTCATATCATCGCTCCAGCTTGCATCGCTTTTGGCATGCTTTGCTATATTACTGGAAATTATAGGCGCAGGATAGTTACCAAGTTTTGCAGACTTAGCTGGTGCTTTGTAAATTTTACCCATCTCCTGCAATGCAAGCAGGGCATTATCATCAATCAATCCATTTTTATTTGGCGCCACGTTAAGTATAAAGTTACAGTACGCACCATTGTATGGCACTACAAACTTGTTAATTAGTTCTGCAGCGTTTTTAACGGGCGTAGTTGGAAAGGAAGTTTTCCAGAACCAGTTAGCCTGAAGTGGAAGGCATGCGAGGGCCGGCAATTTGTTGCTTTCCTTGGAAATAAATTGGCCGGCGCCTTGTTCATAAGATTTAATATCAGTGTAAAACAGCGCCTCAGTTGGATATTTTGCTGCATTAAGATCCATCACCAGGCAATTAGGCTGCAGCGATTTTATAAGTCTGTAAATATCTTCGAAAGGAACATCATCATAAGAAATTCTAGACCAAGGGGCATCCCATCCATCTATAACAAGTGCGGTGATTTCCCCGTAATTTGTAAGCAATTCCGTTATCTGATCCTTAATCAATTTAATGTGTGCCGCCGTTATCTGGTTCGGTCGAATGCCATTATGGGTATCCAAGATGGAATAGTAAAGCATAACTTTAAGGCCGTTTTTGCGAAAGGCATCTGCGTATTCCTTAACAACATCCCGCTTTAAAGGCGTGTTCATTACATTGTAAGTGGTTGTTTTTGTGTCCCAGATTGGAAAGCCGCTATGGTGTTTAGTGGTTAGGCAACCATAAGTCATATTTGCAGATTTTGCTGCCTTTGCCCATTGGTCTGCATCAAGCTTTGGAGAATCAAAAAGCGAAAGTGACGCGTTAGGATCAGACCAATCCTGATCCATAAAGGTTGGCATCCCGTAATGAATAAACATACCAAACCCGAGATCAACAAATTTCTGCTGCAATTCGCGAAGCGGTTTGGGCGATGCATTTTGCTGTGCATTTGAAGAAAAAATTGTGAATCCTAAAAGGAAAAAAAATGCAGTTATACTTTTTTTAATCGTCATATCTCTGGATGTTTATTATTTTTTTGACAACCGCGATGCATTTAGGTTTTAACGGCGTCCTCGGTACTCAAAATTCAAAGTTACGAAGCGAATGCAGGCAATTTATGTAATGAATGTTTAACAGATGTTTAACAGAACCTTAACGACGGACGCTTAATAAAAAAAATCCGTTACATTTATTGGCTAATGAAAGTGCGTGTTTATAAATGGGTCGTTTTAATCAGTTTTCTGATTCTTATTTTGGTTCAACTCGAACTTACCTACAACACGTATGTTTTGCGAGACAGAGAATACAGGCTTAAGGAAAAACAGCTTATTAAGGATGCGTACGGAAAAAGCATCGCCGATGATAAGGTTTATCAAGGTGGGGGCAAAATCCTCGATTCTATTTTGTCTGAAAAAATGCCTTTGCTAAAAAGAACCTACCTTGAAAATCCGAAAAAATTTAAAGGAACTGCGCAATTGGTTAGCAGCGCAATCTTTACTGAGCTAAAAAAAAGGAGCACGATGGATAGCGTATTTCAGTCGATAATTAAGCGCAACCAGCTCGACCCAAGTCTCAAATACCTGCTCACATTCGAATCTATTGAGGTAAACTTCAACAACCGGGCGGATAACATTTATGTGTATAAAGGTTCCTCTGGGAAACAGGTTCAGAATACCAATGCCGGCAATTACGGTTTTATAATCGATGGTACGCTTGCATCGCCCAGTGAACTGAACATGGTTACCAGCCTCGCCGTTAACGGGACTTTGCTTTACGATTACCGCGTTACGTTCGATCTTTTCGTTGACTCGCCCAATCGCCCGCTAAAGGTTTTCTATAATATGCTGCCAACCTTTTTACTTGTTGGACTTTGCATCATTATTATGTTTGCAATTAATTACTATACCTTTAAAAACTGGATGCGGCAGAAAAAAGAGGCAGAAGTAAAGTCAGATTTTTTAAACAGTATAAAACACGAACTCAACACGCCCATTGCCACCATTCTTATTGCCAGCAAAAGCCTCGATGAGGAAGATGTTATAACGGACAAAAACCGGGTAAGAAACCTGGCTCAGATTGTTGAACGGCAAGCCAGGCGCCTACATGCCCATATTAACCAGATGCTCGAAATTTCGGAAATCAGAAAGCACATCAGCCTGCAGGAAACTGACCTGAATTACGCGATACTTACATTTGTAAGCGATTACCGAATAAAACTTCAATCTTCTGATGACTTAATTTTTGACCCACATGAATCAGAAAATCTGGTGATGCTCGACAATTTTGCGTTTACAGCAATGGTTCAGAATATCGTTGATAATGCTTTTAAACATAACGTTAGTGTAAACAAAATAGTCAAAATTTCTATCAGCGAAGGCCCAAACAGCTTCTTTCTAAACATTAACGATAATGGCAACGGGATGAATAAAAAACTTGAAAAGAAGATTTTCGACAAGTTCTTTCGAGCCCAAACAGATACGTCGGTACCTGGACTGGGTCTTGGACTTTACTATGTGAGGCAATGTATCGACCTTCATGGGTGGAGCATAAAGCTAGAAACAGAAGTCGGCAAGGGTACGGAATTCATTATCCGAATTCCCGGAATCAGTTTTCAGGACAGATTAGAAAAGGGTACTAAAAACGACTAAATATGGGTTACGATATCGTCATAATCGAAGATGAGGCTGACCTCGGAAATGTGATTACGGAGTATTTAAAGTTACGCGGCTTCAGTGTGCTTTGGTTCGATACACCGGCGGCTGCTATCGAATATTACAAGGCAAGCCCAGCCAATAATAAACTTTTTATTGTAGATGTTCAGCTCCCTGGAATGAACGGATTTGAACTCGCCGCCGAGATAATTAAAATAAATGCGAATCAGCCTTTCTTTTTCCTTACTGCACACAACGAGAAACAAGACCGGATAAGAGGGCTGAAATTAGGCGCCATCGATTATATTTCCAAACCATTTGAAATTGAAGAACTGGTGCTTAGGATTGGTAACGTCATCAGCAAATTCTCAGAGCTGCCTGCCAAAACTGCTCACACGGAACGTTCATTTATAGAAATTGCCGACATGCGCTACCATCCCGATCAGCTTTACCTCATCATGCCGGATAATCGTGAAGTATCGCTTACCGTGCGTGAAGCCGAAGTTTTGGAGCACCTGGCACGAAATATTAATTCGCTCGTTAAGAAAAAAGATATCCTTTTCGCGTTGTGGGGAAATGACGACTATTTCAACGGAAAAAGCCTCGAAGTTTTTATATCCAGACTCAGAAGGCTTTTTAAATCTTCAAATGAAGTTAGTATTGAAAATGTTTATGGAATGGGCTACATTCTGCGGGTGAGGTAAATGACGTAAAGCAAACACCGTTTTCATTAATCTAAGTTTGCTTAAAATGCCTTCTCCTTAAAATCCTAAGCAAGGCTGGATAGTCATTAGAACTTTTTTGTTTGCGCTCAATATTTAGTATTAAAAAAAATTTATATACACTTGCATGCGCAATTAATTGATAACTTCTGGCGGTATGGGCGTATTGCTTTTATGGTTTCTGCATGCGCTCTGCAATTACCTAGTATTGTTTTTTAGCAAAACTGATGTGATAAGTATTTCGCCTCAATGCCAAATTAAAAGCAGCTATCTTGCAAACTAAACCCTGCACAGATAAAGACGTTGATCCCTTTATAAACAAGTTGCAGGCGAACGCATGGATACAACATTAATAATACTTATCTCGATTCTGGCGATAGCGGGCGTAATTTTCAGACCCTTAAAAGTTTCCGAATACATTTGGGCATGTGCAGGTGCCGTACTTTTAGTTTTGCTGGGTTTATTGACAGTTTCCGGAGCCCTTTATGGTATATTGAAAGGCACCGATGTGTATTTCTTTCTTGTAGGCATGATGATGCTTGCTGAAGTTGCAAGAATTGAAGGACTGTTCGACTGGCTTGCTGCCAAAGCCACCAACCTCGCAAAGGGCTCGGCTATAAAATTGTTTTTCCTTATCTACCTCGTAGGCACAATTGTAACGGTATTCCTCTCTAACGATGCAACCGCAGTTGTACTTACCCCAGCGGTAATTGCGGCGATGAAAGCCGGGAAAGTCAAAAACCCGATGCCTTATCTTTTAATATGTGCCTTTATCGCCAATGCGGCATCATTTGTTTTACCAATTTTAAATCCTGCAAACCTGGTCATGTATGGGAAACATCTTCCTTCCCTACTCCAATGGATGTCCGGATTCTTGCTTCCTTCAATCGTTTCTATTATTGCAACCTTTGTTGTTTTGTTCCTTTTGCAACGTAAAGGATTAAAACAGCCGGTAGAAAGAGAAATCCCGGTTCCCAATTTATCACCTGGTGGAAAAACCGCACTTGCAGGCATTGTATTATCCGCAGTCATTTTACTCATTTGTTCTGCAAAAGATATTGCGCTTGGCATGCCAACGTTCGTTGCAGGTTTGATGGTGGTAACTGTTGTATTTTTTATTGCTGCAAGAAATCCGATTTATATTGCAAAGGGTATATCGTGGCAAGTTTTACCGCTGGTTGCAGGCTTGTTTGTAATTGTGGAGGCACTAAGCCAAACAGGTTTAACAGATTCTGCCGCACATTTACTTATGCAGCATGCCCGGCAAAGTTTGGTTGCTACAAGCTGGCAAAGTGGAATTTTAACAGCCTTTGCCTGCAATTTAATGAATAATCTTCCTGCGGGGCTCACCGCATCTAATGTAATCCTTGCTGCAAATCCACCAGAACTAATTAGAAGGGCAGTTCTAATCGGTATAGATCTCGGACCGAATCTTTCTCTTACTGGTTCTCTGGCTTCAATTCTGTGGCTGGTTGCTTTAAGGCGTGAAAATTATGTGATCAGCGGCTGGAGTTTCTTAAAAACGGGCATTTTTGTTATGACAATTCCACTTCTTCTGGTTATCGCATCGTTATTTATTTAAAGGGTAGAAGTTTGTTCACTTAAAAAAAAGTGTAAAGTCCGTAACGGCAACAATCCTTAAAAGCCTTAGGCGTTGATTTTAGCTTAATTTTCAACCCCTTATACCGTTATCCTGGCAAATCAGCACAATAGTTCTGAAAACTTTTGAACGAAGTTCATGTTGTATTCTTTATGAAAATTTCGGAAAGGAAATATACATGTGCTGTAATAGATGACGACTTCAGTTCGATAGGAATTTTGACTCAATACATATCAATGGTTCCAAAATTGAAATTGTACAAGAGTTTTCAAAATCCATTAACGGCAATAGAAGACCTCACAAAAGGCGGTGAAATAGATTTCCTTTTTTTGGATGTTAACATGCCTGTTTCGGGTTTTGACGTTGCAAAGTTATTGAGAGATAAGGTTAAGTATTTGGTTTTCGTTACCGGCCATCCCGAGCATGCATTGGCTGCTTTTGGCGCCGAAGCTGATAATTTCCTCGTAAAACCAGTGAGTTTTTCTAAATTCCTGAATGTATTGAATGCAGCCATTTCTTCCAAAGTTCTATAACTGTGGGTCGAATGTTTAAGGCCTATTATGCCCAAGCAAACAATAACAGATTTAACTGTTTAACAAAAAAAACCTTCCGCTGCTCGTGACCTAGTAGAAACCAGTATTTAGAACAACGAAAGGCTGAATTTAAATATTAAGGTAGAATAGTGTCTTCAATGTTTTCTAAAAGGCCTTTATCTTCCCCACTCATTTGCTGCGCCTGGGCATAACCTTTTACGTCGGGCATACCTAAATCGGGCGTTGGAGCACCAGGAACCGCCGGAACAACACGAAATTCGCCTTTACCATCAATTGATGAACCACTTGTCCACCTTCCGTCCTGAGTCTTTGACTGGTCGATATTTGTTGATACAAATGCATAGTCAAATTCCGGCACTTTTATCTCCGTAGGGAATGTATTGGGGATTGGCAAGTTTACACCAACGCCGCCTAAATCTTCCAACACCGCTAACCATTGATTTTGATGCATCGCATCTCTGGTAATTAAAAATGACAGCATATCTTTCATACCGGAGTCATCTGTTAGCTCATACAAACGCGTGGCCAATACCCTTCCGGTAGATTCTGCCATCACGTTAGCATACATATCTGCGGCAATGTTTCCACTTCCTACCACCCACGAACCGTTAAAAGGGACACCATTGCTATCCACTGCCATTGCGGTAAGTCCGGATGAGATAACCTGACGGGGATCCATTCCACCCAGAATATTACTTACAATTGGATTTTCGCCTGCCACTTTATCTTTCAACTCGTTTGTAGCACCATCAAGGTTTAAGGCTACCGCAGTGCAAAGCATTTCAATATGCGAGATTTCTTCTGTACCGGTATCAAGCAGCATATCGCGGTACTTCTTCGGACCCCGGCTTCCCCATGCCTGAAAAAGGTATTGTAAGCAGACTCTGATTTCACCCTCGATTCCGCCGATGGCTTGCTGTAATAGTTTTGCAAATGCAGGATTTGGTTTGTCTACCCGTACTTTGTACTGCAAACTGTTGTCATGATAAAACATAGATTTTAAATTAAATTAATGAATTGATTATTAACATCTTTTGTAGCTATCGAAATCCTCCAAAAACCTTAAACCGCCTGAATTTTAGTGACTAGTCAAACAAGGCGAACATTGCTGTATGGCGATGGAAAACATCAAGATGAGCTCTTTAAAAAACATTCCCAAAAAACCTAAAGTTTAAATCCCAAACCTTGATAAATACGGTATTGGGTGGAGAAAATACCTCATTTAGGTTGTAGTTATGCCCGCTTCTAATTCAACATTAAGCTTTACAGGTGCAGATAAAAAATGTAGATTGCAGTTTAAACCTTTTGTATGGAATATTTAATCGGTATTGATATTGGTACAGGTAGCACTAAAGCGGTGGCTTTAAATTTAAATTATGAACCTATTCAAACCAGTCAATTCTTTTATCCTACAACTTCATCATCTCCAGGTTATAGTGAGCAGGAACCAGCACTTATCTGGCAAGCATTTATTAACGCTATCAATCAGCTCGTGGCCGCACTTGGGCCGGATGTAAAAGCAATTGGTTTAAGTGCTGCAATGCACAGTCTGATTATGGTAGACAGTTCAGGTGGCGTGCTGGCGCCAATGATTACCTGGGCAGATAGCCGCAGTACGCAGGAAGCCAATAGCCTGAAGGAATCGGATTATGGTAACACAATTTACGAGGGAACCGGTACGCCAATACATCCAATGTCGCCACTTTGCAAATTGATATGGCTCAAACAGCATAACCAAAATTTATTTTATAAAACAGGCAAATTTATATCGATAAAAGAATACATCTGGTTCAGGTTATTCGGCACTTTCAAAATAGATTATTCCATTGCATCCGCTACAGGTTTATTCAATATTTTAAACACCCAGTGGGATATAAATGCCCTGCAAATAGCGGATATCGACCAGGAAAAATTGTCGCAACCTGTACCCACAAACTATACAGAGAACGTTTTACTAGCAGATGCCGCAGCAATGTTGCCGGGTTTAAAAACAACGTTTGTAATCGGTGCCAGCGATGGATGTTTGGCAAATCTTGGCAGTGAAGCAACGACAGAAGGTGTTGCAGCGATAACTATTGGCACAAGCGGCGCCGTAAGGATGGCGAGCAGCAAACCATTGATCAATCGCAAGGCGATGACTTTTAATTATATTCTGGATAATGAAATTTTCATTTGTGGCGGACCCGTAAACAACGGAGGAATTGCGCTAAAATGGCTGCTTGAGAATATTTTTGAAGAAAAAGCCCTGTCGGAAGCAGTTTACGATTCGCTTTTTCAATCTGTGGCTACCGTAACTGCAGGTTGCGAGGGCTTGATTTTTCTCCCTTACCTAACTGGCGAGCGTGCGCCGATTTGGGATAGCGAAGCTTGCGGAACTTTCTTTGGTTTAAATTTGAGGCATAAAAAGTCACATATGGCCAGAGCAGTTATTGAAGGTATTTGCTATGCATTATTTGATGTACTAATTGCGCTCGAAAGCAGTTCACATAAAGTCAGCCAAATTAATGTGAGCGGTGGATTCATCCATTCCAAAGTTTGGATGCAGATTTTGGCAGATATAACAGGGAAAAAGCTGGTTTTGATAATGCAGGAGGATGCATCGGCGGTGGGTGCTGCTTACCTGGCTGCAAAAACGATAAACCTGTCAAAAGATTATCCCGCTTTCGCAAATTTAACACCGGAAGTGATACTGCCAAACCGGGGAAATCAAATGATTTACGAGAAAAAATTCCTCATATTTAAGCAGGTATATGCAAATTTAAGTGAAACCATGCACCAGCATTTAAACTCCTAAAACATGTCATTAATAATCGTTCTTGGTGGCATTTTGCTGCTTTTTTTGATGATCATCAAAAAACTGAATCCAATGATTGCCTTACTGATTACTGCAATAATTACTGGCTTATTTCTGGGCATGCCTGCAGCAAAAGTAATGACCTCTGTAAGTGCCGGAATTGGCAATACGCTTGGAAGTATGGTTATGGTACTCGCATTGGGGGCTATGATGGGAAAACTTATTGAAGATAGTGGTTCAGCAAAGAAAATTGTTTTCGTACTAATTAAACTCTTTGGGCGCAGAAATATCCAGTGGGCGGTTTTGTTAACCGGACTTTTGGTAGGCATTCCCCTATTTTATAATGCAGGTTTTGTTGTATTGATACCTCTTGTATTTGCAATTGCTTCTGCCACTGGGCTTCCAAAGCTCTATGTCGGCATTCCAATGGCCGCAGCATTGTCGGTTACTCATGGCTTTCTGCCTCCGCATCCGGGACCAGTTGCACTCGCTGCAATTTTTCATGCTGATATTGGAAAAACTTTAATATACGGCCTATGCCTGAGCATTCCAATCGCGATTATTGCGGGCGTTTATTTTCCAAAATTGATTATTAAGCGAAATATCGGCATTGTTCAGGGTGATTTTTTTCTATCGGAAGTAGAAACGTTGCCGTCTGGCCTGAAAAGTTTTTTTACCGCATTGTTGCCAGTGGTACTAATTGTGGCCGGCACAATCGGAAGCGCCATCCAGGGAAATTATTATCTTAAACCGGTTCTAAGCTTTCTGGCCGATCCAACTGCGGCTTTGTTGCTCGCCGTAGTGATTACCGTTCTCTTTCAGCAATCTGGCATTTCCAAAGCAATGGAATCCTGCGTTGAGGGTGTAAAAAGTATTGCGATGATAATCCTCATTATAGCAGCCGGGGGCGCTTTTAAACAAATTTTAGTAGATAGTGGCGTGGGCGAAACCGTAAAAGTATTAACTGCAGACCTGAATTTGTCGCCACTTTTCCTGGCCTGGTTAATTACCGCGGCATTGCGGGTAACATTAGGCTCGGCTACCGTAGCGGCCTTAACCGCATCGGGCATTGTATTGCCATTGGTGGGCGTAAATGCCCCGCCCGAACTGATGGTACTTTCGGTTGGCGCAGGCAGCCTGATGCTATCGCATGTTAATGATACGGGTTTTTGGATGTTTAAAGAATACTTTAACCTTAGCCTGAAGGAAACATTTAAAACCTGGACAATGATGGAAAGTATCGTATCGGTATTAGGCCTTTTAGGCGTATTAGTTATAAATTCACTTTAACCAAAAGGTAAGATTTAGAAACAACGTTAAACAGCTTGCAGCTTATTTTTGCCTCTGCCATTGACTGAAAAGCAGGGCAGCTTTCAGATTTTCCGCCATAGATTTATCGAATGTTTTTATTTCATTCGAAGTGTTTTGTGGCTTTGAAGACTGGACAACCATATTTGGACGCTGATGCTGCATAGCCAAATATAATCATTTGAAATTCCGTTTTCTGTAGCATTTTGGATATAATTGTATGCTCACGCACACAAAAAAAAGCGAAAAAAGACTCGTAGTTTTTTGATTAAGAAAGCGGTATTGTTATCTCAAAATTTGTTCCCCAACCCTCTTCAGATGAAATTTCCATGGTTCCATTTAGCGCCTTGATATCTGCCATAACCATTGGCAACCCAAGTCCGTAACCTCGTTCACCAATAGTACCTTCAGAAGATTCGAGTTTTCCGTTCATGATTTTATCAATGGCTTCCTGAGATAATCCGTTACCGTTATCAGAAACATTAATTTTAAGGCTTTTACGTTTGTCAACAATTACTAAATCGAGTTTCACGGTAACCGTTCCATAATCAGAACTGAACTTAATTGCATTAGATACCAGATTGCCAGTAATTTGCAGCAATTTGTCTTTAGAGAAATTAACTTCTTTATGCTCGCCAATAACTTTAACCTTAAAGAATATATTTTTTGTTTTGGCTTGTGGCGTATAAAGCTTATCTAATTTATCTTTAAAAATTACCATATTGAAAACTTCGCCGATGATTTTCTTATCCTGAAGCAAAATTTCTTCAGTTAGATTCAGCACTTCATTATTGCTTTTGTCAATCATGAAGAGGTAATCCATTACATCAAACATTTTGTTCTGGTAACCTCGTTTTCTAATAATCTCAATAATGCCATTTATACCGGATAGCGGCCCACGAATGTCATGTGCTAATTTGCGTTGTTTTTTCTTAAGTTCATCAAAAGCTTGCCTGGTTTGCTGTAACGACTTTAATTTAATCATCTTATCTACCACTTCACTGGCCAGCAACTTAAGCAACTCAATCTTTTCAGCACTTAATTTTTTCGCATTAGCATCGAGCACACACAGGGCGCCGATGTTGTAGCCATCTTTCGTTTTTAATGGAATGCCTAAATAGTGTCGTAAGTTTAAAGGGCTGCCAACGTAAAAAAAATCTTTTGACCGCTCATCAAGCGACATATCACTAATCTCGAAATGGTCGTCGCCAGATATAGTATACTGGCAGATTGATTCCTCCCGCTTCATTTGGTCGATGTCCAAACCATGGTTGGAGACTGTCCACTGTGTAAACGAATCAATTAAGTTGACCAGCGAAATGTCGTTGCCAGAAATCTTCGCGGCTAAAGCCGTTAAGTTTTCAAATTCAGCTTGAAGCGCAGTATAGTCAGGGTCGAATGCTGCTAATGCTTTTAATCGCTCTACTTCGTTCGCCGGGATTGGACGAATGGGTTCAGTTGCTAATGCCATATGTTTGGTAAAATCAGAGCGCAATGCAATTTAGGATTTCCATCTCTGATTTAAAATAAATCCGGCAAAAATACACAGCAACTTTACATAAACAATTAATTCAAGAAAAATATAAGTGAAATTGTTGCGATGAGCATCAGTTCTTCTTTTAGTGGTGCCGAACGACATTGTAGTCAGAAAGCAAACTCAATTCGCTAAAAACCTGACTTAACTGGCTAAATTTGATAAAAGGCGCAGCTATGAAATGGCTTGCTTGAGTACCCCGCATTAATCCTCTGCACCATAAAATACTGAAATCCCAAATATTTAAGTCTTAACAACCATTAACCGGGGAATGCCTTTGCCATCTAAAATCTGCGCCTCATTTAGAAATACAAGTTAATTGATAAAATGTTTTCAGTTTAGACGGTTTCAATCTAAAGTCGATAGAAAGCGCTAAAATTTACATGATATTTTAACAAAAAAGTAAATTTATGTATTCCTGATGATACAACTTTACGAAGTGCGAAATCTAGAAATTTTCGTTTTGTCAATTTTGAAATGTTGAAACTTCATTCTATCATTGTGTAACACAATCATTACAATGAAGTCCCCATCCCATCCTAACCAACCTAATTCGTTATTATCAAAGCTTTACGAAGATAATCGTTTTGCACTCTCACTCTGGCTTGCAGTAACGCTATTCTTCGTGATAGACTCCTGGATAACGCAGCGACTTAACAATTACCTCATTTTTGAAAACACCTTTAGAAACTTGCTGCACCAGCAATCGTTTTACGCTTTGTATCCGGCCTTTCATGACGATGCAAACCATTACGGTCCAATTTTCAGCCTGATTGTAGCACCATTCGCGGCACTACCCAATTGGCTGGGTTTGCTTCTCTGGAACCTGTTCAATTGCGTATTTCTTTTCAAGGCTGTTCAAACACTGCCCGTAAGCCAAAAAGACCGTTTAATTTTTTGCTACATCGCAATACCCTGTTTAATCGAATCGATGCTAAATCAGCAATTTAATGCTGCTGCGGGCGCTTTAATAATACTAAACTATACTCAGCTTAACAAGGCAAAGGGATTCTGGTCTGCAATGTTTATGGTTTTAGGTGTATTTGTTAAATTGTACGGAATAGTTGGTATGGCCTTTTTCTTTTTTGTTAAGGATAAACCAAGATACATTTTGTATTCGCTGCTTTGGGCAATTGTGTTTTTTACTTTACCTATGTTGTTTTCCTCGCCGCTTTTTGTTACAGATTCCTATTTCGACTGGTTTATTTCCCTTACCCATAAAAATGCAACCAATGTTTCCGGTGAAGGAATAGACATGTCTATAATGGGTTTTTTCAGGGAACTGTTTCATTTGCCTGTCTTAACAAATTCCATATGCATTGCCATTGGTTCGATTCTTTTTACTATCCCGTTCCTGAACTACAAATGCTATAATAAAAAAAGGTTTCAGCTTCTGATGCTTTCGTCTGCCTTACTGTTTCCGATACTTTTTAGCACCGGCGCTGAAGATTGTACCTTTATAATCTCGATTGCAGGCGTTGGCATTTGGTATGTTTTGGAAAAAAACAAAGTTTTGAAGTACATACTATTGCCTATTTTATTGATAACAGCCTGCGATTTTCCACTCTTGTTTTTTCCCGAATTCTCAAAGAGCCACAGAATATTGCTTTCTATGCTTAGTTTTCCTTACTTTCTGGTTTGGATTAGAGTATTGTATAAAGCATTCATGTACAAAAAAATATTTAAACATGATGAAGAGGATGCACTGCTAAGGACAACTTTGCAAACGCTTTAAGCTTTCAAGTTTTTCAGACTGTTTACAATTAATTTAAGCGCCTTAGCTCTCAGTTGAGGATTTCCCTGATCGAGATTGAGCACCAGTATCTGCTTTCTTTTAAGGTATTTTTTCACGTTCTTTTTATCAAATGCTAACATCCATGCGATGTTGTCTATAAGGTCGGCATATTTTACGGTTTGGGCATCCGGACTGATTGTTAACAGGCGTCTCGCTTCGCGTTTTTTACGCTCTTTTTTACTAAACGCGGGGAAATCCCGCTTGCCATAAACATCTGTTAATTCGGTAACACATTTTCCAATGTGGTTGGCAACTGCATCATCATATCCTGATTTTTTAAGCGCATCAATAAGTTCTCTAAACGTTGTTTGTGTATCTTCAAGTAAATCATGACAAAGCCCGATCTCGAAACCAAACGCGGAAAAAATTTTACTGGTGTTTGCAACATTTAAAAGATGACTGAAGTAAGGCAAACCCGTTTGCTTTATTAGCTGCCCATTATGCTTTTGTGCAACCCATTCAGCTAGTTTTTCCTCAGACAAAACGGTCAATTACAGTAAAGGCTTTAAAACTGCCCAAACATTTTTTGCGAGAATTTTATCACCTTCTGCCGTTGGATGAATGCCATCAGGCTGGTTTAGCTTTGGGATTCCACCAACTTTTTCGAGCAAAAAAGGTATTAAACTCATATTATTTTTCCTGGCCAAATCCGGGAAGATATTTTTAAAATCAGAAGTGTATTTTTTACCCATGCTTGGTGGCATCTGCATGCCTGCCATCACCAGCTTCGCATCAGGATATTTTGCTTTAACCTTGTCTATTATTGCCTGCAAATTTTTTGTAGTTTCATCTGTCGGAACGCCCCTCAAACCGTCGTTAGAACCAAGTTCCAGCACAAACACATCAACTCTCTGTTTCAAAAGCCAATCTATTCTGCTTTTACCACCGGCTGAAGTTTCACCGCTAAGGCCAGCATTGATAACCTTGTAAGGCAACCTGAGGGAATCAATTTTATTTTGAACCAATGCAGGATAAGCTTCTGTTGGATCAAGCCCTAATCCCGCCGTTAAGCTTGTTCCAAAAAACAAAATATTTTTTGTCGCCTTTGCAGTTTCCTTTACAACGTTTTGAGCTGAGTGTTTACCTGCAGATTTCGCCTTATTGTCTGTATTCGAGCAGGCTTGTAATATTCCTGTCAAAACAATTAATGCCATTACACGTTTTCGTAACATATCTATTTAATGTATCTCTTAAAATCAAAAAGCCATTATCTTTAACCAAGCAGGCAGCATGAATGTTTCGATGTGCCTGTTTTAAACTTTAAAATTCAGCCATTGGAAAGCATACTGAACGTCCGAAATGTAAGTAAAATTTATCAAAGTGCCGGCCGCGAACTCACTGTATTGAATGATATAAACTTTGCAATAGAAAAAGGTTCTACCGTGGCCATTACCGGTCCTTCGGGAAGTGGAAAAACAACACTTCTTGGCTTATGTGCCGGTTTAGACCGGTCAAGTACAGGCAGTATTGAGTTAAACGGGGTGCTGCTTGATAAGCGCTCGGAGGATGAGCGTGCGGCCATCCGCAACCAATATGTGGGTTTCATTTTTCAGAATTTCCAGTTGTTACCTACCCTTACAGCCCTCGAAAATGTGATGGTTCCGCTCGAATTGAGAGGCGAAAAAAACATTAAAGCACATGCAATGGACTTGCTTGATAAGGTAGGTTTGGCTGATAGAAGCCATCATTACCCTATCCAGCTCTCGGGCGGTGAACAGCAGCGTGTTTCATTGGCACGGGCATTTTCGAATAAACCATCCTTATTATTCGCCGACGAGCCTACAGGTAATCTTGATGCAGAAACAAGCGAAAAAATCATTAAACTTTTGTTCGATTTGAATAAAGATGCCGGAACTACGCTTGTGATTGTAACACACGACCCTGATTTGGCAATGAGAACCGGCAGAGTGATTAAAATGAAAGGTGGATTAATTATAGCTGACGAGAACCCAAATTATGCCCGATAATAACCTTCCGAAGCAGCGCGTTCCAATTTCGTGGTTGTTTAAAATGGCCTGGCGGGATAGCCGCAAGAACCGATCGCGTTTACTTTTATTTATATCTTCTATTGTACTGGGCATTGCAGCACTGGTTGCTGTTTATTCCTTTAAAGATAATCTTCAAAACGATATAGACCGGCAAGCGAAAGAATTAACTGGCGCCGACTTAATTGTGGAAAGCCGGAAAGCTGCCACTAAGGAGACCCAGCGGATGCTGGAAACCATGGGCAATGACCGTGCGGCTGAAAGCACTTTCGCATCAATGGTTTATTTCGTAAAAAGCGGCGGGAGCAGGTTGGTACAAATGAAGGCCTTAGAAGGCAATTATCCATTTTATGGCAGTATTGAAACAACACCAGCCAGCGCTGCAAAAAGTTTTTTTACCGCACAAGATGCATTGGTTGATAAAACACTGATGCTTCAGTTTAACGCGCAAACCGGCGATTCCATTAGTATTGGCGATCTGAGATTTAAAATTGCCGGCGTGTTAGATAAGGCGCCAGGCCAAACAGGCATTGCAGCAAGCGTGGCACCGATAATTTACATACCACTAAAATATTTGAGTAAAACCGGTTTAATTAAAACAGGAAGCCGGGTAAACTACAAATACTATTATAAATTTAACAATGCAGCCGAGCTCGATGCAACGATAAAAAAGCTTCAGCCAAAACTCGAAAAAGAAGGATTGGATATTGATACCGTTGCAGATAGAAAAGCGCAAACCGGCCGCTCCTTCCGCGATTTAAACCGGTTTCTGGCGTTAACTGGTTTCATTGCTTTGCTGCTTGGATGTGTGGGTGTAGGCAGCGCAATTCACGTTTACATTCAGGAAAAACTATCCGCAATTGCCACCTTACGCTGCATGGGATTAAAAGCTTGGGATGCTTTCTTAATTTTTTTAATTCAGGTATCATTTATTGGCTTAGTTGCTGCAATTATTGGTTCTACACTAGGAACTCTAATTCAGTTTTTAATTCCGATTGTACTAAAAGATTTTTTACCTGTCGAAATCACGATGCAAATTTCTTGGGGAGCAATTGGCCAGGGCATTTTACTTGGTCTGGTAATCTCTGTGCTATTCGCGCTTCCTTCATTACTGGCTGTAAGGAAAATTTCTCCACTCAACGCGATACGTGCAATATTTGAACAGAACGCACCGGCGAAAAGAGATTTGTTAAAGTTGGTGGTTTATTTGCTCATGATTGGATTCGTAATCGCTTTTTCTTATTTACAGATGAATAACTGGCTGCAAGCCATTGCATTTACAACAGCGATTTTTGTCGCCTTCTTACTGCTTATGCTGTTTTCGGGCGTGCTGATGTTCTTGGTCAAAAAACTAATGCCAGCATCGCTCAACTATCTTTGGCGCCAGGGTTTTGCAAACCTCTATCGTCCAAATAATCAAACCCTTATGTTAACGGTGTCAATTGGCCTGTCGACTGCTTTTATCTGTACACTTTACTTTGTTCAGGGAATCCTGATAAGCCGCGTTACGCTTTCCTCGGGTAGTAACCAGCCAAATATGGTTTTGTTTGACATTCAGACTTCGCAACGTGCGGCTGTTACGGATTTGGCAAAATCATTCAGCCTGCCTTTAATGAATCAGGTATCCGTTATCACCATGCGTATCGAGGAGATAAATGGAAAAAAAGCTGGTGCAGACAGCACAAATAAAAGAGCATTTAGAAACGAAATCAGGGCAACATATCAGGATACGCTTACCGCTGCCGAGAAGCTCGTAGAAGGAAAATGGACGGGAAGAGTAACGGGCCCAAATGATGTCATCTACATTTCTTTAGATCAAAACTTTGCCAGAAGCATTAAGGCTAAAGTGAATGATAAAGTAGTTTTTAATGTCCAGGGTATGCTGTTACCAACCGTGGTAGGAAGTTTGCGAGAGGTTAACTGGAGCAGGATGCAGACAAACTTCCGCGTTGTTTTTCCCTCGGGCGTGCTCGAGCAGGCACCTCAGTTTCATGTACTAATGACCCGCGTACCGAATAGCGAAACATCGGCAAAATTCCAAGGCACAGTTGTGCGCAAGTTCCCTAACATTTCTGTTATTGATTTAGGGCTAGTGCTGAGACTTCTGGATGAATTGCTGAGTAAAATAAGTTTTGTTATTCAGTTTATGGCAGGCTTTAGTATGATAACCGGCTGGATCGTACTGATATCGGCTATTTTAACAAGCAAAAATCAACGGATAAAGGAAAGCATCTTGCTTAGAACAATGGGTGCGAGCAAGAAGCAAATTTTGGTAATTAATGCTATTGAATACTTCTTTTTAGGCTTATTTGCCGCCTCTGCAGGTTTAATCCTGTCGATGTCTGCCAGTTGGGGGCTCGCAAAATTCAGTTTTGACGCTTCCTTTATGCCTCCGGTTTTACCAACATTAATGCTTTTCGGTAGTGTGGTGTTGTTGGTTGTAATTACTGGTGTGCTAAGCAGCAGAAGCATTTTAAACAAGCCACCACTGCAGATTTTAAGAAATGAAGCGAGCTAGCAGCAAATTTTTTGCTTTTAGATGAGGGTTTCAATGCTGCGGAGCATTTCTCAGGCTTTAAAATGACTTTATGCCGGCAGTTTTTTAGTCGCTCACAACGAGCTTAATTTTATAACTTGCGATACAAAACGTAGTCTGTTTATCTTGCAAAACCAGAACATAAAAAATAATTTAGCGAAGCCATTTTTGAAATGGGCCGGTGGTAAAACACAGTTAATTCCCGCAATTGAGGCCTATTTGCCTGTTGAGCTTACTAATAGGTCAGATTTAACTTATGTTGAACCATTTATCGGTAGCGGGGCCGTGTTCTTTTGGTTTATACAAAAATTTAACATAAAAAAAGCCGTAATAAATGATATAAATGCGGAACTGATTTCTGTATACCAAATCATAAAATCGGTACCAGAAGAACTAATCCTATTCTTAAAGGAACTAGAGCGCAATTACAACGACTTAACAGCGGAAACGCAAAAGCGCAGTTTTTTCATGGATATACGCAGCAAATTCAACTTAAAAAGCGATAACAAAGTTGAAAATGCAGGCTATTTTATTTTCTTAAACCGAACTTGTTTCAACGGATTATATCGGGTAAATAGCAAAAATTTCTTCAACGTTCCATTTGGGAAATACGTTAAGCCAAGAATTTCCGACCCGAAGAACATTCTGGCGATTAGCGAGTTGCTGCAAAATGTTACCATTTTGAACTGTGATTACACAGAAACATTGAAGCATGCATCAGAAAACAGCTTTTTTTATTTCGACCCGCCTTACAAGCCGATTAGCAAAACTGCATCTTTTAATGCATATGCAAAACACGATTTCGGTGATAAGGAACAGGAGCGCCTCGCAAAATTTACTGAACTGCTAACAGAGAAAAATCACCGGTGGCTACTTAGTAATTCCGACCCTAAGAACATCGACCCGGCAGCTGTATTTTTTGATGAACTTTATGATAAACCTTCAAATACAATTTGCAGGATTAAGGCCCGGCGCATGATTAATGCAACTGCGGCTAAAAGAGGAGAAATTAATGAGATTTTGATCATGAACTATTGAGGGTTCAGATGTCAAATTTCCTCATAACGAGATCCAAATCCTGCCATTTTTTTCCTTTAGCGATTTGCCGCATATTCAGGTGTTTCATCTTCCATTAATACGTGATGCATATCTAACCTCTTAATTCTTTTCTTCAAAATCGCATTTGGCTTATTTTCCGCCGCAACCATGCCCGAGGTAACCTCTTCAACCAATTTTGGTTAAATAGGCACACCATTGGTCGAATCCGCCAGTATCAAATCCGATAAGAACGTGGTTGTTTATTACTTTAAGAATTGTTGGCATTCCGTTTAACTAAGCGTTTAAAAATGGGATGCGAAATAGATTTAGTAATCAGTTAAAACTTCTCACCATGCAAAACTTAATTTTTCACACGGCTCTTTTCGTCGTCGGCTCCTGAGGTTTCATGCTTCGCGGGCGACGAGAATACTTTTCCAAATCGATAAGCGTAACTCAAAATAACCGTTCGGGTATCAGCCCTGTTTGTCCAGTTTGCATCGGTTGCCGCAAGATTGTTAATTATTCCAACAAAAACCCGGTTCTTAAAAATATCAGAAGCTGATAACTTAAGCGTGCTCTTTGCCGACAACTTTTTTTGAACTGCTGCACCAAACTCATGCACCCGACCGATTAGAAACTGAACATTTGAAAACTTCGTTTGGTACCGCAAGTTTGCTTCTGCGCTCCACGAAGGCGACAATTTAAACTGTAAGTTGGAATTGGTTCTGAAATATGTTCCATTAGTAAACAAGTAGCCGGTGTAAAAATCTGTTTTAGAAATGATGTTTGCAACCTCCGTGTAAATATGGGCGCTCAACCATTTTGAAAGGTCTAAATCAGCATTTACAGAAATATTTTTTACTGTTCCCCTACCAATATTCGCCGGCCTGCTGTAGTAAGTGCCATTTACAATTTCAATGGTTTCACTAACATCATCCCGAACCCAACTGTAACCAAGTGTTGTTGTAATTTTGTTTTTAAAGGTATGACTAAGCTCAATACTTTGCGTAAATGCCGGCCTCAAAAAAGGATTGCCTACATAATAGGTAAACTTATCCAATGGAGAATAAAACGGATTTAAGTCCTGGTAGTACGGCCTGTCTATTCTCCTGCCGTAATTTAAGCCAACCTGATTATTGCCTGCAGTATCAATTTTGTAGCTTAGATATGCCGTAGGGAAAAGGCTGTTGTAGGTCCTTTTAAAAGACGAATCGGCCTTAACCAGATTTCCAAGTTGGTGCCCGTCGGAAATTGTATTTTCAAACCTCACACCAGCCTGAAGGGAAAAGCGCTTTCCCTCCATGCTCAGGTTTAAATAAGCAGCATTTATATGTTCTTTATAAACAAATTGATTGGTTTTGCCGTAATCAACAACCGTATTGCCATTGGCAGTATACAGGTAATTGGCTGCGTTATCGGTTTTCGTATAACTCGTTTTTAAACCAGCTTCCATTTTCCATAATTTATTGATAGGTTTTGCGTAATCTGTTTTCGCAGTAAAAATGTCGATATCAGAAGGCAAATCACCAGTCAATAAATCCTGAGACTTCAACTGCATATTTGGAAAGTAACTGTAATTATAATACTGCTGATCGGTTTGATTCCGATAACTCAGATAATCCAGATCAAAAGTGATGTCGCCATCATCTTTTCCAAACTTATGCCTGTAATTGAGGTTAATTGCGGCGTTTCTGTAATTTATAACGTCAATATTTTCCGCTTTAATGATAGAATCGGGCTGTTTTACGGCATTAAGCAAATTGCTTGTATTGTTATTAACCTGAGTAGAAACGCGGCTCATACCTGTGAAAACGATTCCCCAGGTACTCTGTTCAGATTGGTAAAAGTCGACACCAGCTTTTGCATTAAACGTATTACCATGCCTTCTAAAAAATGAATTCTGGTTAAAGAAGTATTTTGGGGTATTGTCGGGATTTTTATAAGTCCGGTTTAAATCCAAATCTGTAAAACTATTATTTAGGTTATTACTGAAATTACCGAAAACATTAACCTTATTTTTTCGGTAGTTAAAGTTCAAACTGTTGTTGGAGCGGGTTAGCTCTCCCTGATTTATACTCAAATTTATGCTTCCGTTAAAGCCGGCAGCTTTAGTCTTCTTCGTTTTGATGTTAATCACACCCGCATTCCCGGCGGCATCATATTTGGCAGGCGGGTTGGTCATCAACTCAATTTGCTCCAGCGAAGATGATGGCAAACTGCGTAGGTAATTCTCCAAGTCCGGTCCGGAAAGATAAGTTGGCTTATCATCTATAAATATGCTAACGCCACTTTTCCCTTTCAAGCTAATCAAACCATTCTGATCAACATTTACCCCCGGCGATTTCGCGAGCACGTCCAAAGCTGTGGTTCCGGCATTTGAAATTAAAGCATCTACATTAACCACCATTTTATCTAATTTTTGCTCAACAAAGGCCTTTTTGCCGCTAATGTTAACCGTGTTCAGGTTGTTGGCCCCAGCAGATAAGGTAATCGCACCGAGATTAAGGGCATCGTTTTCACTATTTAAGCGTAGAGTTGCGCTTTCATATAGCCTGTAACCCATTACTGAAATTTTGATCTGGTAATCCCCATAACTTAGACCTGCAAAATCAAAGCTTCCGTCCGTTTCACTGAGCAACTTTTTTAGTAATACAGAATCTTTAGCACTGTATAATGCTACCGTTGCTGCAGGTATGGCGTTTGCATTTTCATCCACCACAGTCCCCGAAATTTTTATGGTTGTGGTTTGGGCTCGCACAAAAATTTGGGCAAAACAAAGCCAAACGGCTAAAAAAGCCATCAATTTAAGTTTCATAATTTAAAGTGGTGCTTTAAGTTAAGGCGCAGTTGCTGTAGTAGAATTTGTTTCAAACCTGTAAAGCAACGCAGCGTTATCACTTTGAAGGTATTTCTTTTTATACTTTTGATGATAGTTATTAGGTTGCTTAACCCCATTTATAATCAAATTATTTTTATCCAGTTTGTAAGAAAGTCTTTCTGAATTTTTTATAATTCCATCTTGAAGCATCTCACTTATTATCGCTTTATATTCATACACGTCAGAATTTGTACTGGTAGCCGATTCAATTGTTGTTTGGGTACCAGTTTTTGTTGATGTTCCTGGCGCATTTTGCCCATTATTTCTGTTTAAGGGTGGCAGGGGCGGTGTGCTTTGATGTACCGGAGGAGATGGCGGCACCACCGGACTTACTGGTGCAGAAGGCGGGTTTATGTGTCCTCTTCGTGATGAATTATTTCTATTGAGATTCTCATTCCGCTGCATTTTCGCATCTTCAGCGGCTATTTTAGCGTCTATCTGCGCCTGCAAAGCGTCAAGTTTTGCCACCTTTGCATCTGCTTCGGCCACTTTCGCATCCTCAGCGGCATGCTTAGCATCTTCAGCAGCTATCTTTCCGTCCTCAATGGCAACTTTTGCATCTCTAATCGCCTGTTTCGAATCCTCAATTGCTTGCTTTTTGTTTTCTATCGTCTGTTTCCTCGCAATTTCAGTTCTTGTGTTTTTTCTTTTTATCGTATCACGAAGTTCATTGGCAGGATTTACCTCGCCAGAGGAAGCAACATTTTTAAATGCTGCAGAACAGATTACTACAGATACGAGTGCTAGAGTTAATATCGTCTTTTCCATTTTATTTAGGGTGGTTTTAGTGTCGAACAGCATTCGGCTGATCCGGTTAAAAAGGTGATTCTTTTCACCCGTAACTGCTAACGCAAATGCAGGTGCTTTTAATTGGAATTCCTGGCAGGTTATTAAAGCCTTTACATAATTCCGCTTATTATCCATTTTTGAAATTGCAAGGTCGTCGCAGCAATTCTCGCGTTCTTCTTTAATTAATTTTGATACCCACAACACAGCCGGATTAAAGAAAAATACAATTTCGATAAAGCTTTGGAGTAGATTCACCAGGTAATCTCTTCGTTTAATGTGTGCAAGCTCATGACAGAGAATGGCTTCGACTTCATCGGCCGAAAGACTGTTCAGCAGACCTAAAGGAATTAAAATTAACGGCTTGAAATGACCTACAACCATAGGAACGGTTGCAATCCCCGATTGTAAGATGCGCACGCTTTTGCCAATTCCCAGGTTCATTGACAGCGTCGCTAATATACTATCCCATTTTTTCCCGGCAGAATAAGTTTTGGTTCTTTTCAACTGATGTATGGCGGTTAGGCCTGCGAAAAACTGAACACTTTTTATACATATTACCAAAAACCAGCTTAACACGATTTGTGCCGTATAGCTATTCCATAATCCTGCAACGGTATTTATTCCTGTTATTATATCTGTCTGAATATTAGGGCTTGATTTTTCAGTAATCGGCAACATGTTTTTCGCTGTTGAGATTGCTTTTGTTTCTAAAACCTCAATTTTTAATGCACTGAAAAACACCATACCTACTGCGACTACAAACACGCAAAGACTTGCCGTTAATAAATTATATCTTATCACTGCTGATGTTTTTCTTGTCGAAAACAAAACAATAGCAACCACTAAAGCTAAAATTACACCTATCCATAACGAGTGGAAAAGAGTTGTGGCTAAAGCATGAAGCCAGTTTGAAGGCAAAAATTCTGTTAAATTTAATTCCATATTGTGGTTCTTTTTAGAATTAGTAATTATTTATCAAAGTTGTTCAGCAGTTTTTTGATTTTTTCGATATCATCTTTCGAGGTTTTATTGTTACCCAATAACTGCATCACAAGTGATGATGCTGAACCCTTATAAAGTGTGTTTACAAATTTATCCAGCAGCTGATCTTTCGTTTTAGATTCGTCTTCAACCGGAATGTAGATGTGTTTCATTTGCGACTCGTCTCTTTTCAAGATGCCCTTTTCGGTTAAAATTTGCATCTGTTTTAAGGTTGAGGTGTAGTTGACATCTCTCTGCGCATTAAGCTTATCATTTACGAACCGAACTGTCGAAGGCCCAAACTCCCACAAAACCTGTAGTATCTCAAGCTCTGCTTTGGTTGGCTCTGGTAGATTCTTTTCAGTTTTACTAACTTTCATAAACCAAAGGTACGATAGTTTTCGTACGAAGCAAGTATTATCTAGTTTTTTTTCAAAAAAATTTTTTTTCAAAAAAAAGCCCGAACATCGTTCGGACTCTTAGTGATAAGGAATAAAGTATTTAATTATTTAACCGCTTCAGCACCAGCCTGCGCAACAGCATGGTCATCATCTACGGTACTTCCAGATACGCCAATCGCACCTATAATATCGCCTGATGCATTTTTCAAAATAACACCACCTGGAAAAGTAATTAACCCGCCATTTGAGTGTTCGATGTTAAATAAAGGCTGGCCGGGTTGCACCAAAGGCGTAAGTGCTTTGGTATCCATTTGAAACCATGCAGCCGTCTTTGCCTTTTTCATGGAAATATCTACTGAGCCTATCCAGCCTCCATCCATATGCGCAAAAGCGATCAGGTTGCTGCCAGCATCGACTACAGCGATGTTCATTTTTGTATTGATTTCTGTTGCTTTAGTTTTTGCCGCAGCAATTACAGCTTCTGCCTGTTCGAGTGTAATGTTCATAACTTTAAATTATTGATTGTATGACAACAAGTTAATGAATATAAAGTTTACGGTTTCAATTTATTTCAACGAATTAATGATGGCGATGATATCGTCTTCTGCACTCGTTTTTTCAGCTGCCTTAAATGTGGCGATGGCAGCCTTTGCAAGTGGCGAATTAAGGCCCTGGTTCTGAGCCAGGTTTAAATCTTTGACAATATGTTTCAACGCAAAGGCTGCTTTGAAATTATTCTGCAAAATCGCTTCACCTTTAATCTTTGTAAACAGATTTCCAATAGCCGCATTATTAATTAATTCTAATAAATCTTGAGTTCTTACACCTTTCTCGTTAGCGAAAAGGAGAGTTTCCGCTAAACCTTGCGCATATACGGCAAGCAGCGCGTTTATAGCAAGCTTTGCATTATTCCCAGCGCCTGTTTCGCCCACATGCAAAGTCAATTTCCCTAAACAATCCAGCACTGGCTTAGTAGTTTCAAAAATCTGCTTATCACCGCCAACCATTATCACAAGTGTGCCTGTTTCTGCTTGCTTCACGCTCCCTGATACTGGCGCATCCAGATAGAAATTTCCCTTCGCCGTGCATCGTCCAGCCATTTCAATGCTGATTTCCGGCGATACCGTACTCATATTTACAATCGTTCTACCTGACGAACCCGATGCAAGCAGGCCGTTTTCGGACTCAAAGATCTGTTTTATCGCCTCATCATCCGATACCATGATAAAAACAACGTCTGAACTATCCAACAGCGCACTGGTGGAGGAACAATCCGATGCCCCCATTTTTATAAGCGCTTCAGCCTTGGCCCTGTTTCTGTTGTAGACTGAAACCGGATAATTTGCATTAATCAGTTTTTCTGCCATTGGAATACCCATATTACCAAGGCCAATCCATCCTATTTTTTTTTGCTCCATACAACAAATATCAAATAATAAGACTGAAATCTGAGGGATTATTGCTAAACAAGAATTTATTTGAAGTTGAACTATCAAAACTTGACACAAGTCTTTGGAACATTTTAAAGTGCTGCTGAACCCAATGCATCGTGCACGGACAAATGGCATTTGGAAATGTTCCGATCGACCATGAATTGAAAACCTTGATTAATGAAAAATCTTAACCCGTAATTCGTTTAGAAAAGAAATTTGCCTTTCGTTAATTAAATTTACTGCTTCATCATACTTAAACCAACCTGCCTTATCTACCTCAGGAAAAGATTTAATTTGACCCGATTTTGGCGGCCATTGAATTTCGAATAAATTGCTTAGAATCCTTTCAGCATCGATATCAAATTCCACGGCCCAGCATAATACTTTTTTGCCTCCTTTCTGAACCACAGGTTTGAGTTCAATAAAGCTTCCTTTAGGAACGGTTCCAGTCTCTTCCGCAAATTCACGGACTGCCGCCGCCAAGGGCGCTTCACCATCCATCAGTTCACCCTTGGGTATTGTCCACCAACCTTCATGTTTCTTCGCAAAAAATGGCCCGCCGGGATGCACCAAAAAGAACTCAATGTCATTGTTCAGCTTTCTAAATAATAGTAATCCGGCGCTTAATTTCATCTATTCAAACTTATGATTTATGATACAAAGCAGCTACAATTTTTTTGTGCTGGAAGCATTTGAAATTAGCTCTGTATTGGCTGCATGGGAAATATACGCTCCAGATGTCACTTTCCTCCTCTGGTAATTGCTTAGTCACATAGTGCATTTAACGGAGCAAGCAAATCTACAGAAACTGACTAATCTGTTTTATAATGCACGATTAATCCTTCATAAGTTGTGAAAAATAAGGCGTAAAAAAACCCCTGCCTGTTAAGCAAGGGTTAATTTCGTGAAACGGTTCGGTTTATAATAAGCCGTAAAGTCCGTTCGCATATTTTCTCAAAGAAGAAGAAACGGATTGCATTTTATCTGGAGACGGACCCTTTACTTTATAAGCTTCGGGATGTAATTCCATTTGTTCACCTTCTTTATTTAAAAAAAGATTTCTGTGTGTGAGCGTATCATTTTGGATTTCGTCGGTTTTTAAAGGAGCCATGATGTATTATTTTTATATTAACACAACATGGTCTGATTAAAAAAGTTTTTACCCGATATAAAAGAAAATTTGTTATGACCAAAAATCAACAATTTACGGTTCGATTGATGACAACCAGTTGTCAGTATCCGAAAGTTTTACCGGAACTGCAGAAGCTGTAATTTTTAGAACACCTCCCGATAAAATATCTTTTTGGGTGATGTAATTTTTATTAAAAGGTTTTCCGTTTAGGGTAACAGACTTTATATATTTATTTTTGAGATCGAAATTTTCAGTTTCGATTTTAAATACTCTACTTTTTGGTAATTGAAGTGTTATCGAAGGAAACAAAGGAACATTTAAATAGTAAACCGGCCAACCCACGCATGCAGGCGAAAATCCACTCGCTGCGAATACGTACCAGGCACTCATTGCGCCCGCGTCGTCATCCATTGTGCGCAAATATGCATGTGGCTGGTTTCGGTAAATCTTACCGATATAGCTTCCTATCCCCCTACTATTGTCATTAAAATAATTTTGAATCACAGTATCGGCTACTAACTGATGCATCCAATATTGAGATTTATAGCCTTGTCTGGTGATATTATACATTAATGGAACCTGCAAATCCGGTTCATTTGCATGGTTGTATAAATCTTTTTCAAAAAATTCGTCGAGTTTTCCAAGGTAAGCTTCCTCGTCCCCATGCAGGGCAATTAAACCTTTAAAATCATAGGGGATAAACCACCTATACTGCCAGATTGTGCCTTGATATAAGCCACGGGCCTGCATCCGGTCTACATCTGGCCTGCTCATGTCTTTGAAATCCTTATTCCAGTAAGTTTTATATTCTAATGCCTTATTTTTATAGAACACTGCTTGCTCTTCATTCTTCAAAATTTTGAAAATTTCAGACAGCGCCCAATTGTCGTAACTTGATTCGAGTGCCTTATCCGGCGATTTGTAATCCAAATTATTCACCTCTTTAGTTAAAGAATCTATAATTTTATTAAAATCGACCTTATAACCTTTACGGTAGGCATCCAGCAAAACGACTATCCCATGTTCGGTTCTAACGGTATTGGATGGTTCGGTTTGTGTAGCATAATCCTTTTTGCCAGAGTTGTACAAATCAGCAATAGAATTTGTTATACCCTGATAACGCTCGGGCACAATTAAAGAAAGCAACGGCAACTGTGTTCTATAATTATCCCATATTGCCCAGCCGTTATAGCGAACTTCTTCATCTTTCCTTAATTCTCCACGGGTATTTCGGTACTGTCCATCTGTTTCAGAAATAACATATGGAGATTGCATGGTTCGATACAGCAATGAATAAAACAATTTTGCATTATCCATATCCCCTGCTACAGCAATTTTACTCAATTCCATGTTCCAATCCAGGCTACTTTGCGCCTTCAACTGTTGGAAAGAAGCTTTATTAATGTTTGCCTTTGCCGCCTCAACGCTTACTGAAGAAAATGCGACATCAATGTCTTCCCCGGTATCAGCATCGTTTAACTTAACGATCAGCTTGTGGTTGCCCTCATCTCTCCAGGTCAAGTTCTTCTTCAATTCTAAATGGTAAAATAACTTGTATTTTCCAACACCACAGGTCGTTTTTGAAACAACCCAGCCACTCACCGCATGGCCGTTTATTTGATGCTCTTCATCAACAAAAGCGTTGTTAAAAGCGTAACTTAAATCCAGGTAAAACCCTTTTTCTCCTTTTGGAAATTGATATGCGTGTTTACCGGCTTTTCCTAAAACAGCTAAACTGGCTTTAATTTTATTGGCAAAACCAACCTCATAGAAGCCGGGACTTGCCTTTTCGGATGTTTTTAATAATTCGCAATTTGCCGGGTTATTACCTAAAAATGGTTTTATTAAAATGTTTCCACCCGAACCCTGGCATCCAACGCCTTCAAAACGATTATGTGTAAAGCCTAAAAACTTTTTGGCTAAAAATTCGTATCCTGTATGCGTTTTTGGATAAGTTTGCGGCCCTATACTTAGCATACTAAACGGATAGGATGCCGCAGGAGACATTTGTCCATGATCTGCCGATGACCCTAGAAAAACGTTAACCAAATCAACCGGTTTTGCATTATTTACAGAAAAAATGGCGGGCTTTTTTTGAGCTAAAACGTTTAAGCAAATGAAAAGCGCACTAAAGAATAAAAAATTTTTCACTGAGAAATGATTTGATGTCTTGATAATTTGAAGTGCCTAAAATATGTATTTAATCGTTAAATTAACGTTATGTTTTAGCTTCTTTACAGGAATTTTGCCACATAAAAAAAGCCGCGATAAAAATCGCAGCTTTCAAAATCCAGTACTTAATTTAAAATTATTTTATTGCAACCGGAACCGAGATTTTATCCCAATCCATAGTGAAACCATTTTTAGTTACCTTATAAACCAGGGTTTCCTGTCTGGCTTTTAATGCTTTTGTTTTAACATCAACCCTTAAAGCATCTTTAGCTTCTTCATACTTGAAAGCACCCCATTGTTTTGGCTCTTTGTTAAAAATTGCAGTCCAGGTTCCGCTTTCTTTAGGGATTAAGAAAAAGCTATATTTTCCTGCTGGCAAAGATTTTCCCTGCACCATGATATCTTTGTCTGTTTCGAATGTCGTCGCTTCGTTTGCACCGGCACGCCAAACTTTATCGTAAGCCTCTAAACCGCCCCAAATTTTGCGTCCTTTAACAGAAGGGCTGCTGTAGGCAATCGTAATTGTGGCGTCTTTAATTTTACCGGTGGCTGTAGCAGCCGGACTAGCAGGCTTTTTTGCTTCCTGTGCCAATGCACTTACCGATATTGTTATTGCAGTAAAAAGAATGGTTGCAGATTTGATGATTGTTTTCATAGTATTATTTATTTTTTGTCGTTTTCGTTTACGAATTTACTGCTTTAGGTTTATAAAACAATAGGCCAATGGCCGAAAATAGAATTACCGCAGCCGCCCCGATAACATTGAGCCAAAGAAATGAAACGATATCGAACTTATACACCGCTATAACAGCGATTTCGGCTAAAATTGCAGCAATAAATACAACCTGGCCGTTTATGCTTTTATAATAAAAAGCGACCAGAAAAATGCCCAGAATGGGACCATAAAATAAAGAGCCGAGCACATTTACCGCTTCGATAAGTGAACCCATCTGGGTTGCAAACATGGCTACAGCCATAGAGAAAATTCCCCAGCCTAGGGTATGTAACCTACTGTATTTCAATTCAGTTTCATCATCAGGAAGGTTTTTAGCGAATATCAGATGAACATCTTTAAGTGAACAGGCGGCGAGGGAGTTTAGTGCTGCAGAAATTGAACCCCAGCTTGCAAGGAAAATCACAGCGAAAAGCAAACCGATCATGCCAACAGGGAGATTCGTTTTCACAAAGTAAAGGAAAATGTAATTTGTATCCGTTTTCTCGGCGTTGTAGTTCGATTTGTTGATGGCTTCTTCCACCCGCACGTGCAAATCTTTAACTTGTTCCTGAGTTTCTTTGAAACGCTTTATCGTTGTATTTATATTTAGCGATTTACTTTCTTTTTGAGCCAGAATCTCTTTTGATTCCGAATTAAATTTCTGTTGCAAAGCCTGGTGCTCTCTTTCAAAAACTGCTGCTTGTTCGGGCTTTGTATCTTTTAAATGCTGATAGGAACGTTCGTTGAAATAAATAGGTGCGGGCTTTAAAGAGAAGAAAGCAAAAAGTAAGGCCCCGATGAGCAAGATTGCAAATTGCATGGGGATTTTTACCAAACCATTTAACAACAGGCCCATTTTTGCATTAGTATTATCTTTTGCGGTAATGTACCGCCCTACCTGACTTTGATCTGTACCAAAATAAGAAAGTGCTAGAAAGAAACCACCAATCAAACCGCTCCAGATGTTGTATTTATCTTTCCAATCGAAATTTGTTGTAATAACATTTAATTTCCCGGATTTCCCCGCCAGGTAAAGTGCATCTTTAAAGCCAATACCATTTGGCATGTTTTGAACGAGCAGATAACCTGCAAAAGCCATTGTGCCAAGGATAATTAAAAACTGTAATTTCTGGGTGTGCGCAATCGCTTTTGCGCCGCCAACATAAGTGTAAATCAGCAGGATGCCGCCCGTTAATACATTTGTTAGATAAATGTTCCAGTTTAAAACGCTAGATAAAATGATACTGGGTGCATAAATGCTTATTCCTGTTGATAATCCCCTTGAAAAAAGAAACAGCAGTGAGGTAAGGACCCGTGTTTTTTTGTCGAAACGGTTTTCTAAATACTCGTATGCGGTATAAACATTTAAGCGTTGAAATATCGGAATAAATGTAATGCAGATAACAATCATCGCCAGCGGCAAGCCGAAATAATATTGCACGAAACGCATGCCATCGGTATAAGCCTGCCCAGGTGCCGAAAGAAAAGTGATTGCGCTGGCCTGAGTGGCCATAATGCCCAATAATACAATATACCAGGGCATTTTGCTGTCGGCCATTAAATATGAAGCATTGCTTTTCTGGCCACGGCCAACAAATATCCCGTATACAACTACAGCAACTAAAGTGAAAATAAGTACTATCCAATCGATATTACTCATGCCCAGAATTTAGTAAATAAATAATAAAACAGCAGTTGAAACACTAACGCTAAAGCCAATAATACATACCAGGTATTCCAGTTTTTTAGTTGCTTATTCATCAGTTTTTTTGTGCCGATAAGAAGTTAAAAAATAAACGTGCGGCGCCAACGTTTCCTGCCGGCAGCTGCCTGAAAAACGCTAACGGTGTATAAATAAAATTGCCTTTGCCAAACCTGGCATATAGTGTTGAGCCTTGCAAGGGTTCTTCGTCGGTGTCGTGCATCTCAAACAGCGGCTCGTATGCTGCATCCCATTTATCTGGAAAGTAAGCGCCACGCTCCTGCACCCAACCTTTAAAATCTTCTGCAGTAATTTTATTAGGAAAATTGAGCAACTTATGATTTGGGTTTAAAAAGGTAACGACCGCATTTTCTTCGGTAACGCGTTTATTTGCGATGCTAAAATCATACATACCCAATTTATTAACTGTAACGTCCTGGTTGGTATTGTACTGCATCACCAGGTTACCTCCTGCTTTAACATACGACCATAAAAAAGGCATCCACCGACCAAGTTTCTTTTCGGTATTGTTTGCACGAACCCCGAGTACAATAGCGTCATATTGCGATAATTTCCCCGCACCACCGCCAGCTTCATCTACATTGCCATAAAAATCTTCATCTTTTAAAACATCAACCTGGATGCCGGCAATGCGCAAAAATTCAGGAATAAAATCGCCCGCACCCTCAACGTAACCAACTTTTTTAACCTTTGCCTGTATATCACCTTTCATTATAATTGCCGTTGCCGGTGCAAAATATTGTAGCGACGGTAAATGAGGATACTGAATTAATACCTGCTTTTTATTATAGGTTTTATCATCTGCCACATAGTTTGCATCCAGTTGCACCCGGCCACTATTAATCTTGTTAAGTGTTTCTTTTGTTATAACGTAATTTATGGTCATGTCTTTAGCGCCTATTGAGACAAGCTCTCCTCCCCCAATACGTTCCCCATTAAATAACAGGTTTACCTTGCCATTTTTGAATTGCTGGTTTGAATTCAGCTTAAAATTTAAACTCAATTGTAAATCGTCGTTTTCCTTTACCAGATAAATTGGTTGCGTAAATTTAACTTCAAGGGCAGGAACAATTCTTAAGGCTTCAACTACATCGCCACGTACCGGATCTAGTTTTTTGAAAGACAGAGGCAGTTTGACCTGAAATCTTTCGGTGCCAATTTTTAGTGTTAGCAAAACATTAAGTGCAGATTCTGCTTCGGGTAAACCAATTAAAGTATCATTTGCAACAGAGAAAGTTGCTGCATCTTTGGCCGTTTTTGCCAGCCAATAGGGTTCTGTTAGGGAGGCATCGGCTGGAATTTGAATGCTATGTTCTATGGTAATGAGTGAATCGCCTGAAAGTTTTTTGTTTAGGGTTTCGGATTGATTTAACCAGCTAACACGCTCCACAGTAACCGAGTTTTCAGCTCTGGAAATTAAGTTTAATTTGAAATTGTATGTATCTCCTGCAACCGCTTCGGCCTGGTTGGTCACAGCTTCACCCATAAACCCCGAACAACTCAAAATAATATTGTCGAGCGCACGGATCTTATCTTTTTTTAAATTTTCATCTTTTAGCGCACTCAGGTTTTTTCTTAAAACGAGCAATGCAGGTAAACTCAATGCCGGCTTGTTGAAATTGAAACCGGAAATAACCTCGTCCAGCATTTTGTCGATATTGCTGTTGCCTTTCGCCGTCCAGGTTTTAACCAAACCATCAAAGAGCGATGTTTTTGCCGGTTCGCCAAGTACCTGTGTAAAATATTCGGTTCTAATGCCCGCGACAGATTGCGTACCAGCGCCCTGACTTTTGTGCAGGCTCCTGCTTAAGCCTGCTAACTCGCCATACCCCATTCCAAGTTGCGCATCATACTGCCCAACAATAACTTTAAGTTGATTTTCCGAAGTGGTGTTTACCCCTCCAAATCGAAATGTGTTCCATAATACACGTTTGGGCTGCCATACATCAACATATTTCAATTGATTTGGAAAAGCCCGTTTATCACCGGCAAGCTTAAAAGCCTTTTCGGCGACAACAGCCGAGGCTGCATGTTGCCCGTGCCCTGCGGCAGCCGTGGGCGGAAAGCGGCAAATAATAACATCAGGGCGGAACCTGCGAATCACCCACACCACATCAGCCGTTATACTATCCGCATCCCATTGTTTAAATGTATCTTTTGTATTCTTCGAAAAACCAAAATCTATTGCCCTGGTAAAAAACTGCCGTGCTCCATCGAGCTTTCTCGCTTCCAAAAGTTCATGCGTTCTAATTAAACCTAATGCAGCGCCCTGTTCAGTGCCTAATAAATTCTGACCGCCATCACCTCTGGTTAATGATAAATAACCGGTCTCAACATTTTGATCATTAATAAGCCAAGACAACAAGCCGGTATTTTCGTCGTCTGGGTGTGCAGCTAAGTACAAAACCTTTGGTAAATGTTTTAATGTTTTGAGTTCCCGGTAAATTTCAGAAGATTTGGAAGGCCGGACTTGCTGAGCCGGACAAAAAAATGAATAAACCCCCAAAAAAAATATTATGGTTAGTCGCTTGAACATACAATTTGCTTTGTGTTAACCAAAGATGCTAAAATGCTTTTATTTAGAAGCGCAGGAAACGAAAAAGGTACAAGATTTTTCTTTCCTTCAGGGATTCCACCATTTAATCTGAAAAGTTAATCAAGGCTTTTTTTTGTGAATTAGCAAAATTGATTGTTACAGTCCTCATAATAAAAATTACCTTTTTATTGTGAGACATTCTATTGCAAATACCAAAAATAGAATCATTTATTTATGCTTAATATTGCATGATAAATTCAACCTATGAATGGCATCGTGCTCATCATCGATGATGAAAAGAAAATTTGCAGCTTACTCTCCCGGATAATTGAATTAGAAGGATTTAAAACACTACAGGCAAACACTGGAAAAGAGGGAATAAAACTTCTTGAAACAAACGAGGTAAGCATCGTAATCAGCGATGTAAAGTTGCCCGATGTAAATGGAGTTGCCTTGGTTAAAGACATTAAAACGTTGAAACCCTTTGTCGAAATTATAAATTTGACTGCTTACGGAACGATAGCTGATGGGGTTCTGGCGATAAAAAACGGCGCATACGATTACCTGGTTAAAGGTGATGATAACGATAAAATTATCCCGTTACTTTATAAGGCAATGGACAAGGCAAATTTGCAGCAAAAGTTGTTCGACCTGGAAAGTAATGTTTCTAAGAAACACAGATTCAGCAGCATTATTGGCCAGTCTAAAGCTTTAAGAGAAGCGATAGATTTAGCAAAAAAAGTTAGTAAAACGGATACAACTGTTTTGCTTTTAGGCGAAACCGGTACAGGTAAAGAGGTTTTTGCGCAATCCATACATTACGAAAGCCCCAGGGCGATGAAACCTTTTGTTGCTTTAAATTGCAGCGGTTTTAGTCCGGAGTTGTTAGAAAGCGAGCTTTTTGGCTACAAGGCAGGTGCATTTACCGGAGCAAATAAAGATAAAAAAGGCTTACTTGAAGAAGCAAACGGCGGCACTTTATTTCTGGATGAAATTGGGGAAATGAACCTTGATTTACAGGCTAAACTATTGCGTGTATTAGAAAATCAAACTTTTATAAAAGTAGGCGATACACATACCCTTCAGGTAAACGTGCGCATTTTGGCTGCAACAAATAAAGATTTAAAAGGCGATGCCCTAACCGGAAAGTTCCGCTCGGATTTGTATTACCGTTTATCTGTTTTTACCATAATGCTGCCACCTTTAAGAGAAAGAAAAGCCGATATACCCGCTTTGGTCCGCTATTACCTAGATGAGTTTTCGCTAAAGGTTAATCGTTTAGACATGAAACTCGACGACAAAATTTTAAATCTTTTTGAAAAGTATAACTGGAAAGGGAACGTTCGCGAGCTTAGAAATGTAATTGAACGACTTGTCATTTTATCAGACGGAGACACACTAAATGTCAATGCATTACCTTCAGAATTTTTTGAGTCGCAACCACTGGCAAATAGTTTTAACCTACAGGAAATAGAAAAGCAGCACATTCAAAAAGTGCTCTTCCACACAAAGGGAAACAAGGCAGAAACATCGCGGTTGTTGGGCATTGGGCTCACTACGCTTTATAGAAAAATAGAGGAATATGGAATAAGCGAAATTTAGCTTGCCTTATGCCGTTAACTTTTTGACTATTTTTTAATACTGTAATTTGCTTATTTATTATCTTTCAAAAAAAATACACATGCAAAAAACCTTTCTAACCATTATTTTATCCCTTTTTTATTTTTCGATATTTGCCCAACAGGCTTACTTTCAGCAAGATTTAAAATACAATATTGATGTAACGTTAAACGACAAAGACAAATCTTTAAAAGGATTTGAAACCATTACTTACAAAAATAACTCGCCTTCCGACCTGGATTTCATCTGGTTTCACATTTGGCCAAATGCTTATAAAAACCAATCAACGGCACTTTTTAAGCAAATAAACAGTGATACTTCCCGCAAGGAAAAACTTAAAAACGTAACTTACGGGAGCATCAGCGGCTTAAATTTTAAAATAAACGGCAAGACCACAAAGACGGAAGCACATCCAAATCCGGAGTATATCGACATCATTAAAGTTTTGCTTCCCTCAACATTGAAGCCTGGAGATTCTGTAACCATCAGTACCGACTTTAATGTAAAATTACCTAGTTATTTTTCGCGTTCAGGCTATGCCGATACCGAATTTATGGTTACCCAATGGTACCCGAAACCCGCAGTTTTTGATAAAGATGGATGGCATGAATTTCCTTATTTAGACATGGGGGAATTCTACAGTGAATACGCAAATTACAAAGTGAATATCACACTTCCATCGGCTTATGTAGTTGGCGCTACCGGCGTACTGCAAAACGCAGATGAACTTGCGGCTTATAAAAGTATCGGTGCAAAAAATACCGCTAATCGAAGTAAGGCCGTAATTTACTCGCCTGTTACCAAAGCAGCTACGAAAACGCTAAGCTATGCCATAAATAATGTTCCTGATTTTGCCTGGTTTGCAGATAAGGATTTGGTAATCCAATACGATACGGTTAAGCTGGTTTCGGGAAAAGTAGTTGACGCTTTTAGTTATTATCACAACAAAAAAAATACCCTTTGGGTAAACAGTATTGATTACATAAAAGATGCAACTAAACGCTACAGCAACTGGATTGGCGAATACGAATACCCTGTGGTGCAAGCCATAGAAGGGCCGAAAAATAACGCCAGCGGCGGAATGGAGTACCCTACCATCACACTGATTACCAGTCCGGATGCAAAGAAAGAAACCTTGGATGGCGTAATTACGCATGAGGTTGGCCATAACTGGTTTATGAGCATGCTCGGCAGCAACGAAAGAATGCATACCTGGCAGGATGAGGGTTTTAATACTTATTTCCAATTTCGATATGAAGCGGAAAAGTATAAGTCGAATTCCATTTTCGGCGATGCCATTCCGGCAAAACTTAAAGAACTGCCTGCTGATAAATTTTTAGCCAGTATTTATGGGGCTTTGGCAAATGTGCCAATGCAATCGCCTATCGAAACGCCTGCTGCAGATTTTAAAACCTCGGAAGAATACGGTTTGATATCTTATGCTAAAACAGCGCTTTGGCTTTACATTTTACAGGCAGAAATTGGCCAGGAAAAATTTGATAAGGCATTTCAAGCCTATTTTAGTCAGTGGAAAAACAAACACCCAACGCCTGCTGATTTTAAAGCGTCTATGGAAAAATCATTAGGCGTAAACCTCGATAAATATTTTGCGTTGCTAAACCAGCCAGGTAAATTTTAAATGATTTTGGTCGGGTTTATTATCGATAAACCCAACGCCATAAATACACCCGAATAGCTTCCAGATTATCCAAAACGATAAAAACCTTTCCAAAATGGAAAGGTTTTTTTTTGCCCAAAATTTATTTTTACCCGATACCACTTTGTAAAATACTCATTATCAACAGCATAACACAAGCTGATTTTCATCGGCATGAAGGTTGGCAACAGGGATTTCATAAATCAATAAGTTATGACAATTATTCTAATTCTAATTATCCTTCTGCTCTGCTGGGCGACTTACAAATCAATTGATTGGTTCGAAAAAATCTAAAGCCATGTTAGCACTATTTATCATCGCAATCGCCGTATTTATCTATATGATTTACGTGTTGATTAAACCCGAAAAATTTTAGCTCTTTCTAAAAGGGCATTTTAAAAACAAAAAAAATGAACACTGAATTAATTGGCATCATTGCCACATTCCTCTTAACCTTAATAATCGCCTTCCCTTTGGGAAAATATCTGGCCAAGGTTTTTGCAGGAGAAAAAGTTTGGACAGACTTTTTAAAGCCGCTCGAAAATGGAATTTACAAACTATCGGGCATAAATGTTAAGGAGCAAATGAACTGGAAGGAGCAGTTAAAAGCTCTATTAACCATTAATCTTTTATGGTTGGTTTATGGCTTTTTCGTGTTGATATTCCAAAATAAACTTCCGCTAAATCCTGATGGAAACCCAGGAATGACGGCAGACCTGGCCTTTAATACCATCATCAGCTTTGTTGCCAATTGCAACCTGCAACATTACTCTGGCGAAAGCGGCGTAAGTTACCTAACCCAACAATTTGTACTGATGTTTCTTCAGTTTGTAAGTGCAGCCACTGGTATTGCCGCTGCTGTTGTGTTATTTAAAGCTTTCAGAGATAAAACAACCACTCAACTTGGTAACTTCTGGGAATTTTTTGTAAAATCTATCACCAGGTTATTGTTGCCCCTATCTATTGTTATCGCTTTAATTTTAAGCTTTAACGGCACGCCTGCAAGTTACGATGCGAAAGACCGGTTTATTTCGGTTCAGGGCGACACGGTAAATGTTTCCCGCGGACCAGCGGCGCAGATGATTGCCATAAAACACCTGGGAACGAATGGTGGCGGTTATTTTGGTGCAAACTCTGCGCACCCATTCGAAAACCCAGGTTACCTTACCAATATGGTTGAAATGATTGCCCAGGTAATTATTCCAATAGCCATGGTTATTGCTTTCGGCTATTTTATCCGCAGGCGTAAATTAGGCTGGACAATATTTGGCGTGATGACGATAGGTCTATTTATGCTGATGATTCCAACCTTAAGCGCCGAACTTGGCGGTAACCCTGCAATTGCAAAACTGGGTATTTCTCAGGCTACCGGTGCTATGGAAGGCAAAGAAGTTCGCTTCGGCCCGGCCGCTACTGCTTACTGGAGTACCTTAACAACCGTAATTTCTACAGGTTCGGTAAATGGAATGCACGACAGCACCATGCCACTCACCGGTTTCTGGCAATTATTGGCCATGATGATAAACGGCTTTTACGGAGGTTGTGGCGTAGGTATTTTAAACTATTTTATTTACCTGATTATTGCCGTGTTTATTTCAGGGTTAATGGTTGGGAGAACACCTGAATTTTTAGGACATAAGGTTGAAGCCAGGGAAATAAAAATCGCCGCGATTATTACTTTGCTTAGCCCGTTTTTGATACTGGCCGGAACAGCAATTTCTAGCTACGTGTTTACAAATTATGGCGATGCGGGCTGGGCTGTACAACCCAAAAACTGGTTAAATAACCCTGGTTTTCATGGCTTCTCTGAAATGCTTTATGAGGTTACCTCTTCAAATGCCAACAACGGCTCTGGCTTTGAAGGCTTAGGCGATAACAATATTTTCTGGAATGTACTTACCGGTATCATCATATTTCTTGGCCGTTTCCTACCGATTATTGGCCCTGTTGCCATAGCCGGCCTGCTTGGCGCCAAAAAATTCATTCCAGAATCTGCAGGTACTTTAAAAACCGACACCAAAACCTTTGCACTGATGACTTTTGCCGTGATTTTGGTGCTGAACGCACTTTCATATTTCCCTGCCCTGGCTTTAGGTCCGCTGGCAGAATACTTTACAATGCTTAAATAAACTGACTTTCAGCGCACCAAGAAAAATTAAAAATCCTTTGTTAGCGCTGGCTGCCAAATCAAAAAAATTCAATAAAATGAAATCAAATAAATTATTCGAACCTGCTTTGGTGCAAACAGCATTAAAACAATCCTTCATCAAACTAGATCCAAGGGTGATGGTTCGTAACCCGGTTATGTTTACTGTTGAGGTTGGTACAATCGTAATGGCTTACGTTACGATTTATTCCTTCAGTCACAGCGGGCAAGGTTCTGCATTATATAATTTCTTTATTTTCTTAGTGCTTTTACTAACTGTTCTGTTTGCCAACTTTGCTGAGGCCATTGCCGAGGCAAGGGGAAAAGCACAGGCAGACAGTTTGCGTAAAACCCGCGAGGAAACACCTGCAAAAGTTCTTTTAACAAACGGGACGATTGAAATCCGTTCATCAAATCAGTTAAAAAAAGGAGATATTTTTGTTTGTGAAACGGGCGACACCATTCCAACCGATGGCGAAATTATTGAGGGTATCGCTACCATCGATGAGTCGGCCATTACAGGAGAATCGGCACCAGTTATTCGCGAATCTGGTGGCGATAAATCGTCTGTAACCGGCGGAACAAAGGTGTTATCAGACGAGATTAAAGTTCAGGTTAGCACTGCCCCCGGCGAAAGCTTTTTAGATAAAATGATAGCTTTGGTAGAGGGAGCCTCACGCCAGAAAACACCTAATGAAATCGCTTTAACAATCTTGTTAGCCAGTTTTACTTTGGTGTTCATCATTGTTTGTGTAACGTTAAAACCCTTTGCCAATTACGCAAACACACCAATAACCATTGCAGCTTTAATTTCACTTTTCGTTTGTTTAATCCCTACTACAATTGGCGGTCTGCTATCCGCAATAGGCATCGCCGGGATGGATAGGGCTTTAAGGGCGAATGTAATTACCAAATCTGGCAAGGCGGTAGAAACTGCAGGCGATATCGATGTTTTGCTGCTCGATAAAACCGGAACAATCACTATTGGAAACCGAAAAGCGACCAATTTTTACCCTACAGCAGGTGTTGTAATTAAAGCCTTTACCGATGCTTGTGTTTTAAGTTCGCTGGCCGATGAAACGCCGGAAGGAAAATCAATTATCGAGCTGGCAAATGAGCAGGGATTTAAAAATTCCGGAACACCATCGGGTTCAACATTTATTAAATTTACAGCCGAAACCCGCTCCAGCGGACTGGATACTGCCGATGGACGAAGAATTAGAAAAGGTGCGTTCGACTCGATTAGAAACATTGTTGAAAAAGCAGGAAATATTTTTCCTTCGGATATTGAAGAACATGTAAAAAGCATTGCAACCAACGGCGGAACGCCTCTTGTAGTTTCTGAAAATGAAAAGGCTTTAGGCGTAATTGAATTACAGGATATTATTAAACCTGGCATTAGCGAACGCTTTGAGCGTTTACGCAAAATGGGCGTTAAAACCGTTATGGTAACGGGCGACAACCCGCTAACGGCAAAATACATTGCAGAAAAAGCAGGTGTGGATGATTTTATCGCCGAAGCAAAGCCAGAAGATAAAATGAACTACATTAAAGACGAGCAGGCTTTAGGCAAACTCGTTGCGATGATGGGCGACGGAACAAATGACGCTCCTGCCCTTGCGCAGGCCGACGTTGGTGTGGCAATGAACAGCGGAACTCAGGCTGCAAAAGAAGCAGGCAATATGGTTGATTTGGATAATGACCCAACCAAGTTAATCGAGATTGTAGAAATCGGTAAGCAGCTGCTCATTACGCGAGGCACGCTAACGACCTTTTCAATCGCCAATGATGTTGCTAAGTATTTCGCGATTGTTCCGGCCTTGTTTATCGCATCAATTCCAGCCTTGCAAAGCTTAAATATTATGGGTCTGCATACACCCGAAAGTGCAATTATGTCGGCCGTTATTTTCAATGCGATTATCATCCCAATCTTGATTCCACTGGCACTTAAAGGTGTGGCTTACAAACCAATTGGCGCTACGGCACTGCTTCGCAGAAACTTATTTATTTATGGAATCGGAGGTGTTGTTGCGCCCTTTATCGGTATCAAATTAATTGATTTATTAGTAGGCTTATTTGTATAAAATGCTTCATTCTAAGGTAGCGAAGATTCTTAACTTGATTGGCAATTTTAGAACAAAAAGTGCGGGTTTAATTCAGACAATCATTCCTTAGCGTGACCAAAAAAAAATATCATCATGAAAAAATACATCATTCAATCTATACGTTTAACCTTAGTTTTAATCGTATTGCTTTGCATCATTTACCCAATTAGCATCGCGCTAGCTGCAAAACTTGCAAAAGGAAACGGCAGCGGCGAAAAAATCACCAAAAACGGCAAAACCGTTGGTTATGCGCTTTTGGGGCAATCGTTTACAAAACCAGAATATTTCTGGGGTCGACCATCAGCAGTGGGATACAATGCTGCAGGCTCTGCCGGTTCGAATAAAGGTCCTTCAAATCCCGATTATTTAAAAGAGGTTCAATCGAGAATAGATACTCTTTTAAAATACAATCCGGGTTTAAAGAAAGCTGAAATACCTGCAGACATGGTTACCGCATCGGGCAGTGGCTTAGACCCAAACATATCCATCCAAGGCGCAGAAATCCAGATTGCACGCGTGGCAAAAAACCGAAACCTGAGTGCGCAAAAAGTAAAGGATTTAGTGGCTATGAACACCCTGAAACCCTTATTTGGATTATTCGGTCCTTCGTCGGTAAATGTTCTGAAACTTAATCTGGCTTTAGATAACCTATAATCTTAAGTACCAGCTTATCAACGGGAGCGCAGCCAAATGTCTGAACATTTAGAAATATCGTCGCAAAATTTTCCTCGCCCAGGCAAAGGTGAAAATCCTTCCAAAAAATTAATGAAAACAAGGTAATCCCTAAGCCGCTGTAATCAAGGCGAAGGGCACCAACAGTAATTACATTATCAAAATGAAAAAATTAATCACCTTAATAACAACGTTAACAGCATCAATAACTGCTTTTGCACAAGACGAACCAAAAGTAAAATTTTCCGGTTACCTCGAAACTTACTACGGTTACGATTTCAACAAACCAAGCGACCATAACAGGCCGGGATTTATCTATTCGCACAACCGGGCAAACGAAGTAAATTTAAATTTAGGTTTTATTAAAGCTGCATATGATAACGGCAACATCCGGGCAAATGTGGCCCTAATGGCCGGAACTTACACAAATGCCAATTTAGCGGCAGAACCAGGTGTGCTTAAAAATATTTTTGAAGCCAATGCCGGTGTAAAACTGTCAAAATCACAAAATCTGTGGATTGATGCCGGCGTATTTTCATCACACATCGGCTTTGAAAGCGCCATTTCTAAAGATTGCTGGGTTTTAACCAGAAATATCGCTTCCGAAAACACGCCTTATTATGAGTCTGGCGCCAAAGTTACTTACTCAACAAATGATGGAAAATTAACCGCGACCCTACTCTACCTAAATGGATGGCAACGAATTACCCGCCAAAACGGCAATGATAAACCCGCAGGTGGTTTGCAGCTAACGTGGAAACCAAACGCGAAAATTACCGTTAATTACAGCAATTATTTGGGCACTGAAGGCGCAGATTCTGTGCGGGTTAATCGTTTCTACCACAACATTTATGGTATATTTCAAGTAACCGATAAATTTGGGCTAACACTTGGTGTAGATTACGGCACACAACAAAAATCAAAAGAGGGCAACCTTAAAAATAAAGTGTTTTCTCCAGTCGCAATAGCCCAGTATAAGTTTGCAGAAAAATGGGCCGTAGCGGGCAGATTTGAATATTATGAGGATAAAAATGGGGTTTTTATAGCAACAGGAACACCAAACGGTTTTAAAACAAAGGGTTATTCTTTAAATGTTGATTATGCTCCGATACCAAATGCCGTAGTCAGGCTGGAAGGCAAAACTTACGACAGCCGGGATAAAATTTTCACAAGAGCAAATAGTACCGTTAATGCGAGTACAACCTTAACTGCCAGTATCGCTGTCGCATTTTAAGGGAACATTATATCATCATTTCTATTCTGCCTAACGCGAAGAATCTGCAGGCGATTGCAAACTGCAACAAAATACAGCACCTCTTGCAGATTTTTCACATTCAAAACGACCAGAAAATAAGATACCAATGCTAGAAAAAGACGAATCGGTTAAACATTTTATTGAACTTATTCAAAAATCGAGACGCGGCAAGCTCAAAATTTATATTGGAATGAGTGCAGGCGTTGGTAAAACATACCGAATGTTGCAGGAAAGCCATGCACTTTTACGCAATGGCATCGACATTTGTATCGGTTATGTAGAAACGCACTGTAGGGCGGAAACGCAAGCTTTGGTTGATGGTTTACCTTTGATTGCAAGAAAGACGATTTTTTACCGGGGCAAGGAAATCGAAGAAATGGATTTGCAGGGAATTTTAAATCGGCACCCCGAAATTGTTGTAGTAGATGAGCTTGCACATACCAACGCAGAAGGAAGCAAAAACAGCAAGCGTTGGCAAGATGTTTTTGACCTACTGGAGGCTGGAATCAGCGTAATTTCTGCGGTCAACATTCAACATTTAGAAAGCATAAATGAAGAAATAGAACACATTACGGGCATCAAGGTTACCGAGCGAATTCCGGATAAAATTCTGGAGATAGCCGATGAAATTGTGAACATCGATTTGACCGCCGATGAGCTGGTTACCAGACTAAAAGAGGGCAAAATTTACGATAAAAGTAAAATCGAAAGCGCACTTAGCAATTTTTTTCAGTCGGATAAAATACTCCAGCTCAGAGAGCTTGCTTTGAAAGAAGTTGTTCATCAGGTAGAAAGGAAAATCCAAACAGAAATCCCCAAATCCGTTAAGCTCCGGTCAGAAAAATTTCTGGCCTGCATTTCATCAAATTCCGCAACCGCAGGCGTAGTTATCCGGAAAACGGCAAGACTTGCCTCCTATTATCATTCTCCATGGATTGTTCTTTATGTGCAAAGCGACGAAGAAAGCCTGGATAAAATTAAGCTCGATAAACAGCGCCATTTAATTAACCACTTTAAACTCGCTACAGAGTTAGGTGCGGAGGTAATTAAAATAAAAAGTAATCAAATTACGCAAACCATAATTAACATGGCAATAGAAAAAGAAATTACTACAATCTGCATTGGCAAGCCGCATTTAAATATTTTTCAGGTTATTATGCGAACCGCAGTTTTTAACCAGTTGTTGCGTAATTTAGCCGCTAAAGAAATAGATTTGGTTATACTTTCCTAAAGTTTAAAACACCCTGTATAGTAGTTAATTCAGCGCAATAGCAATAATTAATCAAACATCACTTTGGTGCTGTTAAGTGCCAGTGCATTAGTGCTAAACAAAAATAACACAACCATGAAAATAAAAACCAAGCTCCGCCTCGGATTCGGGTTTCTCTTTATTCTCGTTTTATCCTTTGGCTTGATAGCATTGTTTTTTCTTAACGAGCTTTCTGATAAATCGAAAGTAATTCTGAAAGACAATTACAAATCGCTAAGATATGTCGCCGAAATGCGGAATGTTGTCGATGCGAATGCATTTCCTTTGCCGGCACCAATAGCAAAAGTATTCCAAGGAAATTTAAACCTGGAAGGAAACAACATCACTGAAAACGGCGAAAGAATTGCCTTCCAAAAATTAGCATCCACATACAAATCTTTGCAGGCAGCGGATGGTAAAAGTGCGCTTAAGGATTTGAGATTAGCACTCCAGAAAATCGATGAGCTCAACTTAAAAGCAATTTATGCCAAGAATGAACTGGCGAATGAGGCTTCAGGGAGGGCAAATCTTTACATTATGATTGCGGCTACCCTGAGCTTTATCATCTTGTTTACTTTCATCATCAATTTCCCTGGTTTTGTGGCTAATCCACTTGCCGAATTTAGTGCTGCGATACGTGGCATTAGCCGGAAAAATTATAAGCAGCGCTTAAATTTTGATAATGATGATGAGTTTACCGAGCTTGCAGAAGCCTTTAACGGAATGGTTGTGAAGCTGAATGAATGGGAAAACAGCAATCTTTCGAAAATAAAATCTGAAAAATCGCGGATTGAAGCAATCATTGCACAAATGCAGGATGCAATCATTGGCTTAAACGAGAAAGGTGAAGTGCTGTTTTTAAACCATTTAGCAGCAAAGCTGATGAGCCTCGATGAAAAAAAGATTATTGGTGAAAATGTTGCCGACTTAATCAAAAAAAATGAATTGTTAAAGCGAATTATTAAACCAGATACAAGCGATAAAACCTTAAAAATATATGCTGATGAAAAGGAATCGTACTTTCTGCTAGAGAACCGGGAAATTGTAATCCCCAACTATGAAGAGCCGAATGACAATACCTTGATCGAATCGTCGAAATCTGCCGGAAGTGTTTATGTATTAAAAAACATAACCCAGTTTAAAGAACTTGATGAAGCGAAAACCAATTTTATTGCCACAGTTTCGCACGAGTTAAAAACGCCGCTTTCCTCCATAAAAATGAGTTTGAAGCTTTTAAATGACTCCCGTGTGGGCGAAATAAATGAAGAGCAGCGACAACTTTTAACACATATTAAGGAAGACAGCGACCGTTTATTGAAAATTACGAGCGAGCTCCTGGATTTATCGCAGGTTGAAACCGGAAATTTAAAACTCACTTTTGCAATCACCAATCCTCAGGAAATTGTTCAGTACGCTGTCGATGCAGTTAAATTTCAGGCGGAACAGAAATTCATTAAACTAGAACTAAATTGCGACGACAGGCTCCCGAAAGTGAATGCCGATATACAAAAAACCGCCTGGGTTTTAGTCAACTTTTTATCAAATGCTTTACGCTATAGTTCCGAAAAATCAAGCGTTGTGATTGACGTTTTTCAAAAAGGTGAATTTGTGCAGTTTTCCGTTCAGGATTTTGGAAAAGGTATCGATGAAAAATACCAGAAGCGGCTATTCGACAGGTATTTTCAGGTGCCAACAGATGGGCAAAACAAATCCGGCTCCGGTTTGGGATTAGCCATTTCAAAAGATTTTATTGAAGCCGAAGATGGAAAAATCTGGGTAGAAAGCGCCGTTGGCGAAGGCAGCAGGTTTAGTTTTATATTGCCGATAAGTTTATAAACTGCCCAACAATTCGTGGAAACAAGTGTTTTAAGATCGAAAATAATTAAATTTCGATTTTTATCTTTAATCCTGAAGCAACGAATCTCAGTTTATGCAGTTATCCATCCCATATCTAACTACGGAACAAGTTATCGACGTTTTTAACGTTACGCCAACGGCAACAGCAATTCATGTTGGTGAGGATGCGTTTATTCAAATTGCTAATGATGCGATGCTAACCATCTGGGGTAAAAGCAGAGATGCTGTAATTAACCGCTCGCTTGAGGATGCCCTGCCTGAACTCAAAGGCCAGCCTTTTATCGATATGTTTAAAAGAGTTTGGAATGAGGGCATTACTTTTTCAGGTAGTGATACGCCGGCAGATTTGAAGATTGATGGCATACTTAAAACCTTTTATTTTGATTTTGAGTACAGGCCTATCAAAAATACCGAGGGCAAAACCATTTGTATTCTTCATACAGCAGTTGATGTTACAGACCGTGTTGTAAACAAGGAAAAACTGAAAGATGCTGCGGAGAAAGAACTTGCGCTGAGGAGGGAACAGGGCCTTAATGAAGAACTGGCGGCTACAAATGAAGAGCTTGCTGCATCAAATGAGCAGCTAATGATAATGAATGAAGAGTTAGCCTACGCCCGCGAAAACCTGAGTCTTTTGAATAATGAGTTAGAGAGCAGGGTGGCCGAGCGTGTTAAAGAATTATCAGACAGTGAAGAAAGATTGTTGCAGGCAATAGATACGGCAAAGATGGGCACATGGCGCATTGAAGCCGAAACTTTGCATTTATCTGTCTCTGATTTTGTGAAAGAGCTTTTGGGTTTACCTCTGGATAAGGAGGCCGAGGTGAAACAAATTTTGGAGGCCATTCATCCCGATTACCACGGAACAGTGCTAAAGGCTATAGAAAAGGGGCTTCAAAACCACGAACCAAGCGATATTGAATATCCCATAAGAAATCTAAAAACCGGCGCAGTAAAGTGGGTTAAAGCTACAGGTAGAATATTTACCGATCATGAAGGCAAGCCGAGTGAGTACTCCGGACTTTTTATGGATATTACCGAGCGAAAACTTGAGGAGTTGAGGAAAAACGATTTTATCGGAATGGTGAGTCACGAGCTGAAAACACCTTTGACAGCGTTGAACGGCTTTGTGCAGGTTCTTCAACACAAAGCTGATAAATCAGAGGATAGTTTTTCTACCTCTGCACTGGGCAAAGCCTATAATCAAATCAAAAAAATGACCGGCATGATAAACGGTTTCTTAAACGTTTCAAGGCTGGAATCGGGCAAACTTCAGATAGAGAAAAAGAATTTTGATTTGGAAACACTTTTTGCTGAAATTGTGGAAGATGCAGGCATGCTGCAAAGCTCTCACAAAATTCATTTCCACATCGATAAGCAGGTTCAGTTGCACGCCGACAGGGATAAGATTGGCAATGTCCTCTCAAACTTAATTAATAACGCCATAAAATATTCGCCTGGAGGAGGCAATATCGATATTAATTGCACATCAGTTAACGATCAGCTGGTTTGCCGCGTAAAAGATTACGGTATCGGCGTCCGGGCCGAGGATCAGGAGAAACTTTTCGATCGTTACTATCGTGTTGAGGGCAACGACACCATTTCCGGCTTCGGCATTGGTTTGTATTTGTGCGCAGAAATTATTCGGGGGCACCGCGGAAATATCTGGGTAGACAGCGAACCGGGCAAAGGTTCATCATTTTATTTTAGTTTACCGATTGATTAAACAATGTAAGGCTCCATTTCTTTATCAATGCTTTTTCTAAGTTCCATTAATTTAATTGCATAGCCGTGCATGGCAATTTCTTTTTCAGTTTTAGGCTTAAATGCAGGAATCGGTTGCGGTTGCCCGTCATCATCAACTGCTACAAAAACGATAATGCAGTGGGTGTTTTTTACAAAATTTGCTTGTCCGACAGGCTTTGAAAAAGCATCAACTGCGATGTGCATGCTGGTTTTTCCGGTATAAATAATCCGGGCTTCCATTTTTACCAAATGGCCAATATGTACAGGGTGAAAAAACCTGATACCGCCCACGTAAACCGTTACACAATAACGCTGACTCCACTGCAGTGCACAAGCAAAAGCCGCCTGATCTATCCATTTCATCATCATTCCGCCATGCACTTTGCCGCCGTAATTTACGTCAGATGGCTCACTTAAAAATTGCAGCTCTATGTGGTTTTGTGTTTTGGCCATGATTTTGGTAGTTTGCTTTTTGTTAATCGCAAAGTACGCAAAGCCTAAAAGCAATGAAAATAAAGTTGCAATTTTAAATGCAGGGTAGCATATTTAATTAAACTGTCCTTTAGGTAGACCCTTCAGTTAATCACTTGTATCACTCTGCAAATTCTTTTTCACAATGTTGTCTCAGCTGTTTTGGCCCTTGTGGCCAGATGAATGAAGTGGTCTGTTTCTTCCATCCAAGGCTTTTGTAAAAACGGTCGGCGCCGGGTGCAGCAGTTAGGTTAACAAAATGATAATCGTGCAGCTGGCTGTTTAAACTGTTTACGAGGTATTTTCCCAAACCATTTCCCTGAAAGTCCGGATCTACCACGATGTCTGCTAGCATTGCATAATAGCGGCCATCGCCAACAACACGGCCAAATGCAATTATTTTTTCCTGATGATACACAAACAAGGTGACGGTACTTAAAGAAAATGCCTTGTGAATTTCGTCTGCAACCCGGTGCTTCCAGTTTACTTTTTGAAAAAGTTCGAGAACACGCTGCCAGTCAACACCATTTAAATCCGGGTTAAGCTGATAATCATAATGCTGATATTCGTTTATTTCATCCATTGACTAGTAATCTATTTCGACTGCATTTGAAACCCTTTATTTTTCAAAAAGTTTACTTTGTTTTAAATTCTCAGTCCAGCCATGCTCAAACCTTTCCGGCAACCGTGGTTGCGGTATTTCTGTGCATCGATTAGAGTTAGTGCATATCAAAAGTGAAATATAGTCTACTTAGCTTATAGCGAATGTTTCGCCACTTAAAGCCATTAAATTTTAATTGCAGCTCATCATATTGAAAAAACTTGAAAGCGGCTTAAACTCAATGCCGATTTTACGCTAAGGTGAAGTAGCAATCGGTATGGAGAGGATAATTGCTTCTCTATCACCTTTTAAAAGCAAACCTTCTTGCCAGGCCGGTCCTTTAAAAAAAGTATAGCTTTTTTGTCCTTTACCATCAATTGATACACGCTCTATTGTGGCAACTCGATCTGGAATCCTTGCGCCAAACCATTCCGAATCAGCCTTTTCCTTCCACGTTACCAGATAAACTACCGAGCCCGGAGCATAATTGGCTACTTCGTTCAACCGTTTCGAAGCAATGCTGTTTCCATAAAGTGTCGACATTGTTTTCGCTTCTGCCTGCAAACTAACAGCCATGGGTGTCATTTCTAAGGGATTTTCCGGAAGGCTGGCATTGTTGCTAACTGAGGCTTGTCTATTAATCCGGCCTGAAGGATTTGAATTGCACCCGCAGATAAATAGAATAATGAAAGGAAGTATCCCCCCTGTATAGATTAATTTCATCTTATTATTTTTTAAAATCTTTGATATCAAGCGGTGTTGTAAACACATAATCATTATTACGCTCGGGTCTGTGGCAGCTAATGCATTCGGAGTCGAATTTTACTGTTTTCCCATAAGGCAAAAGATTTTCCCCCTTCCAGCGTGCCCATCCCCAACCTTTCGTGCCGGCGTAGCGTGTAGCATCTTTTATCATAAACTCAACCTGAACAAACTGACCGGCGTAAACATTTCCGTCTTTACCTTTCTCCTGTTTCCACGCAGTTTTGGCGAAAACAGTTCCATCCGGCCATGGCTTTGATTTTCCATCGTGTATTGCTTTGACGGCTACCGGGTTGCCAAAAATGATGCGGATGGTGCCATTATCGAAACGATCGGTACTGCTTATGGCTTTCCAATTGCGATAACCAGGAAGATATGCTACTCCGTTCGGCGAATTTTTCACTTCCTTAACTTTAGGCTGCCCTACCCTGCTTACGGCATCGCCAGGTTTACTCACCAGATTGTTCAGAAAATAATTTTTCAGCATAGCTATATCCTTTTCCTTCAGCTTTGCCGACGGATGCAAGGCCGTATAGCTGCTCAGAGGCATCTCCCCGGAAAGAATTCCATTTAAGGCGAAATAGAGCATGGCATTGCGTTGCGGCGTGGCAAGCGAATCCCATTGCGAAAAATCAAGCGCCTTTCTGCCATCACGGATGTGCGAGGCTACCAAGAAGTTGGCGGGTGTGATCTTATCGAACCAGCGCAAATTGGTCTGTGCAGAGTGACAGTCGAAACAGGAGGTTTCGAATACATTTGCCACTTCTTTCGGAACGCCAGTCAAAGTTTTAGCCGTTTGTGCTTTTGCGGTGCTTAATTCCTCCGGCCTGATGAGTTGCGCCAGCAATACCAGGCATGCAATACAGAGTATAATTTTAAATTTGAGTTTCATGATCTTCTATTATTTGACCTGCCCAAAATTAGCCCTTTAAGCGCCTATATGGTTCTTAGAAGTATGCGAAAGGGATAAATTTAGTCTTGAAGACGAATAAATAGCTTTGAATAATCCGATCTTTTTTCAGACCTTGACCACGAATCCCAAATTAGTTTACTTGGCAGATTTTTAAGCACATTATATGTTAAAAGGCCGGTTACACATTATACTTTTTGCTGCCGTAAGCACTACGGTAATGATGATCAGTTACCTTTCCTTCCAGTACCTCTACGATAGCGCAGCCGAAAAATTATGGGCCAGCAAAATGGAATCAGGCGCCAGAGAAAGCAGGGAAATTGGCCGTTTGCTCGAGCAACAACTGCAAAGTGGTCTTCCAGAGGAAAAAGTAATACATAACTTACAGCAAAGCATAGAAAATACCGATACGCAAGGCGAATTTATCTGCATGTATGATAAAAACGGAATAGAGCTTTGCCACCCCAATCCAGCTTTGATTGGTCAGAAAATAACCAGTGGAAACTCAATCTTAGCATCCGGAAGCGGCTCGATACCTTTTAATGACGCCATTGCTCAACAAAAAAGTTTGGGCGGTACGAGAACTTTTCCCGCAGCGGAGAACAGGCATTCGGAAATTGTTAATATCTATCCGGTTAAGGGCAGCGACTGGATTGTGGCTGCACATGCAAATATTGAAGTATTAAAAGCAGAACTTTCTGGTCTTTACAGCCAATTTGTGGTGTGTTTTTTAATTACGGCGCTCATTATTATCGGTAGCTGTTTGTTGCTAATCAGGCAGATTTATGGCCGTTATGAAAAAGCGGTTTCCTCAGAAATAAGTACGCTGAACGAAAAAGTAAATACGCTGGGCAGCTTAAATGACCAGTTGGCCAGGTTGCAGCAAGAAAATGCCACAATTAAATTATACCAGGATAAAGAAATTTCCCGTAAACGAATCATTACCTATTTAAAGGATGAACTGATTCATCTGGACATTAGCGAAATCGCCCTTTTCTTTCTTGATGGAGCTGCCGTTAACATTGTAACCCATACGAACAAAAAGTACACAACGGCGTTAAGTTTGGATGAACTGATGAAACAGCTTGATGATGAACAATTTTATCGTGCCAACCGGCAATTTATTATTAGCCTCAACTGCATAAAAACAATTTACATATATGGCAAAAACCAACTGAAGATTGTGGTTTCACCCGAGCCTGATGAAGCCATACTGATTAGCAAAAACAAAGTGTCGGAATTTAAAAAATGGCTCGACAGATAGTTTTTGCTAATTATAACGCTGTTGCTAATTATTTCGCGGGTGCAAAAGCGCCGGTTTGCAGCCATTTAAGCCAGGCTTTTTTGAATTCAGCATGAGAAATCGGTGGCAAACTTCTGCCCTCGCCGGGATTCCATCCAGCCAGTACAAGTCCGTCATCAGCATGCGCAATCAGTTCCTTCATCCCTTTATTCCCGTTCTGTTTCGGGTTAACAAGCTGCTTAGCAAGCTGGTTCGCACTACGTCCCTGGAACACCATTTTCATATTGTCTGGCGGAAGATGCCAGTTAGGATTACCCGGAGGCGTATGCAGTCCAGGCGTATTTTCAGCCTGATGGCAATTTGAACACTTCATCGCTAAAACACCTTTGCCTTCAACACCGCGTTTTGGCAACATCGTGTGCAGATGGCTATCGTCTCCCTGCAAGGGAACATTGCCCGCTGGATGACAGTTCATGCACCGAGGACTCATCAGCACAGCGTATACCTGCTTAAATGCGGCGACGGAGGCTATACTATCCTTTACCACCATTAATGGTTCGGTTTTAGTTTCTTTCTTGCTAACATTAAAAGATAATGCCATAACTACAGAACTCAGCAGCATCAGGCCTAAAATAATCGGTTTCTTCATGACTGTTGGATAAGTTTATGATTTGCAATGGGCAGGTTATATATTCGCTTTCCTGTGGCAGCAAAAATTGCATTTACGATTGCCGGGGCCGTTGGTGGCACAGAGCATTCTCCGGCACCGCCCATCTTTTCGTTACTATCCACAATAAAAACATTAATTTCGGGAGATTCATGCATGCGTGCCATGCGATAATCATAAAAATTATTTTGCTGGAGCTTTCCTTTTTCTAATGTCAATTCTCCATAGAGAGCCATTGTAAGGCCGAATACAATCCCGCTTTCAGTTTGCGCCTTCACTCCATCGGGGTTAACCGCCAAACCGCAATCAATGGCACAATCAATTTTATGAACCCTCACCTGTCCATCAGCAATGCTCACTTCTGCCAATACTGCTACAAAGCTTCCGAAAGCCTCATTTACTGCAATGCCTTTAAACCTTCCTTTGGGAAGTGTTTTTTTCCATTCACCTTTTTCTGCTACAAGATTAAGTGCAGCCAGGTGACGGGGATGATCTGCCAATAATCTTTGTCTGTAGGCTACCGGATCCTGACCGCTACTTTTCGCTAGTTCGTCAATCATCGTTTCCATCACGTAAGCGGTATGGGTATGTCCAACTGAGCGGTACCACAGTACAGGAACAACTTCTTCAGTATTATGTAATCCAACAAAATGATTGGGCACTTTGGTTAGATAAGGCGATCCCATTACGCCCTCTACAGAAGTGCTGTCGATGGGCGTTTTCGGGGCACCAAAGGCAGGCGTAGCAGCCTGCATGATTGATTGTCCGACAATATTATGTTTCCATGCCACAGGCAAGCCTTCACTGTTTAACCCTACCTGCACATTATGAACGAAAAACGGCCGGTAATGCCCGCCTTTCATATCATCTTCGCGACTCCAAACCATTTTTATCGATTTGCCTGAATTCTTGGCAATATGTACGGCTTCTGAAACAAAATCTGTAACTGGTGTAGCTCTACGTCCGAAGCCGCCGCCCAGAAAGGGAATATTCACCTTAACCTTTTCGGGTGCAAAGCCCAGAATTTTTGCTGCCGATGCCTGCTCCGCCGCAGGCAATTGTGTTCCCGTCCAGATTTCACAGCCATCACCATCTATCCTAACGGTGCAGTTTAAAGGTTCCATTGCTGCATGCGCCAGATATGGAAATACATATTCTGCTTTATAAACCTTCGCAGATTTTGAAATTCCCGCAGCGGCGTCGCCTTTTTTCTGGGCGGTTAAACCATCCGTGGCAGCAAGTTTTTTATATTCGGCTGCTTGTTTAACGGTAGATAACTGTGCTCCTATTCCATCCTCCCAAACAACAGATAAAACCTTTTTGCCCTGTTGTGCTGCGTAGTAATGCTCCGCAATCACGGCTACGCCGGTCGGTATCTGGACTACCTGCTTCACGCCGGGCACCAGCATGGCTTTTGTTGAATCAAATGATTTAACCTTTCCTCCAAAAACCGGAGCATGGGCAACAACAGCAGTTAGCAAGCCGGGAAGTTTGATGTCCATACCAAAAACTGCGGAGCCATTTGTTTTTACCGATGCATCCAAGCGTTTGTTTCCTTTTCCGATGTATTTCCATTCAGCTGGTTTTTTAAGCTGTGGCCGCTCTGGAATAGGAAGCAAGGCTGCATCTGCTGCTAATTCGCCATAAGTATATTTGTTTTTACCTGCGATAACAATGCCATTTTCGGCTTTACAAGCTTTTAGATCCGTTCCTGACTTTTTAGAAGCAGCTTGCGTAAGCATAATCCTGGCGGTTGCGCCGGCGTATCTGTAACGGTCAAACTCCGACCAGGTTGTTGAGGATCCTCCTGTTATCTGAACGCCGAAAACAGTATGGTTTAGTGCTTTATCCGGCCCACCATGTTGAACGATTATTTTTTTGAGGTCGACGTCCAGTTCCTCAGCTATCAACATCGGTAGGGTTGTCCAAATGCCCTGGCCCATTTCCACATGACTAAGCGTAACGGTTATGGTGTTGTCGGCGCCAATATTCAAAAAGGCATTTGGCGCAAATCCGGATGTAGCTGTTGGCCCTGATAATGCGGCCAGCTTATTTGCCTGTGGAATGGTGAATGATATTAGCAAGCCGCCGCCAAGAACTGCACTTGATTGTATGAAGTTTCTTCGGTTCATGGCTTTACTCCCTCCTGCTGCATCTTCGCAGCTTTATGTATTGCAGCCCTTATTCTTGGGTAAGTGCCACAACGGCAAATGTTACCCGACATTGCATCATCAATATCCTGATCCGTTGGGTTTGGCTTTTCCCGCAGCAATACCGCTGCAGACATAAGCTGCCCGGATTGGCAATATCCGCACTGCGGTACATCCAGTTCTGCCCACGCCAACTGAAGCGGATGATCGTTATTTTCGCTCAATGCCTCAATGGTGATAATTTGCTGTCCTACTGCCCTGCTTACCTTAGTAACGCATGACCGTAGCGCTTCTCCGTTTACATGAACGGTGCAAGCGCCACACTGGGCTACGCCACATCCAAATTTGGTACCTGTAAGCCCAAGTAGGTCGCGAAGAACCCAAAGCAATGGCATATTAGGATCAACATTAACCTCTCTAGCCAATCCGTTTACAGTTAGCGTAAATTTCTCCATTATAATTTGAAATTATTTGTATATCAATATAGTTAGTATTTTCCTGATATCCCACATACGCAAACAAATCGCTATCAAAAAACAGCATTTTCCGAATACCTGGTTGATTCGCATTGCCACATTATCCGCTCACTTTCAATTCGCGGGCTTTTTTAGCCTTCACAATGACAAGAATACTTTACTCCAATTTCCTGAAAATGGATTTCATGGTTTCTTTATCCAGACTTTCCATATCGATTAATTTTAATGTTTTCACCATTTCTAGCGTCGAAGTTTTATAGGTTTTAAAATGCGGCGTCTGCAAATGATTTTCATAAGCGGCTTTATCGGCGTAGATTTCAACAATCCTTATCTGTGTTGGCTGTGCTTTCTGAAACATTGGAAAAATAGCAATCACGCCGGGTTCTTTAGCAATCGATGCAGCCGCCTCTTCTTTTAGGATAGATTTGTAATGTTCCAAATGTTCAGGAAGGATTTCTATTTCAGAAATGCGGACAATCATATCTGGCCGTATAACTGGCAGCAAAGGCCGGTCTATATTTTTCAGCAAGGTATTCGCCTGCGTTGTACTTACCAATTCCTGAACAACAACGCTCAGTTCTTCCAGCTGAGAATCTGTTATGCCCGTGTTTCTACCCATTTTAAGGTGCGCCTGCAACTGGCTCCCCACGCCCTCCATAGCTGTTAATGCAGTAATAGTAATTAGCTCTCTTTTGCGAAAATCGAGCACCTCACTTGCGAAGACATCCGCAAAAAGATGTTCTTTCAAAAAAGCATCAATACGCGGTGCAAATTCTCCAAAACCAGGTGCGGGCTTAGCTTGTGGTGTTTTAGTGAGTTGCTCCAGCGTTCGGCGACCCTGTTCATATTTATCGCTTACCGTGTTTTGAATAATTTTTTGCCCTTCGGGATCTACGATCTTCCTCGCTTTGCGTTCATCCAAAACTGCAGAAAAAGTGTTAATAGCATTTAAACTCCGCGGAAACCCACAATAAGCATAGAGTTGTGTAAGTGCTTCTTTAATTTCATTGATGGTTAAACCATTATCAAGTCCGCGGGCCAGCTGAACTTTAAGCAACTCTATTTTACCTGCAGCTGTCGTTGCTGCAATACCGGCAAGGCTTCTTTCCTGTTTAGTTAATTTTGCCATTTCTTGTGCTTCAGATTTGGGGATGATTACATTGAACAGCAACAGTAGCAATCCAAGTTTCCAGCTGAGTAATTTCATATTTTCGGAATCTCGTTATTGGCATTTTGATAGTCCTCATCACTAACCGGCTCCAGCCATTTATTTTCGTTTGCAGCAGGATTGCCATTGGTGGCAAGGTGAGAAAACCAGCTTTCGGCCGTTGCGCCGTGCCAGTGTTCTACGTTCGGTGCAATTTCCACGATGTCGCCAGGCTTTAAATGCCTTGCCGGTTTACCCCGCTCCTGGTACAAACCTTTGCCACCAATTACTATCAGTAACTGCCCGCCGGTATGGCTGTGCCAATTGTTTCTGCAGCCAGGCTCGAAGGTTACATTTGCCAATGGAACATTGAGATCTTTATTGCTGGTTAGCGTAGCCAGATAAGATGTGCCGGTAAAGTATTTGGCAAAGCCTGCGTTTTCTGCGCCGGTTGGAAAATCGCTTATTTTTGGAATTTCTGTTTTCATTTTATTTTCTGTTTTTTGAAGTACGCTTTGCGCATTAAGCTTATACGTAGTGAAGGAGGCTATCATCGCCATAACTATCATTTTGCTTACCATCGGCTCCCTAAATTTGTTTTAAAAACCTAGCCGGTACCCCACCCACAACAGTATTGTCTTCAACATTTTTTGAAACTACGGCACCAGCGGCAACGACAGCATTTTCGCCGATGGTTACACCTGGTAATATGATCGCATTTGCACCTATCCAGGCATTTTTTTTAATATGGATTTTACCCGGTACCAAGCACGCCCGCTCAGCTGGTGCCAACGGATGGCCCTCGGAAAGCAAACTTACTTTCGGACCGATAAGCACATTGTCTTCAATCAAAATTCCACCTAATGTTAAAAATGTACAGTCGAAGTTGATAAAGACATTTTTTCCGATACTTAGATGCTTTCCGTAATTGATGTACAGTGGTGGAAAAACAGCTACTTTTTGGTCTATTTTTTTGCCGGTAATTTGACCAAGGATTTCTACAATGACAGCCGGATCAGCACTGCTGTTAAGCTGTTGCAACAGGCCAATGGTTGCGTAGGACGACTTTCTGAGTTCGCCCCATCCGCCATGCGCTGCAGTAATGGTTTGCCCGTTATTTAAATCGTCGAATATTGAATTATCTGAATTATTCATGTTATTGAAACATCAAATCTCCGACCAATTTAGTTCTGATTTATGGCACTAATGACGCCATTAATGTCAAATATTACCTAATTTAGGATTTAAATTCGAATAAATGAGTGAAACGCAGGACGCAAGGGTGGTATACTTATCGCTCGACCACATCGAGCCATCAGTTGAAACACTGTTGAAAAGATACCACGTGCACCTCTATTGCCATAAGGGAAAATTAGCTTTTATTTTTGGCGATCAGCTTCTGGCCTGTAAGGCCGGGCAGTTTTTATTCTGGTTTGCCGAATCGAGGTGGAGCATTAAATCCGTATCGAAGGGATTTAAAGCCACGGTGTTACTTGTAGAAAAGCGTTTCCTGCTAGATAATGTGCCTGACCAAGGTTGGAGCATTAATGCACAGCTTCATTCGAGGGTGCACCCGGTTAAAGATATTCGCTCCAAAGCAGAAAGAGAGAAAATTTTAAACAACTTTAAATGGTTGCTTTTACGTTTCGAGGAAACGGAACACCGTTTTTATGAGGAAGCGCTGAAACTACAAATGCGGCTATTTATTTTAGAAATGTGGCATAGTTTCGCTAATGAGTACGAACGCCGGCGCCATAGCTTGCAAACCGGAACACTATACGAACAGTTTATTAATTTACTGCAACAGCATTGCCTAACTCAAAGGGAAGTACAGTTTTACGCCAATGCGTTAAACATTACCCCTAAATACCTAAATTATCTTTGTAAAATTCACTCCGACCGAACCGCATCCAGCTGGATACACGGACACGCCAAAGAAAGGATCATCCTTTTGTTGCAAAACAGGCACCTGAACATTGCCGAAATTGCCGAAGAAATGCAGTTTAGCAGTACTTCTTTTTTTACCAGGTATGTTAAAAAAATTTTAGGACAAACGCCAAGTAGTTTCAGGATGAGGTTAGACTAGGCTGGTAAAATGCTGCTCTGAACGAACCGATTAGCCGGCTCAGCGAAACATCGAAATTTGCAGGTATTGGCAAGAAAAAAGGGTAAAAACTTTACTGCCTCATTTGTTGAGGGACTACCGTTCGCTTTATTTTAAAACACAAAAATATTTCCGAGGTGAAAAAAATCACAAACCGGAATCTGTCTATCGTCGAAACCACGTTCCTTACTCCTGTAGCCGTCGAGGAAAAATCAAAAAAATGCTTTTATAAACTAACACATACCGTACGTGTTTTACGGTAATTATCACGTAATAAAGCAATTAGCCGCTCCTATATTCCAATAATAAAATGATAACTGTCTATATTTAGTTAACCAGAAACTAAATATAAGATTATGAGCAGACATGGAGCCCTCTATCAGGACATAGTCCCTTTTACGTCCCGATTCTATGACAAAGGTAAATTCGGGAGAATCTTTCCCTCTCTTCCGCCTTTCGCGGCGGATACAAAAAAAGTTCGCGAAGCACTTATCGATATTGGTAAAAAAGGCGGCATAATGGACGCAAAGGATGATTTGACAAAAGACCCGGTAGAGTTAATAACTAACCCCCTTCTGCAGGTGAATAATCCGAATTCGCCTGTGATGAGTGCAGGAATGACCTTTTTGGGGCAGTTCATCGACCACGACATAACATTTGATCCAACTTCCAGCCTTGAGCGTCAAAGCGATCCCGAGTTTATCGAAAATTTCAGAACGCCTTCACTCGCCCTGGATAACGTTTATGGAAGTGGCCCGGGGGCTTCTCCGCATCTTTATGATCAATCGGACGGGCTCGGAATTAAAATGCTTTTACATCCGATGGGGGTGAAAGGCAAAGATGATATTGATAAATGCGATTTACCAAGAAATTCCCAAAATACAGCGCTGATTGGTGATCCAAGAAATGATGAAAATCTTATCGTTTCGCAGTTGCAGGTGCTCTTCCTGAGGTTTCATAATGCCGTTGTAGATGCTTTGCGGGCAAAATATCCTTCAAAATCTCCAGGCGTAATTTTTACGGAAGCTCAAGAGCTGGTACGCTGGCATTATCAATGGATATTATTGCATGAATTTCTGCCTTTGCTTTGCGGACAGGAGGTAGTTGATGATGTTTTAAACAAGGGAAGGCAGTTTTACGGCTGGCACAACAGCCCATTTATTCCTGTAGAGTTTTCAGTTGCTGCCTATCGGTTTGGCCACAGTCAGATCCGTCCATCTTACAGGGCCAATTTTGGCATTGCAAATAAGCCAAATCCGACGCCTTTTTTTGCAGATATATTTGATTTCTCGGCAGATCCGCTGCATGCGGACCCAAATGATTTGAGAGGCGGAAAAAGGGCAGAACGGAGATTTTTGGACTGGCATACCTTTTTCAACCTTGGGGATGGGAGCATGCGCCCGAATAAACTGATCGATACCAAACTATCTTCACCCCTATTTCAATTACCAGGTTTCGCCTCGGCAGATGTGATTTCCCTGGCGTCCAGAAACCTGCTTAGGAGCCTGACCTTTGGGCTGCCATCCGGACAACGAGTAGCCCATGCTATGCGTATGCAACCGATGGATGCTGAAGTATTTGAAGATTTAAAGCACTATAAGGTAAATTTCGAACATAGCACACCCCTATGGTTTTATATTTTGAAAGAGGCCGAAACACAGCAGATGGGTTTAAAACTTGGTGAGGTTGGGTCGAGGATAGTATCAGAAGTTTTTGTTGGCTTGTTAGAGGGTGATAACACATCCTTCCTGTCTCAAAATCCGTTTTGGAAGCCCTGTTTGCCCTGCTGGGAACCATATAGAAACAACAAGCACTTCACCATCGCCGATCTTTGCCGCATTGCTGAAGGAAAAGTTTAGATTTCTCTTTAAAATACGGGTGCTCAGGATAATGCCGGTTCTGAGCGCCCAATAAATAACCAGGTTTTACCAGGCTCATTTAATCTAATTTAACTTTTATGAAAAAATTTATGATATCATGTTTACTCATTTTGAGTCTGAGGGGTTTTTCTCAAACGAGTGAAACGGCAATCAGGAACATTGTCCGTCAACAGGAAACTTACTGGAATCAAAATAACATTGCAGGTTATACCGGTTTCTTCTCAGATGATTGCGTACTTATTAACTTTTTAGGACTTTACTGGAAGGGAAGAAAACAGATTGAAAGTGAATTTAATAAGATTAATGAATGCTGTATTAAGCCAACTGAAGTTAAACTTGAAGTGTTAGATATTAAATTCACCAGTTCTACATCTGCTGTAACCCATATAAAAGAAACGCTCACTGCTAAAGCAGATTACACGGTTCCCGGAGGTGTTGTTAACAAGGGAACTGTTAACCATAAATTCATCACAGCGGTGCTCGAAAAAAAGCAGGGTATCTGGAAAATTTTTGCCATGCAGGTAACACAAGTGGTTCCGTTTCCCGGGCCAGCGAGATAGGAGCTAATAAATACGTTTTGATGCTCATGGATAACCCATTCGCAACTTAGCTAAGATAACTTCTAAGCCAATTCAAACTGGCAGCTCAAAGCAATAGGCACAACATTTTACACAGAAACTTCTATTACGGCAAAGGAGTAATGTTAAGAAATACCGGATGATTAAATACAACCTCGATGCGGTTTGCGGAGGAAAGCTCATGCAGTAAACTTTTTAGTTACCAATGCTACCGACCTGCACCAGCGGATCGTAATTTTACAGTCTTGCACTCAAAAAGCAGGAATGCTTTTTCTTTGTCGTGAACGACTTGCAAACTTATTAATTAGGTTGTTGAGGCTGAAGATCAATTTGCAGCTTTTGAAATCCCAGGAAATAATCGAAACCAAAAAGATAAATTAATGTTGCTTTCCTGTAAGCACGTAAGTGGATAAACTGAAATCGAAAGCATATTATCGCATTCAGTTTGCCGCCATATACGGAAACAAACATTTTAATTTTTGGGCAGTGTGCCGTTGTTTTTTCGATCAACTATTAGAAATTCTGACGCCACTTTATTTTATTTTAAAACAACGGATGACTTCAATTTGGCGAATAACCTCGATACTATGGCTGCATTTTCAATCTCTTTAAATATTAGATAATGAGCCAGTATATCCTATTAATGCTAATTGCTGGGATTGCCAGTATTGGCATGGCCTTTATCCCCGCACTGGCAAAAAAACTAGGCTTGTCGTATGCAATTGTTTATGTGGCAATTGGTGTTTTAATCTACCTAATCTGGCCCAAAGTGTTGCCATCCCCTCTTCCACAGCATGATAATAGCGTTGTGGTGCATTTGACAGAGCTTATTGTTATCATCTCTTTAATGGGTACTGCCATCAAAATCGACCGAAGTTTTTCCTTTCGGAAATGGTCTACGCCGCTAAGGCTGATACTCATCGCCATGACATTGGCTATTTTAATTTCTTCATTGCTGGGTTTTTTCGTTTTGGGTCTAAATTTATCCGCTGCGCTTTTACTGGCCGCAGTGCTCGCACCTACAGATCCTGTGCTCGCCGCAGATGTGCAGGTTGGGCCTCCAAATGAGCACGGAAAGTCCGAGCCGCGATTTGCGTTGACCTCAGAGGCAGGCCTTAACGACGGCCTTGCTTTCCCATTTACCTGGCTTGCAATCGTGATCGCCTCGCAGGGCGTTAGTTCGTCTTCTTTATGGCACTGGACTTGGTTTTATTTGGTGTACAAAATTGCCGCAGGCTTAATTATAGGCTGGCTGTGCGGCAAACTGGTAGGCTATCTGGTATTTTCAATTTCAGAGAAATATCGCTTACTAAAAGCGTCTGATGGTTTTCTTGCCATCTCGCTCACCTTTATAACCTACGCAATTACCGAATCATTTCACGCTTACGGATTTATTGCTGTGTTTGTTGCCGGCATTACGCTTCGGCACTACGAAAAAGGCCATGAATACCATAAACAACTCCATTCCTTTACCGACCAGATGGAACGGATGCTTCTTGCTGTGTTGCTAATATTTTTTGGTGGTTCTCTGGTTGGCGGCATTCTTGCGCCACTAAATTTGAAGATGGCACTCGTATCAATCGGATTTGTGATTGTTGTGCGCCCGGTAGTTTCTTTTATTTCGCTCTTAGGAAATTCAACTCCGCTCAAGGAAAAATTTGCAATCAGCTTCTTCGGTATTCGAGGTATGGGCTCAATATATTACCTGGCTTTTGCCTTCGGTGAAGCAAAATTTAAGCAGCAGGATGCACTTTGGGCAATTGTAACCTTTACCATCCTTATTTCCGTGATATTACATGGCCTAACAGCAGCCCCGGTTATGAAACGCATCGGAATTAACAAAAATAAATAGTTGCCATCCGGACTGCTGGCAACCATTTAAACTCATTGATTTTTCATCGAAAATGATTACGGCATCATTTCAGGTACCTCGAAGTTAAAATTTCGGTGAGCAATGAAATTTCTGCAATAAATTCTCTTTGGAGCCTTGCAGGCAAGTCACTATCCATCTCATCAAGTACCTCCAGTTTGCCTGAAAGTTCGGCCAGATACACCAGCCCTGCAGATACCGAGGTGCCATATAGCTTATGGCCAAGCAACCTGATGTTTTCAAGTTCACCACCCGCAACGTACTCATTCAGATCAATTAATGATTGCTGCAGCTGACTTATTGTTAGTGAGGCTATTCTTGCTAACTTCTCCTTATTTTCGCCATAATACACTTTTAGCTTAGCTGCATCGAAATGTGCATTAACATCCTCAGCATGTGCAACCTGATTGCTTTGCTCCTCCTGTTGTGCATCCAGCCAACGGCCAAGAACCGTTTCGAGTGTGCCTGTTAGAATAGGTTTCGTTACAAAATCGTCCATACCTGCTTCGAGGCATTTTTCTCTTTCTCCGGAAATATTTCCAGCAGTAACGGCAATAATTGGCGTACGCTTATTGGTTTCAGCCTCTCTAATCGCCGCAGAAGCCTGATAACCGTTCATTACCGGCATCTGTACATCCATCAAGATTAAGTCTGGAGATGTTAAAACAAATTGTTCAAAACCCTCCTGACCGTTTTTAGCTTCCATAATTTTTGCAGCGGGATAAAGTTTGCTAATCAATGTTCTGGTTAAAAAGCGGTTTACTTCATTGTCCTCAACGATTAATATTGTGCTACTTTCTGGTGTTACAACCTCGCTGCTCAATACCCGCGGCTGCAACGTTGCCTGTGCAGGTTCTTTCTCCAAAACGTGGAGCCGTGAAAGTGCATTGTATAAATCGGGCATTTTAATGGGTTTCACCAATCGGTGACTCACATGTAGGGTGCGGCTTGCATTAATAAGCGTGCTGTCGTCGGCCGAACTATGCAGCAACAGAATCGGTAATTCCTCATGACTGGAAAAAAAAGTCTGCCTGATTTTGGCTGTTGTTTCCAGGCCATCCATAAAAGGCATATGATAGTCCATCAGTACGGCATCATAACGTTTTCCGCTGGCAAGATGCTGTAGTGCCTCAAAACCGTTTTTAGCCAAATCGCTTTCAATGTGTTTCAATTTAAGCATATCCGACAGGATGTGACGGTTATTGTCATTATCATCTACAATAAGGATATTTTTGAGCGAATCTATAGCCTCCCAGTTTACTGCCTCTCCTTGTTCACAATCCAGCAATATGTCGAAATAAAAGGTACTTCCAATTCCAGGTGTACTTAGCAGTTGCAACCTGCTGCCCATCATGCGCAAAAGCTTGTTAGATATGGTTAAGCCCAGCCCGGTTCCACCATATTTTTTTGTGGTCGAAGAATCTTCCTGCGCAAAAGCATCAAAAATCTTTTCCTGCTTATCCTGCTGAATTCCGATTCCTGTATCGCGGACACTAAAGCGGAAAAGACATTTCTCATCGAGCTTCTCTAATGGCTGAACTTTAAGTTCAATTTCGCCTTGTTCTGTAAATTTAGATGCATTGCCCAACAGATTTATCAAAACCTGTTTCAACCTCACATCATCAACCCATATAAAACGTGGTAAATCGGGTGCCAGATTTAACAGCATCTCCAGGTTTTTCGACTGTATCTGATAGGTTGTAATATCAGTAGCCTGAAAGGTCATCTCAAAAAGGTCGCATTTTTCGATGTCGAGCTCAAATTTTCCGGCTTCAATCTTCGAAAAATCGAGAATATCATTGATGATATTTAGTAACGCACCCGCAGACTGGCTTACGATTTTAAGGTATTGCTGCTGGGTTTCATCAAGCTTGGTTTTAAGTACCAAATCGGTAAAACCGATAACGCCATTAAGTGGGGTACGGATTTCGTGGCTCATATTTGCCAGAAATTCAGATTTGGCCAGGTTTGCCTCATCAGCATGTATCCTTGCCGCCCTTAGTTCTTCTCGCTGGGCTATCATGCCCGAAATGTCCTGCGTAAATATCATCATCCCGCCGATTACAAATTCTGATTTATACCAGGGCCTCATTTCCAGCGTAATAAAGTGCTGCTTTTCGGTAAGCGAATCGACAAATACATCCTCTTCTCGTCTATCAACCTTTCCCTTTAAAATTTCCCGATGGCGTAGTTTTCGTTCCTCATCCAGGTTAGGGAACATGGTATAGTGCGAGGCACCTATAATGTTTTGCGCTGCAAAGTTATAATCTTCCATCCATTTTCGGCTTACGGCGAGGTAACGCATATCGTTATCTAGCATGGCTACCGCCGCAGGCGTGTGTTCGATAAAGGCAAGCAAACGGGCACGCTCTGTGGCAAGCTCGGCCTCCATTTGCTTTTGTTTTGTGATGTCTGTTGCTACGCCAAGATAGCCCGCAGATGCGCCTTTCGGGTCGGTAATGGATGATACGGTTAGCGAAATATCGAAACGCCCGCCACTGCTGGATTTGTAAATAAGCTCGTGGGTGGCGGTACCGGCACCAGACGAGCTTTCGAAATAATGCTTAAGATCTTTAGGTTTAAACTTATCTGCGGCTGCGTTTGCACCGGTAAAAATGGCTTCCTCATGGTGGTCAAAAAAATCAGGCATTTGTGCGCCAAGCATTTCAGATGCCCGGTAACCTAAAAGCTGTTCGGCACCTTTGTTAAATACAGTAATCCGCCCAACATTATCTGTCGCGATGATACATAGGTCGGCCGCAGCATCAAGTACATCATCCAAAAGCTTTTTCGATGCACCAAGCGCAATTTCTGATCGCTTGGATTTATCAATATCCTGAAAGGTACCAAACAAACGAGTGCACACTCCATCGCTAAAAACGGCGTTTCCAATCGCCCGCACCCAAAGTTCCCTCCCCCGGCCATCAACCATTTCCAGCTCCAAATCATAAGGATTTCCTGTTTGCATAATGTCTGCCACAGCCTCATTAATTTTGTTTCTGCTCTCTCCGGGTTTATAAAAATTTATAGCGGTAGTTATGTCGGGCATAAATGTTTCTTCAACCCCATGAATTTCCCGTGTAACAGGTGTCCATTCGATTCGCTGTTTAGCAACGTCAAGCTCCCATCCGCCAACGCGGGCAACGTTGTTTGTTTGTTCAAGAATGGCTTTGGTGTGCCGAAGGTCGTTCTCCAGTGCATGCCTGTCGGTAATATCAACGGCGTTGCCGATGACATAAGCTTCACCTTGCTCATCTGTTTGAAGTACGTTCGAAAACATCCAGATTCGCTCGGTACCATTTTTGGCGCAAGTAATCATCTGGCCTTTAACATGGCCAAGTTTTGCTATTGCTTTCAAATATTCGTCTAAATATTCATGCCTTTTTTTGGGTACAATATCATAGAGCCCTTTGCCGTCAAGCTCGGCTTTCGTATAGCCGAGAATATGTGCTCCGGATTCATTTACAGAAATGAATTTACCATGAAGGTCATGGATGCACATCAGGCCCTGTGAGTTTTCAAAGAAAACTTTGAACTTATTTTCGCTTAACGCAAGTTTTTGTTGTTTCTCAATTTCGTATGTTATGTCTCGCCCAATAGCCGAAACCTTTCCTGTTGTTGGTACAACAGTTGCCACCCATTCTACAGTACGGTAAGTATTGCGTGCGGTTAGTAGCCGGTGTTTAAATTTAACGCTTCCTGCTCTCGAAACCAACCTGCCAAGTCTGGCAATGGTTTTTCTCCGGTCCGTTTCGTAAACAAAATCGAAAAGCGACTTACCAACAATCTCCGCATCTTCCCAGCCCAATATTCGCTGGAAACTTGGATTAACACGCTCTATTACGCCCGCCGTTGAGCAGATGCATATCAGGTCTTCTGACAGTTCAAAGAGTTCAGCGTAATTTTCGAGGTCGCTACAGGATTCTTCTTCATATAAGCGGCCAAGTTGTATGCACAACACTTCCATAGCTTCTGCCTGTGCAGCACTTAGCTGTATTTCTTTTTCATCGAAAACCGCCAGAACACCAATCACTAACCCATTTTCACCCACGATGGGAAAGGCACTTAAGAATTGAAATGGTGTTTTCGTTTGAAAGGTAGCTATTGCCTGCTTAACTTCAGCAGCAGGCTCAATTAGCCCGGGCAATAGAGCCCACAGTTCTTTTTGGCTGTAGTAATTTAAGATTTCTGCGAGCCCGGTTCCTTTAAAATCCTGACCGGTTCGCCCGACAATAAAATGCCCGCATCCACAGATTATTCTTGAGATAGAAGCCACTTCTGTAATCTCGTTCATTCCTAGCGCCCTGTTGGTAGCATCTTCTTGAGTTAATCCCCTCTTCATATTTTTATCCCTGCATATTTGGCTATTTAAAGTGTCGATGCCATTAAGCGCCCCGCACCCCTTTAAAGCCGTAATATATGAAAAAATATCACTTTGAATAGGTTTCCGTAGCTTATTTTAGAAGCCATTTTTCAAGCTAAAAAAATTGACTGGCAACTTTGAAGCTGTAAGCGACTGTGTAAGAATCAACAGCGGTTTTAACAGCCGTAGGATTTACTTAATTCTTCGGATAAGAATTAATAAATTACCTCATATCAAGATGGCTTTGCGCTTTACCATGCAAGGCGTATTTAATGCGTTTCTGGCACAAACAAGCATTGTTTTCTGCTGATGTGGAACTTAGGCTAAGCATCGGATAGCGATTTGAACCAAGCCTGATTAAAAAACTCGTTTTTAGTTCGCCATGCTTCAAACGCTCTCATTTCAACCTGCTAAAACTTTAGCATTTTTTGTGGGTTATATTTACAAAGATTAATTAATTTCGAAAAAAGCAGGCGTATGGATTTACGTCTGCTTTTTTCTTTTACAACCAGCTTGTTTATGGAAGGATAAAACAATTGGTGCTTAGCAATGTAGTGACTATATGGAAGTTGGGATAATAACTGTTTTTAATAAAATAGCAGGCTTCGGATATATAAAATATGGAAATCTTCTTATAAAATTTCATATCCGGAGCACACATGGAAACTTGTTTACCTATGATACAGTGAACTTCGACATCAACTACGATAATCTTGAAACCACCGCAATCAACGTTCGGAAGGCGGAATAATTTTTATTTTTGCAAAACCATTCTTTTCAAGCTCTCGTATATTATGCCGGATATCTGGAACTAACTGATGTCTAGCTTAGGTTACTATTGATGATTAAAATTTGATTTGGGGATTACTTTACTGGTTTAGAGTAATTAAAGCAGTTGCAATTAAATGCAACTGCTTTTTATTTTTACAAAACTTCCTTTATTTGAATGGTGTTTAGAAAATAGCTTTAGTGTATATTAGGGTAGTCGCGTTGTGGTGGCTGCCCTTTTTTGCAAAAGACTTGGGGCTGACCAGACCGGTTTTATATTTCAAAGCCCAATATGGCCCCGTCTGTTATATGCTTTATCACAAGAAATGGCTTCTACAGACAGATGGGTAGACGGTCATTTTGACTTTTCCTGGCTCACTTCCTTTTCAAATAAACTTTCATGAACCAGGTAAAAACCCTCAACGCTTTTTTTAGGTATCGGCTTCTTTTTGTCTTCCCACATCATATGGGTTGGGCTGGTTTTTAATGTCGATTGTGCAGTTTCACGTTTTCGGTATGCCCAGGTCATTTCAACATTTTCTTCTATCACCTTTCCATCGGTGCAATGGAAGTACATCTTCCTAAACTTAAACTTCTTTGCCATACAAAATTTAATAAAGTTATCGTCAATACAAATACTAATTTTATTAGCAAAAATAGAAGTCGCCTAGGCGATATGCAATATTATTTTTAAACATTTTAGCTGATGATTTTATAGCGTTAAATATTTTATTTAATTCGTTTTAAAAGCTATAAGTAGGTTTTTTGTATTAAGAGAAAATTTATATCTCGAAAACAGCGTTAGCTAAATCTTTTAATTTGGTAGTCACAATGTGGATAACTTAGGTTTATATTGCTAATATTATTAGTATTTTTGTTTGAAAGTTTAAGCTTATGATTAGAGAGTTAGAGATACCGAAAAATGAACTGATTGATACGCTGGATAATCCAGGACGGGTTTCAGGTTTTATTTCCCCTGCGGAGGATTACAAACAAAGGCGGTTGCACATTGCACAGAAAATTGTGAGCGACCCCACCAACACTTTTTACTTTGAAGCAGACGACAACCAAATGCGATACTTCGGCATTATGAAAGGTAGCATCATCGTTGTAGATAAATCAGTAAAGGTTTGCTCAGGTATGCTAATTGTGTGTTGTGTGGATGAAGAATGGCTTACCAGAAAACTGGTTATCAAAGGTGAAAATACTTTTTTGTGCCTGAACGACAGTATGGATGCCTGTCTTAACATCACCGGGAAAAATATCACCGTGTTCGGTGCAGTAACCTGGACCTGCTTACCCCATACCAAGCATCAGCATGTTCGCACTGGCAGATTGTAATAACTTTTACGCAAGCTGCCACAGGTTGTTCGAACCAAAATATAATGGTTTGCCAGTAGTGGTATTAAGCAACAATGACGGCTGTGTAATTGCCCGGAGCAATGAAGCTAAGGCTTGCGGGATAAAAATGGGTGCGCCTTTCTTCAAAATACAGGAAGCCATAAAAGAACATAACATTGCAGTTTTCAGCAGCCATTATACTTTATATGGCGATATAAGTGCAAGGGTGATGACCAACCTGGCCAGGTTTACGCCCGAGGTTGAGGTTTACAGCATAGATGAATGTTTCCTCGGCTTAAGCGGCCTTGAAAAGCTAGCCGATTACGGCACCGCAATCAAGGAAACAGTAATGAACAATACGGGTATACCTATAAGTGTGGGGATTGCACCTACCAAGGTTTTAGCGAAAGTAGCAAACAGAACATCGAAAAAATTTAATGGCGTAATGGTGCTGGAAACCGCAGCGCAGATTGCCGATGCTTTGGCTGATTATCCTGTGGAAGATTTATGGGGCATTGGAAGGCAATTTAGCCATAAACTAATTAAGGGAGGCATTGAAACAGCGGCACAGTTTCGCAATTTACCCATGGATTGGGTACAATCGAACATGACTGTTGTGGGCCTTAGGATGTGGCGTGAGCTTTGGGGCGAAAGCTGCATACCCTTAAAAACCATACTCGACCCGAAAAAAGGAATGTGCACCAGCAGGGCTTTCGGCAAACTAACTACTGATTACAATCAATTAAAAGAAGCGACATCCAGTTATGCCGCACGATTAGGCGTTAAGCTCAGGCGGGAAAGATTATGCGCCGGCGTAATTTCTGTTCGCCTGCTAACAAATAAATTCGGCCCCGAGGCTTTGCAGGCCTACCCGGCCATTACCATTCCGCTTGAACACCCGGTAAACAATACGGTAGATTTGGTAAGGGTTGCGCTGCAGGGATTGAAAAAGATTTACCTGCGTGGCTATTTATTTCAGAAAGTAGAGGTAACAGCAACTGGCCTTATACCCGAGCAAGAAGTGCAACTGAATATCTTCAGCGATTTTAAGGGTGTAAAACATGATAAGGTATCGAAAGTACTCGACAGGCTAAACATGCACTATGGAGCCGGAACACTAAAGATGGCTGGAGAAGGCCTGAAACAGCAATGGACTATGAAAAGGCAGTTTTTAAGTCCTTGTTACACCACAAATTGGAACGATATCATAAAAGTTAGATAATATGAAGGAACTAATTAAATTACTAAAGCAATATTTACTTAAAGAAGCCGCAACACTTAATCAGATTAACGACAAGCCGAAAACAAAACAGAAGAAATAAAACAGTCTGAACAACAAGCGTGTTATCCTTGCAAATACATTAATATGTGCGCAAGATACACCTTAACTGCCGAGGAGAAAGAGATACTAAAAACGCACCCGCATCAGATTCAGGGTGAGTGGACACCAAACTATAACCTCGCCATTACTCAGAAAGGCCTGGTAATTACTGCTGATGAGCCTGACATTATCCAGCAGATGGCTTTTGGCATCGTTCCATATTTCGCTGATAACTTAAAACTTACCAGAGATACCTGGAACATCAAAAGCGAAACAGCAATGGAAAGCAAATTGTGGCGCCCGCTTTTGGTTAACCATAAAACCTGTATAGTAATTGCCGATAGTTTTTATGAATGGAAAAAACTCGATAATGGAGACCGGGAGCCTTATCGCTTTACGGTAAACGATCGAAAGCTATTCTGCTTTGCCGGCTTATGGTCGCAATGGGTAGACCCGGAAACAAATGAAAAATTTAGAACATACGGTATTTTAACAACCGAGGCTAATACATTGGTAGCTGAAATACATGACAAAAAGCGTATGCCCGTAATACTTTCCAAAGCTGAGGAAGATATTTGGCTGAGCAAGACAAGGCCACTCGCCAGTAAATTAGCGGTGTTAAATACTTTCCCTGCAGAATTAATGAAACGCGTTCAGGTGAGCAAACGGGTTAATGCGGTGTCTACTTTAAAAAAACCAAACAATGACGCTGACTTGCTATCTCCGCTTAACACGGATGAAGATGTTTAAGCGTAGACATGTAATTTGCCTTTTGATTTTGCAATTGCTGTTTCCAATTGTGTGAAACTTTTACTACTCAGATCTTGTGGGGATTTGCAGATTAACTAAAGTATAAATACGAGAGCCAAAGCGAAATACGGCCTTTTCATATTCTTTAAACAAAGCAAAATAACATTTGTAATAGAAAGAAAATAAGACAATGAAAAGGTATATTAAATTGATGATAATTCCATTGGCGCTCATGTTGGCAAATTGTACATCCGGGCAAAATAGTCCGGCCGATTCACATCCGGGAAGCGGATCTGTGAAAGCAGGTCGAAATAATGGTACCGATAACAAAAAAGACAGTAGCAAAACGGATTCACTGAATGCTGACAGTACCCCGGGCAAAACGCTTTGAACACCACATCAGTTAATAGCCCCAGCCAAAGCGTAAACGTGCTGCTCCGGATGTGTTGGAAACCGTTAATTTTAAATCGGTACCACTGCCGGTTTTGTTTAAAAGCCCATAGCTGTCTCCATCCCGCAGGCCGGGCCAGTACACGCTTGAAAGTCCGGCATTTCTAAATACGTTTGTAGAGCCAACCATGTAAGCAACTTCATTATCAGTTCCTACAGCACCCGTGTAATTTTTTCCGGTCGTCATTCCGGCGCCGAATTCAGTAACAACTGTTCTTGATGCATATGCTCCGTACCTCGAACGCCAGTTGTTTTCCCAATCAGTCTGGCTTCTTACATTCCAAAAAGCGTAATTGTGCAGGGCTAGTAAACAGTCTTTAAATCTTGCATCTGCGCCAATTCCATTTACGTCTTCCGAATAGCCGGTACCCGATAACAGCACTCTGCTTCTGGGGAGATTGGGGAATTTCGCCAGAAACTGTTCGTAAACAGTTCCGAGTTGCGGCAGAGAATAACCATATGGTTCATTTATAACCTCGATATACACATCGCCCTGCTGGCCATATTTATCTACAACTACGGCCCACATTTTCCAAAATGCATCCATATCATCTATCAGCCCATCTTTGGCTTTTGAACTTTCCCAGCAACACAAAATTACCTTCATTTTTTTTGCCAGCGCCTGGTCAACTGTTGCCTGGTACGCATCCCACCAGGGTTCTGTTACAGAAGGTGGATTTATTGGGAGCCTGATGGCGTTCACACCGGGTAAGTTGGTAATAATTCCATCGTAAATTTTTGCAGATTTTTGCGCAACAACGGCGTAAGTATCGCCAGCTTCAAGCCCCGATGGGATAACCCAGCCATCTACAAAATTATCTCGTGCATCAGCCCAGTTTACCCCCGCAATAAGTGGATGAACCAAGGCAGGCTCTGGTATTACGGGCGCCACAATCTCTTCGGTTTTTTTACTACAAGCCGCCAAACTGAGTAAAATGCCTACGGCGGATACATATTTTTTAATGCACATCATGAATGATTGATTTGCTTGTGTGAAAGATTATTTATTGTCGCTCATCTGATCGAGAATTGGTTGCTCCAAACTGCTTAATTGATTTATTTCTGGTTTGTTAAGTTCCAGGATAACTATTTCATTCTTCCCTTTTTTTAGCCATTCGGTAGGAAGATAAACGGTTTGTTGCGGACCAATGCTCCAATACTTACCCAAATTGTGGCCATTTACCCAAACCACTCCTTTGCCCCATTTCCTAAAATCGAGATAAGTGTCTAAGGGTTTTGCTACTTCAAATGATGCAAGCTTTAATACAGGCGTTTGTTTTGCAGATTTAGTCTCCTTAATTTTAGACGTTTCCACTTTATCAAAAGGCAAACTGAACATTGTCCACGATTTTAGCACCTTGCCACCGAAAGTAACCTCGCCAACAATTCCTTTTTTATTTTTGAGCAAATTAGGCCCGAAATTGATCCGCCCCATATTTTCCACAAAGATTTCGAGCGAATGCGTTCCTGCAGGAACTTTTAGCATCATGCTTTCTTGTCCCAGCCGCCTATCCAAAATGCCTTTTCTCACGCCATCGATGAATACAATTCCATAGTCACGCAAGCCATTTATTTTCAGTTCGGTTTTTGCACCGCCGGTAACTTTCGTTTGGTAAATCATATAGCCGTAGGCCTGGTTCATGTCTTCAAACGTTAGTGGGTTTTCATTTACTTTTCCCGGGCCAACATAATCGAAAATGCCAATCTCTTTATCGAACGTAATTGCATTTAATGCCATTGATGGTTTGGCCGCAGGCACGTCTGGCAGCTTTTCACCTTTAGGCAGGTGCCTGGCGATTACTGCTCTAAACTTCATAAATTTATCGGTTGCATTTCCAGCCTCATCTAAGGGCGCATCATAATCGTAACTGCTAATCTGCGGTTCAAAAGGGATGGTATCCCGAAAATTTGCGCCGTTCATAAACCCTCTGGTGCTGCCACCATGAAACATGTACATATTTATTGAAATTCCTGCCTGCAAAACAGTATCCAACTTGCCGGTGTATTGGCTGGCCGGCACTTTATGATGGGGTGTTCCCCACCAATCAAACCAGGCAGGATACCACTCTGCAATGAAAAACGGTCCTTTACCTTCATTTAAATTTCTAACGGCTTGTTTAACTTTTGCCGGGCTATCCTGGCCGTTTATTGCAGGCATTAGCCCTGCCAGATGTCCCTTTACAATATCCTTTTCGGGGTCGCATGTGTACAACAGGCCATCAAAACCGGCATCAACAAACATTTTTCGGTTCATTTCCAGGTAAACCTTATCCGCTCCATAAGAACCATACTCATTTTCTACCTGTACCATAATGATGTTTCCACCATGATTTACCTGTAATGGCGCCAACTGCTTTCCAACTTCGTTGATGTATTTTTTATATTCGGAAAGGTATTTCTCTTCGCGGCTTCTTACCTCCAAGCCTTTTTCGTTTTGCAACCAGTAAGGATAGCCGCCAAATTCCCATTCAGCACATACATATGGGCTCGGACGAAGTATTACCCAAAGGCCTTCCTCTTTAGCAATTTTCACAAATGCCGCAATATCGTTGTTGCCGGAGAAGTCGAATTTTCCTTTTTCGGGTTCATGTAGATTCCAGAAAACATAGGTTCCAATGGTATTTAAACCCATGGCTTTTGCCATTTTCATCCTCGCCCTCCACGCTTCTCTTGGTACCCTCGGGTAATGAATTTCTCCTGAAATGATTTGATAAGGTTTGTTATCAAGCATAAATGTGCTGTCGCCAAGTGCGAAGCTGTGTTGCGAACTTCCATTTCCACAGCCAAAAAGTAGCGCAACCACAAACGCGGCGCTAAAAAAAAGTATATCTCGTTTTTTCATATGTTTCATTTTTTGATCGTTGCCTTCATCTCGTTAACCATCAGTGTTTTAAAAGATTTTCCGAAGCTCATTACCTAGACTTCATGTAGTATTCGCAACACTCTTCTACTTTGCTTTTTTAGCAATAATCGTGGTAATAGATTTTGCCGGCAAATTGATGTTGCTGGCGGCGGAAACGAATCGTTTAAGGTTCTCGTTTTCTGCGGTAACGTATGTTGTTACGTCTTTTTGCTGCTGGTTTATCCCGTCAAGTGTTAATTTTACAACGCTGTCACTGTTGTTAACGGCAACGGTAATAACCTCATTATTTTTTAAGTAGCTCGATAAATAAAAGTCTTTCTCATCTGCCATGTTTACTGCAAGCCTGATGCTTCCCGGCGTTATGAAACGGCTATAATTACCCAGGCCCCACAACAGTTTACTCTCATAAACCTTTCCGCCGGCCTTACTTTTATCAACGTATACCAAGCCGTCTTTATAATCTCCTGTTGAAACAGCCAGCCACCATTGCCAGGAGGTGGCGTTTGCGTAAATTAAATCGTGATGGATAAGTTTTGCGATGAAAAGGGCAGTGGTCATGCCTAAATCGCGACCTTCACCTTTGAGCAAACTATCGCCGAGAACGCAATATTCCGACATCCAAAATCTCAAATCTTTATGTTTAGCAACCTCATCACCAACAGTTTCTCGTATGGCTATTGCTTTCTCCTCGGGGCTTGTGGTGAAATAACTATGTCCGGATATGCTTCTATCCAGATTTGGAAGTGAACCAGCAAAACCAATTGAAGCCGGATTGAAAAAGTAATCTACCTGACGGCTTTTTGCACTGTCAGGATGGTTCGTAAGGTAATTTAACTGACCAGCATCCGCCAGCTGAATTTTCGTTTTAACTTTTGCCTGGCTAAGCGTTTTACTTAAACTTTTCACAACATTGCCTATCTGCTGGTTGGTGTAAGGGCAACCTTCCTGGTTTCCTTCATTCCATTTCCATTGCGGCTCGTTCACCGGACTTAAATAAGCAAGTTCCACGCCTGTTTTCTTCCTGATAATTTCAATATTTTTCAGCATATCATTTGAGAAAGCATCGACCTTTGCAAAGTCGAGGTTGGTTTTCCCATCACTGGAAAAAGCCTTTTTATTAAGCGTAAAATTTACGTGCGGGCTGTTTACAAAACCAATAAAAGTTTTCACACCGCGTGTTTTAGCTGCATTCAAAAACCAAATTTGCCCGGGCATCGCGTTTTCGTCATATGTACCATTCGTTTGTAGAAAAGATACCTGCCTTCTCCATTCATCACGGATACCACTTTCATTGCCTTGCGCCGCACTTCCGCCACCAATGGCAAAACGCCAAAAATTTAGTCCGATTCCTAAAGGATTCCCTTCCTTATCCACCCTAGTGCTGAAAAGCAAATCGGCAATCCTGTTTTTCTGCTCATCTGGCCACAGGCCAATAAACCTACAGGTCCACGCGTCAGAAGCGCCAAAACCTTCCATGGTTTGCGCCGGCTGGCTAAAATCGATGCTAGCCTGAATTGTTCTGTTTTGTGCCAGCACATTTATCGGCAAATAAAGCGTGCTAAAAATTATAATGCTTAGAATTCTTAAAGGAAGCGTGCGCATAACAAGTGAATAAATAAGATCTGACAGACACTTAAGCCGGCAGATCTTATATAATAATTTAATTAATAACCCGGATTTTGCTCCAGTTTGCCTCCCGATGAAAGAATTTCAGCTCTTGGGATTGGTAACCAGTATTGCTTATCCTGAAATGTTTTACCATCCAAAGCTACTTTGGTCGCATAACTTAATGTGTTTCCTGTTTTAGTTACAATAATGCCAGCCGCAGGTTTACTTTCTACAACATTTGCAGTTTTCCAACGGCGAACATCATAATAGCGATGCTCTTCAAAAGCAAGTTCTACCCTTCTTTCATATCGAACGGCCGTGCGCATATCGGCCTGACTAAGACCGGTTGCCAACGCAGGCATGTTAACATCTGGCCGGGCACGAACCATGTTCACTGCCTGCCTTGCCGACATTGATGAGCCCGCAGGCACCGCATCCGGGCCATATGCCTCATTTGCTGCCTCCGCAAAATTTAGAAGAATTTCCGAATAGCGCAGGTAAATCCAGGGTTGTAAACCCGCAACATCCCATGGATTATCAATCGGGAAAGCATCATTCATGAATTTTTTAAGGTAGTAGCCGGTTTTGGTAGTATTCCAGTTTGAATTTCCATCTTTACTATCCTTTCCTCCCGGGATAAAAGCTTCCAGGTTTCTTCCACGATAGCTTGCACCATCATAAATTACGGTATAAGCAAAACGTGGGTCTCTGTTGGCATAGGGTTTCGCCGGGTCGTAACCGGAACCGGTTTCGCTTATGGCTTTTCCTGTGCTGGTTTGATAATCATCAACCAGATTTTGAAGTGGCGTGTTTCCACCCCAGGCGTTATAACCATTTGGCCCGTTGGCAATTTCTAAACATACGTGCCTGGCATTGGTGGTAAATAACCGCTCGAAAATCATTTCGTTGGTTTCATTTTCGAGAAACATTTTGTTATAACCGCCGGTGTAGATGCCGTATTTATTTAAGCTGATTACTGCCTGAGCAGCTGTAACTGCAGAAGCCCAGGTTCCCGAATTGTAAAGCGGGCTTGCAGCATAAAGCGTCAATCTCGATTTGAGCGCCAGCGCAGCACCTTTAGTTGCACGCCCAAGCATCCAAAAAGACGAATTATTCAATGGCAGCAAGGCCGCCGCTGCATCAAGCTGTGCAACAGTGTAATCGATACTTTCTTTTAATGTTGCCCTTTTAAATAACGATTCATCCTGTAAATTGTCATCAAGCTGGGTTACTTTATCGCCCAGAAGTACCGCCGGACCATAATTGCGGATTATGTCCTGGTAACGAAACGCCCTGATAAACTTAAGTTCGCCCTCAATTAATTTTTTATGCCCGGCACTCATCTGTATTTTTGATAAAACCTGTAGCGCATAATTACATTCTCTGATGCTGCGATAACTTCGCGACCAGAAAGAAGCCGTGCTTCCTAAATTATCTGGCGATACCTGCCCCCGCTGCATAGACCAGGTTCCATCGTCATTGTTGTAAATAGACTCATCCGTGTACGAACTCATCATGCTGTACTCAAAGCCGCGGCCAAAGCCCGGGTTGGAGCCTTCGCCTTCTTTTTCCTGCAGCCTTGGGCTTACATAGCGGTTAAGTACAAAAGCTTCGAAAATTGTACTATCGTTTTCTACAGAGGCCGTACTGATAACCGATGTAGGTGTGATTTCTAGAAAATCTTTCTTACAAGATGCGAACACTAATGCCGCACCAAGGGTAAAATATAATGGTTTATAAAATTTCATAATGTTAAAATTTAACGTTTGCACCTATATTGATAATTTTTTGCTGAGGATAAAACTGACCGCTCTCACTGCTTCCTTCCGGATCATAATCTTTTACCTTAGAAACGGTGAACAGATTAAAAGCACTTGCATATAACCTGATACCAGAAATCTTAATCTTCGATAAGAGATTGGCGTTGAAATTGTAACCCAACTCGATGTTCTTCAACCTGAAAAACGAGGCATTATTTAACCAGAAGTTATTTTGGAAAGCGCCACCGCTAATTGCATTTGATGCACGCTCAGTTACCCTTGGAAAAGTTCCTGATGGGTTGGCAGCGCTAAAACGGTTATCGGCCCAGCTGCTGTAAAAATTACCCACGCTACCCGATTCTGGCAGCACATACTGGCTTACGCGAGATTGGCCGGCAAAAAGGATTGCCACATCGAAGTTTTTATAAGAGGCGTTTAAATTAATACCGTAAGTAATTTCCGGAACGTTGCCATATTTACTTCTGGTTCTGTCTTTAAAATCGATTACACCATCACCATTAAAATCTTCGTATTTTAAATCGCCAACCTTTGCGCCGGTTACATGTGGGTACGAATTTAATTCCTGTTGAGTACGGAAAATGCCCATTGAATTGAAAAGCAGGTAACTGCCGATTGGGCGTCCGGTTTGACGTTGGTAATCTAACGTGCCTGCCGCTTCATCTATAAAAATGATTTCACTTTTTGCATAAGTGATGTTTCCTGTGGCCCCCCAGTTAAAATTTTCGCCAGAATGGTTGTAGCCCAAGGTTGCCTCTACGCCAGAACTGTTAATTTTACCGATATTTTCTGCCGGCACCAAAGGATCGGAGCCATAAGGATTTACGATACCGGAAGTAGCTGGAATAGATGCATTTCTGGTTAAAAGGATATCACTTCTTTTTTGGTTAAAGTAAATGGCTTCCAGCGTAAAGTTTTTTAAAAATGTGGCGTTAATTCCCACATCAAGCTTGTTTGCACGTTCCCAGCCCACATTCGGGTTGGCTAATTTAACCAGATTAAGATTGGGCTGGATAACGTTTACTCCGCTGCCCGGGTTTGCGCCAACAAACCCGTTTCCAACCAATGTATAGTTATCGAAGTATTGGTATGGGTTGATTAAATCGCTACCTAAAGAACCGTACGATGCCCTGATTTTTAAGTCGTTGATGAATGATACATTATCAGCGAACCATTCTTCTTTACTTAGTCTCCAGGCACCCAATACAGAAGGAAAATATCCAAAACGATTATCCTGAGCAAACAAAGAAGATCCATCCGCACGAATCTGCCCTTCAAGAATGTAACGCTCATCGTAGTTGTAGGTAACTTTACCAATATAACTTTGTCTCGGATAATCTGTACTACTTCCTGAATTTCTTAAATCGGTTGCTGCCGTACCGCCCTGAGAGAGTTCGGGAAGTGTAGTTGAGATGTAGTTTAAACGTTGCGCATCAAAAGTTTCGAAACGTTGTCTGCTTTGCTCATAGGCGGCAAATGCATTAATGTAATGTTTGCCAAACTTCTTGTCGTAATTTAATTTAATGTTCGAAGTAATTAAACTTGTATTGGCCTGAGCTTCATAAAGCGTTGCCTTGCCGCCACTTCCGCCAACAACAACAGTGTTGTAAGCAGATGATGACTGGTCGTAAGAAAAGAGGTTGTAAGGTTTGTTAAAGTTTTTAGTAAAGTTAAAGGTCTTATCAACCGAGAAAAAACCATCAACCGAAAGACCTTCCACCCCTGGAATTTGATAACTGCCCCGTAAAATGGCATTAATTACCTGCCTTGGGTTTTTTGCTGTTCCGCCCAGATCAGTTACCTGTACCGCCGGATTGTTATTTTCAATACCAGTAGTTGGCAAGCCATTTGGATAATAAGCACCTACTATTGGCTTAGCCCTGTAAATTGATCTGAAAATATCGCCCGCACCGGAAATTGGAAAAACGCGGTCTTCTTCTCTACCTGATACCCCTAAACCAATTTTTAACCTTTTGGAGATATTCGCATCAATGTTTGTTCTGAAATTGTACTGATTATACTTAGCTGCCCCGTTTTTATAAATCGCATCCTGATAAATTTTACCGAGGGAAACGAAATATTTTACGTCTTCAGTACCGCCACTAATAGAAAGGCTATGCTGATTTTGTAAGGCAACATCTTTTAAAGTTTCACCAATCCAGTCGGTATTTGGAAAGAGCAGCGGGTCAGAGCCGTCTCTAAATTTCTGAATCTGAGCGGCACTATATGCCTGGTTTAAACCGCCATTTGGATTAGAATCAAAATTAATTTCGTTCATAATTTGCGCATACGTTGCAGCATCGGCCATTTTTGGAAGGCGTGTTGGCATGCTAAAACACTGGTTAAAGGTATAACTTACCGTAGGCTTACCAATTTTACCTTTTTTCGTTGTAATTAAGATTACCCCGTTGGCCGCCCTGTTACCGTAAACCGCAGCTGATGCATCTTTTAAAACTGATATGCTTTCTACGTCATTAGGGTCTATCCGTTCTAAACCACCTAACTGACCCGGAATTCCATCTACCACGACCAAAACATCTGAGTTTGTTGTGGTACCTAAACCGCGGATTAAAATTCTGGAGCCGTCATAACCTGGCTCACCACCACGGTTGTTAATCACGACACCCGAAACCCGTCCGGCGAGGGAATTAGAAAGATTTGGTTGCGGACTTTTTACTAAATCACCACCCTTTACTACAGAAACGGAGCCTGCAAGAGTAGATTTCTTTTGTGTTCCATATCCAACAACCACCAGTTCATTAAGCGATTGCGAATTTGCTGTTAGTTGTGTATTTACTGTAGATTTTCCTTTTGTGGGAACTTCCTGACTGTTATAGCCAACATAGCTAAAAACCAGAATTGCATTTTCATTAGGAACTTTGATGCTGTACTTACCATCCGAATTGCTGACCGCAACCGTTGTTGTGCCTTTTACCGTAACGCTTACGCCCGGTAATGGCCCGCCTTTTTCATCGTAAACAGTTCCCGTTACGGTAACTTCATCCTTAACTTTTAATGAATTTACAACATTTAAAGGTAGCGCCGCCTGTGCCGTTTCTGCTGTTAGCAGGGAAATAGTGGCGAGGGTTGCAATGAACACCGTTCGCTTTGCCATGCGGCAAAACAGAACATTTTTGTCCTGTAAAACTTTTCTCATTTTGGTCTAATTTGGTTAATTGAATTATTGGTCTTCCGGAATGATGTAACTGCAACGATGGAGGAGTTGCTGTTGAATATCGCCCCGTAAGGCCAGCTAAATTCCATTAAATGACGGGAATTAGAAGGGGGTAAACAGCCAATATTAAGGGGTAAAAAACAGTATAAATACTGCCTTTAGGGTGTTATTTAAAAGAAATCCGATACTTGAGGTTGATTTCGGAAGAAAAACACCTATCGCTTTCTCTCAAAAACGTTACGTTAACCGGGACTTTGCAGAAGCTAAAAACTTTTTACTTTTTGAACGTTCTATCGAGTGACTGATTGTGTGAAAACGCTTTTCTATATTTTTTAATATAATCTGAAGGGTTCATATCAAATACCTTTTTAAACTGCTCCCTAAAATATTTAATATCATTAATTCCAACCATGTACATGGTTTCCTGTATGGTTTTATCGGTGCTGATAAAAATCTCAGCCGCCTTTCTTAAACGGATAAAGCGAATAAAGCTGTTAGATGAGTGGCCTGAAATGGATTTGATTTTATTAAACAAATTGGTTCTGGACATGCCCATTTCATCAGCAAGCATTTTAATATTCAGGTTAGGATCCTCAATTTTTGCTTCAACAATAGCAATGCAACGCTTCAAAAACTCTTTGTACTCGGCAGATATTTTTGAGCTGTTTGGGTTTAAAGTTATTTCGCTGTAGAAATATTTCTGCAGTGTGTTTTTACTCTTTAAAATTCCGCCAATTCTGGCAATCAGCAAATCTTTGTCGAACGGCTTGCTAATGTAATCATCTGCACCACTTTCTACGCCTTTAAGCTTTATTTCTGCCGAACTGCTTGCGGTTAGCAGCACGATAGGAATGTGTGAGATGGATTCGTCTTCCTTAACAATGCTGCAGAGTTCAATGCCGCCCATTCCCTGCATCATCACGTCGCTAATTACAATGTCCGGAAGAAACTCACGGATAATTGCCAAACCACTTTCTCCATCCCCGGCCTGATAAATCCGGTATTGCTGCGCAAAAACCTGGGCAAGGTAATCGGCGATCTCGGGGTTATCATCGATAATAAGAATAGATTTCCTTTCTTCTGAAATTATCTCGGTTAAGCTCGCATCCTTTGCCCTGATTGGTTCTACGATCAGCTCCTCCTGATTAAGTTCTTTTAAAAAAGCCGAACTTTCCTGCTGTACCGGAACGATAAAATCGGGATTGATATGCTTAGAGCCTTTTCTTAAACGCAGGGTAAATGTGGTGCCACTTTTTTCGTTGTTTGAACAGGTTACCAGGCCGCCATGCATCTCTACAAAATTTTTAACCAGATACAAACCAATGCCGAAGCCACTCCAAAAAGAGCGGTTACCATTCTCTTCCTGGTAAAAGCGATCAAAGATTTTTTCAGTCAGATCTTCGCGGATACCGCATCCCGAATCAACAATAGATATTTCTACATCATCCGGTAATTCCTTTATGTAAACCGCTATCTGGCCATTCTCGGGCGTAAATTTAAAAGCATTTGAAAGCAGGTTGAAGATGGCGATTTCCAGCTTTTCGCGGTCTGCAAAAACATCTGCCCGATCGGATACACTATAGAAGTTATAATCGATATTTTTAGTTCTGGCCTGATGAGAAAAGCAGAGAAAAACCTCTTTTACCAGGGTAACCAGATTAACGCTGGCTGCCTTTAACGTGTCACCTTTTAAATCTGCCTTTCTAAAAAGCAGCAATTGGTCTACAAGGCTCAACAACCGCTTAGCATTTCGGTAAACGATATTCATACCGCTGGTATCCAGGTTTTTATTATCCTGATAGAGCAATTCTTTAACCGGGTTAATAATTAAGGTTAAAGGCGTTCTAAACTCATGCGAAATATTTGTAAAAAATGATAGTTTACGCTCGTTCAGCTCCTTCTCTTTCTCGCTTTCAATATGGGCAATCTTTATCTCGTACTTAAGCGCCTCCTGTTTTCTACGGTAGGTTATATACGTATAGGCGGTTGCAGCAAATGCACTAATGTAAATTAACCATGCCCACCATGTTAAGTACCAGGGTGGGTTTATTTTTATTACGATGCGTTTTCCAACATTATTCCAAATGCCATCATTGTTTGATGCTTTAACCTGAAAGGTATAGGTGCCCGGGTTAAGATTGGTGTAAGTTGCCTTGCGCTGACTGCCAACATAATTCCATTTTTTATCAAAGCCAACCAATCGGTAAGCATATTGATTTTTCCACGAATAGGAATAATTAAGCGCTACAAAATCAATTGAAAAAACGCTCTGATCGTAGTCGAGGGTAATTTTTGTTGCCGTGTTCAGGTTTTCTTTCAAAGGGCCATCTGCACTTGGCAAAACACTCTTGTTAAAGAGCTGAAAATCTGTTATAAACACCGGAGGCGGCTGCCGATTAAACCTGAGTTCTGTTGGATTAAAGTTAAAGTAGCCTTTATTGCCGGCAACAAAAAGCATTTTTTCAAATCTGCTGATAACAGAATTTACAGCAACGCCATCGGCGTCATCAAAATTGATAATTTTATCAGTTTGAGGATCCAAGCTGGAAATGCCGTTTTCTGTCGCGAGCCAAATAACACCATTTGCATCTTCGGCAATATCGTTAAACACGTTACTGGCAAAGCCGTTTGCTTTCGAATAAATGAAAAACTTTTTCTCTTTAGGCACGTATTTATTTAATCCATCAGGAGAGCAAACCCAAATGTTTTTTCTCGAATCGGTAAAAATTGCCTTAATGATGTTGCTGCTTAAATGGCTGCCTTTACTAATGCGTTCAACTGGCTCGAACCGGTTAGTTTTAAGATCGAAAACATTTACGCCCCCGCCATAAGTGCCAACCCAGATTTTTCCATCTGGTGCTTTTGCTAAAACGTACGTATGGTTGTTGTTAATTGAATACGCATTTTTAGGCTGATTGTAGTAATGCTCAAACCGGTTGGTTTTGGTATCGAAAATTTTTATGCCCGCATCTGTCGCGAGCATATAGCGGCCGTTTCCCACCTCGAGAATATCCCTGAAAACATCCTCGTTAAATAAATTGCCAATAGAAGAATGATGACCATGATGGGTAAAAAAGTTCTTCCGCTCGTCGTAGCTGTCGAAACCATTCTCGGTTAAAACCCACAATATACCTTTAGAATCGCTGTACAATTTCAATATCTCATTACTTGCCAGGCTACCGGGGCGTTTACCTTTAACGAAAGCGGTAATTTTTGCTGAGGTTTTATTTATTTTGAACAGCCCATTATTGGTACCTAACCAGATAACCGAATCGCGGATTACGATGCTTTTAATCTCACGGTTTCCAAGTGGAAGGGGGTTTAAATTGAATTTGTATTGCTGATGGTCGAGTTTTCGGAGGCCGTTTCTGGCATTAATCCAAATAATTCCTTCGCGGTCTTTATAAGCATCACCATAAGAAAAGTTTTGGATGTCGCTAATTTTCTCCCAGTTTAACGAAGCGGTATTCAACCAATAAAAGCCATTATTGCCCCCAATTAGCAACCGGCTTCTATTTACCTTTAAAATACTGAAAACGGAGTAATTATCTTTATCGGGAAGAACGATTTTTTCAAATTTCCCAACCTTTGGGTCGAAGCTAAACAAACCATCCCAGTAGGTTCCTACCCAAATTTTTCCATCATCAGCATAGCAAAGCGACCAAACATCGTTAGGGTTTTTAAAGCCCGGCTTTTGGTACTGTGCGTAATTTTTAAATGTTCTGTTTGTTTTATCGAAACGATTCAATCCAGCGCTCCAGTTTCCAAGCCATAAATCGCCACGTGCATCTTCAATTATTGAATTTACAGATTTCCCTACCATACTGTTTTTTACAGCAGGGTTTGGCTTGTACACTGCGAACTGCTTTTTTGCAGCGATATACTCATTAAATCCGTCGTCGGTTCCAATCCAAACTTTACCTGCCCGATCGCACAAAACAGACCAGACCTTATTATTACTCAATGAATTGCTTTTGCTATCGTTGTGAAAAAACCTTGTAAAGGTTTCGGAGAGTGGATTTAACAGGTTGAGCCCATCCATTGTAGCCACCCATATTTTGCCACTCTTATCTTCAACAATCGCATTTATAAAATTGTTGGATATCGACGTGCTGTCTCCCGGTTTATTAAAAAATACTTTGAAGGCATAACCATCAAACCGGCAAAGGCCATTTTCAGTGCCCACCCACAAAAAGCCTCTTTTGTCTCTCAGTGTTGCAGTTGTATTTCTGGAAGGCAGACCATCATTTGTGGTATAGGTCTTTAAATCAACTTTTTGTTGAATCAAATTGTAACCGGCTTTTTCCTGAGATTGAGCAGTTTGCGCAAGTATTAAGATTATACAAATAGGTATGAATAGTCTTAAAAATTTCATAAATGCGGTAAGGTTAGAGATTCTTTATGTCAAAAAGTAAGGAAAAGTACGAAAAACCAATCCAATATCGTTTCATCACAAAGATAAAATTGGCCTTTATCATCTTTAACATCTAAGCGCATTTAACACAGTCTCAATTTCAAAAAGCTGGCTGCTAAAATTTTGGAACGAGCAGAATTACTTTATCTTTTCGGTAGTTCGATGAAAAACTTTGTTCCTTTCTTCTCCTCGCTCTCAAACCAGATGTTTCCGTTGTGCCAATCCACAATTGTTTTTATAATAGACATGCCCAAACCGGTCGACTGCTCGCCCTTTAACCCACTTCTTCTTGCGCTCGTGAATTTATCGAATAAAGCGGCATGGTGTTTTTTAGGTATGCCAATGCCATTATCTGCTACCGAAACAACAATATTGCGCTTATTTTCCTGGATATAGATATCAATATTACCACCATCGGGGGTAAACTTAAGCGAGTTTGAAATTAGATTGTTAATCACCTGCATAAACTTATCTTCGTCAATTTCAGCGAAGATGTGGTCTTTATTCGAATGGCAGGAAAAGGCGATCTTGAGGTGATCTTGTGTATCGAAATAATCGCGGGTGGTTATCGATATTTTGCTAACCAACTCTACCCTCCTTTTGTTGAGTTCGACACCTGCACTTTCTAAAAATTCCTGATTAAGAAAATCGTGAATTAGCTTAATGCTTTTTTCCGTAATCCTGCTGATGATATCCAGATACCGATCTATGGTTGGGTTACCGATAGCAGAAGTATCTTTAGCAAGCATGAGTGAGATGTTGCCGATGGCCCCAATCGGGCCGGCCAGGTCGTGTGCAAGAATATTTAATATAGAATTCTTTTACTGTTGTGGTTGTTTAGCACTTCCATGTTGGCTTTAAATACGGTAATATCCTCCGCTATCCCTACCAGAAGGTGTTTGGGGTAATCATCAATCAAATGCGGCGAAATGCTAATCCAGCGTTCATACTCCCCACGCCTTACCCTGCACTGTACATCTGTAACATGCATACCATCCTTGCAATCCTGAAGCTTCGAAATTACATAACGCTGGTCTTCATTATTTATCATATGCAGCAATACCTTTGGTCGCACGTCGGTACTTTCGAGGCCAAAAAAAGCAATACACGAAGGATTCATATAAATAAACTTGTCTTCATTCAAATCAAAGACGAAAAACAGCCTCTCAGCTCGTTGTGCAAGGTAAGATAGCAGGTTCGGAACATCCATTCGTTGTGAGAAACGCTGTAATCCCGTAGGACGCTTCGAAAGCAATTTAATATTTATCTTAAATAAAAGGACGCAGCGCTGCGCTCGCAGTTATGCTAGTAACGTTCTGGATTGCTTAATTGAACTTTGGCTCAATTATTTGCGAACTAACCGTAACAAATTAGGGTATTTCTTACATATCCGCTGTGTTAAATACTTGTTGTTGATTACATTTCTTCGTCTTTCTGAGCTTCATGCATTTAAAAGAAACGTTAACTATCATTAAAATATTCGCCAAACTTTCTACATTTTGATTGGATAAGCATAATTTCTGGAAAGAAATTTATAGAAACGAACCATCCTATTTCCGGTTCTGAATATGCAAAAAACCTTACCAATTAACGGCTAAGGAAAATCCGGGGTTTATACAGACACTTTGCGTATAAAATACCTAAACCAGCAAATCTAAAAATTGTTGTTTTTTAAATAGCATTCTAAAATTACTCGTAACTCATCAGGATTTAAAAACTGTTAACATCAACTGCTATATGGTTAACAGATGAAATTTAATTATCCTATAAAAATAAGCGTCAACAATAAACAGAATTGAAATGAACAAAGATGAGCAAAAACGCCATACGCTGGCAGACGAACCCCTTGGAAATGAGAACCAGAACGCGGAAGATGGACCTAAGTCATTCGAAGATCAGCGACCTGCGGATTTGGAAATCCCTAAGGGAGATGGGGTTGATACAGACACAAGCCGTAACCCGGCAGATTGGAAAAATGAAAATGGCGAAGACTAATTAGAAATTAGCTCATCAACCAGATTTACTAAGATGCTTCGGCTACCGCTTAACTTGCGCTGTGCCTGGCTGGTAAATCAGTTTCATGAAAGCTCAATCTGTTTCATAATCTTTTTACAAATATGGAAAGACACCTTTTATCCTTCAATCAGCACGGTTTAAATGACCATTTTTTTTCAGTATCAGCATTGTTAATGCCGAGGGTAATCGGGCTGAATTCAACATCAGTAAAGTTTTACACGATTTTAGGAATCAGCCTTTTTGCCTATAATGCACTAAGTGACCATCGCTTTGCATTTAAAAGATACTTGAGTTTAAAAACACACAAACGCATAGACATTGCCAATGTTTGTTTGCTTTGCGCCGCAACAGGTTTGCCTGCTTTTAAGAAAAACAAAAAGCAATTAATTTTTAATTTGGGCTATTCTATACTGGCAACTGCGAACATCTTTTTTTCAGATTGGAAAAAAGAGCCAGCACACCGTACACATCTATTTATTTAAAATAAAAATCAGATTATGTTAGCTATGAACTATAGGGGCCCGTACAGGGTTCGCGTCGAACAGCGACCAATGCCAGAAATCCTTCATCCCGAAGATGCCATTGTAAGGGTTACACGGACCTGCATCTGTGGCTCAGACCTCCATCTTTACCACGGAATGGTGCCAGATACCCGCGTGGGTTCTACGTTTGGCCACGAATTTATTGGCGTTATCGAGGAAATCGGGCCCTTGGTAACCAACGTAAAGGTTGGTGACCAGGTAATTGTGCCGTTTAACATCGCTTGCGGTAAATGTAACTTTTGCAAGCAAGGCCTTTATGGTAATTGCCACGAATCGAACACCATGGCAACGGCTGTGGGTGGCATTTTCGGTTACTCGCATACAGCTGGCGGCTATAATGGCGGCCAGGCAGAGTACGTACGGGTTCCGTACGCGAACGTTGGGCCTACTGTTATACCGGCAGATATGGACCCGGATGATGCAGTTTTGTTAACTGATGTGGTACCAACAGGTTATCAGGCAGCAGAAATGGGCGGCATCAAAGAGGGCGACACGGTTGTTGTTTTCGGAGCAGGGCCTATAGGCATCATGGCCGCAAGATGTGCCTGGTTTTTCGGCCCTTCGAGGGTAATTATCATCGACCATTTAGATTACCGTTTGGAATTTGCTAAAAACTACGCAAAATGCGAAGCTTACAACTTCAAATCAATGGCTGACCCTGTGCTTTTTTTAAAGAAAATTACCGACTGGTATGGTGCAGACGTTTGTATAGACTGCGTTGGCTGCGAGGCTGAAGGAAATGCTTTACAAACCTTCACCGGAAAAATAACCCTAATGCAGGCCGGAGCCGCAACTGCATTGCAATGGGCAATCAACTCGGTAAAAAAGGGCGGCATCGTTTCTGTTGTTGGTGTTTATGGGCCGCCTTTTAACTATGTGCCTATTGGAAACGTATTAAACAAAGGCATTACTTTGCGGGCCAACCAGGCATCGGTTAAGCGGTTGCTGCCACGCTTAATTGATCATGTGCAGTCTGGAAGACTGGAGCCTAAAAAGTTAATTACCCATAGAGTTCCTTTAGAGGAAATTTCCGATGCTTACCATATTTTTTCATCAAAGCTGGATAACTGCATCAAAACCGTACTAATTCCTTCAACTAAAGCTTAATGTTATGATTAATGATAACCAAGATTATAAAAATATCCCGGGTTGGGGCATGGATATCGATGTAGAAAATGAACCTACTTACCCAATGAAAAACTACACTGGCGACGACCATAAAAGAAGCAACTATGAGAAGTCTGAACAACAGCCGGTAAAAATTGAACTTTTAAAATCTAACGAACGGCCAAAAAACAGCGTAGTTTTTGGAACATCGGTTCCGCCGTCCGGATTGAGTGGTATGATTCGCAGATATGCCTTTCAGCATAGCGAAGACCGCTACCGCCATTGGATTCCGTTAATTCTTGCCGACCGCATAAACGCCTGGGAAGGAATTATTGAAGACATCCAGAAAGGTAATATTCCAAATATTTTCGCCGAGCGGGGTTACAAGGCAGAGCTTAAATACAACACGGCAAAATTAGTAGAACGAGCCTGCTATGCGCTTATCATTGGTACTATTGCAATTAAATACTTAAGGAAGAAGAAGTAATTACTGGCGATACAGCTTGCGAAACTAAAAAAAATGGAGCCTTAAACCGGCTCCATTTTTTTTAAAGTATTGAAATCTGTTTAGTGGTTGCCTTTGCTTCCGCTTTTTTTGGAAGGTGTAAAGTGAGCATTCCATCATTGTAGCTGGCCTCAATCCGTTCAACATCTGTACTTTCAGGAAGTTTGAATAACCTTAAGAAAGATTGATAACTAAATTCTTTTCTACTGTAAACTTTATCTGCCTGTACCTGTTCTGATGATTTTTCGACAGAAATCCGGAGTGAATCACCCTCTACCGCTACTTTGAAATCTTCTTTCTTTAATCCCGGAGCAGCTATTTCAATGCAATATTCATCCGGCGATTCTGAAATGTTAGCAGCCGGAACACTGCTTATCCGGCGATCTGAAAAGAAGGTGTCGCCCATAACCGATTCAAAAATGTCATTAAAGCCTGGCAATAAGACATTGTTCTTTTTTTCTGGATTAAACTTAACCAAAGTCATAGTTCTTTTTAAATTTTTAGATAAATAAATAAATGCACTATAAAATCAATTAATTACTGTGGATGCTAGCCTCCACAATAGGCTTTTTACAAGTGTTATGCCAAAGCTTCGCAGAAGAAAAAATTGCAGATTTTCTGAAATTTTTGCATTTCGCACTGCAAAAATTTCAGTCTTGCAACCCTTAAATAATATCAGTTTTTTCAAATGAAGCTGAGCTGACACCGGATCAACGATGAAAATGATTTAAGTAAAACCTTCACAAAAAAAAAGGTGTTAAAATTATACATCGACCTTTTAAGAATCGATTCTCTAACTATCGAAGAATATTTTAAGAATTAATCATTATGGAAAGCACAAAACATTTTGCACTCATAACGGGTGCAACCAGCGGCATCGGGCTGGAATTGGCGAAACTTTTTGCCAAAGACAAATTTAACCTGGTTATTGTGGCAAGAACCGAAGATGACCTGAAGCGCACAGCTACAATTCTGGAGCAGGAAGGCGTTGAAGTGATTACCGTTAGCAAAGACTTGTTCCAACCGAATGCAGCCTTCGAGTTGTACGAGGAATTAAAAAGTAGAGGCATTCAAATTGATGTTCTGGTGAACGATGCAGGCCAAGGTGTTTATGGTAAATTTATAGAAACAGATCTTAGTCGCGAACTCGATATCATCCAGCTGAATATTGCCTCACTGGTTACCCTTACCAAACTTTATGTAAAAGAAATGGTAGAACGAAACGCAGGAAAAATTTTAAACTTAGCGTCAATCGCCGGCAAAGCGCCAGGGCCTTATCAAGCGGTTTACCATGGCACCAAGGCGTTTGTACATTCTTTTAATGAGGCCATAAGAGCAGAACTTAAAGATACAGCAGTTACCGTAACCTCTCTTTTACCGGGCGCAACAGATACCGATTTCTTTAATAAAGCAGATATGCTCGAAGCAAAAATTGTTCAGGAAACGGAATTGGCTGACCCCGCAGAAGTGGCAAAAGACGGTTACGAAGCGATGAAAGCCGGTAAAGATATGGTCGTTTCTGGCTTTAAAAATAAAGTGCAGGTAACCTTTGGTAACATTACGCCAGACCGCTTGCAGGCCGAGCAGATGGGTAAAATGCAAGAACCTGTAGATGAATCTAAACGGATTTAAGGCAGCTAAATTTGCCTAACGCATAACGGCTATGATTGCGCATGGTTTGGCACAGTTCAAATCAAGTCTTAATCATAGCCTTTTTGTTTTATCAATTTTGAACATTAGCATCCCTTTCGCTTTGCACCTTCATTTAGCCCGTGTTAACTTATATTTAGTAATTTTATCGTCTGAATTTATACCAAACCTCAGTTTAATTAACTTTTGAACTGGTGGGTGAAAATATATGCAATGATTAAGACAATAAACTGGGGAATAATTGGCTGTGGCGATGTAACAGAACAAAAAAGCGGACCCGCATTTAACAAAGTTGCAAACAGCAAACTTTTGGCTGTAATGCGCCGCGACGCAGCGAAAGCAGAGGATTATGCCAAACGACATAAAGTTGAAAAATGGTATAGCGATGCGGATGAATTAATCAACAATGAGAACGTTGATGCCATTTACATTGCGACCCCGCCATCATCGCATCTGAAATACACACTTGCTGCATTAAAAAAGGGCCTTCCGGTTTATGTAGAAAAACCAGTTTCGTTAAATACCAACGAAGCTTTGCAAATGGCAACCGCAGTTGAACAATACAATGGAAAATTGGTTGTTGCCCACTATCGCCGGAAAGTACCATTATTTTTAAAGGTTAAAGATTTGCTCGATAAGCAGGCTATTGGCGAAATACGAACCGTGCAACTTAAAATGTGGCAAAGTGCGGAACCTGAAATTGTGACCAAAAATGCCGGGAACTGGCGCACAGATCCTCAAATATCAGGGGGCGGTTACTTCCATGATCTTTCTCCGCATCAACTTGATTTAATGTTATATTTTTTTGGAGAACCGCTAAAGTATGAGGGTTTCAGTTTACGCAAAAGCATAAACGATGTTGCCGACTAGGTTTCTGGAAGTATAGTTTTCCAGCATCAGATTGTCTTCAACGGTTCCTGGTGTTTCGATGTTTCTGAATCTGAAACTACGGATGTTTGTGAAATCATCGGCAGTGAGGGAAGCATTAAATTTACAGTTTTCGGCAAGTCGATTTTCGTAAAAACTGCAGCTGGTGAAGAGTTGTTTAATTTTCAACATCCTGAGCACATTGAGCAGCCAATGATTGAAAGCGTGGTGCGCTACATTAATGGGCAAGAGCCAAATCCCTGCTCAATCTACGAAGCCATTACAGTAATGAAAATTATTGATGCATTTTCAAGGTTCGAAGATTAATATTTATCGTCTTTTGGTCGAATTACGCTCGATTACGACTGGTTCAATCACGCAATGTTTAATGTTATCGTAAGGTTGCACCTGCTGAACCATTTGGAGAAACATTTTGGCACAAGCCTCACCCATATTGGCTGGAAATTGCTCGATGGTTGTTAATGATGGCGTAATATAGGCTGAGAAAGTTTCATTTGCGAAACCAATCACACCAATTTCTGGCGGCGTGATGTTTATGTCTTTCAAATACTGCATCACACCAAGGGCAGTAAAATCATCTCCGGCGATAACTGCATCAGGTTTTAGCTGATTATCAAATAAGCGCTTCAAACTTTCCCTTCCAGCGGCTATTGAGAGCGTACCAAATACGATGTAATCGTGTTTTAAAGGAATGTTATATTGAGCCAAGGCGGCTTTGTAACCATTTAACCTTTGCTCGAATATTTTAATCTTTTGCGTAGTGGTAAGAAAGGCAATGTTTCTGTAGCCATTTTTTATCAGATGCTCTGCTGCCAGAAAACCCGCTCTATAATCATTCAGCGTGATTGTTGGCACCGCAAGTGGCCGATTTACACGATCGAAAATGATTAATGGCTTATTTTGATTTATAATTTCCTGAAAATGGCTGACATCATCCGTTTCTAACGACATCGATGCAATTATTCCGTCTACCTGCGCTTCCAGCAATGCTTTAACACCTTCTAATTCTTTTACTAAAGACTCTTTCGACTGGTAGAGGATAATCCGGTAACCACTATTCTTGAGGCCTTCTTCCAAACTGTCAATAATTGTAGCGAAAAAGTGCGCTTCCACCGATGGAACAATTACCCCAATGATATAAGTTTTCCCTGATTTTAGCGCTGAGGCAAGTTTATTCGGACTATAATTAAGCCTTTTTGCCGTTTCAATAACGGCTTTCCTGGTTGCATCGCTTATTCCCGGAAAGCCGCTTAAAGCCCGCGAAACTGTCGAAACGTTTGTATTTAACGCGCTGGCAATATCATAAATTGTCGTTTTTTTCAAACTGTTTTAGATGTATCTGTTTATGATATTTTCAAGATACTCTTGTTTACCGCTGATAACCTTCGGCTCGCCATTTTCTGCGGCATAATTTCTCAAATCTTCAAGTGATAAAGTCCCGGCTTCAAATTCTGCACCTTTCCCGGCATCAAAAGATGCATACCGCTCATTTCTGATCTTTTTGTAATCAGACTTCTGTAGAATTGCATCAGCAGTAATTAATGCACGTGCAAAGATATCCATGCCGCCAATGTGGGCATAAAATAAATCTTCCGCATCAGTAGAATTCCTTCGGATTTTAGCGTCGAAATTTATGCCTCCACCCTGTAAACCGCCACCCTCCAAAATAATAAGCATCGCTTCAGTAAGTTCGTTAATATCATTAGGAAACTGATCGGTGTCCCAACCGTTCTGGTAATCGCCACGATTGGCATCAATTGAGCCAAGCAAACCACTATCTACCGCAACCTGTAATTCGTGCTGAAAAGTATGCCCAGCTAAGGTTGCATGGTTCACTTCTAAGTTTAATTTGAAGTCGCCCAGCAAATCGTATTCCTGCAAAAAGCTTTTTACAGTTGCTGCATCGTAATCATATTGATGTTTTGAGGGCTCGCAGGGTTTTGGCTCTATAAAGAAGATGCCTTTAAAACCCTGCTTTCTTGCATAGTCTTTAGCGCTGTGTAAAAATTTTGCCAAATGTTCCTGTTCACGCTTCATGTTTGTGTTTAACAAACTCATGTAGCCTTCTCTTCCGCCCCAGAAAACGTAGTTTTCGCCGCCCAAAGCTATTGTTGCATCCAATGCAGATTTTACCTGCGCACCGGCATGTGCCAAAACATGAAAATCAGGATTTGTAGATGCCCCGTTCATATACCGTTTGTGGCTGAAAAGATTCGCCGTTCCCCAAAGCAATTTAACGCCACTTTCAGCCTGTTTTTGTTGCGCATATTCTACAAGTGTCTGCAGCCTATTCTCATTTTCTACTACGTCATCGCCGTAATCAACCACATCTACATCATGGAAACAGTAATACGGAATTTGCATTTTAGTGATAAATTCAAAAGCTGCATCCATTTTATCTTTTGCTCTTGCGATAACGTCTTTTTTCTCATCCCAAGGGAAAACATGCGTTGGCCCACCGAATGGGTCACTCCCATTGCCGTTGAAAGAATGCCAGTAAGCGCAGGCGAACTTAAAATGTTCGGTCATCGTTTTACCTGCAACAATCTTATTTGCATCGTACCATCTAAATGCTAAAGGATTGTCGCTTTCCAACCCTTCAAACTGAATTTGTTCAATGCCTTTAAAAAATTCTTTCGTGCCAGTTAATACTTTTCCCATGTTATTATATTTATATTTTTTGAAGTAAAATTTGTTTCCATTCCTGATAGATGGGCTCGTATTGGTCAACGTTTTTTGGCTCAATCCGTTTTATCAGTTTATGATCTTTAAAAGCATCCTCTAAATTGTCAAAAATTCCAGCACCTATGCCGGCACCGATTGCTGCACCAACGCTGCCATCATTCTCGTATAATTCAACAGGCGTATTCGTTACATCAACAAACGTTTGGGTAAAAATTTCGCTTAAAAATAAGTTTGTTTTTCCTGCTCTGATAACTTTTGGCTGCATGCCGTTTTCACGCATAATATCCAATCCGTAACGGAACGCGAATGCAATTCCCTCTTGTACAGCTCTGAAAATATCTGCGCTTGTGTGCGTGTTTAAATCAATGCCTAGTATTTGGGCACCGGTATATTTATTATTGAGCATTCGCTCTGCGCCGTTGCCGAAAGGTAGTACCATCAATCCTTTGCTGCCAACTGGGGCCGAAGCCGCCAAATGGTTAAGTTCCTGATAAGACTTATCTGGAGCGAAACAACTTTTTGCCCACCTGTACATGCTCCCGGTGCCGTTTATGCAGAGTAGAACGCCAGTATGTTGGCTATCGGTGGTGTAATTCACATGCGCAAAGGTGTTAATCCTCGATTGCTTATCAGATGGCAAACCATCGCTAACGCCGTAAATAACGCCCGATGTTCCGGCAGTTGCGGCTACTTCTCCTGGTCGTAAAACGTTTAGCGATAAGGCATTATTTGGCTGATCGCCAGATTTGTAGGCAACAATAACACCCGGATTTAGACCTAATTCTTCTGCAATTTCATCTTTCAGGTAACCGTGATTAGAAAACACAGGTTTTACTTCTGGAATCAAATCCTTATCAAAATTGTAGTATTGTAGAATGTCTTTCGAGATTTCTTTTGCGCTGAAATCCCAAAATATTCCTTCAGAAAGCGCCGAAATACTGGTAGCTATTTGCCCGGTTAGTTTCATGGCAATGAAATCGCCAGGCAACATTATTTTATCAATTCTTCGGTAAATCTCAGGTTCGTTTTTTGCAACCCAAGCCAATTTTGACGCAGTAAAATTGCCCGGAGCATTTAGCAGGTGATGGAGACATTTTTCTCTGCCAATTTCATCAAAAGCCTTTTCGCCGATGGATACCGCCCTGCTATCGCACCAAATGATACTATCCCGCAAAACGTTTTGTAACTTATCTACCACAACCAATCCATGCATTTGATATGCAATGCCGATGGCCTTAATTTTTTTTAAATCAATTTGCGCTGAACTGCTCAGCTGCTCAATCGCTTTTTTGGTGTTCGTCCACCACTGTTCGGGCGATTGCTCAGCCCAACCCTTTTCAATAGATTTAATTTCTACTTCTTTTTCCGGGTACTGAGTTGATGCAACACATGTTTGTGTTTTCACATCTACAACAGAAACTTTAATCGAAGATGTTCCGATATCGATACCGAGTAAAAACATAGAATAGGATAAGATTAGATTTATGCAACCGTTTGCATAAAGTTATCATTTAATTTTTTTTAAGCAAACTTTTGTACCACCCAAAATATTTCGATACTAATAATTCTTATATTGCAACACTAATCATAATGAATCCTATCAGGAAATTTACTTTGCGGCAAGTTATTTCGATATTGCTAAAACGGCAATTTATTGTAGGCGTTTACGTGTTGATGGCTGTAATTGCTGCGCTAAAACAATATCTCCACCACAGCTTCAATAACTACTTAATATTCAAATATGTTTACTGGCATGCAAGTAGCATGCAAAATTTATACGCTAACTACGCCGAATACTTAGATAGCAATCATTACGGGCCTTTATTTGCGATTTTAATCGCACCGTTCGCCATTTTACCTGACAGCATTGGAACAATTTTGTGGAATATTTTTAACGTTATAATTTTATTGTGGGGCATTTACAGTCTGCCAATTTCAATACACAAACGCTCTGTAATTGCTTGGATTTGCGCACACGAAACCTTAACGGCCTTGTTCAGTTTCCAGTTTAATATTGCCCTAACAGGAACCATAATATTGAGCTGTTCTTCCATGATTAAGAAAAAGGAAGTTCAATCTGCTTTTTTCATTGCCTTCGGAACATTGATTAAGCTGTACGGTATTGTTGGTTTAGCGTTTTTTTTCTTCACCAAAAACAAAATGAAGCTCATTGTAGCCGGTTTAGCAGCTTTTTTACTGTTATTCGCCCTACCAATGTTAATCTCATCGCCAACTTTTATAATCAACTCTTACCAGGATTGGTACCATTCGCTTGTTCATAAGAATGCTACAAATGCCTCATTAACGTCGTTTCAGGACATTTCTTTAATGGGCATTTTTCGCCGAATTTCGGGAAATGTAAATGTTCCAAACAGCCCGTTTTTAATTGGAGGTGTTTTGCTTTTTGCGCTACCGTATTTACGGATAAAGCAATATAAACACCTGGCTTTCAAATTAATGTTACTGGCTTCCACGCTGATTTTTACAGTAATATTTAGTAGTGGCTCCGAATCTCCAACTTACATCATCGCTTTTGCAGGGGTTGCAATCTGGTTTGTTGTACAACCAAATCCCAAAAGCAGTGTAACAGTTTCACTTTTTATTTTTGCATTTATATTAACCAGTTTATCGCCAACAGACATTTTCCCTAAAGCTGTTAAAGAATTTATTCGCCTATATTCGCTCAAAGCCCTACCTTGCATCATCATTTGGTTAACTATTGTTTATCAAATGATGAAAGAAGATTTCGAATCTTATTTGATTGCTGATAAATGAAAAAGTTAGTTTCAATCGTTATCCCCGCTTACAACGAAGCCGATAATATTTTTGTGATTGCAGAAAGCATTAAGCAGGTTTTTTCGGCAACTAATTACAGCTACGAACTCCTTTTGGTTGATGATGGCAGCGCTGATGAAACACTTCAAAAAATTAGAGACTACGCAGAAACAGCAGACAACGTTTTTTTTCTCGAATTTTCTAAAAATTTCGGCCATCAGCTCGCTGTAAAGGCAGGCATGGACCACGCCTTTGGAGATTGTGTAATCTCAATGGACTGTGATATGCAGCATCCGCCCGAAATAATCCCGGAAATGCTCAAAAAATGGGAAGAAGGTTTTGAAGTTGTTTATACCATTAGAGAAGAGGATACTAACTTATCAAAGGGAAAAAGAAGTTCCTCAAGTCTTTTTTACAAAATCCTCAACTGGCTTTCCGACATCGAATTGGAGCCAGGCGCTGCTGATTTTCGCCTGTTGGACCAGAAGGTGGTAAACGTATTCAGAAATTTCCACGAGAATGAACCATTTTTAAGGGGTTTGGTTAAGTGGCTGGGTTTCAAACAATATGCAATCAGATACAATCCTGCAGCACGATTCTCGGGTAAAAGCAAATATACCTTAAAGAAAATGTTTAGCCTGGCGCTTCATGGCGTAACATCATTCAGTATCAAACCACTTTATTCGGCCGTTTATTTAGGCTTTACTTTGTCGTTTGCATCGGTTCTCTACATTCCATACATCATTTACGCATTTGCAAACAATGTAGAAGTTTCTGGCTGGGCTTCGGTTATTATGACAATCGTTTTCTTCGGAGGCCTGCAATTAATTATTTTAGGTATAATCGGAATTTATGTAGGCAAAATGTTTATGCAATCGAAAAACCGACCAAATTATATCATTCGTTCAACAAACTTACCTGGAAAATAATGGTGCTTTTAAGCTTTGATATTGAAGAATTCGACATGCCTTTTGAATATGGTAGAGACATTTCTTTTGCCGATCAAATCTCAATTTCCAGAGAAGGAACAATCGCCATACTTGATATTCTGGATAAACTCAGGGTAAAAGCAACGTTTTTTTGTACCGTAACTTTTGCAGAAAACATTCCTGATTTAATAAAAAGAATTACAGAAAGCGGGCATGAACTTGCATCTCATGGTTATTATCACTCTGATTTTAAACCTGAACATCTATTGCAATCTAAATTAAAACTCGAAGAACTTTCAGGAAAAGAGGTTACTGGGTATAGGATGGCAAGAATGATGCCTGTTGATGAAAAGGAAATTGAAAAAGCCGGATACAGCTACAATACGTCTATTAACCCTACTTTTTTACCCGGAAGATATAACAACCTGCAGGTTTCGAGAACATATTTTAATAAAGAGAATGTGTTGCAGATTCCCGCTTCCGTTACGCCTCTAGTTAGGTTTCCTTTGTTCTGGCTTTCATTCCACAACTTACCACTTGGCATTTATAAAGCACTCGTAAAGTGGACATACAAAAAAGACCGATACCTTAACGTTTATTTTCACCCCTGGGAATTTACCGATTTGGATAATTTTGAACGCTTTGGGTTTCCCGGGTATGTTACAAAAAATACCGGCCTTAAAATGATAGAAAGAATGGAAGACTTTATTGCCTGGATGAAATCAAAAAACTACCCCTTCGGCACTTTTCAGGAGTTTTTAAAAACAATTAAAAAGTAATTGCATAAGGTAAAACCTCGCAAAAATTACGGCTTATAGGTTTCTGCAAGCTTTAATGCATTGTAAGCATTCACAATGCCGCCGCTCACGCAGATATCACTGAAGAGCACACGAACATTCTCACCTTTTTCATTCTTAAATTTAATCTTGTGTACAACTTTCGTAACTGATTTCATGATGATTTCGCGAACCTGAGCGGGTTGTAAATATGGGTAGTAGGATAAAATTAACGCAGCCAAACCCGAAACAACCGGAGAAGCCATACTAGTGCCATCCAATTCTTCATATTTATCACCCGGAACTGTAGAGTTGATCAAGAATCCAGGCGCAAAAACATCTACCGTGTATTTCCCGTAATTGGAAAAGTCGGCTTTTAGGTTGTCATCATCCTTATAAGCACTTGCGCCAACTTCAATCCAGTTCGATGCATGCGGCAACTGATATTTTGCAGAATCAATTGGCGCCGGTTTTATAACTGATGGACTTGCTACAGATGGCCTCATGCCCATCCCATTATTTTGAGCCATTGGCTTTGGTGGTGTAAAATCAGCTAACGCTGGCTTTTTATGTGCAATTTTATAGGCCTCCGCTTCAGTACTTTCATAAAATTTATTTGGAAAGTTTTCCTCTATATCATTATTCCGATTGTCGTTTCCAGCAGCATGAACAAGCAGTACACCCTTGCGCTCTGCATATTTAACAGCTTCATCAACTACCTTTTTGTCCCATTTATAAGATTTCCCAAAACTCATATTGATAACCTTGGCACCATTATCAACCGCATACCTGATTCCATTCGCGACATCTTTATCACGTTCATCGCCGGTAGGCACAACCCTGATTGCCATTATAGAGACATTATTTGCAACACCCATAACCCCCAGATTGTTATTTCTGTTAGCTGCGATAATGCCGGACACATGTGTGCCATGCAAAGCATCCGGGCCTTTTACATCGTTGTTTCCATAATTTTTTTGATTGGAATTCGCATAGTCATCTCCAACCAATTCAGCCCGCATGTCGTACTTCGGATTTAGGTTATATTTAAGCATGGCATCATATTGCTTGTAACCGTCCTTAATATTTTTATAAAATTTGTCGAAGCCACCATCATCCTTCGAACCCTTCCTGATAATAGTTTTAACCTGCTCCTCAACCTCGTCGTCGGGCTTATAATTTTCTATATCTTCATATGTTGGAATCGTTTTTCTGGTCGTTTTGGAGACCGAATCCAGCACCTTATTAATCGCGATCAGTACGGCAAAAGTGTTACTGGCATCTTCATATTTTTTGCCAAAATCGCCAACCATCTTTTTATACAGCTTAAATTCTTCCTTCTGAACGCTATCAAGCAGCGTCAAATTTGTCGTCGACTGATATTTTGGCCTGTATATCCTTAATAACCTAACCAACTCAAGGTTATCAAATTCCAAATTTCCCTTCTTAGAACCTATAAAATTCCAGCCATGAATATCGTCCACATAGCCATTTCCATCGTCGTCAATACCATTACCTGGAATTTCCTTTCGGTTCGTCCATAAATTGTCTTTCAAATCCTGGTGGCTAATATCTACACCGCCATCAATTACAGCAACAATAATATTCTTACCTAAAGGCTTATTCTTTAAAATATCACGATAAGCCTTTTCAGTACTGATACCGAAAAAACCATGTTCGGCAAAATCCAGGTTAAACCAGTTCGGAGGCAACTGCACATTTTTATTTTGCGCAAAAGCAATCGAATTCAACACTAAGAAAAAGCAGCAAAATAGTGACCGCTTAAATTTAATAAGTATCATAGCAACAGGTACGTAATATTACAATAATACGGTTTTATTGTATCGAGGGTAAATATTTTAGCATTTTTTAACAAGCTATTTCTCACTGCAGAACAATAGATGGTTTCCCATCGTGTATCCAACGCCAATGGTTTGAAAATATTTTAGTGTTTACTTACTAATACTAATTTCTGGAAACTAAGAATGTTCGGTGCGTACCGCAGACTAGATAATCAACATTTGATTGAGATTTTTGGAAAACGAGCGTTGGTATTCCATAGGTGCTGCAGCCCCGCTGTTTGCTGCAATCTTTTTGGGCTTCGTGTGTTGCCGGAAGTGGAGGCTTTGTGCAGCCAAAAAGGATTTCCGCTGCCATCGGGTTTAGGGAAGCCGGATCAGGAGGTACCTATGTCCGCCTGTTTCCGCCAGCACGGCCAACCTTCGCTCACCAGTAAAACAGCCAGGCTAAGCCAGCCGTATATTCGATGGCAAATCATTTTCTGCTTCATGGCTCCGCTTTGGCCTTTCAACTTTGGCCTTTCAACTTTAGTCTTTGCGCTTTAGTCTTTGCTTAAGTTTTTGAACGAAGAAACCCCTGCAGTTGTTACTGCAAGGGTTCTTGTTAAGCTGCATTTTATGCAGTTTAAGATTTGGCACCG